>JAFKER010000015.1 GCA_017308595.1 Afipia sp.
GTCAGGATCAACATCAACACGAGTCAACCCGTGGTCCCGCATGTACTTGATGAGCCGCGATATCCATCCGACCTGATATTCATTCGCCATAACGACATTTACCAGGACGGAAGGACTTCCAGGTCCGCCGATGAGATGGAGGTTTGGAAACCCCGCAACGCCGATACCCAAGTAGGTGTCGGATCCCTTTGACCAGACATCCTTGATGGTTTTCCCATCGACGCCATGGATGTCGATAACGGTCAACGCACCCGTTAGCGCATCAAAACCAGAGGCGCAGATAATGACATCGAACTCATGTTCCTTGCCATCAACGACGAGTCCTTTTTCCGAGAACCGTTCGATGGGCGTTTTCTTGACGCCGACAGCCGTGACGTTGGGGCGATTGAATGTCTCGTAGAAATTTGTGCCTACACAGATCCGCTTGGTTCCAAAATAGATGTTGCGCGGCGTCATGATCTCGGCCGTTGCAGGGTCTTTGATAATGTGCGCAATCTTTGCGCGCAGAAAACCGGAAATTTCGTCATTCAGTTCATGATTGGTCAAAATATCGACGAACGCGCGAGGCATCGTCGCCCCACCAAACTGCCATCGCTTCTCAAGAATTTCGCGCCGCTCATTCTCGCTGTATTCGTCACCCTTGCGAAGTCGCGTTGCAAGCATCCCTTCATTCATGAAGACATCACCTGAACCTACGATTTCCGACGTCCGCAGCCGCTCGCGAATTCTTGTCCTGTTTTGCATCCACCATGCCTGATCGGAATCGGTCAGCGGCCGATTGTTGGCGTTGGCATAAAAGTTCGGCGTTCTGACGAATACTGTCAGGTGTTTGGCCTGCTCTGCGACAAGAGGAATGAGTTGGGTTCCGGACGATCCCGTGCCGATAACTCCCACCCTCTTGCCTCTGAAATCCGGCTCTTGCTGAGGCCACTTCGCTGTATGGTAGATTTCTCCCTTGAACTTCTCGCGACCAGGAATGTCAGGCCAGATAGGCTCCGAGATGGGGCCCGCCGAGGAAACGAAATGCCGCGCACGATAGACATCGCCGTTCTCGGTATGTAACGTCCAGAACCCGGCCTCTTCGTCGAACGTCGCCTTGACTAGGCGGGAGTTGAAGCAAATATCCTTGCGAAGATCGAGCCGATCGCAGACAAAATTTATGTAACGAACGATTTCCGGCTGCGTCGCATAGCGTTCAGTCCAGCTCCATTCGTCGTCGATGATGGGCGAGAAGGAGTAACAATAAACGAGACTCTCAATATCGCATCGGGCTCCAGGATAGCGATTCCAGTACCACGCGCCTCCCACCCCGGTCCCGGCCTCGAGCGCAACTACCGTCAATCCCATTTCGCGCAGTTGATGGAGCATATGTATGCCCCCAAAGCCGCCGCCCAGCACCAGCGCATCAAGAACAATCGGTTCAGAATTTGTCATGCTCGTTGTCTACCCTGCGTCATCGTAATTTTGGTCGGCATCAACGCCATTTTGGACCGTCGAATTAAAATACGTAGCGAAGCGCTCTCGGCTGAACGCCGATGCCCCTCAGTCGCTTATGCAGATAAATCGTCCACCGCAGATCGCGATCCCGGCGATAGTACTGACGACGCCGTGGTCCGACAGAAGAAACAAGAGGCGGCACTTTCCAAACCTTTATGGATCTCGCCAAATTCTTCGAAGACTCGGCAAGTGAGCCGCTCACATTCCTCCAGGCTTCTTCGGGTACAGCCTCGATACAATTGGACGGACCTTTGATGTCCACCGATACGTCGCGCATTATATCCGTCTCACCACGTGGGCGCATCGATGCGATGTGCCTGCTCTAAGGGTGATTTAGCAATCGTTTCATCCCGCACCATCGCGAGAAGCAATTCCTGCATATGACGCCCTCTCAGAAACCTTGGAGCAACTCGCTCCGGGTTGCCTGCAAATAATATGAGAGAGAGAAATGGTAGAAAACCAACATCGCCTGATTCTGATGTTCAGGAAATCTGATCAGCAGGCGCGCATTGTAAATGCGCACCGATCCTCTGCGTTGATTGATTGATTTTCTGAGATGTTCCCATATGGATAACCTCGCAAGCAAAACTCTTACAGCTTTTGCTCCCCCAGCAACGTGGTCAGATATTTTTTCACCTTATTATGTATGTGCTTGGATGATTGCTTGAACTTTGAGGACTTTCGACAACTTGCACGTCAGCGGCTGCCCCGGAACGACCTTCAACCATATAGATGGCGGCCGATGATGAGATCAGTCAGCGCCGCAACACGCAGAACTTCGAAGAGTGCGATTTCATTCCAATGTCTTGCAAGGCGTCAGCGAAGTAGGCATATCCGTGACGGTAATGGGCCAGAAGTTAGCGTTGCCCTTCTACTGCTCACCTACAGCGCGTAGGAGTTTTCCACGACGGCGAGCGGCGGTTGCGGCAGCTGCAATGCATCGCATGCCTATAAAGAATAAAGATTCCATAACTGCTCATTCCGCGAATCTCGCTCGCGCAGAAATGAAAAGGCAGCTAAAAGTACAGGAAGTCCTGTCCTTCGGTCTGTATTGCTCACTAGAAGCACCTCCATGACCAGAAACGATCCGATACGGAAACCGACAACCCTCGCTGAGGCAATCTATATTGTCGAGCAAAGCTACGGTCTTTCAGAGCGTGCGCAAATCGTGGTGCATGTTCGGCGAATGAATTTGAATACCGGCAAGCACTTTCATCTGGTTGTATTGGAATATAGGTCGCTTCACGACGAGAGCGCTTTTATTCCCCTGCAATCAGGCAATATGTTTCGTGCAATTGAGAATTTGACCGGCCAGCGCCGCGAGTATGCTGCTGATTTGTTAGACGGAGGTATGGTGTCAGATGATGCGGTTGTCACGCTGCAAGATGGCACCACGTTACGCGCGGTGGAGATTGTACCCGCTCGACTTCCATATGAATTCACCCCCTTAGATGAGAAAGTCATCCATGCCGCCATTTCAGTGGCCAAGATTGAAGGCGCCGTCTATCGATCCTTCCGTCACGGATTGCCTGAGGAGGATGCCAAGCGGATTATTGATGTTGGGGGCAAGTCTGTTGAATTCGGCAAGTTCGTGAGCGGATTAAAGTTCATCGACTTCGGTAAACTGGCTCAGATTGAGATACAGCCCCTCTTACTCCTGAATATCAAAGGAGAATTTGAGATGCTGTTTCCGGATGAAAAATCTCCGTCTGAACAGAAGATTTCGGACACGCTAGCATTGTCGGGATTTTGGAAGCCAAAACGCAGACCGAAATCTTGACTTCAATGCACACCGCTTTTCAGCCACATTTCAACTTGGATGAGCTTAGTGACGCGGCGCAAATGATGTGAATATTGGTGGCTTCGTTCGTTTTGAATGGAGCTCACTGTGACCCACGACCGCATCGTCATGACGCTTGTACGCTCATTGCGAGCGCCCAAACGCAAGACAAGAACGCACTCCAAGAAGCAAATTCGGCAGATCGTAAACCTAGTCCTTTGTTACGGTTGGACCTACCCGATCCTGATCGACGAAGACGGCGTTATCATTTGCGGCTATGGCCGCTATCTCGCCGCGCTCGAGCTCGGTCTGAAGGAAGTACCGACAATAATCATGTCGGGCCTAAGCGACACCAAGAAGCGCCTCCTCTCCATAGCGGACAACAAGATTTCGGTGAACGCGGGATGGGATTATCCAATTCTTGCGGCGGAGCTTGGCGAGCTCGCGGTGCTGCTTCCCGAATGTCAGCTCAATATCGAACTATCCGGCTTTGAGGCTGCCGAGATCGACAGCCTGATGAGCGATCACCTCGATTCGGAACGTGAGCCTGCAGATGTCGTACCAGAGGTAGAAGCCAAGGCCGTCAGTCAAATTGGCGACTTATGGACGCTGTCAAAACATCGGCTGCTGTGTGGAGATTCGAGAGAACCCGGGGATGTCAAAAGGCTGATGGGCACCGCCCGCGCCTTCATGGTATTTTCCGATCCGCCTTACAATGTTCGAGTTAGCTCGGTTCAAGGGCGCGGCAAGATCAAGCACCGTGAGTTTTCTTTCGCATCCGGTGAGATGTCCCGAGCCGAGTTCAAGGAATTCCTTGTCAGCTGGATGCGCTTAGCGGCTCGCTATTTAGAAGACGGTTCAATCGTCTTCTGCTGCATGGATTGGCGGCACCTTCGTGAGTGCCTTACGGCCGGCGAAGATGCCTTCACTGAGCTCAAGAATATCATCGCTTGGGTCAAAACCAATGCCGGGCAAGGCAGTTTCTACCGCTCCCAGCATGAGCTGATCCTTGTATTCAAGAACGGCACCGGACGCCACCAGAACAATATCGAACTCGGCAAATTTGGCCGCTCCCGATCAAACGTCTGGGAGTACGCTGGCGTCAATACGTTCCGCAAAGACAGGCTTGCCGAATTGACGGTACATCCGACCGTCAAGCCCGTCGCCCTGGTTGCCGACGCAATGCGGGACTGTTCGCGTCGTGGCGACATCGTGCTCGATCCTTTCATGGGATCCGGCACGACCATTCTAGCCGCGGAAAAGGTCGGTCGGCGCGGCTACGGCATTGAAATCGACCCGCTCTACGTCGATGTGGCCATCCGACGCTGGCAGGAGTTCACCAAACGTGACGCGATTCTGCTGGCCACCGGCCAGACCTTCGACGAGGTGGCCGCCGAGCGGTCCGCCTCCCCTGCTCTCAAGCGCGTAAGGATTTGATGATGGCATCGATACCGAAAGTCAAACGGGTCATCCGGAAACGTGTGCGGCTGGAGTCGAGCGATGACGACGTCGGCTACGGAAAACCGCCTCGCTCCCGTCGATTCAAGCCTGGTCAAAGCGGCAATCCGAAAGGCCGCCCGAAGGGAGCCAAAAACCGTGACACTATCCTGCGCGAATTGCTCAACAGCAAAATCACAATGCGACGGGATGGCAAGGCTCGCAAGATCACAGTCATGGAGGGCATCTTCCATAAGGTGGTGGAGGACTCTTTAAAGGGCAATATCAAGAGCGCAACCTTCCTGTTAAATCAGTTGGCCGCGATTACTTCCGACGGAGGTAACGAGTCCGAGATAAGTCGCGACGACAAGGCAGTGCTCGACGCCTACCTACGCAATTTCCAATCCTCGCTAGGTGGAAAGGAGAAAGCGCGATGAATGATCAAGACCTTCTAGGTTCTATCCTGCGCAGCGACTTTGAGAGCTTCCTCCACCGTTGCTTTCTGATGCTCAATCCGGGTGCTCAGTACATCCCGAACTGGCACATCAAGGCGATTGCTCACCAGCTCCAGCTTATTCGAGACGGCAAGGTCAATCGTCTGATCATCAACATGCCACCGCGATACTTAAAGTCGCTCACGGTGTCGGTAATACTCCCGGCTTTCCTGCTCGGACATGATCCACGGATGAAGATTTTTGGCGTTAGCTACAGCAACGATCTTTCGGCCAAGCATGCGGCAGATTTTCGGGCAATCGTAAAATCTGATTGGTACCGCAAAGCGTTTCCGAGCATGCGTGTCGATCGGATCGCCGATTCTGACGTTTTCACCACGAAGCGGGGTTTTCGTCGCTCGACTTCCGTTTCGGCCACACTGACGGGTCTTGGCGGCGACATGATCATTCTTGACGACCCGCAGAAGCCGGTCGACGCGCAATCAGACACACTGCGTAATTCCCTCAATCAATGGTTCACAAACACTCTGCTGTCGCGACTCGACAACAAGGCGACCGGCATCATTATTCTGGTGATGCAACGAGTTCACCTTCATGACCTGACAGGGTTCCTCGTTGATAATTCCAAGGACTGGACCGTACTGAGCTTACCCGCGATCGCCGAGGCCGATGAGACGATTCCGATCGGCGATGACAAGTTTCATAAGCGCCGGGTCGGCGAAGCGCTCCATCCGCGCTACGAGACCCTCGCCACACTGGAAAAACTCCGCACTGAAATGGGCTCTGCCATTTTTAGTGCCCAGTATCAGCAGTCGCCCGTCCCTGACGGCGGCGCGATGATCCACCGCGAATGGATCCGATACTATGATCAACCGCCGGAGCGCACATATCGAACCAAAGTCATTCAAAGCTGGGATACTGCAGCAAAAGTCGGCAGCCAGAATGACTGGTCGGTCTGCACCACGTGGCTTTTGGTTGATAAGCACTTTTATCTGCTGGACGTGACGCGAGGGCGATACGAGTATCCTCAATTGCGCGCCACGGCGATTGCGCTCGCGCAGCGATACGATCCGCACAAAATACTGGTCGAGGATGCATCAACCGGGATCGCTCTGGCTCAGGAACTTAAACAAAGCGATATCTACAGCGTGAGACCTGTACCCATCGAGCGGGATAAGCAGGGCCGTCTGTTCGTGCATCAAGCCAAGTTCGAAGCAGGGCTGGTGCTGTTTCCCCGGATAGCGCCATTCCTTGCTCAGCTCGAAGCCGAGCTTCTCACTTTTCCGCAAGGCAAACACGATGATCAGGTCGATAGCCTCAGCCAAGCACTCTCATACAAGGGTGGCTATGATACGACTTTATCTTGGGTAGGGTGACTCGCGCCGAAATGGTCAACAGCTCTGTGTCCCGCGTGTCAGATTTCAAAGCTTCGACCGTTCGGATCTTCGGCGACCGCTTCAAACAAGCCAGAGTCGAGGAAACAGCTATTAGCTAGCAGCGCGCGCAAAGATATAGCGCCACTGCCGTAATCAAAGCTTCCGGATTGATGAGAACCGCATCGTAAAGACGGGGCTCTTCATCGAGCCTGCCAAGGTTACGCTCTGTTCGCCCACGCAATCCACGTTCGAGGGAAAGAACCCTCCTGAAAACCGCACCGTGTCACCGCGTTTCATGGCGGCGAGAGATTTAAAGAACTGCGTATCCGGATCAATCAGGGTCTTATCAGAATAGTCCGATATAGCGTTGTTCCATGTTGAAACTTGCAAACCCGGCGCAAGTTCAAGCGTGATTACGCCCTTGCCATCGCCATTGGTGGAGAGATGAGCGACTTTGCCGATCCAACCTGATGCGCTCTGACCGTTCAATGCGCTGCAGATCGCCTGCTGTCTTGTATTGCGGAACCCACCCGCGGCCAGTTCATTGGGAGCCGCGTTGAATTTGGATCGCGCCTGGGTAATCGCCATTATGAACCGTGTCTGGTCAGATGGCAGAGGTACGCTCGGCACGGGCGGGGCCGCGCTTCGACCACCGCCAACCAGAGCTCCGACGACAATGAATCCAAGCGCGCAGCCCAAGGCCGCCTTGATTGCGATATTCATGGGACCTTCTCCAAGTTTGCGTTCGACGTCCCTTCCGCCGCTTTAGGATGGCTCGGCGTGGGTGGCTCAGCACATCGCTTCCCGCCGCGCAGAAGTCCACGGCACCTCCGACTGTCGGGCGCTACTATGGTGAGTCTCCGTTAATATAATCCTATTTTGGGATAATCCGTTTCTGGGATCAAATTATGCGCCGCCGATTCACGGCTCTGGCGGCGCATGCAAAAGACCCTCAAATCTGCGGAATATGCCCGGCTAATCGACCAGCTTGTCGCAGCGCGGAAGGCGGCGGACATCCGCCAGCTAGCCTTGGCCAAGAAGCTCGGCCGCCCGCAATCCTTTGTCGCCAAATATGAGAACGGCGAGCGCCGCCTTGACATCATCGAGTTCACGGCCATCGCCCGCGCCCTCGGCGCCGATCCCGTGAAGCTGTTTAAGGATTACGTCGGCGGTAAAGGCTCTCCCAAAGCCGCGTCAAAGCGTTCGGCCAGGTAAACCGGGTAGGTTCGGTGTGTTTCCTGATCATTTTATGATCAGGAACGACTGATATGAGCCACTAGATTGCTGCGTTTCTGCTCGACTGCCATCGCGCCTCTACGGCAATGAAGAATAGCAATGAACTCGATTGTCACCATCGCTCCAACTAAAACACCTTTCGGCAAATCAATCGCTCATTCAAATTAGGCGTGTGCAAGCTCGCAGATACCCTCATAAAATTTGCATCAAAACCGATAATTCAGTCCGATCTTGAACGCGTGCATATCCAGACGGTTGGAGGCCTTGCGGCCATTGACCGTGCTATAACTCCCGGGAACTGTAATCATTGGTCCGTAAACCGGTATGGGCGGACCGCCCCGAGGGTTTGGTCGGTAATCGACGATCTCCTGATATTGATAAGACTGCGTCACGCCAGCTCGCGCTCTGGGAAAGAGAAAATTGTCCTCGCCGAAATCTGAGTACGAGTACTCGCCCTTTAGCGACCAGTTGTTGAGGAGCGCATATTCGACGCCTCCGCCCGCGGTCCAACCCTGCCGCATGACAGAAGTCCGTTCGCTGAATTCTGGTCCGCTCGTGCTCGTTCCGCCGGGCTGGGCCAAAGTGGAAAAATTGGATTGAAACTGCGCTCGCTCCTGGGTTTCCTTCAGCCAGGCGACACCACCCGTTCCAAAAACAAGTAGCCGGTCGAACGCAAATCCTGCCCGGCCGCGCAATGCCATCATCCAGTCCATGCCGTATTGCGTGCTGGCCTGCATCCATCCGCCAGCCATGAGCGCCGCGCCACCTTCGATCGCAAGAGATTTCTGCGTTTCGCCATGTTTCAGCCAGGTATGTTCGGCCTCCATGCCGATCACAAGGCCGCTTGCGAACTGATAGTTGAATCCGACCTGAAGACCCTTGGTGACGTTATTGAGGTCGATATCCGCGGACTCCGACGCCGCGACGGGGGTGACAGCACCGTTCAAAGCGGTTGTGAATCCGCTGACATGGCCGAGCCCGTATCCAAGATAACCGCCGGCATAAAGACCCGTCCAGTCGCTTCCGGGCGCACCGTGCGATGCATTCCCCAAATGCACATCGGGTAACACCAGTCTCGCGCCGCCCAGCGTGGTTGTATACGACAGCCGCGCGGTTCGACCGGGCGACGGCATCCCTAGCGCGGTCATCGCGCCAAAATAGTATTCGTCTGTGATGTTCTCGATGCTGAGATTGAAAACACTGTCGTCCGAAAACTTATAGCTGGCGAAAGCATCGTAGACCGTATAGCCGGGAGGCGACATCGTGTAGCCGATCTGGCCCCTGCCTCCATTCCAGACGCTTCCAAAGCGGGTCGATGCAAAGTGCATCCTGCCGCCGATGGTCATGCTCTGATCGAAAAGACGCACGCCCGCGGTGACACTGCCCGATGTGGTCGGCGGGATATAGTTCGTGGCGTAATCGGCCTGCTGCGGCGTCTGGAGGGGGGCTCCGATGTTCGTTCTAAGACCAGACGGTCCCGAGCACGTGGTCGGAGTCGGACAATATTCGACACGATCATAGTTCGTGTAGGCGCCTTCTACGAAGGCCACGCCAGCATCGTATCCGCCGGAAACCTCGAACCCGCGATAGTTGGCGCTGTCCATGTTGATCCAGTGATAGACATTCTGGCCGCCCCTCGACGAGCGAAGGCCGCGGAAAATGTAGTCGTCATAATGATTATCGAAGAAAGACAGTTTAGCGCGCAGCTTGTCGCCGGTTGTGAATACGTCCTTGCGCAGCAGGTTGACGCCGACTTCCTTGTTCTTGGATATCTCGGGGCGCAGATTGGGATTGTTGACCAAAAGGCCTTCGTAGTGCCAGTGGCTTTCGCGCAAGCTGGGAGGGCGGTAGCCCTCCTTGTATTGTCCATAGAATTGGAGCCCTTCCAGGGGACTCAGCACGATGCCCGCATTGGGGCTGAAGCGGCTTCCGGACCGTTCAGGATATTTCGCAAGATACCCCCCGCCCTCTGAATCGTAATAATCGAAGCGGCCCCCCGCCGACACAGTCAGCCAATCGACCGGCTTGAGAGCCGCCTTGCTGAACGTGCCGCTCAACAGCCGCTCGCCTGTCGGGCCGAGTGTCATCCATCCGCCAGCTCCCGTGATCGTTGTGGGATATTGATCGGCGAACGCACTTTCACGGACGATCTCGGTGCCGTTGTCCCAGACCAATTCACCCAGCGGGGTGGCGAATGTCGATGCATTGCCGATATCGCCGCCAAGGGTGCGAACACCTCGCAAAGCAGTGTTGAAATCAGTCTTCAGATCGGTGAACCACAGGTTCGCGCGAAAATTGAGGTAGGGATTGTCAGATGGATTATGCCGGTATTTGGCCGTGTAAGTATCGACACGGGTTCGCAGAAGCGCAACTTGACCGTAATTATCCAGCAATCCGGATGGCGCGATGTTGAACTCGCTGATTTCTCCGTAGATCGATCCGAAATAAAGATAGCTCAGTTCGAGCGATTGCCCATCGCCCCATTTGATCTTGCCCTTTGCCAGAAACGAGTCGGCGTTTTCCGAGGTGTTGAATGCTTCGCCCCCGGCCGGGACGCGGGCATTGGCGTTATTGCTGTCCCATGTGAAGTCGCCCCTTCTGAAAACAATGCCGGGCGGAACATTCGTGCCCACGAAATAGTTGCCTTGCTGGCGTTTCGAATACGCTGCGACGAACTCGTAGTGTTCCTTGATAGATGCAACGGCAACATTTCCCGAAAACATATCGCCATTGAGAAAACCCGGGCGTGCCTCGCTGGCCATGTTGATGACCGACGCAGGCGACTGAACCGGAGCGCGGGGCGTCACCGTGTTCGAACCTGTGCTGGCCTTGAGACGAATGCCCGAGTCGTTGCCTTCCTTGACGATGTCCCTGGCCTCAAGCGTGCGAAAATTGATTGCACCGCCGATGGTGCCGGTGCCTACGCCGTCGCTCGGACCTTTGGAAATATCAACGCCGCCGATCATGTCCGGGTCGACGAACACCTCGTCGCGGGTGCCGCTGTAACCGCGGTATGAGCTCGATGTTTGCCTCGCGCCATCCACGGTCGTATTGACGCGCCCCATTCCCTGCAATCCACGGATGTTCGGATTGATGGACACGCCCGAGCGGCCTCCCGCCGAAATGACGCCAGGCGTCGTGCGGAAAACATCGCTCGTCGATATCGGAGGTATGCGATCCAACTCCTGGCGGGAAATGTTCGACACCGATCCCGGCGTCAGATACGGCGCATCGGCGGCCGTAGCGCCTACGCTCGATACGTCAACCGGATCAAGCACGACCGAACCATCGGACACCGCAAAATTTGACGTCTCACCCTGGGATCGCTGAATCGTCACCGTCCGGGCGTTGGTGAAGCGATAGGTCAGCCCGGTGCCAGCCAGAATCCTGCCAAGTGCAGCATTTGCACTGAGATTGCCGGATACTGGTGACGACTTGCCGGTGACAGCCTCAGAACTGGGCCGGATGACCTGAATGTTCGTTGCGGCTGTAAAATCGGCAAGCGCAGCAAGCAAAGATTTCGAGGGAATATTGAAGGCGAAGCTGCGATCCGCCTGCGCTCCGCGCAGCTGAGTACCGGTTTGCGCAACCGCTTGCGGCACTGCTGCGAATGCCATCAACAGCACCGTAACCGGGATGCTTCTCCGAGCGATATCCGCTCTCTTTTTGATCGTCGTCATCGAACCTCAGTCCACTCAGCGGCCGAAATGCTTAACGGCCACATGCAGACAACGATTCAGACGAGCGAACCCCGTAAAAAAAATCTCAGGCCATGTCAGCGGAAAACCAGCGTAGCAAGACCGGGAACCGTGACGGTTCGCAATCCAAGCGCAGAACGCAACGCCTCGACGATAGCGTCGGGATCATCCGCCTTGAAAACGCCAGTCAGCTTCAACTGCCGCAGGGAGTTGTCAGTCATCATCACGCGGCCGGGCTGCATGCGCGCGAGTTCGTCGATCACTCTGCCGAGCGGCGCCTGATCGAGGATGATCAGCCCCCTGCGCCACGCAAGCGCAGTCTCCGGGTCGGCTTCAACCACCGGTCCGATGCGCCCCCCTCCGACGGACAGATGCTTACCGGCAGGAACCTGAACGCGGTCGGCACCCGAACGCGACACGGCCACCAGCCCGCGCTCGACCGTGACGCCGACTTCTCCCTGCTCTTGATCGACGGAGAAAGCGGTGCCGAGAACACGCGTTTCAACCACACCTGAGTGCACGGAGAAGGGTGACTTGGGATTGTGGACGACATCGAACCACGCACGCCCGCGCAGCAATTCGATTGACCTTCCGTCTGCCGTAAACTTGACGGTAACGGCTGTATCGCCATCGAGATAAACCTGCGAGCCGTCGGCCAAACTGACGTTGCGCCGTTCGCCGGGCCTCGTCGCATGATCCGCCCGGAGGCGATCGAAAAACCCCGGATCGCGCCAGATCAGCCCTCCAATCGCAACCAGAAGGCAGGCGGCCAAAGCTGATCCGACAGCCCCGCCCCGGGCAGACAGTGGCCTCGGCTTTTTCAACCCTTGCCGGTGCCAGCCTCCTTCGCCCAGGATTGCCGCGGGCGCATCCAGGTTATTCCAAAGGCTCTTGACGTCGTTGAACGCTTGATGGTGAGCGGGGTCTTCAGCGAGCCAGCGCCGGAACTCGCGGCGCTCTTGGTCAGCGACATCGGGCTCATTCAGACGCACGAACCATGCGGTAGCTTCGCGCTCCCGTTTCTCGGTATCCGGTATCTTCTCTGAATCGGAGTTCATCTGAGAACCGCGCTCGTCCCGTCGTTATAGACCCGACAGTAAGAGAACGATTCTAACGCCGGAATCCCTCATTCCGTATCACGATTTCTCTGCCAAGTACGGCAGAAGGAAATCGCACGGACCATATCTTTTTCAACTGTGCTGACGGAGATGCCGAGTGCTTTGGCGATCTGGGGATGGCTCATGCCGTCCAGTTTGCTCAGCAGGAATATCTGCTGCGTGCGTTTGGGCAGCGTCGCAAGCGCCGCCAGAAGCGCCTCCAACTCCTCCCGCATCGCAAGAACATGCTCGGGAGCGTGTTCATCGACGGCATCCTGTTCGATCTGGGCCGCCCGGGCATAACCATCTCGCACGCGCTGCCCGCGAAGATGATCCAGTGCTAGGTTTTGAGCGGTCCGAAACAGCAGGCCGCGATCGGCTGCGCCAACAGGGTGGGCGTGGAGCTTGATATAAGTATCCTGCGTCAAGTCCTCGGCGATGGTGCGGTTGCCGACGATGCGCTTAATCAGCCGGTGCAGACGTCCACGTTCCGAAGAGTATAGAGCGGCAAGGTCTAATGTACGCACACTCATCGATAAGCCCGTAGCGACGCAATCGCGCGCTTCCAATCAATGGGTGAACAGTTAGCGTGGCGGCAATTCTGTCGCAAATACAATAAATTAGATCGTATCTAAGATGGCTCATGCGAATTCATCAAGTTCAGGTGGTTGGGTGCGTGCAACGCATGCTGATCAAGATAGTCGCAATTCTTGCAAGGCATCGTTGGTCCTGTGACCTCGATCCCGTGAAGTTGCTCAAACACTGCTTTGGCGGCCGTGGCGTCCCAAGCCGCGCAGCTTAGGGGTTTTCCTGATCATTTTATGATCCGGATCGGCTGATATGAGCCACTAGATTGCTGCGTTTCCGCTCGACTTCCCTCACACGTGGAGCGTCACTGTCACCGTAAATGGAGGCAGATGATGGACCGCAAAATCACAGAACAGGCAATTGGACTGATCCTCACCGAGATCGGCATTCGCCTCGGCGAGGCCACTCGGATCGCCAAAGCTGCTGAAGCCTGCGCGCTCGCTGGAAGCATTAGTGAAGGCGTGAGAGTCTCGATGGATCTCGAACAGATCGTCTATGAGACCGGCCGTTTGCAGGATGCGGCTTCACTGCTCAACCGGTTGTCGCTCAAATAAGATCGATCCCTTCGAATCCATGGATTCTCCGCCCGTCGGCAACCGACGGGCTTGCAGCAGTGGCGGCACAGGATGCTGTCATGCATGCAGGAGAACCAGAATGCCCACCAGCAATCGTAAGCCACCTCGCAAGACGGCGCGTAAATCCCGACCGGCACCAAAGCGATCGACCAAACCAGCTTTGAAGGCTCCGCCGCCTGTCGCGCCGAAGAAGCCGGTAACTCTGAAGACGCCAGATGCGGCCGTGTCCAAACAGGACAGGGTCCTCGACATGCTCCGCGCGCCGTCCGGCACCACCATCGCCACTATCATGAAAGCCACCGAGTGGCAGCAACATTCAGTGCGAGGATTCTTTGCGGGAGTCGTCCGCAAGAAACTGAAGCTCAATCTGATCTCTGACAAGGTTGGTGGCGAGCGCCGCTACCGGATTGGCAAGCCTGCAGGCTCGAGGTGATGCACACCCGTTCCCCATCGAATGGGCGACCAATCGATCCCAGGGTGGAAGCCGAGCTAAAACAGATCGGCTCCATGTCTATTGCCAACTTGCGGATCAGATATCGGGAGCTAATCCGGTCCGAACCTCCCCGGGCATTTGGGCCAGACCTGCTGCGGCGGAGTATTGCCCAGCGCGTACAGGACAAAGCCTATGGCGGCTTTTCTGGGGAGGCGAAGAAGCTACTCGGCCAACTGGTACGATCGGTAGCTTCCGGAAAGACTGGCCCTCTTGAGATGCCGCAGCGGATTAAACCCGGTTCGGAACTGGTGCGGGTTTGGAACGAACAAACGCATAGGGTCACAGTGTTGGCCA
This sequence comes from Afipia sp., assembly GCA_017308595.1. Lineage (GTDB taxonomy): Bacteria > Pseudomonadota > Alphaproteobacteria > Rhizobiales > Xanthobacteraceae > Afipia. The sequence continues at coordinate 14,524 of JAFKER010000015.1, forward strand.
AGGGTTTCGCCTACCAAGGGGAGGTCTTCACCAGCCTCTCGGAGATCGCCAATCGGATCACCGGCACGCGGTGGAATGGCCCGAAGTTCTTTGGGCTGCGGACGGCAAGCAAAGAAGCAAGCAAGACGGTCCAGGCAAAAAGGGTTAGAAAGGGAGCCTGCCGTGGCCGCAAGTAATATGAAACCGGTTCGCTGCGCCATCTACACCCGTAAATCCACTGAGCACGGTCTTGAACTTGAGTTCAATTCGCTCGATGCTCAACGGGAAGCATGTGAGGCCTATATCAAGAGTCAGGCCTCACAGGGATGGCGTGTTCTACCTCAGCCTTATGATGATCCGGCGTTCTCCGGCGGCAATCTCGATCGCCCTGCCCTGAAGCAGCTTCTGGCAGACATCGAGGCCGGTCTGATCGACGTCATTGTCGTCTACAAGATTGACCGCCTGACCCGATCTCTCGCTGACTTCGCCAAGCTGGTCGAGACCTTCGATCGGAAGTCAATCTCATTCGTCGCTGTGACCCAACAGTTCAACACCACCTCGTCTATGGGACGGCTGACATTGAATGTGCTGCTGTCCTTTGCCCAGTTCGAGCGAGAACTGGCGTCCGAGCGCGTCCGGGACAAAGTCGCCGCTTCCCGCCGCAAAGGCAAATGGACCGGCGGGACTGTTCCCCTCGGCTACGAGGCCAAAGAAAAGAAACTCGTTATAAATCTGAAGGAAGCCGAAACCGTCCGCACCATCTTCAGGCAATATATCGCTCTGAAATCCTTCAGCCGCCTAGTCCAGAATCTCGACCAGCGCGGCATCGTCACCAAACGGCGCGACACCAAGGTCCCGAAATTTCGTGGCGGCATCCCCTTCACCTATGGTCCCCTCGCCCATCTTCTGAAGAACCGCGTCTACCTCGGCGAGGTCCATCATGATGGCAAATGGTATCCGGCTGAGCACAAGTCAATTCTCGATCAAAAGAGCTTCGATCAGGTGCAGACACTGCTCGCCGAAAACCGCGTCACCACACAAACCCGTCGATCAACCAGCGGGGCGCTTCTCACCGGCAAGATTCTCGATGATCGTGGCAACCGAATGAGCCCGAGCTTTACGGTCAAGAACGGCATTCGTTATCGGTTCTATATTTCACGCGCTCTTATGCGCGGCAGAAAAACTCAAGCCGGCTCCGTTGCCCGGATTCCAGCACAGGCCATCGAGAACCTGGTCATCACGGCGATCCGGGAGCACCTCGCACTGGACGTGCAGACTCCCGATGATCAGCTCAGACATCTTGTCGTGGATTCCGTTGCTGACGTCGTCGTGCATCCCAAGAAGATCATGATCCGCCTGCAATCAGACAATGCACAAACCATCGAGATTCCGTGGCAAGCCTCAGTGAAGAACGGTCCCGCACTGGCGCCATCCTCGAACTATGCCGATCAGCCAGATCCAAAGCTTTTGCAGGCAATTGTTCGTGCGCATGCCTGGCTGCGGGATCTAAAGTTGGGCAAATTCGACAGCGTCGAGGCGATAGCCACGTCGGTCAAACTCCATCCGAAAGTCGTTCGGCAGGAGCTGCGCTATGCGTTTCTGGCGCCTTCCATTACCGAGGCCATTCTGACGGGTGATCAACCGCCAACCATCACGCTGGCCCGGATTCCAAAGACACTGCCTTTGGCCTGGTCTGGGCAATGCCGCACCTTGGGGTTTTGATCGGAGCCGCCCATCCGATGTTATGGAACAAAAAACTCCCCCGCGCGCCGGACGCGGGCTTCGTCGACCTAGAAAATGGAAGGTGCCGCGAGTTCTCTATCCCCGCTATGAAGCCAGCACTTTGCGAATGAAGTTCAATCTCCCTTTCTTGACGATCTCGACCTGATGGCAGCCATCACAGCAAGCCACTCGGCTCTGATTACGCCTAGCGTCGGCAAAGACCCATTCCATAATGCGCGTTGATATGCTCCTTCGCGTCACCTTCTCGGGTCCCTCGAAATAGCCAACCAACGCTTTGCGGAAGCAGGCACTCTTACGCGCCATACTGGCCATGACGGCGATCTGCTCATGCTTGTGCCGCAGTGCCACGATGGCCGCTTCATCGCTCAACTTGGATCCGTTGATTGCTCGTTGGGCCATGTAACGCAACAGGCCGATATCTTCTTTTACCTCCCCTCCCTGTAGCAGGACGGCGACAGACGGCGCTCCATCGCGACCAGCACGGCCAAACTCCTGGAGATAATCCTCGATCGAACCGGGGTGCTGCCAATGAACAACCATACGCACATTCGGTACGTCGAGACCCATTCCGAAAGCACTCGTGCAAATAATACGGTCAACGACAGGTCTGCTGTCGCCGACAAAACGCTTAAGCAATTGCTCTCGCTCCCAGCTATTACCGAGCTGCGAATGATAGAACGGCGTCTCAAGCCCTTCACGAGCGAGATGGGCCTGCAGAGCTTCACCAATCTTGCGAGTTGGCACGAAAATCATCAACTTGCCGCTCCCGGGAAGAGCAAGCCGGCAAAGAGCTGCGATGATCGCCGATCTTTCTTTGGCAGGCGCCTGCCAGCGCAGCAGCGCAATATTGGGCCGATCGACGCCGCGGACAAACACCCGCGCATCAGGAATTCCGAGAGAATGCAGAATGCGCTGCTGCATCTCTGTTCCGGCGGTTGCGGTGAATGCCAGGATCGGAGGAGATCCCAGCGCCTCTCTCACTTCCTTAAGTCGCCCGTATTCGGGCCGAAAATCTCGCCCCCATTGATCGACACAATGGGCCTCATCAATCACCAAGAAACTTGGGCGCATCGCGCGCAGCACCTGTTGCTCGGCTCCACTTCGTACAAAGAAGCGCTCCGGCGCGGCATAAAGAAGCTTAAAGCTGCCTTGTGAGAGAAGTTGATACCGCAGGCGCTTCTCGCCCGAATCGAGATCACTATTGATGAAGCTTGCCGGAATCTTACGTCGAAGAAGCGAGGAAACCTGCTCTCCCATCAAGACCTTTAGCGGCGAGACGACAACACTAATGCTCTGCCGCAAAACAGCAGGCAGCTGAAAACATAAGGTCTTGCCGAAGCCCGTGGGACTTACAACCAACAACGATTGTCGGGCTAAAGCCGCCTGGATGATCGGTAGCTGGCCTTCTTTGAACCGATCGAGGCCGAACAAGCGAAGCCCAGCACCAAAGGCCTGACTCTCTGCGACCACCTCTCCGTCACGGTCCAGCCAACGCGCCAACCGAACAGCCCAGCGCTCGATTGCGCGCCGAGCAAGCCCGCCTGCGAGTTTTGGATGATGAGCCGCATGGCAACCATCGCAGAGGGTGACCAAGTTTGATGGATCGTCAGTACCACCTGCGGACCTCGGCAGCAGATGATGCACATCGATATCTGCGCTTTTCGCGACAGTCCCGCACTCCACGCATTTGAAGTTATCCCGCTGAATAACCTGCGTGCGAATTCGCTTCCACTCTATTGAAGAAGGCAGCATCAACGGACCCGTAGTGTGCTTGCCAGCCAACCTACCCGAAAATATTCCGGCAAACCTTGGAAAAATCCGTCGTCCAGTTCAATATGATGGGCATCCCGCATAGTCGACGTGCTTTATTCCGGACCGCTACAACCATGACTGTATCAAACTCCGAACTCGACGCCATGGCGGAAAAGCTCTCGCTCTGCCCGGACTATCGCGTCCTTCGCCGGCTAAAACCACGCGAGATGAGCGTCCCCGATAAAAGTGAAAACACTAGGGTTGGCGTGGCGCTCGACGTTGAGACGACCGGTCTCGACACGAGTAAGGACGAGATTATTGAATTGGGGATGGTGAAATTCGCCTATCTCCCCTCCGGTGAAATCACCCATATCACCGATGTTTTCGAGGCGTTTAATGAGCCGTCTACGCCGATACCATCCGAAATTGTAGAGCTAACAGGGATTACTGACGAACTCGTCGCCGGCCATAGAATTTCAGCCGATGACGTCAACAGCTTCGTCGCAGACGCAGCGATCATCATCGCTCACAATGCAGCCTTCGATCGCCAATTTAGCGAACGCTATTGGTCGACCTTTGAGCACAAGAACTGGGCCTGCTCGGCAACCCAGGTCGAATGGCGCAAGCTGGGTTTTGAAGGATCCCGGCTAGCCTATCTCTTGGCAGGATGCGGTTACTTTCATCATTCACATCGAGCAGCCGACGATTGCAAAGCACTGCTAGAAATTATGTCGATGAAGCCAAATGGGAGTGAGAGTACGGCACTTGCGCTGCTACTCGAATCCGCTCGCAAGCCTACGGTACGTATATGGGCTGAGCAATCTCCTTTCGATCTCCGTGAGATACTGAAAAAGCGAAAGTATCGCTGGAATGATGGGTCCAACGGCCGCCCCAAAGCTTGGTATGTCGATGTTCCGGAAGCAAGCCAAGCTGATGAGCTCAAGTTCTTACGCGACGAGATCTACCAGCGTAACATTGATCTGTTCTCCAATCGGATCACCGCCGCACAGCGATTTTCTAAGCGGATATGATCCGATCCTATGGAATGTTCCTCTCGGCCATTGCTCACCTCTGCTGCTTGAGTAACATTCTACTGGTGAATGGTAGGGGGGCGGGTTCATGAGCTGGGGTTTCGAAGAAGATAAGGTGTACAATCGGCGCGCCGATATCCATGCGAAATTTGGTGGTCAGCAGCAAGGGGGAATCATCACACCGTCACAGCACCCAGTCGTGTTCATCATTACCGGCGAAGAAGGTTTAGAACACGGCTATGCCGATCGCATGCGGGCTGACGGCGCATTTGAGTATTTCGGCGAAGGACAAGTCGGCGATATGGCGCTGCAGCGCGGAAATTTAGCGATTGCTACACATGCGGCCGAAGGAAAGGGTCTGCTGCTTTTTCGCAAAACCACTGAAGGCCTCCGATTCGTAAGCGAGATGGTCTACGAAAAACACCACATTGAGCGAGCACCCGATCGCGAGAACAATGAACGTGATGCAATCGTTTTTGAACTTCGACCACTTGGTGCGATATTCGAAGCCACGGAGGATGCACCTCTGGATGACAAAAATGACCTAGAGCAGCTTCGCGCCCTGGCGAAAGCTTCTGCCGGCATCTTTCCGCCAACTCAAGTTGCCGGCACTCGAAATGTTTACCAACGAAGCCGAGATGTTCGAAACTACGTGCTTATGCGCGCCGGCGCAAACTGTGAGGGATGCAACTCTCCAGCGCCATTTATCCGGAAGAACGGTAGCCCCTATCTTGAGCCCCATCATATTCGGCGCGTTAGTGACGGCGGGCCCGACGATCCTGCATTTGTTATTTCTCTATGCCCAAATTGCCATCGAAGAGTCCACGCAGGCAAAGACGGACCTGCTTACAATGACATCCTCTTAGCAAAGATGCAGAGCATTGAACCGAATTAGGATTCGCCCATCGAATGTCATGAAATGCGGATTAGCCGGTCATGATCGCACATCCGATGTTATGGAATTTCATTCGTGAGCTTATTTCGGAAGCGAACCCGCGCGGCAGTGCAGCGGCCTTCACTCATTTTGGAAGAATAATCGCTTCCCTGCTTTTAGGGCCTGACAACACTCGGGATGGTCTGTCTTCCATCTGTTGATGGTGCGCTCGTCCTTCTCGAAGAAGTCGCCAATTTCTGCATTCGTGGCGCCAAGGCGGCAGAGCTTCGCGGCCTGGTCAGAATATGCAGGGAGATAATCGAACGTACGTCCGGGCTTGCGGGCGGCTTTTGCAGGCACAACCGATTATGCGCACAGCACCGCTGATGTTGGCAACAGGTCAGTAGATGGCGAGTCCATCTTCCGTTAGGTGAACGCCGTGCGTAGTTGCAATCAACACGATCAGCTCGCCTATCCCGTTGAACTCTTCGAAGCTCTTCCAATCCCCGTAATTGCTCCAGATGCTCTCAAGCACCTTGTCCAACTCAATGAGGTATTGCGCGAGCCAGTTGCCGGACTGGAAGAACTCTTTGAACTTCGGCGCTCGGTCAACTTCACCGTCTAGTCCACTTATGTGTCCGATGAGATAAGAGGTGAATGTGAAAAACCGGTCGTACTCGCCAGTGACCGCCCTGAAGCATTTCCATCCATCGCCATCATACCAGAAAGCATCCATCGCTGCATCAATGCGCTCATCGAGGCCTTCCAGTGCGGCGAAGAATGTCTCCTCGAAATGGACGATCTGCTCAGGATAGAACGACGCGCTCAGTCTGGTCGCTGCGTACTCACCCCAGCTTCCCCAGCCCAAACTAAACTTAATGCGGGCCAATTCATTCCCAAAGTCATAAGGGCGCTGGAGAAGGCCCGGTATCGCGACATCGAATGCAGTGCGGTCGTGGACGTGACCGCACTCGTGTGCGAGTTGGTAATAGACCTGGGAGAAGTTCTCGCCCTCCCCCTCCATCAGATGCATCAGGACATTCGCGTTGAAGGCCAGGTAGGTCTTGAGCACGCCATCACGGAATACGCCGGGCGCCATCGCGACCCCATGCGCGATCTCGGTTGAAGGCGTGAGGACATGCCGGGTTTCATACCCGCGGTCGATCTCAGTCAGGGCCTTGGCGTAGTCATATGCGACAGTAACGCCGACCAGATTCTCCAGATTCATCCGGGTGCCGATGAATCTGATGAAGGTTGTCGTGCGATTGGCTAATGCTCTCGCTGTCTCCTCGTCAGCGAAGCCTTTCAGCTCAAATGGGATGATGGCCGGCGCCGTTGACGTGGCCAACAATTCCTCGATCGATTGTTCGGACGCGTCGCTCACGGTATCCCTAACGAATCAGCGGCTTCCCACCACACTACGTCAAAACGGGGCGTCCTTGGGATCGAGCGGGGGTTTCTCGCCAGCCTTTTCCTTCCGCTCCTCTTCCTCGATCCAGGCATAATACTCTTCAGCGTCCGCATCATATTCCAGCTCAGACTCAGGATATTCGGGTTCAATCACCTCCGCACCGTTCGCATAATAATCTTCGAGCGTCAGAAAAGCCTTGCCGATGTCGTTCAGCACAACATTGATTTTGTGCGCTTCGACCTCTTCGTACCCGGAGCATTCAGGCACCTCGTCGATGTACTCGTATGACAGCCACGGCCAGACGTTGGCCATGTACTCGCCGATGCTATGGGTCGGGTACCACATGCCGATTACATGGTCGGGCTCGCCATCGTCGATGTTATCTGCGTCGAAAAAGACGCTTACATCGCGAAAGCCGAGGCTCTTGTTCACCCACTCATCAATAACGAGATATACCTCGTCTTTCGAAGCGAACTCCCTCATCAACGGAAGATCGAAGGTTAGCCTCAGCTTGCGAAGCGCGGTGATGTCCGAGACGCCTTTCTCCAAGCCCTCTTTCGCGTCGGCGTTAAGGATTTGGTCGGGCGGTATCTCGATTGACCACCGGTCGTTTTTGCCAAACTTGATCAGGCTCTCTTCGACGCGCTGCCAAAGCGTCAGACCGGTATCAGGGTCATGCAGCACTATGGTCACTGGAAGGGAATGGTTGCGCCAATAGCGAAGGTGGCGGCCCTCCCCGTAGAATACGTAATTGTTGCCGCGCTTCCGGAAGAACGACTTGCCGCTCTTGATCTGCAGGGCGAGCAGCCTGCCGATGGGTTCGTCCTGGTTTGTCACCTCGACATGGGCATCGATACCCCAGTCCGAAATCGGCTGCTCTCTAAACACCCACTTCAATTCTCGAAGGACAATGCCCTCAACGGCGTTCACACCCTCTCTGTCCGTCTGCTTCATGGACGTCATCCGCATGTTTTCAGTGGCTTAAGCCGTAGTGACGGCAATCTAAGCTTGGGTCATGATTCCATCACGCCCTAAGGCGGATATAAATCAACGAGAAGAAACCACCATAGCTTTTGTACTCAGCCTTGCAGTCGCATCACCGGGGGCCTGTTTACCGGCTTCCACCAGTCCAAGACCAACCCGGATGCGGACAACTTCCTGCAGACCAAGTCCCACGTCAGCTACGTCGATTAAGCTGAAACTCCAAAGGCCCCGATAAGGGGCCTTTTGTTTTGGCGACTTGGGGGCGACGGCAAGGACAAACGGTCAAAGCTGCTCCTGGCGCCCCCTCATCGGCTCCGTTGTTGCACACCGGTGGCCTCGTCCCATCCCGGTCGTTTTGCCCCCGACCGGATAGCCTATGTCGGATAACCCCGTGACCGTTTTCCGACTTCGGACTTTCCTGTGCGATGTGCTCGCTTGGGCAGGACGCTCCACTATACCGTTTTGGTCATGTTCGGCTAGTGTTTGCCCGCTTAAGGCTAGCGGGGGCCAATCTTGACCGACATCGAACGCACGGCGACCGACCGGGTAACCCGTGAGATTGTCCGCTTCCTGGAATCTTCCAAGCCTGAGGTGCTCGCTCTTAGGGGCGCATGGGGCGTCGGCAAGACCTATCTTTGGAACAAGCTTCTTGAACAGACGAAGGCCACCATCGGCCTCAAGAAGTATGCCTATGTCTCACTCTTCGGCCTGCAGAATCTCAACGAGCTAAAATATTCCATCTACGAGAACACTATCGACACGAAGGATGTTGGCATCGAGCCTTCGTTGAAGACGCTGCAGACCAACACCGATTTCGTCGTGAAGTCGTTTGGCACGCAGCTCATATCGGTCATCTCGCGATTTAAAGGAGCTTCCGCCACGCTGGAGGCGATTTCGTTCCTCGCCGTGCGCGACCGTATCGTGTGCATTGATGATCTGGAACGCCGCGGTAGCAATCTGCGGATCATCGACGTCCTTGGCCTTGTGTCATACCTGACCGAACGCCGCGGATGTAAGGTCGTTATGATCCTCAACGATGAGGCATTAACCGACACAGACGCCAAAGACCTTGCCCGCTACCAGGAGAAGGTCATCGACCTGTCGCTCCTCTTTGCTCCGACCGAAGAGGAGAGCGTCAGAATTGCGCTGGACAAGGATGCACCCACGACGCATCTGCTCTCTCAACGGTGCATTTCCCTAGGCGTGTCCAATATCCGCGTCATCAAAAAGATTGAGCGATTGTTCGCCGATGTGCTGCCGGTACTGAACGGCTATCACGAAAAGGTCGCCGAACAGGCAGCCTCCACCCTCACACTGTTGGGCTGGGCCTACTTCTCCAGGACTGCGGCGGATGACAACGCCCTCATCGACTTCATCTTGGCCCGCCGCGATGACCAAATGGCCGGTGTGTTTGATGATGCAGACGAGCAGCCGGAACAGCACAAGTGGGATACGCTTCTCGATAACTACGGTTATTCCTCAACTGACGCTTTCGATTTGGCTTTGTTCGACGGTGTCAAATGTGGCTTTTTCGACGAAGACCTTATCAAGCGCAATGCCGAGGAAATGAATGAGCGACTGAAGCAGATGGACTCGACAAAGTCCTTCGCTGACGCATGGGCGCTTTTCCACGAGTCATTCAAAGACAACACCCGCGATATCGTCCGCGCCCTGGTCAGCGCGATGCAGTTTCACGCGAAATTCGTGACCCCGTCTGAGTTGAACGGCGCCGTGAGTCTGCTGAAGACCCTCGGACGGGAACGGGCCGCCAAATATGTGCTGGCGCATTTTATCAAGCGAAGGCAGGACGAGGATTATAACTTTTACGACCTCGCGTCGCATCCGTTTACCGAGAACATCCAAGACCCGGACGTACTTCATGCGTTTGCAGAGAAGCTGAAAACGTTTCGCGAGGAGCGCTCGCCGGAGGAAATCCTCCACAGCATCGGCTTCAATCACGGCTGGAGCCAGACGGACACCAAGCTGCTCGCAACCCTGTCGGTCGATGACTATTACAACATGTTCAAAAATCTAGAAGGGTTGCGACTTCGCCGTGTCATTGGCGCGGCATTGGGCTTTCACGGAATTCGACAGCAAGATCCCGCGTACGGAACGATTGCCGACAATGCCAAGGCAGCGCTCATCCTGATCGGCAAAGAAAGCCCTCTCAATGCTCGCCGCCTACTTAAATTCCATATCACGGCTGATGACCTGGCCTGACCCGGCATCAGCAACCCGCCAACCGCCCCGGCGGTTCCTTCTCAACTCCAGTCGACCAATTGTTCGCATCACGTCGGCCTTGGCATAGTAACTGACCGGCTTTGCCGCCCGCACGCGCAGAAGAGGAATATATTGGATAGACCGCCAACTATCTCGCTTTGAGAACTTCCAGACGGATTGGGCGTCCTTCCATTTCCCTAGCCGGGCCTGACGCCATTGGCGACTTTCCTTGTCAGCAGCCTGACACTTTTAAATTGATTGATGTCTATCGTATCTCCCACATAGTCATAATCTCAGGCGATATCGATGACGCCTCCGTCGTTAACTGACCTCCCGACGTTGGACATTGAGATTCCTGAGTATCCGCACGGCCCTCATCCATTCTCAAAAGGACATCGCGACGTTCTGTCCGAAGCTCTACCGCAATGCCCTTTTTCAATTGGCCGGCGTTCTGGACTCTATTTGCTTAACTTGTGACGCTGGAATGAAAAGTATTTTTCTTCCTTCAGCAATAATAAAGCCCATTGAAGAAGATCTTACGAGCCGAACGTCATTTAAAGACCTGTCTGTTGTCGTGACGTTGTACGTCAACCGATACACAATTTGGCCTTCAGCGACAGCACGACCAGAAAATAGAAGAGCAATAAGGGCTGTAGCAAAAGCCAGGATGTAGTCGCTTGGCAATAAATTTCCTGACGCTCTTAAACGAACATACCCATGAAGCCCAATACAAAAAGCTGTGAAGAATGAAGCTATCGCTCCATAAATGTCAGTTCTCAGATATTGCCAATCGAAGACCAGCCCGAGCAAGAATGAAAGAAAGACAATCGCTGCAATTACTTTAAGCGCCAACGTAAAGGGAAACGCCTTCTCGAAATCAATTGGTTTGCGTACGTAGTCAAACGTATCGAATCCGATCAAAAGAAAAAGCATCCCCACTACACCAAAAGCAAGACCGAACGAATACACAACATTGCTAAAATCGACGACTCCGAGAAAATGAATTCCAATCTTTGAGAAGTACCCAACATTGAACACAGTAAGCGTCGCCAACGCGACACCCGAAACAAGCGGCGTCCAGGTTGAAATTCTCTTTAACATCTCATTGTCGCTCATAAACGCATCACTTCGATTGACGACCTCTATAATTTATTTGCAAAATTCGAGCACAAGTTTCTTTCCTATGGGACCTGTCCTTTCAGAAAAGACCTCAATCGGGCCTCTTGATCGGTGCAAGTCTTAGCTATTTGTCAACATCGTCGAACACCGAACGCTTCGTCATAACCGTAGAAGAGGGTAAAATCTCCTCTTTCCTCTGCGTCACGATGTGCGTCCAATCAGTTTCGTCTTCGGTGTCTTCATCCCGCTCACGCTTGCGCTCTTCAAGAGCTTCGATAGATTGCTTCACCTGACTGCGCGCGTCGTTGACTAAGGCCGCAGCGTCCGCATCGATGCCAATCGCCTCCAGGCAATCAAGTACACCAAGAAGCTTCTTGAAGTGGCTCTCAGGTTCTTCGTCCAGGTCAGCATCCGTGGCAATTTCGTCGATACGCTCTTCAAGCGATGGTAAAATCTTCGCCCGCAGCGAGATTCCTAAGCCGACAAGACGGAGCGGCGGAATGAGAGCGAGCATTTCCTCTTCCTCAAAGAAGGAAGCATCGAGATCCACAAGCGCAGAGGACTCGAGACTATCGGCCGCCTCCATGCGAAGGTCATCGGGCAGAACACCCATACGATGGGCGCGGGCGTGGGTAGCCAATCGGGGATCGCTGCCGGCGAGTTCAGTTTGCCAGCATGAGCGCTGAAGTAGACCCGAAAACTGCTCGATTGCCTTCGCTAATACTTCATCGCTAGCGCGATAAGACAAAAACTGGAACAGCATCCAATTGCGGTGCCATTCATCGGGGGTGTGGCCGAGCCGACCGACCAGAGCATCGTCGAGCGTCGCCGGAATGACAAGTGCGTCTCGAATCAGAGGCGAGCCCTCGCACGTGAAACTGTTGAGAATGGTGTCGATCGTCGCGCCCCGTATGAGCGCCGCCATCATATGCGGCTTCTGACGCAGGATCTCCGTCAGCGCGTCGGATATCGTCGGATGGGCGAAGGTCCATTTTGATCCGGAAAGTTTCAGGAACGAGCCCTTCAGCTCGGCGAAACAATCCTGGACCTTAGCGAGGCTGTACCCCGTCAGCTCCGCGACCGCCTGCGCGGCCAACACATCGTGGTCGCTGGGATCGAAGCCGGCTTGATGGACGTAAACCAAGATGAGCGCGGCTTGAAGCTGATCATCCAGGGCATTGACCGTATCGATCAAATGCTCTGTCGGTTCTTCCATGAAGCGAACGAGGGAGCTTTCGCGAGGCGCGAGCCCCTTGGTGAAGTTCGGATCGCCAAGACGTTCCGCAATCCCAGGAAGAAAGTCGTGTACGGCGGCGACTGCGGCCAGGTGTGGCTTGACGCTTGATCGCCAGCTCTGGCTCTGCTCGCCGAAATTCACATGGTTATAGAGGATCTGCGCCTTCTCTTCGAAGGTCAGCTCGCCGACATCGACGACGGCGCTGCCATCGACAAATTGGGCAAGGTTGCGTTGTCCGAGCCGACGCCGCGCCGCTTCATAGATATGCTTGCGGGAGGTGAGGAGGAATCGGTTGCCGTGCTTGATCGCGGCCCGCAGCTTCGAGAAAGCCGACGCCCAGTCCTGCACATAGTCGTCGCGTAGCACATTCGAGCCGAAGGCGTCATCAATCCAGAAGAAGCGGCCCGGATCGTTCGGATTCCAGCCGGCCTCGAAATCGCGCGGACTGGTCAAAGCTAGAACGGTGTTGTCCGGGTTTTCCGAAGCGATCGTCGAGACGATCGCGCCGATCGCTGATTTGCCGCTTGATGGATTGCCCAACAGCAGCACCACGCCGTGGTTGGAAATGGCGTTGACGGCGTCGCGATGCGCTTTTGTGGGCACATAAGTGCGGAGCTTTGGAATCCAACTGTCAAGGAGCGCCCGGCTCTGCTCGCTCAGACGCTCATCAACGATCGACGTGAGGTCTCCCAGGCCGTAGACCTGTGGGACGAGGGCCCGCAGGCGGGCGCTGGTTCTGATGACCCGGACAATATACTGGCGACCAAGAATGTGCGGCCTGCGCACGCCGAGCACCCGAAGCCTGGCGCGCATCGCCGCCGCGACAGGCGCATCTACGCTCATGTTCGTCATAAAGGCGTAGGTGTCCGCCTGACCGGCTTTGACCAGTTCGTCGACATTCTCAAGCTCGGCGGTGAGATCGCTGAGCTTCAAGGCCTTCATGGCATCGGACGTATGCTTGCACTGGACGGTGCCGATGGGCGTTGCGGCCGTTCCCGAGGGGATGAGGAAGACCGCGTCCTGGCCGCCGTCCTGTGCTTCACGGAAGATCTCTACGGGTCGGCCGAGCACGACCTCGCATACCTGCGAACAAAGATCCTGAAACGCGCGCCAGCCGATGGTGTGGAGCGCCAGATCGCTCCAGGGTCCGTGCGCACGGCGTTCGCGTGGCGCTGGAAGCTCGATCTGCGCGCTCTCAGTCGTCATGCAGTGGCTACACCACGTAAAACACCGACCGGCATCGGATTGATTTCCTGGTCGATGACCACGCTTGTGGCGCCGAGCGGACCAAGGTCGATGTCGAGACGCCGGCCTCCCTCCGTCGAGGTGCTCACCAAGCGCCGGCACAGCAGATCGGCCAGCGCGGGGTCTTCGACGGCGCAGATTATCTGGCGCCCGTCCAAGCGCAGAGCGGCGAGCACTTCGACCAGGTGAAGGGCTCTGAAATCGTCGATGTGCTGAACGGGATCGTCGAGTAGAAGGGACCTAAGCGGTGTCCACGCCCGCGCAAGATGGACCGAAAGAAGGAAGGCGAGACCGGCGGCGCGACGCTGGCCGCTGCTAAAGACGAATTGCGGGTTCAACCCGTCGCCGACCTTGAGGCTCAGGAAACGTCGGACGTCACCGCGGATGCTGTAGTCGATTGTCCGCCAGTCGGCGTGCGGTCGCAGGCGTTGATAGAGCTCATTGAGCAGAGGACTGATCTGAGCGAGGCGCTCGTCGATGATTTCCGCGCTGACACGTCGGACAGAGCGTTCGATTTCGCGGGCCGCTGTGACGGCATTTTGGGACTGGCTGACCGACTGCGCCAGCTTTTCGATTTCAGCGCGCAGCGCCGAGATGTTGCTTTCGATCGACGACATTCGCGAGACCGCTTGCGAGGCCTCCAGCACGAGTAGCGCGCGCTCGAGGTCGATCAACCGGTCGCGTTCTGGAGAAATGGCCTGCTCCAGCCTGTCAGGATCCGGGATGAAGCGGTGATCGAGCCCCCACTGATCGTAGAAATCCACGTGCGCCGCTTCCTGGTCGCGCAGACGCCGCAGCTCGTCCGCATGAGCTTGGATCACGGCGGTGGCTGTCTGCAACGTGAGGCTGGGTTGTCGCGCGTTCAGTTTCGCGGTGGCGAGAGCATCACGGGCGGCCTGAACGCCCGACGCCAATTTTGTAATCCGTTGACGCGCGGCGGCCAGACCGGCAGCGAATTCGTCCGATGTTCGATGGGCTGCGCATAGCGGGCAATGATCGTCGTGTAACCCGAGGCGCTCGCCATGTTCAACGAGGAGACTCAGCGACGTCGCCATCGCGTCCATCTCTTCTTCCCGCGAGAGACGTAGTTCGGCTTCCGAGACGGCTTTCTGTGCGGCCTCATGCTCGCGCTGCGCTGCTTCGTGCGCTGCCGATGCGGCCTCGCGGTTCGCCACAGCCTCGGGAGCGTTGTAGAGCGCCTGCGCCGCCGCGACCTCTCGACCGAGTTGAAGCGCTTCGCCCATCCGACCCAATCTGGCTCGTCCGTTTGCGAGCGCGCTTCGACCTGCAGCCAGACGTGCCGTCAGCTCGGTGGGCGCATCCGGCGCCGCGGCGGCGATCACCTGAAGCGCGCCGGACGCATCACCTGATCGGCTGAACGCGGCTTGTGTCTCGGACTGCTGCGTCAGTCTGTCGGCCAGTCGCGAGCGGGCAGCCTCATAGGCGGCCTCGTCTTTAGTGTGCGCGGCTTCGGCGGCAGTCACGATTTCCTTGGCTCTGCTACCGGCTTCCGATCCTTCCAATGCACCGAGCGCCGAGCGCACGAGATCAAATCGCTCCGTTTCAGTGAGATCCAGGCTGAGCGCGGCGATCCATTCGTCGCGGATGATCGACGTCCGGGTGAGCTGCCGAAGTGCGTCGTCTGGTGCAGGTCCACGGCAAAGCGCGGCGTGGATATCCTCCGCTGAGCGATCGGAGCCACGTTCCCGCGTCCGCGTGATGGTGAATGGGTTCCCGCTGTCGTCGATGAAAGAGGCTGTCACGTAGTGGGCTTTGGGAACACCTTCGCCGCGCCACCAAAGGTAGTCGCTGAGGCTCTCCTTCGCGGCCTTTTCGACGGCGTACTTGTCGATCGAGCCTGTGATCGCGAACTCGACCGCATCACACAGCGTGCTCTTGCCCACGCCGTTGCGACCGGTGATGACGGTGAAGCCCCGTCCGAAATTGATCCGGACGAGATCCCTGAAGCCACGAAAGCCGCATACTTCGATGAAATCAAGCCTCATGACGTCGCCCCTAAGATGCGAGCGATCTCTGCCGGCGTGGTTTCGCTGAGAAACGCGGTAACGGCATCCGGAGGGATGTCCTTCAGCCTGGTCCGCAGTCTTGTTTCGAAGTTGGACGCGCCGAGCAACGGCTTGGAGCGTATCGACAGTAGCGGTAGCAGCGCCTTCTCAACGTCATCAGGTGTGGTGATGGAGGCCCTCGCGATCTTTCGGGTCAAAGAGAAATCCTCTTCGATGCGCTCGATCTCGCGCCCTCGGCGCGCATCCTGATCCGGGGTCAGGAAGACCGAATACACGTTCCACGCCTTTACTCCGGCGCCGCGCAACGAAGTGGCATGCCGAGCGAGCGCGATTTTCTGGTTCTCCTTCCAGGCGCCGAGGAGAGCGTCTGCA
Source organism: Afipia sp. (assembly GCA_017308595.1). Taxonomy (GTDB): domain Bacteria; phylum Pseudomonadota; class Alphaproteobacteria; order Rhizobiales; family Xanthobacteraceae; genus Afipia. The sequence continues at coordinate 30,518 of JAFKER010000015.1, forward strand.
CTGTCGAAGACGTGGACGAATCCCATCAGCGCCGCGTTTTCGAAACAGGTCACCGGGCCGGCCGAGCCGGTCCACGTCCAGGTTTCATACTGTGCGTCGCGAAGGAGGATTTCGGTTTGGGTGAAGATGTCCATCAGATGCCCAACGCAGCTCTTGCCCCAGGTAGGTCGTACCATTCACCTGCCGGGTCTGGACGAATGACGTCACCGGTGCGTCCGCTGCGCACGACATTGTCCGGCACGCCCAAGTCGGTCGCGCCTACCGCGACGACAATGTCGGACTGCATCGCGGCAGGCGGCTCGAGGAACTTCCCACGTAGCGTCCCGATAATGGATTGCGCCCCGTTGAGGACTCGGATGCTCCGGCCGTTCAGATGATAACCATCGGCGCGTTGAACGGCGCCAGCCTGACGGAGCAGCAAGTGGAAAAAGCCGAGGGCTTCTGGATTTGCTGGACGCAGGAGCTTGGCCGGCTCTGCCGCCGAGACGCCTTCGGCATCCCGCCTCAGACCATAAAGGGCCTCGCTGTCGAAATTTCCGACGTCTAGCCAAGCCGGGTTACACTGAGCTCCGGTAGCTTGCTCGAAGGCGGCTCGTCCGGCGTCCAGGACCTGACGCAGGTAGTTCGATGAGAAAGCTCGACGCAGCTCGTCGAGCGCCGCAGCCCCTGACTCTTGAACATGTTCGAACGTCACGTTTTGTGCGTGCGCGATCTCCCAGAGTTGTGGGGCCTTCTGCTCGAGCGCGTTTGTCGGCGAGAGGTCGATGACAGTCACGGACAACGGCTGCACGTCGATCAGCGCTTCGCCGATAACGGCGTTGAGGTATTGCCAGTCAGACCAGAAGCCGACGACGAGCAGGTCCTTCTGCCGAAGGTTGGCAGCCATCCAAACTTTGCTTCGCGCAATGCGCCCCGAAATGGTTGGATCGTCGAGCTGTGAAGGCGCCCAGACCGTGGCTTGCCGATCACGGTGGGAGCAGCCATGGAATTTCAACAAGGGTGCCTGACGGATGGAATCGGCGGTGGCTTCGTCTCCGTCGAGCGAGCCGCGGAAGTCCGCGCCGTAGTCCCAAGCGCGTCGCTCGATCAGCGTGTCGTAGTTGCTCGATATGCCCGCAACGGCGGCGCGGGTAATGAGAAAATCTGCGATTGCTGCATGCCCTGCATTCGAAGGCCGCACAAAAGCGGGCCAAGGCACGAGGTGTTCGATGAAGACCGATTGTAGGGTGTTGAGGCCTGCAAAGTGCTCGGCGAGTGCCTCCAGATTGTCCCGAAGGCCGAGGTCGCAGTTCGGGTCAGATTCGAGACGGTATCTGTCGAAGCAGCGCTCAGCGACCATCCGTGCGGACGGCAGGCAGCTGGGCGGCGCCATCGACAACCCCGCGCCGCAGACCACGAGGAGGCGGCCTGCGTTCATTGAAGCCAGAAGCCGAGCGATCGTCTGAGGGGTCACGCGATCCCCTTTCGAGTGCCTGTCCGGCGACGAAGCACCTTCGTGGCTTGCTGCGCCATGTTGTCTAGATATTCGATTCGAACAGGCGATCTCTCCAGCAACGTTACGGTCAGCTCAAGCTTTCCGCCACTCTCTTCGTCGTAACCACGCTGCGTTACCAGATACTTATCTTCCCGCTTTTCGAGCTTTGAAACGGAAGGCTTCTTAATGTTCAAGGCAGTTGCCATATTCTCTTCCGGTTGGCGTGACGCGCAGAGGCAATTAACCCCTTGCCGCCATTCTTTGTAACATGCTTCGACTGCTCGCACGATTAGATAGAGTAGCCGTGCTCGAAATTTGCCGCTGCTTGGGATTATCGTCGCTTCTTCAGTACCTCCTTGGCAAGATCGACGCACTCCCTGAAAGTTGCTTCCGATACACAATGGTCTCGAGGCCTGAACTTCCTACCATTCGGCCCCAAGGAATAAGGCGAATTCAGAAAAGGTTGCGCCGCACTGCCCAATATCGTGAAAACCTCTCGCTCCAAGGTTATTCGCCACCGATGTATTTCTTCGGCCTTTGATCGCTCACGAGCACGTTTATCGACCGCATCACGCAAAAGGGCTAGCGCATGGTTCATGCCATCCTCCCCTTCGATGGCAGCCTCTAACGGCGTCTTTCCATTAAGAAACAGATGCGCTGTTTGGATCCACAATGTCCACTCGCCTCCATGCGCGGATGCCGTCGATTGAATCCTTTGCCGGCGCCCATCCATAGCCAGACGCAGCGATTCGGCCTTTGCCAATCCCTTGGCCTCCGCTTCCAGTTTCCGTGCGTTTACCTGGCGCTCCTGCTCACGCTCTATCGGTAAGCGGAGCGCCTGAAGTACTGACATCCCATTCCGGAACATCATCGCCTCGATCTTGTGCAAGGGGGCGACCATCTCGTCGAATGTGCCATCATCGGCTTCTATCGCGGCATCAAACGATAGTCCTCCATCCTGTGGCAACTTCAGCCACTCGTCGGCGGTGAGATCACCGCTCTCTTGATCCGGTAAAGATGCCAGTATCCTTTCAATGCGTCCCGTAAGATTTGTTCTGCGGGATGCCTTGCGTTGATCGCTAGCGCGTAGATCAAGGAGTCCGTCGAACACGCTTTTGGACAGCCAATACGACCGGTGCTTTTGGAGTATCCCTCTCTCAACAAGCTTATCAAGGTACGCTTCGACCGCTCGATAAGGACTGCGGAATTGGTCATTCCGCCCTCGCGCAGCATCTTCGAGTTCAGGCCGAATGTAGTCAAAATCGGCTCTGGTAAACTTTTGCTTCTTCAGCCAGTCGAAAAGCGCCTTGTGCCGATAGGAGGAACGCTCTGCGTCTTTGGGCAAAAAGGTACGAAGAAGCGCAAATTGCCATTCCCGTTCGGTTACGCGAAATCCGCCCGCCCCACCTACTGGGCATCCGATATGAGCACCCAGCCCAATTCGTATCGCTGCAGACAATCCGTCACTTCCTTCTCGAATCTGAGACGTTGCACATCGAGTTTGGCTTGATGCCTCGTGCGCATAGCCTCGACTTCGGCATCTATCTTTGGATGAAAGAGCCAATGTCGTCCGGCTTTCTCTAGTACAGCTTCTTCAACATCGGACCGCGATGAATTCCTAAGAAGACGCGACAGATCGATCTCGATCGCAGCAATTCCCTGGTTCTTAAGTTCGATTCGCTTCAACTCGTCGCATGCATGTGTCACGTAGATTTCAACAAGCAAGCGGTGTCCGGCGCGTTGGGCATAAAGGTCCGGCACTATGGTTTTAAGATGCTGCGCTTCTACGACTGCGCTGTCGAAGCGAACAAGTCCCGCCTTGTGTAAAACTACAACCTCACCATTGAATTCGGCTCTGACCTCAGGAAGGTTGAGGCGACACTTCGTCGCAACGATCTCCTTCGCAAGCTTGTGCAATGCCGATTCCGGCGCATTCGCGCATGCATAAGAAGCCTGATGTCCAAAATGATGGGTTAAATAGTCCCCTTTTCTCGCAATGAGCGGGGTACCGCATGCTGGGCAAGTGCAGCCGCACGCAGACCCGCGTTCAACCTCCGAGACGTGTCGAATTCCGCCGTTTACATCGACACCGTAGACGAGTTTGACCTCCCTAGATGAGTATTCTGAAGATACGTGCTGGCTCACGAGCGTTCTACTAATCTGGATTTCATTAGGGAATCATATGATTCTCCCTTCGACAGAAAGGTTTCGGCGGCACGTCTAAATCCGTCAACCAGTTCGAGATGCGCTTCCGATAAGAGCCTCAAAAAAGCTGACGGCAGTCGTGATCGACCAGTTTCCGCCGATAACCTCCGCAAAATAGGAGTTTTCCGACAATGGGCCAGAGACTTTCCGCTATTTTTTCCGCGAGATTGGACGAGCAGGAGCTTGCGGACGAAGTCGAACGCGCGAAAGCCGGATTTTCCGGACTGGGAGGCGCAGGCCGTAAACTGTCGCAAACCGCAGGACTGGGTGACTGGGGCGAAGGATTCGAACCATCAGATGGTGGAGGCCACACGCTCAACGGCGATCAACTGATAATCATTTCGTCGTTTCCTTATCAGTGAACGTCTCGATGGATTTCATCCTTCAATTATCAGCCAGCTTCGCTGGCTAACCGAATTTTCGCTTTGCACAAGACCCGACGTCACTGAACGTCCGCTTTGGGTCAAAAGCAGACTTCTCGGCGCACAGACAAGCGCAGTTGAGATGGAAATTTCTCGCCTATCTGGCCTGCACCCAGTGCGATCGAACCGATCTCTGGCTCAACTCCTCTGAAAACTGGAATATTTTCTGCGAGGGCCAGAGAATAGCTGCCAATTTTAGTCGGGTTGGCGGGAAAACGGTCCCTGTGGAGAATACGCCCGCGCGAAAAGCCCGCCATTGGCGGCCCTTTTTCGCAACCAACGGAGAAATTCTCCTAATCACGCACTGGCTGGCTGGCGACGTAGTGGTGATCGAACCGGTCTCCCCTTGAATTCCCTACTAACAGGGAATTTTACAGGGAAATTCGCGAATTTTGAGCCGCAAATGAAGATCCACGGGCGAAAAGTGGCTGTCCTGCAGAGACTTTTCGCGAATTCCCTACGCACACTAACAGGGAATTAATTTAGAACGATCAGGGAATTCTGGAGCAGGAACAGCGATTTTTATTGATGTCAGCAACAACGTGGAACGCGCCATCCGCCATCACACTTGGACGCAAAAACCACCTATTCGCCGGATCCGATTCACGCGGGCTGCGCGCCGGACGACCCTTTGAAGCTGAAAGGACGTTTTGAGCGATCCCCGCACCTGATCCACGGATGCCTCCTAAGACTAGCGCGCATTTGATTGGCCCGTGGACGCCTTGGAGTAGTGACAGCCGAGGTCCGACGCCCGATCTAGCCTGACCAGGAAAACGTAGTAGCGGGAAAGGCACGACAGATCTTGTGCGGGGTCGGCACCGCTATTTCAAGTACGCATGAACGACTTCGATCAGTTCATCCGCCGCATCCGCATTGAGCGCGCCCGGATTCTTCTTTGGATCGACCAGATGGGTCCGAATGTGGTCCTCGACCACCTCTGCCATTAAGCCGGCGACGGAGCCCCGTATGCTAGCGATCATGTGCATGATCCGTTCGCACTCCGCTTCCTCTGCCAACGCACGCTCGATCGCCTCGACCTGCCCTTTGATCCGACGTACTCGGGCAAGGAGCTTTTTTTGTTCCCGTATTGTGTGACTCATTGCGACAATATAGCCTACCCGCCTATTCTATACAATTGGCATCTTGCCATATCCCCCCTAGGGGGATACATCCTTCGGATGGCACACGATCACGTTCACGTAACTCATTCTGGAATCGTTAAGCGTTTAAAGCGCGCCGAAGGTCACCTTCACAAGGTGATCACGATGTTTGCCGACGGTCGCTCCTGTCTCGATCTGGCGCAGCAACTGCACGCCGTCGAGAAGGCGATCAGCGAGGCGAAGAAGACACTGATTCACGATCACGTCGATCATTGCCTCGACACCGCCGCCAACGGCGGGCGGGCCAAATCGAATGAAAACGTGCTCGCCGAGTTCAAGGCGATCTCTCGATATCTGTGACGGTGATGCAGCCGTTCTCGCACCAGAAACTATAAATATTCCATGCTCATTCGTCCGATCACCGTCGTCGTAGCGTTCGCCATGGGTGCCGCCGTCGCTCTTGGCGCTTCGCTACTCCAGCGAAAGGTCGGGGGTGAAATGCCGGCGGCCATCGTGCAGCCTGACGCCAAACGGGCGGGATCCGCGAACAAGTTCGCGGTCGTACCGATGGACGACGAGCGGATTAAGCTTGCGCAGATCGAGGAACAGCGCGTTGGGCCGGCGACAATCGCCAGACGCCTCGGCGTGCCCGGCACCATCGTCCCAGATGCCAGCCGCGTGGCCCATGTATCCGTGAAGCTGTCGGGCACGGTCGCCGAGCTGTACAGGAACATCGGCGACGACGTGGTCAAGGACGAACTTTTGGCTGTCCTTGAGAGCCGCGAGGTGGCTGACGCGAAGAGCGAGTTTCTGACGGCCCGCCTCTCGAATGAACTGCAGCAGGATCTGACCGCTCGCGACAAAACCATCTGGGAGGGGCGCGCCGCTCCGGAACAACAGTACATCCGTTCGCGCAATGCTGCGGCGCAGACCGCGATGCGCTTGAACATCGCCCGTCAGAAGCTGCTTGCGCTGGGCGTGCAGGACGAAGAAATCGCCGCACTACCACAGGCTCCGGAAGCCTCTCTGCGCAGCCAGAACGTCCGTGCCCCGATCTCTGGACGGATAGCCGAGCGCAAAGTCGAGATCGGGACCGCTGTCGGGCGCGACAGCCTTGAGACAGAACTCTTCGTCATCGTCGATCTCGGCCGCGTCTGGATCGACCTGTCGGTTTCATCCGCCGATCTTCCGATGGTGAAGGAAGGGCAAGCGGTCAACATCGCGACGCGCGGGCAACCTGAAACCGGAACCGCAAAGATCGTCTTCGTCGGTCCGCTACTCGACAAGGATACGCGGACCGCGCGCGTCGTTGCGGCCATCGATAACGCCGACGGCGGCTGGCGGCCGGGATCGTTCGTCACCGCCGGCATCACCATCGATCAGCACACAGCGCCCGTCGTCGCGCCATTCAGCGCCATTCAGACTGTCGGGGGCCAGAAAGCCGTTTTCGTCCGCACCAAAGAGGGTTTTGAAAAGCGCGATGTCGTCCTCGGCCAGCGCGACGGACAATCGGTTGAAGTCGTTTCAGGCCTCGTGGCCGGCGAGACGATTGCGGTGTCGAACACGTTCTCGCTGAAGGCGGAGCATTCCAAGCTAAGCGACGAGGACTGAACGATGATCGAGCGAATCGTCGATTTCTCGGTGCGGCGCAGGTGGCTCATCCTGTTCGTTACGCTCGTCGTCGCTGCATCCGGGTTCTGGTCGCTGACAAGACTGCCAATCGACGCTGTTCCGGATGTAACCAACGTCCAGGTGCAAGTGAATGCGACTGCGCCGGCGCTTACGCCGCTTGAAATCGAGAAGCAGGTCACCGTAACGCTGGAGACCGCGCTTGCAGGAATACCCGGACTGGAGTCCACCCGGTCGTTTTCCCGAAACGGCTTCGCGCAAATCACGGCAGTGTTCGCCGACCGCACCAACATCTATTTTGCCCGGCAACTGGTGTCGGAACGGATCAATGACGCGAAGTCCAACCTTCCACCCGGCGTCGAAGTGAAAATGGGGCCGGTCTCGACTGGCCTCGGCGAGATCTACTGGTGGGCCGTCGAATATGAAAAGCCCGGCACGACCGCGCCGGTGCGCGACGGCCGGCCCGGTTGGCAGACCGACGGAAGCTATCTCACTCCCGAAGGCGAACGTCTGACCGATGATTTCCAGCGCACCGTGTACCTGCGCACGGTCCAGGACTGGATTATCCGTCCGCAGATGAAGACGGTGCCGGGCGTTGCCGGGGCCGATGCGATCGGTGGATTCGTCAAACAGTTTCAGGTGCAGCCAGATCCGGCGAAGCTGATCGGTTACGGCCTGTCGTTCGGCCAGGTGATCGCCGCCATCGAAGCCAACAACGTCAGCCGCGGCGCCAATTACATCGAGCAGAACGGCGAAGGCTATGTCGTGCGCGCTGCCGGGCGCGTCGAGAACATGGATGACATCGCAAACATTGTTGTCACCACGCGCGCCGGCGTTCCCGTGCGCGTGAAGGATGTCGCCGATGTCGTGATCGGGCGCGAACTGCGCACCGGCAGCGCCAGTGTCGATGGCCGCGAAGTCGTGCTCGGGACCGCGCTGATGCTGATCGGCGGCAACAGCCGCACGGTCGCTGCAGCCGCCGACGCCCGGATCAAGGAGATCGGCCGCACGCTGCCGCCCGGCATCTACGCGCACACCGTGCTGAACCGGACGCAACTGGTGGACGCGACCATCCACACCGTCGCAAGCAACCTCGCCGAAGGCGCTCTCCTCGTCATTGCCGTCCTGTTTCTGCTGCTGGGCAACCTGCGCGCTGCCATTATCACCGGTTGCGTGATCCCGGTGACGATGCTGATCACCGCCACCGGCATGCTGCACGGAAGGATCAGCGCCAATCTTATGAGCCTCGGCGCGCTGGACTTTGGCCTGATCGTCGATGGCGCCGTCATCATCGCCGAGAACAGCCTGCGCCATCTTGCCGAGCGGCAACGCGAACTCGGCCGGACACTGTCGCTAGAAGAGCGGCTGTCCACGGTCACCGCATCGACCTCGGAGATGATCCGTCCGACGGTGTACGGACAGCTCATCATCATTCTCGTCTACGTGCCGCTGCTCGCCTTCACGGGCGTCGAAGGCAAGACATTCGAACCGATGGCGCTGACCGTGATGATCGCGCTCGCGACAGCATTTGTCATCTCGCTCACCTTCGTACCGGCCACGATCGCGATTGCTTTGTCGAATCCCGTGCGCGAGGAAGAAAACGCGATAGTCCGGCGTCTCAAGTCCAGTTACGCGCCATTGCTGCGCCGGGCGATCACACGACCGCTGCCGGTGATGGCGATTGCCGCGCTGCTGTTTGTCGGCGCCCTCGTCCTCTTCGGCCGGCTCGGACAGGAATTCACACCGACGCTTGACGAGAAGAACATCGTCATGGAGGTCAAGCGGATACCGAGCACGGCGCTGGCGCAGTCGCAGGCGATGCAACTTCTGATCGAAAAGCAGGTCAGCAAGTTTCCCGAAGTCGCTTTCGTCTTTTCGCGCACCGGCACACCCGATCTCGCCGCCGATCCAATGCCGCCCAACGCATCCGACACCTACATCATCGTCAAGCCGCAAAACGACTGGCCGGATCCCAGCCTGACTAAAGACGATCTCATCAAGCGAATCGAGGCCGAGGCCACCAAACTGCCGGGCAACAAGGTCGGATTCTCGCAGCCGATCGAGATGCGGTTCAACGAACTGATTGCCGGGGTGCGCGAAGACCTTGCCGTCAAGGTCTTCGGAGACGACTTCGCCGAGATGCAGCGCACGGCAGCCCGTATCGCGGACGTGCTGCGCAAGGTCGAAGGAGCGGAGAGCGTCAAGGTCGAGGAAACGGCGGGCTTGCCATTCCTCGAGATCAGGATCGACAAATCCGAGATAGCCCGGCGCGGTCTCAGCCTCGCGTCGGTCCAGGACCTGATCGAGACCGCCGTAGGCGGGCGCGTCGCCGGTCTCGTCTTCGAAGGCGACCGCAGATTCCAGATCGTGGTGCGCCTTAACGATGCGCTGCGCAACGATATCCCGGCGCTTGAGGATATTCCGGTCCCGCTTCCGAACGCCAATCCGAACGCCCCTTCTTCCTCCATCCCGCTGCGGACGGTGGCCACGTTCGAGCAGACCGAGGGCGCCAACCAGATCAGCCGCGAAAACGGCAAGCGGAGGGTGGTGGCAACCGCCGAAGTGCGTGGGCGCGACATCGGCTCTATGGTCGCAGAGGCGCAGACCAAGGTTGATGAGCAGGTCAAACTAGCGCCCGGAAGCTTTTTGACCTGGGGCGGACAGTTTGAGAATTTTTCGGTCGCGCGTCAGCGCCTGATGATTGTCGTGCCAGGCTGTTTCCTGCTGATCTATCTTCTGCTCTTTGGCGCGCTGGGCTCACCGCGAGACGCCCTCATCGTCTTCAGCGCCGTGCCGCTGGCGCTGACCGGCGGTATAGCTGCGCTTTGGCTGCGTGGCATGCCCTTTTCTATCTCGGCGGCAGTCGGATTCATCGCCCTGTCCGGTGTCGCCGTGCTCAACGGCTTGGTGATGCTCACTCAAATACGAAGGCTCATTCTTGAAGGTGTCGGCACCCAATCGGCCATCAGCCAGGGCGCCCTCACCCGTTTTCGCCCGGTCATCATGACGGCGCTGGTCGCCTCGCTGGGTTTCGTGCCCATGGCCATCGCGACGGGCACCGGAGCCGAAGTGCAAAAGCCGTTGGCGACGGTCGTGATCGGGGGGCTGTTAAGCGCGACGTTGCTGACGCTGCTGGTTCTGCCGGCGCTCTACTCCTACTTCGCAACTGCCAAAGCACGGACGAAACCCCACAGTGCATTCATCCCCAGCTAGGCCGCTGAATAAAACCAAAGGTACGACATGTTGAAGCAAATTCAGGACTGGTTCGGGATGTCACCCGAAGGGCAATCGCTGGGGCTCGGCCATGGGCCGGAAGACGGCAAAGGTCATGGTCACACTCACGGATCGATAGACCCTACGATTGCCACAACGACAAAGGGTATCTGGGCGATCAAGTGGTCGTTCATCGTACTGGCGATCACGTCCGCCTTGCAGCTTGTGGTCGTCGTGATCTCGAGTAGCGTCGCGCTCCTTGCCGATACCATCCATAACGTCGGGGATGCGGTAACCGCGATTCCTCTCTGGATCGCGTTCGTGCTGGCGCGCCGCAAGCCGAGCAGGACGTTCACGTATGGTCTCGGACGGGTCGAAGATCTGGCGGGCGTGGCCATCGTGGCCATCATTCTGTTCAGCGCGGTCTTCGCGGGCTACGAAGCGGTCGACCGCCTGATCCATCCGCAGAGTATCGATTTCATTCCGTGGGTGGTGGCCGCCGGCGTCATAGGGTTTCTGGGGAATGAAGCCGTGGCGGTCTTTCGGATCCGGGTCGGGCGCGAGATCAACAGTGCCGCGCTCATCGCCGATGGTTATCACGCGCGCACCGATGGTTTCACGAGTCTCGCTGTCGTCTTGGGTGCGGTCGGCGTGTGGCTGGGATTTCCGCTGGCGGACCCGATCATCGGACTTCTCATCACCATCGCCATCTTCGGCATTGTCTGGCAGTCGTCCAAGGCGGTGTTCGTCCGGATGCTCGACGGCATCGACCCAGAGATTCCCGACGAGATAAGGCACGCTGCCGGGCATGTCGAAGGCGTGCGCGAAGTCCTCGACGTCAAGGCGCGTTGGCTGGGGCATCGCCTGCTCGCCGACGTCGGTGTCCGCGTCCGCGCCGATATGTCTGTGGCCGACGCCGACCGTTTGGCGGAAAACCTCCGGCATGAGATACTTGAGCATGTACCCGCGCTCTCCGTTGCGAACGTGCGGGTGTCGTCGGAAGCGGACGACGCACAGACATCGTGGGAGCATCACGCTCCGCGGCCATTCGAAGTCCGCAGCGAACTTGCGGATGGAGAGCTTTCGATTGCCGGCACGCCGGCGGGGGAGCGGATGCGGCTGACCCTGAGCCGGCGAACCGACGGGTTGAAGGCGGTCGTGGTAATCGACCGCGCCGCAGGACCCGAAACCCTCGTTCTTTCGCCTTCCCGAGGAGACCTTTCGACGCTCGAAAGCCAGTCTGCGCCGGACGAGCCGCATGAATTCCGCGCGAGGCTTATTTTGTCGGCCGACGACAAGGAGGAAATTCAGGAATTTCGCATGGCCGAGCCGGTCGGCCACGCCTGCTAGGAGCTTTCTCGAAAGTCGCTCGGCCATCGGCTGACTTTGCTATAGCCGAAGCCATTGCGCCGGCGGAATTCCCGCTTCGCAAACCGAGCGGTCGTTCGGCTAGGCCTCATCAGCCTGGCGCAACGATGCCTTTATCCATTGATCCTTGATCCACCGCGATCTTTGATCCTCCGGCAAGTCCGCTTTCGACCGGCGCCGCCGCCTGCTTTGCTCAGCAGTGCGGCAACACCGGTGATTGCGCTTACTTCCCCTTCTGCATCTTTGTAACCGTAATTCCGGCGCTCGCCCGCTCGGCCTCGAAATTGACCTTGTCGCCGACCTTTACCTGCTTAAGCATCGCGGGATCCTTGACGCGGAACACCATCGTCATGCCCTCGTCCATCCCGAGACTTTTGATCGGGCCGTGTTTCAGCGTGATTTTGCCGGCGCTCTCGTCGATCTTCCTGACCTCGCCGCTGACCGTCGAGTTCTGGGCAATGCCCGGCGTACCGGTGAGCGCGAGGGTGAGTATCGTGGCTGCTACGAGTTTCTTCATGGCGTTTTCCTTGTTCAGGTGGTGGTGGATTACTTGATGATGATACGTCCGGTCATGCCGTAGTCCCGATGGTTGGGGATCAGGCACGCATATTCGAATGTGCCGGCCTTGGTGAATTTCCAGAGTATCTCTGCCGATTTCTTCGGCGCGAGGCGAACGCCGTTCGGATCGTCATGCTCCATATGGGGATTTTTCTTCATGGCCTCCGCGTGCTTCAGATTGTCCTCCGTGCTGGCAAGAAGAAATTCATGATCTTCCGTGCCGACGTTGCGGACGATGAACCGTATCTGTTCGCCGCGTTTGACATCAATGCGGAACGGACGGAATTTCATCTCGCTCATTTCGATCTCGATCGTTCGTGAAGGGTTCTTCGGATCGCCGGGTTCTCCGGCCGAGTAGGTTTCGTGGCTGTGCTGCTCGTGGCTTGTCGCCGGAACTGCTGCGGCCGACAGTGCCAGGAGCGCGATGCCGATCGCCGTTATGCTCTTCATGGTTTCTCCTTTGATTGCGATTGGTTGCGCACCCTGTTCATCGCTACATCTTCATGCCTTTCTTCATGCCTTTCATGTTCATCGGTTTGGCGTCCTTCGCTTTCGCGGGCGGCGATGCCTCGTCCTGCCGAGGCGGTTCGCCGGTCGGCGCATCTATTTCGTAGGCAACCGTACCGGCGGGATTCTTGTACGGACCGGGATCGCGGTAGTCGTCGCGCGCCAGGCCCTCGCGTATCTTCATCACGGTAAACATGCCGCCCATTTCGATCGGACCGAATTGCCCAGAACCCGTCATCATCGGCAGTGTGTTGTCGGGCGCCGGCATTTCCATCTCGCCCATCGCCATGCCCGTCGAGCCCATGACCATGGCGTCAGGCGCGAGCTTGCCGACCGCCCTGGCGAGGTCTTTCCTCGATACGCCGATCATGTTTCGCATGTCGTGGCCCATCGCGTTCATGGTGTGATGCGACTTGTGGCAGTGGAACGCCCAATCGCCGGGATTGTCGGCGAGAACGTCGAATGCACGAACGGCCCCGACCGGCACGTCGGTCGTCGTCTCCGGATATTGCGCGGACTCGGGCACCCACCCTCCGTCGGTGCAGCTTACGGCGAAGCTGTGCCCGTGCAGATGGATAGGATGGTTGGTCATGCTCAGGTTGCCGATGCGCACACGGACCTTGTCGCCGAGGCGCACCGGCAGCGGGTCGATTCCGGGAAAAACGCGGCTGTTCCAGGTCCACATGTTGAAGTTGGTCATCTCGTTGACCTTGGGCAAGTAAGTGCCGGGATCAATGTCGTAAGTACTCATGATGAATACAAAGTCCCGATCGACCGGCCGGAACGTCTGGTCGCGTGGGTGCACGATGAACATGCCCATCATTCCCATCGCCATTTGCACCATCTCGTCTGAATGCGGGTGGTACATGAACGTCCCGCTCGTCTTAATCTGGAATTCGTAGACGAAGGTCTTGCCCGGCTTGATGTGCGGCTGATTGAGGCCGCCCACTCCGTCCATCCCGTTCGGCACGATCATGCCGTGCCAGTGTACCGTGGTGTGTTCGGGCAATTTGTTGGTGACGAAGATGCGGACCTTGTCGCCTTCGACCGCTTCGATGGTCGGACCCGGAGCCTGTCCGTTGTATCCCCAGAGGTGCGCTTTCATTCCTTCGGCGAATTCGCGCACGACAGGTTCGGCGACGAGATGGAATTCCTTCCAGTCGCCGTTCATCCGCCACGGCAGCGACCATCCGTTGAGCGTCACCACCGGCCGGTAGTCGGGACCGGACGTGGGATGGAGCGGCGGCTGCATCACCGCCTTTTCCATGATCGGCGCTTCCGGAATGTTAGCAGCCTGCACCCGGCCGCTCACGGCGCTTGCGCTCATCAGCGCGGCGGTTCCGATAAATCCTCTTCGCGATAGCATGCTCGTCTCCTTCAATGACCGCCGCCGGCCTGGGCCGTGGTGTTCTGGCGGGATGGATTCTGGGATTCGCTCGAGCCGCCGCCGTTGACGGCCGTTTGCAGACCGGACTGGGCGAACCAGAAGTCGCGCTTGGCCTCGATTCCTGCCCGCAGCGATGCGATGCGCTGCCTTGCTTCCGTCAGCAGGGCGAACACGTCAATCTGCATGCTCGAGAAACGCAGTTGCATCTCTTCGGTGATGATCTTCCGCAGCGGCAGCACTTCGCGCTGGTACTGGCCGGCGATTTCGTAGGTCGATCTGTAGACGCGGTAAGCGTCTCTCGCCTCCGAGCGCACGTTGATCGCCTTTTCAGTCAGGCGGTTGAACGACTGATTGTAGATCTCGGTGGCCTGGCGGACCCGCACTTCACCGCCGTCGAAGATCGGAATCTGGAACTGGACGTCGAAGCCGCGCTCACGGAAGGGGGCACTCTCCGGATCGCGCGTCTTGCGATTGATCCCCGCCACGTCGAGCAGGGTCACAAATCGACTCGCTTCCGTCAGATTGAGCGATTTTGCGAGAGCGTCGAGTTCGATCCGCGCGATCTGCAGATCGATGCGATGGCTGACCGCGTCCACCTCGATGAACGGCAGCGCTGCCGGATTCCGTGGAAGCGCCGGCAACGCGCCCGGAATCCGGAAGGCCAGGTCGCTTCCCCAAAGCCCCATCAGGCGGGCGAGACGTTCGCGCGAACTAGCGGCCTCTTGGCGTATCGATCCGAGTTCGGCTGTGGTCTCCGCATAGAAGACCTGTTCACGTGCCTGGTCGAGCTTGTTGAGCGCTCCAGTCTGACCGAGCTTCAGCGCGAGTTGAGCGGTCGATTCTGCTGTCGACTTGGCGTCCGCCAGAAGTGAGACGAGTTCGTTGGCAGCGACCGCGCGATAGTAGGACCGCCTGACCTCCGCAGCCAGCCGCAGCGTCTCGAGCGCGGCCCGCAACTGCGCCTGCCGGAAACGCTGGCGTGCGATTTCCGAGCGGAACGGCAAGGTGGCAAGCGCCAGAATATCGCCGACGACCTGTCGCTCGATCTCGACGGCTCCGTTGCCGGCTATCCGTGAAATCGAGAAGGTTGGATTGGCAGGCAGGCTTTCCTGAACGAAGTCCGCCTCCGCGAGAGCAAGTTCATTGTACGACGCCTGAAGTCCGCGGTTGCTAAGGAGCGCAATCTGCACCGCGGTCTCGACGTTGAGCGTGCGACGCAAGAGCCGCTTCGCGGCATCGTTGGCGGCCAGAGCGTCGTCCGCGGTACGGATCGAGATCACGTCCTTCTCGATGGTACCGTCGGCGATGTCGGCGACGGCGGTCATGCCGCCGTCCGGAGAGAATGTCGCGCAGCCCGACAGCAGCAGAGCGGCGGACAGCGCAAGCAGCGCCGTTCTGCCGCCGCGAGCGGCCGACCTGCGTCGCTCTTGGATCGGAAAGTTTTCTGTCATGGCGCTCTCCTACTGCCCGGATTTCGGCGACGGAGTTACGCGCTGGTTCTGCTCTCTCCAGCCCGAGGGGGCCGTGGGCCGCATCCTGGTGTAGGGCGCGATACCGGACCGGTAGCTCACGCCGGCAACGCGCACGTTCGGATTCGCAGGATCGGGACCGGCCAGCGGCGGCGCGGTCTGCATGCAACCACCCAACGTCAATGCCGTCGCGGCCGCCCCCGCTATCGTTCGAAATCTATTGCCGAATAACTTCTGCACCACCGACTGAACGGCGGCGAGAATCGCCCCAAGCTGCGCAAGCATTTTGTTTTCCTGAACTGACGATGGACCACAGGCGCGCGAGCCCTCGACGGGCACGGCGCCGCGTAGCTTCGATCAGGTCAGGTAATGGGGGGACGATACAGCCGAGGGGGAGCGTTGTCGGCGACGTTCCGATAGCCTTCGACTTCGCAAAGCGCCGTCGGAGCGGATGGCTTGACGATGTCGGCGACCTTCGCCGGGATAGCGGTAACGCACATCAGCCCGCAGCACTGCCCGCTGGATGTATGCGAGGCTTCCCCGGGAGCCGACTTCGAATCCGATTCCACGGACATCGAATGGTCATGCCCCGTTGAATTGCCCTGCATCGCGGCGTGATCATGGGCATGACCGTCTGAATGCACGTGCTGCGGCTCGGAATGAACATGAACCATTCCGGGAACGTAGTTCTGATCCGTCAGGCACAGGGCCGGGGCGTGGACACCGGGCAGCGCGTAGGAGATCGTCGGCGCCAATACGCAAAGCAGATAGGCAAAGGCTATCAGCCACCCTGCCCTCAATCGCTTAGCTCTGGTCAACCGGACGAGCATGCAGGCATCAATACCTTTTCGTACTAAGACTTGGGATCATAGCGATGAAGCCTCGATCCGCCAAGGAGGAACTTGCGCTCATCGGCCCGCCCGCTGCTGCAAGGCGACCTTGGCGGCATCGTCCGTAAGCGTCATCGTCAACGCACTGAGGCTTCTGGCGATGGATATCTAACCTCAGAAGCAGCGTCCGCATGCGGCCTGCCATCTATTCGTCATCGGACCGAATGCAAAGCGCAGATCCGTGCTCATGATCGGGGGAGCATGCGCTCCATGATCCGGTCGCGGAAGACAAATGCATGTATGAAGGCCGCAGCAACGTGGACGCCGATGGCGGCGAGCAGTCCGAAACCGGCTGCCTGATGCCAGCCGCCGACCAGGCGACCGGCGGCGGATTCGGGAGCGGTCAGCATCGGCAGCAGCGATTCGAAAAAGAGCGATACCCTCCAGCCACGAAACGATACAAAGAACCAGCCGGTCATGGCGGTTGCAAAGACCAGTCCATAGAGAAGCCAATGAACGCTTTCTGACATCACCCGCTGCCAAAGAGGCAGCGTATTTGCAGGCGCGACGGGGTGGAAGAGCCGCCAAGTAAAGCGCACGATAATCAATGTCAGGATGATAAGCCCGATGGTGATATGCAATGTCATCAAGCTTCCGGGAGGCAAGCCCGATTGAATGTCGGGCATTAGCCAGCCGATCGGGAACTGTACTGCGAGCAGCACCACGATCATCCAATGAAAGACCTTCGCCGCATTTCCGTAAACAGGCTGTTTTGTCATAGTGGGATACCAAGTTTCCCTGAGGAAGGCATTGGACCGCAGGCAGATTCATGGTCCTGTTCAGTTGCCATATTCTGTTGGTATGTCGAGTCTCGAAGATAATGTTTTTTCGCTGCCCGCTTCCGGCGGTTCAAGCCGGGTGCCTTCCTGGCCGCTGAGGCAGCAACGCGATGCATCCAACAATGAACAACGCGAGCACGGCCGACGCCGCGTATCGACTTAGTGCCAACCCGCCGTTGGAAAGCGGCTTGTCCAGGAAGTCGCCGACTGTTGCACCGAGCGGGCGAGTGAGGATGAAGGCGGCCCAGAACAAAAACGTGCGCGACATGTTTGTCCAAAAGTACGCCGCGGCGACGATCGCCAGCGCGGCTCCGAACACAACGGCGCCACCACTGTAGCCGAGTCCCGTGGAGTCCGCCATCCAGTCCCCGAGCGCGGTGCCGAGGGTCTGGGAGAACATGATGGTCGCCCAGTAAAACACTTCTGCCTTGGGCGTGGTGACGCTTTCCACCGATACGGTCCCAAGCGAATGATACCAGACCGCAAGCGACAGCAGCAGGAGAGCGAGAAGAATCGAGCTGCCGCCGAGATATCCGATGCCGAGGGACCGGTCCACGAAGTCGGCAAGCGTCGTTCCGGCCGTCGTCGTCGCCACGATCACCGTCCAGTAGAGAAAGGGATGAAATTTCCTGGCACTTATTTGCGCCGCAACGGCGGCGACGAAGAGGGCCGCAAAGATCGCCGTGCCGATGAGATAACCCAGATGCATCGACATCGTCACTGCGTCGCCGCCGGTTTCTCCGAGCGTGGTCGCAGCGATCTTAATGATCCAGAACCCGAGCGTGACTGCGGGCACCTTGCTCAGACTTTCGCGAAGTTGGTCATTCATGAAAATTTTCTTTCGATCGAGGCACATTTGTTCTTGGCGGGCCTTCGGCTTATCACTTGCCGGCAAGGCGATTTATCGTGGCGAAGACTTCGTCGAGCGCGGACTTGCAGGCTGCGAGGTCCGGCGACGTGGCCCTCGCTGCTGTAAGGGCGCGCTCGATGGCCTTGTCCAGAGTGTGCCAGTCCGCAGCGGCCCGCGGCTTCAATCCGGCTTCCGCCTCGTCCCAGGATGTTTCGAGATCCTTCAGGCGCGCCTTCGCCCCGGCCAGATCGCCCTTGTCCAATAGCGCCTTGCTGTCGGCGACGAGGCTTTGAAAGGCAGTAAGATCTCCCAATTTGGACGACGCGGCATGCGCCTGCGTACTGCCGGCGACGACAAAAGGTGCCGACAGAATTGCGCCGGACAGCGGCCCCACACCAAGCAGCAACGACAGGACGATCTTATAAAAGGCTTTTTGGGCAGACATTTTCGATCTCCATTTTTCGATAGTTTTGTGTCGGGTGGATCATGCGCGTTCGTCAGCGGCGGCTGGCCTGTCGTGCAGGGTGAGGAACGCGACAAGCGCAACGATGACGGTGAGAAAGCCGACGCTGGTGTAGACCGAGCCGAAGCCGAGCCCGCCATACTCGCGCGATTGCGAGAGCAGGTCGCCGAGCGAAGCTCCGAGAGGCCGCGTCAGGATGTAACCGAGCCAGAAGCAGAGCACCGCGTCCGCGCCGAGATAGTACGCCATGGTGACGACCGCGATCATCGCGCCGAAGACGACAACACCGAGATTGAAGCCAAGCCCCACGGCCTCGGTTGCGAGATCCCCGGCGGCCGTGCCCAGAGCGAAGGTGAAAAGGATGGCGGTCCAATAGAACAGTTCACGCCGCCCGGTGACGATGGTGTGAATCGAGAGCGTGTGCTCCACGGCATACCAGGCCGCGAACGTCGCGGCCAAGGCCGCCGCAAATATCGGCGTACTGACATAGAGGCTTACGCCCATGCCGTCGGTGAGCGCGTCGGTGATCTGGGTCCCGACCACGCTGACGAGCACGACGGTCAGCCAGTAGATCCAGGGAACGTAGCGCGACATCCGCATCTGAAGCGTCAGCGCCGCGACCAGCAGGGTCAGCGTGATGGCGTCCGTTACCGCGGTCCCAAGTCCAGCATGCACGGCCAGGTAGTCGGCCCCGGTCTCGCCGACCGTGGTGGACATGATCTTGATCGCCCAGAAGGCGAGCGTCACTTGCGGAACCTTATTGAGAGCTCTGGCAGCTGGGTTTTTAGCGAAATCCATGGCGTTTCCCTTCGCAGGGCTGTCGGTATTCATGCGCCCTTTCGTATCGTTAGGGTCGCCGACTTAGCGATGACTTAGCCAAGTCCCGTGTGCCGCAGAACCGCTGCGAGGTGAATTGGCCAATGCGCCGCTAAGTACCCTGGGCCAGACAGGACGAGGGGCAATTTCTGGGGAGCACAAAATGAACAAGCTGAAGACGATCGTTTGCGTCGTCGCCATCATGCCCTTGTCAGCGGCACGACGGCTGGCGCGTTGATAGACGTGAAATTTTCAGATCTTCACCATGCAAGGCTCCGACTTAGCGGCAGATCGGAAAGCGGTTCCTCCGGGGACCGCGTCACATCACGCCCCATTGGTCCGGCGCCGCGCTAAGGCCGCGCTAAGTCTGGCCATCAATAAATCGCGACACACGTAACCAACCAGGAGATTACAACATGTCCCGATCCTTGATTGCCATCTGCGCTACCGCGCTTCTGGTCTCAACCGGCGCGTTCGCCGGAACCTCCGCAAATTCAGCGAACGACGCAGGACCGATTGCATCGGCAAAGATTTCGATGGACGCTGCCGTGTCCGCGGCGGAAAAACACGTTCAGGGCAAGGCGGTCCGCGCCGAGTACGAAAAGCAGAAGGGCGGCGGCTGGGCTTATGATGTCGAGGTGAAGGCCGGCGCCAAGGTTTTCGACGTGAAAGTCGATGCCGAGAAGGGTACGGTTCTGGCTTCGACCGAGGATGCGGCCGATTCCGACGATGACGGCGATAAAGCCGATTGAGGAGCCGGATGCGAGATCACGGCGGCAGGCGCAAGTCTGCCGCCGGCTCGGCCAACAGGAGAACAAATGCGCGTGCTGCTGATCGAGGATGACCGCATGGTTGGAGCGGCGGTTGCGCAGGCGCTGAAAGACGCGGCCTACGCGGTAGATTGGGTCACCGACGGTGAGAGCGCAATTGAAGCGGCGGAAGTTGAGACCTACGACGTGGCACTGCTCGATCTGGGTCTTCCCGTCCGCGATGGGCGCGAGGTTTTGCGGCGCCTCCGCCAGAACGGCCGCGCGCTCCCGGTTATCATCGTCACCGCGCGCGACGGCCTCGACGATCGGATCGACGGACTCGACCTCGGTGCCGACGATTATCTGGTCAAGCCCTTCGAAATCCGCGAGTTGCTGGCCCGGATGCGTGCCATTCTTCGGCGGCCAGGCAGCGGCACCTCCCCGCTGTTGAGCAATGGAGTTATTAGTCTCGATCCCGCAACTCACGAGGCCGTCCACGACGGCGAGACTTGCCACCTGACCGCGCGGGAGTTCGCGCTTTTACAAGCGTTGCTGACCCGGCCCGGCACCATCCTTTCGCGCAGCGACCTGGAGCGACACATTTACGGCTGGAATGAGGAGGTCGAAAGTAACGCCGTCGAGTTTCTGATCCACGCGATCCGCAAGAAGATCGGGTCGGCGGCGATACGCAATGTCAGGGGGGTCGGATGGATGGTCGATCGGGCATCGTAATGCGTTCTCTCCGCGCCCGGCTTTTTGTCGGCCTCACCGCTACGATTGTGGTCGCAGGCCTTGGCGCTGGTGCGCTGGCTTACAACTGGGCTTTCGATGAGGCGATCGAGCTACAGGATTCAATCCTCATTCAGATTGGAGCGGCAGCAGGCGCGATCCATACATCGGACCCTACGCCCGCCGGCGTCGATGCCGAAGCACAAGTGGTGATCGAACCACTCGACGGTCCGGGAAGCGATACAAAGGACAGGCGTGCCCTCAAGAATTTACCTGATGGGTTGCATGTCGTCGCGCGCAGCAATGGACCCTGGCGCGAATTTATCCGAACGCGTGCGGACGCCAGCCGCATTGCGATCGGTCAACCCACCGCGATCCGGGACGAGATCGCACGCGACAGCGCGCTTCGGACCGTGGTGCCGTTACTGGCCCTGATTCCGTGCCTGATGCTGATCGTTGCCTTGGTTATTCGTCAAACGCTTCAACCGATGTTGTCGCTCTCCGAGCGGCTCGATGCGCGTGAGGCCGATCAACTCCAACGGCTTCCGCTCGAAGGCATGCCTGACGAATTGCATCCGTTCATCACCTCGATCAACCGATTGCTGGAGCGCGTTCAGGATCTCATCGACCAGCAAAAGCGGTTTATTGCCGATGCAGCCCATGAGCTGCGCACACCAATCACCGCCATCAGCCTCCAAGCCGGGAACCTCGATCAAGCCGGCTTGCAGCCCGAAAGCCGGGAACGGCTGGCTGCCTTGCAGAACGGCACCCGCCGCACAGCCCATCTGCTGGAGCAGTTACTCGCGCTCGCGCGATACGACATGAGCAGCACGCCGGGGACCCAGCCGGTTTTCCTGGACCAATGTACAAAAGAAGTTGTCGCGGACGTGTTGTCGCGCGCGGCGGCGCGCAGTGTCGATCTTGGATTCGAAGTTGTCGAACCGGTGCTGGTCAGAGGCGAGCCAGCGATGCTTACGGTCATGATTCGAAACTTGATCGACAATGCCATCCGCCATATTCCACAAGGCGGCCGGATTGATATCGGGGTCTACCGCGAGGGACCACACGCGATACTCCAGGTTGAAGATAACGGGCCGGGGATCCCGGAAGAGGATCTTGCGCGGATCTTCGAACCGTTTGTGCGCGGAAGCGCGGCTGTCGAGGACGGGTCAGGCCTCGGGCTTTCCATCGTAAAGCGCATTGTCGAGCGGTTGGATGGTTCGGTTTCGTTAGAAAACAGGCGCGGTACGCCAACCAGCGGCCTGCGGGTGATTGTCAGCCTTCCCTCCCTTGACCAACCCAAGGCATGAGCCTGCCTGGCTCCGTCAACGGCAGGCAAAATTGACTTGCAATGCAAGGCCGACTCCACCGCCGACCGTGGGAGCCAGATTAAAACCGTTCTAAGTTCATACCTCTTTCTGATCGCCGCGCTTGACCTGCCGGTCCGCACTTGGAAAGAGAGGCTATGACAGCCAACACCGAGCACCTCCATGAACGCCCGCACATGCCACTTGGGAAAGCCAGGCGCGGCTTTTCCGGTGTGATTCAACATCTGGCGGCCCACGACGTGAACTCCGCGTTATCGACGATCGAACTCGAAAGCCGGTTGATCGAGCTGGGCTTTGTAGAAGGCGCCAAAGTCGAAGTGCTGCACGAAGGCATTGTGGGCCGTGATCCAATTGCCGTCCGCGTTGAAAACGTCACGATCGCGGTGCGGCGTCGTGAAGCAATGGCCATTATTGTCGCCTGATGAGATCGGTATGCGATAATGGAAGATCCCCAACTTCACCTCGCCCTGGTGGGCACACCAAACAGCGGCAAGACATCGCTGTTCAACGCTCTGACCGGCAGCCGCCAAAAGGTCGCGAACTATCCGGGCGTCACGGTTGAGCGCAAGGAAGGATCGTTCGTCACGCCGCTCGGACGGCAGGTATCGCTGGTCGATTTGCCCGGCACCTATTCGCTACGCGGTCGCAGTCCGGATGAAGACATCACACGCGATGTAGTGCTCGGGCGTGCACCCGGCGAAACCGTCCCCGACCTCGTGCTTTGTGTGGCCGATTCCACCAATCTGCGGCTGACGATTCGCCTGGTGCTCGAACTCAAGCGCACCGGCCGGCCCCTGATGCTGGTGCTCAATATGTTCGACATCGCCACCCGTCGTGGCGTGACTGTCAATGTGGACCAGCTATCCCAAGCACTGGGCGTCCCGGTCGTAACATCCATCGCGGTTCGCAAAGGCGGCACTACGGATTTGCTGCGGCGAACCGACGAGATCGCAGCGCAGACGCCCGCGCCCATCAAGGAAAATCTCTGGCAACCTCTCACGGTCGCCGAATTGCGTGCCAGCCAGCGCGAAGCCGACCGCATCATCGCATTGACCATCAGTCTGCCGGCGCGGCCGGATACCTGGACGGCGCGAATCGACGCCATCGTTCTGCATCCGGTGGCGGGACTCGCCATCCTGGCGCTGATCCTGTTCATCATGTTTCAGGCGGTGTTCGCATGGGCTCAGCCTTTGATGGAGCTTTTGTCCTCAGCCTTTGCAGCGCTGGGACAGATGGTTCATGAAACATTTCCCGACGGCCAGCTACAGAGCTTTCTGCAGAACGGTGTAATTTCCGGCGTCGGCAGCGTCATCGTTTTCCTGCCGCAGATCATCATCATCTTCCTTTTCATCCTGCTGCTGGAAGATTTTGGCTATATGGCCCGCGCAGCGTTCCTGATGGATCGGATCATGGGTGGCGCCGGCCTGCATGGGCGTGCGTTCATTCCCCTGCTTTCTAGTTTTGCCTGCGCAATACCGGGCATCATGGCGACCAGGGTGATCGATAACCGCCGCGACCGGCTGACGACAATCCTGATCGCGCCGCTGATGACCTGTTCGGCGCGAATTCCGGTCTACACGTTGATTATTTCCGCCTTTATTCCCGCCAAACAAATCTGGGGCTGGGTCAACCTGCAAGGCTTGGTGATGTTTGGCCTGTATGCAACGGGCATCGCCAGCGCACTCGGCGTGTCGTTCCTGATCAAGTTCTTAATGTGGCGGGACTACTCGCCGGCGCCCTTCATGCTGGAATTGCCGGACTACAAGCTGCCGCGCGCGCGCAGTATCGCTATCGGAATCTACACGCGAGCAAAAATGTTCTTGCAGCGCGCCGGCACCACGATCTTCTCGATGATGGTGCTGATCTGGTTTCTGGCATCGTTTCCGCAGCCTCCCGCGGGCGCCGAAGGACCCGCCATCAACTACAGCCTTGCAGCCTTCATCGGCAAAGCGATCGAACCTGTGCTAACGCCTCTCGGCTTCAACTGGCAGATTGCCGTCGCACTGATTCCGGGCATGGCGGCGCGGGAAGTCGCGGTCGCGGCACTCGGGACTGTCTATGCCATCGAAGGCGGAAAGGAAGCAGCAGTACAGATTGGACAAGTGCTCGCCACCAAATGGAGCCTTGCGACTGCGCTGTCACTGCTGGCCTGGTACATCTTTGCGCCGCAATGCGCTTCGACGCTTGCAGTTGTCCGCCGCGAAACCGGAAGCTGGCGCTGGATGGCGGTGACTTTTGCTTACATGTTCGCGCTCGCCTACGCCGCAAGCTTCGCCGTTTACAACATCGCGCATTCCCTGGGCGCGGGCTAAATCTTCACGGGATGCATCGGGCGCGTACGTTTCCTTGGAGCGACGCGGAATGCAGCATCGTGGAACCCGCCCTGCGCGGTTGTCGCGCCGATCAAACGATCCGATTCAGAACGCGATGCGACTGTTTCCCCTTGGGCAACGATCCTCCTTGCTGATGACCTAACGATCACCTTTGGGCGCAGGCAAGTTTACCGCCTTGCCAGCCAGCCTTTTCCGCGTTTCATTCAGTTGTTCCAGACTTGCGAGGGTCTCATTGGGTCTCTTGGTGGCAACCCCGACCAGGAGTGCTTCGATGAGGCCAAGGGTGGCCGTATGCATGCTCAGCATATCGACGCGGCCTCGCGCCACGGGAAGGACGAGGTCGACCCGATGTCGTAACTTGGCGGCGAGCGTGTCCGTCAGGAGCAGCGATCCCGCTCTGCGCCGGTCGATTTCGTCGAGGAGTACTCTCAATTCAGCATAGACCCGGCCGTAAGCCATGATGATGACAAGGTCGCCCTTACGCAGCTTCTGCAGGTCGTCGGCGAAGAGAAGACCAGCATTCGTCAGGCTTGCAGCTTGCAGACCGAAGCGTGCGAGTTGAATGACGAGATAAGACGCCAAGGCGCTGGACGGTCCGAGGCCGAACACCAAAACGCGCTGAGCCCCGACAATGCTGTGTACGGCCTTTTCGAACTGTTCAGGGTTAATGGTGCGGTGGAGACTTTCGAGGGACTGGCGATGAATCTCGAGGGTCATCTCGAAGGCATTGGACGGGCCAGACCCGACCTCTGCGAGCGTTCTTGCCAGCCGCTCGGCCTGGGAGAGCGAACTGCGGAGTTCGTTGGCGAGCGTCCGGCGCAGGTCGTCGAGGCCGGAGAAGCCGAGTGCCTTCGTCGCCCGTACAATCGTGGCGTCGCTGGTCTTGGCTTGGGCGGCCAGAGCAGCCGCCGAGGCGATGAGGACCTCCTCGCGATTCTGCTGGAAAAATCGCACGACGCGCTGCTCGGCAGGGCTCATCCGCTCGAAACGGTCCGCAATTCTTTTATCGAAAGTAAGCGACACCGTAATCGTTCCCGCTTGCCTGAAGTTGCATTCACAACTAGTATCTTAGGATAATGTTGTAACTACTACAACGTCCGAAATTCGGAAGAGTAGTGATGGATCCAGCCAATTGGAGCGTAGCCGCGCCAGCCATCGGCTCCGCGTTCCTCGCTTCGCTCGTGGAGGTCGTCGAAGCGTTCACGATCGTCTTGGCGGTCGGAACGCTGCGCGGATGGCGACCGGCTGTTATCGGGACCGCCGCGGCAATCGGTGTTCTGGGCATACTGATCCTCGTGCTTGGCCCGCTTCTCAACCGCGTTCCTCTTCCTCTCCTCCAGTTCTTCATCGGAGTGCTCCTCCTGTTGTTTGGAATGGGGTGGCTTCGAAAGGCGATCCTCCGGACGGCGGGCATTATTCCACTGCATGATGAAGACGCTATCTTCGCATCCGAATCGGCTCATTTGGCTGAGGCGGGCGATCGACGGCGGGCGTCGCTCGATTGGATCGCTGGCCTGACCGCCTTCAAGGCGGTGTTGCTGGAAGGGCTAGAGGTCGTGTTCATCGTCATCGCCGTCGGCGCCGGCCGCGGCCTGCTGTGGCCGGCCGCAATCGGCGCCTTGGCGGCCTGCCTTGCTATCCTTGTCGTCGGCATTATCGTCCACAAGCCGCTCGCGAAGGTGCCCGAGAACACGCTTAAATTCGGTGTCGGCGTTATGTTGTCGGCCTTCGGCGTATTCTGGACGGGAGAGGGATTGGGCATCGACTGGCCGGGCCAGGACGTCGCCTTGGTAGCATTCGCCGCTTCGTTTCTTGGCGTTGGTCTCGTGACCGCATACGCGCTTCGGCATCCCGCCGTGGAGATCGGTTGATGCGCATCATGGTCGATGTCGCCAAGGAGCTCCTTGGCATGTTCTTGGCCGATGCCAGGCTCACCATGGCAACCCTCGTCCTCGTTGCAATTGTTGCCGGTCTCGTCGTCGCTTTCCGGGTTGAACCGCTCTTGGGCGGCGGTGTGCTCCTTCTTGGCTGTCTCGCGATCCTGGTCGAAGCAGCCGTTCGCGAAGCAAGACGTCGGAGAGCCTTATGAGGGTAACCATTCTGTCAGGTAGCGCCGTGAAAAATACGGCGAGAATGATCGGCGGCGTCCTGTTGGCGCTGGGCCTATCGCTCGGAGGCTATCTCGGAGCGCTCCAACTGACGGACAATTTCCATACGGTTGTTGCAGGCGAACTTTATAGATCAGGCCAGCCGACGGCGACCGACATCGCCTACTACCAGAAAACCCATGGCATCAAAACGATCATCAATCTGCGCGGAGAGAACCGTGGCTTAGCTTGGTACGACGCGGAGATTTCGGAGGCAAAACAGCTTGGTATCACCCATATCGACTTCCGTATGTCGGCCAGACGCGAGCTAACGCAGGTTGAAGCGGTCAACCTCGTCCGAATTCTTGAACGCGCCGAGAAGCCGATGCTCGTTCACTGCCAGGCTGGCGCCGACCGCAGCGGCCTAGCTTCTGCACTCTATGTCGCCGCCGTGGGCAAACTCGGCGAAACTGCTGCAGAAAGACAGCTTTCCATCCGCTACGGGCATATACCGCTTGCTCTGAGCTCGGCCTACGCCATGGACCGGACGTTCGAAGCACTTGAGCCTTGGCTTGGATTTCTTGAATCGCAAGCTCCGGGCAAGGAGTGAACGATTTCAATCAGTGGTCCGTAGTGGCTTCTTGCGCTCCGAAGTTTTTCTGGAGGTGACAAGTTGGGTGTGTGCTTCACTTCCCCTATATTGCTGGCGCGTATCCGTTACACTCAGGAATCTTCACCGCGGCAAGATACCCGCCGTGCCAGCAACGGCGAAACGGGCGAGCCGCGTACCGTCTCTGGCGATGAAGCGCGGGAAATTCGGTAGACTTTCAGCAACTTCTGGCAGAGGCATGTCGCGGCCTGAAAAGCCGCCAACCTAGGGGCGTATAACGCGCGAGCTGAAGGGCGGCAACGAGATTGAATGCCTCTCGCGCAAATCAAGGCGCATTGCGAAGACCCAACCCGCTCACATTCGCTTGGCAAAGCGGAGCTTTTGGAAGCGCCGACAGAAGGAAAGCTCGGCATGCCCCGCGTGTAATATTACAAAATACAGATTTCGCGAACTGAGGCAGCCACAATGCTTGCACGTTTAATTAGTTGGGCTCGTGCGCTTAAGCGCGATGTTCACGCTGTCTATCTCGCTAGCGGCGACCCGCGTGTGCCATGGTATGTCAAAGTTCTTGCTGTTGCTGTGGCGGGATACGCGTTGTCCCCGATTGATCTGATACCGGACTTCATCCCGGTCCTAGGATATTTGGACGATTTGATAATAGTCCCATTCGGAATTTGGCTCGTTGTTACCCTGATTCCGGAAGAGATAATGGCGCATTACAGGAGGATCGCAAGTGAGGCGATATCGCAACCCATCGGCAAAAATGGCGCAATAGCGATCATCGCAATTTGGATTTTGAGTGCAGCTGTGTTGGCCTGGATAGCCTGGGTTCACTGGAACTAATCGATTTGGCCCCAGCTGATAAAAGAGACTGTTACGGACATAGCTATGAGCGCAACATTAAGCCGAGCTCTCCTGCAACATCCATAACGCGTCACTACGCGAATTTGGATTGTAGACGCCAGATAGAGAAGTCACTGTTGGCCCAGATAGAGATGTCACTCTCCACGGTTTCAGTTGGGGAGCATGGGGCCGATGACGGTGAGCTGCTACCGGCTTCACCGGTTCGAGAACGACAAGTGGTACGGCAAAGAGGGCGAGCGAGGGGTAAGGCTTTAGCGCGCCGATCCCCTTCCGCAATCGGATAAAAACTCTTTGCCGTGCCAGCCATCGCGCCAGCGGGGTGGCAATTTTTAAAAAGACTGCGTCTACAATGAAATATATCGTGGCTATGACAAAGATTACTGATCGGAGGATGCGTTTCAAAATGGATCCCCGTCGCCAGGCTCCGCGCTCTTAGCCCGGCTCTTAACGTTCATCTTTAGGGAGAATGGGCAGGTCCATCATAAATCGAGTTCCTTTCGTGGCGTTGCTCTCGACGGTAATTTGCCCTTGGAGCTGCCTTACAAGACCATTTATAACCCTGAATCCCAAGCTGCTGCGCGGCTGATCAATGTCAAACCCATCCGGCAGGCCGATACCTTGGTCGGAAACTTCAACATGCAGGTGCCCAGCTATTTCACGAGCAGAGATTTCGATCGCGCCGTTGCCTTCTGGGTAGGCGTATTTGACTGCGTTGGTAACGAGTTCATTGACTAGAAGTCCCAACGGAATGGCGTGATCAGCGGACATCCGCATGGGATCTGCATGACAATGAAGAGTCAGCTTATCAGTTGATCCCTTCAACTTCTTGCAGAGTTCGTTCATAAAGTCTTCGAGGTCAACAAAGCCGATCTGCGAACCTCGCCATAAGTGGTCATGCACCTGAGCGATGGTCGCCACGCGCGCACTCGCATCCTCCAAGGCGTCTCTGACGTCTTCAGATTGAGCACTGCGGGCTTGAACGCGAAGCAGGCCCACTACCGAAGTCAGGCTGTTCTTTACGCGATGGCTCATCTCTCTCGTTAGCAGTTCCTGGTGCTCCAGGGCCTGCTGGAGCTTGGAGTCGGCTTGCTGGCGTTCGATGGCAATGCCAAGCAGTCCCGCGAAACCCGCCAAGAAATGCGCGTCTGCTTCATCGAATTGGCCAGGATCCGGGCTATCGACTTCCAGAACTCCAAAGGATCGTTTGCCCTCTCCTCCACGTTCGATCAGCACGTTGATGGCACGCCTGACACCGTGATCCGCAAGAAGCTGAGGCGTGCGGAAGCGCGTCTCTGCTTCCAAATGATTGGATATAACCGTCATTCCGGTCTGGTAGGCATATCCTGCTGGCGATCCGATGTCGGCGGCAAGCGAGACGATATCAATAGTCTCAGGCGCCCAACCGACCCCGGCGCGAACCAAGAGCCGATTTTCTTCCGGAAGAAATTCCAGAACCTTAGCGAAGCGAGCTTCGAGACCCTGCGCACACAATTCCGTCGCATGCTGGAGAATTTTCCGGAAGTCCCGAGTGAGCATAGCGGTGCGACCGAACTCTCCGAGCAAGGATTGTTGCCTCAGTCGGTATGGGAGTTCGTCTCGAACGGGTGAAATTGCAGGAATTAACTGTTCCCGACTTATATCGGAAGTCACCAAAGGCCATCCTGCGAACCCGAAGTTCTATACTGCGGGTCTGGCGAGCTTGCTACGTTTTTGCTCATCATGAGACAACTAAGCACGTATTTCCGCACAAAACAGCTCATTCTTGAGTCTTATCGGTACGTCGGATTGTGATCCATGAAGACCCAATAGCGGTCACGTCGAATGCGGCCTGCGCCAGTCACAGGGTAAGGGCATTGAAGCTGCGAGTCTTTTCACCTCTTGGGGCACCGTAGGAGTTGCGTAAGAAACGCTGGGCCAGCGATTAATCCATATGTCGGGAGATCGCAGCCGTGTCGTGAGCGGCTGAGTTTGGTTGCGCGCCGCAGCAGTCGGCACCAACATGATGGAACAATTTTGGTTCCTTAGGATTGAACTGTGGGCAGATGCTACGGCTTGCGAGGGAGCATGATCTTGACCGCAAGCGATACTACCCCACAGGATGTAACGCACGTTAGCCGCGGGCCGGGCGTCTCTACGGCGATCGTCGTTGCACTGATCGTTGCGGGCCTTTATGTCGGGCGGGACGTCTTCGTTCCGATAGCCCTCGCCATTCTTCTAAGTTTTGTTCTGACGCCGCCGGTTGAACGCCTCGAGATCGTGCGCGTGCCGCGCGGCGCGGCCGTTCCCATCGTCGTTGTAGCAGCATTTCTGGCGATCTTTGCGCTGGGCAGTCTGATTGCGTCGCAGATTACGCAACTCGCGGATGGATTGCCTGGTTATCAGCAGACAATGCAGAAGAAGATTTCATCATTGCGCAGCGTAACCACTGTTGGGCCGCTGGAGCGAGCGGCGAGTGTTCTGCAAGACTTGGGAAAGGAACTAAATAAGCCAAATAACGGAGACGTCGAAATCCCGCGAGCCACTGCGCAACCGGATCAGACGAGACCTATCCCGGTCGAAGTGCGCACTCCGCCGCCGACCGCGCTGGAAAATGTAGCATCTCTAATCTCGCCATTGCTTCATCCGCTGGCAACAGTTGGGGTCGTTGTAATTTTCGTGGTATTTATTCTGTTTCAGCGCGAAGATCTGCGAAATCGGATGATTAAGCTCGCCGGTGCACACGATCTTCAGGCCACGACATCGGCTATTAACGATGCAACAGGCCGCCTCAGTCGCCTGTTCCTATCGCAGCTTGGATTGAATACTGCGTTCGGCATTGTAATCGGATTTGGGCTTTCAATTATTGGTGTGCCGAGTGCAATTCTGTGGGGTATTCTCGCAGGCATCATGCGTTTTGTGCCTTATATCGGCGCGTTCGTCGCAGCTTTCTTTCCGCTTACACTGGCAATTGCTGTCGATCCAGGATGGTCGATGCTGATATGGACCATCGGACTTATCATTGTTGCCGACGTGCTAGTCGGGCATGTCATTGAGCCGATGCTGTTTGGCCGTAGCAGCGGACTTTCGCCGTTTGCCGTGGTGGTCTCTGCGACGTTCTGGACTGCTCTGTGGGGACCGATCGGTCTCGTTCTGGCAACACCTATGACAATTTGCCTGGTGGTTCTGGGCCATCATGTGGAAAGCATGAAGTTCTTTGACATTCTGCTTGGAGATCGCCCGGCATTGTCGCCGCCTGAGATATTCTATCAGCGGATGCTTGCCAACGATCCGGGTGAAGCAGTTGAGAAGGCCGAAGAGTACCTGAAGGAACGGACGCTGACAGAGTATTACGAGGAGGTAGCACTCAAAGGGCTGAAACTCGCGCAAAGCGATTTGAAGCGTGACCGCCTCCCCCTCGCGCGTCTGGGCGCCATTCGGGACAATATTGTCGATTTGATCGAGGATCTTTCAGACGAGATCGATGATGCGCGAATCGGAAGAACTGACGATGTTGAAGCTGGAGCGGCGCTCGAAGCCTCGGTGCCAATGCCGGAATTGCCATTCATCATTCGCGAGGGACTTCCAGCGGAATGGCAGACAGAGCATCCGGTTCTTTGCGTTGCGGAGCGCTCAGATCTTGACGAAGCCGCTGCGCGCATACTTGTGCAAATTCTATCGAAACATGGGCTTGGCGCCCGGGTGACGAAAAAGGAAGATATATCAAGTAGCGGAATTTTCAGCCTCAATGGCGATGGCGTTGCGTTGATTTGTGTTTCGGCGCTGGATGACGCTAGCCCTACCTACACCCGGCATGTCGTGCGAAAGCTGCGTCGCAAAATACCCGAAGCCAAGATTTTGGTCTGTTATTGGATGGCGGGAAAACTTGCTGTAACGGCCGAAAGCATCAAGGCCGACACCATCGCAACGAGTCTTGGTGGAGCCGCAAAGTATTGCCTCGACCTTGCTCAGCCCGACGACAAGACAAGCGAGGAGCCTGCGTCTTCACCCGACGTAGTTCTCCGCGTCGCGGGTTAAGCGGAAATCCTCAGATTACACTTCCAAGGTAGGCTCTTCAAAACCGCAAGGGCTAGTGCGCTGACAGCTTCTTCCGGCGAGATCCTATTCTTAGCGTAGGAATGCGACTGAGCAAATTTGCTCACACTGCACGTGAGAGCGTTGAGTGCCTTAATTGGCAATCTCAATCTGAATAGACGTTCACGCAATAAACTTGCGTAGCACGGAACACGGGTGAGCGCGGCTCGTTGGTGTTCCGGAATTAAACCAGGAGTTTTCCATGAAAAAATTGCTTTTAGTGTCTGTTGCGACTGCCGCTCTCATAGGAGCTAACGGACTCTCACTCGCGCAGGCTCCGAGCGAAAAGCCGAATGCGCCGGCCGCCCAAAGTACTCCAGCGGAAAAAGCGGCGCCAACTGAAAAAGCCGCGCCCGCTGAAAAAATTGCACCGCCAATGAATCGAACCGAAGCCCCCGCTGCGAAGTCTGAGGGCAGCATAAAGGGCAGCCACGCCGACCAAAAGATGCCCGCCGACAAGGGGGCCGCACAACACGTTCAGGAGCAGAAGAAGGACGCTGTACAGCCTAATCGCGCAAATTCTGAGGCTGCACCTGGGATGAAGCCAACCGGCAAGTCTTCTGCTGATATGAAGGCCGACGGAAATCCTGCTTCCGAAAAATCCGCTTCAGAAATGAACGAGGGCAAATCGAAGGACGGCAAGACAGTCAAATCGAAGAACTCCACCGAAACGAAAGCCAGCACGACGACTGGTCAAGCCGGTGCAGGCTCGAAGCAGATGACGACTGAACAGCGCACGACGATCCGCACGGTCATCAGGAAGCAACACGTCAAACCGGTGCGGGACGTCAACTTCTCGATTTCGATCGGAACGCGCGTGCCGCGAACCGTGAGTTTCTATCCGCTTCCGAGACAGCTTGTGTCGATCTATCCGGATTGGCGTGGGTACCAGTACTTCTTGGTCGGCGATGAGATCATCGTGGTCAATCCGCGAACTTTCGAAATTGTCGCTGTTCTGGAAGCGTAATTTTTAGGCCCCAATCTTGCGGCCCGAATTGGAAAGGATATCAAATGAAGCGTTTACTGTTGATTGGCTTTGCCACTTGCGCGCTTGTTGCCCTCCCGGCGCTGTCTGCCTCCGCAATGCCGAAGCCAAGCTCGACCCAGCCCGCTCTTGGAAGCGACAGTGCAATTGTCCTCGTCAAAGGCGGGCATGGTCACGGTCGCGGCCATATGGGACGAGGTGGACGCGGACATCATTACGGCTGGGGCAGAGGCCGTCACCGTGGCTGGCGCTAAGATTGGATATTTCTGAGCCCACTCAAATGATAAATGAAGGAAAAAGTCATGAAAAGTATTTCGCTTGGTGTTCTAGGAGTTGCGATGCTGTTGTCATCGGCAGCTATTTCCGCGCCAATTAATCCAACAGTCACCGGTGCACAGGAAACGTCGGCTGTTGAGCAAGTGCGTCTGGTATGTGATCAATATGGACGGTGCTACCGCGCCAGAGGTCCGAGATACGTCCGGCGTGGTTATGACGACGGGTATGCGCGCCGTAGCTATGGGTACTACGGCGGTAGCCGGGGATATTACGGTGGCGGCCCGACGATCGGTCTTAGCTTTGGCAATCGCGGCTGGTAATATTGATATAGTGCAATTTGTTAGAAGGCCCGGTTAGTACCGGGCTTTTTCTTTGGTGCACAGGAACAGCAGGTCGACAGCTAGAGGCAAGGCTATCTTAAGGGCAAGGCCGTT
Organism: Afipia sp.; assembly: GCA_017308595.1. GTDB lineage: Bacteria > Pseudomonadota > Alphaproteobacteria > Rhizobiales > Xanthobacteraceae > Afipia. The sequence goes on from JAFKER010000015.1 coordinate 64,114, forward strand.
TTGCGCCTTAGTCCGATCCGGAAGCTAATTCGCACCCGATGATCGGGCAGCCCGTTTGAGTTCCACAATCGGAGCCCGTGCCAACTGACCGGTGGCTGGAGAGACTGGCCGCGCTCCCGCCCATTTGGAAATGTGAAATGTCCATCCCATCCAAGATGGTAGTGTCTTCCATCGGCCTATGTGCCTAGAGCTGAGAAAATTAGCCGTGTCTGCCGACCTTATGGTCCTGGCTTATGTCGAGATCGCGAGCCTTGAAGCAACCGAGTCCGAAGCTGAGACGCCCAAACTCAAACCGCGAAAATTCGGAAGCACGCAGAACGTTAAGAAGCAGCCTCAGTTGAGCGTTCTCATGGTTTTCACGATCATAAGCCAACAACGCAATGTCGGCTTTTAAGCACCTGGGCACAAATCTTGGTTTTAAGTTCGATCCGTACATCTCTGAAGTAGTTAGCGCAGTTCTCGGCTGACCGGTTCGTACAGAGGTCGCCTCTGGCGGCAACATCAAATCGCTGAGTATCAGCTTCGTTGTTCTCTGTTAATTCGGCAGGGGTGTGATTGATCGCGGTCCGGTGTTTCCCCTAGACCTGACGCACCCGACTGCATAGCTGCTGCCAGGAGCGCGTAAACTTTACTCCATGCTGCTCTATCTTCCAGCGTGAAAGCGGTGCCCAAGCCTTGTGCCAACGACCAAATAAGTGCCTCGGCTACGATGGAATAGTGCTCTGGCTTCGCGCCGTATGCGGCGTGACGGGCTCCAAGGTCCCTTATTGACGGAGTTAACGCTGAAAGGTCATGCAACTTTCCGACGCAGGTCGCCAGAAGCGCCAAGAGCTTGCGTTTTTGTACTGCAAGGTCATCGGGAAAAAGTCGACGCACCTGAGGTGCTTTTGCAAACAGCCGGTCATAGAAAAGAGTAGCGATTTTGTCTTGTATCGGAACGACAAGCGAAAAACTTGTGCGCACTAACATGACGTCTCGAGCAGTAAGTCTTTTGTCGTCCTTTGCCGGCGCGCTTTCGAACTGTTTGGAAAAATTAAGTTCGGAAATCGGGCGTGGTCTCCCGAACAGGTATCCCTGTGCTTGCGTGCATCCCGCTGCGCGAAGGAGCTCGAGTTGCTCTGCGGTCTCTACCCCCTCCGCTGTCGTGACAATAGCGAGGCTTCTCCCGAGGTTAGCTACCGCGCATACAATTGCGGCGGATACATCCATGCCTGACATCTCGCTTACGAAGGATCTATCAATTTTGATTTTGTCGAATGGAAATAGCCGCAGATAACTCAAGGAAGAAAATCCCGTTCCGAAATCGTCCAGTGCAATAGCTACCCCGGCGTCATGCAGTTCGTGAAGTATGCGTATATTTGTCTCGCTTCGCTTGAGCAGCACAGATTCGGTAATCTCAAGTTCTAACCTGTTAGCGGCAAGTCCAGTCTGCGTTAGGATGCTAGCGACCAGCAATCCGAGGTCCGGGTTATGGAATTGAATAGGCGATACGTTGACGGCGACCTTCAGATCTTGTGGCCAGGCGACTGCATCAGCGCAAGCTTGGCGGAGCACCAAAGCTCCAATTTCTTTGATTAACCTGTCTCCTCGGCCAACGGAATGAATAGATCCGGAGACATCAATCCGTGCTCGGGATGGCGCCAACGAACAAGTGCCTCCATACACACCGTGCGTTGAGTTTTGATGTCTATAATCGGCTGATAGTGGATCTCAAACTGGTTGCCTGCGACCGCCTGATTCAACTGCAGGGCCAGCCGAGTATGTGCTGTAACTGAAGAACCCGCCGCAGATTCAAAGAACCGAAAGTCGTTCTTACCCTCTGTTTTAGCGAGGTACATTGCCGTGTCGGCGTTCTTGGTCAACATATCCACGTCGGTGCCATCCGAAGGGAATACCGCCACGCCGATACTGGCGCTGGTGTGCCGGACTTGGCCTTCCAGTACCATCTCAGGGCGAAGAGCCGACTGTACCTTGCGACAGATTAAAGCGACGTGTTCCTTATCAGCGATTTCGTTGAGGATGATAATGAATTCATCGCCTCCAAGTCGGACAACCACATCGCACTCACGCACGCAGCCTTCGACCTACTTCAATCAGAAGCGAGTCTCCCGCCGCATGTCCTAGTGTGTCATTTATGCCTTTGAAGCCATCAAGATCGACGAAAAGCACGGCGCACGTGCATGCGTTACGGCGAGCGACTTTAATGGAAAGATCCAGGAGCTCGTTAAACACCGCGCGGTTTGGCAAGCCCGTCAATTCGTCATGAGTGGCTAGATACTGAATTCGATCGTCTGCTCGACGCTTTGCTGCATCTCGATCGAAGTTCTCCAATGCAAATGAAACGTTAGCTGTCAGTCTGGCGAGCAGATCAACTAGCTCGCCAGTAAATGAGTCCTTCTCGCTGGAAAGAAAAAGAAGCACACCGATGGCGTTCTTTCCCTTCATTAGCGGGAAGCTCGCACCAGACCTTGTTCCTCCCTCACCCGCTAAAGTGTGCCAATGCTTGGTGCGATCGTCGCTCAGGTAATCATTGATAATGCAGGGGCGCTTTGTTCTGAAGGACGTTCCAGTCGAGCCTCGGCCCTCCGGCACGGTCTCGGATATTGCAAAACGCGTGCTCTTCACGCGATCTGCATTTTCTCCCTTCGTCGCCACTATTCTAAGAAATTCTTGCCTAGGCTCGGCAAGAGCGATCGTTGTAGATGTAAACTTTCCGCCCAGCACCGCCGCACTGCAGACCAAATCAAAAAGCTCCTCGCGCGAGGTGGAGCGCATGATAGCTTCATTGGTAGCGCTCAGCGCTACGTACATGCGATGAAGATCGTCTCGATTCGCTAATCGCCGCATCAGCCTTCGAGGCATGCGTTTTAGGTTGCTAGCAATTTTGATATCTTTCAACAGCTTGCCCTCACCCTGACAGCACTGAGCAGTGTTGCTCTTGTCAACTACGGAAGGCTTACGAAGCGCGTCCCACGGCAATGTTAAGACTGGAAATGACGTGGAACCAAAATCGAGGTTAACGGGTCAATAGTTCCCAGATGAATATGTACGATTAAAATCCGCTGGTTCCCCACCAGGAACTTGAAGTTCCTAAGCTGTGTCACCTTGCTAGTGCTCGATAAGGCCGGCTCTACCCAGCCAATAATTTCGATTGTCAAAATCGATTTTGCTTGCCAGAGCTTTCCAACTAGTGGCTATGAACGATTTTTCCAACCTGGGTGAATGCTGAGTAAGCCGATTTCAGCGACTGCAGCAATGTCGGGGAATCGGAAAACAGAAACGCAGGATTATTCTTTAGCAATTCCACAACTGCTCATTACCACTTCTGGACTAATGACGTCTCCTAGCAACTGCCGCGCTTCCCCTTAAACTGCACAAGCTGAAGCTGCTCGTCGCAAATGCGAAAATGTATTTGTTAACGCGCAAATGAAAAGCGGCGACACGAAGCCGCCGCTTTCAAAGTTACCGCCACCCCTCCGTTAAGGGCAGGAATGACGAAACCCGTCGTAGCCCAAATATGTTCCGGATGCTGGATCATACGACCGGAAGTGTGCGGAGCAATAAGCTACGTCGCCGCTGCGGGGAGAGAAGGCGAAGCTATCATCGTAATATCGGTTCTCGGAATACGGCGCGCCAAACCCGAAACCGACAGTCGGACCTATACCAACCCAACGACGTCCTTGGTGGCGGCGAGCCCAATCCCGACGATGGTGCGTGGAACGATGGGAGGCGGATCGATTGCTGCGGCGTTCGGCACGATCCATCTTCTTACCGCCAGCGCGGTCATTATCGATCGTTGCAGCATTGCGGTCACGAATGGATCCGTGCCTCGACATGTCACCTTTTTTGGTCATGTCGTTCTGCGACACCTTACCTTTAGGCATGCCGTCACGAATCGACTCGCGACTTTCAGTGGCTACATTATCGCGAGGCGAAGTAGTCGTTGTCGAAGTCGCTCTCGGCATAGACTTGTTCTTCGATACATCGGCAGAAGCGTCAGGCGTGCTTGCCCTGTCCAGCGTGTCTGTCGAAGCTGAAGGTACATTCGCCGAAGGCGTCGCAATTGAATTCGTCGATCCCGAGGGATCCGCCGACTGCGCCACGCTTCCACTGGGAGCCGACGAACCAGGGGTCGTTTGCGCCAGAGTAGTCGAACTCATTGCGAGAGGTGCGGCTGCGAAAAGCAACGCCGCAAGACCGATATTTGATATTTTCATGACTGTCCTCCATTGGATATGGAGACAACAGAGCCCTTCGCGTAACGTTCCGAAATTGACTTGAAAAAGGCTAGATTCTGTCTGGATGGTAACTTGACAGTCCAAAGGTTGAGAAAGCGATATCGCTAGGTTCTATTCTGGCCACAAAGCTGCTCACCAATGGTTTGAGGGTCCTTGGCGCTGCCTTTAATTGCACGGCAAACTATTCCGGCTGCCGACCCAGTACCTTGCTCAATTTTCCGATGGTTTCGAGCCTAACGCTCGCTCTTTCCTGTTTTTATTTCAGAATCAAATCTGCCCATAAGAATAATGCTGTGGAGACAAATCCGGCGAAGGGCACCCATCGAGGACAAAGAAATACGCCGATGGGTGCTGTAGTCTCTCCGCTTCTAATTTTGATGAGTGCAATATTTACGACCGCAAAAATGACGAGTGTGCATCTGGCTGTAAGGTCCGCCAAACCAGCGAGTGGAACTGTCAGAGATAAGACCAGTATCGCTGCAACCCCAATCGCCGTCGCCAGCACAGGCGTGCGTGTTACTGCGTTCAGTCGTGCGATGGCTTTTGGCAAATTTCCTTGCTCTGCAAGGCCATATATAACGCGCGCTATCATGATCATGTGCACGATAATCCCGTTCACTGTCGCGACTATAGCGATGGCGCTCATCGAAATGAGCGGCAGACCCGTTAGCCGTTGAAAAACAAGCGCGAGCGGCGCAGGCGACTGAGCGAGTTCATCGGGCGAAACCGTAGTTACCGCAATCCAGACGATGAGAGCGTAAAGCAACGCGGTTAGTCCTAGCGTCAGAAATAGAGCGCGAGGCAAGGTGCGGCCGGGATTCTTCATCTCGGCTGATATGTTCACCAAATGCTCAAAGCCGATGAAAGAGAAGACTGCGATCAGTCCGGTGCCGGCAATTCCGATCCAAGCCCCCGAATCCACGGCATCTGGCCACATCTCAGGAAGGCGTGTTACAATTGCCGAATTTTGACTGACACCAGCAACAATAATGAGAACGAGCCCACCAACCTCGATCACCGTCATGATCCCTGCAAATGAAACAGACTGAACGGTGGAAAGGCATGCCACCATGCCCATCGCAAGAACCACACCAATAATGATCCAATGAGCTGACAGCGGAATGAAGACGCTGATGTAACCGGCGCTTCCAACACTTATTGTTGCCGCTGAAATCGTCGCTGTCACAATCACGAGCAAGCCGATGCCAAGGCTCAGCCATTTGCGTTTGAATGCAGCATCAACGTATGCAGCCTCGCTCGCGCTTACCGGCATGCGCGTTCCCAGTTCTGCAAATGAAGCCGCACTAAAACTGATAGCAATAGCCGCGCCAATGAAGGCGAGAGGCGCGTGCATGCCACTACGACCGGCGGCAACACCAACCAGAACGTAAATGCCGGCACCGATGGTAACACCAAGCCCGTAGAGCACGGCGTGAGTCAAAGTGAGCGAGCGCGAAAGGCCGGGCATGGACTGACTCAATGGCGTGACATCAGAGGACATCTATACTCATTCGATTGACGAAACAGCGCGGCTTCGCTTCGGACGAACGCCTACACCAGGCGGCGCACGCTACCTCGCCCGTGCCGCACGGTAATCAAGATTGGGTCTCAAGATTATTGCTCCTCGGGCGATCGTGGCAGCATTCGCAGCAGCGTGCGATCGCGGAGTACAAAATGATGCAGAAGCGCCGCCAACGCATGAATGAGCGCTAATATCACTAGCGCGTTGGCTGCAAACTCGTGAACTTCCTTTGCATTATTGGCAAACGCTCGATCCATCGCCCATGGCGATGAAATCGCGCCAAAACCGAACAACGGAACTGCATTTCCGCGTGCAAATTGCAATACGATTCCGGTGATCGGCACCGCAGCGAGCAACATATACATTGCGTAATGGGCAATTCGAGCCACCAGACCGGTCCATGCCGTCACCCACGTTCCAGCTTTCGCCGTTTCATGTAAAGGCCTATAGGCCATCTGCCATGGCACTCGAACACTCACCATAGCGAGTATTGCTAAGCCGACCGAAATGTGAGCGAACAGTCCGGCAGCGCGCCCCGCACCATTTGGCAGAACGTCATCGAACTCCCCGAGCGACCAGGCAGCTATGACAAGAAGTGCCGTAAGCCAATGCAGTAGCTGCGCTACTCCATCGTAACGGCGGCTCGGTGCGATCAACGCCATGGAACAGTTCCTGGTAGGACTTGGACTATTTAGCGAGCGGCCAACTCAGATTAAACCAAGGTCGCGGTTTGCTATGTCGCTTCGCGACACTCCGGTTCCACTAGATGTTGGTAAAGAGCCGTTCGATTGGTTAGCGTGCGCGGACTAGTGGCTGGAACGCTCCGGTCGCTAATGACCCAATGTGAAAGACGGCAACCTCCGAAGCCTCACAGTTTCTCGATAAACTGCCTAAGCTTGGCACCGACTTGCTCCGCCGCCTGCTTTAGTCGCGTATTGTCGATGGCTTGCATAGATGCAACGGGATCGATTGCCGCCACCTCGATTCGTCCGCCTCCAATGTCCTGCACCACGACATTGCAGGGAAGCATTGCTCCAACCTTGTCTTCCAACTTTAGCGCGTCATAGGCCAACGTTGGATTGCATGCACCGAGGATGCAGTAGTTACGGAAATCTACATCAATTTTCTTCTTGAAGGTTTCCTTTAGGTCGATTTCGGTAATGATCCCGAAACCCTCGTTTTTGAGACCTTCAATACTGCGACGCACAGCTTCATTAAAGCCGATTGAGAGCGTCTTGCTGAAATAGTAGCTCATCGGAATCTCTCTTTCGCAAGCAAGAATGCCATGGGGTTAAGTACCTCACTTTGATCGAGGTCAAACTCAGGCACTTGAAAAGAACGTAAAATAGCGTCGATGGGACATCTCCCTTTTGACGGTGACGAATGCCCTCCGTTGGAGCATCGCGTGGTTGCCATTGTGTAGCAATGCACGGCAAGTAAGGCAGGATCGATTTTCCGCTACTCGGTGCCTTCACGGCTAAGATTGTTCATGCAGGAGCAAGCCATCTAGCAATCGAATCGAATCGAATGGCTGACCGCTCGTGGTTATGTGACACCTTGCAGATCGAGGCCTCACGTTCTATCACGCAAGCATCCCACTATACTTCCTGGTATACTGAGCAATATTGCACAATCGAAGCCAAACTTATTCTCTCTTTAGGTTGGACAAATGTATCCACGTCATCGTGAAACTCATCTTATTGAGCGAATTGGCTGGCTCCGTGCTGCTGTGCTCGGCGCAAATGACGGGATCATTTCAACGGCTAGTCTCGTTGTTGGTGTCGCCGCTGCGTCAACTTCATCAAATGAAGTGCTCGTTGCTGGTATTGCCGGTCTCGTCGCTGGCGCCACTTCGATGGCAGCCGGAGAATATGTTTCCGTAAGCTCTCAGGCAGATACAGAGTCCGCTGATCTTGCAAGAGAACGCCGCGAGCATACCGAACAACCAGAAGCAGAGCTGGACGAACTAACAAACATCTACGTGGACCGAGGCCTCCCGCCGCTGTTGGCCCGACAAGTAGCTGTCCAGCTTTCGGAGAAAGACGCCTTTGGGGCTCATGCGCGAGATGAACTCGGGCTTTCTGCCCATGTTGTGGCGCGGCCTATTCAGGCAGCATTGACCTCAGCAGTCACATTTGCCGGAGGCGCAAGCTTACCTTTGGTTATCGCAATCTTCTCACCGCTGACGCTTATTCCCTGGACGGTGTCCGGTGGCTCGCTTGTTGCACTAGCATGCCTTGGCGCTATCGGTGCTAAGACGGGCGGCGCAGGCGTATTGATACCTACACTGAGAGTGACATTCTGGGGCGCTATCGCTATGGGCGCGACAGCCGCTATCGGCAGACTTGTCGGTCACGCTCTGTAGCACAGTACATAGTGATCAAGGCCCGGCATTCGTCGCATAAGTGGGTCAATTCGGATCGCGGCTCAACGCTCGGACGGCCGCTTAAGTCCTAAGATGAAAGCGATCACGTCAGACCTTTCTTGTGAACTAAGTATCAGGTTTGGCATTTGGCGATGTGACGTAAGCAACGCAACGTTAAGTGCGACTTCCGACATGCCATCGACGACTGCTATAGCGTTGAAGTTTGGAGCTGCCGCATTCGGTGATGCTTCCCCCCGAGCGACGCCGTGGCATGTGGAGCACACTCGTTGAACTTGGATCGCCCCCTGGATTGGATCGCCGTACTCCTCTGCCAGCGCCGCGGCTTGCAGAGCGAGCACACTCAACGCGAGAACCGAGAAGTGTATCCACCCTTTATGAAGCGCGATCAAAGCTCAGACCGCTTTCTTTCGAAAATTGCCGGATCGATTTTTCGCTGTTTTCCAGCGAGCGACGCCACATACTCAGAGATGTCATCAGCCTCTTTTCGGCTCAACGTGAAACTCGGCATTTTCGGATGTGGATTTAGTAGAAACGTCGCTATTATTTCAGAGTTAAATTCGGACCGCTCCGCAATAGACACAAACGACGGAACATCGGCATTTGCCGCGGATTGATCTGCGGCAACGAGATGGCAGGTTGCGCACCACCGGCGCGCCAATTGCTTGCCGTTTTCGATATCGGCCGCCAATGCAACAGATGCGCCCAACCAAAGCGAAAGCAACGGGACCAGAAGAACCGGCCGGCTAATCCAATCGTTTGTTTTCATTGCAGGCATAATTTGAGATCCATACTTGGAAATCGACGAAAGACGAGCCTGACGGCCAATTCAGAGAATGCATTGATGTCGATCAATCGATGGAACGGCAGTAACCTACCAACCAATACATTCAACGAGCGACGCCATAATCCAGCTCAATACTCGAAGGTCCTCATATTCTTGAGCTGACTTTTGGTAGCAGCCAAGACCGCGTGATCCGGATACCATTGGCCTTCGCGGGGAGCTCCCGCTACATCAGTTTTTGGCGGCTCAATCATCCACGTCGTCGCTGGTTGCGATCCATTTGTACGACTTGGCATTCCGACTGGCGTGTTGACCCACTTCAACAGTTTGAAGCCGACAGCCAGATTCCGCTCGTCCATTTGGAGCGCTCCGCTTACGTCGATAACTACAAGATCGACGCCCGCGTTTCTATCCACGATGAAATCCTGGATAATTCCTATTTTTTCGTTCGTCACATTGTAAACAGTCAGGCCAATCAATTTAGACGACCTCCAATGGCGTTCGTGGTCCGATGGAGCCGCTCTAGCGCGAATATTGGACCCATCAACTTTCCGTATCGACTGCGCCGTCGCCGCGCCAAATGACATAGCTGTGCTTACGAGGGCTAAAACTGCATACTTCCAAATCATTCAAATCTCCATTGCTCTCGACGCTAAGCGCTTCATGCTTGAACGGTTCCTCAATGAAGACTTGAATGTTGAATCAATGTGAGCCGTTTTGCTCAACTGGTCATATTTATTTTAACGGCCGCTTTAACCCGACCGGCTTCTTTGCTGATGAACTTGTCGAAATATGTGGTTGATCGTGCAATACGACGTTCAGCAGCGAGCTGTGAATTTCAAGATGACCGTTATAATCAATGAAGCCTAGTTTGCGAAATTTGTTCATGAAGTGACTGACGCGTGAACGGGTCGTACCTATCATTTCCGCAAGCGTTTCCTGATTGATTTTGGCGATGATTTTCTGAGGCTGACCGTCTTTGCCAAAATTCGCAAGCAACAAGAGCGCGCGCGCCAGACGCTTCTCGCTTGAATTGAATAACTGATCAACGAGATCTTCCTCAACCCGAATCGTCCGCATCAACAAATGTTCGATGAACATTTCAGAAAACGCAGGCTCGCTGCTGGTCACATTCACCATCGCAGCCTTACTCAATTTCATGATGTCGCAATCTGTCATAGCGCGGGCCGTCGACAGTCGAAGCAACTGCCCAGTCAGGCTGGCCTCGCCGCAAAATTCATCCGCACCGAGTATGGCGATAACCGCCTCTTTCCCAAGCCGAGAGACGACCGTGAGTTTAACCTTTCCCTTGCGAATATAAAATACAGAGTCAGATGCATCGCCCTGATCAAATATCTTCTGATGCTTGCGAAATTTCAACATCACGCGACCAGCGCCTTCCGTGCCCAAAAACACCTTTAGGTCGAACGACCGCTTTTCGGAAGGTTTCTCTTTTGCCGCAGGCTTGGCCCGGCGGTGCGCCGGCTTATCTTGAGTCAACGGATTTGGTCATAGGTTAACTTCCGGTTTGCCGGATCGACACAACTCATCGACCCTGAAACTTACAGACCGAAGCTTTATAAGCTGCAACCTTCCTTTTAGCACGTCCCGATTGGACTCCGGGCGAGCCGGGTAGCTATCAAAAGTGAGCCGTTTAGCTCAGATTCCCAGAAGCATTCGTGCCTTGATAGACAACCGGATAGGGTCTTGGAACGTGAGCTCGGCCGTCCCCATCGGGAAATGCGGGCAAGGCGACTCGGTGCCGCTACGCGCCGTTTTCAAGCCTGAATGAAGAATGGAGAATCCTATGCTGACAAACATCTCCGTTCCTCCGAAGCTCCAGTCCGGCATGAGGCTATCGGGCGGCCGCTGGTTCAAAAAAGTTGGAGAGGCAGTTACGCGTGATGAGCCGCTCGTTGAAATAGATACTGGCAACGTGACGCATGAAGTCTGTGCCTCTGTGACCGGCGTCCTATCTGAAATCTTTGTAAAAGACGGCCAATTTACTCAACCCCAGGCCGTTCTCGGCACCATTTCCACATTCTGAGGGAGGTCGCGGTCTCGGCGTCTTTTGTTCGATTGTGTATCGAATGGAACATCGGGAATTTTCTGAACTTGTTAATAACACCAATTGCCGCCCGTGTCGGCATCCCGCGGCGAGAGAGAGTTTATGCTCCCTCCTAATCGAGGTTTGCTAGATGGATCAGCCACTAGAGAGTCGCGCTTCAAATTCAGGTCATCAATTTGATTGCGCACAATGCAATGATATTTTTTCTACAAGATGCAATGAGTGCGAGCGAACTAAAAAGTTGCTCTGTGTGGTAGGAGACCCCTTGACGTCGAACAAACTGATGCGCTGGATCGATGGATTGTCTGCAGCGCGGCAATAGAACACGTCATACCGGACATGCTGCAACGGCTGCGTCTCAGCGTATTGACCGCATCTTTTAATTTCAACTCAACGTCATCTCGTCACGAACCTGGGTGAGACCCCCAAGCGGATCTATAAAATGCTTGCTCGCCAAATTCTTCTGTCACCATATGCTATAAATGTTGCCGTCACATTCAGCGTGTTGATCATCGCCATCTCATGCCAAGCTGCGCCTAACGTCATGGCTGGCAAGGCGTTTGCGCAGGCGAACTGTTCGCATTGCCATTCGATCGACAAAGTCACGCAAAGCACACTGGTTATTGCTCCGCCGTTCCGAACTCTTCATGAACGATACCCGGTCGAATCGCTTGAAGAAGCTCTTGCGGAAGGGATTATGACCGGTCATCCCAGCATGCCCCAGTTCAAACTGGACCCTGGACAAATCGGAGATCTCATCGCTTTCCTCAAGTCGCTTGAGTAATAGCGCTTGCCCGCCGCGTTTGCCGGCGCAAGCACGCTGTGTGACTTCCAGCTTCGGTCCCTTGGTTGAAGCACTAGAATGACAGCAAACGACAGTTTGGATAATACAAATGATAATACCTTTTGCGGCACTTCTCCGGCGGTCCAGTTGGCGATTTGCCCCCATCCTTGGCGCGAGCCTCGTGATGTTTGGCGGAGTGGCGGACGGCCGACGGCCGCCGTCCCCAATCAGATAAATCCGGGCGCTTTTTTAATTCACGGAAACTACTGCGGTATAGGTAGTCGACCTAAAACCAAGCCGATTGATGCATTGGACGCTGCTTGCATGCACCACGATTCCTGCGCGCGCCCGGCCGGATTGGCACAGTGCGGCTGCACCGCGAGACTTAAAACGGAAGCAGAAGCGGTCGCGCGCAACCCCTCGCAGCCGCCAGATATTCAGTTGTTAGCGTCTGCCACAGCAGCCGTGGCAGCCCTCACGCCGTGCCAGACAACACGGTAGATGGAGATTTCTGTTGCCGCGCTATTTCTTCGATATTAAAGATGGCCATAGACTTGTTGATCCGTCAGGGCGCAATTTCAACAACGACACTGACGCCATTGCTCGCGCCAAAGTGTACGCTATCCAGGTATCTCTCGACACTCCGAGGGTCGATCCCAAGCGGTACATAGCCGTGCTCAATGAAGCGCGCGGTGAAGTTTCCAGAGTGCCGATCTATTCGAAACCTCGGGGAATCTTTGACTGAGGCTTTATCTCTATGATTTGCTTATTTTTATCCACATATGACGCCGAAAATACCGCAACAAGCGAGGACTCAACTTCGTCTCTCAAGTTGAGAAGTTGATATAATCGCCACCTACAGCGAAAGACTTCTGATCGCCTCACTGGCAGCTTTTACAGCGTCCAGCTCGGAGTCAGCATCTTCATCTGTGACAAAACTCAACATCACCGTTCCTTGCGTAGTTGTCAAAGCGCGCTTCGGAGAAATGCTGGCTCGCCATCGGCCAGCCTTGCGTTGAAAGGTAACGATTTCAAAATCAGAGGGTTTTGCCATCGCTTGTGCTGCGCCCATTCTTGTCTGATAGCCAGAGAAATCAACGTGCCTACGAAGCGACTCGCTATTGCAGGCGAAGCGTCCAGGCTAAGTGACCACCGCTCCGTCTTGTCAGTTACCGGTGACTGAGAGTTCCTTACTGCTCCCGCCCAACTTTGGCGGCGCCATATGCTCAACAATCCCCCGATTTGTCCCACTTGCCATAACAAGAAGTCTCTTTTGCTGCCGTTAGGTGGCAAAGGACCGCGCACCTATCAATGCTTGGTGTGTGATAAAGACGATCCGCTCAATAAGCCCCAAGTGATGGGCTGGCTCACTGCGACAAGCCTAAAGAAGCCACGGAAGAGATAACTCCTCGAGCGGACAGCATCCTATCGGAACACAAGAAGCATCGGCGCCAATTCTACAAACTCTGCCGGTCTCGACCGAAAGGGCAAGCGCACAGGCTTTGAACTATCAAAACACCGCCGTTGAGATGGAACCTTATAAGAGCTCGACTGTTCTCCTATTGATCCCGCACATTGGCAGGGGCGATCCGGACCACAGTCAGCAGCCAAATGGTGGAATCTTCGATCGCTTTGCTTGGAATTGTTTTAGTTGGTGCTGCGATCTTCGGACTTTTATTACTCGCCCGCAATGCAGGGGCCCGAGCGTCTGGAGCCTTAGTCAAAGCCACCATCGTCGTTCCGTGCGCGGAAAGTTGCGGAAGCTCATCTTATAAAAAATCGACGTTAAATCGCTCACGCCAACGGCTGGCTATTTGGACCAGGACCTTCATGACTTACATCGAAACTTCAAAGTCAGCGCTGCACTCTAGCCACTACGCAGCAATCCGTGACGCGATTGGTGAGAGATATCGCAGCCTTCACGATCAAACAGTGATCGAGTTACCCTCCGGTCTTCGTGATCTGCTGGTACGTCTGCAAAAAGATGCCGTACCTGTTTAGCGGTGCTGCACTCAAGCAATCTGATCCCCTCCTTCGACCTATCTTCTCACGTTTGTTCGTTAGATGCAGTGACTGCGTCATCGCGCAATCCTGATGGTCATTAAATCCCGTAGATTTTTTCACTCAGATTAAGAGTAAAACGAGCCATGTCCGCTGATTCAGCCAAAATTCTAAACGTTCTCATCGTCGAAGACGAGATGATCTTGCGCATGCGAGCGGTCGACATTGTCGAGGATGCCGGTTTTCAACCTGTAGAGGCCGTTAATGCCGATGAGGCCATATCCATTCTTGAATCGCGATCCGATATCTCTTTGCTTTTTACAGACATTCAGATGCCGGGCACAATGGATGGCCTGAAGTTGGCGCATATCGTGCACGCCAGATGGCCTGAGATCAAAATCATCTTAGTATCTGGGCGAATAAAGCCATCCGACGCCGAAAAGCCGGTTGACAGTTTGTTCTTTGCGAAGCCGCTTAGTGTAGAGCAAATGATCAACGAGCTGAAGACGATGGTGGGCTCTGACGCATTGGCGGCTATTCCGAATGCCGCGTTGCTACTTGCTGATAAAATAATTCAAAGATCCCCACGGGGCGAGACATTCGGACGCTCGGGACAAGAAGACGATTTGTCGGCTGAGAATCACAATCTGCGGCTATTGCTTGAACAAGCCAGTTTAGACGCTCAGATGTTACTTACCCAAGCAGGGATCGAAGCAGAGGAACGGAACGCCGCAAACAAATTGCAACAGCTCATAATGGGCGAACTTCATCATCGCATCAAAAACACGCTTGCAACCGTTAGCGCCATTGCATCACAAAGCTTTCGGACGGCGATCAGTATGGAGCATGGACAGAAAGCGATGGAAGGCCGGATGCTGGCACTCGGGCGGGCTCATGATTTGCTGATGCAATTCAGCTTGTCTAATGCAAGTCTCACCCAAACCCTCATAGGCGCAACCGACCCCTTTAACAGCCAAGAGTCTGGAAGATTTCATTTTGACGGCAAAGATATTCGAATTGCGTCGAACGCAGTTATAGCATTCGCGATGACGTTCAATGAATTATGTACCAACACCACGAAATTTGGTGCGCTGTCGGTCCCGACGGGACGGGTTAACGTCGCTTGGACAACTGATGAGACGCGCGTTCGTTTGACCTGGACTGAAAAGGGTGGCCCACCTGTTCAGCCTCCTACTCGGCGCAGCTTCGGCACGAGAATGATCGAATCGCTCGGCCAGCAATTGAACGGTCGCGTCCATGTAGCCTACGACCCAACTGGATTTTCCTACATCCTCGATGTGCCGTTGAGCGCAATTGCTGCCGCCGAGTAAATAATCTGGCCCCTCAATTTTACACGCTCGTTCTGATGTAGTGAACTCAAGTCCTCCCTATTACTTTTAGGCCGCGTTGTTCTGGACAGGAAAGCTATTCCGCATTCCATAACCGCTCATTACGCGAATCCTCGCCAAACCCAATCGAACGCCGACCGCGGATTAAGTCAGCGCTAATGTTGCAAAACATGCTTAAAAAGCAAAACGCCCAGGGAAGGCCGTAGATGCGTTATTTTTTCGAGCAGGTAGGGTGACGAGGTAGACGTCTCCCGCCGTGGAGTTCTAGAGCATTAACCAAACCGAGTGTGCGAGTTGACCGAAATCGCTGCGGCAGTAGGGTTTTTGTTCCGAAACCACTAGCGAGGATCCCATGAGCACAATTCCCTGGCATTCACAAACGTTGCCAAATGACTTAATCTTGGAAACGCAAACGAAGATCAAGAACGGCCTAGAAATCGCAGGTACCGACCTTGTTCGCGTGGTCGAGCATGCCATCGAGCGCCCGCTACCTTCCAGCGTGCGCGAGATCGTGGAGATCGCTAGCGTAGCTCCTACGCGTACGCGCGGACGCCCCTCTAACTTTGGCGCCCGGCAGGACTTCGCGATGTCTATCATCGATCGGCGTTACCCTGCCCTCCTCCGCTACGAAGAACGAAAGCGAGAAGCGCTGCAGAAGGTTGGCGCGCTTTCAACAGCGGACGCTCTGCCACCCAGCGCTCTGGCTTATGAGCGTCTCCGCCTACACATGAAAAAGGATCTGAACTTTATCGCGACCTGGGAATCGCTGCGCAATCTCCATTCCAAGTGGAAGAACGGTCATCTTCATCAGGCAGATTACCCAGAAACCGATGATTTAAGCGACCAGATCGATCTTTACTTCCCCGCACCGAAGCGATCATAAATAAAGCCACCTCTTTTAGATGACTGCCTGAAGCGACAGGATGAGGTGATCTCGGGGTCCCGCAACAACCCCGAGGACTCATATGAACTTCGAAACAATCCCTACCAAGCTGCTCAAGCCATATGAGCGCAATGCTCGCACCCACTCGCCAAAGCAAATTCGACAGATTGCAGCGAGCATCAAGACGTTCGGCTTCAACAACCCCGTGCTTATCAACGATGAAAACCAGATCGTTGCCGGGCACGGTCGCGTTGCGGCTGCGAAGTTCCTGGACCTGAAGACTGTACCGGCTGTTCGGCTCTCGCATCTCACTGAGGCCGAAACCAGGGCATATATCTTAGCCGACAATCGTCTCGCAGAAAAGGCAGGCTGGGATAATGAGATCCTGGCGATCGAACTGCAGGGATTGATCGATCTTGGTTTCGACCTGGAACTGACAGGGTTCGAGGCTGCAGATGTCGACCTCATTATTGAGGATCTTTCCGAAGGAGCCGATCAGCACGACGATCTTATTCCCGAGCGCGCAAATGACGCGCCAGTTAGCCGGATGGGCGATATCTGGATACTCGGAAAGCATGTGCTCGTTTGCGGCGATTCAACCGAGGCTGCGACTTACCAGTACCTGATGGGCGATGAGAAGGCTGAGTTCGTGTTCACGGACCCACCTTATAATGTAGCGATCGATGGTCATGTTTCGGGGTTAGGCAAGACGAAGCATCGGGAATTCGCAATGGCCTCCGGCGAAATGTCGGAGACCGAATTTACCGCGTTCCTGTCGCGCTCATATGCTCAGTTGTGCCGCCATTCTGAGGATGGATCGATCCACCAGATCTGCATGGATTGGCGACATATGCGAGAGATGCTCGCTGCAGGTTATGCCAACTATTCCGAGCTGAAGAATGTGTGCATTTGGAACAAGACTAATGCCGGAATGGGTTCATTCTACCGCTCAAAGCACGAGATGATCTTTGTGTGGAAGAACGGCTCTTCCGCTCACATCAATAACTTTGAACTTGGTCAGCATGGACGCTATCGCACCAATGTGTGGGACTACGATGGAGTAAATACTATGAAGGCTGGTCGCATGGATGAACTTGCCATGCATCCTACGGTTAAGCCCGTTGCTATGATTGCCGACGCAATCAAGGATTGTTCGAAGCGTGGAGGGATTGTCCTTGATCCGTTTTGTGGGAGTGGAACCATCCTGATTGCCGCGGAAAAGACCGGACGAAAGGCCCGCGCGATCGAACTTGATCCCCGTTACGTGGACGTAGCGATCCAGCGCTGGGAAAAGCTCACCGGCAAGACCGCTATGTTAGCCCCGCTTGACGAAGCGTTTGAGGACGTACGCGAAGCGCGAACGGTCGATGCAACCGCATAGCTGATCGAATGCATGAGGGTTACTGCCAAAGCAGTGACCCTCTGCTCGTGAGATGTCTTCTCCTCATTTTTGTTGCCTGTGTTTGTTATGAGAGAATCCGCGCTAAAAACATGTCATTTCAGTTCAGCCAACACAAAGGGGGCTGACACATGACGCTACATCCCAAGCCGAACAATTTTTCCGATGCTGATAAGCCCAAAGACCCGGATGTAGGATACAAAAGACCTCCCAAGAAATGGCAATTCAAAAAGGGACAGTCGGGAAATCTGCGAGGAAGGCCCAAGGCTCCCCCATTCTCGCTGGATATTAAGTCAGTATTGGATGGTGTGCAGGAAGGCAAAAATGGAGAGGTTATACCTAAGAGGGAAGCGCTTGCTCATCGCATTGTATCTGATGCGTTGGCCGGCAACCAAAAGGCTTTCAGACGCTTTCTCGATCTCCTTGAAAAATCTGGGCTCAATAAGCCAAACTCGAGTGAGGCCGAAAGTCACGTTGTAACGGTTAAGTCGAGACCTATGACTGAAGCTGAGAAGGCATTGTGGCAGCCGGAACGAAAGGTGACGCCAAAGCAAGAATCCGATTAATCGAATGAGGTGATACATGAAGAGTTGCAAGAAAGTCGCTCGGCCATACGAGGTTGGTTTCGCAAAGCCTCCCAAGGACAAGCAGTTTCGGAAGGGAAGTTCGGGCAACCTACGCGGTAAAAAGCGAGGACAAGGAAACCTGATTGCAGCCTTCAAGCGGGTTGTTCAGCGGAAGGTTACGATGAAAATCGGTGGCGAAAGCCGCATCGTTACAATCGCGGAAGCAGTCATAATTAAGAACTACCACGCCGCTTTGCAGAAGGATCAAGGTGCTATGGCTAATATCATGCGATTGGCAGAGCAAGCGGGGGAACTGGTCGATCAGACTGACAAGAAGCAGGTTGGTGGATTTATTGCTGTTCCTGAGCGAGTTTCTATTGACGAATTCCTGGCTCAGCTCGGGCGAACTCGCGAAACCGAGTAAATTTACCCGAACAGATTGTTCGCAACTTCCTGTATTGCCGTAAGCACCTGAAAACGCCCCTTCGACACCACGCGAAGCCCGGGGCGTTCGGTCTTTTCGCCCAAACTGTTGGCCTTTGAATGCCGCGATACACGGTCGCCGAGATCCGGCAAGGCCGTCCCGGCTGGTCCGCCAAACCAGTAAAACTTCAGCAATTCGAAGTTGCCGGGATCGAATTCGATCCAGATCACGCAACCGCCAGGCTTTCCAAGCAGCTTGGTACTGACGTCAATCTCATTGACGGTTGAGCCCCGAAACCGGGACTTCAATTGAACGTGGCGGATGATGCCCCGGGATTCCAGCACTAAGTCGTACCCGCTTCGGTCCACCTCTGCTTTCAGGACTTCAATGTCGCGCGCATCAGTGCACCACATGTGGGCCAGCAACTGACCCAGAAACAGGTGACCGATGGCCTGCTCCCGCAGGCCGGAATCCAGCGAATGCGGCGAGGATTTGGGTGGATGATTCAGGTTAGTCGCTAGCTGGTCCATGGTTGTAAAGTCCGGTTGATCGGGACGTAGCAATTCGCTTCCCTAAGGCGGCAAGTCCAGTGACAAAGTCCGCGACTGCGAGAATACCCATGTCTCGGTTAATTTCATCCTGTTTTGGGATAATCCGTTTCCGGGATCAATTTATGCGCCGCCGATTCACGGCCCTGGCGGCGCATGCAGAAGACCCTCAAATCCGCGGATTATGCCCGGCTGATCGACCTGCTTGTCGCGGTGCGGAAAACCGCGGATGTTCGCCAGCACGCCCTGGCCAAGAAGCTGGGCAAACCGCAATCCTTTGTCGCCAAGTATGAAAACGGCGAGCGCCGTCTCGATATCATCGAGTTCACGGCCATTGCCCGCGCCCTTGGGGCCGATCCCGTGAAGTTGTTCAAGGACTACCTCGCGGCAAAAAGCTCGCCGAAATCCGCCTCGAAGCGCCCGACCAAATAAGCGGTGCGTTTCGGGGTTCTTTTCGGATCATGTTGTGATCCGCAGCGGCCGATAAGAGCCACTAGATTGCTGCGTATCCACTCGACTTCCCCAGCACGTGGAGCGTCACTGTCGCCGTAAAACCGGAGACAAAATGATGGATCGCAAAATCACGGAACAGGCAATCGGGCTGATCCTGACCGAAATCGGTGTTCGCCTTCGCGAGGCCGCCCGGATCGCCAAGGCGGCTGAGGCCTGCGCGCTCGCTGGCAGCGTTAGTGAAGGCGTCAGAGTTTCGATGGATCTCGAACAGATCTTCTACGAGACCGGCCGTTTGCAGGATGCGGCTTCGCTTCTGAACCGGTTGTCGAGCGACTAAGAATTGCTCTCCAACCGAAAGGTTCTCGGCCCGTCAGCAACGGACGGGCTTGCGGCAGTGGCGGCACATGATGCTGTCATTCACGCAGGAGAACCGAAATGCCCACCAGCAATCGAAAGCCCCCTCGCAAGACTGGGCGTAAATCCACATCGTCAGCAAAGCGACCGACAAAATCTGCCGGGAAGGTTCCGCCGTCCGTCGCGCCGAAGAAGCCGGTCATGCTGAAGACGCCCAACGTGGCCGTGTCCAAGCAGGACAAGGTCCTCGATATGCTCCGCGCGCCGTCCGGCACCACCATCGCCGCCATCATGAAGGCAACCGACTGGCAGCAGCATTCGGTACGCGGCTTCTTCGCTGGAACGGTGCGCAAAAAGCTCAAGCTGAACCTGACCTCGGTGAAGACCGATGGCCAGCGTGTCTACCGGATCGCAAAACCGGGCACCGCGAAATGATCCAGTCCCCCTCCTCCACGAAGCCAGCCGATCCAGCGCTGGAAGCCGAACTGGGTCGGCTGGCGACAGCCCCCATCGTCGAACTGCGCAAACGCTACCGGGAGGTACTTCGCTCGGATCCGCCAAAAGCTTTCGGTCCGGACCTGCTGCGCCGGAGCATCGCGCATCGTATTCAGGAAAAGGCCTATGGCGGGCTGCCCGGGCCGACCAAACGCCTGCTCGACCAGCTTGTGAAAGCCATGGCAGCCAAACCCAACGGGAAGTTGGAGCTGCCGCGCCGGATCAAGCCCGGCTCGGAACTGGTCCGGACATGGAACGGCAAGACCTACCGCGTCATCGTTCAGCCTGATGGCTTTGCTTACGAAGGCAAGATCTATGCGGGGCTCTCCGAGATCGCGTCCCTGATTGCCGGCACCAACTGGAACGGACCGCGGTTCTTCGGGCTGCGGTCAAAGTCTCAGGGGGCCGCCGATGGCAACTAACGTCCCCAAAACCCTGCGCTGCGCCATCTACACCCGCAAATCGACCGAACACGGCCTCGAGCTGGAATTCAACTCGCTCGATGCCCAGCGTGAAGCTTGCGAGGCGTATATAAAGAGCCAGGCGTCACTGGGCTGGAAGGTGATCACGCAGCCCTATGACGATCCGGCTTTCTCCGGCGGCAATCTTGAGCGCCCTGCCCTCAAGAAACTGCTCAAAGATATTGAAGCCGGGAAAGTCGACGTCGTCGTGGTCTACAAGATCGACCGCCTCACCCGTTCCCTGGCCGATTTCGCCAAACTGGTCGAGGCATTCGATGCCAGATCAATCTCGTTCGTCGCCGTCACCCAGCAGTTCAATACCACAACCTCGATGGGTCGATTGACCCTCAACGTCCTGCTCTCTTTTGCGCAGTTCGAGCGCGAGCTGTCCTCCGAGCGCGTTCGGGACAAGGTTGCGGCCTCGCGCCGCAAGGGAAAGTGGACCGGCGGCACGGTGCCGCTCGGCTACGAGGCTCGGGACAAGAAGCTCGTGATCAATCCCACCGAAGCAGAAACCGTCCGCATCATCTTCCGACGCTATACCGAATTGCAATCGTTTGGCCGCCTCGTAGCGGATCTCGACAAGCGCGGTATCGTGACCAAGCGGCGGAACACCAAGGTCAAGAAGTTCAACGGCGGAATCCCGTTTACCTACGGTCCCCTCGCCCATTTCCTGAAGAACCGGATTTACATTGGCGAAACCGGCCACGGGGGTAAATGGTATCCCGGCGAGCATAAAGCGATCATTGACCGCAAAACCTTCGATAAAGTGCAGGAACTGCTGGCGGCCGGCACCAACAAACGGAAGATCAAACGATCCGAAAGCGGCGCACTCCTAGTGGGAAAACTGTTCGACGATCGCGGCAACGCGATGAGCCCGAGCTTCTCAACGAAGAACGGCGCCCGCTATCGTTTCTATGTCAGCTCCGCAATCCTGCGTGGGCGAAAGACCGAAGCCGGATCGGTTGCACGCGTGTCGGCAACCAACATCGAACAGACGTTGATCAATGCCTTGCGCCAACGGTTGAGGATTAAGGCTATCCTGGATGCGGATATTATCAGCACGTACCTCGATCGTGCCGAGTTGGGCAGCCGCGACGTCAAGATCTCGACCCTATCTGCGGCCAAACTTCGATCGAACCAATTCTCGATCCCTTGGCGGGTTCGCCAACCGGATTCGGCAACGATCACTGAAGCAGACGGCGAACGCCAGCCCGATGCAAAAATGCTGCAAGCTGTTGTTAGGTCTCACGCGTGGCTCCGTAATCTACAGAATGGAAAGTTCGACACTGCCGAAGCCCTGGCAGTTGCCGTTAGCCTGCACCCGAAGCTGGTGCGGCAGGAGTTGCGCTATGCGTTTCTGGCACCCACCATAATCAAAGCCATACTCAGTGGCGATCAGCCAGCGACTTTGTCCTTGACGCGCATCCCTAAGACCCTGCCGCTAGGTTGGTTTGAGCAGCGCAACGCGTTGGGATTTTGACGGCGAAATCGTTCAAGCTCCTTTCGTCGACGGAAACGCCTCACGATCGGCGAAAGCTCCTAGTTTCGGGAGCCTTCGTATTTGCTCGCCTCGCTACTGTGGCGGTTTCGGTCGCGGCGATGAATGATGGTGGACAATCTTCCACTGTCCAGCCTGGTCTTGAATGACCAAGCTGTAGCGCGCCGGTGCATTGAAACTTTGGCCGTCGGCCCGCGTGCCGGAAAATTCGTAGATTCCAGAAAGTACAAGAGCGCCGTTTGAAAGCTTTGTTACTGTTGGGGCGTCCGGCGCTCTGACCTGAGTTTTGTTCTTGGCAGCCGTTGCAAAGTAATTCTTGATGCCTTCGCTGCCGGTTGTAATTGATGGGCTTAGCGTTCCAAAGAGCGTCGCGTCCGGCGTATAAAGCGCTACGATTTCCTCGGTCTTGCCATCGTTGAATAATTTTTCCCATTTTGAAAGTAAGTCTTCTGCAGGTCCGGCAAACGCCGCTGCCGTGCTGAATAGAATAAATGATGCCGCCGCAATTCCAGTTACAGTCTTCATGTGACCTCCGGGATGGTGACTGTCACAAGATTATCGCGCCCGCTTGAATTCGCAATCCGAAAGCCTGACGCAATTAGCGCCACGGGACTTCGCCGATAAGAATTAAAGCCGCTCCAATTCGAATTAACTTGCGAGCTGAGAAGGTTGTAATTAGGTTCTGTGCATTATTGATCATCGTATTGAGTATTCAATGTATTTTGATTTGGAAGCGACCCGCGATCGGCTTACCCGCGATCTTGAAATCTTCAAAGAACAATTGAAGACTACTCGAAGTTTCGACAGGGAGCGCCTAGAAGCCACAATCCGCGGCACAGAAATGATGCTGGCAGCGATCACCAAGCAGACACCTCAAGCAGCTGAATAATCAATTCCGAAAGGTCGGACTCGCAGATCCGATGTTATGAAACTTCTGCTCTACTGAGTACTAGTGTTTCATATTATAAGCCGCTTCCTTCGCCCTACTCATTCAATATCTACAGCCCAATCGAGTGTCGAATGAATCGTCGGTCGGACTTTAGTGATAATCAAAAGGTCGGCCCATCCCGTCTCGGCTGACCCAGGACCCGTGCTCGTATCCCACGAAAGCGCGGCGATTGATCTCCGGACGGTCTAAATCACGCCAAGCAATCTCGCCCCCGGGGGCGGCCCGCCCTTCGGCGAGACTCAGGAGCGAGTAAGAGAGGCCGTCCTGGCTCGCTCGTTCGATCTCAACATATCGGACCCAATCCAGAGTTAGGCATTGGTCCGCGGCGGCTGGCCAGATGGCGACGTTGTCGGCGGCACCCCTCATCTGCATCGCAGGATAAACTGTCCCTGATACATACTCAGATTTCGGGCCGTTTGGCACGAGCGGAATTGGGCTGGCCTTATCAAAGAGAAGTTCGTTGATGGCGACGGACAGTTTGTATCGGTATTCGCGGCCCAAAGTGTCGTTCGTAAAAGCAAGGGATAGCCGCTTTCTGAGCTGTTCGTTTCTACTGGTTTCAATCGGAAAGGGATTTGAAAGTGCGTCGCGCAAAGCCAATGGTTTCGCGCCGAGACGCCGTAGGGCTTCTGGGTGAAAACCCAGATGGTGCATCCATACTGTCTCAGTCATACTCCAGCGGGAAAGAGCTATCCGCTGCCCCTTTGCGGCGCGGATTTCAAAGAATACCGGCAGCGCACCTCGACTGGCGTAGAACATGGACTGTCCTTCACGGCTCGCCCGGTTGAGCTTCGCGAATTCAGGCGGCGGATATGAAAGGTCTCTGAGTTGAGTGGGACGATCCAACCACGGGACCCCTCGATAGAAAACATTATCGAGGCCGAGATCTTTGATAGCCACCGTGTATCCATCAAGTTTTGGGCGCAGCCAACGCTTTAAGGTGTCAACGTCTTGCCTACGGATTTGGTCGTCGCTGAATAGCCAAAGCATTGGTCAG
Organism: Afipia sp.; assembly: GCA_017308595.1. Lineage (GTDB taxonomy): Bacteria > Pseudomonadota > Alphaproteobacteria > Rhizobiales > Xanthobacteraceae > Afipia. Next base: position 88,273 of record JAFKER010000015.1, read on the forward strand.
CGCTTTGTGACACCGACAAGATAAGAGACCGCGTGTTTGCGTTTAGTAGACCTCTTTGCCTTAACGTAATCGACAACGCTCGGCACCGTCGCGCGAACAGCCGAAGCGAAGTTAGCAAGCGCGCCAAAATAGCCCATCTGCGCGATATAGGACAGCGACAGCGTCGGCACCTGCCATACTGCAAGGCCCTTTATCATGTCGCCAAACATAACGTCGCGAGCGCTGGACATCTCGTTTTCATACTCTTTGAGTTTGGGCGCGAGTTCGCTGGCTATAATCCTTTGGACAGCTTCGTTCGGATTGGTCAGGTCGGCTTCCGAGATTTTCGCCGCCGCCTTATTCACCTCAATATTCCATGCGTCGTAGAGGTCTTTGGTTTTCCGTCGGTAGTCAAAAATTCCTGAGAAGCTAATCTTAGCAAGAATCTCATCCGGAATGACCGACCGAGTGAACCGCATGCCTAGATATGGTGCGAGTACGTGTGTTCCGCCAAGATAGTGACTGCTCGAAGTTCGTAAACTTAAGAGTTTTGGGTATGTCTGGTCGTCCGCCACCGGGATCGCATCAAGTTCTTCAGCCATCACGATGCCACTCGTAACTTCGATAGATGCTTCTACGAGCAAGTGGCGGAAGATTGCTTTTCGGCCCTCCAGCAAGTCCGGTCGATACATGAGTCCCGGATCCTCAGATTTCAGATCGTACTGCCTGTCTGCAAGACTCGCGTCGGCTAAGATTTCACGCAGAAGATCGGAACCTGTAACGCCACTTCCGTAGTTTGCTGCTGGATGGATTAAACGCCCAGCAAAAACACTGTCGTTCCTGATCCCATCGAAGGTAACGCGAATGAATTGAGGATTCCGAAGATCGGCTTCGACATAGGGCTCGTATAACTCACGAGCGGGACCGCTCGGCGGGGCCATCACTTCAATTTTTACCGGCAAGCCATCGAATGAGAATTTGCGCAAGCCTGAATCGCGACCGATTGTCCCCCACGAACCGAACGTGACCGACGGACGATCGAGAAATGCAATTTCATCGCCCAAGAGAAAAAGCCGAGAGAGTGTGTCGGCGGGGCAATGATGACTGCCGATATAAAGCAATTTCATTTGCGCATCCTAGGTCGAGGCTTGTCGGGCATGTTGTCATCATGCGGCTTCGCGAAGGAATTTTAGACCCTGACGCGAGTACGTAGTGCCTGATGAATGTTAATCTCAGCTTCGTGCTCAAGTTCTACCGCTAAGGCGAAACCTTGGTGGGTTATTTCCTCTGCTGCCCAACGACGTTCCGCGAAGACCGCGAGATAGTAGTCATTGCCCCAATGCGGAACGTTCGCCTTCATCGTGAAGATCGATTTTTGAAGAGTACTGGTGCCACGCAAGTCGCGTGACGGCTGCAACGGGCATTTTGTGCTTCCGCCTAGATCTTCGAACGGCGGCTCGTCCTTTGTTCTGTGCCGGAAATGCTCGTAGATCGCATCAGGTTCAGTACCTCGTATCAAATGATAGTTGAGCCGAAGCCCGAGATATTCGAGACGGGTGTGTCGCACGGGCGGGTCAAACGCCATGCTGACGCGAAGATGGCGAACACCCTTGGTACTTTGGAACTCGGCTGGTAACGGCACGCGATAGAGCGCGAACTGATCGGTCGCGATTTCTTGTCGATCTGCGATGAGGATGACTCGTCTTTCTTCGGAGGAGAGAGCGCGCGCGACATCAGGAAGCCCATATCCAATGCATGTCCTAGCCGCATGTTTTCCGAGATGACTTAGTTTCTGAACTGCTTCCTCTGGATAGTCCGCTGATAGGGCGAGCAGCGCCCGGATCATATTGGCGGAAGCGGCAGGCATCGCGGCCAAGAGGAGCGCCGCTTTGAAAGCGATACGGGGCGCGGCCATGGAAGTGCCCGTCGAGGCCGTGATTAACCCCTGCGTATAGTCGGGTCGCAGGGTGAGCATTCCAGCGCTCGCATACTTGTCACCGGTAACTATGGTCTGCGTCATGCCGTCGTATAAGGCAGTGCCGCCAAAATCCACGAGATCAGGTTTGACAGAATCGTTCGCGCCCGGACCACACCGCGTAACAGGGGACGGAAGATTGAGCCCTGCGATAGCACGAAGCTCCGCACCTCCTCCGTCTGCTGGCAGCCCATTAGCATGCGCCAAGCTTCCCACCGTTAGCGCGATTGCCGATGTTGCTGGATCAATAATTCGATTTTTTGGACTTAGTAGATAATCCGGATAATTCTGAGCAATATGTTCTGCCCTTTCGCCCCATGGCGCGCGTGCGCCAGATGCAGAATTTCCGGCAGATACTACGATCACAATATCTAGCTCGCGAGCCAACCTATCGAGCGTTGCCGCCCACGGTGAAACGCGTCCGCCATCAAACGGAACACGATGCTTGTCGCCGAGGGACATGTTCACGATGCGGCAACCGCGATCGTGAAGTGCGCGGATCGCCTTTTCAGTCTGCTCGGGGATTGTTGCATCGGCGTCGAACTGACCTTCGTCGTTCACAATTTTGACGGAGACGATGCGCACCGGACTCGCAAATGTATTTCGATCAATGCATTCTCGCACGTCTCCGAAGGCGGCAATTCCCGCCACTTTCATTCCGTGCCCCCAGATATCCGCCGCACCGAGGCTTTCGGGAATTGCCAGCGACTCAATTAACGACGGGACTAGAAAAGGATGTTCGGTGCTGCCGCTATCGATGACTCCAATGATCGGAGCGTCAGCGGGTGGGGCCTGCGGCTCTTGATCACGGAGCGTGACGACAGGTGGATCACGCTCACCTAGGTCAGGTATCGGCGGAAAGTCGACGCGTGCAACAACCGGAAGCCTGAGAATGTCGCGCAGGACCGCCCCGCGCGTGTTAGCGCGAAGAACGATTAATCCAGCTTCACCAATATAGCGCGATAAGATTTCGCTTCCGGCTCTTTCGACGTGATCGACAATCTTCTGAACGCGGATATGGCGATCTAATTGTGTAGGTGCATCCCAAAGCTCAATGTCAATGATATAGCTTGCGTTATCCTCGAACGCATCCAGTCCGATTATCCCATCGGCGCGCATTCGAAGACCGATACGGTCGTCTGCGGTCAGCGATCCGATGGTCTCGATCGCCGCGAACAACCCGTTGTGCGCGGGATTTTTTGCGTCCCCCTGAACACCTTTCTGATACTCCGCCAATCGCGTCCGAAATTCCGCCAATTCAGTGTCGTCGCTGAACAACACCAGAATGCCATCCGGCTCTTGCGCCAGTACTTTGAAACCAGCGGTGCGCCACGTATCTTCTTGAACCGGCGCTTCAAGATTCACCTTTAGAATCAGTTCGGGATCGATGCCTTCAATCTGGGGCAGTCCGGACTGTTCCTCGGTAGCAGTATCGATTCTCGCTTTGATAGAACCTGCGTGTGCGGCCGCGCTGCCTCTTACGGGCGGCTTAACAGGAGCGGGATTCCGCCTTCGGTCCAGCGTTATATCAAGGCGTTCAAGATTGAGATGTGGAAGTTTTGCCATTCGGCCGCGCTACGCGCTTCGGCGAGAAATCAAGGCTTTGCGTCGAGCTTCATGGCGAAGCGCTGCCGCAAATTCAGTTTCGCTTACCGATTTGCGCTTCTTCAAAACAGCCTTCTTGATAGCGTCAACACAAATTCGCTCAATATCAGCATAGGATAGACCAACAAGCTTTCCGCCCATTGACGACGGTTCAAAGCTCGCGTGGAAATTTGCAAACTGGCGATCCATTAACGTATCGATTTCGCGTATGTTCGGAAGTTCGAATGACAAAACGTCGTCGAACCGCCGCCAAAGAGCCTCATCTAAAAACTGCGCTAGGTTAGTGGCAGCGACCACAAGGCCTGGCCCTCGAAATTTCTCAATCATGATGAGCAAACTATTGACCACGCGGCGGAGCTCGTTGTGCTCTGAGTTATCGGACCGCGTTCGTGCAAGCGCATCGAATTCATCCAAAAACAGTATGCATGGGGTGCGCGATGCAAATTCGAACAAGCGGCGGAGATTGCTAGCGGTTTCGCCGAGGAAAGATGAAATGATGACGTCAAGCCGCGCACTAAACAGCGGCATCGACAATTCGTGAGCTAGTACCTCGGCGCACAGAGTCTTTCCGCAACCCGGCGGACCGCAGAAAAGAAGTCGTGTCGAAACTGGCAACCGATGCCGTCGCAGTTCTTCGCTCCGACGGCGCTCTTCGATGACGTTCTCGATCAAAGCACGCGTGTCCGAATTTAGAACAATGTCTTTCAGACCGCGAAGTGCCGGAATCTCCTCCAACAAATCTCTGGTTGCATCAATGTGACTTGCGAGGGCAGTAAGTCCCGGTTGCTTTCCCTGCGACTGATAGTCAGGCCGGACGTTGGCGTCCAAGATTTTGCGTAAGGACTCTGCAAACGGCTTTTTGCCTTGATGAGCCGCCTCATCAATGATGCGCAAGGTCGCGGCGCGAAATTCTTGATTTTTACCAAAGCTCGCGACGAGCCTCTTTATGTGATCGGCCTTTGCCATGTTATTCCCGAAGCGGCGATGCGGTTATCTGTAGTATAGCGTGATTTGCTACAGTGGGAGCTGAAAGAATTCAGTGTAAATAATCAACCGGGTCTATCGTTCGAAGAAAGCAAGTAAAATTGGTTGCGGGCCTAGATTCGAACTAACGACAGCAAGGTTACGAGCTAGCCGAATACACTGGCCAGCTTCAAGGGCTGGATCGACGAGGTCGTTTAGCTTCCCCGCATTCCATCGCTTTCAGCACAGCCCCGTTGGGAACGGTCGCTCCTTATGAGAGCGAAATGTCGCTGCTGATCGGCGCGTAGTCGTTTAAATATTGGCTTTCCACTGCCGCCCCTGCCGCGCAGTGAATTTATTCTCCAGTCTCCAGAGCGAGTCTCCAGAAAACGGGAATTCTTCAATGGTTGATTGGAGACTGGCCCCCATTTCGGAAGATAGTGGTTCGAATCCGGTCTCTGTGGAGACCCAACGTTCATGAAAAGCCCGCTATTTGCGGGCCTTTCTGCACTGAAAAAATAATATTCTATGAAAGCCGGACTGGTTGGCTGGAGCGAGAGGAATCGAACTCACGCATTCCCGATCTAACCAGTCTCCGCTAAGATGCTGTCATATTTGGGAATTTTTGCTCCATACCAGGCCTTGCGACCGGTGCTTAGTTAGCCCTCAAGATATACCCGCATCAGATCAGTATTAGCTCGCAGTTCGGATGCCGATCCTTCAAGTACCACCCGCCCGCGCTGGAGCACGTAAGCCCGGTCAGAGATATTAAGCCCGAGCGCCGCGTTCTGTTCGGCGATCAATACCGTAACACCGGATTTCTGCGCCAACTGAACCAAACGCTCCGCGATCTCATCGACAATGCGCGGCGCCAGTCCGAGGGATGGCTCGTCCAAAACGAGCAGACGGGGTGAACTCATCAATGCCCGCCCGATCGCCAGCATCTGCTGTTCGCCGCCGCTTAAGGTTCCGGCGATCTGACCAAACCGATCACCGAGCCGCGGGAACATCGCGACAACGCGGTCGATCGCTGACTGTAACGATGACCCGCGCAGCTCAGGCTTGGAAAAGGCACCAAGCTCGATGTTCTCGCGAACGGTCATTTCGGAGAAAATGCCACGCCCTTCGATCACGAGCGCAAGGCCGCGCCGGACTCGCTCCGCCGCATCCAATCGGCAAACATCCTCCCCGGCAAACCTGATGTCGCCCTTTGCCTGCTGAACAAGCCCGGTGATCGCATTGACCGCGCTGGATTTCCCCGCGCCGTTCGCGCCGATCAGAACGACGATCTCGCCCGCACTGACGTGAAGATCGAGATGTTCCACCGCGAGGATTGTCCCGTAGCGGACCTGAAGCTCCCGCACTTCAAGCATGAATGTCGCTCCTCTCGCCGAGGTAAGCGCGCCGGACATCGGCATCAGCGATCACCTTTGCCGGCGCTCCATCGATGATCGGACTGCCGCTGTTCAGCACCAGAATGCTATCGGAAAGCGGAATGACGAGGCTCATGATGTGATCGACCAGAACGACGGCGCAGCCTTTCTCCTTCTGCTCGCGCAGCAAGGAAGCGAGTTGTTCAATTTCCGTAGACGACAGACCCGCCCCAGGCTCATCCAGCAACAGAAGAGTCGGGCTTGCCGCCAGCGCCGTGCCGATTTCGATCAGCTTGCGTTCGTACTGGTTTGTTTCTCCAGGAAACGCGTGCGCGACGTGCACCAGATCGAGCTGGTGCAGGATCCTGCTTGCCTCAGCTTCACACCGGCCACCGAGCACCGAAGCCCCCAGCACCATGTTCTCGTAGACCGTCAGCGTCGGGATCAATCGGGCATGCTGGAACGTGCGCCCAAGACCGAGACGCGCGCGGTGATAGGCTGGTGTCTGCTCGACAGGCTGTCCGCCGAGTTTGATCGTGCCGCTGTCCGCGGCGATTGCACCCGAGATCAGCGCAAGCGCAGTCGATTTCCCTGCCCCGTTCGGTCCGATAATCGATTTGATCTCACCCGCGCGCACGTCAAAACTCAATCCCTTGACCGCTTGCACACCGCCAAATGCCTTGCCGATATCCCTGACCGCCAGAACCGGTTTGTCGCTCGATATCGATGGCGGCCCGACCGGCGCTTCCTCGGGCAAGAAGAACGAGCGTCTGCGCACAAATCCGGCCAGTCCGCTGGGTGCGAACAGCATGATGATAGCCAATATCGATCCAAAGATCACTGGCTGCCATGTCGCGGCTTCACGCAATAGCTCGGGCATCCAGCCCAACAGAACGACACCCAGGATGCCGCCCCAGATGCGTCCCATTCCGCCCACGACCAGCATAATGACCAATGTCAGGGAGTAGTTGAGACCGAACGTATCGGGCGCAACAAACTGGACGTTGTGAACGTACAGGCTCCCACTCAGCGCTGCTATAGTCGCGCTCGCGACGAATACCACGACCTTGAGCGAGGTGACATTGATCCCGCGCGCGGAAGCCGCCGTTTCATCGGCATGGATCGCACGCAGCTTCAGGCCAAGACGCGAATTGGCGAGATTCCACACAACCAGAAGTACGACGGCGACAACACCAAGCACGAGATAGTAATACACCAAGGGATCGCGCAGGATGTAACCGCCCATCTTGAGCCGCGGAATCGAGATGATCCCTGAGGAACCGCCGCTCCATTGCGACGTCACGCGAATGGCCGCATCGAACATCACCGGGAAACCCAGCGTCGCCATCGCCAGATAATAACCGCGCAGGCGAAGCGTCGGTACCGCGACGATCGCGGCCAAGAGAGCTGCGGCAAGCATACCGACGGGCATCGCCGTCCAGCCGGAAAAACCAGCCTTGGTCGTGAGCAGGCCGGACGCATAGGCTCCGATCGCGACAAAAATGCCATGGCCGAGGGAAAGCTGTCCGGCATATCCAAGCAGAAGGTCCAGTCCCACAACCACAAGGATGTTGAGAAGCAGGAACGTCCACACGCCCAGGACATAAGGATCCTGCGAAACAAGCGGAATGATCGCGAATGAAGCAAGGATGCCCAGCATCGGCCCCTGCCTTATCCATGTAGCTGGCATAAAGGATCGCTCAGTCATCGGGCCGATCCCGGCTCGGCGCGGCCGAACAGGCCCTGCGGCCGGACGAGAAGGATCACCAGAAGCGTGAGGAACGCGTATGCATTCTGCAAGTCCGACGATATCAGGCCGACGCCCAGCCCTTCCAGCAAACCCAGGACGAGCCCGCCGATCACGGCACCGAACGGATTGGCCAATCCGCCGACAATTGCGGCCGTAAAGCCCTTGATAGCGAGAAGGACGCCGTTGTCGTAAGACATCATCTGCGAGGGTGTGATCAGCATTCCGGCGAGACCGCCGATGGCGGCGCTTGCCAAATAGGCCATCAACACCATGCGCCGCGGACGGATGCCGACCGTCCGGGCCGCGCGGCTGTCATTGGCGCATGCGCGCATGGCCTTCCCTATCATGGAGCGGAACAGGAAGACCCATAACGCGACGCAGACAAGGGCGGTCATGACCAGAACGGTGATCGTTGCGTAGTTGACACTCGCACCGAACACCTTGATCGCACCTTGCGGATACAGCGCATACGTCTTGTAGTCTGTTCCCCATATCTGATGGGCGAGGCCTTGCAGCGCGATCGCGACGCCGATCGTGGTCATGATGTAAGTCAGTTCATTGCTGCCTTTTCGCGCGGTCGACAGCAGTCCCTGCAATGCTCCGCCCATGACGATGCTGGCGGCAAGCGACAGTGGCAGGGCGACAGACGCGGGAATGTCGAACAAGGTCAGCGACACAGTCGCGAGTCCGCCGTAAACGACGAACTCGCCCTGTGCGAAATTGATGACCTTGCTCGTGCTGTAGATCAGGCTGAAGCCGACGCCGATCAGTCCATACACCGCACCGATGGCAAGTCCTCCGGCGAGGAACTGCGGAATCGCGCCCCAATCCATGATGGCTTACTTCTCGTAATCGGCGAGACGCCAGCCGTCCTGCTCAGCGATCATCATCACCAGCGCATCGCTCTTCAGTCCACCGTGGTCCTGAGCGGTGAAGTTGAAGACCCCGGTCACGCCGACATAATTCTTCAATTTGTTCTCGAGCCAATCGCGAATCTGGGCGCGCTCGCCGCTGGTTTCCCGGATCGCCTGCAGGACCATATTGGCGGAGTCATAGGCGACGCCCGCAAACATGTCCGGCGCGATCCCGAACTTTGCCTTGTATTTGGTGACGAAGGATTCAGAAACCTTCTTCTGCGGGTGCGAGCCCGGCAACTCGCTCCACACCAGAACAGGCGCACCGACAATCGGCTGCCCGATCACCGCGTCACCAACGGCATTCCGGAATGCGCTGTTGGCTTGGCCATGCCCGGAGATGATCGGAGTGGCCAGTTCAAGTTCGCGCGCATTTTTGTAGACGATGGCCGAAGGCGCACCGAGGCCATGCATGAAGATCGCATCGACGCCAGCCGATTTCAGCTTGGCAAGCTGTGGCTTCAGATCCGTCGAATTGGCCGGAAACGATTCCTCGCGATCGAGGGAAACGCCAGCACCCTTGGCAAGCTTTCGCATGTTATCGCGCCCATCCTCACCATAGGCATCGGCAGAATAGAGAATGCCCAGCTTCTTCCATCCGGCGCGGCGCGCGTAATCAAGCACTTTAGCCACTGAGAGGTCGCCACCCTGCCCCGGACGGAACACCCATTTGCGCTCCGCAACCGGCTCGATCACCCCAACGCCGGACACCGGGCATAGCAATGCGACCTCAGCCTCGGTGACAACTGGAATGGCGGCCATCGCGCCGCCGGTCCGGCTTGGCCCGACGATCGCAAGGACCTTTGCCTGATTGATCAGCTTGCGCGCGGCCAGCACCGTGTCGGTTTCGGTGCTCTTACTGTCTTCAAAAACCAGTTCGACCTTGTTGCCGCGGATGCCGCCAGCCTGATTGGCTTCTTCCACCGCAAGAATGACCGCGTTGTGTTCCGGCTTGCCCAGGAAGGATGCGCCGCCGGTGACATCAAGCATTGCGCCGATCTTGTAAGATTGCTGAGCGGCGGCGGGCTGCGCGAAGACCGCAAGCGCGACCGCAGCGAAAGCTAGCATGGGAGTGCGACGATAGTGAGCTGACCTCATGTTACGTTCCTCTCTCGCATTGTGATGTTCTGGTTTTTTCTGATTTTTGGTCGCGGCGCCGGCCCTAGCCGACAAACGTCTCAGGCAGCCCGGGTCAGACCTGAACCTCCAGCTTTTCCCAGTAGGGCTGGCGCACATCGCGCCTCAGTATCTTTCCGAAGGACGACATCGGAAGCTGATCGCGGAAGTCGATCTTCTTAGGCACCTTGAAGTTCGAAAGAGCTTCCTTGCAGTGCGCGATCAGATCCGCTTCCGTTGCGGAGTATCCCTGCTTGAGTACCACAGCCGCGACCACGATCTCCCCCCATTTCGGATCAGGAGCGCCGACAACAGCAACCATGTTGACGGCTGGATGCTTGTAGAGAACATCCTCGATGTCGTTCGGGAAGATGTTCTCGCCACCGCTGATGATCATGTCCTTCTTGCGGTCTACGATGTAAAGGTATCCCTCCTCATCGAAGCGCCCCATGTCGCCAAGCGTGAAGAAACTTCCGTTGCGGGCGCTCGCGGTCGCTTCCGGATTGTTGAAATATTCCCGGATCAGTGTCGCGCCGCCGATATGAATTTCGCCGACCTCGCCCTGCGGCACAGTCTTCCCGTTTTCATCGCGCAGTTCGACAAACATGCCGATCACGGGACGCCCGACCGACCTCACCTTGCGGCGCTGATCCTGAGGGGGGAGATTGGTAACAAGACCGACTTCCGTCCCACCATAAAACTCGTTGAGGCCGGCATGAGGAAGCCGATCAAGAAGAGCATCCTTGATGTGCGTCTGTAGCGGCGAACCGCCGCTAATCACGATGCGCAGCGATTTAAGATCAAAGGCATTGACCTCATCGCTCGTCATCATTGCGGTCCACATGGTCGGAACCATGAATGCCCATGTCGCCTTGTAACGATCGATCATGCCGAACACATTTGCCGGCGTCGTATCGCCCGTGACAATGACCGTCCCCCCGCGGAACAACTGAAGCAATGAAAACAGAGCCGGCGCTTCATGGAAGAGTGGTGCAGCAACAAACTCGCGATCGTTCGCAGTTATGCCGTAAACGGTCGCCATGCGCCGCAGGCAATCGGCAAACGCGCGGTGCGGATTGACGCATCCTTTCGGGAAGCCGGTCGTCCCTGACGTATAGCCCTGGAAATAGCAAGCCTCGAGATCGGCCGGAACGTCAGGGACCACCTCGGCGCCCGCTTCTATCAATCCTTCGTAAGAATGGACACCCTCACCGCCGGGTCCGTCGGAAACGATGTGGCGGTCACCAATCGAGGGGAGCTTGCTGCGTAACGAGCTGACGGTGTCACCAAAAGCAGCGTCGTACACAAGCGCACTCGCACCGGAGTGGTTGACGACATATTCGATCTCGCTTGCGACAAAGCGGAAATTGAGCGGCACAACAGCTACGCCCATCAGGGCCGCCGCCTGATAAAGTTCAAGATAGCGGCTGCTGTTTTGCATCAGCAGCGCAACACGATCACCCGGCTTGATTCCAATCCCGGAGAGAGAGTTCGCCAGACGGCGCACCCGAGACCAGAGTTGTTCGTATGTCTGAGACCCCAGACTAGATATAATGGCTGTCTTCCGCGGCGTGTACGTCGCAAACCAATGCAACGCATCCCCGATACGGCTCGGCATGGCGCTCTCCCTGTCGCTCGTTTATTCTTCGAACGATCGTACGTTTGATTATTTTATTCAATGAAGCAGCACGTCGCAGGGCGGGGCCGGAAATTCCGGCCCCGCGTTCTCTGAATCAATCCGGAAGGTTGTAGCCGACTTCGGCAAATCCAATTAGATCGCCGGTGGAATCCTTGCCTTCGACCAGCACCTGAACCCAGTTCTTGCCGGGACCATTGAAGTGCTTCTGCTTGACCTTAGCCGTTGCGGTGACCGTTTCACCCACCTTCACCGGCTTGGTGAACTTGGCATCGACGTAGCGGATGGAGCCACCGTTCTTTCCAATCACGCCCCATGCCCGCGTCACCACCGATGCGAGAGTGGACATGGTCATCATGCCGTGCCCGACGGTGATAGGCATTCCGAAAACCTGGGCGCGCGCCGCCCACTCTTCATTGGTGTGAACGGGATTCATGTCGAGCGACGCAAGCGCATAGTGATCGATCGCCGATTGGGCATAGGACTGGGCCACGCTAGGGAAAGCGTATCCGGTGTCGATGTTGCTGAAAGTCGGGTTGGACATTGATGAACTCCTCGATCACGCGTTAGCAAAGCGGGCGACGTCGGCCTGCGTTTCCGGAAGGATCAGCGAACACCACCAATGGGCCTTGAGCACCCCCTTCTCATTATGGAAATCGAGCCGCATCTGAAGGTATGGCTTGCCACGCTGAACGAATTTCTGGGAGGTGGTCACCGTGGTCGTGATGACTTCGCCGTACTTGAACGGCTCGATGATTTCGATCCGCTGCTGCGGATTGCGCGCGCCCGGCGTACGGATCCATGTCCCAATGCCTTTTTCGCCGAGGCTGTAGAAAGCAATCGTGGTGACGAAGATCGGATGCTGCAACAGTTCACCGGTCGGCGAGTTCTTTCGGGCATAATCGGGATCGACCATCAGCGGATCAGTCTCGCCGCACGCCTTGTTGTAATCGAGGATATCTTCCTCAGTGATGATGAAGGTGCGCTGGGCCGGGCCGGACTGGCCGACCGTGGCATCCGCCCAGGTCTCATAGTCTTCCCAACCCGTCATGAAATCTTTGGGAAAGTGCCGCTGCTTCTCGGTTGTGACGAATTTATCTAGACGTGCGGGGACGGCCATGGCTTCCTCATCTGGAGTTAACTGTTATTATCGAACGACTGTTAGAATATTTATTATCGAACGATCGTTAGAAAATCAAGCGTTGCGAAAAGAGGTCCTCCATGGCATCGGCGACACTGGCTAAAGCGAAAAAAGCCAAATCGGGCAACAAGATGCCAGGTGAAAAGCAGAAGCTGACAAAGGGCGAGCAGGCGCGGGAACGAATAATTTCTGTCGCCGAAGCGCTCTTTAACAAGCAGGGATTCGACGGAGCATCGATGCGTGACATTGCGGCCGCCGCCGAAATGCAGCCCGCGTCGATGTACTATCATTTTGACTCGAAGGAGGAGTTGCTCTGGGCCGTCTGGGAGAAAGGCGGAGTGGAACTGCTCAACCGCGTGACCGATGCCATCGCGCTGAAAACCGATCCTTGGCAGCGGATGGAAACAGCGTGCATTGCGCATATTACCGGTCTGCTCGACTGGCGGCGCGCAAATCAGGTCCTGTTCGTGATGCCTCCCTGGCACTACCCGGAAAGCATCAAGGCTAGGGTCATTTCCCTGCGCGATGAATACGAAAAGATCTTCACGGATCTGATCGAGGAACTCCCGCTGCGTCCCAAGGTCGACAAGCGCTACCTGCGCCTCACGTTGATTGGTGCGCTCTCTTGGTCGTTGTTCTGGTACAAGAAGGATCGCGATACGCCGGCATCGATCGCAAAGCAGATTTTGGTCATGCTTCGAACAGGCGTCGATAAACCCGCGTAGGTCGCTGCGCTCTTGCTGGAATGGTACGATAACAATCGATCAGATCAGTTGCTCCATATCGGAGCTAACACGACTGCGCGGCGACCACGCAGTGGTTTTATTCTCCGGTCTCTTGCACGCGACTCTTGAAAACGGGAATTATTCAATGATTTGCCAGAGAAAGCCGGCTAATTTCGGAAGGTGACGGTTCGATTCCGACTTCCGTAGAGAATCAACGCCTATAAAAAGCCCGCTATTGGCGGGCTTTTCTCGCACGAAAGAAAGAAATTCCCCGAAATCCGCACTGAGTGGCTGGCGACGCAGTGCTAATCGCACCGGTCTCCGCTCGAATTCCCTGCTAACAGGGAATTTTACAGGGAATTTTGCAATTCCAGGGGCCAAACGGACGATTTCATAGCGAGATACCGCTGTGCGGCAGCGACTTTCCGAGAAATTCCCTGCGGAAATTAACAGGGAAAAAATTTCAAAAATTAGGGAATTTTCTAGCGGTAATAGGGAATTCTCACCCTAAGCATCGCCGGATGTTTTCGGTACACACAGGTATCCGCACCGCTCGTTTCGGCTGCGACGCCCGCCAGCGCGATGCCGACCACGACCGCCGCAGACAGATTGAATCCCAGCCACCAGACCAGCCAGATCCCGCCAACCAGCGCGAAGGGCAACGACAGCATGACGATCATGGTTTCGGTGGGCGAACGGAAGTTGAGTTACAGCAAGAGGAAGATAATCAGGAGAACCATCGGCAACACGATTGTCACGCGTTTCGTTGCTCGACAAAGACCGGTCTGAAAATTGCTCGGCCAACCTCCAAGGCCTCGTCCACGGTCAGGCGAACTCCGTCACGTCGCGGGGTCTGAGCGTTAAGCCATTGCTGCAGGTGTTCATTCGCGCAGAAAAACACGATCGCTGGGCAGCACGAGACGGCAGCGCAACCATCATAGGCAAAGTCGTACCAGATCACCGTGCTGGCCGGAGAAACACTCTGCAGTGCCTGCCCCACAGCCGTCGTCTTCACATGGATGTTCTCTCCGCAATCATGACACGGCGAAGAGATCGTAATGTCTGCGCCGTACATGTCTGCAACGCCAAGCGCGTCGATCGCGCAAAGCGCGTGGAAGGCATGCCCGTTGAGTTCGACCCGGTGTCCAGTAGCAGATTCAGTGAAGGGATAAGCAAGCCGGATATGCTCGCAAGCCTGATCCAAATCGATGAGATCATGCGACCGTAATTTGTGGAGAAGAATCGCTACGCGATCCAGAGTGATCCCGATCTCGACGGCGAGGTCGCCGAACTCCGGCGGATGGCCGCGTTCGCCATAGAGCCGCAAGATCGTTCGCCAAATGAGGTCTTCAACCGCTTCGAGCCTGTAAGACCATCGGTCCAGCAGTCCCGCGCGCGCGGTTATGCGCCCAAGGAGCGCTTGGCGTGCCGCTGCGCTTGCCACCGCAGACCAGTCCGGACGGAAGACGCCCGATCTGATCTCCACTGCGGGTTCGGACGCTAGTGATGCCTCTGATCCCATAGCCAGTTCCTTAGGCCGCCCCGTTACCCGGCGCAGCAGGACAATTTCTTCACATCCCTGTCGAACGTCTGTGCTGCGAGCTTTAAGCCCTCGACGGTCGTGAGATAGGGGAAGATCGTCTCCGACAGATCATCAATCGTGAGACCGCAGCGGATGGCCAAGGCCGCAGTCTGGATGCCATCGGCGCCCTCTGGCGCGAGAATATGCGCTCCGAGCAGCTTGCGCGTTACCCCATCCGCGATGAGCTTGATAAGCCCCCGTGTGTCACGCGCTACGAGAGCACGCGGCACGTTGTCGAGCGAGAGCACCGAAGTCCGCACGGCGTACCCGGCGACACGAGCTTGCGATTCCGTCAAACCGACACTCGCCACCTGAGGGTCCGTGAAGACAATGGCGGGCATGGTAGTGCTGTCATAGCGCAGGCTGTTGCTATTCAGTGCGTTCTTGGCCGCAAGCTTTGCGCCATAGGCCGCCATATAAACGAACTGGTCTTTGCCAGTCACATCGCCGGCCGCATAGACGCCTGCCCTCGACGTAAGCATGCGATCGTCAACGATGATGGCACCAGATGGTGTGTGCGCGACGCCGGCCTCGACAAGACCGAGAGTTTCAGTGTTCGGCGTCCGTCCTGTGGCCACGAGAATCCGCTCGGCGGTCAATGTTTCTGGATAGCCACCGCGGACTACGGCGAGTGCCACATCACCGTTTTCGGTCTTGCGGACGGAGTCATAGGTCAAGTTGCCGATAACCGTGATCCCTTCGTCGGCAAGGTAGCCGGCCAGGGCCGATCCGATCTCAGGTTCGCTCTCCGGCAAAAGCCGGCTGCGAAAGACGAGCGTCACCGCGACTCCGGCGCGTGCGAAGGTCTGAGCAAGCTCGGCTCCAATATAGCCGCCGCCGAGCACGATCATCGAGCGCGGTAGCTGCTTCAGCGACAACGCCGTCGTACTGTCGAGAGGCGCAACCTCTGCGATGCCTGGAACGGTGGGTAGCGCAGGCCGCGCGCCCGTCGCAATGATGATGCGATCTGAGACGAGGCGCTGACCGTCCACATCGACGCCTCCCTCGACGAGGCGTGCCCGACCTTCACGGTAGGCTATGTTGTTATATTCCGGCAAAAGATCAGCGTACTTCGCCTTTCGAAGGCTGGCGACCAGCGTGTCCTTCTGGGCGATCTGCGCGGCCCAATCAACTACGCGCGCGCTGCTTTCGATTCCATCGAACCGAGCCGGGGCGGCGGTAGCGTGGTGCACCGCCTCTGTAGCTCGGATTAGCGTTTTCGACGGCACGCAGCCAATGTTGACGCAGGTGCCGCCGATCGTACCGTGCCCGACGAGCGCGACATGCGCGCCCTGCTCGGCGGCAGTGATCGCGGCCGAGAAGCCGGCCGAGCCGGCGCCGACGACAACAAGGTCGTAGCGGCTGTTGCCGCCATTCTTGCTCGGGGTACAGCGGTCGCTCATGGTTTCAACTTTCGTGTGTTCGCATCCACGTTGCAGGAGTCAGGGCCGCACAGCAGACAACCGGAGTACACCCTGCCCCGATGATGATGAGTTTTGCGACGGTCATACCGACGCGGCCTTACTGCACGATGCGCGAGGGATAGCCGGCGTTGGTGGTCGCCGTAATGAGCGTCGGGACGTCCGTCCTGCTATCCTCAAACCGAACCTTTGCAATCGCAGCCCCATCTGCCTCCGATATCTGAACATCGAGCACGCCGGATATGCGGGTGAGAGAGCGTTTCACGATCGGGCCGCAGAGTTCACAGGTAGCGTTGGCGACATTGAGCGTCACGGTTCGCTCGGTGGCTGAAGCTGCACCGTATGTGAACAGGGCAACGGTCAGGGCGACGAGAGGCAGAATTTTCATGGCATGTCTCCTTGTTGTTAGGTGTCGAGGAAAAGGCGAGCAATGTGGGGGAAGCCCACGGCGATGATGATCAGGAGCGTCGCGATCCACAGCCCAACCTTGGCGGTCCGACGAGATGACAGGCTGGCGCAGTAGGAGCCTTCGACGCAATCGGCCGTCTTCGGTTTGCGGTAGACGGCATAGTAACCGCCGCCGAGGCATGCCACCGCGAGCCCGATAAACAATGGCTGATAGGCCTTGAGCGCGGTCAAATTGCCGATCCATGCACCACTGACGCCGGCGAGGAACAAAGCGAACGGGACCACGCAACAGGTCGCGGCGCCAAGGGCCGCCAAGATGCCGCCAACCGACAGCAGCGCTACGCTGTCAAAGCGCTTCTGTTTCGTCGGCGTGGCCTTGCTTGGCAGCACAGTCGCCTCGTCTCGCATCGTCATTGAGCCCGCTCCCGCGATTGGTCTATGGTGACCCTAGTGCCTGTAGCGACTACAGGGTCAAGCGGGAACTTCTCACGGGTGTGTGAGGCCAATAATGAAAACTACCGAAGATCTTACGATCGGGGCGCTGTCAGCGCGCAGCGGAGTGAATATCGAGACGATCCGCTATTATGAGAAAATAGGCGTCATGCCGTCGCCCACCCGCAGCGCGAGCGGCTATCGCATCTACGGACCCGAGCATGTAAGGCGGTTGCATTTCGTTCGTCGCGGTCGGGAACTTGGATTTGGTCTCGACGAGCTGCGGGGATTGCTGCGTCTTGTCGATGGGCACACCTACACTTGCGAGGAGGTACATGCGCTCACAGTCGAGCATCTCACGGATATTCGTCAGAAGATCGCTGATTTGCGACGCCTCGAACGAGTGATGTCGGACATGGCTGCCCAGTGCACGCGGGATCAGGTTCCGGAGTGTCCGATCATCGATGCGCTGTTCGAGATGAAGCCCGTCGCCCGCCAAATGCGTCGACCCAGCGCTCGCACCGTAAAAGGCACTTCACCACGATGAATATTCCGGCTTCGATGGTCGGCAATTGGGGACGATGAATAACCGCCAATGTCGGGAACCTCTGGGCTATGACCTACATTCCGACCGAGCAACTTTCGAGTGGCCAAACTCCCCGAGACGCCGTGGCTTTTATCTAACCAGGTCGACCTTTCTGCGCCGGATTCTTCTCGTCACGCCGATCGTTCTTGCTCTGCATCATTCGATTGCAGTTCTCCATCATCTGGTTCATCTGGCCCATCATACCCATCATTGCTTTCATATCACCGCTCATCATGCCGTGATCGCCCGCCTGCGGGGGCGATGGCGTCGGGGTATCTTGGGCGCGGGCAACGGGACCAAAAGCCAAGCCTGTTCCAACGGCGAACAAAACGACTGCTAATGTTGCAACTGTTTTCATGGAAGATTATCCTCTCTGTTCCAGTTTACGAATGAACCCCGGCGTGCACGCCAGTCAATGGGTTTGGTCGCGCATCTATTGTTGCGGATCGAGCGACTTACCTGATCGAGAAAGTAGGATCTTGGTTGGCCCCGCATCCGGATCATTTGGTGAATGAGCCCCGTGTTTCAGGCACATGAACATCATCAACATGCACGGCAGAAACGCTAGGACAGGGAGTAATCCCGCTGCTGCCAGCCAGTTCCAGTTCCAGTTCAGCGCAACACCAACGACAATTCCCGCGCCCGAGAAGAGATACAGCGCCAAGCGATACCGAGTGAAATAGCTAGTCACAGTATCGCGAAGTCGATTGCCTGACCCGAGGGTGGTTGCGTTGTGATCAATCATGGTCATACGATTGCTCTTCCTTTTGGTGAAGAAAATGTAGAATCGTCGCTGTGAAAGGGTGGATGTGATCAATCCAAATCCGCAACCCTTTCCCGCTTCGAACCAACTCACTGCGCGCTCGTCGATGACGCATACGCCTTTTGGCTGGTGCGCATCATTGCTCTCAGGTGCGCGTCATCGGAGAGATTTAGGGCCGCCTTGATAGCGCCACACGTTTCCACCCTCGTCCACCTTCGGAGCGGCCTGGAAACGTGGCGTCATTCGGTCAGATGCGAACGCAGACCTCAATTCGTTTTGCGAACCCCCAGTTCTGTATGCGCTCGGCCTGGCTTCATTTGGCCAATAGCTCTTGTCTGTGATTGTCGAGCCCGCGTGGACGGTTGCAGCTATTGCCAGTAGCGGCAACGAGAGTGCGATCTTGAGAAGGTGATTCGTTAACATTGTCCGGCTCCGTTGTTAGAAGCGCGTGATATGCGCTTCTAAGAATGAGTTCGGAGCCAATCGTCTGCCGGTTACAGGCTCACGCCGACGTGAAAACGACAACCAAGGCCCGTTACCATCGCAAAAGCCGCGGTCCCAATATTGCGCCTGCGAAGGTGCAAAGGGCGATCGTGCCTCCGTACCAGACCGCAACAAATGGCAATGAATCGTCCGTGCAATGAAGCGCATAAGCCATTGCACTCACGCCGCCAGCAATGAGGCCGGCGAAGGCGCCTGTGCGGGCGAGATCCGTTGGGGCAGCCCTTCGTACCGACCAGATCGCAATTGCGAAAGGCACGATCGCGATGATCGGAATGGAGAGGAGACATTCAAGCCACTGATCACCGACGATCATTTTGTCCCAATAGGAACTCGGCGCAAAAGCAAGGCTGATTGCGGCAAGTAACACAATCGCGAGGAACGGCATTGCTACCATAATCGACGAGGTTTTTCTCTCCCCTCCGGGGCGCGCCAGCCTTGTGAGATAGATCGACGCGACGCCGACAATCCCCACCGTGAACGCGAGCTTCAGGAAGAGAAAAAGCAAGGCGCGGGCCGTCATCAGGTCTGTGCGGACACCCAGTCCGACAAGCATGATGCCGAGTGCCACCACTGATGCGGCCGCAACGGCGACGCAAACCGTCCGAACGACTAGTCTGCGGTCCACCGGCTCTGCGTTCGCACTTAGTATGGCAACCAAGTCATCCGTCTTCATGTTCTCATCTCCCGGATAATCAAGGCAGCCAGTGCTTTGAGCCCACGATGAATGTTTACTTTTACGGCCGATTCCGAAATACCGCATCGGTCTGCCGCTTGAGCTATGCTCTGTCCGTCCAGTTTTACAGCCTCGATGGCGCATCGCATGTTTTTCGGCAACCGCTCCATGAGCCGTCTGACGTCGTATGCACTCTCGGCGCTGACATTGTCGTCATGTGCCATGACCAGATCGGCCTCATCGATAGACACATCAGCGAACGACGTGCGGGTTCGACGCAGGAAATCGATCAACTTGTAGCGCGCGATCGCATGCACCCACGGTGTAAGCGGCTCCGTGGGGTCAAAGGTATGTCGCTTGATGTGGATCGCCAATACCGCTTCCTGAACCAGATCTTCAGCCTCTGCCGCGCCTCTGCCAATGCCCGCCAATTTGCCCTTGTAATACGCCCGCAGTCGGCGGCTCAGTCGCTCTAGCAATGCGCGGTGCGAAGCTGCGTCGCCATCCAGGCTCGCAAGCATCAGTGCCTTCAGTTCGTTTTCGTTGGTGGTCATACTCGTATTATCTCTAGTAGTTCGCTGTTCCAGCCGGTTTGGTTACAGTCGCCGGTGCCTTAGTGTCGAAAGATCGTGGCACTCGCAAAGGCGCGCGCTCCTGGTTGTCTGAATCGGGCTGAGCGATGATTTTCGCATGTCTTGCTACCGGTTTGCGTCACTTGCGACATTATGAAAATAGGGGGCACTTTCGAGTTCAAGAAGCGACGGACTCGCTTTGCGCCGAGAGCTTTACTTTGGCGTCCGATTTCAGACGCCTTTCCTTCACCAACCCATAAATCGCCGGAATCACAATCAGCGTCAGCAACGTCGATGAGACCATGCCGCCGATCATCGGCACCGCAATGCGTTGCATGATCTCCGAGCCGGTGCCGGTACTCCACATGATCGGCAGCAGCCCCGCCATGATGGCGACCACCGTCATCATCTTCGGCCGCACCCTCTCGACAGCGCCTTCCATGATCGCATCGTACAAATCGGATCGGGTCAGCGCCCGGCCCTCCCGCTCACGCCGCACCTTAATGTCCGCCAGCGCCTGGTTGAGGTAGATCAGCATGACGACCCCGGTTTCAGCGGCCACGCCCGCCAGCGCGATGAAACCGACAACGACGGCCACCGACAGGTTGAATCCCAGCCACCACATCAGCCAGATGCCGCCGACCAGCGCGAATGGCAGCGACAACATGACGATCATCGTGTCCGTCACCGAGCGGAAGTTGAGATACAACAGCAGGAAAATGATCAGCAGCGTCACCGGCACCACGATTTTCAGGCGGGCGGTCGCACGTTCGAGATATTCAAACTGCCCGCTCCACACCACGTAAGAGCCGGATGGGAACTGGATACTTGCCTTCACCGCCCGCTGGGCGTCGGCGACATAGCCGCCAAGATCGCGGTCGCGGATATCGACATAGATATAGGTGGCGAGTTGGCCGTTCTCGGTGCGGATCGAGGTCGGACCGCGCGACGGGGCAACTTTGGCGACTTCGCCGAGCGGCACCGCGCCACCACCCGGCATCGGAACCAGAACATCGCTGGCGATGGCCTGCGGACTGTCGCGCAAATCGCGCGGGTATCGCATGTTGACGCTGAACCTTTGGCGGCCTTCGACGGTGGTGGTCACGGTCTGACCGCCAAGCGCGGTGCCGATGACGTCCTGGACGTCCTGGATCATGATGCCGTAGCGCGCCAATGCCGCACGGTCCGGCGTGACGTCGAGATAATATCCGCCTATCCCGCGCTCCGCATACGCCGACGACGTGCCGGGCACGGTCTTCAGAACCTGCTCGATCTGCTTGGCGAGTTTGTCGATCTCGACAAGATCAGTCCCGATCACCTTGACCCCGACCGGCGTCCGGATGCCTGTCGACAGCATATCGATGCGCGCTTTGATTGGCATGGTCCAGGCATTGGAGACGCCCGGAAATTGCAGCGCGCGGTCCATTTCGGCAGTCAGGCTGTCGATGGAGACGCCGGGTCGCCATTCCTCCTTCGGCTTCAGATTGATAATTGTTTCGAACATTTCCGACGGCGCAGGATCGGTCGCCGTCAATGCGCGACCCGCCTTGCCGTAGACCGACGCCACTTCCGGAAATGACCGGATGATCCTGTCCTGGGTTTGCAGAAGCTCGCCCGCCTTGGTGACGGAAATGCCGGGCAACGTCGTCGGCATATAAAGCAACGTGCCTTCATTCAGGTTCGGCATGAACTCGGTGCCCAGTTGCCGCGCGGGCCAGACAGTCACAGCGAGCACCGCGAGCGACAGAAGGATGACCAATGTCTTGGCGCGCATGACGGCCTTGATCACTGGCCGATAAATCCAGATCAGGAAGCGATTGATCGGGTTCTTGTGCTCCGGAATGATTTTCCCGCGTACGAAGACAATCATCAGCGCCGGCACCAGTGTCACCGACAGCAACGCCGCCGCCGCCATCGCAAACGTCTTGGTGAACGCGAGCGGACTGAACAGCCGGCCTTCCTGCGATTCCAGCGTGAAGATCGGCATGAACGACACGGTGATGATCAGCAGACTGAAAAACAGCGCCGGACCGACCTCGGATGCAGCTTCGATCAGGATATCAACCCGAGAACGGCCGGGTTCGGCCCGCTCCAGATGCTTGTGCGCGTTCTCGATCATCACGATGGCCGCATCGACCATGGCGCCGATGGCAATCGCGATACCACCAAGGCTCATGATATTGGAGCCGATCCCGAGCAATTTCATCGCGCCGAACGCCATCAACACACCAACCGGCAACATGATGATGGCTACCAAGGCGCTGCGGACATGCAGCAGGAAGACGATGCAGACGAGTGCCACGACCAGGCTTTCTTCGAGCAGCGTATGCTTGAGCGTGGCGATAGCCGCGTTGATCAACTCGGAACGGTCATAGACCGGAACGATCTCGACCGATTTGGGCAGGCTGCTGGCGATCTCCTTAAATCGCTTCTTCACATTGTCGATGACGTCGAGTGCGTTGACGCCGAACCGCTGCAGCACGATACCACTCGCGACTTCCCCCTCACCGTTCAACTCGGTGATACCGCGCCGCTCGTCCGGACCAAGTTCAACCCGGGCGACATCGCGCAGCAGAACCGGCGTGCCGTTGTTAATCTTTAGCACGATATTGCCGAGATCGTTGATGCCTTTCAGGTAACCCTTGCCGCGGATAACGTATTCGAACTCCGAAAGCTCGACGGTGCGGCCGCCGACGTCCGCATTGCTGGCGCGGATCGCATCGCGCATCTTCTGCATCGTGATGCCGAGATCGCGCATACGTTGCGGATTGAGGATGATATTGTATTGTTTGACGAAGCCTCCGACGCTCGCCACCTCGGCCACGCCCTCCGCCTTGGCGAGCGCAAATTTCAGGTTCCAGTCCTGAATCGCGCGCGTGTCCGAAAGGTTCAACTCCTTCGACATCACCGCATATTGGTAGACCCAGCCCACACCGGTGGCATCCGGCCCCATGGTCGGTGTTACGCCGGCCGGCAACCGCGATGCCGCGCCGTTGAGAAATTCAAGCACGCGCGAGCGGGCCCAATAGATGTCGGTGCCATCTTCGAAAATGACGTAGACGAAAGAGACGCCGAAGAACGAGAAGCCCCGCACCACCTTCGACCGCGGCACGGTCAGCATCGCCGTTGTCAGCGGATATGTGACCTGATCTTCGATCACCTGCGGCGCTTGTCCCGGGTATTCCGTATAGACAATGACTTGCGTATCGGAGAGATCCGGAATCGCATCGAGCGGCAGATGCGCCAGAGCATAGATGCCGGCAGCCGCGGCAAACCCCGCGCCGAAAAAGACCAGCAGCAGATTGCGGGCCGACCATGCAATGAGGCGGGCGATCATTGCGGTGCTCCGGCGTCCGAGAAGCCCTTAAGCGCAGCCTTAAGATTGCTTTCGGCGTCGATCAGGAAATTCGCCGAAACAACGACCGGCTCGCCTTCCGTGACGCCATCTCGCACCTCGACATAGCCGTCGCCGCGATGGCCGATCTTGACCTCGCGCGGTTCAAAGCGCCCCTCCCCTCTGTCGATGAAGACAGCCTGCCTGGTCCCGGTATCCATAACGGCACTTTCCGGGATCGTCAGGACCGGCTGCGGACTGCCGGTATTGATCTGAGCATCCACGTACATGTCGGGAAGCAACGCGCCATCAGTATTGGACAATTCAATTCGCACCCGGGCCGTTCGCGTTTCCCGATTCACTTGCGGATAGATGACGCTGATCTTCCCGGCGAACTCCCGGTTTGGAAAGCTGCGCGCCTTAACGATGACCGCCTGTCCGACTGCAAGCGTTCCGAGATCGCGTTCCGCAACATCGATCATTGCCCAAACGACGGACGTGTCCGCAACCCGGAACAGAACATCGCCCGGCTGTGCGCGCATGCCTTCGACGGCATTGCGTTCCAGCACGATCCCGTCTCGGGGTGCCGACCACTCGACGGCAATCGGAACGGTGCGGTTCTTTTCCATCGCAACAATTGCGACATCGGGCACGTCGAGATTCATGAGCCGCTGACGCGAGCCGCGACCGAACGGTCCGTCACCGCCCGTTGTTTTCGAGGTGATCGTCGCGATGTACTCGGCGGATGCCGAAGCAACCGACGGACTATAGATTTCCATCAGCGGCTGGCCCTTCGCGACCCTGGTGCCGGTGGTGACATCGGCAACCTTCTGAACCCAGCTTTCCGCCCGCATTGAAATGACGGAGATGCGGCGCTCGTCGAGCTGGATCGTGCCCGGCGCCCTGATCAATGTGCGGATGACCCGCTGTGCAGCGGGCTCGGATTTCACGCCGGTGCGCTGGATTTTTCCAGGCGAGAGTTTGACCGATCCGTCGTCGCTGTCTTCGCCTTCGTAGACGGGGATGTAGTTCATCCCCATCGAATCCTTTTTCGGAGTTGGCGACGTGTCCGGCAGCCCCATGGGATTGCGGTAGTACTTGATTTTTCGCTCCGTAGTGCCGCTGGCGGATGCCGCCGCTGGCGGCATTGCGTCCGGAGCTGCCTCGTCAAAACTGACGTCGGCGCCCGCAGGAACGGCGCGATAATCGCGGCCATCCCCGGTCTTCCTCGGCGTGAGCGAATACGCAGGCTTGCCGTCCGGATCCTGAAAATAGATCGGGGCGGAATTTCCTTCCGCCGCTGCGGGAGCAACCAAAGCGATGGTACCCGCCGGCGGACGCTGCACGCCGACGACGTAACCCATGCCTGCCATCGCGATTACCGCGGCGGCAGCGCTTACGAGAACGGCGCGGGTCATTTCTGCGCCGTGATGACGAGCTTGTTCTCGACGGTACCAGTTTCGCCCTGAACCTTGGCGCCGAGCGAAAGCTGCCAGCGGCCCGCCATGCCGAACGTCGCCTTGAACTTGTAACTACCAGGCTCGGCGCCCGGCACCGGCGCAATCTTGGTTGCCATCTCCTGCATGCCGTCCGGAGCCATGTCGAGGCGGGTCGCGAAGATGACGGCGTCAGGCACCGGCTTGCCGGTCTTCGTGTTCATCAGTCGGATGCTGATAACCTTGTCGGGCCCGGCCTGGACGGTCTGGTCGACCAGCTCGAACCTGTAGTCTTTGATGTCTGCCAGAGCGGCCGTGCTCGCGCCACCGATTGCGGCAGCGATCAGCGCAACCTGGAAGGCCTGCGCGAAGTTAAACGTCTTCATGTTTCATAGTCCTCGATTGTCCTGGATATGCCGCAAGGGCGGCATGCGTCATCCGCGCGAACTTGCGTCCGCGCGGCAGCAATCGGCGCCAAAGCGCCGATCAGACCAGGTTTCGAGGCGGGTGATCCGGTGGAGAACCGTCGAGGCCATCGGCGATCCGATCGTCGAAGGCCGTGAGCGGACGGTGGGATGGCAGAGGCGC
Source organism: Afipia sp. (assembly GCA_017308595.1). Classification (GTDB taxonomy): domain Bacteria; phylum Pseudomonadota; class Alphaproteobacteria; order Rhizobiales; family Xanthobacteraceae; genus Afipia. The sequence continues at coordinate 113,749 of JAFKER010000015.1, forward strand.
CAGGATTCCGGTTGCCACAGGAGGCTGCGCCTGTGCAACACCCAACGCGCACATCGCGCGAAGCGGACAATCCTGGCAATCGTTGCTCTTTTGTGTCTCCGGACAGCAAGACATGTCGGCGGACATTGCCGACATATCGCTCATCGCGGAAGCCGACAGCGGCTTCGCCGCCGCGGGCGTGACCAGCGGCGAAGCAATGAGCCCGACGATCGCAAGGGTGGCGAGCAAACGGCTGACGAATTGGCAAAAATTCATAGCCCAACATCCCATAGGATCATGGACTTGGGAAGGCAGATCACATCACAAATCCGCCATAGACGGCAAACGATCAGATCCCAGTTACCTGCGACATGGTTAAAAGATCAGTCTCAACCAGCGATATCACCGCCGATGAACCGCATGTACGTTCGCCGGCTGGAGGCGTCAAAGAGAACGACGTCGTAGGAATCGACCCGCCTGCCCTCCATCCCCGGTGATCCCGACGGCATGCCGGGAACCGCCAATCCGACCGCGTTCGGACGTTCCTTCAATAGTCGTCGCACGGCCGCTGCGGGGACATGACCTTCAATGACGTATCCATCCGCCTCGGCCGTATGACACGCCGCAAGGTCAGCAGGTACGCGAAGACGTTTCCGGACAGTATGAAGATCTGCCGTTTCCTCGATCGTGACGGCGAAACCAGCCGCCTGGAGATGGCGCACCCAACCCGAGCAGCAACCGCAATTTGGATCCTTATGAACCAGGACAACGGATTCCGCAGCGGAAGTAGTGCCGTTCGGGAAAGCCAGTAGCGCGGCGGTTAGTCTCAAAACGCCTCTGCGGTTGAAAACGGTTGGATATTTACCTGAGTTATCCATGTCGCGGGGTCCGTACTCTGTTGATGATCGAGACTACTCCAGACATCTCTTCCTCCGAACAAAATTCTAAGTGACCGATGTCGAGCCCGGTTCTGCACTCGATTTGGACACCGCGGGTTGCTTATCCAAATCCTTGGACCATGATCGATAATAGGCGACGGCTGTCATGAGCGCGATTCCAGACACACTCACGATGATCTGCGCGAAAAGTGAGTCGGAGACCAGTTCAAGAAGGAAATGACCGACAAAGGACAGAAACACTCCGACACAAAATACTTCGAGTGAACGCTGACCGCAAACTATCAGCGGCCGAAACCAGCGCGACTCCAAGCCGGCCCAGCCGAGAGGAAGAAATCGAACGACCAGCACTGCTAAAGCAATAAAATGCAAAACCCGGTACGGCGCGAGATTGGTCTTGTCGTTAGGATTAAATGCGCCAAACAACCCCTCGGGGATTAGTTTTCCAAGCGCCGCGACATAACCCGCAACCGTCATAAACAGCGCAAACCCCAGATAAACGAAACAGATTGATACGATCGCGGGCGACCGAATGAACCTATGTAGCCGCGCCGCTCCACCGAGCGAACTCCAGGCTCCAAGCACAAAAAGGAGTTGCCAAGTAAACGGGTTGAAATACCAAACACCCGATGGGTAGGCGGGAAGATTCCACCCGAATTGGCGTGCAGCAAAATAGAGAGCGAGCGAACTCGCGAATGCAAGGTCGGGCCGCCAAAGCATTAGCCACAATATCAGCGGAAACGCTGCCATCAGAACGATATAGAGCGGAAGAACGTCGAGATTCAGAGGCTTGAATTTGAGCAGCAGGCCTTGCTTCAAGGTCAGCATTGGACGGTCGATCAACCCTGCAACGTTGAATTCATCCACAAGATGAGAATGGTTGTAGGCTTCCGCAACCCAGCCGATTGCCGCGACATAGAAAACGAACAACAACACGTGCGCGATATATAGTTGCCAAACGCGTTTTAATAGTCGAGCGGTTCCTGCAACGAAGCCTTGGACGAGCATGCTCTTGGCGTAGACAAACGCGGCCGTATAGCCGGAAATGAAGACGAAGATATCCGCGGCATCGCTGAATCCATAGTTTCTGGTCGTGAGCCACGCGACCGCGTTGTTCGGGACGTGATCGAGAAAGATTGCCCAGTTCGCAAGGCCTCGGAAAAGATCGAGTCGGAGGTCTCGTCCTTTGGCAGGAAGGATAGCACGGATTGTCATGAAAACTCTGAGCATGGTTTCAGGATAAGGGAACGCTTACGGTTTTGTGGCAATCGAAATTCCAAGCGGACCCTCGTCCTAAAGGGGAGACCCACGGACCAACCATCGATCGAATGATTAGTCCGTGGGTGACTAGGCAGCCATCGCGCGGCAGCTCTCTGCGCATTGTGTGCAGGCCCGGACGCAATCGTCCATGCCACCCAATCGCTCGCAATCTTTGGCACACTCGGTGCAAATCTCCGCGCATTCGCGGCAGACATGCTTGTGATGGGGCGAGTTCAACAGCATGAGGTGTGCGGAGGTCCGGCAAATTTCGGCGCAGGCCATCATAAGCCTGAAGTGCTGGGGCTCGACATGTTTTCCGCCGGTCTCGAGGCAATGCGTCATGGCTGAACCGAGACACACTTGGTAGCAGCGCAAGCATTCATCGATGCAGTTTTGCATGTCTTTGCTCAAATGCTTCATTTGGCTCTCCTTGAATTTGATACTTGCCCCTCATTGCACATTGAGAACTAACGTCAGTCCGCCAGCTCCTTTCTGTTCGACGTTGTTGTTGGTGGTGTGATGCGGGATATGGCAGTGGACAAGCCATTTCCCCGGTCTGCGCGCGGTCCAGACGACGTCATAGCGTTGTCCTGGTCCGACATTCACCGTATCGGCAAGAAACCGCTGGTTTTCTGCCAGCGTCTCTCCATCGCGGGCCACCACTTGGAAAGGCCCGCCATGAACATGCATGGGGTGAACGAAGTTATTGTTTGTGCCAATGAAGCGAATCTTGATGGTTTGCCCAACCTTCATGGAGACGGTGTCCGTCTCCGGATACGACTTCCCATTGATTGTGAAATAGTTGGGAAGGCCGCCCTCCATCAGCATCGCGGGGTACGTCAACCACTCGCGCTTCAACCATTCCTGGAGTTGGATGGTGTATTCGAGATCGGCTTTTACATCGGCGGCACTGTCCTTCGGCGCAATCAGCAGCGCGCCGTAAAGGCCTAGACCTTGCTGACGATCTGGGTGGTCGTGGCTGTGATAAAAGTAGGTTCCGCTTTGGCCTACGGTAAACTCATAGGCGTATTGACCTCCCGGCGGCACAGGATCCTGGGTAATCTTGGCAGGTCCATCCATTTCGTTCGGAACGATCAGACCGTGCCAGTGCACTGTCGTGGATTCGGGAAGGCTGTTGCGGAAATTGATCCGGACGTGATCGCCTTCGGTCAATTGAAGGCGCGGGCCCGGCACCTGGCGATTGTAGGCATAGGCCTCGACGGAGACATCGGGAAGAATATTCCAGCGTATGATCGAAGCCTCGAGATCGAAGATCTTCACTCCGTTCTCGATACGCGGTTTGAGAATATTGTCGCCTCGGGCATCAGCAGGCGCCTTATAGACCACTTGCCGGGGATTGACCGCCGCCATGTCTTTCATTGCTTCGCCGGGCGTGTCGAACGTCATGATCATGCCTGGCGGCATAATGGCGCCGCCAACGTCGCGTACGCTCAGACCTAGATTGACCTTAAAACCTGGGAGCACCATTCCGGAAATCAGGAGGAATGTCGTCACGCCCGCGAGCGCAGCCAACTGTGGCGTCGTCGCGTCGCTCGCCATTTGATGGGTGCCGTGAGACTTATGATCGTTAATAGCCGTTTGTTTCTGCGGACGGTCTTCATGTCCCTTCATGTGGCTCATGCCAGCAGCCGACATTTCATCCATCTCGGACTTCATTCCCGACATTGAGCCCTTCTCGGCAGCTCCCTTATCCGAGCGCTCGGTCATCAGGCCGTGCTTGATCTTCTTCCTCACCATCCAGACGTTGAAGGGATACGCGGTTACAAATCCGACCATCACGCCCAACGACATAACGCCCCAGAAGATCAGTTCGAGAGGGTCCATGGCGCGCATGTCGCGTCCCATCATGAGCAGGCTCATCATCGGTGCCATGCCGGCCATCATGGCATTCATGCTGATGAACTCGGGCATGAAACTCTTGCGGACATTCTCCCAGTAGGTGCCGCCCATCATCTTTTTCATGAACAGCGACTGGAAAATGAACAATCCGAATGAAAAGCCGGCGACGTATTCCACGATCAGGTCGATCCACATCGGAAGCCCGAGCAGGGCAGTCACGGTCGCGGCGAGAATGATGCCCGTCGCGTCGCCAGCAACACAATGAATGGTGCTGCCAATTCCCTGTTTCCACAGCGGAGACGTGAACTGTTCATGCTCGCCGGGCCTCGGCTCCTTATCAGCAAGTACATACAGGAGGAGGCCGAACGGACCCATGTAGAGGGTCACCAGGATGAACCCCCACTTCATCACGGTCGGCTCGGGATTCCCATTGAACTGATCGAAAGCGACGTAGGCCGTGGAAGCGGCCGCGATGACGAACCAGGCGATCAGGAAATAGTCGTATGGGAGAGCAATCATGATGTCCTCAAGCTGAAGTCGATGCTCGTTCATCCGCCGAGTCTTGAGATACGGTCGCAAGGCGCCGCCTCACCGATTCGTCCCTTTCAAATCCGACCGGCCGCGTCATGAGAAGACTTCCGCCCGTGTGCGGCAGGTCGGGATGCCAGGGGATTTCCGCGTGACCGAGCTCCTTAAAACCAGCAGCGAGATAGAACGCGATTGCTTCCGTGTTGTCGGCCCAAACGTGCAAAGTCACAGACGGAAAAGACTGCTGTTTAGCCTCGTTTACCACTGCAGCCAGCAGCGCGGCACCGACGCCCAGTCTGCGGTGGCTGCGCAAGACAGCGATGTTGTTCAGCAGGAAGCTGGTGGGATCGTTGAGCTCCGTGCGTGGCCGCAGCAACTCCTCACGCTCAGTCAGTACGGCCCCGGCAATCTCTCTTTCGATGAGCCGGGCTGGAAACGCGTTCGCCATGCCGACGATCCGGCTGCCTGATGCGGCAACCAGACAATTTTGATACGAGTATATTCCGGTCGGCTCAGCAGCCATCTGGCGATACGTTGGCGTTGCCTCCGCTGTGGAGTCGATGCCGCGCAAAATGAATGCGAGCGTATCGCCACCCGCCATGTTGGCCAACTTCGCGATCAGGCGAGTGTCACGACTGGCCGCTCGTCTGATCGGAAACCGTCTTTGCGCCAAGGCTTTTTCCATAACTGTTTTCAGGTCCCACCGCTCCGGCCCGCACTTGTCATCGGTGACTCCGCTCTGCTGAGAGCAGCCGAACCAGCGATTGGATTCGATGGTCGGACCGCCGCCGCGATGTCGACTCAGCTTGAGAGTCGCCTCCTTGCAGAGTCACCCAATACGGCGCGACGGCCTATGAAGAACCGCCGCGCCGAAGAGTCGTCACTTTCCCTTTTGCATCTTCGTGATCGTGATTCCGGCGGTGGCGCGTTCTGCTTCAAACTGCACCTTGTCGCCAACCTTCACTTGCTTCAGCATCGCCGGATCTTGGACGCGAAAGACCATCGTCATCCCGTCTTCATCCATGTCGAGACTCTTGATCGGACCGTGCTTTAGAGTGATCTTTCCTGCGGATTCGTCGATTTTCTTCACTTCTCCATTGACCATCGCCGCTTGTGCAACGGCGGATGCTGCGAAGGCGAACGAGAGAGCGAGGGCTGCAGCTGCGATTTTATTGATCTTCATGGTTCTTCCTTTCGTTTCTTTAATTAGTGTTGCGAGTTACTTGACGATGATCGTGCCGACCATGCCCGCTTCCCGATGCCCAGGAATCAGACATGAGTATTCGAACTGACCGGCCTTGGTGAACTTCCAAACGATCTCATCGGCCTTTTTTGGAGCAAGCCGTTTGCCATTCGGATCATCGTGCTCCATGTCAGGGTTCTTCTTCATCGCCTCGCCATGCTTCAGATTCTCTGCCGTCGTGGCGAGAATGAATTCGTGGTCAAGCTCGCCGTTGTTGCGCAGCACGAACTTCACCTGCTCACCCTTCTTCACCTCGACTTTTACTGGCATGAACACCATCTTGCCGTCCACCTCACCCATCGTTACTTGAACGATCCGGGCGGGCTTCTTCGGGTCACCGGGCTCGCCCGCTGAGAATTCGCCGCCGTGACTGTGACCTGCAGGTCCCGACCCCGCCCAGGCCGACGCTGACAGGAACACCGTCGCAAGCAGCGCGATGCCAGTTTGATACTTCTTCATGTTTAGGCTCCTTAGTTGATCGTGTGCTTCGGTCTAACGTTGCCGCCTACATCCCCTTCATGCCTTTCATTCCCTTCATCGCTTTCATCTCAGTCTGTTTGGCCGACTCTTTCGGCTTGTTCTGCCGCGGCGCTTCAGCCGGCGGCGCATCGACCTTGTAGGCGACAGTGCCCTTCGGATAATCATAAGGACCGGGATCCTTGTAATCGTCGCGGGCCAACCCCTCGCGAATCTTCATGACCGTGAACATCCCGCCCATTTCGATGGGGCCGAATTGCCCGGTCCCTGTCATCATCGGTAGCGTGTTGTCGGGCGCAGGCATTTCCATTTCGCCCATTGCCATTCCGGTCGACCCCATCACCATTGCGTCTGGTGCGAGTCTGCCGACCGCCTTGGCGAGGTCTTTCTTCGACACGCCGATCATATTGCGCATGTCGTGTCCCATCGCGTTCATGGTGTGATGTGACTTGTGGCAATGGAACGCCCAGTCGCCGGGATTGTCGGCAAGGACATCGAACGCGCGGATGGCTCCTACGGGGACGTCAGTCGTGGTTTCCGGCCACTGAGCGCTTTCCGGAACCCAGCCGCCATCGGTGCAGCTCACGACGAACTTATGTCCGTGAAGATGGATGGGATGATTGGTCATGGTGAGATTGCCGATGCGAACCCGGACCTTATCGTTCAGGCGCACCGGCAGCGGATCGATCCCGGGAAACACCCGGCTGTTCCAGGTCCACATGTTGAAGTCTGTCATCTCGTTGACCTTAGGCAGGTAAGTGCCGGGGTCGATCAGGTAGGTGCTCATGATAAAAACGAAATCGCGGTCGACCGGGCGGAATGACGGATCACGTGGATGCACCACGATCATGCCCATCATGCCCATCGCCATCTGCACCATTTCGTCGGAGTGCGGGTGGTACATGAACGTGCCGCTGTGTTTCATCTCGAACTCGTAGACGAAGGTCTCGCCAGGTTTGATGTGGGGCTGGTTGAGCCCGCCGACCCCGTCCATGCCGCTCGGCAAGAGCACGCCATGCCAATGCACGGTGGTGTGTTCCGGCAATTTGTTGGTGACGAAGATGCGGAGCTTGTCGCCTTCTACTGCCTCAATGGTGGGACCCGGAGATTGGCCGTTGTAACCCCAGAGATGAGCCTTCATGCCTTCGGCAAATTCGCGCACCACGGGTTCGGCGACCAGATGAAACTCCTTCCAATCGCCGTTCATGCGCCATGGCAACGACCAGCCATTCAGCGTCACCACCGGCCGATAGTCGGGTCCAGATGTTGGATGCAGCGGTGGCTGCATCGTCACCTTATCCATGATCGGTGCTTCCGGAATGCTGGCCGCCTGCACACGGCCGCTCACAGCACTGGCGCTAACCAGCGCTGCCGTTCCGAGAAATCCTCTTCGCGATAGCATACTCATCTCCTTCAATGGCCGCCGCCACTCCCGCCTGCTTGGGCGGCCGTGGTCGGACGTGATTCTTTTTGAGTGTCTCCAGAGCCACCGCCGTTGATAGCGGTCGTCAAATCGGATTGCGCCAGCCAAAAATTACGCTTGGCATCGATGGCGGCACGCAATGCCGCGATCCTTTGTCGTGTTTCGACCAAAAGCGCGAACACGTCGAGCTGCATGCTGGAAAACCGCAATTGCATTTCTTCGGTGATGATCTTGCGTAGCGGCAGCACTTCCCGCTGATACTGCCCGGCAATGTCGTAGGTTGAGCGATACACGCGGTATGCATCTCTCGCTTCCGAACGGACATTGACTGCCTTTTCGGTCAGGCGATTGAACGCCTGATTGTAAGTCGCAGCCGCTTGCCGGACGCGTACTTCGCCGCCATCGAAGATTGGAATCTGAAACTGGACGTCGAAGCCGCGTTCGCGAAATCGGGAGCCATCGGGATCCCTCGTGGTCTTCGCTATTCCCGCAACATCGAGCAGCGTGACGAAACGGCTTGCTTCCGTCAGGTTGAGCGCTTTGGCCAGCGCGTTGAGTTCGATCCGAGCTATCTGCAGGTCGATCCGGTGCGTCACTGCATCGACCTCGATCAGAGGCAGCGCAGACGGGCGCCGAGGCAGGGTCGGCAGTGTGTTCGGAATCCGGAACGTGAGGTCTCCGTCCCAAAGACCCAGCAGCCGGGCGAGCCGTTCGCGCGAACTTGTCGCCTCTTGTCGCGTGGAAGCAAGATCCGCAGTGGTTTCGGCGTAGAACACCTGCTCGCGGGCCTGATCGAGCTTGTTGAGTGAACCGGTTTCTCCGAGCTTCTGGGCAAGTTTGGCGGTGGCTTCCGCTGTCGACTTAGCGTCGTTGAGCAGTCCAACGATCTCGTTGGCAGCGACCGTGCGGTAATATGCCCCCCGGACATCAGCCGCGAGCCTCAGCGTTTCAAGCACAGCCCGCAGTTGTGCCTGCTGGAAGCGTTGACGCGCGATCTCCGAGCGGAACGGAAGCGTCGCCAACGCCAGGATATCGCCAACGACCTGACGTTCAATCTCGATAGCACCGTTGCCTGCAATTCGCGAAACCGAGAAGGTTGGATTGGGTGGAAGGCTCTCCTGAACAAAATCTGCTTCCGCCAGTGCCAATTCATTGTAGGCAGCTTGAAGACCCCTGTTGTTTAGCAGGGCAACCTGAACAGCGGTGTCCACGGTCAATGGGCGGCGAAGCAACCGTTGCACCGCGCTGCGAGCCCACTCCGCATCTTCGCCGCTACGAATAGACACCACGTCTTTTTTGATCGTCTCGCCCGCGACACCGGCGACGACTGCCATCCCACCATCTGGTGAAAAACTTGCGCATCCCGATAGCGCAAACATGGAAATAAGAGCGGCTACACGCGCCGCCTTCGATCGGAACGGATTCGCAACGACAACCAACGGAACGATCTGGAAGGTTCGGTTCATCGTGCGCTCCTATTGCCCAGATTTCGGTTTCGGAGCGACGCTGTCGTTCTGCTCACGCCAGGAGGACGGCGCCGTCGGGCGCAAGCTCGTATACGGAGCAACCGTCGAGCGGTAGTCAACGCGAGCGACTTTCACACTCGGATCAGCTGGATCCTGCCCGTTCAAAGCGATAGGGACCGCGCACCCCGACACCAGACCGCCGATAGCCAACAAAGCCAAGGCGACGGCACCGCCATTTCTCTTGTGATAGATTTTGCACACCACCGAGTGAACGGCGGCGATGTTCGCCCCAAACTGCGCAAGCATGATGTTTTCCTGAACTGCTGATGATCCATAGGTACGCGAGCCCTCAGCGGGCGCGATACCGCGTCATTCTGCCAGGTCAGGCGATGGGGGGACGGTAATGCCGAGGGGGCGCGTTATCGGCAAGATGCCGATAGATCTCGGACGCAGAATGCGATTTTGGTGGAGAGGGTTCACTGATTTCCAAGACAGTCGCAGGCAATGCACTAATGCACACCATGCCGCAACATTTCGTCCCGGAAGACTTATGGTGATCGGTCGCGGGGGCTGGCGTTTCGTCAGCAATTAGTGCCGAACCGTCAGATTTGTCCGATGCGCTAAAATGGCTACGCTCGCCGGGATGCTGGTGAGCGTGGCCATCGCTATGGAAATGCTGCGAAGTACTGTCGCTAAATTGATGAACATGAATGATGCCAAGTTCATGGTTCGCATCTGTGAGGCACGGCGCCGGACGAGACCCGTCGCTCAATGCAAACGAGAGGCCCGGCGCCAATACGCAAAGCAAATAGACCAGGGCGATCAACCACCCTGCCCTCAATCGCTTCACACTGGTTAAACGCACAAGCATCTGGTCTTCAATCTCGTGACTTTTACACGATGGTACACAAGAGCTTACGAGGAAACCGCTGCGCCGCCAAGCACGAATATGCGCCCGAACAAGTTCCATTAGCTGCCCTCATCGGTCCACTCGACCGACAACCGCCATGAGTTCGGCAATCTTTATGCGCTGATCGGCCTTATCGCCGCTCGCAATCGCGCGCTCAACGCAATGAGATACATGATCTTTCAACACTTCTTCTTCGACGCGTCGCAGCGCGGCACGAACTGCAGAGATCTGCGTTACGATATCGATGCAATAGCGATCTTCATCCACCATCTTGGCAAGACCGCGGACTTGGCCTTCGATTCGGTTAAGTCGCTTTTGGCAGGAACTCTTGATGTCTTTTCGCATGCCAATATATACCCATACTAGGTATGGGTTGCAACCGCCAACGGAGATTTAGATGACGGAATCCGGAAAAGCCAAATCGGACAAAGCAGCTAAGGGTTCCGGGAGCTGTTGCTCGCCCAAAACGACAACCACTGCACCCGAAACTGCTGAAAAGTCCGGATGCTGCGGCGGAGACCATAAGCACTTCGGCCATGGGAACGACGCTCATCACCAACATGACGACTCCGATCCTTCGACTGTCGTAGATCCGGTCTGCGGAATGAGGGTCGATCCCGAAACGAGCAAGCACCGGTTCCAGCATCGCGGCGATACCTATCATTTCTGCTCGGCGAGCTGCCGGACGAAGTTCGCGGCCTCGCCGGAGCAGTACCTCGACAAGACGCAACCTCAGCAACCCCACGTTCCGGAAGGTACGATCTATACCTGCCCCATGCATCCAGAGATCCGCCAGATCGGACCCGGGAGCTGCCCGATCTGTGGCATGGCGCTCGAGCCTGAACTGGTCACTTTGGATGCTGCACCCAATCCCGAACTCGCGGACATGAGCCGACGCCTTTGGGTGGGGCTCGGGCTGGCTTTGCCGGTCATCGTCTTGGAAATGGGCGGCCATCTGATCGGCAGCCATCGCTGGATCGACCAGACGTTGTCAAACTGGATCCAGCTTGCCTTTGCGACGCCAGTAGTCCTTTGGGCAGGTTGGCCGTTCTTCGTGCGCGGCTGGCAATCGCTCGTCACCCGAAATCTGAACATGTTCACCCTGATTGCGATGGGCGTTGGCGTCGCCTACACCTACAGTGTCGTTGCAACCCTCGCACCCGGCATCTTCCCGCCGACCTTCCGCAGTCAAGACGGAGCCGCTGCCGTTTACTTCGAGGCCGCCGCCGTCATTACCGTGCTCGTTCTGCTCGGACAGGTCCTAGAGCTGCGTGCCCGCGAGGCGACGTCCGGGGCCATCAAAGCGCTCCTCGATCTAGCGCCGAAGATTGCGCGCCGGGTGGACGAGAGCGGTGCGGACCACGAGGTTCCGCTCGACAGCCTGAACGTGGGTGACAAACTTCGCGTTCGGCCGGGAGAGAAGGTGCCGGTGGATGGTGTCATTGTAGAAGGACGTTCGTCGTTGGACGAATCCCTCGTTACCGGGGAGTCTATGCCCGTCACCAAAGAGCCCGGGGCCAAGGTGATCGCAGGCACGCTCAATCGATCCGGCAGCTTCGTGATGCAGGCTGAGAAGGTCGGGCGAGACACGCTGCTATCCCAAATCGTGCAGATGGTCGCGCTAGCACAGCGTTCGCGTGCGCCGATCCAGCGCCTTGCCGACCAAGTAGCCGGCTGGTTCGTGCCGGCGGTCATTGTCGTGGCACTTGTCGCATTCGGCGGCTGGGCGCTTTTTGGACCCGAACCGCGCCTTGCATTCGGCCTTGTCGCGGCGGTCAGCGTCCTCATCATCGCGTGTCCTTGTGCGCTGGGACTTGCCACGCCGATGTCGATCATGGTCGGCGTTGGCCGCGGCGCCCAGGCGGGCGTATTAATCAAGAATGCCGAAGCGCTGGAGCGCATGGAGAAGGTCGACACGTTGGTAATCGACAAAACAGGAACGCTGACTGAAGGTAAGCCGAAGGTCATTTCGATCGTCCCTGCCGCTGGATTTGAGGAGTCTGACATTTTGCGACTGGCGGCCAGCGTCGAACGGTCGAGCGAACATCCTCTCGCGGACGCCATCGTACGTGCTGCCAAGGAGCGGAATCTCAGTTTAAGCAACGTGGAGGATTTCAACTCGCCGACGGGCAAAGGCGTCACCGGCAAAGTGGCGGGCGAAGTCGTGCTTCTTGGAAACGCCGCCTATTTGAATTCAGTCGGTATCGAAACACAGGCATTGGACTCAGAAGCCGAACGACTGCGCGGAGAGGGAGCAACCGTCATAAATATTGCTGTCGAGGGTAGGCTGGCGGGAATTTTTGCCATTGCCGATCCGGTAAAGGAAACGACGCCGAATGCATTGAAGGCGCTTGCAGCGGAAGGCATCCAGGTCATTATGCTGACTGGCGACAATCGGACCACGGCGAACGCGGTCGCAAAGCAGCTTGGTATTATCGACGTGGAGGCAGAAGTGCTTCCAGATCAAAAGAGCGCGATTGTAAGCAAGCTGCAGAAGGCCGGACGCATCGTCGCAATGGCCGGCGACGGCGTGAACGATGCCCCTGCCCTCGCTGCGGCAGAAGTTGGAATTGCGATGGGCACGGGCACGGACGTCGCTATGGAAAGCGCAGGCGTGACGCTCTTGAAAGGCGATCTGGGCGGGATTGTTCGCGCTCGCCGCCTATCTCAAGCGACAATGCGCAACATTCGGCAGAATCTGTTCTTCGCGTTCATTTACAATGCAGCGGGAATCCCGGTCGCTGCAGGCATTCTCTATCCGACGTTCGGACTGCTACTTTCGCCCATTATTGCAGCGGCCGCCATGGCGCTGTCTTCGGTGAGCGTCGTTGGAAACGCTTTGCGGCTGCGCGCCATTCGGCTTTGAGGCGTCGCTGGATGCCGAGAAGCGGGCTGTTCCCACCAGTCGCTGCATGCAATTAGGTCCTGGCCGGTATTTTTGATAATAATATGAAATAACAAAGCGGACCGGGGAAATCCCGATCCGCTTGTCGCACGACGCAGATGTCGATTGTCGCGAACTCAATGATGACTAACGTGATGGCCACCGTGGTCACGGTCCTCTAACTCGCAACACGAATAAACTTAATGCTTCTTGCGTTCTTGTCGATGACCGACAGCCATCAATCGGCTCGAAGAACGGAGGTGCCGTTAAAGTAAAGTCTCACACGTAAGAATTTCCTTCGTGGCGCGTCGCAAAGGCAATACGCCGCTTCGAAAAATGCTTCTGTTGATCAGTCGATCGTAAAATTTCTCAATGTCCTTACTTTTGTGGCGGCGGGGCGTCACACCGCATTAACCAATTCGGAATATTCCTGCAGCGCAAAGCAGCTCCTCATCAGATGATTAAGATCGATAACGCAGTGTCCTGAAAAGGGTGCAAGCGTCACGACTATGCAATTCGTATCCTATCTGAGCGTGTCGCATATCCGGTCCGGCTTCCGGATTTGGAACAGAACGTGTGGCACGCGGCATGCACTCAAGAAGGCGTGTCAGGCAGAGGTTATATGAACGCAGACCAAGCCATTCTCTCGGCTACCTCACGAACCGACGCCAACCGTGTTGAGGCGCTCGACATCTTGAGGCTTGTCGCAGTTGTCGGGGTCGTAATCTTTCACTTTGGCTTCAATGGCCCTCCGGCGAACGGCAAGCCGCTCGTGGCGTTCCCGGAGTGGGCAACCGTCGCCAAATACGGATACCTTGGCGTACAGCTCTTCTTCGTCATCAGCGGATTCGTCATCGCTTATTCAGCCGTTGGGCGAACGGCAAGGGCGTTCGCAATCGCCCGGATCGCGCGAATCTATCCGGCGTTTCTTTTTTGCATGACGGTGACATTTCTCGTGACACTGACGTTCGGTCAGCCCTATTTTCAAGTGTCGTTAACCCAATGGGCAGCAAACATCTTCATCGCGGCACCCGCGCTGAAACAGCCTTATGTTGACGGCGTTTACTGGACGCTGATCTTGGAGTTGACCTTCTACGTTTGGATTTATCTGCTGATTGCCACGGGGTTGTTTCCGAAGCACATTTTCCCCGTCGTGTTGGGATGGCTTGTGATCTCGCTCGTCAACGAATTGGGTATCGAATCGTACGCAATTCGAAAGATATTCCTCACGGATCAGAGCGGGTTTTTCGCAAGCGGCGTGCTGCTCTTTGAAATCAGCCGGGGACGGATCGGGCCGGCCGTGCAGTGCCTGTTCGGATCTGCTGTTGCGGTCGCCGTATTGCAGGCAGTGCACAATCTCGAGGGAATGCGTGCGTTGACGGGCCACCCGTTCGACGGGATGACTGTTGCCGCCGTATCGCTCGCTATCATTGCCACGACAACTGCCGCCGCACGGGTTCGCACACTGCCGCTTGCATCCTGGGTTACGGTGCTAATCGGTGGAATTACCTATCCGCTGTATCTGCTGCATCAGACAATCGGATACATCGCATTTATGCATTTTAGCCGTTTCGTCGCTCCCGACTTGTTGTTTGCGGTAATCGTCATCGCGATCATTGGCGTATCCTGGGCCATCTGGCGATTTGTGGATCGTCCGGGGCAGCGGACAACCAAGACCATCCTGACAAAGATAGCTGAAGGTATGGCCGGGAAAATTTCACAACACGCTAGGCCGTCCTCATACTGAACGGGCGCCGAATGATGCAGAACAGGAAAAGATCAGACTATTACATCCGTTCTCCAAATCTGCCGATCAAACCGAATTAAGCCGAGCAAGGATCCGCTTCATTTGATCAATTTCTTGTCGTTGACTTTTTATGATTTCTCCGCAAAGCGTTACTAACTCAGGATCTGTAAGCGATGCTTTCTGACACATCAGAACTGCCCCTGAGTGGTGCGGGACCATGGATCTGACAAAGGCCCTATTGCCAATAGTCGTCTGAGTGCGGATGAGCTCGAAGCTGCCAAAGAAGGCGACGATGGCGATCGCTATCAAAATTACAAAGTACATCACAATGCCGCTCAAAAATGTCTGAACGCCCAGGCTAACATAAGCGTTTTCCATTGGTTTCATGTTTTATGTTTCCAATTTGCCGTTTTCTCGGCGTTTAAAATGGTCGGCGGCGTAACGACGGATAACGCTTCGATTGCAATGCTGTTCCCAGAGCGCAGCGATGTTGCTATTGCACTTGCAAGTGTCGGGGTGGATCAATGGTGGCAGCATTCTTATCACTATGACTGCTTGACCGCATTCCCCGTTCGTAGCGTCAGGTTGTCTGCCGCAACTATGCTTTGGAATATTTTAGCTGGCTTTGCCGTAATCGTGCCTTTCGCGAAGACACTGCGGCGTCAAACCGGATATGGCTAGTATTACTGGCCGCCTGGATGCTGCTGGGCATATACTCTGCGGTCATGACGCCGTCAGACGCTTCTACGTCGGTTCAGCCCTCAAACCGCCCGGCTATATTTTGCCGCTCAGTTGCGCTTTCACATGCGTGTTTGCTGCTAACGTAACCCATGGCGGGGTAGCTTAGCTCATTTCCTTCAGCGTCCTTTGACCATGGAACAATGACGCAAACAGGGCATTGTCGAGTGGATTTTGACAATGGAGAATATGATGACACGCAGCATGCTGAAAATTTTCACATCGTTCTTAGCGGTCTTCTTTGCGTTATCGACGCCGTCCTTCGCAGAAGAAGCGGAGCAAGCCTACATGAAGTCGATGGAGAAAATGAGCGTCGACATGAAAAAGGGTATGGATCCCGATGCTACGAAGGCGTGGACGAAGATGATGATTGCTCACCATCAGGGCGCTATCGAAATGTCGCTGACTGTGCTGAAAGAGACGAAGGACCCTATGATCCGGGAGATGGCGGAGAAGGGAATCAAGGAACAGTCGAAGGAGCAGGCCATGCTCAAAGAGTGGATCGCTAAACACGGGGGCTGAACGACCGGGAGACGTTGGCTATCGTCTCGATGATGCCATAAGCTGTATTGCTCTCCATTCGGTTCGGTTGATACCCGCTTAATCCAACCTGCTTCTCGAATGATCGGCTTAAATATTGCGTCGAGTGCTATAACCGCTCGTCCAAGCGGACAACCCGTTATCAACCATAGCCGCTGCAACTGTCACTACAGGGTATCGGCTGCCGCGTTCGACCGGCGCTGTAGCGCTTTGGGCTCGGCCCGTCCCCAGATCGTCATCACCACAGCATCGCTAGCGTCATCGCTTTATCCATCGACCCGCCCACCACGCGCCTGTGAGAACAGATCGACTGCGGCTTCTACGCAGATCCTATCCGGTGCCGAATCAAAACGCAATGTTGACTCCCTTTGCGCGCAACTTCTTCCAAGGAGCGAGCATTGTGACCGAGTGCGATGTTCTCGTTGATTTCCAATTCGAGGGTTAAGTGCCGGACCATTCGTGGCTTGAGCAGGCGGGAGATCACCAGCGACGCAGAACGCAGCAAAGAACCACGCTAGAGTTGCCAAGATCGCGCGCGATCGCATCCGCAAGGATCGTCGGCAGATAAGAGCTCGACGCCCAAGCAAGCGTTTTGTGTTGTGCCCAGCGCAACGATAATTGGCAGCTGGCGCTAGCTCATACCTGCGGAACCTTTGCTCTGGACCAGAAGAGTGCCACTGGCCCCAATAAGATTCCAAGAGCCAAGACCGAGAACGCGGCCGTCCACGCGCTCGGATTCAACGGGCCTCCAGCAAGATCCAAGGCGATACCAATCCCCCAAGCACCAAGCGCGGACAGGCTGAAACCCACAGTCGAATGCATCGCCATGGTCGCGCCGCGATAACGCGGGCCAGCAGACATCGTCATGCCAGAAGTCAGGGCACCGGAGTCGGCCGGAACTGTTAAAGCGTAAACCAGCAACAAGACGAGCAGGAGCCGTGGAGAATTGTCGGCAAACAACCCGATCAGAAGCGCGACGACAGCAGAACTGAGCATAACGGTGGTGATCGCGCGATGTCGCCCAAACTTCAAAGCCAATTCATTACCAACAATACTTGCCGGCATCGCGAGCAAAGAGAAAACAACACTGACGACAATCGGCGCGAAGATAGATGCCTCTCCATGCCGCAACACAACGAACGTCCAGAACGCGACCAGCCACGTTCTACTTCCGTAAAGCTCAAAACAGTGTGCGCCATAACCGAGAACGAACCCCATTGCAGTTTTATTCCGGAAAACGGGTGCAAAATCGAGCAGCCGTCCTTGCGCGGGCTTTGGTTCGACCGCCGGCAACAAGAGACATACCAGAAGCATGAGAACTGGGCCAACAGCCGTCACAAGGAAAGCGGATCGCCAACCCCAACTTTCCGCGACAAGTTGAGAAACCAAGAAGGACAAACCAACGCCTAATGAAAAGCTGGAGGTGTACAATGTGACGGCGCGGGATGAGTCGCCCGGCTCCAAACGATCCGTCAGCGCTTTCAGACCCGGCATATAGGCTCCCGCAAAGCCAACCCCGACAATCGCGTTGAAGAGCACACCAGACCAAAGACCCGAAGCAAATACGCCGAACAACAAAGTGCCCAGCGCGTTCAATGCCGAACCTGCGATCAGGATTTTACGCGCATCAATTCTATCGGTGAGTGCAGCCAAGAAAGGCACGGTCAGCATGTAACCTGCAGCACCGGCACCCGCCAAGAGGCCCGCCTCTGCGCCAGTTAGGTGCCATTCTGGTATAAGAAACGCAGCAAGAATGGACGGCACGACAACGTGCGGGAGCAAACTGCCAAGCTGCCCCACACACATCGCCCCAACGATGGACCGCCCCGTTAACTTAAAGTTTCTCACTCTAGGCCTTGCTGCCGCAACCACATCCGGTCTTACCGCTCTCCTTGGCGACGCTGTCTTCCACGCAGCAAGCGTCCGTTTTCAATGGAGCAGGTCCGCCACAACATCCCGCTTCCGCCGACCCGCCTTCCACGCCACTACGCGTGCACACGCCCGTCTCGGGAAGTTCCAGTTCGACACGCTCTGCGGCTTCACGATCACCAGCAAGATCCGCCGCGATAGACCTGACCTGTTCGTACCCGGTGATCATCAAGAAAGTTGGTGCCCGCCCGTAAGATTTTATGCCGGCAAGATACAGGCCCGGTTCGTCCTGTGCGATTTCGCGCGCGCCATGGGGACGGACGGTGCCGCAGCTATGTTCATTGGGGTCGATGAGGGGTGCAAGCGCGACTGGCGCTTCAATCGCCGGGTCCAGCCGCAGACGCAGTTCGCTCAAAAACCCGAGATCCGGCCGAAAACCTGTGGCGACGATAAGTTCATCCACAACGACATGTCGGCCGCAACACGACGAGCCGGCCCCGATGCGAAGGCGATCTCCCGCGGTCGATATGTGGGTCGCTACAAATCCGGCTTCGACGCGGATTTCGCCGGTTGAAACGAGCATCGCGAACGCCGCTCCAAGCTCTCCACGCGCCGCCAGTTTATCATTTGCGCCGCCACCAAAAGCTTTCGCAGGATCGGAGCCACGCAGTAGCCAGACCACTTCCGTATCGGGAGCCGTCGCACGGAGTCGCGCGAGTTCGGTCAGTGTTCCGATTGCGGAATGACCAGCACCGAGCACGCCGACAGTCTTGCCGGCATATCGGTGGCGATCAGCCCCGCGGATATCGGGCATGGCGTACGCAATGCGATCAGCAAATTCACGCTCTCCAATCGCCGGCAGACCGTTCGCGCCGGCCGGATTGGGGGAAAACCATGTGCCCGACGTGTCGATCACCGCGTCGGCGCGCAGCACCTCCGGTCCCCTGCCGTTCTGATAACGAATTTCGAACGACGCGAGGTCGCGGCCCTTGGTCTTGGCCTTGTCGAAGCCTACGCGGCTGATCGCTGTCACACGGCTCGAGGTGCGGATCACCTCCGCAAGCGGCGTGCGAGTCGCGAGCGGGTCGAGATATCGGTCGAGCAGTTCGGCCCCGGTTGGGTAAACCTGCGGATCCGGAGAATTCCAGCCCGTTGCAGACAACAGTCTCGCCGCCGCCTTGTCGACGTTGTACTCCCAGGGCGAGAACAGCTGGACGTGCTTCCACTGTCTAACAGCGCTCCCTGCCGAGACGCCGGCCTCCAACACGATAGGACTCATGCCACGCTCCATTACGTGGGAGGCGGCGGCCAAGCCAACGGGTCCGGCTCCTATGATAGCTACTTTCTTTGTCATATTTTACTCCTATATTTCTAGAAGCGTCGAATTATAAGAACCAAAAAATCAGGCGGCGGACTTTGTATCCGCGCATTCGGTCTCGTCCGCGCAGCATTCTGCCGCCAGAAAATCTACCAAGCCCCGCATAGTGTCGTACTCAGCGTGACAGATGAGTGTCACACCCTCTCTCTTCTGGACTACCAAACCTACCGCCATGAGAGCCTTGAGGTGATAGGACATCGTCGAGCCAGCGACTTTGAGTTTCTCTCCGAGGCGGCCGACAGGCATGCCTGCGTGACCGGCGCGAACCAGAGCACGATAAATCTTCAACCGGGTCGGACTTCCGAGCGCCTCAAGGCGTGCCGCTGCGTCATCAATTTTCATGCGAACAAAATCCCACCTAAATCGATTTGAGTCAACAGTATTTCTGGAATATTCGAATAATGCATTAGGCCTAGGTCGAATTGACAGGATGCATCGAATCCATTAATCTGGATATATGAAAAATTCAGAAGCGATCGATGCGTTAGCTGCTCTCGCGCAGGCCACGCGACTGGACACGTTTCGGCTACTTGTGAAGCACGAACCGGAAGGCATTTCAGTAGGAGAATTGGCTCGTAGGGTTGGTGTCCCACAAAACACGATGTCGGCACACCTAGCCATTCTTGCGCGGGCAGGCTTGATCGAAGGCGAACGCCAGAGCCGCACCATCCTGTACCGCGCGAAGATCTCAATGTTTCAGGAACTGACCCTGTTCATGATCCAGGACTGCTGCGGCGGACGGGCTGATTTGTGTGAACCGTTAATTGCCCATCTCCAGCCTTGTTGCCCGCCAAAAGGAAAACCTAAACTATGAATGTTTTTGAGCGTTATCTATCCGTTTGGGTCGCATTCTGCATCGTGGCAGGTGTCGCACTGGGTCATGTCATGCCCGGGGTGTTTGCGACGATTGCCGGCGCGGAAGTCGCAAGGGTCAACCTGCCGGTCGCGGTGCTGATCTGGCTGATGATCATTCCGATGTTGCTGAAAATCGACTTCGGAGCGCTCGGGCAAGTCAAAGAACATTGGCGCGGCGTTGGCGTGACCCTGTTCATTAACTGGGCCGTAAAACCGTTCTCGATGGCTCTGCTCGGGACATTCTTTATCGGACACGTGTTTGCGTCCATGCTCCCCGCCGGACAGATCTCGTCCTATATCGCCGGCCTTATTCTATTGGCGGCCGCGCCGTGCACGGCGATGGTGTTCGTCTGGTCAAACCTATGCGAGGGCGAGCCGCACTTCACGCTGAGCCAGGTCGCGCTCAACGACGTACTGATGATCTTCTTGTTTGCACCGCTCGTTGGCCTGTTGCTCGGCGTTGCGTCGATCTCGGTGCCTTGGGCCACCCTGCTCCTGTCGGTTCTGCTGTACATCGTCGTTCCAGTCGTCATCGCACAGCTATGGCGCCGCTGGCTTTTAGGCGAAGGAATTCCGGCTTTCGATCGGGTCATGCACCGGTTGCAGCCGGTGTCGCTGGTTGCGTTGCTTGCAACCCTAGTGCTGCTTTTCGCGTTTCAGGGCGAGCAAATCCTGGCGCAACCCTTGGTCATTCTCATTCTGGCGGTCCCGATTCTGATTCAGGTTTACTTGAATGCAGGCCTTGCATATTGGCTTA
Source organism: Afipia sp. (assembly GCA_017308595.1). Lineage (GTDB taxonomy): Bacteria > Pseudomonadota > Alphaproteobacteria > Rhizobiales > Xanthobacteraceae > Afipia. The sequence continues at coordinate 134,559 of JAFKER010000015.1, forward strand.
GCCGGCGCTTCGGGGTCGCATGGTGTGTGGCTGCGCCGGCAGCGCTTATCGGAGCCAGCAACTTCTTTGAGTTGGCAGTTGCCGCCGCCATTAGCCTCTTCGGCCTCAATTCCGGCGCGGCGCTTGCGACCGTTGTCGGAGTTCTTGTGGAAGTCCCGGTGATGCTGTCTGTCGTCAAAATCGTGAAAGCAACGCGCGGCTGGTACGAGGCCGGTTCGCCGTCGCCTGCGGTCTCGAAGGCTGAGGTGCAGTCGTGAGCGTAACCATCTATCACAACCCCGAATGCGGGACGTCCCGCAACACGCTTGCCATGATCCGCCAAAGCGGCGTTGAGCCCACGATTATTGAATACCTAAAAACCCCGCCAACCCGAACCCGATTGCGGGAGCTAATTGCAGCGATGGGAATTTCTGTGCGCGCGCTGCTCAGACAGAAGGGTACGCCCTATGCTGAGCTCGGTCTAGATGACGCGAAATGGACAGATGACAAACTGCTCGATCTGATGCTGATGCATCCGATCCTGATCAATCGGCCAGTCGTGGTCACACCTAAGGGCGTCAAGCTCTGCCGGCCATCCGAAGCCGTGCTCGACATTCTGCCAAATCCACACGTCGGGACGTTTGTCAAAGAAGATGGTGAGATCGTCAATGCAGCGTGAGTTTGTCGAGTTACCTAACATCGATCCAAATGCCTTTGAACAACCTGATCTTGCAGCCCTGCAGGGGCCGAAGCTCACGCACCCCCCGCGTATCTTGTTGTTATATGGATCGCTGCGCGAGCGATCGTTTAGTCGCTTTGCCATCTTTGAAGCCGCCCGGCTGTTGGAAGCGTTTGGCGCCGAGACCCGAATATTCAATCCCACAGGCATGCCGCTGCCGGACGATGCGCCAGCAGACCACCCGAAAATCAAGGAGCTCCGCGACTTGTCAGCATGGTCGGAAGGCCAGGTATGGTGCAGTCCGGAGCGCCACGGCGCAATGACCGGCATCATGAAGGCACAGATCGACTGGATCCCTCTGGCAATCGGTGCGGTTCGGCCGACCCAAGGGAAAACGCTTGCGGTCATGCAAGTCAGCGGCGGCTCTCAGTCGTTCAATGCGATCAATCAACTACGCATCCTCGGACGCTGGATGCGCATGATTACGATACCCAATCAGTCGTCCGTCGCCAAAGCATACGAGCAATTCGACGACGCAGGCCGTATGAAGCCCTCGCCCTACTACGATCGCATCGTCGATGTCATGGAAGAATTGGTGAAGATCACCCTCTTGACGCGAGCCGTTTCACCATATCTCACACATCGCTATAGCGAGCGCAAAGAAGAGACTAAGGAGCTTGCAAAGCGTTTAAATCTAGATCGAGCGCTCTAGCGCGCTTCAACAATCGTTCTCAGCGAATACGTAGATGAATTCACAGGGCTAAAAAACCAAGCATTTGATCCCAGCGTTGACCTACTCGGCTCACAGATCCAAAATGTAGCCGACGCTTCGTACCGAGCGAAGGCGCTGTTTCCCTTTCTTGTCCGCTATCGCCCGCCGAAGACGCATAACTTCAGCATCTACGATACTAGCGGCCACTGGTGATTCTGCTCCCCACACCAGATCCTTGAGAGTATTTCGCGAAAGTGGCTTTCCCACGTGCTGCATGAAAACGGCAAATAAGCAGAATTGCCGTAATGACAGCTGCAAAGGATTGCTCCCCCTCCAAATACGGATAGTGTGCCGGTCCATCAAAAATTCTCCAGCGACTAATACGCCAGGAAGCGTTTCGACGAACTGCGCCAATTTTTCCATACTAAGCGAAGGGGGTTTCAGCTTTCGCAAAACGATCATCTAAGGCGTAGCCCGCGCCGCGAACGGTGCGAATAGGGTCTGACTCCCGGCCCAGGTTCAGCAGCTTCCGCAATCGCCCGATATGCACGTCAACCGTGCGTTCGTCGATGTAGATATCGCGACCCCACACGCCATCCAGCAATTGCTCACGGCTGAACACGCGGCCTGGGTGCTCAAGAAAGAACTCCAGCAGGCGATACTCGGTGGGGCCGAGGTCGATCGGCCGGCCCGAACGCGCAACGCGGCGCCGGTCCCGGTCCAGTTCGATGTCGCCGAACGCCAGAACCGTCGCAAGGCGTTCGGGACTGGCGCGCCTCAACAGGCCTTTGACCCGCGCCAGCAGCTCGGGAACCGAGAACGGCTTGACGATGTAGTCGTCCGCGCCGGTCGCAAGTCCCCTCACCCGTTCGCTTTCCTCGCCGCGCGCGGTCAGCATGATAATCGGGATCTGCTTGGTCTCCTGCCGCGCCCGCAGGCGACGGCAAAGCTCAATTCCCGACAGGCCGGGAAGCATCCAGTCGAGCACGATCAGATCGGGGATATGCTCCTTGAGCCGCGTATCGGCGTCATCGCCGCGGGCGACGGTTTCGACGTCATACCCCTCGGCGTCCAGATTGTAACGAAGCAGCGTCGTCAACGCTTCTTCGTCCTCGACCACAAGAATGCGGGCGCTCATGAGCGGTCCTTCAATTGATACATGTCAACTTCCTGACGCCGCCGTTGCAAAGGTCGTCATGTCGCCCTTCGGGCGCTGATCGAGCATCTGCTGGCCTTCGATCATGTAGAAAACCGTCTCAGCGATGTTGGTGGCGTGGTCGCCGATCCGCTCGATGTTTTTGGCGCAGAACATCAGATGGATACAGAAACCGATGTTGCGCGGGTCTTCCATCATGTAGGTCAGAAGCTCGCGGAACAGCGACGTGCAGATGGCGTCGACTTCCTCGTCGCCCTTCCAGACCGTCATTGCGGCCGGCAGATCGTGCGCGGCATAGGCGTCGAGCACCGACTTGACCTGCGACTGCACGAGGTCGGTCATGTGCTCCAGGCCGCGGATGAGCTTCAGCGGATGGAAATCGGTGTCCAGCGCAGAGACGCGCTTGCCGATATTCTTCGACAGGTCGCCGATACGTTCGAGGTCGGTCGCGACCCGCAGCGAGCCGACGATTTCGCGCAGATCGACAGCCATCGGCTGGCGGCGCGCGATGGTCAAGACGGCACGTTCTTCGATCAGATGCTGCAACTTGTCGATGTCGAGATCGGCGGCGACGACGCGCTTGCCCAGCGCAACGTCACGGCGGATCAATGCATCGACGGAATCGACGATCTGTCGCTCAGCCAGGCCGCCCATCTCGGCGACAAGCCGGTTGAGCTCCTGAAGGTCTTCGTCGAACGCCTTGGCGGTATGATCTGAAGCCATGATTTCTCTCTCCCGCGAAATACGCGTCAGCCGAAACGGCCAGTGATGTAATCCTGCGTCCGCCGATCTGTCGGCGACGTGAAGATCTTGTTGGTATCATCGAATTCAACCAGTTCGCCGAGATACATGAACGCGGTCTTGTCCGACACACGCGCCGCCTGCTGCATGTTATGCGTCACGATGGCGATCGTGTAATCTTCCTTGAGCTCCTGGATCAATTCCTCGACCTTGGCGGTGGAGATCGGATCAAGCGCCGAGCAAGGCTCGTCAAACAAAATAACTTCCGGGCGGACGGCGACCGTGCGTGCAATGCACAGGCGCTGCTGCTGACCGCCGGACAGGCTGAGGCCGCTGGCATTCAGCTTGTCCTTGACCTCGTTCCAGAGCGCGCCACCCTTTAACGCGGCTTCGACACGGCCATCCATTTCGGATTTGGAGATCTTCTCGTACAGGCGAATCCCGAACGCGATGTTCTCGTAGATGGTCATCGGGAACGGCGTCGGCTTCTGGAATACCATTCCGATCCGTGCACGCAGCAGATTGAGATCGAGCTTTGGATCGAGAATGTTGGTCGTGTCCAGCATGAGCTGGCCAGTGGCGCGCTGGCCCGGATAAAGGTCGTACATGCGGTTGAAAATCCGGAGCAGAGTCGATTTGCCGCAGCCGGATGGACCGATGAATGCGGTGACGCGGTTCTCGCCGAGAACGAGGTTGATGCTCTTCAAGGCTTGGTGCTCGCCGTAGTAGAAGTTCAGATCGCGCGCCGTCACCTTGGGCCGCGCATCCAGATGGCCGGCTAGCCCCGGTGCATGTCCACGAGAAAGATCTACGCTAACGGAAAGCTGTTCGCTCATTTCGATGTCCTCTCGGCGCCAAGGATGCGCGCGCCAATGTTAAGGGCAAGTACGGTCAAGGTGATAAGCAAAGCCCCGCTCCATGCGAGCTGTTTCCAGTACTCGTAAGGGCTTTGAACGAAGTTGTTGATGGTCACAGGCAAGTTGGCCATCGTCTTGGTGAGATCAAGACTGAAGAACTGATTGCTGAGTGCGGTGAACAACAGCGGCGCGGTTTCGCCGGCGACGCGTGCGGTCGCGAGCAGAACACCCGTGATCAAGCCCGAACGTGCGGCCCGATAAGCGATGCGCTTGATGACGAGCGAGCGCGGCAAGCCCAGCGCGGACGCCGCTTCACGCAGCGGATTGGGAACAAGGCCCAGCATGTCTTCGGTGGTGCGCACCACGACCGGGATAACGATCACAGCCAGCGCCAGCGTGCCGGCCAAAGCCGAGAAGCCGCCCATTGGCACCACGATCGCGCCGTATACGAACAAGCCGATGATGATCGAGGGTGCGCTCAGCAGAATGTCGTTGATGAAGCGGATCACCGAGGTCAGCCGGTCGTGTTTGCCGTACTCGGCGAGATACGTGCCGGCGAACAGCCCGATCGGCGCACCGATGCCGACACCGAGAACGGTCATGATGATCGAACCCACGATGGCGTTGAGCAATCCGCCCTCGCTCGAACCTGGCGGAGGCGTATTCTCAGTGAATATCTGAAGATGCAGACCCGCAAGGCCGTTGTAGAACAGCGTGAACAGGATCAGCGCTAGCCAGGTAACACCGAATATAGCGGCTCCGAGACACAGGAACCGAATGACGATGTCGAAGCGCCGGCGGGAGGCATAAATCGAATTCATGGCTCAGGTCCCCGCCTTCTTTTCGAGACGCATCAGCATCAGCCGTGCTGCGGCCAGCACGAAGAACGTCAGCACGAACAGCAGCAGGCCGAGCAGGATGAGGCCCGACTGATGGAGTCCGTCGCTTTCGGCGAATTCGCTGGCAATGGCCGCTGAAATCGTCGTGCCGGGAGCAAACACCGATGAGGATATGCGGAACGAGTTTCCGATGATGAAGGTCACCGCCATCGTCTCGCCGAGCGCTCGGCCGAGCGCCAGCATGATCCCGCCGATCACGCCAACCTTGGTATATGGGATGACGACGTTGCGGACGACTTCCCAAGTCGTGCAGCCGACGCCGTAGGCCGCTTCCTTCAACACCGGCGGCACCGTCTTGAACACGTCGACGGAAATCGCCGTGATGAACGGGAGCACCATGATCGCCAGGATCAACGCAGCATTGAAAAGGCTGAGGTAGGACGGCGGACCCGCGAAGATAGAGCCGAGAACCGGAACACCGTCAAACATCCGGATCATGAAGGGCTGAAACGTATCGGCCATGAACGGTCCCAATACGAAGAAACCCCACATGCCGTAGATGATCGACGGAATGCCCGCGAGCAGTTCGATCGCAATACCGATCGGGCGGCGCAGCCATTGCGGGCAAAGCTCCGTCAGGAAGATCGCGATGCCGATACCCACGGGGATCGCAATAGCCATCGCGATGAGTGACGTGACCATAGTGCCGTAGATCGGGCCAAGCGCACCGAGAACCGGAGGATCGGCAGATGGCGCCCAGCGTTGCGTCCACAGGAATGCAAATCCGTATTCCTTCATCGCCGGCCACGCGCCCGCGATCAGGGAGAGAATAATGCCGCCGAGAATAAGAAGGACAGCGAGTGCGCAGACCCGCGTAACCCAATAGAAGGCCTTATCTCCGAACTTGAACGCGCTCAGCGCTTTGGCGCGATCGTAAGGCCCGGCTGCTGCTTCCATCGGAGTGCTCTGAACGGCCATCTCTGCCACGCTGGTCCCCTGTCCCAATTGAATCGCACACATCTGATGGCGCTGGCGTCATCAAGAAAACGGAGGAGAGGCAAGCCTCTCCTCCAGAAGGTCGCTTAGCTCTTGATGTCAGCCGACCAGGTCTTTTCGACTTGCTTGACCACAGAATCCGGCATCGGAATGTAGTCCAGTTCTTCAGCCAGCTTGTCGCCCTTCTCGAACGCCCAAGTGAAGAACTTGATCGCTTCCGCGGACGCAGCCTTGTCGACCGGAGTCTTGTGCATCAGGATGAAGGTCGCACCGGTGATCGGCCACGAAGCTTCGCCCGGCTGATCGGTCAGGATCACATAGTAATTCTTAGAGCCTGCCCAATCAGCGTTGGCGGCGGCCGCCTGGAACGAAGCCACGGTCGGCTGAACGGTCTTGCCAGCCTTGTTGATCACCCCGCCATAGGTCAGCTTGTTCTGCTTGGCATAGGCGTACTCGACGTAACCGATCGAGTTCTTGGTCTGGCTGACGTTGCCGGCGACACCCTCGTTACCTTTGGCACCAACACCAGCAGGCCACTCAACCGCGGTTCCAGCGCCCACTTTTGCCTTCCACTCAGTGTTCACCTTCGAGAGGTAATCCGTCCAGATAAACGTGGTACCCGAACCGTCCGAACGGCGCACCACGGTGATGGCATCCGACGGCAGCTTCAGTTTCGGATTGAGCTTGGCAATCGCGGGATCGTTCCAAGTCTTAATTTTGCCGAGATAAATGTCGCCGAGCAGTTCGCCGGAGAACACGAGTTCGCCGGGCTTGATGCCTTCGAGATTCACGACCGGAACCAAAGCGCCCATCGCCTGGGGCCACTGAATGAGGCCGTCCTTCTCGAGTTGCTCAGGCTTGAGCGGCATGTCGCTCGCGCCGAAAGTCACGGTCTTCGCCTGGATCTGCTTGATGCCGGCACCCGAACCGATCGACTGATAGTTCAGGCCATTGCCGGTTTCTTTCTTGTAGGCGTCAGCCCACTTCGAATAGAGCGGAAACGGGAACGTCGCACCCGCGCCGGTGATGTCCGCGGCAAATGCCGACGTCGATGCGGCGACAAGGCCAGCAGCAACGACTGTTTTAATAAAATTCACTGGGTCTCTCCATATTGTGAGCGAAGCGCCCATCACGGGGATCGCGCCTCAAGGCCGCCTCTTTAGGAGACTGAGCCTGCACTTTTTATGTAACCTGCATGACAGTCGTGTGACACCGCAGCGCAACGCGCTTCTCAAGTAAGCCTCTGAATTATTGAACGAAATCTCTCCCCCACCCGGAGTCGCGCGATAGTTTGCGCGCAGAACACAAAGAAAAGATGGAGCAATTTGATGCTATGGATTGCAAACCTTCGACACGCGCTCGGCATCGCCGCTCTGGCCGCAATCAAAATGCATGGCCAATAGTTTTTATCGTTTGATCGCAGGTTTCTGCCAGGTCGATAAAATTGTCTGCGGCGCAGCGTCGTTCAGACGCGATCGAGCTTCTGCATTTGATGCTGCGTTGCAGCGCACGCCGCCGAAAACATACGCCTCGGCCAATATTCTTCGCTTCTCTGGAACGCGTTAGGATTAGAATTAGAATAATTGAATGAGAGGAGATCAGGCTTGAGTCTGAACCGTGGGTTGGACAAGCGCGAACTGATCACCGCGACTATTTCGCTGCTGTTAGCATCCACCGCCGGCACCGTAGCGAGCCCACCAACTGATGGGCCCGTCCGATTTGGCCTCACGCCGGTGTTTTTGACTTCGGATCTCGAACTTCTTGGACGTTTGCAATCCTATCTGCAGCGCGCGACGGGTTATCCAGTCTCACTCGTGACACGCAGAACCTATCAAGAAATCACAGCTCTTCTAACCTCAGGACAGCTCGATGCCGCCTGGATCTGCGGATTTCCGTTTGTGGCTCATCGAACCGAACTTCAACTGGTCGCGGTGCCGTTGTGGCATCACCGGCCTCTTTATCAGTCATACTTGATTGTCGGTCGTCAGCGTAAAGCTGAGAACCTTGCGGATCTACAAGGCGACATTCATGCGTTTTCCGATCCGGATTCGAATTCCGGATTTCTGGTGACCCGTGCTGCGCTCGCTGAGCGCGGTCTCCGGCCCGAAACTTTTTTTTCCAAAGCATTTTTCACATATGGACATCGCAATGTGATCAGATCTGTCGCATCAGGCCTTGCGGGATCAGGATCGGTGGACGGTTACGTCTATGAGGTCGTGGCGGAACTGGAACCGGAGCTTACGGCAGGCACGCGCATACTGAAGGCCTCCGAATGGCTTGGCTTTCCCCCCATCGCGGCTCCCAAAAATCCCGCTAACCAGACGCGGCTAAGTGCTCTTACAAAGGCGTTGTTGACAATGGCCAATGATCCCGAGGGACGCGCCGTCTTGCAGATGCTCAGGCTGGACGGTTTCGGCGCCGAGGATCCGTCTTTGTTTGATGCAATCTCCGCAAAGGCTGCCCTTGTAGCAGCCGCAGGATAATAGCATGTCGTTCCGGGACCGCTCTTGGCCGATTACAGTAACAGTCCCACTCGCCGTAGCAGCGCTGATGGTACTGTTCGGAGTCGTACTATCCGAACGAGTTCTTTCTCGTCTAAACGAGACGCAAGAGCGTCACCTCGTCGATCTCTCACAGAGCTATCTCGACGGCCTCTCATCCGCAATCGGTCCCTCAATTCTACGCGAAGACAACTGGGAGGTCTTCGACGCGATTGCGCGAGCACAGGAACTCCACAAAAGCCTTCACCCATCCCAAACAATTGTAACTAACGCTGATGGCGCCGTAATAGCGGCTTCTGATCCTAAAACGCACCCGATTGGTTCAATTGTTCCCAGGGGAAACATCACTAGCAGTCCAACCGAGAGCGAAAGCTTCAGCTTCGATGCCGGAGCGACTACAGCGAGCGCAATTCGAGTGTTGTCTTATCCGGGACGGATTGCCGGTATTATCTACGCCACGTTTGATACCCGGCATCTCGCCGCCGAACGCAGAGATGTCGTTATGGCCCTCGTTCTTACTAACAGCATTTTGACTATCTTGTTGGCCGCGGCCGGATGGCTCCTGGTTGCGCGGATGATGCAGCCAGTCCGGATACTTGCCGCGCATCTGGGTGTTGCGCGAGAGAGCATGGCTGAACCCATCCCTGAGAGCGTGGTATCCAAGACAAAGGGCGAATTCGAGCGGCTTTTTTTGGGCTACAACGCGCTCGTGCGGTCGATCAAGGAAAAGGAAGATCTCAGCCGGCGACTCGCGGAGGAAAAACGTCTCAGCAGCCTCGGACGTCTTGCGTCAGCTTTAGCCCATGAGATCAACAATCCACTTGGAGGTCTTTTCAATGCGCTAGCCACTCTGAAGACACATGGCTATTTGGCAAACATTCGCGAAGGCAGTTTGGGCTTGCTAGAACGCGGCCTGATTGGCATTCGCGATGTTGTTCGAACAACGTTGACGATATATCGAACGGATGTCACGGCGCGGCATTTGACGGCCCCTGATATCGACGATTTGGCTTTGCTGATCGCGCCAGAAGCTCGCCGTAAGTTCGTTGAGATAAGTATTCAGAACACATTAACTGGTCCTATCCCGCTTCCGAGTACGCCGATCCGGCAGGCTGTGCTCAATCTACTTCTTAACGCCGTGGACGCCGCTCCTGCGGGCTCTGGCGTTGAGCTGTCCGCCGCCGCGACTATGAGGCATTTAGAAATTTCCGTTACCGATCGCGGCGCAGGTATTCCAAAGATTGCGGCCGAAGTCCTTACAGGGCAACCGGGCGCACCTCCGTTGCTTGACGGCGGCGGCTTAGGTCTATGGACCACCGGACGCTTGATCGCCGACCTCGGTGGACAAATTGAAGTAAAGCATCCAGCAGTCGGCGGCACTTCGGTAAAACTGCTCATTCCACTGTTGCGTGAGGAATTATCCAATGTTGCGTAACGAGCGGGTCATCGGCCTTGTCGAAGACGACCAGATCATGGGCGAAAGCCTTGTTCAACGGCTGGCGCTGGAGAGTGTCACGGTCAAATGGTGGCAACGTGGCCGTGACGCGGTGAATGAAATACCTTTCAGTCAGCTGGAAGCCATCGTTTGCGATATCCGCCTTCCGGACATCAGCGGAGAAGACCTTTTCCGGCAGACGGCGAGATCATCGAACGCACCGCCATTTCTTTTTATTACCGGTCATGGAGACATCGATCAGGCTGTACGGCTGATGCGGGCTGGCGCTGCAGACTATTTCATGAAGCCGTTCGAAATTGACGATTTCCTGGTTCGCTTAGGTGAATTGATGCGACCGCACGCAGCCGGGGGCGACGGTATACTTGGACTTTCACCGGCAATGAAAGAACTCGAGCGGTTGTTACTGCGCGTTGCGAAGCTGAATTCAACCGTCATGATCACGGGTGAAACTGGCAGTGGCAAGGAGGTTGCCGCCCGATTTCTCCATGCGATGTCCGGCACAGAAAACCGTCCGTTCATGGCGGTCAATTGCGCGGCCATTCCCGGTGATCTTTTAGAAAGCGAATTGCTTGGCCACGAGAAAGGAGCTTTTACAGGCGCCTCTCAACGCCATTTGGGATACGCGGAGCGCGCCGGGGACGGAATTCTCTTCCTCGATGAAATCGGCGAGCTTCGCGCCGAGCTCCAGGCAAAACTGCTTCGCCTGATCGAAGATAGATCGTTCTTTCGTGTCGGCGGAGAACGTCCGATACCATTCAAAGGCCGGCTGCTCATCGCAACGAATGCAGATCTCACAAAATTGGTAGAGGCCGGAAAATTTCGTGAAGATCTCTATTACCGCATCAATGTCGTATCGGTCAAAATTCCACCGTTGAGAGAGCGCCCTGACGATATTTCCTGGCTGATGGAGAAATTCTTCGCGGACAGCTCTGCGCGCATCGGTACTTCGTTGAAGGGTATTGGCGCACTCGCGGAGGAAGCTGCCCTCGCCTATCATTGGCCCGGCAACGTTCGTGAACTCCGCAATCGGATGGAGCGGGCGGTAGCGCTGGGAATGGGACAATGGGTGATGCCGGGTGATCTGTTCCCAGAGCAATCCGATCAGAGTTCGTCACCCCTCGCCGTCGGATCGCTCGAGGACGCGCGCCAGCACGCCGAGAAACGGCATATCGCGCGAGCCCTAGCGGCAACCCACGGCGAGATCGGAGCAGCTTCAAAATTGTTGGGGATCGGACGCACCACGCTCTGGGATAAGATGCGCCGTCTCGGGTTAAGCGCCGAAGACTAAGGCGCGCACAGCCCGGCGTTCGTTCTTCCGAACCAACGGCAACGCACCATGTTCGGAAATCCGAACATGGTCACGGGTTCGCGTCATTTCCAAATAGAATTTGATTGAATCATCAGCGTTATTGCTGCTGGCCCGTCTCCTGCAAGGTCGTCATTCGTCCGATGGGACCAATGAACTGTGATCTGGGGAGATCAGGAATGAAACGATGCGACAATCTCGTCGACGTGGGTCGACGGCAGTTTTTAAGTGGCGCAGGTGCCGCGACTGCGGCGGCCGCAGCAGTGGCGATGATTCCGCAGGAGGCCAAAGCTGACGGCACTGCCGCTCTGGTGAAATATCCGGCGAACCGACTCGCCAACATCAAAGAGCTGAAACCAAACGATCCCTTCCAAGTCAGCTATCCTGACGCAGATGCGCCAGGCGTCCTGCTAAAGCTCGGTCAGAAGGTTCCCGGAGGTGTTGGCCCCGATGGCGACGTGGTCGGCTTCTCGACGGTCTGCCCTCATAAGGGCTTTCCACTTACCTACAACGGGTCCGACCGGACTATGAACTGTCCTGGCCATTATTCGCGCTTCGACTGCGAAAAAGGCGGACAGCAGGTCTGGGGACAGGCGACTCAGAACCTCCCGCAATACGCGCTGCGCGTGGACGATAAGGGCGACGTATACGCCGAAGGCGTGGACGAACTTCTCTACGGCCGCCTTTCCAACGTCCTCTGAGGGAGCAAAAATCATGAGCTACAAGCGTCAGATTGGACGACTTCCGATCGTCCCCGCGAATGCCAAGGAACAGAACGTCGTCTGTCACTACTGCATCGTCGGATGCGGCTACAAAGCCTACACATGGGATGCACGTTACGAGGGTGGAACAGCCCCGGGTGACAACAAGTTTGGCGTTGACCTGTCAAAACAGCAGGATGCTGACACTGCCGCCTGGTATCCGCCGTCGATGTACAACATTGTCAAACAGGATGGACGCGACGTCCATATCGTCATCAAGCCTGACAAGGAATGTGTCGTCAATTCGGGACTGGGATCACCCCGCGGTGCTCGAATGGCCGAAATGAGTTATTCGCGGCAGCGCAATACGCAGCTTCAGCGCCTCACCGATCCTCTGGTTTGGCGCTACGGCCAGCTTCAACCCACGAGCTGGGACGATGCCCTCGATCTGGTCGCGCGAGTCACCGCTTCAGTAATCGCGTCACAGGGCGAAGACGGCCTGTTTGTGTCGGCCTTCGACCACGGAGGCGCAGGTGGCGGTTACGAGAATACCTGGGGCACCGGCAAGCTCTACTTCGGCGCGATGAAGGTCAAGAACATCCGAATCCATAATCGACCGGCCTACAATTCCGAAGTTCATGGATCGCGCGACATGGGTGTCGGCGAACTGAACAACTGCTACGAGGATGCGGAACTCGCCGATACCATCGTTGCCGTCGGGACCAACGCTCTCGAGACCCAAACCAACTATTTCCTGAATCATTGGGTGCCAAATCTCCGCGGCACGTCCATGGACAAGAAGAAAGCCGAATTCGGGAACGAGGCAGCGGATCGTGCGCGTATCGTCATTGTCGATCCTCGACGTACCGTCACTGTAAATGCGTGTGAAGCTGAAGCCGGAAAGGAAAACGTCCTTCACCTGGCGATCAATTCCGGCACTGATCTGATCCTGTTCAACGCTTGGCTGACATATGCCGCGGAAAAGGGCTGGATCGACAAACCGTTCATCGCGGCCTCCACCAAGGACTTCGACAAAGCGATCTCAGCGAACAAGGTTTCGATCGCGGACGCGGCAAAAACAACCGGTCTCAGCGAAGCCGATATCGTTAAAGCCATCACCTGGATCGCGGAGCCAAAAGCCGGCAATGCTCGCCGCCGGACCATGTTCACCTACGAGAAGGGTTTGATCTGGGGAAATGACAATTACCGGACCAATCAATCCCTGGTGAATCTGGCACTCGCGACCGGCAATGTTGGTAGGCCCGGCGGCGGCTGCGTTCGAATGGGCGGACATCAGGAAGGCTATTCCCGGCCATCCGATGCTCATGTCGGACGTCCTGCGGCATACGTCGATCAATTGCTCATCAGCGGTAAAGGTGGCGTTCATCACATCTGGGCGTGCGACCATTACAAGACCACTCTCAATGCGATGGAATTCAAGCGCGTTTACAAGAAGCGCACCGACATCGTGAAAGACGCAATGAATGCAGTCCCCTATGGCGACCGAAATGCGATGGTGAAGGCCATCGTTGACGCCATCGGCAAGGGTGGATTGTTTGCCGTCGATGTCGACATTGTGCCGACCAAAATCGGCGAGGCATGTCATGTCATTCTGCCCGCAGCCACCTCAGGTGAAATGAACCTGACGTCGATGAATGGTGAGCGCCGTATGCGGCTCACCGAGCGCTATATGGACCCGCCCGGCAATGCCATGCCCGATTGTCTGATTGCGGCCCGCATCGCAAACCACATGGAGCGTGTGTTCCGCGAGACGGGCAAAGGAGACATTGCGGACAAATTCAAGGGCTTCGACTGGAAGACCGAAGAAGATGCGTTCATGGATGGCTATTCCAAGCACGAAAAAGGCGGCGAGTTTGTCACCTATGCACGCCTACGAACGATGGGCACTAACGGCTTCCAGGAGCCCGCCGTGCGTGTCGAAACTGCCGATGGAAAGGAAAAAATCGTCGGAACGAAGCGCCTGTTTGCTGACGGGAAATTCAACTCCAAGGACGGCAAGGCAACCTTTTCTTCGACACAGTGGCGTGGGCTGCAAGCCGCAGGAAAGCAGGCCGAGAAAGACAAGTTCGCGTTCCTTATCAACAACGGGCGCGCCAACATGATCTGGCAAAGCGCCTATCTGGACGTGGACAACGAGTTCGTCATGGATCGGTGGCCTTACCCGTTCATCGAAATGAACCCACAGGATATGGCGGAGCTGAAACTCAAGAATGGCGACTTGGTCGAAATCTATAACGACAACGGGTCAACACAGGCCATGGTCTATCCGACCGCGTCCGCGAAGCGGAAGCAAGCGTTCATGCTATTTGCCTATCCTACCGGCGTCCAAGGCAACGTCGTTTCCAAAGGCGTGAACGAGTTCATTATCCCGAACTACAAGCAGACATGGGGAAACATCCGAAAGATTTCAGATGCCCCAGAAGGAGTCCGCCACCTGACGTTCAAGTCAAAAGAGTACACGGCTTGATAGCAACGAGGAGCGCAGTAATGCGCTCCTCGCCTTCCGCGGTGGGGATATTTCGATGAATGTTCGATCTGAACTTGCGACAGCCCGCGCAATCGATGATTGCATGCTCGGCGTTACCGCGTTGCCGCCTGACCACGCGAGACGCGCTATCCTCGACGGCGTGCGTGAAATCGACGGCGTGGAAACCAAATCGATATCAGAACTCTTCGGTAGAATTGCAGCGGCAGATATTCTGTCAGAAGTCGCCCTACCCCGTTTCGACAATTCCGCCGTCGACGGCTTTGCGCTACACGCCGACGATCTTCTCCGAGAGATACCCCTCACCCTTAGGATCGCTGGCAAAGCCGCTGCGGGACACGCTATGGCGCAAAGCCTGCAAGCCGGCTCAGCCGCTCGCGTCCTGACCGGAGCCCGTGTGCCGGAAGGCGCTGTGGCCATAGTGCTTGAAGAAAGAACCACCCGATCGTCGTCCGGCGTGACGTTCCATGCTTTGCCGCGCGAGGGAGCCAACATTCGCGGTCGCGGCGAGGACGTTTCTGCAGGGACGACGGTCGTAGCGAAAGGCACTGTGATCGACGCAAGACACATCGCAATCCTCGCTGCGTCAGGAAACGCTCGAATTCCCGTCAAACGGAAATTGCGTATAGGCATCCTGTCGACCGGCGACGAATTGGTTGAGGCCGGACGCGAAATCGCTCCCAGCGCGATCGTTGACACGAACGGGCCGATGCTTCGCTCACTGCTGGAATCGGCGGCGTTCTCTGTTTCGGATCTCGGCATCGTTCCAGACGATCGAGATGCGGTTGCGAGAGCAATGCTCGATGCCGCGTCACATCTGGATCTGTTGCTGACATCCGGAGGTGTGGCAGGCAGCGACGCCGATCACATTGCGCGCGCGATCGTGGATGCTGGCGGAAAATGCGAAACCTTGAAGCTGGCGCTGCGTCCTGGAAAGCCGATCGGAAAAGGTTCGATTGACAGTATGCAAGTGTTGGCGCTCCCGGGAAATCCAGTTGCTGCTCTTGTAAACTTTCTTCTGTTTGGGCGCCCGCTGGTCCGAGCCCTCCTTGGAGCCGCGGATAGGAACGCAATCTCCCCGCGAGCGCGCACTGCCGAAATCTTCGATCACAAGGTCGGCAGAACAGAATTCGTGCCGGTCCGTATCCAGCATCACGATACGGACGGCATTCCGGTCGTCAGCAAGCTCGGTCGCGGAGGCTCCGCCAGGTTGCTGCCTTTGGTCATGTCGGATGGCTTTGCGGAAATCGAGCCTGACGTCGGGGATGTAGACCTCGGCGCGACCGTGAGATTTCACCCTTTCTCCGCGGCGTTCACCCTTTAAGCGAATAGCGAGAGCGTAGAGAGCCGGCTCGCCGCCGAACTTACGTTCGACGGCGCCTCGTTGTTGTCATCTACTGTCCGAATTCCGACTTCAGATAATTTTCGACTTGCTGCACAAGAGGTTTGGGCAGTGGCACATAGTGCAGCGAGTCTGCCTGTGCCTGTCCGCTTTCCAGTGCCCATTTGAAAAAATTCAGGGCGACTTTCGAGCGTGCTGTATCCTTCGGTTGTTTTTGCATGATGACGAATGAAGTGGCCGTGATTGGAAACGCGTTTTCGCCAGGTGCATCGGTCATAATCAAAAAGAAGTCCTTTGATCCACCCCAGTCAGCTCCGGCAGCGGCGGCTTGAAAGGTCTCGGCGTTTGGCTGAACGAACCGGCCGGCTCTGTTCTGTACAAGCCCGTATGCCAGCTTGTTCTGTACGGCGTAGGCGTACTCAACGTAGCCTATCGAATTCTTAGCCAACGCAACAAAAGCCGCGACCCCCTCGTTGCCCTTGCCGCCTGCGCCAACCGGCCATTCAACCGTCGTGCCTTCACCAACCTTCTGCTTCCATTCGGGACTCATCTTGGCAAGATAATTAGCCCAATTGAAAGTCGTTCCCGATCCATCGGAGCGGTGAACGACCGAGATGGTCGCTGAGGGAAGATTGATGGTCGGGTTAAGGGAGCGGATTGCTGGATCATCCCACGACTTTATCTTGCCGAGGAATATATCGGCCAACAGGGCACCGGTGAAATGCAGATCGCCCGCACCCACGCCGTCGATGTTCACGACGGGTACGACGCCGCCAATCACCAAAGGAAACTGTCTCAATCCGTCCTTTGCCAGTTCATTCGGCTTCAATGGCATGTCAGACGCGCAGAAGTCCACGGTGGAAGAACGTATCTGCTGCAAGCCAGCGCCAGATCCGATCGACTGATAATTGATCTTGTCGCCCGTCTTCGTTTGGTAGTCGGCTGCCCATTTCCACAAGATCGGAAAAACGAATGTCGATCCGGCCCCGGCAGTTTCGGCTGCGCCTGCAGCGGTCGCTGGAAGACTGATTGCGGTGGCCAGAACGAGTACCTGAAAAAGCTTGTGCATTTGGCTCCCCTTGGTTATATGTCTACCAGTCTGGACATATAGACAAAAAATGACATGCAAATGACGGCTAAATTTGCCCAGAAAGGTTCAGTGTCATCAACGCGTCACGCAACTTGTCGATAAATACCGACAGAATAGAATATCGCGAGGGCTAACGTGGATCAGGCAAGCGTCATTGAAACGGCAATTGAGGGCTTCGGGTCACTCGCGCAACCGACCAGGCTCCAAGCGCTGCGGCTTTTGCTTGCGGCCCATCCTGAGAGCGTCGCTGCGGGAGAGATCGCCCGGCGATGCGATGTCCCCCACAACACCATGTCGAACCATCTTGCGATTCTCACGCGCGCTGGCCTGGCTGCTGCGGAGAAGGATGGGCGGACGGTGAACTACCGAGCCGACGTCACCGGCTTTCGCGGACTGATCGATTTTCTGGCGCGTGACTGCTGTAACGGGAGACCGGAACTATGCGGCATTCTTCCGGATGCGAGCATGGCCTCAATCGAGAAGAGCGAGACCCAGCCGGACGTCGTGGCGCCCGCATTCAACGTGCTGTTCCTCTGCACGCACAACTCCGCGCGATCGATCATGGCTGAGGCGCTTCTGGCAAAGATCGGTAAAGGCCGCTTCAACGTTTATTCCGCGGGATCAGATCCGGCGGAAGCCCCGATGCAGGAGGTACTCGATCGGTTGAGTCATCTGGGCCACGACATCTCTCATCTGCGTTGCAAGTCCTGGGACGAGTTCTCGGGATCGGACGCACCTCGGATGGATTTCGTCATCGCTCTTTGCGACACGCCGCAAGGTCAGTTCTGTCCCGATCTCGGAAAGAAGTTCGTCACCGGTGCTTGGCCTCTCCCAGACCCATCGCAGTTCACCGGCTCGGACTCGGAGCGAACCACCCTGCTGAACGAACTCTACGCCATGATCCGGCGCCGCATTGAAATCTTTGTCAGCCTTCCATTCGCTGCGCTCAACCGCATGGCGTTGAAAGGGAGACTGGACGAGATCGGCGATACGACGCGCGTATCACCCTAAAGGAGATCTTATGAAGGTTGGGATCAATGGCATGGGCCGCATGGGGCGGCTTGTGCTGCGCGCAGCATTCGGCGGCATCCACCGTCCGGAAAGCGATCCTCGATCGCGAAATCGTCTCGATATCGTTCACATCAATGAAATCAAAGGCGGAATCGAAGCAACCGCTCACCTGCTCGAATTCGACAGCGTCCATGGCCGGTGGAACGTTCCGATCAATGTCGAGAGTGAGAAATCGATTACCATTGACCGGGCGAAAATCGGGTTCAGTGAGTTTGGAAGCCCCGGTGACGTCGCTTGGGGCGATCTTGGCTGCGACGTCGTGCTCGAATGCACCGGCAAGTTTCTAAAACCAGATCAGCTAAAAGCCTACTTTGATCGCGGTGTGAAAAGGGTCATAGTCGCAGCGCCCGTTAAGGACGAGGCGGCGCTCAATATCGTGGTTGGTGTGAATGACCACCTCTATGACCCCACAAAACATCGTCTACTCACTGCTGCATCGTGCACGACAAATTGCCTGGCACCGGTCGTGAAAGTGATCCACGAAGCGATCGGCATTCGACACGGACAAATCACCACCATCCACAACCCTACCAATACGAATGTCGTGATTGATGCGCCCCATAAGGACCTGCGGCGCGCGCGATCCGCCATGCTGTCAATGCAACCTACAACGACCGGAAGCGCAACCGCCATATCGCTCATCTATCCCGAGTTGAAGGGTAAGTTGAATGGCCACGCTGTGCGAGTGCCTGTTCTCAATGCCAGCCTGACGGATTGCGTATTCGAACTGAAACGCTCCACGACTGTCGAAGAGGTCAATGCCCTATTCAAGTCAGCATCTCAAAGTGTTCTTGCGGGAATTCTCGGTTTTGAGAGCCGCGCGCTTGTTTCCGCGGACTACAACAATGACTCGCGCAGTTCCATTGTCGATGCGCTTAGCACCATGGTGACTGACGAGACGCTCTTGAAGATCTATGCGTGGTACGACAACGAGATCGGATATGTCTGCCGCATGGTGGATTTGGCGAATATTGTCGCAAGGGCTGGCGTATGACAGCGACCGCAAGAAATTACCTGATCGTCACGGCGTCATATTGGGGGTTCACCCTTGTTGACGGCGCATTGCGCATGCTCGTGCTGTTTCATTTCTTTCGCCTCGGATATACGCCATTCACGTTGGCATTCCTGTTCCTGCTCTATGAAGCGGCAGGCATCGCAGCGAACCTTGCCGGCGGTTACTTCGCGTCCAAGTACGGAATTCCCCGCATGCTTGCAGCCGGTCAGGTTCTGCAGATCGCAGGACTGATCATGCTGTCATTTCTCGATCCGCAATGGAGCGCAGCATTCTCTGTCGCTTGGGTCGTCGCAGCCCAAGGGGTCGCTGGTGTCGCTAAGGATCTGACCAAAACCGCTTCTAAATCCGCGATCAAAGCAACTTCTTCCGAAGGAAGCGGACAGCTGTTCCGGTGGGTCGCCTGGTTTACCGGATCGAAGAATGCAATGAAGGGTGTGGGCTTCTTCGTGGGCGGCCTGCTTCTCGACGTCGTCGGTTTCAGACCTGCACTTTGGGCAATGGCCGCTCTGCTTGGCCTCATCTTCCTGGCAGGCTTGTTCCTCCTCCCGCGTCAGCTTGGCAAGGCCAAATCATCCAAAACGATAAAAGAGCTTTTCGGAAAAACGAGAGGCGTCAACTTGCTGGCAGCGGCACGCATCTTTATGTTCGGCGCGCGCGACGTTTGGTTTGTCGTCGGCTTACCCGTCTTCCTGTATGCGAACGGTTGGCGCTTTCTTGAAGTGGGAGGCTTTCTCGCGGCGTGGACAATCGCCTACGGCGGGATCCAGGCAATTGCACCCTCGTTAGTTACGCGAAGCACGGATGGATTAAGTCGGGAGGTTCCAGCGGCGCGGATGTGGGCTCTCATCCTTGCGGCCGTCCCGATCGTACTGGCAATCATTATGCACACCGTCAACGTTGGACGGCCCGATCTTCTGGTGGTTGCGGGGCTCGCTCTATTCGGTCTTCCCTTCGCTGTGAACTCTTCACTGCATTCGTATCTCATCCTCGCATATGCAGGATCCGAGAAATCAGCCGAGGACGTCGGCTTTTACTATGCCGCCAATGCTGCAGGCCGACTGCTTGGCATTACGCTGTCTGGCTTGCTCTACCAAATCGCTGGAATCACAGGATGCCTTATCGGCTCGGCCGTCATGCTGGTGCTGTGTTGGGCACTGACCTTCGCCCTACCGATCTCGGCGCTTTCAGTCAACGCGAGACCAGCCACCTAGGCTCATCAGTATGCAACGAAACCTGTCGGGCCGTGCGCCGCTGGAAAACGGAGAAAGCAGTGGACTGGACGATGACCAACTTCTGGATTCAGATCGTTGCAGGATTGCTAAGGCGCCCACGCTGCGGCGTCTGCCGCTCACGATTATCGCTTTGGATTTTTGCGGCATAGCCTCGTTGGCCTTACCGCTGGAGCTTTGAGCGGCTCACGCGCTCGAAACAGCTCCAATGTGCCCGAGACGGCGTTCGCTCGGTTTAAGCCTGGCCTACCATTCGTCGTACCTGCCCGGGGATGCTACGGCGGCGGAAGTCAGACGTGTAGCACCTTCTCCTCTCCTCTCAACCCGTCGTCCTCGACCTGGATCGTGACGTGGTCGATACCGAAGTTATCCTTCATTACGCGGCGGGCCCGCTGCAGTACTTCTCTCCCTTTCGATAGGTCAGCAACGACGAGGTGGCAGCTCATCGCATCGAAGCCAGACGTGACCGTCCATACATGAAGATCATGAACAGCAGTTACGCCGGAGATTTCCATAAGATTCCTTTCGAGTAGTCCGAGATCGACGTTCGGCGGCGTGCCCTCCATCAAGATATGCGTCACTTGCTTGAGCAGTATCCAGGTCCTTGGCACGATGAACAGGCCAATGCCGGCCCCCATGATCGGATCAGCCAACCGCCAGCCCGTCCACATGATGATCAAGGCGGCGACAATCACGCCGACGGATCCCAGCATGTCACCCAGCACCTCCAGGTAGGCACCCTTGACGTTCAAGCTTTCCGATGACCCGCTGGCCAGCAAGCGCATGCTGATCAGGTTCACCACGAGACCGATCGCCGCGACAATCAGCATCGGACCACTTAGAACTTCCGGCGGCGCGAGAAACCGCTGATACGCCTCGTACAGGATGTAGACGGTCAACAATAACAAGACCACGGCGTTGATAAGCGCGGACAAAACCTCCGTCCGCAAATAGCCGTAGGTCAATTGTGGGGTGGCCTCGCGCGCCGCGAAACGTATCGCCAGCAATGCCAGCGCAAGGCCGCCGACATCGGTCAACATGTGTGCTGCGTCCGCGAGCAGCGCGAGGCTGCCGGTAACAAAGGCACCGACCACCTCTGCAATCATGTAAGTGCCGGTCAGTGCCAGCGCCCAACGCAGCCGGTTTGCGTGTTTAGCCGCTGCAGTTCCTGTCGAAACTCCGCCGTGCATCGCTTAGACCTCCGCGTATTTGTTATGCTGCGCAGCGGCGCTCCCGCCGATCGACTTCCGCAGCCTTTCTTCGAGTTCGTCGAACAGAAAGAAACTGACGTCGTCTAAAGATCCATGCCCCTTTGCGAAGGGCTGCTCGAGCAGACGGACGAGATACAATGCGTAGATGAACATGTAAGAAATGAAGCCAAACATTATTGCGGATGCCGGATCCCCTTCCGTCTTTAGAAAGAGCATCATGATGACGATGGCTAACACCAGCGTCTGCACCAGCACGTGGACGGACGGCACGAACTCGACTCGCTGTATCTGGTAGATTCGTAACATCGATCTGCGCAGCACATCCTGCGTTGTCCGCAAGCGGACGACGAAATTGGCCGCCATGCCCATCCCTTCGAGTCGCCCAAAAATCGAGGTCAATTTTGCGATTTCTTCCAAAACCGGGGGTATATTCTTGTGATTACCGGCATGGCTTAGACCTGCTCTCAACTTGTCAATTGTCGCCAACAGAATTTTCCGACATTCGCGCAGATCGAAATCCTTGTTGACCGCAGCGAACGATTCGAGATCGCCGTCGATCGCCTCGATCGAGGTGCGAATGTCGGCGGGTATGCGCTCAGCTTCCTTGTAGTCGGCGAGGATGCTGGAGAGAAGAAACCCGATAATGAAGATGGCGCCACCAATACCGCTGGTCAGGAGCGTGTTCAGTTCGAGAAACTCAAGTCCGAAATAGTGCACCCCGATCTTGACGCATCCGAGCACAAGGACAACGGCCACAACGGTAAAGAACAGCCGAAATTTCTTACGATAGCTGAGGCTTGCGCCTCCAAGATGAAGGTGCTGGATGATTGAAGCAGGCATCTATGGTCCATTTCTTAGAGTTCGGGCCGGCGTGAAGCCGCGACCGTTCCACCGATACGTTTCATTGGTATCCGGTTGCGAGACTTCTAAGCCGGCAACTCCTCCGGCGTTCGTCATCGTCACATCCAAAGCCTTCTTGCTAAACACGATCCGATAGCGGCCACGCGACTCCGCGTAGATTTCATGGAGACAGCCATTACCGTTGCACACGACAGCCCGATTCCCGCAGGCGAATTCCTCGAAATGCAGCGACACGAAGCGCTGGCCTCCCGCCTCGATCGACACCGCGAAGTAATGAGCCGCGGCCGCCGCGTTCCCGCACGCGCGCTCGATCGCAACAATTCTCCGTCTAATATCGGCCGGGAGCCCCTCGATGTGCTCGGATGCCCACGGTCTTTCCGTGGCCATGCCGCTGCGCGCCAACGCTTGCTCACTTGTCTGCAGGGAAATCAGCAGGAGCGTTGTCATCCAGATTGCCGACCATAGCTTCAAGCGACGTTCCGCCCTTTTCTGCTCTGACACAACATTATCTCCTCGATCGAAAAGGGCACCGACGCGACGCTCGAAAGCCCAGATTAATCGGCATGATCGCGGGACTTGATCCGCACGGTTGGTGAGAGTGAAGCGATGTGGACTGCCGAGCGGGCTTTCAACGTCGAGCAATACGCCGGACGTACTCAGGTTTCCGATGGTGCGGTCGGCCAAGGCGCCGCCGAACGCAATCGTGCCGGCGTTTAGTATACTTATCCGCAAATTCGATCTTTTCTCCTCCATGACCATCCTCCATGTCAGATCAATCGACTTTCTTTTCGAACGCCCCCCGCTTCACCATATCGCCCTCTTCGAACAGGAAGCCCTGCATAGCGGTTCTCCAGTCGCTCTAAATTCGCAGAAGAAACTCAAGGCTCATGCCGAAATGCTTAAACCTTCCTTCTGCGTGTTCGGCGAAGTCATTGTTGCAATCCTCCCGTCACGTTGCAGAGGGTCTCAACAGGCGCAACGCATTCAACGTCACCACAACGGTTGCACCGGTGTCCGCGAGAATGGCCGGCCACAGCCCCGTCACCCCAACGACCGTGGTGACGAGAAAAACCGCTTTGAGGCCGAGTGCAACCGAGATATTTTGCTTGATATTGAGCATCGTGCGGTTCGACAAATCGACCATAGCGGCCACGTCCGCGACGCGTCCGTGAAGCACTGCGGCATCGGCAGTTTCCAGTGCGACATCAGTACCGCCACCCATCGCAATCCCGATGTCTGCAGCGGCAAGCGCTGGTGCATCGTTGATGCCGTCGCCGACCTTGGCAACAGAGAAGCCTTCCTTCTGGAACTCGCCTACAATCCGTTGCTTGTCTTGCGGAAGCAGTTCCGCGTGAACCTCAATCCCAAGTTGTTTGCCGATCGCAGCCGCCGTTCGTCGATTGTCGCCGGTCAACATCAACGTCCGAATTCCGAGATCTGCCAGAAGCGTCAGGCCTCTCACCGCGTCCGGGCGCGGTTCATCGCGCATGGCAATAGCGCCTGCTGGCTCCATATCGATGAGGACAACCGAGACCGTCTTACCTTCATCGTTCAACGCCGAGATGCGAGCCATCTGCTCATCGTTCAATGCAGCTAAATCATTAGCTGCCTGCGGCGAGCCCAGAAAAATCTGCTTGCCATCGACCGTCGCGCGGATACCCTTCCCGCCGATTGCCTGCGACTCCGATGTCGGCGGTAACGATAGTTGCTGTTCCGAGGCTTTCGCCAGGATTGCCGTCGCCAACGGATGACTGGATCCCGCCTCGAGTGCCGCAGCGACCCGCAGTACATCGGTCTCCGTAGCGCTGAACGAAACAATATCGGTGACTTGCGGTTTCCCCAACGTCAACGTGCCGGTTTTGTCGAAACAGGCCATGGTGACCTTGCCTATCTGCTCCAACACGGCACCACCTTTCAGTAGAAGTCCGCGCCGCGCACCGGCAGACAGGCTGGCGGCAATGGCAGCCGGAGTCGAAATAACCAAAGCACACGGGCAACCGATCAGAAGGATTGCCAGTCCTTTGTATATCCATTCGTTCCACGCACCACCCATAAGCACGGGCGGGACGACAGCTATTAACGTTGCGACGACGACAACGCCGGGCGTGTAGTAGCTGGAGAAGCGATCGATGAACCTTTGGGTCGGAGCTTTGGATTCCTGCGCTTCCTCAACCAGGCGAACGACTCGCGCAATCGTATTGTCAGCCGCGGCGGCGGTAACCCGAACCCTGAGAAGGCCATCACCGTTGATGGTGCCTGCAAACAGGTTTTGATCTCGCCCCTTCCGGATGGGCATACTTTCCCCGGAAACCGGCGCTTCATCTATCGAGCTCTCTCCGGAGACGATGATGCCGTCCGCCGGGATCCGATCGCCCGGGCGGACTTGAATCATCGCGCCTACCTTAAGTGAATCGGCCTGAACTTCGCGAACCTGGCCGTTCTCTTCGAGCATCGCGGTCTTTGGAATCAGTTCGGTCAGACTTTGGATGCTGGCGCGCGCACGATTCGCGGCGACGCCTTC
Organism: Afipia sp.; assembly: GCA_017308595.1. GTDB lineage: Bacteria > Pseudomonadota > Alphaproteobacteria > Rhizobiales > Xanthobacteraceae > Afipia. The sequence continues at coordinate 159,328 of JAFKER010000015.1, forward strand.
CAGCAACTCTCCGATCAGGAACAGGAAGACGACTGCGGCCGCCTCTTCCGTCGCACCGATAAAGACCGCACCGATAGCCGCGATCGTCATCAGCATCTCGATCGAAAACGGTGTGCCCGTAAGCGCCGCTGAAATGGCCCGTCTTGCGATCGGGATCAGCCCCACCAGCATGGCTATCAGAAACGCCCAACGCTCCGTCGCCGGAAATGCCTTCCCCAGCAAGAATGCCGCGGCCAAAGCGAATCCGGACGCAATCGTGAGAGCCCCTTTGCGCGTCCGCCACCATGACCGATCGATTGGACCGTGATCGTGAGAGTGACCGTCCTGATGCGTGTCAGTTGATGCACCGTGTTGTTCCACCTTCGCACCCGCGTGCTCGGTGCCAATGACCTTATAGCCAAGGCCCAGGATCCGGCTACGCAATGTTTCCGGATCCGGGAGATCATGCTTTACAATGACAGTCCCTCCGGGCACGGAGACATTGACCTCCGTGACACCGGCAACGCGTTTCAGCGCGTTCTCGATCTTGATCGCACATGATGCGCAATCCATTCCCTCGACCCGCATGCGCGTTGTGATCAGCGTGTCTTGGGTCATCTGCAACTCCTGCTATCGAAAATCGGGTCGCTCATGAGGCGGATGCCACTGCACTCGAACTCGAAGAATTTGATCGAAGGCTCACCGTCCACGTTCTGTAGTAAGCAACACCCGTCATGATGGCGATGCCGCCCGAGCTGACGAGAGACTGAAATGCCAATGACATTGATACCGACTCAAAAAGGAGGTGCCCGGCGAACGACAGGAAGACGCCAACACAAAAGACTTCCAGCGAGCGCTTTCCGCATACGATCGCGGGCCGCAATATCGGCGACTGTAGCCCGGCCCATTCTTTTGGCACACAATGCACGACGACGACCGCGAGCGCGAGAAAATGAAGAATTCGATATGGCCCAAGATTCGTTTTGTCGTTAGGAAACGCAGACAACAACGAGACGGGAAGAACGTTTGCCAGTTCCGGAAACCGCGCTGCCATCGCGATCAGGAGTGAGAACAATAGATATACACCCGCTATGCCTATCACCGCTTTCGAACGCAAGAGCGGTTGAAGCCGATCCGCTCCGCCGCTCGCAGCCCAAGCGCCGATCACGAACAAAAACTGCCAGGCGAAAGGATTGAAGTACCAGTTCCCGCTTGGGTAGGACGGCAGATTCCAGCCAAGAGATCGCGCAGTCACATACAACGCGAAAGACGCGGCGAGCGTCACGTTCGGACGGCGGATCATCGCCCAGAGCGCAAGTGGAAACGCCACCATGATAACGATGTAGAGCGGAAGAACATCGAGATTCAGAGGCTTGAATTCGAGCAGCAGCCCATGCTTGAGAGTCTCAATCGGATCGTCGAGGAGATGCCGGACGTTGAATTCATCCAGCAGATGCGAATGGCCATAGGACTGGGCGACAAATCCAATCGCGGCGAGATACGCCACCAAAAGAAGGACGTGCGCCACGTAGATCTGCCAGACCCTGCCGTAGATCAGACTTGTGCTAACAAGAAAGCCGCTCGCTCGCATGTAACGCGAATACACGAAGGTCGCCGTGTAGCCGGAAATAAAGACGAACAAATCAGCGGCGTCGCTAAAGCCGTAATTTCTGGTCGTCAACCAGGCGACCGCGTTGTTGGGAATGTGGTCAACGAAGATCGCCCAGTTTGCCAGGCCACGGAACATATCGAGGCGTACGTCGCGTCCGCTTGAAGATTTCGATCGATCAGCCATAGCAGTTCAATCAGAGGTGGGGTGCCACGCAATGAACTCACGCGGCACTCCCGTTAAACACCGTCACGATGGGTTAGAATAACGCTCAGTTTGTGAATTTTGCCTGGCCCGATTTTCCTGCTTTCGTTTTCAGCATCAGAGTCACAGAGGTGCCCGCGGCAATTTGTTTCTTGGCCTCTGCCTTCAGTGCGCTACTTCCGGCCGGAGCAAGCGTGATCGTTTCTCTCTCAGAGCCGCTTACCACGAGAACCGACCCCGTAAAGCCATCCGTTGCGACCGGTTTGTTGGCCTCATCGACGATGTTAAACGTGATGGTGTTTCCAGACGTCATAAGCTCGGCATGCACGCCCGCGACGTCCTCCATCAATCCTCCGTTCGGGCCTTTAGACCCGTGAGAATGTTGAGCCATCGCCGGAGCCGCAGACAACAACATCGCCGCCAAAATCAGAATAGCTCTCATGGATATTCTCCTTTTCAGTGTTGAGTTACGGCGTCGTCAGACACCTGCGTTTCGCGCCTAAACAGGATGTAGAGGGCGGGAAGAACCAAAAGAGTGAGAAGCGTTGAAGAAATGATTCCGCCGATAACAACGGTGGCTAGCGGCCGCTGAACTTCAGCACCAGCGCCGGTCGCAATTGCCATCGGCACGAAGCCCAACGAAGCGACTAAGGCAGTCATCAATACTGGCCGCAATCGTGTGAGTGCCCCTTCCTGAACTGCTTCGACGATTTTCTTGCCTTCGTGGCGTAACCGCTCGATGAAAGTGATAATCACCAGACCGTTGAGAACAGCGACACCTGACAGCGCAATGAAACCAATGCCCGCGCTGATAGAGAGCGGGATGTCGCGCACGATCAATGCGAAGATCCCTCCGGTAAGCGCAAGAGGAACTCCGCTGAAGACGAGCAAAGCATCGGCAGCAGATCCGAGGCTGATGAACAACAATACAAATATCAGCATCAACGCGATGGGAACGACAATCGTCAACCTCTGGGTCGCGGACACAAGTTGTTCGAATTGTCCGCCCCAGCCGATCCAGTAGCCAGCAGGAAGTTTAACCTTCTCTGCAATCTGGCGCTGCGCATCGGCGACGAACGATCCGAGGTCCCGTCCACGCACGTTTGCTGAGACGACGATGCGGCGCTTTCCATCCTCTCGGCTGATTTGATTGGGGCCCGGTGCAAGGTCTATTACAGCAAGCTCAGAGAGCGGCGCATATCGTATCTGGGCAAGGGGCGAGTTACCCCAGAGCGCCGGCATCGCTTTCGACTGATTCTCAAGCGGTGGCAGCGGGATCGGAAGCGCCTTGATTGCCTCCACATTCGATCGAAGATTTTCGGGAAGACGCACCACCAGATCGAACCGACGATCGCCCTCAAATACTAGACCTGCGGTTTTGCCTCCAACTGCGATCTCGACGAGATTCTGGACGTCAGCGACGCTGATTCCGTATCGGGCAAGCGCCTGACGATCGAGCTTGACGGTCAAAACCGGAAGACCTGAGACTTGCTCGGTCTTTACGTCGGCAGCGCCCTGCACCGTCTGGAGAACGGATTGAACCTGCCCGGCGACCTGCGCCAGAACTTCCAGATCGTCTCCAAATATCTTAACGCCGACGTCGCTTCTGACACCCGAAATCAGTTCATTAAAACGAAGCTGAATGGGCTGCGAGATTTCGTAGCTACTTCCCGCGATCTCCTCGGCTGCTAACTCGACTTCCTTGACGACTTCTGATTTGGGCTTCTTCGGATCTGGCCATTGGTCGCGCGGCTTCAGCATGACATAACCGTCGGAGATCGATGGCGGCATCGGGTCCGTCGCGACCTCCGCGGTGCCGGTTCGAGCAAAGGTTTCTTTAACTTCCGGGATCTTCAAGATTCGTTTCTCGAGCAGCTTTTGCATTTCCAAAGATTGCGTCAGGCTAGTTCCCGGAACACGCAAGGCCTGGACCGCGATGTCTCCCTCGTCCAAACTCGGAATGAATTCGCCGCCCATCCGCGACGCCGCAAGGCCGCTTACAACAACCAGAATCGCGGCAAAGACAGCAACAGATTTGCGATACGTGATCGATTTTTCAAGAAGCGGCACGTAAACGTGTCGCGCACCGCGCATGAACCAGTTTTCTTTCTCTGATACGCGTCCGGTCACCATCAACGCGACAGCGGCGGGAACGAACGTCATCGACAAAATGCTGGCGCCGAGAAGCGCGAGAAGCACTGTTAGCGCCATAGGCGTAAACATCTTGCCTTCAACGCCCGTCAGCGTAAGGACTGGCAGATAGACCACCGCGATAATCAGCGTGCCGAAAAGGCTCGGCCGGATGACTTCGCGAGATCCAGCAAGGATTGTGTTAAAACGCTCTTCCCGTGTGAGGATACGCCCTTTCCGTTCCTGTTCATGAGCCAGCAGCCGCAAGCAGTTCTCCACGATAATCACAGCACCATCGATGATGATGCCGAAATCAATGGCGCCAAGACTCATAAGATTGGCGCTGACCTTGTTCTGAAACATCCCCGTAATCGTAAATAACATGGAGAGAGGGATTACGAAGGCCGTGGCAATCGCGGCCTTAAAATTCCCGAGGATAAGAAACAGGATCACGATGACCAGCAGTGCGCCTTCGACGAGGTTCTTTTCGACGGTTGCGATAGTAGCATCGACCAGATGTGTACGGTCGTAGATCGCGCGGGCGACGACACCGTCTGGAAGGGAGCGGCCGATTTGATCGAGCTTGGCGGCAACGCGCTGCGCAACGGATCGACTATTCTCGCCGATCAGGAGCATCGCGGTGCCCATTACCATCTCATTTCCGTTGAGCGTGGCCGCACCGGTCCGTAGATCTTTGCCTTCTCTCACATCCGCGACATCGGATATTCGAACCGGCACTCCATTGCGAGATCCGATAACAATTTGCTTGATCTCATCAATGTTCGCGACCTGGCCTGGTGTCCGGACCAGATACTGTTCGCCATTGCGCTCGATGTATCCCGCGCCCACGTTGGCGTTGTTGGCTGCTAGTGCCGCCATAACTTCGCGAAAACTAAGCTTGTAAGCCATGAGTTGCGCGGGATTCGGAAGCACGTGGAATTGCTTTTCGAAGCCGCCAATCGTGTTGACCTCGACGACGCCCGAGACATTCCGAAGCTGCGGTTTTATGATCCAGTCCTGAATTGTGCGTAGGTCAGTCGGACTATAGGCTTGTCCGTCCGCCTTCTTCGCGCCAGCCTTTGCTTCAACCGTGAAAAGATAAATTTCTCCAAGACCCGTAGACACAGGACCCATCGCGGTCTCGATGCCGGTTGGAAGGAGATCTTTCACGCGCTGAACCCGCTCATTGACGAGCTGCCTTGCGAAATAGATGTCTGTTCCATCCTTAAAGACGACCGTGACCTGACTGAGTCCGTAGCGCGATAACGATCGCGTATTCACCAGATTTGGGAGTCCGCCCATGGCGGTCTCGATCGGAAACGTAATGCGCTGCTCGACTTCGAGCGGCGAGTATCCTGGCGCATTCGTATTGATCTGAACCTGGACGTTCGTGATGTCCGGCACAGCATCGATCGGAAGACGCGTAAAATTCCAAACGCCAAGCCCTGCCATCAGCAGGACGCCGATCATCACTAGCCATCGCTGGCGGACCGAAAAAGATAGGATGCCGTCAATCATCGGACATCTCCAAAGTGTGGATTAGGAAGCCCGACGCCCAAGCAAGAAGCTTTTGCGTATCGTGGATGATGATCGTCACGGCGCAGGAACGAGCCCGGGGATTATCAATGCTCATGAGATGCAGAGCCTTTCGCCAGCTCGGCTTTGACCACGAAGCTGTTCTTCGCGGCGTACTTGTCGCCTTCGAGAAGACCGAAGACGACTTCAACCTGCTCTGGATCGCGGGAGCCCAGTTCCACGTCTCGGACTTCAAACTTGTTTCCGTTTCTCACGAAGACGACATTGCGATTTTCAACGGTCTGTAACGCTTCTGCCCTCACGACGACGGGGACCTCCTTGGCGGACAAGATCAACCGGCCGGAAACAAACAGGCCGGCTCGGAGCCGCAGATCGTCGTTCGATACGACCGCCCGTGCGAGCGCGCTCTGCGTGTCGCTGCTGCCAATGGGCGAAATGTAGGAAAGCTTGGCTTCGATCGGCTTTCCGCCATCTCCTATGTCAATAAGGACTGTGTCGCCGAGCTTTACCCGTGGGAGATCGCGTCGATAGACTGACAAATCGACCCACACGGTCGAGATGTCGGCAACCGTGAAGGCGGGCTTCTGCTCCGACGCGTACTCCCCGAGCGAGATCTGGCGATCAATCACGGTGCCGGCGATGGGCGCCCGCATTTCGTAAACGGTCAGACTCTGATTGCTTTCGATCTTGGCGAGGAGTTCGCCTTTCTCGACTTGGTCTCCAATCCGTTTCCTGATTTCCCGCACGACGCCCGGAAAGCGAGGTGTAACCTGCACCAACGCCTCTTGATTGGGCTGCAGGATGCCATTCAACTGAAGGGCATCGCGCAACGTACCTTTGGACGCGGAGACGATTTCGATGCCTGCGGCAGCGACCTTTGCATCGCTCATTTCGACACCTTCGTCGCCGTGATCTTTCTCCTTTTCAGCCACAGCTTCTTTTTTTGCCGGCGGCGCCGACTTGCCCGGCGCGAAAGCATAAACGCCGGCCGCGAGGACGATCAGCGCGCCAATAGCAATCACGGTTCTAGAAATCGTCGTCATCTTGCGCTCTCCCGCGCCAGTGCAAATGGATTGCCGACCAAACCTTCGATAGTGGCGACGGCGATGTGGAAATTCTGCTGCGCTTCCTGCTCACGCAGGCGCGCTTGGGCGACGGAGGACTGCGCGTCGAGAACTTCAAGAAGGGAGAAGCGCCCCTGCCCATAACCTTCGAGAATTGCATCAGCCGCCTGACGCGACTTCGGGATCGCCGTTTCACGAAGAATGGCGAGTTCGCGTAGCGCGCCCTGAAGGGAATCGTAGGCTCGTCCCGCGATCACGATCAGCGCGTTGCGATTCGCCTCGCGCTCGGCGCGGGCCTTCGCGAGGCTCTCCTGAGCGGAGAGAATGTTTCCCTGGTTCTGATCGAACACAGGAATTGCGGCCGAGATGCTCAACCGTACAGCATTATCAGCGGTCTCATTGTAGTGACGCCATCCTGCGCCGACACGCAAGTCCGGATACGGCCGCAGTCGCGCCTGCAGGAGTTCGGCATTTCGCTGCGCATAAACCGCGGTCCAGCGTACCAATTGGGGATTGGCATCGATCGCCGCGACGACGGCGCCGAACGATGGTGGACGCCCCGTGGCATCAAGCCGCCCAGAGACCGACGAAAACTTCGCCGTCGTATCACCCATCAGCACGGCGAGTTCGCGCCTTGCACTAGCCAGAAGTGATCGCACCCGCTCGCGATCGGCCTTGACCAGTGAGGATGCGACCTCTGCCCGCCCGGTCTCTGCCTGCGATGACGCGCCGGCCTCGACCCGCCGCTGCAGCAGAGGAGTTATCCTGTCGATCTGGCCAACCTGCTCATCGAGGATCTGAATCCTGCGCTGAGCTCCAAGCACGCTCAGGTAGGCAACTGCCGTTTCGGAAAGCACCTCGAGGCGAATGGCCTTGCGCTGAATCTCCGCTGTATCAACACCGGCCTGGCCCACGGCGATGCGCGCTTCCCGCTTGCCGAACAATTCAAACAATTGGCTGATCTGCAAGGTGCTTTCCGCAGATCGGGTGCCGCGGTAGGCGCCGGAGCCCAAGGAGTTGTCCAGTTCAAAGGACACCTCCGGATTAATCAATGCACCAGCCTGTATGCGCTGACCGGATGCGATGCCCACATCGCGTTCGGCCGCGGTCAGGCGAGGATTTGCAGCCAAAGCGCGTTGCAGCGCTGTCTGGAGCGACAATGTCTGGGAGTACGACACGCCTGAGAGCCAAGGGCTTACAAGCAGTGCCAACGCGCACGCAATCCGCGTGGCGACGCTTCTAATCGACATGAAAATAAGAACCTGCAGAACGGCCGAGCTAAGGCGCTTACGCGCCCGGCGAATGCATTCAGGTCAGGAATTTGGGTGGGGGCGTATCAAGCTCCGGGACTCGATCCGGAGGGCCAACCTTTGCATAATCCAAAGGCAGGATCCCAGGCTTAACATTGACTGATAACTGAGACGGCTCGGATATTGATACCGAGAAGCAGCCGTGGCAGTGATGGTCGGCCAAAGCGCCACCGCTAGACGGCGCGTCACCTTTATCAGTTGAAGCGAGTGCCACCGCAGGCTGAGACGAATTAAACGTGTTAACGTCCGCGTCATGATGCAGCAAAGCACCGAAAATGTAAGATAGCACCAACACAACAACGACCATCCCGCGCGGCGTGCGCAGGCGGCTAGTGTTGTTCCTGGTGCTATATTGTAACAAAATCACAAGTCCGGTTGACACTATTCTCTTATCTACCATGCATGACGAAGGAATGTCGACCCGCAATAATATTACATTGTTTCGAGGGTGACTGCGAAAAGTTGCAAGAACTCGGAGTTCCTCGCCGGCGGGACTTCAGCTAACGACCCGTTCGATACAGCAAAAATCTTTTCAACGCCGTCCTTTTGGAGATACGCAGTATGGACAAAGCCATTCGATACGCTCGTTCCGGCAACGTTTGCCGTAAAACCGTTGACCATTTTTCGCAGTATTCTCGCGCACGACTTGCCGGAAGGCATCCGTCCGCAGCGGAGCGATGCTCACTATTCGCTCAGAGGGTCGATGATGTTCAGCTGCGAATGTGCCCTGGTGCGCGCAGGCTGCAAAGAAAAGCCCGCAATTGCTGCGGGCTTTTCTACTTTACGCGCGTCCGCAGCCATCAACTCTGACACGCCGCTGGTTCCTCAGACAGGAATGCAGGTTCATCGCGCCGAGGGTTAATGGTGTCCGTGATGTCCGTGATGATGTCCGCCAAAGTGGCCGCCTCCGAAACCAAATCCGATGCTCGGTCCGCCACCATAGTAGTATGGTTGTGGAGCGTAGTATGCCCGCGGAGCGTAGTACCCCCCTGGCGCGTAGGCATAGCCCCCGTGGTGACGGCGGTGGTGGCGCGAATGATGACGATGATGACGTCGATGCTGTGAACTGAACTCGGTCGACTGCGCAGTATCAAGCACGGCTTTTTTTCTAGCCGAATTATCTGCGGCATTCGCTGAGGAGGATCCGAGCAGCGCCGCTGCACTAAGGATGATCGCGATAGCCAATCGTCTCATTAAGATAACTCCTAACTCTGGACATGTTGAGGTCAATCAATCTACGGGTTTATGGTTCCTGCGACAGATTGACTTTCTCTGCCCGAAGTTCCGTCGCGTTTGATGCGGAAGCCGGGTAATACGATTTCGCAGGCCCAACCCGAAAGATGTTGCTCGAACGGTCGTACTGCAACTTGGTGGAATTCTCGGTCCGACCTCTGTGCCTGTCGCAAATCAAATCCGAACAAATTTGTGATGCAGTCCGCCGAGGATTGGACGGCGCCCTGCTCTCTGAACAGGGCGCAATGTCGGTGCATCCTTCTCTAGGGACAAATGCGTCCGTACCTCATTGTAGTAATTCATGTAAGATTGCAGCACGTGGCGAAGATGGCGTTCGCCTAATATGACGATATGATCGACACATTCCCTGCGGATCGAACCGATCAGCCGTTCAGCATAACCGTTTTGCCATGGAGAACGCGGCGACGTCGGTCGATCGCGAATGCCCATTGATCGAAGTCGTCGGATGAAGACCTCGCCATAGGCCCCATCCCGATCACGGATCAGATAGCGGGGAGCTTGCTCCCAGCCGCAAGCTTCCGTGAGTTGATTTGCGATCCATTCCGCGGTCGGATGCGCGGTGACGCCAAACCATAGGATCTGTCGTCGACCATGTCCCATAATCAACAAGCCATAGAGCAGCCGAAACGAGATGGTCGGTACGACGAACAGATCCATCGCGGCGATGCCGTCGGCATGATTGCGGACAAATGTCTTCCAGCCTTGAGACGGCGAGCGCCTTCCCTTTGCCATGTACTTCGCGACGGTGGTTTGTCCGACCTCAATGCCGAGCTTGAGCATCTCACCATGAATCCGGGGGGGCGCCCCACAGCGGATTAGCAATGCTCATCCCGCGGATAATCTGGCGCATTTCCAGCGGCACCGTCGGCCGACCGCCACGAGGTCGCGACTTCCAGCGCCAGTACGATCTGAACCCAGCGTGGTGCCAACGGACAATGGTGTCCGGCTTCACGATCGCCAGCGCATCGCAAATCTTTGGAAACAACCGATAGAGACCAACGAATACCATTCGGTCAACGGCGCAGAAGGAGAGTTTCTTTGGGGCAGTCCGCCGCAGAACGTTTATCTGCTGCCGTAGCACCCAAATCTCTGCCTCAAGCGCTGCCCGCGACCGGATCAGATCGACGACCATCCAACCAATGAGCCTGCAAAGATCCCTCATCACACAACAGCATCGCCCAATTCTCGATCAACCGCCAGCCAGATTAGGTTTGCGACAGGGACACATATCTGCAGCGCGCGACCGGCTATCCAGTCTCACTTAATTACACGCAGAACCTATCAAGAAATGACAGCCCTCCTAACCTCGGGACAGCTTCGATCTGCGGATTCCCGTTCGTGGCGACAACTCGGAGGTCGACGCAATCGCGCGAGCGCAAGACTTCCACAAAAGCCTACACCCTTCCGAAACAATTGTGACCAACGCTGAGGGGAGCCGTCATCGCGGCTTCCGATCCTAAAACGCAACTAGTTGGTTCAATCGTTTTCCGGGGAAACACCAGCAGCAGTCCAACTGAGGGCGAGAGCTTCAGCTTTGCCGGAGCAACCACAGCGAGCGCAATACGAGTGTTGTCTTATCCTGAACGGATTGCCGGTATCATCTACGCCACGTTTGATACTCGGCATCCTTGGTCTGGCAAGGTTCGTGAGCTTCGCAATCGGACGCACCACCCAAGGTGCGACGCCTTGGCGTACAGTCTGATTATGAACTTATCATTGCAATTGAAGATTCTCTACTTACTGACCATGGCGCAGAGCAGAAATTTTCGTGCTGGGGCGAAATCCGGGGTGACGTTTGGCAATACGATTTTCATTTCCTTGTTCATCTCCAGGCCGTCTAATTGCACTGTCGCTAGGGTTCCGTTTTCGATCTCATCACATACGGATGCCGCCCGAACAGTGAAGCGCTGCTCGAAGATTCAAAACCCTTCGCCTCCTGCATCAGGAAGATGTAAGGCTTACGGATACGGAATTCGCGACCATGCGCTGCGATTATTTGATGGCCTCAGATGCTTTGGCCAAGTGCGCCAAATCCTATGAGGTTATCCGGACGCCGGACGCGCAAATAGCTTCTGACCACTATCCGCTGGTTGCAACTTTCCAGGTGCCGTCATGATCCTTGCCGAAGAACAGACCGACCTGAACGCCGCCTTCCGGCGTGCGGTGCTTATCGTTGCCGCTCTCAACCTGGCCTATTTCGGTATTGAGTTCGCAGTTGCCCTTGCGATCGGCTCTGTTTCGCTGTTTGCCGACAGCGTTGATTTTCTAGAAGACGCCTCGGTAAACCTGCTCATCGTGCTGGCGCTGGGTTGGTCGCTTAAAGCGCGTGCGCGCCTCGGCATGGCGCTCGCGATCATTCTCCTGGTGCCGGGTCTCGCAACGCTTTGGACAGCCTTTGCGAAATTTTCGGTGCCTGTGCCGCCCTCTCCTTTTCCGTTGACCGTGGCCGGCTCTGGCGCGCTGTTGGTGAACCTGTCCTGCGCATTCATGCTCGTGCGCTTTCGCCACCAAAAGGGAAGCCTGACCAAGGCAGCTTTTCTGTCGGCCCGCAACGACGCATTCGCCAATGTAGCCATTATCGCAGCAGGGCTCGTCACTGCGTTCCTTTGGTCGTCGGCTTGGCCCGATCTTGTGGTTGGCCTTGGCATCGCAGTGATGAATGCCGATGCGGCCAGAGAGGTGTGGCAAGCGGCTCGCGAGGAACATAGGGCGCAGGCGTGATGTGCAATGTTTGACGGCCTAAGCTGCAAAGGGTAGAGTTAGAAAGTCAGATGGGGATGGAGTCCCCCGATACCCGCCCGTCGTGGGCTGATGACTCCTGCTGAGTTGGGGCTGCAAAGCCCCGTCGCGGCGGGAGCATGTTCAAAACCCGCCATTGGCGGGTTTTTTGTTGCTCTGGAGACAAACCAAGGGCGGCCACATGAGTACTCCGGCACAACAACTTCGCGAATTCGTCCGGCTTATTGCCGATGATGACTTTACCGTTTCCATTCTCGTCGTCGTGGTCGTCGGCTGCTTTTTCGCATTCGGACTTGGCGCACCTGACGATCTGGTGGGCGGCATTCTCGTACTTGGGCTGGTTACCGCGGTCGTCGAAGCCTGGATGCGCGCGGGGAATCGAAAGTGATGATGCAAGGTTATTGGATTGTTTTTCTCGGCGCGGGTATCGGCGGCGCGCTGCGGCATGGTGTGAATGTCTGGTCGGCTCGCGCCTTCGGCCTGGGATTTCCATACGGTACCTTCACCGTCAACATTGTAGGATCTCTCGCGATGGGCCTGCTTGCTGGCTACTTCGCCTTTAAAGGCGATGCCTCGCAACCGTGGCGGCTGTTTCTGGCAACCGGCATCCTTGGTGGGTTCACCACATTTTCATCGTTCTCGCTCGACGTGGCGGTGCTGTATGAGCGCGGGGAGCTTGCAATGACGGCCTTCTATGTATTGGCGTCGGTCATCGTGTCGGTGGTCGCACTGTTTGCAGGGATGTGGGCAATGCGGAGCCTGATGTCATGAAAGCGTTTTCCTTGAGCTGGTTAAGACGAGCCGCCTTATCGGTCGGCACTATCGGCATGCTTGCTCTCGGGTGGGCGGGCTATCTTCAGTTGAGCGGCAACTTTCACGTCGTGGATAAAGGCATACTGTACCGCTCCGCGCAATTGGACAACAGCCAGCTAAAAAACAAAATCGAAAACTATGGCATCCGCACGATCATCAACTTGCGGGGCGAGAATCCTACGCGAGCTTGGTACGTGGAGGAAATGAAGGCGGTAAAGGCAACCGACGTGCATCATGTTAATTTTGCGCTGTCGTCCGGCAAGGAGCTTACCAAAACCCAAATCGAACAGCTGATTGCTCTCCTGCGAGACTCTCCGCGTCCGATCCTGGTGCATTGCCAGGCTGGGGCTGATCGCAGCGGGTTGGTATCAGCTTTATACGAACTACTGGTGGCCAAACGATCTACGGCGGAAGCTGCTGCACAGCTGTCGTTTCGATACGGTCATTTTCCCTGGCTGCGCAGCAGCACCGCTGCAATGGACCGAACGTTCGAGCGTGTATCGCGCGGTTTGCCTGCAATAGAAAGTGACTGAGAGGCCAGGTGACTCGTATCAGCAATGCCAGAACTATCGCCGATATCGAATTTGTGATCGATGCGCCCAGCATCGGGAGCGAGATAAATGCCTGGGTAGCTCACGGGGTCGAATGTCAGCGCGACCGACATCGTTTCAACGGGCAAGGTTACTCCTTTAGCTTGGATGTATTGAGTCTGCGCCTTGTTGAAACGCGCCATCGTTGGCATGTCGTCATCATTAGTGAGCTATGGGGTTTCGCAGGAACGACATCGGAAGCACGAAGAACACAATCATTAAAGGTATTAAAAGGAAAACCCTCGGATGTCCTTGCCTGGATGCGGCGGCACAGGTCTGCAAAGCTTGAACCCGATCGCCCCCCTCTGCGGATATCAGATTGACAACGCGTACCAGAAAAATCGTACCAGAAAAATCGACTGGGAGTGTTGGCTGCATGAGCATGGTTGCAAGAAAAAGACTGTTAGTGTTGGCGCGTCACGGACAGAGTGAGGGTAACCAACAGAACATCTTTACGGGCTGGCGGGATTTGCCCCTGACGGTTCAGGGCGAACGGGAAGCCCGAGAGGCCGGAGTAAGTCTTGCCGAAAAAGGTATTTTTTTGACGCAGCATTCACTTCCACCCTGAGTCGTGCGAGCCGAAGCTGTGAACTGATGCTGGCCGAAATGGGCCTGGCCTCTGTACCGATCGTTTCAGACGCCGCGCTGAATGAGCGGGATTACGGTGCACTGACAGGGCTAAATAAAGATGAGGCACGACAAAAGTTTGGCCCGGAACAAGTTCATCTATGGCGGCGTTCATTTGCGGTTTCACCTTCTGGTGGGGAGAGCCTCCGCGACACTGTAGCTCGCGTGCTACCCTTCTACGTGGTGCACATTCTGCCAATTATTATGCAGAGTAATGCGGTGCTTATCGTGGCGCACGGCAATTCGCTGAGGGCGCTGCTCCTGGTCCTTGAGAAACTCTCCGCTGATGAAATAATGCAAGTGGAACTTAAGACAGGTGAGATGCGATGCTACGAACTGGGAAGTAACACACAGCAGGTTGACCCTCTCTAGAACATCGGGAGCAAGACGCTGCTCGCGGCCAGGAAGATAGAACCAGGATAGCTTCTCGAAATACTCTGGATGCTCGAGAAAGAAGGTTATGTAAGCGAGCGCCATTTTCCGCAGATTGACGAGTACGGTTTGATCTCGATCAAATGCTATACGAATCCGATCAAGGTCCTGTGCGTCCGACAGTAACGGATCGAGAATTCCATAACCCATCATTACGCGAATCTGGAATGCAGGCGCCAAATGATACTGTACAACGTTGTAAGAAATATGCTCGTGAGGCTGAGCCCGACCGCACGTGCTAAATGCAAGTGTGCGACGTTCAACAGCGATCAAGGCTCAAGATGCATGTCTAACGTTTCTTGCGCCCCTTCCGAAGCGTAGTGGGCGGCTTTTCGGTTGCTTTTGGAACGGCCAGAAGGTCGGCGACGGGTACGTCCAAGGCCCTTGCCAACCTCTCTAAAGTCTCTGCGGTCGGATTTTCGATCCCACGCTCGATTCGCCCAACGTATGACCTGTCTACACCAGCATCCACCGCCAGCGCTTCCTGCGACAGGCCGCGCCTAACCCGCAGTTTTCGGACATTCCAGGCCACGAGCGCTGTCGCTTTCATAAGCGAAACAAACGACTTGGCGGCTCATTAAAACACGCACTATAATGTCCCTATTATATATTTGGGGCAGTTGTGCGCATTCGCATTCATCGTGGGACGAAGGAGATCGGCGGGACCTGTGTCGAGCTAGCGGCCGACGGTGGCCGAATTCTACTGGACCTGGGATTGCCGCTGGACGGCGATGCGGACGAGGTCAGCGTCCATCCGTCGGTAGACGGACTTGCAGGCGGCGGGGATTTGCTGGCTCTGGTTCTGTCCCACGGTCACGTCGATCACTGGGGACTGGCTCATCTCGCCGGACCTGAACTGCCGGTCGCCCTTGGCGCTGCAACGCACCGCATTCTGAAGGCTGCAGCCCCGTTCGTGCCCAGGCCCTACGTGCCTGCGTCGCCGATCGAGTTCACAAGCGGTACGCCGTTGCGGTTTGGCCCGTTTCGGGTGACGCCACATCTGGTCGATCATTCCGCCTATGATGCTTATGCCCTTGAGGTGGAAGCTGACGGCCAACGCCTGTTCTATTCCGGCGATATCCGAGCCCACGGCCGCAAAGCCGCATTGTTTGAACGCCTTGTAGCGCATCCTCCACGATCCATCGATGTGATGCTGATGGAAGGATCGAGCTTCGGTCGCCTCAACCCCGATCACGTCTTCCCAACCGAGACCGAAGTCGAGCAGCGTCTAGTCGATGTGTTTCAGGCAACGGACGGCTTGGCGCTGGTCGCAGCCTCGGCGCAAAACATCGATCGCATGGTCAGCCTGTATCGGGCCTGTAAGCGCACCGGCAGAACGCTGATCATCGATCTCTATGCCGCCGAGATTCTTCGCGCGACGGAGAACGCCAGTATCCCTCAATCGGACTGGCCACATATTGCGGTGTACGTCCCGCAGTATCAGCGCATCCGAATCAAGCGCAGCAGCCGCTTCGACCTGATCGATCCTCACAAGACTAACCGAGTTTTCGTGGAGCGACTTGAGGACCTGGCGCCTCGGGCGGCGATGCTCTTTCGACCAGCAATGCTGCGCGATCTCGATCATGCCGGCTGTCTGTCCGGCGCACGCGCCATCTGGTCGCAATGGGATGGCTATCTCAAACAGGAGCGCGGCCTCACCCTCCTCGCCGAACTTGAGACACGGGGTATCCCACTGGACCACGCCCATACCTCCGGCCACGCCAGCATTCCCGATCTGAAGCGATTGGCCGAGGCCATCCAGCCCAAAGTGCTGGTGCCGATCCATACCTATGAGCCGGAGCAGTTTCCGGCGCATTTCCAGGCCGTCAGTCTCAAGAACGACGGCGAATGGTGGGACGTCGCAACATGACCATTCAGCAGACGCCCTCAAGCTACGGTGTGAGTAAGGCCTTCCTCGATGCGCTCGATAATCTCGCTCAGAAGCCATCGTGGTGGCGCGACGTTTTGCTACGGGACGACGTGTTCATTGCGGTGCGCGCAAACTCGCTCAATGTCTATCACCGGGGTGCCTCGATCTTCCGAATCGACGATGGCGGAGACGGCCGACTTATTCCCTGGACCCATACTAAATACCTGATCCGTCAGCAGCAGGTGCTGGCTCAGCTTCATCACGATGGACACTTTCAACCATCCGATATCGGTTGGTCGCAATACGCTGGCCCATCGACACTCTCCGACATGATCCGCTCGGCCACCGATCTTGCTGGAGCTGAAAAGAGCGGATTGCATCCGCTGATCGTCGGCAGTTCAAAAGTGATCGACGTCGAACTGTCGCTGCTGCGGGCAAACTCTTCCATAGACGAAAGTCTGGCAGACACTGATGCCCATTCAGCGGGCGCCCCGCCGATTGATCGGTCTCAGGACCGGCTGGATGTCGTGACAGTCGAGAACCGTGGCGGCAAGCCATTCATCGTTTTCCATGAAGCGAAGCATTTCAGCAATGCGGCCTTAAGAGCCAAGGGCGAACCTGCCGTTCTGGCTCAGATCGTGCGTTACCAGACAACGCTTAGGCAGCATGATGCAACACTCCGACAGCGCTACGTCGCTGTCTGTCAGGCCCTGGTCCGTCTCCACACCATGCGAACTGCGGCCCGCGCTGCCTTTCCCGCAAGCCGACCGCTACTCGAACCCGATCCCCTAATCGCCGCCGTCGCCTCAGGTCAGGTCCAGGCCGAGATTGACGCTGATCCCCGGCTGATTGTGTTCGGTTTCGATGGCGATCAGCGCGATGGGCGCTGGGAACGGGACGCCAAACGGTTACGAGACTATCAGCCAGCCCTCAAAATCAGAGCGATCGGAAACACCCGCTCAGCGCGTGACTTCTTCTAATGTCGCGACACCCGGGTTCCAAAATGCGGCTTTCGGGAGACACTCGGCCTTTCTTTGCAAAACACCGCAATTCCTCGGGGCCTCATTTGAATCTAGGGAGCACGGGCTGTCCGTGCCTTTAATCTGGGATTCTGCATGAAGGTTATTGCCTATTACCGCGTCCGACCGAACGAGCCCGCGCACTCTGATATTGCACTGCAAGAACAACGTGAAGCCGTCAAAACTTGGATCGAAGGCCATCAGGCGGCTGTCCAGACCGAATACGTCGAGCCTGAAACTGACGGCTTCTCGCGCCCGCAATTGCGGCAAGCCATGGAGGACTGCAAACAGGCCGGCGCCACGCTGCTGATCGCGCGTACAGAAGCTATCGGCAGCGGTGCAGAGTTTTCTCCGCGGATTTCGAGTATTCCGGTGGCCTTCGCGCCGGAGCCATCGCGCGAGCGCGGCTATGTCAGCGTCACGCCAGAAAAAGCGCCGCCGGACCTCACCCTGTATTTTCCGGACTTCCGCAGCCTGAAGACCATGCCGGTCTATCTGTGCAATGGCACGGATGCGGCCATTCGCACCATCACGGTCAGGACGATCGGCCTGACTTCGAGGTTCACAACGCCAAATCCGACCATCGCTGACGAATCTGGCTCCGCATCCGAACAGCCTTTGTCAACGACGCCAACCGCATTCTCGATCGATCGACTGGAGGCTCGCAGTGCTACTGTGATCGATCGTTACGATCCAACGTTCGATAACGATTTCGTCACTGCTTTCGAGATCACGTTCCTTGACCAGCAGGAACAGACGCAGCGGCTGACAGCATTCCTCAATGCCGCTCCTCTGTCGTCGGCGTACATCGCCCTGAAGACATAGCCGCTCGCCCGACGACGTCTCGACGCACGCCTTTCAACGGCGGCGGCGAACGATGCCCCATGCCCATCACCTGATCGTTTCGAAACTCCCAAAGAGGAAGAGCTACCCATGACAATATCGTTTTCAAAATCGAACCTTATGACCGGCATCGCCTTTGCAGTCTTATTTGGAGGCGTCATCGTTACGCTGCGGCTAGCGACAGGCGGATATGGGGGCCCCGCCAGCATTCCCGAATGCAACAGCAACACCACTCGCGACATGCTGCAGGATGCCTTCAAGAATTCTCCCCAAGCAGCTCTGGGACTAAAACTGCTCAAGGTCGGCGATATGGTGGTCGTCGGGAAAGACTTGCTCGACGAAAACGAAAAAGTTCGCCATCGGGTTTGCGTCGCCGACGTCTTCACGAACCTCGGGCGGAAGCCAGTGTACTTCAACATGTCCTGGGCCGACGCCCAAAAATCCCAAGTTTATCTTGAAGCACCGATGTTGCCGTTCTGACCACAATCAGGAGGGCTCACAACCTGAGCGACCATGTTGGATGATTGTTTTGGCCGAGTGATCCTCATGGTCGCCTAGCCCACGTGATCAACGGGTCCAATTTCCGACAAACCCATTCCAGCTTGCTACCATCGACGCATGGGTTTACCGCGCGGGCGCAAAGGATTGTCACCTTTCGCAACAGGCCAAGGCTGCCGCGAAAGCGCCCGCCCGATCCGCGCCTCCTTTCCGCCTGTGCCCGTCACCACAGGATTGGTCATCGGACCATCGGCGATCCAAGCCAAATACTGCGTCAAGGCGTCTACCTGATCGTTATGCTTGCTGAACGGGAACCGCATCAGTTCGCCTTCGAACTCGACCGTCCAGGGTTGATTCTTTTTGATCAAGACCCGGTGTTGCGCGAACACGTGCAGTTGGCTCTCAAGTCGCTCTTCCTTGCCGCGTCCACCGGTTGGGCGCAGCTCGGCATGATAACCACGCTCGGACAGCATGCTGTAAAGGCCGCTTCCTGAGCTGGCGTCCTCGATCAGGATTTTTTCCGGCTTGTAGGCCGTAATCAATTCGAGAGCGGCATCGCGCATCTGAACGGGGTCGAGACGTGAGCGCAGCACGTCGATGACATAGTGACGCCGGGTATCGCGGGCGATCAC
Source organism: Afipia sp. (assembly GCA_017308595.1). Lineage (GTDB taxonomy): Bacteria > Pseudomonadota > Alphaproteobacteria > Rhizobiales > Xanthobacteraceae > Afipia. The sequence goes on from JAFKER010000015.1 coordinate 178,477, forward strand.
GAGGCACACCGTGTAGCTGTTGTCAGATCCGGTTTTGACGGCCGTATCCCAGCTCAGGGTGATCCGTCGCGCATCCGGCGGCAGATCGCTGAAGTGCAAAATCTGGTCGGGCCGGATCAGTTCACCGAACGCCGCGGACGGATTTTGTTGATACTGCGCGGCGAATATCGGCGCGCCGACCTCTTCCCGCTTCCGCCGGATGATCGGTTCCGGCCACTGGCTTGCGAGCAGCGGCTCACCAACCGTTCGATCCCAGCATGATTTGCCAAAGGTGTAGGAGGCCGCTTCCTCGGCCACCAGGGGCAGACAGACGTGCTTCCAGCCGCCCTTCTGCAGCAGATTGCCGGACAGATCGTCTTCGTGCATACGTTGGCCAACCACGATCATGGCGCCTTTGATCTGATCGTCGAGACGCGACGCGATCATGGTGTCGAAGTTTTCGTTGACGTTCGCCCGTTCTTTTTCTGATTTGACATGATGCGCCGAGATCGGATCGTCGATGATGATGACGTCGAAGCCGCGGCCGGTAATGCCCGTCTCAAACGAGGCGGCGTAGCGGCCGCCGCCCTCGGTCGTCACGAAGTCCATGGCCTTGCGGCCATTGTCGCGCAGATGCAGACCCGGAAAGACGCGCCGGTAAAAATCCGAACTGACAAGCTGCAACGTTTTCGACGCCAAGTCAGACGCCAGCGCCTGGCTATGGGAGATCACGGCGATCCGCAGCTTCGGATCTCGCCCCAGAAGCCATGCGACAAACACGATCGAGGTCAGAACCGATTTCAGGTGACGCGGCGGCAGGTTGATGATGAGACGGGTCTGCCGCCCCTCGACAATGCCGGTCAGTTCGCTAACCAAGTATTCCAGATAAGGCGCTACTTCGAGCCCCCAGCGATTATCGACGACAGGAAAAGCGCCTTCCAGAAACGCCAGGAGATCGTTCTTCAGAACGGCACGGTAAAGCTGAAGGTCGGAGGACATACTAATGAGACTCTGCCAACAAACCCGGCCGGTGCCGACAGGCGACCGGCCGAGATGAATTAGATCTTTGGTTCTTGTTCGGTGATCCGCCGGGCGAGGAAGCGTTCGAGAATCGCCTGATCATCGGATGTCAGGCTCGGCACCTGCTCCGCTGCCACCTCCGGTTCGAACAGCTTGCCGACCAGGGTCAAGACAACGTTGGCAGCTCGTGCATCACCCTTCAGCGCCTTAGCCACCAGTGCCTTCAGCATGGCGCGTTGCTTGGAGACCTTGAGGCTGCGCTCGCCCTCCCGAATCCGGATGCGCTCCGAAAGTTCGCTGCGCAGGTCGGTCTTGAGATTGACGCTCCCCTTGGGGCGGCCGTTCGGGTTGCCGGACTGCCCCGGCTGGAACCGGGTCTTGGCCGGCGGCTTGCGGTAGCCGACGCTGTCATCCTCCTGCTCAGACATCCCCGGCCTCCGTCACGCTAGCCTCTGTCACGTTGGTGGACGCGATTGGCAGGTCTGCGGCGATCAAGGCGCCAGTGACGGCCGCGCCGGCAGGCAGCTCGGCGACAGCCACGTCCGTCGTTGTCACCGGCGACACGACGCGTTCAGCGATCGCATCAAAAGTCTCGCCGGTGGCGGCATGAACCGCATTCTTGCCGGTTCGCTTTTGCCAGCGCCGAATGGCGCCATCGACATAGACTGGATCAAGCTCGACGCCGATACAGACGCGGCCGGTTTCTTCGGCCGCAATCAACGTCGACCCCGAGCCCAGGAAGGCGTCGAGCACGAGATCACCGCGACGGGTGACGTCACGCAATGCATCGGCAATCATCGCTACCGGCTTCACCGTCGGATGAATGCCAAGAAGGTCCATGCGGTCCTTGCCGAACGCGTTGACGCCGCGGTACTGCCAGACGTTCGAGCGGGTGCGGCCGCCAGCGCCAAGACCGAAATTGTTCTGGTGCGGCCCCTCGCCGTGCTTGAACACGAAAATCAGTTCGTGCTGGCTGCGATAGAACGATCCCATGCCCGCGTTGGATTTGACCCAGACACAAAGATTCTTTTGTTCGAGGCCGTTTTGCGCCGCCGCCTCGCACAACTCGCCGCCATGGCGCCAGTCCATGCAGAGGTAAAGAATCGCGCCGTCGGCAAGAACCGGCTTGATCGCAGTCACCGTCGCGCTCAGGAACGCCACAAACTGGTCACGCGACATCTCGCCGGTGCCCATGGCAAATTCGCGATGGCGCGTTTTGCCCAAACCGGACACAAAGCCGTCGATCGGCACGTTATAGGGCGGATCGGTGAACACGCAGGCGACGGTCTTGCCGGCTGCAAGATCACAAATGAAGGAAGCATCGCGGGCGTCCCCGCAACCGACTTTGTGGCCGCCGAGCTGGAACACGTCGCCGAGCCGCGCGACAGCCGGCCCGGCCATCGGCTCGATATCATCGAGCATTTCCTCTTCGACGGTATTGGCGGTCGGCGTATCGATCGACAACACCATGTCGATCTCGACCGCCTCAAAGCCGCTGAGATCGAGATCGAAGCCGACGGTAATCAGGTATTCGAATTCGCCGCGCAGCTTGGCGTTATCCCAGACGGCGTCCTGGGCGACGCGATTCAAGGCCAACCGCAGCGCACGAACCTCCGCCTCAGAGCGGTTTTCCAACTGGACCACGGCGATCTCGTCGTGACCGAGTTCGACAAGCGCGTCGAACACGGCATGACCATCGATCAGCGTGCCGGTTGTTGCGTCCAGCGGAAGCGGCACGACTTGCCCAAACTGCTGCAGAATGGCCTTCAGCTTGCGACGCTGCGCGCTGCTATGCTGGCGCGCAGCATGGGGAGACGGCTTGATAGCCGTCGCGGAGAGATAAACAATCTCAAGGGCGTTTTTCACCGTCAGGATTCCCATGCTTCAGGGGGAGCCGTCGCGTCAGCCAGGATTTCCTCGGCATGGTTCTCGGCATTGGGCAGAAAAGATTCAAAAAGTTCAATCAAGCCCGCGATATATGAATGAATTGGATAGCCAGCATCGAGCAAGCACTCGAAGTCAGCGACCAGTTTGTCGGTATAAATATTCAGGTTAGGAAGCACGCGAAGAGCGCGACGCAGCGTGCGAAGCTCCTTTTCAGACGCGCCACCGACCAACACGACCTTAACTTTGTCGATGCTGTTGTTGTACAGCGCGCAGTACGTGTCCGCACCATCCACGACGATAGCGTTTTCATCGATCAGCACCGGCCGCGCATTGAAGCCGTCAGCAGCGACCGCACTGGCCTGCTGCAAACGTTCCTGATGGCTTTCAACATGAAGGGGATAAAGGGGAAGTTTGACCGCCGCGAGGGGCAGAAACATAACCTCAAAAGTTTTGGACATTCGAATACCTCATCAAGCCGGGAAATCGGCAAGGATGATGTATGTGGCAAGTATCGGCTTCGCAAGCCAATACATGGCTATATACTTGTATATCAGCCCCGAATGGTGATTTCGATATCATCGACGCTGACATTGAGGTTTTCAGCGAGCGATTTCTTTGCCTGCGCAATCGCTTGGGACACCATTATTGGCCGCTTTCCTGCCAATTCATCATTTTTTCCGGTCAACGGCTTAAACCGCAGCGCTCTGACTTCGATCCCCAGTTCGGCGGCCGTCGCGTAGGTCACAGGGTTACGCCCCTCCTTCCAGACGCCCTTTACATTGACGAACGCATATGAAGAAATTCCTATAAAAAACCGACTTTGACCGCGCGAATTCTCGCTTCCGGGCGCGCTTATCAGCTCAGATATGACACCGACCAAGAATGCACTTCGCGCAGGAATGCCCTCTTTCCTATTCCGCCAATCCTCTTTTCTACAGCAAACGACATATTTGCATTTATTGGCCTTGTCCGGGCTCAAGACCCAATTGCCGATTCCTCGCTGCGTAAGGATCGAATCCGCTGTCTCTATGGTCGAGACGACGACCATCAACTGGCTGGATTTGGCGCCCATCACAGGTTCCTCAAGGAGTTACTTCGCATCATATATCGATAACATCGATCTATATGCCGCGTCAAAAAGCGGGCGGATAATCCCGAGCATCTTATGATCCAAATGATGCGATAAGAGCCACAAGATTGCTCACAATCCGCTCGACTTCAGCGGCGAACGGAGCGTGTGTGGTGGCACACAACAAGGAGCCCCCTGATGACCGATATCGCCGCAAATCACGTGGTCGCCGCACTCGTAACGGAAATCCGCGGCAAGCTGGAAGAAACTCTAAGTATCGCGAAAGCTGCCGAGAGCTGCGCGCGCGATGGCAGCGTGGATCGCGCCGTGCAGATCCTGATGGACTTTGAAGGCCTGGTGCATGAGGCACGGGACCTGTTCAAGGCAGCGCTTACGATCAAACGCAACCTGGTTGCCGAGACCACTTAATTTACCATCCTTTCCCAATTGGGACCCTCCCCGCCCTCGCATTGCGATCGGCGGGCCGGGTCAGTGGCAGCACCCGATGTTGCCGTTGACCCACAGGAGATCCCATGAACATCCGCACCAAAGTCGCTGCCGGCAAAGCAAGTGCAGCGCGCAAACCCACCGCCAAGGCACGACAACCATCGAAGGCGAACACGACTCGTTTAGCCAAGGCAGCACGTTCCCGCGTTCAAGGCGCAGCTGAACAATCCTCCGCACGCCCCGTTGAAACTGCCGTTCAGTCGAAGCCGGCCAAAGGGTCCTCTCCCCACACAACAGGGGCAAGGCCCGCACGCGATTCCTCAAAGCAGGCCACTGTGCTCACGATGCTGCGCCAGCCTGAAGGGACCACCATTGCAGCCATCATGAAGGCGACCGACTGGCAGCAACACTCGGTACGCGGCTTCTTCGCCGGGGTCGTCCGCAAACGACTGGGTTTGAATCTGGTGTCAGACAAATCCGGCAGCGAACGATCGTATCGGATCGCTGACGGCAGGCCATCACGGAAGGGATGAGCGACATATCCAGGAAGGGCGAAGCGGAACTTGAGGCAGAGATCGAACAGATCCGATCTCTGCCGGTCGATCAGCTTCGAGTACTGTGGCGGCAGACATTCAAATCGCCCCCGCCGTCTGCGTTCGCCAGGGACATGTTGGGGCGCATGATCTGCTATCACATGCAAGAGAAGGCGCTCGGTGGGTTAGGTCGGGCGTCGCGGAGACTTTTAGACAACATTGGGGAAGACAAGCCGGAAATCGAAACAGCAAGACGGCGTCTCAAGTCGGGGACCGTTCTGGTTCGAGAATATCAAGGCGAGCGGCATTCAGTGGTCGTGGCATCGGACGGATTCGTCTGGAGGGAAGAAACCTATGCCAGTCTCTCGATCATCGCGCGTCTGATTACCGGCACCAACTGGAATGGCCCAAAATTCTTTGGTCTGAGGTTGAGCATCGACAAATCAGACAACATAGAGGCGGCCACGCTTAGCCGCCCTCGTCGCAGCAAAAGGAGCGCACTATGACGCCGCAATCGCCAAAACGGCAGCGCTGTGCGATCTACACCCGCAAATCCACTGAACATAACCTCGACCTCGAGTTCAACTCGCTCGATGCGCAACGGGAAGCCTGCGAGGCCTATATCAAGAGCCAGGCTCATGAAGGCTGGCGGCTCATTCCCGATCATTTTGACGATGGCGGGCTCTCGGGCGCCTCACTCAACCGACCGTCGCTGCAACGATTGCTCGACGACGTGCGCGATGGCAAGATCGACATCATCTTGGTCTATAAGGTCGATCGACTGACACGCTCGCTTGCCGACTTCGCCAAGCTTGTCGAACTGTTCGATCAGCACGGCGTTTCCTTTGTCTCGATCACCCAGTCGTTCAACACCACAAGCAGCATGGGCCGCCTGACCCTCAACGTGCTATTGTCGTTTGCCCAGTTCGAACGAGAGGTCATTGGCGAACGGGTTCGGGACAAGATCGCGGCATCCAAACGAAAGGGCTTGTGGGTCGGCGGGCCTGTACCGCTCGGCTATGCCACCGAGGACAAAAAGCTTGTTGTCGTTCCGGCCGAGGCAAAGATCGTGTGCCTGATTTTTGCATTATATCTTGAGGCCGATTCAATCGCATCTCTTGCCGAAGTCCTCAAACAAAAGGGAATCCGGACGAAAATCAGACCGCTTTCGAATGGAGAGAAACGGGGCGGTGGTCCATTCGGCGTTGGCGCCCTCGCCCATTTGCTGCGCAATCGATTTTACATCGGCGAGATCGATTACCGCGGCGAGATCCACGCAGGCGAACACGAAGCAATTCTGGATCGCGCGCTTTTCGACAAAGTTCAGGAGAAGCTGACGAAGAACACGGTCGATCGTGCAATGCGCCTCAAAGGTTCACCCGCGCTCCTCATAGGGCGTATTTTCGACGACATCGGCAATCGCATGACGCCGAGCCATTCAAACAAGCGCGGCGTGCGATACCGGTATTATGTCTCGCACGCGTTAATCCAGGGACGCAAACGTGATGCAGGATCCGTCAGCCGCGTTCCGGCCACCGAGATAGAACACCTCGTCCTGCAGGCGGTTCGGCAGAATTTATCCAGCCGCAATCCGGACGCTCCCTCGGATCAGGACGCTATCATAGCGCATATCGACAAAATAGTCGTGAGACGGGAGGTCCTTGAGATCAAACTTCTTGAGACCGAATCCGCGTTAACGAACACCATTCCAGCAACACGGAGAACAAAGGAATCGCCATCAGCAGGCTCAAATACGATCTCAATTCCCTGGACCGCCAAAGCATTCCCTGCAGTCAAAGGCATCGTTCACGCACCGGATGGGGCCGATCCCACATTATCCCCGGACACGCGCGACGCATTGCTGAACGCGATTGCGAAGGCGCGGCAATGGATCGACGACATGACGGCGGGACGTGTGAAATCATTCGCTGACATCGCCACAAAAGAGAAAAAGGTTGAACGTCACATCCGCCTGCTTGCGCCGCTTGCGTTTGTCGCGCCATCCATCGTGCAGTCCATCATCGAAGGGGCGGCGCCTGCCAATCTCACCGTCACCGAACTGGCAAAATCGTCCGTGCATTCCTGGCGCCAACAACACCACCTTCTTAAGGTGAGTTCAAAACGCTGATGTAATAATCGCCGGTGCAGCAAATCTGTTGACGTGCAAGTTCGTTAGCATCGCCATCGAACAGGTGCTCTGAATCAAAGTCCCTTTCAAAACGGTTGGGTCGGCAATCACCCGCGTATTGACCGCTCGGCACCTTAAAATCCGCCTTCCATCTCAAAATAGCCACTTCGAACCCGGTCTCAGTCGAAAACGAACCCGTCTCAACGATCGAACGCACCGAAATTTGGATATCAAAAATCGACGCCAGAGATTTATGGGTCAAACCGGTCCCGATGAGAGATCGAAATGGCAGAATCCGTCGCAGAGACCGGTCTGATGCCCGCTAACCCGCTGAAAAATAAAGCGCTCTTAGGCAGAGCCAGTGTCCATCTGAGAGACTGAACTGGCTGGCTGGGGCGGGAGGATTCGAACCTCCGCATGGGGGAATCAAAATCCCCTGCCTTACCACTTGGCGACGCCCCAATAGCGCCGAACGGATCGCAGCGGGATCTGGTCTCGCCGCCTCACGCCGTTCAATGTCGGAAAGTGGCGGCCGCCCGTCCTTCCGGACATCAAAGGCCGCGCCGATTCACCGTGGCTGCGGAGGTCTTTAGAGCATTTTGCGGCAAAGTGGAAACCCGGTTTTCGGTGACAAAATGCTGCCCATACGCCGATTTCTCGCAAGGGTCGCCCGTCACGCCGATCCGGTGACGCACCACGTCCCGGCCGGCCGCGGTTGCCGGGGGCTGTTCCGGCCAAGCTGCCATGCCCCACGGAAATCCACCTTTGCCACAGTTGAGAACCGGCGGCTTTCGTGGGAAGACAAAGGTGCCAGGCGGCCCTTACAAGAACTCCGGCGCGAGAGAAACTCACTAACAAACAACGACTTATCAGAGCAAGACAGTATCAGAGCGAAACCCGTGCGCCGCCCCGGCCAGAAGCTGTGGAATAGGCGCCGCCCAACGCTCTGTCCGAACAGCGAGATCAAGCCATGACCTACCGCGCCCCGATCAACGACATGCTTCTCTCCCTCAATCACGGTGCCGGCCTTTTGGCCGCTGTGGAGGCAGGACATTATAATGGCTACGATCCGGAGTTCTCCGCCTCGGTGATCGAGGAAGCCGGCAAATTCGCGACCGATGTGCTCGAACCGCTCAATCAGACCGGCGACCGCGCGGGCATCAAGCTCACCGACAAAGGCGTCATCACCGCGCCGGGCTGGCCCGACGCCTACAGGCGCTGGTGCGAAGGCGGTTGGAACGCCGTCTCCGGTTCGGAAGATTTCGGCGGTCAGGGTCTGCCGCTTGCCGTGCACTCCGCCGTCAATGAAATCTGGAGTGCGTCGAACCTTGCATTCGGCCTCTGTCCGCTGCTGACGCTGAGCGCGATCGACGCTCTCGACGCTCACGGCAGCGACGAATTGAAGAATATCTATCTCGAAAAACTGATTACCGGTGAATGGCCCGGCACCATGCAGCTCACCGAACCGCAGGCCGGCACCGATGTCGGCGCGCTGCGCACCCGTGCGGAGAAGCAGGCCGACGGCACCTATCGCCTGTTCGGCTCCAAGATCTTCATCACCTATGGCGACCACGACATGAGCGACAACATCGTTCATTTCATTCTCGCCCGCCTGCCCGGTTCGCCCGCTGGATCGAAGGGCATCACACTGTTCCTCGCGCCGAAATTTCTGGTCAACGACGACGGCTCGCTCGGCACGCGCAATGACATTTACGCCAGCGGCATCGAGCACAAGCTCGGGATCCACGCCTCGCCGACCTGCACCATGACCATGGGCGACAAGGGCGGCACGATTGCGTACCTGGTCGGGAAGGAAAACGGCGGCATGGCCGCGATGTTCACCATGATGAATCAAGCGCGGCTTGGCGTCGGCCTGCAGGGAGTGGGTATCGCCGACCGCGCCTATCAACGCGCACTGGCCTATGCGCAGGAGCGCAAGCAGGGCAAGGCGCTCGGCAGCCAGAACACCGGCTCCGATCCGATCATCATGTATCCGGACGTGAAGCGTAATCTCATGATCATGCGCGGCATGACCGCAGCGGCCCGCACGATCTGTTACGCGACGGCTGTGGCGATCGACGTGTCGCACCGCGCCACCGATCCGAAGGTGCGCGAGAAGGCTGCGGCGCGCGGCGCGCTGCTGACGCCGATGGCAAAGGCTTTCTCCACCGATATCGGCAACGAAGTTGCCGGCATCGGCGTGCAGGTGCATGGCGGCATGGGCTTCATGGAGGAAACCGGCGCAGCGCAATACGTTCGCGATGCGCGCATCCTCACCATCTATGAAGGTACCAACGGTGTGCAATCCAACGATCTGTTGATGCGCAAGCTGCAGATGTCGGGCGGCGAAGCGGTGTGGGACCTGCTGGCGGAACTAAAAGAGGTCGTCTCGCAGGTCGAAGCCTCGAACGATCCGGCGTTCGGCACCACGGGGGCGAAGCTGCGCGATGCCGTCGATTCCGTCGAACGCAGCAGCAAGTGGCTCTTGGAAAAGATCGCGACCTCGCCCGCCGAGGCACTGGCCGGTGCGACATCTTATCTGCGGCTGTTCTCCATCACGCTCGGCGGCTGCTCGCTGGCAAAGGAAGCGCTGGCGGCACGCACCGATGAGGCACATCAGAACGACGTGCAACGCTACGTCACGCTGGCGCGTTTCTTTGCGGAGAATATCACGGTGCAATCGGGTGCTTTCGAACGCACGATCATGGACGCCGCCACGGCAACGACGGGCGCGGATATCGTGCTGACGGGATAAGCGCCGGATATCCTACTGAACAACGAAAGCCCGATCCGTCTTGCGAAAGACAGATCGGGCTTTCGCGTTAGGTCGGATCAGCGCGTGCTGCTCTTCGGACCACCGCGATACATGACCGGATTTGCCGCGACGACCGGCACGGAATAATTCGTGCTTGCCTGGGCATCGAAGACAGAACCAGTCGCGCGCGCACTTGATGCGTGAATCTCATTCGGCCAGGACTGCCGATCTGTAATCGTTGCGCCGGCAAAAGCCGCGCCCGACATGGTGAAAACCGAAGCTGCAACGAATGCCGCAGCCGCGAGCGTGCTGATGGATACTTTCATGATCGTCTCCAGTGAGCGTTTTGAACGGAAGGCATGATGTCTTCCGTTATGCTCACAGGTTCGGATCGCAGGACCGGGATATTACGCTCTCACGAAGAGGTGAAAAGTCGTTCGCAAGAGCGCCTGGCGGCTGCACGGATCGTTGCCTGACAATTCGTCAGCTCGAGAAACTGCCTAAATGAGCGGCTTTAGTCCCGACTCGATTTCCTTGCGGCGAGGTTCAAGGAATGGCGGGAGCGCCAGCTTCTCTCCCAGCTTTTCCATCGGCTCGTCAGTCGCGAAGCCCGGCCCATCGGTCGCGATCTCGAACAGAATACCGTTCGGCTCACGGAAATAGAGACTGCGGAAATAAAAGCGGTCGATCTCGCCACTGGAATGAATCCCGAATTCTGCAAGGCGTGCGGTCCAGGCGTGATATTGCTCCTCGTTCGGCGTGCGCAGCGCAACATGATGCACGCCACCCGCGCCCTGCCGCGCCGCGGGCAAGTCCTTCTGTTCCAGCACATGCAATTCTGCCGCAGGCCCGCCCTCGCCCATTGAGAACACGTCGATGCGGTGTTCGCCATCCGGCGAGGCATAATCACGCGCACGCTTCATGTTCAGCACATCCGTCAGCAGACGTGCGGTGCGCGCAAGATCCGGCACATTCAGCACGATCGGACCGAGGCCCCGAATCTGGTGTTCGGCGGGCACCGGACTTTTCTCCCACGGATGCGCCTCGCCCCGCCCACCGTCATCGACCAGCACCAGCCGCTGGCCCTCGGGATCCTCGAACGGTAGCGTGAGGCGTCCGTCGACCTCGGTGACCTTGCCTGTGTGAGCGCCAAGCTGGATCAGCCGCTGTTGCCAGAACGCCAGTGCCTTCTCGCCGTTCACCCGCAGGCCGGTGCGCGAGACACTGCGGGTACCGCGATGCTCCCGCGCCGCGGGCCAGTCGAAGAAGGTCAGGTCGGTTCCGGGATTGGCCTTCCCGTCCGCATAGAACAGATGGTAGGCGCTGACATCGTCCTGATTGACGGTCTTTTTCACCAGCCGCATGCCCAGCACCCCGGTATAAAACGCCAGATTTCCCTTGGCGTGCGCGGAAATCGCCGTCAGATGATGAATCCCAGTGAGTTGCATGGCTGCGTCCCTCTGTAAAATTGGACCGGAAACCGGCTGGCCAAAATTGCCGTTCTCGCCATGATGTAGGATGAACAAACGGGTGGCGCCAGCTATCTCCCATGCTGCAGCGCTTTCATACTTCCGGGGAAACAACCATGACCGACCACGTAATTATCACCGACGAAGACAACACGCGCATTATCACCATGCGCCGCCCCGACAAGAAGAACGCGCTCACGCAAAGCATGTACACGTCGATGGCGGACGCGCTCAAATCCGCGCAGTCGGATCCGGACATTCGCAGCATCGTGATCTCGGGCGGCTCCGGCGTGTTCACTGCGGGTAACGATCTTGAGGATTTTGCGAAAGCGAATACGTCAAACAGCGACGATGCCCGGCCAATGGCCGCGACCCAGTTTCTCACGGCGCTCGCCTACAACGAGAAGCCGCTGATCGGCGCGGTGGACGGTATTGCTGTCGGCGTCGGCACCACGATGCTGTTTCACTGCGACTATGTTCTCGCCTCAACCACCGCGACATTCTCCACGCCGTTCATCCATCTCGGCCTCGTGCCCGAAGCCGCTTCCAGCCTGCTCGCGCCGCGCGTCATGGGGCATCAACGCGCCTTCTCCATGCTGGTGATGGGCCGCACCGTGACGGCGGACGAAGCTCGCGAAGCCGGGTTCGTCAACACGGTGGTCGCTCCCGGACACACCGAAGTCGAGGCCCGCAAGATCGCGCGCGAAATCGGCTCCCTGCCGAAGGATGCCGTGGCGCTGACCCGCAAGCTGCTCAAGCCAGCCCGGGAAGACGTCCTGCGGCGCATGGACGAGGAATCGCATCATTTCGGCGAACGCCTGAAGTCCGATGAGGCACGAACCGCATTCGCGGCCTTCTTCTCCCGCAAGAAAAAGGCCTGAGCGGCGCTATCCACCGCCCGCCGGTCCCTATCTAATATCCAGATCAGGCACAGATGCCCGGGACAAGCCCGGTCATCACGCGTTACTATGGCCACGTGCGAGGAATTGCTTCGGCACCAGAAGAAAGACAACGCTCCATGCCGACACTTTATTACCACACCGCCGCTGGGTTGAATCATCTGACCGCTCCCGGCCATCCCGAACGTCCGGATCGCCTGCGCGCGATCGAGCAGGGATTGTCGGCAGAGCCATTCACCGATCTCGTGCGTATCGAAGCGCCGGAAGCGGATCTCGATGTCGTCGCGCTGTGCCACAGCAACGAATATATCGACGAACTACGGCATATCTCGCCGAAGGAAGGAATGATCTATCTCGACGGCGATACTTCGATGTCGCCGGGCACATGGGAAGCTGCGCTGCGCGCCACCGGCGGCGCGGTCGCCGCCGTCGATGCGGTGATGAAGAACAAGCGCACCAACGCATTCGTCGGCACCCGCCCGCCCGGACATCATGCGGAAACCTCCAAACCGATGGGTTTCTGCTTCTTCGACAGCGCCGCCATCGCCGCGCGTTATGCTCAACGCAAGTACGGCATCTCGCGCGCCTGCGTGGTGGATTTCGATGTGCATCACGGCAACGGCAGCCAGGAAATCTTCTGGTCCGATCCGACCGTCATGTACGCGTCCACGCATCAGATGCCGCTGTTTCCCGGCACCGGCAGCACACAGGAGCGCGGCGATCAGGACACCGTGGTCAATGCGCCGCTGCGCGCCGGCAATGGCAGCCGTGAATTCCGCGAAGCGTTCGATCTGGCGATCCTGCCGCGGCTCGAAGCTTTCGAACCCGAACTGATCGTGATTTCCGCGGGCTTCGATGCACACTGGCGCGACCCGCTCGGCAACCTCGAACTGCGCGAAGAGGATTACGCGTGGGTCACGCGCAAGCTGATGGAGATCGCAGACAAGTCGGCCGAAGGACGGATCGTTTCCGTACTCGAAGGCGGCTACGATCTGCAGGGCCTTCGCGATTCCGTAGCTGTGCATGTCGCGGCGCTGATGAACAACTAGCGCTTCTCTCGTCGCTGTAAATCGGGCTACATTGACGCCACATTGCGCCCGCAAATCGCTCCTAGATTCCGCTGGCCTCATTGAGTACGCAACCCGGAAGAAGACCATGGCCGACACCGCCCACGCGGACATCAAGAAGCTGAGCTTCGAACGCGCGATCGAAGAACTGGAATCGATCGTAAAGCGGCTTGAGGACGGCAAGGTGCCGCTGGAGGAATCGGTTGCGATCTATGAGCGCGGCGAAAGCCTCAAGCGCCGCTGCGAAGATCTGCTGCGACAGGCCGAAGCCCGCGTCGACAAAATTACCACCGACGCATCGGGGCAGGCCGCAGGCACCGAACCGCTCGACGTTCAGTAATCGCCGTCCGGCAACAAACAGCGTCGCCGCGCGCTCCGGCCGGCCCCCGCCCAGCGGGGAGCAGTATGGCTGACACGGAGAACACCGGCAGCTCGATTTCGAGCCAAAATCGCCGAGTTCCCGGCCCCGGATGCCCGAAAAGTGAGACTTTTCGCGCCTGCCTAACGGATTGGCATCGTTTTGGAATTGGTATAAGTCACGGGTCCGTTTCGGACCTTTCCGGGCATATTATTTGCCGGACGGAACGCCCCATATCATTGCGGATCATTTCACGTGTCACATTCGAGCAAGACTCCACTCCTCGACGCTGCGCCGACGCCGGACCTGCTGCGCAAGCTGAAGCCCGAACAACTGCGCCAGTTCGCCGATGAACTGCGGCTCGAAACCATCGACACCGTGTCGGTGACCGGCGGCCATTTCGGCGCGGGTCTTGGCGTGGTCGAACTGACCACCGCACTTCACTACGTGTTCAATACGCCGGATGACCGCATCATCTGGGACGTCGGCCATCAGGCCTATCCGCACAAGATTCTCACTGGCCGCCGTGACCGTATCCGCACGCTGCGGACTGGAGGTGGTCTCTCGGGCTTCACCAAGCGCGCCGAAAGCGACTACGATCCATTCGGCGCGGCACATTCCTCGACCTCGATTTCCGCTGGTCTCGGCATGGCCGTGGCGCGCGATCTTACGGGTGGCAAGAACAACGTGATCGCCGTGATCGGCGATGGCTCGATCTCCGCAGGCATGGCTTATGAGGCCATGAACAATGCGGGCGCAATGCATTCACGCCTGATCGTCATTCTCAACGACAACAACATGTCGATCGCTCCGCCGGTTGGCGCGATGTCGGCTTATCTCGCGCGCCTGCTTTCGGGGAAGACCTATGGCTCGGCCCGCGAAGCGCTGAAAAATCTCGCGCACAAGCTGCCGAAATTCTTCGAGGACCGCGCCCTGCGCGCCGAGGAATATGCACGCGGCATGGTCACGGGCGGCACGCTGTTCGAAGAGCTCGGATTCTTCTATGTCGGACCGATCGACGGCCACAACCTCGACCACCTCTTGCCCGTACTCACCAATGTCCGTGATGCGGGCAACGGGCCGGTTTTGATTCATGTCGTCACGCAGAAAGGCAAGGGCTATGGCCCGGCCGAAGCCTCCGACGACAAGTATCATGCCGTCGCCAAGTTCGATGTCGAAACCGGCAAACAGGCCAAGGCGAAATCCAACGCGCCGTCGTATACCGCCGTGTTCGGCCAGAGCCTGATCCGGGAAGCGCAAAAGGATGACAAGATCGTCGCCATCACGGCGGCAATGCCGGGCGGCACCGGCGTCGACCTGTTCGAAAAGGTCTTCCCGGAGCGCACCTTCGATGTCGGCATCGCCGAGCAGCACGCGGTGACTTTCGCCGCAGGCCTCGCCGCCGAAGGTTTCAAGCCGTTCTGCGCGATCTACTCCACCTTCCTGCAGCGCGGCTACGATCAGGTCGTGCATGACGTTGCCATCCAGAAACTTCCTGTGCGCTTCGCCATCGACCGCGCAGGCCTTGTCGGCGCCGATGGTCCGACTCACGCCGGCTCATTCGACAATGCCTATCTCGGGTGCCTCCCCGGATTCGTCATCATGGCGGCAGCGGACGAAGCCGATCTCGTCCACATGGTGGCGACACAAGTTGCACTCGACGACGCGCCCAGTGCCCTGCGCTATCCACGCGGCGAAGGCCGCGGCGTTGATATGCCCGAATTCGGCGTGCCGCTACCGATCGGCAAGGGCCGCATCATGCGCGAGGGTTCGAAGGTTGCGCTGCTGTCGTTCGGCGCGCGGCTCGGTGAATGTCTCAAGGCCGCCGATGAGCTCGAAACGCTTGGCCTGCCCGCAACCGTTGCGGATGCACGTTTCATGAAGCCGCTCGATCTCGACATGATCCTGAAGCTGGCCCGCGAACATGAAGTCCTTATCACAATCGAGGAAGGCTCGATCGGCGGCTTCGGCACCCATGTACTGCAAACGCTGGCCGATCACGGCGTACTGGATCGCGGCCTCCGCGTACGCAACATGGTTCTGCCCGACACTTTTATCGATCACGACTCACCGGCTGCGATGTATGCGCAGGCTGGTCTCGACGCGAAGGGCATCGTCGCCAAGGTGTTCGAAGCGCTTGGCAAGGACCTGAAGTCC
The DNA here is from genome assembly GCA_017308595.1 of Afipia sp. Lineage (GTDB taxonomy): Bacteria > Pseudomonadota > Alphaproteobacteria > Rhizobiales > Xanthobacteraceae > Afipia. Next base: position 194,245 of record JAFKER010000015.1, read on the forward strand.
GAAACGGTGAAGCTGGCCTGAAGACGACAGGGCGAGGTGCATGGCGGAGCGCAAACGCGCAGACATCCTGCTGGTTGAGCGTGGCCTGTTTGAAAGCCGCGCCCGCGCGCAGGCCGCCATCGAGGCAGGCGGCGTGATCGCCAACGGCAAGCCTGTGCTGAAAGCGTCGGAAACGCTTGCCGCCGACGCCGAGATTGTTGCCGAACCCGCACATCCCTGGGTGTCCCGCGGCGGCGTTAAGCTGAGCGCCGCGCTGGAACAATATCCCATCGATATCGAGGATCATGTCTGCGTCGACGTCGGTGCCTCGACTGGTGGCTTCACCGAAGTCCTGCTCGCCAACGGTGCCAGCCTTGTCTACGCCATCGATGTTGGGCGCGGGCAGTTGCATACGAGCCTGCATGGCAATCCCCGTATTGTCTCGATGGAAGAGACCGACATCCGCTCTCTCGCGGGCAAACGGCTTGAAATACGGCCGGATGTCATCGTGATCGATGTCAGTTTCATTTCGCTCAAGCTTGTGCTGCCTGCTGTGCTGCCGATCGCCGCCGCGCCGACTCATCTTCTGGCGCTGATCAAGCCGCAGTTCGAAGCTGACCGCAAACATTCGAAAAAGGGCATCATCCGCGATATCGTCGTACATCAGGCTGTCTGCGACGATATTTCTGCTTTCGCGAAGGGCCTCGGCTGTACCGAGATCAAGGTGTTTCCATCCTCCATTGCAGGCGGCGACGGCAATACCGAATTCTTCCTCGGCGCGCGGCGCGGTTAAGTTCCATGACCGAACGCCTCACCATCGATCATGTCGGCCATTTCGGCGACGGCGTTTCACTAAGCAGCGGCGCAGGCATCTATGTGCCATATGCGCTCGGCGGCGAGACCGTCGATGTGCTGCCCTCGCCCGGCCATCCCGACCGCCGGGCGCTTGCGCAGGTCATCACGCCAAGCCCGCAGCGCATCGATCCATTCTGTCCGCATTTCGGCACCTGCGGCGGCTGCGCCATTCAGCACTGGCAGCCGGACGCCTATCGCTCATGGAAACGCCAGCTTGTGATCGATACGTTGCGTCACGCGGGAATCGACTGCGAGGTCGATGAGCTGATCGATGCTCATGGTACCGGCCGCCGCCGTATGACGCTGCATGCACGGCAAAGCCAGCAGGGTATTCTGCGCGTCGGCTTCGCTGCCGCCGGACGCCACGAGATTATCACCATCGACCACTGCCCGATCCTCGATCCGGCCATGCTGGGTGCGATTGAAGCTGCGAACGCGATCGCGGAAATGCTGCGCCCCGTCAGCAAGCCGCTCGATATCCAGATCACCGCCGCCGACAACGGCCTCGATCTCGATGTGCGCGGCTCCGGGCCGCTCGGTACAGCGCTGCTCGCCTCTCTCTCCAAACTCGCCGAGAAGCATAATCTTGCGCGGCTCACCCGCCACGGCGAACTGGTGATCATGCGCAAGCCGCCGGTGGTGCAGGTCGGCAAGGCGCAGGTCACGCTGCCACCGGGCTCGTTTATGCAGCCCACGGCGCTGGGCGAGGAAACCCTTGCGGCACTGGCGTTCGAGCGTTGCAAGGGCGCAAAACAGATCGCCGACCTGTTCTGCGGCTTCGGCCCATTCGCGTTCCGGCTTGCAGAGAAGTTCAAGGTCGCGGCCTTCGACAGCGACGCGGAAGCCATCACGGCCTTGCAGAATGCGGTGAAACAGACGCAAGGCCTGAAGCCGATTAAGGCCGAGATGCGCGACCTGTTTCGCCGCCCGCTGGTTCCGCAGGAACTGCGCGAATACGATTGCGTGGTGTTCGATCCGCCGCGTCAGGGGGCACAGGCACAAGCACAGCAACTCGCCGCCAGCAAGATCGCGCTGGCCGTCGCAGTGTCATGCAACCCCGCCACTTTCGCGCGCGATGCACGCATTCTGATCGATGCGGGATTCAAGATCGACCGCGTCACGCCCGTCGATCAGTTCCGCCACACCCCGCATGTGGAACTGGTGGCAAGGTTCAGGCGATAGCTACCTTCCCCACCGCTCCTGCCAGATCTTCTCGCCGATAGTGCATGACACGCGCGGCTCGCGGGCTGCGACTGGAACAACGCGCGGCTCGGGTACCCGATGCGCGACCTCCATCACCAACTTGGTACGGATCGCTTCCTTGAATTTCTCTTTGGTCTTGATCGGCACCACGAACGACCCCGCGCCGCCAATCACACAATCCTCGTAATAGATGTCGAGGTTCTCGATATCCATTGTGGCGTAGTTGGTCTCCTTGGACATGATCGGCAGGCCATTGATGGTGATACCCTTGGCGAGTGCGGCATCGCGCGCGATCGTCACCGGCTCGCCGTTGTTGTTCGGCCCATCGCCGGAAATATCGATCACCCGCCGCAGCCCCTGATACTCATTGGCCTCGAACAGCGGCATGGCGAAATTGATCGCGCCCGAGATCGAGGTGCGCGAGGCACGGCGCAGGGGTGCCTTCAGGATTTCCTCTGCGAGCGCACCCGCAGATTCCGGCCCGTCGATCACCCGCCATGGCACCACGATCTTCTGGTCGCTCGACGCTGCCCATTCAAAGTAAGTCACCGCGACCTTGCCGGTGGGGCCGGTCTTGAGCGCCTGCAAGAATTCCCTGGAGGTGACCGCGAGGGCATAGCCTTCTCGCTGCAGCGCCAGTTCGTCCATATCCATGGAGTAGGAAACATCGACTGCCAGGATCAATTCGACATCGACCTTGGCCTCCGCTGCCACGGGCGAGGACGGTGCGGACGGCGCCGCAAGGCCGGGAACATCACCGCCGGCGATGACGCCGGCTGCAAACACCACTCCGATCGAGACACACCAGCGCATTGGCGGACCTCCCGTCGTTCAGTTCATGATCGTGACACGGCCCATTTCGGCCGGAAAGCCGAAACACGGGCAGCACCTATCCTATGCACAGCAACGCCGGTTCGCGCCCTTTTTCGGGCCGATTGCCCGGTCCGGAGGCATTTACCAACATTTCACGGAATTTATTTACGTTTCCAGAGCGGTCATCCCGTCACGAGAACGGGCTGCCGACTGGAAATTGCCATCCCCGCTGCGCCTTTTCGCGCGTCGAAGTCATTTTCGACGGCCAGATCCCGTGTCTGGACTCGTCTCTCGTTTCTTGAACGGGGTCAGAAAGACCCCGAAAGGACTGGTTAAATGCTCTCTCGCCTCTCGATCCGCACCAAACTCGTTGCCCTCGTCTCCCTCCTGCTTGTTGCCCTGACCGCCATGGGTCTGTTCGCCATCATCGAGATGCGGGCGATCAACGCTTCGGCCCAGGACATCAAGACAAGCTGGCTCCCCAGCGTCCGCCTGCTTGGCGAATTGCGCACCCAGTCGGCGCGTTATCGGGCCGTCCTGCGCGACTATCTGACCGAGCCGGACGAGAAATTCATGGCGGACATCCAGCGTAACCTCGACGCCCGCGCCAAAGACTACGACACCGCCAACAAGGCTTATGAGCCGCTGGTTTCCTCACCGGAAGAAGCCGTGCTGTATAAGGAACTGTCGGCGACCTGGAAAACCTTCCGCGAGGCAGCCGACGAAGTGATCGCCCATGCCCGCAAGAAGGAAGTCGCGCAGGCGCGTGCGGTCAATGCGCAGCGCGCCACCATCGCAGGCCGCAGCATGGATGCGGTGCTCGCGAAACTCGTGGTGATGAATGACAACGGTGCGGCGGCGTCCGGCCTAAAGGCCGAGAACGACTATGACATGGCATTCCGTGTCGTCCTCGGCACGCTTATCGCCATGGTGCTGGCGGGCCTCTGCGCGGCCGTCCTGATCGTTCGCGACGTGGCCCGCGGGATCGGTTCGGTCCTAAGCCCGATGCGTGCACTCGCCACCGGCGACCTGACCACCAACGTCCCCCATCAGGGCGAAAGCACCGAGATCGGCCAGATCGCCGATACCGTACAGGTGTTCAAGGACGCCATGATCGCCAAGAAGGCGGCCGACGAAGCCGCGGCGGCCGACGCAGCGGTGAAGATGCGCCGCGCCGAAATCCTCGACAAGGCGACCGGCAGTTTCGAGGGCATGATCGGCGAACTGATTAGCTCGCTGTCGTCGGCTTCCACCGAAATGGAAGCCACCGCCAGCACCCTGACCAACGCCGCCGACAACACCCGTCATCTCTCGAGCGCGGCCGCTAATGCGTCGCAGGATGTCTCCGAAAGCATCCAGTCCACGGCAACCGCCACCGAGGAAATCACTTCCTCCGTGAAGGAAATCGGCCGTCAGGTGCTGGAATCCAGCCGCGTCGCCCAGGTCGCCGTGCAGCAGGCAGAGAAGACCGATGCCAGCATCGCCGAACTCTCGCAGGCCGCCAGCCGCATCGGCGACGTGGTGAAGCTCATCACCGCCATCGCCGACCAGACCAACCTGCTCGCGCTCAACGCCACAATCGAGGCAGCACGTGCCGGAGATGCCGGCCGCGGCTTCGCCGTGGTCGCATCCGAGGTCAAGGCGCTCGCCGCGCAGACCGCGAAGGCGACTGACGAGATCACCGCCCAGATCTCGGACATGCAGGTCGCCACCGGAGATTCCGTGCTGACCATCAAGGAGATCAGCAGCACCATCAACCTGATGTCGGAAATCTCGTCGACCATCGCCGCCGCGGTCGAAGAACAAGGCGCGGCGACGCAGGAAATCGCGCGCAATGTGCAACAGGCGGCAGAACTCAGCGTGCGCGTCGCGGAGAACATCACTGATGCCGACCGCAGCAACGCAGAAACCGGAGCGGCATCGGCGCAGGTATTGTCCGCCGCACAGTCGCTCTCGAAGGAAAGCAGCCATCTGCAAATGGAAGTGCGCAACTTCCTCTCGACGATCCGCGCCGCTTAAACAGATTCGCCCAGCGAACAATATTCAGAGCCGGCGATGTGAAAGCATCGCCGGCTTTTTCATGACTTGTGCAAACCGGCACCCATGCGTCTGACGCAAGCAGCTCCGACGCAAACGCCGCAGGCGAAACCTGCTTTTCAAGTCCGGCCGCTGAGTGCCTTTACGAACATTTCATCTCACACAACGAGATTGAAATTGAACGAATCTGAATCGCTGCAAGGCGGCCGGAGTTCGATCAATCACAGCCGATCCGGCACTCCGCCCAATCTCCAGTCCATCATCCATCGGTCAGAAAGACTTCAGGATCCCACCATGCTTTCAAGGTTCTCTATCCGCACCAAGCTCACGGCCGTCATCGCCTTTCTGCTCGTCGCCATGGCTGCCATGGGCCTGCTCGCGGTCCGGCAGATGAATGCGATCTACACCAGCGCATCGGAAATCCAGAAAAGCTGGCTGCCGAGCGTCCGCGTCCTCGGAGACCTTCGCGCCGGTGTGATCACCTACCGCAACGTGATCCGCGAGCACATGCTGTCGGAACTGCTGGAAGAAAAGCTGGCGCAGGAAAAGACCCTGGAAACGGTGGTCGAGGCCAACACGAATGCGCGCAAACTCTATGAGTCGATGATCACGTCGCCGGAAGAACGCGCGCTGTACAACGAATGGGCGCAGGTATGGGACGAGTACCGTAAAGGCGCTGCGGAAGTGATGGCCCTGTCGCGCAAGGCCGCCGGCTCCTATCCGCGCGAGGCGCACGATCTCAACACGATGACCGTCAACCTGATCGGCATCAAGGCCGACGGAATCCTGCGAAAGGATATCGACCTGAACAACAAGGGTGCCGACACCGCCGGCCAGGACGCGAACGACGGCTATCAGGCCGCGCTGGGAATGGTCGTGATCGCGCTCGGCCTCGCTGTCCTCCTGGGGATTGCGGCGGGCTTCTACCTGATCCGCGACGTAACGAAAGGCATCGCCTCGATCGTCGCGCCGATGAAGTCGCTCGGCGAAGGCGACCTCGGCGCTGTCGTCCCGCATCAGGGCGAGAAGACCGAAATCGGCACCATGGCCGACACCCTGCAGGTGTTCAAGGACGCCCTGATTGCCAAGAAGGCTGCCGACGAAGCGGCGGCTGCTGACGCCGAAGCGAAGATCGCCCGCGGACAGCGCGTCGATGCCATTACCCGCGATTTCGAGAAGCTGATCGGCGAACTGGTCGGCTCGCTGTCGTCGTCCTCCACCGAACTGGAAGCCGCCGCCAACACGTTGACCTCCACGGCGGAAGTGACCGGCCGCACCTCTGGTGAAGCGGCTTCAGCCTCACAGGACGTCTCCAGCAATGTGCAATCGGTCGCCGTCGCCACCGAGGAGATCACGTCTTCGGTCGGAGAAATCGGCCGCCAGGTCCTGGAATCCAGCCGCATTGCCACCGAGGCCGTGCGTCAGGCGCAGAAGACCGATACCAGCATCACTGAACTGTCGCAGGCCGCCGCCCGCATCGGCGACGTGGTGAAGCTGATTACGGCGGTCGCCGAGCAGACCAACCTGCTCGCGCTCAACGCCACCATCGAAGCGGCCCGCGCAGGCGAAGCCGGACGCGGATTTGCCGTAGTCGCCTCCGAGGTCAAGGCGCTGGCGGCCCAGACTGCCAAGGCCACCGACGAGATCAGCGCCCAGGTCGCTGGTATGCAAACGGCGACTCAGGAATCGGTCTCGACCATCAAGGAAATCGGCAAGACCATTACCCTGATCTCGGAAATCTCGCAGACCATCGCGGCGGCGGTCGAAGAACAGGGCGCGGCGACGCAGGAAATCTCCCGCAATGTGCAACAGGCGGCCTCGCTGAGCGGCGAGGTTGCGGCCAGCATCACCGATGTGAGCCGCGGCGCGGGCGAGACCGGCGCAGCCTCGGGTCAGGTTCTTTCGGCAGCACAGATGCTGTCCACCGACAGCAACCGCCTCAAGATCGAGGTCGAGAAGTTCCTCACCAATGTCCGCGCCGCCTGATACGGCACGGCTCACACGCAAAAAGGAAACGGCGGTTTCATAGCCGCCGTTTTCTTTTTGAACCAATGCGGTGGTCTATACTTCCGGCTGGCGCGCTCCATCTGCGTTCGGCGTCTCATCCGACAGACCGTAGACCCGCTCTGCTGCGGCAAAACCCGCCACCGAGAACAGCCCCAAGTCGGTCCATTTTTCATCGACCTTGCCGGCGAAAGCGGTAGACGCTAGCACCGTGCGGTTGAGCCGTCCGGCGATTTTCTCGATGCGCGCGGCAAGGTTCACCGCAGGCCCGATGCAGGTGAAATCGAGCCGGTCGCCGCCGCCGATATTGCCGTACAGAACTTTTCCGATATGCAGCGCCAGTCCGAATTTGAAGTTCGCAAGCGTCTCGCCCTGATATGAATAGGTCATTGCCGCCACGCTCTTGCGGCATTCGCGCGCTGCCTCCAGCACACGGCGGCACACGGTTTCCGTATCGCCCTCGCTATCGGCGATCGGAAACACCGCAAGCAGACCATCGCCCATGAACTTGAGCACCTCGCCACCATGATTAAGGATCGCAGGCACCTGGCAATCGAAATAAGCGTTGAGCACCTCCACCACGGCCTCGGATGACAGCCGGTCCGAGAGCGGGGTGAATCCGCGCAGGTCCGACAACCATATCGCCGCATGCATGGACTCGGTATGACCACGGCGAATCTGCCCCGCCAGAATCCGCGCACCGGCGCGCGCGCCGACATAATTATCGAGCAGCCCGGCCGCCGTCCGCCGCAGCAGCCAGACCTCGATCATGCGCGTGAGCGGCGGCATCAGCAGGCGCAGATCCGCGAGTTGTTTGTCAGTAAAGCCGCCAGGATGCTGCGTGATCCAGCTCACAGCATGGATGGTGCCGTCCGACATCAGGAGTGGCAGCGCGATATAATCGGTTGCCCCCTCTTCCTTTATCTCTGCAAAGAACGGCACGTTGCCCGCACCAGCGTCGAGCCGCCTGCGGACCTCCTGCCCCTGCTCGAACACGATGGCGAGCGGGCTTGAGAGAAAGTAATCCTCCATCTCATCGCCATGGGCCATCGACCCCATCGCGACACCCTCATCTTTCCGCCAAACGAAGTTGCGGCCAAGCATGTTCGGATGAAGCGTGCGGACGAACACGCCGACACGCCAAAGCGGCAGGCCGCAATCCACCAGCCGCTCGCAAGACTGCGTGACGAACTGATCGACCCGTGTTGCCGACCGCGCCCCGTCGATCAGCCAGTCGATGACGCTTTGAAGACTGTTCGCCTGCATAAGGTCCGTTTTGCGACGGCAAGCCGTGTCCGGTCAAGGACCTGCGAATCACGGCAGTCAGCCCGGCGAGCCTCTTTCAGGAACCGACCTGTCCGCGATGGCGCAGCAGATGATCCGCGATCACACAGGCCATCATCGCTTCGCCGACAGGCACCGCGCGGATGCCGACGCAGGGGTCATGACGGCCCTTGGTCAGAATGTCGGTGTCCGCGCCTGCTTTATCAATGGTGCGGCGTGGCGTCAGGATGGACGATGTCGGCTTCACAGCAAAGCGCGCCACCACCGGCTGTCCGGTGGAGATGCCACCGAGAATGCCGCCCGCGTAGTTGGAGAGAAACACCGGGCCGTTGTTACCCATGCGCATCTCATCGGCGTTGTCTTCGCCATGCAGCTCCGCCGCACCAAAACCGGCGCCGATCTCGACGCCCTTCACCGCATTGATGCTCATCATCGCCATCGCAAGATCGCTGTCGAGCTTGCCGTAGATCGGCGCGCCGAGACCGGCAGGCACGCCTTCGGCAACGACCTCGATCACCGCGCCGATGGACGAGCCGTTCTTGCGGATGTCGTCGAGATATTCGGCGAAGAACGCGGCCTTCGCTTTGTCCGGACAGAAGAACGGATTGCGGCCCACTTCATCCCAGTCCCAGTTGGCGCGATCGATCTTGTGCGGCCCCATCTGCACCAGCGCACCGCGTACCTTCACGTCGGGAATGACTTTCCGCGCCACCGCACCGGCCGCAACGCGCGCGGCAGTCTCGCGCGCCGACGAGCGCCCGCCACCGCGATAATCGCGCAGGCCGTATTTCGCCTCATAGGTAAAGTCGGCGTGGCCGGGACGAAACTTGTCCTTGATCTCCGAATAGTCCTTCGAGCGCTGGTCGGTATTCTCGATCATCAGCGCGATCGGCGTGCCAGTGGTGACCTGTCCCTTATCGGTATCCATCACGCCGGACAGGATTTTGACCTGATCGGCTTCCTGCCGCTGGGTGGTGTATTTGCTCTGCCCCGGCCGGCGACGGTCGAGATCAAGTTGAATCTCTTCCACCGTCAACGGGATTTGCGGCGGGCAGCCATCGACCACGCAGCCAAGCGCGACCCCGTGGCTTTCGCCGAAAGTCGTGACGCGAAACATATGGCCGAAGGTGTTGAAGGACATAGGAAATTATCCGACGGGCCAAACGGCCCCTATTCGCGAAAATTGACGTGAAGTCGTAACGCGCGGGCCTCTTAGGGTCAAATCTCAGGCACTTAAAGTGCCGCGTTAACGAAGCATTAACTATGTTTCGTCACTTGCCCGTCGACAAAAACGTAGACCACGCCCTGCTCCACCGTCAGGTCCGCAGCCCCGACCGGGGTCTCGACGTCCAGCGCCACCAGCAGCGCACGCATGGAGCCGCCATGCGACACCGCCACCGTGTCCTGGATCAGCGAGTCGTACCACTCGCGCATGCGGATGGTCACCGAAGCATAGCTCTCGCCGCCCGGCGGCGGTACGCCCCACTTGTCCACCTGACGTTCCGCAAAGATTTCCGGATGCGACTGTTCCATCTGCGGCAAGGTCGAACCTTCCCAGTGGCCGTAGCCGATCTCGCGCAGACGATCGTCGAGTTCATAATCATGCGGCGGTACACCGAGCACACCGCGCAGCAACTCCATGGTGTTGCGCGCACGGCCGAGCGGCGACGACACGAAAGGCACCTTGGCGGGATCGAGTTCGTCGCGCGCAAGAATGTCGGTCAAGAGTTCGCCGGAACGGATTGCCTGTCCCTTGCCGATCTCGTTCAGCGGAATGTCCTGCGAACCCTGAAAGCGGCCAGTGGCATTCCATTCAGTCTGACCGTGCCGGATGAAGTAAACGGTGGGAGATGGCATGAGATAACGACTCTGATTTCAAGCCGTCATTGCGAGGAGCATCAGCGACGACGTAATCCATCTTCTGGTGCGGTGGATGACTTCGCTCACAATGACGATATTCTTCATTTCGTCCCGCCGAATGCGATCGCGGGGACGAAGGGGTGCCTCTCATGACACAGGCATCCCCATCATTCAACCCGAGCCTGCGGCGCAGCTCGCGCCTTGAGCCGCAGAACTGCCGGAATACCCGCCTGTTCGCGGTGTTTTGAGTATAGAACGGCAGATACGCCGCACCGGACGAAGTTGAATGAGCAACGATTTTCGCCAAAACGTCGAGACCATGATCCCGGCCCTGCGGCGCTATGCGCGGGCGCTGGCACGGGACACGGACATCGCCGACGATCTGGTGCAGGATACGCTGGTGCGGGCGCTGCGTTCGGAGAAGCTGTTTCTGGGCGGTGACCTGCGCGCCTGGCTTTACACCATCCTGACCAATCTCAATCGCAATCGCCGCCGATCGCTGGCGCGGCAGCCGGCGATGACGGAACTGCATGACACCACGGCCGATGCGTCCGGCACCGAAGCGGAAGGCCGCGATATCTCCCGCGCCCTCGCCACGCTCGCGGAAGACCAGCGCGCGGTGCTGCTGCTCGTGGTGCTGGAAGGACTGAGTTATCGCGACGTCGCCGACATTCAGGGCGTGCCGATCGGCACGGTGATGTCGCGCCTTGCCCGCGCGCGGGCGCATGTGCGCGCCGTGATCGAGGGCGAGCGCCCGGCGCTGCGGCGTGTGAAATGAACAATACTTTGAAGACGAGAGACAAAGACCGATGACCGACGACCACAACATTCCCGTCACCGAGGACGAGCTTCACGCCTACGTGGACAACGAACTTCCGGCGGATCGGCGCGCGGCGGTCGAAGCCTGGATCGCGGCGCATCCTGATGATGCGGCACGCGTGACGTCATGGCGCGCGATGAGCGACGCATTGCATGCGAAATATGACTCGGTCGCCAACGAACCCGTCCCCCCGCGCCTCTCGGTCGACACCCTGTCACGCACGTCGCGCCGCTGGGTGATGGGCGCCATCGCCGCATCGCTGGTGATGTTTGCCGCTGGCGGCGGTGCCGGCTGGATGGCGCGTGGTGCGAGCGCCACGCCGTCGGTGTTCGCTAATTTCACCGGCGATGCGCTGGAAGCCCACAAGCTCTATGCGGTCGAGGTGCGTCATCCGGTCGAAGTGGCAGGCAACGAGCGCGCGCATCTGCAGCAGTGGCTGACCAAGCGCTGCGGCTATGAAGTCAGGGCGCCCGAGCTCGATGCTACTGGACTGAAGCTGGTCGGCGGGCGGCTTTTGCCCGGCCCAACTGGACCGGCTGCGTTCCTGATGTATGAAAACGCTTCCGGCGAGCGCTTTACGATCTATGCCTCGCGCGCGGCGACCGAAGCCACGCAGATGCGCTACGCCAGCAGCGGCAGCAACGGCGCACTGTTCTGGGCCGATCGCGGCGTGGGCTATGTCGTGAGTGGAACCACCGACCGGACACGCCTCGAGCATGTCGCGCGGATGGTTTATGACCAGAACGAAAAAGTGGGTCTGTAAGCGTCCCAAAGCGTCTTGACCGCCAATGCGGTTGACGTAGCATCCTCCTCAATGTTGATGGGGATGGAGTCCCCCGATAACCGCCGGATGGCTGATGACTCCTACCGGGCGCAACGCGCCGGTAGGAGATTGTGTGTCTACCGGTTCGTTGCCTCTCACACAGGGGCGACCAATGAAACGACTTCCACCCGTACACCTCCCGCCTTCCCTTTCCATCGCATTGTGGCTCGTGGCTGCGCTCTGGATTGTCGCGATCGCAGCATACGCATTGAATGCACCTCGGGAGATCGTCCATGCGGCATTCGCGGTCGGCCTGCTTTGCGGTGCCGCGGAGTGGATCGCCATCCGGGGCACGCGCCGATGAGCCCTCAATTGATCGCCGCCGTCGCACTTGGCGGCGCCATCGGCTCCGTAGCGCGCTATCTCGTCGGAATTGGTTCGGGCCGATTGTTCGGCATGGCCTTCCCTTGGGGCACGCTCATTATCAACGTCACCGGGTCGTTCCTGATCGGCGCTTTCATCGGACTGTTTGCGACCCGGTGGGACCTGTCACAGACCGCGCGCGTATTCCTCACCATAGGCATCTGCGGCGGCTACACCACGTTCTCGACCTTTTCGCTCGACACCTTCTATCTGATCGAGCGCGGCGAGATGCTGTCTTCAGCCGCGTACATGATCGCATCTGTTGTCTTGTCGGTCGCCGCGCTCATTGCCGCGATCCATCTTGTCCGCTCGATAGCATAAGCGACAAGCCTCACTCCCGGCTCGCCAACACCTTGTCGATACGGCGGCCGTCGAGATCGACCACCTCGAAGCGCCAGCCATCCGCGCTGATGCTTTGTCCGACCGCAGGGATCGCGCCGAACTTGTCGAGCAGATAGCCCGCGCAGGTCTGGTACGCCCGCGAGGACGGCAGCGGAATGTCGAGCAGCCGCGCGAATTCCAGCGCGGGCATCCATCCCGACACCAGCAACGAGCCGTCGTCACGCTTCACAAAGGCGGGTTCGGCGGGGCCTTCCTCGGTGTGAAAACTGCCGACGATGGATTCGAGAATATCCGCACTGGTGACCACGCCCTGAAACGTGCCGTACTCGTCATGCACCAGTCCCATATGCACTGGCGAGTCGCGCAGGATCGCAACCACGTCGCGCGCATCGACAGTTTCGGGAATGACCGGCGCTTCGCGGATCAGCTTGCGGATGTCGGGGGCCTCGCCTGCGAGATACGCGTCCAGCATGTCCTTGGACTGGATGATGCCGAGCGTCTCCTCGCCGTCGAATACCGGAAGGCGCGAATGTGTGCTGTTTCTGAAGGCGAAGCGGATCGCTTCATCCGGCTCCGACAGATTGATCATGGTGACCTCGTGACGCGGTGTCATCACCGCGCCGACCGGCAGATCGCCAAGCCGCATCACGCCCGCGATCATTTCCTTTTCGCCGGGCTCAAGCACGCCCGCGTTCTCGGCTTCGACCACAAGGGTATGAATCTCTTCCTCGCTCACCTTCTCTCCAGCTTCGCCACGCTGGCCAAGCACCCACAGCAGCGCCTTGCCGGAGCGATCCAAAATCCACACCAGCGGCAGCGATATTTTCGAGAGCAGCACCATTGCGGGCGCGACCCTCACCGCGACCGCCTCGGGATCGCGCAACGCTATCTGTTTCGGCACCAGCTCACCGATAATCAGCGACGCGTAGGTAATCAGCGTCACCACCGCACCGACGCCGAGCGCATCGGCGGCGCCTTGCGAAAGCCCTACGCTTACAAGCCACGCAGACAACCGCGCGCCCAGCGTTGCGCCAGAAAACGCACCTGACAGCACGCCGACAAGCGTGATGCCGATTTGCACGGTGGAGAGAAATTTTCCGGGGTCCGAGGCCAGCGCAAGCGCGCGGCGTGATCCGGTCACACCCTTTTCAACGAGAGCCGTCAGCCGCGCGGGGCGGGACGAGACAATGGCCAGCTCCGACATCGCCAAAAGACCGTTGATGACGATGAGAACCGCGACAATTCCAAGTTCGAGTAACAACGGGTGCCTTTTGGTTGTGAAGACGCCAGATATACTACACCAGAAGTTCGCGCCTTTTCACGCGCGGCAAAATGCAGCCTTGCCATGTCTTCGTCGTTAAATCAGCGGATGCATCAAACGCATTGTCGGATGACACAGTTTCTGAAGCAAGCATGACGCCCGAGTTCCTCATGCCTTCGCAAGGTGCCTGACGTAGGAACAAAACATGTCGGCCATGGCATCCGCATAGATCTCGATCTCTGCCGGAGTGTGAGGCGTTTCCGAAAAGTGTTTTCCCACTTGGCTAAGCGTTGCGACGATGAGGTCACCCGCCATGGTGCGAGCCGGGCCCGAGGCTTCAGGCAGTGCTTCTTTCATGAATGTCTGGACGGTGTGCTCTCCCGAAGACCGCGCTTGCTGTGCCTCGGGCGCATCGCGATAGAGCGGAGCAGCATCATTCAACGCCACGCGCATCGCAGCCTCATCGCACTCCGAACGGATAAAGGCATGAACCAGCGCGCGCAGCCGGTCGAGCGGCGGCCACTGACGATCTTCGAGGATTGCACGCAGCAAGCCAGTCGTCTGCCGCCATTCGTCGCTCTGGAGCCGAAAGAGGATCGCCGCCTTGTTTGGAAAATACTGATACAGCGAACCCACGCTAACACCGGCCTTCTCGGCGACGCGGGCCGTGGTGAACCGATGCGCACCTTCCTTCGCTAAAACCTGAGCCGCGGCGTCCAGAATTGCCGCCACGAGCTCCGTTGAGCGGGCCTGTTTGGGCTGTTTTCGTGAGGAAATTCGGGCTGTTGGCTGACTGGTCATAGCGGTGCGGGGCAATGCGAATAGCGAATACGACGAATTAGTCGTATTTCTGGTCAGGCGCAAGGCCGCATCCTGAAACTGGAGACTTCCATGACCACCCTGACAACCGCCCCGCTCGGGCCTCTGCTCGACCGTCTCTTTGAAGAGGCTGCTGCGACCTCGCCGACGACGAGCCCAGCGGTCGCCGATCTGCTCGAGGACCACGAGCACCTCATGCAAAGCAAAACCAAGTACCTCTACCTCTACGAACGTCTGAAAGATTTTCCGCTCGCTGTCTCGCGCGAGACCGGCGCTCTGCTTTACATGCTGGCGAGAAGCTGCAACGCGCGAACGATCGTCGAGTTCGGAACATCGTTCGGCATCTCGACTCTGCACCTCGCCGCAGCTCTCCGAGACAACGGGGGCGGAAAACTCATCACCAGTGAATTCGAACCGTCCAAGGTGGCGCGAGCCCGGGATCACCTGACGACAGGCGGCCTCATCGATCTGGTGGAAATTCGCGAAGGCGACGCCATGCAGACACTGCGTGACGATCTTCCCGACACGATAGATCTGTTGCTGCTCGACGGTGCCAAGGCACTCTATCCCGATATCCTGAATCTAGTGGAAAGCCGCCTCAAGCCCGGCGCACTCGTCATTGCAGACAATGCCGATTACAGCCCGGAATATCTGTCGCGCGTCCGCTCTCCGGAAAACGGCTACGTGTCCGTGCCATTCGGCGAAGACGTCGAGCTATCGATGCGGATGAATTGACGTCGAACCCATCAGCAAGATCGCGAGGCAGCCCGGATGACGCATGACGCATCCGGGCAATCGTCCTTCACTCGCCGCCGACAGCTTCCGGCTCACTCGCTTTGACAATGGCGAGTTTCTTCGGCGCGGCCTTCTTCTTTTTTGGCTCCACCGGCGGCGGATTAGCAGCATCCTCCGCCTCCTTCGCCAGTCGCAGCGCCTTCAGACGCTCCATGTTCTTGCGTACGTCGACATATTCCTTGTCGACCTCGGCAAGGGCGATCGCACCCTCGATCTTGGCCAAACGTTGCTTTTCGAGTCGGGCCAGTTGTTCGGGAGTTTGCGGCTTGGTCTGCGATTTGCTGGTCATGCCCAAAATATGGGTATTCGCGCGCTTCATTTCCACCGGTTGAAAAATATTGCTTTGCGCGTGGAACTTTTCCATCCGGCACGGCGCGAGAGCTGCTCCAGCATTTATCTTGAGCAATGGCTCTGAGACTATGGGTCCCCGCTTTCGCGGGGACGATGTGGTGAGATCGCGAATATCGGACAATGACGCTACGCGCGTCACTCAAAATCCTTACGCGGATTCGTCGGGTGTTCGGTGCGCCATTTTTCCATTAGCGCTTCAAGTTCTGCGTCGTTTGCATCCGGCAGAACGACGCGCGTGGTGGCGTAAAGATCACCTGCACCGTCGGCTCCCGACACGCCTTTGATCGGCATGCCCTTGCCCTTGAGACGGAATGTCCGCCCGGATGAGGTGTTCTTCGGGATCGAGAGCTGCACTGCGCCATCGAGCGTCGGCACACGCACCTTCGCTCCCAACACCGCTTCATAAAGCGTGATCGGCAGATCGAGACGGAGATCATTGCCATCGACCTTGAAGTAGGGATGGGGCGCGATGTTCACCGTGATCAGCACGTCGCCGGGACGGTGGCCCGGCGCGGTTTCGCCCTGCCCCTTGAGACGGATTTGCTGACCGGCGGCAACGCCCGCCGGAATCTTGACATTCAGTTCCTTGCCATTGGGCAGGCGAACGCGCCGCGTCGCGCCATTAACCGCCTCTTCCAGAGCGACGGTCATGGTCACCGCAACATCGAGATCGGTGGCGAACGGCGTGTCGTACTCGAACGTGCCCGCACCGCCGCGCGGACCACCAGCGCCCATCCCCCCGCCCATGCCTGCACCGGCCTGGCCGCCAAACATGCCCTTGAGAATATCCTCGAACGCACCGCCGCTGGCGAAGCCCCCCGCGCCCGGTCCACCCGGATGCCCCCCGCCGGTGCGGAACGAGTATTCAAATCCACCCGGACCCGCGCGGCGTGCCCCGCCGCCTCCAGGAAAGCCGCCCTCGAAACCCTGAAACTTCGGTTTGCCCTCGGCATCGATCTCGCCGCGATCGAACTGCTTACGCTTGTCCTCGTCGCCGAGGATTTCGTTCGCCATGTTCAGTTCGGAAAAGCGTTCCGCCGATTTAGGGTCGCCCTTGTTGGCATCGGGGTGGTGCTTCTTGGCGAGCTTGCGGTAAGCGCTCTTGATCGCCGCAGCACTGGCACTCCGCTGCACCCCCAGGACCTCATAGGGGTCGCGCATCCGTCAGGTCTCCTTGCAGGAAATTAGGTACAGGAATTCAGGTGAAGGCCGAACGGCCCTTTGTCCTGATGTGGTGATTTGGTGACAATCCTGCAACGGGTTCCACCCAAGGCAAGGGTCAAAACTGCAATGGCACGGCGTTTCTGGCCGGGCGGTTTTGGATGTTCAGGCTCGCTCCAAGCCTCTAGCTTCGCTTCCAGGGCTTCATGTGGCGGATTTCCCAAGGACCTTTGGCCTCACCTCGGTTCTGCTGGCAGGCCTCGCCCTGCAGCCAGCCTTCATTGGTGCCGCGCACATAGCTCGCGAGGAAATCCCGGCAGATCCGCCCCTCGGATGTATAGGTCGAGGCCAGCGGCGTTACCGAGCCCCGCGCCCCGGTTTCGGGATTTTCCCAAGGCTGGCTGACGTCCTTCTGGCCCCGGGTGAGCACATCCGATGCCGCGTTCCGTGCGAGGGCGAGATCGGCATCGGTGAGATTGGTGTCGTCGTGGGATCGCAGGATCGGCGCGATCGAGCCGGTAACATCGGATGCGTCATCCTTCTTGGTATCCTTGCTGAACATGGTCCCCATGCTGCAGCCACCCGCCGAACAGCCGACGGCCACCAGCGACAGGGCAGCCACGACACGACCGATCCGCGATAGGCCGCGGCGCTCGGTTACCCTATATAGGGAACGCTCGAGAACAGGCTTGGCACGAAGGGGCGCCAGGATACGCAACCGGATACTCCAGACATGAACGGTCCAGACACCATCAAAACCTCAGGTCAGTTAATTTCCGGTGATTTTACCGCCGCCGAGGAACCTTTGGGGCTTTTTGCCGCTTGGCTGGCCGAAGCCGGGACGTCCGAGCCGAATGATCCGAACGCCATGGCGCTGGCCACGGTGGACGGCGACGGGCTTCCAGATGTGCGCATGGTGCTGCTGAAGGGATATGATGCCGACGGTTTCGTGTTCTACAGCCATATCGACAGCGCCAAGGGCCGCGAGCTGGCGGCCAATCCCAGGGCGGCCTTGCTATTCCACTGGAAGTCGCTGCGGCGGCAGGTCCGCGTCCGCGGCTCCGTGAGCCGGGTCACCGATGCCGAGGCGGATGCCTATTTCGCAACGAGGCCCAAGCAGGCGCAGATCGGCGCGTGGGCCAGCAAGCAATCGCAGCCGCTGGAGAGCCGCATGGCGTTCGAGAAGGCTATCGCGCTCAACGCCGCGAAGTATGTCATCGGCGACGTCCCCCGGCCCCCCGGCTGGAGCGGCTGGCGCATCACACCGCAGGCGATCGAATTCTGGCACGACCGCCCTTTCCGCCTGCACGACCGCATTGCCTTCACGCGTGACGCCCCAGGCGCAGCATGGAGCAAGACGCGGCTCTATCCGTAACGACGACCTCGCATCCAGAGATCTCATTCCATGCCGAACTCAACGCCTGCCGATTCCAACGCGCCCAAGCGCACCCTGCTGCTGACGGGCGCGAGCCGCGGCATCGGCCATGCCACCGTGATCCGCTTTTCCAGCGCAGGCTGGCGTGTCCTCACCTGCTCGCGTCATCCGTTTCCCGAACAGTGTCCTTGGGGCGCGGGGCCGGAAGACCACATCCAGGTCGATCTTGCGGATCACAAGGATACCGCCCGGGCCATCGATGTGATCCGCGAGCGGCTCGACGGCAGCGGACTGCATGCGCTGGTCAACAACGCGGCGATTTCGCCGAAAGGTGCGAACGGCGCGCGGCTCGGCTCGATCGACACCGATGTCGATGCCTGGAGTCATGTGTTCCGCGTCAACTTCTTCGCGCCGATCATGATGGCGCGTGGCCTTATCGACGAATTGAAATCGGTGAAGGGATCGGTGGTGAATGTCACATCGATCGCGGGTTCGCGCGTGCATCCCTTTGCAGGCGCAGCTTATGCCACGTCGAAAGCGGCATTGGCAGCGCTGACGCGTGAGATGGCGTCCGACTTCGGGCGCGTCGGCGTGCGGGTCAATGCCATCGCGCCGGGCGAGATCGATACGTCGATCCTCTCCCCGGGCACCGAGAAGATCGTGCACGAGCAGATTCCGATGGACAGGCTCGGCACGCCTGATGAAGTCGCGAAGATCATCTACGTGCTGTGCACGGAGACGAGTTCTTATGTGAACGGTGCCGAGATTCACATCAACGGCGGCCAGCACGTCTAGGCCTATATTGGCGTCATTCCGGGGTACGAGAGCAACGAGCGAACCCGGAATCCCATCATATCAAGATTCCGGGTCCGGCCCTTTCGGACCGACCCGGAATGACAGCTTGAACCGCAATCAGACGACGGTGATCTTCACGTCGAGATTGTTGCGGGTCGCGTTGGAATACGGACACACCTGATGCGCGACAGCGACGAGCTTCTCGGCGTCAGCACGATCGACGCCCGGCAGCGACACAGCCAGCGCAACATCGAGACCAAAACCGCCTTCCGAACGCGGACCGATGCCCACGTCAGCCGTCACGGTCGCATCCGCCGGCACCTTGACGCCGACCGTGCTGGAAACGGCCTTCATCGCGCCGATGAAGCAGGCCGAATAGCCGGCAGCGAAAAGCTGCTCGGGATTGTTGCCTGCGCCACCGCCGCCACCGAGTTCTTTCGGGGTCGAGAGGTTGACCTGAAACGTGCCGTCCGTGGTCGAGGCCTTGCCGTCGCGGCCGCCCGTGGCAGTGGCTTGGGTGCGATAGAGAACCTTCGTAGGCATCTGCTTTCTCCGTGGTTGCCTCTCCCGAGGACTGGAACTTATCAGCCTTCCGGCAACGTGACCCGGAAGGAATAGTCGACATATATCGTGCACGATATAATCGTGCAATATGTATTTTGAAGATCAGCCATGCAAAAACGCGCTACGCGATTCAATCGCGCACGCCTTAAATTGAGCGACGCGATTCCGGATGGTTTCGCATTGAGGACAAACCATGGCCGAAGCCCCGGCGGCAGACGACCTGCTGAAGATCGACAATTTCATCTGCTTTGCCCTGTACTCCGCGGGGCATGCCTTCACGCGGCTCTACAAGCCGCTGCTCGATCCAATGGGACTTACCTACCCGCAATATCTGGTGATGGCCGTGCTGTGGGAGAAAGACGGGCGGACAGTCGGCGAGATCGGCGAGAAGCTTCTTTTGGAGTCGAGCACACTCACCCCCCTGCTCAAGCGCCTGGAGACGGCGGGGATGGTTCGGCGAACACGGGATCAGGTCGATGAGCGCGTGGTGCGGATTCAACTCACACCCAAAGGCGCGGCACTAAAGCAAAAGGCACTTGAGATTCCCCAGGCCATCGGCTGCGCGACCAACATCACGATCCCGGAGGTGATGAAGCTGACCGCGGAAATCAAGGATCTGCGTGCAAAGCTGCTGGCAGCACAAGGGACTTGAGTTCAGCCCGCTTTGCGTTGGCGCGCGGTGGACCGGCTTGTTTTCTTCGCCGCACGCGGCGCGGTGCGCGATGCGCGCGCCGGACGCTGAACCGGCGCCTTTCCCTTCAGGCTTTGCTTGAGCGCATCCATCAGGCTTATGACGTTGTCAGCCTTCGCAGGCTTTTCGACGAACTTGACGGTCTTGCCCGCAGCCTTCTGTTTGACCAACGCTTTCAGGGCGTTTTCGTACTCATCGTCGAATTTCGACGGATCGAAATGTGAGGCCTTGGTGTCGAGGATGTGCGACGCGAGTTCGATCATATCCTTTGAAATCTTGGGCGTCTTGATATCGGAAAAATAATCTTCTTCGCTGCGTATCTCATAGGCATATCGCAGCGTGGTCGCGAGCAAACCCTTTCCCAGCGGCTCGATCGCCACGATGCGCTCGCGATTTGAAAGCACAAGGCGTGCGAGCGCCACACGGTCCTGGTCTTTCATCGCATCGCGGATGACGGCGAAAGCATCCAGGCCCGCATTGCCATCCGGAACAATGTAATACGGATTGTCGAGATATCGACGGTCGATCTCGTCGCGCGGCACGAAGTTGTCGATGTCGATGGTGTGGTTGCTCTCGATCTGCACGGCTTCGAGTTCGTCCTTGTCGATCGGGACGTATTCGCCCTTGGCGACCTCGTAACCGCGCCCTTTCTGCTCCTTCTCAACCACGTCGCCGGTTTCGGAATCCACCATCTGCTGCTTGAGCCGGTTGCCGGTCGCTGTGTTGATCATGTGGAAACGTGTGCGTTCCACGGTGGTCGCGGCGGAATAGAGCGCCACCGGACAAGTGACGAGTGACAGCTTCAGCGAACCTTTCCAGTACGCACGCGGCAACATCGGCAACCTCCAACACGAACGCAACCTGAACACATAGTCTGGATGGAACTTCAACAAACCCCGCAGGTTTTGGTTCCACACCGTCCGCCCGATGACGCATGATACATTGTTCCGCGCTCATTACACGATTGGGAATGCCGCGCTGTGGCCCAAAAGAAACTCAAGGTTTACCGAACAAAGCGTGATTTTACCAAGACCGCCGAACCAAGCGGCCGGGCGACCGTAACTCCATCCAAGGCGCGGCGCTTCGTGATCCAGAAGCACGACGCAACCCGGTTGCACTACGATCTGCGGCTTGAATTCGGCGGCGTGTTCAAGTCGTGGGCCGTCACGCGCGGCCCATCGCTCGATCCGAAGGACAAACGTCTCGCCGTGGAAGTGGAAGACCATCCGCTGGACTACGGTGATTTCGAAGGCACCATTCCCAAAGGACAATACGGCGGCGGCACCGTAATGATCTGGGATCGTGGCTACTGGCTGTCCGACGATCCCGAGCATGGCTTCAAGAAAGGCGATCTCAAATTCGCGCTCGAGGGCGACAAGCTCCATGGCGAGTGGGTGCTGGTGCGCATGAAGCATGACCGCACCGGCGGTAAGCGCACTAACTGGCTGCTGATCAAGCATCGCGACGAATACGCGCGCGAAGACAACGCGAAGGATATCCTTGACGAGGACAGGTCGGCGGCGTCGGGACGTACCATGGCGCAGATCGCAGAGGGCAAAGGCCGCGCACCCAAACCATTCATGCTGAAAGCATCGACCCGCACCAAGGCGGCTCAGGTGTGGAATTCGAGCAAGGGTCTGGCGGCGGACGCGCGAGCCAAGAAACCCGCCACGGCAAAAAAACAGCCGGCGAAGAAGGCCCGCGTCGCACGTTTGCAAACCAAAACGGCGACAAAGAGCGCCGCGATCAAGACCGGCAAGCGCGTCAAGCTGCCCGACTTCATCGCACCGCAACTCTGCACATCTGTCGATCAACCACCATCCGGCAACGGTTGGGTCCACGAGATCAAATTCGACGGCTATCGCATCCAGATGAAGATTGACGACGGAAATGTTACGCTGAGAACTCGGAAGGGTCTCGACTGGACCGAAAAGTTCTCTGCGATCGCGAAGAAGGCAGAAAAACTTCCCAACGCCATTATCGACGGCGAAATTGTTGCGCTTGATCATGAAGGCCATCCCAGCTTCGCCTCGCTTCAAGCGGCTCTTTCCGACGGCAAGACCGATAATCTGTCCTTCTTTGCGTTCGACCTTCTTTTTGAAGGCGACGAAGACCTGAGGTCGCTTCCCTTATCCGAACGCAAGGAGCGGCTCAGGGATTTTCTGAACGGCAAGCGAAAGCGCAATCTAGGAACCATCCATTACGTCGAGCATTTCGAATCCAATGGCAGCGCCATCATGGAATCCGCTCGCGCGCTATCGTTAGAGGGCATCGTGTCGAAGAAACTCGCTGCGCCCTATCATTCAGGCCGCTCCGACAATTGGACCAAAGCGAAAGTGCGCGCCGGGCACGAGGTCGTGATCGGCGGATGGAAAAGCAATGGCGGCAAATTCCGATCGCTCATGGTGGGCGTTCCGAAGGAAGGCCACCTCGCCTATGTCGGTGTCGTCGGAACAGGTTACGGACAGGCCATCGTCAAGCAAATCATGCCGGAGCTCAAGGCAAACGCAGCGACAAAGAATCCTTTCAGCGGCGAAAACGCACCGAAAAAGACAGCAGACGTTCATTGGCTAGAGCCAGAGCTCGTCGCAGAAATCGAATTTGCCGGATGGACCGGTGACAATATGGTCCGGCAAGCAGCGTTCAAGGGTCTGCGCAAGGACAAGAAGGCCAGCGAAGTGACGGCAGACACGCCTTCGAAAACTGTTGTCGCAAAATTGTCTGCGAGAGCCCCCGGCAAGACACCTGGCGCACGCCTCGCAGCTTCGCGCGAAGACAACACTGTCATGGGCGTTACAATCTCCCATCCGGACAAGGCGATGTGGCCGGATGGCGGCGATGGCGAGCCCGTCACCAAGCTCGATCTCGCGAACTACATGGAACAGGTCGGCGACTGGTTGATCACGCATATCAGGGGACGGCCCTGTTCGATTCTGCGCGCACCCGATGGCATTGACGGCGAGACGTTCTTCCAGCGTCACGCCATGGCCGGCATGTCGAAGCTGCTCGATCTCGCGAAGGTCTCGGGCGACCGCAAACCGTATGTACAGATCAACCGCGTCGATGGCCTGGTCGCCGTCGCGCAGATCGGCGGCCTCGAACTGCATCCATGGAATTGCGCGCCCGATGAGCCTGACGTGCCGGGGCGGCTGGTGTTCGATCTCGACCCTGCGCCCGAGGTTTCGTTCTCATCGGTCGTCGATGCCGCCCGCGAGATGCGTGAACGATTGTCGGAGTTGGGACTGGAGAGTTTTTGCAAGACCACCGGCGGCAAGGGCTTGCATGTGGTTACACCACTGAAGGATGCGAAGAAGGACAAAGTCGACTGGAAATCCGCGAAAGCATTCGCGCAAGCCGTCTGCCAACAGATGGCCGCCGACAGCCCGGAGCATTACCTGCTTAATATGTCGAAGCAGCAGCGCAAGGGCAAAATCTTCCTCGACTATCTGCGCAACGACCGCACATCCACGGCGGTCGCGCCGCTATCGCCCCGCGCGCGCAAGGGCGCAACAGTTTCGATGCCGCTAACATGGACGCAGGTGCGCAGCGATCTCGATCCAAAGAAATACACAGTGAGAACGGTGCCCCTGCTGCTGGCAAAAACCAAGGCATGGACGGATTACGATGCAGCCGCGCGGTCGATCAAGACGGCGATGACAAAGCTTGCAAAATAACGACGCGGACCGGACTTAAAGCCACCGCTTCCATTTGAAGAACAGATACGGCCCAACCGCGGCGCACAGCATCGCGAGCAAAGCCAACGGATAGCCCCAGGGTTGCTCCAGTTCCGGCATCATCTTGAAGTTCATGCCATAGACGGAGGCGATCAGCGTCGGCGGCATCAGCACCACGGCCATGACCGAGAACAATTTGATGATGTTGTTCTGTTCGAGATTGACGACGCCGAGCATGGCATCGAGCACGAAGGTAATCTTGTTCGACAGATACGAAGCATGATCGGTCAGTGAAGAAACGTCGCGTTGCAACGTCTTGAACTGCGCCTTCTGCTCCTTGCTCCAGCGCCCGGTGTCGGTTTCGACCGTCACAAAGGAAATCAGCCGCCCGATGGAGACGAGGCTTTCGCGAACCTTTGACGTGAGGTCCCCCTTTTTGCCGATCGTCAGCAGAATTTGCGAATAGCTGCGGGCATGGCCTTTCTCGGCAGACGGCTCGAAAATCTGCGATGACACGGCATCTACATCGGCGCCGGCGCGCTCCAGAATATCGGCGCAGCGATCGATCACGCCGTCGAGCAGTTCGAGCAGAACGCCGTCGCCTGTGATCGTGGAGGGACAGTTTCGCGCGAGTTTCGCTGCGATCAGCGCGAAGGGCTTCGGCTCATCGTAGCGGACTGTGACAAGACGATGATCGGTCAGGATGAAGGTGACCGGCGTGGTGCGCGGATTGCCGGAGTCAGTCGCGCACATCAGGGTCGCGGTCATGTAACGCGCGTTGTTTTCGATGTAGAGGCGGCTGGATATCTCGATTTCCTGCATGTCCTCGCGGGTGGGAATTTCAATTCCAACCAGCTTTTCGACCGCCTTGTCCTCGCCGGGCGACGGCGACTTCAGGTCGATCCAGATTGCGTCTGGCGGCAGCGCGTCGGCATCGACCTTGTCGAACTTCTTCAAGGACGATGACGTTGGAACGAAGACCGACAACATAGACGACTCCCGGAATCTCTTTCGCGAGTTACGTGTCGTCCATCCCCGCTCAAAGCGCAATCTCTCCGATTTTTTTCCGGCGTGCCGGGCGAGACATACGGTTGTCACACAAGGTCGCGCCACATGGCGGGAAGACCGAAGCATCCGCGCCGCCGGAACCGGTCCCGGGACCCATGTCCCAACGACAGCAGGACACTCCCCGGTCACGCCCGATCAAAAGCAGGAGAGCGATTCGCCGGAGTCAGCCGAAATCGTATTTGCGGGTGATCGTCCGGGACCGGTCGGGAGAGAAAAGACCCGCTATTGCCGGGCATTTAGGCAGGGTCAGGCTTATTCGCCCCCTCCCCTGAGGCGCAAATGCAACAGGTCGCCTGCTGCATAGCAAAACCGGCACCGAAGCGCTGGAAATACCCCCCGTTTCGGAGCAAAAAGGGGGTAACGAAATCGGAAGCATCTTCCCGTTAGATTTGATGGGGAGACACCCTCCGCGCCCCCATTGGAACTTCGGAATGTCCTCGTTCGGCTCGAACATTATTGTCGTTCTCGCAGGTCTTTCGCTCGCCGGCTGTATGCAGGCGACCTCGACGACCTATGAAAAGTCTCCGGAAGCTAGCCTGAAACCTCGCGACAAGGAGCTTCTCGCCAAGGCGCGGTACGACAAGGTTGAGGTCGCTGCCCCGTTCCGGCGCGCGATCGTCAGCTATCACCGCAAGGAAACGCCGGGCTCGATCGTTGTCGATTCCGACAACCACTATCTCTATTACGTACTCGATGGCGGCAAGGCGATCCGTTACGGCATCACCGTTGGCGAAGAAGCGCTCGCGTTCTCGGGGATCGCCCGCGTCGGCAATATGCAGGAATGGCCGAAGTGGACACCCACTGCGGACATCCACAAGCGCATTGAAGGCCTGCCGCAGTCCGTGCCCGGCGGCCCCGACAATCCGCTCGGAGCCCGCGCGCTCTACCTCTATCAAGGCAACAAGGACACCCTGTTCCGCATTCACGGCACCAACCAGCCGGAATATATCGGCGCGTCGATTTCCTCGGGCTGCATCCGCATGACCAACGAGGACGTAATCGATCTCTATAGCCGCGCCAAGCAGGGTACGGTTGTTGTCGTGCTCGATCCGAAGCAGGGCGACTCGCCGGTCAATTCGAAGATGGCGCTTCAGGGCATGGGCGGCGGCGCAGGCTCGTACTAACCACGCCGATCACTGCCACGTTTAAAGCGCCGGATGATCCGGCGCTTTTTTGTTGGCGTCTATTGCGAGCCGTTCTAACGCAGCAGCCTGCCGCGCGGTTTGGATGCCGGTGACTTCTCTCCGCTGTTGCCCGAGGCCGCATCCGGCGGATCGTCCGGCACCTGCTCGGCCGCAGTGTTCTCGGCCGCAGTCGGACGCGGCGGAGCCTCTTCGGGGCGTTCCGCCGGCATGAGAGGCGCCACCACGGGCAATGGGTCATAGACCCCCCATTGGCAAAGTTTGAAATTGTTGCGCCGCTGGGCGAGATCAAGGTGGATATGGTCCTCGTGATACCAGTCCGAGCCGGGTCCCAGCACGGTGGTGAACCGCGCACAGACCGATGCCAGCACTTTTTCACGAGTCTCACGCGGGACAGCACGATCGGTCAGCGACAGCGTGCTGCCATTCGCAAACTTCAAGCCACGCACATCGAGTGCGTTGGCCAGTCCGTGTTCGGAAAGCTTGGCTCCCTTGACACGATTGCGGCCACGGCATTCGAATGAATCGAAGTTGTCGAGCTCGCTGATCGTGGTGCCTAGCGAAGCTGCCAGCGGTGCGATATCGGCACGAATCCAGTCGGCGATCGCAGCCGCCATTGTACAACGCAGGATGGCCGCCGGCTTGACCGCGACCCGCTGGGTCGGTGACAGTACGACCGCCTCCAGCCGGACCAGATCCTCACCGCCGCATCCTCCCGGCCCCTTGATGGGCGGAATCGAGGGCGCGATAGCAATACTTTCTGTCAGCGCCTGCCGGCACGCCGAAAGTTCTGGCGGTTTTGCTGCCTCAGGCTGTGAAGATACGGCCCGATCAGCTTCTTTGTCCTCCACAGGCGCATTTGCAGCAGCCGGCGCTTCCGCCGGACGAGGCCGCGGCAGCGGCACTTTTGCGCTTGCCTCGGTCGAAGCCGCGACGATAAGAACCAGCGCCACCGCGATGGCTGCGGACACTGGTAGCCGGGGGGTGGCATGCCAGCCAGAAGGCCATTTGCGGCCCGCCTTGTCCGCGCTAAAGTTCATTCAGGTCCCTTCGGGGAGCGCAATCACCAAACAACAAGACTGCCTTGAGGAGGAGATACGGATGCTTGGATTGATGCAAAATTGGCCCTTGTTGTGTCATCGGATCATCGATCATGCGGCAGCCATTCACGGCAACCAGGAAGTCGTGACGCGATCGGTCGAGGGGCCGATCCACCGCACCAACTACGCCAATATCCGCGCCCGCGCGCTGAAGGTCGGGCAGCAGCTCGACCGTCATGGCATCAAGCTCGGTGACCGTGTCGCGACCATCGCCTGGAACACCTGGCGTCATCTTGAAGCATGGTACGGCATCATGGGCATCGGCGCCATCTGCCACACCGTCAATCCGCGCCTGTTCCCCGACCAGATCGTCTGGATCGTCAATCATGCGCAAGATCGCATCATGATGACGGACCTGACCTTCGTGCCGCTGCTGGAAAAGATCGCGGACAAGATGCCGTCGGTCGAACGCTACGTCGTATTCACAGACAAAGCGCACATGCCGCAGACCACGCTGAAGAACGCGATCGCTTACGAAGACTGGATCGCGGAAGTCGACGGCAATTTCGAGTGGAAGGAGTTCGACGAGAACACCGCCGCTGCGATGTGCTACACATCCGGCACGACCGGTGATCCGAAGGGCGTCCTCTACTCCCATCGTTCGAACGTGCTCCACGCACTAATGGCCAACAACACCGACGCGCTTGGCACCCGTGCCAGCGATACAATGCTTCCGGTCGTCCCGCTGTTCCACGCGAATAGCTGGGGCATCGCATTCTCGGCACCGACCATGGGCACCAAACTGGTCATGCCGGGCGCCAAGCTCGACGGTGCGTCGGTCTACGAACTGCTCTCCACTGAAAAGGTGACCTATACCGCGGGCGTGCCGACCGTGTGGCTGATGCTGCTGCAGCACATGGCCGCCGAGAAGAAGGCCCTGCCCGACCTCAAGGTCGTGATCTGCGGCGGCTCGGCCATGCCGCGCTCCATGATCAAGTCGTTCGTCGATATGGGCTGCGAAGTACGCCACGCCTGGGGAATGACCGAGATGAGCCCGATCGGCACCGTCGGCGCGCTCAAGCCACCCTTCGCAAACCTCACCGGCGAAGCCCGGCTCGATATCCTGCAGACCCAAGGTTATCCGCCGTTCGGCGTGCAGATGAAGATCACCGACGACAACGGCAAGGAACTGCCATGGGATGGCAAGACCTTCGGCCGCCTCAAGGTCAGCGGTCCAGCCGTCTCGAAGGCCTATTATCGTGTTGAGACCAACATTCTCGACGACAAGGGCTTCTTTGATACCGGCGACGTCGCCACCATCGATGCCGACGCCTACATGCGGATCACCGATCGCTCGAAGGACGTGATCAAGTCGGGCGGCGAATGGATCTCGTCCATCGACCTCGAAAACCTCGCTGTCGGCCATCCGAAGGTGCTGGAAGCTGCGGTTATCGGCGTCCATCATCCGAAGTGGGACGAGCGGCCGCTGCTGATCGTGCAACTCAAGCCCGAGCAGAAGGCCAACCGCGACGAAATCCTGCAGTACATGGACGGCAAGATCGCCAAGTGGTGGATGCCGGATGACGTCCAGTTTGTGGACGCCATTCCGCACACCGCCACCGGCAAGATCCTGAAGACCGCGCTCCGCGACCAGTTCAAGGACTACAAGTTCCCGACTGCAGCCGCCTGAGGCGCTTTGCCTTGATCGACAGAATGCCCGGTCTCGTGCCGGGCATTCTTTTTCTCCGGTTCCCAAACGCGCTTCCCAGCACCCCTTAAAGTGCGCTAGGTCACCCGCGCACCCTTTCAGACCACGCAGACACGGATTCGAGGCATGGCCCGCCGTATTGCCGCCGCTTACCAGATGGAGCCGATCTCCGCGCTTGCGTCGTGGTCCCGGCGTCTTGCGGTGTTTTCACTGATCTCATCGATCGTTGCGGTTGTGATCGTCCGGTTCGGCGTTCTCGATTTCAAACCGGCGTTGACGACCTTCTTCGGTGCGCTGGCACTGGCGGGCCTTTCGATCCTGGTCGGCCTCGCAGCCTTTGCCGCCATCTGGCAAAATGGCTCGCGCGGCATGAGCCGCATCCTTCTGGCATTCCTGATTGACGCCGCCATTCTCGCCTACCCCGCCTATCTCGCGTTTCAGTATCGCAGCCTGCCGGCTATTCACGACATCACCACCGACCCGATCGACCCGCCGCGTTTCGAGGCATTGGCACGGCTTCGCGCCGGGGACGGCGCCAACCCAGCCGTCTATGCAGGCCTGTACTCTGCCGAACAACAGCGAGCCGCCTATCCCGATGTCGAGCCGATCAGCATCGATGTCCCGGTGCAGAAGGCCTATGAAATGGCTCAGCGTCTGGTGAACCGGCACAAGTGGCTGGTGATCGACGAGCGCCCGCCATTGCCGCCCCAGCGCATCGGCCGCATTGAAGCCGTGGCCCGCACACCGGTGATGGGATTCCGCGAAGATATCGCAATCCGGATCGCACCGGATGGCGACAGCAGCCGCGTCGACATGCGGTCATCCTCACGCTATTTCGAGCACGATCTCGGCTCCAACGCGGCACGCATCACCAAGTTCGCGGAAGAACTCAATGATGCGGTGGACAACGCGCAACCGGTGAAGAAGCTGATTACCCCGGCAAAGCCTCAGGCCAAAGGCGCGACCAAGCGGTAACTGCCGCTGATGGTGGGATCGCCGTCGGTAGCAACAATGTTGCGCGCGACAAGATCTTCCAGATGCGCCAGCACAGAGTAACCGGCAGCTCCCGCCAGCCGCGGGTCGATGCCGATATAGCTTGCCCGCACGATGGTCGGAATGTCGGCTTCACCTTTGGCCAGCCGATGCAGGATCGACGCCTCACGCGCCTTGCGGTGACGAATGAGAAACTTCACAAAACGTACGGCGTCCGGGATATCGGGGCCATGTCCCGAGAAGTAAAGCTGCTCCTTCCGGCTGGCGAGCCGTTCGAGAGAAGCCATGTAGTCGACCATCGATCCATCCGGTGGCGCTACGATCGACGTCGACCAGCCCATCACATGATCGCCGACGAAGCTGAGATTCCGCTCCGGCCACGCGAAAGCAATATGGTTAGCCGTATGTCCGGGCGTTGCGATAACGTCAAGCAGCCAGCCATTCCCTTCCACCACGTCGCCGTCCTTCAACGTGACATCGGGCCGGAAATTCCAATCACCGCCGGACTCGGTGGCGCGAGTTTCGCTGGCATAAGCCGGACGCGACGCACGATGCGGCCCTTCCGCATAGACCGTCGCGCCGGTGGCCGCCTTCAGGGCTGCAACACCCGGCGAGTGATCCTTGTGAGTATGGGTGACAAGAATATGGGTGACGGTCTCGCCGCGCACTGCGTCGAGCAGCGCCTGCGTATGCGCTTCATCGATCGGACCCGGATCGATGATCGCGACATTTCCCTTACCGACGATATAGCTCACCGTGCCCGTGAATGTGAACGGGCTTGGATTGTTGCATAACACCCGCCTGACGCCGGGGACCACTTCGTCCACGACGCCGGGCGCGAGTGTAAAATTCCGGTTGAACGGAATATCGTCGTTAACGCTCAAGCTGACACCCCATGCATTCCAGCGTCTTACGAGAACGCCTGAATGCCTGTGATGGCGCGGCCGAGGATGAGGGCGTGGATATCGTGGGTGCCCTCATAGGTGTTCACGGTCTCAAGGTTCTGCGCGTGGCGCATCACGTGATATTCTGATGAGATGCCGTTGCCGCCGTGCATGTGGGCAATATCAAGCGCCTTGCCGCAGTTGTTGCGCTTCATGATCGAGATCATCTCGGGCGCCATCCGCCCGTCGTCCATCAGGCGGCCGACGCGCAGCGAGCCCTGCAAGCCGAGGGTGATCTCGGTTTCCATGTCGGCGAGTTTCTTCTGCACCAACTGCGTCGCCGCCAGCGGACGGCCGAACTGCTTGCGGTCCAGCGTGTACTGGCGCGCACGGTGGAAGCAGTCTTCTGCCGCACCCATCGCACCCCATGAAATCCCGTAACGCGCGCGGTTGAGGCAACCGAACGGACCGGCCAGGCCGGATACGTTGGGGAGCAATGCGCTCTCCGGCACGACAACGCCGTCCATCACGATTTCGCCGGTGATCGAGGCGCGCAACGACAGCTTGCCGCCGACCTTCGGCGCGGACAGGCCCTTCATCCCCTTCTCGAGGATGAAGCCGCGAACCTTGTTGTCGTGGGCGGCGGATTTCGCCCAAACCACGAACACATCGGCGATCGGCGCGTTGGAAATCCACATCTTCGAGCCGGTCAGGCGATAGCCATCGGCCACCTTCTCGGCGCGGGTCTTCATGCCGTCCGGATCTGAGCCGGCATCGGGTTCGGTCAGGCCGAAGCAGCCGACCCATTCGCCGGTGGCGAGTTTCGGCAGATATGTCTTGCGCTGGGTCTCGTCACCGTAGGCATAGATCGGATACATCACCAGCGACGACTGCACGCTGTTCATGGAACGATAACCGGAATCGACGCGTTCGATTTCGCGCGCGATCAGGCCATAGGCCACATAGCTCGCATTGGCACAGC
>JAFKER010000016.1 GCA_017308595.1 Afipia sp.
ACTGACGTATTGCTACGCCCGTTCGACTTGCATGTGTTAAGCCTGCCGCCAGCGTTCGCTCTGAGCCAGGATCAAACTCTCAAGTTGGACTTGAAACTTTAAACCGGCTGATCACAACGTTTGACGAGGTCCCACCATTGTTAGCCGAAGCCAACTTGCTGTCTGCGATTCACATCGCTGACAACGATGGTGTAACCTTTGAAACGTGTACCGCCGAAGTCTTTCGTCCGGTCTCAATGCACGAAAGCCGAAGCTTTCCCGCTATCGAGACCCGCAAGGACTCCGCCGTCCACGTTTCTCTTTCTTCATCTTTACTTGTCAAACAGCCCGAAACCCGAGGGTTTCACCCGCCCATAGCCGGGCGAAAATCTTTGACGTCTCTACTTAAAGAGACCCGCTATCTATCCGACGCCGAATGACAACCGACAACTATCGGCTGTTTGTTCACTCGCTGTGGAGAGAAGCTGACCCGACGCGGAAGCTTGCCTGGACCCGTGGGCCCCGGCGCCGCCGCGCTCAGTGGTCGGGTTATAGGCCCTGGCCTCAGAGCTTGTCAACGCCAATGTCAAAAAATCGTCGCAACGCACCCAAAAAATTTAAACCGCCAAGAAGTGCTTATTTATCAGGGCTTCGCGCCGTACTTGAGCCACATTCCTGCGACGTCCTGCACAGGAAATATGCCGCGACCGGACGAATACAAGTATAGTTTTCCGGACCCGGCGCGGGATTCGGCGACGGCTTGGGGTTCGCCGTCAGAATTTAGGGATCGTAACAGCAAGAGTTGCACGGAACCGGTGTTTGGCGGAAAGCAGCGTATGTTGGCTTACTGCAGAGATCGGTGACTGAAAGACAACCAGGCGCTAGCGGCTCTCAGCTCTCCGGGCACCCAGAGCCGGATCACAGCACACTGGCAGACCGTAAGGTGGCAGTTCGTTGAGTGCTGAGACCTGACCGACTAAGACTAGATCAAACGACGACGACGAGCAGACTTGGGGGACGGCAGTTTTGAGCCACGGGACGTCACGCGGGGGACATTACGGGCGTGCCGGGATCATTGATCTCGGTCACGAACCCCCGCTTTCCGTCGACGGTTCGGAAGCTGCGGTGATCGATCGCCGGCGCGTCTCGGTCCAGTGGTTCAGCGGCACGATTCTCACCGGTCTGTGCGGCGCGGCTTTGATCGGAGGCGCTGTTTTCGCGTCCCTCGACGGCGAAATGACATTCGCCAAGGTGCCGGAACGAGTCGAAGGCGCATTGCGCGGCGCATTCGGTGCTAATGACAAAGCTGCTGCCCGAAAAAGCGACCGTCTGCCGCCGCCGAGCGAATCGGCTGCCGCTCGTCAGGTCATCCGGGTCTCCACGGCCGTGCGCGCCGGCGGACGCGATGTCATGCGGGTCCGCCCCTTCATACGGATTGCAGGCAATCTGTCGCTGGCCACCAGCGATCTCTCCGCCAAGGTCCCCGCCTTCAACGCCCAGCGCATGTTGACCGATGTTGGCACTGCTGCTCCCGCGGAAGGCGACGACTCGCAAAATCCCAATGCCGCCGAACCGGACGCCGAAGTCTCGTTCGTGACGCGCGACCTTGCGTCGGTGCTGCCGCGCGCCAAGATCGCCGCCAGCATCGCGATAGACGAGGTGCTGCTGCGGGTGCGCGACGCTTCGAGCTGGCGCGGCAACGCCGCCGTCAAATACGCGTCGAACACGCCGTCCGATCTCCGAATGGCCTACGCCACGGAGGGCACGCCCGACCCCTATGCCGGCTTCGAGGCCCGCGTGGTGCCGGAGAACGTCACCCTGCTGCCGAAAACCAAAGAACAGATCACCGGCGGCAATCCCTCGAGCGAAAAAATTCATATCGTCAAGAAAGGCGACACCGTTCAGTCGATCCTGCGCGACATGGGCGCGACGCCGGGCGAAGCGCTGGCGATTGCCAACAATCTTGGCGCGCGCGGCCGCGACGGTGGACTGAAAGAGGGCCAGAAGCTGCGCATCATGATGGCCGGCACAGGACCGGGCCTTCAACGCCAGCAACCGGTTCGCGTCATTGTCGCCAACGAAACGACGATCGAAGCGGTTGCCGCACTTTCGGATCTCGGCAAATACGTCGCTGTCGATCCGGCGAGCTTCAACAGCGTAACCGAAACCGCCGCAAACAATCGCGACGATGACGACGACGATGATGACGGCACCGGCGTCCGGCTCTATCAGAGCATCTACGAGACAGCGCTGCGCAACAAGGTTCCAGCGTCCGTCATCGAAGACATGATTCGAATCTACTCCTACGACGTCGACTTCCAGCGCAAGGTTCAGGCAGGCGATTCGTTCGAAGTGTTCTTCGCGGGCGACGACGAAACCACTGGCACCGTCGAGAAAAACGATGTGCTCTACGCCTCCCTCACAGTCGGCGGCGAAACCAAGAAATATTATCGCTTCCAGGCACCGGACGATTCGGTCGTCGACTACTATGACGAGACCGGCAAGAGCGCGAAGAAATTCCTGGTCCGCAAACCCGTTACCAACGCGATCATGCGCTCGGGCTTCGGCGGACGCCGCCACCCGATCCTCGGCTACACCAAGATGCACACCGGTGTGGACTGGGCCGCGCCTTACGGCACACCGATTTTCGCATCCGGCAATGGCGTGATCGAAAAGGCCGGCTGGGAAGGCGGCTACGGCAAATATATCCGCGTCAAGCATCCCAACGGATACGAAACCGCCTACGGCCACATGACCGCCTTCGCCAAGGGCATGGAGCCCGGCAAGCGGGTGCGCCAGGGTCAGGTGATCGGCTTCGTCGGATCGACCGGCCTTTCCACCGGCGCGCACGTTCACTACGAAATCCTGGTCAACGGCCGCTTTGTCGATCCGATGCGCATCAAGCTGCCACGTGGACGTTCGCTTGAAGGGCCGATGCTGGCGAACTTCGAAACCGAGCGCGACCGGCTCGATGCCATGATCAACAGCCGCCCTGGTGGCAATCGTCCGCAGCCGCAGGCAGGCAAGGGCCAGAAGACGGCGCAGGCCGCAGACCGCTAAAATTCAAGACAATCATTGAGGCCGTTTAAAACGCGCGAGCGCAGTCGTGCGTGCGCTGCAATGTCGGTTTTGTTTGCCAAGCAAAGGTCCCGGACAAATACTTCCCGCACAAGATCAATCTGCCGGGAGGCTCGAATCATGAAACATCGCTTCGTCGCATGCGCCACGCTGGCAGCCACACTCGCGCTCGGTGCTACCACTGCTGCTTTCGCTCAAATCTATGAGACGACGAAGCTGGTGCCGGGCTCGGCTTTCCATGGCGTGCATGGACTTGGCATCGACAAGAGCGGCCGCCTGTTCGCGGGCAGCGTCGCAGGCGCAGCGCTTTACGAAGTGGACCGCGCGGCCGGCGCCGCGAAAATCGCGATTTCCACCGCAGATGGCGGCATGGCCGACGACATCGCCTTCGCGCCCGACGGCACCATGGCATGGACCGGCTTTCTCACTGGCGATCTTTATGCCCGCAAAGGCGACGGCCCCATCAAAAAACTCGCTTCGGGATTGCCGGGCATCAACTCACTCGCCTTCCGCAAGGACGGCCGGCTCTACGCCACGCAGGTTTTCCTCGGCGATGCGCTCTATGAAATCGACATCGAAGGCGTGAAGCCACCGCGCAAGATCATGGAAAAGATGGGCGGCCTGAACGGATTCGAATTCGGCCCCGACGGCCTGCTGTATGGACCGCTCTGGTTCAAGGGACAGGTCGTGAAGGTCGATGTCGACAAGGGTGATCTTGCCGTCGTCGCCGATGGATTCAAGGTGCCTGCCGCCGTGAACTTCGATTCCAAGGGTAATCTCTGGGTGGTGGACACCGCACTCGGTCAGCTCGTGAAGGTGGATCCGAAGACCGGCGCCAAGAAAGTCGTGGCCCAGCTCAAGCCCGCACTCGACAATCTCGCCATCGACAGCAATGACCGCATTTTCGTGTCCAACATGGCCGATAACGGTATTCAGGAAGTCGATCCCGAAACCGGCGCGACCAAGCAGGTCATCATCGGCCAGCTTTCGCTGCCCGGCGGCATCGGCGTGGTCAGCGACGGGGATAAGGACACGCTCTATGTAGCAGATGTCTTTGCCTATCGCACCGTTGACGGCGCGACCGGCAAAGTGAGCGAACCGGCACGCATGCACGCCGACGGCGTGACGCTGGAATATCCCATGAGCGCGACAGCGAAGGGCGATTTCGTTGTGCTGTCGAGCTGGTTCACCGGCACAGTGCAACTGATCGACCGCAAGAGCGGCAAGACCGTTGAGATGCTGCACGGCTTCAAGGCCCCGCACGACGCGGTGCGCCTCGGCGACGGCAGCATTCTGGTGAATGAACTCGGCACCAAATCGCTGCTTCGCGTCAACGGCGAGCACGGCAAGGACCGCAAGACGGTGGCGGCCGATCTTGCCGGTCCCATCGGCCTTGTCGCGGCGAATGACAGCACCGCTTACGTCACCGAAGCCTTTGCAGGGCTGGTGTCGAAGATAGATCTCGCAAGCGGCGCCAAAACCGTCGTTGCCAAGGATCTGAAAGGTCCGGAAGGAATCGCGCTCGCCCCCGATGGCAAGCTGATCGTCGCTGAGGTCGGCGTCAGGCGGGTGATCTCGATCGACCCGCAGAACGGCGCAGTCACGGAAATCGCAGGCAACCTGCCGATCGGTCTTGCAGGCGCAGCAGGAACATTGCCGACGAACATTCCCACCGGTGTCGGCGTCGGATCATCGGGAACGATCTATGTGTCGTCAGACATCGAGAACGCGATCTATGCACTGAAGAAGAAATAAGCGGCGCAGAGACGGGTCTCAAAGTAAAGAGCCGGGCACATGTAGCCCGGCTCTTTCATTTTGGTTCAGTTCACGCCTGTTAGTTCAGCTTGCTCTTGGGCACCGGCGGCGCTTCGGTATCGATCCGGGCGAGCTGACCATTGAAGGTCAGCCCTTCGTCCTTCGCCGATACCGCGACGTTTTCGCCGTCATGGATGCGACCGGACAGGATCATTTCCGCCAGTGGGTCCTGCACAGCGCGCTGGATTGCCCGCTTCAGAGGACGCGCACCATAAGCCGGGTCCCAACCCTTCGCGGCCAGCCACTCGCGCGCCTTGTCGTCGAGCGTGAGCGTGATCTTGCGATCTGCCAGTAGCTTGAGCAGCCGCCGCATCTGGATATCGACAATGCGCCCCATCTCGGCACGCTGCAGCCGATGGAAGAGAATGATCTCATCCACGCGATTGAGGAACTCCGGACGGAAGCTCGCACGCACGATTGCCATCACCTGCTCGCGCACCGCTGACGTGTCCTCTCCCTCGGCCTGACTGACCAGGAATTCGGAACCGAGGTTCGATGTCATGATGATCAGCGTGTTGCGGAAGTCCACGGTTCGGCCCTGACCATCGGTCAGGCGGCCATCGTCGAGCACCTGCAGCAGCACGTTGAACACATCGGGATGAGCCTTTTCGACTTCATCGAACAACACCACCTGATACGGCCGACGCCGTACCGCTTCGGTGAGCGCCCCGCCTTCGTCATAACCGACATAGCCCGGAGGCGCGCCGATCAGCCGCGCGACCGAGTGCTTCTCCATGTATTCGGACATGTCGAGGCGCACCATCGCGGTTTCGTCGTCGAACAGATATTCGGCGAGCGCCTTGGTCAGTTCGGTCTTGCCGACGCCGGTCGGGCCGAGGAACATGAACGAGCCGATCGGACGGTTCGGGTCCTGTAACCCGGCGCGCGAACGCCGTACTGCCGTCGACACCGCGCCAACAGCTTCCGCCTGACCGATCACACGCTCCGCGAGTTGCAGCTCCATCTTGAGCAGCTTCTCGCGCTCGCCCTCCAGCATCTTGTCCACCGGAATACCGGTCCAGCGCGACACGACCTGCGCGACATGGCTGGCGGTGACCGCTTCCTCAAGCACGAGGTTGCCGGCCTTCTCGCTTTCTTCCAGCGCCTTCAGCCGCTTCTCGAGATCGGGAATCCGTCCATAAGCCAGTTCGCCCGCCTTCTGGAATTCGCCGCGCCGCTGCGCATCGGCGAGTTCCTGACGCGCCTGCTCCAGTTCGCTCTTGACCTTCTGGGCATTGGACAGCTTGTCACGCTCCGACTGCCACTTCGCAGTCAGCGCCGCGCCCTTTTCCTCAAGCTCGACGAGTTCCTTCTCCAGCCGCTGCAAGCGATCCTTCGACGCGGAATCGGTTTCCTTCTTCAGCGCCTCCTGCTCGATCTTCAGCCGCACGATCTCGCGGTCGATGTTGTCGAGCTCTTCCGGCTTGGAATCGATCTGCATCTTCAGCCGTGCCGCGGCTTCGTCGATCAGGTCGATCGCCTTGTCGGGGAGGAATCGGTCGGTGATATAGCGGTTCGACAGGGTCGCCGCAGAGACGATCGCGGAATCCGTGATGCGGACACCGTGATGCAGCTCATATTTTTCCTTCAGGCCGCGCAAGATCGAGACAGCGTCCTCGACGGTAGGCTCGGAGACGAACACCGGCTGGAAACGCCGGGCGAGCGCGGCATCTTTTTCGACATGCTTGCGGTACTCGTCGAGCGTGGTCGCCCCGATACAGTGCAACTCGCCACGCGCCAGCGCGGGCTTGAGCAGGTTGGACGCATCCATCGCGCCATCGGCCTTGCCCGCGCCGACCAGCGTGTGCATCTCGTCGATGAACAGGATGATCTGGCCATCGGAACTGGTGACCTCGGACAGAACTGCCTTCAGGCGTTCCTCAAACTCGCCGCGATACTTCGCGCCTGCGATCAGCGCGCCCATGTCGAGCGACAGCACCTTTTTGTCCTTGAGACCTTCCGGCACGTCACCGTTGATGATGCGCAGCGCGAGGCCTTCGACGATGGCCGTT
This sequence comes from Afipia sp., assembly GCA_017308595.1. Lineage (GTDB taxonomy): Bacteria > Pseudomonadota > Alphaproteobacteria > Rhizobiales > Xanthobacteraceae > Afipia. Next base: position 6,885 of record JAFKER010000016.1, read on the forward strand.
TTGCCGACGCCAGGCTCACCGATCAGCACCGGGTTATTCTTGGTGCGGCGGGACAGAACCTGAATGGTGCGGCGAATTTCCTCGTCGCGCCCGATGACAGGGTCAAGCTTGCCGTCATGCGCGGCCTCGGTCAGGTCGCGGGCGTATTTCTTCAAGGCGTCATATGCGTTTTCAGCCGACGAACTGTCAGCGGTACGTCCTTTGCGCAAAGCATTGATCGCCGCATTGAGGTTTTGCGGCGTCACGCCGCCCTTGGCGAGCAATGCGCCCGCGTCGCTGTCCTTGTCGGCGGCGAGCGCCTGCAGGAGCCGTTCCACGGTGACGAAACTGTCGCCGGCCTTCTCGGCGGCCTGCTCGGCCGCGTCGAAGGCACGCGCCGTCGCCGGGGCCAGATAGACCTGCCCTGCTCCCGCGCCCGAGACCTTCGGCATTTTGTTGAGCGTATCCTCGGTCGCCTTCAGGATCGCGCGCGAATTGCCGCCAGACCGGTCTATCAGACCGCCGGCCAAACCTTCGCTGTCGTCGAGAAGCACTTTGAGAACGTGCAGGGGCGTGAATTGCTGGTGGCCTTCACGCATGGCCAGAGTCTGTGCCGACTGGATGAATCCCTTCACGCGGTCGGTATATTTTTCAATATTCATTCGGGTTTCCCTCAGCCTGCTACCTGTCCGCCCCGAAGGCACGGATGTTAGCATCTTCAATGGGGTTCCGCCGCCGGCATTGACGTTCCTCAACCCGTGGCGGGGACCGGCGTTGCACCGGCTTGAACCTCATGTGGGAACTAGGGTGCGCCTGCGAAAGAGGCAGCTCCGAAAATTCGGCAAAAGTAGCGGGAAGCCGCGAATTCGCTTAGGGCTAGGGGATGCCAGATCATGCCCCCGCCACCCTCCAGAGCATCTATCGCTATCCTGTCAAAGGCCTTTCGCCCGAGGCACTTGAGACGGCGTCCCTCCGCGTCGGCCAGACGCTCCCGGCCGACCGGCGCTATGCCATCGAGAACGGCCCGACCGGTTTCGATCCCGCCGACCCGAAATATCTTCCGAAAATCCGGTTCCTGATGCTGATGCGGAACGAGCGTCTCGCCGCGCTCCAAACCCGGTTCGACGATACCGGCAATGTGCTGACCATCCGCCACAACAATGCGGAGGCCGTGCGAGGCGATCTGGAAACAGAAAGCGGCCGTGTCGCGATCGAGCAATTTTTCGCTGACAACTTCGTCAGCGAACTGCGGGGGCCGCCAAAAATCCTCGCCGCGCCCGGCCATAGCTTTTCAGACGTCGCCGCCAAGGTGGTGTCGATCATCAATCTGGCCAGCGTGGCGGAGATTGAAACCATCGTCGGGCAGCCGGTCCATCCGCTGCGCTTTCGCGCCAATCTCTATGTCAGCGGCTGGCCCGCATGGCACGAATTCGACCTCATGGGGCAGGAACTAACCATCGGGACCGCACGGCTCAAGGTCATCAAGAGGATCGTCCGCTGTGCCGCCGTCAATGTCGATCCGGTCACGGCGGAGCGCGACATGAACATCCCGCAGGCGCTGATGCAGATGTACGACCACGCCGATTGCGGCGTCTATGCCGAAGTCATCGCCGGCGGCGATATTGCCACCGGCGATGCCATCACAGCGCCCTCACCCTGAGGTGCGCGCTCTTGCGCGCCTCGAAGGGCGACGGCATCTAGCTGTCATCCTTCGAGGCTTGCCAAAGCTGGCTCGCACCTCAGGATGACGCTTCGTGCGGCGTATCAGCTCGACGGCATGACGTAGGCGTAAACCCGGCCGCGCGAATAAGTCGCCTCGGCGACACGGTGGCCGTGATTGCCGGAGATCACGATCGGATTGCCCTTGGCATCGATGCCGCTGACGATGCCGACATGGCCGCCGCGGCGGCCGCGCGACATCACCGCAATGGCGCCCACCTGAGGACCGGAAATGCGCTGGCCGTAATTCGCGAACGAGCGCGCCATGTCCGAGCCGGTGCCCTTATGGCCTGACCGCTCGAGAACCATGTTCATGAAACGCGCGCACCAGAGGCGGGCGCGGCTGGTCGGGTTGCCGCTGCCGATATAACGGCGCGCTTCCGCGACGAGGCTTGATCCGCCGAAGCCGCCAAAGCCCTGCGATGTTGATGCTTCGACAGCAGCCGCTGCGGCGTGACGGCCGCGCCGTGCATAATGGCGAGTGCGATGACCATAGTGCTTCTTGGCGTGATACTTGGAATGGTGAACGTGATGGTGGTGACTTGCGCCGTGCTGCGGCCTTGCCGAAGCCGGGGTCGCCAGTGCGACGATTGCCACTGAACACAGCGCCAGCGCGGCGCCTCGAAGCGGCAGACGAATTTTACGCGATACAGTCATCTAATAAGTCCCTCGTGACACCCCCTGTGCCCATCGTTCGCACGCGAACGACATGCCGCAGCGCACAAACCGGGCTGGTGTGACGAGAACAAGACTCGATAAGGCAACGCCTGAGTCATTTCGCGGCGATTGCGGGATCATTTGATGGCGGGAATACGAACATACACGGCCGCATTCGAGCCGTAGATGTTAACCCCGGCGCGTGAGCAGGAAGACGCCCTGCTCGCCGAACATGTTCCAGAACCACCACGGCGCATTCAGCCGCAATGGCCGGCCGTAAAGATCGAGCGCCACAGCACGCTCCATCTTGACGTTGATCTCATCACACAGCTGCACGAAGTCCTTGATGGTGCAGAAATGGATGTTCGGCGTGTCGTACCACGTCGCCGGAAGGTTGTCGGTGCGCGGCATCTGGCCCTTTACAAGCAACTGGAGCCGCATTTTCCAGTGGCCGAAATTCGGAAACGACACAATCGCGCTGCGCCCGATACGCAGCAGGTTTTCCAGCACCACGCGCGGCTGCCGGGTCGCCTGCAGGGTTTGCGACAGGATCACGTAGTCGAACGAGTCGTCCGGATAATTGACCAGATCCGTGTCGGCGTCGCCCTGCACCACGGCCAGTCCCTTGGCGACGCAGCGGTTGACGCCTTCGCGCGACAACTCGATGCCACGCCCGTCGACACCGCGCGTTTCCAGAAGACGCAGCAAGTCGCCCTCGCCGCAGCCGACGTCGAGCACTTTCGAGCCGGGCTCGACCATCTGCGCAACCAGCAGGTGATCGGCGCGATAGCCGTTTTCGGTGACGGGAAGAACTGCGGTCGGCCGGAACGCCTGATCCTGAACTGTCATGCTAGCTGCTCGCTGAATTCAGGCCGTGAGCCGACGCTGCCGATTCAAGGAATGCGCGGGAGATGCCGATGAACTCCGGCACATCGAGCAGGAAGGCGTCGTGCCCTCTGTCGGTTTCAATTTCCGCGAACGAGACCCGCGCACTGCCCGCATTGAGCGCATGCACGATGGCGCGAGATTCCGAGGTGGGAAACAGCCAGTCGCTGGTGAACGATACCACGCAGAAGCGCGTGCGCGTGCCGCGCCAGGCTTCCGCCAGCACACCGTTATGATCGGCAGCAATGTCGAAATAATCCATCGCCCGGGTCAGGTAGAGATAACTGTTGGCGTCGAAGCGCTCAACGAAGGACGAGCCCTGATGGCGCAGATAACTTTCCACTTCGAAGTCGGCATCGAACGAAAATGTCGGGAGTTCACGATCCTGCAAGCGGCGGCCGAACTTACGATGAAGCGCAGCGTCAGAGAGGTAAGTTATGTGAGCGGCCATGCGCGCGACACCGAGACCGCGATGCGGATGCGTGCCATCCTCGAAATAGCGTCCGCCGCGCCAGTTGGGATCGGCCATCACGGCCTGGCGGCCGAGCTCATGAAAGGCGATGTTCTGCGCCGAGTGCCGTGTGCTGCACGCCACCGCCAACGCCGAGAACACGCGCTCCGGATAGGCCGTGGTCCATTGCAACACCTGCATGCCGCCCATCGATCCGCCGACAACGGCGAACAATTTCTCAATACCGAGATGATCAAGCAGCATCGCTTGCGCCCGCACCATGTCGGGAATCGTGATGACCGGGAAATCCAGTCCCCACAGGTTTCCGGTCGCGGGATTGGTCGATGACGGTCCGGTCGAACCCATGCAGCCACCAACCACATTCGAGCAGATCACATAGTAGCGATCGGTATCGATCGGCTTACCGGGGCCGACCAGCGTCTGCCACCACCCTGGCTTGCCGGTGACCGGATGCACGTTCGCGACATGCTGATCGCCGGTCAGTGCATGGCAGATCAGGATAGCGTTGGAGCGATCGCCGTTGAGATGGCCGTAAGCCTGATAGGCGATCTGGAACGGCGAAAGATCGATGCCACAGTCGAGATGCAGCGGCTTGTCGGCACCAAACTGCGCGACCAGCGACGAGGGATGATCCGCCTCGTGCGCGCGCTCGGTGGGTGCCGTGTCACCCTTCAACGGTTTGACATTAACCATCTTGTTTCTGGCCTCCTCAGCAGGTCTCGAAGACCAACGTCGGAAATCAGGCACAAAAAACCCGGCCTGAAACGAGGTTCGGCCGGGATCACTTACATCCCCGGCCTGTTTAGCGAGTTGTTTAACGTGGCTGCAAGCCGGCCGGCTCAAATGACCACGGAATGACTAGGTTACTAGTCACGAACGGCCTTTTCGTCAAGATGCAGCGCGAAAACGCAAACCCTCCCTGCTCCAGGTGAAGGCCGGAATCGCCAATGTTTTCTTTGCTTTCAGGCGCTCTCCTGCCTATCAATGCGCCCGTCACACCCCGATTTCGATGAATTCCAGAGGGCCTTGCGCCGCAAGCCGCGTTCGAACCCAAGTTGAACCGATGACCCAGCAACCGCCATCCCTGCAGGACCTGCGCCGCGAAATCGATTCCATCGATGAGCAGGTGCATGAGCTGCTGATGAAGCGCGGCGACATCATCGACCGCCTGATTTCGGTGAAGAAGACACAGGAAGTCGGCTCCGCCTTCCGGCCCGCCCGCGAGGCCGACATGATGCGCCGCCTGGTGCAGCGTCATCGCGGCATCCTTCCGCTCGACACTGTCGAGAGCATCTGGCGCGTCATCATCTCGACGTTCACTTTCGTGCAGGCACCGTTCTCCGTGCATGCAGATTTGTCTGTTGGCGAATCCGCGATGCGCGACTCGGCGCGTTTTCATTTCGGATTTACCGTTCCATTCATTCCGCACTTCAATGCGGAGGCTGCGGTTGAGTCGGTGGCAAAGTCGAAGGGCGATCTCGCGCTGATCTCGGCGGTGAGCAGCCGCTCGCCTTGGTGGCTGGCGCTGGAGCCTGCAGCCGCACCGAAGATCATCGCCCGTCTGCCGTTCGTGGAGCGTGCCGATCATCCCGCCGCATTGCCGATGTTCGTGGTGTCGCGAGTCGCGGCGGACGCGATGGTCACCGAAGTCGAGATGTGGAGCGTGCGCGTGTCCGGCTGGAGCGCGGATGTGGCGCGCGCACTGTCACCATTTTCCGAGATTATCGCCGTTCCCGATACAGCGTCCGATGGAGCAGCTTTGTTGATCTCGGTTCCGGGCCCGGATGGGCTGAAGAAAATCACCGATGCGCTGGTGGCGGCGGGGGCATCTGTGCGTTCATCAGCTCTCGTCGGGAGCCATGCGACGCGCTATACGGTGCCCCCTGCGACCACGTCCAAATAGTCTTCTTTTTCGGAGTTAAGTTGATGTCCCGTCCTGTGCCGAAGCCCGGCATTCTCGATATCGCACCCTATACGCCGGGCAAAAGCGGCGCAGGGTTGACTGGCCGCGTGTTCAAACTGTCCGCGAATGAGACCCCTCTCGGGCCATCGCCGAAGGCCATCGCTGCTTACAAGGCCGCGGCCGATCATCTGGAGGATTATCCGGAAGGCACTTCGCGCGGGCTGCGCGAAACCATCGGGCGCACCTATGGGCTCGATCCGGACCGCATCATCTGCGGCGCCGGTTCGGACGAACTCCTGAACTATCTCGCACACACCTATCTCGGCCCCGGCGACGAGGCGATCCACACCACCCATGGTTTTCTGGTCTATCCAATCGCCACCATGGGCAATGGCGCCATCAATGTGATCGCACCGGAGAAGAACTACACCGCCGACGTGGATGCGATCCTCGGCGCGGTGACGCCGCGCACCAAGATGGTGTGGCTTGCCAACCCGAACAACCCGACCGGCACCTATGTGCCTTTCGACGAGGTCAAGCGCCTGCGCGCCGGATTGCCGTCGCATGTGCTGCTGGTGATCGACGCGGCCTACTCGGAGTATGTCTCGAAGAATGACTACGAAGCCGGGATCGAGATGGTTGCCACCACCGACAACACGGTTATGACCCGCACCTTCTCGAAGATTCACGGCCTCGCGGCACTGCGCGTCGGCTGGATGTACGGCCCTGCCAACATCATTGACGCAGTGAATCGCATTCGCGGCCCGTTCAATGTCTCGACGCCTGCGTCGGATGCCGCTATCGCGTCACTGGAAGACACGGAACATCAGAACAAGTCACGCACGCACAATGATACATGGCGCACATGGCTGACAGAGGAAATCGGCAAGCTCGGCCTCGAAGTGACGCCGAGTGTCGCGAACTTCATCCTGATCCATTTCCCGCAAACCAAAGGCAAGACCGCCGAGGATGCCGACGCATTCCTCACCAAGCGCGGGCTGATCCTGCGTGCGCTGAAGAACTACAAGCTGCCGCATGCGCTGCGCATGACCGTCGGCACCGAGGAAGCCAACCGCCTCGTGGTCGCGGCGCTTGGTGAATTCATGGGGCAGAAGTGAGCGGCGCTCCCCTGTTCGAACGCATCGCGCTGATCGGCTTTGGCCTGATCGGCGGCTCGATCGCGCGCGCAGCCCGTGCGCAGGAACTTGCCGGAGAGATCGTCGCCACCGCGCGTTCGCCAGAGACCCGAAAACGCGTGCGCGAACTCGGCATCGTCGATCGCGTGGTGGACACAAATGCCGAGGCCGTGAAGAATGCGGACCTCGTCATCCTGTCCATTCCGGTCGGCGCCTGCGGGCCGGTCGCGGAGGACATCGCGCCCCATCTCAAGCCGGGCGCCATCATCTCCGACGTCGGCTCGGTGAAAGGCATGGTGCTGCGGGACATGGCCGCGCATCTGCCGAAGACTGTCCATTTTATTCCGGCCCATCCGGTGGCGGGCACCGAACATTCCGGTCCCGATTCAGGCTTCGCCGAACTGTTTATCAACCGCTGGTGCATCCTGACGCCGCCGCCGGACGCAGATCCCGCCGCAGTCGAGAAGCTCGCTGTCTTCTGGCGCGCGATGGGTGCCAATGTCGAAACCATGGCAGCCGATCACCATGACCTCGTGCTTGCCGTCACCAGCCATCTGCCGCATCTGATCGCCTACACTATTGTCGGCACTGCCGACGAACTGGAAGACGTGACGCAAGCGGAAGTACTGAAGTTTTCGGCGGGCGGCTTCCGCGACTTCACGCGCATCGCGGCGTCCGATCCGACCATGTGGCGCGATGTGTTCCTTGCCAACAAGGATGCTGTGCTGGAAATGCTTGGCGCATTTCAGGAAGACCTGTCCAAGCTCACTCGCGCGATCCGGCGCGGCGACGGCGAGGCGCTGTTCGATCATTTCACGCGGACGCGTGCGATCCGGCGCGGGATTGTCAGTCTCGGTCAGGAAACAGCCGATCCGGACTTCGGCCGCAAGCACGCAAATCTGCCTAAGCCTGCGGACCAGTAATCGTCAGAACAACGGCGCGGTCTGCGCGATCCGCAGCGGACCGATGGAAATCACGCCCTCGGTGAATTTCAGCGGGAACGCCCGCGCAGGCTTGCCTTCCAGCGTCGACGCCTGACCGAGCATGTTGATGCCCGCAACCACGCCCGCATTGGCATTCCTTCGCGCCACATTGCCGAGCCCCGGAATCATCCGGTCCAGCGCACCGATCACCTTATTGACGTCCTGCGCGCTCACGCCGGGCGCGATGCGGTCCACCGTCGATTGCGGCACGCCCTCCATCAGAAGCTTGTCGATGCCGAGTTGCGACACGATGCGCTCAAGGCCCGCGACTGTCATGGTCAGTTCACCGTCGAGATAGCCATTTGGCGTGAGGCCGAGGGAACCCGCCGCAACCGCAATGGTTTCGCCCTGCTGCACGCGCGATTGAGTAAAGTCGAGACGGCCGCCAGCCGCCTGAATCTCGCGGAAGCGCTCAGGCCATGGCTTCGGTGCAAAGTCTTTCAGCCCGCGCAGCAACGCACGAATGTCCGCATCGAATGGCTCGGCCAGAATAGGATGCAGGCCCTGCAGACTTCCAGCATTGATCAGCAGCGCCGTTTCCACCACCGGATTGTTCGACAGCGAGCCTTCAAGAAGGCGCGTGTGCAATTCGAGGTGCTTTGCGCGCAGCAGCGGAGACTGAGCCGTTCCGTTCATGCGATCGACCGCTGGATCATCGAACACCAGCGACACGCGCTGCGGCGTCGGCAGACCCGACGCGCTGGCGCGGCCCGTGGCCCAGTTCGCGACGAAAGACGGCGCTTCGTTGCCCGCGCTGACAGCAACAGGGCCGGTGAATTCGGCGATGATCTTTGTCGGATCATAGACCTGCGCAATCACCAGGATGTCTTTCAAGCGCGCGGTGAGCTGGGTCCGGTCGGCGGTTTGCGAGGTCAACGTCACCACCGGATCTGCGCAGCGAACCTCCATACGGAACGGAAAACCCGCGACAGAGCGGCTGGCACATTCATAAGAGCGCCCGGACTTCGCCTCGCGCGTGCGCCACTCATCGAATTTTTCGTCGACATGTGAAGCTGCATAAAACCAGAACCCGGTCCATGCCACCGCGGCAACGAGGACGAGCACAGGCATCACGAAAACGGGCCAAAGACGGCGGCGAGGTGCAATGAGAGATGTCGGCATGGCAGGAGCTAGATCACCGGAATCAGGCAATAGAAAGATTGCACCATTCTCGCAAATCTCCTTGAAGTCCATATGGTTGCGCGGATGGTGACGGGCTGGTAGGCCTGATCCATCAGGTAAGCTCGCCATGGCCGCAAAAACCCTTTCAGAATCGGACTTTCCAGAGGGCGACCTCTGGGTGTTCGGCTACGGATCGCTGATCTGGAAGCCAGGCTTCACCTTTCTTGAACAGAAGCGGGCGCGCCTGATCGGAGAGCATCGCTCGCTCTGCATCTATTCGATGGTCCATCGCGGCACGCCGGAAAAACCGGGACTGGTACTCGGCCTCGATCGTGGCGGCGCCTGTCAGGGCGTGGCATTTCGCGTCGCTGCAGCTGACAAGAAGGCGACCATCGCCTATCTGCGCGAGCGTGAGCAGGTCACCAGCGTCTATCGCGAGGTGATGCGCTCGGTCTGGCTCGAAAGCGACGCACGCAAGCGCGTGCGCGCACTCGCCTATGTCGCCGACCGCAGCCATGACCAGTATGCGGGCCGCCTCACCATGGATGAGCAATTACGACTGGTACGGCAGGGACACGGCGCCTATGGGCCGAATGACGAATATGTCATTGCAACCGTGACTGCGCTGGAAGCACAAGGCGTGCGCGACGCGCCGCTGCATCGTCTCGCGGCCCTGCTGCATGGCGAGGGCGCACTGCACCGTCACGCCTGAGACTGCCTCAGGATTCGGCCGAGGCCACCACCGGCGCGGAAAAGCCGATCAGCCGCACTTGTTCTTCGCGTCCAGCCTTCGCCAGCCGGTCACTCGCTTCTTCGATCACGGCCTGCAGCCGTGGAGCGAACTCCTGACGCGGAAGACCTGGAGGAATCGGATCGAGAAACTCGATAACGATGGTCCCCGGATAACGCAGGAACGTCCGGCGCGGCCAGAACAGCCCCGAATTGAGCGCGACGGGAATGCACGGCACACCGGCCTCGTTGTACATCAGGCTGACGCCGTTTCTGTAGGCCGGCGGGGCCCCCACTGCGCGCCGCGTCCCTTCCGGATAAATCAGGAGTTGGCGGCCGCGGCGGATTTCTTCTGCAGCCCGTTTGGTGATGTCGATCAAGGTGCGTCCGCCGGCGCTGCGGTTGACGCCGATCATGCCGGCCTTGAGCAAGTACCAGCCGAAGAACGGCAGCCAGGTCAGTTCACGCTTGAGAATATAAAGAGGCTCGTCGAAGAATTGCAGCAAGGCGAAGGTTTCCCACGCCGACTGGTGTTTCGAGGCAACGATCAGCGGTCCTTTCGGAATTTTCTCGACGCCCCGATATTCAACCCTGGTGTTGCAGATGATCCGCATCCACCAGATGCTCGTCTTGCCCCAGTTGGTCGCGATCCAGATGATGCCCCAACGCGGCATGACATAGGTTGGCAATCCCAGCAGCACCCAGAATACGAGGTTCAGATAGAAAACGATATTGTAGAGCAGTGAACGAAGAAATACCGAAACCATCGATGAACTCGCCTGTCAGAACGGAGCCGTTAGTTGACCGACGCGGTGGCTGGTTTGGCGGGTAATGGAGCCTGTGTGCCGGCTTCCGGCATACCACCCTGTCCCACACCGCCAAAGGCAACCCGCGTCTGTGCAAAGAGATACTTGGCGTATTCCGATAGCAGGAGCCGCAGGGCCGCGCCACTCGTCCACCATGGCTCTTCTCGCCACTTTTCACCGACGACGGCGAACGGGACAAGCTCGATATCAGGCATCGCGTGCGACAATTCGACGATCGCGCGCGGCATGTGATAGTTCGACGTGACGACGATCAGCGAGCGGAAGCCTCGCTCCGTCGCCCAGCGCCGCGTTTCGGTTGCATTGCTGCGCGTGTTGACCGCCGAACGGTCCAGATCCACGCAGCACGCCAGAAGACGCTGGCTGTCAGGCAATGTGCGCTGAATGTCGCTGTAGCCGTTGGTCGGATGCACGCCGGAGATCAGCAGACGGCGGCCGTAGCCTATCGAGAGCAATTCCAGCGCATCCGAAACCCGCGAGGATCCGCCGGTCAGGACCACAATGCCGTCGGCATTGCGTGATGGCCTTTCCTCCGCAGGCGGCACCCTTGACAGGAAATCGACGAAACCGAGGCCAATAAACAAAAGAACACCGAAGGCGGCGAGCATCACCACGCGGTGGCGCAAGCGCCTATGCTTGGGGGCAGCGTTATGGCTGTGCTCGGCTTCGGACAATCTCAACTCGCTAAGGCGCATCGATGCGATGCTGCGCGTTCCTGCACCACTCTATCGCAAAATTCGGCGCGGCTGTGGCCTGACGCATCGCCAACACCATGTTTTGACACGTTCTTCTAGTCCATACCCGCCGCTCGGAAAACGTTCTCAATCGATCTCTTCAAGAGTCGCGAACAGCGTCCGCCGCGATGCCCAGGCAGTGACAGCTGCGATCATGAGCGTCTGGGCCGCCAGCACGAGGTAGCCCGACGCGGGCAGCGCGAAGGTCCCCAAAAGGGCCGCGAACTGATCCCCGACCGGGGTCCCGGAAAACCAGCTTGCGATCGATTCCGAAAAACCGAACGTCAGCATCGCGGCCAGTCCGCCGATCAACCCGCCCTCTAGGCCGAGCCGCAAAAAATGACGTAGAAAGCGGTTGGCGATGTAGCGATCCTGTGCCCCGACGAAATGCAGGACCTCGACGATCGGCCGATTGGCCGCCATCGCGCCACGGGTCGCGAACGACACCGAGATCACAGTCGCAACGATCACCAGAATAAGAATGCCGGTTCCCGCCAGCACGATGGCTCCGGTCATCGAACGCATCCGCTCGATCCAGGCCCGGTGGTCGTCGATGGTCGCAGACGGCGCCGCCTGCGAGACGCTCCGGCGCAAGGCCGCCAGGTCGGGAGCCGATCCCGGCGCGATGCGCACAACAATGACGCGCGGCACCGGGAGATCGTTCAACGACAATCCGGTGCCCAGCCACGGCTCGAGCAGCTTCGCCGATTCATCCTTGGTAAAAGGACGCACCTCCAAAATACCAGGCTGTGCCCGCGCCGCATCGACAACGCCGCGGATGTCGCGCTCGATATCGCGGCCCGGCGAAGGCCGCACCTGAATCGTCAGTTCACTGGACACGTCGGACTGCCATTCGGCAGCGGAAGACCGCACCAACAGCACCGCGCCGGTCGTCATCGACGCCAGATAGGTCATGATCGCCACCACGGCGATCAGCGCACGTCCGGCAATCGATCCGCGCGGCACGATCGGTGACGTGTTGCGCGCATGCGTGGCCATTTCCGACGTGCTGTCGCCGAGGTCCATCATGATCTTGCGGTCGTCAATCATAGATATGCAGCCGCGACTCATGGAGCACCATGCGTCGCGCCTCGTATTGATCCATCAGTGCGATGTCGTGAGTCGCGATGATGACGGCCGTGCCGGATTTGTTGAGCTGGATGAAAAGGCTGAGCAGCCGCCGCGCCAGCGAGGGATCGACGTTTCCGGTCGGCTCATCGGCCAGAAGCAGTTGGGGCCGGGCGATGACTGCCCGCGCAATCGCCGCGCGCTGCTTTTCACCGCCGGACAGGATCGGCGGCAGCGCGTCCATGCGTTTGCCGAGGCCGACCCAATTAAGAAGATCGATGACTTCCTTGCGGTAGCTGGATTCGCTGCGTCCCATGACACGGAACGGCAACGCGACGTTCTCATACGTCGTCATGTGATCGAGCAGGCGGAAATCCTGCAACACGATACCGATGCGCGAGCGCAACTCGGCGCGTCCGTCCTTGTCGAGCAGCGACACATCCTTGTTGAACAGGTTGACCAATCCGCGTGTCGGGCGCAGCGACAGGAACAGCATACGGAGCAGAGAAGTCTTGCCCGCGCCGGACGGTCCGGTGAGAAACTGGAACGAGCGAGCGGGAATCTGGAAAGTGAGGTCGCGCAGAACCTCCGGACCGAGTCCGTAGCGCAAACCTACATTTTCGAACCGGACCAATCTCAGCTCCGTTCGACATGACCGATGGAGACGCCGCGGCGGATGTCCCAAACATCCGCGTCAGCCGGCAACCGCCGGGGCGGATGCCATAAACGCTTTTGCGACCGTTATGGTTTCCGATTCGTTAACGGACGCAGGATAGCTTCCGGGAGAGCTACCTGCGGTTCACTCTGGCGATTCGTCCATGCATATCGTTTGCCCCCATTGTACGACATCCTACGCGGTCGATCCGGCCAATTTCGGCGCTGCCGGGCGCAAGGTCCGCTGCGCCCGCTGCCAGGAAGTCTGGCTCGCGGTGCCGCAAGAACTGGTATCGGCCACCGAATACGGATCCGGCCCCGCTGGGCGACACCCCCACGAGGATTTCGGAGCGCGGGATAACGCGGCTGATAGCTGGCGCGAGGACAACGCCCCTCACGTCGAAAGCCCCTCGATTTCCGCCGGATGGCCGGAACCTGAAACCGCACACCCCGCCGCTGACACAGACGGGAACTGGACCGCGCTTGCCCGGCAGGAGGCCGTGACCGAGGCCGTTCGATCCAAAACCTCCCGATTCACGAAGCTGAGCGGGTCGTTGGCGACGGTCCTGCATTCCGGAGCCTGGTCAAGCACCCTCCCCCGCGTCCTGAATCTGCCGACAATCTGCGTCGCGCTCGGCGCGATGGTGTTCAGCCTGATCATCTGGCGCGCCGATGTGGTGCGCGCGATGCCGCAGACCGCGGCGTTTTTCAAGATGACCGGCATGGGCGTCAACCTGCGCGGCCTCGCCTTCGAAGACCTCAAGATCAGCACCGAATTGGTGAACAACAAGCCGGTCCTGCTGATCGAAGGCGCCATCGTCGACATTACACGCAAGCCGGTGGAGATTCCACGGCTGCGATTCATTGTGCGTGATGCCAAGGGCGCTGACATCTATGCGTGGAACGCTGTGCTGGAGCAGCCAGTACTCAATCCCGGCGAAAAGGCGTGGTTCAAGACCCGGCTCGCCTCGCCGCCGGCGGAAGGCCGCGAAATTGCCGTCAGGTTCTTCCACAAGCTGGACATCGCGTCCGGAGGAACCTGAATGCCGCGTATCCTGATCGCAGATGACGAAGAGTCGATGCGCCTGCTTGTGGCGCGCGCGATCGCCATGGACGGTCATGAGATTGTTACGGCGGAGGATGGCGCCGAAGCGCTCGAAATCCTGACCCGCGACAACGGCGCGTTCGATCTTCTGCTCACCGATATCAAGATGCCGGTGATGGACGGAATCGCGCTGGCGCTGGCGGTGGCGCGTGACTTCCCGCAACTGACGGTCCTCATGATGACCGGCTTCGCCGATCAGCGCGAGCGCGCCTCGGGGCTGGATGCCATCGTCCACGATGTCATCACCAAGCCATTTGCCGTGGCTGATATCCGCACTGCCGTGGCGGACGCGCTGGCATCGCGCCGAGACTAGGTTGGCTATTCTGCCAGTTGCGCCGCGGTTTTACCGGAACGCAAGGTCAGCCGCGTCAGGATGAATGCCGCCACAGCACACACCGCAATGGTCGCGACCATCGGCAGGGCCGTGCCGTTGAAGAATACGCTGGCGACAACAATCATCACCGCACCCGTGATCATCTGCAGAGTACCGCCAAGTGCCGATGCCATGCCGGCGATCGGGCCATGGTCTTCGAGAGACAGCACCATGGTAGATGGAATGACCAGGCCAAGCCATGCGTTGGCTATGAACAACATCACGACGAGCACTGCGAGGTTATCGACTCCGGCCGCGGTCATCGCAAACAAGGCCAGCGTTGCCACAGTGAAGCAACTCACCGCAACGGAAATCACCCGCGCGATGCCAAAACGCTCGGCCAGATAGCCGCTGAACTGCGATGCGCCGATGAAGCTGATGGCATTGACCGAGAATGTCAGGCCATACTGTGTCGGTGTCAGGCCGAAATGACCGATATAGATGAAGGACGAGCTGGCGAGAAACGCAAAGAAGCTCGCCATGCCGAAGCCACCGATAAAGGTTAGCCCGAGAAAGCGCCAATCGCGGAATAATTCGCCGAATCCGTTCAGCACGCTGCGGACGCTGACCTCCACTCGTTCCTCGGGCGGCCGCGTTTCTGGCAATACGAATGCCACCAGCAGGAAAGACAAGACCGAGGCAAGCGTGACGGCGACGAACACCGCCCGCCAGCCGAACGGGACGATCAGCCCGCTGCCGACCAGCGGAGCGAGAATCGGCGACACGCTGAACACCAGCATTACCAGCGACATCAGCCGCGTCGCATCGGCGCCCGTATGCAGATCGCGGATCACGGCACGCGGAATCACCATCACCGCTGCGGCGCCGAGACCCTGAACAAAGCGAAAGAAAATGAGCCAAGAGATGCTCGGCGCGAGGCCGCAGCCGATACTGCCGAAGGCAAACAGCACGATTCCGAAATAGAGCGGAGGCTTGCGGCCAACCATATCCGACACCGGGCCATAGACGATCTGGCACACGCCGAAAGCGACGAAAAAGGCCATCAACGTCATCTGCGTGGCAGCCGTCGACGCCTGCAGATCTGACGCGATCGCGGGAAGCGCCGGAAGGTACATATCGATCGCGAACGGCCCGATAGCGGACAAAAGGCCGAGTACGATCGCGTTTTTAACAAAGCTGGACGACGTAGAACCAGGCGACATGAGCTGACGTATCCTCGATATTCTGGGCGATTGTGTGAGCGGGCGGGCGATCAGAGCACGCCGGCGCTGGGAGCGGTTGTGGTTCGCTTGAAAAAATGGTCAATGCGTATCGGACGCTCGAGTTGAAAAGAAACGGAACGGGACATGACCAAGGGACAGAAAAAGGTCGCGCTGGTAACCGGCGCGGCACGGGGCATCGGGCTTGCAGCCGCAAAACGCTTTCTGGCCGAAGGCTGGCATGTGGCGCTGCTCGACATCGAGAAAGACCTTCTCGCACAAACCTTCAAGACGCTGAATGCGCCCGATACCACGCTGGCGATTCATTGCGACGTCTCCGATGCCATTGCGGTCGATGCAGCTTTCACGCAGTCGATTGCGCATTTCGGACGGCTTGATGCGCTGGTCAACAATGCCGGCATCGCGATCTTCAAGCCGCTGCTCGAGACGACGCAGGCCGATTGGGACCGCGTGCTCGCAGTGAATCTGACCGGGCCGTTTCTCTGCACCCAGGCCGCCGCCCCGCTGATGCGTGAGACCGGGGGTGGTGCGATCGTGAACATCACATCGATCTCCGCGCTTCGCGCCTCCACGCTGCGCACCGCCTACGGCACCAGCAAGGCGGGCCTTGCTCATCTGACCAAGCAATTCGCCGTCGAACTCGCCAGCCTTGGCATTCGGGTCAATGCTGTTGCGCCGGGCCCGGTGGACACAGCCATGGCGAAGGCGGTTCATACGCCGGCGATCCGCGCCGACTATCACGACACCATTCCCCTCAACCGTTACGGGCTTGAAGAAGAACTCGCCGAAGCGATCTTCTTTCTGTGCAGCGACCGTGCCAGCTACATCACCGGACAGATGTTGTGCGTCGACGGCGGCTTCGAGGCGACCGGCATCGGCCTGCCGACGCTGCGCGGCGAAGGCCGCAACGGCTGACCGCTCTGCAGCCCAGCAGGGGGCAACACCCCTTGCTTCAGGCTGCAGCCTCACCTCGGCGCCCCGCTGATCCGTATTGTGCGGTCTTTCGTGCATTGCCTGCCTCGACTCGTGATTGTCCCATGCCGTCGATCAGCGGCTGGATTTGCTCCCGGTATCGCGCGAACAAGGTCGATGCGATCCAGCCCTCATAATCATCTTCAGTCTCGAACACACCGATCATCAGGGCCGAACTTGCATCGACATCGCGGTAAATCCGCCCGCCGTGAAATCCGGGGACCTCATCCGAGAAGCGGTCCCGCGCGGCCTCAAGCACGCCGGTGAGTTCATCCAGCTTTCCGGGCTTGGGTGTGAAGCTGTTGATGAGAACAAACGGCCTTTGCGTACTGCCGGTTGACTGTGTCCGATCGTGATAGTTGCTCATCGCGAATATCCTGACTGTTTGCGGAAATCCCGGCCCCTGCAATGCTTGCAGCGACGGGTG
This sequence comes from Afipia sp., assembly GCA_017308595.1. Classification (GTDB taxonomy): domain Bacteria; phylum Pseudomonadota; class Alphaproteobacteria; order Rhizobiales; family Xanthobacteraceae; genus Afipia. The sequence continues at coordinate 23,808 of JAFKER010000016.1, forward strand.
AGTCAGCCTACAACCTCAAGTAAACTTGAGGTCAAGCAATGAAGACCGCGCATCAGGGCAAGGCGGCGGGGATTTCCCGCGAATTGACCGTCGGCGAGGTCGCGCGACGCTCCGGCGTCGCCGTGTCCACCCTTCATTTCTATGAGTCGAAAGGACTCATTGCGAGTTGGCGCAACGCGGGCAACCAGCGCCGCTATTCTCGCGCCGTGTTGCGTCAGGTCGCCGTTATCAAAGTAGCGCAGAGCACGGGCGTCTCGCTCTCCGCGATTCGCGACGCATTGCGATCGCTGCCCAAGGGGCGGCCACCGACCGCGCGTGACTGGGCGCGGCTGTCAGCCAAATGGCGTTCCGACCTCGATGAGCGCATCGACAGGCTAACCCGCCTGCGTGATCGGCTCGGCGGCTGCATCGGGTGTGGCTGCCTTTCGCTCAAGACCTGTCCACTACGCAATCCGGGAGACAAGGCGGCGGGGCAGGGGCCTGGCGCGAGGCTGTTTGATCGATAGGACATTGCTCTGTCACTTCTCCGCGACCGCCTTCATGCTGACGAGTCCCTGCTGAAACTGGCCGCCGACCATGCGATCCATATTCATGAACATATGGATGATCTTCGCCATGAAGGGCACGGGACCGTGCATCGCCCAGGTGACATTTGTCGTGACATTCGTTGCGCTGCCTTTCGGCCGCATGGTGAACTCCGCCATGTTGTGCGCTTCGAAAGGGCTGAAGAAATCGAGCTTGATGACCACCTTTGACGGCGGCGCCGTATCAAGAATTTCCATGCGGCCATGGCCGATATTCTTGTTGCCGCGCCATTCGTAGATCGAGCCCTTGCCGCTCGGCGCGCCGCTGAACGTGCGCTGCATGGCTGGATCGATGTGCTCATAGGGCGACCACATTCCCCAGTTCTTGTAATCGTTGATGAGCGGAAAAATCTTGTCTGCAGGCGCGTTGATATCAATCGAGCGTTGGACACGGAACGTATCTGGCCGCATCGCCGCCAGAACAACCACGACTGCGATCAGGACCGCCAGAACGATGGCAACATACATCAGGATGGTCATATCGAACCTCTGTAGGATTCCGCGAAAGATCAGGCAGCCGGTGCGGGCTGCGGATGCGCGAGACTCCAACCGTGACCAAACGGATCCCGCACCTGAGCGTAGCGCGCGCCCCAGAATGCGTCCCATGGCTCGAGGATCGATGTCGCACCGGCGGCGATCGCGCGCTTGTAGGCCTCATCGCAGTTCGGCACTTCGAGATGGATCAGGAATGTCGAGGCGCCGAGCTTCGTGGGCGATTCCGTTTTGCCGTCCCCATGCGAGCAGTATTCAGGGAAGTAATCCATCAGGAAAACCGTCGCGCCGTTCACTGTCATCTGGGCGTGCATCAGGCGCTTGCCGTCCTCCGCAGGCATACGCAGGGTTTCGGTCGCACCGAAAGCCTTGCCGTAAAACTCCAGCGCATCGACCGCGCCTTCAACCACCAGATGCGGGACAAGCGGGGGAAGCTGAGTTGTCTGATCGGCCATTGTGAAACTCCTTACGCACGGTGGATGAACTGATGTGATGCGGATCGATGGGTTATTTCCCTGATCGCTTTTGAGGCTTGCGCTTTGCCGGCCTGCGTTGCCTGACCAAAACCTCGGCCGTTTCTTTCGCCTGCAGGTCGGCGAGATAGGTTTCCAGGCGATCCAGCCCCGCCTCCCAGAAGCGGCGATAGCTCTCGAGCCAATCATCAACTTCCTTGAGCGCCGCCGGTTCGATTTTGCAGGGGCGCCACTGCGCAGCACGGCCGCGCGTCACGAGGCCTGCATGTTCCAGCACTTTGAGATGCTTCGAAACCGCGGGCATGCTCATGGCAAACGGCTCGGCGAGTTCCGTGACCGACGTTTCACCCAGCACCAGCCGCGCGAGAATGGCGCGGCGGGTGGGGTCGGCAAGAGCAGCAAACTTGATGCTGAGGGGGTCCATCTCGATTTCTATATAACCAATTAGTTAAATAACCTTTTGGTTAAGTACAGACGCTGGCTGAAATAGTCAAGTAGCGGGTTGCGGAAAATGTCGTGGGTCGGCGCCTGCGCGCCGAAAGCTCAGTAGTCCTTGAGCAAACGCTCGATGTAATCGAGCTCGATCTGCGGCCGGCTCGGATCCGCAAGACGGCGTCGAAGCTCTTCCAGAATGCGCCGCACGCGCTGCACATCGATTTCACCGGGAATTTTCACAGTCAGATCGTCACTCCATTCGCGGCCATTGAGCGGGCGGCCAAGCGGATCAGTGGTATTGCCGCTGTTCTGCTGACGGCCTGCACGGTTGCCAGGGCCGGCCTCCTGCCCCTCGCCCTGCTGCATCGACTGCGCCAGATTTTGTGCGCCCTTGCGCAAGGCCTCGAGTGCCCGGCCTTGCGAGCCCACCGCACTGTCGGCGTTGCCTTCTCCGAGCTGATTGCCAGCATCGCCCATGGCAGAGTCCGCGTCGCCGAGCGAATCGCCACCATCCTGCTGGCCGTCCTGCCCCTGGCCCGGCTGGCCCTTGTCGCCGCGCTGGCCTGGCATCATGCCGTTCTTCTTCATGTCGTCGAGCAGCTTGCTCAGGCGGTCGCGCAAAGCCTGCTGGTCCTGACGCAGGCCATTCATTGAGTCCTGGTCACCTTGCTCGCCGCGGCTGCGATCCCGCCGGGAATCCTGCCCCTGCTTGAAGGTCTTGTCGCGCAACTGCTGCTGCTTGCGGATCATGTCGCCGAGTTCGTTCAGCGCCTGCTCCATGTCGCCGTCGCCGCCCTGCCCGGGCTGTGCCATCTGCAGGTTTTCCAGCATCTGCTGCATCTGATCGAGCAATGCGCGCGCGGCATCCTTGTCGCCGGAACGCGACAAACGCTCCATGCGATCGATCATATTCTTGAGGTCCTGCTGACGCATGACCTTGGCATTGGGATCGAGCGGACGCGCCAGTTGCTGCGGATTGTTGCGCAGTTGCTCCGCAAGCTGGCGCATGAAATTGTCCAGCGCCGCGCGCAGATTGTCGGTGAGTTTCTTGATTTCCTCGTCGCTGGCGCCGCGCTCGAGTGCCTCCTTGAGCGCGTCCTGCGCGGCACGGAGCGCTTTTTCCACATCGCTGATGTTGCCATCCTCGATCGCGACGGCGAGCGCCCACAAACTGTCAACGACTTCGCGCATGGCCTCGCGCGTATTGGCGCGGACAAGCTGTCCCGAGGCACTGCGAAGGCCGAGATAGTGCCCCAGTTCCGGCGTGAAGGCTTCAGGCGCGATCATCAGCGCCTCAAGCGCGATCAGCACCAGCGGCTTCTGGTTGGCGTCGAGCGCAAGGTTGCGGCGCTGTTCAATCAACGCCCGGGCCAGCGGCTTCACGAAAAGCCGCTCGGGAAGCCGCATATCGAAAGGCTCGCTCTTCCCTTCGTTGCCGGCTTCATCCTTTGCGGTGAGTGTCAGAGTCACATCTGCACCGGCGTAGGGATTTTCGCTCAGGTCCTTCACCGTCTGGCCGACGCCATTTCGTGTTCGCGCATTCGGCAATCCAAGCGTGATCGACGGCGGATCGAACAGCGGCTGCGGCTTGGCGCTGTCGTCTTTTGCGTCGTCGGTCTTTGCCGCGCGCGGCGCAAATTGCGCATGGGCTTCGGTAATACCGTAGTCATCCTCGAGCTTGTAGGACAACAACAGCGCGCCCTTGGCCTGCCGCTCGGGATCCTTGGCCAGCGAAATGCTCGGCGGGCGATCAGGCGTCGCCCGGAATGTCCATTGCGGCTGCCCCGACGGCGCCCGGACATGCGCAGTGCCGTCGCCTGCGATGGTGAAGTGTCGCTCACTGGTCCCTTGCGGCGCATTGCCCGTAACAGGCACTTCCGTCACCGCGCCGCCTGCGGCGACGTCGAGCCTGCCCCCGCTGGAGCGCACGATCAGGGTACTTCCGGCGGGGACCGAAACCGGTCCCGTGTCCGAAGGTGGCGCATCCTTGGTGGCGGAGGCCGATAGAATAATCGGCGGACGGCTCGTATAGGGCGGCGGCGTCACCCATGCATCGACACGGACATTGGCGGCAGAAAATGCGCCGTCCCAATCGAACGCAGCAGCCACCCGCGAAAAACGGTCGCTGCCGGCGGCGACATACGTGGCCACCATCAAGACAACGACCAGCGCGCGAAGCGCCCACGGATCATGCAAGGCAAGGCGCGGCGATGGCAAACCAGCACGAATTCGCTTGATCGAGGCCAGTGTTCGCGCCCGCTGTTCCTGCCACAGCGCCTGTGACAACGGATCCTGCGACGTCAGTGTATCGGTCAATGCCGTGGCAGGACGGTGCGCAATCCCCGTTCCGCGATCGAGACGGCGCAACGCATCCTCGCGCGTGGGCCAGCGAAACCGGATCGCCGGAACGAGCGCGACAATGGCCAGCACCACGAAGATCGCAAAGGCGGCGATGCGCGCAACAAAAGGAAGGGTGACCCACAGCCCTGCCCATGAGGCCGCCAGAAACAACCCGGCAACCGTCAGCAGCCGCGCGAGATGTGGCCAGCCGCGCTCCCATGCAACCGCAAGCCGCGCCCGCCGCAAGGCCTGCGCCAGCTCAAGTTTTCGGGCTTCCTCGGCTGTCCGCGGACGCTCCGACGGGTCTGGGTTCGATCCGCTCAACGGGTTCTCCGGCTCCTGCACAGTCGAGCTTAGCACGGCGGCGGCAATGAGGCATGGCCTCCGTCCTGCATACCCACATGCAAGCGGCCTGCCGTCGCGGTCGCCCAACTCTCACGAAAGCGTGACGGAGCCGGAAAAACACAGGGCCGGAACAAGCGAGATGACCCACCGCCTGTCCCGTTGCGCCATTAATTGAGCTTTGCGCCTGCTGTATCCACAACCCTGCCCCACCGCTCATAGTCAGCACGAATCGTCTGCGTGAAGACTTCAGGGGTCGATGTGGTGACGCTCAAACCCTGCGCTTCAAGGCGCTGGCGCACATCAGGAAGCTTACTGATACGTATCACTTCCGCATTCAGGCGCTGCACGATGTTCACCGGGGTCGCCGCGGGCACCACCAGCCCGAACCAGGAGTCGACAACAAAATCAGACACACCGGCCTCTGCCGCTGTCGGCACGTTCGGAAGCAGCGGGGAACGTTCGCGGCTGGTCACCGCCAGTCCCTTGACCTTGCCATCCCTGATCTGTGGCGCCAGCACAGTCAGCGTATCGAAGGCAAGATTCACCTGGCTGCCGAGCAGGGCATTGATCGCGGGCGCGCTGCCCTTGAACGGAACATGCAGCAGATCGGTGCCGGTCAAACTCTTGAAGAGTTCGCCGCTCAGATGGCAGAGCGTTCCGAGACCGCATGACGAGTACGTGAACTTGCCCGGCTCCTTCTTCGCCGCAGCGATAAGGTCCCTCAGGTTCGAGACCGGCGCATCCGGGCTTGCCGCAACCACGTAAGGCACCGAGGCCAGCAGCGAGACCGGCGCGAAGCTCTTGAACGGATCGAAGTTAATCGCCGTGTTCACATGGGGCAGAATGGTGAGCTGTCCTGCCGGTGCCAGCGACAACGTGTAACCGTCCGGGTCCGCCTTTGCGACAAAATCAGCTGCGATCGCCGTGCCGGCGCCAGCCTTGTTCTCAACCACGATGGACTGGCCGAGTGCTTCGCTCAGCTTGTCACTGTAGATGCGGGCAATGGTGTCTGCGGCGCCGCCTGCGGGAAACGGCACGATCAGTTTGATCGAGCGGCTCGGCCACACATCCGCGAGCGCGGCAGAACTGGCGCCCACGAGCAAACTGGATGCCGCCGCCGCGGCGACGAGGAAGCGATGAAATCCGAAAGAGCGCATGAAAAATCCCCTGACATTCGATCAGGGCTTGTCGTGCACACCTCTTTTCGTCACATGTTCGCGGCGAGATATGCGCTGATGACCTGATCGGCAGTGCTCTCGCTTTCGTCAAGCAAAAGCACATCGATTGAGGCCTCAACATCGTATCGCGAAGGCATTTCAGCAATGAAATGGTATTGCGAAATGGCTTCGCTCTCTGGTCGATCCATCTCGCACCAGAACGGCGATGAGAAGATCATTTTTCTGCTTTGAAAAATGCCGTCTAACGCAGCATTTTTCGGCGAGAATCCCGGAAAGCAGGTGTTACGCCGTTACAGCCACGGCGCGACGCGATCCATCGCAATCAGGGTTTCGACATCGATGCGCGGACGCACCACCGCATACTGATCACCGTTCACAAGCACCTCGGGCACCAGCGCGCGGGTGTTGTAGGTGCCCGCCTGCACTGCGCCGTAAGCACCCGCAGTCATGATGGCCAGCAGATCGCCTTCTTTCGGCTCCGGAAGATTGCGGCCGAGCGCGAGATAGTCGCCCGTCTCGCAAACCGGACCCACCACATCCGCCACCAGCACCGGCGTTTCGGGTGCGGCCGCGCGCACCGGCATGATCTGGTGATAGGCCTCGTAGAGGGTCGGACGGATCAGGTCGTTCATCGCGGCGTCGATGATGACAAAATTGCGCGCATCGCCGTGCTTCACATAGATCACGCGCGACACCAGAATGCCGGCATTGCCGACAATCATGCGTCCCGGCTCGAACATCAGCGTGCAGCCGAGATTGTGCGTCACACGCTTGACCATCTCCGCGTAGGCGACAGGCTCCGGCGGCGCAGCGCGGTCCTCGTAGTAAGGCACGCCAAGACCGCCGCCGAAATCGACATGCGAAATCGTGTGACCGTCGCCGCGCAGCACGGTGACGAATTCCGCGAGCAGGCGGAACGCCGCTTCCATCGGGCCGAGATCGGTGATCTGGCTGCCGATATGCATATCGACGCCCTTGACCTCGATGCCCGGCAGTTTGGCCGCGCGCGCATAAACCTCGCGCGCCCGCGCGATCGGAATACCGAACTTGTTTTCCGACTTGCCGGTGGAAATCTTCGCGTGCGTTCCGGAATCGACATCCGGATTGACGCGAATCGAGATGCGCGCGGTGCGCCCCATGGCGGATGCGATCCGCGACAGCGCCTCAAGCTCCGCCTCGGACTCCACATTGATGCACAGAATGTCGTGCGATACCGCGAACTGCAGTTCGTCCGCCGTTTTTCCGACGCCCGAAAACAGAATCTTGTTCGCTGGAATTCCTGCTGCCAGCGCGCGCTTCAGTTCGCCGCCCGAAACGACATCCGCACCCGCGCCGAGCTTCGCCAATGTGCGCAGCACCGACTGGTTGGAATTCGCCTTCATCGCGTAGCAGACCAGGTGTGGCGTGCCGGCGAAGGCTTCGGAGAACACACGATAGTGGCGCTCCAGAGTCGCGGTCGAATAGCAATAGAACGGCGTCCCTACCTCGTCCGCGAGGCGGGCCAAGCTCACATCTTCGGCGTGAAGCACGCCGTTGCGATACTGGAAGTGGTTCATGATCTCAGTCCAGAATCGCGTCGAGCGGAATGCGCTTTTTCTCCCCGCGCGGCGCGGTCGGCACGTTCGCGCTGCCCGGCGGGCGATAGACGTCGTTCTGAACGTTGGCTGCCGAATTCGGATTCGAAGTGGCGAAGTCCGATGACGGCGTGCCCTTCTGGTCTGCCGATGCGCCCGGCGGCGCGTCGAGATAGGCCTTGCGGCCGCATCCGGCGAGCGCGCACGACGCAACAATCAGCCCGATGGCCGTGAGCTTCGAGAAAGAGCGATTCGAACGAGCAGTCACGCGCTGGTGTCCCGTGTCCCTGAAATTGCGCGCCACCATACAAAGAAGGTGTCGCTCTGGCGAGGGCCGGATTGGATGAAAATATCAGGGGTCAGCCCGAATTTTGCTCTTTTTCCAGCCGCTTGAGCCATTCTTGGGCCTGCGTGCGGACATTGGCCGGAGCGGTACCACCATAACTGGTGCGGCTTTCCACCGAGGCCTGAACCGACAAGACGTCGAACACACCCTCGGTGATTTTCGGCTCGATGGCCTGCATGTCGCCGAGAGGCACCTTGTGCAAGGCGAGGCCCTGCTCGGCCGCCTTCGCCACGATCCGCCCGGTGACGTGATGCGCGTCGCGGAACGGCATCTTCAGTGTCCGCACGAGCCAGTCGGCAAGATCGGTCGCGGTGGCATAACCTTCGCCCGCCGCCACTTTCATGCGTGCTTCCTCCGGCACCAGATCCAGCGTCATGCCGGTCATGGCGCGGATCGCCAGCGAGAGAGCGGCGAAGGCTTCCATCGCGCCTTCCTTGTCTTCCTGCATGTCCTTTTGATAGGCGAGCGGAAGCCCCTTCATGACGATCAGCAATGCGTTCAACGAGCCGATGACGCGGCCGGTCTTGGCGCGCACCAGTTCGGCGGCATCCGGATTCCGTTTCTGCGGCATGATCGAGGAACCGGTCGTGAATTTGTCGGACAGACGCACCAGCCCGACGAGCGGTGAGGTCCAGATCACGATCTCCTCGGCAAAGCGCGACAGATGCACGGCGGCAATGGCCGACGCTGACAGTGTCTCGAGAACGAAATCGCGGTCCGACACAGCGTCGAGCGAATTGGCCATCGGCCGGTCGAATCCGAGCGTGCGCGCCGTCGCATGCCGGTCGATCGGGAATGACGTGCCCGCCAGCGCGGCCGCACCGAGAGGACTTTCGTTGAGCCGCTTGCGCGCATCGGCGAAGCGCCCGCGATCGCGCGATGCCATTTCCGTATAGGCCAGCAGATGATGACCAAATGTCACAGGCTGGGCGGTCTGCAAATGCGTGAAGCCCGGCATCACGGTATCGGCATGCTCGATGGCGCGGTCCACCAGTGCACGCTGGAACGCGGCCAGAGCGCGGTCGATGTCGTCGATCACATCGCGTACATAGAGCCGGAAATCGGTCGCAACCTGATCGTTGCGCGAACGCGCCGTGTGCAAACGTCCTGCTGCAGGTCCGATCAGTTCGCCGAGACGGCTCTCGACGTTCATATGGATGTCTTCGAGTGCGCGCTTGAACGAGAATGAGCCCTTGCTGATCTCTGACAATATCGTGTCTAGACCGCCGGCGATGTTTTTTGCATCGTTCGCTGTGATAATACCCTGAGCTGCGAGCATCGCGGCGTGAGCCTTGGATGCAGCAATATCCTGGGCGTAAAGATGCTGATCGACGTCGATCGAGACGTTGATCTCCTCCATGATCGCATCGGGACTTTCACCGAAGCGACCGCCCCACATCTTGTTGCTCATTGTCCGCTGCTCACAGTCTGGTACTCACGCGTTCCTGCTCAGAAATCCAACCGCCTAACGAAAGCCTTCCGTCAAATTGCCATAACCGTTACGGAAATGGCGACCCGACGACGTCAACCGAGACAAGACCATGCCTGAGACAGATCCTGTGACCTCCGGTTTGCCCCGCACGAATGCGTTTCGTATCCGGATAGCCGCCATTTCCGTCATTCTGGCGGCTGCGGCCGGACTGGGTGGGGTATACGGGATCGGCGGGTTCATGCGCAATGCGCAGGCGCAGGCTCAATGCGCGCCTGCGGTCGATCTGGCCCGGAAAATCTCCCCCTTGGTGAAGGGCGAGATTGCCGCATTAACCATGGCCACCGCCCCGCTCCAAATCCCCGATCTCGCCTTCCAGGATGCTGAGGGAAAAACCAGAAAATTGTCCGAATGGAAGGGGCGAACTGTCCTCGTGAATCTGTGGGCAACCTGGTGCGTCCCTTGCCGCAAGGAAATGCCTGCCCTCGACAAGCTCCAGGAGACGCTTGGAGGACAGGATTTCGAGGTCGTCGCGATCAATATCGATACCCGCGACCCCGAAAAGCCCAAGGCTTTTCTGAAAGAAGCTGGGCTCACCAAACTGGCCTACTTTCATGATCAGAAGGCCAAGGTCTTTCAGGAGTTGAAAAGCGCGGGCCGGGCGCTCGGCATGCCGACGTCCGTGCTGGTCGATGGCGCGGGCTGCGAGGTCGGCACCATCGCAGGCCCCGCCGAATGGGCCAGCGAGGACGCCTTCAAACTGATCAAGGCCGCCACCGCGAAATAACGCCGCAGTTCCACCTGACGCCGGGCTCTTGACGGGACCTCCTGTGTCCCTATACTTAACCAAATGGTTTACTATTCGTCCGATGATCTGAACCGCGTATTTGCCGCTGTCGCCGATCCGACCCGGCGGGCGCTGCTGGCGGAACTCGAGGGACGCGGCGACATCACTGTCAGCGATCTCGCGAAACCGTTCGCGATGTCGCTGCCCGCCGTCATGAAGCATCTCGATGTGCTCTCAGACGCCGGGCTGATCACCAAGACCAAGACAGGTCGCACGGTGACGTGTCGCCTCACCGCGGCGCCGATGGAGCAGGCAATGGAATGGCTCGGCCGTTACCAGCGTTTCTGGACCGCGCAACTCGATCGCCTCGCCGCTTTTGTGGAGAAGGATTTATGCTCACCCAACCCAGCCTCACCCTCGCCCGACGGCTCAAAGCTCCCGCTTCCAAAGTCTTCGAAGCGTGGACGGACCCCGCCAAGATCGTCCAGTGGTTCGGACCCGGACATACCATAGGTGACAGCGTGCGAGCCGACATGGACGTGCGTGTCGGCGGTCACTTCAAGATCAACTTCAGCACCGACGACGGCCAATCGCATCAAGTCGGCGGCAAGTATCTTGAAGTCACACCCCATCAGCGCCTTGTCTTCAGCTGGGCATGGCATTCGACACCGGAGCGCGTCTCGCAGGTGACCGTGGTGCTGCGCGAGGAAGGCGATGTCACGCTGCTAACGCTGACCCATGACAAATTCTTCGATGAAGCGGCGCGGGACGGCCACAAGCGCGGCTGGACCGGAACACTCGAAAAGCTCGAGAGATTCTTCGCCTGAACCGCCAACAACCGACAGCAATTCTAAAAACTGCCAAAGGAGTTTCTGAGTATGGAATACGTCGATGGATTTGTTCTGCCGGTGCCGAAGAAAAATCTGAAGGCCTACAAAGCTCTGGCGAAGCTGGCCTGTAAGGTCTGGCTCGATCATGGCGCGCTGGATTATCGCGAATGCGTCGCCGAAGACGTCAAGCCCGGCAAGTTGACCTCGTTTCCGCAGAGTGTGAAGCTGAAGACCGGCGAGACTGTGGTGTTTTCCTGGATCACCTACAAGTCGCGCAAGCATCGCGACAAGGTGATGGAAAAGGTCATGAAAGACCCGCGGCTCGCGGCGATGATGGACCCGAAGAAAATGCCATTTGACACCAAGCGCATGTTCTTCGGCGGCTTCGACACCATCGTCACCGCGTAAAATCGCAATTGATTTCCTGAACCAGCATACGCGCACGCGCCGCGGCGGAATCGCCGTGGCTTCAGTTCAACCAATTCAGCGAGGAAACTCCAATGACGTCGATCACGCCGTTTCTCTGGTTCGACAATAACCTCCCCCAGGCTGTCGCCTTTTACAAATCCGTATTCCCGAATGCCAAGGTCGAAACCGTCAACGACTTCATGGCGACGTTCGAACTTGAAGGACAGAAGTTCAACGCCCTCAACGGCGGCCCGCAATTCAAGTTCAACGAGGCCGTCTCCTTCTTCATCAGCGTCGAGAGCCAGGAAGAGGTCGATTATTTCTGGAACAGGCTGACCGCGGACGGTGGTGTGGAATCGAAATGCGGATGGTTGAAGGACAAATTCGGCCTGTCGTGGCAGGTCGTGCCCAAAGCGCTCGGCGAGATGATGAAAAGCGGCACGCCTGCGCAATCGCAGAAGGTGATGGAAGCCATGATGAAGATGGTCAAGCTCGACATCGCCACACTGAAACAGGCCTATGACAAGGCTGCTTGACGCCTGCAACTATCAGTCCCTCTGCCGGAATAGCGCTTGCGCCGTTCCGGCGGCGGCGGCAACGAATCTCTATGGCCATGCGCTTCGGATCGCATGGCGCTCAGCGGCGGCGGCGATAACGCAAAGGAGAGCACTCATGACGTCCCACGGACATTTCCACTGGAACGAACTCGTGACGCCTGACGCCGAGCGTGCCATGCAATTCTACAAAAAGACCATCGGCTGGACGTTCGAGCCGATGCCGATGGAGGACGGAGCCACCTATTGGGTCGCCTATGCCGACGGCGAAATGGCAGCCGGAATCTTTCCGACCAACCGCCCGGACTTCGAAGACGTGCCCGAGGGCTGGATGCCCTATCTGGCGGTGGATGATGTCGATGCGCGGGTGACGTCAGCCGTCGCAGCGGGTGCACAGCTCATGCGGCCGATTTTCGATGTGCCACAAGTGGGGCGTATCGCGATCCTGACCGAACCCGGCGGTGCCGGTATCGGGTGGATCACACCGTCTGACGATTAGACCGAAATATCGAGATTGCCGCCAACGCCCGGCGGATTGTTCGCGGCAGGCTGGAGCAACTGCAGCACCGATTTCTCCGAATCGATGCTCTGCTTCATGACGCTGGTCGCGATCTGCTGCTGGGTATTGGCAGCCTGCATGGCCATCATGCTGCTGACGATGCTCATCACGTCCATGGAAACATACTCTCTCCGCTTACAGGCGCGAACCTAAACGGAGAGAGTTAACAAAATCTGGCTGATGACGTTTTGCGTTATCGCGTCGGAACCGGCTTCTCGCCACGGTAGTCGTAGAAACCGCGCTGCGACTTGCGGCCGAGCCAGCCGGCTTCGACATATTTCACCAGCAGCGGGCACGGACGATACTTCGAATCCGCCAGCCCTTCGTGAAGCACCTGCATGATCGACAGACAGGTATCGAGACCGATGAAGTCCGCCAGCTCCAGCGGCCCCATGGGATGATGCGCACCGAGTTTCATTGCGGCATCGATGGCTTCGACATTCCCGACGCCTTCATAGAGCGTATAGATCGCCTCGTTGATCATCGGCAGCAGGATGCGGTTGACGATGAAGGCCGGGAAATCTTCCGACACGGCTATCTGCTTGCCGAGTGCGGTAACAAATCCGCGTGCAGCGTCGAATGTCGCGTCGTCGGTGGCGATGCCGCGAATCAATTCGACCAGTTCCATCACCGGCACCGGATTCATGAAATGAATGCCGATGAATTTTTCCGGGCGGTCAGTCGAGGCCGCAAGGCGGGTAATTGAAATCGAAGAAGAGTTCGACGCGATGATGGCATCCGGACGGAGTACGGCGCAGACGTCGTGAAAAATCTTCCTCTTGATATCTTCCTTCTCGACCGCAGTCTCGATCACGAGATCGCAGGCGGCAAAGCCGTCAAGACTCTCGACGGGGGTGATCCTGCCCAGCGTCTGCTTGTGCGCATCTTCGGAAATGGTTTTCTTGGCAACCTGACGGGTCAGATTACCATTGATGGTGGCCATCGCGGACTTCACGCGATCGGCGGACACATCGTAGAGAACCACATTGAAACCAGCGAGCGCGGCAACATGCGCGATGCCGTTGCCCATTTGCCCTGACCCAATCACACCAACCGTCTTGATCGCTGCCATTCGCTTTTCGGTCTCTGTCGCCTGCGCCCCCGCAGATGCCGCCACCATGCCGCACCCTCTCACCGGAAGTCAAACACCGGCCGACGGAATTTCCGCCGGCCGGTGCCATGAACACAGCCGGGTGCAAGCACCCGGATATAATGGTCTTACAGCGCCGCCGTCAGTTCCGGGACGGCCTGATAGAGGTCCGCAACCAGGCCGTAGTCCGCCACCTGGAAGATCGGCGCGTCTTCGTCCTTGTTGATCGCGACGATCACCTTGGAGTCCTTCATGCCGGCCAGATGCTGGATCGCGCCGGAAATCCCGATCGCGATGTACAGTTCGGGTGCGACAACCTTGCCGGTCTGGCCAACCTGCCAGTCGTTCGGCGCGTAGCCGGCGTCCACCGCGGCGCGCGAAGCGCCGACACCGGCACCCAGCTTGTCCGCCAGCGGCTCGATGTACTTGGTGAAGTTCTCGCGGCTCTGCATCGCGCGGCCACCGGAGACGATGATCTTCGCCGAGGTCAGTTCCGGACGATCGCTCTTGGCAACTTCCTCGCCGACGAAGCTCGACAGTGCCGGATCGGCAGCAGCCGCTGCGTTGTCGACCGCGGCGCTGCCGCCATCGCCAGTCGCACCGAAGGTCGAGGTGCGGACGGTGATGACCTTCTTGGCGTCCTTCGACTTCACGGTCTGAATCGCATTGCCAGCGTAGATCGGGCGCTCGAAGGTATCGGGCGACACCACCTTGATGATCTCGGAGATCTGCGCGACGTCGAGCAGCGCCGCAACGCGCGGCAGCGTGTTCTTGTAGCGGGTGGTCGCCGGAGCAACGATCGCGTCGTAGGGGCCGGCCAGCGAAACGATCAGCGCGGCCAGCGGCTCGGCGAGATCGTGCGCGTAAGCCGCGTTGTCGGCCAACAGCACCTTGCGAACGCCCTTGAGCTTGGCGGCAGCTTCCGCCGCGGCCTTGGCGCCCTCGCCTGCAACCAGCACGTCCACCTCGCCGCCGAGAGCGGCGGCAGCGGTCAGCGCCTTGTTGGTGGCATCCTTGATCGATGCGTTATCGTGTTCAGCAATCAGCAACGTGGCCATCAGAGCGCCCCCGCTTCCTTGAGTTTCGACACCAGCTCAGCAACGTCCTTGACCTTGACGCCTGCCTTGCGGCCCGGAGGCTCGGTTGTCTTGAGAACTTCGAGACGCGGCGACAGATCGACACCGAAGCTGTCGGCTGCCTTCTCGTCGATCGGCTTCTTCTTCGCCTTCATGATGTTGGGCAAGCTTGCATAGCGTGGCTCATTGAGACGCAGGTCGGTGGTGACGATCGCCGGTCCCTTGACCTTGACCGTCTGCAGACCGCCGTCGACTTCACGCGTGACCTTGAAGTCCGATCCATCGACTTCGAGCTTGGAGGCAAAGGTTGCCTGCGCCCAGCCGAGCAATGCTGCGAGCATCTGGCCGGTCTGATTGCTGTCGTCGTCGATCGCCTGCTTGCCAAGAATGATCAGGCCGGGCTTTTCGTCCTCAGCGATCTTTTTCAAAATCTTGGCGACCCCGAGCGGCTCGACGCTCGTATCCGTCTTCACAAGAATGCCGCGGTCGGCACCCATGGCAAGACCGGTACGGATGGTTTCCGACGCCTGCGCAGGTCCGATCGAAACCACGACCACTTCGGTTGCCTTGCCTGCCTCTTTCAGGCGCAGGGCTTCCTCGACAGCGATTTCGTCGAAAGGATTCATCGACATCTTGACGTTCGCGAGTTCGACACCCGACCCGTCGCTCTTGACGCGAATTTTGACATTGTAGTCAACGACGCGCTTAACCGGCACCAGAACCTTCATCGGTTCCCCTTCGTCCTGAAATGATTGATCACACCCGCATTAAAGCGGCTGGCGGCGGAACCTAATAGTCCCGCCAATCCGGGTCAACGCGCGAAAACTGGAAAACGAGGAAGGTATACCTAATATCAGCGCTCAGCGGTTCTGACCGGGTACCCAGAGAACATCCCGCGCCCCGTTGTCATTGACCGACCGGCCGGCCACAAAAAGAAAGTCGGATAAACGGTTGAGATATTGAATGGCGGCATCGCTCACCGGTTCGTCCGGCTGGGCGGCAAGTTCCACCACCATGCGCTCAGCCCGGCGGCAAACCGTCCGCGCCAAATGAAGATGGGCTGCGGCAGCTGTTCCGCCAGGCAAAATGAACGAGTTTAGCGGTGCCAGATGGGCGTTGAGCGCGTCGATGTCCTGTTCAAGGCGGTCGACCTGCGTTGTCAGGACGCGCAGCCGTTCAGCCTTCCCGTCACGCTGCGGAACCGCCAGATCGGCGCCGAGATCGAACAGATCATTCTGCACCCGTCCGAGCATGGCATCGATGAGCGGGACTTGCGCCAGATGAAGTCGCGCGACACCGATCGCGGCGTTGGTTTCATCGACGGTTCCGTAAGCGCTGACGCGCAGATCGTATTTCGGGCGGCGCTCTCCGCTGCCGAGCGCGGTCGTGCCGTCATCGCCGGTGCGCGTGTAGATGCGGTTGAGAATAACCATCGCCTTGATCCGTTGTCCCGGGTTGAATCCGTCCGCCCGTCAATCAGCTCTTGCCCAGCGCCCAGACCGCGAGCATGGCGATGACAATTGCGATGAACTGAAACAGCACACGCAGGCGCATCAGCTTCTGCGAGGTGTTCGGCGAGCCGCCACGCATCATGTTGAAGAGGCCGAGCATCAGCACGATGGTGACCGCGGCCAGCGCGATGGGAAGGGCGATAGTCGAAAGGAACGATGTCATGGAGGGTACATAACACCGCCAGGGGCCTCATGCCACCCGCCTGAAAACGCGGGACAGAACCTTTTGCCCTCTCAACCGTACATGACTTTAGGACACCAGCACGGTAGACCATAAGTGTGATGAATCAGGGTGAAACGTGAGGCTAATCCGGGACGCCTTCAATATCGCACTCGATGCGTTCTATACGTTCCTGGCAGATGACGGCTGGGCGATTGCGAGCCACATTGCGCTCTCTGCGCTGATGGCGCTGTTCCCCTTCCTGATCGTCATTACCTCCCTCGCCGGTTTCTTCGGCTCCAAAGAACTCGCCGACCAGGCCGCCGAAATGATCCTGGAAACCTGGCCGTCGCAGGTGGCAGATGCGCTGTCCGGCGAGGTTCACAACGTGTTGACCCAATCGCACAGCGGCGTTCTGACCATCGGCGTCGTGCTCGCGCTCTATTTTGCATCGAACGGGGTTGAAAGCCTGCGCGTCGGCTTGAACCGCGCCTATGGCGTGGTCGAACAGCGGCGCTGGTACTGGCTTCGGCTGGAATCGATCGGCTACACCATGGTCGCCGCCATCACCTCGCTGGCGATGGCCTTCCTGATCGTTCTCGGGCCCCTGCTGATCGAAGCCGCGCGGCGCCACGTTCCGCTGCGGATCGAGTCAAACGAAGACATGCTCACCATTCTGCGTTTCGGCCTGACGATTGCCGCCCTGATCGTCGCGCTGGTGATCCTGCATAAATGGCTGCCCGCAGGCACGCGCCAAATGCGCGAGATCATGCCGGGCATCGCCGTCACCATGATCGGCTCGCTCGTCTCGGGCGTGGTGTTCGGGCAATATCTCGCGCGCTTCGCCAGCAATTATGTCACGACCTATGCGGGACTCGCCTCGGTGATGATCGCGCTAGTGTTCCTGTATTTCATCGCCGCCATTTTCGTGTACGGCGGCGAACTGAATGCTTCGATTGCCAAGTGGCAAAAAGCCAAAACGTCTTCAAACGGAGCGGAAGCCGGTTCGCTTGCAGAAAATGCGTCAGAAATTTAGCGCTTCACAACCTGAAGCAGCACCGTCGCAAGCCCCCGCGGGCTGACGGGCTTTGTCAAAAACGCGCTGGCTCCCGCTGCACGCGATGGCCCTTCATCCTCGGCGCGACCCGAGACGCCGATGATCGCAATACGCCCCCATGCGCCGTCCATGGCGCGGATGCGCCGGATCGCCTCGATACCACTGATGCCCGGCAACACCATGTCCATCAGCACCGCATCGAAACTACCCTGCGCGATCCGTTCAGTCGCAGCCTCGCCGCGCCCGATGAATTCGGCCTGATGGCCAAGTTCAGTGAGAATAGCATTGAGCACAACGCGGCCAAACGGATTGTCCTCAATGCTCAGGATGCGTAACCCTTGTGACGGAAGCAGCGGCACATCCGAACCCGGCGGCGGCTTTAAACCTTCGGCAGATTTCAGCGTCACTGTCAGCACGAATGTCATACCACCACCGCTGCGTTGGTTGGCGCTGATGTCCCCGCCCATGGCACGGGCGAGTTGTTTGACCGACGACAACCCGAGACCCGCACCGCCAAAGCGGGAAGCGATACTCACATTGGCTTGCGAGAACGGTTTGAACAGCCGTCTGATCTCCGCAAGCGACAAGCCGATGCCGCTATCGGACACCGTGAACATAACATTGAGTTTGCCGCCCGCACTCGCCTTCACCGACACATCGAGCGCCACATCCCCCTGTTGCGTGAACTTGACCGCGTTATCGATCAGGTTTTCGAGCGCAGCGCGCAGACGAACCGGATCACCGATCACGAAAGCCGGCAAACCCTCTGCGATCGTGACCTGCGATTGCAAGCCTTTTGCTGAAGCACGCCCGGCAAGCGAGTCGCCCAGCGTTCGCGACAGGGTGCGCAGATCGAAAAAATCCTGACGCACGGACAGCCCGGTGCTGCCGCTGCGCGCTGCGTCGACGAACAGCGTCGCCAAAGCAGCCAGATGCTCGGCACCAACCTTGATCGTATCGACCCAGCGCTTCTCTCGCTCGCCGAGTTCGGATGTCGCCAGCAGCGAACTGATCGCCAAAATGCCGGTCAACGGCGTTCGGACCTCATGGGCAAACGCCGCCAGCGCAGCTTCCACGATTCCGGATTCAGTTTCCGGCCGTTTGGCCGGTCGTTTTGCAGGGAGTTTGCGAGCGGGCTTTTTCGCCGCGATCTGTCCCGGACCGGCCTTTTTGGGAGCCGTTTTCTTTCCCGCACGCGAGGTCCGCGCAGGCGCTTTCGCACCACGCTTGACGCGCGTCTTCAGGCTCCGCTTGACGCGCGATCTCGCCGCCATGATTCCCCCATCCACAGCCAACATGCCATGGCGGGGACGCGGGAGTCACGCCATCGTGGGTTTAATACCAACAAGGCCCCGCACCTCATCCGGCGTCATCCCGCCAACCCGCAATTCCCGCAAAGCTGTCGCTTGCGTGGATTTGGACAGTTTCTGCCCCGCATCATCCAACACGAGGCCGTGGTGGCGATAAACCGGCTGCGGCAGCCCTAGCAATTGCTGCAGCAAGCGATGCACGCCTGTGGCCCAGAACAGGTCCTGCCCACGCACCACATGGGTCACGCCCTGCAGGGCATCGTCGATCACGACGGACAGGTGATAGCTGGTCGGCGTGTCCCTGCGGGCGAGAATGACGTCGCCCCATTGTTCAGGCCGCGCGGGAACATGACCGGTCTCGCCATTCGGGCCTGTCCCCTCCTCCGTCCACGATAGCGAGCCGGTGCGTGCAACAGCCCCGTCCATGGCGAGCCGTAAGGCATAGGGCGCACCAGCAGCGACTTTTCGCTCCCGCTCATCCGCCGTGAGGTGTTTTCCCATCCCCACATAAAGCGGCGCACCATCGGGATCACGCGGCCAGGAGCCGGATTTCTCTGTCTCGGCAACCAGCCGGGCAATGTCAGCGCGGCTCTCGAATGCCGGATAAATCAGCCCCTCACGCGTCAGGCGCTCGACGGCCTCGCGGTAAAGCAACAAATGCTCCGACTGCCGCCGCACTGGCTTTTCCCATGTGATCCCGAGCCATGCGAGGTCCTCATAGATCGCCTGTTCGTAGTCCGGCCTGCAACGCGTGGTGTCGATGTCCTCGATCCGCAGCAACATTCGCCCGCCGGTTCGTTGCGCCAAGTCGAAATTCAGTAACGCCGAGCGTGCGTGCCCGAGATGGAGAAACCCATTCGGACTTGGCGCGAAACGAAAAACGGGTGGCGACATGATTCGATCCTGTCCAACGCACGGTGCAATTGCACTCACGTCCGATTCCATTCATGCTCACAAATCCAATGACAGTCCATCTCAACGCACAAACGGACCTCGACGACGCTGTTCATGAGCTGGTCCGCCTCGACCCGCGCCTCGGCCCGGTGCTTGAGACCGCCGGAATGCCGTCGCTGCGTCGGCGCGAGCCAGGCTTTGCAGGCCTTGCCGCAATCGTCTGCGGCCAGCAATTGTCGACCAAGGCCGCCGCCGCAATCTGGAGCCGCGTCAGCACCACATTCGATCCATTCCATCATGAGGCCGTGAAGAAGGCGCGCGCCGACCGGCTCGGGCGTCTTGGCCTCTCGGCCGCGAAAATCAAATCACTGAAGTTCATCGCGCGCGAGTTAAGCGAAGAACGGCTCAATCTTGATGTGCTTGCGGAAGAGGATGCCGACGCGGCGCACGCGACACTGACGCGGCTGCACGGCATCGGCCCGTGGACCGCCGATATCTATCTTCTGTTCTGCCTCGGCCACGGCGATGCCTGGCCAGCGGGCGATCTCGCAATCCAGGAAGCGATGCGGATCGGGCTCGGTTTGAAGTCGCGTCCAACTGTGAAAGAAATGCAGCCGTTGGCAGAACCATGGCGGCCGCTGCGCGGCGCAGCGGCACATCTGTGGTGGTCGTATTATCACGCTATCAAGAAGCGCGAAGGCGTCATCGCAGGAACCGTGACAACCAAGGCGCCATCGAAGAAGAACGCCGCGAAGGCAAAACCCGTTTCAAACACCAAAGGCGTTTTAAACAAATCCCGCGTCGCAAAATCGTCAGCAAAGACGGCGAAGACTGCGCTACGTAAGACAGCGGCAAGGAAAGCGGGAGCACGGACATGACATCATCGACGCAATTCGTGGTGGGACGTAACGATCTGGCCGCATGCAGAGTGATCGAGACGCCGCTGCCCGGCGTGACGCAATTGCCGGAAGACGGCTTGCTGGTACAGGTCGATCGCTTCGCATTCACCGCTAACAATATCACCTATGCGATGCTCGGCGATCAGTTGAAGTACTGGGATCTGTTTCCTGCCCCCGAAGGCTTCGGCAACATTCCCGTCTGGGGTTTTGGGCGGGTGATCGTATCCCGGCATCCGGAGGTTGCCGAAGGCGAAGTGATCTTCGGTTATCTCCCGATGGCAACGCACCTCGTCATTGAGGCTGCCGACGTGAAGAAGGGTGGCTTTCGCGACGCCGCCGCGCATCGGCAGGGCGTGTCCCCAGT
Source organism: Afipia sp. (assembly GCA_017308595.1). Taxonomy (GTDB): domain Bacteria; phylum Pseudomonadota; class Alphaproteobacteria; order Rhizobiales; family Xanthobacteraceae; genus Afipia. Next base: position 44,503 of record JAFKER010000016.1, read on the forward strand.
CTACAACGCTTATGCGCGCGTCACCGGCGATCCCGCCTTCGAAGGCCGCAACGGCGACTATCAGGCGCTGCTGCGACCGCTGTTCATGCTGTCGTTCCTGGTGGATGACTTTCTCGCCGACAAAGACTTCTTCGGCGCGAAAAGCGTGATCCTCTCCAGCGCATCGAGCAAGACCGCCTTTGGCCTCGCTTGGCTGCTGCACACCCATCGCAAGCCGGTGCGCGTGATCGGGCTCACCTCGGCAAGCAACAAGGACTTCGTCATGTCTCTCGGCTGTTACGACGAGGTCGTGACCTACGACCGGATTGAAGCGCTGCTGCAGCAACCTGTCGCCTTCGTCGATATGGCGGGCAATCCCGATCTGCGCACCCGGCTGCACAGGCACTTCGGCGACCGGCTGGTCTACAGCGGACGAGTCGGCCTGACCCATCAGGACGCAGCGCCGGACGACGAGTCGCTCCCCGGCGCGAAGCCGACATGGTTCTTCGCGCCAGACCAGATTCGCAAACGCGCCAAGGAATGGGGTCCGGGCGGAATCGATCAGCGATTCGGCGCGGTCTGGTCGGGTTTCACCGCCGCGATGGGACCGAAGCTCGACGTGGTGGAAAGCCGAGGTTCCGATGCCGTTCAGCATGTCTATCTCGACACGCTGAAAGGCCGCGTAAAACCGGCACAAGCGCATATGATGTCGATGGCCGATTGAAGCAGCCGCCCGCCGGCAGGTGAGCGGAAACGCTCTTCACAATCCCGTCACGCTGCCTGTAGTATGTCATCCCAAGCTGCTTTGCAGCCAATTGGGGTTGGGGCCAGGAGCGTTACTTGAACGCACATGTGTCACAAGGCGGTTGGCCGGTACTTGTACTGAACGCGGACTTCCGGCCGCTGAGCTATTATCCACTCTCGCTCTGGTCCTGGCAGGATGCTGTCAAGGCCGTGTTCCTTGACCGCGTCAATATCGTCGCCAATTACGACCACGCGGTTCACAGCCCTTCCTTCGAGATGAAGCTGCCGAGCGTCGTCTCGCTCAAGTCCTTCGTGCAGCCGACCACACATCCCGCCTTCACGCGGTTCAACGTGTTCCTGCGCGATCGCTTCTCCTGCCAGTATTGCAACTCACCCGAGGACCTGACGTTCGATCACATCATCCCGCGTTCACGCGGCGGCCAGACCACATGGGAAAACGTCGTCGCGGCCTGCTCGCCGTGCAACCTGCGCAAGGGCAACATGACCATGGCGCAGGCGAAGATGTATCCGCGCCAGACGCCGTTCGCGCCGACGGTTCACCAGCTTCATCGCAATGGCCGGCTGTTCCCGCCAAACTATCTGCACGAAAGCTGGCTCGACTATCTCTACTGGGACACCGAACTCGATCCTTAAGAATTCGCGCTCAGGCTTGCTCATAAAACGGATAATCGGTGTAACCGGCTTCGGCACCGCCGTAGAAGGTTTCGCGATTGTAGGGCGTGAGCGGCGCCTTCTCCTTCAAACGACGCGGCAGATCCGGGTTCGATATGAAGTGACGGCCGAACGCGATCGCATCCGCTTTTCCTGACGCCACGGCGTCCTCCGCCGTCTCGCGTGTAAAGCCGCCCGCCGTGATCAGAACGCCGGGCCACAGCGGCCTGAACAAGTCCATCGCCGATGGCACGTTCTGGTGATTAACGTCGGCGCGGCCAGCGCCGCTGCTGCGCGGTTCGATAAAATGCAGATAGGCAAGCCCGCGCTGACTCAACGCTTTCACGACATGACCATAGAGAGACATCGGATCGGCTTCGCCGGTGTCGTTGGCCACGCCATATGGCGAGAGGCGGACAGCCACGCGACCCGCACCCCAGACACCGATGGCCGCATCAGTCACTTCGAGCAGCAGCCGTGCACGGTTCTCGATCGATCCGCCATACTGGTCTGTCCGCTGATTGATGCGCGATTGCAGGAACTGTTCGAGCAGATAGCCGTTCGCTCCATGGATTTCGACGCCGTCAAATCCCGCTTCCAGCGCATTGCGCGCGCCCTCCCGGAATCTCTCCACAATGCCCGCGATCTCGCTGACCTCAAGCGCACGCGGTGTCTCATAAGGCACCAGCTTCCCATCCGCCGTCATCGCGGTGAAATTGCCGGAAATCGGTACAGCCGATGGCGCAACGGGCATCGCACCGCCGGGCTGGAACGACGAATGCGACGCGCGCCCGACATGCCAAAGCTGCAGGAAAATGATCCCGCCCTTGGCATGCACCGCATCGGTGATCTTGCGCCAGCCTTCAATCTGTTCGCGCGAATAGATACCCGGCGTGCGCGGGTTTCCGCGTCCGGTCTGAACAACCGGCGAGGCTTCGGCGATGATCAGCCCGCCCTTGGTCGCGCGTTGCGCGTAATACTCCACGTTCAACGCATGAGGCTCGTTGGCTTGTTGTCCAGCCCGCATTCGGGTGAGCGGTGCCATCACAACACGGTGGCTGAGTTCGTATGGCCCAACCTTAAGCGGGGAATAGAGCGAAACAGACATTACGCGAAAGCCTCCAGATCGGTATCAGGAATCGAGCCGCCACCAGACCATGCTCGCCTTGGGGTTTGAAGGCAAACCCAGCGCATGGCAACACTGCACGAGCGCTCACCGCAGCAGCAATGTCACCGCAAGCGGCACCAGCAAGGACGTGACGAGGGCATTGAGGCCCATCGCGATCCCTGCGAACACGCCGGCGACTTCATCGACCTGAAACGCCCGCGCCGTTCCGATGCCATGCGACGCAAGCCCGAGAGCAAAACCCCGCGCGCGGAAATCCGTGATGCCGAGCCGGTTCATGGTCGGGGTGACGACAATGGCGCCCATCACGCCGGTCAACACCGTTGCGATCACAGTGATGGCCGGATTGGCGCCCAGCGTTTCGCTGATGCCCATGGCAACGCCGGCCGTGACGGATTTGGGCGCAAGCGCCAGCACGATCTCGCGCGGCAGCCCCGCAACCTCCGCGAACAACATCACCGAGACAATCGCGGTGGCCGAGCCCGCCAGCAGCGCTGCCAGCATTGGGAGGATCGCCGCGGCGACACGTTTGCGATTCTCGTAGAGCGGAACCGCGAGCGCGACGGTCGCCGGACCGAGCAGGAAATGCACGAACTGCGCGCCGCCAAAATAGGTCGTATAACTGGTGCCGGTGAGATACAGGAACAGACCGATGACCCATATCGAATGCAGCACCGGGTTCATCAGCGGCTCACGGTGCGTCGCCAGCGAAAGTGCATCAGCAACAGCATAGACGGCCAGCGTCACCGACAGCCACAGCAGCGGCGTCTGGGAGAGATAGACCCACAGCGCGAAGGGATTCTCCGTCATGACTGACGCTTCCCTGCCAACAGCCGATTGATGACCAGAAAAGTCCCGGCTGTCACAAGCAGCGTCACCACCACTGACGCCGCGAGCACAAGAGCGATGGCCACACCGCGTTGCGCCAGCAGATCGAGATTCTGCACCACGCCGACACCCGCCGGCACGAACAACAGCGATAGATGCGCCAGCATCCCTTTTGCCGTGCCTTCGACGGCATTGTCGCGCAGCGGTCCGCGTGCAAGTGCGGCGTAATTATCACGCAATATCAGGAGCGCGAACAGAAGTGCCATGCCGATCACCGGCCCCGGCAACGGCAAGCGCAGACCACGAACGACGACCTCACCGATCAACTGACAGATCAGGATGACACTCAGGCTGGCGATCATGGGTAACTCCAAAACGGACGTCTTCCGCATATCACGCGCGGCCACTGTCACATGTCAATCGCAGCTCATGCAGAGCGTCATTGCTGCGAGCGCCGATAGAGATCGGCGATGTTTTTCCAGATCGCGTCCTTAAGCTCGTTAGCCGCGGGACCCGACAAGACAACAGGCGGATCACTGCGCTTGATGCAACCTTCCACCAGGCGCAGCATCCACACCTCGCCATCGGTGTAGTAGAGGTCGCCCTCGCCGTTCCGCCCGCGCAGCGTTGGACCGACACCGGCGACGGTGTAACGCGCCTCGATCATCCCTGCCGATTGCAGGTTCGCTTCGATCAGCTGCCGCTCGGCATCGATATCGGGCGCGATGTGATGTGTGACGGCGCCGGTGTAATGACTGAATCCGACGCCGCGGTCGAATGTCACTGCGCCGAGCCAGACCGGGCGATTCTCTTCGCCATCCTTCAGCACCATCCACAGGCGGATGTGATGGCGCTTGTCCGCGCTGTTCCCGACGGGCTTTTCGAAAGCGAGTTCCTCGCGGCGGCCGTCGTAATATAAGGGACTGACCGGCGCGCCGGGATAAGGTCTGTCCAGCAGCACGCTGCTGGAAATTTCCAGCGATGAACGCAGTGTAATCGGATCGGCGGGAATCCATCCGGCCTCGCGCATCGCGCAAAGCACGTCTGAAGATGATCCGACCAGCCCGACATTGATCGGATCGGCCGGAATGCCTTGCGCGGTCACCGTCACCATCGGAAGGCCGTCGAGTTTTTTCTGATGCTCGTAGTGCCGCCAGAACGACGGCAGCAGCAGGTAAGCGATCGCCCCATAAACAACGAGGGCAATCCCCAGTATGACCAGCGCGCGCCTGACAGCACGCGATGGCCATCGCCGCACAGCGCCAGCCGGACTCACGCCCGGCTGTTCCGGAACCGCATCGATGTCAGCCTTTCAGCCGCTTGGTGCATTCGCTGTAATAGCCGCCACCCTTCTGAATCCACTTCAGACCGCCATTGGCGTTGGTCGCCTTATTGGCGTTGTATTGATCGACACAGGTATGCATGCGCGCCTTGCCGGCCGTCTCGCTCGAGTATTTCGGCGAAACGGCTGTAGGAAATACGGCCGCGCCAGCGGCTGCCGGAGCGGCGGCTGTCTTCGGTGTTTCCTTCGGCGTAGCGGCAGCTTTCGGAGCCTCCTTGGGGGTTCCAGCAGCCTTTGGAGTTTCCTTCGGAGTTTCCTTGGGCGCGGCAGTCGTAGCCGCAGCAGGCGTCGCATCGGCACCGCATTGCGCCTTGCGGAAATCATTCCACTTCTGATCGCCCAGGGTACCTGCAGACTTCGCTGCCTGATACTTCGCGCTGCATTCCTGGGCCGTCAGGGCCTGCGCGGGCATCGCAGCAAAAGTGGCTGCGCCAGCCAGCAGGGCCGCATAAAACAGATTGGCTCGGATTGTCATCGAACTCTCCTGAAAAGGGATACCGAACGCCGCATATCCTAACGCACGACGATCTGCATTCAACGCGCCGCAGCGCACGTCGATCAAAAAATAATGAGCGGCCCGTGCCGCGCCGTTCACCGGCGGTTCATTCTCGCGGGCAAAATCTCCCCGCCTCCGCAACATGAGGTTCAACCCATGACAACCTTCACTTCACGCCTCCTGGTCACCGCCGCAGCCTCCCTGATGCTTGCCGGCTCGGCGTTCGCACAAACGACAGCTCCGGCGACACCGGCAACGCCCAGCGCCAAGACAGCGCCCGCCAAAATGGAAGCGCCGAAGGCCAAGCCCGAGCGCACCGCAGCTTCACTCGAATGCTCTAAGCAGGCCGATGCCAAGGGCCTGCACGGCAAGGAGCGCAAGAAATTCCGCTCCGACTGCAAGAAAAACGCAGGCAAGGCGAACTGATTCTCGTTTCAAGGGCGCCGCTGGTACGCGCCCTCTGGTCCCTGCCGCGACGAGCATGGGCACGGCGCGAGCCATGCCCATGCGTCATTTGCGGCGCGCAGCGGGATTTGTGATAACGGCGATGCCGTTCCTCGAATCCCGCCGTAATGACGCCTGTCCTTCAGAAGCTGTCTCACGCTTTCCGCCGCGTTACGTTGCGCGACATCTCCCATACGTTTGAAACGCTTGCGATCGGCCTCGCGGGGGGTGCGTTTTTCCAATGGCTGCAATTGCCCGGCGGCCTGATCTCGGGCGCGATGATAGCGGTCGGCGCGGCTGCTATTGCAGGACGGCCCATGGGCCTGCCGCCGCTGATGGCGCATGTGATTCTCATGACACTCGGCCTGTCGCTCGGTTCGATGGTTTCGCCGCAGATGCTGACCAACATGGCGTCCTATCCGGTCAGCATTGCGATCCTCGCGGCATCCACCTTCTGCGCGACTCTCGGCAGCAGCCTTTATCTACAGCGCGTTCATCAATGGGACCGCACCTCGGCCCTGCTCGCAGGCAGTCCCGGCGCACTGTCTCAGATCATCATGCTCGCCAACGAAAGGCGCGCCGATGTCGCGGGCATTGCGGTTGTGCAGACCATGCGGGTGATTATTCTGACAGCGGCACTCCCGCTGATCCTTGCCGCATCCGGACTGGCGCAGCACGCCGGTTCAACGATTCAGGCCGTCCCAGCGCACCCCATGGCCCTTGCTCTTCTCGTGGCCGGATGCGTTGCAACGGCGCTGCTGCTGCGCCTGCTGAAATTTCCCGCAAGCTGGATGTTCGGCGCCATGCTCGGCTCCAGCCTCCTGCATGGCACGGGCATGATCGAAGGCGGCCTTCCGCCCTGGGCTTATGCCGCAGCGCTGATCGGCATTGGATCGCTGATCGGGACACGGTTCGCGCGGATTTCGGCACGCACCTTGCTCAGTCACATGGCCGCTGCGATCGGGTCATTCAGCGTCGCCATTGCTATTTCGGCGATTTTCGTCGCGCTCGTCACCGTGACGACCCATGCGCGGTTCGGCGACATCGTCGTCGCCTTCTCGCCCGGTGCAATGGACGCCATGCTGGCGCTGGCCCTCACGCTGCACATCGATCCGATTTTCGTCGGCGCGCATCATCTGTCGCGGTTCGTGTTTGTCTCGATTGCAACGCCGGGTATCGTCCACCTGTTCGGGCGCCAGCAGGTCGATGCGGACGACTAGATCAGCGTGTTATCTCCGCCTGGCAATGCCCCAACCGGCCACCGCCGCCAGTCCCAGCGAGATCAGCACATTGTAACCGGCCAGCGACAATCCGAGGAACCGCCATTGCACCTCGTCACAGCGGATCACCTTCACCTTGTTGAGACTGTCGAGCAGGTTTCCGGTATTGCCGAAATCGACAATCGGCCCACTGCAGTCGGTCGGTCCCTGCCAGAAACCCCACTCCACACCGGCGTGATAGCCGCCGAGCACCGCATTCGCGAGCAGCGCCAGCGCGAGGACTGCCAACCCGGTGGCAAGCAGGCCGCGAGAAGCCCCGCGAGAAGCCGCGAACGCAACGAGCGCCGCCAGCGGAATGGCAAGGTAGTAGGCATAACGCTGCTCAAGGCAGAGCGGACAGGGCCTGATATCGAATACGAGCTGGAAGAACCACGCCCCTGCAATGGTCAGCGCGGCCACGGCGGCGATGACGACGCCGGCAAAAAATACTGCGTCTGTTGAGGTGTTCGCGTGGCCGGAAGTGACGCTCATGCCGCTTGTCACGAGTAAAATCTCCCATTTCGCAAGGGTCCTACCCTGCCGGGTGCCCGCTGTCGATGCAGAGCCGATCACAGGCGGTTGACCGCATCCGCGCGCAAGCTATATTCCGCCCCGCTTGAAGACCCCTCGCTCCGGCGGCGGTCCTGCAGGCCCCTGTGGCGGAATTGGTAGACGCGCTCGACTCAAAATCGAGTTCCGCAAGGAGTGCTGGTTCGATTCCGGCCAGGGGCACCAACCAGGCTGTTCAAGCCCGTTCCGAAACGTCCGCAACCGTCCGCACCGTGCTCGGAAAGCCTTGAAAAATAGGCACTTCCGCGTACGTTCTAGTTCGTCACCGTTTGTTCTCCTCCGATCCCAGCCGCCCGATTTGCTGGTATTTTTGCTGGTATCGGGAGAACAAACGTTCACGGCGACTTTCGCTTTGCCGAATGAAGGAATTGAGCCGATGGGCGGCAAGAACGACGGCGCGTGCGCCAATCCCAAGCAGATTAAGACCGACGTCGACTGCCGCGCCGCCCGACCGAAATTCGACAATGGCGCGTGGAGTCCCGCTAAGATTTCCGACGTGACCGGCGGCTGGCTCTATCTCTTCGTCACGCCGGACGTGAGCAGGCCCGGCAACGCTGCCTCCAAGCTCTGGCGGATGGACTACCGTTTCCACGGCCGCCAGAAAACCTACTCCATCGGCCCCTACGGCAACGGCAGGGATGGCACGTTCTCGCTCGCAGACGCGCGGCGCGAGCGCGACAAGGCCAAAGACCTGCTCAAGGAAGGCAAAGACCCGAGCATCGAGAAGCAGCTCGACAAGCACAAGCAGGCCGCCGCCCGGCCTTTCGCGCAATGGGCCGATGAGTGGCTCGCCAAGAAGAAGGTGGAGAAAGTCAAGCGCGGCAGGATCGTCGCAGTGCGCGACCCCAAGACCGTCGAGGTGCTCGAGCTGCGCGTCGGCTACGTCAAGGCTCGCTTCGGCAAGCTGTGCAGGCAGGACATCAAGCGTCCCGACGTGCTCGCTTTCATGCGTTCATATGAAGCAGAGGGAAGGCTGGAAACCCGGGACCGAGTGCGCAGCATCGGCGAGCAGATCTGCGACTATGCCGACGTCGAAGGCGACGGCTACAATCCATTCCGCAACCTGAATGGACAGATGATTGCCAACATTTCGACGCCGCGTCCCGGTGTCACCGAACCACGCGACGTCACGCGCGTCTTCAAACTTATCAGCGCACCGTGGACGAGAGCGAGATTTGGTGACGTCGTTGGCCTTGCCTTGCGCTTCAATGCGCTGACCATTCCCCGCCCCGGCATGGTCAATGAAATGGAATGGGGCGAGGTCGATTGGGATGCCAAACGCTGGACTGTTCCAGCTCCCAAGATGAAGACCGGTTGGGACCATGTTGTGCCCTTGTCACGACAGGCACTCGCGATCCTGCGTAGCGTCCAGAAGCTGACCGGCCATCGCCGGTACGCGTTTTCCTGCTCGAAGGACGCGCCGCTATCAAACAATACGCTCAACAAGCGCTTGCGGCTGCTTGGCATTGATACCAAGACTGATCATTGTGCCCACGGATTCCGGACCACGTTCTCGACTCTATCTCACCACGAAGAGATCAAGGACGCCAAGGCATGGGATGGCGATGTCGTCGAGCTGCAGCTCGCACATCTCGATAACTCTACTGTGGAAGGTCTCTACAAGAAGCACGGACCCCTCGCGCTGATCGGCTCGCGCACGAAGCTGATGCAGCATTGGGCTGATCGGATCGACCACTGGCTCGATCCCAAGAAGGTGATGCCGATCAAGGGAGGCGCGCAGGCTTGAGTCGCCTATCATCAGGCCTGTTAAGTTGCCCAATTCAACCCGTCGCAAAGCTCATGTGATAATCGTCGACGCTTGTGCATCTCGTGCTGGAAGGATCGATTTCGCATCCGTTGCATCGCGTTGCGCTTGTCCGCCTGAGATAACCGCAACAGCCGTTGTCGCCTAGATCCAATGCTTTGCCGTGGCTTCGAACGGCCGGATACAATGGAGAAGCAGTGCGACGGAGAGAGTGTCAGTCAGCCCCCGCTGAAAGATAAAGCATTTTCGACCTTCCTGGACTACGGCCACGTCCGAAATATCATCTCCGGCAGCCGAAATTACCGGAAGGGTCATAATACTGTTTCGAAGAGGGGATGGTTGCGGGGGGTGCAACACCCGTATTAGTTCGAGGGCAATCCCACGGCCCGCAGCATGGCCCTGCTAATCGGCCCAATGTCGGATGTGGCTACCGGCCATAAGCGAAGCGGGGTGTCCAGCTTCGCTCCAATTCAGCATCCTCATCCTCCTCATCGAGAGGGGCTTCGGGCAGCCCCTCGCTGGTCAACACGGTCAAGGTGTAGCCGTATTTGCCAAGGCCGATGATCTCTTCATCAAGAGTGATCCGACCCGGGCCGTCGAACCATGTCGCCAAGTCGGTTTCACCAACGGCGCGTTCGGCGCGAAGGACATTCGCCGCATCCGCGTTGAACCTCTGCGTCGCTCCGTCGGGCAAAGGAGCGCCTTTTCGCAAGAACGCTAGCTTGCCGAGATTCTTGAAAGACTCCGAGGTAAACGCATATGCGATCTCGTTGCCCTTGCTGACGATGATCGCCATCGGATAGCTGCCGCACTCCGCGGCCCGAATCGCGGCAGCCGTGATCGAACAATGGGCCTTCTCAGCCAGCTTGAGAATGCCGTCGAGGCCGATCTGATAATTGGAGAGCAGGTTGCGTGTGAGATTGGACGGCAAGAGAAGGCCGCTGGCGAAGTGGTCAGCCTCCAGCTCGATCGACGTATTCTGTGTAAAATTGGCGCGGGACATGTGCGCGCCGCCGGCCTTGATAATCTCCTCGGGATGGCCCGGCAGGAACCAATGCCCCAGCTCATGGCCAATGGAGAAATTCTCGAAGCCTTCGTTGCCGTGCTCGGTGGAGTAGATGATGGTGGCCGAATCACCGGCGAAGATGATCGCGCCGGACACGCCCGTCACTTCGGCTGGTTTCGCCTGGATGACAATATCCCTGGCCTTGGCGATCTCTCGAGGTCTAACTGGAAACTGATTGAAGCCAAATTCCTCAGCGACCTTTTCGCCGTGCTGGGTTGCCATCTTCAACCGAAAGCCCGCCATGTTTCGCCCCCTATTTCTTGTCCTTAATCATTGTGTCGATGATGTTCTGAATAAAAAGTCGATCTTTTGCGCTCAGCTTGTCTTCGTCGCGAAAGGCGGTCGTCGCGGCTTGCGCCCCGAGTAGGTAGTCGGCCGAGACCTTCAGCGCCTTCGCGAGCGCTCGCACGTTGTCGAACGACGGCTTGCGGCGCCCAGCCTCAAAATGGGCGATGGCCGAAGGTTGCATGCCGGCTTCCCTGGCCAGTTCGGATTGGCTTAGCTCCCGCGTTTCGCGCGTTTTGCGCAGGCGAGAGGCGAAGTCTTTTGGTGCGCTTGACTCGGCCATGACAGATCGTATAGAGTTCCATGTCTAGATCGTCGACAGCCCCGCGGGGCTATTTCTTCGGCTCAGGCTATGACAGAGCGTATAGCTACTTATTACGATTTGCGAATCAGGTCAAGGAATCAGGAGTTGTGAGCATGGCAGGCAAGAATCAGCATGTCGTTCCGCACGGTGACGAATGGGCCGTGCGTGGCGAAAGGAATGAGAGGGCAACCTCGATCCATCCGACCCAGGGAGATGCCGAACGGGCTGCACGGGAGATCGCGATCAACCAGCAGAGCGAAGTCGTCATTCATCGGCCGGACGGTCGGATTCGCGACAAGAATTCCTACGGGCACGATCCCTATCCTCCGAAGGGCTAAGCGACATGACGCAGGTTGCAGTTCCTTCAGATAAACCGCCGATTCGTCGAATTCTCTCGATTGACGGCGGCGGCATCATGGGAACGCAGCCGGCGTCCTTTCTTACGTCTCTGGAAGAGGATCTCGACCGGCCCATCGGAGAGTATTTCGATCTGATCGCAGGAACGTCCACGGGCGGCATTCTGGCGATCGGATTGGCGATGGGTCTTCCCGCGCGTGATCTCCTTGACCTCTATGTCCGTCGCGGCCCACACATTTTTGGACAGTCGGGCGGCGCTCTGGCGAGCTTCGCCGGCGACGCGTGGCGTCGCCTCAAGCACATCGTCACCCCGAAGCATGACGCTGATCTGCTGCGGAGCGAACTCTCTACAGTTCTCGGCAGCAGGCGCATTGGGGATGCGAGAACGCGACTGGTGATTCCCGCATGGGATGCCGACCATCGCGGTGTCTATATTTTCAAGACAGCGCATCATCCCCGCCTCAAGACCGATTACAAGCGCCTCGCCGTCGATGCCGCGATGGCGACGGCCGCCGCGCCCACCTACTACAAGCGCCACCGGACCGCCGAGGATGTCGGTCTGCTCGACGGCGGCGTATGGGCCAACAACCCGATCGCGTTGGCGGTGGTCGAGGCCGTCACTTTGCTCGACTGGCCGGCCAGCAGTCTGCGAGTGCTGAGCCTGGGCTGCGTCAACGAGGTCTACATGATCGGCGAGGCGCCTGGTTGGGGCGGTCTCGCAAAGGATGTGACCCGCCTGTTCATGGACGGCCAGTCGCATGGCGCGCTTGGTATGGCGAAGTTGCTTACCGGCCATCAATACGAACGTGAGGCGATTTTCCGGTGCTGCCCGGATGTGCCGAAGGATTTCTTCAATCTCGATGACACGCGCAAGATCGCGCAACTCAAAGGCATGGGCGCCTCATCAGCTCGTAAGGAGCGTCCTCGCATTGAACCCGTTTTTCTGACGGAAACTGCCGAATCGTTCAAACCTATCTACACCGTGAAAGGAATTGAGCCATGAATCAGATGTTCACGGCGCCTCCCCAGACGCATCTGCTTTTGCGCAAAGCCGAGGTTTACTCGCTCCTCGATCAGATTTGCCAAGCGCTGGAGTTGACCGCTGCTCAGCTTGAGGCTGCGCGGACGAGCTACGAGGCTGTCGCGGAATGGCTCTCCGGGTCGGACAACCCTCTTCTGAAGTGGATCGATATTTATGCTCACGGCTCGACCGGCCTCGGCACGACGGTCAAACCGATCGGGCGCGAAGATTTCGACGTCGATCTCATCTGCAAGGTGCTGCGCTTTACCGCTGACCGGCCACCGGCAGAGTTGAAACGCATTGTCGGCGATCGCCTGAAGGAGAACGCGCGCTACGCTGCCATGCTCGAAGAGAAGAAGCGCTGCTGGCGCTTGAACTACGCACGCGAATATCATCTCGACATCTCGCCGACGATCAACAATGCCAAATGCGCCAACGGCGGCGAATTGGTTCCCGACAAGAAGCTGCGGGAATTCAAACCGACGAATCCGAAAGGCTACAAGGCGCTCTTTGAACGCAGGGCAGCCCTAATCCCCACCTTGCGGATGCAAAAGGCTCTCGCTGCCGAGGACCGTGCGGCCGTCGAGCCCTTCCCTGTGCATGGCACCGCCAAAGGCATCCTGCGGCGGACGGTGCAGATCCTCAAGCGGCATCGTGATGTGCATTTCCTGGAAGTCGTCGAGGAGATCGCACCGATCTCCATCATCATCACCACGCTCGCGGCACAGTCGTATGAGTATTGCGTCAAGAGCTTTGTTTTCGATTCCGAACTTGACGTTCTGATCGCGACCATTCGGTTGATGCCACACTTCATCGATAAGCCGGTCGTCAATGGTCGGCGGATCTATGTGGTGGCCAACGAAACCACGGTCGGCGAGAACTTCGCCGAGCGCTGGAATACTGAGCCGGCTCGCGCCGCCGCCTTCTACGAGTGGCATGCGAAGGCACTGGCGGACTTCGAGGCCCTTCCGGATTTGCAGGGCATCGACGTTATCGGCAAGAGCTTGGAAGGAAGCCTCGGGAGTTCGGTCGTTCGCAAAGTTATCGATGCTCGCACCGACAGCATTTCGCAGGCACGCACGGCCAAGAAGCTCTACGTCGCGCCGACGGTCGGGCTCACGCTGTCCAGCGCGGCCAATGCGACGCCGGTTCGCTCCAACACGTTCTTCGGTGACTAGGTGTTTTCGCGTGACCGCCCAGACCTGACGCCCGCGCAGCAGTTTATGTTTCTGCGCGCCAATCCCATCTGTACGGGGACAGGCCGGCTGCACGCGACTGGCTTTATTTGGGATTATCGTGACAGGCCGACGCCCCTTAGCCGTGAATACTCCATGCGCATTACATTTCAGCGGGGCGAAACACCAAGCGTCTTCGTCACGGACCCCGAGCTTTCGGCTTTGGCGGGTGAGCGGCCCCTGCCGCACGTCTATCATGATCCCCTGCGCCTGTGCCTCACGTTGCCAGGAACGCGCGAGTGGACCGGCACGATGCGGATCGATCAGACATTCGTACCCTGGGCCACAACGTGGCTTTACTATTTCGAGGACTGGCTGATCTCCGACGACTGGAAGGGCGGCGGCAAGCACCCCGATCCGACGGATAACGAGCGTTATGGTCGACGGGTGCGTCGCGCGACGCGGCAACCGAGGATCTGACGGCTATATTACAATACATGCGGCGTCCCCTTCTGCTTTGATGCTATCTACCTTAACTGACAACTTCCTCTCGCCTTCCGGCCCCTTATCCGCCGCCATGACGCACTTGAACATCGGCGGGACCAGCTTAGCCGGATCGGGAAGGCGCGGCTGCGAACGCGGTCCCGGCTAGAGCTTCGGAATAGGCAACGAAAACTGCGCATGGCGCGGGCCCAAACCGGCTTTACTATTCGGCCTATTGGAGAGCCGACAATGGGAACCCCGCTCTGACTCTTTCCTGAGGATGCTCTCCGAGGGCTACCCTTCGGCTCGCTTAGCGAAATGACGCACTCGGCGAGCCTTCAAAAAAGCTTCTGTCCGTCGCCATGAACCGCGCCAACATAGGCGCAATGAGTTTGGTCGAAGCCAAGCATATCGCTCGGTATCTCGGTTCTCATGATGAACACGTAATAGGAGCGCTATCTGGCGGCTCTATTGAGCAGTTTCTCTGGAATGATTCCGTCATGAAGCAAGGCACGCTTTAGCATCGAAATATCACGGCCGTTGTTCACCGCGATTGCGCCGGCAATTTTATCGTGACTATCGAGGAAGATTGCCGTCCAATTGTTCGTTTCAGGATCGTCCAGCACGACACTGCGGTCAGCATTTTGCAGCACTCCTAACGACTGAATGTTGTGTCCAAACTGGTCCGACCATAGCCACGGCGGCTCCGCATAATGCGAGTCAATCCCTGCCATGGATTTCGCCGCGACCAGCGATTGGCCCGAGGCCACCTTCCAGGACTCAAGTCGCTGACGAAACGCGCCGCCTAAGACGGGGTGTGACGTCACCTCTCCCGCAGCGAAGATCGCCGGATCAGATGTCTGGCAGCGATCATCCACGACAATACCATCATCGACGTCCAGCCCCGCGTCCGATGCAAGTTGGGTGTTGGGTTGAACCCCGATCCCGACAACGACTGCGTCGACATCTGCGAATGCATTCCAGCGCAATCGCAACGAACCATCATCCTGATGATGAATTGAATCGATCTTTGAGCCAAATTCGAACTGGACTCCGTTCAGGCGATGCAATTTCTCAGCCCAACGGCTCAGGATAGCAGGCATGCCGCGAGATAGTATCCGATCCGTCATCTCAAACAGAAAAACCTCGCAGGCCATCGCTCGAGCGGCGGCAGCAACCTCTAACCCAATGAACCCGCCGCCGATCACAGCAATTCGACGCGATTCCCGAAGCACGGATTTCAAGCGAACCGCGTCTTCAAGCGTTCGCAGATAGAGAATTTTCGAGCTTTGCCCGACGCTATCCGGCAATTTTCTCGCCCGCGATCCGGTCGCGAGGAGTAGCCGATCGTAAGCATAAGCATTTCCGCAAGCGGTTAGAATTTCGGAGCGGTTTCGATCGATCTGCGTCGCGGTTTGTCCGGGATGATACGAAATACCGTTCTCATGATAGGTCTCCGCGTTTGCCAGATAGCGCGGTGCGCCCTCGCCAAGGACTTCTTTGGACAGCGGCGGGCGATCATACGGCAGGCCGAGTTCGTCTCCGAGAATATCGATCTTGGCTTGTGGCGCCAACTCGCGAAGATGCACGGCGGCTGTGTGCCCCGCGAGGCCTGCTCCGACAATCACAAAACGCATTTTAGCGCTCCCTGTAGGGGAAGGGCACATTCGGCGCGCCCGTCCTCCTTATCCGCCGTTGACAGGCGCCGAGCACTCTCACATTCAATACCTTCAGCCGAAGGCTAGTTGGCAGATTCTGCTGATATTCATCTGCGACGCACTTGCTAGACGCTGTAGAAATCGAGCGCAGTGGCCATTTGATCGTTCGTAAGGGAAATCTTTTTGAATCCGATCAGCCAAGCCTCTCCAAGACGGCGCAGCCGAAATTCAAGGCGTCCGAAGTTGGTATGGCTTTTACAAGCGCGCGGATCGTACGTATGAACCGTGAAGCAGGCATTTCCCTCGATCGAATCCGTCGAGGCCGCATCGACCATGATGTTCGTATAGGAATGAACCGTGCGCGGAAGCGGCATCGCCGTGATGGACTTTCGCGACTGTATCCTGTCAATTCGGTCACTCAGCCCATATGAGTTCTCATGATATATCATTGAAAGCTCGCGGTTCGGATTGGACGTCGTCTCGTACTCGTCCTTCCAGGCCGGCACCCAGAAAATCGCATCGTCAGCGTAGAGCTTGACCCAATCGCGGAATTTCTTCTGATCCAGAAGTCTTGCCTCCGTGAAGAGAACGCGAGTAGCAATCTTCAGGTAATCATCCTCTGACATGTCGCTAACCTAGCCTTCCGAGGGATCACGAGTCATAAGGCGCAGCCATTCCCGGTAACCGGAATGAAAGCATGTCTCATCGCCGAACAGGGGCGCTCCATAGGTCCACCGATCAGGTGAAACCTGCAATTCGGAAGAGTAGTTGAGTGCCTCGCCGGACTTCGGCCTCAAGCCTCGCGCATACCCCTGCGTAGGACCAGCGAAACGAGCTCCGTAGCCGGTCTGGCAAAGCTCGTACATGACGTTGTCGTCGGACGTCGCAAGACCGCTCGGATTGAAGAAATCCTCATACAGACGGATGCGAACGCGGCGCGCCTCGTCACTTTCACCAACTGGGGCAAGACAGTGAGACGTAATCTCCGTCTTGTCCGGAGCCAATGGCCGCCACGTCCGCAACTGCAGCGTGCCGATATCAACGATCTGCAGGTTAGGATAAATCGTGAGATTGCGCTGACGAAACATCCACTTGAGCTTGTCTTCCCGAGTCTGCCCCTGAACCGTCGACAGAAGTTTGCCATCCTGATTGAGAGGGCGGAGCTTATAAACCCTTGACGCATGAATGGACCACATCATCGCGTGCCCCCTCGCCAGGCTGAAGCTTCCTTGCGCGTCGGGGTCGGTCTCTGTCGGATTCCACGGCTTTACTTCTAGCGGTCCTCTCCGCACTTCACGCTTCTTGAGAACGTCGATATACGAACTGTGCGTTGAAGCGAAGTGGTAATAATCAAGCCCGTTCTCGAACTGAAGCTTCCAATTGGCGTCGAACGTGTAGCTTACGTTTCCGTCAACGAACTCCAGCCCTTCGATGCCCTGATCGACAACGAGATCGATAAACGCGCGCGCGTCACCAAGATGCTCCTCTAGCGTCGGCACGTCGGGCGACACGCTTGCAAACAGAAGCCCTCGATAGCTTGCAATCTTGGGAACAGGCTTGAGGCCATGATCATCCGCAAGAAAGGACGGCGGATACTGGCCATCCTTCTCATCGGTCATCGAAACATTCTTGCCGGCACTATCGTACGACCACCCATGATAGCGACAAACATGGAATTTCTGATTGCCCTTCTTAAAGGGGCAAACGATCGCCCCGCGGTGGCGACAGGTGTTAAAGAAGCATCGAATTTCTCCAGTCCCGTCCTTTGTAATCAGGACGGGGTGGCGCCCGATGTACGTCGTCACGAAGTCATTCGGCTTGCGTAACTGACTTTCCAGCCCGACGAAAACCCAAGTCCCCTCGAAAACGTGAGTAAGTTCGCGCTCAAAAATATCCTGGTCGGTGAACACCGTCCGATCTACCCGAAATATTCCGTCATCGGGTCGATCGTCCAGCAGCTTCGAAACCATTTCGGGTGTGATTGGCCCACCTCTGACACCACCGTCGCTCGGCCTCACAGGGCTGGGTACTTCCGACCTGAAGCTGGTCAATTCGACCTCCTCTATTTTTCTTGTAGCAAAGCGGAGCGGCTATTTCGGACGAGATGGGGGCGTCACACAAAATGGCGACATCGTCGCCCCCCTTGCCGTTAAGTTAGGTTGACGCGTCGGGATTAGACGGTGCCGAGGTGACATCGATTTCCACAGCATCACCGGCGACACGAACAGGATAGGTTGCCAGGGCCGTTTCTGCTGGTGAGGTCAACGCCGCGCCCGTTCGAACATCGAAGCGGGCGCCATGAAGCGGGCACTCGATCTCGTAACCATCGAGCCAACCGTCGGACAGAAGTGCATAGGCATGAGTACAAACGTCAGACGTGGCAAAATACTCTTCGCCGCAGCGGTAGAGCGCAACTTTGCATCCGTTGATATTGAGCTGCTGAATGCTGTCATCCGACACATCTTTCGTAAGAGCGGCTTTTACCCAGTTAGTCATTCGAGTCGACGCTCGCTTTTGGATTGTTGCGAACTTCAGTTCTTTCCGAACATATTCTTCCAGGCCTCGGTGCCCGGCTTCGCTTCCCATTGTTTGCTGTCGGACAACGTATTTATGCCCGCCCTAACCCCCGGACGGTCTTTGATCGCCTGGTACCATCGATCAATGTTCGGGTACTCCGACAAGTCACGTCGATGCAGCTTTCGCGTGCGAACCCAAGGGAATGTGCTGATGTCAGCGATGGAATACTCGCCGGCGAGATATTCAAATTCGCCAAGGCGCTTCTCGAGAATGTTGTATATTCGACCAACTTCCCGATCATAACGTTCGATCGCGTAATCGATCTTCTCAGTCGCATACACCATGAAGTGGTGCGCTTGGCCCAGCATTGGACCCATCGTCGTATTCTGAAATACAAGCCACTTTAGCGTATCGTAGCGCTTTTCAGGATCCTGAGAGAGAAATCTACCGGACTTTTCCGCGAGATAGATAAGAACGACCGCGGATTCAAAAACTGCATATGGCTTGTTGTGCGGGCCATCGTGATCCACGATGGCCGGCACTTTGTTATTTGGATTGATCTTCAGAAATTCCGGATGAAACTGCTCACCTGCCGTTATATCAACCGGAACTACACGATACTCCAAGTCCAACTCTGCCAGCATTATGGCTGCTTTATACCCGTTCGGGGTTGGCCAGAAGTATAGATCAATCATCGCAGAGGACTCCTATCCGACGATCTTGAGCCCTGCTGGCTTGTCAACGATCAGCCCAGGGTTCAACATCCACTTCGGGTCCAGTTCGGTCTTGGCGGCTGCCAGCACACGGCGGAACAACGGATCGACTTCCTTGTCGTACCAAGGACGGAACGATTTTCCGACAGCATGGTGGTGCGTGATGGTTGCGCCGAGTTCGATTAGCGCGTCCGACGCAACGTCGTGGAGCATCTTATAGGCTTCAAGGCTGTTGGCGTGCGTCGAAGGAGCCATGATCGAATAGTAAGGAGCCGGGCCGTCCGGATACAGGAAGGAGAACCTGCGGCAGACGATGCCGCCGCCAAGATTTTCCTTCTGGGCCTTCCGGATGCGACGCATGATCTCGGTATCGACTTCTTCGAACCGATCCCAAGTGTAGGCAGTTTCGAACGTGAAGCTGACGATTCCCATCGCTGCGCGCGTATGCATCAACCGGGGCAGATATCTGAACTGGTGCCGCCAGTTACCCTGCGGCCCGCTACGGCTGGTCTCCAGCGCGTTGTCCGCAGTTCCCGCCTGTTGCTTCACGACGCCACCGAAGTCCTTGCAGATTTCGAGACTACGCTCCAGCCACGCGTCCACCGGATGGTCGGCGGATTCGAAGCCCAGCAACAGGACCGAATCGGTGCCGTCTCCAGCGCCGTAGAATTTGGCGTCCTGCTCGTCCAGATAGCGACAGTTCGCCGGGAACAGTCCTGCTTGGGTGATCTGACGGACGGCCTTGGCACCCTGATAGAACGTCTTGAAGGAGATCGACGCATTCGCACGGAATTTCACACGCCCCTGTAGACGCATCCATGCATCGGTGATGATGCCCAGCGAGCCCTCAGACCCGATGAACAGCCGATCCGGATTGGGTCCCGCACCCGAGCCTGGCAGGCGGCGGTTCTGGATCGTTCCCGCCGGGGTGACCACGCGCAGGCTTTCCACCATGTCGTCAATATGCGTGAGATGGGTCGCATAGTGACCGGACGAGCGGGTTGCGATCCAACCGCCCAGCGATGAGAATTCCCACGATTGCGGAATATGGCGCAGGGTGAGGCCATGCGGCTTCAGTTGTTCTTCCAGAGCCGGACCGAGAATGCCCGCCTGGATCCGCGCGCAGCGCGACACGGGGTCGACTTCGAGAATCTTGTTGAGGTTGCCCAAGTCGATTACGACGACCCCGGGAAAGGCGTCGCGCTCGGGACCCCAGAAGCCGCCGGTGACGCTCGATCCGCCGCCATACGGGATGCATGCATAACCATTTTCCCCGCACCAGTCGAAGATGGCAGCGATGTCTTCTTCGTCGCGCGGATAGGCCACGACGTCCGGAGCCTTCTTGAAATCGCGCCGGTAGATAAGGGTCATGTCCTTGAAACCCTTACCGTACGTATGAACAATTCTGTCCCATTTTTCCGAGGTACAGAAATCCTCCAGCGTTCGAGGGATCTTTATGCGCGACGCATAAAGTTCAATCTCGTCCAGAGTCGGGTCTGACAGAATTTCGATGTCTTTAATTCCAAGCCGCTGCTCCACGCGGTCTCGCATGGTTCGGATTTCGTCCTTGGAATTATCTTCACCTTCATATCCCCACGACCAGAACTTCCTTCGCTGGCCGTAGTAGCCACTCTTTTCCTTCGCCACAGCGCTTCTCCTTCGAGATTTTCGACGTAAATCAACCATCCAGGTGCGCATGCGTTTTGGTAGACATCGCGATCTGGTTCGACCAAATTGGCATATCCAATTCGGTCGGTCAATGGTTCTCGGAGTAGATAAGCACCCCGGAGCTACGCCACCGCGACAACATTCGCCTTGACACCGCCGCCAAGAGCACGCTTGAATGGTATGACCAGATTGGATGTGCCAGATTGCAACTGATCTGCAAATAGAGAACTCACCTCATTTTTTGATGAGCGGGCGTTCAGCGGCCTTTTTCACATAGAGAGGGACAAGAGCGTGGTGCTGTCGGACCAAGCCAATCTGCATGGTGAGCGCGCCCTCCAATGGACCGCGTCATGCTGAGATATCTAATTCGTCGCCTTGTCGCCCTCGTGCCGACCTTCCTGCTAGCGAGCGTTATTGTGTTCTCGGCCATTCGCCTGATACCGGGAGACACGATCGACATGATGATGTCCCAGAACGATATCTCGGCCAGCGTCAAGACCCGCGAAGATCTTATCAAGGCACTCGGGCTCGATCAGCCGGTCCTTGTACAATATTGGCACTGGATCAGCTCAATTGTGCTCCACGGAGATTTCGGTCGCTCGCTTTGGACGGGAGAGAGCGTCACTAGCCTCGTCGCTGAACGCATACCGACTACCCTCTATTTAGGGGTGCTGGCCATGATCTTCGCCCTCTTGATCGCGCTGCCGGTCGGCATCATCTCGGCGATCCGGCAAAACAAGCCGGTCGATTATCTCGGCCGTGTCTTTGCCATCACAGCCCTGTCCGTGCCGCCTTTTTGGCTCGGGACGTTGGTGGTGATCCTGCCAGCGATTCTCTGGGGGATCGCGCCGACCACGCAATATGTTGGGCTGACCGACGATCCCCTCCTTAGCCTCCGCCAGATGGTGCCGCCCGCGATCGTCCTCGGCATCGCCTTATCCGGAGTGACGATGAGGATGACCCGTACGATGGTCCTCGAAGTCATGCGCCAGGATTATGTCCGCACGGCCTGGAGCAAGGGTCTCGACGAGCGGACGGTCGTTTTGCGCCATGTCCTCAAAAACGCGCTTCTGCCGGTCATAACCATCGTCGGCTTGCAGTTGCCCCTGCTGATCGGTGGCGCGGTCGTAATTGAGCAGATCTTCGTGATCTCCGGTATGGGCCAACTACTCCTGATGGCGGTGTCGCAGCGGGACTATCCGGTCATTACCGGCATCTTTCTCCTCGTGGGCGTCGGCGTAATGACGATCAACCTGCTCGTCGACATCAGCTACGCCCTCCTAGATCCCAAGATTCGTCAGGGCTGACGCATGGCTATCAATTCGACCCTGAAGACCGACGCAGGTCCCGACCGAGGCGCCTGGGCAGCGCCCGTACGGACTTTCTTCAGTCGCCTTTTTAAACAGGACATTCTCGGAACGGTTTGCGCCGGCCTTCTCGCCGCGATCGTGCTCTGCGCACTCCTGGCACCCTGGCTCGCACCGTACGACTTCGACGCGATCGACCTTACATCGCTGATGCAGGGGCCGTCCTGGTCTCACCCACTAGGGACAGACGAACTCGGTCGCGACATCCTCAGTCGGGTCATCTACGGAGCCCGTACTTCCGTTATCGTCTGTATCACCGCCGCGCTGCTATCGCTCGCCATATCGGTCACGCTCGGAGTTCTGTCCGGGTATTTCGGCGGACGTCTCGACGCCCTGGTTCAGCGGTTCGTCGATACTTGGCAGAGCTTTCCCGACCTGATCGTGCTGATCGCGGGCGTCGCGGTTCTCGGCCCCGGCATCGTGCAAATCATCGCCCTCCTCGGCATCCTCTACGGCGTCGCCGGCTCGCGCATCGTACGGGGCGCGGTACTGTCGGCGCGCGAGCAGCTCTACGTGCAGGCGGGCCATTCCTTCGGCGCCGGTAACGGGCACATCATTCTCCGGCACATCCTGCCAACGATCGCCGCGCCCCTCATCGTGCTCTACACCACGCGGCTCGGCGGCGTGATCCTGGTCGAATCGAGTCTCAGCTTCCTTGGTCTTGGCGTGCCGCCGCCGGCACCCGCGTGGGGCCGTATGCTGAGCGATGCCCGCCCCTACATGTTCGAGAACGTCTGGATGGTCGCGGCCCCAGGCCTCGCGATAACTCTGATCGTTTTTTGCGTGAACATCTTCGGAGACTCTCTCCGCGATCTTCTCGATCCGCGCGGAATAGTCCGCAATTGAGCGAACAACAATAACATTAGGGAGGAACAAGGAATGGCACGCGGACATCTCGGAACAATGGCGGCAGCCGCGCTCGGGGCTATAATTGCGACCCAAGCCGTGAGCGCACAGGAGCCGAAATACGGTGGCACGCTGACCATCTCTCCTTACTCCCCCGGGATTTCGGCGTTGTCGTGGGATCCCGCCGACTGGAACTGGAAGGTATCGATTGATGCGGGGCCCTATATGGAGCAGCTGATGGTGGGCGACCTAAGCAAGGGCGTACGTGGCGGCGGAAAGAACAACTTTTTCAGCGAGGCCTGGCTCTCCGACGACGTGCTGCGCGGCGAACTCGCAGAGAGCTGGGAGGTCGTCGACAAACCGCTCTCAATCGTTGTCAACCTGCGCAAGAACGTGAAATGGCAGGCCTGCAAAGGCATCATGGAAGCGCGCGACTTTACCGCCAAGGATGTCGTGTTCGCGTATAACCGTCTCATCGCTAGCCCGAAGGCGAACAAAGTCTATTTCTCCTTCATCGACAGGGCCGAGGAGACGGGACCGCACCAAGTGACCTTCTTCCTAAAGGAGTACAACTCGGAGTGGAAATACCGTCTCGGCTACGGCTACTACGCCGGCATCTATCCCAAAGAGATTACGGAGGCTCCCAACGGCGGCGCTGGCAACTGGCAGAATGCCTGCGGCACAGGCCCCTTCCGGCTGACGCGGTATGAGGCCGGGGCCTTCGGGGATTATCAGGCTAACAAGGAGTACTGGGACCGCGAGAAAATCGACGGCAAACCGTACAAGATTCCCTTCGTCGATAAGCTTGTGATGCGGACGATCGCGGATTCACAGACACGCCTAGCCGCCTTCCGCACTGGCAAGATCGATGTCATGACGAATATTAGCTGGGACGAGCTCAAATCGCTGGCACCGATCCGAGATAAAATCAAAGTCGTCGAACACCCCGACTATGCGGGTGAGGCGCTGGCAATGCGGGTCGATGCACCACCCTTCGACAACCCGAAGGTACGTCTCGCCTTGAATCTCGCGGTCGACCGGGCCGCCATCGCGAAGCAGATCTATGGCGGCCACGCTGATTTCCCACACCTGCCATTGGATGAAACTTGGGAAGGCTATTTCACGCCGCCCGAAAAGATGCCGGAGGAGGCACGGGAGGTTCTCCAATACAATCCGGCCAAGGCCAAGAAACTCCTAGCCGAAGCGGGTCTTGCGAATGGTTTCGAGTTCAAGGCTCAAGTTCCGACCTACGCTGACCAATTGAAGAAGGCACAGATTGTAGCCGGATATCTGTCGGCAATCGGTGTAAAGATGATCATCGAGCCAAAGGAGTATGGGGCGTTCCTCAGTCTGATGACATCCGGCAAGCACGGCCCCGGCTATTGGCATTTCGCAGGTATGAGCAATCCGACCGCTTCAGTCGAGAAACTGTTCCGCTCCTCGTCCGTCTGGAATACTGCCCGCGTCAACGACCCGAAGGTCGATGCGGCGCTCGACGCCATACAGCAGGAGAGGGACCCGGACAAGGTCAAGAAGGCCGTCGCCGCGCTCACCAATGAGATGACCGCGCGAGCGCCATTCCTGTTTCTGCCCAGGCCGCGCTCGTTCACGGTATGGTGGCCGTGGGTCAAAAACTATTATGGCGAGATTTCGGTCTCCGCTCGGCGTGATGCGCCGATCTGGGCGCGCGCTTGGATCGATCAGGATCTAAAGAAGTCGATGGGCTTCTGATCGATGCCCGGAAGTTTGAAAAAGTCGGGGCCCCCGATACTGGATGTGCGCGGGCTCTGCATGGGCATCTGGTCAGGCAAGACGGAGTTGGTCGCTGTTGCAGACGTTTCGTTCCGAGCCTATTCCGGCCAGGTCGTGGCGCTCGTAGGCGAAAGCGGCGCGGGCAAGAGCATCACGGCGATGTCGCTCACCCATCTACTACCAATGCCACCGATCAAGATCACGGCCGGCGAAATACGCCTCTCCGGCCGTGATATGCAGACGCAGTCACCGAAACAGATCAGGGACATCCGAGGCAACGAGGTCGGCATCGTTTTCCAGGAGCCGATGACAGCGCTGAACCCAAGCCTGCGCATCTGGCGCCAGATCGCCGAGCCGCTGGTGCGTCATCGCCGGATGTCCTGGAGCGCCGCCAAAGCGCAGGCGATCTACCTTCTCAAGAAGGTCCGCATCCCGGATGCAGAGACCAAAGCCGAGGCCTATCCTCACCAGCTCAGTGGGGGTATGCGCCAGCGTGTCATGGTTGCTATCGCGATCTCCTGCGAGCCAAGACTCATCATCGCGGACGAGCCGACGACAGCACTCGACGTCACCGTGCAGGCGCAGATTTTGACGCTTCTCACTGACCTTACCCGCGGATTGGGCGGGGCGCTGCTTCTCATCACGCACGATCTCGGCGTCGTGGCGCGCTACGCCGACTGGGTCAACGTGATGTATGCCGGCCGCATCGTCGAGACAGCGGCGGCCGACGACCTCTATCGCGATGGGCGCCATCCTTATACGCACGCCCTCCTCGCCTCCGTGCCCAAGATCGTCGGTCCGATCGCTCATCGGCTCGAGTCGATCGCTGGGCAGCCACCCGCCCCCTCCGACGGAACCGGGGGCTGCGCCTTCGCACCGCGCTGCCCACGTCGGACCGAACGGTGCGACGAACGCCCTCCGCTTAGCGGCGACGAACGCACACGGAACGGCCATCTGTTCGCGTGCTGGAATCCGCTATGAACGACGTAGCAACGAATATTCTCGAGGTCTCGGACCTGTGCGTCGACTATGCAAGCACAACCTCTTTCGGCGTAACGGGCGCCCCCTCCGTTCGAGCTGTCAAGGGCATATCCCTCACACTCCAGCGCGGCGAAACTCTCTCGCTCGTCGGCGAAAGCGGTTGCGGCAAATCCACCACGGCCATGGCCATACTACAACTGACGCCGCCGAGCGGCGGCCGGGTCGTGTTCGACGGACGCGATATCACGGGCTTCAGTCATCGCCAGATGCGACCGCTAAGGCGTGAGATGCAGATCATCTACCAGGATCCGTTCGGGTCGCTAAATCCCCGCATGACAATCGCCGACCTGATCGCCGAACCGATGGCGATTCAGGGCGTCGGCAGATCGGGCCACGAGCGCCGCGCGAAGGCTGCCGAACTCCTAGATACGGTCGGAATGGGTACTCGCTTCCTCGACCGCTATCCGCACCAACTCAGCGGCGGCCAGCGTCAGCGGGTCGCCATCGCGCGCGCCCTGTCACTGCGTCCGAAACTGCTCATCTGTGATGAGCCGGTCTCAGCTCTCGACGTCTCAGTGCAGGCCCAGGTTCTGAACTTGTTTTCCGACCTCAAGGAGCAGTTCGGCTTGTCCTATCTGTTCATCTCGCACGACCTCGGCGTCGTCCGACACATGAGCGATCGGGTCGCAGTGATGTATCTCGGACGCATCGTCGAGATCGCGACGCGCGACGACCTCTACGGCGAACCGCTCCATCCCTACACGCGCATTCTTCTCGATGCGGTAGCGGTGCCGGACCCGCAAATCGAGCGCGCCCGCGATCACGTGCTCCTTCAGGGCGAGGTGCCGAGCGTCGCCACCCCCCCGCCCGGCTGTCCATTTCACCCTCGCTGTCAGTCCGCCATGCCGGTCTGCAGCCGCGAAATTCCGCCGCTGCGGTTGCACGGCAATCGGCAGATCGCCTGCCATCTGTATGATGAGACAGCAGCCAATAAGGCAATCGAAGCCGCGATGGACGGAAATGGCAATCCAAACTAGGACGTCAGAGCGGTCGCTTGTCCGCACCTAGCCCAAGCACCCCTTTAGGACGTCAGGCAACGGGCCGCCCATCGCCCAATCGACCAACTCCACCGTGTGGACGACTGGAATGCGTGTTCCAGCACCAATCTGCGTTATGCAGCCGAGATTTCCACTCGCAATGATTTGCGGTTTGACCTTCTCAATGTTGGTGACCTTTCGTGCGCGCAGTCGATTGGCGATCTCAGGCTGCAGTACGTTGTATGTTCCGGCGGAGCCGCAACATATGTGGCCTTCCGGTACTTCTCTCACTACAAACCCCATTCGCCTCAAAAGTGACTTCGGCTGATCTCTAACCTGCTGTCCATGCTGCATCGAGCATGCCGAATGGTAAGCCACGACCTGGCCGGTAGTCCGAACACCGTCTTGAAGCGGTAATTCATGCAAGAATTCTGTGATGTCCCGCGCTAGAGCCGAGATCCGTACGGCTTTCTGAGCGTAGGCGTTATCGTTGCGAAGTAGGAAGCCATAATCTTTAATGACCGTTCCGCAACCGGACGTCGTAACCACGATGGCGTCGAGGCCGCCGTTCTCGATTTCGCGTGTCCATACATCCACGTTGTGTCGAGCCGCATCCAGCGCCCGACTTTCGTATCCCAAGTGCTGCACGAGAGCTCCGCAGCACCCTTCGTCGATCGGTTGAACTACTTCGATACCGTGACGCGTCAACAACCGGATTGCAGCCTCGTTGATGTTCTGGCCGAGGACCTGCTGGGCACATCCGCTCAGAAGCGCAACCCGACCGCGCGGCCTATCGACGGTCGCGCCCGGTAACCTTCGGGTCGGCCTTCTTCGCTTGAATGACGACGAAAGTTCAATCATCGCGGCGAGTTGCGCGCCGCCGGGAAGATTGGCGAGCCACTTTCTGATCGGCCTGCTCACGGTAGCCACGCGTAAAGCCAACCTAAGTCGGCCCGGAAACGGCAGCACCTTCGCCAACATGCCTCGAAGCAACCGATCAGGCAGAGGACGCGTATAGGTTCGGGCGATATGGGCTCGCGCGTGATCGACCAGGTGCATGTAGTGCACGCCGGACGGACAGGTCGTCATGCAGGAAAGACACGTCAGACATCGATCGATATGCTCGACGACCTGAGGGGTCGCCGGCTTTTCCTCCTCCAACATGTCCTTGATCAGATAGATGCGCCCGCGCGGACTGTCCGCTTCGTCACCAAGAAGCAGATATGTCGGGCATGTCGCAGTACAAAAGCCGCAATGCACACAGGCACGGAGGATTTTTTCTGACTCGCTTACATGTGCATCGGCCAAGGCCGTCAGCGAGAAGTTTGTTTGCATACCAGTCCGCCTCGCCTCAGATACCGGCGTACATCCTGCCGAAATTTAGAACGCGGTCAGGATCGAAAGATTTCTTGATTTCCTGCGTCAACTTGAGCACCGCAGGAGGAAGCGGCTCGAACACATCGATCCTGCGGCGAATCTCCGATGAAGCCCGTACGAGTGTGGCGTGCCCACCGGTATTGACCATAGCTTCCCGAACGACCGACGCTCCCGCATCGTCAGCGCCCACGACCGCGAGCCACACGAGACCACCGCCCCAGTCGTAGAAATACCGCACGCCGAGTTTTCGCCGGATGTCAGCAAGAGCACGCGGCGCTTTGGAGGGGGCCAAGGACAACCGCCAAATGGAACGATCCATTGGCTGAGCCAGCCAGTGCGCGTCGCGGATGCGCAACCAAAAGTTTGCGCTTTCATCCCCTTCGATCAGGTCGGGCAGCCCAAAGGAGCACCAGAGCCTGGCAAGTTCGCGGGATCCGTAGGCTACCGAGCCCTCGGACCCCTCTAGTCGAACGATCGTAGTCGAGTCCGACCCAATACTCGCCGGGATATGCGCCGCCGCCGAGACCGCGAAAGTCGACCCGAGCGCTGCGGTTAGCGCCGAAATCGCTGTCATGTCGTCCAAGCCGCGCAATCCCAGCGATAGGGAACGCGCCGGCTTCGGCAACACCTTGAAGATGGCTTCGCTCAAAACGCCGAGCGTGCCCCACGCACCGCAGGTCAGCTTGACCAAATCGAGCCCGGTGACATTCTTCATCACGCGCCCGCCGGATTTCACGATGTCTCCGCGGCCCGTGACCAAGCGAACGCCGATCAGGCTGTCGCGACAAGCTCCGACCGCGACACGACGCGGACCCGAAACATTCCCGGCGACAATACCTCCGATTGTCGGCTCTGCGCTCGTCCCGAACAACACACGATGATCCATCGGCTCGAACGGAAGCATCTGGTTGTGCTTGGCGAGCATCCGATCGATTTCGGAAACCGGCGTTCCAGGCAAAGCACCGATGACGAGCTCTGTCGGCTCATAAAGTGAAACTCCGCGCATGCGCTCGGTCGTTAGAGGCATAGCGTATCCACCCAGCGGTCGGCCCATCGCCGACTTGGAGCCGGCGCCGCGCACGACGAGAGGCATCTTTGCTGTAGCCGCATCCTTGATGGCAGACGACAGTCCGCACTCGTCGCGCGGCTTATAGCAATCGGTCATCACACTCCCGTCACCCTAACCTTGACATCGAAAATCGAGGGGAAACACCTTATCCGTATTGAGCAGCCATCGCGGATCGAACGCGGCGCGCACCCGAATCTGTTGAGCCAGATCGGCATCGTCAAACTGGCAGCGCATTAGATCACGCTTCTCGATACCGACACCGTGCTCGCCCGTCAGGCACCCACCAACTTCAACGCAGAGCCTGAGAATGTCATCTCCCGCTGCTTCCGCCTTCGACTGCTGCGACGGATCGTTCGCGTTGTAGAGGATGAGCGGATGCATGTTGCCGTCACCGGCATGGAAAACATTCGCGACACGCAATCCGTGTCGCTGTACGATCTTGGAGATCTCCGCCAAAACGTACGACAGCTTGCCGGTCGGCACCGTGCCGTCCATGCACAAATAGTCAGCGACTCGCCCGGTCGCACCGAAAGCCGACTTCCGCCCCTTCCAGATTGCCGCCGTCTCAATTGCCGACCTGCTCTCGCGCACTGTCGTCGCACCATTCGCACGAGCGATGGCGGTGATGTCCGCCAGCGTCGCGTCCATCTCGGCGTCGGACCCTTCGACCTCTACAATCAGAAGGGCCTCGACATCGAGCGGATAGCCGGCCTTGGCGAAGGCCTCGCAGATCTCGATGGCGGCCTTGTCCATGTATTCGATGGCTACGGGAATGATACCGGCGGCAATGACGTCCGCAACCGCCTTGCCCGCTCCCTCGCAAGACGGGAAACCGAACAGAACCGGGCGCGCTCCCTCGGCCGATTTCAGAATTCGGAGGGTCGCTTCGGTCACTATCCCGAGCTGCCCCTCGGAGCCGACGACCAGGCCCAGCAGATCGAGTCCAGCGCTATCGAGATAGTCACCGCCGAGATCGATGATCGATCCATCGATCAGTACCATCCTTACGCCGAGGAGGTTATTGGTCGTGACTCCATACTTCAGGCAATGCGCGCCTCCGGAGTTGTTGGCAATGTTGCCTCCGATCGTGCAGGCAAGTTGAGAGGAAGGGTCTGGCGCATAGAAGAAGCCGTTCTCCGCCACCACCGCCGTTACGCTCAAATTTGTGACTCCCGCTTCGACGCGGATGAAGCGGTCATCGTAGTTGACCGCGAGCACCCGATTCATCTTTGAAAGTCCGAGAACGACGGCGTCTTCACTCGGAATTGCCCCGCCGGCGAGAGACGTACCTGCGCCGCGCGGCACGACCTTGACGCCGGTGTCGTGACAGTATTTCAAAACGGCACTCACCTCTTCGGTCGTCTTCGGTAGGACGACGGCGAGCGGCATCTTGCGATAGGCCGTCAACGCATCTGTCTCATAAGCCCGACACTCGTCCGTCGACGTTATTAGCCCAGCGGGGTCAACAAGGCGGGTTAGATCGTTTATGATTGAATCTCGGCGCGCGAGGATTTCTCGATTTGGTTCGGTGAACCTAATTTTGCTCATCGTATCCTCGTCATCGGATATTTTTCCGATGGGTCAGTCGCGGCCTGATGCAATCGACATAAGCCCGACGCATCCACCATCGAGCTTCTATTGCACTAACGCCACGACCCTCTCAGGGTGGCCCGACCAGCGCCAACCAAGCGTCGGCCGCGATAGCCCTAGCATCATTCCGCCAAGGGCCGGAGGATGAAGCCAGAGTTGCTCCGGATCTCGACCGCTCCGCTTCTCCTCGCGCGGATCCAGCGTGTGTCCCACGTCGTCCGCCTTCGCCGATCTTTCGATGCGACCGATCTCTCGGCTTTCGGCATACGCCATATAGAAAGACGAGCCTTGGCGGGCGTGATACCTGCCGAGCGTCTTGGTGAAGTCCGTCGGCGTGATGACTTCAAATCGGTCGAGGCGATCAGGCGCGAAGAGAGTGAGGACGCCCGTATAGCCAAAGAGCTCCGAGGTAATCGTCACGAAATTCCGTGTATCAAGACGAAAGACTTCGGCGAAGCGCGTTACCGCGGCTGCCTGGTCGGCCGCGAGCAAAGTCACCTCATAAAGGAAATCAATCCCGCCGGTCGGCTCCACCGTACGCGGGGGAGAGATTACGAAATGGACCGGCTTCCCCTCGATTTCGAACCGGAGAAAATCCTGGCCATTTTCGTGCTGATGCTCAACTCCGACCGACGTGGCATGATGCACCAGTGCACGCGGGTCGAGTGAGGTCGCGCCGGCGCCGAATAGATGAGATCGCCCGCGTCTTGCCAGTTCGTCCGCGACAACGCCGTTGCCTTCCGGCTCCAACAACTCAATCTCGCCGGTCCCGGCACGCAATGTCACTCGTTTGGCGCCCAATCCCCGGACCCGATCCGCAGAGACTTGTTCCGCCCCCAATCGGCGACGCCACATCTCCGCGGCACTTTTGGCATCCGGCGTCGCGATCTGAACGCGGTCGATGGTCAACAACACTTCGCTAACTCGCTTTAGGCGTTGGATCTTTGGGCCCTAGAGTCTGGCGCGGCGAAGGACCGTCGCGAGGTTTGACCTGCGCGACGCATGCTCCGCGACGGCGTATCAGCATTGCCGATCGCGCATGCTAACCGTGCATCTGGGTCAGGAACTTAGTGTTGAGATACGCGTCCATCGCTTCTGTACCACCTTCCGAACCGTATCCGGAGTCCTTGATTCCTCCGAAGGGAGTCTCCGGTAAGGCAAGGCCTTGGTGGTTGATCGACACCATTCCACTCTCCACGATCGAGCCGAGCGCGCCGATCGTCGCCGCTGACTTCGTATACGCATATGCAGCAAGGCCATAAGGGAGCCGATTCGCTTCGACCATGGCATCCTCGAATGTCGAGAACGACGCGATTGGCACAACAGGGCCGAATGGCTCCTCGTTCATAATGCGCGAGTCCAGAGGCACGTCCGTCAGAACCGTCGGTTGAAAGAAGAAGCCATCGTTGCGCAGGCGCCTTCCACCTGTCCGGATGCGC
This sequence comes from Afipia sp., assembly GCA_017308595.1. Taxonomy (GTDB): domain Bacteria; phylum Pseudomonadota; class Alphaproteobacteria; order Rhizobiales; family Xanthobacteraceae; genus Afipia. The sequence goes on from JAFKER010000016.1 coordinate 76,433, forward strand.
GCGCCGCGCTGAACGGCGTCCGAGACCAGCGCGTCCATCGCCTCGACTCGACGGAGATTAGCTAGTGGTCCCATTTGGGTCGCTTCGTCGAGGCCGTCCCCGACGACGAGAGCTTTGGCAGCAGCGGTGAATTGTTCAACGAAGTCGTCGTAGACCCGTTCATGGACCATGAACCGGGTCGGAGAAACACAAACCTGGCCGGCATTCCTGAACTTTGCCGCGGACAGCAATTTTGCCGCTTGTTTGACATCTGCGTCCTCGAAGACTAGCGCAGGCGCATGTCCACCTAGCTCCATCGTAACGCGCTTCATGTGACTTCCAGCGAGAGCCGCAAGCCGCTTCCCGACTGGCGTCGAACCCGTGAACGAAATCTTGCGAATGACAGGGTGGGCAATCAAGTATTCCGATATGTCGGACGGCACACCGAAAACGAGATTGAGGACACCGGAGGGCAAGCCGGCATCGACATAAGCATTGACCAGAGCTGCACAACTTGCCGGCGTTTCTTCGGGTCCCTTCAGAATCACGGAGCACCCGGCCGCCATCGCAGCTGATATCTTTCTGACGGCTTGGTTGATCGGAAAATTCCACGGCGTGAAGGCGGCGACAGGCCCAACTGGCTCGCGGATCACGACCTGCTGTACGGCGCCGGAACGTGACGGAATGGTCCGACCGTAGGATCGACGCGCCTCCTCCGCGAACCAGTCGATGATGTCTGCGCCGAGCAACACCTCCATCTTCGCCTCGCCCAGCGGCTTGCCTTGCTCGAGCGTCATGATACGCGCGATTGAGGCGGCTCGCTCGCGGAGCTTTTCGGCAGCCCCACGCATCAATTTGTATCGCTCGAAGGAAGACGTCCTCCGCCACAATTCGAACCCGCGCACGGCCGATTCAAGTGCGTCGTCGAGATCGGGGATAGACGCGTGCGCAACTGTTCCGATCAATTTTCCCGTCGCCGGATTCAGGATGGGCTCGACCTTTCCGCTCGTTCCATCGCGCCAGGATCCATCGATGAACAACTTTGTATCGGGGTACATCTGCTCGCGACTTGTCACCATTTCCGTCCGTCCGGTCTATAATTCGTTAAACTGAGGTAGCCGCTGACAGCGACTCCTCGGCGCGCTTTTTCAAGTCGTGCTTTCTAATCTTCCCGTTCGGGGCTACCGGAAGTTGCGGCAAGACAATGATCTGCTGCGGCTTCTTGTATGGTGCGAGCTGCCGCTCCACGAGCGCGAGCAGTTCGGCCACTTCGATGGTGCTTCCAGGGGTCGGCTCAACGAAAGCGATGATTTCCTCGTTGCCCTCGATTGATCGCCCGACTACCGCGGAATTGAGAACCGCCGGATGAGAATTGAGGACAGCCTCGATTTCGGGCGGATAGACGTTGAAGCCGGACCTGATAATTAGCTCCTTCGACCGGCCTTGGACCACCAGTTCGCCGCCCGGCGACCGGCTGACGATATCTCCGGTTTTCAAATATCCTTCGCGATCGATCGCCTCCGCGGTCATGTCCGGCTGACCATAATACCCCAACATCACGTTGGGCCCGCGAACGAGCAGTTCGCCCGCTTCGCCATCGGGTACTTCCCGCCCATCAGGTCCGACGATCTTGGTTTCGATTCCCGGGATTGGCGGTCCGATGTTGATTTCGTTGCTTCCCATGGCATACAGCGTCCGACTGATGGTCGGAGACGTCTCGGTCAGCCCGTAACCATTATGAAGCACCACGCCGAACACTCGCTCGACGCTCTGTCGCAGAGACAGATCGAGCGGTGCCGTTCCGGTATAGACATAACGAAGGTTATTGGGCGTGAGCTTGATATTGTTCTGATCGACGTAAGCGATGATCCGCGACAACATCGCAGGGACGGCATTGAAGGCGGTCAACGAACCATTCACGACGGCGTCGATTGCTTGCGTGAGAGAGAACCTCGGCATGATCCGCAGGTGTGCGCCGACAAACAACATACCTTGCAGCAACGTCAACCCGTACGAATGAGAGATCGGCATAACGCAAAGCGTGACGTCCTCGGGAAAGAGCGTGTTGGTTCTTTTGCCCCGGCCCGCCACGTAAGCGAGGTTGCGATGACTGAGCATCACTCCCTTCGGGCGACCGGTAGTCCCCGTCGTGTAGATGAGAACTGCAACCTGACGGGCGGGATCCTCATAGACCTCCTCGGGAACGGCGCTCGCCTCCAACTTACCGACCTTGATCGCTCCAATCCCCGTGAACGCTTCGGCTTCCGCGCCGCGCCGGCACGCCGCAGCATCTGCTTCCGCCGATATTCCATGCGTATAGAATACGCGTCTGGGCTTGCAATCACCCTCAATGGCGTCCAGTTCGTGCGGGCCGAGCCGTGCGCTCGTCATCACTGCCCATGCATCAAGCCGGCTCGCCGCATACATCAGGACGATGGCGCCGATTGAGTTCTCGCCCACCACCATGACCCGATCACCGGGACGGATCCCTAGACGCGCCAAGTCACCTGCAACGGCCTCGATCGTATCGATCAGTCTCCGATAGGACCAAACGATGCCCCGCTCGTCAGTAAGAGCCGGCCGGGATGCTCCTGCTTTGGCCCCCTCATCCACAATGAGGTGGATGCGTCGCGGCAGGCTAGTCAAATAATCCACTTCCATGGTGGGCCCAATCTTCTTCGCCAGAACTTCCGCATCCAGCTCCTCGACTACAAGCGGCTGCGGATGGCGAGGTTAGTCTGTTGCTGGATTTTCACCGATACTGGTAGGACCAGTTTGGTATGATCACAATCGTATTGTCAAGTGCGTTTTGAGCGGCGCCGCATAACGCGCGCGCCAACGGCCTGAATTTGCACAATCGATCGAAATTGAGCTTTCTAAGCCGCCGCGTCGCGCACGTAACGTGCAGTGCGGGTACGCATAGTCACCAGTTCCTCGGCGGAGGTCGGGTGCAGCGCCATAGTGGCGTCGAAGTCCGCCTTGGTAGCCTTCATCTTTACGGCAATGGCGATGACCTGAACCAATTCGGCCGCGTCCGATCCAACGATATGGCAACCCACGACGCGGTCGCTCCCCGCGTCAACCACCAGTTTCATCAACACCCGCGACTCGCTGCCGGACAGCGTCGCCTTCAACGGGCGGAACGCCGCCTTGTAGACATCAACGATAGCGAACTGCGCCCGCGCCTGCGCCTCGGTGAGGCCCACGGTGCCGACCTGGGGCTGCGTGAACACGGCGGTCGGAATATCGATGTGATCGACCTTGACCGCCCGCTTGCCGAAAACCGTATCGGCGAAAGCGTGGCCCTCACGGATCGCTACCGGCGTCAGATTGAAGCGATGGGTGACGTCGCCGACCGCATAGATATGTGGCACCGAGCTCTGCGAGGCTTCGTTGACGACGATGCCTCCGTTATCCGGGTTGATGGCGACGCCGGCTTTCTCCAGCCCGAGATTTGCGACGGCGGGGTGACGGCCGATGGCGAACATCACCTTGTCGGACGCGATGCTGGAGCCATTCGACAGGTGCGACGTGTACCAATCGTCGTGCTTCTCAATCCCGTCGACCGTGCAACCGGTCAGGATGGTAATGCCGTTCTTCTCCATCTCATCGCGGACATGGGCGCGGACGTCGTCGTCGAAGCCACGCAGGATGTTGTCGCCGCGATAGACCACAGTCACGAGGGAACCCAGGCCCGAGAAGATGCACGCAAACTCCAGCGCGATATAGCCACCGCCCTGGATCAGGATACGCTTCGGCAATTCGGGTAGATGAAATGCTTCGTTCGATGAGATGACATGCTCGATGCCGGGAATGGCCTTGCCGTGGTTCGGTGCGCCGCCCGTGGCGATCAGGATATACTTCGAGCGCACCCTCCTGCCGCCGTCGAGCACCAGCGTATGCGGGTCCTCGAACACGGCGCGCGACTTGATCACCTGCACGCCAGATTTCTCCACGTTGGTGGTGTAGGCCGCTTCCAGCCGGGCGATCTCCTTGTCTTTGTTGGCGATCAGGGTGGCCCAGTCGAACGTCGCCGGCGGAACGGTCCAGCCGAAGCCCGCGGCATCCGCGATGTCGTGGCTGAAATGCGAGGCGTAGGCGAATAGCTTCTTCGGTACGCACCCGCGAATGACGCAAGTGCCGCCCATCCGATATTCCTCGGCGATCATGACGCGGGCGCCATGGCCAGCGGCGATCCGCGCGGCGCGCACGCCGCCCGAGCCGCCACCTATGACAAACAGATCCGTCTCAAAGCTATCCATGCTGGGAAATCAATTCTTTAGGTGGATTTGGCGCGTTTCAGATGCTTCAATTTCCTCAACCTGATATCTACTGAAGCAGGGCGGATTCGACCGAGATCCTCAAGGTTCCTCCAAAGTACTGGTCGACCAATTTGGTCGGCCATGATTAGCTACCGAGGAAATCGAAATCAAGTGGTCGGCAGGACCAGGCAGGATATTTTAGATGACTGAGCGAAATCGAACCGACAAGCTTGAGGCTCCTTCGAACGCCATCGGAAAGATCCTTTCCTTCATCCGTGAGCGCCGCTATCAGCCCTCCGAACGGTTGCCATCAGAACGCGACTTTGCGGAAAAGTTCGACACCAGTCGCGGCGCGGTTCGAGAGGCTCTGGCCGCACTTGAAACCATGCGAGTGATAGAACGGCGCCCAAATTCTGGAATCTATCTGCGAAAGATCGAAGAGAGCAGCATCGATGCTCTAGTGCTTTATGCTGAATCCGGAGTTCCATTCGAGGCCAAGGAAATCGCCGACGTCATGGAGGTCCGGCGCATGCTCGAAGGGCAGGCGGTCAGGTTGGCCTGCACACGCAGGACCGCGGACAACATTCGCGAGATCACCGCCATACTTGAAGAGACCAACAAGCGCCTATCCAAAAAGCAAAGCATAGAGCGCGAGGACGAGGCGTTCCATCTTGCGATTTTTGCTGCAACCAAGAACGACATTTTGCTGCGCGTGGCGAGATCGTTCTACGAACTGTCCAGGCATCGACGGAAGGTCTACTTTGCCGACCAAAATCGAGGTCGACAATCTTATGAGGACCATTGCACCATCTTGGAAGCGATCGAAGAGCGGCGGGTAGGCCTAGCCGAACAACAGATGAACGCTCACCTCTCGCGAACAGTGGAGGCATGGCAATCGCTTCTAGGGGAAACCAAAGTCACAAAACGTTAGTCTTGCCGGGCACCCCGTCCGCCATCTCTACGCGAAATACCCACGGTCTAGCGCGAAGCACGAGGACGTGCTTCGCTCGAACAGTGCCTAACCTTTGAGCGCACCCGCCGTCAGCCCTGCGACGAAATATCGATAGCAGAACATAAAGATAACGAACAACGGCAGAGCAATAAGGGTTGCGCCGGCGAGTATCTCACCCCAACGCAGATCTTGCGCGCCAAGCATTGATGCCAAGCCCACGGGCAATGTCTTGCGATCATCACTCATGATGAGGATGAGCGCGAATACGTAGTCCGCCCAGGACAGCAAAAACGAGAAGATGCCGACCGTAATCAAGCCGGGGGCCGAAAGCGGAAGGACCACCTTGATGAAGGCGCCGAATTGGGAACAGCCGTCCACCATTGCCGCTTCCTCCAGATCGAACGGCATCGATTTGAAAAAGCCCCATAGCAGCCACACCGCCAGCGGCAGCGAAATCGCCAGGTGAGCGATTAGCAGGCCCCACAAGCTATCGGCTAAGCCAGCTATTCGGAACAAGGCGGACATCGGAATAACCAACATCAATGGCGGAAACATGTAGGCGAACAGCATGGACGCGACCAACGTCGTTTTGCCCCGAAACCGTAAACGCGTCGCTCCATAAGCAATGAATGATGACAGCGTCGTCGCCACGGCAATCGTAGCCATAGCCATCATGACGCTATTAACGAAATTCGCCGGATAGTTCGTAAGCTGCAAGAGTGACTTGTAAGAGCTTAGATCGGGTGGCCAGAAAACCAAGGATGAATCCAGAAATAGCTTTTCGGGCGACCTCAGACTGGAGAGGATCATCCAGTAGATCGGGAAGAAGGAATAGATGCAGATTAGCGCAACCGCGGCATACAAACCGACGCGGCCGGCAATCTGCTTCAGCGACTTGCCGTAATACCGCGTCGTTTTCCCGTGCGAGACTGAAGGTGTGGAGTCTGAGATTTCTCTTCCTGAGCCGCTAGAGCTATGCAACATCCGCACCGCTCGTGAACCAACGACGACAGCGGCAGCAGAGCGGGCTTGATTTTGAGTCGACATCGTCATCGTCCCTGCTTGGCCTCGTCGATCGGAAAAACCCTGAGGTAAATCAAGATAATGCTCGCCAACATCAAGAACGAGATGGTGGCGACAGCGGCCCCCCCTCCCAAGTCGAACTCGAGAAACGCTTTTCGGTAGGCCAACGTGGGAAGCGTCTCGGTTTCGTTGAGCGGTCCGCCCTTCGTTAGAAGCCAGATCACGTCGAACTTGTTGAACATCCAGATCCCTCTCAGGAGGATGACCACGATCAACACTGACCTCAATCCTGGCAGCGTGACATGCCAGAATTGCTTCATAACCCCTGCTCCATCGACCCGGGCCGCTTCATACAGTTGAGCCGGAATGGATTGAAGGCCGGCAAGAACACAGGTCACGACAAACGGCGTCCAGATCCAAACGCTAACAAGGACAATAGTCGCCTTCGCGCTCGTTGAATTACCTCCCCAATCGAACATCCCATATCCGAATGACGCGAAGACACTCTTGAGAAGGCCGTAGTTGGGATCAAGAATCCACTGCGTGATGAGGCAGGCGACGACCGTCGGAAGAAAATACGGCACGATTGACAGCGCCCGCACGACAGTCTGCCCCACAAACTGCCTATTGAGGACGAGCGCAATGGTGACGCCGAGAACGACTTGCAGCACGATCGCCGAGATGGCGATCGTGACACCGTTTAACAGCGAGCCCCAGAACAGCGGCTCACTAAGAACCTTCACGTAATTGCCAAGTCCCACCCACTGCGGCGGGTCGATGAACGACGCCGCTGTGTAGAAGGAGAGCTTTATCGAATAGAGGAGAGGTCCGCCAACAATTGTACCGAGTACCAGTACACCCCCGATGAACAAACCGATGATTCGCCAGTCCTGTCGCATAGCCTCGGGCCTCTATTCACCAGTTCCGATGCTCAGCCAATTTTTCGGATTCGATCGGCGGCGGCTTTCACGCAGTCGCTTGACGACATGTTCTTAAGAACCCGATTTTGCAGCATCTCCGGCATAATGTTCGCATCAAAGACCTTGCACGGTCGCAGATCAAACGACGGACCCGTCATATCTATTGAGTTAAGAACCGTCTTGCTGTCTTCATCAATGAACGACTTCATCTGCTCCATCGTCGCCCAATGCTTCTGAATCATCGGATGATTTTTCCACCGTGGATCTTCGTAAATGTCCAATCGCGCCGGTTGGAAATTCATCCAGGCGGAGTGCAGCCAGCGAATATAGTGCGCGTCAATAAACCATTGTAGAAACTTAAAGGCCGCCTCAGTCTGCTTAGTCTTGTAAAGAATAAAGCCATCGAAGGCGAAGGACAGTGCGTTCTGCTTACCAGCACTGTCTGGAGAAGCGAAAATACCATACTTGTTTGCGAGGTCCGGATTGCGAGCTTCCAGCGCCTCGACTACGCGGCCCGAATAGACGGTATGCGCAACCTTTCCCGTCGCGAAAAGACTCATCAGCTCAGCATAGCTGACCGTGTTCATGCCAGCCGGCATCGTTTTATAAAGATCGGCATATAGATCGAGAAAACGGCCGGTCGGTCCGGCATTCCCCGGCGCATCGAGAACGACGTTCCACTTGTCGTCATAAAACTTCGGCGCGTCTGCAAACAAGTTGCCGAAGCTCGCCCAGTTGGTGGCACTGTCACTCGCGAGCGGTATGACGCACCCCCCTCGCTCTATGTTGCCATCCTTCGCGACAGTCAGCGCCCGGCAATTCTCAAGGAACTCGGCCCATGTGTTGGGAACCTTCAGGCCCTTCTCCTGATACAGATCTTTTCTGTAGAAAACCGTCACCAAATTGTAGTCATAGGGATAGAACCAATTTTCTCCCTTATATGACCAGGTTCCCTGCTTCCCCCACGAATATTTTTTGACAAGATCCGTCAACGGCACGATGTGACCCGCCATCGCGTATTGCAAGATGTGCGCAATGTATCCCGCCGTGGCGATATCGTAAGGAGCGCCAGCATTGATGGCCGCCATCGACTTCGCATAACCACCACTAATCGGCGTCGAGTCGACGACGATTTTTACGCCGAACTTGCTCTCGTATTCGTCGTTTTGAGAAAACGCCGCCGATCGATGTCGCTCACGTTAGCCTTGGAACTCGGCGCGCCTAAGCTGAGCTTGTCCATGAAGTTCTCTCCCGTTGCCATTTTCGCCTTTCGTCGAGGTCCGCCTCAGTGTCTTGCCGCTCTCGCGCGAGAACAGGTGCAACTTCTCTTGAGACAAATTCACAAAAATTCGGTCGCCCGCCCTCAGCGCATCGTCCCGAGCAAATACCGCGCGGATTTTGTTGCCATCGATCTTACCCAGCACATAGGTTTGCGCGCCGATTTGCTCGACCAAGCCGACTACCAGCTCAAAAGCCGTGGAGGTTTCCGCGCGCTCGATGTGCTCGGGCCTAATGCCAAGCGTGACATCCCTTTCCGCTTCGGAGAATGACTGGGCAGGCAAGTTGACGCTCAAACCGCCGGAGCGCATTACGAGCGCGCCCCCGTCGCGCATCAACCCGCCATCAATCAGGTTCATCTCTGGAGACCCGATGAAAGTCGCCACGAAGGCGTTCGCGGGCCGATCATAAAGGTCAAGCGGACTGCCCGCCTGTTGGATGAATCCGTCACGCATGATCACGATACGATCGCCGAGCGTCATGGCCTCGACCTGATCGTGGGTAACAAATATCATCGTCGCGCCCAATCGGGCGTGTAGCGTCGCAATCTCTTCTCGCGTCCGGACCCGCAGCTTCGCATCAAGGTTCGAGAGGGGTTCGTCGAGGAGGAATACGTCGGGATCTCTGACTAACGCGCGACCAAGCGCTACGCGCTGCATCTGACCACCCGACAATTGGCGTGGCTTGCGCTCCAGCAGGGCCTCCAATCCGAGACTTGATGCCGCGCTGCGCACCCGACGATCGATCTCCTGCTGTGGCGTCCTACGGACCCGAAGGCCGAAGGCCATGTTTTCGAAGACCGTCTTCTGTGGATAGAGAGCGTAGTTCTGAAAAACCATCGCAATGTTGCGATCTTTCGGCGGAAGCGCGGTGACGTCCCTTCCGTCGATCAGAATCTTGCCGAATGTGACGTCATCTAGACCGGCGAGCATTCGCAACGTCGTGGACTTGCCGCAGCCGGACGGGCCGACGAACACGACCAGTTCGCCATCGGCAATATCCAACGAAAAGTCCTGAACGGCCCATGGCCCTCGATCTCCTCCAAAGGATTTCGCGACATTCTGGAGAGTTACTCGCGCCATACAGCCAGACCTTCACGTTCTTCCCGGTATTTTCATTAATTGGTTAAACCAATTTGGCAGGACCGTATGTCGCGTGATGCGCGGTGTCAAGCAGCATTTGGTTTGACCAATCTGGTCGCTCCACATATAGTTAGTGCGGCCTCGCACGGCGCGCGGCTATTTGACCCGCAGACTTCAAGGAAGCGTGATGGCTGGACCGTTGGCAGGTTATCGAGTGCTGGATCTTTCGAGAATCCTCGCGGGGCCTTGGTTAGCGCAGTTGCTGTCTGATCTAGGAGCCGAGGTTTGGAAGATCGAACGCCCTGGCACCGGCGACGATACGCGGCAGTGGGGCCCGCCCTTTCTGCGGAAAGACGGTGGAATTGATACGACCGAAAGCGCGTATTTCCTGAGCGCCAATCGCGGCAAGCATTCGATATGCGTCGATATATCGACTGACGAGGGTAGCGCCATTGTGCGCGCACTTGCCCAGCAAGCCGATCTCGTGATCGAGAACTACAAGGTCGGCGACATGGCGCGTTACGGCCTCGACTACGAGGCGCTTAAAAGGGTCAAGCCTGACATCATTTACTGTTCCATCACCGGCTATGGCCAGACCGGCCCGATGAAGGACGTCGCAGGATACGATATGGCCATTCAGGCCATCGGCGGCCTGATGAGCATTACCGGAGAGAGTGATGACAAGCCAGGCGGGGGTCCGCAGAAGGTCGGGGTTCCGATCGTCGATATTCTCACTGGCATGTATAGCGCCGCCGGCGTCATCTCCGCATTACTGCATCGCGAACGCACCGGAGAAGGACAGCATATCGACATGGCACTGCTGGACGTCCAGGTCGCGGTTCTCGCCAACCAAAATTTGAATTTCCTCACGACCGGCACGCCGCCGAAACGGTTCGGCAACGCGCATCCAAACATCGTTCCATATCAGGTCTTCAGAACCAGCGACGGTTCCTTCGTGCTCGCCGTTGGTAATGATCAGCAATTCCGGAAGTTCTGTGCAGCTACTGGTTTAAGCGGCCTGGCAACCGATAGCCGTTTCGTCACTAACACCGACCGGCTTAAGAATCGTGATCAACTCATCCCCCTACTCGATGCGCATCTGATACAGCAGACGACCCAGCATTGGATTTCCATTCTGGAGCCCGTGGGCGTGCCTTGCGCACCGATCAACCGGCTGGATCAGGTGTTCGCTCACCCTCAGGTTATCCATCGGGAGATGCAGGTCAATCTTCCTCATTCTTCCGGAACAACAGCCCCTCTCGTCGCCAATCCGATAAAGTTTTCCGGAACGAAGATCGAATATGCCAAAGGACCGCCGCGGCGAGGCGAGGATACTGCAAACATCCTCAAGTCGATACTGAAGTACGACTCGGCGGCCATCCAAGATCTAAGTGAGCGACGGATCATCGATATCGGACGTCCCGAAGTCGGCTAGGGGCCAAGAGCCCATATCACTCGTCGAATCGTCTCTTGGTCCGGCTGGATGGCAGGTTTGGCAGGAGCGAGCAGCAAAACGGCGAGCCCTGCGCCGAGGAGCAGGAACGCGGCCACGATCCTCCGGTATTGAAACATGAGACGAGCTCTCCGTTGACTACCAGGCCTTCGTCGCTATAATTGGATCGACCTGATTGGTAGGACCAATTATAGTTTGGCGATGGCTTTTGCAAGTCGGGAAGGCCTGACCTTGGCGAAACTGGTCGCAAAAACGAACCGATCGTCGGCTTTTGAAATAGGGGACGGAGGATGAAGCTCTCGAAATACGATTATATCGTTGTCGGCGCAGGATCGGCAGGATGCGTGCTCGCCGCTCGATTGAGCGAAGATCCCAACGTCAAGGTGTTGCTGCTCGAGGCCGGACGTCCCTCTTCTTCAATCTTCGTTCACATGCCGGCGGGCATTCGCGTGCTCTACACGAGTCCGAAGCATAACTGGCAATTTTGGACCGAACCGCAGACCGAACTCAACAATCGCAAGATCTATATTCCCCGTGGCAAGGTGGTGGGAGGGTCGTCCGCCATCAACTCCATGATTGCGATCCGGGGAAATCCTCAGGATTACGACTCATGGGAAGCGCAAGGCTGTCGTGGGTGGGGGTACGAAAACCTCCGCCCCTACCTTAGAAAAATCGAGGACGCCGCCCAGGTAACGTCCCAGCCCGATCAGGACCGAGGTTATTCGGGTCCGATCCGACTTTCTTATGGCGTGTTGCAGCATCCAATCTCGAAGGCATTTATTGAGAGCGCCAAGTCGGCAGGCCTCCCCGAGAACAACGGCTTCAATGGTCCGTCTCAGATGGGCGCAGGCTTCTACGAACTTACGATTTCAGACGGCAAGCGTTCAGGTGCTTTCAAGTTTCTCGACCAGGGGAAAGGACGAAGCAATCTGACCATCATGGCCAACACTCAGGTTCGGCGCCTCGCGGTCGAAGGCACGCGCGTTCGGGGTGTTGTCATTGACCACAACGGGCGTGAGGTCACCGTTTCGGCCGAACGAGAAGTCTTGCTGACTTCCGGGGCCATTGGTTCGCCGCAATTACTGATGCTGTCAGGAATTGGACCGGCCGATCACCTCCGTTCACTCGGCATCAAGCCGGTGCTCGATTCCGCCGGCGTTGGAAGCAATCTGCAAGATCATTTGGATTGCGCAATTCGATTGGAGGCGTCGCAGCCGATCACACTGACGCCGTACATCGGATTGTTCAGAGGTGCCTTGGCCGGCGCACAATATATGCTCCGAGGCACGGGGCCCGGCACCTCACAGGGGGTCGAAGCCGGAGCCTTCTGGGGGCCCGATAAAACCTCATCGTGGCCTGAGTGGCAGGCTCATCTCATCGTCGCGCTGCGAAACCCGCCGCAGGGCGAGCGCGTCCCGCACGGCTTTGCCATTCGCGTATGCCAGCTTCGTCCGAAGAGTCGTGGAACGCTGCGCCTGCGGTCGGCCGATCCCTTCGTCGCGCCGGCGATCGACCCCCGCTTTCTATCCGATGAAAGTGATTTCGTCAGCATGCAAGAAGGCGTTCGGCAGATGTGCGAGATCATCGATCAGCCGGCGCTCCGAAAACACATTAAGCGCAAACTCGATATCGATCCGTTTACCAGCACGGAATCCCGCAAAAAGTGGATACGAGCCCGCGCAGAAACGATCTACCACCCGGTCGGAACATGTCGCATGGGTGAGGATCGCGACGCCGTGGTCGATAGCAAGCTTCGGGTTCGGGGCATCGACAATCTACGCGTTATCGACGGTTCACTTATGCCGACCGTGATCAGCGGAAACACCAATCTGCCGATCATGGCTATGGCGGAGAAAGCTGCAGAGTTGATTGCCGGGAAGTGACCCAATGTTCTCTCCCTCAATGGCAGGAACAATCTGAAACCCTGCCTTTCATCGCACAGGCCATCGCTTGATTTCCCGTGGTCCCGCTCGTTGTCGGCGGTCTGACGCGAAGGTGTCAGTAAATGGCAGCAAGCGCCTGAGGGCGTCCTCCCTAGACTGCCCGGGGTCCGATGACGGGTCCCGGGCTTCTTTTATGGATTTGAGTACCCTTTTGGACATCACCCGCAATCGTCAACGATGTCCGTGCTGCTCTGACCGTTCGATAAGGAAGGTTTAACCGGGACAGCCGTGCCGGAGATCAAGTACCGACGCCACCTAACCTAGCTCGACATGCATCGCATATTTCAAGACTTCATTGATCATCTTTCGAGCGCTGAAGATCAAGCAGAGCTTTCGGGAGCCATGGCCGTCACAGCCGCGGCTCTCGACCTGTCTTGCTTTGCGTACCTCGCGCTACCGCAAAAGCTCGATGGGACACCCCGTCTTATGTCGACATACCCAAAGGAGTGGACTTCACACTACCTAAGGAGCCACTACGAACGGATCGATCCGGTTATCATGCAGGCGCTACGGGACACCGAGCCGTTTCGCTGGGGAATCGGATCGACCGAACGATATCTTTCGCCGGCACAGAAGCGGTTGCTGGACGAAGCCTCCCAATATGGCATTCGGCTAGGATTCACCGTTCCTATCCATGACGGACACGGCCCCGTTGCCGCCGTCACCTTTGCCGGCAACCAACGGGAAGCTCAATTCGAACGCTTCGTCACGTCGAACCCTCGAATGCTTCAGTTGATGGCGATGTTCTTCCACTCACACGTTCGCCGCAAACTCGCGAGCGATCTTCGTGTTGATGGAGCAGCTTTGTCCGCCCGCGAGTTCGAATGTCTGGAGTGGGCCGCCCGCGGCAAGAGCGCTTGGGACATCGGACGCATTCTGGGAATATCGCATCACACTGCTATCTCTTACCTGAACAACGCGAAAGCAAAATTGGGAGTGCGAACCGTTGTTCAAGCGGCACTACGCGTGGCCGCTGCCAAACGAGAACAGCAAAACTAAGGCGAACTCCTCCCACAACTAGGGGTGATGCTTCTTAGCGTAACTTCGCCTCAAAGAATCATGGCAACCTTGGAGGATGTCATGATTCAGCTCATCACGGAGCCTTGGTACGGCGAATTCTCCCATACGCTCTTTGCAATACACCAACTACGACATCGCGTCTTCAAGGTCCGGATGGACTGGGACGTTCAAATTAGCGGCGACATGGAAGTTGACAAGTTCGACTCGTTGCATCCGGCATACCTCGCCCAACTCTCGGACGACGGCCGGGTACAAGGCTGCGTCCGCCTGCTTCCAACCAAGGGACCGACGATGCTCCGCGACACATTTCCCGCGCTTCTGAATGGTCAGCCGATGCCCATGAGTCCGCAGATATGGGAAAGCAGCCGCTTTGCGATCGACGCTAGACTCGACACACCAAAAGGAGAACACGGAATAGCTTGTGCCACCTACGAGTTGTTTGCTGGCATGGTGGAATTTGGGCTTTCGCGGCATCTGAGCGATATTGTTACCGTTACCGACGCCCGAATGGAAAGGATCCTGCGGCGCGCTGGGTGGCCGCTACGTCGAATCGGCGCTCCCTCTAAGATTGGGAACACTCTCGCCGTCGCTGGATATCTGGATATCTCCAGTGCGGCGCTCGCGAAACTCCGTGGGGCAGGCGGACTTTCCGGGCCAGTGCTCTGGGCGCCTGTATTGCGCGTCGCCTAGAACGGTCGCACAGCGGACCCCTGGGACGCAGTTTCGCCTACTGACGGGCTACAGGCATGATGGAAATCAACAACATTGACAACCAGCAGCGCACGACCGGAATGCCCGTCATCGGCCTGCGCCTGCTTCGGTTTGCAGTCGTTGCCAACGACTGTGGAAGTCTTCGGCAAGCCGCTGAATTACTTTCCATTCCACATTCTGTCGTGAGCCGCTCCATTGGCCAACTCGAGCGCCTAGTCGGGACCAGCTTGTTTGAGCGGTCGACCGCGGGAGTCCAGCCAACACTTGCTGGTAAAGTAGTCGTGCGGATCGCAAGAATGGTGCTGGAGCAGGTTGATACACTCGTTGCAACCGGCAGATCAATTGGTCGTGGCGAAACTGGCCACCTTTCGGTCGGCTTCTGCACGTCGATTTCAGCAGGCAATCTGCGGACTACCCTCCTCGACTTTAGAACGAGATTTCCTCGGATCGAACTCGCTATAGCCGAACGGCCGCGCACTTTGCTTATGAACGCGCTCCGGAGCGGAACACTCGACGTTCTCATCGTTACGAGCGACACGCCATCATCGGACAACAAGACGCTCAGGGTCTGGAGCGAACGCGTCCTCGTTGCATTGCCTGAGGATCACCCTTTGGCGGCGCGCGACGCGGTTTATTGGACCGATCTTCGCGACGAAACCGTACTACTAAGCCATCACGATTCCAGCCGCGAGTTTGAAGATCTCATCATATCGAAATTTGTATCTACGGACGATCGGCCCAAGATCGACCGACACGACGTCAGCCGAAGCATGATCAAGGGTCTCGTCAGTATGAAACTAGGCATTAGCCTCGTCATGGAGTCCGATATGGGCGCGAGTTTCGCCGGACTGAAATATCGCGAACTACGGGACGGGACAGGATCAAGCCATATCGGCTTTTCTGCACACTGGTGCGCTGACAACGAGAATCCAGCCCTCAACCGCTTTCTCGAAATGCTGGCGGAGCGCTATTCCTCCCCATCTCTCGGCGATTGACACGCGCGTCGTAGACGGGCGAATCCTCGGTCAGCCGCCATGAACCGCGCCAGCATCGGCGCGATCAATTTTGTTGGATCGGCGCGCTGACCCGTTTCACGCGCGATTGCCTCCGCGTACGCAGCAAGGTCCCGGTGGACGGATGCAGGCAACTCCGCGGTCACCTTCACCGGCTTGTCGTCTGGGACGGCGGCGATCTTCAGCTTCGTCATTGAGGTTGTCATCCTGTGTAAGGCTCGAGGCGGAGATCCCGGTTGACGATGACACGAACCGGAAAACCCGGGCGGATCGTCAGGGTCGGCTGGATGTTGAGACTGCGCCGAACCACCTGTTGTCCGGTTTGATTCAGTGAGTCCGAGGCGCCGTGTCGCAAGGCCTGGATAATTGCGCTGTCGTTGCTGTTGGTGTCCGAGCCGGCACCCAGTTCGGTCCCGACCGCCAGAAACGTCGATAGGGCCGCAGCCTTGAACAGCTCACCCCAGTGATTGTCGACCTGGTCTTCGAGGCCTGCATACCCGGCAGCGTCAACGCCAGGCTGCCGCTCGAGAACGATAGAACGTCCGTTCGGCATGATCAGCCGGGTCCAGACGAGCAGGACGCGGGACTGGCCGAAAGTGACCTGGCTATCGTAGATGCCGATCAGACGCGCTCCCTGAGGCACAAGCAGAAAGCGGCCGGTCGGGGTATCAAAAACATTTTCGGTTACCTGCGCTGTAACCTGGCCCGGAAGGTCTGATCGGATCCCGGTGATCAGGGCACCCGGAATGACCGTCCCAGCCTGCACGACATACGGTGAGGCCGGCCTGGTGATGCGGTCAGGGCTTACCGTGCGACGGTCCACAGAGGCGTTGACGAAGGCAAGCTTCCGGTCCTGACCGTTTTGCACAGATCCATCGTCGCCGGTGCTCGTTGCGTTCGGTGGCACGACCCGCTCGCTTCCAACAGCCGCAGTCGCGGACGGACGCACTTCTCGTCCATTGGTCGAAGCGAACAGATGACTGATGCGGGCTGCTTCGGTCTCCTGATCCCGGCGCTGCTGGTCCGGATCAGCGCCGCTCGTCGGCGACTGGCCTTGAGCGGCAAGGATCGGTCGACCGAGGTCACCGGGGAGCGGCGGACCAAGCTGCGGGATTGGCTGGCGCGGAACGCCAGCATAGTCCTTCGGCAGGGTCGTAATGCCGTCGGCAACATTGTGATGGTCGGTGCTGTAAAGCTCATCGGCCGCCTGATTTCGAGCACGATTGCTCTGAAGTGACCACAACACTGCTCCGCCGATAACAAGCAGGGCAACCGCGCTCCCGCCAGCCAAGACCTTCCGCGACAACCGCGTCACGCGCGGATGCTCCGCTCTCAAGCGGAAACTTTCGGACTGCTCCGCTTGTGTCTCCGGCGGAACTGCTTGCTCGTGATCGTTTTCATTCCGGGTGTTCATGACGACGGTCTCCCGTCGGTCCTGACAATCCTGACCTTCTGCTGGTGCTCACCGCCGAGCCGGAGTTCGGCGGCCGCAAACAGCCGATCGACGATCAACACATTGCCGTAGGCGCGATAGTTGACGAGTTCTGTCTTGCCGTCTGGGCCGATGACAAAGAGCGGAGGCATTTCGCCCTGCACGATGCCGAGCGGGAATTCGACGTAGACCTTGCGGCCATCGTCATATGCGGCTAGCGGCCGCCAGGGAGGACTGTCGCCTTCGATGGAATAGCGGGAGATACGCTGCGCTGGGTCCGGAAGAACGGGCTTCAGAGCAGCTGAACGCGACCGTTCGCGTACCGTCTCAGGATAGTACCAAGCAACGGATGGCATGTACGGCCGCTCGCGAGAGCGGAGCTCAATCAGGTAGGTGCGCCGGTCAGTATTGACCACCAGGTTGGTCTCGATCGAGGCTCGGGTCGGCTTGACCAGGATATGGACGCGCCGTGTGTCGCCGCTCCCGCTCTCGGTATCGCCCACGACCCAGCGTACGGTATCTCCGGCCGCGATCGGCCCTGATCCCGTCAAAAGTTCTCCTTCCTCGAGCGCGATATCCGTGATCTGCCCCGGCGCGGCGTAAATCTGATAGAGCGCCCCAGGACTGTAGGCGTAGATTTGCGCTGCGTTGAAATACCCTCGCTTGCGCGGTTCGACCCGGGCCGCGCTATTTGCTGTCTCAACCCGGCTCACAGGTTCAGCGTCTTCCTTCCCTCCCGACTTGCCGCCGAGAGCCGGCTTCCAGAGGGGTGGAATGTGAAGCGGTCGCGATCTGTCGTCGAGAGCCACCGGCGTAGCCGGTAACGGAGGCACTTCGGCGTCATAGCTGATCTCCGGAGGAATGTAGGTCGCGCACCCACCGAGCGCCGAGGAACCAAGCAGGAGAGCAAACAAAACTGCTCGCTTCGCGGTCAAGAACGCGGGCCAAGTGGGACCGATCCCGCAGTCCGGGGCGGGGCGCTTCGAATAAACGTCAAACGGCGTCTTGGTCACTGACTCAACTCCTTTGACCAGTTGATGGCGCGGACGTAAACGCCAAGGGGATTCTTGCGCAGGCGTTCGGCATCGCGGGGCATCTCGATCACGATGGTGAGAATTGCGGTCCAGCGTTCGGTCGAGCTCAGCGAACCGTTGTCATAGGTGCGCTGGGTCCATGCGACCCGAAAGCTTTCCGACGACGCGCGAATGACGCTCGAGACGTCGACGGAGATTTGCGCCTTACCGAGCTTGGCAAAGGGGTCATTGTTCCGCGCGTAGTCGTTGAGCGCAGCGGCGCCGCGATCGGTCGTAAAATCATAGGCCCGGAGCCAGTTTTGGCGTAGAACGATGCCGTCGGCCGGCAGACCTCTGACATCCTCGATAAAGCGCGCCAGATGGTAGGCGATCTGCGCATCAGTCGGTTGATAGTCGAAGTTGGCCGGCGCAACCCTCTGGGCTTGGCCAAGATGGTCGACTTCGACCACCCAGGGCGTGATCGACCCATGGCTTGATTGCCAGACCAACCCACCAGCGAGACCGGCTGACAGTATGAGACAACCGAACGCCATCAGCCGCCAGTTTTTGGCTTGCACGCGGGCGGATCCAATGCGTTCGTCCCAAACTTGGGCTGCTTTTTGATAAGGCGTGATCGGTTCGGGCATGCGCCCGTAGTGAACTAATGGTCGTTTGATCATTGATGATTGCCCCTGAGATCAAGTGATCGGCTTTGAGCCGTGTAGTGTCTGGGTTTGAGGCGCTGCCGCGTGGCGGGTGGCGAAAGTGCGGTGATGCGTCTCAGCGCTCTCCTTCGGACAAATCGACGGAGGAGCCGCTGCCACCATGATCGCCCGAGCGGACGTGACCAGCAGCCGAGGCACCATGCCGAATAGTCTCGGCGCGCTTCATGCGGCGCGCCCAATCGGGCAGCCCTTCGGCCGAAGCGCTTGCGGCCTGCTCGCCAGCTTGCTCGCCCCCGAAGGCAGCCGCTGCACGACGCAATGGACTCATGGCAGCCGAGCTGCCCGCCTCAGCGACGCCAGCAAGGCCGCCGCTTCGATAGGCGGCTGACGCTCCCCTTATGACAGCGCCACCACCGCGCGCGGCGCCCGCAATCGCGCCGCCAGCGAGACCAACACCGCCGGCGGCAAGACCCGCGCCCGCCGCAACAATGCCACCGGCAGCAAGGCCTGTTCCAACCGCGGCACCGGCACCGAGCTGAGGCCCACCCGACACCAGGCCGTTGGCGATTCCAGGACCGAAGATGCCCAGGCCAAGCAAGGAGAGCGCCGCAAGGACCAGGGTCATCGCGTCTTCTATGGTCGGCTGATTGCCACCAAAGCCAGCGGTGAACTGCGAGAACAAAGTCGAGCCGATGCCGACGATGGCGGCCAGGACCAAGACCTTGATCCCTGAAGAGATGACGTTGCCCAAGACCCGCTCTGCCGCGAAGGCTGTCTTGCCAAACAACCCAAAGGGAATGAGCACGAAGCCGGCCAGCGTCGTGAGTTTGAACTCGATCAGGGTGACGAAGAGTTGGATCGCCAGAATGAAGAAGGCGAGCAGCACCACGATCCAGGCAAACAGGAGAACGACGATCTGGACGAAATTCTCGAAGAAACTGATGTAGCCCATCAGATTGGAGATCGAATCGAGCAGCGGTCGGCCAGCGTCAAGTCCGACTTGAGCGATCTTTCCCGGCCGAAGGAAGTCCGACGCGGAGAGACTTGCGCCTGATGCTTTTAGCCCAAGGCCGGCAAAGCTCTCGAAAACGATGCGTGCCAGACTGTTCCAATTACCGATTAGATAGGCAAAGACGCCTACAAAGAGCGTCTTCTTGACGAGGCGCGCGACGATGTCTTCGTCCGGCCCCCAACTCCAGAACAACGCAGCAAGCGTGATGTCGATCGCGGCAAGGGTCGTTGCGAGATAGCCGACGTCGCTACCGAGCAGGCCGAAGCCGTTGTCGATATATCGCGTGAACGTTTCCAGGAATTGGTCGATAATCCCCGTACCCGTCATGGCTTGCTCGCCTCAGGTGTCGCCGGTAGCAGATATCCCTGCGGGATCCGGCTCTGATCCTTTGGGGCCGGCGCCAACGCAGCGGCGGGTTCTTCTTGGCCACGAACCGCGGCACCAGATTTCTTGGCCAAGAAGCGTCGCCGGTTTTCGGCCCAGACCTGCCTGCAATGCTGATAACCTGCCGTTTCCTCCGCAGTGACGCTGCGGCAGCGTGCGAGGTCAGAGCTGGTTGCATCTGTCGTCTGCGCGGCCTTCGGCAGCGCGGGCTGCTCGTCACCACCGCGAAGCTGAATCGTGCAGGCAGTGACGACCAACACGCCGATTGTCGTAAGCAGCGACAACGCCTTGAATGCCCTTATGTCCGTCATCAGTGGAACATCTGTACGTTGGATGACTGATAGCCCTGTCCCGGAGTCAGGAACCGACGAAGCTGTTCTCGTCCCTGATCCTGGGCCGAGGCGCGCTGAGCCGCTTCAAGGCTCTGCGCCCGACCTTGCGCCGTCACGACGGCGGTGAGGTCGGCGAGCTGCTGCGCGTTCAGCGCGAGAATCTGATTGCCAGCCTGCGTTGCCTGCAGCGCGCCGCTGGCACCCTGGCTTGACGTTACGAGCGCGGATGTCTGGATGCGATTGGTGTCGAGGTTGCCAACAATGCCCGCCTGGACGCGAAGCGCGTCTTGCGTTGCGGCATAGGAATTCTGCCAACGTGACTGAGCGTTGGAGATCAGCAACTGGTTCGATTGGCTGCTGGTCGCTGGCGCGTAACTTGTCGAGAAGGCATGATCAATCTGCTGAACGTCGTAGGCGATCCGCTGGGCCTGGGCCAGCAATTGCTGGGTCCGCTGGATCGATGATTGCAGTTGCTGCAGCGATGAATACGGCAGGCTTGCCAAATTCCTTGCCTGATTGATCAGCATCTGTGCCTCGTTCTGCAACGAGGTGATCTGATTATTAACCTGCTGGAGCTCCCGCGCGGCCGTCAGGACATTCTGGACGTAGTTGGTGGGGTCAAAGACGATCAGCGCCCGTGCAGGCACCGTGACGCCAAGCAGCAGCGCGAAGGCGGCCGTGGTCGCCAATAGGCCAAGAGGTCTCATTGCGATTTCTCCAGATTGACGAGGTTGGGGATCAGGTCGAGGGCCCAGGCGACGCCGCGGTGCTGGAGCCAGGCGGGCACGAAGCCGTCAGGTCCATGTTCGGCAAGGAGCTGCGCGATGGCTGCCTGGTCTGTCTTGGAAGAGGCTGCGGTGAAGGCGAGCGCAACCTCACCAAGGCCAAGTTCGAACATCCGGTTGCCGCGACGAGACTGGCAATAGTAGTCGCGCTTTGGCGTTGCCCGGCTCAGAAGTTCGATCTGGCGATCGTTGAGTCCGAAGCGGCGGTAGATGGCGGTGATCTGCGGTTCGATCGCCCGTTCGTTCGGCAGCAACAGGCGCGTCGGGCAGCTTTCGATGATCGCCGGTGCTATCGCGGAGCCATCAATGTCAGAAAGCGACTGTGTGGCGAAGATGACGGACGCGTTCTTCTTCCGAAGCGTCTTCAGCCATTCCCGGAGTTGCCCCGCAAAATCCTCGTCATCGAGGGCAAGCCAACCTTCATCGACAATAAGGAGTGTAGGCCGGCCGTCGAGACGGCCCCCGATGCGATGGAAGAGGTACGACAGCACGGCCGGCGCAGCACCCGTTCCAATCAAACCTTCGGTCTCAAACGCCTGGACCGAGGCTTCGCCAAGGCGCTCGAATTCGGCGTCGAGCAAGCGCCCGGAAGGTCCGCCGAGGCAATAAGGTTGCAAGGCGCGTTTCAGAGAGTTCGATTGGAGCAGGACTGACAAGCCCGTCAGGGTCCGCTCCTCCCTCGGCGCCGAAGCGAGAGATGTCAGTGCCGACCACAGATGATCCTTGACCTCCGGGGTGATCTCGACCTTTTCCCGTGCCAGGATCGCGCCGATCCATTCCGTCGCCCATCCGCGCTCGGAAGGATCCTCAATCCAGGCCAGCGGCTGCAGGGCGACGGGGTTTTCGTCCCCGTCTGACAATGCACCGCCGAGATCATGCCAGTCGCCACCCATGGCGAGCGCAGCCGCCCGAATTGAACCGCCGAAGTCGAACGCAAAGACCTGAGAGTTCGGATAACGGCGGAATTGCAACGCCATCAGAGCCAGCAAAACGGATTTTCCGGCGCCGGTCGGGCCCACCACGAGGGTGTGGCCGACGTCGCCGACGTGGAGAGAGAATCGGAAGGGCGTCGATCCCTCAGTCTTGCCAAACAGGAGTGCCGGCGCCTTGAAGTGCAGATCCCTCGCCTCACCGGCCCACACGGCTGACATCGGAATCATATGGGCGAGGTTGAGCGTCGAGACCGGTGGCTGCCGCACATTCGCATAGACATGTCCCGGCAGGCTACCGAGCCAGGCTTCGACAGCGTTCACCGTCTCGATCATGCAGGTGAAATCGCGGCCCTGAATGACCTTCTCGACCAGCCTCAGCTTTTCATCGGCAGCGTTGGGATCTCGGTCCCACACAGTGAGGGTGGCCGTAACAAAGGCTTGTCCGATCTGATCCGACCCCAGTTCCTGCAACGCCGCGTCGGCGTCGATCGCCTTGTTGTGGGCGTCGGTATCGAGCAGCGTCGACGCCTCGTTGGTCATGACCTCCTTGAGAATGGCGCCAATGGATTTTCGCTTGGCGAACCACTGCCGCCGAATCTTGGTCAGCAGCTTGGTGGCATCGGTCTTGTCGAGCATGATTGCGCGCGTCGACCAACGATACGAGAATGCCAGGCGATTCAGGTCGTCCAGGACCCCCGGGGTCGTCGCGCCCGGAAAGCCGACAATCGTCAAGACCCGCACGTTCGCTGAACCCAGCATCGGCTCAAGCCCGCCGGTCAGTGGCTGGTCGGCCAAAAGCGCATCGATGTACATGGGAATTTCGGGCACGCGAACGCGGTGACGCTTAGTCGAGATCGTCGAGTGCAGATAGGTCAGCGTGGCCTGATCATCGAGCCAGGCGCAATCCGGCATGAACCCTTCGACGAGTTGCAGCACGCGGTTGGTTTGATCGATAAAGCCGCGCAACACCTCCCGGGCATCTGCTCCAACGGTGCGGTCGCGACCTTCATAGAGCAATCGCTCCGCCTTAGCCGCTCCCTCCTCCGGCGGCAGATAGAGGAAGGTCAGGAAATAACTGGACTCGTAGTGGGCACCTGCCTCCTCGAATTGCGCTCTGCGTTCGGCATCGACCAGCGCAGACGCGACATCCGGAAAGGTGTTTGGAGGATAAGCGCCCGCAGAATGACGCTGCGCCTCAACGAACACGGCCCAGCCGGATCCGAGGCGGCGCAAGGCGTTGTTCAGACGACCGGCGACGGCAACGAGTTCGGCCGGCACCGCGCTGTCGAGGTCAGGTCCCCGGAACTTTGCTGTCCGTTGGAAAGAACCATCCTTGTTCAGGATGATTCCCTCGTCGACGAGAGCTGCCCAGGGCAGGAAGTCGGCGAGACGCGCGTTGGAATGACGATATTCGGCAAGGTTCATCATGGCGGAGCGCTCAGGTGTTGAGGTGGCTGGGAATGCGCAGATGTCGGCGCACGACATCGACAAATGCGGGATCGCGCTTGGCGGCCCAGACGGCGGCCATGTGGCCGATGAACCAGAGGATGAGACCCGCGATCCAGAGCCGCAATCCAAGTCCAAGGGCCGCAGCAAGCGTGCCGTTCACGATCGCGACGGACCGCGGCGCGCCGCCCATCAGAATCGGCTCAGTGAGTGCGCGGTGAACGGGCACGACAAAACCTGTGACCGGTTCATCCATCAAACCACCACGCCGCCGCCGAAGGAGAAGAACGATAGGAAGAAGCTCGAGGCGGCAAATGCGATCGACAGGCCGAACACGATCTGGATCAGCCGGCGGAAACCACCCGACGAATCCCCGAACGCGAGCGTGAGCCCGGTCACGACGATGATGATGACCGCGATGATCTTGGCAACCGGACCTTCAACCGATTGCAGGATCTGATTGAGCGGCTGCTCCCATGGCATATTCGAACCAGCGGCCCATGCCGGCGCCGCCGCCAAAAGCACCGTGCCGAAGGCGGCCACCGATGCACCTCGAAGAAAACGAATTTGCTGACGCATGTCAGTCTCCTGCTGTTGAAAGGCTGTAGTCGCCGGCAGCTCCAAGCCCCCGGACGAGCGCGAGCTCAACGAGGCGACGATCAGCGCCACGCCCCGCCAGCACGGCGATAACGTTGATGGTCTCGGCGATCAGGGCACGCGGAACCGTGATGACGGCTTCCTGAATGAGTTGCTCAAGCCGCCGCAGGGCACCGAGCGCGGTACCAGCATGAATGGTCCCGATGCCACCGGGATGCCCGGTACCCCAGGCCTTGAGCAGATCGAGGGCTTCGGCACCGCGGACCTCGCCGACCGGAATACGGTCAGGACGCAGTCGCAGCGAGGAGCGAACGAGGTCCGATAGCGTCGCCACGCCATCGTTGGTACGCAAAGCGACAAGGTTGGGCGCTGTGCACTGCAGTTCGCGCGTATCTTCGATCAGCACGACCCGATCGGCAGTCTTTGCCACTTCGGCCAGGAGCGCATTTGTCAGAGTCGTCTTGCCGGTCGACGTTCCCCCGGCGACGAGGATGTTCTTCCGTGCGGCGACCGCGCTCTTCAGGATCTCGGCCTGCTCCGAGGTCATGATTTCCTTGGCGACGTAATCGTCGAGGGTAAACACCGCGACCGCTGGCTTGCGGATAGCAAAGGCCGGGGCGGCAACGACCGGAGGCAAAAGGCCTTCGAAGCGCTCACCAGTTCCAGGCAGTTCTGCCGAAACCCGTGGCGCCCCGGCATGCACCTCCGCACCTACGTGGTGCGCTACCAGGCGAACAATGCGCTCGCCATCCGCTGCGGAGAGAGTTTTGCCTGTGTCGATCAAGCCACTCGACAGCCTGTCGATCCACAACCGCCCATCCGGATTGAGCATCACCTCGATGATCGCTTCATCTTCGAGGTAGCCGGCAATCGCTGTGCCAAGCGCACTACGAAGCATGCGCGCGCCGCGCGAATTCGCTTCCGATTGAATGGAATGGCTTGGCACCGTCGTCCCCACCCAGTGAGAGCGTCCGCAAAGGGCCCTCAGATGGGATGATTAGAAAAAGCACCTATGGAGTTGGCGCAACAAGCGCTTTCGGTGATCGTAGACTGGCGTAGAAAAAGGAAGACTGAGAACTGATATTGGACTCCTGCTCAATCGTACCAGTCCGCTAAGAGCTATCGCTCACCACTCCGCGCCGTCGTCCGCGGGTATCAGGATGGGCGAATTCTCGTACAAGCCGACCGACTTGACACCATTGGAAACAGAGGCTGGCGTGGAGCGGGAAGTTAAACTCATCCATGAAGCGCAGACTCTACGCCAAGGCAGCGCGAACCAGACCAAGGCTGCGATCTGCAGCGCTACGTTGAGGCCGAACGCGACCTGATAGGCCTGGACGGACCTATGGCCATCGATCGTGTGCCATTGCTCCAGGATCAGGCCTGTCGCGTATTGTGCCAGAAATGCCCAACCAAAGTGCAGGACGTTCAAGACGCCGTTGGCACGACCAGCAAGCTCCGGCGGAAAGTAATCCGCTATTACCGCGAAGCTGACCACGGTTGCCGTTCCGGCAATTGCGACAACCGACCAGGGCAGGATGGACGGCAGGGGCGCTCGCAAGATCAAGGCTGAATCGGCTGCGATGAACAGCACTGCAACCACCACTAATATAGCCTCCGCTCCGATTCCTTTGCGTTTGATGTAATGGACGGCCATACCGAACAACCAGGCACCGCCGCTTAGTACGACGGACATTGTAAACAGCTGTCTGACGAGACTTGTGCGATCAAGCCTCTCCACGTCGATCAGCCACGGTGATGCCCACAGCCCCTGCAGAGACCAGGCTGATCCGACGCAAGTCGCCGACAACGGGGCCATTCGCCAGAAGCGCCGATCGCTGAAAACGGAGCTAAGAGTGGCGCAGGCTGCTGATGGGACAATGCCCCGCTCGGGAACCACGACATAGATGAAAATGGCCGTCGCGCCGGTCGCCGCCGCTAGGATCTCAAAGAGCTGCCGCCAGCTCATCCAAGCGAGTAGGTATTCTACGGGAACCGTAGCGGTCACCGCTCCTAGCGATCCCAGCATGATCATGTAGCCGTTAAGCAAGGCAACTCGTTCTCTGGGGAACCAAAGGACGATCGACTTCAGTCCTGCGGTCAACGCCGCCGCCACGCCAAGCCCGATCATTGCACGCGCGATCAAAAGCGACAGGAAACCGGTCGATATCGCGAAGAGTCCGGCG
Organism: Afipia sp.; assembly: GCA_017308595.1. Classification (GTDB taxonomy): domain Bacteria; phylum Pseudomonadota; class Alphaproteobacteria; order Rhizobiales; family Xanthobacteraceae; genus Afipia. The sequence goes on from JAFKER010000016.1 coordinate 102,853, forward strand.
CCCGCTGCGGCTAGCAAGAGCAGAACACTCTGGACGCGACGCGGACCAAAGCGATCCAACAATATACCGACAGGGATCTGAGCCGCCGCGAATATCAGGAAATAGACTGACGTAAGCAACCCGAGGTCGGCAGTCCCGAGCGCGGTATCCGAGCTGAGATGACTGGCGATCAAAGCGTTGATCGTTCGATACAGATACGAAAGATAGTATCCAGCAGCAAACGGGAGAAAAACGCGCGAGATGAGACGCCATGTCCCGGAAATTTGCATGCTGGCCCTCTTGCTGTCAGCTCGTGCGAGCCGATAGCGCGACCAGCTTTTCGTCAGTTCGGGTAAATCCCTGCGGTCGTAGGGTGGCGTAGAATAAGAAGGATCCGCGAAATGGTCTGTCTACGTGGCTCTCTCAAGTTTCTTCGGCCGGTTCCTGACGACCGATGTCTTCTGGAATCTCCCGGAGAAAGCTTTGCCCCTTTTGCAAACGGCGCCCGAGTGCTTCGACAAATCCTTCAAAACGATCCCTGCCCTTTGCCTGCGCGGCAGCCTGTGCGTCGTTGGGTAGCGGCGGCGTGATCGTCAGCCAAAAGCGGATGAAGAGCGCCAAGCTTTCGGCCGTCAAGCCCACGTCGCGTTCCAGCCGCTGCATCTGGCGCGACAGCCGATCGAGGCGCCGGGTAAACGCCGCTTCTCGCCTGTCCGCTCCATCCGGGGACAGAAACGAAACAACTGCCGCTTCCACGATCGCCGACCGAGAAAGTCTTTTGCGATCGGCGAGCTCTGAGATCTGTTTCAGCAGTTCTGGCGGGAAGTAGACGTTCATCCGGTCGCGCATAATGCCTCAGAGCTCCATACCGTCATTCGGGTCCATGGCGACCTGACGCGCAACGCCGCGCATCTGCTGGCGTATGAGCCGGGACTGGCGGACCCCATCCTCGTCATCGTCAAGAACGGCGGCAAATTCTTCTGCCGGCGTCGGTTCGGTCGTCTCCTTGGCGATCGCGACGTGATCGGGGAGTTCGGGCTCGCGACGGAGTCCGCTGTTCGCCGTGTCTTCCTCGACCTCCGCGGCTTTGTCAGTTGGACCCGCCGTCGGCTTCAATGGTCCTAGCGCTGACCAACCGTCCGTTCTCGATGATCGGCCGGCGCTCGCCGGATTTGGCGGCGGCAGAACCCGCTCGGTGAACCGCCTATCCTCGTAGTAGCGAACTTTCTTCGCCCGGATCGGCGGCGTACCCGCCACCATGACGATCTCGTCCATCGGTGGAAGCTGCATGACCTCGCCCGGGGTCAAGAGAGGTCTGGCCGTCTCCTGCCGCGAGACCATCAAGTGCCCCAACCACGGGTTCAATCTATGGCCGGCATAGTTTTTCATGGCCCGCATCTCGGTCGCGGTCCCGAGCGCGTCCGATACCCGCTTGGCGGTCCGCTCGTCGTTGGTCGCGAAGCTGACGCGGACGTGACAGTTGTCGAGGATGGCGTTGTTAGGCCCGTAGGCCTTCTCGATCTGGTTGAGCGACTGCGCGATCAAGAAGCTCTTGATGCCGTACCCCGCCATGAAGGCGAGCGCAGACTCGAAGAAATCCAGCCGCCCCAGCGCCGGGAACTCGTCGAGCATCATTAGCACTCGATGCCGACGGTCGCGGGCGTGTAGATCCTCGGTCAGGCGCCGGCCGATCTGGTTCAGCACCAGACGGATCAGCGGCTTGGTCCGAGAAATATCCGACGGCGGCACCACGAGGTAAAGCGTCGTCGGGCGACCATCTGCGATCAGATCGGCAATCCGCCAGTCGCAGCGACAGGTCACCTGGGCCACGACGGGATCGCGGTAGAGCCCGAGGAACGACATCGCGGTGGATAGGACGCCGGAGCGTTCGTTTTCGGATTTGTTGAGGAGTTCGCGCGCGGTCGAGGCGACGACGGGATGGGCGCCCTGCTCGCCAAGGTGCGGTGTAGTCATCATCGCCCTCAGCGTGGTCTCGATCGGCTGCTTCGGATCGGACAGGAAGGCGGCGACGCCGGCCAAGGTCTTGTCCGCCTCGGCATAGAGAACGTGGAGTATGGCGCCGACCAGGAGCGAATGACTGGTCTTCTCCCAGTGGTTCCGCTTGTCGAGGGAGCCTTCGGGGTCGACCAGGACGTCGGCCACGTTCTGGACGTCGCGAACCTCCCATTCCCCGCGCCGGACCTCGAGCAGCGGATTGTAGGCTGAGGACTTTGGGTTGGTGGGATCGAACAACAGGACGCGGCCGTGTCGCGAGCGGAAGCCCGCGGTCAGTTGCCAATTCTCGCCCTTGATGTCGTGAACGATGGCCGAGCCGGGCCAAGCCAGGAGCGAGGGGACGACAAGACCGACACCCTTGCCGGATCGGGTGGGTGCAAAACACAACACGTGCTCCGGCCCGTCGTGGCGAAGGTAGTCGCGGTCGAGCTTGCCGAGCACCACACCATCCGGACCGAGAAGTCCCGCCGCTCGAACCTCGTCCGCACCAGCCCAGCGCGCCGACCCATAGGTCGCGACATTCTTGGCTTCGCGCGCCCGCCAAACCGACATGCCGATCGCCACCGCGATCGAAACGAAGGTCCCCGACGCCGCAATGAAGGCTCCTTCGACAAAGACCCGTGGCGCATAGGCGTCGTAGACGAACCACCACCAGAAGAAGACGGGCGGGTAATAGACCTTGAAGCCCAACAGTTCGAACCAGGGCCGCCCAAGCTCCGGTTGCCAGGCGAGCCGCCAGGCCGTCCACTCGGTTGCTCCCCAGATGGCCAGCAAAACGATCAGGCCGACCACGATCACCTGCCCCCAAAGGATTTTGGTTCCGGACATCCCGAACGCCCTTCCGCAGCTGGATTGGTGCGATTGTTAGAGACCGAGGTCGCGCTTGCGACCAAAGCCCCATTCGATTCCACCGCCGTCCTTCACGACGCCGGTGACGTGTTGGCCGAGCCTCCTTTCGAGTTCGCGCGACCAGGGCACGAGTTGGAAGCCGAGCCCATTGTCGATCATGGCGAAGCGTCCCGAGGCGAGCGTCAGACGCTGGCGATATGTCCCCGCCACATGCTCCCCGGATTCGGACTTCACGTAAGGGAGGCTGGTGTCGGCCGAGACTTTTGCGGCCACCTGGTCCAGTTCAAGCTGGCGCAACGTGTTCAGGAGGTTGCGCTGCAAGATGATGCGTTGGCCCTGCCGCCGCGCTAGGCCCTCCCGGATCAGATGCTCGGTACGGGCTTCCATGGCTTGGCGCGTCTCTCGGCCGAATCCGCCCATGGCAAGCGGCATGGAGTCGCGTTCGACCAGCCTGTGGTCAAGCCAGGTCGCGCCTTTTGCGGTGACCTGCTCGGCAAGATCGAGATCGGAGCGGATGGCGAGCACCACGGTCGGCCGTGGATCGCCGGCTTGACCGAAGCGTCGGACTTCGACGATTCCCCCAACGGGCGGAGCATGTTCGAAGGCCTCGATACCTCGAAAGCGCACGTGGTGCGCGCGTCCGTCGGTCCCGTCGATCAGGGCGTAGGCCTCGCCAGTCAGTTCGTCATGCAATCCACGCTCGACCAGTCGTCCCATAAGCTGAGACGTCGGCTGTCCACCCTCGATGACGAAGTCGGCGACGCCGCGCGCTTCCCCGCGCTCGGTAAAGGCGCGGTGCATGGTCTTGATGATGTCGCCGCGCATGCCGAGGTCGCGCAAGCTGCGCTCGGCCTCGAGTCCGACCATCCACTCCCCTGGTGCGGCGGATGCGGCAAGGCCCATCTTCTCGAGGTGCTGAAGACGGCCAACCATCAGGCGGCGGATCTCAGGATCCGCGCTGCCGGGATTCTTGGGTCGAAGATCGATATACCCGGTCTCTTCCGCCGCCAGTCGGACCTCCCGGTCGAGCCGCGTCCATCGTTCCGCCGAGACTTCCCTCTCCAGCGAATTGCGGATCTCGTGCTCCGGTTTTGGACCCAGTTCGATCGCGACCAATTCCTCGGCGCGTGAACGCAGGCCCCGGCTGATGTAGTCGCGGGAGATCACGAGATCAGCGCCCTCTTCGTCGACCCCCCGAACGAGAAGATGGACGTGAGGATTGTCGGTATTCCAATGATCGACAGCCACCCAATCCAGTCGCGTGCCAAAGTCGGCTTCCATCTGCTTGGCGAGGTCGCGGGTGAAGGCCTTCAGGTCGGTCATATCGCCGGCGTCCTCCGGCGAGACAATGAACCTGAAATGGTGACGGTCGTCCTTGCAGCGTTCGGCAAACGCCGCGCTATCGGCGCCGTCGCCGCGGGCATCAAACATCTCGGCCCGCTCACCACTCCGGGTCACGCCATCGCGCTTCAGATACGAGAGATGGGCCGTCAGCGGCGCTGAGCGGAAGGCTCGTCCTTTGTGGCGAACCACGCGCGCCTTCACCACAACGCGCCGCGTCGGGCTGAACAATCTCGCCCGGCTAAAGGCGAGGCGCCCGCGGCCAAACGTCGAACGCCCATGGGCCGCGGAACGCCTGCCGGCCGGGGTCTGACCCGAGGTGTGTCCGGTTTTCTTCGCCGCGCGTAGCACCTGATTGATGAAGCTTTTCGGCTTCGGCGCGCGGGTACTGCGGATGCGCCCGGGCCGGATACGCAGATCGCTGTCGCCCGTGGTCATGACTGCGCCTCGAAGGACGCCAAAACGCGTAGAGTGCCGAAAATGTAGTTGATCTCATTCTTAAAAATCCAAGGCGCGGCACGCGCCCCGACCGACCGGCACGCCGGAACCCAAGCCATGTCAATGGCTTGCGGTTCGAGCGGCGAGCCCCTTTTATCTCGCCGTCCTGCCGTCGTGGTCTCCGGGTCGCCGGTTCCCGAAAGAGCCACCGCGACCTGGCCGCCAACTCGCGAAGCCCCCACTGCTTCCGAGCGCTTGCGATAGCGATCGTTACCCGAAGGGCCGAGACACCCGAAGGGTGGCTCGGTGAGGAGCGAAGCGACGAGTAGAGCGCGGGCCGAAGGCATCGCCCATACACCATCAGCTTGCGAACCCGCACACCTGGTCATCGCGATACTCCCGAATCCGATCGAGGGACGAACATGCCAATTGGCCGGGGGACCATGGGCGAAACATCGGGCGCCGAGAACGCGGTCGTGACACCGCTAGACGGCATGAGCGCCAACAACCGATCACGCGTCTTCATGAGATCGGATCGCGTGACGAATAGCGTCGCAGCTGCTGATGACTGTCCGCCGGACGTCCACCTCGGCGGCAGTTCGACGGCAAGCAGATTTGCAAGCTTTGCGACGTATGCTCGCGTCTCGTCTGGCAGAGAGCCGCCCGCAAGATGCTCTTCATAGCGAGATGGTCCCGCATTGTACGCCGCAAACACGCCAGGCGAGCCATACCGATCGAGCAGTTCGCGCAAGTACGCCGTACCGGCCAGAATGTTGTCGTGCGGGTCGTAGGGGTCGTTCCCGAGATTGTAGCGCACACGAAGTTCCGCCCAAGTCGCTGGCATGATTTGCATCAGGCCCATTGCGCCTTTTGGCGATCTGGCGTGCACGTCACCAGCACTCTCGATGCGTTGGACTGATCGGATCCAGTTCGGCGCAATCGCAAAGCGTTGTGCGGCTTCATTGATGAAGCCGGCAAATGAGTGAGCGGTCTGACTGATCGCCGGCTGGGCGGTTGATCCGCTCTGGGCCAAAGCAGCACCGTCGAACGCGGTCAGAAGAAGCATCACGGGCACGACTGCACAAACGCGCGTGCCCAACCGACCCAAGCACGCGGTCGGGCTCGCGCCAGCCTTGCAGACATCGATCGAGACGGAGGAATGATCCCGCAATCGATCGAACAAGGGCATGGCGAGGAGAACACGTCGAATACGCACGATCACCCCTCCCACGTCCACACCGGCATCGCACGGCCGATCACGCTGGATGCCGGAAGAAATCCAAAATACCGGCCATCAAGAGAGTCGTCCGACTGCCAGTTCATCAGAAACAGATCGCCGTCGCCGACGACGCGGCAGCCCTGCCATTTCGGCAGCGGCCGGCCGCGTCCGTCGCGGTCCTTCGCCTCGCCCACCGCGACCTCGTCGACCGAAATCGTGAGGCCGGTTCTGCAAACACTCTGCCCCGGAAGGGCGAGCACGCGCTTCAGCATGGGCACGCCAATGGGCAAATAGCCGTTCAAATCGAGGAAGGTCGCGAGCGGCTCCGGCGGCTGCACGGCGACCAATTCAGTAACTTGGAATTGGTCCGCCGGTCGGAGGCGGTAGAGACCGATCGGCACGCTCGCGGATGCGTTCCAGATGTATAGCGGAATCGGCTCCAGGACGATCGTCGCGATGAGCGCAGCAGCGACCCCAATCGTCACGGCCAGCATCGGTAGGCGGCCCGTCATCGCATCACCCTTTGGCGATGGAGCCAGGCCTGATGGCGCGCTTTCGTATACGGGCGCGGGTTTTCATTAACGGACAGACGGTTGTGAACGTGATGCCAATGGTCGGGAGCGACATCAGCCGGATCGACGCCGAGCGCCTCAACGGCATCGATCATCTGCAGCACGCGCTCGACCTTCGGCCAGCCGGACAGGCGCAGCAGAATCTCACCGCCGGGCGTCACATAAGGAACGGTCGAGCAGCGCTGTCCCAGTGCGACCGCGCGCAAGATGTCGATGCGCGAAATGATCGTGCCAAAGTCGTTGGAGGTCCACCGGACGAAGGCAAAGATGCTGCCTGGCGCGAATGACAGGACACGCCGATGGCGATCAAGCTTCCGTTCCCCGACAATGCGACCGAACCGAATGCGGTTTTCGATGCGCTTCTCGAGCCACAACACTTCCACTTCCGTGAGATCGCTCATGCGGCGGCTCCCGGACGCTGGGGCTGGCAGCCGTGAGCTTGGGGCTCGGTCGAGAGTGTGTATCGCCTGCAAAGGCAGGCTGGCCTGTCGGACTGCCGTTGCCGAGCGCCATCGACGCCGCTTTCGGCCTGCTCCGTTAGAAGAAATCCGAAGGATTTCCGGTTAGTAAAGTTAGAGCGGCTGGAAAGCGCGGAGAAACAAGCTCTTAAGCTCGATTCCGGTCCCCGATAGCACGAGGATCGGGTCCCCGATAGCACGAGGGTTGCGGTCCCCGATAGCACGAGCTGATTCACAGGTTGTCCTCCGAATTTGGAATGAGACCGCGCCGGCGCAAGCGGGCCGTTAAGGGATCAACAGGCGTGGGTGCAAAGTTCAGTCGCTCGGTGCCATCAGGGTCGCGCGTGAGCACGAGCTGATAACCGGGCAATGTCTGGCGCTGGACGATCTGGCGCACGTCGTAAGCAAAGTGCTTGAGGGGCGAGAGGATGCCGGACTTGGCATGGAGGTGCACCAGATCAAAACTCCAGCCGCCGTCCTGGCGTCCGCCGTGCTTGCGCACAAGACGATAAAGCCACCTCTCAAGTCCGCCCGTCAGCTCGAAATAGGCGCGATCAATCGTCAGCACGAGCGCGTCATCGATGACGCCAGCGTAGAACCAATCCGGCAGGATCAGCTCGATCCCAAATGGGCGGCCATTTGCATCGGCCGTCTCTTTCCACTCGTTGATCCAGGAGAAGCGATGCCGTCGCCGCTCTGCCGGCTGACGGATCGACGTCAGCACGGTCGTTGACTGAAGTCTGTCGAGACCCGCCTTCAGCCGATCATAGTCGCGTGCGCCGGTGCCGCGGCCGACGAACGTCAGAATTTCATACGGCGTTGCAGCCATCAGGCGCGACGTCTTCAGGCCGGCATCACGGGCTTCGACAATCTGGGACGCGGCCCAGATCAGAACGTCTGCATCCCAGATCGTCGCCATGCCGTGTTCCGGCACGGCTTCGACACGAATTGCGATCGCACCGGCACGGAAGTCGATCGGCACGATCCGCTTAGTCTTTGCGAGGGAGAAGAACGGATACGCCATCAGATCCTGCGCGTCGCGCGGCGCAAGATCGCCGGGCAACGCCCGAAAGAGCTCAAGCTGGTCGCGCTCCGAATGGTGTTTGCGCCGCATGGTCACTACTCTCACGCGGCAATCAGCGACGTTCCTGGCCCGCATACGGGCGCAGCGCGGGCTGCTTCTTGGCCGGCAGTACCGTCCCCTTCCCGGGATCGGACGTCGACGTCTTGGCGCCGCGGTCAGCCCACGCTTTCAGGTCATCGACGGCGTAGACAACACGTCCGCCGATCTTCCGATACGTCGGTCCAGTACCGTACGTGCGGTGCTTCTCGAGCGTGCGACCGGACAGGCCAAGATAGCGCGCGGCCTCAGGTGTACGCAGGAATCGCGGTGGTAGACCGGCCATCGGATCGGGCATTTGAGGACTCCAGGAGGACATCGCACTACGCCTGGCTAGGCCGGCGTGTGTGCGGTCATCATGGAGAAGCAAGATCTCGGAGGGGGATGCCGAATATGGAGGGGGCCGCTTTCGATACCCCCCAACCGGAAGGGCTATTCGTCCCTGCGCCCGGACCGCAGAAGTTTGCGGTAACCACCGCGCATCAACGCAAGGCCGCCTTGCACCAAGCGGATTGTTCGATTGCGCAGATCATGGGTCTTCCAGGCACGGTCGGGGATTCGCTTTTTGCCGAAGAGCGCTTCGGCGATAACGCGATAGCTTCCGCCGGCGCTGCGAGCATCAAGCGCACGGATCGCGGCGCTCAAGCGTTCGCGCCGCTGTTTAGATAGTTGGTGAAAGGCAGGACCTGGTGCGCGTCCATTCATCGCGCGCCACAGCCGGCGGGCTGCATACGCACGCGCGCCGAAATCGCCGTCAAATGGCAGTTCGGCTGCATATGACGCGCCAAGCACCGGTGGATCCTTGGACCAGACACGGTGATCCACTGCACCGATGCGCAGCACGGCGTGCCAGCCGTCGGCGGCGCGGCGCATCTGGCCTGCTGCAAGGTCAAGCAGCGGTTGAGGCGCTGAACTGCGATCGGCGGCCGAGGCAACCTTGACCGGAACGACCGCCGCTAGAACCTCAGGCGCCCAAAAGATCGTCTGCTCATCGAACGACCGCCGCGGGTCATGGGCGAAAGCAGAGGCCCCACCTCCTCCTGAATTCGTCAGTCACTTCGCCGTTCGGGCTGTTGGCAATCATCACCTCGTACTCACGCCGGTAACCGGCGTTGCGGCGGAGACATTCCCAGGCGATGTCGGTGATTTCGGCGTCTTGTAGGCTCTTGTAGGATTCCGGCGACCGCCAGTCGAATTCAGGCATTGCTTCCGCCCCATTGCACGCTGCTAACAACGATTGCGCCGCAATAGGTATGAACGAGGCGGTTGTAGGAAGCCCCTAGTTTGGCACCACGTGGTGCACCGGAATGACCACCGATCAGCAAAAGAAAATAGTTCTGCCTGCAAGTCGCCGGCCGGCGGTTTTCTTCTATTTTGAGCCGGTGCCGCGCAAGAGGCGTCCCTGCTCGGTCACCCATTTGGCGCGCGCGAGATGACTCTGATATGCGCTTCGCGCACGGTCCGGCTCCCGCACCGGATCGATATGCAGCACCACTCGAGCGACTTCCATCCAGTCAGCCCCTTGGCTTTCGGCCTGCAGAAGGCGCATGTAGGTCACGACATGCTGCTCATCGTAGGCAGTGAGAATTTGATCTGCAGGCGCAGCGTCGGCGACGCCTGGGTCGAGCGGCGGCTTCCTCATAAGACTCCACGCCTTAGTTTAGACAATTTCTAACACGCGGGCAGGAAGGAGCAGAAGCGCCAAAATTGTCGCGGAAGCCGTCCGGATCGCGTTTTGTCGAAAATACTCCGTGGTGAAATACTCTTCAAGGACATGCCCTCTCGCGTATGGATATACGCGAGATACTTGCAATCAATTTGCGGAAGCTCCGGCAGGCCCGTGGTTTGTCACAGGAGGAATTGGCTCATCGTGCTGAAATTGACCGCACTTATATCAGCGCACTCGAGCGAAGCGTTTATGCGGCGGGTATCGACGTTGTCGATCGGCTCGCTCGCAGCCTGGGTGTCGAGGCCGCCGACCTGCTCACTCGCCCGCCCACAAGCACCAAGAAAAGGACTCGGGGGCAGGCCGAGTGATTGAGCCGACCCGCTCGATCCGGCGGCCGGTTCGCGCTCACTGACGCCTGGAAGGATGGGAAGCCCCGCCCGGCAGACCGGACGGGGCTTGATGAAGTGGCCTACTCGCCGGTCTTGCGCGGCCGCGACCAGAGCAGGGTGTAGCCTTCACCGCCTTCGTCGTCGAACAGGTTCGCGTAGATCGGCGCGTTGAAGGAAGGATCGTCGAGCTTGAGCGAGAGGTAGTCGCGGCCTTCCTCGGAACGCTTCGACCAGGCTGCGCCGATCTCCGCCCGGCCCACATAGATGCGGTGGCTGGGGGCGTTGTCATTGGAGCGGTTGGTCTCGGCGACGATGCGGACGCCCTTGGCCTTCAGGCTCAGGGTGACGATCTCGCCCTGGAATTCGTTACCGACCTTCTTGAAAGAACCGATGTTAGCCATGTCACTTCTCCTGTTGTGTTTCGAGCCCGCGACCACCGCGGCCTCGATGGCGATCTAGGGCCGAGGACGATCGGCGACGCACCCGCTCGGGCCGGAGCGCAGCGGAGGACGTCGTTGTGGCGACTTTCTTGCCTCGCGAGGAATGGGCGAAGCCCAGGGGAAGAAAGTCGCATCAACGGCGTTGCGGCTCAGACGATCGAGGCGAAGCCGGTCTTCGGCCAGATCAAGCCATCAACGAGGCCACGTGCGTCCGCGTGCTGAACCACGATATCTGGAGAAGCGTGGCTATCTCGGTTTTGATGAACAAGAGGCGTGAACGATTCAGCGGGGAAAGAGAAACAATCTCCTGCAAAAGGCGGTATCGTCTCCCAAGAACGGATCGAGATAAGATCGTTCTGCCGCGGCTGCGTGGGCCAGACCGAATGTCGGCAGCTTGATCGATGAATTCCGAGCAGGACGAGATCTCCGCGCTCAAGTTCGATCATCCCGTTCACCGCGCCGATCTACGCGAAACGAAGCTATTCGACATGGCAGCGGTAAGCGATCGCCCCTGGGGCCATGCGGCCGTAAGAATTGGCTAGGACGGTTTCTCCACCACCACATCGGGCTCGAACGGGCGGGTCTTCGCCAAAACCACCAAGCGCGTCATCGCCGTGCCGCCAACGCAAACCGCGCCCAAGGAAGCGAAGACTTCACGCCAAGCCAGCGAGGGCACCCCGATATTGGACACGGCGAACACCACATGATAGCCGGCGACGGCGGCGGGAACAGCGAATGCTGTTGCGATCGCGATGCGCAAGGCCGAGGACCGAGTAACAGCAAAGGCGACCTGGCCGAGGACCAGCGTCAGCGCACCGCCGGCCGTCGCGATAAGCATGGCGCCAATGAGGCCGGCGTCGCTGTGAAACGTCATCATCCCGATAATGAGTGCGACAAAAAACGGCAGGGCATACACGGCAAGCGCAATGATCGCCCAGCAGAACAGACCGATGCCGAGTGTGTTGAGAACAAGCCCAATAGCGAGCATGGTGGTGGCTCCATGTGCATAGATCTACCAGTCGCGCCTTCCACCACCACCACGGCGCAACTCTGGATATGAGACTGAAACGAGGCGGAGTTGCGGCGGGAGCAATTTCGCCTCAAAGACTTCAGTTGAGCAGACGGCGCTCATGCGCCGCCGAACATCCAGACCGGGATGCCGAGCCGTTTCGCCTTGTCGGCGAGGTTGTCCTGGATGCCCGTGCCCGGGAAGTGCATGACGCCGATCGGCAGGAGTTCGAGCATGGCATCGTTGCGCTTGAACGGTGCTGCCTTGGCGTGCCTCGTCCAGTCGGGCTTGAAGGCGATCTGGGCCACTTTGCGGTTGCTCGCCCATTTCGAGGCGATCAGTTCGGCCCCCCTCGGGGAGCCGCCATGCAGCAGGACCATGTCGGGATGCTTGGCATGAACCTTGTCGAGACGATCCCAGATGAGGTGGTGGTCGTTGAAGTCGAGCCCTCCGGTGAGCGCGATCTTTGGCCCTGAGGGCAGCAGGATCTCGGTCTCGGCGCGGCGCTTGGCTGCGATGAAGTCGCGGGAGTCGATCATCGCCGCGGTCAGGGTGCGGTGGTTCACCAGCGATCCCGATCGGGGGCGCCATAATGTGCCGGTGTGAGTCTCGAAGCGTTCGATGGCTTGGTCACGGAAGAGCTCCAGGCAGTTGCGTCGCTCGATCAACGTGGTGCCTTCCGCCGTGATGCGTTCGAGTTCGACGGATCGAACTTCGGAACCGTCCTGCTCGCGCTGACTCTTCCGTTGCGCCTGTTCGTTGTCGTCGAGTTGGCGACCGATGCGGTCGACGGCTCGGTGGAACAGGTTGACGGTCGACCAGAGCAGATCGTCGAGGTCCGGCTCGAGCCGCGTGTCGCTCAACGTCGCGACCAGGGCATCGAAGATATCGACGACGGCACCGGTAATGATCCTGCCGTCGGGAAGCGGCCGTGGATCGGGCTGGTCGTCGAAGGGGCGGTAACCGAAGAGCTGCAATTCGGCAAGAACGTGTTCGGTCGGAGATGCGTCGTGCGGTGGTTCGATGTCATCGTGGTCGGTCATGGAGGCGATCCTTTGCCGGATCGGCCGCGACCATCGCGGCCTTCGTGGCGATCACTCAGACGGCAGGCGGAACGGGCCAGAACCCGGAGCAGAGCGGAGGGCCGAAGCGCAGCGGAGGATGGCGGAGGCCGGGCTATTTTGCTTCGCGATGCAAAGCGCGCTCGCCAGATGGCTAATGTGTCTTCTCGTCGCCGGCGCGCGGCGGAAAATAGCCGGACGCAGCCATTGCCGGTCCGAGCCGCTTGCCGTCCGATCGCCCTCTAGAAGGCCGTGGTCGCGTGCTCTCCCGGCAGTGGCCGCACCGCGACCGACCTGTCGATGCCCATCGAATTGCCGGGGCTATTCCGCGGTTGCCAACGACGAATGCAGCAAACGGACGACGTCCTCTGGTACGAGCTGAAGCCGCAACGATGCGCGGAGGGCTTCGAGGCCAAAGATGTGCAGATCTTCGTTGAAATCGCCCACCCGAGGCGACAGCGGAATCGCTTCAACGCCGGCCTCTACCGCGCGCTGCGTGAGAATCGCCTGTACGGTATCTCCGGCAGCATCGTCATCGCGGGCGATATAGAGCCGACGCAGGCCAGATGGCAGCATCATCGCTGCGAGATGATTAGCCGAAAGCGCGGCCGCCATGGGCAGGGCCGGCAGTGCGTAACGCAGTGACAGCATGGTCTCGATTCCCTCGCCGGCAGCGAGCACATCATCGACCACGCCGAAGCGAACGGCGTTGCCGAGCAGGTCACCCATGGCGCGTCGTGGTGTGTCGATCGGAGCCTTGCCGAGCCGCACGCGATCAAAACCGTGTGGATCTAGCCAGGTGCGGTGCACGCCGGTGATCCGTCCATCGAGGTCGGTGACACAGGCTATCATCGCCGGCCAGGTTTCGGTCGACGAATGCTCATCCGGTCGATAGTAGCAACGAGGATGGAAGCGCAAGCTGCCACCATGGTTGATGCAACTAATTCCGCGACGCTGCAAGTACGCCTCGGCTAATGTCCCTTCAATCGGGTTGGATATCGCAAAGAGCCGACGAGCGGCTTCCTGCGATCCGGCCGGCGCGACTGGACGAACGGGCCTCGGGAGTGATTGCTCCTCGGAACGAGGCAGCTTCAGAAAGCGCCTCGCCTCCTCGGCGACCTCGCGAAAGTCTCGCAAGGCCAGACTTTCGCGGATGATGTCGAGGAGATCACCATGTTCTCCGGTCGCGGCGTCGGTCCATTTCCCAGCGGGTCCCTTCGGTGATTCGTGCAGCCGCACGAACAACGAGCGGCCCGGCGTATTGTAGACGTCGCCGACCAGCCAGTACCGCCCCGCCCGCCTGCCATTAGAGAGATAGTGTCGGCACACCGCCTCAGCCTCGCACGAGAGGCGGCGTGCCAGTTCGGAAGCATCGCCGGCCATCACGCGGCCTCCCGCTCACTGACGCCCGTAACCGGATAGGTGTCGAGCACCCTGGACAGGACCTCGATGCCGCTCGCGTCCGTGGGTACGAACATGCGCAGCTTCCAGGAGATGATCTCCCCAAAGAGGCCGTAAGCACGGAGGCGATCGCGTATCGTGTCGTTGAATCCGGACAGCTCGATGCGATAGGCGCCCATCACCCGGACGCGGCGAAGTTGGAGTTCCTCCGCGAGGTCGAGGACGGTGCGTCCCTCCATCAGCGCGGCAAAGGCAGCGTCCGGCGTCAGCGCGGGCGCGTCCCTCGAAAGGACGTTTGCGACCCATGTGGCCGAAAACTTGCGTCCGATGATGCGTTCGCCCGCATCGGTCTGGAGCCGATAGACGCGGGTTGATTCGTTCGGCAGCCGCTTCCAGATAGGGAGCAGCAAGCCCGCCACAACGTGGATCGTGCTTTCCGTGAACTGGGGCACCTCGGCAAGCTCCGCCACCCAGGCCGCAGCGAAGCGCCCACGGTCCGCTTCGATCCAGTGGCTCTCCGCCATCATGCTCAAGGGGACCGTGTGCTGATCCATCGGCCGGATCAGACGGACGCGCCGCTCGATCTCGCCGTCATCGAGCATGACGCTCGCCGCGGGGACCTGCACGGCGGCTCGTCCCGAGCGCTCATTGACCAGCAGGACGGCCTGACGATCGGAAAGACGAGCAAGAGCGTCATCCAGACTCACCGGATGATTGCGCTGGCGCTGTGTGACAGTGAGCAGCCGGGTCTCGGCGCCGGTCCCCCGCTGGTCATAGATCGTCCGCCGGTCGGTGACGACAAGGCTCTCGGCACGGAGTGTTTCCAACCCGACGTCGTAGGTGCCGGATGCAACCGCGCCTTCGATCCGAGCGGTCAAGAGCTGCTCGAAGGCGGTGAACAGCACATTCTGGAGGTCGATGGTGAGCGCCAATAACCTGTTCAGAAAGGTCGTGATCGGCGGCAGGTCATTCCTGAGCCCATTGGCATCCATGAGCTTCAGACCGGTTGCATCCTCGAACCTCCCAAGCGAGCAACCGTCGACCTTGCCTCGCGCGAGCAGCGTGTAGAGCTGACGCAACGCATCACGTCCATACTGGCTTTCGAGATTGTCCTCGGGCCGGAACAGGCCCTGTCCTCCGGTCTGACGTTGGCCGCGCGTAATGGCTCCCAACGTATCGAGCCGGCGGGCAATGGTGCTGAGAAAGCGCTTCTCGGCCTTCACGTCTGTCGCAATCGGACGAAACAGCGGCGGCTGCGCCTGGTTGGTCCGGTTGGTGCGGCCAAGGCCTTGGATCGCGGCGTCGGCCTTCCAGCCGGGCTCGAGCAGGTAATGGACGCGCAACCGGCGATTCCGCGCCGACAGTTCGGCATGGTAACTCCGCCCCGTGCCGCCGGCGTCGGAGAACACGAGGATGCGCTTGACGTCATCCATGAAGGCCGAGGTCTCGGCGAGATTGGCCGAGCCTGCGCGGTTTTCGACCACCAGCCGGTCGCCCTTGCGGATGACGCGGCGCGAGCGGCCCGTCACCTCGGCGACCAGTTCGGTGCCGAAGCGCTGGATGACCTGATCCAGTGCCCCAGGTACCGGCGGCAGCGAGGCAAGCTTCTCGATGAGGCGGTCACGGCGTGCGACGGCTTCCCGGCTCTCGACCGGCTGGCCGTCGCGATAGACAGGCCGGGAGCAGAGGTTACCTTCCGAGTCGGTGAAGGGTTCGTAGAGCTGGACCGGGAAGGAGTGGGCGAGGTAGTCGAGGACATACTCGCGCGGGGTGATGTCGACCTGGACGTCGCCCCATTCTTCAGTTGGAATCTCCGCGAGCCGGCGCTCCATCAGCGCTTCGCCCGTCGACACGATCTGGATGACCGCGGCGTGCCCAGCCTCAAGATCGTTCTCGATCGCACGGATCAGTGACGGGGTCTTCATCGAGGTCAGGAGGTGACCGAAGAAGCGCTGCTTCGCGCTTTCGAAGGCGGAGCGTGCCGCAGATTTGGCCTGCCCGTTCAGCGTTCCCGTTGCGCCGGTGATGTTGGCGGCCCGCATCGCCGCGTCCAGGTTATTATGGATGACGCTGAACGCACCGGCATAGGCGTCGTAAATGCGGACCTGCTCCGGCGTCAGTTGGTGCTCAACAAGCTCGTACTCGACGCCCTCGTAAGAGAGCGAGCGGGCTGCGTAGAGGCCGAGCGCCTTGAGGTCGCGCGCCAGCACCTCCATGGCCGCGACCCCACCCTCCTCGATCGCTTCGACGAACTCGGCACGGGTGGCGAACGGAAAGTCGGCGCCGCCCCAAAGGCCGAGGCGTTGGGCATAAGCGAGATTGTGGACCGTGGTTGCGCCCGTCGCCGACACATAGACCACGCGGGCATTCGGCAGCGCGTGCTGGAGCCTCAAGCCCGCGCGCCCCTGCTGAGAGGCCGCTTGGTCACCACGCTCGCCCTTGCCCCCGATCGCATTCTGCATGGCGTGGCTCTCGTCGAAGACGATCACTCCGTCGAAGTCCGAGCCCAACCATTCGACGATCTGCCTGACGCGCGAAAGCTTCTCGCCACGCTCGTCGGTCCGTAGCGTGGCGTAGGTGGTAAATAGGACGCCTTCCGCAAGCCGGATCCGGGTGCCCTGGCGAAACCGGGACAAGGGCGTAACGAGCAGGCGCTCCATCCCGAGCGCGGACCAATCGCGCTGCGCGTCCTCGATCAGCTTGTCGGATTTGCTGACCCAGACGGCACGTCGGCGGCCCTTGAGCCAGTTGTCGAGCAGAATCCCGGCGACCTGCCGGCCCTTGCCCGCGCCGGTGCCATCGCCCAAGAACCAGCCGCGGCGAAAGCGGACGGCATTCTCTGCGTCATCGCGCGCGGCGGCGATAACATCAAAGGTCGCATCGACCGTCCAGGAGCCCACGAGAAACTCAGAATGCGCCTCGCCGGCATAGATGACGCTCTCAAGTTGGGCGTCCGACAGAACTCCATCTGCCACCAGACTCGAAGGCAGGTGCGGACGATAGGATGGTTTCGGTGACGCAACGGACGCCATCGCCGCGGACTGCACGAGCTTGGTCGGGTGTGCGCACGATCCGGGAATACGGATCGATTGCAATCCGTATTCCTCGTAAAGGGCATCGGTGAGCCGGGTGCCTTCCGGCGGCGACCATTCGACCGTTTCGTATGTAAGTTCGACGCCTTCTGGCGCGGCGTCTCTCGAAGAAGACGATGAGCGTGGTGCAACGGCGCCCAGCGATCGCGACATAGCCGGCCGCTCGATAGCGACGATCTCCGGTGATATGGCGACGGGCAGCCTTGGAGGCACATGCTGGTTCACCCAGTCGAGCAAGGTAGCGACGTCGGCCGCCATGCCTGGCGAAGCCGGAAAAGCCGTCGGATCGGCAGCGGGCAGCTTGTCGATCACAAGCAGCCGTGTGTCGATTTGTGTTCCGTGCTTCGCGTAGATGGCGCCGTCGATCGCCGCAGAAAACGCTACCTGCCCGCGTTCCTGGAGCCGCACAAAGGCTTCTCGCCATGCCGGGTTATCCGGTGCGAAGCTGGCGCCAGTGATGGCGACAAGGCGTCCACCGTCGCCAAGACGCGCGAGCGCTGAAGCGATGTGACGGAGAGCCGCATCCGTCATCCGTCGGTCTACGTTCGTCAATGCCGAGAACGGCGGGTTCATCAGAACGACGCTCGGCACGACACTCGCGTCGAGGTGGTCGTCGATCTGTGCAGCATCGAACCGCGAGACCTTAACGCCTGCGAAGAGATGATCGAGCAGCGCCGCGCGGGCCTCGGCCAACTCGTTCAAGACCAGAACGCCGCCGGCGAGCTCGGCAAAGACGGCGAGCAAACCGGTCCCAGCAGAAGGCTCAAGAACGCGATCGGCCGGCGTAATGCCAGCCGCGGCGCATGCGGCCAGCCCAAGCGGGATCGGCGTCGAGAATTGCTGAAGCGCCTGGCTGTCCTCGGAACGCCGCGTGTGGGTCGGCAGACAGCTAGCGATCTTCGTGAGCATCGGCAGCATTGCTGCCGTCGACCCAGCCTTGGCACGCATCGCGGGGCCGAACTTGCGAAGGAACAGAACGGCTGCCGCCTCGCAGACGTCATAGGCGGTCTTCCAATTCCAAACGCCGGCCGTGTCCGAGGCGCCAAAGGCAGACTCCATGGCGCTACGCAGAACAGCGGCATCGATGCGACGGCCGCGTTCGAGCTCGGTCAGGACCTGTCGCGCGGCCCTGACAGCGGCAGAGGTGAGATTTGCAGCGGCACGCATGGAGAGCGGCGTGGCGATGCCGCCGGCAAGAGATTCGGTCATGGCAGGAATTCTTTCGGAGAGCAGGAATGGGTCGAACCATCAGGCGCTCTCCTTTGCCCCCGACGGCTCAAACCCTTCCCGGCCCGACTCTCACTCTCCGCCGTTCCCAATAAGAATGGGGACCAGCGCTACACACCGGTCCCCAAGCAACCGCGGGACGGCCAAAGCCGCCCCGCTCTGTGATGATCACTCAGCCGCGTCGAGATGTTGCGGATCTTCGTCGGCGGCGGTCTCCTGATCCTCCTCGTCGGCGAGGAATTCGGGCAGCCGGCCCGCCTCGCTCTCCTGCTCTGACGCCGCATCGGGATCGAGGAGACGCAACGGCTCCGGCAACCAACCCGAGCCATCCAGAAGTCGTTCAGCCTCCTTGGCCATGTCGGCCTTCTTCAGATGGTCGATCAGTTGCGCCGACGACTCGCCCTTGGCCTGCCGCACGGCATCCAGAATACGCGGCTTGGTAACCCGGCCGAGATAGTTGTCGACGGTCGGTCGCCAGCCGGCCTGCACCATGTCGAGCCCGACCGCGCGCGCCAGCACATCGGCCTGGTCGAGACGCGTGCGAACGCCATGGGCGGAGACGCGACCCTGATTGTAGCGATTGGCTGGCTCATGGACGGCGTTGACCGCAAACGACGCACAGTGGGCGAACAGCGACGCCTGTGCACCACCATCGAGAGCCGTCAGCGCATCCCAGAGATCGTTCTCGCTCTTTGGCAACCGTGCCTTCCAGACCTCATGTCGCGCCTCGACTGCTTTGGCCGAGACGCTTTCCCTCAGCCCCGGAGCTTGGGCGGGAAAGTTCGGCGTGCGAAGGCTGATCTCAAGACAGCTCCCGGACGATGCGAACCGGTAAAAGGCCGTCAGCACGAAGTTATGCAGAACTGCCTGGAACGCGACCGCTGGATTTCCCGCCAACGCATCACGCAATGTCAGTGTACGATGCGCCGTCAACTCGATGATGAGACGATCCGGCAAAGGTTTGGTCGCGTCCTCATCATCCTCCTCGGCATCAGCAGCGCCGCCTGCGACCGCGATGACCGTGCGCTGGACGGAAGGGCCCACTTCAAGACCTTCGGTCGACGACGCATCGGCGCCCTGCCCGACATCAGGATCAGTTGCCGGCACCTCGTCCTCCGGCCGGACGTAACCCCGGTCCACGGCGAGGCGTCCTTCGGAGTCGATGCTGATGAAGACACCAGCTCGGGCGATCTCCGCCGGTTCGTAAAGCATCGGCCGGTCTTCGAATGCAGCCAGGGCCGACTCGATTTCGCCGAGACGCTGATCGACCTCGTCGGGCAACTCGTCGGCATCCCGGTAGTCGACTTCCAGCTTGGCTTGCTCGGCGTTCAGCGCATCGATGGTGGCCTGCTCCTCAGGCGAGAGATCGACGGGCTTGCCTTCGATTTGTCGTAGGCCTTGAGTGTGACCGTAGGGGAAATCTACGGCGACCGAGATCCACTTCCAGCCTTCGGCAGCAATCGTCTCAGCTTCGGCCTTGAGCTTCTCGGTTACGAGGCGGTCGAGCAAGACGACGTCCTGAAGCCAGCCGCCGTCGTCGTGCTCGAACAGATCCCGCAGAACGCCGCCACCCGCGCTCTGATAGGCATCGAGGCCCACAAATTGGGCCCGGGGATCGGAACCGCGCACGGTGTTCTCCGTGAGCAGCCGGCGGATCTGGTATGGCTCGTCATAACCGGAGCGGCTGACATTCTCCCAGACTTGCTCCTGGCGGGCGTGATCGGCCGTGACCGAGAACGCCATGAGCTGCTCGAGGGTCATGCCGTCTTCGGCATAGACCTCATGCAGCTTTGGCGAGACCGACGCCAGGCGCAGGCGCTGCTTGACGATTGCAGGGTTCACGAAATGACGCGCGGCAATGTCTTCCTCGCTCATGCCGAGATCGCGGAGTGTCTGGAAGGCCCTAAACTGATCAAGCGGATGCAGGCCGACCCGCTCATCGTTCTCCGCCACCGAATCGTCCTCGGCGATGCCCCCTTCACGCACAACGCACGGCACCGCCTGCGTCTTTGACATCCGCTTCTGTTTTACCAGGAGCTCGAGAGCGCGATAGCGCCTGCCGCCCGCTGGCACCTC
This sequence comes from Afipia sp., assembly GCA_017308595.1. Lineage (GTDB taxonomy): Bacteria > Pseudomonadota > Alphaproteobacteria > Rhizobiales > Xanthobacteraceae > Afipia. Next base: position 123,209 of record JAFKER010000016.1, read on the forward strand.
GAACATGCCGGTCTCGTTGCCATCTGCATCGACGACGGCCCGGACACTCAGACCTTGCAGAAGCGTACGCTGCGCGATGCTCTCGGCTAGCTGCTCGATCGAGACACCGGCCTTGACGCGGCGAACGTTCGACTGGCCGAGCACGAGCTTGTTGAAGGGAATGTCCCGAGAAGGGGACAGCGTGATCTTTTGTACGGCTTTCGTCATTTTGGCTCTCCACGACGGGTGGCCGTGAGACTCTCTCTCGGCTTCCAACCCGTCGCGAACAGCCTCCCCTCCTCTCACTCTCGCGCGAGGCCAGGCATCACGCCGTCTCGTGATCGGCGACAGCCGAATCCAGCGATGCGGGCTCAATGGACCCGGGAACGAAACCGAGCAAATAGTCCGCGGCCTTGCTCGCCTGCGAGGCGGCCCGCACGATGGCGCGATTGTCTTCACGCAGGACTTCGAGCCAGGAGCCGATATAGTCGGCATGGCGCACGGTGGGGACGATCCCTAGCGACGCGCAGCTGAACGCGGAACTCAATTCGGCGACCAGCTCTTCGAAGGCATATTTCTTGGTACCGTAGGATCCGCTCTGGTCGCGATTGAGACGCGACGGGTGCCCAGTCGCATGACCGAGTTCATGCAAGGCCGTACGGTGCCAGTTGATGGGTTCGAAATAGGCCTGCGGCGGCGGGACCTGAACATAGTCTTCGGCTGTTGCATAGAATGCGCGATCTCCACCGATCCGAAATGGAATTCCGCTGGCCGTGATCAGGGCATCGACCGTCGGTTCGATGAGGCCGGCCGGCGGCGGCGGCGCAGCGGTGGCAATGTCGTCGGGCAGTTGCTCGCACTGATCGGTGTTGAAAACGGTAAATCGCTTGAGGAACGGGATCGCCTGCGCGTCTTCGCCGGTCTCGGCGGCGCGGCGCTTTTCATCATTCGGCACGAAACGATCCGCGTAGACGACGGTAGTCCCGCGCTCTCCCTTGCGAACGTGGCCGCCAAGAGAGAGTGCCTGGCGGAAAGTGAGCCAACTTTGACCGGTAAATCCGCGTTCGATCACGACTCCCCAGAGGATGAGGATGTTCACACCACTGTATTGCCGGTTGGTCGACGCATTTTTCGGCATGGCCAGCGGCGCTTTCGCCGCGGCAGTACCCCAGGGCTGAACCCAGGGGACGCGTCCGGCCTCAAGCTCGGCGATGATCTTGTCGGTGATTTCGTTGTAGAGGTTCGCCCGGTCCTGGCCGGCGCGCGCGCAAGCATTAGGGTTTGACATCGCGGGTCTCCGCGACGGGCACCGCGAGCCTCTCTCGCAGATTGTAACCCGTCACGGAAAACCAGCCTGCACTCTTACTCTCAGCTTCTTGCCTTAGGCCGCAGGCCTGATCCGGCGTGCGCCAGGGGCGCATCGCCCCAAGAGAAATGGCACCCGCAGGAGCGTGAGCATAGCGACGCCGAAGGCGGCACGCGGGACCGAGTGCAGCGACGAGACCGGTTAAAAGGGCACCCGGGAACGGGGCAGTGATAACGATCGCCGCAGGCGAGCCCCTTTTCCGAGTGCCCCCGGCGAGGAGCACCAAAGCTCTGGCGCGAGGGATCGAAGCCGCAGGCCGAGACGCGGCGCGGCTCGGTTCACGAGAGCCCGGTGCGGCCCTGGCCGCACGCGCACAACCACTAAAAGACTTGAGCGAAAGTGATGCTGGCAATCCTGCGAGAACAGCCTGGCAATTTCACAGTGGTCTCAGAACGGGCGAAAACCTTGTCCTCTGCTGACTGAGAATCCCAGCCTTGTGTTAGCAGCCGGAACAAACGGCGGACCACTAGATTCGTGTATTCGGAGTTATTCAATGCTGATGACCAGTGAGCGAAGGCCGGCGATACGGACACTGCAGGGTTGGGCGATCCACGTGCTCCAGGAAGCGGGCGCCATCCGCGAATGCGAAGAGCATGGTTGGATGCAGGACCGCGCCGATCCGCATGCACGAGAGCGAGCCTTCGATATTGCCCGTCGAGACCCGCCAGCAGACGTCTCCCGTCAAGCCGCGGAGGCCGCGCTTCACGACGTGCTCGACTCGATTGGCGATACCTGCCCAGAATGCCCCCCTGACGAGGAGGACCCGCGCTAAGCACCGACGCCGACCCGTCTGCTACTCAGCGGCCTAGCCGTTTCTCCACCCGCTTGCGCGCGTTGCCGACCTTTTTGACGGCCTTTTTCACCGCCGGCGCCGACTTTCCGGTCTTCTTCGCCTCGTACTGCACTTCGTAGTCCTGCCCGCCTGCCACCCGCGCCCGGTCCTGCTTTCGTCCGCGCGCCGTTTTGCTCTTCTTCGCTGCCGCCATCGGTGCCTCCTGTTGGGACATCGAAGCAACGCGACAGGGATTCGCAGGTTCCGGAACGATTCGAACTGTGCCAATTTGAATCGGCTGTAGCGTGGAGTTCTTCAGTGGCGTTTCAGCGTAACAAGCCGGCGGCTATCGGCGTCAAGGCGCCTTTCCCCGCCTTCATCGAACCGGCCCTGGCATCCTCGACAGAGAAAGTGCCGTCGGGAGAGCGCTGGATCCACGAAATCAAGTTCGACGGCTACCGTGTTCAGGTCCATCTGGCCAACGAGACGGCGAAGATCTCCACCCGGCGCGGCCACGATTGGACGCACCGCTTCAAGAAGGTCGCTCATGACGCCTGGCGGATCAAGGCGAACTCTGCGGTGGTGGACGGCGAGATCGTGGTGCCAGCTGCCGATGGCACGACCGACTTCTCGGTCCTGCAGAACGAGCTCAAGGGTAAGTCGAGGAGCATCGTGCTCGTGGCGTTCGATCTGCTCTATCTGAACGGCCGAGATATCCGGAAGCTACCGCTTTTTCAGCGCAAGGCCGAACTCAAGAAGATCCTGACCGGCACCGACATCCAGTTCAGCGAAAGCTTCGCGATAGACGGCCGCGAGATGTTTGCGCACGCCTGCAAGCTTGGCCTCGAAGGTGTCGTCTCGAAGGTCCGGGACGGCGCCTATCCGGCCGGACGCACGAATGACTGGGTCAAGAAGACCTGCGTGCAGCGTGAGACCCTGACTATTGCGGGTTTCGCGCTCGATGGAACGAAGTGGGACGGCATCTACGTCGGCCGGCGTAAGGGCGACGATCTAATATACGCCGGGAAGGTGGACCATGGATTCGACAAGGCATCAGCCGCCGACCTTCAGAAGCGTCTGAAGCCGCTGATCCGCAAGACGCAGCCTTATGCAAAGCGGATTGCGCACAAAGGAATCTGGGTCGAGCCCAAGCTGCTGGCCGAGATAGAGTACCGTGCAAAATCAGCGGAGGGAAAAGTCCGTCATCCCTTCTTCAGGGGGCTTCGGGAGGATCTGTAATGGATGCCTTTGACCGCTTCTGGGAGTGGGCGGAAAAGCCGCTCGATAGTCCGCTGACGATCCCTGCGGAGCTCCATCGAGCGGTTATGGAGCTGTCTCCGGAGGACAGGCGGGACCGCGCAAAGGTCAATGAGGCCGCAGGGCGGGCGGTTTCCGACCGATAGTTACCAGCGAGCGCCCAGTCTGAGCGCGCCCGCTCGAGACCCACCATTCAAGATTGACCTGCTTGAATTGGACAGTGTCCGAATTCGCGAAACGGAGTATGATCTGGTCATCACCGGCAAAGGCACTCTGCCCGCGGGCACCGGTGACTGAGAGACCAATCGCGCTCCCGCCTGCAGCAGGAGCCACCAATGTCTCATTATTCCGAACGTGTCATCCTTGCCCGTCACCATGTTGCCAAAGGACGTCAGATCGTCGAAAGGCAGCAACGGATGGTCCGCAAGGGTGGCGCAAACATCGCAGAAGCTCTGAAGCTCCTGGCTCTCTTTGAAGCAACGCAAAATATCTTCGAGGATGATCTGGAGCGCATCTTGCGGGAAGAGCGCAACTGCTAAGGCTCGCGACTTGGCAGTTTAGAGTCTGGCAATTTCCGGTCTCGGCGGCAAATCAGGCGTCAACGCTAAGACACGAGATGGTCGCACTTTGAGACCTAGCCTCGCGCGCGTCGTAACGCGACTTCCAACCGGGCCTTCTCCTTTTCCCAACGCGCTTCCTCGTCCCGCGCGCTTTCCTCAAGAACTTCGAGCTGTTGTTGAATGTCAGCGGCCTTTTCTTCGTGCTTGCGACGGGCCGCGTCCAAGGCACTTTGCGCCTTGTCGACGGCGTGCTGCCGTCGCTCACGCTCCTTCTGCCGGACGGCCTCCTCCTTGGCACGTTCGCGCTCCCGTTGCATCTGCTCCTTCTCTAAAGCAAGTGCAGCCTTCCGGTCGGCCGCATCGTCGTGGGCCCGCTTAGAAGGCTTCCGCGGTTGACGGCGGCCTGTCTTCTTTGAGCTGCCGCTGGCAAGGTCGGTAGGTAGCTCGGCATGCTCCCTGAATGGCCCGTTGGAGCCGACGGGTCTCTTCAGAACGATGCCCGGCGCAGCCATAGTCGCCTCGATGACGTCCGGATCGTCGCTTTCCTTCGCCGCGCCCTGGTGGAAGAGATTGCTGTCAGCGCCCCAGGCTTCGAGGGCCGCTTTCATGGAGGGAGCGGCGATCGCCAGATCGAAGAAGCCCAGCGAGGTCTGATAGGTCTTCAGTTTTCTGGCCATCGGTCTGATCCGCCCTCGTCGATCGTCAACGTCTCGCACGCCACCATGCCTGCGGAACACGACGCGGCCCCGAAGCGTTCCCCAATCCTTGAAGGACGTCCATGCATTTCGCAACGCGCTCTTAAGGATTGGCCTTGAATGAGCCGGATGTCGACCCTGCCCAAGCGCCTGCAGCCGATGCTTGCTACGCTTACCGAGGCGCCGTTCGACGACCCCAGCTGGGTTTTCGAGGACAAGTACGACGGCTTCCGGATGATCGCGGAAATCCGGCGGGGCAAAGTTGCGCTCTACAGCCGCAACGGCAAGATAATCAGCCGCAGCTATATTGAGGTCGCCAAAGCGCTGGAGGGCGTGAAGGGCGACGCCGTGATCGATGGTGAGCTTGTCGCGATCGGTAAGGATGGCGTCTCACATTTCCAGTTGCTTCAAAACGCGCTGCGCCATGAGGCGAAGCTGCTGTACTGCGCCTTCGATCTCATGTTTGAGAACGCAGCGGACTTGCGCAACCACCCCCTCCTCGAGCGGAAGAAGCGGTTGAAGGCAATACTGCCGCGCGACAAGTTGATCGCCTTCAGCCATCACCGCAAAGCGAACGGCATGAAATTCTTCGCCGAGGCCGAGCGGAAGGGTCTGGAAGGCGTCATGGCGAAGCGCGCCGACAGCGCGTATGCGTCCGGAAGCCGGACGGCGGATTGGCTGAAGATCAAGACAGCAAAGCGGCAGGAAGTGGTGATCGCGGGCTTCACGGCGCCGAGGCGTACAAGACCATACTTCGGCGCCCTGGTCCTCGCCGTGCGGGAAGACGACACATGGCGCTATATCGGACATGTTGGCACTGGCTTCAGCCACAAGGTCCTGGAAGACCTCCACGCCAAGCTCGTGAAGCTGACGATCCCGAAATCACCCTTCCCTGCCAAAGTGAAGGACGAGGCCGCCACGACCTGGGTCAAGCCCTCGTTGGTCGCCGAGGTCAAATTTGCGCAGTGGACGAGCAAGGGCGAACTGCGCCAGCCCGTCTACCTCGGGCTCAGGTCCGACAAGCGGGCGAAGGATGTCGTGCGTGAGCGAGAACGTCCGCGCAAGTAGCTTCCCTTCGGCGAAAGCCGGCAAAAAGGATTGATGCACTCTCCGCCGACACTCACTCGCCTCCAAGGTCGTGGATTTCCGGTCGCATGCCGTCAGGCGTGAGTTCGAGCGTCGCAAACGTGATCGGCAGCTTGAAACGCCGAGGTCCCGCGCTGCCGGGATTCAGGTAGAGAATGCCACCGACCGTGTCGATCTTCGGTACGTGGGAATGCCCGGAGACGATGACGTCGAAGCCGGCGCCGAGATCGGTCTTCAGCGTCTTCAGGTCGTGCAGAACGTAGATCGACTTACCTGCCAGACGGACGAGTTTCGTGTCGGGGTAGTCGCGAGCCCACTTGCCACTGTCCACGTTTCCACGAACGGCCGTGACGGGTGCGATCCGGCGAAGCGCGTCGACGATCTCGGGGCGTCCCATGTCGCCGGCATGAATGATGTGATCGACGCCCGTCAGGCCTCGCTCCGCCTCGGACCTCAACAGGCCGTGCGTGTCCGAAATGACTCCAATCCTGAACATCATTTCCCGACGCTCTCAGCCGAGATCGCCAAAAGACGATCGAGAAACTCTACCTGAGCGGACAGCATCTTGGTCCGCGCTAACTCGATATCAAACCATTCCGCGCGGTCGACTTCGGGAAAGCTCTGCCGTCGACCGCTTCGAGGCGGCCATTCGACATCGAAGGTATTGCTGGTCAGTGCTGCCGGATCAAAGTGTCCCTCGCCGCCGAATGCGATGACGCGCTTGCCTCCTCGCTGTCGGACCTCCCCCAGCGCCTGGAGTGGACCAATCGAAGCGCTCGGGCCGAGTTCTTCGGCAAATTCTCGTTGAGCAACGTTCTCCGGAACATCATTGGCATCGATTTCGCCCTTTGGAATGGACCAGGCGCCATCATCCTTCTCACGCCAGAACGGACCGCCGGGATGAACGAGCAGAACCTCGAGCCCCCGAGCTCCTCCCTTGCGGTATGCGAGAATGCCCGCGCTCAAGGTCGATCTCCTGGAAGTCTTTTTCACCGCAGCCATATGGCTCCTACTTTGCAGAGCAATCGAGAGCCGGCGAGCCGTCGTCCCGCCATACGGGACCGCGTTCGCCAAGCGCCTGCTTAGCTTCGTCCGCGGTCCTATGCACCGTTACTTCGGCCTCGCGCTCGGCCGCCTTCCTGGCGCACGCACCTACCCGCCGGGTCGCCATTAGACGGCGACGAGATGATCTCGCGTGACCTCGTTGAGACGGATTTGCCATTCGCCAGAGCCTGCCACGGACGACGAAGGAGTGCCGTCCGGCGTCACCGGATGCTTCACGACACCTAAGCCGACTTCCGCTGCGGCTTGGCCGCCGGCTTTTTCGCCGCGGCCTCCTTCGCCGGCTTCTTGCCTGCGATCGGCATCAGCATTTCCTTCTGCCCGGCCGCCGCCTTGCGCGGCTTTTTTCCTGATTTCTTGGGTGCCTCTGTCGCTGAGGCGCCCTCTCTTCCGATGCTCTTTCGCAGCGCGTCGATCAGGTCCACCACGTTCTCGCCGCGGGGACGCGCTTTCGCGGTGATGGGTTTGCCGGCGCGCTTCTGATTGATCAGTTCGATGAGGGCGGTTTCGTATTGGTCTTCGAACTTGTCCGGCTCGAAATGGCCCGCCTTCTGATTGACGATGTGCTTGGCGAGATCAAGCATGTCCTTGGTGACTTTGACATCCTGAATGTCGTCGAAATACTCATCAGCTGAACGGACTTCGTAAGGATAGCGCAGTAGCGTTCCCATCAGGCCCTTGTCCAACGGCTCCAGCGCGATGATGTGCTCGCGATTGGTCAGCACCACACGGCCGATCGCGACCTTGTTCATCTCGCGGATGGTTTCCCGAATAACGGCGAAAGCATCGTGCCCGACTTTACCGTCGGGACGCAGATAGTAGGGGCGAATGAGATATCGCGGATCGATCTCGCTGCGGTCGACGAACTCGTCGATTTCGATCGTTCGCGTTGATTCCAGTGCGACGTTCTCTAGCTCCTCCTTCGTCACCTCGATGAAGGTGTCCGTGTCGACCTTGTAGCCTTTGACGATGTCCTCGTTGTCGACCTCCTCGCCGGTATCGGCATCCACCTTAGCGTACTTGATCCGATGGCCGGTCTTTCGATTCAGCTGGTTGAACGAGACCTTTTCGGATTCCGACGTGGCCGGATAGAGCGCAACCGGACAGGTGACGAGGGAAAGACGCAGGAAGCCTTTCCAGTTGGCGCGGGGGGCCATCGCGGGGAACTCCATTACTGATGCCGGATTAAAGACGAACGACCGGGCTTGGTTCCGACATCGCGACCCGCCCCACAGCGGGATTTTTCTCATCGGCCTGCCTGGCCGGACTCGACATTTGTTCTTGTTATGTTCTAATTCGGGCATGACCGACCGACCCGCGAGCTGGCGCATGCCGACCCCGAAACAGATGGAAAAATTGGCCGCTGAAGCCGACCGCAGACGAGCGCCGCCCGCTGCGGGTCCAGATGCCCCCCTCCCGGCCGAATATTGGGAATCGGTCCTGAAAGACGCACGCGCCGGCACGACCGGGGCTCAGATGCGGCAGCGACGTCTTTCCGAGATTCAGCGTCACGTGCTGCGCGTCTCCTGCCGCCGCTGCGAGCGGACCGTGGAAATCCAGACCGCTGATGCCGTTCGACTGTATGGCGCCAACGCGCTCTGGAAGGACGTCGCGCAGCGGCTGCTCGACAATACCTGCCGGCAGCGCACCGGCAGGCATGAAGAAGACGGGTGCTGGCCAGCGTTCGAGACGCCGTAGCCGCTCTGGATTTGCCGATCCGATCTCTTTGCGCCTGGATGTCTGGATGGCCCCGAAGTATCACCCTACGCCCTTGTCGGGCGGCGATCGCAAGGCTCTGGCGAAAGAGCTCGGCAAGGCACGCGCGATGGCCAGCATGCTGGCGACCCAATCGGCGGAGATGCGGGCCAAAGGCGGGGCGATGATCCAGCAAGCCGACAGGCTGCTTTGCGAAAGCTGGAACGAGCGGATGTGGAGTGACGGCGAACCGATCGATCCGTCGCCGACCATCGATCAGGCCGTAAATGGAGGCTTCCCCTGGCTGGAGATCAGGTGCGCGCGCTGCAAGACGCCGAGCGATGTCGACCTGGCCGCGATGAAGCACCCGCCGACCACCTTCGTGCACGATCTCGCCAGCCGGCTGCGCTGTCGCAAATGTGCCAAGGCCGGCCGGCGTCCATCCGCGACTCTGCTACAGTTGACCTGGCAGCCGCGCCACCCTCGAGCCGAATCCTGACCGATGTGCAATCTTTATTCGATCACGACCAATCAAGCCGCGATCAACGCGCTGTTCCGCGTTGTCAACCGATACGTTGGAAATCTGGCGCCGATGCCGGGGGATTTTCCCGACTACAAGGCACCGATCGTGCGCAACGGAGTGGAGGGCCGCGAGCTCGCTACGGCGCGATGGGGAATGCCGTCGTCATCAAAGGCGCTGATGGACGCCACGAAGAAGCGAGCCGAGAAGCTGCAGGCCAAGGGCAAGGCAGTGGATTTCAAGGAATTGCTGCGAATGGAGCCGGACGGCGGCACGACCAACATCCGCAATGTGAAGAGCAAGCACTGGACGCGATGGCTGGGGACTGAAAATCGCTGCGTGGTGCCGTTCAACTCGTTCAGCGAGTTCAACAAGGCCGAGGGCGGTGATATCTGGTTCGCGCTCGATGAGACACGTCCCCTCGCCTGCTTCGCCGGTATCTGGACCAACTGGACGTCCGTCCGGAAGGTCAAGGAAGGCGAGACGACCAACGACCTCTACGCGTTCCTCACGACGGAGCCCAACGCCGAGGTCGGCGCCATCCACCCCAAGGCGATGCCGGTGATCCTGACAACGCCAGATGAAGTCGAGACCTGGATGACGGCCCCTGCGGACGAAGTACTGAAATTGCAAAGGCCGCTTCCGGACGGAAGCCTCCGGGTCGTCGCTCGCGGCGTCAAGGAAGACCCAATAGGGCCGACGACGTGACGGACGAGACCGACTACCAAACGGGGCCAGCACCGCATCAGCGCAAGATCATTCTGTCGATATAGACATCTTCTACGCATCAGTGGAGCAGCGGGACAATCCGGACTTGCGTGGCAAGCCAGTCGCTGTGGGCGGGATCGAAAGAGCGCGGTGTCGTAGCTGCAGCGAGCTATGAGGCGCGAAAGTTTGGAGTTAGGTCGGCATTGCCGTCAGTGACAGCCAAACGGCAATGCAAAGAGCTAATTTTCGTAAAGCCGCCGCGCTTCGAAGTCTACAAGGAGGTCTCTCGACACGTCCGGACAATCTTCGCGGAGCATTCTGACGTCATTGAGCCCCTGTCGTTAGATGAGGCCTACCTAGATGTCACCGAGAACATCCAAGGCCTCCCAATCGCGACAGAGATCGCGACCTTGATTAGAGTCAAGATCCTGAGCGAGACAGGCCTGACCGCGTCTGCCGGCATCTCTTACAATAAGTTCCTGGCAAAACTTGCGTCCGACCAACGGAAGCCCAACGGACAGTTCGTGATCACGCCAAAGATGAGGCCGAGCTTCGTTCAGGATCTCCCAGTCGGCAAATTCCATTGAATCGGACCGGCGACCAGTGCGAAGATGCATGGCCTTGGCATCTTCACCGGCATGAATATGCGCAATCAGTCGCTCGAGTTCATGAACGCCAATTTTGGGAAAGCTGGGGCGTATTATTACTGGATCTCGCGGGGGATTGACGAGCGTCCTGTCCGTGCCAACCGAATCCGAAGGTCCGTCGGCGCCGAAAGCACGTTTCGCGGGACTTGGCAGACCACGAAGCGCTGACCATCGAACTGCGCCCACTGGTCGACAAGGTCCGGCAACACTGCGAGGCGACGGGCGCGCGAGGCCAAACGGCGATCCTTTTCAGATTTCGAGCTGATCACTCGCAGCACGTCCGTACGCATGAACGACACCGCGGACGATCTCTCTAGCCTGGCTCTTGAACTATTAGCGCAACTTATGCCGCCAAAGAGGCCGATCCGGTTAATCGGTATCTCTGTTTCGGGGGTTTGTTGGGTCAGGGCTCGATGATGATCAATTGCCACTCATGCTGGCTTGATTTGGCGGGTCCAACCGCATCTCGTTGCTGCTTGCAATAGGTGCCATCCACTCCCCCAATTTACACAGAGCATGCTTGGGAAAACGCGCAAAATATCGCTTTGCAGTCGATAACTCTGACCCAAAGCATATACTGCGCTATCATATACGAATCACCGCATTTGTACTGTTTCAAGGATGGATTACGGCGCTATGGCGCGAGCTACCATGCAAGGCAAAGCGACGCTCGACGCACGATTCAAGTTTGCTGATACCGCGTTTTCGAGCGGCACCGAAGGTTGGAATTCTCAACTTCGTTTTGCCACCGGCATCGCCGACGGCGAGGACTATCTTCTTCGTCTGTTCAAGAAGACCGGAACCCCGCTGGACGAGGACCTGAAGCGGCTCATCACGCACGGCCTCAGGCGTGTCCGGCGTGTTCTGTCGTCACGCCGTGCGCGCCAGTTATTGGTCGAGGTTCTTGAGATCGTCGAGGACCAGGAAGAGATCGGTATCTTAATGGTTGATCCTGGCAGTCCGATCTGCGGGTCATTGCACAGGGTTCGAGCGCGAGAAGGCCGGCTGCTTACGACGACCGGCCGCAAGATGTTTTGGCGCAATATCTTGCGCGTAGCTGAAGGACTTGCACTTTGTCATGATGCGGGCATCGTGCACGGCGCTGTCAGCGAACATACGATCTTTTCGCATAGCGATGAAAAAGAGGATTTCCGACTCGGCGGCTACGAAGCGTGCGTACACATTGCCGACGGCGATGTGGGCGGCGCGGGACATCTGCTGCGGCCCTCCGGCACCGTCTCGTTTCGCCGGGACTGGAGTGATCTTGGGCAGGCAGCGTCGCGGATCCTCGGCCTGACCGAGGACGGCGGCGGTCCTTCCCTGCTGTCGATCGAGCGACGCATGCTTAATCGTCTTGCCGATCCGCCACGCTACCAGCTTTTCGACGGAAGTATCGTGCTAAACGAGATCGCCGAGGTCGTGGCCGATCTTGACCGGTCGGGGTCAAGCGGCGAAGGCGAGCTAATTCTCTACCCTTCCACCCAGGTTACCCAAAGCGACCTTGCATCGCTTACATCGGGCACCATCCCGGCTGACGATAGGGATGCGGTCCTCCGTTTTGTCGAAGAGGATCTCAGCGGACCAACGGTACGCACTGTTGTCGTAGATGAGGCCTTCGTGCGTATCGTCACCGACCTTGCCGCGTATGGCGTGAAAGTCATCGATGACTATGTCGGCATGATCGAGAACGCCAACAAGAGGCGGCCTGACGACTACATCTATGATGCCGTCGAGGTTCGCCACCGGATTCATCTTGCGCGAACTCGGAGAAGCGCCGAAGAGCGAGTACGCAGGCTTGGCCCTGGCGCCAAACCGTGGATTGACGCGAGTGTCACAACAGGAGTGAGCCGATCAGTCGAAGAGATTCCCACTTGGTACGCCCTCATTCTTCTCGAAGCCTTTACTTGGCTGCGGGAGCAATTCCGAATCTATCCCGTCGAAGTGCTTCACCCGCCGTCCGGCGGGGATTCAGATTTGGCCTGGATCGCCTCCCGCGAAGATCCCGACCGGGACATGCGACGCAAGCTGATGGGACTGCGCCCGGCATACGACGCCTTGGCGCGCGAATTGAAGTACGACGACGGCAAACCAAATTGGACTCTTTCACGCAGCGACGCGCTCGCCGGCGATCGGGAGCGATTTCCGGAACTCAGTTATGAGGGAACGGGCGGTGTCGTCGACGGCCGCCTACCGTTCACGTTCGCGACAAGCGAAGCTGTTGTACCGGGGCAGCTTCTTTTTCTTCGTCCTCGAAGAGATGGTGGATTTGAACGCGCAATTCGCCGCCGCCTTCAAAATATTGTGGCGGCCCGGACGAATATTGAACTCTTGAGAGCGATTGACGATCCGGCGCAGGTCGCGCTGGACGAAGTATTACGTGATATTGCGACCCCGAATGCGGTGCCGCCGGACGAGATGGACGGTTCGAAAAAGGTGGCATGGGACGCAATCGTATCAGGCAAGTCCATCAATGTCGTTGTTGGCCCTCCTGGCGTCGGCAAGACGTTCCTAATTTCGAATCTTGTCAAAAGCATTCTGGACAAAACACCGGACGCAAGGCTTCTAGTGTCGGCGCAAAACCACGAGACCTTGATTCAAATGGAGGACGAACTCAAGGCGACACTGGCGAGCGGCACGAAGATCGTCGTTCGTGTCGAGCGGACACGATCGACCGATGAAGTCAGCTCCTTGCGTGCGAGCTCCGTTGATCTTCTTAGGTCCGTTTCGACGGTCGACCACGCCGCTGAAAGCATGATGGTCAACCAACGCTATCAAATCAAGCAGGCGCTCCGGCCCGTTGATGCGTCGGAAGCGACGGTTGCGGAACGCGTATTTCGCGATACCGACAATCTGCTGCTGCGCTCTTCCGATGTCACGCTTGCCACGACATCGTCGCACATCATCGAGGAGATGATTGCCGATGGCGATCAATTCGACTGGGTCATCGTCGAAGAAGCGGCCCGCGCCAACGGTGCGGAACTGATCGGCGCGCTATTGCTGGGCAACAGAAGAATCATGGTTGGCGATCACAACCAACTCTCTCCATTCGATGCCGCCCAGCGGCAACAATTCTACGATCCCGAGCGCGCAGTTGATCTGCTGCGGGACGCGAAGGAGCGGCTTGAAACCATCTCCGATCTACCGCCGGAAGTTACTGAGGCGCTTGATACAGTTAAGTCGAGCGAACATCTGATGAGGGAGGCTCTCGCAACAGCGGCGCGTCTTGAAGAACCGTTTCGATCAATAGCTGAGCGCGAAATTGAGCGCGAAAAGGACACGGGGCGTCCGAGCACGATCGTCAACACGCTGCTGGAACAGAGCCGCATGCACCCCGCCATCGGCGATCTCGTCTCGAATACTTTTTATGACAGAAAGCTCGCTCCCTCCGACCGCGTCAAGCGTCGCACGCTAACGGTCACGTCCACGGTCGCGTACCTCACCTCTCCAATCGTTCTTCTCGATTTTCCGCCCCTCAGCATGTCAAAACGGCGACATTTCGAACACAAAGTGGAGCGATCATTCCGCAACGAGCTTGAGGCGCAGGCCTTGATAGCGGCCTTGAAAGGGTTGCGGCCGATAGTTGGCGCGGACGGCCGCCGACCGACCCTCGTGATCATCTCGCCCTACGCGGCGCAGGTGAGATGGTTCAAGCGCTTACTGCGCGGCCAAGTCAGGAAAGACAAGACCTTGTTCGGCTTCGCGAGCCCGCGCAGTAATGGTGAGTTCGTCTTTACCAGCGATAGCTTCCAAGGTGGCGAAGCCGATGTCGTGGCCGCCAGCCTTACGCGCAACAATGTCATGGTGGGATCGCGCGCGCTCGGATTCGTCAAAAGCCCACAGCGCATGAATGTGCTGCTCAGCCGCGCCAAGCAAAAGCTGATTCTTGCCACAAGCCAGCGCTTCATTCGCGAAGTGGTCGAAGGAATCGATCCGGATGCAAAAAAGGACGATCTTGAATTCCTACGAAAGATGCTGAAGGAGCTCGCGACCCTCGCCGGGACCGATTACGAGCTCGTCAGGAAGGATGCTCCTAGCATTAAGGTGAAAGGCGCATCCATCGTCGCGATCGACGAGAACGGGAGGCTTCCGGCGTGAAAATCTACCTTCCCGCTTGGCACTATCGCGCGCGCGCCATCGTTCAACGCACATGGGGATGGAGTCCAATCGAAGAAATGATCCTGCTCGCGCTCGATCGCACCCCAGAAACGATCGAAGAGGTGGCAACGTCGCTCGGGATTCCAAGCCAGGTCGCGGGCTCGACCATCGCGCGGTTGATGCAGTTCGGCCTGGTCGAGCTTCGCCTGGCTCCTGTCCCTCAATTGGCGACAAGCGGCGTCGGTCAAGACTTCATCCGGTTGGGTGGCGCCTTGCCGGAGCGAACTGAAGATCGGGAGATTCACATCAGTCTAGTGCTGGAGAAGGTCGGACACTCGGTCTTTCGCAACCGCGACGTCGAGACCGCTCCACTCTATCGGATGACCCATACAGATCACAAGGTCAACTTTCCTCCGGGCCCAGATGAGACCGATGACACAATGGCGGTCCGCGTAACGCAGCTCGTCGCCGGCATGCTCCGTCCCGGCGAATGGCTGCGCGGCGTTCAAACGATCAACTCCGTTCTCGAAAGAAAATATCTCGCGATCGAACTGAACGACGTCAAGAACGGATTGCTCCCTGAGGGGGCCAGCCAGGACTTGATCGGCGCTCTTCAAGCAACAATCAGGACTGGTATTCTGCCGGAAGCTAGCGATCCGCAGCCAAGCCGGTCAGTGACCGTCGATACGATGATTGGCACCGATCAATTGATCGTCGGCGGCGAACAGCATCTCGAATGCTTCGAACGCATCGTGGGTCAGGCCGAGGAAGACGTTTTCGTACTTTCGACTTTTGTGACGCCTCACGGCGAAAAATACACGGAGCAACATGAACGCATTCGAAAAGCTCTTGAACAGGCTGCGCAGCGTGGCGTGCGCTGCCACTTGTTCTACGGTACTGCGCTAGACACCGACAGAAAGAACGCGATCGCGATGCAGGAGCTCAATATGCGGCTCTCGTCGGTCCGTCGCGCGCGTGGCTTTGTGTTCACGCAGCGCGATTCTGTTCGAAGCCATGTGAAATGCCTTGCCGCGGATGACGGCCACGGCGGCGCTGTCGTCGTGCTCGGCTCCTCCAATTGGCTGTCGTCGCCCTTTTCTGCCTTGGAGGTGTCTGTCGAGCTGACAGAGAACCGCGCGGCCGCGGCGGGCCTGGATCTTTTGCGTTCTATCGTGTCACCTCTTTCAAGCGCCAGCCGTTCGATTGAGACGCTCCAATTCATAGCATCGGATTTAAGGCGCTCGCGGAGCGCCTTAACATCTAGCGCCGATGCTGGAGGGAGTATTCCAGTTCGGATGAGCATTCTCCAGGCTGACGATCATGAGCGATTGATTCGGAGGGTTGCTCACGAAGCCGAAGAGCGATTTGTCTGCTGTACCAACAAGGTCGGAGCTCCCATGGTGCCGGCGATCTTTAACCCCGCCGAAATCGCAGGACGCCGACTCGACGACGTCCGTGTTTACTACTCGCGCCAGACCGGGCCGATCAAACGGCGGCACGTCAAGGCCCACCGCGAACGGCTACATGGTGTAGTCGATCTGATCGCCGTGGAGGATCCGCAAGTCCATGCAAAGTTTCTTTTGTGGGACAGAGATCACGTCGTGGTGAGCACGATGAATTGGGGCTCTCAGTCGGGTTCACCGGATAATCCTCTCGACGAGATCGGCCTCCATTTGGAAGGGCCTGGCATAGCCGAGTTCCTCCTAATGAAGTTCGAGAGTCAACTCGACGATTAGTATCTGACACGTATTTTGGGCTGCGTCCAAATTGTCAACGCGCTGCGCGCCAATTGCGCTGAAATTGCTGAGTTCTTTGTTCAAGGTGGAAAGAGAACCTTTCGCCATCTATCATCAGGCGCAGCCAAAACGCCTGATAAATACAAAGCAGACCGAGCTCGCCGATTTTCCTACAGACTACGACGAAGATCGGTATGACCCCCAAAAATCTGCCGTCGTGAAAGCCACGCCGTCATAACGCAACCCGTTTGCAGTGCTTAGCCGGGTGGGCAGCCCCGATCGGGAGCGTCCAAAAGACCGCCTCACGAATTTTACCGTGGCGTTCTAGTCGTGACCCACCGAATGACGCCATCCGTCATGTAAACCACGGCGCCCCGAGGTGCTCCTGTGGCACGAAGATAGTCGCTCAGCTGAGCGGCATGATCGCGCCTATCCTGCTCGCTGGGCGCGACATCGCTCTTCCAATCCAGGACAACGGCAGGCTGACCATCTTGAACAGCGATGGCATCTATCCGCCCAGCCAGCGCAGTCGCCGCGGGTGAAGCCGAGAGCATCGCATAAATTGGCCACTCCGGAGCGAGGCTTGGCCTGAGTGCGGCGATTTCGGGCAGTGCAAGGGTGCGCGCGACGGTCACCGCTATTTCCTCTGGGTCCGGAAGCTTCGCTCCGTTGTCAGCATCAATTATAAGCTGCGTCATCAGCACTCGCGCACGTGCAGCGACGACCGGCATCTCCTCGGCCAGTTCGCCGGTAAGCATCTCCTCCATCAGCTTGTGGAGAATAAGGCCCCGCACGCGGCCGGCGCCGACCGGCAATTCGGTTTCTGGGGCTTCGCCAGGCTCCATCGCGATCGCCTCACCTCTTGGCGCTCGATCAGGATCGTGATCGCTTGGCCGCAGCCACTGGAGCGGCATCGCCGCGGCGGCGATCGCGGCACGCTCTGCCCCGAACAGCTCCGGCGTCTGCGTATTCGGAGGCGCGACGTCGGTCACGCGGGCGACCGGCGTCAAGTGCGACAGGACAAGCTGCGGCAAGTCCCGATGCGCAAGATCAACGATCCGTGCCCAGGACCGCTGCTCAGCCTGAGGCAATTCCGGAACGATCAGAAGTTCGCGGGCGCGCGTGCAGGCGACATACCAGAGGCGCTCCCGCTCGCGGGCCAAGCTATCGTCTTCAGACTCGAGTGCGCGAAGCAGTTCCGGCGGAACCACGTCGCCAATCAGCCAATGCAGTGTTTCGTCGTCGGCGCGGTAGACGAATGCCTCGCGCGAGCGCAGCAAGGTGCCGGTGTTGATCGGAATTACCACCGGCCATTCGAGACCCTTAGCGCTGTGGATCGTGATGATTTCGATCGCATCGCCTTCCGCATCAACTCGTCCCTCATTGTGGGGCACGCCGTCGCGCCATTCCCGGGCGAGATCCCGAACGAACTTCCTGAGGCCTCGCACACCGTAAGGCCGCGCACGTTCCAGGAACGCTTCGAGATTGGCGGCCGCGCGCGCACTACGATCACCCTCGCGCGCGGCGAGGGTTGCACGGACCGCGAGGCGTTCGATCGCTTCGGCCAAGAGCAGCGCAGGCGTGGTCGCCCGCACGCGTTTTCTGAGGTCTTGTAGGATCGCGAGCGTGCGACGTGCCAGAGGATGGGCGACATGATCGACATCGGTCAGCACCGAGAAGCGCTGGGGCGCTTCGGCGCGATCGAGATGCGGCGGAAGACCCACGGTGATGTCGAGTAGCTCCTCCTCAGTAAGCCCGACCAGTGGGCCACGCAGCAGCGCGCCGAAGGCCAATGTGTCGCCAGCGTCGGCGAGTACGCGAGCTAGCGCGAGCAGGTCCTGCACTTCTTGCCGGCGGAACAAACTCTTGCCGGCCTGCGAGGCGATCGGCAGCCCGCGCTGCTCGAGCGCGCGCTCATAACGCCAAAGCTCGGCGCCAGTTGGCGCAAGCAGGGCGATGCCGCCGGCAGTGAGCGGTACGATTGCGCCGTCCTCGTCGCGGATAGGGAGATTGCCGATAAGGCGGGTGCAGAGATCGGCAACGGCTTCGGCCTCCGCGTCGCGGATTTGAGCGGGCCGAGAATCAGGCGGCACATCCACTGTGATTCGCGCCGCGCAGGGCAGATCATGATCGGGGTCGCCGAGCGTCGACGTGAGCGGCACGTAACCGGGCTGGCCTTCTCCCGACAACGGGCGCGCGAAGCAGCGGTTGATGTGCCTAAGGATGTCGGGACGCGAACGAAAATTGGCGGTGACCTGAACGATATTTTCCGGCAATTGCCGCTCAACAGCGGCGCGCGCCTGCGAGTATGAGCCGATATCGGCGCCTCGGAAGCGATAGATTGCCTGCTTCGGGTCACCGACCATGAATAAAGCCCCGGCACGCAGCACGCTGTCCTGCCAGCGTCCGGCGCGATCCTTCCCCGCGATCCCGAAGAGGATCTCTGTCTGAACAGGGTCGGTGTCCTGAAATTCGTCGACGAAGATGTGGCGATAGCGTTCTCCAAGCGCGCGGCGCACGTCGTCATGCTGGCGCACCAGCGCACGCGCCTTCTCGAGCAAGTCGTCGAAGTCCAAGACTGCAGCGGCCCGTTTGAAGGCGGCGTAGTCATCGAGTACTTCGTCGAGCTCGGCCGCAAGCTGGGCGACAAGCGCGGTCGCGAACCGACCAAGAACGGTCCGGTAGCAGCGATTGACCCGCTCAAAGCATGCGGTCGCCTCTTCATTGAGGAGCGCGCCTCGCTCTTTGCCCGCGACACGCTCCCAAGCTGATTTCCGTCTCGGCGTGAGAAGATCGAAACTGTGTCGGCGCATGCACGCGAGCTGTGGCGGATGGGCGAGACGCCAGAGCGTGGCAAAATCCGGTGGAGGGTCGAAACTACCGGCGTAGAAGTTGGCGAGCGTCTCAAGCTCTCCGACCAATTCTAGGGTCTTGGGCTCGACCGGCTGCGACGAAATCCAGCGTCGGAAGTCCGCGACGGCGTCGACCAGGTCGATGTCGGGCCGACCGCCGAGCTCGGCGGGCAGAGCGCGTGCGCCGCGATATCTGAGACGGAAGCGTGCGAGTTCCTGAAGAGTATCGACGATGCGACGCGGATCATCGCGCGAGAGTGTCGCGATGGCATCGCCTGGCCGCTCGGGCGCATTCAATCGCCGTTTCAGCCACTGCTCGAAGACGGAATCGAAGGCCGCCGCCGCCTGAACGGCGTCAAGAATGCGCGCGCCCGGATCAATGTCGGCCTCAACCGCATAGCTGGAGATGATCGTCTGGCAAAATGCGTGAATGGTGGCGGTTGTCAGTTCGTCGAGCTTCGCCGCTGCACCGGAAAGTGCGCGTCGTTGGTCCACGTTTAGTCCGTTGGGCAGAGCAAGCCGCAAAGGTTGAGGCACACGTCCCGCAAGCAGCTCCTCGACATAGCGTTGCACGCGCGTCGCCAGCCCGCTCGCGGCAAGCTCTGTGAAAGTGATCGCGGCGATCGCGCCGGGCTCGGTGCCACGCGCGAGCAGCATGGTCAGGCGTCCGGCCATTAGCGCCGTTTTGCCGGTGCCGGCGGCGGCCTCGACGAGCAACGTGGCGTCGAGATCAGTCAGGATGCGAAGCCGTGCGGGATCGTCGGCGAGTGTCATCGGCAGCCCCACACTCGTGCAAACCCTCCGAAAGCGCGCATGAACGCGCCGTTCTTGAGCTGAAGATAGGCTGCTGGCGACGACGGCAGGGCTATGCGGAAGTCATTGTGCTCTTCCTGAGCGTCGGGGCCAGGCAGGGCATGGCCACCGCGCAGGAGGGTGATGGCCGCCGTGACATGCCCGCCGAGTTCGGCGATCGCCTGGTCGACGTCCGGTAGGCGATAGGGCCTCGGCTCTTTGTTGCCGAGAAAGACGAGGCGCGCGATCACGCGCGGATTGTCGGGGAGCAACTGACTGGCCGCGACCGAATAGATGACGCGCTGAAGCTCCGCACCGCGGCCAAGCACGATCTCCTCCGCTCGGCGCGGTTCTACGCCGGTCTTATAGTCCGACACGCGCACGCCGCGACGGTCGCCGGTGAGATCGAGCCGATCGATATTGCCTCGGATGCGCACCTGGGTACCGGGAATCGTAACAAGGGAATCGGGGCGCCAGGGTAGATCGTGTGCCATCGCACCATCGCCAGCTTGACTGAAAGCAAGCTCCGTCCAGCTTCGCGTACCGGGTTGGAACGTCTCGTCAAGCGTCAGTGCCTTGAGGGCGAGCTGAGCTGCGGCAGCGAGCGTGTGTTTCCAGAGCAACGCGGGCGGCGCCGATCGCTTGAGTGGCCAATGCGTGCGGACCGTCTCCGTCGAGGTCGCGAGCGCAGCTTCGATTTCCTCCCGGGACGCACGCGCATAGCCCGGCACAGGTTCGAGCGCATCAACCGTGCGCTTCAGCAACTCATGGACCAGCTCACCATAAGAGCGTGCGTCCAGCGTGAGGGGCTGATCGTCTTCTGGGACCGCGCGCCAGCCCAGCGCGTAGCGCCAGACGAAGGCGAGCGGATCGCGCAACATCAGCCGCAAGGAGGTGGCGGACTGGACATCACCGATTGCGCGGACGATTTGGGGATGGTCTGCGCGAACCTGGCCATCGTGGGCGGTGACGATCGGGCGCCGCCAGTTGCGCCAGCAGAGATTGGCTGCGGTGAGCGCCGGCGATGTCGCCGCTTCGTCCGGCCGTGCAAGAAGACGATCGGCCTCGCTGAATGCATGCTGCGGAATGCGCGCCCGCTTCAGGATCTGCAAAGATGCGCTCTGCGGGATCAGCGGGCTGGCGGACAACTGCCCACCTTGAGCGTTACGCCGGCTTCGCGAGAGAACGCAGCCGCGCGCCGCCTGACTGGTGATGACGGCAAAGGCGCGTCGATCTTGCTCGGCGACGGGATCAGGGTCAAGCACAGAGCGCGGCAGGATGTGGGCCGGTATCAGTGGGTCCTCGGCCGTGCGGCGCGGCCAAGAGCGCGATGTCATGCCGAGCAGGCGCACCCAGGGACGCGGCGCACCTGCAAGGTGGCTCGCCGGGCACCAGACAGCGCTCGCGCCTGGATCGCGTCCATCGGGCAGCCGCAAGTCCTCTAGTGAGAATTCGAGCCCTTCGGCCGGCGCGCGTCGAAGCGCCTCGGTCCAGAGCGCACGGGCCGCTGTGCCCAATAGCATCGCGCCGGCCTGCGCAGCCGCCTCGGGGCCACTCGCAAGCAGCCGCAGAATGGGCATCACGACCGGTCTTGGATCGCCTGCGTCGGCGCGGCGGCCGGTCGCCTCGTCAAGCGCGCGCTGCCACTGATCAATCTCGAACAGCGCCGCACCAGGCTGGAGGCCGAGCGACCAGTCCGCAGGCAAGTCGGCCAAGGCACGGCTTCGACCCGCGGCATGGCCGAACAGTCGCCGGAGGCGATCCTGGCCAAGCCCGTTGAGCAGGACGTCGGCAAGTGCGGCGCACGCTTGTCCCTCGCGCGATGCGAGGACCGGCACGCCGTGCGAGAAATGGAGTGGGAGATCCGCGTCCGCGACGAGAACCAGGAAGTGCTCGTCCCAGTCCTCGGTGGCCGTGGCACAGATCGCGATCTCATCGGGTCGCGCGCGGCCAGAGGCAATGAGTTCACGCATCCAACGTAGCGCTTCGACTGCTTCGGCGCGCGGGTTCGCGCAGGAAACTAAGGATATGTCCGCAGCCATCTCGCGGTCGCTGGTAATTAACTGGCCCGGAAACCAGTTCGCATCGGAGGTTCCAGGATTGCGCCAAGCGAGTGGGACCGTCTTCGCGAGCGTCGCAAGAAGCGGACGCCAGACCGATGCAATCTCACTGAGCTGATCGATATCGATTGACCCGAGCGCTGCAGCCGCATGGGCCGCGTGCGCAATTGCGGCATCGCGCAAGTCGCGCGGTGTCAGAACCCCTGCTGGGAGGTTGGCGCGAACGCGGCGCTCGACCTCCGCAAGCTCGGCAAGCCGAGCATTGTGGCTAGCGAGCCCCTCAAGATCGAGGTCGGCTTGCCAAACCTTTGCGAGCGTGCGGGCGATTGACCGTGTCGTGCCCGGAAGCTGACGGATACCTTCGAGCTCCGTCAAGCCGCCGGCGGCGAGTGCAGCGCGAATGGCTGGGTCGAGGTCCTGGGATCGCGCCGGTCGGTTAAAGCCTCCGGCGAGACGTGCAGCAAGCAGTGGAAGTGTGAAAATCTGCAGCCCAGAATCCGCTCGCTGTGCGGCAGCGATCCGCGCTGTACGGAATGCAAGCGGCCCTTCGACAACTATCGATCGTCGACTCATTTCCCCTCAGCCGCGACGCTATCATCGCCATGTTCGAAAGTTGCCGGCGTAATGCGAACCTGAGCCGCTCGCCCCTCCTCATGGAACCACAAATCTCTAATTCTCGCGTCATCGCTTGCAGGCAAAGGATTTGCGTCGCGCACGCGAAAGGTCGTGGGAAGGTTCACGGAGGTGCCGAAGACCAGCGCATGCTGCTTCGGAAGCGACGGGAGCCGCTTCAGGACCGCCTCGGAGATGAACGGGGTCATCTGCCGTATATGAGCAAGGTCGTCGGGATTCTGGATTCGATGGATGACGAAATTCGAGCACTGCGAAAGAATGGTCTTCGAGAGTTCACTGGGCCTCTGCGAAGCGGCGAGAATGAACAGCCCGTACTTTCGCCCTTCCTTGGCAATCCGCTCGTAAACTCTGCTGGCGTCTATGGCATAGCGGGATGGCTTCTCCGCGATGTATCGATGCGCTTCCTCAAGAAGCAGATGGATCGGAAACCGATTGCGTGGATCTGCTTGTCGGAGCAGCCGAAAGGCCATTCTAGCGAGCACTGACGCTACGAGCTCGACAACCTCATCCTCCACCGCATTCATGTCGATGATGACGATCTGGTTGCGTTTGACCCAACCCGCTCCGTCGCGTGCCAAACCGAGGAGCTGCTCAAGGAAGTTTTCGAGCGACGGCCCAGCTTGGCTTCCTTGAAGGTCGTAGCGCAGGAACGCATATTCAGGTCGCTCCTCGAGCGACTTAAAACGCGTCAGCATCTGCGAGCAGTAATCTCGGATCTGACGGTTACCGTGAGCCTCCTCGTATAGGATCGCCAGATCGAGCGCCTCTCCCAACGCGGAAAACTCAAAGGGAAGGTTGGCATATGCCGGGAATTTCAAACCTTCGATGATAAATCCGCCGCCATTGGCGTTTCCCAACAAATAGGTTGTTAAACCGGCAGGGTTGGCCATCTGGCCGAAGCCGATTTTGATGAATGGCGCGATCTTTTGATTGTTGATCTCCGGCGTGTTGAATCTTTGCAGCAGACCGACCATGCGATCGTGTTTTGACGGACTGCCTGTGTCGTCACGAAGAATTTGGCTCAGGCAGGTTGCCAGAATGTGGTTCTTGATCCCCTTCAGCTCCGCCGCGCTGCCCGCTGAGAACAATGTTGCCAGCCCGAGCGCCATGCGCAGTATCGGTAGTTGGGTGCGCTCGCTGGCCTGCAGAAGCAGCTCCCACTCTGACTGCTCCAGAAACCAATGGGGCAGACGAAAACGCTCCGTGCGTGCGGTGCCGTCCAGAATGACATGGTCCACGCCGATCTGCTTGCGCTTTGCGAGCGGCGACAGCGCCTTCGCATATTCTCCATTGACGTCGAATACGACGAACGTGGCACCGCGAGCATGGTGTTCTTCCGCCTTTTCGAACAAGGATTGGAGGACCGATGCGACCGTGCAGGACTTCCCGCTCCCTGTGTTTCCCAGGACGGCAGTGTGTCCGCCGAAGAAATCATCGATCCTGACCTTAACGTCGTAACCCTCGAATATGACGGACCGGCCGATCGTCAATGCGCGATAGCGGGTGGCATCAGGTGGCGTGGGTGGAACATTGTCGATCGGGGGTGTAGGCTCCGAAGGATGATCGGTTTCGAAGACTCGATCCAGTTCAGCGTCCAGCGCATACAGTGCGTCGCCGTAGAGTGACGGGAACACGGAGACGCCGAAGCGAAACCTTTCGCGCCGATCTTGAGGCAGCATCCCGACGGGAACGACATCGAGGTACTTCGCCGAAGAAGCCTTATCCAGCTCCCCTTCACTGCGACTAACATGACCAACGTCGCGCTCACGCAGGCCGACGACCTCGACAACCACGTACTCGGTTTGCACCGCGACCATCAGGAACGATCCGAGCCTGGCGACATAGTGAACGTCGTCGAATCCGACGACGGTGAAGTTGTCGGTGCCCGCATGCATCTCGATCACGAAACGGTCGGCCGCGACCGAGACCACCTTGCCGATTGCGCGCTTCCGATCGTCACGACTCATCGTCATCCTCCCCCTTCTGGGGAGCCGCGGCCTCCTTCTTCGGGGCCATCGCCTCGATCACCTTCCGAACGGCGTCATCAATGCGCTCGCTCGGGCGTTGCGGCATGAACTCTTCGATAATGGTGTCGAAGTAATGGGCTTTGCGTCCGGCGCTGCGTCCGGCACCCCCAATGATCCAAATTCGTGGATCATTTAGCGCGCGAAGCTTCGCAATCTCCCCGTCCAAATCTGGATCTACAAAGATCACGAGCCGGAACGTGGGAATCGTCAGGGCCTGATAGATGATATTGTTGATGTGCTCGTCGCCGAAGGCATACCCCATCGTAAATAGCACGCTCTGTTCGCGAACAATGCGTGACTGGAATTCCCGAAACAGATCGGCATAGGGAGACCCAAGGCTCGAATTCTGCTTGGCAGGCGTCGGATAGATCATCACCTTGCCCGGTTCTTTGGAGACGGCCGTTTCTCGGATCGGGAAAAGTCCGTGATCGTCCTCTGTCCAACTAATGGACCCATGAATCTTACACAGATAGACAAAGCCATCGACCGCAGACCACTTGCGGCTGGTGACATCGAGCTGTTCAGCGAGGGCGTACCGAAACGTCGCTGGATTGAACCGCCGTTCGACAACGCCGGAGAAGCCGTTCGTGTATGGCAGGCCGAGCCTATCCATTGCGGTCTCGTTGAAGAGATCGTAGTTCGTGGTGAACACCCAAGGACGCGGAAGAGATCGGTCGCGCAGCACAAGCTTGCGATAGAAGGATTCATAAAGGCCAACGACGGTATGGTCGCCATTCGCGAAGGCGCCGTTCGTGCATTTGGCCCAAAGAAATGTTTGAACCTTCTTGATGATCGATTCGACAGTCTTGAGTCTTGTGGCGGCATCACTCAGCGAACTGCGCACTAAGACGAAGCGCAGGCTGAAAAGAAGCTCCATCAGCCGCTCTAGGTTGCGCGCATACTCCGCGGCACCGAGGTCGATTCCAAACTGCTTCAACAGAGCATCACGTTCGTCGGCTGTCGGGAACGATTGATCCCCTTCCTTCGGTGCCGCCGTGAATTCCTTCGCGAGGGGCGCCATCGTTGGGATGCCGACCTCCTTGTCATTAGCCCACGACGAAGAACAGCCAGCTCCCAGGAGGAACGCCACATTTTTGGCATTCAGTGACTCAGCCAACGCCTTTCTGACAATATCCGCCCCATCAGGCCAATCATAATCAGCCTTCTCACCCTCGACGCCGCGAATAAACTTGAATGTGAGCTTCGATGGCTCCGTCTTGTCTGCATCCGCCACCGCATTCCCCCCAAATCTCTATTTCGCCGCCTCGTTTGCCCGGCGCGCGACATCTGCACTCCGCGCCATGAGGACCTCGAAGGTTTCAGCATCTTCCAACAGCAGACCGTCCTCGACCATGCGACCATAATCTTCTTCCAGCGCCTTCGCGGCATCACCGCCAGGCACGAGCTGCAAACCGCCATTCACGGCAGCCGCATAATCGATCGGACTTCGATCGGCCGCCCTCTCAACGAAGAACATGCCCTTGTGGCGCGCGACCGCGTTCGCCAGCTCCCTATCGGCGAAAGCCGCATCCGCCAGGCCGGCGTCATCCAGACGCGCTATGTCATGCCAGTGGCGTGCGAAGCGATCACCGCGCAGCCGCTGCTGGAGGCAGAAGACGTGGACAGCCGTCGCCTTCTCCCAGAAGGTCCGCTCGGCGTGCATCACGCGCGGCCGCGCTGTTGGGAACGTTACGCCTTCAACCAGGCCGGATGCATCGCATTTGATGTCGCGGAGGCTCGCCGGCTCGCCCGTTGATCGCGCCCCGAACTCCAGCATCACACTCGGTGCGACGTAGCCCGAGCCAGCGGTGGTCGCCTCGTAGTCGACAAACAGCTTCTCGCCTTCCACGCGGACGGCAGCCGCCAACGTCGCGGCAGCCAACGCGTCCGCGACGACCGGCTGCGCGGTGCCCGCCACCCAATCCGGCAAGCGCTTGCGCACCTCGCTCGACCAGCGCTTCTCCTCGCTACGTGTTTTCGGCAACGCCTCGCCGTTGCCGTCCACCAGGTCGGGCGCGATCGCCCGGATGTCGTAGGTCAGGTCGACGTCCTCGGAAAACCGCCGGATGACCCCATAGGCCTTCGACAGTGACGTGCCGCCCTTGAACACCAGATGCTCGCCGAGCGCCGACCCGTAGAGCGTGGCGAGCGCCCAAACCACCCACACATCCTTCTCGAGAAGGTGCGCCGGTCGTCCCGACTGATCGGCCGCGACGCTTAGCGCCTCGCGGCGGTCAGCGACCGGAAGGTGGAGAAAGGCGTCAGCCATGCGCCGCCTTTCCTACGCTGCGCGCGAGCCAGGTCGGAAGCTGCGGCGCTGCCGCGACCAGTTCGCTGAAAGTGGACGGCGAGAGCTTCCGCTTCAACGTTTTCAAGGCGGCTTCCGCTTTCTCCGGCCCAAGCCAGGCCAACGCCCGCACCGCCTCGCCAGCCGGCTTATGAGCCAGGGCGAGTTGCCAGCGCGGAGCATGACGAAGTTCGACAACCTGTTTGCCGAGATTCATCGTTCGGCTGCGGCCGGAGGTTAGATAGACCGACCGAACCGGCACCTGGGTCGTCAGGCCGAGAGTGTTGGCCGCCGCCGCCCCGCTCGGGACGATGACTTCGCCGCGCTGGTTGGCGAGCGCCTCGACCGCTTGCTGGACGGAGGGGGCCCTCGTTCCGAACCGGCTCGTGATGGGACGGAGATAGACGCCGCGACCGGCCCGGATCAGTTGGCCCCGCTCAGTCAGACGCGACAAAGCCTGATCCACCGCGGCGCGATTACCGAGGTGAAGCAAGCTCTTAGCCGCCACGGGCGTACCTTCCGGCAACCCTTCGGCATGCGCGAGAATCTGTTCGGTTAACCGTTGCATGGCCGTTCTCCTGTCAGAAATATACGCGGTTTTCTGACAGTTTTCAAGCCAGCGGACTTGCTGGGGAGCCGTCTATTTCGGCTAGATCAAGGGCGAACCCCTGTCGAGTAGACCATCCAGGAAATCCTCCCGCGAGCTGATCGGCCCCGCGAGCGTCGCAAGGATCAACGCCTCGACGATCTGGCGGGCCAACGACCGCGCCATCACCCGCTCTTTCGTCGAGATGGCGGTCATGGCTCGGCCGTGCAGGAATGCGCTTCGCACGTTGAAGAGCTGCTCATACTGATCGGCGAAGCGTCGATCGCCCAGCAGGCCGGCCACCCGTCCCCGAATTCTATTCGTGGCGCGCATCCCTTTGTGGCGGTCAGGCGCGATGCGAAAATTCTTCTGATAGTCCGCGCGCAAGCCGAGCGCCGCCTCGATCGTCGTGATGTGCGCAAGGAATTCATCCACGCCCTCGGCCAGGAACGCGCGGACGAGGAAGTGAGGGATCGGCGTCTCAAACAAAACCGATTGCTTCGCCTGCTCGACGGTCGTCCATCGGCTCTGGTCCCACACCGTCAGCTCGGTCTTTGCATCCTCTTCTAGGTGCAGCTCGACCGGGCGCTCTTCCTCGTATGTCCCGCCATAGCCATCGTCGTAGACCCGGTCCTCCCAGCTCAACGTGTCGGGGGACGGCGGCGAACTGGGACGAACG
Source organism: Afipia sp. (assembly GCA_017308595.1). Classification (GTDB taxonomy): domain Bacteria; phylum Pseudomonadota; class Alphaproteobacteria; order Rhizobiales; family Xanthobacteraceae; genus Afipia. The sequence continues at coordinate 151,303 of JAFKER010000016.1, forward strand.
AAGATGTCGCTGTCGATCGTGTAGACCCATGGCACACGGAAGCCCCGCCAATCGACTTCCTGCATGGTCGACCAGCTCTCCCAGGGGGCCAGCAGGAGGAAGAACAGCGCTTCTTCCAAGGCAGTCGGGAACCGCCCTTGATGCGGTTCGACCCGCCCCAGATCTAGGCTCAGGTCCATGAACAGGACCGGGACCGCGCGTTCCTCCGGCTCCTGCTCGAGCACCACGACCTCCTCAACGATCAGCCAGTGGAATTCGGCGAAGCGCTCGGCATCGAAGTCCTGACGCGGATAAAGCCGCCTCAGCCGGCGCGCATCGATCACGCCGCGCAGCTCGTCGGCGCTCAACCGGCACACCCTGGCCGGACCGAATGCGTGCGGCGGCAGGTCGGCGGCAAGATCGAGCGGCGCAAGGTGAATGCGCCTGGCCCGGGTAGCGCGCAGCGCCGCGTCCAATCCCTTCGCCGCTTCCTCCACAGGCATGGCAAGATGGGCCGTGTCCTTCTGCAGGTGACATGGAAGGCCCAACGCCCGCAATGCCGTCGAGAGCGCGAAGTTCGGCCCCTTCTTGCCGGCGTTTGGGTAGTCGTCGCGGCAGATCTCACGCAGCCGCATGAAGGCCGGGTGCGCAAGAATATTGTCGGGCCCGGGCGGTCGTATGCGCCACAGGTCCGTCATCGCCATCAGCATCGCCATTCTCGGACCCGTCTCGCTCATCAGGAGATCCGGAGCCGCCGCAAAAGCTTGCCGAGGACCGCCTCGTACTCCTCGGGCTTGGAGAAATCGGCGTAGAGCTTGCCTTTCAAGAACTCTGGCAGCTCACATTCCTCGTAGAGCAGCGGCAGCACGACCACCTCGCCGCTCGCGATCTCGCGGTTCATCGCCACGTCGAGCTCCTTCTTCACCCAAGGAGCGCCGATCGACTTTTTCGACAGGACGACGGCGATGTAGCGGCTGAGCTTCATCCCCTCTTCGATCTTGGCGATCAGCGAGTCCCCGATGTCGATTTCGGCCTCGTCCAGCCACACATGCTCTACGCCATGAGCGAGCAGATCCTTGCGAAGCTGGCGCACGAAGGGTTTGTCGACGCCAGTATGGCTCAGGAAGATGCCGTGATACTTCTCATGCGCCGGATCGGCCTTCTCCAACGCGAGGCTGTCGCGAACGAGCTGGTTCTGGGCTTCCTGCGACGTCGGCGGCGTCAGCAGCCAGCCCGTCGGGGTGCCGAGCATCAGCTGACCGCCGAGGCTGTAGCCCTCCGGCGTCGCGGCGATCGACCCATAGCCTTCGCCGGGATCGGATAGGCACAGCGTCCAGCCGCCGGTCCGCGACAGAACCTCGAAATAGCGCGCGAAGGGGCTGTCGAGATCGACCGGCCCCATCCTGCGCCCCTTCTTAATGAGAAGCTCCGAACGCTTTACGAAACTCGCCACTTTCGGCGCCACATATCCAAGATGGGTTTCGCGATAGCCGAAGAAGTTCACCCGCTTCGGCTCGGACAGGCACCAAACGACCGTCGCGCCACCCGCAATCGCGGCCTCCATCTCCTTGCGTCGGTCCTCGCCATCGAAGGCGGAGTCGAGGTCGTAGCGGTCATTCTGCCCCTTCAGCTTGCCCAGCTCGTAAAGTTCGTTCGAAAACTCTCCGGCCTTACCGAACAGAAAATGCGTGTAGCTCTCCGGATTGATGATGATCGTGTCGTATTCGTAGAGCGGATAGGCCGCCCGCTCTCGATCGACATCGGGCTGGCAGAGCCCGAGATTTTCGATCTCCACGCCATCGATCTTGTCGCCGGTGTAAGTCAGCCCGACAGTCAGCACCCGTTTCACGTGTCGTTCCTTTCCGCCGCCTGCTTGGCCGCCTCTCTAGCTTTCACTTCCAAAACCTCGCCGCGGCTGCCGACGAGCGCGATCTCGATGCCGGCCAAGGCGCACCGCGGCGCGAGCCGCTCGGCCAGGCGCAAGGTGCCGTCCGTCAGCGGAACCACGGCCACCTGACGCCCCTGCGATGGCGTGGCCATCAGCAGGCCTACGGTCTCGCAAAGACCCCGGTAGAGCCGCGACAACTGGCCTGGATGCCGCGCGTTGATAATGCCGCCCTTGCATTCGGCCGAGATGACGTGGTCGCCGATATTCGCGACGACATCACCGAGCCCGGACTTCGGGTTGACGGTGATCGTCTGGCCCGCCGGATTTCGATAGACTCCGCCATAGGCGGTGCTACCGACGCCGGAGACCTTGGTGAACGCTCGCCGCCCCAGCCAGCCCGCGAAATCGAACTGCTTTCCGTGCTCGCCGTCGGGATGGACACGGACGTCCCGTGCGCCCTGCGTGCGGAGCAAGTGCATCGCGTAGGCGACCATCACCGCGCCCTCATACAGATGATGTTCGTGGGCGCCGTCCGATTTTCCGGCGCGGTTCGGCGGCGGCTCGAGCGCCGTCACGAGATCCTCGAAATCCAATCCAGCCTCCCCGCGATATCTGCGGACGCGCAGCGCGCACCATTGACAGGAGCTTATAACCGGCCATATTTGCCCGGTAAAGGAAGGCCTGTCATGTTTACCTATAGCCCCGAAAAATTTGCGTCGCTCTACGCCTCCGAACTTGGCCAGCGCATCTGGGCCTTTCTCACGCGGCCCGAAAACGTCGCCCGCCTGGAGACCGCGTCCGAACTCGGCAAGCCCGCGGTCGAAGGCATCGAGGAGCAGCTCCTGGCGGAATTCCGCGAGGAGGTCTTGGCCGACCGCGTGAAGCAGATGGTCGGCCATATGGTGCGGCAGATCCTGGAGCAGCGAGATTGGGTGCTCGACCAGACCGATGTGAAAGTTCAGTCGGTGCCCTTCAGCAAGGCGGCACGCTATCGCCGGCCTGACTGGTTCACCTTTCACGCCTTCCGCAACAGCAGTGATCCGCGCGACGTCGTTATCACCGATCGCCGGCAAAATCCGACGCTGCCGAACGGCGCGCGCTGGACCTTCTACGCTACCTTCGCCAGCCCGCTAAAAGCGGCGGTGGCGTTCGGCGTCAACGACATCAAGCAGCTTCGTCAGCAGGTCCATTCGCACGGCTTCCACCGTGTTCGCATCGAGCGGATGCTGCGCCGGGCATGAGACGAGCAGATGATGACTGATCTATTCGATGTCGACGGCGCCAATCTCGATCGCGGGTTTGAAAACCTGAAAGCCGCCGAGCTTCCGATCGAGCAGCAGCTTCACGCCATGCTGCAAGAGATGTGGGGGCGTTACGAGCCTTATGCCGACCCCGACTTTCGGCAGGGTTTCGCACGCGATGTCGATGGCCGATTTTGGGAGATGTATCTGGGCTGCACGCTGCTCGAGGCGGGCCGCACCCTGCTTCCCGTCGTCGAGCGCCAGCGCGAAGGCGGTCAGCCGGACCTCTGCGTCCTGGAAGATGGCCGCCGAATCTGGATCGAGGCCATTACCCCAGATGAAGGCGCACCGGGTCCTGACCAGATCGTGCGTCCGGTCCCCCTCAACGAGGGCGGCGGCCTCTTCGCCGCACCGATCCGTCAGGCGCAGTTGCGCACGTCCGGGGCGTTCTGGACCAAGGCGCAGAGGATCGCGCGCTATCTCGAACAGGGTGTGATCGGCCCGGAAGACACGAGGATCATCGCGATCAGTGCGAGCCGCTTCGGCGTCTATGTCGCCGACCAGCCGTTGCCGCTGATCATGACCACGTTATTTCCGATCGGAGATGCCTACATCACCATCGATCGCGAGACCGGCAACGTCGTTGACGAAGGATTTCACCCGGCCCCCTTCATCGACCGCGAACGCAATCCGATCCCGCGCACGGCGTTTCTCGACGAGCGTTTCGCTGACATCTCAGGTGTGATCTGGTCGCGCGTTGGCCTCGGCAACCTCTCGCGTCGAAGCCGCCCGCTGACCTATGTCCACAACCCCTTGGCGCAGGTTCCGCTGGCGACAAGCTGGGGCGTCTGGGATCGCGAGTTCGTCATCACGCCGCGCGGCGACGAGTGGGAGGCCAACGACATTCTGGCGCAAGCCGCAGCGGAGGCATCATGACGATGCGCCCGAGTGCCCGCGTCTGGCGCCTTCCGTTCCGTGAGGTTGATCATGGCCGTCGGCGATGAGCAGCGACTGATCACGCCGATCAGCCAGCGGCAGTTTGAGCTCTATGCGCTGTCGCTCGAACGTGGGCCCAATTTTGATCCCGCGCAGATCTTCGGGAGCTATCAAGCCGGACACGGCAGCGCGAGCGGCTGCATCCTCCTCGATCCGGAGCGCGGGACCTTCACCGCCCTGGCCTTGCGCAGGCGTGTCGATCATCGCTGGGTCCGCGTCGATGAAGGCGGCCCCTATCCCACTCCCGAAGCCGCGCTGGATCAGCTCACCATCAGCATGCGCGCTGGCGAGCCGCCCGAGCCATTGCCGCCGGGCGCACGGCGACGGCCGCTTCTGCTGAAGACCGGATCGCGAGGCACATCGCCGGAGTTCGACCTGCTGACGAGCACGATCAGCCATTTCCCGGCGCTGATGGCGGTCGGCGAATGCTACCTCGCGCTTCCCAATCCGGATGCCAATTTCGTCCCCGATCTGCAGACCAGCAATTTCGCGTCCCGCCTCTTCGAACTCTATCTTCTTGCCTGCTTCCGCGAGCAAGGCCTGATCGTCCGGCAGAAGCATGTCTCACCGGACTTCCTGATCGAGAACGATGGCGCCGCCTGCTGGATCGAAGCCGTGACCGCGAATTCCGAGACGCCCCGCTCCGGCGGGATCGGGGACTGGGTGCATGCTCCGGTCGATCGAAATGAACGCTTAACCGGCGCGCCAGCTGAGCGCTTCGCCAAGACGCTGCGCGGCAAGCTTCAGCGCAACTATCATGAGCTGGATCATGTAAAGGGGATACCCTTCGCTCTGGCGATCGCTGACTTCTATGAATCCGGCTCGATGGTTTGGAGCCGCGAGGCTTTGCCGACCTATCTCTACGGCCTGCGGGCAGATGTCGAAGGCGAAGGCGCCGGGCGACGTGCGATCGGCACGCCGATCAACAATCTTACGGGCAGGCACGGCATTCCGGCCGGGCTATTCCGCGATCCCGACTTCGCTCACCTCTCTGCCGTCATCTTCAGCAACGCGGCGACGCTCGCCAAATTCAACCGCATGGGCTTTCTCGCTGGATGGCGGCCGCCGGGCCTCACGATGACCCGCCGCGGCATTCTCTTCGACCGAACGCCGGGCGCGCTGGAGCCCATTGATTTCGATCTGTCGGTCGACAGCGCCGAATACCAAGCGCTCTGGCCTTGGGGCGAAGCCTGGTGTCAGGAACTGGAGGTCTTTCACAACCCACAGGCGACGCACCCCATTCCCTTCGATCTCATACCCGGCGCGACCCATTGGTTCGAGCGCGGCGGCGACGTCGAGTGCAACACCATGTGGGCGAACTCGGTCATTTCATCGATCACTCATCTGCGCATGGCCGGCGCGCAAGGCGAAAGCGAGCGGCCATGATCTGCCCGCCATGCATGCGTCGCCGTCCTCGCCCATCAAAGGAGCATCGTTGAACATGGAAACGGAACCATCCGACCGGACCATCGTCCTCCATCTCCTGCGCGGGGCTGTACCCGAGCGCGCCGACGAGATCAGCGGCCTATGGAGCCAGTATGGTCATGGTGTGGAAGTCGCGCCGAGCACCAAGGGCGTGACGATGAAGGCCGATGACAAGCGCATCCAGTTCGACACCAAGACGATCGACTTTTTCTGGCTGCTCGGCTTCAGCGCATGGCGTGCCATCGAGGTGTATTCGCCGGCCCTGCTGGTGGCGACATGGACCGGAATGCCGCTTGATCAGGCCCTCAAGATCGATGCCGAACGGGGGCAATACGAATTCGATTACAAGCAGCGCGTCAGCACCGCTCAATCGCTCATCGCGGCCGAACAGACCGCACAGATTTCCTGGCCTGCGGACATCCCCGAGCCGACCGCTGACCGCGACAGCTTGGGAGATGTCCAGCACAAGACGATGTTCGACCTCGTCGCGTTTGCCCTGGCCTTCGCGCTGCTGCACGAATTCCGGCACGTCATGTATTGCGCCGACAAGAGCGCACCGTCGACACTGCCCGAGGAGGAAATCGGCTGCGATAACTGGGCCCGCGAGTTCATGACCAGCGGCCTCGCCGCCTATGCGAAGGAGCATAGGACAACTACGCTCAAGTCCAGCAGAAGCGCGCGATGGGAATAGCGCTCGCCGCCGTGATCATCCATGCGATGACGCCGACCCACGCGCATTGGGGCAATCGGCAGTATCCACCGATCGCCGAGCGGCTGACGGCGATGATCGGAGGCTACAATCTGCCGCCCGGCTCGTCCTTCTGGCCCTTCACGGCCTGCCTTTTGATCACGCTGATGAGGCAGGAGGGCCGGCCGCTCGACATCATCGCGTACTCAAATCAGGAAATGGTCGAGGCCCTGCTCGACCGGCTCCGTTGACGCTGCGGGGAGCGCGACGTGCCGGTCTATTTCATTGGCGAAGATGAAAACGGATGCTCCCCGATCAAGATCGGCGTGGCGAAGAACATCGAGGCGCGCCAGCGCAACCTCCACACGGGGAATCCTTTGGAGCTGCGACTGCTCGGGTGGATCGAAGCGACCGACGCCTTCCAGCTTGAACGAGAGCTGCACAAGCATTTTGGATCGACCCATGTGCGTGGAGAATGGTTCGACATCGAGCCGGGTGACATCCTGGCCATTCTCAAGCGCGCCGGCCGCGCTGGATTTGTCGCCAAGAACGCCGATGCTTTCCAGATCGTCGGTTATGATCGCGACGCCATTCCCGAATACCTCGGCGTGTGGGAATGGGCCGATCTGGAAATCGACGAATGCTGCCCGTTCTGCGGATGTCTATGCGGCATGCATTTTCAGGAAGCCTCGCAGATGTACTATTGCATCCGATGCGACACGCTGACCGACTTTTCCGAGCTCGATCCGCGTGAGTATCCGCCGGACGAGTGATGTCCTGAAAGGCGGAAAGATGCCAATCCTGAGAAGCTGAAACCCGGCTTTGCGCTTCTGAGGGGAACGCCATCCCCTGCGGCCGGCCTTCGTCTCAGCCGCCCCCTTTTGCGGGGAGCCCCCGCAACGCCCCCTTCAGAGTGAGAGTGCGGACCGGCTTCGCCGTGACGGGTTGAGGGCTGAAAGAGGGGCCCCGGCGCCGGTCGCGGAGATCGGTGATGTCCAGAAAGACCTGACAAGCTCGGGCTGGCCAGGACCGGGCGAGCTATACGATGAACTTACCGACAATATCATCGCAGAACTTGAGGCCGGGCGCGTGCCTGGGTCCAACCTTGGAGGACGGCGGCTGCGAAGGCGCCACTTGCCAAACGCCGCGACCGGGCGGAATTATTCCGGGATCAACGTGCTGATCCTTTGGAGCGCCGCGGCACGGCTTTTCGGGCCAGAGCGGGCCCACCTTCCGCCAGGCGCTCGCGCTCGGCGGCAATGTCCGCAACGGCGAGCGCGGCACGTCCGTCGTGTACGCCGACCGATTCGTACCCGACGACGAGAAGCGGCGCGCCCGAGCAGGCGCGAGCGGCGATTGATTGCTGCGCAATCTTGCTATGCTCGGACCCTTCCCTCCTAGTGATTCGCGCCTGCCATGAGCATTTTATCAAGCGATCCGATTACTCAGCTCGCATTCTCGATGTTCGAGAGCAAGGGTGTCTATGCTTTGCTTCTCGGCTCTGGTCTCTCTCGTGCAGCCGGGATTCCAACTGGATGGGAAATCACTTTGGACCTAGTTCGACGAGTCGCGCTCGCGCAAGGCGTCAAGAATCAGTCCGATTGGGCGACGTGGTATCGCAAAACGTATGGTGCGGAACCCGATTATTCAGCGATTCTAGCAGGACTGGCGGCCTCGCCTGCCGAACGGCGATCCATCTTACATTCGTACATCGAGCCTGACGAAGACGATCGTGCAGAGGGTAAGAAACTTCCGACAGCCGCGCACCATGCAATCGCGGGCCTGGTTCGCGACGGGTATGTCCGAGTGATACTAACGACCAATTTCGATCGGCTATTAGAAAATGCACTGCGAGAAGTTGGCGTTGAGCCAACTGTCGTCACCTCCGTCGACAGCTTGTCAGGAGCCGAGCCGCTCACACATAGCCCGTGCTACGTGCTGAAGCTTCATGGTGACTACAAGGATGCACGCATCCTGAATACCGACGAAGAGTTAGGCGTGTATCCGCCGCAATACGATGCGCTGCTCGACCGCATTTTGGATGAGCACGGTCTTATAGTTTGCGGTTGGTCAGGCGAGTGGGATGACGCGCTACGGGCAGCATTGTTGCGCGCTCCTAACAGGCGTTACCCTACTTTCTGGAGCATACGGGGGAAAGTTGGGAGCGGCGCAGAGCCCATCATCAGTCAGCGTAAGGCTGTGACCATTCCGGTTGCCGACGCCGATAGCTTTTTTCTGAAGTTGGCCGAGCTGGTGAAAACACTCGCCGAGACTCGGAAGCAGAGTCCGCTGACGATTGATATCCTCGTCGGCTCTATCAAGCGGTACGTTGCGAGGCCGGAATTTCGCATTCGACTCGATGAAGTCATCACACAGGAAGTTAACAAGCTTTTCGACCGCCTCGACGCGAAGGAGCTCTCTCCGCAGGGTGTGTGGTCCGTTGAGGAATTCCGCCGACGCCTTAAACTCTATGAGGCCACTACCGAGCCGCTCGCGAAAGCCTTTGGTGTTCTCGGACGATGGGGGGATGACGCCGAGCTTGCACTCATTGCCGATACGATCCGCGGCGTCGTTGCCAGGGCGAACAAGGTGGGCAGCGGCCTGAATATATGGCTTGATCTAAGGACGTATCCGGCCGTTCTGCTCATGACTGCATATGGGCTCGGACTTGCGAGAGCAGAGCGTTGGAAGACCTTGCATGACCTGTTTTCTCTCTCGATGCCTAGGGACGAGCGGGACCCAAAACGTCTCGTGAATTCGCTCTTCCTGTGGGACTGGAGGGGGTCAGACGACAATCTCTGGAATAACGTTGAAGGTTTCACGACAGGCAACAACCGCCGAAAAACACCACTCAGCGACCATCTATTCGACGTATCCTTCGAGTGGGGCACGGCGTTTTTGGGCGTCCCCACAGACAATGCTCTGCTGTTCGATCGTTTTGAGGCGCTGGGGGCGTTGGTCCACCTTGAAGAGAACAGTGAAAGGGCACTGAAGGATCAACTGGAGAACGGCGACAGGAAGGCTAGGATGTCTGTCGGTCGCATCGGCTGGCGAAGCGAGGGGCGACGCTCAATAGAACACGAGCTGAAATCAACTCCTACCAGGCAACAACTGCTTAAAGCAGGGTTCGCATTGGGCAGTGAAGCATACCTCGATCTATTCTTGGAAAACCTATCACGGGTAGCACGATGGATGGAGTGGCGCTGACACTCCACCTGGCGATACCGGCCAGGGAGCAGCCGGACGATGTCTATACGCCTGAGAGAACTGTTTGCCTGTACGGAGCAAGGCGGCGCTTTCGTCGCCGAATCTGCCGATGGTCGACTCCTGCATATTGGCGAGGTGCCCTCCGGGCTCGCCTGCAACTGCGTCTGTCCCGGCTGCGGAAGGCGGATGGTTGCGAAAAAGGGAGATGTGCAGGCCCACCATTTTGCGCACAATGCTCAGCAAGATGGCCGGTCATGCGCGTCCGCCGGCGAGACGGCCCTGCATAAGTTTGCGAAACTCATTTTGGATGAGCGCCTGGAAATTACTTTGCCAGCGCAGGTCGTGGAGGAGCAGAAGGATCGCGAAGTTGTTGTCCGGGCGGCGAAGCGTACTTTCGATCGAGCGATCCTAGAAACCAAAGATGGGCAGATCGTTCCCGACGTCGTGCTGCTCTTACGCGATCGCAGGCTCATCGTAGAATTCAAGGTCACTCATCCGTGCGACTCAATAAAAATCGCCCGGATCCAAGCGATGGATGTCGGCGCAATCGAGATCGACCTCTCCCAGTACCGCGACCACAAGCTCAGCGAGATCGGAGACCGGATACTTTACGACGCGCCGCGAACATGGCTGCACAATCCGCGGGAACGTGAAGCGCGCGCACGCCTCGAAGTGAGAGCGCTACAGCGAGCAGAGGAGAGGCGGACGCAAATCGAAAATTACCGCGGCTCCTATCGCCATCGTTCACCGTCAGAATCCCCGGGAAGCGGGGCATGCGAATCTTCGGCCCGGAAAAACGGCCTCGCCGACCTCATCAATCTGCCGGTATATGGGGCTGGTTGCTTCACAGTGGCCGTTGCGGAATGGCAAGCGGCTATTCTGGAAGCATTGCTCGCTCCAACGAAAACGCCTTTCCGAACTCGAAATGGGCTCGCGGCACTCCGAAGCAGACGATGGCTCGACTCATCGTTTGCTGACATTTCGGACGAAATCGTATGTGGGGTGCGAGCGGCCGGGATTCCGTTCAACTCCCCCTTCCAGGCCGTCGAAGCATATCTAACGCAACTCGAGCGCCTTGGCTTCGTTCATTCGGATCCGACTGAGATTTGGCGGCCCTCACATACGCTACAGGCACGGATCGATAAGGCGCGCGAGCTCCGCGCGCGACCGGTCAAGCGTACGCGCGAGCTCCGTCAATTAGTTGAGGAGCTGATTGCCACTCTTCCAGCGGATGAGACCGCTGCTTTCGTATTTGAACAATGGTGGAGTTCAATGCTCCCGGAACGCGGCCATTCACCTCGTGATGCGATCGACTTCGATGAAACGAAGTGGCGATCGCTCACGAACGACCTGGATAATATCGCGACGCAAATCCGGTTCTCGCCGCGAGAACGCTTAGACCTTTTTGGGCTTCCCTACCACGGCGCCCTGGCGCGCGCACTTGAGCGCAAGCATGCAGAAGAAGCCGAACGTCAACGCGCCAATCAAGCGAAAATCGAGGCAGATAAAGCTGCCCGCGTCGCCGATCTGCAGCATCGCGCGCTTCGACAGATCGGGAGAGAAGCGGAACTCTGGCTCGTGACGACAAACTCTAACACTGGGGGACGCCCTCCCATCGAGGTCGCTTTGGATAGCGAAGCTGGTCACGAGGATGCGGTCCGCGCGCTCCATTACCGAGCAAGAGAGATTGAGGTTCAGCATCGAGCAAGCGAGCGGAAGGCAAAAGCCGTGGCGGAGCTCGCCGCGCTCGCCCAATCCCGGTATTACGACGACGAGCGAGCTAATTTATGGATGCGAGGCAGGAGGCGGGAATTAGGTGGTAAATCGCCGGAGGAGTTCACGGTTGATGATGCTACCCGGCAGCGGTGTAGTGAGCTGCTACCTACGAAACGTTCGCGTCGATAGGAACTCGGATGTTCTGTGTCAATACACCGCATAGAGACAATGAACCGGCCTTCTAAAAAGCACCACTTCGTACCACAGGCGCAGCTTCGAAATTTCTCTGCGGACGCGGAGCGCCGTTTTCTCTATGTGCTCGACAAACAAACGGATCGATCATTCCGAACTTCGATCCTCAACGCTGGCTCAGAGAACGACTTCAACACCATCAGTCTCGGCGCCAGCAAGTGGAACTTCGAAGATCTGTTCCAGGAAGTCGACACCCGGTCGGCTTTGCTTATTGCGGAGATCCTCTCGCGCAAATCGCTAGCCTGGCTATCCGAGGATGATCGGCTTGCTTTGGCCGACTTGTTCGCCACCCAGATGCTTCGCACGCATTTCAGTCGAACCACGCGGGCGCACCTCGCTGATCGTCTTCGGGAGATCACACGGCAGCTCGGCTACGATCCGGATCAGAATCCGACCATGGCGACGCCCCCCGATGCAGCACTGCGCCTCGGCGCAGTACGGACATTCCTTGATCGCAGCGAGCAGGTCGTCGCGCTTCTGCGCCTGTATCCCGCCTTATACCGAGCAAACGGGGACCATCGGTTCATAATCTCTGATCATCCCACCGCAGTGATGAATGCTTTTCCCTATGGGGAACTCGGACTTACTTCGCACGGCATACTAGTCGTCCTGCCGATCTCACCAGAGATTATGATTGCCTTGCACTGCCCGACAATTGTGAAGCGCTATGAGTTCGCTGAACAAGCGAGTCTCGAGGCAGATCAAAAGGAGCGAGTGTTCCGATACAGAGACGGCCTCAGGTCCGGCAATCCGATCGATATTGATGAAGATGCGGTCCTGTTCCTCAATCATCAGCAAACGGTTCATAGTGCGCGGTACCTCTACGCGGCCACCGACACATTCGATCGCGCGCGTGAAGCGTTGGAACAGCAACCTCACCTTCGGTCCGTCACGACACACCTTACGTTCGGCGAAATGGGACGGCCGTCTAAACGACATTCAGAGATGCAATCGGGAATACACCTCGTAGTACGCGGTCCTGCCGATCACGGGATCCTCACAATCGAGGAAATCGATCCTTCCGGAGAAGGGATCACCGCTCGGACCGGCCAGATCACATTGTTAGCCCAAATGGCATCGGATCAGGGCATGCTCCGTGTCGAACTCTACGTCGATGGACGCCCCATGCGCACCTTGGGCGCTGCCATGGTGGAGCCTCTTGGAAACACAGCCGATGGCTGGTTCCGCGTAGTTCACCGCGATGCCAGTTTGAGAGAGTTAGGCAAGCGTCTCGATCGCAACCGCTTGTAGCCTTCCATTTCCGGCGAGCAGGTCCCCGATATCAAACTTCGAGCAGTTGGCAGCACAGGCCTGTTCCACAGCATGCAGCGCAACCTCTCACGTCAAAAGCACTAGGTGACAATACAAGCGTCCGCGAGCCGCGCTTCCTCGTCCATCCGATTTGCACGCTACAGCACTCTGGACTTGGGGGCGGCATCAGGGGACCCTTTGTTTGGCATCGTAGACAATTTAGATCGATGCATGGCAATTGGGTTACGCGTAGATGGCGCCGAAACGGGTCAGCAGGAATCTCGTCAGCCACCACAACGGTAGGTCTTCTGGCGAGCCCGCACCGACAGCGTCGCGCCATGGATATGCGCATCTCACTCAGCGCGGTTTTGATCTTATCGGGGGATCATCGAAGCGCTTGCAGGGACTCATGGTTGAGAGTGATAACAACAAGCGGCGCCGGCTCGTCGAGTTCAAGGATGGTTGCCGCTATGGCAAATTTGGAAGAACTAAAGCTTATGAGCTGATCGCCCACGAGAGGATCAGGGCCTACAAGATGGGGGGCAAGACCATGATTGATCTCAACAGCATAGATGAATATCATGCTTCGCTGCCGAGGGTCGAAACGAGAGCAAGCTAGGCCGCCGATCTGCGCAGCCGCTAAGTCCTCACACTGCTGCCATGACCGAAAACACCGATAATGCTCCGTTCGACCCCGCGCTGGGGGCCATCGAACCGCACGCCGGAACGCTGACCGCACCGCCGGACGGGCAACAGCTTTACAAAATCATGACGATTGAGAACCTGCTCCGGTCGGTGAGCGGCGGATACCTCTATTTCAACCGGGTCGATAGCTACAAGGACTTCCGGAATGCCGACGGGCATGACGGTGAGCAGTTGCAACAAGATCGCGCCGCCAATGAGGCCGCCAAGTTCGAAAGGGCACCCGATTTCTCTGGGGCGGACTATTATGACCGCTGCCGAAACCGGACCTATGCGTGCTGCTTCTCGCTGGAGAACTCCGACTACATCTGGCACGAGTACGGGAACGGCAGCGCACATGGTAAAGTCGGCATCGCTTTCGATTTCGCGAAGCTGCGTGCCGTCATCAATGAGATCATGAGCGTCAGGAATGGACTGCTGTACCGGGGAAACGCCTGCAAGCAGATATTCTCCGTAAACTACGGAATCGTCGATTATTTGTCGTGGGAAGAGGTGCGGGAAAATATCGATCGGATGCCCAATCCGATCCGCTACACCTACGTCAAGGACAAGAGCTATGCTGATGAGCGCGAGTTGCGTATTTCGCTTTCGGCGATTGGCATGGGACATTTTGTCTTGGCCGATGGCACGAAAATGGAATTTGCCCCCGGACTCGAACTCGGCTTTGATTATCGAAAGGCCATGACAGATGGCACGATCACGGAGGTTTTTCCCGGCCCCGGCTGCGACCTCGATTTCCTCCGCGATGAACTCGGCAAGCTCGGCATCAAAGCGGTAGACGGCGCGGCCTAAAGGCTAGGCAGATAATCCAGCGGCACTTCGCCGCCGCTGTGCGTCCCAATCTATAGGTCTTGTTCGGGCGCCGGCTTCTTTAAACCGCGCGGCTCCAGTAATTCGGCGGGGGTTTCTTGCAGGCCACAGAATGCGCTTATCCGGTGATTACCGTCGAGGATGCTCAAGCCATCGGGAAGCCTTATCGCAACTAGCGGCTTTTCGAAGACGCCATTCTTCATCAGGTAATCGGCCCCCCTCTTGAATCGCCTCCCGGTCTCCTCATCAATGGTGCCGCTTGCTTTCTCCATCAATATCTGCGCCACAATGACCTTCGTACCCTGGCAGAGATTTGCAAAGCCACAGTCAGTCGTTTCGCGCTTCCAGCTAACCTCTCGCCACCATGAAAGGGGCCTGTATCCAAGGATGGCTGCCCATGCGTGATTGCCGAGCGGCTCCGGCGGCGGCCAACCCGTATCGCCAGCGCTGCGGTTTGCGAGGTAGAACAGCCACAGTTCAATGACTGCATCGGGCCAATGCGGAAGATAGCGCTTTATATCGGCTAGAGATACCTCCGGCGGTCGCCACTTCTTCTTCAGAATCTCGGCGAGTTCTATAGCTTCGAGCAGCGTTAAGCTCCACAATTCCTCGACGAGCTTCGGCACATCAGCCATGGCATGATCCTGCGGTCATGATTTCATTACCACTATCACGCAAACGCCAAACGGAGGCGCACGGCGGCTTTCTGCTTTCCGGTTGCCGACGTGCCCTCATCGTTAAGCAGGGTCGAGGCGATCGAGCGGAAGCCGCGGGCGTAGTGGTCGCTGCCGGCGCTTTCAGTGTTGGTCTGGCCAGGCGCAACCGACTCGCCCCGAAGTCGTTCAACACGAGGTACGTATCTCGCTCGGCATCGTGGGGCAAAGTGTAAAGACTACGCATGACAAGGCGCTCCCTTGACCTCGCGATATCAAGTTTGGGCGATCCTATCGGGATTCGAGTCGGAGCCGGGTTCGATTCCGGTCGTGGCGCTTGTGGAGACCAGAACGGCATGGGGCGCGCCTGCTGCCGGGGAGCCTGCTGGCTTATTTTTTGCCAGCGAGTACCGCGCGTCTCAGCTTGCTGGTATTTCTGCTGGTATCGGCAGCAATCCGTGACTAAAATCGCCATAAATTCGGATAGTTAAGGAAATAGGTGACTGCCGGCCAGGGGCACCATCACATAGTTTCCACAGATCCACCGACATCCAAGAACGTCGCATTAATTCATTCATTACAATGGATTAAGGGAAAAGATCGTTCTTGGAGGGTTGCGACTGTGCACCCACATCCAGAAGATTCGATGGTATTTTTGTTGGTAGTTTCGGAGTGCTGGTAGCACCTGAAAGATGGAAGATGCATGCCAGCACGAAAAGAGCTCGAATTCCGAAATCTAAAACCGCGATCAAGGCCGTTTAAATTGTCAGACGTGGCGGCTTATTCCTTCTTGTTTAGCCGAGTGGATCCAAATTGTGGCGGTTGGCGTACGGATTTGCCGGTCGCCAGAAATTGCTGGCTCTCGGAAACTATCCGCTCGCTTCATCAGCGGACGCACGGACCGCCCGTGACACCGCAAAGAAACTAATCGCCGAAGGTACTGATCCATCAGAACTGCGAAAATCAAAGAAGCAGGCTCGAAAAAAATTCGCATACGAATACCTTCGTGACGGTGGCCAGCGAGTGCAAAAAAAGCTGAGGGTTGCCGGTCCATTTCTGGTCGACCTAATCGCGAGCCTGGCAATGATTTCAAGACTTCTTCCTCCCGACAACGAACGAGGTACTAATGCGCTTCGGTACGATGCTGCGACCGCGTCACTAGAATCTGTGTCTGTATTTTTTAACGATCAGAATTGGCGCCTTCTTACATTCCCGGCTCGTTAACGAGCCTTGCAATTGCACTCCTTGACCTCAAGAGGGATTGAGAACAAAGTCTTCAAGAAGCTAGCAACACTCGGAAAGCCCCGACACGATTCTGGCTGCTAAGAGCTGAGGCTGCGGTCCTTCTGAAAGTGCTCATCGAGCAAGAACACGAACCACAAGAACAAGCTGCCGGGCACATTAATAGATCGCTTGAGATCTATTTGCATAAGATCACTGCGCGTGCCCAAGATTCGCATCAGCGCAAAGACAAGGTGGCAAAGAAAGCCCGCCTGCGGAATTCCTCCAACTGATAATGCGGAAGCGATCAAAAAAGCTACCCTAGGCTCACAGCCGGTTGACACTACCGATTCTAAACAGCCAGTGAGCTGCCTCCCGTTCGCGCGAATTTGGCAATCTGCCAACGCCCTTATGAAATCTGACGTGCTACCCTAACTCATGGTTTAAAACACGTCTGGCGGGGGGAGCCTATCGTTGCGGCTTCTATCGTAGATAAATGTAGATTCTCCAGCAGCGCGTATTGGAGGGCGGTAATTTTGTACTTGGCCTAGAAGATAACTTGATAGGCTGCCTTAGGATGCGCGACACACTAAAGCTCAATCAGCCTATTTGGAATGAGAGAAGATGAATTCGGCGAAAATTGACTGGAATGCGCGGCTGCCCAGCGTAACCATCGTTATAATTAACTGGAATTACGCACGATACATTTCTGAGGCAATCGGCTCAGTGTTTTCGCAGGATTACGAGAACATAGATTGTATCGTAGTCGACAATGGATCTACCGATAACAGCGCTTCACTTGTATCAGGTCTTATCAAAGGGCATCCCCGATTCAAACTCATTCAGCTCAATGAGAACTTGGGTCAGCTCGGCGCGCTTATTAGTATCTTCGATCAAATAAAGGGAGACTTCGTCGTCCTGCTGGATGCTGACGATATTCTTTCGCCCACGTTCGTGTCTCGCCATATCCAGGTACATTTGGCGCTACCTAAGGCGGTCGCCTTTACGTCCGCCAATGTTGTCGAAGTAAGTGCGGAAGGCCGCGCAAGAACAGGAGGCTTTCAGGCCTTTGGTGCGCCGCTGCCGTGGGATGCTCCAGGATTAGTTGATGCATCGCGCGCAATCCGAATTCCGACCATTTCGGAAGAGCAATATTGACCTGCACCCCTGAAACGCCCTCGATTTTGAGTTAGGATTTCTGTTCTCCATTGAGGAGACAGAGGATGCGTAAAAGCAGGTTCACGGAAGAGCAGATCATCAAGGTTTTGAAGGAGCATGCCGCTGGTGTTTCGGCGAGCGATCTG
>JAFKER010000017.1 GCA_017308595.1 Afipia sp.
CTTCAAAGCGACTCGATGAGCACGTCGGTGATCAAGCGTGACAATCACGGTTGAGCATTGTGGACATATCCCAATGCCCGGCACCAGTCGCCGATGAAATCGCAAAAAATGGCGCAATTTCATGATATTATAAATCTGCCTTGGCTGATCCATAATCACCCGTCCGGCGATCCGACGCCCTCGACGGCCGATGTTCAAATGACGAAATCAATCATGTCGATCGCAAGCCCGCTCGGCATTTCGGTGCACGATCACATCATCGTCGGCAAGAATGGTCATGCCAGCCTGAAGGGCTTGCGGCTGATGTAGCCGGAAGGCTACTGCCGCGTCAGCAGCAACGGATCGGCGCTGTCGGGCACACGCCGCCACTGCGCATTGTCATCTGCTTCAAACCGCCAGATTTCACCTTTGGCCGACTGCAGCAGCAATTCGCCGCGCTCGATGCGCCATTGTGCCGGCGCAAAAGTGGTCACGACCTGATCGCACTTCGGCTTGAGGAACACTGCGAAATTATCTGGCGTCGTCTCGGTGTTGGTCAGCGTCAACCCGCAGATCGTTTTTCCGCTTCCGCGCACCATCGTCCAGTCGCCGATCAACTGATCCGTCGATTTTGACAACGCACGGGCCGCAGCCAGATTCTGCAGAAGATAGATTCCCTCACCCTCGCGGCGGCCTTCGAAGATTCCACTCTCGACCTCGGTGAAATCGATCACCGATTCGCCCTTCGCG
The DNA here is from genome assembly GCA_017308595.1 of Afipia sp. Lineage (GTDB taxonomy): Bacteria > Pseudomonadota > Alphaproteobacteria > Rhizobiales > Xanthobacteraceae > Afipia. The sequence goes on from JAFKER010000017.1 coordinate 730, forward strand.
TCCTGCAACCGCACCAGATCAAGGCCTTTGACGCTCCATGCGGCAATAGCCTTGGCAAAGGGCAGCGAATCTCCGCATCCCTTTTCCAATTCCAGTTTCAGCCCTTGCGGCGACGCCTCGTTCTTGAGCGTGACCACGCAGGTCTTGTCACGTCCAGCCGTCGACAATTCCCATTGCCCAACCATTTCACTCGTCAGCGAGCGTGCATCCTGCGCCGCGGCGTTTGGCGCACCCAAGACAATCGTCGCCAAGGCAAGCAGGTAAAGCCGCCCTCTCAGCCACGGTCTCCGGCGTCCGTCCATCGCAGCGCGTATCACCGTCAGCGCCCCTTCACCGGCGTTTCGGCAATCGGCGTCATCGGTGCCTTACCCTCGAACCAGAGCTTGAGATTGTCGACCACAAGCTGATCCATCGCGTTGCGCGTGGTGATGGATGCGGACGCGATATGCGGCAGCAGCACGACGTTCTGCATCGCCTTCAAGGCATCCGGCACTTCGGGCTCGTTCGCGAATACGTCGAGGCCCGCCGCCATGATGGTGCCGTCCGTGAGCGCGGCAATCAGCGCGTCTTCATCCGCCACCGAGCCGCGCGCGACGTTGATGAACACACCGCGCGGCCCAAGCGCCTTCAGCACATTGGCGTTGATCATCTTTGCGGTGGACGGCCCCCCGGGTGTAATCGCGATCAGCGTATCGACGTCCTTCGCCATCTCGATCAGGTTCGGATAGTGTTTGTAGCTGACGCCCTTGGCGGGATTGCGCGAGTGATAGACCACCGGTACCAGCGAGGCATCAAGGCGGCGCGCGATGGCCTGCCCGATGCGGCCCATGCCGACTATGCCAACCTTGCGATCGCGCAAGGAGCCGGGGCTGAGCGGAAAGCCGCTCGTACTCCAGTGACCGGCGCGCAGATAACGATCCGCCTTGATAAATTCGCGCAAGGTCGCGATCAGAAGGCCGAGCGCGGTATCCGCGACTTCCTCGGTCAGCACATCCGGTGTGTTGGTGACAATGATGTTGTGTCCGGCGGCATACTTAAAATCGATATGATCGTAACCGACACCGAAACTCGACACGATCTCCGTCTTCGGAAACTTCGCCAGCATCGCCGCATCGGCCTGTACCAGGCCCGTAACCGCAATACCGCGAATGCGCTCTGCAACGTCAGGAGAAATGCGGCCGAGATCGCGCTGGTTCTCAAACTTGTGCAGAACATAGTTCGCGGGAAACCCGTTATCGACCACCGGCTTTGACGGACCGTAAATCAGCACATCGACCTTTTCCTGAGACCCGTTCGCAGCCATTAGACATCCTTTCCAAGAGCACTTTCGTGCCAACGTCGTAGCACAAGATACGAGGCCAGCGAGAGGCCCCCATAGATGACAATTCCGGCAATTGAGAGCAACAATAGCGCTGCAAACATGCGCGGAATGTTCAGCCGATACCCCGCCTCGGCGATGCGGTAAGCCAGTCCTGATCCTGCCCCGGCCGATCCGGCGGCAATTTCAGCGACAACCGCGCCAATCAGGGATAATCCTCCCGCAATGCGCAGGCCGCCGAGAATATGCGGCAACGCCGAAGGCAGCTTGAGGCGATAGAGCGTCTGCGCCCGCGAGGCACCATACAGGTCGAACAAGCCGAGCAAATTTCGATCCACCGAGTTCAATCCCAGCGTCGTATTCGACAGCACCGGGAAGAACGCCACAATCCAGGCGCAGGTCACCACAGCCACATGCTGCGGAAGATAGATCAGCAGCAGCGGCGCGATCGCGATCACCGGCGTCACCTGCAAGATCACGGCATAAGGCAGCAGCGCATATTCCAGCCATTTCGAGCGACTGAACAAGACCGCAATCGCAATGCCGCCAACCGCCGCCGCGATGAACCCCTGCACGGTGGTCAGAAGCGTGGTCAGCAGTGATCCGAATAGCAGTGACCAATCCTGAATTAACGTCGCAAGAACAACGCTCGGCGCTGGCAGCACGTAAACCGGAAGATTGTTGATACGGACAGCCGCTTCCCACACCGCAGCGCCCGCCGCAAGCGCGACCAGCGGCAGGGCAAATTTCAGAAGCCTGTCCGGCTCTTTGCGCCCTATCATGCGCTGTCCCCTGCCGGGGCAGCTTTTGCAAGCTTGTCAGAAACGTCCCGGCAATACGCTGCATATTCGGACGAGGTGCGGAACGCCTCGCCGCGCGGCTCGTCCGTATGAATGCGAACATCGTGCGCGATCCGGCCCGGACGCGGCGTCATGAGCAGCACGCGTTGCGACAAATACACGGACTCGAACACCGAATGGGTAACGAATACGACGGTCTTGCGCAGCTTGCGCCACAGCGTCAGCAGATCGTTGTTCAGTTTGAAGCGCGTAATCTCATCCAGTGCCGCGAACGGCTCATCCATCAAAAGAATATCGGGATCGGTGACCAGCGCCCGCGCCAGCGACACCCGCATCTTCATGCCGCCGGACAGTTCGCGCGGATAAACCTCGGCGAATTCCAAAAGACCGACCTGCGCCAGCGCCTGATCGACACGCTCGCGCGCATTGCTGCGCGAGACATGCGCAAGATCGAGCGGAAGCTGCACATTGCCGCGCATCGTCGTCCACGGCATCAATGTCGGCTCCTGAAATACGAAGCCGATATTGTGACGCGCTCCATCCTGCGCGCTGCGCCCCTTGACATCGACATGGCCAGATGTCGGATCGCTGAGGCCCGCGATAATGCGCAAGGCCGTCGACTTCCCGCACCCTGACGGCCCGAGCAGCGACACAAACTCTCCGGTCCGAATCGTCAGATCGAGAGGACCAAGCGCAGCCGTGCCGTTGTCATAGACTTTGGTGACATCGCGCAGCGACACCGCCAAACCACCCGGCAATCCGCCCTGCGTGCCATCAACTTCAAGAACAGACATGCCGGGCGATCCACTGCGTCAGTTTTTCGGCCGCAGGTCGAGACCCACCGCCTTGTTGATGAACCGCAATGTGTAGGCCTTGCGATAATCGATGTCGCGCCTTGTTACCCCGGCACGGACCATCTTGCCGAAAAAGGTAGCCATGCGATCGTCGCTCATCGCGCCAATTCCATCCTTGAGTGTATCCCCTGAGTCGACGATGCCGTATTCCTTCATCTTGTCCACCGAATAGGCGAGCAGATCGTCGGTCATCTCCGGGTTAGCCTTCTTGATCAGCGCATTGCCGGGAGCGTTGTTGCCGTAGATATAGTTGTACCAGCCGACGATCGAGGCATCGACAAAGCGCTGCACCAGATCCGGCTTCTTTTCAGCGAATGCAATCCGCGTTTCGATCAGAGTCGAATAGGCGTTGAAGCCATAGTCCGCGAGCAGAATGACCGTCGGCCTGAACTTTGCCTGCTTCTCCACCGCGAACGGCTCAGACGTGACATAGCCCTGCATGGCGCTGTTCTTGTCCGCCAAAAACGGCTGCGCGTTGGATGTGTACGGCTTCACCTTGTCTTCGCTGAACCCGTATTCGGATTTCAACCACTGAAAATAGGTCGGCATCCCTTCCTTGGAAACAAACAGCGTGAGCGGCTTGAGGTCTTCCAGCTTCGTCACCTTTGAGGAAGGATGCGCGAGGAAGACCTGCGGATCCTTCTGAAAGATCGCGGCAACCGCGATCACCGGAACATTGTTGGCTACTGCGTCGAAGGATTGCAGCGTGTTCGCGCTCATGAAGAAATCAAGTTTGCCCGCGATCAGTTGAATCCGGTTGTTGACGTTAGGGCCACCGGGAACGATTTTGACGTCGAGACCGTAACGCGCGTAAGTGCCGTCCGCGACGGCCTGATAGAATCCGCCATGTTCGGCCTGCGCGACCCAGTTGGTACCGAACGACACCTTGTCGAGCCCAGCCGGGGTCTCCGCATGAGCCGCCCTGCCCATCGCCAGAATCGCAACGATGGCAATTGCGCTCAGCAACCGGCTGGGTGGCATGATTGGACTCCGTGAGGCGATTTGCCCATGATGGGCACCGTCAAACTACTCTGCTAATCGGATCAAAGAAACGCCTGTTCAAAGAAACCCGCCACGATGACGACAAATCCGCAGCGCGACTGGACCGCGTTCCGCTCAGCGTCCCTTGGGGCCGCCGAAGCATCCCGCTGGATCGCCGTGCTGCCGCTGGCTGCCACCGAACAGCACGGACCGCATCTGCCGTTCGAAACCGATGTCCTGATTGCGCAGGCCTATCTCGCGCGCGTCCGGGCGACGCTGCCCAATGATCTGCCGGTGACATTCCTGCCCATCGAACCTGTCGGAATTTCAACCGAGCATGTGGCGTATCCCGGCACGCAGACGCTGGCGACCGACGTTGCGCTAAGCAAATGGATGACGCTGTGCGACGCCGTGGCGCAGACCGGCATCCGCAAACTCGTCATCGTCACCAGCCATGGCGGCAACAGCGCCGCGATGTCACTGATTGCGCAGGATTTACGTGCGAAGCATGACATGCTCGCTGTCTCTACAAGCTGGAGCCGCTTCGGCGCCCCGGAAGGAATGTTCTCGGCAGACGAATTGCGTTTTGGAATTCACGGCGGTGCGGTGGAGACCTCGATCATGCTCGCAGCCTTTCCCCATCAGGTGAAAGAAAGCCGGATCGCGAATTTCGAGTCCGCTGAAAAACAAATGACGAAGGAATTTCGCTGGCTCTCTGCCGGACGCCCGGCCCCGTTTGCCTGGGCCGCGCAGGATCTCAATCCTCTCGGCGTGGTCGGCGATGCCACGCTGGCCAGCGCGGAGAAAGGCAAGGCACTGCTGGATCACGGCGCGCGCGCGTTCGCCGAATTGCTCGACGATGTCAGTCAATTCGATCTCGCCCGGCTGGCAAATCGACCGGAGATTTTATAATGCCGATATAAGACATTGAAATAATTATATTTTCTGTCTCAGCCATTTTTCGAAAAGAATCTTCGAACCTAATCCCGTGAGCTCACCACCAATTGGCATGCGGTCCACACGGCCCGCCCCAAATCAAGGATGGAGAGTTTCATGTCGATCAAGACCAAGATTGCCGCTTTCGCAGTTGCCGCTTTGACCCTGACCGGCGGCATCGCTGCCAGCACCCAGCAGGCCCAGGCAGGCAAGTTTCATCATCATCACCATGGAGTCGGTATCGGTGTCGGCCTCGCCGCAGGCGCCCTGTTCGCTGCCGCTGCCAGCGGTGCTTACGCCAACGACTATTACGGCTATCGCCGCTGCGGCTGGGTTCGCCAGTTCGACGCCTACGGCAACTACATCGGTCGTGTCCGTAGCTGCTACTGATCGAAGTTCAAGTTGAGTTCGGCGCGGCGCCTCATCCACGCCGCACCGACCCAAGGACCCGCCCGGTTGTCCCCCCGGGCGGGTCATTTTATTTGTTGTTGCTGCCGCGCTTGCGCAGCGCCGCAAGCGCCTCTAAAGGCACGCCGTGTCGTCTGGTTGTCACACAGCAATGCCATGGATCACCGGCGATTTTCAGCCGCCTCGCGCCGGCTGCTCATAAGTCAAACGAGCCCTTGAGAACCAGTCGCAAATACCGCCAAATGCCAGAAAGCGCGACGCTTTCCGGTTCCTCAACCCGCAGATGCGACTCCGTGTGCTGGCCGTTTCATGACTTTGACCCGACGCCGCAAATTCCTGATGAAAGGTGCAGTCGCAGGATTGGCGCTCGGAATGGCGGCGGCTGAGTCCGCGAAGGCCGCTGACACAGCATTGCCACTCAAAACCGTGCGCGCTGCGCCGATGTACGACTGGAGTGGTTTCTATCTTGGCGGACATACCGGTTATGGCGGCGGCAGCTTCGGACCGAACACCAATCCGCTGCCGCAGCAGGGCGTGTTCTTGCCACACAGCATCACCGGCCTGATCGGGGGCGCTCAGGCGGGATATAATCTTCAGCTTCCGAATAAATGGGTGCTGGGCGTCGAGGCCGACCTGTCGGCCACGAGTCCGCTGGATCGCCCCAAGCAGGTGCCTGCGCCGTTCAACACGACATTCGATTATTTCGGCACCGTGCGCGGCCGCGTCGGCTACGCCACCGGATCACTGTTGCCCTACGTGACGGGCGGCCTCGCATGGGGACGCACACGCGTCGATCTGAATGACGTCGATGGCAACGTGATCGGCAACAAGTCGCGCGTGCATCTGGGCTGGGTCGCAGGCACAGGCCTTGAGATCGCACTCGGCGGCAACTGGAGCGGCAAGGTCGAATACAACTATATCGATCTCGGCACGCGCAATTACGGACTCGGCGATGTGCCGCTGCCCGACGTCGCGGTCGACCCGAAAATCCACACCGTCAAGGTCGGTCTCAACTATCGGCTCTGGGACGCCCCTCCATGGGTGACAGGCGCTGCGATCAAGCCGCTCGCGCTGCCTGAATCGACCGACTGGAATGTGCACGGACAGACCACGCTGATCACGCAAGGCTATCCATCGTTCCGCTCCCCCTATCAGGGGCCGAACAGCCTGCCCGGAGCAGGCCGTGCGCGCGAGACATGGACTGTCGGCGCTGTCCTTGGCTGGCGGCTCTGGGAAGGCGGCGAGCTTTATTTCAACCCTGAACTCAATCAGGGCTTCGGAATCGGAAGCACACTCGGCCTCGCCGGCTTCTCCAACGGCGAAGCACAAAAGGGCGGCGGCGAGTATCCGAAGTTTCGCGCGCAGCGTTATTTCTTCCGCCAGACCTTCGGTCTTGGCGGCGGGCAGGAAGATGTCGAGGACGCTGCAGGGCAATTGCCGGGCAAGCGCGACATCGATCGGATCACCGTGACGGTCGGCCGCTTTGCCGTAGGCGATTACTTCGACGGCAATTCCTATGCGAAAGATCCGCGCGCCGATTTCATGAACTGGGCAATGTGGGCCTCTGCGGCTTACGATTTCCCGGCCGATCTGCCGGGCTTCACGCGCGGTGCCGTGGTCGAACTCAACCGCAAGGACTGGGCGATCCGTGCGGGCCTGTTCCAGGTACCGTCCGCACCCAACAGCGACGTGCTCACCTTCAAGAGCGGCGGCGCCGTGGTCGAGTTCGAGGAACGCCACACCATCTTCAGCCAACCTGGCAAACTGCGCGTGGGCGTATTCGCCAACAAAGGCAACACCGCCAACTATCGCGACGTGCTCGGCATCAGCGCCATCAATCCCGGCCTCGACATCAATGACATTGTTCTCGGCGAGCGCCGCGAGCGCACGAAATACGGCTTCTACGTCAACGCCGAACAACAGATCGCAACGGACGTCGGTATCTTTGCGCGCGCAAGCTGGAACGACGGACAGAACGAAATCCTCTCGTTCACCGATGTCGACCGCAGTGTATCAGGCGGCGTTTCGATCAAGGGCAGCTATTGGGGGCGGCCAACCGATACAATCGGCCTCGGCGGTGCCATCAACGGCCTGTCAGGCGCGCATCGCGACTTTCTCGCCGCAGGCGGCAAGGGCCTGCTGATCGGCGATGGCCGACTGAACTACGGCAACGAGCGCATCTTCGAGACTTACTACGCGCTCGCGCTCAACAAGGCCTTCACCTTCACCGCCGATTACCAGTTGATCGCAAACCCCGCCTACAACGGGGATCGTGGCCCGGTTTCGATCTTCTCGGGCCGCCTGCACGGGGAGTTCTAGTCTCTCAGTGTGCAGCAGCTGCCGCGACGGTTGGGGTCGAATGCGGCACAACTTCAAGGGGCGCGAAAGACTCCGCCTGCGCAAAAGCCCAGGCATGGAAGCGCGGATTATCGCTATCGCCTTCGAGCAACTCGCCGGGACGAAGCTCGGGATAGAGCCGCGCAAAGGACAGCACCTCGGTTGCCGAGATGCGATGCGAAAAATGGATCGGCTTGATTTCCTGCGGATGGCTGAGGCCGGATGCTGCGATCAGTTCGGCCAGCGCATGAAGTGTCGCATGGTGATAGTTGTAGACGCGCGTGGTCTTGTCCGGAACAACCAGTGCGCGGTTGCGCGTGAGATCCTGTGTCGTCACGCCGGTCGGACAGCGGTCGGTATGGCAGCTGAGCGATTGAATGCAGCCGAGCGCGAACATGAAGCCCCGCGCCGAATTGCACCAGTCGGCGCCAAGCGCCATGGCACGCGCAACATCGAAGCCGGTCGCAATCTTACCCGCGGCACCGATGCGGATGCGGTCGCGCGCATTGATGCCGATCAGCGCGTTATGCACGAAGTTGACGCCCTCGCGCATCGGCATCCCGAGATGATCCATGAATTCAGCCGGCGCTGCGCCGGTGCCGCCTTCCTTGCCATCCACCACGATGAAATCCGGATAGATACCGGTCTTCAGCATGGCCTTGCAGATCGCCAGAAACTCCCAGCGATGCCCGATGCACAGCTTGAAGCCCACCGGCTTCCCGCCGGACAATCGCCGCATCTCGCTAATGAACTGCATCATCTCGATCGGGGTTGAGAACGCGCGGTGATAGGCTGGCGAGATGCAATCCTCCCCCATCGCGACGCCGCGAATGCGCGAGATTTCCTCGGATACTTTCGCGGCTGGCAACACGCCGCCATGGCCGGGCTTTGCGCCTTGGCTGACTTTCAGCTCGATCATCTTGATCTGATCGTCACTTGTCACTTTGGCAAACAGGTCGGGATTGAAAGTGCCGTCCGGATTGCGGCAACCGAAATAACCTGATCCGATTTCCCAGATCAGGTCGCCGCCATTCTCGCGATGGTAGGGACTGACACCGCCCTCGCCGGTATCATGGGCGAAGTTTCCTTTCTTCGCCCCTGCATTCAGCGCGCGTACCGCGTTGGGACTAAGCGCACCAAAGCTCATCGCGGAAATGTTGAACACCGATGCGGAATACGGTTTGCTGCAATCGGGACCACCAACGGTTACGCGGAAATGTTCGTCGGCCGGCGGCTTGGGTGCGACAGAATGGTTCATCCATTCATAGCCCTCGGAATAGACGTCTTCCTGCGTGCCGAACGGACGCTTGTCGAGCACCATCTTGGCGCGCTGATAAACCACTGCGCGCGTATCTCGGCTAAAGGGCTTGCCGTCTTTTTCGCTTTCGAAAAAGTATTGCCGCATCTCGGGCCGGATTTCTTCCAGCAAAAATCGAATATGCGCGGAGATCGGATAATTGCGCAGGACGGCGTGGCTTTTCTGAAGCAGGTCGTGAATACCCAGCACCGACAGCGAGCCGAAAATCGCAATCGGGATCGCAAACAAAATAATATCTTCGGGATCGTAAATCGCGCCGCAGACCAGAAGCGCGGTGACGGCAATGCATAGCGTCAGGACAATGAAACGAGGCGAGAACATCAGCTCAAGAACTTGCATGAAAACCTCGCTGGCAAATCCGGCAATAAGTCCGGCGGCTGGCCTGTACAGTGACGCCCTTCGGAGCGCAGGTCGATGACGACCTACGGTCCGCGGCGGTCAGCATAATTATACATCAAACCGGCGGCTCATTGATATCAACTGACGGCACCCACCTGACTTGGCATGCGAGCCCTGCCCGACGTGATCCCGTCATATCGCTCGCATAGAATTGATACCCTGCGTTGATCCAGCGTCGTGCTGCAAAGCAATATCCTCGGATGGCAACGGCCCACCGATCAATGCTGATGGGGTTGCATCTCGCCCGGAATGCCGCCCTTTTCCAAGCCGCCATCCGCGATCCAGTCCTCGGTGCTTTTGATGGCTCGCGCGATGTGATCGTCGGTCCGGGTGAAGTCATAAGGCGAGCCGACCAGCGGACAGAGCGGCGGCACCACACAGTATTCGACGGTCGATTCAAGATATTGCAGTTCGACCGTCATCTGCCGCGCAATGAGCAACGTCAGCGCATGCAACGCAGTCGCCACGGCTCCGACCGGCGGCTCCTGGCCGGCACAGGCAAATCCGGTCGGCATGATGATCAGGCGTTCCGCGCCCTTGTCGATGGCGACACGGATCGGGGTATTACTGGAAATCGCGCCATCCGCAAGGAAACGGTTCTTGTGCTTGACCGGCGCAAACGCGCCCGGAATGGCCGTACTGGCGACAATCGCTTCGGCTGCGGAGCCGTCGGAGAGCACGACGGTTTCGCCGGTCACGATGTCTGTGGTGACGATATGAACCGGAACGATCGCTTCTTCCAGCTTCCTGTAGGGAAGATGATCCTCGACCAGCTTGCGCACGCCATCATGGGAGATCAGGAAATCACGGCGCCAGAGGAATGACACGAACGAGCGCAGCGAGACCGGAAACACATCCTGCCGAGTCAGTCCGCGCCAGATTTCAGCAAGTTTCTTGACGCCCTCCAGAGTTGGCGCGCCTGCGTAGTAGGCGCCGTTCATCGCGCCAACACTCGATCCGACCACAAGATCAGCGGCCACGCCGTGCGCGGCAAGCGCCTGCATCATGCCGACCTGAATCGCGCCGAAGCTTCCGCCCCCTGCGAAGACAAACGCTGTCTTTTTTCCGGTATGGATATTCTTGCCGTGCATGCGGTTTACAGTAGCCTTCGCTTTATCCTGTCATGCATAGCCGCGGCGAACACGCGGCACGGCCGGATTTATACCAACCCAACATCGGCGTAGGCAATCAAGTTTGGTTGTTCGCAACGACCCGAGCGAACGAGCGTCGGATCGCATAAATCTCGCTATGATCGGCCAAGCGTTCCTCGTCGGCTGTTGTTTTGCCGACACTGTGCACATCGCGGACTTTCGCGACAAGCCGCGTGCGCGAACGCCGCCCCTACGAGAGCGCCGTGGAATAGATCGTCATTGCACCGATGGCGATCGTGACGATACCGACAACAGCCTGAAGTCCGCGATTGGCCCATGTCAGCCATCGTGCGGAGGCTGCCAGCGGCACCGCAATAACAGCGGACAACGCGCCCATCCCCAGCATCGAGCCTATTCCAAACAGCAGAATATAGAACAAGGCGTGCAGCGGATTCGCGAATTGCGATGCGACAAGAACAAGAAGCGCAGCCGAGCCGGCCATGCCGTGCATCAGCCCAACCAATAGCGAGCGCCACCGGAAACCATGCTCGTGATCATGAGAGCTCCGCTGATGCGGAACGGCTTCGGCGCCATGGCTGTGAACATGAAGATGCGCGGTGCCGTCGCGATGCCGATGCTGATGGAAATGCACGCGATCGCGCCACAATCGCCACAGCACATGCGCGCCGAGCCCGACCAGCATGATTCCGACCGCTGTTTCCAGCGAGCCCGAGATGTGTTCGGGGATGACACGGCCGAGCAGAATAGCAACGCCCGCAAAGACAAACAGCGTGATGGTGTGACCCAGCCCCCAGGTCAGCCCATGCTTGATAATGTCACGGACGTTCGAGCGCCGCGCCGCGATGCTGGACACCGCCGCGATATGGTCCGCCTCGAGCGCGTGCTGCATTCCGAGCAGGAAACCAAGACCTAGAATTCCGAACATTCGCCTGTCGATCTCATGTCACGGGGACGACTTTAGGGACTATTACAACTGTATTGAAGTAACTCTTTGCATAGGTCAGAACTGGCCCGCTACCGTGAGCCGCACCGCGAGCGGTTCGACCGGATGCAGCACGCGATCCATGACGCCGGTTTGGCATACGGCCGCTGGCAGCGGGGCACCAGACCTGCACTGCGTATACAGGGCGTCGGTCTTCAGCAGCGAACCATAAGCATACGAGATCTGATCGGATTTGCTGTCCGTGAGATTGTAGGCGTCGAGCTGGATGCGCCAGCCGTTATCGAAACGATAACCGACCTGTCCATTGAGCAACCCCGTGCCCGGCGACCTGAAGGCACCATCTTCGGTCAGCGGGCGCGGCCCGAAATAGCGGTAGCGCAGCGCGCCGAACCAGCCGGTCTTCTCGCCAAGCCGGATTCCCGCCGAGGCGATCATGTTGGGCGCGCCCGGAATGTAGTTTCCTGGTGCGTTACCAATCTGCGCTTCCGGATATCCTGCCAATTCCGCATAAGCCGCGGCTTGCGCCGAGTTATCACCGCGAAAACGCGCGTGAGTCATTGCAAGATCGCCATCGATCTGCAGCCATGACACCGGCTTGTAGTGATTGCTCCATTCGAAGCCGTAGCGGCGGCTTGGACGGCTTGGCTCGGTGTCCCCGGCGTCTCCGACGAAGAGAATTTCCGACGCTGAATCCAGCACAAACAAACTGAGCGAGCTATCGAGGCCGGGAACGATCCTCGTGCGGACACCAACCTCGGCGCCGCGCGTCCTGACCAGAAATGGAGAGGCATCGACCGGAGACCCGTCCGATGGCGATTCCTTGATCGTCACGCCGCGCGCGTCGTTGCTGTGAAAACCCTCGCCTGCGTTGATGAAGAATTCGGTCTTGTTGAAAGGTCCAAACACCAGACTCATTTTGGGGCTGCCGATCGACGCATTGGCATTGCCGGAGTTGGCCGGCCTCAACAGCGAATTGACATTTGTGTTGTAGAAATCGCCGCGATAACCGAGCGTCGTGCGCATCCATTCGGTCCAGTGAACCGTGTTCTGGACGTAAACCCCGACACTGGCTTCCTTCACCTTGTCGCTGCGGGTGCTGGACCAGAATTGCCGCTGGTAAGTATTCGACAGCGCCACCTTGATGTCGTCATAGCGGCTCTGGAATCCGATCTCGGTCTGCATCGGCAGACCCGCAACCATCGTATTGAACGTGTGCGACGCATTTACGCCTGCCAGTACACGATCATCACGCTGATGAAACTGATCACCGTATTCAACGCCGTTGACAGGCTCGTTCAGGAAAAATGTGAAATTGTTGTAGAGGTCGAGCGAGCTTTTGATCGCGTAAAAATTGATCTTGGACGATCCGTCCTTGTCGCTCTGCACCCATCGGCCCGACAGCGAAAAACGATCGGAGCGCCCGCCGTCGGTCGGGTCGAGCGCCCCGTAAAGGCCGACCTGCCCCGACGTGATCGCACGCAGTGGAATCTGGTCGGTCGAATTCCATCGATTGGCATAAGCCATGCCGGTCAGCGAGAAACCGTTGGCTGCGGTGCCTTCCGTATAGCGCACCACTGCGTTGAGCTTGCGCAGCTTGTCCGGATTGTCCCACGGCCCATTGTAGGTGTTCACCTCTCCGGCGACCAACAGGTTACCGTCGCCGATCTTTGCCGAAGTGATACCGAGGCCGCGGCGATAACCAAAGCTGCCGACAGTACCAAGCGCCATGGTTTTCTGAATCGTATCGATCAGCCCGATATGCACGGCGCCCACGGAGGAGAAATCGCCTTCGTCGGCGAAATACGGGCCCTTGCGAATGTTCACCGAACCGATCAATTCCGGAATCAGAAAGTTCAGATCGGCATAGCCCTGCCCGTGACCGTGAGTGCGCATGTTAACCGGCATGCCGTCGACGTTGATCGCCAGATCCGTTCCGTGGTCGAGATTGAACCCGCGCAGAAAATACTGGTTGGCTTTACCATCGCCGCTGTGCTGCGTGATGATGAGTCCCGGCACCACTTCAAGTGCTTCGGCGGGCCGGGAAAACGGCCGCGCATTGACCTCCTCACCGCTGACGTTTTTCTCGCTGGCGGACGCAGCCGGTGTCTCTGTTACATTCTCCGTCGCATTTGAGCTTGCAGTCGCGGGGGCGACCTGCGGCGCGACGCGACGCTCCAACCGCGTGCGCGGCGTCACGACATTGACTGGCGGTAACGACGACTCTGCGGCCATGTCGGTGCTTTGCGACCACACATCCTGTGGTGTCGCGATCAAGCCGGTAAGGGCGATGCCGACCACCAGTTGCGTGCGATGGAGAACGCACGCGCGATGCCGCATGCGGCAACCATTCGCTGCAGACCCGCGAAGCTTCGAACTCAACCGTTGAATGAAAATGCCCCGCATGTCGATCTGAACCGGCGGACCAGACTCGCATGCACGGTATGATATTGTCAATAATTCGTCATACTGACGCACATGCCCCAGCAGCTTCCGCCATCCCCACGGCAAATCAGTGAAAAACCCTGTTGCCGCGCGTAGCGCCTTCCGTGATGATGCATGAGGGTTATGCGCGATGCCTCGCTTCCAGCAAGGCTTTGTTCAAAATCGTCAATCCGGAGATATCCGGCAAAGAAAGTACCGCAGACAGCGGCGCAATAAATCCGGGAGGATACACGTGGCTCTGAAATTACATCGATATGCCTTGCTCGCTCTCATGGCTGGCGCACTGGCGGGCGGAAAAGCCCAAGCCCAGAACTGGCCCGAGAAGCCGATTACATTTGTCGTGCCCTTCGCCGCCGGTGGCGGTACCGATGCCTTCGCGCGTCCACTCGCCGCACAACTCGACAACCAGTTGGGGACCCGCGTGCTAATCGAAAACCGGGCAGGCGCGGGCGGCACGGTGGGCGCATCTCAGGCGTCGAAGGCCGCGCCGGACGGCTACACTTTCTTCGTCGGCGCAGCGCATCACGCCATCGCTCCGGCGATCTACCCCAATCTCGACTACAATCTTCAGAAGGATTTCGTCGCGGTGGCGCTGATCGCGCGGCCACCTCAGGTGATTGTGGTCAATCCCGGCAAGGTTGAAGCCAAAACCCTTGCTGAGTTCATAACCTTTCTCCGCGCCAACCCCGACAAGCTGAACTACGGTTCGGCAGGCGCAGGAACGACACATCATCTTGCTGGCGAGCTATTCAAGATTCTGACAAAGACACGAATTCAGCATGTGCCTTATCGCGGCGCAGGCCCCGCCATGGCCGATCTTGTCGCCGGTCATGTGCCTCTGGTGTTCGACGGACTCGGCTCGTCCGCGCCGCAAATTCGCGGCGGGCAATTGCGCGCGCTTGCTGTTGCCGCGCCGAAGCGAGTCCCGGGCTTCCCGGATGTGCCCACCGCCGCGGAAGCCGGTGTCCCGGGATTTGAGGTATCGACCTGGTATGGTGTCTTCGCGCCAAAAAACACGCCACCGGCGATTGTCGAACGCATGACCAAGGAGTTGCAGAAAGCCATGCAGACGGCAACGATCAAGGACGCGTGGGAGAAGAACGGATCCGATGTTCCTGATGTCACAGGTGCAGCCTTCGCGACCATGGTCGCGGCGGAAACCGTGCGCTGGCAGAAGGTGGTTACAGAAGCCGGCGTCAAGCTCGACTGATCGCCGCGACAAACTCGCATCATCACTGCCGGTTCGCATCGGTGCGGACTGGCGGTGATGATGATTGCAAACGAAAACGAGATGGCGATCCCGGGAAGACTCGAACTTCCGACCTACGGTTTAGGAAACCGTCGCTCTATCCGGCTGAGCTACGGGACCGGTCTGTTCTCCTGCCGCAGACGACGCGACAAGAACGACTGAAACTTTCGCAACTCCATATCAGACACGATGCACGACCGCCACCCCGCCTCATAACCATCCTGGCCGGGGCTGGCATATTATGCACCCACAGTCCGGGACAACTCATAGCCCAGCCCGGCCCACCAATGAAGGACGCCCAATGCCTGTCAAAGTCACCGCGCTCGATCATCTCGTCGTCAATGTCACGGACGCCGAAAGGTCAGCTGTCTGGTACGCGCAAGCGCTCGGCATGACTCGGCAGGATTTCGATCCGGGCGGCGGCTACGCCAAACGCATCGCAATGGTATTCGGAGATCAGAAGATCAACCTGCGGCCAGTTACGACCGGGAAAATCGAATGGTTCACGGCCGACCATGAAGCCGCCGGAAGCGACGATCTATGCTTTCTGACAACATCGACCCCGCAGCAGGTTGTCGATCACCTGACGAACTGCGGCATTGCCATTGAAGAAGGTCCGGTGGAACGGCACGGCGCGCGGGGAACGCTGAATTCCGTCTATTGTCGCGATCCGGACGGAAGCCTGATCGAAATCGCATCCTACAAAACGGCCTAAGCGCCCCGGCTATTTCCGTTGAGCGCGGATCAACCCGATTTGCGCGGTCGGCTTGCCGGCTGAACCGCAGATGAACGACGGAGCGCTTAAAACTTTCGCGATTCCAAAGTGCTGCGCGACCGCCACCCCGCCTTGTAACCGTCATAACGAGACACTACTCTTCGCGAAGAGGGGCGCTCGACAGGAGATGACAATGGGTTTGCTCGATATTCTCAACGGCATGCAGAATGGACCTCGTGGACCAAGCGAGCCAAGCGCTCCCGGAGAAAGCGGTGGCGGGATGTCGCCGATGACCATGGCGATCCTTGCTCTCCTCGCCTACAAGGCCGTGAAGCATTTCGGCGGAAGCCAGCCGGGCGCGGCTCCTGCAGGACAGGCACCTTCGACACCAACGCCGTTGCCGGGCACCACGACCGCCAGCACCGGCGGGCTCGGTGATGTGCTGGGCGGCGGACTCGGCGGCCTGATGAAGGGGCCGCTCGGCGGCGCTCTTGGCGGGTTGCTGGCGGGCGGGGCCGCAGGCAGCGTTCTCAGCGGCGGGCTGAACGACCTTCTGAAACAATTTCAGGATCAGGGCCACACCGAAACAGCGAACTCGTGGGTCGGCACCGGGCCCAACAAGCAAATTTCCCCCGGCGATCTCGCTTCGGCGCTCGGCGCAGACCAGATCAACACGCTGACGTCGCAAACCGGGCTGTCACGCGACGAGTTGCTCTCCGGGCTGGCAAAGCAATTGCCGGACATCATCAATCAGCTCACACCCGACGGCCGCCTGCCGACCGAGCGTGAAGCCTCGCGCTGGATCTGATCGCATCTGGAAGACGCGTGGAGTGAAGCTGCGCACTCCACGCCGGTCGCGAACACTTCTTTGATTTAGGCACAAGGACACCGCCAATGCTTTACATTCTGATCGTCGGACTGGTCGCAGGCTTTCTCGCTCGCCTCCTCTCGCCCGGCCCGAACAATCCGACAGGTTTCATCCTGACCATCGTGCTCGGCATCGCAGGTGCTTTCCTCGCGACCTTCATCGGCCAGGCCATCGGGCACTATGGCCCGAACCAGGGCGCCGGATTCATCACCGCGACGATCGGCGCGCTGGTGGTGCTGTTCATCTGGAACAGGCTTGTCGCGCGCGGGGTCGTCTCCGATCCCGGCAACAAGATCTGAACAGGCGAACAGCGGTCTTGGGCCTAACCACGCCTTGTCAGGCGTGCTTTGGCAGGCCGCATCAGGCCTTCTTGGGCAGAAGTGCCGGCCCCAGATGCACGCCTGCGTCGATGCGCACGATCTCTCCGGTCATGCTGCGCGATGCCGGGCTAGCAAGGAAACAGACAAGCTCGGCAACGTCTTGCGCAGTCGTGGCGAGCTTGAGCGGCGTCTGCTCGACCACCGTCTGACGGACTTTCGCAGCCTGTTCGACGCCCCGCCCTTTGGTGAACCATGGCGTATCGATGTATCCCGGACAAACCGCATTGACACGGATCAGCGGCGCAAGCGCCCGCGACAACGAAAGCGTGACGGTATTCAACGCCCCCTTGCTCGCGGCATAGGCCACTGACGATCCGATCCCCGCAATGCCGGCGATCGATGAAATGTTCACAACCGCAGAACTGCGACCGGATTGGCCGGCGCTCGCTTCCAGCAGTGCTCGCGCCGCACGCACCATCTGGAACGGCCCAATGGTATTGACCGCGTAAATGCGTTGGAAGTCCTCCGCCGACAGGCCGTCAAGATTGGCGTGTTCGACGTGCTTTGTCGTGCCCGCATTATTGATCAGACCATCGAGCCGGCCCCACGGCGCCGCAGCGGCCACGATCTTCTTGCAGTCTTCGTCGCGCGCCACGTCCCCTTGGACCACAACCACTTCGGCACCGGCGCTCCGGCACTCGTCGGCGGTTTGTTCAGCCTCTTTTTGACTGGATGAGTAGTTGACGACGAGGCGCGCGCCCTGCTTCGCCAGCAACAGCGCAGATGCAGCTCCAAGACCCGATGCAGAGCCCGTGACAATTACCGACAACCCGTCCGCCGATCCTTCCTTGGCCATCTCTTATCCTTTTTTTGCAAGCTGATATTGCGCGTAATCTAACGGTCATTGTCCCGGCGCAACAGCGATTTTCCAATTCTTGCTGTGCAGGAATGGCAGATGCGCGGCGCGCCTGCCCGTTATCCTGCATCAGTGCGGCTGCGCGGTCCGTCCAACGACCAATGCATCGACAATGGTAATGCCCGCCCCCTCCTCGTGAACTCGGACGGGATTGATCTCGATTTCCGATACACGATCCTCGAGTGCCACAGCCAATTGCGAAAGGCGCGCGATCAATGCGGCCAGCGCCGCCGTGTCGGCCTTCGGCGCTCCGCGAAATCCGTTCAAAAGGGCTGCCGACTTCAGCTCACCGATCATGGTTGCGGCTTCCGCAACATCGACCGGCGCAGGCCGATACACCACGTCCTTGAATAACTCGGTCGCGACACCACCCAGCCCAGCCATGACGATGGGACCGAACGTGCTGTCATTCACGGTGCCGATAATCATTTCCACGCCCGGTGCTGCCATTGGCTCCACAAGCACGCCATCAATAGCGGCCTCCGGCTTGAACCGGCGAGCATTCGCGACCAGACCGTCGAAGGCAGCCGCAGCCTCGCCGGGATCGCGAACATTCACCTTCACGCCACCCGCTTCGCTCTTGTGCGGGATGTCGCGCGATTGAATCTTCATGGCGACAGGGAACGGAATGCCGGACAACGCGCCTGCGAGTTGAAGCTGATCCCGAACCAGTCGGCCTTCCGGCACGGAAATGCCGCCCTCGCGCAACAGCATCTTGCTTTCGTATTCGGAAAGTTTTTCAGGCACAGCTCCTGCCGGAAGCGTCAACCTTAGCATCTCAAATGCAAGAGACTTCACAGGCATGAAGCGGCTTCGGCTGACAAGGCGGCTGACGGCCCGGCCGAATGCCGCAATGCCCGAAAACACCGCGATCCCGGACGCCGCCAACTCGGTTCGCGCGAACTGCGAAGGCAACGTGTAAGTGAAGAACAGGATCGGCTTTATCTGCCGATCGATCAGCGGTTTGATTTCGTCACGCTTCACCGGAATGCGTGCCTCACTGGAAAGTGAGACCACGACAACGATGACATCGACGTCAGAAGATCGATCAAGCAGCTCCACAATTTTCTGCAGTCCACCGCTGTGGACCGCCTGCGCGGTAATATCGACAGGGTTGCGCGGCGAGCCATAGGACGGGATCAGCGCACGCACCTGCGCCTGCAACCCATCTGAAAGCTCCGGGACCTGCAAGCCTTCCGCCGCGAGCGTATCCGCCATCCACGCGCCGGCCCCGCCGGACACGGTCACAATCGCAACCCGCTCCCCGCGCGGCAGCGGCGCACTGGCGAATGCCGCCGCAATGGCCACCGCCTCATCCAGATCGTGCGAGACAATAAATCCATACTTCGCAAACACCGCGTCATAGGCCGCCGTCCATCCAGCCATACTGGCCGTATGAGACGCCGCAGCACGTTCGCCCGCGCCGGAACGACCCACCTTGGTCACGATCACCGGCTTGCCGCTTTCCGCGGCGCGCTGCGCGGCAGCCACGAACATCTGCGGATCGCGAATGCCCTCAATGAACATCAGAATGACGTCGGTATTCGCGTCCTGCGCCATGTAATCGAGGAATTCACCGGCCGCGAGATCGGATTCATTCCCGGTGCTGATGACATTGCTAACGGCAACGCCCATCGCTTTTGCACGATTATAGATCGCAAAGCCGATGCCGCCGCTCTGGGCGATGATGCCGACCCGGCGCGGTGTTGCCAGTAATCTCGGCGAATCCGGTTTAACGTCAACCGTCGGGCTGAATGTCGCGGCGATCCGCCGCGGCTCGTTGTAAAAGCCTTCCGCATTCGGCCCGGAGATGCGCATGCCGGTGCGCTTGGCGAGCTCCGCAATCTCCGCCTGCATGTCCGCGCTCTCGCCACCCTCCTCTGCAAAGCCTGAGGAAATGATGATCGCGTTCTTCACGCCCGCTGCCGCACAGTCCTGCAGCGCACCAAGCACCGCGCGTGCGGGAATGATGACGATGGCCAGATCGACAGGCTTTCCGATCGCACCAATCGATGGATAGCAAAGCAGATCACCGATGTTCTCGTACGACGGATTGACCGGAAAAATGGCGCCGGAAAATCCATTCCTGCGCAGGAAGGTCAACAGCAGGCCGGGGATTTTCTTCTCGTCTCGCGATGCGCCGATGATGGCGATGCTGTTCGGCGCAAAGAACGTGTCCAGCGGATGTTGCGGCATATGCATTCAGGCCGTGATGCGGAAATCGACACCACCGAGAACAAACGTGTCGGCTGTCACAGCGTGCCCGCGCGTCTGCGCTGCGCGCAGAACAGCGGCGGGATCACGCACGCGAAAGGTGAGGCCGCTCATGATCTCACTCTCACCTTCGACCACATTGATCCTGCAGTTGCCCAGATCGACTTCAGTCCCGGCGGCAGGAACGCCGATGATACGGCCCCAGTGGCTCGAAAGCCCTTGCGGATCGGGACTGGTGAGCGTGACACCCGTCAACGCCAGAGTCACATCATCGCGGATCGCCTTGTGCCAGTCAGGCCCCGCCGGCGGATAAGGACCGCGCATGTTGCCGCTGTTTGCGGTGTGGTTGAATTCGATGAAGGCCGCACGGCAATCGCGCGGATGAAGCTGCACGCCGAGATAAGGCGGGCGGTCGATCACATGTGAGGTCCGCACACCCAAGGCCTCGGCATTCTTTTGCCGCTCGCGCGGATCGGCGCAGGACAGGATTGCCATGTAGCCGCCGCGCCCGCCGGTCTTGTCAATGAAACGCCCGGCAGACGTGCCCTCGCGAAACGGTGCGACAACTTCAAGCAAAATGTCATCGACCGGCAGCAGCGCGTTTTCGAGGCCGTAACGCGCGACATTCGGATCGCGATGGCAGACCGTCAGCCCCATGATCGCGGCGATATGGCCGACCACCGGCTCCAAACGCGGTGCGACCAGACAAACTTGCCGCATACGTGTGGTGCCAGTCATGGAGGCGCTCCTTGGTCGCTCTTGTTCTTTGACAGAGAATTCTTCGCGGCCCTAGTGTCCCTTGAACACCGCCTTGCGCTTTTCCATAAAGGCTTTCGCAGCCTCGCGATGGTCGGCGGTTTCGCCGCAGCGGGTGTGATGCGCCGCTTCAGCGTCGAAGCAGGCTTCGAGCGACAGGTGCTCGGCATTGTTGATATTGCGTTTGATGTAGCCCAGCGTCACGGTTGGGCCTTGCGCCAGCGACATGGCAAGCTCGGTCGCGGCCGCCGCGACCTGATCGTCCGGGACAACCTTGGTGACCATTCCCAGCGCAAGCGCTTCCTGCGCTGTGAGGACCGGAGACAGCAGATAAAGCTCCCGCGCCTTGGCACTGCCAAGCATCTGCGTCAGGAAATACGTGCCGCCATAGTCTCCGGAGAATCCCACCTTGGCGAAGGCCGTCGTGATCTTGGCGGAAGCGCCCGCGACACGCAGATCGCAGGACAGGGCGATCGACAGACCAGCACCTGCAGCCGCGCCGTCGATCTGCGCCACCACGGGTTTCGGCAATTCATGCAGCAGCCGCGAAATTTCCATGCCCTTGCGCAGATTGGCGCGCTTTGTCTCATAGGTGAGTTCAGACTTGTTCTCGGCCATCGACTTGACGTCGCCGCCGACACAGAATGTGCCGTTGGCGCCCCGCAGCAGCACCGCACGCACTTCGGTATCGTCCGCTGCCCGCCGCACCGCCTCGATGAGATCCGCCGACATCTCCGCATTGATCGCGTTACGGCGGTCGGGCCTGTTCATGGTGAGAGTCAGAAGACCGCTGTCGAGGCTTTGCAGAACAGTACCGCTCATGAGAATTTCCCGTGCTGAACAGGGCACAGGCGCCGGCCGAGGCCGGCACCTGTGACTGGCTTACTTCTTGATGAACGCGCAGCGCGACGCGTCGAGCGACTGGAAGGCCTGATCGCCTGGAATGGTGGCGAGCAGCTTGTAGTCGTCCCAGCGCGCCTTCGATTCCGACGGCTTCTTCACCTCGAACAGATACATGTCGTGGACCATGCGTCCGTCCTCGCGAATCTTGCCACCCTTGGCGAACATGTCGTTGATCGGAGTCGACTTCATGATCTTCATCACGGCAGCCGAGTCCGTCGTACCAGCTTCCTTCACGGCCTTCAGATAATGAAGCACCGAGGAATAAACGCCGGCTTGCGCGGAGGTGGGCACGCGCTTGACCCGTTCCTGGAAGCGCTTGGTGAAGGCGCGGGTGTCGTCGTTCAGATCCCAGTACCAGGCTTCGGCAAGCACGAGGCCCTGCGCAGTCTCAAGTCCGATGCTGTCGATATCGGTGATGAAGGCCAGGAGCGGCGACATTTTCTGTCCGCCCTTCATCAGGCCGAACTCCGCGCCCTGCTTGATGGCGTTGATCGTATCGCCACCCGCATTGGCAAGGCCGATGACTTTCGCTTTTGAGCTCTGCGCCTGCAGCAGGAACGATGAGAAGTCCGACGTGTTGAGCGGATGCTTGACGGTGCCAAGCACCTTGCCGCCCATCTTGGTCACGACCGCGGACGTGTCCTTTTCAAGATCCTGCCCGAACGCATAATCGGCCTGCAGGAAGAACCATGTATCGAGTCCTGCCTTCACGGCGGCGAGGCCCGTCGAATTCGCCTGTCCGAATGTATCGAACACATAATGGACCGTGTAGGGACCACATGCCTCGTTCGTCAGCCGGATGGAGCCCGGACCATTGAACATGATGATCTTGTTGCGCGCTTTGGCGATCTCGTTCGCGGCAAGCGCCGTCGCAGATGCCGCGACGTCGACGATCGCTTCAACACCCTGATTGTCGAACATGTCACGCGCGATGCTCGATGACAGATCCGCCTTGTTCAGATGATCCGCTGCGATGATCTCGATCTTGCGGCCGAGCACTTCACCGCCGAAATCCTCCGCAGCCATCTTCGCAGCGGTTTCACTGCCGGTGCCGGTGATATCCGCATAGAGGCCCGACATATCCAGAATGGCCCCGAGCTTCAGCGGCGGCTTGCCTTGCGCCATGGCAGCGCCTGAACCCAGCACAACGGCGGATGACAGAAGGGTCGCGAGAATTTTCTTCAACATAGTTCTCCCATAATCGATGCCGAACTTCGGCGGCGGCATCTTTCATTGATTTCATCATGGCGCAACCTTGCAGCGGCAGCAAGCAACCGGGAGCGCCGCATGACGGTCCTTGACTCACACTGGCAACGGGCAACACATTCCGCATGTCGAAACTGATTTCAGAACGTATCCCTCGGCGCTTCGCATGAACTGACAACGCAATGATGGATCGCCGCATCTCGATGACCGCCTGCTGCGCACTGCTGCTGATCGCGAGCGGCAGCAAGACACTTTACGCCGCATGTGAGTTCACAGTTCAGGGCGAAGGCCATGTCAGCAGCGTCCTTGATGCCAGGACAATTCGCCTTGCTGACGGCCGCGATGTGCGTCTCTCCGGCATCGAGATTGCGGACGATGCAACCGCGCGCAGCAAGGACGCGCTCGCCGGGCTGATCGGGGGCCGCGCCGTCACGCTGCGGGGTCCTGACGACACTCCGGATCGATACGGGCGCCAGCCCGCCTTCGTCACCCTGGAAGGAACAGACAGGCCGGTCCAGTTCGACCTGCTCAACCGGGGCGACGCCTTTGCCTCGTCGAGCGTCCGCGACCAACCGTGTTCCCGCGCGCTGTTGGCCGCAGAGGCGATTGCGCGCAGCGCAAGGCGCGGCATTTGGGCTGGTTCGGCTGCCTTAAAAAACGCGAAAAGCGCCGACGATATTTTGTCCAGACGGGGACGCTTTACCGTGGTGGAAGGGACGGTTTCGTCGGCGAGGCTTGCTGGCGCGACATTTTATGTCAATTTCGGACGCCGATGGACACGGGACTTTGCCGTGACTATTTCAAGGCGCATGATGGCCTCGGTCGAGGCGACCGGGATTGACCTTAAGTCTCTGAAAGACAAAAGGATTCTGGTCCGCGGCTGGATCGAGACGCGCGACGGCCCGGGACGCGGACCGAGGATTGAGGTCACGCAAGCCGGACAGATCGAGATAATTGGCGCGGCCAGGCCGGGTGAAGGCTTGGCAACAACGGCAACGGTGCCTGAAGAAGAGGGCGAATAGAGGCGTGGCAGCATTTGCGAGCCAGAAAGACCCGAAGAAATCGCGCCGCGTTGTCGCGGCAGCGGTTCTTTGTGCGTCCTTGTCGCTCGGTGCCTGCGGCGACCTCGGCCGGTTCCAGACTGCCTCCAGCCCCGGCTTCGTGCCGGTTAAACCGAACAAGCCTGCGGCCCAAACACCTGCCACCGAGCGCGAGCACAGCCGCATCCTGTCGTCCTATGGCGGCTCCTATGACGACCCGCGGCTGGAAGCTCTGATCACCAAGACGGTCGATCGTCTTGTCGCGGCGTCCGAGCGGCCCGATCTCGCCTATAAAGTGACGATCCTGAATTCCGGCGCGGTGAACGCCTTCGCTCTTCCCACCGGACAGCTTTATGTCACGCGCGGACTGATCGCGCTTGCCAGCGACACATCCGAACTGTCGTCGGTACTCGCCCATGAGATGGCACACGTCCTCGCCAAGCATGCCGCGATCCGGGAGGATCAGGCCAAGCAGGCCGCGGTCGTCACCCGTGTTGTCGCCGATATGGGTAATGACGCCGACATGAATGCTCTGGCGCTGGCGAAAACAAAGCTGACGATGGCGAGCTTTTCGCGGGCGCAGGAGTTCGAGGCCGATGGGATCGGCGTCGGCATCGCCGCGCGCGCAAAATTCGATCCGTTCGGCGCATCACGCTTTCTCACCGCCATGGAGCGCAACGCTGCGCTGAAAGCAGGCCGCGCGCCCGCCGATCCGCGCTCGCTGGATTTCCTATCATCGCATCCGGCCACACCGGAGCGGGTGCAGAACGCGCAAGCCAGCGCGCGCCAGTTCTCGTCGCCGGAAGGCGGCGAACGCGATCGCGACGCGTATCTCTCTGCTATCGACGGCCTGGTTTACGGTGAAGACCCAAGCGAAGGTTTCGTCCGCGGACGACGTTTCCTGCATCCCAAACTCGGCTTCACCTTCCAGGTGCCGGAAGGCTTCGTGCTTGAGAACACCGCGCAGGCCGTGGTCGGCGTGCGCGAAGGCGGCACACAGGCAATGCGCTTCGATGTGGTGCGTGTTCCCGCCGAACAGACTCTCGGCGACTATCTCAATTCCGGATGGATGGAGAATGTCGACAAGGCGTCCACAGAAGACATCAGCATCAACGGCTTCCCGTCCGCGACGGCCACCGCCGCCGGCGACCAGTGGCAATTCCGAATCTATGCCCTGCGCTTCGGCACCGATGTCTATCGCTTCATTTTTGCAGCGAAGAAGAAAACCAACGAGAGTGATCGCAGCTTCCGCGACACGGTGAATTCCTTCCGCCGCCTGACACTGGCAGAGATCCAGGCAGCCCGCCCGCTGCGGATCAAGGTCGTGACCGCGCAACCGGGCGATACGGTCGAAACGCTGGCGCAGCGGATGCAGGGCGTTGATCGAGCTGTCGACCGATTTCGTGTCCTCAACGGCCTCGACTCGCGTGCGACGATCAAACCGCGCGAGCGCTTGAAAATCGTGGTGGACTGAACGGCCGTTTCTGGCGAACCTCAAAGCGACCCAAACAAAAAGCCCGGCTCAACAGCCGGGCTTTTCTAGTTTTCAAACGTGAGGCAATCAGGCGGCTTCGTCGGCCGACACCGAATCGTCGCCGTCATCACCATCATCGGACTCATCGTCCGCGACAGCGTCGGCTCCCGCCTCGGCCTCAGCCTTGGCGCCGCGGCGCGGGCTCTTGGCCAGGTTCGCTTCGATCTCCTTGACCGCTTCGGTCTCGGTGACGTGCTGAACGACGGCGATCTCGCGCGACAGGCGATCGAGCGCCGCTTCATAGAGCTGACGCTCGCTGTAGGACTGCTCGGGCTGCGATTCGGAGCGGAACAGATCACGCACCACTTCGGCAATTGCGACGATGTCGCCCGAATTGATCTTCGCTTCGTATTCCTGCGCGCGGCGCGACCACATGGTGCGCTTGATGCGAGCACGGCCCTTGAGGGTTTCGAGCGCGCGCTTGACCAGCGCGGGATCCGACAGCTTGCGCATGCCGACATTGGCGACCTTCGCCGTCGGCACCCGCAACGTCATCTTGTCCTTGATGAAGTTGATGACAAAAAGTTCGAGGCGCGCGCCGGCGATTTCCTGCTCCTCGATCGCAAGAATCTGGCCAACACCATGCGCCGGATACACCACGAATTCGTTGGTCTTGAAGCCCTGGCGCTGAGTCAGCGGCTTTTTCGGCTCCTCGATGCGCGGCGCGGCTGCAGCCGGCTTCGCGGCGGGCTTGCCGGCAACGGTCTTCACCGGGGCCTTAACAGGGGGGGCCTTGGCAACCGGAGCTTTCGCAACGGGAGATTTCGCAGGCGAGGCCTTGGGCGCCGCAGTCTTGGCAGTGGGCTTGGTCACGGGCTTTGAAGGCTTTGCGGAAGCCTTCGCGGGCGTCTTTGTAGTTTTTTTGCTGGGCATCGTGCTTCTTTTGTTTTTTGAGACTGTGGCGGATGCGCGAGCATCCTTCTTGGACGCACTGCGGGTGTCCGCAAGCGTCTTTTTGGTGCCCTTATCCTTGGAACCCTTGTCGTTTGTTTTAGAGTTCTTTTTATGACGCAATTTGTCTGACACGGCGCCTATGCGTGGAACCGCCACGCCCCTGTTCAATTGTTTCGCGGGAACCCATCGGAACCCAAACCGGGGCAAAAAAGGGTTCAGCTCTCTTGAATGTGCCTAAAATAGCACATTTCCCGCAAAAATCAATGATTTATGGGCTGCCGCACGCCTTCGGCGGCCCCAACGGCGGCATTCGTCGCCAGTAGGGTTAAAACTTATGCGTCATGGAAGGACGATCAGGCGCGCAAGCTGGCCGCAAAAAGGGCCGGTTCAGTCGCCCGAACCCGGATTGGCAGAAAAATATTTATCGAACTTACCTTCGACACCATCAAATTCCTTGGCGTCGTCAGGCGCATCCTTTTTCTGGGTGATGTTCGGCCACGACTTGGCGTGCTCGGCATTCACTTCAAGCCATTTCTCAAGGTTCGGCTCAGTATCCGGCTTGATCGCGTCCGCAGGACATTCCGGCTCGCAAACGCCGCAGTCGATGCACTCGTCCGGGTGGATCACAAGCATGTTCTCGCCCTCGTAGAAGCAGTCCACGGGACACACTTCCACGCAATCCATGTACTTGCACTTGATGCAATTTTCGGTGACGACGTAAGTCATCCAAAGCTCCGGAACGTCTCAATTTTCAGGTTTGGCGTAGCGCAGGACGTGCGCCGCCGCAAGAGATGCCGTCATGGCGATAGCTGGCAGCTAATCACTCCGGAGATGATTGCAAATCATCGTAAATGGCACGAGCCGCAGTGGAATCGCCGCGCCGCTCGCTAAATCCGGTGATCTTGAGGATACGCACCCGGCTATCGAGCGCGATAGTGAGGACCTCGCCTGCTTTGACCGCATGGCCGGGGGATGTCTGCCGCGCACCATTGATCCGCACGCGTCCCTTGGCGACCAGGGCTGCGGCATCGGTCCGGGTTTTCACCACCCGCGCATGCCACAGCCACTTGTCGAGACGCTGCCGGTCCAAATCAATCCTTGCGGGTACCTGCGAGCTGATCTTTCAGCGCCGCCAGTTTGGCAAACGGCGAGTTCGGATCGGCCGGGCGATCGCGCTCGCGCGATGTCGCACTGCTTGCGTAAGTGCGATGCGAGCCGCCGCTGCGGTCATCCCTGCGGCCGTCGCGGCCGCGCTTGTCGAACTGCCCCTTGCCGCGATCCTGATTGCGGTCCTTACCCTTGAAGTGATCGCGCGGGGGACGGCCACCCTTCTCGTCACGCGGTGGGCGCGCCTGCGCGGCACCCTCCCCGGCATTCGCAGCCGGTGCATCGCCGCGCGGACGACGGTTGTCGTTGTTGCGATCCCGGCGATGACGGCCATGACGCTCACGCTTCTCACCATCGGCGGCGGCTTCACCCTCACCCGCCGCAGCAGATTTGTCCGGTCCCTTGTACCGGCTGCGATCGTGACGCGGGCGACGCTCCTCCGAACGCCCGCCAGGGCGCCAGACTTCCACAAGAGCAGGCTCCGCAGGCGCGGCTTCTGCTTCGGGGGTTGCAGCCTCAGAGGCGACAGTTTCAACAGCAGGCGATTCAGGTGCGGTTTCAGTCGCGGCAGCTTCTCCTGCCGGGGTATTCTCGGCGGCAATCGCAGTGTCGTTGGCAACGTCAGCGACCGATTCGGTTGCCGCGGCGTCCTGCGGCTCAATCGCATCCGCTTCAGACGCATTTGCATCGGCAGCAACACCACCCGCTGTCTCCGCCTGCGCTTCTACCGGTGCGGCAGGCGGCGCAGCTTCAACCAGCGGCGGACGCTTCTCCATCCGATAGCCAAGCGCACGCAGCACCGCCGCGAAATCTTCACCGGCCGAACCGGTCAGAGACGTCATGGCCTGTGTCACCACGAACGAGCGGCCATCAAACGCGCCCGCAGGCTTCTCGCCGAGCGTACCGGGACGCCACGACAGCGCGGGACGAATGAGATCCGCAAGGCGTTCGAGAATATCGACACGCACAGCGCGCTCACCCGCGAGCTTGTAGCCGAGCGTGCGGTAAGTGTCCTGATTGAGCGCCTTGTCCGCAGGGAACGAGGTACGTCCGCTCGAGGCCAGATGTTGCGCCCCGGACAGCGCCGACCAGTCGGTATTGTCGTTTCTCAGCGCCATCAGAAGCGACGCGAGGCTGCGTGCGGCGGGCTTCAGCAATGCCGGGAAGAAAATATGATAGGCCCCGAACCGCACGCCGTATTTGCGCAGGGATGCGCGCGAGGGCTGATCGAGATCCTTCATCTCGGCGGCGATCTTCGTGCGCTCCAGCACGCCGAGCGCTTCGATCAACTGGAAGGCGATGCCACGCGCGATGCCTGTGATGTCTTCCGCCTTCGACAGCTCGAACATCGGACCGAGAATTTTTTCGATATACGTCTTGAGCCAGAGATCGAGCCGGTTCTGTACGGCTTCCCGCGAGGGGCCGGTCAACCGCTCGTCGGCGATGATGCGGATGCGCGGATGCAGCGCATCGTCGGCGGCGACCAGCTTGGCCACTGCATCGCCGGTCCAGCGCAGCGTTCCATCGGAAGCCAAAACAAACTGATCGTCCGGCGCCTTCGAGAGCTTTTCGGCGCGCGCGTCGATCTCACCGGCCAGCGCCTTGAGCGCAGCCGCCTGCAACGCCTTGGCATCCGATCCCGCCTCGGCCGATTCCGGCGCGAACATGAATCCGTCGAGACGGCCAATGGTATGGCCCTCCACGATCACTTCGCCGGTCTTTCCAATCTCAGTGTTCAGCATTGTGTTTTCCCGCAAGCGCCGCATCAATACACTGGTCCGGCGATCAACGAAACGCTCAGTTAGCCGTTCATGCAGGGCATCCGACAATTTATCCTCGACCACGCGGGCAATTCCCTGCCATCGCTCGGGGGCGACCAGCCAGTCCGGACGATTTGCCGCGAATGTCCAGGTCCGGATCTGGGCGATCCGGGCCGATAATGTGTCGATATCGCCATCTGTACGGTCGGTTTGCGCGATCTGAGCCTCGAACCAGTTGTCCGGAATCCGGCCTTTGCGCATCAGAAACCCGTACAAAGTGGTGACGAGCTCGGCGTGGGCCGCCGGCGAGAGCTTGCGATAGTCCGGAATCTGGCAGGCCTCCCAGAGCCGCTCCACGGCGTCGGCCCCCCGCGCCATATCGCGGACATCCGCATCCCGTGCAGCGTGATCGAGCACGCGGATGTCTTCGGCGACCGGCGCACGCGTCAGCCCTTCATGGTTCGGCACCAGTGCAAGCGAGACCTGCAGCGCGCCTAGCGAGGAAAAATCCAGCCGCGCATTCCGCCACTGCAACATCTTCACGCTGTCGAAAGTGTGGTTCTGCAGCGCATTGACCAGTTCCGGTTCGAACGGCGCACAACGCCCCGTGGTTCCGAATGTGCCGTCGCGCGTGGCGCGTCCGGCGCGCCCGGCGATCTGCGCGAATTCCGCAGGCGTCAGGCGGCGGAACTGGTAACCGTCGTATTTGCGGTCAGATGCGAACGCCACATGATCGACATCGAGATTGAGGCCCATGCCGACGGCGTCGGTGGCCACGAGATAATCGACGTCACCGGACTGGAACATGTCCACTTGGGCATTGCGGGTGCGTGGCGACAGCGACCCCAGCACCACCGCAGCGCCGCCGTGCTGACGGCGGATCAGTTCGGCGATGGCGTAAACTTCGTCGGCGGAAAACGCGACAATCGCGGTGCGCCGCGGCTGCCGCGTAATCTTGCGGTCGCCTACGAATTCAAGCTGCGACAATCTGGGCCGCGTCACGATGTTGGCACCGGGCAGCAGCCGTTCGATAATCGGCCGCATGGTTGCCGCGCCAAGCAGCAGCGTCTCATCGCGCCCGCGCCGGTTCAGAATTCGATCCGTGAAGACATGGCCGCGCTCGAGATCGGCAGCGATCTGGATTTCGTCCACCGCAAGGAACGACACATCGAGATCGCGCGGCATTGCCTCAACGGTGGACACCCAATAGCGCGCCCGTGACGGCTTGATCTTCTCCTCGCCAGTAATCAGCGCGACAGCATCGGCGCCGGCCCTAGCAACAATCTTGTTGTAGACCTCGCGCGCCAGAAGGCGCAGCGGCAAACCGATAATACCCGACGAATGCGCCAGCATCCGCTCGATCGCCAGATGCGTCTTGCCGGTGTTGGTCGGGCCAAGCACCGCCGTGACGCCCGCGCCGGGCGCGCGCTCATTGGAAAACAGCGGGACAGAAGATGACAAAGGCATAATCACAAGGTCCGCGTGACGCACACGACGCGGACGCCGCAGCAGGATTCTGGAAGTGTCTCACAATGCGACGCTTTTCACGCCGCAACTTAAGATTCAGAACGGTTAAGGAACGAAAGAGGCCCGAATCGCTGACTCGCGGTGGGGCTGACTTGAAAGCCTCAACATGTCGCACGACACCACGTTCAACAATACTAGATGGGGTTTGAAGTTGCGCCTCGCATGCTGTCACCGGGGGTCAATTGGTTAAATTCGGAGTCGAATCGGATTGGCTAAAGAGTCAACCCGATTCATGGGGAGACAATCGTCCGATCACCGCACGGGCCGGGCCTGGATCGCTCAGTTGGTGGAGTTGGTTTTAGCGGTCTTCTGCACCGACACGAATTCCGTGGCTTCGATCATGCCGGTCCCGAGCGGCGTCGGAATGGTGATCCTATAGGGCGCGAGCACCCGCGTCCCGGCGATCGGGGCAAACCAGATCTCCATGTTGCGCTGGGCCGCGACGTATTTGATCGAGACACGATCCGGAACGTAACCCGCAATCGGCGTGAAATAGACCGCGCAAACCACCACGGGCCCCTGATAACCCTTCGCGGCTTTCACCGCATCCATGCGCTTGTATTCGAGTTTCAGGTCGTAGCGCATCCGGCCATCGAACACCGGCAGCGTTTTGCGGCAAGCCTCCGGACCAACCGGGTCGCCGGTGCCCGCGACTTTCACCAGCGCGCCCGTCATCGGATCAAGGACATTGCGGCGATGGGCATCGGTCACGGGAATACGGCCAGGCGTTTCCGGGGGCTGCGGCTCGATGACCGAATCTTTCACATTGCCGCCGCCAAGATTGATCCGGATGATCTCGGCCTTTTTCCCATAGTTGATGGTCGACACATAGTTCAGCGGCGCAAACTGGCCCGCCGTGATGCGGCCCTGCGCAGTTCCGGTGCCGTTGCCACCGCCGATGGATTTCATCAGACCTGTGGTCGCCGCGCTGACGGCGGCTGAATACTGATCGTCGGCAATATCCACGATCCAGGCGCCCTTACCGATCGGCAGCCCCGCCAGCGATGCTTCGTATTTGGCATCGAGCCGGCCCTGGGCGCTCGCCGTCCCTGTAGTCACCCCCAGAGCAGCGCAGACGGCCAGGCAAAGCCCAAAAGGGGCCATGGCGACACTTTTGAGAGCTATTTTCGGGAACCGGGGCATATCCACCGACGAGAATCCTGTTGCGCAATGACCGGCAATTGACCGGTGTCACCGGGCACGGCGTCGGCAGGAAGATTTACCCCGCATAGGCCGCGAAAGTCATGATCGAAAGCCTGTCATGCCTGTCTGAGCAGGGAATACGTCGATTATATGTTGGGAAGCCACTGGTTTGACGGGGAAAATTGTCATTTTCGCAGTTGTGGCTCGCAACCGCACCCTGCAGATAAGGGACTGAAATCGCCTCTCAACCTTGACGCTGGGCCGCTAGCCCCTTATAGCTCCGCCGTTCCTGAAATGGACGGTTTTAAACCCCCACGCGACCCCTCATGGCGGTCCGGGGCGACACAAGGATTTCTCGCCATGTCTCGGCGCTGCGAATTGACGGCCAAGGGCCCTCAGGTTGGCCACAAGGTCAGCCACTCGAACCACAAGACCAAGCGCCGGTTCCTGCCGAACCTGTGCAACGTGACGCTGATCTCGGAAACGCTGGGCCGCAACGTGCGCCTGCGCGTGTCGACCAATGCGCTGAAGTCGGTCGACCACAACGGCGGTCTCGACGCGTTTCTGCTCAAGGCCAAGGCTGACACCCTGTCGCCGAAGGCCGTCGAGTTGAAGCGGCAGATCGAAAAGAAGAAGCTTGCTGCTGCAAGCTGATCGTCCGATCCGCATCGTTTTTTTGAAAAAGCCGGGCTCGCGCCCGGCTTTTTTTTACGGATCGACCAGCGTGAACTGCAGCAGAAGTGTGCGCTGAATCATCGAAAAATTATCGTCGGATACCATCGTCAGCACGGTCTCACCCTCCGGCGTCACATGCACGTCGATGCCTTCCATGTTGTCGATCTCATAGCCGAGATCGACATCGAAAATCGCGGGTCCGTCGATCACCGCATCGCGCGCAATGGACGCGCCCGGAATCCGGCGGATACGGATGCCGACGCCCTCCAGCAGCGAGAATTTCCGCTCCAGCAGCAACAGATCGCCGGACGGCAGCAGCACCGCATCGCTGATGTCGAAATTGTTGGTGCGCCTGGCGGTGAACTGACCCGGGGACGGGCCACCGATCAAGAAGCACAGGATGTTCCCCGCCGGATCGAGACCGCGTTCGGATATGGCGATCAATGTGCCAGCAAGCGGCTGGCCTTTCGGCACGAACACCAGCGCCTCAAGCCCCTTGTTGAACGGGAGCTTGCCGATCTCGGGCGGCAGCGGCAGCGCTTCGCCGCGTGAACGAATCCCGCCCTTGGCGAAATCGAAGCGCACGATCTGATTGACCCGTTCGAAGCCGACGTAAACATGGGAGCCATCGAGCGCGAGGGCCTCGCTGTCGAACCAACCGCGTGATGTTATTTTCTTTCCATCGCTGTCCAGCATGGGCGCCGATTTCACATCGGAGAGTCCTGCGAGCTGCTTGCCGCGATAAGCGATGCGCCCGGTGAACCAGTTTCCCTTGTCGCTGATCGCGATGAACTGCTCGCCCTTCTTGTCGAGCCGCAATCCTGACAGGCCGCCAAAGCCACGAAAGGATGACGTGAGAACGAGTCCGCTGCGGAATTCCAGCGCCCCATAACGAACGTGACTGGAGTCGCGCGGATCGAACGACCCGATCGAGCGCGCTTTGACATCCACAACGGACGGCGCCGTCTGCGCAGCCGTGGGACTTGCACCTAAACCAGCGACGCCGACCGGCAACGCCGCCGCCGCGCCCTGCAGAAGCCGCCGGCGGCTGATCCCGGACGTCATGGTTTAAGAGTGCAGTCTACGGCGGCGAGGCGTCGGAGCCTCGGTATGCGTTTCAGTGAAAAGCTCCGCCAGCTTTTCGGTGATCGCACCGCCAAGCTCTTCCGCATCCACAATCGTGACTGCCCGGCGATAGTAGCGCGTCACATCATGGCCGATGCCGATAGCGATCAGTTCGACTGGCGAGCGGGTTTCGATTTCCTCAATGATGTGGCGCAGATGCCGCTCGAGATAATTGCCCGGATTGACCGACAACGTTGAGTCGTCCACCGGCGCACCATCCGAAATCATCATCAGGATCTTGCGTTGCTCGGACCGGCCAAGCAGGCGCTTGTGCGCCCAGTCGAGTGCCTCGCCGTCGATATTTTCCTTCAGCAAACCTTCGCGCATCATCAGGCCGAGATTCTTGCGCGCGCGCCGCCATGGCGCATCCGCCGACTTGTAGATGATATGGCGCAGATCGTTGAGGCGGCCCGGATTGGCGGGCTTGCCCGCTGCCAGCCACGCCTCGCGCGACTGACCGCCCTTCCAGGCGCGCGTCGTGAAGCCGAGAATCTCGACCTTGACGCCACAACGCTCCAGCGTGCGCGCCAGAATATCCGCGCAGGTCGCGGCCACGGTAATGGGCCGCCCGCGCATCGAGCCGGAATTGTCGAGCAGCAGCGTCACCACCGTATCGCGGAAGGTCGCCTCCTTCTCATGCATGAAGGACAATGGATGGAACGGATCGGTGACCACGCGCGACAGCCGCGCGGGATCGAGAATGCCTTCCTCGAGATCGAAATCCCACGCGCGGTTCTGCTGCGCCATCAATTTGCGCTGCAGCCGGTTGGCGAGGCGCGCCACGATGTGCTGCAAATGCGCAAGCTGCTTGTCGAGATAGCTGCGCAGACGCTCCAGTTCGTCGTGCTCGCAAAGATCTTCCGCGGAGACGACCTCGTCGAACTTCGGCGCGAAGGCGTGATATTCCGGCCCGCGCGGTTCATTGCCGCCGCGGCCCGGCGGACGATGCGCCTCGCCCGGCGTCTCGTCCTCGCCCATCTCATTATCGTCGAATGCGTCGCTGGCCGAGGCTTGCGCACTTTCCATCGCATTCTCGGACATCTCTTCAGTAGAGGATTGCGACTGGTCGGCGCTCATCTCTTCGGCCGATTCGCTGTCGGGCGAGCCGTCCGCGCCGGACTGATCCTTCTCGCCCTCGCGATTCTCGTCCTGATCGTCGTCCTGATCCTGATCGGCGTTACTTTCATCGCCAAGCTCAAGCGCATCCAGCAGATCATGGACCACGTCGCCAAAGCGTGACTGATCCTCGGTGAATTCCTTCAGGCGGTCGAGACGTGGGCCAATCTTGTCTTCCAGCACGGGCCGCCAGAGGTCGACCATCTTGCGGGCCGCCTGCGGCGGCGCCATGCCAGTGAGGCGCTCACGCACCAACATCGCCAGCGCGTCGGCGAGCGGAGCATCGGCGCGATCGGTGATTTCGTCGTACTTGCCGCGATGAAAATGATCATCGAGCATCGCAGTGAGGTTCTTGGCGACGCCGCTCATGCGCTTGGCGCCGATCGCCTCGACACGGGCCTGCTCGACAGCATCGAACACACCGCGCGCCTGCGGATTCCCCGGCACCAGCTTGCGATGCACCTTTGGATCGTGACAAGCGATTCTCAGCGCGATGGAGTCGGCGTGGCCGCGCACAATGGCCGCCTCCTTGCGAGTCAATTTGCGGGCAGGTTCAGGCAACCGCGCCTTGCCGGGCGAGAGGCCCGGACGCTCGGCCGCGAACGTCACTTCAAGCTCAGGCTGCTTTGCAATCGCCCGCAAGGCAGACGTCACCGCGCGCTTGAACGGCTCCGTCGGAGATTCCTTCGACCCGGCCCTGAACTTGATGTTGGACGTGCTCATGAATGCCTGCTCCCTCTCCCCGCTCGCGGGGAGAGGGTTGGGGTGAGGGGTCATTGAAAAACTTGCGGATTGCGAAGCCCCTCACCCGGCTCGCTTCGCTTGCCGACCTCTCCCCGCAGGCGGGGAGAGGTGCAGTCGTGTTCTCCCTCCCTGAGGGAGGGGAGAAGTGATTAGCTTAGCGCGACGTTCACCGACGATTCCGGCAGCTCTGCATTGAAGCAACGCTGATAGAACTCAGCCACCAGCGGACGCTCAAGCTCATCGCACTTGTTCAGGAAGGTGACGCGAAACGCAAAACCGATGTCGCCGAAGATTTCGGCATTCTCGGCCCAGGTGATGACGGTACGCGGCGACATCACCGTGGAGAGATCGCCATTGGCGAACGCATTGCGCGTCAGATCCGCGAGACGAACCATCTTGTTGACGATGTCACGGCCTGCGTCGGTCTGATAGTGCTTGGCTTTCGCCAGCACGATCTCGACTTCGTTGTCGTGCGGCAGATAGTTCAGCGTGGTCACGATCGACCAGCGATCCATCTGACCCTGGTTGATCTGCTGGGTGCCGTGATAGAGGCCCGACGTATCGCCCAGGCCGATGGTGTTGGCGGTGGCGAACAGGCGGAATGCCGGATGCGGCTTGATCACCTTGTTCTGATCGAGCAGCGTCAGACGGCCCGACACTTCCAACACGCGCTGGATCACGAACATCACATCCGGACGGCCGGCGTCGTATTCGTCAAACACCAGCGCGACATTGTGCTGAAGCGCCCAAGGCAGGATGCCGTCACGGAATTCGGTGACCTGCTTACCGTCGCGTACGACGATGGAGTCCTTACCGACGAGATCGATACGGCTGATATGGCTGTCGAGATTGACGCGCACGCAAGGCCAGTTCAGGCGGGCCGCGACCTGCTCGATATGGGTCGACTTGCCGGTGCCGTGGAAACCGGTGACCATGACGCGGCGATTCCTGGAAAAGCCCGCAAGGATCGCCAGCGTGGTGGCGCGGTCGAAACGGTAATCCGAATCGACATCCGGCACATGAGGGTCGCCGTTCGAATAGGCGGGAACTTCAAGATCACTGTCGATGCCGAAGACCTGACGAACCGACACTTTCATGTCGGGAAGGTTCGTGGGTTCCTGGGATAGAGTCGTGGCGGCGCTCATCAATCCTCCGTGGTCCCGGATGCTCCCGAAACCAGTCGTGCTTGCTGCGGGTGGGGTGCGTCCTTCAACCTAGCAGACAGATGCGAGCGGAAGAAGCCCACCCCACGATGAAAGTTCCATTGTATTTTCATTGAGATAGGTAGTTTTCGCAGCTTTGGTAGGTCTGCCCTGCGATGAACGGGGAACGCGTGGGATTCGGCAGCGCGATCATCGCCGGTTTGCACCGGCTTTGCCACTATGCTGGATTCGCTCAAAATCGCGCGTACCGGACATCAGGTGACCTCATCCCTCCATCAATTGATAGGCTTTGTGTCACTCCATCCGGGGCTGGCTTATGCTGCAATCTTTCTCGCTGCGCTCCTGGAGGCCGTCCCCATTCTCGGGTCGCTGATTCCGGGATCGACCGTTGTTATCGCCCTCAGCGCCCTCGTTCCGTCCGGAAGCCTCGGCCTCGTGCCAACACTGGCGGCGGCTATTTTTGGCGCACTCGTCGGTGATGGACTGGCCTATTGGGCCGGCCATCGCAGTCAGCGCAAAGTGCTGACCTCCTGGCCGCTGGCGAATTACCCGCCGCTCGTGGCAAGGAGCGAAGCCTTCTTTCGCCACTACGGCACGCTTGCGGTGTTGCTTGCGCGATTCGTTGCTCCGGTCCGCGCTGTCATCCCGATCACCGCCGGCGCGCTCGGTATGCCGCCGCAGCGGTTCTACCCGATCAACGCCGCAGCCGTGGTGATATGGGCGACAATTCATGTCGGGTCTGGCGCGCTCGCGGGCTCCGCAGCGGAACAGTGGGGCATGAAGATCGAGCACTACGGCGCGCCGCTGGTGGGCGGCATCATCGTCATCGGGTGTCTGGCTGCGGGCGTGCAACACTGGCGCAACAGGCGCAAGGATGTGAAAATCGGATAACGGAGAATTCTCAGTGACACGGTCAGGCAAGATCGTCCCGGCCTTTGCCAATGGCGGTATCGCCGCGGTCTTCGCCGCCTATCCCGACGCGATTCGCACACGGCTGCTGACGCTGCGCGCGATGATCCTGACGACCGCCGAACAAATCGACGGCGTAGGTCCGCTTGAGGAAACACTCAAGTGGGGCCAGCCCAGCTACCTCACCACTCAAACCGGCAGCGGCAGCACCATCCGGATCGACCGGCAAAAAGCGGATGACCGGGGCGCGATGTATTTTCAGTCAGACCGATCTGGTCGCGACATTCCGCGAACTTTATCCGACGCAGATGGCTTATGGCGGCAACCGCAGCATCCTGTTCGACGCCTCCGCCAAAATTCCCGTCAAGGCGTTGCGCCACTGTATCGGGCTTGCGCTGACCTATCACGCGCGCAAGAATCCTGCGCGCAAAAGCGCCGCGAAGAGCAAAGCAACCCCGGTGAGGAAGATGGCCGCGCTCAAGCCTCGCGCACGACCGTCTTGAGATAGTTATAAGCCTTGATGATCTCGATCAGGCGATCCTCGGTGGAGCGGTCGCCCCCATTGGCGTCGGGGTGATGCTGCTTCACAAGCAGCTTGTACTTGGCCTTCACCGTCTCAAGCGTGGCATCAGGACCGAGGCCCATGACAATCAGCGCCTTTTTCTCGGCGTTGAAAATCTTTCGCGTTTCCGCTTTCGGTTCCTCAGCCTTCGCATTCGAACGCCAGCGGCTGCGGCCATTCATCTCGCTGAAAACACTGAACGGATCGACAGCGTCATCCAGATTGACCTGACCTGTCTTGCCTTTGCCCTTGGCGCCGTTCTGACCCATCTTCCAGGTCGGGCGATGTCCGGTCTGCGCATCTTTCTGGTAGGTGGCGACGGCTTCATCGCTCATACCCTGAAAGAAATTATAACCCTGGTTGTATTCGCGCACGTGATTGAGACAGAAATGCCAGTAGTCCTTCTCCTGGCCGCGCCCCTTCGGGGCACGATGCGCGCCGCGATTCTTGCAGCCCGGCGCCTCGCACATCGCCACTTCCTCGCGCGCGGCCTTTTGCTTCGCGGCGGTCTTGGTGGGCTTGACGCGGATACTGTCGAAGAATTTCGATGAATCGATGGCCATGAGGACTATGACAATGCCTGAATGCGAGCTTCGATTCCGAAGCGGATTTTCGAGAGCGCGGAGTATACATCGCCGTGTCGGCAAACCGCAATTGAAACGACTATTGACCTTGGCGAATAACGCACGATATTGCGCGTATCATGACGGTCAGGGACACAATTACAAATAAGTTGAACGAAGCTTTCACGCCGGAAAGCCTCGACGTTGCGGATGAGTCCCATTTGCATGAAGGCCATGCCGGCCACAAGCCGGGCGGCGAAACGCATTTCAGGGTTTATATCGTATCGAAAGCGTTCGAAGGGAAGACCCGAGTCGACCGCCACCGCATGATAAATACATTGCTGGCACCGGAACTGTCCGGCCCGGTTCATGCGCTTGCGGTCCATGCCCATGCGCCCGGCGAAAACAGCCGCCGCCCCGCGCCAGCGGAAGCCTGCAAGCACTAGCTCACGTTTACGGCGATCAGAACGCCGTTCCCGCCTTCGGTTTCTTTTCCAGCACGTCGCTGTCGCGCGGGAGCGGCACGATGCGCAATGCCGTGATGCGGTTGCGCTCGCGGCGAAGCACCCGGAAGCGAAAGCCGTGGAAGGTAAAACTCTGCCCGCGGTCGGGGATAGACCGCGCCTCGTGAATCACAAGACCGGCGATGGTTGTCGCTTCCTCGTCGGGCAAATGCCAATCCATCGCGCGGTTGAGATCGCGGATCGGCACCGATCCATCGACCACCACCGAGCCGTCCGGCTGCGCGCGCACGCCCGCAACCGCGACGTCATGCTCGTCGGAAATATCGCCGACGATCTCTTCCAGAATATCTTCCAGCGTGACGAGACCTTCGACCTCGCCATACTCGTCGACCACCAGCGCGAAATGGGTCTTGCGGCGGCGGAAGGCCTTGAGCTGCTCCGACAACGGCCGCATTTCCGGAACGAACCACGGCGGCAGCGCCAGCGACGCAACGTCGATCTTGGACAAGTCGCCGTCATTGGAGCGAATGGCGCGCAGCAAATCCTTGGCATGGAGAACACCGACGATGTTCTCCGGCTTCTCGCGCCAGAGCGGAATGCGGGTGTATTCCGAATCGAGAATGGCCTCGATAACCGCATCACGCGGGCCATCGACATTGACGCTGACCATCTTAGTGCGATGGACCATCACATCCGATACCGCCAGATCGCCGAACCGGAACACGTTCTGGATATACTCGGCCTCGCCGCTCTCGATCTTGCCGTGCTCGGCGGATTCTTCGACGAGGCCTTCGATTTCCGAATCGGTGAGAATTTCGTTCTGCGAGGATTCCTTGACGCCGAGCAGCCTCAGAATTCCGCGCGACGCACCGTTCAGCAGCCAGTTCAGCGGATACAGAACGAGGTAAGAAATATGGAGCGGATAGGCGATCCATTGCGAGACAGGAATCGGCTCACGGATCGCCAGCGTCTTCGGCACCTGCTCGCCGATCACGATATGCAGCGAGGAGAACACCAGAAATCCGGTGATGAACGCCGTGAAATGCAGCGCGGATTCCGGCATGCCGAGCGGTTCGAGCACCGGCTTGAGCAGCGCCGCCACCGTCGGCTCGCCGACCCAGCCAAGACCGAGAGAAGCCATGGTGATGCCGAGTTGGCAGCACGCGAGATAAGCTTCGATATTGCCCATCATTTGCTGTAGCAGGCGCGCGCCGAAGCGATTCTGCTCCGCCATGGCCTTGACGCGGAAGCCACGGCTTTTCACCAGCGCGAATTCCGCCGCCACGTAGAACGCGTTGGCGGCGAGCAGAAGAATAGCAATCAGCAGGTTGACGGCAGCAGAATTCATGCGTGTTCCGGTCCCGACATCATGCGCCCGGACAATAGCCCGTTACCCAGATAATTTTTCATGAAGGAAGTCGCGCACCTTCGATGGGTCGACATCGTTGACGATCACGGCCTTGCCGATCTGCTCCAGCAGAATGAAGGTCAGCTTGCCGCGCTTCACCTTTTTGTCCTGCCCCATCAGGGCCAGAAGCGTATCGGCATCGCCGAGCCCTTCCTGCTGAAACCCCGAGATGTCCTGCAACCGCGTCGGCAGGCCGACGGACGCCAGATGCCGCTGCACGCGCGCGGCTTCTGCCGCTGAAATCATATTCAACCGCGCGGAAAATTCCGCGGCGAGTACCATGCCGACGGCAACGCCCTCGCCATGAAACAACCGGTCCGAGAATCCGGTCGCGGCCTCAAGCGCGTGACCGAATGTATGCCCGAGGTTAAGCAGCGCACGATCGCCGGTCTCGCGCTCGTCGCGCGCCACGATCGCCGCCTTGGCGCGGCAGCTCATGGCGATGGCATGTTCGCGCGCAGCTCCGCCCGAGAAAATTCCTGCGTGATTGGCGTCGAGCCAGTCGAAGAAAGCCGAATCCCCGAGCACGCCGTATTTGGCGACTTCCGCATAGCCGGCGCGGAACTGGCGCGGCGATAATGTATCGAGCACGCCGGTATCGGCGATCACCAGCACCGGCTGATGAAACGCGCCGACCAGATTCTTGCCATGCGGCGAATTGATCCCGGTCTTGCCGCCGACGGACGAATCGACCTGCGCGAGCAGCGACGTCGGCACCTGCACGAAATCGACGCCGCGCCGGACAATTGACGCCGCGAATCCCGCGAGATCGCCGATCACCCCGCCGCCAAGCGCCACCACCAGATCGTTGCGTTCGATCTTTGCAGCGATCAAGCCTTCGGACACGTCCTGCAGGACGGCATAACTTTTCGAGGCTTCTCCCTCACCGACCACGATGCGCGACGATGTGATGCCTGCATCCGCCAGCGCGGCCTCGGCCTGAGCCAGCCAGTGTTTGGCAACCGTACGGTCGGTGACAATAGCCACGCGCGCTCCGGGGCGCAGCCTGGCAATGCGATGGCCGAGTGACGGTAACACATCGCGACCGATGACGATGTCATAGGCACGATCACCGAGCGCGACGCCGACGGTCGCCGGATCTGCCTTTACCGGATTCGAAGTCTTGACTGGGATCGTCATCATGTTCCGCTTGAAGAAGAGGACGCGCCGCCGGACAGCAAATGCGCAGCGAGTGCGTCGAGACATTCATCGACGATCTTTTCATGTGGCACGTCGCGCGACGCCACCGCAAGATCGGCAAGTTGATAGAACGGACTGCGTTCGACAATCAGGCGCTCGATGGTCGCCGCCGGGTCGGCAGTCTGCAGCAGTGGCCGATCCGCGCGTCGCTTGACGCGCTTGAGGATCACATCACCGTCAGCGCGCAGCCAGATCGATACCGCCTTGTCGTGAATCCGGTTGCGCGTCTCCTCACGCATAAAAGCGCCGCCGCCGGTCGCAACCACGCAAGGACCGCCCTCGAGCAGGCGGGCGATCACACGCGCTTCACCGTCGCGAAAATACGGCTCGCCGTGCTGCGCGAAAATTTCGCTGACCGTCAGGCCCGCATGCGCGACTTCGATTTCATGATCGGCATCGAGAAACGGCATGTGAAGCCGCGCTCCGAGCCGGCGCCCAATGGTCGACTTTCCTGACCCCATCATGCCGACAAGCACAACCGGACGGCCGCGAAGCGCCGCGACAATGTCGGCTTCCCGGGTCGTGCTATCTTGCTGTCTGGCCGCGATCTCGGTCATTTCCGGCTCGGTTGGGCCGCAAAGCGGCTAAACGTCACCTATACTACTCCTGCCGTTACCGCCGCTAGAGACTCTTGCCGAACCGGCGCGAACATGTTGGAAGTTTAAGCGGTTAACTCTCCTTTGGCGGCAGCATTCAAAGGTTAATTTTCGAGGCTTTCTGCGATGCCCAGCCTGTTTCGCTTCCTGACAGTCGTCGCGGTGATCGGCGGGCTGATCTATGGCGGCATTTTTGCATTGGCCAACTTTGTCAACCCGAAGCCGCGCGAGATGACCGTGAGCGTTCCGCCTGACCGATTCCTCAAGCGATAAACGGCGGAGGATCATGCCCTCCGAGACATCGTCCGATGCCCGGCTGACCTCCCTGTTTCTCGACATGCTCGCGGCTGAACAGGGCGCTGGCGTCAATACGCTGGATGCCTATCGCGGCGACCTCGAAGACCTGTCCGGCTTTCTCGCGCGGAAAAAATCATCGTTCCAGACTGCCGACACGCAGATGCTGCGCGACTATCTCGACGACCTCGACACGCGCGGCTTCAAATCATCGAGCGTCGCACGCAAACTGTCATCCACGCGCCATCTGTTCCGCTTTCTTCTGAACGAGCGTGTCCTCACGGACGATCCTGCGGCGATCCTGTCCGGCCCGAAGCGGGGACGGGCGCTGCCGAAAGTATTGTCCATCGCCGATGTCGATCGCCTGCTGACGCAGGCGAAGGCCTCCGCCAGCATTCCTGAACAGTCGCCGCTGCAAACGCTGCGCGCGCTGCGGCTCTCCTGTCTGCTTGAGATCCTTTACGCGACCGGCCTGCGTGTCTCCGAGCTGGTGGCACTGCCGCTGTCTGCTGCCCGGCGCGATGCGCGCATGATCGTCGTGCGCGGCAAGGGCAACAAGGAGCGTCTCGTTCCACTCAACGAATCCTCGAAGCAGGCAAT
This sequence comes from Afipia sp., assembly GCA_017308595.1. Taxonomy (GTDB): domain Bacteria; phylum Pseudomonadota; class Alphaproteobacteria; order Rhizobiales; family Xanthobacteraceae; genus Afipia. Next base: position 44,149 of record JAFKER010000017.1, read on the forward strand.
GGCGGATTATCTCGCCGCGCTCGATGCCACGCAGAAAGAGTCCAGGAAATCGTCCGCAGGCTCGAAGTGGCTGTTTCCCTCATCCGGCGAGAGCGGCCATCTGACGCGGCAACATTTCGCGCGCGATCTCAAGGAGCTTGCGGCGGCGGCCGGTATCCCACCGCGCCTCATCAGCCCGCATGTGCTGCGCCACGCGTTCGCATCCCACCTTCTTCATAACGGTGCCGACCTGCGAATCGTCCAGACTCTGCTCGGCCATACCGACATCTCCACGACACAGATTTACACCCATATCGTCGAGGAACGATTGAAGAGCCTGGTGCGCGACCTGCACCCCCTGGCTGACAAGTGACCCCTGGAAAATCCAGCAATATCGGGCCTTTCCATCGCGGCGCTTGACTTGAGGACGCTTCTTGACTTGAAAGGCCATCCCACCATTGCCCGGGACCGAAATACCTTTTCTGACGCCCTTCGCCTGAGCAGCACAATCCCTATATATTCGCGACATGCCGGACCCGATGCGCAGTTATCTCGATTTTGAAAAGCCCGTCGCCGAACTCGATTCGAAGATCGACGAGTTGCGCGCGCTTGCCGCGAGCGGAAGCGACATCAGCGAGGAAGTGTCGCGCATCGAGGAGAAGGCCGCGCAGGCCCTGAAAGACCTCTATGCCGAGCTGACGCCCTGGCAAAAAACGCAGGTCGCGCGTCATCCGATGCGTCCGCATTGCGTGGATTACATCAAGGAACTCATCACCGAATTCACGCCGCTCGCAGGCGACCGCAAGTTCGGTGACGACGAAGCGCTGGTTGGCGGCTTCGGCCGTTTTCGCGGCGAAAGCGTCTGCGTGATCGGGCAGGAAAAGGGCTCGACCACCGAGACCCGGCTCAAGCACAATTTCGGCATGGCCAAGCCTGAAGGCTACCGCAAGGCCGTTCGCCTGATGGAAATGGCGGATCGCTTTGGTATTCCGGTTCTCTCGCTGGTCGATACAGCAGGTGCCTATCCCGGCATCGGCGCGGAGGAACGCGGACAGGCGGAAGCCATCGCCCGCTCGACCGATGCCTGCCTCGCCCTCGGAGTACCCAATGTCGCCGTCGTGATCGGTGAAGGCGGCTCGGGCGGCGCGATTGCGATCGCCACAGCGAACCGCGTGCTAATGCTCGAACATGCGGTCTACAGCGTGATTTCGCCGGAAGGCGCAGCTTCGATCCTGTGGCGCGATTCAGCCAAGGCGCAGGAAGCCGCAATCAACATGAAGATCACCGCGCAGGATCTTCTCCGTTTCGGCGTGATCGATACAATCCTGAAGGAACCGCCGGGCGGCGCTCACCGCGACCCCGCCGCCATGATCGCGCGCGCTGGCGATGCCATCGCGCAATCCTTCAACGATCTGCGTAGCCTGGACGCAACAGCGGTGCGGAACCTGCGCCGGCAAAAGTTCCTCGATATTGGCCGCAAGCTCGGCTAGCGCTTCAAACGCCCCATAAATGCCTGCATCCATGGCGCGATAGCTACATCGTGGCCTTTTTGGGGCAAGAACTTTTGGCGACTGGCCGTTTTTCCCCAATCTTTTGATTTACTTAGCGTTGACCATAACGCGGGCAAAAGCCGCGCGCTGCGCCCCGTTCAGCTTGCGACCGAGGGGGGTTTAAGGATAATAATTGCTCAATTGCCGACGCATGTTTTTAGCCAAAAAGCGAAGGACGCTTTTACGACAAAAACACATGCGGCCTTTTGAGAAGGCAGCATTTTCCGGCCGCCTATTGCGCGCCACTTTGTCGGAAGATGATCTGCCACTGGCGTTTAGGTTTCGCCGGAAGATGGGGATTGCCGGTTTGCCGCAGCGTTTTGGCATTGGAAGTTTGGGCTCTGGAAGCCTTGCTTTGATCGGTCGCACGCCCGTTCGCGCGCTTGCCACTGCGGCTGCACTTGCGGCTGGCGTTCTGCTGGCCGGATGCAATGGCGAACAACTTTCCCCGAGTTCGAAGGCCAATCGTCCGATTCCTGACAAGCTGCTCGCCGACATCGAAGCGAAGAACATGGACAAGGGCTCGCCGATGCTTGTCCGCCTGTTCAAGCAGGAAGCTGAGCTAGAAGTCTGGAAGCAGAATCGCGACGGCAAGTTCGCGCTGCTGAAAACCTATCCGATCTGCCGCTGGTCCGGCGACCTCGGACCGAAGGTGAAGGAAGGCGACCGGCAGGCACCGGAAGGCTTCTATTCGATCACCCCGGCGCAGATGAATCCGAATTCCGGTTACTATCTGTCGTTCAACATGGGCTACCCGAATGCCTATGACCGGTCCTGGGGCCGCACCGGCTCGCAACTGATGGTGCACGGCGACTGCTCGTCGCGCGGCTGCTACGCCATGACCGACGAACAGATTTCGGAAATTTACGCGCTCGGCCGCGAATCCTTCTTCGGCGGACAGAATGCGTTTCAGGTGCAGGCCTATCCATTCCGCATGACAGCGCAGAACATGGCGCGCCATCGCAACAATCCGAACATGCCTTTCTGGAAGATGATCAAGGAAGGCAACGACCATTTCGAGGTCACCAAGCAGGAACCTAAGGTCGACTTCTGCGAGAAGAAATATGTCTTCGACGCAGAGAGGCCTGCAGGCTCGACCCGTCCGCTGGCATTCAATGCTTCTGCGCAGTGCCCGGCCTATCAGGTTTCTCCCGAAATCGCCGAAGCCGTCCACGACAAGCAGCGTCAGGACGAACTCAAGACCGCGCAGTTGGTCTCGCGCGGCACCTCGACCGCGCGTTCTCGCGCCGGCATCGACGGCGGTATGCACCCGATCTTTGCGTCGAAGCTGCCGGAAGGCGAAGCTGCGATCGACCGCGATGTTACCGATTATGCGATTGCGTCCAACGGACCCGCACCGGGCACCGTGCCGTCCCATGCGACCATTCCACGGGCGCCCGAAGGTACGCCGTCGTCATTCAGCTTCGCATCGTCGAACTCCAACAGCGAACCGATGGTCGCTGTGACGAACACGTCGCTCCCGTCCAACACCGCATCGGCGAATGCCAGCGCTGGATCGTCCGAGGGCTTCCTCAGCAAGCTCTCACGCAGCGTCGGTCTGCGCGGGTCGGAGCCCGCTCCTGCCCCGGCTGCCGCACCCGTGACCAGCGCCGCGAAAGCGAACCCAAAGTCGTCTGCACCGGCGAAGACAGCCAAGAGCGCGCCGCCGCGCGTGATCCCGCTGGACCGTCAGCAGGCTCAGGCACAACCGCAAGCCAGGCCTGCCGCGCCTGTTGCAGCAGCGCCCGCGCCTGCCGCCGCGCCCCAGCAGTCGCTTGCCGGTGCCCAGCCCGCCGTCCCGGCGAACTCATTCGACAACCGCTGGTCGACGGTCCGTTAAAACAAGACAATCTGGTTTCATAAAAAACGCCGGTCGATCGACCGGCGTTTTTCGTATTGAACTCGGAAAGCCGCTCAGGCGTATCTGCCGTGGCAATGCTTGAACTTCTTGCCGGAGCCGCACGGGCAATCCTCGTTGCGGCCGATCTTGCCCCATGTCGCGGGGTTCTGCGGATCCCGATCGGCGGCAGAAACCGGCGCGAGCGAGGCCTGCGCATACGCCATCTCATCCTCGCCAGTGTTCGGATTGAGCTTGTGAGCTTCCATCTGCGGCAATTCCAGGGGCTGCTCGTCTCGCGACACCACTTCAACGCGCATCAACTGGGCCGTTACGGCTTCGCGCAGCCGCGCAATCAGCGACTCGAACAGGTTAAAGGCTTCAGCCTTGTACTCCTGCAACGGATCGCGCTGGCCATAACCACGCAGGCCGATCACCTGACGCAGATGATCGAGCATCACCAGATGTTCGCGCCACAGGTGGTCGAGCGTCTGCAGAAGCACTGACTTCTCGACATAACGCATGACGTCCGGGGTCCACTGAGCCACCTTGCCGGCCATCCACTCGTCGGCCTGACGAATAATACGCTCGCGCACCTCTTCGTCGGCGATTCCCTCTTCCTTGGCCCATTCAATGACAGGGGGATCGATAGTGAGAATCTCACGGATTTCCTTATCGAGGCCAACGACATCCCACTGCTCGGGATAGGCATGTGGCGGGATGTACTTGGAAACAAGATCATCAACCACGCCATGACGCATGTCAGTGACCGTCTCCTCGACGCTCTCGTCATGCATCAGGTCGATGCGCTGATCGAAGATCGCCTTGCGCTGATCGTTCTGCACGTCGTCGAACTTGAGCAGGTTCTTGCGGATATCGAAGTTACGCGCCTCGACCTTCTGCTGCGCCTTCTCCAGCGCCTTGTTGATCCACGGATGGATGATCGCCTCGCCTTCCTTGAGACCGAGGCGGGTCAGCATGGTGTCGAGCCGGTCCGACCCGAAGATGCGCATCAGATCGTCTTCGAGTGACAGATAGAACTTGGTTCGGCCGGGGTCGCCCTGGCGGCCGGCGCGGCCGCGGAGCTGATTGTCGATGCGCCGCGATTCATGGCGCTCGGAGCCGATGATGTAGAGGCCGCCGGGCTTGCGGACGGTCTTGGTGCCGGGCTTGTCCGGATTGAGATCGACCGTCTCTTCCGCCTTCAGCACGATCTCTTTGAACTTTTCGATATCGGCCTTGATGCCGTCGATGATCCGCTTCTTCTCCGCCTCATCCTCGATGCCGGCGGTCTCGATCTGGCTGCGCATTTCCAGCGAGCCGCCGAGTTTGATGTCGGTGCCGCGGCCCGCCATGTTGGTTGCGATGGTGATCGCACCCGGTACGCCGGCCTCCGCGACGATATAAGCTTCCTGCTCGTGGAAACGCGCGTTCAGCACGGCAAACAACTTGGCAGGCTTGCCTGCGCGCGCCGCCGCATACAATTTTTCCAACGCCTTCGGATTGCCGAAGTCGATCTGCTTGTAGCCGTTCTTGGCGAGATACTCGCCCAGCACTTCGGACTTCTCGATCGATGCCGTGCCCACCAGCACCGGCTGCATGCGCTTGTTGGCCTGCTCGATCTCCGCGAGAATCGCGCGGTGTTTTTCTTCTGCTGTGCGGTAAACCTCGTCGTCCTCGTCGAGACGCGCGATCGGCACGTTGGTCGGGACCTCGATAACCTCGAGCTTGTAGATGTCGAACAGTTCGTCCGCTTCCGTCGCCGCCGTGCCGGTCATACCGGCCAGCTTGTTGTACATGCGGAAATAGTTCTGGAAGGTGATCGAGGCCAGCGTCTGGTTTTCCGGCTGGACCGGCTGATGTTCCTTGGCTTCCAGCGCCTGATGCAGGCCCTCCGAATAACGGCGGCCCGGCATCATGCGGCCGGTGAATTCGTCGATGATCACGACTTCGCCGTCCCGCACGATGTAGTCCTTATCGCGCTGGAACAGCGAATGCGCACGCAGCGCCTGATTGATGTGATGGACCACGGAGACGTTCTCGACGTCGTACAGCGAATCGCCCTTGAGCTGGCCGGCCTCCTGCAGAAGGTTTTCGATCTTCTCCATGCCGGCTTCGGTCAGGGTGACCGTGCGCTGCTTCTCGTCGATCTCGAAGTCGGTCGTCTTCTCGAGCTTCGGGATATAGGTATCGATGGTGTTGTAGAATTCCGAACGGTCATCGAGCGGCCCGGAAATGATCAGCGGCGTACGCGCTTCGTCGATCAGGATCGAGTCGACTTCGTCGACGATGGCGAAGAAATGTCCGCGCTGGACCATGTCCTCCAGCCGGTACTTCATATTGTCGCGCAGATAATCGAAGCCGTATTCGTTGTTGGTGCCGTAGGTGATGTCGCAGGCATACGCCGCCTGCCGCTCGGCATCGTCGAGGCCATGCACGATCACGCCGGTGCTCATGCCGAGGAAAGCGTAAATCTGACCCATCCAGCCGGCGTCGCGCTTGGCGAGGTAATCGTTCACGGTCACGACATGAACGCCCTTGCCCGCGAGCGCATTGAGATAGACCGGCAGCGTGGCGACCAGCGTCTTGCCTTCGCCGGTTTTCATTTCAGCGATATCGCCTTCATGCAGCACCATGCCGCCGATCAGCTGCACATCGAAATGGCGCTGACCAAGGGTGCGCTTGGCGGCCTCGCGAACGGTCGCGAAGGCCGGAACAAGGATATCATCGAGGGTCTTGCCCTCCGCCAGCTGCTTGCGGAACTCCTCCGTCCGCGCCTTGAGCGCGTCGTCGGAAAGCGCGGCGATTTCCGGTTCAAGCTTGTTGATGGCATCGACGCGGGCTTGGTACCCCTTGATCCGCCGATCATTTGCGGAGCCGAAAAACTTACGGGCGAGCGCGCCGAGCATGAAACATTCCTGTCTTGCAGTTTGGCATTGCAGCCGCGGTCACCGCAGCCCAATCGTCCTAACCAAAGTTCGCAGTGTGGACCCGATTGAGGCCCGTGTGAGGCGCATCTTTCGGAATTACGTGCAGGGACAAACCCTTGGCGCAATCCTCAAGAAGGTGAGTGCGGGAAACAAGGTCCAAGGTTCACCCGCTCGCCCACGGCAATCCGCGGCAGCCAGGCGCGCCTTCGGGCAGAGATATGGGCCGTCCAAAGCCTTGTCAACGCGCCAACCTGTCAAGGATTTCATGATTTTGGCGGGTTTTTCACGTTGCGTCCGGGCAGCGGTTGGGCGAGTGTCCGGCCTTCCGAACCGCCCGGTCCTCCGGACTTTAAGATTCGCGTCATCACGAAGCGAAAGCCGGCTCGGTAACCAGCTTTGACCCATAAGGATTTTCCATGACCGTCTCTGAGAACCGCTTGTCCTCCCCCCGCGGACTGGGCGCGCGACTTGGACTGCTCACATCAGCCGCTGCAATTTGTCTCACGGTCGCTCTGGGCGTCAGCCAGCCGCTCCATGCGCAGGACGCCAACGCCGTGATCGCCAAGGTCAACGGTGCCGAAATCCGCCAAAGCGACCTTGCGGTGGCTGAGGAAGAACTCGGCCCGAGCCTGCAGCAGATGGACCCGGCCACCCGCCGCGAAAACCTGATCGCCTTCCTGATCGATATGAAGATCGTCGCCAAGGCCGCCGAGGCCAAGAAGATCGGCGACACGCCGGACTTCAAGCAGAAGCTCGCTTTCGCTCGCGACCGCCTGCTGATGGACAGCCTGCTCGCCACCGAAGGCAAGGCTGCCGTCACCGACGACGCCATGAAGAAGGTCTATGAGGAAGCGACCAAACAGGTTGCGGGCGAGAAGGAAGTCCGCGCCCGTCACATCCTCGTCCCGACCGAAGAAGAAGCCAAGGCGATCAAGGCTGATCTCGAAAAGGGCGCCGACTTCGCCAAGCTCGCGAAGGAGAAGTCGAAGGATCCGGGCGCGGCCGATGGCGGCGATCTCGGCTTCTTCACCAAGGAGCAGATGGTGCCGGAATTCTCCGCGGTCGCCTTCGCGCTCGAGCCGGGCAAGATTTCCGATCCGGTGAAGTCGCAGTTCGGCTGGCATGTCATCAAGGTCGAGGAAAAGCGCGACCGCAAGCCGCCGGATTTCGAGCAGGTGAAGGGCCAGATCCAGAACTTCGTGCTGCGCAAGGCGCAGGCCGACTACGTCACCAAGCTGCGCAGCGAAGCGAAGGTCGAGCGTCTGGACAAGCCCGCCGACGCTGCTGCCCCGGCCGCGACGCCGGATGCGAAGGCTGCGCCGGCCGCCAAAACTCCTGCGAAGAAGTAAATCGACTTCACACCCGACCTTCAGTATTCTGACGTTGTGCCCGGGGCTTGCCCCGGGCATTTACGTCTTGGGGCCTTCACAATTATGGGCGTAAGACGTGGTTGGCTGGAATCATCCGGCCATGACGACCGACACTCCTCGATCCAGGGCCACCGACCTCATGTCCACTGCTGTCTCCCCGCTCGCCCCGACCAATGTCCCCGACATGCCGCAGATCGCAGGCGTGCGCCTTGCGACAGCCGCCGCGGGCATCCGCTACAAGAACCGCACCGACGTGCTGCTGGCGTTGTTCGACAAGGGCACCACGGTTGCGGGCGTGTTCACGAAGTCGAAGTGCCCGAGCGCTGCGGTCGACTGGTGCCGCGACAAGCTGAAGGGCGGCGAGGCGCGCGCCCTCGTGGTCAATTCCGGCAACGCCAACGCCTTCACCGGCAAGACCGGCAAGCAGGCCACCACGCTCACTGCATCCATTGCAGCGAAGGCGACCGACAGCAGCGCGAACAGGATTTTCCTCGCCTCCACCGGCGTGATCGGTGAACCGCTCGATGCCACGAAGTTCAACGGCGTGCTCGACGACCTCGCAAAGAAGGCCGCTCCTGGCGGCTGGGACGAAGCCGCCCGCGCGATCATGACCACCGATACTTTCCCGAAGGTCGCGACCGCGACGGTGAAACTCGGCAAGGCCAAGGTCACCATCAACGGCATGGCCAAGGGCGCGGGCATGATCGCGCCCGACATGGCGACGATGCTGTCCTTCATCTTCACCGACGCACCGATCTCGGCAGGTGCATTACAGTCGCTGCTCAAGACCGGCGTCGATGACACATTCAACGCCGTGACCATCGACGGCGATACCTCGACCTCTGACACGCTGCTGGCCTTCGCCACTGGCGCTGCCGCCGCGAACGGCGCGCCGAAGATCACGCGGGCTTCTGATCCGCGCCTGAAGGCTTTTACAAAGGCATTTCATGCCGTGCTGGCCGATCTTGCAGAACAGGTAGCGCGTGATGGCGAAGGCGCGCGCAAGCTGGTCGAGGTCGTGGTCGAAGGCGCAACCTCAAAGGCGTCCGCGCGCAAGATAGCGATGTCGATCGCCAACTCGCCGCTGGTGAAGACGGCGATTGCGGGCGAGGACGCCAACTGGGGCCGCGTGGTCATGGCTGTCGGCAAGGCCGGCGAGCCCGCCAACCGCGACAAGCTGTCGATTGCCTTCAACGGCATCCGCGTCGCCACCAAGGGCGCGCGCGATCCGTCCTATGACGAGAAGGAAGTCTCCGCGCTGATGAAGCAGCCGAAGATCCAGATCAAAGTCGGGCTCGGACTCGGCAAGGGCCGCGACCGCGTGCTGACCTGCGATCTCACCAAGGAATATGTTGCCATCAATGGCGACTATCGCTCGTGATCAAACTCACCCTCGTTGTCGCCTGCGCGCTGATCGATGCGGACAACCGCATCCTTCTGGCGCAGCGCCCCGAAGGCAAGGCGCTCGCGGGACTGTGGGAATTCCCCGGCGGCAAGCTGGAGCCCGGGGAGCGACCGGAGCCCGCGCTGATCCGCGAGCTAAAAGAAGAACTCGGCATCACGGTGGAAGAGCCGTGTCTCGCGCCGCTGACTTTCGCCAGCCACGGCTATGAGACCTTTCATCTGCTGATGCCACTCTACATCTGCCGGAAATGGCAAGGCACGGTGGCGCCGCGCGAGGGCCAGCAACTGGCATGGGTCCGCGCCAACAAGCTGCGCGATTACCCGATGCCGCCCGCGGACATTCCGCTGATCGCACATCTGACGGATCTGTTGCTGTAGTTACTTCGGCTCGCCCGCCTTCTTCACCGCATCCGCCAGCGACATCTTCGCGGAACCGGGCTTCAGCGGTTTCTGCTGGCTGTCATGCGGGGCCCATCCCGACATCCAGACAATGTCGAAGGTGGCGCGAATGCGTCCGTCAGGATCGGCAAACCGCTCGGCATACACCTGCGCCATCCGCACGAATGTCGCGCGGCGCGACGGCGTACGGCGGCGCTCGTTCAGCACATTGGTCGCGCCCATCCGCCGCAGATCCTGCATCAGGGCAAATGCGTTGTCGTAACGCACCACGGTGCGATCCACATCCGTCACCGGCAGCGCGAAGCCCGCCCGCTGCAACAGGCCGCCAAGATCGCGCAGGTCGGCGAACGGCGCGACGCGCGGGGAAACGCCCCCCTCAACTTCCGCTTCTGCAGCCGCAAAGGATTGCCGCAACTCAGTAAGCGTCTCGCCGCCGATCATTGCTGCCAGAAATAATCCATCAGGTTTCAAGGCGCGGCGGATTTGCGCCAGCACACCCGGCAGGTCATTGACGAATTGCAGCGCAAGCGCGGAGACAACGAGATCGAGAGAGGCGGATGCCAGCGCTAGCGGCTCCGTATCGGACACCGGCAACCCCGCCGCGCGCAACTGCCGGACATTGCGCGTGAGCGCGGCGCGCACCTGATCTCCCGGCGTGCCGAGATCGATCCCGTCATTAAATTCGCGCAGCACCACCTGCTGCCGCTCCGCCATGTCCTCCGCAACACGGTCGAGCAGGAATGCTTCGGCACCCTGCCTCGCGGCACGGCTTTGCCGATCGCGCAGCAGGGCACGATCGAACAGGCGCGGCAGATCGGCAGAGGACGCGTTCATGGGCGGTAGGTACGCCTTCGGCGGCTAGTGGTCCAATTCTAACATTCGCCCCCGTTTCAGCGGGCATTCCTGCGAATGTTGGAATTGGAGGACCACTAGCAAATATTAAGGTTTCAGTGGAGTTTTGGATTTGACATTCGCGTTGAGCGCTCGCTGCCAGCGGGTCGCGACTGTCAAAACCTCTCCACTGGTCTGGCAATTCCCTGCCGGCCGGCTTGTCTCCCACACGCCCCGGAACTAGCCTCGAGATGCGGGGAAAAGCATGTCGAAGCTGGATCAGGCATCGTCGCATCCTTCAGGCCGGTGGCGCGGACGATTTCGCGGCACGCTGAAAGCCTGCGGTATGGCTTTCGCTTCGCTTCCACGCGCCGCTCTCGATATTGCACTCCCGACGCTCTGCGTCTCCTGCCATGAACCTGTCGCAGGCGACGGCGTCTGTGCGGCCTGTTGGGGCAAGCTGTCGTTCATCGCGCCGCCGTTCTGCGCACGGCTCGGCATTCCTTTCGTCTACGATCCGGGACCCGGTCTGCTGTCGATGCAAGCCATCGCCGACCCGCCGGCCTATCAGCGCGCCCGCGCTGCCGTCCGCTATGACGACGTGGCGCGAACCATGGTCCACGCGCTCAAGTATCAGGACCGGACCGACCTCGCGCCGACCATGGGCCGCTGGATGGCCCGCGCCGGTCAGGAACTTCTTGGCGAGGCCGATGCTCTTGTTCCGGTACCCCTGCACTGGCGGCGCGGCTGGAGCCGCCGCTACAACCAGTCCGGCGCGCTGGCGGCGGTCATCGGCCAATCCTCGCATCTGCCGATGATCGGGAATGCCCTGCGCCGCGTGCGGCCGACGCTGCAGCAGGTCGGTCTTTCCAGGGCAGACCGCGCGCTCAATGTGCAGGGCGCGTTCAAGGTGCCTTTGGAGAAAAAATCGTCCGTGCAAGGCCGCAAGATCGTGCTGGTTGACGATGTTTTGACCTCCGGTGCAACAGTTGATGCCTGCGCACGCGCGCTGCTGCGGGCCAGGGCTGCATCGGTGGATGTGCTGGTGTTCGCCCGGGTTGTGGACACGCTTCAAACCCCCATATAACTTCAAGTCCCTGTTATTTTGGCGTCTTCTCCTTTCACAAAGGCAAGCCATGGCGGCTCTCGTCGAGATCTATACACGCCCCGGATGCGGCTATTGCAGCGCTGCGAAATCCTTGCTGGCGCGCAAGAATGCAGCCTTCACCGAGTTTGACGTCGCGGTCGATCCGAACTGGCGTGCTGAAATGGTCCAGCGCGCCAACGGTAGCGCGACCTTCCCTCAGATTTTCATCGACAAGCAACATGTCGGCGGCTGTGACGATCTCTATGCGCTCGACCGCGAAGGCAAACTCGATGGCCTGCTCATCGGGCCGAAAGTCTCCTCATGACAGCCAGCAGCGAAACCGGCGCGCCGTTCACTGCGGCCATGGTGCAGATGCGCACCGCGATGTTGCCGGAGACAAGTCTCGAGCAGGGCATCGCATTGATCCGCGAAGCCAAGAGCAAGGGCGCGGATTATGTCCAGACGCCTGAAGTCACCAACATCATACAGCAGAACCGCAAGGCGCTGTTCGAACTGCTCGCAAACGATGAAGACGACCGTTCGCTCAAGGCCTATCGCGAGCTCGCGCGCGAACTGAAAATCCATCTGCATATCGGATCGATTGCGGTGCGCGCGACGCCGGAACGCGCGGCCAACCGCTCCTTCCTGATTGCCCCGGACGGCGGCATCCTCGCGAGCTACGACAAGATTCATATGTTCGACATCGAACTCGACGGCGGCGAGAGCTATCGCGAGTCCGCCAACTATCAGCCTGGCGAAACCGCCGTCATCTCCGACCTGCCCTGGGGCCGGATCGGACTGACCATCTGTTACGACGTCCGCTTTCCAGCGCTGTATCGTGCGCTCGCGGAAGCTGGCGCATCCTTCATCGCCGTGCCATCCGCCTTCACTGTCAGGACCGGCGAAGCTCACTGGAGCACGCTGCTGCGCGCTCGCGCGATCGAGAACGGCTGCTTCATCTTTGCAGCCGCGCAGGCGGGCAAGCACGAAAGCGGGCGCGAAACCTATGGCCATTCGCTGATCGTCGATCCATGGGGCGAAATCCTTGCGGAAGGCAGTAACACCGACACCGGCGTCGTGCTCGCGAAAATCGATCCGGCGAAGGTGCAGGCGGTACGCAAGAGTATTCCATCCCTGCAGCACGGCCGCCGCTTCGGCCTCAAGGACCCGAAAGGCGGCCCGGACCATCTGCATCTCGTGCGAGGATCGGCATGATCCGCTATTCGCTGCGCTGTGAGCGCGGCCACGCCTTCGAGAGCTGGTTTCAGAGTTCTTCGGCCTACGACAGCCAGCATAAGCGCGGGCTTGTCGCCTGCCCGATGTGCGAATCCACCAAGGTCGACAAGGCCATCATGGCGCCGCGCATCGCGCGCAAAGGCAAGTCGAAATCAGCGCCGGAGCCTGTGGCAGCGCCTGCTGATGATACAACCTCGACATCGCTGGTCATGGCGCCGCAGGAACGCGAGCTTCTCTCAAAACTGAGGGAAATCCGCGACCACGTTCTCAAGAACGCAGACGATGTCGGCAAGAAATTTCCCGAAGAAGCCCGCAAGATGCATTACGGCGACATCGAACAGCGCGCGATCTATGGCGAAGCCACCGCGGATGAGGCCCGCTCACTGGTCGATGAGGGCATCGAAGTGGCCGCGCTTCCTGTTTTGCCGGGCGACAGGAACTGATCCGATCCACAACCAGCCCATGAGGCCGATATGAGCGCAGATTCGATCTCATGGTCTGGCTCGTGGCAGACATGGGCGCTGCTGTCGGCGGTGTTTGCCGCACTCACCGCGATCTTCGCCAAGGTCGGTGTCGAGGATATCAATCCCGATCTGGCGACCTTCATCCGCACCACCATCGTACTGGCGAGTTTCGCAGTCCTTCTGTTCGCAACCGGGCAATTCCGCGCGCCGGGCGAAATCTCTGCGAGAACATGGACCTTCCTTGTCCTGTCCGGCCTTGCCACCGGCGCGTCGTGGCTCTGTTATTTCCGCGCACTCAAACTCGGGCCTGCTACGCTCGTTGCGCCGATCGACAAGCTGAGCGTGGTGCTGGTCGCCCTGTTCGCTTTCGTGTTTCTTGGCGAGCGCCCCTCGGCGACAGGGTGGCTCGGGATCGCGCTGATCGCAGCGGGCGCTGTGCTTCTTGCCGTGAAGAAGTAACCTAGCCAGACACCAGCATCGCCACGCCAATCAGGATCAGAACAATCCCGGAAACCTCGCGCAGCGATATTTTCTGTTTCATCGAATAATAGGCGACCGCCTGCGCGAACAGCACCTCGACCAGCGCCAGCGTGCGCACATTCGCCGCTGCCGTGAGCGCAAAGGCGAGAAACCAGAACAGCGACGCGAACGATCCCATGAAGCCAGCGAACATCGACGGCTTCCAGAGCCGGAAGATCGCGCTCATCGTGCCGGGCGAACGCACGATCAGCCAGCCGGACAGGACGACGGACTGCATCAGCAAGGTTGCGACCAGCGTGATGCTTGCGGCGGTGACAAAGCTCACGCCCGTCACATTGAGAATGGCGCCGCGATAGCCGACAGCCGACAGCGCAAAGAACGCTGCCGCCACAAGGCCAAGCACCGTCGGCTTGAGATCGCCAAAACCTTTCATGCCGCCGGGACGCAGTGCCGTGATCACCACGCCGACGGTGGCGATAAGAATAGCCACAACCTTCAGCACCGTGAGGTGATCTGACAGGAACACGAAGCCGAAGATCGCGGCTTGAATAGCCTCGGTCTTGAGATAGGCCGTGGTCACCACGAACGAGCGGTCGTTCATGGCCATCAGCATCAAGGCGGTAGCGAGAATCTGCGCCATGCCGCCCACCACCAGCCACGCCCAGAAACCCGGCTCCGGCCACGACAGCCGGTCGCCATTTACGGCGAGGATCAGCCCGAGAAAGACCAGCGAGAACGGAAACCCGAATAGGAAGCGGATATGCGTCGCGCCCAGCGTGCCGAGCTGGGCCGTCAGCCCGCGTTGCATCGCATTGCGCACGACCTGTCCTGCCGCAGCCAGCAGCGTGAAAGGAATCCAGAGCCAAACGAACTGGGTCATGATGGATAAAGGTCAGAGCAACGGTAGCGCGCCATGCTCAAAGGCCTTGTCCGGAGCTTTCAGTCAACCGGCTTGATCTCATGCCGGTATTGCATACGGGCTAGCTCGCCGCTTCGGCGACCAGCATATAGTTCACGTCCATGTCGGACGACAGGCTCCAGCGATCAGCCAGCGGATTGTAGACCACGCCCGCCTGATCGCTGATGGCGAGTTTGTTGCGCTCCAGATGATGGGTCAGTTCGGCAGGCGTCACGAACTTGTCCCACTGATGCGTACCGCGCGGCAGCCAGCGCAGCACATATTCGGCGCCGACGATCGCCAGCGCAAAGCTCTTCCATGTCCGGTTGATGGTCGAAGCCACCATCATGCTAGAGGGCTTGAGCAGCGCGGCGCATCGGTCGAGAAACATCCCGACATTGGCGACATGCTCGACCACTTCCATCGCAAGCACGATATCGAAGCGCTCGCGCGGATCCATCTCTTCGATCGTGGTGCAACGGTAGTCGATGGAGAGATGCCCGCGCTCGGCATGAAGCTTCGCGACGGAGATGTTCGTGGCCGATGGATCGACGCCGATCACCTGCGCGCCAAGCCGCGTCAACGGCTCGCACAACAGTCCCGCGCCGCATCCGATATCGAGAATGCGCAAGCCGGCGAGGCAATTCAGGCTTTTTGGATTGCGGTCGAATTTCCGGCACGCCGCATCGCGGATATAGGTCAGCCGCAGCGGATTGATCTTGTGCAGCGGCGCCATCTTACCCTTCGGATCCCACCACTGTTCGGACAACTGCGAGAAACGCGCGACTTCGCCGGGATCGACCGTGGACGCAGATGGAGAATTCGTGGTCATGCCGATGGTCTTGTCCGGTTGGCTAGCGCGCCGTGATGTGATTGCGGAATTCGATGGGCGCGCCGATCATCTTTATCGTCTTCGTGCCTTCCCCGACACCGTTCACCTTGACATCTCCCCACCCAAAAATCCGCCCGAGGATGCTTTGGGTCACGTCGACACTTTCGATTTTATCCAAACTGATCTCAAAGGTCTGGCGCTGGATAAACCCTTCCTTGTGAACCACGCGGAGCGAGGTCACGTCGGTTTCCGTAATCCAACGCTGAAACCATGCTTTGACTACCAGAAATACACCGGCGAGCCCTAGCAAGGCTCCCACCGCGGCCAACGGGAAAATAACGCCCCCGCCCGACGCCACGAGGCAAGCGCCCGCACCCGCGAGGCATAACAGCCCGGGCGCATAGACGATCCCGTGAATCGTGGTCGAATACAGGACCTTTTCTCCTGGTTGCAGAATATCTTCAATATAGCGGCCCATTCCCGTCCCCAATTGCATCCCGGAACCAAGTGTGTTGCTTGCCCCCGACCTGACGGGTATGTATAGCCGCCTTTTCGGGGCCATGCCTCCGTTTTGCACGGAACCGGCTCCTTACAGACATAAGCCAACCGGGACAGCGCCATTCGTCGCGAAAAGAGAGCATGGGCCGCTTAGTCATGAAATTCGGCGGCACGTCCGTCGCCAACATCGAGCGTATTCGCAACGTCGCACAGCATGTGAAGCGCGAGGTCGATGCCGGCCACGACGTCGCCGTGGTGGTGTCGGCCATGTCCGGCAAGACCAACGAACTGGTCGGTTGGGCGACGGAAACCTCGCCGCTGCACGATGCACGCGAGTACGATGCCATCGTGGCATCCGGTGAGCAGGTGACGTCAGGCTTGCTGGCGATTGCGCTGCAGGCGCTCGGCATCCAGGCCCGCTCGTGGCAAGGCTGGCAGATTCCGATCCAGACCAGTGAAGCCCACGCATCGGCACGCATCACCGGCATCGATGGCACTGAACTGATCAAGCGGTTCAAGGAGCGCAAGGAAGTGGCCGTCATCGCCGGCTTCCAGGGCATCCATGAGCCGACCGGCCGCATCACCACGCTGGGACGCGGCGGCTCCGATACGTCTGCCGTTGCCATTGCAGCCGCGATCCATGCCGACCGCTGCGATATCTACACCGATGTCGATGGCGTCTACACCACCGATCCGCGCGTGGTGCCGAAGGCACGGCGGCTCGACAAGGTCGCCTTCGAGGAAATGCTGGAAATGGCGTCGCTCGGCGCCAAGGTGCTTCAGGTCCGCTCCGTGGAACTGGGCATGGTTCATAACGTGCCGGTGTTCGTGCGCTCGAGCTTCGACAAGCCGGAAGATATCGATCCCCACGGCACGCCGCCGGGAACGCTGATTTGCAGCGAGGAGGAAATCATGGAAAATCAGGTCGTCACCGGCATCGCCTTCTCGAAGGACGAAGCGCAGATTTCCGTGCGCCAGATCGAGGACAAGCCGGGCATTGCCGCTGCGATCTTCGGTCCGCTGGCCGACGCCAGCATCAATGTCGACATGATCGTGCAGAACGTGTCCGAAGACGGCAAATACACCGACCTCACCTTTACCGTTCCGGCTTCCGAATATGCCCGCGCCAAGGACACCATCGCCAAGGCGAAGGACAAGATCGGCTACAAGGCGATGGATTCGGCGACCGACGTCGCCAAGGTGTCTGTGATCGGGATCGGCATGCGCAGCCATGCGGGCGTTGCCGCGCAGGCGTTCAAGGCCCTGTCCGAACGCAACATCAACATCCGCGCAATCACCACATCCGAGATCAAGTTCTCGCTGCTGATCGACGCCGCCTATACCGAACTGGCCGTCCGGACGCTGCACACGCTCTACGGGCTGGATCAGGCCTGAGGGCCGATCCAGCCTTTCACTCGCCGCGGTATTTTCCGAGGCGGTTTTGCTGAACTGCCTCTCATCTTTGGCAGGTCTTTTTTGGCAAGTGTTTTGCTTGGCAAAACGCGCCTCAATTCGATATAGCCTCAGGATAGGGCCCCGCGCCCGCGCCTTCCGGTTCTGGACCGTCTGCGATGTCCCAAAATCGGCCAAGCGGCCCACGCGAGCCCTGAAAAGTCGTTATTTTACTGCTAGTTAACGCTATGCAGCCGGTTGCGGGCCGTGCTGGAATTGCGGGTAAGGATGTCAACGGATGCGGAGCGCGCTGGGAGGCCCCCGCGTCTTGTTGAGACGGCTCCGCGAAGTGATGGCCGAACAGGTCAGCGCTCAGGAACGGCTCGACAAGATCGTGGTGCTGATCGCCGCCAATATGGTGGCGGAGGTCTGCTCGACCTACGTGCTGCGCGTCGACAACACCCTTGAACTCTACGCCACCGAAGGTCTGAACCGCGACGCCGTCCACCAGACGGTGCTGAACGCCCATGAGGGCCTTGTCGGCCTCGTGGCATCCGAAGCCACGCCGCTGAACCTTTCGAACGCGCAGTCGCATCCCGCGTTCTCGTATCGCCCGGAAACCGGCGAAGAAATCTACCATTCGTTCCTCGGCGTGCCGATCCTGCGCTCGGGCAACACGCTCGGCGTGCTGGTGGTGCAGAACCGTGCCCACCGCACTTACGTCGAAGAGGAAGTCGAGGCGCTGCAGACCACCGCCATGGTGGTCGCGGAAATGATTGCCTCGGGCGAGCTGTCGTCGATTGCGCGCCCCGGCGCGGAACCCGCTGCCCGCCATTCCCTGCACAAGACCGGCGCGATCCTCTCGGACGGGATCGCGCTCGGTCATGTCGTTCTCCACGAGCCGCGCGTTGTCATCACCAACTACATCGCCGAAGACCTGCCGAAGGAACTCAAGCGGCTGGACAGCGCGATTCTCAAACTGCGTGCCGATCTCGACCGCATGCTGGAACGCGGCGATGTTGCGGAGGGCGGCGAGCACCGCGACGTGCTCGAAGCCTATCGCATGTTCGCCAACGATCAGGGGTGGCAGCACAAGCTCCATGAGGCGGTTGCCACCGGCCTGACCGCGGAAGCCGCCGTCGAACGTGTCCAGTCGGACACCCGCGCGCGCATGTTGCGCTCGACCGATCCCTATTTGCGCGACCGGCTGCATGATCTGGAAGACCTCGGCCATCGCCTGATGCGGCAGTTGGTCGGACAGGATCACGCCCCCTCACGCGAGCAATTGCCCGACAATGCGATCCTGATTGCGCGCTCGATGGGGCCGGCGGCCTTGCTCGACTATGATCGCAAGCGCCTGCGCGGACTTGTGCTGGAAGAAGGCACCGCTAATTCGCATGTTTCCATCGTCGCACGCGCGCTCGGCATTCCGGCCGTCGGTGAAGTGCCGAACGCCGCAGGTATCGCCGATCCCGGCGATGCGGTCATTGTCGATGGCACGTCAGGTTCGATCTACATCCGTCCGTCGCATGAAATCCAGTCGGCTTATGCCGAGCGCGTCCGTTTCCGGGCGAGACGGCAGGAGCAATATCGCGAACTGCGCGACAAGCCGTGCGTGACCAAAGATGGCCAGCCCGTCGACCTGATGATCAACGCCGGCCTCGTGATCGACCTGCCGCATATCGACGACACCGGCTCGTCAGGCATCGGCCTGTTCCGGACTGAACTCCAGTTCATGGTCGGACAAAGCCTGCCGCGCACCAGCGAGCAGCTTGCACTCTATCGCGCGGTGCTCGATGCCGCCGGCGACAAGCCCGTAACGTTCCGCACCCTCGATATCGGCGGCGACAAGGCGTTGCCGTACATGGACACGATTGTCGAAGAGAACCCGGCGCTCGGCTGGCGCGCGATCAGGCTCGGTCTCGATCGGCCCGGCCTGCTGCGCGGGCAGATTCGCGCGCTGCTGCGTGCTGCTTCGGGACGATACCTGCGCGTCATGTTTCCGATGATCTCGCAGGTCGATGAATTCGATCAGGCCAAGCTCGTGATCGAGCGCGAACTGACCTATCTGCGTCAGCACGGGCATACCTTGCCCGAGCGCGTCGATGTCGGCACCATGGTCGAAGTTCCGGCGCTGCTCTATCAGATGGACGAATTGCTCAAGCGGGTCGACTTCGTCTCGGTCGGCTCGAACGACTTGTTCCAGTTCTTGTTCGCCGTTGACCGCGGCAATTCGCGGGTCACCGACCGGTTCGATACGCTCTCGGCGCCGATCCTGCGCGCGCTGCGCGACATCGCCAGGAAAGCTAACGCGGCAGGCAAATCCGTGTCGCTTTGCGGAGAGATGGCCTCGCAGCCGCTCGGCGCGCTGGCGCTGATTGCACTCGGTTATCGCTCGCTGTCGCTGTCGGCCACCGCACATGGTCCGGTGAAAGCGCTGATCCTCGATCTCGACGCCAGGAAAGCCGAAGCGATGATCACGCCTTTGCTGGATGCTCCGGCAGGCAGCGTGTCGATCCGCAGCAAGCTGATGGAATTTGCCGAAGCTGAAGGGCTTTCGTTGTAGCGACGCTCAGAAACGAACTGACGCCCGCTTTTGAATCCATTCCTGCCGAAAAAAACTTATGACCGCACTGCCCGAATCCAAACTCGATACCTTGCTGGCACGTCATGCGGCATTGGAAGCCGAACTGCTCGGCCAGGTGAATTCGGAAACCTATGTCCGCATCACCCGCGAATTGAGCGAACTGACGCCCGTGGTCGATGCCGTGAAAGCCTATCGCTCCGCGGTGGACGAAATCGATGGCATCGATGCATTGATTGCGGACGCCGCGACCGATTCCGAGATGCGGTCGATGGCGGAAAGCGAACGGCCCGAGCTTGAAGCGCGCCGCGATGAACTGGCGCAGGATATCCGTATTGCGCTCTTGCCCAAGGATGCGATGGACGAGCGCAACGTGGTGCTCGAAATCCGCGCCGGCACCGGCGGCGACGAAGCGTCGCTGTTCGCAGGCGACCTGTTCCGCATGTATGAGCGCTTTGCGGCGCTGCAGGGCTGGAAGGTTGACCTGATCTCAGCGTCCGAGGGCACCATGGGCGGCTACAAGGAAATCGTCGCCGAAGTGCAGGGCCGCGGCGCTTTCGCCAAGCTGAAGTTCGAGTCCGGCGTGCATCGCGTCCAGCGCGTGCCCGACACTGAAACCCAGGGCCGCATTCATACGTCGGCGGCAACTGTGGCCGTGCTGCCCGAAGCCGAAGAGGTCGATGTCGCGATCAAGGACGTCGATCTACGGATCGAAACCATGCGAGCGCAGGGCGCAGGCGGACAGCACGTCAACAAAACCGAGTCCGCAATTCGCATCACCCATATTCCGACCGGCATTGTGGTCATGATGCAGGACAGCCGCTCGCAGCACAAAAACCGCGCCAGCGCGATGAACATCCTGCGCTCACGCATCTATGATGCGGAACGGCAACGTATCGATTCCGAGCGCTCCGCCGAGCGCAAAGGTCAGGTCGGCTCCGGCGACCGCTCCGAGCGCATCCGCACCTACAACTTTCCGCAAGGCCGCGTCACCGACCACCGCATCAATCTGACGCTCTACAAACTGCCACAGGTCATCGCAGGCGACGCACTCGGCGAGCTGGTCGATGCCTTGACCACCGAGCATCAGGCCAAGTTGCTCGCGGAACAGGGCGGCGCATCGTGAGCGCCAGCGCTTCGCTCGCCGGACTGACCGTTGAGGCGGCGCGGCGCGCATTGGCGGCAAAATTCAAAGCCAGCAATATCGATTCGCCGGACCTCGATGCGCGCCTTCTGATCGGCGCGGCGCTCGGCCTCGATCACACCGGCCTTGCGGTCCAGTCTGACCGCAAGATGACTGAGGATGAGGCCGGCGTCATCGCCTCCTTTGCGCAGCGCCGCCTGATGCATGAGCCTGTCGCCCGCATTCTGGGCCACAAGGAATTCTGGGGCCTCGACTTGCGCCTGTCCGACGCGACACTGGTGCCGCGTCCCGATACCGAAACCATTGTTGCCGCTGCGCTTGAGATCATCGGGAACGATTTTGCCAAAGACAGCAAGCTTCGCATCGCTGACATCGGCACCGGGTCCGGCGCCATCCTGCTGGCGCTGCTCTCCGAACTCCCCGCCGCCACGGGCATCGGCACCGACATCAGCGGGGAGGCGCTCCACACTGCTGAAATCAACGCCCAGCAGCTCGGCCTTGCGAACCGGGCTTCGTTCATCCAGTGCGACTATGCGTCGGCGCTGGACGGGCCATTCGATCTCATCGTGTCGAACCCGCCCTACATCCGGTCTGCGGACATTCCCGTACTCGATCGTGATGTGCGCGACCACGATCCGCATCTTGCCCTCGATGGGGGCCCGGACGGCCTTGATGCCTACCGCGCGATTACGCCTCAGGCCGCCGCGCTGCTCGCGTTTGGCGGGGTGCTGATCTTCGAGGTCGGACATGACCAGAGCGATCAGGTCAGCGCGCTGATGGAGGGCGCAGGATTAACCCTTCCTCACCCGCCCAAGGCCGATCTGGGCGGTATTTACCGTGCCGTCATGGGACGAAAAGCGGCGATTTAAAGGGTGCATAGGCCAGAAAAAACCTCTTGGATTATTGCCCCGGAGCGACTACGTTCCGGCCACAACATCGGTTCAGGGCCGTGGCCCCCGTTCAGAAATGACGGGTCGAAGCCGGAAATCCCGCGAGGGATGCCCACCGAGTGAAAGGTTCCTAAAAAGGCTGGTCATGACGAGCGCGAAGGCTGAGAGAGCTGCGCTGCTTGGGACCGCGAAGCGAACGAAAGCCTGATATTGCGCTTGTATACTCAACTGCAAAACCTCGCGCCTGTTGGCTCAGGCTGATCCGGCCCAGTGGCTCATTGCCTTCGGGCATTTGGAGAACGCGTCCTTGTTGAACGCGACTTACGGCACTCACGGACTGACTTTTTACGGTATCGCCAGTTGCGCGAATGCACCGCGCCGTGTCCGCACATCCTTCACCACGATCCAGAATCGGTAAAAGGCACCACATGAGAAACGGCCCGAACAACAACAAGCGCATGCGCAGCCGGAACAACAACAATAATAATAACAATAACAACAACCGGCGCGGCCAGAACCCGATGACGAGGGTGTTTGAGTCCAATGGACCGGACATCAAGATCCGCGGAACCGCTTCTCACATTGCGGAAAAATATCTCCAGCTTGCGCGCGACGCACGTTCGTCCGGCGATCCTGTCGCAGCCGAGAATTACTATCAGCACGCCGAACACTACTTCCGCCTCATCGCAGCGGCACAGGAGCAGTTCCGGCAGAGCCAGCCACAGCAGCAGCAGCCAATGCAGCGTCCCGAGGGCGATGCGCTGGATGACAATGGTGAGGACGGCGACAGCTACTCCAACTTCGGTGCCGAACCTGGATTTGTGCCGGCGCAACACCAGCAGCCGCAATTCCAGCCCCGCGAGCAGCAGCCCTATCCGCGTGAGCAGCAGCAGCCGCGCGAGCAAAACTTCCGTGATCGTGACCGCGACAATCGTCAGCAACAGCCGCAGCCAGCCGCACAGCCCGCTGAAGGCGACAACGTCGATCGCTTGCCATCGTTCATTACCGGCGGTGCACAGCCGCAGCCCAACGGTGAAGAAGGCGGCAATCGTGGCGAGCGCTTCGGCCATCGCCGCCGCCGCCGTCCGCCCGGACCGCGTCCCGAAGGCGCTGCGCCGTCACCGGCGGAAAGCGCAGGCGAGTAAACCGCGCCTCAGCAGAATTCCAGATGGCCCGCCGGAGCTTGGCTTCGGCGGGCCATTTATTTGAACCGGAGCTCAGCCTCTCGCCGGATGATCGTCCCGCCGCGTCGGCGTCGGCACCAGGACGGGCGGCATCGACGGAATGAGACGCGTCCGTTCGCGGTGAGCGGGAATGGCACGATAGACCTGCTTCGATGCCTCAACGATATGAACGCCAGCGAACGGCGAAGATACTGCGGCGCTCATGCGCTCCCACGCCATCGCCGAGCGCAACACCCACCCACTCTGGAACGGCGGAACGAACAGCGCTTCGCCCCACGCCGTCGGCGTGAACCACGTCTGACGGAGCAATTGGGTAATCTGCGAGCGCGAATAGGGCCGACCGTGACCGAACGGCGTGCTGTCAGTCCGTGTCCACACACCGCGCCGGTTGGGGATAATCGCCATCATCCGTCCCGATGGCGCGAGCACCCGCCAGACCTCACGCAGCAGGCTTTCAGGATCGTCGCAGATTTCCAGCGCATGAACCAGAAGGATGCGATCGACTGCCGCATCGGCCAGCGGCAATGAAAACTGATCCACCAGTGTCGAGAGCGTCGGTCGTGCCGTCGGCCATTTCAGCACACCCTGCGCCGCCGGCATCAGCGCGATGCACCGTTCGGCATCCTCGCGAAACAAACCGAGATAGGGTGTCGGGTAACCAAGCCCCGCCACGCGCAAGCCATCCGCATGCGGCCAATGCTGCTTGATGCCGCGATTGATCAACCGCCGCGCCACGGCGCCGAGACGCTGCGAATAGAAATTGCGAAGATCGATCACGTCGATGGTCATACGATCAGCCTATCACGGCAATCGGGCCCCGTGCAGCGGCCGCGCGGCGATCCGGGGGCAGCGTTAACGCATTTCAATCGTCACGGCAGGCGTGTTACCTTCAGGCATCCTCGATTAACGGAGACATCATGGCTGCCGAGATTCGCCTGTTCCCCTGCCTGTCCGATAATTTCGGCTATCTCATTCACGATCCGGTCACCGGGGCCACCGCCTCGATCGACGCGCCGGAAGCAGGTCCCATTATCGAGACCCTGAAGCGCGAAGGCTGGACCCTGACCGATATTCTGGTAACGCATCACCATGCCGACCATGTTGGTGGCATCGCCGAACTCAAGAAAAAATACGCATGCCGCGTGGTCGCACCCTTCGACAACGGGACGGCCATTCAGGATGTCGACCTGCGCGTCAAGGAAGGCGATACCGTCAAGGTCGGCAGCCTGGCAGCACGCGTCTTCGAAACGCCGGGCCACACGCTCGATCACATCAGCTACATGTTCGATGACGAACGCGCGCTGTTTTGCGCCGATACATTGTTCTCGATCGGCTGCGGCCGCGTGTTCGAGGGTACATATCCGATGATGTGGGAGTCGCTGCTGAAGCTGCGCGCGCTCCCCAACGATACGCGAGTCTATTGCGGCCATGAATACACCGCATCAAACGTCAAGTTCGCGCTTGGCATCGAACCCGATAATCCGGCGCTGAAGGCGCGCGCCGAGGAGGTGGCAAGACTGCGTGCCGCGAACCAGCCGACCGTTCCGACCCTGATTCGGGATGAGAAGGAAGCCAACACCTTCCTGCGCGCCGACGTTCCCTCAGTGGCGGCCGCCCTGGGCATGACCGGCAAAAGCCCCGCTGACGTGTTCGGCGAAATTCGCGAACGCAAAAACAAGTCGTGATGCACCGCCTGACCGCCGACGAAGTCATCTCGCGCCTCGGGCTGCAGCCGCATCCCGAAGGCGGGCACTATCGCGAAACATTTCGCGATCCGCGAATTGTTGATGGCGGACGCGCGGCCTCGACGGCGATCTACTTTCTGCTCGCACGCGGCGAGAAATCGCATTGGCACCGCGTCGATGCGGTCGAGATCTGGCACTACCACGCCGGCGAACCGCTGGCGTTGCGGATCGCTAACGACGATGGTGAGCGCATGATCCGGCTTGGCTCCGACCTGACGGCGGACGAGCAGCCGCAGGCGATCGTTCCGGCTCATGCGTGGCAAGCCGCCGAAAGCACTGGCGGCTGGACGCTGGTCAGTTGCACCGTCGCGCCCGGATTCGATTTCAAGACATTCGAGCTTGCACCGCCGGGCTGGTCGCCGTCTCAGCGTTGATCAGGACTTTCGCCCCGCGATCATGTCCTTGGCTGCGATCAACCCGCCGCCTGCAATCAACGCTGCGGCAATCGCCAGCGTCGCCGTGGGCTTCGCATATCCCGCGAGAATGAGAAACGCCGTCGACAGGACCGGCGTCGCGTAAGACGCGGCGCCCAGCACGCGAATGTCGCCGCGTTTCATGCCGATGTCCCAGACAAAAAATGCGATACCCACCGGACCGATCCCGAGGGCGACAATGGCAAGCCACTGCATCGCCGTCTCCGGCCAAACCGTTAGCTCCAGAACGAGATGGCAAACCGTAGCGACTACAGCTGTCGCGAGACAAAATCCGGCGACCGCGTCGGTCGGGACCGCCGCCAGCTTGCGCGACATCACCGAATAGCCCGCCCAAACGAAAGCCGCGACAAAGGCCGCAATGAAACCGGGAATATGCGCCGGATTCGGCGCTGATCCACTGTTACCTGCAAATAGCAGGATCGTACCGGCGAAACCGAGAACCGCGCCGACGATGTGATGAGATGCCAGCCGCTCACCCGGCAGCAATGACGAGAGCAGAACGATCAGGAGCGGCCAGAGATAGTTCAGCAATCCGGCTTCAGCCGGCGGAGCCAGGCGCAAGGCCAGAAAGTACAACGCGTGATAGCCGAACAGACCGCCGATCCCGACCAGCCACACCAGAAGTGGCTGGCGAAGGGCACGAACGGCGGATGGCCGCCACAGCCAAGTCAAAGGACCGACGCAGGCGCCAATGGCGAAGGTCATTGCCAGCAGCTGAAACGGCGGCACGCGGCCCGTCGCAACGGTGAGCGCGGCGAGCAGCGACCACATCACAATGGCGGCAAGCCCGACAAGGGTCGCAGTGGAAGTCGTCATCGCGGATCAATGCCATTCAATCCGCGACGACGCTATATCTTTATCTTCCGGCAAAACCCCGCCGCAGCGGGATTCATCACTGCAGGTATTGTCCGCCGTTAATGGTGAGCGTCGAGCCGGTGACGAAGCCGGCATCGTCGGACGCGAGGAAAACAACTCCGCGCGCGATTTCCTCGGGCTCGCCGAGGCGATTGGCCGGAATCTGCGGAATCACGTTCTTCTCGAGAACATCTTTCGGCACCGCCTGCACCATTTCGGTGTTGATGTATCCGGGGCAGATTGCATTCACCGTGATGCCGCCGCGTGCGTTCTCGAGCGCCAGCGCCTTGGTGAAGCCAATGTCGCCCGCCTTGGCTGCGGAGTAATTGACCTGACCGAACTGGCCCTTCTGGCCGTTGATCGACGAGATGTTGATGACGCGTCCGAACTTGCGGCCGCGCATCCCTTCAATCACCTGCCGCGTCATGTTGAACAGCGAGCCGAGATTGGTGTTCATCACCGCATTCCACTGATCGAGCGACATCTTGTGGAACGGCACGTCGCGCGTGATGCCGGCATTGTTGACCAATACGTCGACAGGACCGAGTTCGGCCTCGACCTTCTTGACGCCCTCCGCGCACGCGTCGAACGAAGCGACGTCCCACTTGTAAACGGGAATTCCCGTCTCAGCCTTGAATTTCGCGGCGGCTTCATCGTTGCCAGCGTAACTCGCCGCAACCTTGTAGCCCGCAGCCTTCAAAGCCTTGCTGATCGCAGCTCCGATGCCGCGCGTTCCGCCTGTAACCAATGCCACGCGTGCCATATCAGGTATCCCCTCCGCAGTTCACTGAAGTGTTTTTGGACAACAAGTATTCAGGTCAATTGCGATAACAGCAAGAAAAAATGCCCGGCAATCTGCCGGGCATTTCAATTTTATATTGTGCAGTGCGTGCTGCGACGTTCTAGCGTTCAACGCACAGCGCAATGCCCATGCCACCACCGATGCAAAGCGTTGCGAGACCCTTCTTGGAGTCGCGCTTCTGCATCTCGTGCAACAGGGTGACCAAAACGCGCGCGCCCGATGCACCGATCGGATGACCGATGGCGATCGCACCGCCGTTAACGTTGACCTTGGCAGGATCCCAGCCGATTTCCTTGTTCACGGCGGAGGCCTGTGCAGCGAAGGCTTCGTTGGCCTCGATCAGATCGAGATCGCTGGCCTTCCAGCCTGCCTTCTTCAGCGCGGCACGCGAGGCGGGGATCGGCCCGGTGCCCATGATCGACGGATCGACGCCTGCCTGCGCCCATGACACGATGCGCGCCAGCGGCGTTTTTCCTTCCTTGGCGGCCTGCTTCGCGGTCATCAGAACCAGCGCCGCCGCGCCGTCATTGATGCCCGAGGCGTTACCGGCGGTCACGGTGCCTTCCTTTTCGAAAGCTGGCTTGAGCTTGGTCATCGCATCCATCGACGCGCCATGACGCGGGCCCTCATCGGCGCTCACGACAATGTCCCCCTTGCGGGTCTTGACCGTGAACGGCACGATTTCATCGTTGAACTTGCCGGCCTTCTGCGCCGCTTCCGCCTTGTTCTGCGAACCGACCGCAAACTCATCCTGCTGCTGGCGCGTGATCTGGAATTGGCGCGCAACGTTTTCGGCGGTGTTGCCCATGTGATAGCCGTTGAAGGCATCCCACAGTCCATCCTTGATCATCGTGTCGACGAAATCGAGCGCGCCCATTTTGACGCCGCCGCGCAAATGCTGCGCATGCGGGGACATGCTCATGGACTCCTGACCACCTGCGACCACGATCTCGGAATCGCCGTTGACCAGCGCCTGATAGCCAAGCGCAACCGTGCGGAGGCCGGAGCCGCAGAGCATGTTGACGCCCCAGGCGGGGCTCTCCACCGGGATACCGGCCTTCATCGCGGCCTGGCGGGCGGGATTCTGACCCTGCGCAGCCGTCAGGATCTGCCCCATGATCACTTCGGACACGCGGGCCGGCTCGATACCGGCCCGCTCAAGCGCAGCCTTGATGGCCACCGCGCCCAGATCATGGGCTGGGGTATTGGCGAATGCGCCGTTGAAGGTGCCGACCGGGGTGCGGGCAGCGCTGACGATGACGACATCGTCTGACATGGACATCTCCTGATTTTGAAGTCGAAAGGACCTTTGAGGCCGCGGGGAAGCCGCCGGGTGACCGGCGGACTTTGGCTGTATCCTGTTAACCTGGCGGTCCCATGTCAATCGGCCAAAGGGCAATCTGGCTGCCGGACGGGCAGTTCCGGCCGGCGCCGCTGCTCCGACATTAACCGTCCTGCACAAAACGGTAGCCGTACCTTTCTGAAAGTGCTTAGTTTATTGCGATGCATTGTTTGCACTGCCCTCGGCGAGGTTCGCCGGTTCCTCTTTCTCGTTAGGTATGTGTGAGTCCATGGCAAAATCCGACCAGCCAATTACGATTAAAAAGTACGCCAACCGGCGCCTCTACAACACCGGTACCAGCACGTATGTGACGCTCGAGGATCTCGCCGCCATGGTGAAAGATGGCGAAGACTTCCTCGTTTATGACGCCAAGACCGGCGACGACATCACGCGTTCGGTCCTCGCCCAGATCATCTTCGAACAGGAAAACAAGGCGGGCCAGAATCTGCTGCCGACCACTTTCCTGCGCCAGTTGATCCGCTTCTATGGCGACAGCATGCAGATGGTAGTGCCGAAATATCTCGAGCAATCCATCGATACGCTGACTCGCGAACAGGAAAAGTTTCGCAAGCAGATGACGAACACGTTCAGCAACACGCCGTTCGCGCCGCTGGAAGAACATGTTCGCCGCAACATGGAAATGTTCGAGCGCACGTTTGCGATGTTCAAGCCGTTCGGCGCACCGCTGCGCAAGGAAACGCCGTCGTCCGAATCGCCTCCGACCGCGAATGAGCCAGCAGAAGCGGACATCGACGATCTCAAGCGTCAGATGAAGGAAATGCAGGATCGCCTCGAACGGATGTCCCGCGAGACCGAAAGCAAAGGCTAGGCTTTCCGAAAACAGTATGCGGCGGCAGCATCTGCCGCCGCATAAGCTTCAATCTCCCGCGGCGGCGGCAATCGGCATCGCGCTCTTCAGCGGAATGCTCTCACCCGCGGCCCAAGGCTTGGTCAGAGACGCCAGTCCTGTCAGCCTTCCCTGAATGTAGTCGCATCCCCAACCCTGCAGCAGCGCGGCCGATTCTTCGTCCTGTACCCATTCCGCGACCGTCTTGATGCCGAGACGGTGCGCCAGATCGATCAGCGTCTGCACAAAGGCGCGGTCATCGGAAGAGCGCGGAATGTTCTGCACGAAGGCGCCGTCGATCTTCACGATATCGACGCCAAGCTTCCGCAGGTTGCGGAACGAGGTGTAACCCGCGCCAAAATCGTCGATCGCAATGCGGCTGCCGAAATTCTTTAGCCGTGTCACGAATCCGCGAACGTCATCGAGATCCTGAATCGCAACGGTCTCGGTGATTTCAACGATCAGCCGTTCGGCGACACCGGGATAGGCGCGCATCAGCGACTCGATGCTGGCCCACCAATCGGGATCCATTGTGGTGTCGGGCGAGATATTGAGGCTGAGCCGTGTCTGCGGCGAATCGGCCAGTTCGGCCACGACAAGCTCTAGTACGCGATGATCGACCAGCCGGATCAGCCCGAGCTTTTCCGCGACCGGAACGATATCGGGCGAGAGTGAGTAGGCGCCGTCTTCCTGGCGCATCCGCACCAGACATTCATGAAACGCAGGCTGCCGCGAGACAGTCGATACGACCGGCTCATAGGCCATCACGATCCGGCGCTCGTTCAGCGCCGTGACGATTTCATCGGTGACACGGATGTTGACCCGGCGCTGCGCTTCGCGCTCGATATTCGGGCGCCAGACCATCAATGAACCGCGCCGCCGCGCCTTGGCGAGATCGAGCGCTTCCTGAGTCCGGCTCATCGCCTCTTCGACCGTGCTGGCATGACGTAACGCATTGATCGCGCCGATCGACGCGGTCAGCGCCACCGGCCCGGATCGTGTCGGGACGACTTCGTCGCGAATTCCCGCGAGAAACCGTTCCGCCGCCACATGCATGTCATCGACCGAGCAATTCTTCAGGATCAACCCGAACTTGTTACCCGAAAACCGGCCGATCACATCGCCGCCACGCAGCCGCACCCGAATACGCTTTGCGACCTCCAGAATGACCTGATCTGCGACCTCGTAGCCGAAAGCGTCGTTGATCTGCGCGAGATGATCGATGCCGACCAGCATGAATGCGAAGGACGAGCGAAAACGGTTTGCTTCTTCGATGGCTTCAGCAAGCGCCGCCGTGAGCCGCGTGCGGTTGAACGCGCCGGTGAGCGGATCATCCTGCGACAGTTTCAGCAGTTGCTCGTCCCGCGCGTGGCGCTCGTTGTTGATGCGAATGATGCCGCGGACATGCGACGGCTTTCCGTCCGCTCCCGCAAACCAGCGGCCGCACTCGTCAATCCAGAGTACGGGCACCGATGTGCTCCCACGCACTCCGTATTCGATCTGGTAAGGCACACCTTCGCCGGCATCGCTCGCCGTCGCATTCAACACGACGTCGTTACGGATGCTTCGCGAAGGCTCTATCAGTTTGGAGAACTCACCCGCTCTCGTCAGAGCCGATGGTGAAATGTCCCGCAACACAGCCGCGACATTGCCACCCCAGTGCAACGCGTCGCTGGCGATATCCCATGAAAAGCTCACCTGCCCGAGAGTGGCGAGAAGATCGTCTCCAGTGGGTTGAGCGCGAGGCGCAAAAGCCGCCTCGCCGGATTCGGGCGACCGCGAGTTGTGGACGGAAGCGATTGTCAAAGGTGCCTCATTCTGAGACGGCATAAATGATTCGCCCACCCAGAGTAGTTGGTTGGCGCCCCGTCAGCCTAGGCCAATTTCCTGAACAATCCGCCAAAGCGCTGTGTCATCAATGTCTCAAAGTCGGTAACCGGCTGCCAACCCCATCCGGCACGACCCTTGCGATGTCTTGTGAAGAGGACGCATTACGTCCCAAAATGAGACAGGCGAGTCACCGTCGATGATCGTGTCCAGCATCACTTCCCCGGCAGGGACCGGCCGGAAAACGCAGCCAGCCCCGGAGACCGCTCCGCAGGCCGAGACGCCGCCCTCCAGCCGTGCGCTGGTCTCGCTCGAAAGCCCTTCCAGAACCACCGAGCGATATACGGCGCGGCCAAGCGCACCGTTCGTGGCCCATCTGATCGCTATGGCTGAGCAGGCTCCGCAGACATGCGCATTGCGGCGGGAAACACCCGCCGTCGCGCACGGCGTTTATGGCCGCGCTAAAGCGAAAGGTCCGCTATACTTCGGCAGGGTTGTGTCGCAGAGCGCCTAAGCGGCTCAGGGCTTGGGCTGCGGACTGGCCGTGGTGTCGGGGACATGGTCCGACATCAGGTCACTAACACTCCAGTCAGAGAGTTTTCGCTCCGGCACGGGGGCCGCGCCACCCGATGGGCGAACCACGGCGAGCGTCGGAATAGGCTTCGGTGCGGCTTCGGGCTCAGGCACAGGCTGCGGTGACTGAAATGTTGGTTCGACTGGCTTCACATCGTGCTGCACGCGATCGAATACCGGCTCGGCAGGGACCACCGGATGGACCGGCGCAGTGCCGACAGGCGCTGAACCGGCCGGAGCAGCGACGGGCGCCGGCGCAGGCTGCACATCGGCTGGTACCGGAGCCGGAACACGGCGATGCCGGTTGCGAAATCCGATCGACACGCCGGCAATAAACTCTACCGCCATCAGCACGGCGAGCAGAAAGAACGTCGATGTACCGAACTGCGGGAGCAGGAGAAATTCTGCAACCGCAGCACCGGATGCGATCAGCGACATCAAATGATCGGTGAGATACCGCGCCCCGGGACGCGCGGCCTTGACGACTTCAAACATCAACAGGACCGCGGCCAATGCGAGCAGCGCATCGCCGAATGTCGGTGCCCACTGAACACCAGACATCAGTGTCACAGTCGTGACCGGCGCGGTGAACGCCACGCCCGGCATCAGGAAGACGAAGATGTTGTAGATCGCGAACGGAATCAGAAGCAGCGGAAAACCGATCATCGTCGGCGGGCTCTCTCTGAAGAAGCATGATGTGATGCGCTCGTCATCACATGCGTCTGTGGCGTTCTTGTGAAGGCGCGATCACACGCTCTTGCCACATCGCGACACCAGCTGCGCTGCCGGACCGGCAGCGCGCTGTGATCAGGACCTTAGTCCTTCTTGACCTTGAGAACCTGGCGGCCCTTGTACATGCCGGTCTTGAGATCGAGGTGGTGCGGACGGCGCAGTTCGCCCGAGTCCTTGTCCTCGACATAAGTCGGCTTCTTGAGCGCGTCCGCCGAGCGGCGCATGCCGCGGCGAGACGGCGAGGTTTTCCTGCGTGGAACGGCCATGGGATCGTCGTCCTGTAAAAGGCTCACCCGCCGGGCGGGGGCTCTCCATAAATTCGGATTGAGGCCGCGCTTATAGAGGAAGGCTGCCGCGAAAGCTAGACCGGAAGCGACGGGAAAATGAGTTAAAATGGCCCAAAATCAGCGATTTCGCTCCCAGCAGTCGGAGATTTCTGCCGATCGGGCCCGAACCACATAGGTCCCGGCCATCCGCCGCACCCCAGGCCCCGGATTTCGGGCGCTCCGGGTCACCGGATTGGGCAGGATAGATGCCAACAAGGCAGCTTCCCGCGCCGACAGTGCCGAAGCCGGGCGGGCAAAAGCATACTCAGCCCCCGCCTCCGCGCCGAACTGGCCATCCGGACCGAGTTCCGCAACATTGAGATAAAGCTCCAGAATACGCTTTTTTGACAGGATCAGATCGATCCACATCGCCAGCGGGAACTCCAGCGCCTTGCGGATCACGCTGCGGCCCGGCCACAGGAACAGATTTTTGGCGACCTGCTGGGTGATGGTCGACCCGCCGCGCGCAACCTCGCCGTCCTGCGCATCCTCGATGATCGTGCGGACCGAATCCCAATCAATGCCGTTGTGGAAGCAGAATTTGGCGTCCTCTGCAGCGACCACGGACCGCGGCAAGGCCTCTGACATGACGTCAAGGTCGACCCATTTCCGGGTGACGGGCTCACCTGTGAGATAGCGCCCGATCATCAACGTGGAAACCGGATGCCCGGTGCTGTATAGCGGCGTCAACAGATAGGGCAGCAACACCAGCCCCATCCCCACCAGCACCACCACACGGATCAGTCGTCGCATCACACCTCACGCTGCGGAACGGGACTGTGCGAGCCGCTCCCAACTAGCAGAAACCATGCCTTTCCGCTTTTTCCAATCCCCGGTAAAGGCAGGCTTTGCGGAATTGACGCGGACGATGCCATGACCGATTGTCCGCCGAAATTTGCGTTGTTTTGGAGCTTTTGATGACCACCGGCACGTCCCCACAGGATTTCATGAAACGGCTCGACGCCACGGCGGCGGATACCGAGGCCCTGCTGACGCGGCTCCTGTCTGATAATCCGCTGTCCGGCGAAATCCTGCGACCGCACCGGCTGATGGAAGCGATGCGCTATTCCAGCCTCAACGGCGGCAAGCGGCTGCGCCCGTTCCTTGCGGTGGAAAGCGCCGCGGTGTTTGGCGTGCCGCGCGACAGCGCCCTCATGGTCGGCGCCGCGCTCGAATGCATTCACTGCTACTCGCTGATTCATGACGATCTGCCATCTATGGACAACAGCGACCTGCGCCGCGGGCGGCCGACCTCTCACAAGAAGTTCGATGATGCGACCGCGATCCTCGCCGGCGATGGTCTTCTCACCATCGCGTTCGACATCGTCACCCGCGACGAGGTGCACAAGGATCCGACGGTGCGCCTGCTGTTGACACGCGCTCTGGCGCGCGCCGCTGGCGTCGGCGGTATGGTCGGCGGGCAAATCATGGACCTCGCCGGTGAAGGCCGCTTCGGCGATCCCGAGCCGCCGGATGTCGCCAAGCTCCAGCAGATGAAGACCGGCGCTCTCCTGAAGTACGGCTGCATCGCCGGCGCGCTTCTCGGTCAGGCTTCCAGGGAACAGTACGACGCGCTCGACACCTACGGTCATGCGCTTGGCGAAGCATTCCAGATCGCCGACGATCTCCTCGACGTCGAAGGCGATGCCGCGGCGCTCGGCAAGCCGGCCGGACAAGACGCGGCAGCAGGCAAGACAACCTTCGTCACGCTTTTGGGACTTGATGGCGCCAAGGCACGTGTCCGCGATCTTCTGAAACAAGCCGATGCGGCACTGTCACCGTTCGGTGCGAAGGGCGACGTGCTGCGCGCGACCTCGCGATTCGTAGCCGAGCGGCAGAGCTAGGACGATAAAATGTCTGGCAAGAAGGACGGCGACCCGTATCTTCTTCGCCTCAAAGACATGCCGAAACTGCTGCGCATCGTCATGTCCCGGCCGCGAATGTTCATCGCGCTCGCGATCGGACTTGTGTCCCTGCTGTTCCTCCCCGCGTCATGGCGGCCTGCGACCCGCCTGCTTGTCTCCTGGGACATCTTTGTCGCGATCTACATGGTGCTTGCCTTCATCACCATATTCTCATGCGGAGTTGACGACATTCGCCGTCAGGCCGCACGGCAGGACGATGGACGCTTTTTCATCCTCGTCATGACGGGTCTCGGCGCTTTCGCCAGCATCGCAGCAATCGTCATGGAGCTTGCCATCAAGCCGCAGCAGGCGCCGCAGCTTGTTCTTGCGGTGGTGACGATCGTGCTGTCGTGGGCCGCCATTCACACCACATTCGCGCTGCATTACGCGCACGACTATTATCGCGGCGCCAAAGCCGGCGGCCTGGCATTCCCCGGCGAGGACCAGCCGGACTACTGGGATTTCGTCTATTTCTCGTTCGTTATCGGCATGACTGCGCAGGTGTCCGATGTGGGGGTCACTGACAGGATGATACGCCGGACCGCGACAGCGCATGGCGTGATCTCATTCATCTTCAACACCGCGCTCGTAGCCCTGATGGTTAATATCGCGGCCAGCGCCATATGATCCTTCGATGATAGCCGGCTTTCTGACATTCCTTCTTATACTCACCGCGCTCGGAGCCTCCGCGACTCTCGCGAACCGGCTCGCTATCGCTCCCGCGATCGTTTTTCTCCTGGTCGGAATTGCCCTCGCATTCCTGCCGGGGTTTCCACGCATCGAATTGAAGCCGGAAGGCGTTCTGTTGCTGGTGTTGCCGCCGCTGATCTATTCATCCGGCGTGGCGATGAGCTGGCGCGAATTCAAGGCCAACCTCCGCCCGATTGGCGCGCTGGCGATCGGTTGCGTGATCTTCACAACAGTTCTGGTCGCTGCGGCCGCACACTATGCGCTCGGGCTGCCGTGGAGCGTCGGATTTGTTCTCGGCGCGATCGTGTCGCCGCCGGATGTGGTCGCTCCGTTGGCCATCGCCCGGCGGTTGAAGCTACCCCATCGGATTCTTGTTATCCTCGAGGGCGAGGGACTGGCGAATGATGCCACCGCCCTGATCCTCTATCGCTTCGCTGTACTCGCCGTCAGCACAGGCGCATTCTCGCTGCCACCCGCCGCCGAGACATTTGTTGCCATCATCGTCGGCGAAATCATATTCGGCATTCTGGTGGGCTGGCTTAGTCTGCGCTTGCGGCAATGGGCCCGCGATCCCCGCGTCGAGATTTCACTCTCGCTTTTGACGCCCTATCTTGCCTTTTGGGTGCCCGAGAAGGCATTTTCTTCTGGGACTTCGTGATCTGGCTGATCGAAGGCGTGCTGTTCCTGATGATCGGATTCCAGTTGCGGCTCTTGATGGAAAAGTCAAAGGCCTTGCCGGTGCCCGAGATTCTTGCTGCCATTGCGATCATCTCGGCGATTGTGGTTATCGCCCGCTTCCTGTGGGTCTTTCCCGGCACCTATCTGCCGCGTCTTGCGAGCAGGAAGATCGCCGCGCGTGAGGAAAAGCCGTCGTGGAAGTATATCGTTATCATCGGCTTTACCGGCATTCGCGGCGTGGTCTCGCTTGCGGTCGCGCTGGCGCTGCCTCTGACACTGCCTAACGGACAGGAATTTCCGCACCGCGACCTCATCCTGCTCGTCACCTTCGGCGTCATCACCTTTACACTGGTCGGTATCGGCCTGACGCTCCCGATCCTGGTCAGGCTTCTGGGACTGTCCGAGCATGGGCAGCTTGAAGCGGTCCGGGAGCGGGAGGCGGAGATTACCGCGCGGCGAGAAATCCTTGAATCGGCACGCGGTTCGCTCGACCGGATTATCAAGGAACGCAATCTGCCCGAAGGCCTCGCCCGGTTTCTGGAGGCGCGCCACGAAACCCGCATGCGCGCGTTGCCGGAGCCGCCGAGGGAAGAAGGCCAGTACACGCCCGCAACACAGGGCGCGTCACTTGTGCGCGAAATCATCACTATCGAGCGAATGTGTCTTCACAGACTCCTGCGCGAAGGAAAGATCACCGACGAAACGCGCCGGCGTATCGAGCGCGATCTCGATCTCGAGGAAGCCGCTGTCGACAACCGCGAGAAGAACCTCCCGCTGTAACAGCGGGCCGCGATGTTTTCCGTGATGAGCGCGGGGGCTATTCCGCCGCAGTGACTGCAGGCGCCTTGGCACCCGCGCCGCCATAACGCTGCTCGATATAATCGATCACCAGCGCCTTGAAGTCCGCTGCGATAGTTGCGCCGCGCAAGGTGCGGAATTTCTCGCCATCGACGAACACAGGCGCTGCCGGCGTTTCGCCGGTACCCGGCAACGAGATGCCGATATCGGCGTGCTTGGATTCGCCGGGACCGTTGACGATGCAACCCATCACCGCGACGTTGAGCTGCTCGACGCCGGGATAGCGCGTCTTCCAGCTCGGCATTTCCTCGTTGATGAACGTCTGAATATCGCGCGCCAGTTCCTGGAACACCGTCGAGGTGGTGCGGCCGCAGCCGGGACATGCCGCAACCAGCGGCACGAAGGTGCGGAAACCCATGGTCTGCAGAATTTCCTGACCGACCTTCACTTCCAGTGTGCGATCACCGCCCGGCTCTGGCGTCAGCGAAACGCGGATGGTGTCGCCGATGCCGTCCTGAAGCAGAATGCCGAGGGCAGCGGATGACGCGACGATGCCTTTCGAGCCCATACCCGCTTCGGTGAGGCCGAGGTGGATGGCGTAATCGGAACGCGCAGCAAGTTCGCGATAGACCGCGATCAGATCCTGCACGTTCGACACCTTGGCCGACAGGATCATCTTGTCCTTCGGCAGGCCGATTTCCTCGGCGCGCTTTGCGGAGAGCAACGCGGACTGCACCATCGCCTCGCGCGTCACCGCACGCGCATCGATCGGATTCGGCGACTTGGCGTTCTCCTCCATCAGCTTGGTGAGAAGCTCCTGATCGAGCGAACCCCAGTTGGCGCCAATACGGATCGCCTTGTTGTTCTTGATCGCGATTTCGACAATGTCGGTGAACTGGCTGTCGCGCTTGTTCTTGAAACCGACATTGCCTGGATTGATGCGATACTTGGCAAGCGCCGCTGCGCAATCCGGATATTCGGCGAGCAGCTTGTGGCCGATATAGTGGAAGTCGCCGATCAGCGGCACGTCCACGCCCATCTTGTCGAGTTTTTCGCGGATGCGCGGAACGGCGGCGGCGGCTTCCTCGCGGTCCACCGTGATACGGACCATCTCGGACCCCTGACGCGCGAGCGCCGCGACCTGCTTGACGGTTCCTTCGATGTCGGCGGTGTCGGTGTTGGTCATCGACTGCACCACGATCGGTGCGCCGCCTCCGACTTTAACGTTGCCGACTGTTACCTGAACCGTCCGGTGGCGCCCCTTGGGGCCAGCCTGGATTTCTTTGGTCCGCTCTTTCAGATCGCTCACGTCAAAATCTCTTTGCGCTCAGGTATCGGTTTCGGTGACGGGAAGCAGGGGGTCGACCGCCGCTTCGCCGGGGCGGTTTACCAGATATAGGCCCGCCATGACCAGAAGGGCAGCCCCCGCAAAGGCCAATGTCAGGGTGTCATGCATGACGAAATAGCCCCCAATGACCCCAAACAGAGGCGTCATAAAGGTAAATGATGACAATTTGCTTGCGGAATAGGTTTTGACCAGAGCGACCCATATCAGGAATGTAATCCCAACGATCCAGATCGTTTGATAGGCCATCAGACTCCAGGCCAGCGCCCCAGGCATATGGGTGATGCTCTCGCCCGAAACCCATGCTCCCAGTGCCAGAATCGGAACCGAAATCGCAACCTGATAGGCCAACGTCTTTTCTGCCGGTGCATGCAGCAGCGGCGTCGCTTTTACGACCAGCGTGGTCACGGCCCACAAAATGCCGCCGCCCATCACCAGCAGATCGCCAAGGATAACCCTGGCATCCACCGACGGTTGCGGTACACCGATGGCCAGCGCCACGCCCACAAAGGACAGCGCGAGGCCGCCCCATTGCAGCCTGCTCAACGTCTCGCCGAGGTAGCGTTTCGATCCAAGCGCGACGACGAATGGAGCGATGTAGAGAAACACCACCGCGCGCGACGCCGTGGTGTAGACCAGCCCGCGATAAATCAGGATGAACTCGACGCCGAAGAAAATTCCGGCGAGCAGGCCCGCCTTGAGCGTGCCGTCACGCTGGAACAGCCGCACGCCGCGAAACCATGCGACCACCAGAATGATCATCAGGCCGCCGGTAGAGCGGATGGCCGCTTGCAGCAGTGGTGGAATATCCGGAAGCGCAAGTTTGACCGAGATCTGGTTGAAGCCCCAACTCAGGCACAACATCACCATCAGTGCGACAGCCGTTGCGTTCAAGGGACGCCCGGCAGGTGCGATCTTCAAGTTTTGTGGTGACATAGATCCCCGTGCCCGGCTTTTCGCCGTGTTCTTGTTGGCTTCAAGCGGCCCGCTGACAATGGGCGCAGGTGCCGGTGATTTCCACCACCGACAGTTTCGGCGCAAACCCCGTTCCGCGCGCGGCGTCGTTGAAACTCTGCGCCAGCGGCGCCGCAGGAATCTCGCCGACCGATCCGCAGGTCTCGCAGATCAGGAAAGCGACCACCGCCGTTTCATCGTGATTGTGCGCGCAAGCAAGAAACGCATTGCGGCTTTCGATGCGATGGACCAGTCCGTTGTCCATCAGAAAGTCCAGCGCGCGATAGACCGTGATCGGCGCCGGACGCGGCATGGTCTTGGCGAGTTCGTCGATCACTTCATACGCGCCGAGCGGCCGATGGCTCGACAGCAGCGCGCCGAGAACCTGCCTGCGGATCGGCGTGAACTTCTGACCCCGGCCGACGCAGACTTTTTCGGCGTGGGAAAACGCGTCCTCGGCGCAACGTCCGTGGTCGTGATCCGGATCGGGAAATGCAGGCTTCGCGGGTTTCATCAGCTCAATATGTAGTGCGGTTGCCCCGATTCCGCTCATAATTTCGGCGACATGGGTTGCCTGAATATCTTGCAATGCACCATTTTCTATTGCGTCGCATCATAAAAGTCCCAAATCAGGTGTCTACAACAGATTGATGGACACCAAAGCGACTATTCGCACCCGTTCGAAGAGAAAGAAGCGCATGGCGACCGCTCTCAAAACCTATCTCGACAATTTCGCGCCATGGAACTTCGGCGGCCAACGCAAGCCGAGCGGAGCCAAGAAGATCAATCTCGCGCTTCAGGGCGGCGGATCGCATGGCGCGTTTACCTGGGGCGTGCTGGATCAATTTCTTGCGGACGGGCGGCTCGAGATCACCGGCATTTCCGGTGCGTCGGCCGGCGCCATGAATGCCGTGATGCTCGCCGACGGCCTGACCCGCGGCGGACCGGATGAAGCCCGCAAGCGTCTTGCGGACTTCTGGCGCGCCATCAGCACCGGCGGAGACCTGCCGCCGATTCCGCGCGCGATGACCGACCGGATGATTTCACTGATGCCGTTCGTGGCCACGCCGATGCAAAACTGGTTCGAAGCGATGGCGCGTTACTTCTCGCCATATGAGCTCAATCCCCTCAACATCAATCCGCTCAGCCAGTTGATCGAACGCCTTGTCGATTTCGATGCGCTGCGTGCGAATACCGATCTTGCGCTCTATGTCTCTGCAACCAACGTCCACACTGGCCGCTTGCGCATATTCGCGAACGAGAAGATCACCGCGGACGTCGTGATGGCGTCGGCAGCATTGCCATTCATGTTTCGCGCTGTCGAAATCGAAGGCGTGCCCTATTGGGACGGCGGATACATGGGCAACCCTGCGATCTTTCCCTTTCTGCACGCAACCGAAGCGGAAGATGTCGTGGTGGTGCAGATCAATCCGATATCGCGCGACACCACGCCGAAAACCTCCGGCGAAATCATCAACCGTCTGAATGAAATCACATTCAACTCAGCGCTGATTTCAGAATTGCGCACCATGGATTTCGTCAACCAATTGATTGACGACGGCCGGCTGCCGCGCGGCACCGGCAAGGATCAGTACCGCAGGCTCAACATTCACCGCATCGATCTCGGTGTTCTCGGCAACCGCCTCGCGGCCTCCAGCAAGATGAAAACCGACTATGAATTTTTCGAACTGCTGCACCGGGCAGGCAAACGCGCGGCCAAGAAATTCCTGGACACCCATTTCGACGATATCGGCCGCAGAAGCACGATCGACCTCGCCGCGGAATCCGGCGTCGAATGGGCGTAATCACCTAATATATTGAGATAATTGGCATATTACCTTCCATGCAGGCCTGCATAGGTCATATCCGGAGGTGGGACTCCCCGAATTAATAAGCAAGCTTATCATAGCTCAGCTTATCGACGGAGCCACCATGCCCCGGACCAACGCCGATTTTCTATTCGCCCTGTTCGAGACCCAGCGCATGTTGCGGCTTTATGCGGACAAGCTGGCGGTGCGTCATGGCATCACGCGCGCGCAATGGGCCGTGCTGGCGAAACTCGAACGCACCGAGGGGCTAAAGCAGTCCGAACTCGCCGACATGATGGAAATGCAGCCGATCACGCTGACACGCCTGATCGACAGGCTCTGCAACAACGATTTGATCGAGCGGCGCGAAGACCCGAAAGACCGCCGCGCCAACCGCCTTTATCTGCGGCCAGCCGCGCGCCCAATGCTTGCGCAACTCGCCAAGCTTCGCGCCGAGATCACACAAACCGCTCTGAACCATCTCACCGGTGCGGAAGCCGACGCACTGGCCGGACAACTTGAACTTATCAAGGACAACGTCCGCGACGCGCTTCAGGCCGTCAGCGATACAAAACTCAAGGAGTCGCGTTATGGCTGATCAAGTGGTCAAGTTTCCCGCCGAACAGAAACTGACGGAAACAGCAGCCCCGGGGACAGACTCGCCGCGCAAAAGCTGGGGCCAGTTCGTGCGCGAAAAGCGGCGCACACTTCTTCTCGTCGTGGTCCCTCTGATCGCTCTTATCGGCGGCGTCGCATTCTATTTGTCCGGCGGGCGCTATGCGTCCACCGATGACGCCTATGTCGGCGCGCAGAAGGTGCTGATCACACCGGATATCTCAGGCAAGATTCAGAAAGTTCTCATCAAGGAAGGCCAGAAGGTCAAGGCCGGCGACGAACTGTTCGAGATCGATC
This sequence comes from Afipia sp., assembly GCA_017308595.1. GTDB lineage: Bacteria > Pseudomonadota > Alphaproteobacteria > Rhizobiales > Xanthobacteraceae > Afipia. Next base: position 85,710 of record JAFKER010000017.1, read on the forward strand.
CAGTGCCGTTCCGCTTCGCGCTCCAGCAGGCCAAGGCTACGCTCGAAACCGCGAAGACCAGTTACAATAACTTGCGCGACAATGTGAAAATCTACGCGCAGATGCTCGACCTCGCCAAACAGGGCGTCGACCTGAAGCAGCGCGATGTGGAGCGCAAGGCATCGCTGGTGAAGTCGCAATCCGGCTCGCAACTCGATCTCGACACCTCGACCACCAATCTCGTGCTCGCGCGCGCCCAGCTTGAACTCCTGCAGCAGCAGCTTGCCACCGCCAACAATCAACTGCTCGGCAATCCCGATCTGCCGCTCGAGGAATTCCCGCCTTACTTCCAGGCGAAAGCAGCCCTCGATCAGGCACAACGCAATCTGGATCATACAGTTCTACGCGCGCCGATCGACGGCACGGCGACGCAGGTGGACAGCATTCAGCTCGGGCGTTTCGTGACTGCGGGTGCGCCTGTGTTCAGCGTGATCGACGATACCCATCCGTGGGTCGATGCAAATTTGAAGGAGTCCGACCTCACCTATGTCGCCAACGGACAGCCGGTGACCATGTCGATCGACGCATTTCCGGATCACACCTTCAAAGGTACGGTTGGCTCGCTCAGCCCCGGCACCGGCGCGCAGTTCGCGATCCTGCCGCCACAGAACTCCACCGGCAATTTCGTGAAGGTCGTTCAGCGCGTCCCGGTGCGCATTTACTTCGACGCGAATGATCCAGCCGTTCGGAAGCTCAAGGCCGGCATGAGCACATTTGTCTGGGTTGATACCGGCCATAAGCGGACGCTCGCCGGCCTCTTCGGATTTTCCTCCGCCTCGGCGCAGGAGAAGACCCCGTGACCGTCGCCTCCGCCTCCATGGCGGCGGTCCCGGGGTTTCGCCGCAATATGGTTACGGTCTGCGCCATGACCGCGACCATCATGCAGGCACTCGACACAACAATTGCCAACGTCGCACTGCCTTACATGCAGGGCACACTCTCCGCCTCGCAAGACCAGATCAACTGGGTTCTCACCTCCTACATCGTGGCCGCGGCGATCATGACCGCGCCGGTCGGCTGGATCGCCAACCGTTTCGGGCGGAAGAAGGTTTTCATCGTCTGCTCCGCAGGCTTCACAGCGGCGTCGGTAATGTGCGGCCTCGCGCAGGACATCACCCAGATGGTGCTGTTCCGCCTGCTCCAGGGCGTGTTCGGCGCTGCATTGGTCCCACTCTCGCAGGCGGTGATGCTGGACTCCTACGCGCTGCATGAGCGCGCCAAGGCGATGTCGATCTGGGGCATGGGCGTGATGCTCGGCCCTATCATGGGCCCATCGCTCGGCGCGTGGCTAACGGAAACCTATTCCTGGCACTGGGTGTTCTTCGTCAACCTGCCGTTCGGCATCGTGACCGTTCTCGGTCTCATGGCTTTCATGGACGAGACGAAACAAAATCACGATCTGCGGTTCGACTGGTTCGGCTTTGGTGCGCTCGCTATCGGCATCGGTTCGATGCAGCTGGCGCTGGATCGCGGCGAACAGCTCGGCTGGCTGGAATCCCCGGAGATCGTGGCGGAGGCGATCATCTCTGTCATCGGCTTCTATTACTTCTTCGCCCACTCCTTCACGACAAAGCGACCGTTCATTCAGTTCGCGATCTTCAGGGATCGCAACTTCATCAGCGGCTGCATCTTCATGGCGATCATGGGTCTCGTACTCTACAGCACCATGGCGCTGGCCTCACCCTATCTGCAGAACGTGATCGGCTATCCGATCATGACGGCGGGCCTGCTGCTCGCGACCCGTGGCGGGGGCACGTTCGTCGCCATGATGCTGGTCGGGCGCATGATGAAATACGTCGAGGCCCGCACCTTGATTGCAAGCGGCATGTTGCTGATGTCGGTGTCGCTGTATTTCATGACCCAGTGGACCGATCAAACCGGCGTCTGGACCATCGTTGTTATCAGCGTCGCACAGGGCTTTGGACTCGGGCTGGTGTTCGTGCCACTGAGTACCGTCGCGTTCCTGACACTGCCCAACGAGTTACGCACCGACGGCACATCCATGCTGACCTTGATGCGCAACGTCGCCAGTTCCATCGGCATTTCCGTGGTGATCGCCAAGCTGACATCAGGCGGACGAGAAAGCTACGCGATCCTCAACGAGCACGTCACGCCGTTCAATCAGGCGATGCAAATGCCGGACGTCGCGGGCATCCTCAACATGAACACGGATTCCGGCCGCGCGATCATGGATGTTCTGATCGGGACACAGGCCCAGATCATCGCGTTCGCACACGACTACCAGATGGTGATGATCGTCACGCTGTGCGCGATTCCGCTGGCGATGATGATCGGATCGACCAAAGCAGCGCTGCGGCAGCAATCGCAGAGCTCCGATCATGCCACGGTGATGGACTAGGCGGCCCGAACGGGTTTCAGAAAGTCAAGCGGGGAGCCTTGGCTCCCCGCTTTTGTTAAATCCGCAGATAAGATCAATTGACCTTTTCAATAGCCGCTGCAGCACCCTGCCCGACGCCGACGCACATGGTCGCCAGCGCGTACTTGCCGCCGCGCTTCTCGAGGCCATGCACAGCGGTGAGAACGAGCCTGGCACCGCTCATGCCGAGCGGATGGCCAAGCGCAATCGCACCGCCATGCGGATTGACGAAATCCGCATCTTCCTTGACGCCGAGCTGGCGCAACACCGCGATGCCCTGCGACGCGAAAGCCTCATTGAGTTCGATCAGGTCGATATCGCCGATCTTGAGGCCGAGCTTTTCCAGCAGCTTGCGCACGGCAGGCACAGGACCAATGCCCATGACGCGCGGCGCGACACCGGCGGAGGCATGGCCGAGCAGCTTGGCGCGCGGGGTGAGGCCGTGCTTCTTCACCCCCTCTTCCGATGCAAGGATGATCGCCGCCGCGCCGTCATTGACACCCGAGGCGTTGCCCGCAGTCACCGTGCCGTCCGGGCGCACGATCGGTTTCAGCTTGGCGAGGCCTTCGAGTGTCGTTTCGGGGCGCGGATGTTCGTCCTTGCCCACCGTGGTCGGGCCGGCCTTGCCAGGAATCGTGATCGGCGTGATTTCTTCCGCGAAGTAACCGGCGGCAATCGCCTTGCCAGCGCGCTGCTGCGAGCGAATTGCGAAGGCGTCCTGATCGGCACGCGAGATCTGATAGTCGGTCGCGACGTTCTCGCCAGTCTCCGGCATCGACTCGACGCCATACTGCTTTTTCATCAGCGGATTGATGAAACGCCAGCCGATGGTGGTGTCGTAGCTTTCCATGCTGCGCTGGAAAGGCTCGGACGCTTTGCCGGTGACGAACGGAGCACGGGTCATGGATTCGACGCCGCCCGCGATCGCGAAATCGATCTCGCCTGCCCGGATGGCGCGGGCCATACCGCCGACCGCATCGAGGCCCGACGCGCAAAGCCGGTTGACCGTCATGCCGGGTACCGTTTCGGGCAGGCCCGCCAGCAACAGCGCCATGCGCGCCACGTTGCGATTGTCTTCGCCTGCCTGATTGGCGCAGCCGTAGGACACTTCGTCCAGCGCGCCCCAGTCCGCCTTTGGATTGCGCTCCATCAGCGCCTTGATGGGGGCTGCGGCGAGATCGTCCGCGCGCACCTTGGCCAGCGATCCGCCGAACCGTCCGATAGGCGTACGCACAGCATCGCAAATATAAACATCACGCATGGTCATTCTCCCTGAAAGTCCTGCGGGCGTTCGCGCGTCCGCTTCCGGCTGGCGAGAGTTTTAGGAAGCGTTGCGCGAGGCGTCAAACAATCCATGGCCGGAACAGCGTCAAGACGCGGCAGGGCCGCTATGCACGGGACCCGCGCAAGGCGTGGAAAACGCTGCCTGCAATTCCACCATGCGAAAGAACTTTGCTAATGTTCGCCCTATGACCATCCATTCCACGCCCCCCGCATCACCGACCGCCGAAGCCGCCGCACCCGAGGCCGCCGGGCGCGTCACGCCCATGATGGAACAGTACCTTGAGATCAAGGCGGCCAATCCCGGGCTGCTGCTGTTCTACCGAATGGGCGATTTCTACGAACTGTTCTTCGAGGATGCGGAAACCGCCTCGCGGGCGCTCGGCATCACACTGACCAAACGCGGCAAGCACATGGGTGAAGACATCCCGATGTGCGGCGTGCCGGTGGAACGCTCGGACGATTATTTGCATCGACTGATCGCGCTCGGCCATCGCGTGGCGGTTTGCGAGCAAACCGAGAACCCCGCCGAGGCCAAGAAGCGCGGCAACAAGAGCGTGGTCCGGCGTGACGTGGTCCGGCTGGTGACGCCCGGCACGCTGACCGAGGATACGCTACTCGATGCCAAGACCAACAATTACCTGCTGGCGATCGCGCGGACACGCGGCTCTTCATCGGCGAACGACCGCATCGGCCTCGCATGGATCGATATTTCGACGGCAGAGTTCAGCGTCACCGAATGCGCCGCGAACGAACTCGGCGCGACGTTGGCACGGATCAATCCAAATGAAGTGATCGTCACCGACGCGCTCTACTCCGATCCGGAACTGTCCGCGCTGTTCCGGACACTCGCCGCGGTGACGCCGGTGACACGCGACATTTTTGACGCCGCCACCGCCGAGCGGCGGCTATGCGATTATTTTGCCGTCGCAACCATGGACGGCTTCGGCGCGATGTCGCGGCTGGAAGCAACGGCTGCGGCTGCCGCCGTCACTTATGTCGACCGAACGCAGGTCGGCCAGCATCTGCCGCTGTCGCCACCGACGCGAGAAGCCGCGGGCACGACGATGGCCATCGATCCCGCCACCCGCGCCAATCTCGAACTCACGCGCACGCTGACAGGCGAACGTCGCGGCTCGCTGCTCGATGCCATCGACTGCACCGTGACCGCAGCTGGATCGCGATTGTTGGCGCAGCGCCTCGCAGCGCCCTTGACCGACAGCGCAGCGATCTCGCATCGGCTCGATGCCACCGCGATGTTCGCCGACGACAGCGCGGCACGCGACGATCTGCGCGGCATCCTGCGCGCGGCGCCGGATATTTCGCGGGCACTGGCGCGCCTGTCGGTCGGGCGCGGCGGCCCGCGCGATCTCGCAGCTTTGCGCGACGGCATTCTCGCCGCCGACAAGATTCTCGAACGTCTTGCGCGCATCGAGAAACTGCCGCGCGACATTTCGCTTGCGATTGAATCTCTGCGCCGTCCCTCGCGCGATCTCGCACGTGAATTTGCGCGCGGCCTTGCGGACGAACTGCCGCTGTTCAAACGCGACGGCGGCTTCGTCCGGGCTGGATACGAGGCGGCGCTCGACGAGACCCGCAACCTGCGCGACGCCTCGCGCCTCGTGGTGGCCGCGATGCAGGCTCGCTATGCCAACGACACCGGGATCAAGGGCCTCAAGATCCGGCACAACAACGTGCTCGGCTATTTCGTCGAGGTCACGGCGCAACACGGTGACAAGCTGATGACCGCACCGCTGAACGCGACGTTCATCCATCGCCAGACGCTGGCGGGACAGGTTCGCTTCACAACGACGGAACTTGGCGAGATCGAAGCCAAGATCGCCAATGCCGGCGATCGTGCGCTCGGACTGGAACTGGAAATCTTCGACCGGCTGTGCGCGCAAGCCGTTGCAGCAGGTGACGATCTGCGCGCCGCCGCGCACGCCTTCGCGCTGCTCGATGTCACATCGGCACTGGCGAAACTCGCCGTCGACGAGAGCTACACGCGCCCTGTGGTCGACAACTCGCTGAAATTCTCCATCGAAGGCGGCCGTCATCCGGTGGTCGAGCAATCGCTGAAACGCGACGGCCAGCCTTTCATTGCCAATGCCTGCGATCTCTCTCCGGGGCCGGCGCAATCATCGGGACAAATCTGGCTGATCACCGGTCCGAACATGGCCGGTAAATCGACTTTCCTGCGCCAGAACGCGCTGATCGCCCTGATGGCGCAGATCGGCAGCTTCGTGCCCGCGAAACTTGCCCATATCGGCATTGTCGACAGACTGTTCTCCCGCGTCGGTGCCGCGGACGATCTGGCGCGCGGACGCTCGACCTTCATGGTCGAGATGGTGGAGACCGCGGCGATCCTCAATCAGGCCGGTGAACGTGCGCTGGTGATCCTGGACGAGATCGGGCGCGGCACCTCGACCTTTGACGGACTGTCGATCGCATGGGCCTCGATCGAACATCTGCATGAAAGCAACCGCTGCCGCGCGCTGTTTGCCACGCACTACCACGAACTGACAGCACTCTCGGCCAACCTGCCCCGTCTGTTCAACGCGACCGTTCGCGTGAAGGAATGGCAAGGCGACGTGGTGTTCCTCCACGAAGTGCTGCCGGGGTCGGCGGATCGCTCCTACGGCATTCAGGTCGCCAAGCTCGCAGGACTTCCGGCTGCCGTTGTCGCCCGCGCGAAGTCGGTGCTGGCAAAACTCGAGGCGCAGGACCGCAACACCACGACCCGCGCGCTCATCGACGACCTGCCGCTCTTTGCGGTTCCCTCACGCGCAGCACCGGAGCCGCAACCGCCAAGCGAGACCGACCAAGTTCTCGAAGCACTCAACGCGCTGCATCCCGACGAGATGTCTCCGCGTGAAGCGCTTGATGCGCTATATGCATTGAAAGCGAAGCTGCCGAAGTAACGCGATCAGACCCGATTGATCGACACGCTGGTCTTCGGGCCGTTCTTGATGGTCTGATAAACCACGCAATAACGCTCGGTGAGTTTCAGAAGCTGATCAAGCTTGTCTTGCGGCGCTTCCGTGTCGACATCGAACCGGAGACGGATTTCCGCAAAACCCACCGGCGCTGCCTTGTCCACGCCAAGCGTGCCGCGAAAATCGAGATCGCCTTCGGCAACAACATTGCCGGATTTCAGCGGCGCGTCGATGGCAGTCGCCACCGATTTCAGCGTCACACCTGCGCAGGCCACCAGCGCCTCAAGCAGCATGTCGCCCGAGCACAGCTCAAGGCCCGAACCGCCGGTCGCCGGATGCAGACCGGCAATCGCCGCAGCCGCCTTTCCGGTTTCGACTTTGCAGGACAGGCCCTCGCTGTCGAGCGAACCCTTCGCTTTCAAGGTGATGAAAGCCGCCTTCGGGTCGCTCTTGTAGCGATCCTTGATCGGCGCCTGCATGGCGCGCAGTTCGGTCGAATCCATGATCCCTGTTCTCCATCTTCACCCGGATCAACATCCGCCGCCGGCGGCTTATTCCCCATTATGTCCCGCTGCCGGCGGCAGGCAAATTCACCCGCGGCGCGCCTTTCTTATAGGTGGAATATGGATATATATTTCAACAAGATACACGATCCTGTCAGCGGGGCGGAAGTTGCAGATATGCATCGCGCAACAGAGGCGGCTTTCGCCAGCAGGCAAGAAAACAGCTCAAACGGCTGTTTCCGCCGCAATCGGCTGATGACACCGCTGTTGCCGTCCGTTATCCGGGTAGGATGGACAGCGTGACGGCCACTCTCCCCACCGATTCCGAAGTGCAGTTCGATACGGCACGTATCACCGGCGAGATCGAAGCGCTGGCCGAAAAGCACGCCGGCAAGGACGATCAGTTTCGCGCGGCCATTACCCAGTTGCTTAAGGGAGAATTGGCGCGCGCACGCGAAGCTGCTCAGGCACAGCTCCTGAAAGATCGCCATGGCCGCCGTTGCGCAGAGCGCCTCTGTGACGTTCAGGACGAGATCATTCGCATCCTGTTCAATGCGGCGACCCGGCACCTCTATCACTCGCCAACGCCCTCGGACTCCGAACGCATGGCCGTGATCGCCACCGGCGGTTACGGACGCGGCCTGATGGCGCCGGAATCGGACATCGATCTGCTGTTTATCCTGCCCTACAAGCAGACAGCATGGGGCGAGCAGGTCGCCGAAGCCATTCTGTACTGCCTCTGGGACATGGGGCTGAAGGTCGGACACGCCACACGCTCGATCGATGAATCGATCCGCCAGGCGCGCGCCGACATGACCATCCGCACCTCGGTGCTGGAAACCCGTTTCCTCACTGGCGACAAAGCACTCTACGAAGAACTCGTGACGCGCTTCGATAAGGACGTCGTGCAAGGCACCGCCCCCGAATTCGTCGCTGCGAAGCTGGCGGAGCGCGAGGAGCGTCATCGCCGTGCCGGTCAGTCGCGTTATCTGGTCGAACCCAACGTCAAGGATGGCAAGGGCGGCCTGCGCGATTTGCACACGCTGTTCTGGATCGCGAAGTACGTCTATCGCGTCCATGACGCTGCGGACCTCGTCCAGCAGGGCGTGTTCGATCCGCAGGAATACCGCACATTCCGCCGTTGCGAAGATTTCCTCTGGTCGGTCCGCTGCAACATGCATTTCTACACCGGCCGGCCTGAAGAGCGGCTGTCATTCGAAATGCAGCGTGAGATCGCCCAGCGGCTCGGCTACACCTCGCATCCCGGCATGCAGGACGTCGAACGCTTCATGAAGCACTACTTCCTGATCGCGAAGGAAGTCGGTGACCTGACTGCGATCCTCTGCGCCAAACTGGAAGATCAGGAAACCAAGCCCGCGCCGGTGTTGAGCCGCGTGATGGCGAGACTGCGCCCGGGCCGCAAGCGCGGACGCGTCCCCGGTGGCGAAGATTTTGTTATCGACAACAACCGCATCAATCTTGCCGCGCCTGACGTATTCAAGACCGATCCGGTCAACCTGATCCGCATCTTCCGCCTCGCCCAGAAGAACAATCTCGCATTCCATCCGGACGCCATGCGCGCGGCAACGCGATCGCTCGGGCTGATCACGCCGAAGCTGCGCGAGAATCCGGAAGCCAACAAGCTGTTCATGGAAATTCTGACATCGAACGATGCAGAGACCGTGCTGCGCCGAATGAACGAAGCGGGTGTGCTCGGCCGTTTCATTCGCGCGTTCGGACAGATCGTGTCGATGATGCAGTTCAACATGTATCATCACTACACGGTGGACGAACATCTGCTGCGCTGTATTGGCATTCTTCAGGATATCGAGCGCGGCGGAAACGACGAGTTCGTCGTCGCCAGCGACCTGATGCGCAAGATTCATCCCGAACATCGTGCTGTGATCTACATGGCGGTGTTTCTGCACGACATCGCGAAAGGCCGCCCCGAGGATCATTCTATTGCGGGAGCCAAGGTCGCGCGCCGGCTGTGCCCGCGTTTCGGATTCAATGCCGCCGATACCGAACTGATCGCATGGCTGATCGAGGAACATCTGACGATGTCCACGGTGGCGCAGTCCCGCGACTTGTCGGACCGAAAGACCATCGAGAACTTCGCGGCCGTCGTACAATCGATCGAACAGATGAAGCTGCTGACCATTCTGACAACAGCGGATATTCGCGGGGTCGGACCCGGTGTGTGGAACGGCTGGAAGGCGCAGCTTATCCGTACGCTCTATTACGAAACGGAGCCGGTGCTGACCGGCGGCTTCTCCGAGGTCAATCGCGCCCAACGCATCGAGGTCGCCCAAGCGGAATTCCGCGCAACCTTCAAGGAGTGGCCGGAAGCCGAGCTTGAGGCCTATATCGCGCGGCACTATCCCGCCTACTGGCTCAAGGTCGAACTGCCGCGCAAAATCCGCCATGCGCGGTTTGTGAAGGCCAGTGAAGCCGGCGGCCACAAGCTTGCTGTCAATGTCGGCTTCGATGAAGGACGCGGCGTCACCGAACTCACGATCATGGCGCCGGATCATCCCTGGCTGCTGTCGATCATCGCCGGCGCCTGCGCCTCCGCCGGAGCCAACATCGTCGATGCGCAAATCTACACCACAACGGACGGGATTGCGCTCGACACCATCGCCATCACCCGCGAGTACGACCGTGACGATGACGAAGGCCGCCGCGCAACGCGTATTGGCGATACCATCGAGCAGGTTCTGGAAGGCAAGTTGCGGCTGCCAGACGTCATGGCACGCCGCACGGCGTCGAAAACTCGGCTAAAGCCTTTTGTCGTCGAGCCGGAAGTCAGCATCAACAATCAGTGGTCGGATCGCTATACCGTGATCGAGGTCTCGGGCCTCGACCGGCCCGGCCTGCTGTTTCAGCTCACCACCGCGATCTCGAAGCTCAACCTCAACATCGCGTCCGCGCATGTGGCGACCTTCGGCGAACGCGCCCGCGACGTATTTTATGTGACCGACCTGCTGGGCGCACAGATTACCGCGCCGACCAGACAGGCGGCCATCAAACGCGCGCTGATCCACCTGCTCGCCAACAGCGATGCGTCGGAAAAGCCCGCCGCCTGATATATCTTTCATCGCCCTGCGCCGGCTGCACTATGAATCACGGCCATTTGCCGCAGGCGCGATTGCGCCTTTGTCATGCAACCATTTCGCGGAGCGGAGGTTATCAACGCCACGCCGGCATGTTATAGCATCGGGCGGATTGTTCCTTCGGAGGTCCGCGATGTTCGACGGTCTCGACGCAGTCACGCTGGCGCGCCTGCAGTTTTCGTTCACGATGAGCTTTCACATCGTGTTTCCGGCCTTCTCCATCGGCCTTGCCAGTTATCTTGCCGTCCTCGAAGCGCTGTGGCTGTGGACCGGCCGTGAGGTCTTCATCAACCTGTTCAATTACTGGCTGAAGATTTTTGCCATCGCCTTCGGCATGGGCGTCGTCTCCGGCATCGTGATGTCTTACCAGTTCGGCACCAACTGGGCCGTGTTCGCAGACAAAACCGGCCCAATCGTCGGCCCGCTGATGGCCTATGAAGTACTGACGGCGTTTTTCCTTGAGGCCGGCTTTCTCGGCGTCATGCTGTTCGGCCTCAAGCGCGTCGGCCACAGGCTGCACTTCTTTGCGACAATGATGGTCGCCATCGGCACGCTGATCTCGGCATTCTGGATTCTCTCCGCGAACTCCTGGATGCAGACGCCGACCGGCTTTGCCATGAATTCGCACGGTCAATTCGTCCCCGCCGACTGGTGGAAGGTGATTTTCAATCCATCCTTCCCCTATCGTCTCGTGCATATGGTGCTGGCTGCCTATCTCACCACGGCTTTCGTGGTCGGTGCCGTCGGCGCATTCCATCTGCTGCGCAATTCGAAGCTCGAAGGTGCGCGCGTGATGTTCTCCATGGCCATGTGGATGGCCGCATTGGTTGCGCCGATCCAGATATTCGCCGGGGACCAGCACGGCCTCAACACGCTGGAGCACCAGCCCGTGAAAGTGATGGCGATGGAAGGCCACTTCCAGAGCCATCCAAACGGTGCACCGTTGATCCTGTTCGGGATTCCCGATCAGGACGAAGCGAAGGTAAAGTACTCCATCGAGATTCCGAAGGCTTCGTCGCTGATCCTGAAACACTCGCTCGATGCCCCGCTGAAAGGCCTCGACACCGTGCCGCGCGAGAACTGGCCGAAGGTCGGCATCGTGTTCTGGTCATTCCGCATCATGGTCGGCATTGGCTTCCTGATGCTCGGCATAGGCCTGCTCAGCCTTTGGATGCGCTGGCGCGGCAAGCTCTACGACTCGAAGCTGCTGCATCGCTATGCCCTTGCGATGGGACCGGCCGGATTTATTGCCGTCCTGGCCGGTTGGGTGACCACAGAAGCCGGCCGCCAGCCGTTTACGGTCTATGGGCTGCTGCGCACGGTGGATTCCGCATCGCCGCTTGATGCTCCAGCTGTCGCGACATCGCTGCTCGCCTTTATCGTGGTCTATTTCATCGTATTCGGCATGGGTGTGCTCTATATCCTGCGGCTGATGAAAGTCCCGCCGCATCATGGCGAGGAAGGACCGCGCACCGATATTCCCGCCCGCGCCTCAGGCATCACGCCCGCGACGGCTGCCGTTGCTCAAGGACAAGGGTGATCGCCATGGCCGAGTTCACCTTCGACATCGCAATGCTGTGGGCCTTTATCATCGCCTTCGCAGTGTTCATGTACATTGTCATGGATGGCTTTGATCTCGGGCTCGGAATGCTGTTTCCATTTTTCCCGGAGAAGCATGACCGCGATGTGATGATGAACACCGTCGCACCGGTATGGGACGGCAACGAGACCTGGCTGGTGCTGGGTGGCGGCGGCCTGATGGCCGCATTCCCCCTGGCCTACGCGATCCTGATGCCCGCCCTCTATACGCCGATTATCGCCATGCTGATCGGGCTCATATTCCGCGGCGTTGCGTTCGAATTCCGCTGGCGCACCCAAAGCGAGCGCAACCGCTGGGACATTGCCTTTGCAGGCGGCTCGCTGGTCGCCGCCATGGCGCAGGGCATTGCGCTTGGCGCCATTCTGCAGGGAGTCCATGTCGAAGGGCGTCATTATGCCGGAGGCTGGTGGGACTGGCTGACTCCGTTCAGCATCCTCACAGGCTGCGCCGTCGTTGCCGGCTACGGCCTGCTGGGCGCGACATGGCTGGTGATGAAAACCACTGGCGAATTGCGCGAGCACGCCTACCGGCTGAGCTGGTGGCTTCTGATTGCCACGTTGGCCGCCATCGTCGCCGTCAGCCTCGCGACACCATTCCTTCAGGCCGACTACTGGCGGCGCTGGTTCGAATGGCCGAACATTCTCTTCACCGCGCCGATTCCGATCGCAGTCGCGGCCATCACACTGCTGCTTCTGAAAAGCCTCGCGAGCAAACAGGACTATCGACCCTTCGTTCTCTCGCTGGTCCTGTTCGCGATTACCTATGCGGGCCTTGGTGTCAGCATGTATCCCTATATCGTGCCACAGAGCGTCACCATCTGGCAGGCGGCCGCGCCCGCCAGCAGTCTCCACTTCATGATTTTCGGCGTGGCAGTGCTGGTGCCGATCATCCTCATTTACACCGGATGGGCTTACTGGGTGTTTCGCGGCAAGGTCGACGCCTCCAGTGGATACCACTGATGGCCGCGCCGCACGAAACGCCCCGGCCATTGGGCCAGCGGCTGCTATGGTTCGCCGCACTCTGGCTGCTCGGAACGGGGACAGTGGCGGTTTTCGCCTATATATTACGGCTCTGGATCGCTCCGCATTAATGTTCTGCGGCCGGGATTTCAGATGTATTTTAAGGATTTAAGACACAAGCTGGCCTGCCTTCGAGCCCGTATCCCTTGCCAGCCGAACACGGCTCAGGTTTGATGCGGGCGGGGCACGACATCACGCGGGATTCTCGACATGAACATCATCCGGTTTCTGTCTTTGGCGGCAGTCGCGGCCACTCTGCTGTTCGCAGCGCCTCATCATGCCTTCGCGCAGGGTCGCGAAATGAACATCGGCGATCAACCGGGTTACGTTCCCGAGAGCGAAGAGATCGACCCTGAGTACAGGCGCACGGCTGTACTCTACCGGACCACCGAAGCGCCCGGCACGATCATTATCAACACATCCGAACGCTTCCTGTATCTGATCCAGGGCAACGGTCGTGCGCTCCGCTACGGCATTGGCGTGGGACGTGAAGGCTTCCAGTGGCAGGGCTTGCAAAAAATTACCCGCAAACAGGAGTGGCCGGACTGGACTCCTCCGCCGGAAATGATCGCACGTCAGCCGTATCTGCCGCGCTTCATGGCGGGCGGTCCTGGCAATCCGATGGGCGCACGCGCGCTCTATCTCGGCGCCACCGTCTATCGCATTCACGGCACCAATCAGCCCCAAACCATCGGTAGCGCGATTTCCTCGGGATGCTTCCGTCTGGTCAACGCCGACGTGAGCGATCTCTACGAGCGCGTTCCGGTCGGCACCAAGGTCATTATTCGCCAGCGCCCAGAAATCTAGTACCCGACCCCTCCTTTCTTTTCCGCACGCATCCTTAGAAGCGAGATTACTTCATGGCCATTTTTTCGCGCACCTTCGGGACCGGTCTGACGATCGGCGCGTTGATTGCTGTCGCGGTCGCTGCAGCCGCGATCACCTACGAGCGATACGATACGCGGACCCTCAAGCGCACCGTAAAACGCGATGCTGTGCTGTGCGGCGTCAATTCCGGCCTGCCGGGCTTCTCGATCCCCGACGACAAGGGCAACTGGTCCGGCTTCGATGTGGATATCTGCCGCGCGGTTGCTGCGGCCATCTTCAACGACCCGAATAAGGTGAAGTTCATTCCGCTGGATGCCAGCGAACGCTTCAAGGAACTGCGCAACCGCAAGGTGGATATCCTGTCGCGCAATTCCACATGGAGCATGTCGCGCGAGACAGAATACGGCCTGAACTTCGCGGCCATCGCCTATTATGACGGCGAAGGCTTCATGGTCCGCCAGTCGCGGAAGATCGAATCGGCACTTGAACTGGACGGCAGCAAGGTCTGCGTCCAGGCAGGCACCACGACGCAACTCAACCTCGCGGATTATTTCCGCGCCAACAACATCAAGTATCAGGAAATGAATTTCCCGAAGCTTGATGACGTCCTCAAGGCCTACGATTCCGGCGAGTGCGATGTGCTGACCACCGATGTCTCACAGCTCTATGCGCTCCGGCTTCGGCTGACCAAGCCCGCCGAGCACATCATCCTGCCCGACGTGATCTCGAAGGAGCCGCTGGCACCCGTGGTCCGGCAGCGCGACGACGAATGGCTGCTGATCGTGAAATGGACGATCTATGCGATGCTGAACGCCGAGGAGCTCGGCGTTTCTTCAAAAAATATCGATGAAGCGCTGAAGTCGAAAAAGCCCGATATCATGCGCCTGCTCGGAACCGAGGGCGCCTATGGAGAGGAAATCGATCTCACCAAGGACTGGGCCGCGCGCATCATTCGCCATGTCGGCAACTACGGTGAGGTCTACGACCGCAATGTCGGCGAGGGATCCAAGCTGAAAATTCCCCGCGGTCTCAACCAGCTCTGGAACGCAGGCGGCATCCAGTACGCCCCGCCAATTCGCTAAACCGAAAGACGAAACAAAATGGCCGGGGAAATCCCGGCCATTTTTTTGTCTCCGAAATGCAGCATTGCATCAGTAATTTTTCAGCCGCGCCAGCTGATCGGCATGATAGGCGGCATCACCGAACAGCTCCTGACATACCCGCGCACGCTTCATGAAGAAGCCGATGTCGAATGCATCGGTCATACCGACACCGCCATGCATCTGCACCGCTTCCTGCACAGCAAGGGTTGCGGTCGATCCAGCCTTCGCCTTGGCAACCGCAACGGCAGCACCGGCGTTATCAAAATCGGAGTCGAGCATCTGCAGCGCCTTCATCACTGCTGCCTTGGTGATCTCGATCTCTGTATAGAGATGCGCCGCGCGATGCTGCAACGCCTGGAACTCGCCGATCAGCTTGCCGAATTGCTTCCGCTCCTTGAGATACGTCACGGTGCGCGAAAACGCCTCTTCGCTGAGTCCCGCCATTTCGGACGCAACGGTCGCGCGCCCGACATTGAGAATGCCTTCAAGCAGCAACCCGCCCTGATCGACCTCGCCAAGCACGCCATCTGCGATGACCTCAGCATCATTGAATACGACACGCGCGGAATTATGCGCATCAATCATGGCGGTGCGTTCAATCTCGATGCCTTTGGATTTCGGATCGACCAGAAACAACGTCAAGCCATCTCGTTCGCCAGGCTTCCCGGCGCTGCGTGCCGCAACAATCAGCAGATCTGCGACATGACCATCGACAACAAGTGCCTTCGCGCCGTTCAGTTTGAAACCATTGCCTGAACGCACGGCCTGCATCGCCGTCTTCAATGGACGATGCTTGGCGCCCTCATCCACCGCAAGCGAAGCGATCAGATCGCCTTTGGCGAGCCGCGTGAGATATTCGGCTTTCTGCGCTGCATTGCCGCCACGCGTCAGCGCCGTCGCAGCCACCACACCGGTCGACAGGAATGGCGAGGGCATCAGCGTGCGGCCGATCTCCTCCATCACAACGCCAGCTTCCACGGCGCCAAGCCCGCTGCCGCCGAACTCTTCCGGAACCAGCAGACCCGCAAAGCCCATATCGGCAAACGTCTTCCAGAGATCGCGCGAGAATCCTGTTGCGTCCTTGTCGTCTCGCAGCTTGCGCAGATGCGCGACCGGCGCCTTGTCACTGATAAGACCACGCGCGCTGTCGCGCAGCATTGACTGTTCTTCGTTGAGGACGAGAGCCATCTTTAATATCCGGTTATACGATGTGAACGGAGGAGCGAGACGCGATCATGCGCCCGGCAAATCGAGAATGCGTTTCGCGACGATGCCAAGCATCACCTCGCTGGTGCCGCCCTCGATCGAATTCGCCTTTGTGCGCAGCCACGTCCGCGCTGCCAGACCCTGCCGGGATCGCGGGCCTTCCCACTCCAACACATCGATTCCGCCGGCCGACATCAGGATTTCATTTCGGCGCTTGTTCAATTCAGTGCCGTAATACTTCAGCGCCGATGAATAAGCCGGATGCCCCTGCCCTGCCTTTGCCAAATCGACCGCCCGCTCCGACGCACAAGCCATCGCGGCTTCGTCGACATCGAAAGCTGCGATCTGTCCGCGCAGGATCGGGTCGTCCAACTGTCCATTCTGGTCGACACCGATCGAACTTGCCGCGACCTGACCCAGCGGCCGCGTGCCACGGCGTTCACCGACCTCGCTGATCATCGAACGTTCGTGCTGCAGCAGATATTTCGCAACATCCCAGCCGCGATTGACGGTGCCGACCACATGGGAGCGCGGTACGCGTACGTTGTCGAAGAAGGTTTCACAGAACGGTGACTTGCCCGAGATCAACAGAATCGGTTTGGTGGAAACACCCTTTGAAGCCATATCGAACAGGATAAAGCTGATGCCGTCATGCTTCTTGGCGCTGAAATCCGTTCGCACAAGGCAGAAAATCCAGTCGGCGAAATTTGCCATTGAAGTCCAGATCTTCTGACCGTTGATGATATAATCATCACCGTCCACATCGGCGCGCGTTTGCAGCGATGCGAGATCCGAACCCGCATTCGGCTCGGAATAGCCCTGGCACCAGCGGATCAGACCAGCGGCAATCTTCGGCAGATGTTCGCGCTTTTGCGTCTCGTTGCCGTATTTCAGCAGCGCCGGCCCGAGCATCCAGATGCCGAAGCTCGACAGCGGCAACCGCGCCGAGATCGCAGACATTTCCTGCCGCAGGATTTTTGTTTCCTCGGCGCTGAGACCGCCACCGCCATATTCCTTCGGCCAGTCGGGAACGGTCCAACCCTTGTCGCGCATCCGTTCGAACCAAAGGCGCTGCGGCTCCGACGAAAACTTCGTATTGCGCCCGCCCCAGAACACGTCGCTTTCATCGTTGACGGGCTTGCGCATCTCCGGCGGACAATTGGCCGCAAGCCAGGCTCGCGTCTCGCTGCGGAATTTTTCCAGATCGGTCATTCGGCATTTCCTCGGCTTAGCCGCGGCGCGATCCGCGCGGCCAATGTTGGTTTTCGGGCCGGACTGTACTGCTCGCTTGGCGGATTTCAATATCTCGCTGGCGCGAAAACCCATGCTGCTTGCGATATGGTAGCCATGCGCAAGTTTCAGCGCCGCCAGCAACAATTGAAAATGCAGAGGAAACCGCCATGCGCCTGAGAGACCTTTCGCCTAGCGAAATGACCGCAGAGCAGACCAGCATCTACGCCGAGTCCGTTTCAAGCAAGCGCGGCACGGTGACTCCGCCATTGCGCGCCTGGATCCATGCGCCGGAAGTCGCGCGGCACGCCGGCCGGCTCGGCGCGTTTCTGCGTTATGACACCACCCTCGGGTCGGCGCTCTCCGAACTCGCCATTCTCGTGACTGCCCGGCACTGGAGCGCCCGTTTTGAATGGTATGCGCACAAGAAGCTGGCGCTGGCGGCGGGCCTCGATGCCGCGATCATCGACGCCATCAATCATCGGCACGTACCTGATTTCGACGATCCGAAGGCGCAACTGGTCTACGAGTTCAGCGAAGCACTGCACGAAAACCACAATGTCTCGAAGCTTCTTTATGAGAAGGCGATCGAGTTACTTGGCGAAACCGGCGTCGTCGAACTGGTCGGACTGCTGGGTTACTATTCTCTGGTGTCGATGACGCTCAATACTTTCGAAGTCGAAGTGCCTGAAGGCGAGATCTGCGACCTTGTGCCCTGATCACCCGGTTCATACCTCTGGAGAAGAGTGCCGCCTTAACGGAGCGACCAGGTATGCCTGAGGAAACCGCCTCATCTTTCAAACCCGTGATCGCCGGGACTCGTATCGGCCATGTTCACCTCAAGGTCGCAGACCTCGATCGCGCCCTCGGATTTTATCAGGGTGTACTCGGCTTCCAATTGATGCAGCGTTACGGCGAACAGGCTGCTTTTATCTCCGCTGGAGGCTATCACCATCACATCGGCCTCAACACATGGCATAGCAAAGGCGGCAAGCCACCGCCGGAAGGCACAACGGGCCTGTTTCATACTGCGATTCTGTACCCGACCCGCGCTGCCCTCGCCGATGCTCTGCATCGGGTTCTTTCTGCCGGCATCACTCTCGACGGCGCGAGCGACCATGGCGTCAGCGAGGCGCTTTACCTGCGCGATCCGGATGAGAATGGCGTCGAACTGTATTGGGATCGCCCCGAGGCGGAATGGCCGCGTCATCCGGACGGAACGCTGGCAATGTTCACTCACCGGCTTGACGTAGACGCGCTGCTGCGAGCGCGCGAAACGTAGTCAAACCGGCTGCGGGGTCTTCCCACGCACCAGCACGATGGTTGCGGCAATGACCTGCAGTCCAGCGCACGCATAGAACGGAATGGCATAACTGCCGGAGATGTCGCGCAGCAATCCGATGACGCCCGGTCCGAACGCATAGGTGAATTGGCAAATAGCGGTCACGAGGCTGACCAGGACGCCGAAAGACATCGCACTGAATTCCCGCTGCACAATCAATGTCGGCAGCGTAATCATGTTGCCTACGGAAAATCCGAACACAGCGCTGGCGGTGAACAAGGCGGTCTCGCTTTGCGTGTTGATCATGACGATCAGCGCTGCAGCCTGACTGAGCGCGGAAACCGCCGCTGCCTTGCGTTGATCCATCCGATCGACAACGAAGCCGAATAGCACGCGCCCCACCACAGCCATCGCCGTCATCAGCGCGACAGCGATGCTCGCGCGCTCCCGTCCAATAATCGGATCGAGGAATGAAATCTGGTGCACAATGAAGCCGACCTGCGCGATCATCAGCATCGCGAACGGCACCGTGATGGTCCAGAATGAGAGACTGCGAAACGCCGCACGGCGTATCTGCGCGATGGACCGAGCCACAGGCGGCGATTCTGTCGCGAATGCATCGGCCGGCGGCAGCGCTCGCCTCGGCGGCTGGCCAACCCAGATCAGAATGGCCGGAACAGCGATCACGACGATCACCAGTGCTGCCCCGATCAATGTTGCGGAGAACCCGAACTTGCCGATGGCGCCGACCAGGAGGGGAACACCGAAGACGCCGCCGCAACTCGCGCCATTGAGCGCGAGGCTGATGGCCATGCCGCGGCGTTTGTCGAACCACAATCCCAGCGTGTTGTTGATCGCAGCCAGACTGGTGCCCGCCCAGCCGAACGCGATCAGGACATAGGCCAGATACAATTGCCAGGGTGCCGTCACCTGTCCGACGAGCGCTGTCCCTGCAGCAATCGCAACAATGCCGCCTATCATCAGCCAGCGCGGCCCCAACGCGCGGATTACCTCGCTGACGAACACCACAAGTACAGCGCTAAACAGGTAGTAGATGGTGGTCGCGGTGGAAATCAGCGATGCTGGCCAGCCATGCAGACGCTGCAATTCGGCGAGATAGACACCCTGTCCGTAAAACCCGGCTGCCCAGGCGAAGGTCGCAACCAGAAAACAGACTCCGACAATCGGCCAGCCTGCATAACGGAAGGACGTTTCGTCGATGGGTTTCTCAGCGGCAGCGGGACCCGCGTGAGGCACATTCATAGTCTGGCGATTCCTGAAAGAGTCTGATGCTCTTCTTGTCTGCCGCTTTTGTCGGCAATCGCATCATCTGTCAGGATGCCCGTCACTCCGTCAAGCGAAGGATTATCACCTCCCGCATGACAGCCCGTCATACGAGAACGGCGAAATCCTCATGCCTTGATGTTCATGTCCAGGCTAGTTGAAGAAGAACACTCGCGGAAAACCCGGTCGCCGCGCCGTTGCAAACGCGACGCCGTTATCCGAACAGCTGTTCCCGGTCCACGACGAATCCTGCCGCCGACATGCCGCAACTAAAAGCAAGCCGTTTGACGAGCTACTCGTACAGATAACCCACGGGCTTGCCCTCGGTGCGAAGGGGGCGGACATCCTTGTGCGTAATGATCTGACCGGCCAAGCCGTCGATCTCGTCACGCTGCGTCGACGTCCACCCTCGGAGGCTTTCGATGCCTTTCAGAAGACCAAGCCGGAGGACCTGTGTATTTTCCCCCACGCCTTTGAGGCTGACCGACGTCTTGCCGGCGGTGACGACGTCACCCACCGCAAGTTCAAAGGTCTTTCCCGCGCTGTCCTTGAACTGCGCGGAGCCGCGAATGACGCGATAGATGACGACCTCACCTTTTGTCAGCGACTCGGTATCGGCGCCTCCCAAAGCTGCCTTGGGCAGAAGGGAGTGGCCGGGCGGATCGGTCGCGATGATGTGCCCGGTGACGAGATGGCCGCTCGGCACTTCTATGCCGATGTCTCGCACGTAAACAGGGGAGGATGATTTGACCGATGTATCCGCGAGTGGCTTGTAAAGCGCATTCAGCTCCAGGGGATCTTGCAGCCAGAAGCCCGCATCCGCGGGGCGATCATGCAGAGAGTGGCTCCATGCCACGCGGGGGGTCTCAGCTTCGTTGATCTGATCCGGCCCAACAATCGTCGGATTGGGGAACGTCGTCGGATCGGTGATGAAGGCCTCGAGAAATTTTCCCGAGTACCCCATCGATATTGCGTCCGGCACGACCGTTTGCGGCGTTTTCAGGTTCTCTTCGGTCGACAAGCCCGACCACGTGTAGAAGAGCTGACGATGCACGATCGCGCTTTGCAGCATCACCGATCCGGGGCCGACGTAATACAGCCGGCCATCGTAATCGAAGGTGAACATGCCCGACGTCACCAGCACGAGCTGGAAGCCGCCAGGCGGCAGATGAAGGTGAAAATCCGTCGGTCCAGTATCCTGCCGATAGATCGGCAGGTTTGTCGCCACTTCATGAAGCAGGAAGGTTTCATTGTTGGCATGAAACCCTTCGTCGGCACGGCTATAGAGCGCCTGCGGACGATAAGTCGCCGCATAGGTCGTGTCCTTGTGGCGATCGATGGCAACAAAGTCCTTCGTGTTCAAACGAAGCGGATTGCCATTCGGGCGCGTCAGACCAGAGGCTTTGGAATTGATCGTGGCGTGAACATTCATTGCATCCTCCAGGCGGAGCGCGCAGCGCCCCGGCGCAGTTGCTTCTGCAATGCATCATGCGAATCTCACGCCAGCGGACGCATCAAAAGCGAGCTTTAATGCGGAAGTTTTACGCAGGACAAAATGTGCCTGCATCCGTGGAGGATTCGATGAAATGACTGAGACGACGTACCGACGGTCGCACACTGACGCATCATCTCATCGGCCAAAGCTCCAAAATGAGGCGGCGCCCGCAACAGCAAGCATACGCGGCCGGCCCAGTGATCGGGCAATTGCGCGCAGCCGCTGCCTAATATTCCACCTCAAGCTCCTCAATTTCCGCCGGCTCCTGCCGCGCAGCCTCGATCCATTCCTGCATTTCAGGAAGGGCTAATACGCGTTTTGCGTAAGCCGCCAGCGTCGGTCCAAGCTGCACGTCATAGGTCACAAAGCGCGTCACCACCGGTGCATACATCGCGTCCGCCATCGAACGATGCCCAAACAGAAACGGACCGCCGGATTTTTCCAGGCAATCGCTCCAGATCGCGCAAACCCGATCGATGTCCCCCTGGGCACGAGACCAGACCTTGAAGCCGGGAAAGTGCCCCTTGATGTTGACCGGCAGCGAGGAACGTAGAGTGGCAAAGCCGGAATGAATCTCACCGCAGATCGAGCGGCAATGCGCGCGCGCAATGCGCTCCGACGGCAATAGCCCCGCGTCAGGCATGAGATCGTTGAGATATTCGCCGATCGCCAGCGTGTCCCAAATGGTTGCACCATCATGGCGCAGACACGGCACCAGGATGGAGGATGATAGCAACAGGATTTCAGCGCGCGCTGAAGGATCGTCCGGCGCGATAGAGATCTCATCGAACTCCAGCCCCGAGAATTTGGTCAGGAGCCAGCCGCGCAACGACCATGAGGAATAGTTCTTGCTGCTGATGGTCAAAGTGGCCTTGGCCATGGAGTTCTCCTCACGCCTGCACATCAAAGAGGCTGGCAAATTCCCGCCAACCAAACCCGCGCCTGCCTGCTGTTTAAGCGCCTGCTCCTTTTACACACAGCAAACGACATGCCAGTCCGACTGGCGGGTTGACCGCACGTTGGCGTCAAGTTTGCATGGCCGAAAGCAAAGGAATGCGGCGGATGTCACCGATGATGTACCAGACCTATCAAAATACGATGGACATGACGGCACCATGGAGAACCGGGGCCGCCACGGCACTGTCATATCTGAAAATGCTGCCGTCAGATTTTTCCGACAAGGTTTTCGGCCGCGTCGCCGCAGCGCTTGAACTGGTATCGCGCAGTTCGCTGACCTACCGGCGCCCCGAATATGACATCAAGCCGGTCGCGGTCGGCAATCGAGAATGGCCGGTCATCGAAGAGGTTCCGTTCGCGACCCCGTTCGGCTCGCTGCTCCATTTCAAGAAGGAGGGCGCTCCGGAGCAACCGAAAGTTTTGCTCGTGGCGCCGATGTCGGGTCATTTCGCGACACTGCTGCGCGGCACCGTGCAGACGCTATTGCAGGATCACGACGTTTACATCACCGACTGGCACAACCCGCGCGACATTCCGCTCGATCAAGGCAAATTCGGCCTCGATGAATATACCGAGCATCTCATCACATTCATGGATCAGCTCGGTCCGAAGTCGCACATGGTCGCGGTATGTCAGCCCTCGGTGTCCGCGCTGGCCGCCTGCGCCATCATGTCGGAAGACAATCATCGCGCGCGCCCGGCGAGTCTCACCTTGATGGCAGGACCGATCGACACGCGTATTCAGCCAACCAAGGTCAACGAGTTTGCGACCTCAAAGCCGCTGAAATGGTTCGAAGACAACCTGATCAATTATGTGCCCATGCAGTGCAAAGGCGCGTTCCGCAAGGTCTATCCTGGTTTCATTCAGGTCACCGCGTTCGTATCGATGAACCTCGAGCGCCACGTCAAATCACACAAGGATCTGCTCGAGCATCTGGCGAAGGGCGAAGTCGAGAAAGCCGACACCATCAAGAACTTCTATGACGAGTATTTCGCCGTGATGGATTTGCCGGCGGACTTCTACATCGACACTATCCGCGATGTATTCCAGGAGCACCTGTTGCCAAAAGGCCAGCTGACCTACAAGGGGCGCACCGTAAACCCCGGCTCGATTAAAAAGATGGGCCTGATGACGGTGGAAGGGGAGAAGGACGATATCTGCTCGATCGGGCAGACGCTCGCTGCGCAAGATCTCTGCACCGGCGTGCGCGCCTATCGCAAGGTCCACCACATGCAGGCCGGTGTCGGTCACTATGGCGTATTCAGCGGCCGCAAGTGGAACAACGAAATCTACCCGCTGCTGCGGGATTTCATTCACGTCAATTCGTGATCAGTCGCCTTAACCCGAAAAAAGATGGCCGGCTGTAAACAGGCGGCCATCAGTTTGAGGAAGAATGGCTACCTGCGGAATTGCAGGCAGTCCATTCCCAGACGACGTCAATTCTCAACAACAAGACCGATCGCTTGATTTCTTGGAACAGCCTTTCCGCTCAAACACCAGACGGGTGCCCGCTGCGCGCAACAATGGCCGCGACCGTCCGCGTATCATGTTCGGGTTTCATTGCCGCCAGTGCGCCCGCAATCCGATATGCGATCCACATCAGGAGCGCTGTCAGAAACGGTTGGCGGGTTTGCTTGGCGACCTGCATGGCCTGATCCTCCGGGTCACTGCGCGCCGACGGCGCTCAGTTCCCCGAATCTAGGTCCGCGCATGATTTTAGCAAACGAGTAATTCTGTAGTTTGATATCTATACTATCGATACAAACGACACGCTTGCCCCACAACCGCATCGGCTCGCGGCCAAGGGGCCCTACTCGGCCAACGCCTTCATCTCCTTGTAGAGATCGGATTTTCCTTCGAAACCGATGCCCGGAAGCTCCGGCATCGTGATGTGGCCGTTCTCAACCCGCACCCCGTCCGGAAAGCCGCCGTAAGGCTGGAACAGATCCGGATAGCTTTCGTTGCCGCCGAGGCCGAGGCCTGCCGCAATGTTCAACGACATCTGGTGCCCACCGTGTGGGATGCACCGCGATGGTGACCAGCCGTAAGTCTTCAACACATCGAGCGTGCGCAGATATTCGCAAAGTCCATACGACAGTGCGCAATCGAACTGCAGCCAGTCGCGATCCGGCCGCATCCCGCCGTAACGAATAAGATTGCGTGCATCGTGATGGCTAAAGAGGTTCTCGCCGGTTGCCATTGGACCCGGATAGAATTCCGCGAGCGAGGCCTGCAGATGATAGTCGAGCGGATCTCCCGCCTCCTCGTACCAGAACAATGGATACTCGCGCAGCATCTTGGCGTAAGCGATGGCGGTTTCCAGATCGAAGCGGCCATTTGCATCGACCGCAAGCTGCGCCTGATTGCCGATCTCTTTCAGCACGGCCTCAATCCGCTCGCGGTCTTCTGCGAGCGAGGCACCGCCAATCTTCATCTTCACCACGTTGTAGCCGCGCTCAAGGTAGCCGCGCATTTCCGCGCGCAGCGCCGAATTGTCCTTGCCGGGATAGTAGTAGCCGCCCGCCGCATAGACGAAGACACGCGGATCGGCCTCGCGGTTATGACGCTCCGCCAGCAGGCGAAACAGCGGCTTTCCCGCGATCTTCGCCACCGCGTCCCAGATCGCCATATCGATGGTCCCGACCGCGACCGACCGCTCGCCATGACCACCGGGCTTCTCGTTCGACATCAGCGCTGCCCACGCCTTGTCGGGATCGATATTGTCGCCGGACGCATCGAGCAGCGTTTTCGGATCGGCTTCCAGCAGACGCGGCGCAAAGCGTTCACGGATCAACCCGCCCTGGCCATAGCGGCCGTTGGAATTGAAACCGTAGCCAACGACGCGCCGGCCATCGCGCACAACGTCAGTGACAACCGCGACAAGGCTTGTCGTCATTTTCGTGAAATCGATATAGGCGTTACGGATCGGCGATGAGATCGGCTTGGTGATCTCGCGAATATCGACAATGCGGACGGACATGGGCGGCAAATCCTGTATGCTGGCTTCCGGAGATTACAGTGTGCGCGCGATGTCTACGCCCCACTCCGGAAAGTTCAAGCAGAACAACGGTCGCACCAAAAAGATGCGCCTTTTGCTACTCGCAAAATCGCTTTCCGTTTGTGTAGAAGCAGGACAGCGACTCACGCATTGGCGGCGAGATTTCGCGGGCGATATTGCGACGATTCCAGAGCGCGGCTCGTTGGTATTTGTTAAGGCGCGGCATGGGCGCAAGACAGCGACTGCTGAATTTTTCGTCCGTCACCATTACCCATACCGCTCTGGTGCCGTCCACCGTGCAGGTCTGCATCGCAGCCTTCTGCACGCAGACGCTGGCGCCTTCACTATAGTTTCGGCTGCCATAGACACACATAACCGGCGCGGGCTTGGCCTCGGCCGACATCTTCTGTTCGGCCTCAGATCGTTGTGCCAGCGTCTGCGCGGCAACGGGCAGGCTGGACGACAGGAGCAAACAAAGCGCGAGGGTACGGATCATGGCACGATCCTAACGCAGGACTGCCTGCTCCAGAAGATGCCGGAACTGAAGATGCTTAAGGAAAATGGTTCGAGACGAAATGAATTGAAGAGGCATCCGGCCCGGCTTAAGCCGGGCTGGATGCCAAGCAATTGTTACTTGGTCAGCGGACAACCGCTGTCCTTGGCGCTTGCATAGGCGGTATCGCCAGGAACCTTCGCAAGCAGCTTGTAGTAGTCCCAGTCACGCTTGCTCTCTTCCGGCTTCTTGACTTCAAAGAGATAGAGATCCGCGACCATGCGACCGTTCGCTTGCACCTTGCCGCCGGAGGTGAACGCATCATCCACCGGAAGCTCCTTCAGCTTCTTCACCACAGCGTCGCTATCCTTGGTTCCTGCGGCCTTCACTGCCTTCAGATATGACAGCGTTGAGGAATAGGTACCTGCCTGGATCATGCTCGGCATCCGGCCCGTGCGCTTGTAAAAACGCTCGCTGAAAGCGCGAGTCTTGTCGTTGAGATCCCAGTAGAAGCTTTCGGTCAGCACCAGCCCCTGTGCGGCCTTGAGCCCGAGGCCGTGGACTTCGGACGCTGTGAGCAAGAGTCCCGCGAGTTTCTGGCCACCGGCAACGATCCCGAACTCAGCGGCCTGCTTGACGGCATTGATGGTGTCGGCGCCCGCATTGGCGAGACCGACAACCTTCGCCTTCGATGCCTGCGCCTGCAACAGGAACGACGAGAAGTCCGATGAATTCAGCGGATGGCGTACCGCACCAAGCACTTTGCCGCCGTTAGCCTTGACGACATCGCCGGTGTCTTTCTCAAGCGCATGACCGAAAGCATAGTCTGCCGTGAGGAAATACCAGCTGTCCCCGCCTGCCTTCACCAGCGCACCGCCGGTGCCGACCGCCAGTGCGTGGGTGTCGAATGCCCAGTGGAAGCCGTAAGGCGAGCATGAAGCTCCGGTTATCGCCGACGACGCGGCGCCGACAACGATATCGATCTTTTTCTTTTCCTTGGTGAGTTCCTGAACCGCGAGCGCAACGGACGAGGTCGTCAGTTCGGTAATCATGTCGACGCCGTCGGTGTCGTACCATTTTCGCGCGATGCTGACCGCCAGATCAGGCTTGTTCTGATGGTCGGCCGACACGATCTCGATCTTGCCACCCAACACTTCGCCGCCGAAATCTTCGACGGCGATCTTCGCCGCCTCAATCGAACTCTTTCCGCCGTAGTCCGCATAAACACCGGACTGGTCGTTGAGGATGCCGATCTTCACGCCTTGTGCCGAGGCCGGCAGTGCTGTGGTCATGCTGAAAGCCGCAACTGCTGCGGCCAGAAACTTGGATGTCATATTGCGCTCCCGGTTATTCTTGCTTGAGGAGCCACTTATAGCGGCATCGCGACTGCGCAGGGCATTGAACTTTCGCAGCGGCTTCATGCAATTGATGCAAAAATTTTGCACCGCACAACAAATAACCTGGGTGCGGCAGGTTCAGCGCCCCGGCCTGAACCGTCCGGCAGATAATCTCCGGAACCGCACGCCTTTTCCGTCAGCAAGCCGCGTGGCTTCGTAACCTCCGTCACGGATAGCGTCACGCTGCGGCCGCGCATTTTCAGGATTGCGCTCCTTCTCCCACCAGGATGCCCGCTGCGACGCGCGCGGCAGGGCAAAGCCAAGGATGTCCTCGATCTCCTCGAAGGTCAGGACCAATTCCACCTTGGTCTGGTGCGCGAGATAATCGCGAAGCGGATCGAAGTTGTCCAATCCGGCGCTCCCTGTGTTGTAAACCGGTATCCGAGCGGATAGGTACGTTGCATCGTTCCAATTGAACAGAGCTTTTCGTGAATCTGTTTGTCTTCGGTCTTGGTTTCAGCGCCGGATATTTTGCGAAGCGAAGCAATGATCGCGTCAGCGGAACGGTGCGCTCGCAGGAAAAGGCGGCAGCCTTGTCTGTCGCAGGGATCAACGCGCATGTGTTCGGTCCGGGCGTACGCGATAGCGCCATCGCCGAAGATATTGCAAAGGCCGATGCACTGCTGATCTCCGTGCCGCCCGGCACCAGCGGCGATCCCGTGCTTGCAGCTTACGCACACCAAATTGCGAGCGCGCCAAACCTGCGCTGGATCGGCTATCTCTCGACCATCGGCGTCTATGGCGATCATCAAGGCGCGTGGGTCGATGAACAGACTCCGGCAACCCCGACTAACGTCCGCTCCGTCGAACGGGCGCGAGCCGAGCAAGCGTGGCTCGCCTTCGGTGCGGCGAACAACATCGCAGTCCATATTTTCCGGCTCGCGGGCATTTACGGGCCAGGCCAGAATCAGCTGGTGCAACTGGCGCGGGGCACGGCAAAGCGGATCATCAAGCCGGGGCAGGTGTTCAACCGCATCCATGTCGAGGATATTGCACGCACGCTGGATGCCTCGCTGGCGCAGCCGCGTCCCGGCGCAATCTACAACGTCACCGATAATGAGCCAGCGCCGCCGCAGGATGTGGTGACGTTCGCTGCATCACTCTGCAACGTCGCACCTCCGCCTGAAATCAACCTCGACGATGCGGCCCTCACCGAGATGGGCCGCTCGTTCTACGCGGAAAGCAAACGCGTGCGGAACGATCTCTTGCGCAGCGAACTCGGCGTCACGCTGGCTTATCCGACTTATCGCGAAGGCTTGAGCGCCCTGCGTGCAGCAGGCGAAGGACCGGGCTGAAACAATATCGCTCACTCGTCATTGCGAGCGAGGCGAAGCAATCCATCCTTTGAACGAAATCTGGATTGCTTCGTCGTCAACGCGCCTCGGAATGACCATTCCGGCGTCACGCCGCCCGCGTCGCTTTCGCTTGCTGGATCGCATTCCAGATTTTCACCGGTGTCAGCGGCGTCTGCAGAGACGTAACGCCGAACTCGCTTAGGGCATCCATCACGCCGTTGACGATGCAGGGCGGACCGCCGATTGCGCCGGACTCGCCACAGCCTTTCGCGCCAAGCGGATTTGTCTTGCAGGGCGCCGAACCGTCCAGCGTCACATTAACGTCGTGCGGCATGTCGCTCGCGCGTGGGATGCAATAATCCTGATAGCTTGCGGTGAGCAACTGCCCGGACTCGTCGTAGACCACGCCTTCGTACAGCGCCTGTCCGATGCCCTGCGCCACACCTCCATGGACCTGACCGGTCACCAGCACGGGATTGATGGCGATGCCGACGTCATCGACCGTGGTGTACCGCACCACACGCGTCACGCCCGTCTCGGGATCGATTTCGACTTCGCAGATATGCGTGCCGTTCGGCCATGTCGGCCCGTCGACGTCGCCCTGGCTGTCAACAGTCAGGCGCGCGTCCTTCTCGCCCTTGGCCAGATCGAACAGACTGACACGGCGGTCGGTGCCGACCACAGTCAGCATCCCGTCGCCGTACTCGATATCGCCCACTGACGCTTCGAGCATATGCGACGCCTTCTCACGGGCCTTCTGAATGAGGTCGCCGGCCGATACCACAGCCGCTGTACCGCCCACGAACAGCGAGCGCGAGCCGACGCTGCCGCCGCCTGTCGCCTTGTCGGTATCGCCTTGAATCACATCGATGCGATCCAGCGGAATGCCGAGCGCACCAGCGACCATCTGCGAATAGCTGGTTTGAAGCCCCTGCCCCATCGCCTGTGTGCCGGATTGCAGGATTACGCGGCCTTCAGCGGTCGCATGCAGCGTCACCTTCTCGGTGTGCACGCGGCCACCGGTCCATTCGATGTAGCTGGTGAGGCCCCGTCCATAGAGCAGCCCCTTTTTCTTCGCGGCCTTCTTGCGCGCGTTGAAGCCATCCCAGTCGGCCAGCTTCGACGCGCGCTCCAGCATGTGCGCGAAGGCGCCGCTGTCATAAACTTCACCAACTGCGTTCTTGTAAGGCAGCTGCGATGGCTTGATGTAGTTGACCTTGCGGATCTGACGCGGGTCCATTCCGATCTGACGCGCGGCGGCATCCATCAACCGCTCGACAATGAACACGGCTTCCGGGCGTCCGGCGCCGCGATAAGGCCCTGTCGGCGCGGTGTGTGTCAGCACCGCCTTGATGTCGAAGTGAATCAGCGGAAGGTCATAAACACCGGTTGCGACAAATGGGCCGAGCACCAGCGGAATGATGACACCAGCACCGGTGAGGTAAGCGCCGGTGCCCCCAAGCGAGCGCACGCGAAAGGCCAGCACGCGGCCTTTTTCATCGAGCGCAAACTCACCGGTGGAGGTGAGATCGCGGCCATGGTGCCCTCCGACGAAATCATCAAGACGATCACCGCGCCATCGCACCGTGCGCTTCAGCTTCTGCGCGGCGTAAGCAACAATGCCGTCTTCCGGATAAAGATTGACCTTGTGGCCAAAGCCGCCGCCAATGTCGCCGACCAGCACATGCACGCTGTCCTTCGGGCGCTTGAGCACGACGTCCGCAAGAATGTCGCGTGTCGCCGTCGGTGTCTGACTCTGAACGTGCAGGGTGAGGCGGCCGGTCTTCTTGTCTATCTCCGCCATCGTGCTGCGCGGCTCCAGGGCCGACGGCACGAGCCGCTGGCTGGTCAGATCGAGTGAAACGACGTGTTTGGCTTTAGCAAAAGCGGCCTCTGTCGCAGCCGCATCGCCATAGCTCATCGCGGCGGCGATGTTGTCCGGCGCATCGGGCCAGACCACAGGTGCGCCGGGCACGAGGGCTTCTGCCGGGCTAATCACGGCCGGGAGAATTTCGTAATCGACGGCGATGGCCTCGGCTGCCGTCTGTGCGTCAGCGCGCGAGGCTGCAAGCACAGCAGCCACCGGCTCACCAGCGAAGCGAACAATCTCATGCGCCAGCAGGCGGCGCGGCGGCGCTTGCATGGGCGAACCGTCCGGCCGCTTGAAAATCGGCAGGGTCGGAATGGTTCCGATATTGTCGGCGACCAGATCGGCACCGGTATAGACCGCCGCGACGCCATCCATGGCCAACGCTGCGCCGGCGTCAATCGCCTTGATCTTCGCATGGGCATGCGGCGAGCGGAGAACATAGAGCCAAAGGGCGCCGTCCTGCGGCTTGTCGTCGATGAAATGTCCCTGCCCTGTGAGAAGCCGCTGGTCTTCGAGGCGCTTGACGGATTGTCCCGCGCCGAAGCGCAGATTGGCGGGCAGAATGTTCATCGATATTCCTTCGAGGTGGCGAACTGACACCCATCCGACGCGGTTACGCCGCACCGGAGGCCGGGTTCCGCATAGCACAATCGTGCTGTGGGAGTTGAGTCCGCAAAGTGGTTTTCCGCCATGCGCGGGAATCAGGTCTTTCAGGCCACGGAAAGCTCCCGTCAGCCTTGCATGCCGGCCAGCGCCGACTAAGGTCAAAACATGAACCAGATGTTCCGCCCTAAATCGTCGCCAGTGCGGGTCGCCGCGACGGCCTGCCCGCATGACTGTCCGTCGACCTGTGCGCTGGAAGTCGATGTGCTGGACGAGAACACCATCGGCCGGGTCCGTGGTGCGCGGGACAACAGCTATACTGCGGGCGTCATCTGCGCCAAGGTCGCCCGCTATGCCGAGCGAATTCACCATCCCGACCGCCTGACCAGGCCGCTGGTCCGCACCGGCGCAAAGGGCTCGGGCACGTTCGCGCCGATCTCGTGGGACGAGGCGCTCGATCTCGTTGCTGAGAAATTCAACGAAGCAGAGGCCCGCTACGGCTCCGAGGCGATCTGGCCCTACCAGTATGCCGGCACCATGGGTCTTGTGATGCGCGACGGCATCCATCGCCTGCGCCATGCAAAAAAATATTCCGGATTCCATTCCACCATCTGCGTCAATCCGGCCTGGACCGGGTTCGTCGCAGGCACGGGTCTGCTTGCCGGTCCCGATCCGCGCGAAATGGCGAAGTCCGATTGCGTGGTGATCTGGGGCACCAACGCGGTCAGCACCCAGGTCAACGTCATGACCCACGCGACGCGCGCGCGAAAGGAGCGCGGCGCGAAGATCGTGGCGGTCGACGTTTACATGAACGGCACCATGGAGCAGGCGGACCTCGCCGTGCTGGTGCGGCCCGGCACCGATGGCGCGCTGGCCTGCGCGGTGATGCACTGCCTATTTCGCGACGGAAAGGCGGATCGCGACTTTCTCGCGAAACATACTGACGTGCCGGATGAGCTTGAGCTGCATCTGCGCAGCCGCGACCCGGAATGGGCCTCGAAAATCACAGGCTGTCCGGTCGAAACCATTGAGGAGTTCGCCGGACTGGTAGGAAATACACCGCGGACATATCTCAGGCTTGGTTACGGCTTCTCGCGTTCCCGCAACGGAGCGGCCAACATGCACGCCGCAAGCTGCATCGCAGCAGTCAGCGGCGCGTGGCGTCATGAAGGCGGCGGCGCCTTCCATAACAACGGCGCAATCTATCACTGGGATCGCAGCCTGATCGAAGGCACAGACTTGATCGATCCGTCGATCCGCATGCTGGACCAGTCACAGATCGGCGCGATTCTCTGTGGTGACGAAGACGCGTTGTTCAACGGGCCGCCGGTGACGGCGATGCTAATTCAGAATACCAATCCCATCACCGTCGCGCCGGATCAAACTCGCGTAAAGCAGGGTTTTGCGCGCGACGATCTGTTCGTCTGCGTCCACGAGCAGTTTATGACCGAAACCGCGAAAGCCGCAGATCTCGTACTGCCCGCCACGATGTTCATGGAGCACGACGATGTCTATCAGGGCGGCGGGCAACAGCACATCCTGCTCGGACCCAAGCTGATCGAGCCTCCCGGCGAATGCCGCTCGAACCACGATGTCATCGCCGGTCTTGCAAAGCGGCTCGGTGCGACACATCGCGGCTTCGATATGACGCCGCGCGAAATCATCGACTGGACGCTGCAAAAGTCCGGCTGGGGCACGCTGGAAAATCTCGAGAGCAATCGCTGGATCGACTGCCAGCCGGATTTCGAAACTGCGCACTACACCAAAGGCTTTTCCTGGCCCGACGGAAAGTTTCGTTTCAAGCCGGACTGGCCGACAGTGCCGTTCCGCAGTCCAGGATTGTCCGGTCCCGCGGATGATCTGCCAAAGTTGCCGGACCACTGGACTGTGATCGAAGAAGCGGACGAACGCCATGGATTTCGCCTCGCGACATCTCCGGCGCGCAATTTCCTCAATACAACGTTCAACGAAACACCGACCTCGATCGGCCGCGAGCAGCGGCCCACGGTGATGATCCATCCTGACGATGCGGCCCATCTCTCGATCGCTGAAGGCGACAAGGTCGTCCTTGGCAATCAGCGTGGCGAAGTCCGCATTCATGCGAAACTATTTGATGGTGTGCGCCGGGGCGTTCTGATCGCGGAATCGATCTGGCCAAATCACGCCTATGAGGGTGGATGCGGCATCAACACCCTTACCGGCGCTGATCCTATCGCACCCTTTGGCGGGGCGGCTTTCCATGACAACCGCGTCTGGATCAAACCGGCGGGGTAATCACATCACGCTGCGGACCAGCATGTAGATGGCAACACAGGAAATCACCGCCACGAAAATATCGTTGAGCAGCGCCCGCCGATCCGCGAGCAGGTGCACCGATTTCACACCGAGATAGCCGCCGAAAAGTCCGCCGGCAATAAAGACCGCCGTTAACGGCCAATTCACAAGCCCGGAGACCGCGTAGCTGGTCGCCGTGGTCAAGCCGAAAGCCAGCACAGCCACGAGCGACGAACTCACCGCATAGACCAGCGGCATGTCGGTCGCGAACACCAGCGCTGGCACAATCAAGAACCCGCCGCCAATTCCGAAGAAACCCGACAAAATTCCGGTTACGAGTCCGAGCGCTGCCAGCACCGGCGCGTTGGCCCTATTGAGTTGTACCGACTTGTTGCCTCCGTGATCGCGGCGGCGACGCATTAGAAACGCGACCACCAGCATCAACAGCGCAAACATCATCAGCAGGCGTTGGCCGTCCACCATCTTGCCGACAACAGAACCGAGCGCCGCGCCGACGACGCCCGCAGCGGCAAGCACCGCCGCGCAGCCCCATTTCACCATGCCGGTGCGCGCATGAATCATCAAATTGAACGCGGCGCTCGCCGCCACCGCAAGCGAACTCGTCCCGATCGCCACATGGGCACTCGGCACCCCGACCAGATACACCATCAGCGGCACCGCGAGGATTGATCCACCGCCGCCGACGAGACCCAGCGAGAAGCCGACGAGCGAGCCCGATGCCGCTCCAAGAAGCCCTTGCGCCAGGGTCATCATGTTTTCATTCTCACTTACGTCGGAAAGAGCATTCGCGT
This sequence comes from Afipia sp., assembly GCA_017308595.1. Lineage (GTDB taxonomy): Bacteria > Pseudomonadota > Alphaproteobacteria > Rhizobiales > Xanthobacteraceae > Afipia. The sequence goes on from JAFKER010000017.1 coordinate 119,705, forward strand.
GATTAAACCGGGCCCAGTATGCCGCGATTCCACGGCGCGAACTTCAGCAGCTTCGCCATTCCACAGGTTCCGGTGAGCCCCGCGAACAGCAGGCCCGCCCCGATGAATCCCGGCACCGCGAAGAATGCCGGCGAAACGAACGCGCCGAGCAGTACACCGCCGAGCCCGAGACTTCCGGCCACGATCTGCACCTGCCGCTGCATTTCGATCGGCTGGCGGCGATCCGTCACGACCGGCAATCCGGCCTTGCGCCACCCATCGAGACCACCTTCGACAACGAAAGCTTCGCAATCTTCCCCCGCGCAAACCTTCAGCTTTGCCGCATTCATTTGCGTCCGCTGGCCGGAGCGACAGTGAAAGATCACAGGCTTGCCGCGGTGAAGTTCAAGCTCTACCTGATCCAGTTTAGACAGAGGCAAGTTCTGAGCGGCTGAAATGCGCTCGCGGGCATGCTCGTCTGCCTCGCGGATATCGACCAGAATAGCGCCCTCGTTCAGCATGTCGCGAGCTTTCTCGGGACTGACGGTTCGCAGAGTCATGATGTTTCTCCAATCAAGCAGTTAGCGACGCGCGCGACGCTTCGGTGGCGGACAGAAAAGGGTTTGCAGCGTCGACAGAAGCTGCTCGATGCGCGGATCGGCGATCCGGTACCAGAGCACTTGCGACTCGCGCCGGAAGGTTACGAGCTTCTCGTCCCGCATCCTCGCCAAATGCTGGGACAGCGCCGACTGGCTCAATCCGACGGCCTCGGCCAGCGCGGAGACGTTCGCCTCGCCCCATTCGACCAGCTTGCAAAGGATCATCAGTCGCCGCTCGTTACCGAGCTCGCGCAGAATCGCCGCAACCTCGGTCGCCTGCGCCTCGAACGCGGCAAGGTCTGTAAATTGATCGCTCATCGCCATCTCTTACATTAGCTATTGCTTATTTAGCATCTACTAATATAATAAGTCAACCCCAATTGGAAAATTGAAAGGCAAGAACCATGACTGCCACCCCGGACATCCAGGCCTTCTTCGACGAACCCACCAACACGATCAGCTATCTCGTCACCGACCCGTCGACGGGACAGAGCGCGGTGATCGATCCGGTGCTGGACTACGATCCCAAGTCGGGCGAGGTGGATACGCGTTCCGTTGAAACGATCCTGAAAGCCGCTGCGGACCGCAAGCTGACCATTGTGTGGGCGCTGGAAACCCACGCCCATGCGGATCATTTGTCGGGCGCACCTTACATCAAGGCGAAAACCGGCGCGAAAATCGGCATCGGCGAGCACATCAAGGATGTACAGCGGATATTCCGCCCGATCTTCAACGCGACCGACATCAAGCCCGATGGCAGCGATTTCGATCACCTGTTTAAGGATGGCGAAGTTTTCAACATCGGCAACCTCGCAGTCGAATGCATCTATACGCCCGGGCACACACCCGCAGATCTTAGCTACAAGATCGGCGACGCCGTGTTTGTCGGAGACACGATGTTCATGCCGGACTATGGCACCGCGCGCGCGGATTTCCCCGGCGGCGACGCGCACCAGCTTTTCCGCTCGATCTGGAAGCTGCTTTCACTGCCGCCGGAGACGCGCCTGTTCATGTGTCACGACTACAAGGCACCAGGACGCGACACATACGCGTGGGAAACCACTGTGCGCGAGCAACGCGAGCGGAATGTCCATATCGGCGCCGGCAAGACTGAAGAAGAATTTGTGACAGCCCGCATGAAGCGCGACGCCACGCTGTCCGCGCCAACACTGCTGTTGCCATCGATTCAGGTCAACATTCGCGCCGGCGCTTTCCCTCCGGCTGAGGACAACGGCGTGCACTACCTGCGTATCCCGGTCACATTCAAGGCAGCAGCGGCGCGATAACGCGCCGCTATGCTCCGGCGGAGCTCTCCCAGTATGGATCGCGCAGCTTCCGCTTGAAAATCTTGCCGCTGGCCTCGCGCGGCAATTCATCGAGGAACTTGATGTCCTTCGGCACCTTGAAATTCGCCAGCCGTTTGCGGAGATAGTCCTGCACAGCGGCCGGTGTCAGCGTGACACCGGCATCCTGTTCGATGCAGGCCATCAGCCGCTCGCCATACTCGTCATCGGGAATGCCGAACACAGCGCAGTCGTGCACGCCATCCATACCGATCAGCGTGTTCTCGATTTCCGCGGGATAGATGTTGACGCCGCCGGAGATCACCATGTCGCGCTTGCGGTCGCACAGGAACAGATAGCCGTCCTCGTCGAGATAGCCGACATCGCCGACACTGATGAGCCCCTCGCGACCGGCTTCCGCGCGAGCCTCTGCCTTGCGATGATAATCGAAGTCCGAAAGCGCGGTCTGGCGCATGAAGATCTCGCCGATCTCGTTGACTCCGCGCGGCTCCCCGTTCGGCCCGAAGATCTTGACGATTCCGCCCTCGATGGCGCGGCCGACCGTACCGGGCTTCGCCAGCGCCTCCTCGGCCGAATGCCAGATCGGAATGCCGGTTTCGGTTGAACCAAAATACTCATGAACCACCGGCCCCCACCAATCGATCATCGCCCGCTTCACCGGCACCGGACATGGTGCAGCGCCGTGAACCACAAAGCGCAGCGAGGACAGATCATAGCGGGATTTCACATCGTCCGGCAGCCGCAACAGACGCACGAACATGGTGGGCACCACATGCACGTGCGTGACCTTGTGTCGTTCGATCAATTGCAGAAGATCCTCAGGATCGAAACGCGGTTCGAGCACGATGGTGCAACCGTGACGGAACGCCAGCATGCCGTAAGAATTCGGCGCCGAGTGATACATCGGTCCGTTCATCAGAACGATCTGATTCTCATTGGGCTTCACGCCATAAGTGATGGCGCTCACGCGTTCGGCAGCGACCATCTGCTCGGGCAACATCGGCTGACGCCGCACGCCCTTCGGCCGCCCGGTGGTTCCGGACGTATAGAACATCGGCGAAGCGCGACCCGGCGCTTCCCGCGACGGCGAGAAGCCACTACGCCAGGTGTCCCAGTTCACATAGCCATCGGGCACGCCCGCGAGTTCAGCCGGCACACCGAACGCGCCGGCAATCTCCGGCGGAGTCTCCACCACCAGAAGCGGCAATCGCTTGGGCAGCCCTTCCTTGATCTGCGGCAACAAGTCAGCGTGGCAAACCAGCGCCTGCGCGCCGCTGTCCGCAAGAATATAGGCGACCTCGTCAGCCTTGAGATGCCAATTGATCGGCACCACCGGCGAGCCCAGCATCGCAGCGGCCACCGACGCTTCAAAGAACGCGAAGTCGTTTCGCAGCATCAGCCCCACAGGCGCACCATCGCGAACACCGAGAGCCCTGAAGCCGCTTGCCGCGCGTGCAATGCGCTCCTGAATCTCGGGATAACTGATCCGGCGTTCACCGCTGATGATCATCATGTTGCTCCGGCGCAAAGAAAACAAAACAGGCGCACCTCGGGATCCGGGGCGCGCCTGCCACTGTCACACGCTTACTGATCGTCGAGCACCTTGCCGAAGCCGACCCAGCTCTTGCCGTCGAACCGACGCAACAGAAGTTGCTGGAACGGCAGGTAGTCGTCTGGACCCGTATTTACGGAGATACCGGGCAACAGGAGCGGCAAATGCACGTCTTTCAGCGACGCGGCCTGACGCTTGATGTTCTCGCTGCTGAAATCATCCTTGCAGGCCTTGAGCACCGCAACCATCAGCTGCGCATAGTGATATCCGGCAGAGTAGTTCGAATTGTTCAGGTCCGCGCTCGGCATGTACTGCTTCATGAACGCGAAGAACTCCTTCACGCCGGGATCATTCGCCCACTGCACATCATTGACGTCCTTCTGGTTGCTTGACGAGATCATTCCCACGGCATTCTCCAGACCAGCCGGCGCGAGGAACGAGATCGACGCCGCCGATGTCGGCAGGAACGTCATCTCAGGTTTCCAGCCGAGTTCGGCGATGCCTTTGATCAGTTGCGAGGTGAATTTTCCCAACACCACGCCGAACAAAACGTCGGCGCCGGATGCCTTTAGTGTCGCGAGTTGCGAATTGATGGTGGGTGCGGTCACCTCATAACTCGCTTCGGAGACGATCATGGTCGCCGCCTTGTCTCCCAACGCGCGCTTGAAGCCACTGACATAGTCGCGGCCGAAATCGTCGTTCTGCGCCAGAATGGCGATCTTTGCGTTCGGCTTGGTCGCCAGAATATGCTTGGCATAAATCACACCTTCGGACGCATAGGCGGCCATACCCGGCATCGTATACGGGAAGTTCTTGGGGTCGGCCCACTTGGTCGCGCCGCTCAGCACGAACAACTGAGGAATCTTCTTACCGTTGAGATAGCGATGAACTGCATTGTTGGTCGCGGTGCCGAGCGAGGCGAACATCACCTGAACCTCGTCCTGCTCCACAAGCTTGCGTGTGTGTTCGACGGTTTTCGGCGGCGAGTAGGCATCATCCATGCTGATGAACTTGATCTTGCGACCGTTGATCCCGCCCTCGGCGTTGATCTTTTCGAAATATGCCTCCTGAACGCGGCCTATCATGCCAAAGCCCGACAGCGGCCCGCTGTAAGGCAGGGTTTGTCCAATGCGGATTTCGCTCTTGGTGTCGGCCCGCGCCTGCGTCAGCGCACAAGCTGCGAGCGTTAGGACAGCGATCGTCCGTAATGATCCGGCCTTCATCATGTTCTACTTCCTCCTTTGGACTTGTTGTGATCAGGCCGCGCTTTTGCGCGTGCCCCAGACAGACGCCCCTCAGGCGCTGATCCGTTTTGCGAAATCGCCGCTGGCGTCCGCGAACTCGCTCTTCAGGCGCTCGACCAGCTCGGCCACGGAGGGCACGTCCGTGATCTGGCCGATCCCCTGCCCGCATCCCCAGATGTCGCGCCAAGCCTTGACCTTCATGTTGCCGCCAGAGCCAAAATTCATCTTGGTCTTGTCGGCCACCGGCAGATTATCTGGATCGAGACCGGCCGCTGCAATCGATGGGCCGAGATAGTTGCCGTGAACCCCGGTGAACAGGTTGGTGTAAACCGTGTCATGTGCGGCATACTCGGTCAGCGCCTTCTTGTAGGCCGGATCGGCATTGGCCTCGACAGTCGCGATGAAACGCGTGCCCATGTAGGCCATGTCGGCGCCAAGCGCGAGTGCGGATGCAATGCCCCAGCCATCGGAGATCGCGCCCGACAGCAGGATCGTGCCCTTGAACCATTGCTTGACTTCGCGCACGAGCGCGAACGGCGACAGCGTGCCGGCATGGCCGCCCGCGCCTGCGCAGACCAGAATCAGACCGTCAACGCCCTGCTCCGCAGCCTTGCGCGCATGTTTGACGTTGATGACGTCGTGGAACACCACACCGCCATAGGAGTGTGCGGCTTCGACGATCTCGGACGGCGGCCGCAACGAGGTGATGATCACCGGGACCTTGTGCTTCACACAGGTCTCCATGTCTTTCATCAGACGATCGTTGGAAGCGTGGCAAATCTGGTTGACCGCATAAGGCGCAACCTTCTTGTCCGGATTCTTCGCCTGGTACTCGCCAAGCTCACTCTCGATCTGGGTCAGCCATTCATCCAGCTTTTCCACCGGGCGCGCATTCAGCGCCGGAAATGAGCCGACAATTCCCGCCTTGCATTGCGCAATAACAAGCTCCGGCCCTGACACGATAAAGAGCGGTGACCCCAGAACGGGGAGTTCAAGCTTACCGTTGAGCGAGACTGGAAGCGGCATAGGGGTGTTCCTGTTTTCAATGTAAGCAACAATAACATCTTGACCCGCCCAGCAGGATGTCCAATTCTGAACATCTGCAACATCAGGTTTGAACATCGTGGATTGGGATCTGTGCAGGACTTTCATGGCGGTCGCCGAATCCGGCAGCTATCTTGCTGCCGCGCGGCGTTTGCGTTCGAGCCATCCGACCGTCAGCCGTGAAGTCGCTGCGCTGGAGGCCCAACTCGGAACAAAACTATTCGTCCGATCCAACGAAGGCCTGGCGCTGACGGCGCAGGGTCGCCGCTTCCGCGAACATACGGCAGCGATGGAAGCGGCTGCGCTGCGCGCGGAAGCAGCGGTATCAGCCAAGGGCAACAAGGCGCGCGGACTGGTAAAGTTTTCCATTGGCCCCACGCTCGCAGCCTACTGGCTGATGCCGCATATGGCTTCTTTCATCGAAACTCATCCTGATGTTCAAATCGAGTTCGTCACCCATCCGTTTCCGGTCAGCGTGCGCAAGCGCGAGGCTGATATCGTACTGCGCATCTATCAAAGCGGCGACGAGAATCTCGTTGGCCGCAAGATCGCTCGGCTCGGCGTTGGCTTTTATGCTTCACGAAGCTATGCAGCCCGGTATTCGTTGCCTGCTCATCGCGACGACTGGCAGCATCACAACATCATCGGCTTTGCAGACCGCGCTTCAAACGCCGAACTCGGACGCTGGAGCGACCATGTGGCGCGCCAGGCCTCCGTTGTCATGCGCTGCTCGTCGCAGGCCGATATGCTGGCCGCCGTACGAGCCGGTATCGGCATCTGCGCGATGTCCTGCATCGTGGCCGACGCGCATGACGACCTGATCCGCGTCTCACCGCAAAAGCTCGCGGGCATTTCCGATATCTGGCTGCTGGCACATCCCGATCTGATCGACCTGCCCGCTGTTCGCGCGGTGATCAATTTCGTCACGCAGCGCTCCCGTGCCGACCGCGACGTTCTCAGCGGTGCCTGGAAGGCCTAGAGCCCGCCGCTGAACAAAGACCCGTGACGTTTTAAACTTAATGTCCGCATTGCCTGTCAGCTTCAATCCGGCGCAAGATATGTCCGTACGAGCTGTGCAAGCGCGCGCAGATCAAAATGTAAATCGTCACGGGAGGTCATCATGGGTTTCGAAGGACTGGAGCTTCGCTCCTTGATCAGGAAAAGCGGCGAGCTCGAGCTGTCACTGGTCAAAGTCAAGATTCCCGAGCCCGCCCCAGATGAGGTCATCGTCCGAATTGAAGGAGCACCGATCAATCCTTCCGATCTGGGCCTCCTCATCGGAGCAGCCGACATGTCGACGGCAAAGTCATCCGGCTCCGGCGACAGTGTCGTGGTGACGGCGACCGTGCCTGAACAATTGATGCGCGCCATGTCCGGCCGCCTTGATGATTCAATGCCGGTCGGCAATGAAGGTGCGGGCGTTGTCGTCGCGGCAGGAAGCTCGAGCCGGGCGCAATCCATGATGGGCAAGATGGTCGCCATGATCGGCGGCGCGATGTATGCGCAGTATCGTTGCATCAAGGCCGCCGACTGCATGGTGCTGCCTGATGGCACCACCGCCGCTGAAGGCGCATCCTGCTTTGTCAACCCACTGACATCGCTCGGCATGACCGAGACCATGCGCCGCGAGGGACACACCGCGCTGGTTCACACTGCAGCAGCCTCAAACCTCGGCCAGATGCTGAACAAGATTTGCATCAAGGACGGCATCGGCCTCGTCAACATCGTGCGTAGCGCCGAGCAGGCAGACATCCTGCGCAAGATTGGCGCAACGCATATCTGCGACTCCACCAGCGCGACCTTTATGGAAGATCTGACACAGGCGCTGATCGCGACAGGCGCAACACTGGCCTTCGACGCGATCGGCGGCGGCAAGCTGGCAGGCCAGATTCTCACATGCATGGAGATCGCGGCAAACAAGACCGCGAAGGTCTACAGCCGCTATGGCTCGACCGTTCACAAGCAGGTCTATATTTACGGCAGCCTCGATACGCGGCCCACCGAAATTACCCGGAATTTTGGAATGACCTGGGGCGTTGGCGGCTGGCTGCTATTTCCGTTCCTGCAAAAAATCGGCCCGGCGGATGCGCAAAAGCTGCGCGAACGCGTCGCCGCCGAACTCAAGACGACATTTTCCAGCCATTACACGCAGATCGTGTCGCTGCCGGAGACGCTGCAGCTTTCGAACATCGCGATCTATGCCAAGCGCGCGACCGGCGAGAAATTTCTCATCAATCCGAATAAAACCTGATCGCCGGCAGCATCGGCGCGGCGATGCGCAACAAAAAAGGCCCCGGAGAACCGGGGCCTTAAGTTGTCTGGAGAAATTATTCGTAATTGCTTAGTACTTCGCGACGACCGGGCCACCCCAGTTGAAGCGATAGTTCAGACCAACCTTCACAGTGTGGAGATCGTCCTTGTAGGAGAGCACGCCGGCAGGCGAGGCGACGTTGGTGGTGTCGAAGTTGTAGTACTGGTACTCAACCTTCGCCGACCAGGCCGGAGCGAACATGTATTCGAGGCCGCCGCCAACGGTGTAACCGGTCGACTGACGATCGGTTACAGCCGGCAGGAAGCCAGCGGTTGCAGCCAGGCCGTTGTCGTCACGGAATGCGACACCGCCCTTGGCGTAGATCAGGCCCGGACCCCAGGTGTAGCCGAGGCGGCCGGTGACCGAAGCGAGCCAATCGGAGCGGTCACGGAACCGGTCGACGCCGTTGGTGAAGGTGCGGTTGTTGTCCGAGAGGCCGGAGATCTGACCTTCGATACCGACAACCCAGTTCGGAGCGAACTGATAGTCAGCACCGATCTGACCGCCGCCGAGGAAGGCTGCGTCACGGCTGCCGCCAGTCAGGCCCGGGATCGTGGTGGCGTAACCATTGTCACCGCCGAAAGCGGCGCCGATGTGCACACCAGCGTAGAAGCCGGTCCAGTTGAAGATCGGCGCGGGCGCATAAACCGGCGCCTTGGTGTAGGTGCGAGGGCCGAGGTCCGCAGCAAGAGAAGCGGTCGAAGCCAGCAAGGTGGCGGACAAGGCCAGAAGAGCAGAACGAATACGCATGGTTTTTCCCCGTGTTGAGTTGGACGGACCCTATTGGCCCCCCGGTTAATGAAAAATGGATACGGGGTGTTTCGGTTCCTCTTCAGGAGAGCTGCACGCTTCATTCCCGGCCAGCGTGATAAAAAAGAGACTCTTTGGGTCGATTCCGAAAGGAAGCATTAAGCATAACGTGCGCCGCCAACGGCGATGCGCACCGTAGCCAATCGCAGCGGCACAGAAATAGATTGCGTTAAACCCGGTTGTCGCGGCTGAGGCAGCCAAACCCGGGATGTTCCGTCCTACATGACCTCGACTCGGATGCGACCGGGATGAAGAGAACAGTTTCATCGACGCATCGCTTCGGATCGGAAAGATTTGCAAGAAATTCGGACCGCCAGCGGGCACTGTCATGGCCGGAAGCTGGCGGAGGGAGCGCGGCAGCCATCACTCCCGAGGTCCAATGCGCTCAGCGTATCTTCGGAATCTTCGACGCCGAATGCCGTAACGACGAGCCGTTCACAAGCACGACATCGGTTGGAAGAAAGGACCTGCCTTCGGCATGGCTTGCCGGATTCGGTGGCAGAAAATTCCGGCCGATTTGCTCGATCGCAGCTGCTAATCCGTCTTCCAGATGGCCCGCGCTCGAGAGCGGCTTTCCGCCCATGCGGGACACCGTCACGGCAACTTGCGTTCTGTTCGAAACTGCAAGCTTTCGCATGATCTCCCGAACGTGAACCTTCACGGTGGATTCCGGAAGATTCAATGCACGTCCGATGGCCTTGTTCGGTTCGCCCCGGCACAGGCCTTCAAGAATGGCCTGCTGCCGCTCGCTCAAATCAAGTTGCAGCGCAGAGGGCGCGGACGTATCGTTCCCGAGTATCGGCAGGCTGCCGCCGGCGCCTTCATCGTCTACGGAGCCGCCGGGCACCTCGCAATCGCCTTTCAGCCGCGCCTCAAGGGAAAAGGGCAAGTGCGCGACCGCACTTCGCGGTACGTAAGTGTCGCCTTTCAAGACGAAGGACAATGCACGCAGGACAAGATCAGGCGCGAAGTGATTCGATAGATATCCTTCGGCACCGGCCTGCATAGCAGCGACGACATCCTGAGGGGCTTCGTCATCCGCTATGACAACCAGCCGCGCCGACGGAGCGAGCACACGCAACACATTGATCTCGGAAAGCATCTGGGCGCTGGAACATGATGAGCTTCCAACGTTGAAAATAATCATTTTGAAGTCGACGCCTGCGCGCAGCGCGCGATGAGCGCTCTCTGGCACGAAGGAAAGCAGCTCGACATTTTCGGCTAAAGACCATTCATTCAAGAAACGCACGACCAGCGCGCGCCTGAACTCCATCAAATCAATCACGCCAACAATGCCAGGAAGTGCATCGGCCGGCATGTTCCGCCCTTCCTCAACTCGTTTACACTGCAAACTGCAGTACGCGCCACTCAGCAACGGCTGTGCATTTTCTTGTTCTTGATTCCGATCTCTCTCTTCGGGGCCTCATTCTAGATCATTCTCGATTTTTCCACCCGGCCTTTTAATTGCCTCAGTTAGCACTTTTTTGTGTTCGCTTCGGTAGGCGATGCCTTTCCGGAAGCAGAGCGCGGCCGGAAGGAAGGGGCCGCGTCCTCACGTGTTCGTAAGCGCATAAAGATCGTTTATGGAAGCAACACTCACGTATCTTTTGTCACGGCATCCGCGATGAATCGCTTGGGCGTCGATTTTCAGTGACACGATATGTCGCGCGGCCCGGATCGGGCCGCCTCCTGTCTCATTCGGATCGAATGACAATCGGGACATCGATGGCAGAGCGCGGACATCGACGGCAGAGCGCGAATATCAATGGCAGAGCGCGAACATCGATAGCAGAGCACGAAAGTGCGATCAGATGCGCCGATTCAAAATTTCCCGGTTTGCGTCATACTTCGCTTGGCGCGCGCCGCTTCGGTCAACCGACGCGATCCGCCTGACTGGAGATTTCCGATGCGAATGCAGTACGTGCTCGTTCTCGCTTATTAGACGCTGTGTCCCGTAGGGAATTTCGGCCCAAATCCAGATATTGTGCGATTCCTGCAAATGGCGATGACCCCTCTGGCACCGGACACCGATCATTTGATCGGAATCCCAAACCGTTCTCCGGCCTATTCCTGCCGGGAGCGGCCCGCAGCCGCACCGCTCGGGCGCGTTATGCTGTTAGGGCGACAATGCATGGTCATGGAATGCCTGCGCGAAGAGATGCAGGTCAGGGGCATCGACACCGATGCCCGGCCATTCGAGCAGACGGTGTCCGGGCGTGCCTCCAGTTACGATATCTTCGTCATTTTCATGATGCGATGCACACCGAGCGCGCTACGCCCGGTGAAACAGAGCGTGAGCGAACTTCGGTCCCACATGCCGGGGGTTCCATGCGTCGCGCTCATTGAGGACTCGGATGCGACCGGCGCGGCAGCCTGTTGCGACATGGGCTTCTCGACCGTCGTTCTCGGCCTGCCCTCCGTGCCTTTTGCCGTCGATGTCGTCGTGAACCTTCTGCTCGGCTCGCAGCAGGTTCGCGAATTCCGGCCATCGAACGCATTGCCCGATATCCATCGAGGTACGGACGCCGGCACGCAAACGTCTGTTGTTGCCGCACCGGAGGTCGGCTTCACTTCGCGCGAACTGGAGCTGCTCAATTTTCTTCGTCACGGGATGCAAAACAAGCGCATCGCATTCGAACTCGGAATTTCGCAAAGCACGGTGAAGGCGCATCTGCGCAGCATCATGATGAAACTCAAAGCCAGAAACCGGACCGAGGCGGCCTGCATGCTGGCGCAACTGGCTGAACGTGCAAAGGAGGCTATCCATGGCTAGTCCCATCGCGAGGATTTTCGCCGTCATCTTTCTCGTTCTGATGTCCGGCGCCGCGACGGCGGCGACGAAGAATCCGGCGACGTCCGCGAAAACGACGCACCGCCTGCTCATCCAGGTCAACCAGAACGATCCAGAGATCATGAATCTCGCGCTCAATAACGCAACCAACGTGATCGAGTATTATCGAGCGCGTGGCGAGCAGGCCAACATCGATATCGTCGCATTCGGCCCCGGCCTGCATATGCTGCGCTCGGACACCTCGCCGGTCAGGGAGCGCATCAAGGGGATGAAGGAAATGGCTTTCCCCGGAACGCTTCGCTTCTCGGCGTGCAGCGTCACCAAAAAGGGAATGGAGAGCAGGGAGGGCAAGCCAATCGCAATGCTGCCGGAGGCTTCGACCGTTCCCTCCGGGGTCGTCCATCTCATGGAGCAGCAGGAGAAGGGCTGGAATTACGTCAGGCCCTAGTTTTTGCAGGAGCGCGCCATGATACGCGCATGGTTCATTTCCGCCTTCGTCCTGATCGCAGCCGTCGCCGTCCCGGCGGACCAGAGCGCCGGTCAGCCGGCAAGAGCCCGGAGGATGCCGGCGATTGACGACGAAGCTCCGATCAGGACCCGGATCAATGCCTGGACGGTTGGCTTCGCCGCCGGACTTATCGAGGGCGCGCCGCTTCGTTTTGCAAACGACATCGCACGGGTGGTGAACGGGAGCGGAGCGGTACACGTCCTGCCGGTCGTCACCCGCGGGCCGACCGAGAATGTGAACGACCTGCTTTATCTCAAGGGCATCGACATCGCTATCATGAATGGCGATCCCCTCGATGAGTATCGCTCGCAGGTGCCACAAATCACCCAGCGCATCGTCCACATCCTGAACTTGTTTCCGTCCGAACTGCACGTCTTCGTTCGGCCTGAAATTTCCTCGCTTGCCGACCTCGCCGGCAAGAAGGTGAATTTCAACACGCAGGGAACGGCAGCCGCTTATTCGGGGCCGCTGATCTTCAGCCGCCTCGGCATCGAGGTGGACAAAATGTTTATTCCCCATCCCGTCGCCCTCGAACAGATGAAACGCGGCGATATCGCCGCGGTGGTGTTCGTGACATCGAAGCCGGTGGATGCGTTCGCGAAAGGCACGTGGGAGAAAGGATTCAAATTCCTTCCGGTCGAATACGGGCCGCAGCTGGCGGACTACTATTCGCCGGCAAGCCTGAACCCGGCCGACTACCCTGCGTTGATCGGGGCGGATCAGACTGTCCCGACAATTGCAGTCCCCACCGTGCTCGTGTCCTACAATTGGCAGCCGGGAACCGCCCGCTACGAGCGCGTGTCGCGCTTTGTCAGAGAACTGTTCACGCACCTGGACAAGCTCCACTCGCCCGGCTTCGATCCCAAGTGGAAGGAGGTCGATCCCGCCGCCGCCGCACCGGGGCTTGCGCGATTCCGCCCCGCCCAGGAATGGCTGGACAACAAACTTGCTGAGCAGAACGGACATCGATGACATATCGACTGGTCTTGCCGCTCGCATCCATCCTCGCGGGTACCGCCGTCGCGGACCCCGCGGACCAGATCATCAGGGGACTGGACGAGTGCTTTGCTCAGGCCCGGACGGTCGATAGTATTTGCGAAAGCCTGACCGGCAATGCCTCGGCCAGGCTCGCGTGTCTGCAGACATCACGCAATGCGCGGCAGGAATGCCTGGATCATTTGCGGGCCGGACTTGCGGATACCACCCCGCCCGCAAGTCCAGAACCGGTGCCGCCGGCCAAGGCCCCGCCCGAAGCCGCACCGGAGCCCGGGACACCGGCGCCGCAAGCCGCTGAGGGTATCGGGAGCGTCAGCCACGGCTCCGCACATGACACGCCGCAGGACGAGAACATGCGCGCGCCCGCGAAGCCGTCCGCTCCCGCGGCGATACCGCCTTCACCTCCGCAGGAGCCGCGCGCACTGTCCGCGCCAGGCTGGATCGTCAGCGCGACTGCTTCCCCGGTCGACTACTCTCCTTCGCTGACAGCCGAACTGCGCAGCGCGACCGTGAGCCGGACCGACGCGCCATCGGCGCTGGTGCTCCGTTGCAGGGCCGCGCGAACCGGAATTGCCATACGCACACAGGGCATGTGGGTGAGCATGCGCGGGGGCGATATCGAGATTGTCATCATGAACGATGAACGCCCGACTGAACATCTTCGCTGGCGGCTCTCGGCGGACGGCCGGAGCGCAACGCCGGCAGAAGATGCTGCGAAGATTGTCCAGGGATTGAGCGATGGACGGCTCTCCATCGCAGTTAACGATGCACGGGGCGAAGCCGGAAGGTCGACATTCGAACTGGCGGGAATACAGGCCGTTCGCGACAAGCTTGCCGCGACATGCCGTTGAGCGTCGATAGCGGCACAAGATCCGCCGGGATCGAGGGGGCTTAGTCGCCTCTCAAAGCGGCCACAGGATCGAGCGCGGCGGCACGCTTGGCGGGGTAGTAACCGAACAACACACCGACCAGTCCCGAGAACAGAACGGCCCCGGCCCCCGTGAGAGGATCGAGAACCACCGGCCAGTCCGCGCTACGCGCCACCAGCGAAGCAACCGCGAAACCGCCCGCGACGCCGATGGCGCCTCCGCCGGTGCACAAGGCGACTGCCTCGATCACGAACTGGGTGCGAATGTCCCGGGGCCGCGCACCGATCGCCAGCCGCAGTCCGATCTCGCGCGTCCGTTCGGTCACCGAGACCAGCATGATGTTCATGATGCCTATTCCGCCCACCACCAGCGAAACACACGCGACCGCCGCGAGCAGCGCCGAGACGGTCCGCGTGGATGCCTCCTGCGCGGCAACGATTGAGGCAGCGGTGGCGACTCTGAAACCTTTGTCATCGTCATTCACGACGCGATGCCGCTGCTTCATGAGATCGTCGATATCGTCGGTGGCCTCACCAAGCGCGTTGCCCGAGACCGCGCTCGCCAGAATGTAACCGACTGCGTTGCGGTCGCCGTTGGCGCCTCCGATCAGCCGGTTCCTAGCCGTGGCCAACGGCACGAAGGCGACATCATCCTGACTGTCGGCACCCGAGGTTCCCTTCTCCGCCAGCACGCCGACAATCTTCAGCGGAGCCCCGGCGATACGTACGACCTGCCCGACAGGGTCCGCCTTTTCGAACAGCTTGCGGGCGACAAGGCTGCCCAGCACCACGACCTGACCTGCGTCTCTCTCTTCCTCCTTCGTGAAGAAGCGGCCGCCCGAGAGGCGCCAGCACCGAATCTCGAAGTGGTCGAGCGTGGTGCCGTTGATCGTGGTTCCCCAGCTCAGGCCTTCATGCACGAGACGCCCCGGGCCGGAAATCGATGGCGCCGCAAGTTCAACAGAGGACAGATCGGCAATGGCTGCAACGTCGCCGAGCGACAGCGGCCGGCGCGCATGATCGCTTCCCGCGCGGCTGCCTGCGCTTTCATTGACCATGATGACATTGGAGCCGAAGCTCTTGATCTGGTCGTTCACCTTTGATCTTGCTCCCGCACCGATCGCGGCCATGCTCGTGATCGCAGCCACGCCGATGACGATGCCAAGCATGGTCAGGCAACTGCGGACCGGCGCCGCAACCAGCGAGGACGCGGCCATGCTTGCATAGTCCGAGACTCTCACCGGACCGCCTCCCGTCGTTGATCTCGCCCGCCATCGCGAACCACATCGGACATCACAACGCCGTCGTGCATGGTGACGATTCTAGATGCGTATCCCGCGAGCGTCTCATCGTGGGTGACCATGATGACAGTCCGGCCCTCCCGGTTCAGCGCGAGCAGGACACCGACGATCTCCCGGCCGGTCGCACTGTCCAGTGCGCCGGTCGGTTC
Source organism: Afipia sp. (assembly GCA_017308595.1). Classification (GTDB taxonomy): domain Bacteria; phylum Pseudomonadota; class Alphaproteobacteria; order Rhizobiales; family Xanthobacteraceae; genus Afipia. The sequence continues at coordinate 135,161 of JAFKER010000017.1, forward strand.
GTCAGCGAGCAGAACGTCCGGATTGGACACGATGGCGCGTGCGATCGCCGCGCGCTGCTGTTCGCCGCCGGAGAGCAGCGCCGGCAAATGGTGACTGCGATGACCGAGCTTGACGCGCTCAATGGCCTCCAGGGCGCGCCGCCGCCGCTCGGCGCGGCGCACGCCGGCATAGGTCAGGGGGAGTTCGACATTGTCGACCACCGTCTGCCGTGCCAGAAGATGATACGACTGGAAAACAAGACCGATGCGGCGGTTGCGGATCAAGGCCAGACTGTTGCGGTCGAGTTTCGCGCAATCGGCGTCATCCAGCAGCAGCGCTCCTGCGGTGGGCTGGTCGAGCAGTCCCATGATATTCATCAGTGTCGATTTGCCGGATCCGGACGGACCGAGAATGACGACGAACTCTCCCGGTTGAATGATGAGCGACGTGGAACGCAGGCCGGGGACCGCAGTTCGTCCGCGAAGGAACGAACGCTCGATCTGGCGAAGCTCGATCCGCATCAGACGCCGCCCGAGGCGCGCGGCGTTTTTGCCGTCTTTTCGCCCACGATGAGAATGTCCGTCGGACGAAGCTGCCCGGAGGACACCACGACATTACTTCCGTTCTCCTCCCCCTTGACGACCGTTAGCGCGACGGCTTTGCCGTTCCGCAAAACCCAGACCGAAGCGGCCGAAACCACAGGATGCAGCTCGCTGGAGGCCAGCGCGGTGCGCGGACGATAGCGGAGCGCGGCCATGGGAACGGTCATGGCGGCGGGCGCACGATGGGTCACGACATTGGCCATCACCGTCATGCCCGGCAGCAGCAACTGGTCCGGATTGGCCGTCTTGAGCACCACGGTATAGGTGACGACATTGGACAGGACCTGAGGCGCCATCCGGATCTGCTTGACCGTGGCGGAGAAAGTTCGGCCCGGAAACGCATCGACCGTGAAGGTCGCATCCTGCCCGTCCCGAATGCCCGCGATATCGCTTTCGCTGATTCTGGTGTTGATCTCCATCCTGTCGAGATCGCCCGCGATGATGAACAGCGTTTTCGCTTCCAGCCCGGTCGCCAGCGTCTGTCCCTCGGTGATGTTTCGTCCGACCACGATGCCATCGACGGGCGACCGGATCTTGGTCCGTTCGAGATCGAGCGCAGCGCTGTGCAATTGCGCCTCAAGTTTCACCGCCGCAGACTGCGCGTTGGCAAGCTCCGCCCGCGCCCGATCGACGTCCGCCTGGGCCGCGGAGACAAGACCGGTCTGGTTCGCCAGATTCGCTTCCGCCTCGCGCAAGACTGATACCGCAGAATCCCGCCTGGCCTGCACGTTCTGCACATCGGAGATCGCGGCAACCTCGCGGGCCTGCAGCCACTGCTTGCGCGAAAGATCGCGCTCCGCCGTTTCGAGCGTGATCTTGGCCGCATCGGCCCGCGCCTGAAAAACCGGGAGCTGATGCTCGGTCTGCCACAGATCGAGGATGGTGCGTTTGAGCCGGGCCTCGTAACTGCTGGTCTGGAATTTAGCGCCCTCATAGGCCGCCCGGCTCGCATCGACCGCAAGCGCGTAGCTGCGGTCATCAAGTTCGGCGAGCACCTGACCCTTCTTTACCTTGTCGTTGAAATCGACGTGCAGCCTGGACACCTGTCCCGAAAGCAGGGACCCCACTTCGATATTCAGCGCCGGAACCAGCGTTCCGGTCGCCATGATGGTCTTCACGACCTCGTCGACCTTCACCGGCGCAGTGACGTAGCGTGCAGATCCTTCGTCTTCGGACAGTGAGGGCAACCAGTTGGTGTCGATGGCCACAGTCTGAAGGAGTGAAGTGGTGGGGATCGCAGCTACTGAACTGAGGAGAAGCGTGATGACAAGCAGCCGCATGTTGAGCTCCCGGTTCGTCAGTCTGATTTCCGGCGGCGGTCGCGATTTCCCGCCCCATCGCCGATATGTCCATTTCCGTGCCGGTTGGTCTTGTTGCCGTTTCCGTTGAAGTTTCCGACGTTGCCATTGCCGTTGAAGCTTCCGGCATTCCCATTCCCGTTGCCATTGCCGATATTGCCATTGCCATTGCCATTGCCGGCGGCCATCAACATCATGATTGCCACGACAGCAGGAACCAGGCGGCAGGTGGCGAGCGCCAGGTGCGAGACTCTAGTGGTTTCCCCCTCCGTTGAAGTTGCCATTGAACGCTCCGATATTGCCGTTGCCGTTGTGACTTCCGTTGCCGGATCCGATGTTGCCAAGCCCGTTGAAGTTTCCGTTTCCGGCGCCCACGTTGTTGTTGCCGTTATAAGTGGAGCCGTTGCCGTTGCCGTTCAGCGCACCGAGATTGTTGTTGCCGCTGGTCGTGCTCGAATTTCCGAGCCCGTTGAAGGCACCGATATTTCCGGTGCCGCCATTCATGTAACCAAGATTTCCGTTCGTTTGCGGAGCGCCGTTCCCGTTCCCGTTCCCGTTTCCGTTTCCGGAGCCGACGTTGCCGATGCCGTTGAAATTCCCGTTGAGGATCCCGATGTTTCCGTTTCCGTTGCCGTTGCCGCATCCGGAACACTGGGCCAGCTTCATCCAGGAGTTTTGCAGCGCGTTTTTCAGCGGCGGATCGGTCACCAATGAGGGATCCGCGCGGATCATGAGCGCGGAAGCGAAGAGTTCGCCGACGGTGATAACGGCAAGCGTGAGCGATCTTGTTTTCATGACAAAGCTCCTGAACTGCCTCAATTCACGATGCTTGAATCCTGAAATCCGGAGCGGATAGGACGGCTCGACGTTCCCGGGGGCGGTGTGGGGATGGAACGTCGTGGCCAGCTTGATCCGCTCCGAATTGTCGTCGCATCGCGGCGGCGAACCGCCGCGAAGCGCGTCAGTGATTGGCGTTTCCGTTGCCGTTGCCGTTCAGGAGGCCCCAGTTGCTGTTGCCGTTCAGGTTTCCGTTACCGGCACCGAAATTCAGATTGCCGTTGCCGTTGCCGTTGAGGAATCCGGCATTCATGTTTCCGTTCAGGTTGCCGTTGCCGATTCCAAGGTTGCCGTTGCCGTTCACGTTTCCGTTGCCGGCGCCCGCGTTGCCGTTGCCGTTGCCGTTGCCGTTCAGAATGCCCCAGTTGCCGTTGCCGTTCAGATTGCCGTTGAAGGCGCCGGTATTGCCGTTGCCGTTCGCGTTGCCGTTACCGACACCGACGTTGCCGTTTCCGTTGCCGTTGCCGCTGCCGATGGAAACGGCGAGGGCCTGAGAGCTGACGAAACCTGTAAGGAGCGCAGCACAAATGATGGCTTTTACCTTGGACATGGATAACTCCTCTTGAAGATTTGGGCCGCCGCGACGTCATCGGCGCGACGGCTCATGCTGTTCGCAGCGATCTTTTGCGACAAGCTGTCTGTTCGGTCGCTATCCATCCAGACGGATCCGCCGGATAGACTAGTCCCTCCGAACTAGGTCTTCTTCGGAGCATGCGCCGATATTCCACCCTGCAAATCTTGTCCGGGGCATCGCGCCTGACGCCTTCAGGTAGATGAACGAAACGTCCGATGCGGCCGGGCCACCCGAACGGCAACGCACCAAAATGCAACAGTCGCCGGTTGTTTTCGGCGCGCCGCAAATTGGGCTTTCTCGCTATGGGGCGCAGAAATAGGCTTCTCGCGCTGTGCCGCCACATCCGGCCGCAGCCCAACGCGATGGAGACACATATGAGATTTTTTCTCGCGCTCTCGCTCCTTCTTATCCTCTCGGTCAATGCAGCCGACGCACAGGTCATCAACGGCAGCAACAACGGCAATGGCAACACGGGGACCGGCAATGGGAACGGCAACGGAAATGGAAATGGAAACGGCAGCTTCAATACGACAACTGCGACCGCCGGAGCCGTAACCATCAACGCAAAGCGCAACACGCCGACCGTGCTTGCGCCCGGCCTGACGTCCGCCGGCGTCGAGACCTGTCTCGGCAGCACCAGTGTCGGCGGCGCCGGTCCTGGATTCGGCGTCACCATTGCAGGCACGATGACCGATCGTGGATGCAACTTGAGGCTCTACTCCCGGACGCTCTACAGCATGGGGCACAAACGCGCAGCAACCCAGATTCTCTGCAACGATCCGGATGTCGCCGCGGCTCTTGCGCTGGAAGGCGTGCGCTGCATGGTCGGACCGGCCGCCGATGCTGAAGCGCGTGCTGCTGCTGAAGCTCGCGCAGACGCTGCAACTCATGCCGCGGAGCGCACGCCATGCCACGATTGGGTTCTCTTCCGCGGCTGCATGGATAAGCCGGCACCAGAACCGGAGGCGGCGCAGGTCACCGCTCTATCCATGCCGGCCTCGTCACGCAGCCGGGCGAAAATGAAGACCGCGGAAATTCACGCGCCCCAAAGATAGCGCGAAAGCCGCGACATCCACCGCCCGGAGTTCTGCAGTGCGCTGCGTCCAGACGGTCACGGGAAAGCGGAGTCTCCTGCAAGTGGATGCAGGTGGATATGAAGCTGCGCGGTGTCGAGACGTGCGCTGTGCGCCAACCACAAAGCTCCGCGTTCCTCGATCCATCCCGGGAGAACAGATCCGTCCTTCACGGGCAGCAACGCCGTCTCAGGTCTTTGTGGAGGGTCATCGATTTCCGCCTTACCTCGCGTAGTCTCTTCTCATAATTCCGCAATAGTCGCTACATGCTCGGCAAGCTCGTGCGGCTTGCAGCGCAAGATCTCATCCAATTCGTGCTTCAAAGACATCGATTGCGTTCGTTTGGACTGATAGTCTCTCAACAGAGCATCAAAATCTTCGAGCCACTGCGTTGCAATCTCACTCCACCCAGGAAGGCTCTTTCGAGCAATAACTTGTTGCGATTGAGCCAGCGCTTCCTTGTCTTCTTGGGCAGCATCCTCCATGAAGCTGTCAAGCGCTTGATGCTCCGTTGCCAGGTCGGCAAGCTTTCCAATCCGTTCTTTTAGAGAATCTATGAGACGCGCACGTTCGGAGGCGTGAATCTGGCGATCTTTTGTTCTCTCTCATCCGGATTGAGGTCGTGGTCTTCGATAGTCTGATTGAGCCGATACTCCCAGCTTATGAGTGGTAGCTCTAATGAGAGCGACGCCGGATTCCCGTCGAAGGTTCCGCTCTGAATAACGCATTGCCGCCATATGCTGCTCTGCCAAGCCGACGAGTTGGCGGGCATAACGGGACGCCTCTCGCCTACTCCGACACGGCAGGCGAAATCTAATGGGGGGCGCATCCAGAATTGGCTGCAAATCTTTTGGGGGCTTGAGCTGGAAATACCACCAAGACCCACGAAGCCAAAGATACGATGCCACCGTGTACTTTGCACGCGGCGCCCAAAATCCTATCTAATTGTTGGCTTCAGGCGTTCCAATCCACTTCAGTCCATCTTGATTGTTTACAACAATGCTCACCAAAGCACCGTCACCCTCATTGCTGAGGCGCGACAACACGCTCTGCCAATTCTCGAGTAAAATAACCGCTTCGTAGATATCCGCGATGAGCAGGTCCATATAAATCAACTATCGGCGTCTGAGTAAGTGGCTTTGAGATTCAAGGCCATCGATAGAAAATCATCGCATATCCGCCCCGCGGCATTAGTCGGTCTGATGATCGTCCTCGCGCAGGGCATGCACGGCGGCAATGATCGTCTCGCAGGCGATGGCGAGACTTTCCACCTGATGCGGCGGCATCGTTTCGACGGCGTGCGCTACCATCAGCAACGGGTCCGCCGCGAGCAGTGCCCGTCCCATTTTCGTGACTTCGACGCTTTCTGAGCGTCCGCGCCCCGCCGACCCGGCCTTTTGCAACAAGCCTTTCTCGATCAGCGTGCGAACCGTGCGCGAGACGGGGCCGAATGCCAGCCCCTGAAAGCGGGCAAGACCGACCGCTGTGTTAAGCGGCGGAACGGCGTCGCGAAAATACCTCAGCGCGCTCCACTGAGCCGGAAACAGCCCGCCGTTGTGGCCGATCGAATGCATCGCCCGCGCGACCTGTTCGAGAAGGCGGGCCACAGGCGCTGCCGCCGGGCGTTTGGCTTTTTCTGCGACCATTACGGATCGCCTACTGCGGCAGGGGGCGACCGTCCAGTTCAACCGGCAACATATGCACAGTGGGTGGTGGCCGGAAGGCCTCATCGGCCGGGAGAAAGGACTTGAATAGCTCAATGAGCTATTATAGATTTCGGCTATTCAATCGAAGGAGGCATGGGATGAAGCATATTATTTTGACGGCTGTTATTGCGGGATGCGTCGGTCTGGTGGCCGGACCGGCAAGCGCCCAGAACCGCCCGCCGCTGAAGCCGGTGACGACTCTTACCAACAAGCCGACTGTCGGCAGCGTCAAGTTGGCGCCCAATGTGGGGCCAGGTATCTCGGCAAATAGCAGGTCAAACGTGGGTGGCGGTCGCTTGATTGCCAATGACGGTGCCGGGATCGTTGCCGGCGGTGCGGGCAATTTCCGCGCACGGTGAAGGTATTGGCCGGGACGCCTGCTTCTCGGCGTCCCGGCCGCCGCGGCCTTCCGTGTCTGCCTGTGGGCGGTGACGATTTGGAATCGCCTTTGCGCCGCAAAATGCTATTTTTAACTCAGTGAGCAATAACGGGAAGCGTTCAGTGAAATACCTTCGGTCGTGGGCCGGCGCGTTGAGCGCCTCGGCCGCCTTGTTTTGCCCTGCCTATGCTGCCGACGCCATCGTCAAGGCGGTGCCGGCGCCGACCGCTGAGCCGGCATGGACTTCCGTTTTCGATATCGAAACACGCTATATTTCCTGGGAAGGCACGCGTGGATCGCCGACCGGTTTTACCGCGGGAACGCCTGGGCGCGGTTCGCAATTCTATTCGCCGTTTGCGCTTCAGGTTGCCGGGCAGCCCAATGCCGATGTCAAAGTTGAATTCACGGCGCGGGGCGGTTGGGTCGATGCGCGCCAGTCCTCGGCCGGCGGATTGACCGGATCGTTGCAGACGACGACCGATACGACGTTGTCCGGCACCGTCACATATCTCGCGCTTCCCGGTGTCCAGCCGTTCTTCTCGCTGAACACCAATCTGCCGACGGGCAGCCGCGTGCTTGGCCCTACTCAGATCGCCACGCGTATGGACCCGGATCTTGTCGAGGTCGCAGGCTATGGTGAGGGGTTCAACATCGGCCCCACCTTCGGCGCCAATGTGGGGCTCAGCGAAAACACGCTGATGACCCTCAGCGTGGGTTATACCCATCGTGGCCAGTTCGACCGCGACAGCGTCATCGGCGTCGGTTTTGCCAACAGCCGGATGCAACCGGGCGATGCGACGTCGTTCAACGTCCAGTTAACGCACCAGGCTGGGCCGTGGACGTTGGTGGGCGGGGCAACATACGTTTGGAACGGCGCGACGCGCCTTGACGGCGTGTTCATCACGCAGCCAGGGGCGTTGTTCGCCCTCAACGGCTCGGCGGCCTATGCGTGGAACGCCCGGCATCGCTCGACCTTGGCGGCATCGTGGTCGACGCAGCAGTTGAACCTCACATTCGATCCGACCATTCCCGCAAACGTGCTTGAGCCGTTGAATTCCAACAGCGATACGGCGCGACTCGCTTTCGATCACGGCTACCAGATCGACGAGACGTGGACGCTGGGGGGAAACGCGAGCTGGTTCCGGCGTAATGCCAATGCTTACCGCCCGACCGACGGTGCGTTCACTCCCGCCAAGACGAAATGGTCGGTCGGTGGATCGCTGAAGGCTCAGGTTGCCCGAAATGTCAGCGTTACGCTGAAGGGCGAGCGTTTCTGGGTTCACGAACACGACAAGCCCGACGTTGTCATTCCGGGATTCGGCGCAATTCCCGATACGGGCATTCCCAGGTTGAACTACACGGGCTGGATTATTGCGCTCGGCGGCACCGTCGCATTCTGAAAGAGGTCATCGATGTTCTCCGTTCTCCTTCGTCCCGCTCTGCTGGCGCTTGCGCTGTGCGTAAGCGTCGATTGCGCCGCCGCTCAGAAACTTCGTTGTCCCGAAGGTTACGTGACGCTGGATCGCTGCGTGAATCCTGCACTCGCGACCATGGCTCGCAAACAATCGATCATGCGAACCCAGTCGCGCCTGTCGCAAACGGCGTTGCCGGTCCTTCCCAATGCCGATCCCGCGTTTCGCGATCCGACGCTCACGCAATTCCTGCGCCGCGAGATCAGCGTAACTCATCCGTAGTCGCCGCGCGTTCGAAAGATACGACCTGAAGGCGTTCTCTGATCGGGGAGCACGCGCTTCTCTTCCTGATATCGTCCAATTCAGCGACGTCGTTCCTCAGTCGTGCGATAAGCCGGCGAGTTGGCGGGCATAACGGGACGCCTCTCGTCTACTCCGACACGGCAGGCGAAATCTAATGGGGGTCGTACCCAGAATTGGCTGCAAATCTTTTGGGGCTTGAGCTGGAAATACCACCAAGACCCACGAAGCCAAAGATACGACGCCATTGTGTACGCCACCGTGTACTTTTCGGCGCCTAAAATCTTATCTAATTGCAATGGCTTATTTGCCGCCTCTGGCGGAGGGAGAGGGACGTAGTTCGAACCCTCTCCTGTGGAGGTAGTAGCCAGTCGTCCTAATTGGTATCAGCCTCGCAAAGACGGCGGTTCGGCCGCCTGGGGCTTGCTACCGGCCCGGCAAGGCGTCCGGATCAAGAAGCTCCATCGGCTCTATAGGGAAGAACGGCTCTCGGTGCGCAAACGCGACCATCGTCAGCACCTCCCAGATGGGCGAGGCGATTGTGGAACTGTATGCGTTGACCGCCTGATAGTTTCACTAGCTACGGCGCTCGCCACACCTCATTCGCAGATTTCGATGGAAACGCCTCTGCCTATGATAGAGCTCGGTGGTCCAAGCCGGCACCCTTTTCTGACGGGCCGACAACCTCCACTATCGCAAACGACCTGCCCGCTGGGCGCGGCAGATTTCGAATCGGCGGATTTGGACTGTTTGCGATCCTCGTTCTGCTTCGCCACTGGCGGAGCGGGCTTCTTCACCTCGATCTTTTCGCAGGTGTTGTCGTCGCCGACTTCATAGCCCTTGCGGCAGGTAATCTTGGTGCAACGGTCGCCGTCGGCCTTGTAGCCCCATTCGCAAACGAGGGGGCAGATGCGGCCCTGTTTCGCCTTTACGGCATCGAGCGCATCCGTACTGGCGAGCTTGATGTCGAATGCCGTCTTCGCGCTCCTGTTGAACAGGTCGAGGGATTTCTGCGCGGCGGCGTTCCAGTTGCCGTCGGTTACGCCGGTGTAGCAACCGGTGCGTTTCAGCTCGATCTGCAGCTGCTTTGGAATGTCGGCAACAGCCACCGGCGCATCCGCCTTTGGCGCGGATTGATCCGGTGTCAGCGCTGCGACGGGGCCGACCGGCTTGTCGTCGCTGATTTTCCGTTCGGCGGCCTTTTGCTCCGCAGTCTTCTTTTCAGCAGCGATGCGAGCGGCTTCCTCGGCCTTGGCGAGAGCCGCAGCCTTGGCCTTCTCGGCCTCGGCCAGCTTGGCATCTTCCGCCTTCTTCGCAAGCTCGGCTGCGATGCGCTGTTGCTCCGCCTTGCGGGCTTCCGCTGCCGCCTTCGCCTGTTCGGCTTTCTTCGCGCCCTCGATGGCAAGGCGCGCTTGTTCCTCCTGCGCCGCCTTCGCCTTTTCGGTGGCGGCGACGCGCGCCTCTTCGGCGGCGAGCTTGTTGCGCTGGGCCTGCGCCAGCTTGGCATAGAAGCTGTCTGGATAGGTCGCGATGAAATAGTCCCATGCCTCGCGGGTACCGACCCGTTCCGCGAGTTCGTAGTCGCGGCGCAGCGCCGAATTCGGATCCGTTTGCTGCGCGGTGACAGCGGGAACCGTGGCGGCAGGAGGCACCAGTGAAACGTCGTTGCCGCCGAGCGAGCCGTAGACGAATGGCTCCTGCTTGTTGCTCGTCGCCTTCAGCACATCGTCGCGCACGTAGCCGAACGCCTTGCGCAGGTCGAGGCCGGGCTTGGTCATGTGATTGACAAGCGCCGCAGCGAACGGACTGTTCTTGCCCTCGCCGTCGGATGCGGTCGAGCCGGCTTTCGCGGCGAACGCGATCAGCGTGTTCGGATTCGTCGGTTCAACTTTCGCAAGTCCCCGTCCGACGGCGCGCGAGCCGATGGTGCGCTTCATCGTTTTGTTGAACGGATTATCGCGGCAGGCATCGAGAATGATTAATCGCAGTTGCTTCGCCGGGTCGGCGGCGACGACGAAACGGTCGAGCGGAAATGCTTCATCGAGCACGTCGGTGTCGATTTCGAGCTTGGCATCGACCGGGATCAGATAATTTGTGCCCTCAAGTTCGATGCCATGGCCCGCATAGTAGATCACGGCGACATCTGCATCGCGGACCTTGTTGCCGAAGTCGCGCAGTGCGCGTTTCATCTCGATGCCGGTCAGATTCGATTTGGCATCGACGACATCGAAGTTGGCTTTTGTCAGGATGGCTGCAATGGCCGCAGCATCGTTGGAGGGGTTCGTCAGGGGTGTGACGTTCTGATAATCCGAATTGCCGATGACCAGCGCGACCCGCTTTTCGGCAAGCGCGGGCGTCAGCGCGGCAATCAGGATTATCCATACAGAAATCAGAAGCCGCGGGCGCAAGGCCGGTCCTCAAAAAAATAGCGGTAAAAGGAGATATTAGACCGCATTCTCAGCAACGGAAAGTGTCGAAAAAGGCAAAGTTATTTCAGCAGCTTAGGCCATTGAGAGGCGCGCTCGGCTGTTCTCTAGTGCAGAGGTAACGAACGGCGGCTATCTCGCCGTCATCAGCCCTTCCTCGGGACCGATTTCCGTGCCGGCGAAGACCTTGAGAGTGGGGCGACCGTTCGATCAAAGCTCGCTATCTAGGCACACCCTGATCGTACACCCCCTGCATCGTCCAGAGCGTGACCCGGAAAAGTGGAACAGTTCAAACCTGAACGTCTACTCAATAAACGAGGGGCAATCAGTAGCGCAGGTCAGGCCACTGAAATCTATTGCTTGTCTAGAACCTCACGAACCTTCCTGGAAAGCTGGTCGATAGTGAATGGCTTACCTATCAACTCGACGCCTGGATCCAAGACCCCGTTATGAACTACCGCGTTGCGCGTATAGCCGGTCGTGAACAGGATCTTTAACTCTGGTCTGAGCTTATGCGCTTCTTCCGCAAGCTTCGCGCCATTCATTCCCGGCATCACAACGTCGGTAAATAGTAAGCTGATGTCGGGTCGAGACTCGATCAGCTTCAATGCAGCGACCCCGCTCTCCGCTTCAATCACGCGGTACCCTGCCTCAAGAAGCGCCTCAACGCTGAACATTCGAACTGCGGCTTCATCCTCGACCACTAGAATAATCTCACTGAACTCCTCAGAGCCGCTTCTTAGTCCATTTTTAGCGTCACTTGGTTCGGTCTGCGTGAGAACACGGGGCAGATATACTTTTATAGTCGTTCCATGACCCGGCTCCGAATAGATCTTTACGTGACCATTTGATTGCTTGATGAAGCCATAGACCTGGCTCAGCCCCAGTCCTGTTCCCTTGCCAACTTCCTTGGTCGTGAAGAAGGGGTCGAAAGCTTTTTCGATCACTGACGATGGCATCCCGAAGCCGGTATCGGTGACCGCAATCAACACGTGACCTGCCCCCCTGATTGCCCTCGTTTATAAGTAGACTCTGTTCTGGTTTTCGCCCCTGCTGGAGCGGTTGGCGAACTCGGTCGGTGTAAGCCCTTTGAGGCTCGTGTGGGGTCGGTTGGTGTTGTAGTCGATCCTCCAGTCCTCGA
>JAFKER010000018.1 GCA_017308595.1 Afipia sp.
CGTCCGGCAGACTACCGTTAATGCTCGCGTCCTCAATTGCCGCTGCCGAAACATCGTGGATCAGCGCAAGCAAGATATCGTTGGCCTTCGTCAGGTCTGCCCTGATGCGCTTCGCAAGACCTGCATTGGTCTTGAGTTGGGCGTCGTAACGCTTGCGAACGTTACTGTCGGCCTCAACTTCCGTAGCCGCAGCAATATCGGCCTCAAGGATGGCGATGAGCTTTGTCAGTCGATCCAGTTCTGTCTCGTTTGCGTCCCGCTCTGATTTCCACGCCACGTAGTCGCTCGGCGACGAGGCCACGGCGGCGCCTTCGCGCTCCGCTAACGACTGCTTCGCTTCTTCGGCGGTTGTGAGCGTCGCTCGCGCTTCATTCAAGCGAGCTTCGATTTCAGATTTCTTTTGCATTACGCGCTCCGCGGATTGGTGACAACGAGGCCAATTTCTGAATTTACAGCCCTGAGTTGCTGCGCTTCTGTCGGTACAGACGCGAGGATCCCCGGAATTTCTTCGATCTGGGCAGACGTGCTGACAGCGAGAACGAGTGCCATTTTTTGGCGACCCTGCGCTTCGGGCAATGACAATACCTTTTCGAGACGCTGTTGCGCCGCTTTCAGTCCCCCGTCCGTTATGGACGCCCCCACGCCTTCTGCGCGGCCCTTCGCATGAGCTTCGGCAGTCAGCCGATCAACGTCGGCTTGGCTGAAAATAAGCAATGGCTTCGGTGGGACCAGCTCTTTCTTCGGAATTTCTTCTAGAGCGCTCTCGAAACTGCCGACAGCATCGGCAAGACCGACCGAGACAGCATCCACGCCTAAAAAGGTTCGCGCTTCGGTCGCACGTACGGCTTCAACTGATAACTTCCCCCGGTTAGCGGCAACGCTCTCAACAAAGAGTTCGTAGAACCGATCGATTTCGGCCTGAAGCTCCGCTCTAACCTCAGAACTCAATTTTTCGTAAGGGTTACCGTCCACTTTGCGCGCGCCAGCGAAGATAAGCGTCGGAACCACACCAGCCTTTTCCAATCGGCCAGAATGATCGGTATGCAGCATCACAACGCCGATGCTGCCGCTGATGCCTGAAGACGTGGTGATGATCCGCGAAGCGGCCGATGCGATCGCATAACCGGCGGATGCGGCCATGCCGTTGATGACAGCGTAGACGGCCTTGCTCGACGCGGCGGCTCTCACAACGTCAGCGACCTCGAATGCGCCAACCGCCTCGCCGCCGGGCGTGTCCATGTCGAGAATTATCGACTTTACGTCGCTGTCACGGGCCGCAGCGGTGATCTGATGCTTCAGCCCTTCGTAGGAAGTCATCCCCGAATAGGATCCGATCCAGCCGCCGCGATTTACAAGCGATCCGAGGATTGGGATTACCGCTACGCCTTCCTGCGTTGTCCGATACGGTTTGCGCGAGCGCGAGTCCTTCGGATCGGCGGCATACTCTCCGACAAACTGCGAGGCTTCCCGCGAAGGCTTGCGAAGGTCCGGGCTAACTGAACGCTCAGCGATAAAGCCCGCCCCGTCGATACCGATCCGGCCGTCAAGCACGCTGGCGATAATCGCCAGCTTGTCCGGCAGGATCATCAGCGGACGGTTCAAAACCCGATCGGCAATATGGAAAAGTTCGGACATGTGAGCCTCAGAAATTAAGTGAGGCGATGGAATCGAACTTGCCGAGGATGCTCAACAGACAAAACAAGCAATTCGAGCAAGACGATCAAAATCGCGCGGCGCCGCACTTCACTTGCTCGGCAAATACGTCGAACTGAGGCTGTTTCACATTCCAAACGCCTAACTTGATCGCGAAGCCCCCGTCTCCGGCGTGATCCCTGCACGTCCGCTGAACCTTCAGATCATTGAACAAGAACCCATGCCTTCGGAACGCCGATGCGGCGATTTCACAGCGCTCAATGGCGACAGGCACCGGCAAGGGCTGTTCAAGAACTTCGGGCTGGCTCGCGATGGCGCGCAGCCGATCGAGTTTCGACTGCGCCACCTTGAGCTCGTCGGCGATCTCATCGATTGCTGCTTCGATCTCGTTTGCGTTCAATGCCATGGCCGCTATTCACTCTCCCCGTCCAGAACGACTTCTTCGCCAGCCCGTAAAGCCTGTTCGGCTTCCGCAAACTTGTTTTGGCAACGGTCGATTGCGCCATTCAGATGCTTTTCGATGCTGGCCCGAACCGTCAGATCGCGCGTGCTGGCGGCTGGGACGCCGGACAGTTCAAACCGTAGCGATCCGAGAATGTCGGAGAACACGGCTTCAACGTCGTCGGCGTCGTAAAGCTGGCCCGCTGCCTGCGCGAATTTGATTTCTTCCGTGTTCGCCCGCGCCGCCTCAATCCGGCGGCGTTCTTCCGTCTGCGATGACCGGCGGTCTTCGCTCTCCCGAAACTTCAGCGCGGCTTGCGCCACGTCCTGCGGCCTGTATTGGCCGCGGCCCGCCCGCTTCAGAAAGTTCTCACTGACCAGCGTCAGCACATGCGTTTCGCTCTTGCCTATCAGGCGGGCTGCGTCAGCAAGCCCGATCAGCAGACCGTCCAGCGCCGATTTCGGCTTCGCCTTTGCAGGCGCCGCCTTCGGTTTCGATTTTGCTTTCTTCGCCAAACCAAACCCCGATTTCAAAAATCGCAAATATCCTCAACGATCGGGCCGACCTATCGCCGCACTCCATCGGCCCTTTCGTACGGTCCCTAAATGTTCAGGTCGACGCCCGGCGTTGCGCTATGCGCGCGCCGGATGCGGCTACCGTGTGAAGGCAGGTGAAGGGAGATTTGCAAATATACGTCACGCGCATGCGCGCGCGTATACGTGGATAACCTTCAGAGGGTTCACAGGGGTTCACACTCATTGATTAGCCTCATGTTTTCGATTTGGACGCAAACCGATCCATCTATTTCCTTCGCGCGTGTGGCGACGGATAAACCCACGACCCTCTAGTGCCTCAACGAAATCCTTTTGCGTTCCGACCCTCTCGCCGCACTGCGCTTGATAAGCCTTCCAAGGCTCAAATAAATCGGTAGTCGATGTCATCGCATTAGCGTCGAGATCAACCATATCGTTGAGCCATGCGCCGAAGGTATCTTCTGCGACTAAGTAGTCTTCGGTAGCGTCGCGGACGGCTGGGGGTGGTTTCAACCCGTTCTGCTGCCACTGTAAGCAGCCTTCGATCGCCCAATCCATGATACCCGGCCACTCCGAACGAAGTCTCTCAGGAAGACATTGATCTCTCTCATCGCGACCGATCGTGACATTGAACGGGATAAGATATAGGCGCCGCCTGATCGCCTCGTCCTGCGACGATAGCCGGGGCTTATGATTTCCCGTCACGACCAGCTTAAACTGCGGAAGAAATCTTATGTTGTCCCGACGCATAAGCCGGGCCGATATTTCCTCACCACCGGTCAGCAATTTTATGCGTGCTTCCGCCCACGGTCTTCCTTGCTCGGTTTCGGAAGCTGTAACGAATCGGGCGCCTTGCAAGCCAGCAACGTCAGTACTGTGTTTTTCGAACTTCGACGCGGTGAACATGTCAATCGGTGCAGGGAGAGCGTAGTCTCCAAGCATCCCGGCAATCGTCTCGATCAATGTGGTCTTGCCGTTCGATCCTAGACCGAAATTGAAAAACAGAGCATGCTCTCGCGTGACCCCTGTAAGGCAGTATCCAATAACACGCGCTATGAAAGCCTGCAGTTCATTGTCACCATCCGTGACACGTTCGAGAAACGCGCGCCATACAGGACATTTGCCGCGAGGCCCCGCGCGCGTGATCTTGGTCACGTAGTCTTCACGATGCGCGGCGCGTATCGAACCGGTCTTAAGGTTGATTATTCCGTCCGGAGTATTTAGCAGCCATGGATCGCTATCCCATTGCGCCATCGTTGCAGCGAGGCGACGATCTGCGCGAGCCAATCGCTCAACGGCGGCCACTGTAGCTGCGCTCGCAAGAACTTTGCGAAGTTTACCTTCATTGCATTCGGATGCCGCGGCACGACATATCTTTCGAGCATCATCGAACCCTCGCAGGGTCTCATCGGGCGCCCAGCGATTTCCTTCCCAAATAAACCATTTATTGATCGCGGCAACGAAGCGAAGATCCGGCTCGTGTACTTCGGCAAATCGCAGCGCCAGCGCATCATCTGAAAATTCAGGCGGTCGCGGGTCCGGCGCTACTGCGCTTTGCGGATGCGGTTCAACCGTAGCGGAAACGGCTGACATTACCCTACGTGGGAGCTTGCTCATGCAACACCGCCACCGGGTGCCGCCAAAATCAGGTGCCAAAGCTCGGCGCGCACAGCGCGTCCGAGCGCGATTACCTCTCTCTCAATGACGGGACACGGCAGACCCTGCCGCTCCAATTCATCCCAAACGACCTCTAACTGCTGGATGAGATACTTATCTGCGGCCGCCGCACTTACACGTGCCATTGCGTCAGCGTGACCGCAGATAAGACTGCGGCGCCGGGCAAGGGGAAAGGGGAGGATTTCGGCCATCCGCATGTCGTCTTTTAGGCTGCGCCGCGTAGGCGTTGAACCAAAGCGATTGTGCTGTCGATCGGGATGCGGACCGACCTACCAATCTTTACTGCCTCAAGCTGCTTATCCTTGATCAGCTGATAGACGGAGCTACGGCCGACGCCGAGGCGCCGCGCTGTTCCATCGATCGTATCCAGAAGCTGTTCGCCAACTTGTTCCTTGTGAGCCATTGAACCCTCCGTTTCCAAGCAAATTTCTGAGTGCGCCAAGACACACAGTTGTTCGCTATTGATTCGGGAAACCTGCACTGTCAAACGGGACAAAGGGGACAAAACGCTGTTTGTCCCGCTTGTCCCCGTGATTGGGGGGAACGGGTCAGCCATGGGCGCACGAGCAAAGCGCTGCACAATCAAAGATGACCCGCCAATCTGTCTGATTGCGCCGCACGGCCCAAAAATATTTTCGGCGCCCTGTCGAAAACTGCGTTTGTCCCCTCGTTTGTCCCCGCGATTTCGGACGCGTCGGGCTTCACTCCGGGGTGATTTGCGGCTGACGGCGGGACAGAACGGGTTCGTTCCCAAGCGCGCCCCCGGCGCGCGGCGGTACTCGCGCGAAGTCGAGTCGGCGCGAGTACCGGCCATTTTGACCGGTCTAACGGATGCCCGTTTAGGATGTTGCGCTACTGTGGCGCCGCAAAACGGCCGGGTGTCCGACCGGCTAGCGACGCATCAGGTCGAGCGAGACGACATTCGGAGGTGAAAGCTCGCCGCTCAGGATCGCACATAGGCGACGATCCCAAGCTTCAAGAGCAAGGCGCTTTTGCGGGAGCAGATCACTCCGGACATAGTGTTTCACGAGAGTCCGGGTCTGCTTGTCGCCGACCTCATGCCCGAGAACTGCTGCGACCAAGTCATAAGCAATTCCCAGCTCTATTAGACCGGTGGCAACAGTGCGACGCAAATCGTGTGAGACGAAATGATCAATGGGAATGTTGGGCCGCCGATTAACGATTTGCGACCCAACGTCATTTGATTTCAGCGTTTTGCCTCTCTCGTTGACGAACAGCGGTCCTCTCCGTGTCCTTTCCAATCGCTTGGCAATGATATCGCGGGCCAACCCGATAATGGGGGTGACCCGCTGCTTCTTGTTCTTGGATCGGGCCGCGGGCAGCGTCCACAACCAGAGTTTTTGATCGATTTCTGAGACATCGATACCCGCGGCCTCTCCAATCCGACTTCCGAAACAAAGTTGCAGTCGCAGCGCATCAAGATAATCCGGGGCCATTCCAGAGACCGGCAACCACTCCCAAAACGTCCGCAGTTCGTTCGGCGAGAGGATCCGGTCGCGATACTCCCCCGAGCTATAGGACTGAAGGCCGCGGACCGGGTTTTCCGGACAGATGTCCTGAGCAACGGCAAAGGCGAACATCGCCCCTATCGACTGCCGCTGTTTCTCTGCTTCGCGCGGCGCCCCTCGATCGCTCGTCGCGTTCAAAATCTTCCTTATATCGCGGCGCCGGACAGTCTCGGCTGGCTCATCCAAGATTGAAGCCAAGGCCCTCTTCAGCCGAAGCTTGATTTCATGGCGCGTCCGAAGCTTTCCGCATGCCCGCTTCAAATACTCATCGATTAGCTCTCCCACCGTCATCCGAGCGGCCGCCTCCGCTTTGGCGGCCACTTCTTCGGCAAGTAGGTCACGGCCCGCCTGCGCAGCGCGCAGAAGCGCGCTCGCGCGTGCCCTCGCATCGTCAAGGCCAACTGCCGGAAACGCTCCTAGCGCCTTCCGCTTAACGCCAGAAGCGCCCCGAATACGGAAGGCCACATCCCATGTTCTTATTCCTGACGGAGCTACCCGGATCGCAAGACCGGGGCATCGTACATCCGGCACACGATATGGATCCGCGCCGGGTTTCATCGCCTCGATCGCACGATGCGTCAGCACAATTTTGCTCAGAGATTTGCCTGCGCCATTGGCCACGATCGCAACTATCCCTTCAATCTGTCGCAACACCATCGCAACAAATTGCGCGGCTTGCCGAAAACACCAGCAGACGAAGGCAATCAGTAACAACCTGAATTTACTTGGCAAATTCAGACAATGGCGAACGCGCGCAACCGTCTACAAACCGAACCTAAAAGGCTGGATGCAGACCTGGAGTGTCCACATGCGCTCCCCGAGGCAACTGTGGCGTGATGCCGGGCCCGGCGGCTTTTTTACACTCAACATCATTGTCGGCGGGAATGTCCTCACCGCGCTGGCGCATCCACTCTTACTGGGTGAGATTCTGATACGGAGCGTGATGAGCCTCTTCGACGACGGCGCCTCATCCTTCTTCACAAAACCCTTCATAGAATTGTATCTGGCAACGATCGCGGCAGGCTATCTGACAACCGTGGTGATTGGACTGATGGGCCTCGCGAAGCGAGGCTTGCTTGCCGAGGCGTGGGTATTGATCCTCACGCCCATCTACTGGGTTTGCCTGTCGATTGCGGCCTGGCGTGCATTCTACCAGTTTCTGGCCGAACCCTATCGCTGGGAAAAAACCGAACACGGCCTCGCGCGGCACTCTCGCATGGCAAAAGTGAGCGGAAATCAGGAAGCCGGCGGCCAATCGTTTAAAGGTAGCGCTTGAGCTCCGCCGCAGCTTCCTCAGGTGTGCGCTTGAGGTTGAATGGCCGCACGAAATTTCCGTTGCGATCCATCAGATAGATCAGCGCAGTATGGTCCATCGTATAGTCGCCATCCTTCAAGGGGATTTTTTTGGCATAGACCCGGTAGGCGGAGATGATCTTGGCGACCTCTTCCGGGGTGCCGGTCAACGCCTTGAGGTTCGGATCGAAGCTGGAGAGATAATCCTTCATCGCTGCAGGCGTGTCGCGTTCGGGATCGACCGAAACGAAATATGCATTCACCTTGCCGGCATCCGAACCCATGGCGCGCAGCACTTCGGACATTTCGAACAGCGCGGTCGGACACACATCCGGGCAATGCGTGAACCCGAAGAACACGATACTCGGTTTTCCGATCAGGCTCTTTTCGGTCACCGTCTGCCCGGCCTGATCGATCAGCCGAAACGGCCCCCCGATTGCCGAAGGCGCAGCAGCGCCACGCAGCCCGCCCATCAGCCAGAGCGTGACCAGAAGTCCGATTGCGAGGCTCGCGGCAAACGCGGCAATAATCACCAGTGGCCGGGTTGTCCTGTCCATCGCAATTCCGCTCCCTCAATATTGACGCGCCGCGTCCTGTCCGCCTGTTCCGGGCTGGGCATGGGATAAAGTGCGCAGCCGGTGCGGGCAAGCGCTGCGCCTGCATAGGCGATCACATGACAGGGAGCAGATAAACTGCCAGATCGCGGCTTTTCGGATTAGCGAAGATGCGCAGAAGCCTGCGCGTCCATGTAACAGGGACGATACATGCTTGCGAGTTCGCGCCCGCGCAGGAAGATCATGCGCGGCTTCAGTCCTCCTCGCCGGGCGATCCAGCTGCGGATGGACGAAGGATACATTTCATAGAGCATCCGGGTCGCTTCGCGATTTGTCACCGGCCGGCCGCCCGCACCGAGATCCCATGCCGCATGGAATCCGAGACTGGCGCGCGACGTCACACAAATCTTGTCGTGCGGAACGGCTCCCAGCACGATAGTGCAAGCCGACGCGCACAGCCCGTCGATCACCACGGTCTCGCCTGAGCCCTTGAGGCCTTGATACTTGTCGACATAGGTCCCGATGCGGCCGCCGCGATCGTCCGAAATCCGGACCACAGCGTGGCTCGCCCCAACTCCCCACAGGAGAAGGACTGCCGCAAGTAACCCCGTCACAATCTTCATTGCCGGCCCCGTCGCCCCCTGCCTGTCTCAATCGGGGCAAGATCAGCGTGTTGCGAGTCTGGTTTTTTGTCCAGATCGCATGGCGATGCACGAATGGATTCTGCCGTAGTGTTGCTGGCTTGCTGCACCTGCGCTGGCTAATCCCGAATTGGAACAGAGCGGTATGGTTCAGTGGACCACCGATCCTGAATCGCTCACCGCGATTTCCGTTGACCAGGCTTCATGCGCCGCGTTTCTATCCACACCGGGTTAGGGGGAACAAAATGGCGAACGATGCAGACGTGATTGTTGTCGGAGCCGGGCTGGCTGGGCTCGTGGCCGCGAACGAACTGGCCGATGCCGGCAAGCGCGTGATCGTTGTCGATCAGGAAGGCGAGCAAAATCTCGGCGGCCAGGCGTTCTGGTCGCTCGGCGGCCTGTTCCTGGTTGATACCCCCGAACAACGACGGCTCGGCATCAGGGATTCCCACGATCTGGCACTGCAGGACTGGATGGGGACGGCTGGCTTCGATCGCGACGAAGATCACTGGCCGAAAGAATGGGCGAAAGCCTATGTCGCCTTTGCCGCCGGAGAGAAACGCGGCTGGCTGCAAGCGATGGGCCATCGGTTGTTCCCCGTCGTGGGCTGGGCCGAGCGCGGCGGCTACGATGCCATGGGGCACGGTAACTCGGTGCCACGCTTTCACATCACATGGGGCACTGGTCCCGGTGTTGTGGAACCGTTCGAGCGTCGCGCACGCGAACATGCCAAAACCGGCCGGATCACCTTCAAATTCCGACATCGTGTGGATGCGCTCGATATGACGGGCGGGGCAATCACCGGCGTCAGCGGCAAGCTGCTCGAATCATCCTCCGAATCCCGAGGCGAAAGTTCTTCGCGCACCGAGACCGGAGACTTTGCATTCAAAGCGCAGGCTGTGATCGTCGCCTCCGGCGGTATCGGCGGCAATCATGATCTGGTTCGTCAGAATTGGCCGAAGCGTCTCGGCACACCGCCGAAATTCATGGTCAGCGGCGTTCCTGCCCATGTCGATGGACGGATGATCGGTATCACCGAGGCCGCCGGTGCACGCCTCATCAACCGCGATCGCATGTGGCATTACGTCGAAGGCGTCCGCAACTGGGCGCCGATCTGGCCGGGTCATGGCATTCGCATTCTGCCGGGCCCGTCATCGATGTGGTTCGACGCCACCGGGAAGCGCCTGCCCTCACCGCTCTATCCGGGCTACGACACGCTCGGCCAGCTCGAATACATCATGCGCACCGGCTATGACTATTCGTGGTTCATCCTGACCCAGAGCATCATCAAGAAAGAATTCGGCCTCTCCGGCTCTGAACAGAATCCCGACCTCACCGGCAAGAGCTGGCGGCAGGTGATCCGCCGTGCCGGGGCCAAGGGTGGTCCTGAACCAGTCGAAGCTTTCAAGAACAAAGGCGCCGACTTTATCGTACGCGACAATCTCGAAGACCTCGTCGCCGCCATGAACAAGCTCGGCGGCGCCCACCTGCTCGACCCCGCGTTCATACGAACGCAGATCGAGGCGCGCGACCGCGAGATCGACAATCCTTACGTCAAGGACACCCAGGTGATGGGCATCCACAATGCGCGGCGCTACATCGGCGACAAGCTGATCCGCACCGCCAAGCCGCACAAGATTCTCGATCCTGCCCATGGCCCACTGATCGCCGTGAAGCTCAACATCCTGACACGCAAAACGCTCGGCGGGTTCGAGACCGATCTCGATGCGCGCGTGTTCGGCAACGACGGCAATATCATTCAGGGAATTTACGCCGTGGGTGAAGCAGCCGGATTTGGGGGGGGCGGCGTGCACGGCTATCGCGCACTCGAAGGTACGTTCCTCGGCGGATGCCTGTTCTCGGGCCGCAACGCCGGGCGAGCAGCAGCGAGGGCCGTGGCCTAACCACTGCCGTCCGCCGGCGGATCGCGCATCTTGCGACATGCGGCAAATTGGCGCAGTCTATCTCCCTGAAAACAAGAAGATTTCAGGGAGAGCCGCATGACCGCCATCAGCCCCGACACCTCATCCCCGAAGACCGCACAGTCGAAACTCGCAGCGGTGTTGCGCGTCACCAGCGGCAACTTCCTTGAGATGTTTGATTTCTTCCTGTTCGGATTCTACGCGACCTACATCGCCAACGCGTTCTTCCCCGCAGGCAATGAATTCGCCTCGCTGCTGCTCACCTTCATGACCTTTGGCGCCGGCTTTCTCATGCGTCCGCTCGGCGCAATTGTGCTTGGTTCCTATGTGGATCGGGTTGGACGTCGCAAAGGCCTGATCGTCACGCTGGCAATCATGGCTGTCGGCACTGTGCTGATCGCGTTCGTGCCTTCATATGCCACCATCGGTGTCGCTGCACCCGCGCTGGTGTTGATCGGCCGCCTGCTGCAGGGCTTTTCGGCAGGTGTCGAACTCGGCGGCGTGTCGGTTTATCTTGCGGAAATGGCGCCGCCGGACCGCAAAGGTTTCTATGTAAGCTGGCAGTCCGGCAGCCAGCAGGTCGCCATTATTGTCGCCGCGATCCTTGGCTACGTGCTCAATACGCAGATGACACCGCAAACCATGGCGGATTGGGGCTGGCGCATTCCCTTCTTCATCGGCTCGCTGATCGTGCCTTTTATTTTCATGATCCGGCGCTCGCTTCAGGAGACTGAAGCGTTTCTCGCGCGCAAGCATCATCCGACCCTGCCGGAGATCATCAATTCGATCCTGTCGAACTGGCGGATCGTTCTCGCAGGCATGCTGCTGGTTGTGATGACCACCGTGTCATTTTATCTCATCACCGTTTACACGCCGACCTTCGGCAAGAGCGTGCTGAAACTGACGATCACGGATTCGCTGATCGTCACCTTCTGCGTCGCACTTTCGAATCTGTTCTGGCTGCCGGTGATGGGGGCACTGTCGGATCGCATCGGGCGGCGGCCTATTCTCGCCGGCTTTACAATCCTGACGATACTCACCGCCTATCCTGCGATGTCGTGGCTGGTTTCATCTCCATCGTTCGAACGCATGCTGATGGTCGAACTGTGGCTTTCGTTTCTTTACGCCAGCTATAACGGCGCGATGGTCGTGGCGCTCACCGAGATCGTTCCGGCGAGCGTCCGTACTGTCGGCTTCTCGTTATGCTACAGCCTCGCGACCGCTTTGTTCGGTGGCTTCACGCCTGCGGTTTCGACCGCGCTGATCGAAGCCACCGGCGACAAGGCTGCACCGGGCCTGTGGATGACCTTCGCCGCGATCTGCGGACTTGCTGCGACACTCATGGTCTACCGGCGCGGCGAAGCGAGCCGGCTGATCACCGCCGCCGCAGCGTGACAGCGAAACCTTTCCGTTTGCGTCAGAAGCCGATCCAATAGGCGTCGACTTCGCGCACGCGGTTACCCCAATCGAACTCTTTGTCAGTTCCAAACGAAGGAGCCTTTGAAAGTTCCTCATCGGCCATCAATGTCAGAAGTTCGTAGGCTTCGATTGCCGGATTGTATTTCATACTTGCCCACGGCAGCGGGCGATAATCCTCGCCGACCCCAAGGAAGCCGCCGAAACACAGAACAGCATAAGCAACATTGCCGCTTATCTTGTCGATCATCAGCCGCTTGATCGTTCCGATTTTCCTGCCATCGGCATTGAAGACCCGCGTTCCTTCAACGCGATCGCTGGCGACGAGGCGATGTGGTTTCAGATTGATTGTGTCCGCATGCATGAGAGCCTCCAGACGTAACCTGCCGGCCGGGCTTGCGGGCAAGACATTTGCGGGCATTACCCGGCGCTTGCATCAACCCGGATAACGTAATCCTCATCCGGCTTCTTCGCCAGCCTGCCGAAGCGGAAATCAGCCGGACCGAACCTGTTCCGCGCTCAAACCCGGTGACCCCTTGCCCGCCTGCTCCGCTTTCCGGATCAATCCGACGATCCGCTCCGAAAGCGGCGCCGGTGATCCGTGCCGCTTGGCGAGCGTCACGATCAATCCCTGCAAATGATCGATCTCGGTGCGACGGCCACGCTGCAAATCCTCCCACATGGATGAGCGCGCTTTCGGATCGATCTTCACCATCGACGCGGCGATGCGCGTGAACAACGCATCGGGCAACTTCAGGATGAACGGCGTGAACGACGCAGGAAGCGGCGTGGTCGAGACCGGCGCGATGCCTTCGGCCTTGATCACAGCGAGCGCTTCGCGCATCTGGTCAGCGAACAGCACGCGCCAGGATCGCTGAGCAAGCTGATCACGTAACGGCAGGCCCGACAGCGCATTGAGGGCATTATTCAGATTGACCAGCAGCTTGCCCCATTGCACGCCTTCGATGTCATCGATCGCGCGGAAAACCAGTTCGGGCTGTGAGAGCGATTGAGCGGTGTCTGTGTCGTCCTTCTCCAGAAGAATTTCACCGGAAGTCGCACGGTGGAAATGACCGTCTCCCATCGAGAGCACATTGAATGGCACCATGCCCGCCAGCACATCGTGATCCGGCAGTGCTTCGCGCAACACGGAGACATTGCCAGTGCCGTTCTGAAGACTGACAATCACGGCATCCTTGCGCGCATGCTGCGCGATCTGCTCTGCGATTGCGGCGGTATCATCGCTTTTCACCGTGACGAGAATGATGTCAGCGCTCTTGAAGATCGCGGGATCCTCGGACAGCGTGATCTCCGCCGGGGTGAGACGATGCTCAATGCCCTCGAAGCTGGTGACCTTCAGTCCATTGCGGCGGATGTCGTCGATCACCCGGGGACGGGCGAGCAGCGACACCGGATGACCACCCGCACGCAGCATACCGCCGACAAAGCAGCCGATGCTTCCCGCGCCTGCCACGCAAACGGATGCCGCCATGATAATCCCGCCCGGTCAACAACAAGCCGAAGCGTCGCCTAAACCTTGCGGAATGGCAATGCCGGTCCGTCGAGTTTGCGCAGGCCCGGTTCACGCCGTTCCAGCCACCAGCCATATTGCTTGGGCCATGACGCAAAGGTGCCGTCGCCAATCGCGCCTTTGGTCTTGCTCAAGGCCAATTCGGCATGAAGCGGCCAGTTCGGATCGAACAAGGCTTCCCGTCCCACCGCAATGAGATCGGTCCTGTCTTCCGACAGAATATCTTCGGCCTGTTGCGGATGCAGGATGAGACCGACCGCCATGGTGGTGACTTTCGCCTCGCGGCGAATCTGTTCGGCAAACGGCACCTGGAAACTGTAACCGCGTGGAATCCGTGCCGCGGTCGCCGATCCCATCAAGCCGCCGGACGAACAGTCGATCACATCCGCGCCCCGCGCCTTGGCTTCGTTCACGAAGGCCACCGAGTCGGCGATATCGATACCGCCGTCGATCCCGTCGACAGAAGAGATGCGCACGAACAGCGGACGGTCCGCGGGCCAGACCCCGCGCACGGTCTCGATGATCTCGAGCGGATGCTTCATGCGCCCGGCGCGGTCGCCGCCATAGGCATCGCTCCGCTGATTGGACAGCGGCGACAGGAATTCATGCAACAGATAGCCGTGGGCGCAATGAATCTCCAGCACATCGAAATTCGCCTCGACCGCGCGCAGCGCCGCCTGACGCCAATCCTCACGCAACCTCTCCAGGTCTTTCAAGGTCAGCTCGTGCGGCATCAGCCAGCCGTCATCCATCGGGATCGCACTCGGCGCGACGATATCCCACGGCTTGTCGCCGCGTGCATGATCTTCCGCGGTCAGTGCGGCGTTGCCATACCATGGCCGCTGCATGCTGGCTTTGCGCCCGGCATGAGCGAGCTGAATTGCAGGCACCGATCCGTTGGCGCGGAGAAACGCGGTGATGCGCTTGAGCGGTGCGATCTGCCCGTCATGCCACAGGCCAAGGTCGCCGTGAGTAATCCGCCCCTCGGCAACGACAGCAGCGGCCTCGGTCATGACGATGCCGGCGCCGCCCTGCGCAAACTTGCCGAGATGGATCAGATGCCAGTCATTGGCCATGCCGTCTTCAGCCGAATACTGGCACATCGGCGAGATCACGATCCGGTTCTTCGACGTGACGCTGCGCAAGGAAATGGGCGTGAACAGGCGGGGCTGTGACATCAGACCTCTTGGGATTTGGAGTTTTGGGATTTGGAGCTTTGTCGGGGATTGGAGCGGGCGAAGGGAATCGAACCCTCGTATGCAGCTTGGGAAGCTGCCGTTCTACCATTGAACTACGCCCGCGCGGTTCCGACCTTAGCCACACCCGGAGCCGGGCCGCAAGATGGCAACCATTACAGCTTTCGGGTGGCGAACGGGACTAAAAAGCGCAAGATTCTCCAAGTTACGAGAATCGCGCGTGTGGCACTCCGGGACGCAGGATGATGACGGGTTTTGCCTTGTTCGATACGGCCATTGGGCGCTGCGGCGTCGCCTGGGGCGAGCGCGGCCTTCTTGGCGTGCAACTGCCGGAAGGCGACGACGCGAGAACCCGCGCGCGCCTGCTTCAGAAAGCGCCGGGTGCGCGTGAAGCGATGCCGCCTGAACATGTGCAACGCGCCTGTGATGCAATGACAGAACTGCTGGACGGACAAGCGGCGGACCTGTCCTTCATTGCCCTCGATACGGACCACCTGCCCGCCTTCAATCGCAGCGTCTATGACATCGCGCGGACCATCGCGCCGGGAGAAACCCTGACCTATGGCGACATCGCCACCCGGCTCGGCGACAAACTGTTGTCGCGCGCCGTGGGCAAGGCGCTGGGCGAAAATCCGCTACCGATCGTGATTCCCTGCCACCGCGTGCTGGCCGCCAATGGCAAGACCGGCGGATTTTCCGCCAATGGCGGCGTCACCACCAAGTTCCGGATGCTGACTATCGAGCGCGCGAAGATTGCCAACGCCTCCGGCGACGCCCCGATGCTGTTCGACCCCGGCTTGTCGATTGCCCCGCGAGGGCGGCGGGGATAGCATCGGATCATGAAGACGACGCTGCTGGAAAACGCATCGCTGTCCGTGTTCGACTACCGATGCACCATGGGACCGGACGACAAGCCGTTTCCGGAACAGCACGTGCGCCATTCGCTGTCCTATGTCCGCAAGGGCAGCTTCGGCTACGACACACGCGGACGTTTCCACGAACTGGTCGCCGGCGCCGTGATGGTGGGCCATGCGGGCGACGAATATACATGTTCGCACCCTCATCACATTTGCGGCGATGAATGCCTGTCGTTCCAATTATCGCCTGCGCTGGCAGAGAGTATTGGCCTGCACAAGGAGGCATTTCGGATCGCCTATGTGCCGCCGACGCCTGAACTCATGGTCTACGGCGAACTGGCACAGGCCGCCGCACGTGGCGATAGCGACATCGGCGTCGATGAAGCTGCGATGCTGTTCGTGAACCGTTTTATCGACACGACATCAGAACAGCCGAAGAAAGCGGTGCGCGCAACAGCACGCGACCGCCGCCGCGCGGTCGAAAGTGCATTATGGATCGATGCTCATGCCGACCGCGCCATCGACCTGGAATCGACGGCAAAGGCGGCTGGCGTCAGCCCGTTTCACTTTCTGCGGCTGTTCTCGAATGTGCTCGGAGTGACGCCGCATCAATATCTGGTCCGCGCGCGCCTGCGCCGCGCGGCGAAACTTCTCGCCGATGACGCGCGGTCCATCACATCCGTGGCCTTCGATGTCGGATTCGGCGATCTGTCGAACTTCGTGCGAACGTTCCATCGCGCCGCCGGAGTTTCCCCCCGACGCTTCCGCGACGCTGCGCGCGGCGACCGCAAGATTTTCCAAGATCGGCTTGGGGTCGCCGCCATAGGGTGATCTCCATCACAATGGAGAACCCTCATGTACGATCATATCGGCCTGAAAGTCAGAAACCTCGACGCCAGCATCAAATTCTACACTGCAGTCCTCGCGCCTCTCGGCCACGTTCTTTGTTCAAGCAACGACAGCGGTGCGGGATTCGGCCCGAAGGGCGCACCGGCGCTCTGGCTGCATCTGTCAAAAGAACCAGCCGGACCAGGTGCTCACGTGGCCTTTCGGGCAGGCGACCATAACACCATCGAAGCCTTCCATGCTGCAGGATTGAAAGCAGGCGGACGCGACAATGGCGGCGCGGGCCCGCGCGCGGATTACAGCCCGACCTATTACGCCGCGTTCCTGATCGATCCGGATGGCAATAACGTCGAAGCTGTGTGCACGTAACGGCAATCGACCCAGAGCACGCAGCATGGCCTCGATTTACAAAGAATTCGAAGTCGCCGCATCAGCACACGACGTCTGGGAGGCGGTGCGCGATTTTTCCGCTGTCCATACACGCCGCGCCTGACAAGCGCGGCGCGACTCATTCCGCCCCCAAGCGTGATGTGGCCAGAACTATTGAAAATGCCGCATAAATTTGAACCACATTGTCCTCTTTAACCTTACTCAACACCTGAAGTGGACGATTCAATAATTCCACATTTGTGACGACGCCATAACGCTATCACTTCCGCCTTGGGACAACGGAGGTGATTCGAATGAGGGGCTTCAAAGCTGCTGAAATAGAGGCGGTTGCGACGTTTGGACAGCGCAAAATGACGCCTCGTGCCTGCATCATCGACCCGAAGCGACACATTCGCACATTCATGGGCGATGCCCTCGACGAACTGGGATTCATCACCAGTGAATGCGCGACGGCATCCGAATTGCCCGCATTGCTTGAACAGCAACTCCCCGATCTTGTTGTGCTTGGTATGCCGAATGACGGCGTCGACGCGGGGAACATTCTGAAAACGCTCATCACAAGAATGTTCGACGGCAAGGTGCTGCTCTTTGGCCCGCGAGATTCGATCATCGTGAATGCACTCCACCAACTCGGCGAAGAAACGGGCGTCAGGATGTTGCCGCCGCTGACAACGCCATTCAGCGCAGATGGCCTGCGAGCCAGCGTTGTCACGCTTCTGCCGCAGAAGGCCCCGCCGAGTCCGCCGGTCGATGTCGCAGAGGCCCTCAAGGCCGGTTGGCTGGAGTTGTGGTACCAGCAGAAGATCGATGTTCGCACGCTTGCGCCACGCGGCGCAGAAGCTCTGATCCGCATGCGGCATCCGTCATGGGGAGTCGTACCGCCTTCGTCCTTCATTCCAGATTCGAAGGATCCGCAATTCAAAGGACTTTCCGACTTTGTTGTTACGCGCGCGCTCGAGGACTGGCATTACTTCATCGGCCAGCAAGGCCCGGTCGACATTTCCATCAATCTGCCCATCGGATTCCTCGAAGACCCCGCATCTGTCAGCCGTCTCTGCCGGCAGATTCCCGATCATCCGGCCTTCGGCGGCCTGATCGTTGAGGTTAAGGCCGCTGAGATCGTCCGCAATCTCGATATGGCGATCGAAGCCGCCAAGCGCATGCGCTTCCATAATGTAGCAATCTCGATCGACGATCTCGGGGTGGACTGGCCGTCACTTTCGGAACTGACGAACTTCCCGTTTGTCGAGATCAAGGTTGACCGGGAGTTCATCACGGGGTGCGCGGACAATCGCCTCAAGCAGACTGTATGCCGCAGTATTGTTGAACTCGCCGACAAAGTCGGCGCGCGCACAATCGCCAAGGGTGTTGAGACGCGATCCGATCTTGTCGCCGCTCACGAAATGGGATTCGACATGGCGCAGGGCTTTCTGTTCGGGAAGCCCGCCAATGCAAGGAAGTTTGCGCGTGCGGCACTGTCACGGCCCGTCGGCGTTCTCGATTAGGGAAACCTATTCCGGGGTCGCTTCGCGCGGCCCCCAGTTGGTTAGGCGTACGGCGGCCGCGGCGAGGATACCAAGTAATATCATGGATGACGCAGCCAACCAGAAGAACTGCGTGCTGGCCGCGCCGTTCGACACCAGCACCGACCCGCCAATGATCACAAAGATCAGGCGCGCGGTCTGCGCCAGCACCGGGCCGAGCACACGC
Organism: Afipia sp.; assembly: GCA_017308595.1. Classification (GTDB taxonomy): domain Bacteria; phylum Pseudomonadota; class Alphaproteobacteria; order Rhizobiales; family Xanthobacteraceae; genus Afipia. The sequence goes on from JAFKER010000018.1 coordinate 18,191, forward strand.
GCAGCGCCTTGCGATGAGAAGTAAGCCGCAATCGCGAGACCGACGAATGACAAAAACGGCCCGACGGTCGACAGATACTGGCGGCTCGCAGCCCGCACTGCGGCGTTGTCCGTAAAGAGATTGACCCAGATGTCCGGAAAGATCGCAAAGAAGCTGCCAAAGAACCCCACCACGACAAACGAGACTCCGCCTGTGGTCCATGCGATGCGCCGCGCCCGCGCGACGCGTCCGGCACCAATCGCCATTCCGATCATCGGTACCGACGCGATGCCCACGGCAAAGGCCAGCGATGTCAGCATGAATTCCAGCCGCGCGCCGATACCGTAGCCTGCCAGCACCTCGGTTCCGAAATTCGCCAAGAGATGCGTAAAAATCGTCACGGTGAGAACAATCTGGAGCGGCGAAAAGCAGGCAATCGCCCCTACCTGCAGGATGTCGTAAAACATCGCGCGCTGAAACCGGACGCTCCTGAACGAGAGCTTCACCCGGCTGCGCCCGGAAAACAAATACCAGGCCATGATGCCTGCGCCGATGGAGAAAGCCATCAGCGTGCCGACGGCAACTCCGCGCATTCCGAACTGCGGAATAGGACCGAGGCCGAGGCCCAGCACGCCGCCGAACAGGATCTGAAAGAATGCCGAGTTGAGAATGATCGCCGACGGCAGCGTCATGTTGCCAGTGCCGCGCAGCAGTGCCGCGAGTGTATTCATGATCCATGGCAGCACCGCTCCGCCAAAGAAAATCTGCGCGTAACCGATAGCTTCGCTCAGGACACGACCGCTGCCGCCGAGCGCAGCAAACAGATACGGCCCGAAGATCAGCATGCCGATCATAAAGGTCAAACCAAAACAGACACCTATCATCAGTGCATGGACCGCAAGCGCAGCCGCCCGCTCGGTATCGTCAGCCCCGAGCGCGCGCGCGATCGCGGACGCGACACCGCCGCCCATCGCGCCGCCGGACATGGTCATCATCAGAATGACGAACGGAAACACCAGCGCCATCGCCGCCAACGGCTCAACGCCAAGACGGCCGATGTAGGATGTTTCCGCAATGGCGACGCAGGTGCCGGCGGTCAGCGCGATGACATTGGGCGCCGCCAGCTTCAGCAGCGTGGGCAGGATGGGACCGTCGAGGAGCGGGTTCTTGCGCGGGCTGCGAATTGGCGGCAACGGCGGTTTCTGGTCCGCCTGCACCACAGGAATTTCGGCAGCTCCAAGTTCGGACATGCACTCCCCGGCATGGCGGTCTCTTTTGATGTCGGCCGCCTATGCCGACCCTTACCATCAAACTGGCGACCCGCAATGCGCGCCTTGCGCATGGCATCCAGTCACTGGCTCGAATGTCAGGTAAAACCAAGCATCCCGGCGGCTTCCGCCATGGGCAGCGGCCTGTCGCCGAGCAGCCGGTCGGCAACCACTCCGTCGCTTTCGCCCGGCAGGACTGTGAATGGATCCTGCGCCGTCAGGCGGTGATCGACCACGAGCTTTGACAGCAGCAACCGCCGCGCATCGCCGCGCATCGCATGAATCCGGCTGCTCTCCCACGCGAAGGTCACCGCGCTCGCGGCATGGTAAAGCGTGCTGGTTGCGCGGCGGGCTTCGGCTTCGTTCTCGGACTTGGCCGCGACCTCGCGCGCGAACCCGATAGCCTTGTCGGCGACCCCACGAAGCCGGTCACACCAGCTATGCGGAACGCCGGGCATGTCCTCGATCCGCGCATGAATATCCGCGCCGAGCGCAGCTTCGGCGCCGTGGCGGCCCACTGCGCGCTTGAGCGTATCGAGGGCGACAATGTTGCCGGTGCCTTCCCATATTGACCCGAGATGAGCGTCGCGCAGCAGGCGCGGCGTGGCGAATTCCTCGATGTAGCCAATGCCGCCACGCATCTCCATCGCCTCGCCGCAAACTTTTCGCGCATCGCGCGTGGCGCGATATTTCAGCGTCGGCGTCAACACACGCAGCAATGCGGCAGCATCCTGACTGCCCGCTTCGGCGCGATCCAGCGCGTCGGCGGTCATAAAACTCATCGACACGGCCTGCTCGGTCGCAAGCATGATCTTCATTAGCTGTCGGCGCGCGAGCGGCATATCGACGATGCGTCGACCGAACACCACGCGATTGGTGGCGACCGTGTTCGCGTCATGATGTGCCCGGCGCATCAGCGCAGCGGACTTCACGCCATTGGAGAGCCGCGACCAGTTGACCATCTCGGCCATCTGCACAAAGCCGCGATCGAGGCGGCCAACCGCATAGGCAATCGCGCCTTCGAGCTTGATTTCGCCCGATGCCATCGACCGCGTGCCGAGTTTGTCCTTGAGACGAACGATGCGGTAATGGTTCGGTGAACCGTCATCGAGTTCGCGCGGCATCAGAAACAGGCCGACGCCCTGCGTGCCGCCGACCGCGCCTTCCGGCCGCGCCAGCAGCATCACCATCTTGGCATCGGCGTTCGAGCAGAACCACTTCTCACCATAAAGCCGCCAGTGATCGCCGTCCTGCACAGCAGTCGTCGTGAGCTTGCCGACGTCGGAGCCGCCCTCCTTCTCGGTCATGAACTGACCGCCCTGGGTAAGCTTCTCCATGTCAGTCTGCGTGAGACCATCGAGATATTTTGCCTTCAGCGCGTCGTCACCGAAGCGTGACAGCAGGCGCGCTGCGCCGTCGGTGACATTGATCGGACACCCCATACCGAACTCGGCCTGATTGAACAGAAACGTGAAGGCGTGCTTGGCCACCGCCGGATAGGTATCTGCCCAGCCGAGAATACCCTTACGATGTGACATCGCGTGAATGCCGAACTCGCCGTAAGCCGCGCGCTCGAGTTCGCGATAGGCGGGATGATATTCAATCCACTGCCGGTCATTGCCGAAACGATCCCGCTGATGCAGCACCGGCCCGTGCCTGTCGGCAAGACGCGCGCATTCATCGAGATGACCGCCCGCCAGCGCACCGAGCCGATCGAGGTGCGGCTCGACGTGGTTGAACAGCGTGTCCGGCAAATGAATGCGCAGGAGATCGGTCAGCGCCTGATCGTTGCGATAGAAATTCTGGCCCGTGGTGTCCGGCGCAATCAGGCCGAACGTCGATGTCGATGTGGCGACATGCGCATTCAGGGACTTCGCAGCAGCGGTCATGGCGCTCTCCCGGATCGTTTTATTTAACGAGAATGATCCGGCATTTGGCGCGCAACGGCAAGCACACCCTGCGGCAGACCTCGCGCATGCGAGGACTGCGTCGCGCTACCGTACAATTCGCACAGCGAAACGCCGCGCCTCAGACGCGGAAATGCTTCGACAGTTTGAGGCCCTGCCCCTGATAGTTGGACGCGATGCGCTGACCATAGAGCGCATCGGGGCGGGACAGCATCTTCTCATAAACCAAGCGGCCGACGATCTGGCCGTGCTCGAGAATGAACGGCACTTCGCGCGAGCGCACTTCCAGCACCGCGCGTGAGCCCTGCCCGCCCGCGCCTGCGTAACCAAAGCCGGGATCGAAGAAACCTGCGTAGTGCACGCGGAATTCGCCCACCAGCGGATCGAACGGCACCATTTCCGCCGCGAAATCCGGCGGCACCTGCACCGCCTCCTTGGACGCAAGAATATAGAACTCGCCCGGATCGAGGATCAGGCTGCGATCCGGCCGCGCACGGATCGGCTCCCAGAATTCATTGACGATGTATCCCGCACGGCGATCGACATCGACCACGCCGGTATGGCGTTTCGCGCGATAGCCGACAAACCCGTCCGAGCCTTCACCGGACAGATCGACGCTCACCGCGACCCCGCCGGTCAGATCGGCTTCGTCGCTATCCACCAGCCGCTCGGCCGCATGAAGCGCTTCTAATTCATCACCATCCAGCAACGGGTGCCCGGTGCGAAATCGGATCTGCGACAATCGCGATCCTTCACGCAGCAAGACAGGAAATGTCTTCGGACTGATCTCGGCATAGAGCGGGCCGTGATAGCCCGGCGCGATCATATCAAAGCGGCGCGTGCCGTCGGCAATGACGCGGGTGAACACGTCCAGCCGGCCCGTCGAGCTTTTCGGATTCGCCGCGGCAAGAATGTTCGGCGGCAACGCCAGACTTTCCAGCAGCGGCACGATGTAGACGCAGTTGGTTTCCAGCACCGCGCCATCGGACAGATCGATTTCATGAAGTTTCAGTTCATCGATGCGCTGTGCGACCGTCGTGTCCGGTCCCGGCAGAAAGCTCGCGCGCACGCGATAAGCGATCCCGCCAAGACGCAGATCGAGACTGGCCGGCTGGATCTGGCTTTCGACAAACGGATATTCAGGCAGGATCAAGCCGGCATCGGCCATCGCCGCGATCATGCGGTCGGGCAGAATTCCTGTCGCGTCGGGAGGCAGGGTGAAGGGCACAGGTTTGTCCTCGGCTACCGGCTGATCCGTCAAAATAAGCATTTTATCGGTTATCCGATGGGGTGCTTGACGGAAAGACCATGCAGGAGTAGGCCTAGGACTTATCCCGTGGTCATTTGAGCCGGCCGGCTTGCAGCCACGTTAAATAACTCGCTAAACAGGCCGGGGACAGTGTGATCCCGGCTTGTGGAAAGATTTTCCAGGCCGGTTTTTTTTGTGCCCATCGCGAGGTGGTCACGATGGAGTACACATGTCCGAGATCAAAACACCCGCAGCCAATGTACCTGCCAGCAAGCCGCTGTCCCCCACCCGTAACTATCGCCCCGAAACCCGGCTCGTACATTCCGGCACGCTGCGCTCGCAGTATGGCGAAACCTCCGAAGCGCTATTCCTGACACAGGGCTTCGTTTACGACTCCGCCGAGCAGTGCGAAGCGCGTTTCACCGGCGCAGATCCCGGCTTTCTTTATTCAAGGTTCTCGAATCCGACAGTGTCGATGTTCGAGCAGCGCATGATCGAGCTCGAAGGCGCAGAAGCCGCGCGCGCCACCGCTACGGGCATGGCAGCAGTTACAACCGCGATTCTCGCGCCGCTGAAATCCGGCGATCACGTGGTGGCGGCAAAGGCACTGTTCGGCTCCTGCCGTTATGTCGTGGAAGACCTGCTGCCGCGCTACGGAATTGAGTCCACGCTGGTGGATGGCCACGACATCGATCAGTGGAAGAAGGCGGTACGACCGAACACCAAATCATGCTTCCTCGAAAGCCCGACCAATCCCACGCTTGATGTGGTGGACATCGGCGCGGTAGCCGACATCGCGCACAGCGTCGGTGCGCGCCTGATCGTGGACAACGTGTTCGCGACACCGATCTGGCAGAGCCCGCTCACACTCGGCGCCGACGTCGTCGTTTACTCGGCGACCAAGCATATCGACGGTCAGGGGCGTTGTCTGGGCGGCATCATCCTGTCGTCGGACGCGTTCATCCAGGAGCACATCCATACTTTCCTGCGCCAGACCGGACCGGCAATGTCACCGTTCAACGCATGGGTGCTGCTGAAGGGCCTTGAGACGCTGAGCTTACGTGTCAGAGCACAAACGGAAACCGCAGGCGCGATCGCAGATGCGTTGGCGACGCATTCAAAGATTTCGCGCCTGGTTTATCCCGGACGTGCCGATCATCCGCAGGCGGATATCGTGAAAAAGCAGATGCGCGGCGGTTCGACCATGATCGGTTTCGAGGTCAAGGGCGGCAAGGCGGCGGCCTTCCGCACGCTGAATGCGTTGAAGCTCGCGAAAATTTCCAACAACCTCGGCGATTCAAAGAGCATCGTCACCCATCCAGCGACCACGACACACCAGCGCCTCACGCAGGAGGCGCGTGCCGAACTCGGTATCAGCGAAGGCTTTATCCGCTTCTCGGCAGGACTGGAGCACAAGGACGATCTGATCGAGGATCTGAACGCCGCGCTTGAGAAAGCATAAGGAGGCGGGATGCCGACATTTGCGTTTCAGCAGGTCGATGTCTTCACCGGCAAGCGGTTAAAAGGGAATCCGCTTGCGGTGGTCATTGGTGCCGACGGGCTTTCCGACGATACCATGGCTGCGCTGGCGCGATGGACCAATCTCAGCGAAACCACATTCCTGCTCAAGCCGGCATCACCCGAAGCGGACTACCGGCTGCGCATTTTCACACCGTCGGGCGAGTTACCGTTTGCCGGCCACCCGACGCTGGGCAGTTGTCATGTCTGGTTGAATGCGGGCAACAGCGCCAGGCAGGATCATGTCGTGCAGGAATGCGGCGTGGGTCTGGTCAGGATCAAGCGCGACGGGAACAGACTCGCCTTCGCCGCCCCGCCGCTGCGGCGGACGGGCGCAGTCGAAGCTGACGTGCTGAACCAGATCGTGCGCGGACTGCGTATCCAGCCCGGTGCGATCAAAGCTTCACAATGGATCGACAACGGTCCCGGCTGGGTCGCGGTCATGCTCGGCTCGCGTGCGGACGTGCTGGCGCTGAAACCGGATTATCCCGCGCTCGGACGCCTGAAGCTCGGCGTGATTGCGCCGTGGGATGCGGCGCGAGATGGCGAAGATGCGGCTTTCGAAGTCCGTGCATTCATATGCGATCGCACGGATGAAGACCCCGTCACGGGAAGTCTTAATGCAGGTCTGGCGCAATGGCTCATCGGCGCAGGACTCGCACCTGATGCCTATGTTGCGAGCCAGGGCACTGTACTCGGACGTGAAGGCCGCGTGCATGTGGAGCGGCAGCGCGATGACATATGGATCGGCGGCGAGACGGTGACCTGCATCGAAGGCAAACTCACGCTGTGACGGCTCACATCGGTCGATAGGTCATGACATTGCTTGGAATGTTGACGCCTGCCTTCACCTGTCCGACCGACTTGATGATCGTGTCACCCAGCAACTGGGCAAAGCAGGCATAACCCCAGTCGTTCATATGCAGACCGTCGCCGATAACAAACTTGTCGAACGGCATCTTCTCGTCCTCGTGCCATTGCCGCATAACTTCGAAGCGCGGGAACACCGAGACGTTCTTCAGCTTCGCGACATCGCCGAGCAACTTCACCATCCGGCTGGCATTCTCGGTCTTGGCAGCAACCGCCGGAACGAATTGCGGGTCGATCAGCACGACGTCAATCCCACGCGCCTGAAGGCGCGCGATCCCGTCCTCCAGTAGTATCGCGGTGGCGGCAATGTCGCTGGCATTGCCCTTGACGACGGTATTGGTTCCGAGCTGCCAGATCACGAGGTCGGGGTCCGCAGCGAGAACCGCCACATCGAATCGCTTCAACATTTCGGGCGCATCCTGTCCGCCCATCCCACGATTGATGATCGTAATGTCCGAGGTCGGAAACTTGCGGCGGAGCTGATCGGCAAGCCGGTTCGGATAGGTATAGGCGGGCGACGAGGTACCGAAACCGACGGTGGTCGACGACCCGAAAGCCACGATGGTCACAGGCTCGTCCGCGGCGATCCGCCGCGCGACCCGCGGCAGCGAACCCGCAACCTCCTTCAAACCCTTGGCGGGCAGACATGGCACGCGGGTGAGAATATCTCCTGCCGCGCTGGCTGCGCTCTTCGCCGCCTCGATGGCCTTGGTTGCCAGGCCCTTTTGCGGTGGCACCGCATCCTGCGGTGTTGCCTGAGCAAGCGCGGGATGCACGGCCAGCAAGCTCCCAAGCATCGCTGAAAGAACCGCGAAGCAGGGACCGGAACGCATCAACGCTGAATCCTCAGCTCCGCCGGATTGACGCGCGACGCTTCCACGATCATCGCCGCGAGTGCCCGCCCGATGCAATCATGCACGCGCTTCGCCATCCCATATCCGTGGACCGAACCGAACAGATCGAAATCACCGGCATCGTTCCAGTGCCGCATGATCGAGAACCGGTCGAAGATCGGGACTTCGTGCTGCTGCCCGACGACCCGTATCGTATCGTTGTACGGCCCGACCGAAAGCATCGTCTCCATGCGCGGGTTGTACTGCAGATTCATCAACAGCACTTCGGGGCCGGCTTTTTGCAAAGCCTCGATACCGGTATCGAGGGCGGCCCGGAAATCGTCAGGATCGACACCGCGGATCGCATCGACCGTGCCGGTCTGCCAGATCACTAGATCCGGCTTTTGATCCGGCGGCAGTTTCTCGATGATCTGGCCGAAGTTCTGCGCAGCTTCCGCTGCCGTCTTCTTGGGGCGCAAGTCGGTCTTGATGCCGACAGTCACACCGGCTAGCGCCTCGCGCAGCGCGGCCTCCGTACGTGCCGGATAGGACATGCCGACACCATCCGCTCCGGGCAATGCCGACGACCCGCTTCCGACGACCAGAATCTCCAGCCGCTTTCGTGTTTTGATCGCACTCGCGACTTTTGGCAGCGCACTCTCGGTCGCAAGAAGGTAAGCAGGAACCGCACAGCCGGGTGTCTCCTCCGCACGCGCTGGAGCGGTGGTAAAAAGAACAGCCAGAAAGCCTGCGACCCACAATACTTTCATGATCCGCCTCCGGCGAGGTCGGCATCGCCGTCTGCACTTTTCGCGCGTTTGCCGCTCTTGCCGACTTCGCCCTTATACCACGAAAACAGCGCGGCGGCTGCGGACATGATGACAATGCCCGCCACGCTGACAAAGAAATGCATCCATGCTCCGCCGGAGACCTCAGCCAGAACGAAATGTCCCGCGAATGCGAGAAACACGCCAAGACAGAAAATCTCGAGCGAATGCTGGCCGCACCGGATGACCGGGCGCAGCCAGCGTGATTTCAGGCCCGGCCAGTTCGCCGGAATGAAGTGCACCGTGATCGCTGCCAGCGCAAGGAAATGGATGAAGCGCAGCACATCGAGATCGGTTTTGTTGATCGGGTACATCCAGCTTTCGAGCCAGCGCGGCATGAACACATTGAGCCGCGGCACATGCCACGTCAGCGTGACGCAGAACGCAAAAACCAGATAGGCGACACACAGCCAAAGCGTAATCGGCGATGACAGGATGCGGGACATGCGTTTTGCACCACCCAGCGCGCACCACGCGCCGAACACGAACAGCAACTGCCAGGCGAACGGATTGAAGAACCACGTTCCATTCGGATAAGCCGGAAGATACCAGTCGAACTCCCATGTCAGTGCGTACAGAAGGACGGAAAGCCCCAGCGCCAGATCAGCTTTTCGCTGCAGCAACCAGATGATCAGCGGCAGAAAAAGCATCAGAACGATGTAGAGCGGCAACACGTCCATATTCACGGGACGGAATTTCAGCAGCAGCGCCTGCACGATCGTGACATCAGGCTGCTTGAGGAAATCCAGAATTCCCATTTCTTCCGCGTAGAGCGGGTTGTCGAACTTGGTTGCGATGTAGGAAATTTCAGCAAGATAGATGGTGAACAGAAAAACGTGAGCGACGTAGATCTGCCAGACACGTTTGAAGATGCGCGCGCTGGCGACCACAAAGCCGCGATCAAGCATCGCCCGGCTGTAGACAAACGCCGCCGTATATCCCGAAATGAAAATGAAGATTTCGGTCGCATCGCTGAACCCGTAATTGCGGATGGTGAACCAGGTCAGGATGTTCGGTGGAAGATGATCGACAAAGATCAGCCACAGCGCCATGCCGCGAAACAGATCAAGACGCAGTTCGCGCTCGCCCGCCGCAACGGGAAGAGCGGCGATTTTTGCGGCAGACGTCCTGGCGACAGTCTGGTCGGTCATTTCGGTCGTCACGAAGGCCATTCCGTCAAATCTGGTTCCGCCGCACGGCTACAATCTTACGGAAGATCGGCGCGGCCCGCAAATTGCAGGTATTCCATTGGACAGCCCGCGCCGCGAATGCTGGATGACAACGATGTTGAAACAATGATCGGGCCTGACTCGTATCCTGTGGCGGCCCGGAGGGCGATGACCGGACGCTACGCAAAAAATGCGAGGTCTGTTACTGTACGATCCGAATGGGACAAAGCACCATGTACCGCGCCGTGACCCGCCACATTGAAGTCGTCGTCGAACCGAGTTTCCTCCCCGAACGTTCTTCGGCAGAGGACGGCCGGTTCTTCTGGGCCTACACAATCGCGATTATCAACTCCGGAACTGAAACTGTTCAGCTCAAGACGCGGCATTGGATCATCACCGACGGCGCCGGCCACAGCCAGGAAGTTCGCGGGGAAGGCGTGGTCGGGGAACAGCCTGTCATCGAGCCGGGAGAACGGTTCGAGTACACCAGCGGCGTGCCTTTGCAGACGCCGTCCGGCTTTATGACCGGCAGCTACCAGATGGTGACGGAAGACGGAGAGCCGTTCGAAATCGACATCCCCGCCTTCTCCCTCGACAGTCCGAACGTGCGGCGCACGCTGAATTAAGACGCCCCGCCGGCGGCAATAATGCCGCGCGCTACTTGGCCGCAGAAACGGCCCCCGCCTCTTCCGGCGAGAACTCATAAACCGAGCTGCAGAACTCGCAGGTCACCGCCACCTTGCCGTTCTCGACCATCTCGGCACGGTCCTCCGGCGTAAAGCTTTTCAGCATGCCGGCCACGGCCTCGCGCGAACAGGAGCACTGCGCAAGGATCGGCTGCACGGGATAGACCCTGACCCCACGCTCGTGAAACAGCCGGAACAGCAACCGCTCACCCGACAGATCGGGATCGATCAACTCGACATCCTCGATTGTGCCGAACAGCGCGCGGCTCTCGGCCCATGCGTCATCCTCGGGCACGTCATGAACGATCGTACCTTCAGGCGCATCGCCGGGATGCAGGTCGGCCTGCCGCGCACGCTCCGGTGCCTTGGGAAGGAACTGGATCAGCATCCCACCGCCGCGCCAGCGATGTTTCGGGCCATCGCCGCCGCGGAATTCCTCACCCACCGCAAGCCGCACCTGGGTCGGAATCTGTTCCGAACGCAGGAAGTATTCGTGTGCGGCGTCTTCCAGATTGCCGCCCTCCAGCTTCACAAGCCCCTGATAGCGGCTCATGTCAGGTCCCTGATCGATGGTCATGGCGAGGTGGCCATGACCCAGCAGTGCTGCGGAGTCCTGGCCTGCTTCAAGCCGGCTGGCATCGTATCGCGCATAAGCGCGCAGGCGATCGGGCGACTGAAAATCGACGATGATCAGCGACACCGGCCCGTCGGTCTGGGTCTGCAGAATGAAGCGGCCCTGGAATTTGAGGGTGGAGCCGAGCAGAGTCGTAAGCACGATGGCTTCGCCGAGCAGCTTGCTGACGGAAGCCGGATAATCATGCTTGGTGAGAATATCATCGAGCGCCGGCCCCATCTTTGTCAGGCGGCCGCGAATATCCAGCGCGCTGACCTCAAAGGGCAGCACCGCATCATCGACCGGCGTTGCGGAAGGAGCACGGATTTGGCTTTCGGAAATCATGTCGAAGGCACTTTCGTCAGGGAAATCGAATGGAAGTGAAGGCCCGGACCCTGCGGGTCTGAGCTTCTGCCCGGAGGCAATAGCGGGTCAAGTCACGGCATGTCCGGAATATAGGACGCTTCGCTCCGGAAAAAAGGGAACCGGCCGGGTCCAGAATGCCGGCTGGAGGTTGCGCGACCAGATCGTGGTTCTAGCCGACGGCGTGCAGGCACCAGGCCAGAATGCCCTTCTGCGCGTGCAAACGGTTTTCCGCCTCGTCGAACACGACCGACTGCGGTCCGTCGATCACCTCATCAGTGACCTCCTCGCCGCGATGAGCGGGGAGGCAATGCATGAAAATCGCGCCCGGATTGGCCTGCGACATCAGCTTGTCATTGACCTGATACGGCCTCAGCACGTTATGACGATGCTCGCCTTCCTTGTCGCCCATCGAGACCCAGGTGTCGGTGACCACGCAATCGGCACCGCGCACCATCTCCTCAGGCTTCGTGCCGAGTACGACCGGCGCTCCTGTGGACTTGATCCAGTCCTTCAGCATCTTGTTCGGCGCCAGTTCAGGCGGTGTCGCGACGCGCAGGTTGAAGCCGAAACGTTCCGCAGCGTGAGCCCACGAGGCCAGCACGTTGTTATCGTCGCCAACCCAGGACACGGTGCGTCCCTTGATCGGACCGAGATGCTCTTCAAACGTCATCACGTCCGCCATCACCTGGCAGGGATGCGAGCGGCGAGTCAGCCCGTTGATCACCGGAACCGTCGCATGCGCGGCAAGCTCGGTCAGCGCCTCATGATTGAGAATCCGGATCATGATGGCATCTACGAAGCGCGACAGCACGCGCGCCGTATCCGCGATGGTTTCACCGCGCCCGAGCTGCATTTCCGCGCCGGTCAGCATAATGGCTTCGCCGCCGAGCTGGCGCATACCGACATCGAACGACACGCGGGTGCGCGTCGACGGCTTGTCGAAGATCATCGCCAGCGTCTTGTCGGTGAGTGGCTTGTCGGATGTATTGCCAGCCTTGCGCTTCTTCTTCATCGCGATGCTGGCGTCGAGGATCGTCCGCAGATCCTGCGCCGACACGTCGAACAGATCGAGGAAATGCCGTGGCTGGTTGGACTTCGTCATCACACAGCCTCGCTCTGCGCCGAAGTGCGGGCAAGCCGCGCGCAGGCGCGTTCGAGACGCGTAACAGCATCCTCGATCTCGGTCTCACCCACAATCAGCGGCGGCAGAAAGCGCACCACGTTGTCGCCTGCAGCGACCGTCAGTAATTTCTCGTCGCGCAATGCGCTGATGACATCGCCGGCGGGTACGACCGCCTTGACGCCGATGAGAAGACCATCGCCGCGCACCTCGTTCACAACGTTCGGATAGCGGTCCACGACCGACGCCAGCTTCTGCTTGAGCAGCAGCGACATCTTCTGCACATGCTCGAAAAAGCCCGGCTTGAGCATGACATCGAGCGTGGCGTTGCCCGCGGCGGCGGCAAGCAGGTTGCCACCGAAAGTCGATCCGTGCGTGCCCGGCGTCATGCCTGCGGCAGCAGCGACGGTGGCGAGACACGCGCCCATCGGAAATCCGCCGCCCAGCGCCTTCGCCAGCGCCATGATGTCCGGCGTCACGCCGGTCTTTTCATACGCGAACAGCGTGCCGATGCGTCCCATGCCGGTCTGCACTTCGTCGAACACCAGCACCAATTTGTTATCGTCGCACAGTTGCCGCAGCGCGCGGAAGAAGGACGGATCGGCCGCGCGCACGCCGCCTTCGCCCTGCCACGGCTCGATCAGGATGCCTGCAGTGTGCGGACCGATCGCCTTCTTCACCGCTTCAAGATCGCCGAGCGGGACCTGATCGAACCCGTCGACGCGCGGACCGAAGCCTTCGAGATATTTCTGCTGTCCGCCCGCGGCGAGCGTCGCGAGCGTGCGGCCATGAAACGCGCCCTCGAACGTGATCAGCCGATAGCGCTCCGGATGACCGTTCACGGCTTGAAACTTGCGCGCCATCTTGATGGCCGCTTCCATCGCCTCTGCGCCGGAATTGCAGAAGAAGGCCACGTCGGCGAAGCTTTCGTCGCACAGCCGCGTCGCCAGCCGCTCACCTTCCGGGATCGTAAACAGGTTCGAGACGTGCCACAGCTTCGCGGTCTGCTCCTGAAGCGCCGCGACCAGATGCGGATGCGCATGACCCAGCGCATTCACCGCCACGCCGCTGGTGAAGTCGAGATAGCGGTCGCCATTGGTCGCGATCAGCCACGGCCCTTCGCCGCGCTCGAAAGCGACGTCCGCGCGGGCGAAAACCGGCAACATGTGAGAGTCGAGATGCGGTTTGACGGTGTGGCTCATGGCGACCTGATCGATAATTAGGGGCAACAGCATTGCGATCGCTTAAGCGTTATCGCTCGGTTGCCTGCCCCGGAAACGAAACGTGCCGCCCGGGAAAGGCGGCACGCGAGGATCATTCTATTGGCGGGAGGGGTCGTGTCAATCCACGCACGCCGTCTGAAACCCCGCCGGAGCCGCGCGAAATACGCGATATTCGGCATTTTCCCGTGTCGTCCGACGGCATACTGACTGGCCGGGGGCGGAAAAGCGGCCTTCTCCGGCATCGCAAAAAACTCGAATTTATTTGCTTTCTGGCCAGAACATGTGGACGCGCAATGCCCGACTCTTGCGCGCGAGTCACGGCATATTGTAGCCTCCCTTCCGTTGGGTACGACATCTCGTGCGGCAGTTCTGATCCTCGTTTGTCTTCGGTAAGGCGTAAACGCCCGGTCGCTTTTCATGCAACCGGCGAGGGCTAAGGGATTCTGCCGTCAGGGATTTTGGACGATCTGCAATCGCGACGCCGCGTCAAAAATGGCCGGCGCGAGACCAAAAGGAAAAGTGCGATGACGGTAATCAGCTGGACCGACGATCGCGTAGAGCAGTTGAAGAAGCTTTGGGAGGCCGGGCTTTCGGCGAGCCAGATTGCCGCCGAGCTTGGGAACATCACTCGCAACGCGGTGATCGGCAAGGTCCACCGGTTGGGCCTGTCCGGACGCGCGAAGAGCCCCTCATCAGCGGCGCCGCGGCAGCGCAAGACACGGCCCGCGCAGCATATGATGCGCATCAGCCGCCCGGTATCGCGCGGCAATACCGCGCTTGCCCATGCCTTCGAGGTTGAGGCGGAACCCGATCCGATCGCCTACGACAACGTGGTGCCGATGAGTCAGCGGCTGACGCTTCTGGAACTCAACGAGAGCACCTGCCACTGGCCCGTCGGCGATCCCGGCAGTTCCGATTTCTTTTTCTGCGGCGGCAAGGCGCTCGGCGGCCTGCCCTACTGCGCACATCACTCGCGCATCGCCTATCAGCCCGCCAGCGACCGGCGGCGGAGTTCGCGGCCGGCAAAGTAACCTGCCTGTCATAAACGACAAAAAGCCTCATCAAATTCGATGAGGCTTTTTTGTTGCGAACTTCGCTGCAAATGGCTGTTTTGTGATTGCGCGGCGAAATTGCGGCAAGTGTGCCGCTCTATTCCTTCACTGCAACCGTTTCAGCGCCCGCTGTCCTCGTCGCCGGGAAGCACGCGGTGAACGTCGCGCCCTGACCTGAAAGACTCTCGATCACAAGCCGCCCGCGATGGCGGTTGAGGATATGCTTGACCAGTGACAGGCCAAGACCGGTACCACCCTGCGCGCGGCTGTCGCCGACATCGACGCGGTAGAACCGCTCAGTGAGTCTCGGCAGATGCTCGGGCGGGATGCCGGGGCCGTAATCACGCACCGCGACTCGCAATTCTCCGGCAGCATCGTCCGCATCAGGCTCGGTCAGAGACACGATCACCCGTCCGCCGGACGCACCGTATTTAAGTCCGTTCTCGATCAGGTTCTCGAACACGCGCAGCAGTTCTTCCGTATCGCCCGCGATCATCACCGGCGACGGCGGCAATCCGAGTTCGATCGTGACCTGACGCTCGCTCGCAAGCGGCTCAAGACCATCGACCACCTGACGGATCAGCGGCACGACATCAACCAGCTTTTCCGGGCGCACATGGGCGCTGAGTTCGACTCGCGACAACGACAGCAGATCATCGATCAGCCGCGCCATGCGCGTCGCCTGAGCGTGCATGATGCCGAGGAAGCGTTCGCGCGCCTTCGGATCGTCCCGCGCCGGTCCCTGCAACGTGTCGATGAAGCCCGACAGCGCCGCCAGCGGCGTGCGCAATTCGTGGCTGGCGTTGGCGACAAAATCCGCGCGCATTTCCTCGACCCGGCGCAGTGCCGTCTGGTCGTGGAATGTCATCAGGATGCAATACTCGCTGCCGCCGAATGCAGTGGGCAGCGACAGCGGGGTCACGATCAATTCCATCCAGCGATCGATCGGAACGTGATCCACATAACTGGCACGCTGCGGCTGGCGTGTCGCAATGGCTTCACGCAGCGCCGCGATGATCTCGGGTGAGCGCAACGCGAACAGCGCCAGTTCGTTCTTACGCAGTGCAGGCGCGAGTTGGGACGCAGCCGTGTTGAAATGCAGTACGCGTCCTGCCCGGTCGAGCAGGACGGCGGCATCCGGCATACCGCCGACCAGCGCCTGCACCACCGGCATTTCCGCAGGCCGTGCACCGATGATATCCTCGCTGTTCGGCACGGATTGATGCAGGTGCCACGGCACGAGTGCGGCGCCGGCGATCACAAGAAAGATCAGTCCGGCCTGAGGAAGCGTCAGACCTCCGAACACAACCGAAGCGATAAGACCGAGCGCGGTCGCGATCAGAATGATCGCAGACCGGCGCAACCGGTCCGGCCACGGGGTGAAACCCGAATTCGAAGATGTCATCGCCATGCGCCGCACCTGTTTCGCGCTCGTGTCCGCCCCGGAACGGACTGACGCCAGTTCCGCTACGAAGCCGAAGATCCCGATCCTCGGGGCGAGCCCTGACCGGGGTTCGCAGCTTCGTCCAGTTTACGCAAGGCAGCCGACACGCGCTTCGCCCGAAGGCCGACAATAAGCTCCCGAAGCGAGAGCAAGATGACAGAAAGAATAAAAGGAACCAGATAGTACAGCACACGGAACAGCAGCATGCCTGCCAGCAATTCTTCCCGGTCGAACTGAAACAGGCCAACCAGCATCGCGGCGTCGAACACGCCAAGGCCGCCCGGCGAGTGGCTGGCGAAACCAAGCAGGGTCGCTGAAACAAAGATCACCGCGACAACCACGAACCCGACATGCGGTTCATCCGGCACCAGGATGTACATCGCCAGCGCACAGAAGCCGAGATCGACAATGCCGATCACGATCTGCAGCAGCGTCAGCGGACCACCGGGAAGAACGACGGACCAGCTTCCGCGCCCGACTTCGCGGGGCTTTATCCAGACCCACGTCACATAGACGCACAGGCCGATCAGGATCGCGATCGCCACGGCGCGATTGAGCCAGATCGGCAGCTTGTCGATGGAGGCAGCCGCTTCGGGATGATAGGCGACGCCAAGGCCCAGCACGGCCGCATTGCCGAGCCAGAACGTCAACCCGGCGAGAAAGCAGACCTTCGCCACGTCCACCGCCGACAGGTCCCAGGCGGAGTAGATTCGATAGCGCACCACACCGCCGGTAAAGACACTGGCACCGACATTGTGCCCGATCGAGTAGCTGGTGAATCCGGCAAAGGCCGCGACCCTGTAAGGCACCTTGTCGCGCCCGATCGCACGCAGGGCAAACAGATCATAGAATGTCAGCGTGAAGTAGCCCGCGGCGACGCAAAGTCCCGCAAGGACGACGGTCCTGATTTCGGTATCGCGCAGGGCCGAATAGAGGTCGTCGACATCGAGACCCTGCAGCATGTGATAGAGGATGTAGCAAGCGGTCGCGATGATCGCGATGCTGATCGCAACACCAAGCTTGTGCAGGATTTGCTTCTCGCGCATGTACGCGATGGCCCCGCGCAGTGTCTCCAGCATCCAGACCTCGAAATTCCAGCAAGCACCTTGTTCCGGCAATGTTGTCCTAGCAGACCGGCCGCGCCACCGCGAGGGCAGCAACGCCGATTTGAACCCGTCCACACGCCGGAAGTCACATTAAGAATACTGTTTCGTTCCGCGCCGCAATGCGTCACGAAGGCGTCATGCCGAGGGCCGCGCCGCTTTGGCCTGCTCGCGCTGGAAAAACAGCAGATCCAGTTCGACGGAAGGCTGGCCGAGCCCTGTCAAAAGCGCATGCGTCTGGCCGCGATGGTGGGTCTGGTGATTGAACCAGTGCGCCAGAGCGGGGGCCAGTTCCTGCACGAATGCTTCAGGGCTGGAGACGCGCCGATAGGAAATCGTTCCGGCGAGACGTGCCTCGTCGAGCCCCTCGACATACGCCACGATCCGGGCGTCTTCCGCAGCCCGGGCGGCACGCAGGGCCTCAAACGTCTCGCACAGGATCGCGTCGAGCCGGTCAGGCGCGTCGCCCTCGCCCGTAAACCGTTTCATCCAGATGCGGTCGGTCGTCAGCAGATGGTTCAGCGTGCCGTGGACGGATTTGAAAAAGGCGCCGCGATCGGCCTTGTACTGCGCCTCGCCGAGGCGCGCGGCCGCATCGTAAAGTCGGCCGTTCGCCCACGCATTATAGCGGCCCAGCATCCGGTAATGCGCGACAAGCCCGCTCACGCGTCGGCAGCCGGCGCCGGACGCGAGACCACCAGATTGCGCAGCCAGGATCCAATTGCGCAGCCTGCGACATAGGCCGCGAGCATGGCGAGACCGAGATCCAGCCAGTATCCAAAGCGGCCGGGCACAGCATGAAACACCGAAGCCAGCACAAGTCCTGCAATCAGCACGACAAACTTGCGCAGCGTCACAACCTGCCATCCCTGCCCACGCTGCACGATGGCAATCCAGCCCATCGCAAGGCCGATCACGCCCGATCCCAGCAGCCAGCCCCAGTTGAATGTCGCGAGATAAATCATGCGCGAGCGTCCTTGTACCTTAGCGCCGTCACCCTGAGGTGCTGTAGCGCAGCGAAGGCCTCGAAGGGCGACGGCATGACTATGCGCCATCCTTCGAGGCTCGCAAAAGCTCGCACCTCAGGATGACGCTTCGGGCGACGATAAATCATGCTCACTTCACCACAAAGTCGATACGCCGGTTCTTGGCTTTGCCTTCATCGGTATCGTTGGCCGCGACCGGCTGGGTGCTGCCGTATCCGACCGACCTCAGCCTGTCCTGCGGCAAGCCCGCCTTGATCAGATAATCCGCCACCGCCTGCGCGCGTTTTTCGGACAGCGCCATGTTGGCGTTGGTATCGCCGTCGCTATCGGTATGACCGGCGACTTCGATATTCGCAGTCGGGCAACGCAGAGCCGTTTCGATCAGCCTGTCCAGCAACCCCATCGAGTCCTTGTCGATGGTCGCCTTTCCGGAGTCGAACCTGATTTTCGCCTTGCCCAAAAGTTCAAAGAACAGCTGCTGGCAGACCGTCGGATCGACCGCGCTTGCCACCGGCTTGACTGAGACTTCCGCCTTCGCCGTCCAGCCTTGCGGCAGTTCACCGCCGATCGAACCCTTGATCTGATCTGCGGCGACGGCATAGAGCGCATCACCCGACAGCTTGACCTCGCGATCCGAAATCACCAGCGAGCCGGTCGATACCCGCGACAACGCGCCAAGCGCGGCGACAACCGCATTCTGGAATCCCTGCGGCGCGCCGATGCTGGCCTTGAGATTGTCCACCAGCTTCTCGGAGAAGAACTTGCGGCCCACCGCCGCGACAATGGCGGCATGGACGTTGTTGTCCGGAACATAGCCGGCGAGCGTGACCGTATTCGCCACCGGGTCCTTGGTGGCCTGGAAAACGTAGGGCGGCGCCTTGATGGCGTTTTCCTTCACCGAAAACCCCTCGGGCAGGTTTTTCAGCGCAGCCTGGATCGCCTCGCGGTAGCCAAGTTCGCGCGCCATTCCGGTCAGACTGACATCATTGTCGCTGAGGGTGATCTTGCCTTCCTTGAGCTTGCTCACCTGATCGATCAGCAGCAGCGCCGCGTTGTCGAATTTCGATGACGCCCCACGGGCCAGGGTCATCCGGTCCGAGATTTCGATGCCCTTGAGCGCATTGCGCGCGGCTTCCATCAGCTTGGACTTGATCGCCGGAAGGGGCGCATTGCCGTCGAGCGTGACCCGAACCACATCGCGCTCGATCGACCACACAAACGGCTTCGCCTCGGGGATCAGGCGGGTGCTGTCGTTCACCAGCCGCACACCGTTCACGGCCTCGACCTGCGAGGTCGCGCTGCGCCGCCCCTCCTCGGAGAACGCATCCGCCGAAAGTTGAACATCCCGGCCGGAAACCGAGATCGTTGTCTTGTCCAGCACGGTGTCCTTGAGTGCCGCGGTCGATCGCGCGGCAAGATCGGCCTCAATCGGCGCGGTGCCGTACCAGATTGCGGCGATCCATAGCACCACGAGGGGAATCAACCCCGGCCACCACTTACGTGCCCAACTCGCTAAACGGTTCATTCCGGACCTTTGCCTGATGGAATGCAGACAAAACAAACCCTCGCCGAGGTGTCAAACTGGAAATGAACAGACCTGCCGTGCCGCGCAGCAACATTCCGCCCGCGGACAGAAGCAGCCGTTTCAGCCATCCGGATAACCGTTTGTTCAGCCGTTTCTGCCACATCTGCGAACCGGACCCGAAGGACCGACCCGGCCACCGCCATGAAGCAGCTTCGCAATAACGTCATCCGCGCCGGGCTCGATGCGCTCTACTATACCGGCGCGCATCGCATGTTACGGCCCTTTCTGGCAGGCGTCGGCTCCATCTTCATGCTGCACCACGTCCGCCCGGCCCGCGACGATATGTTCCAGCCCAACAGGCATCTGGAAATCACGCCGAACTTCCTGCGCGAGGTGCTGGCGCATGTGCGCTCGCTCGGCGTGGACATCGTATCGATGGATGAAGCCCACCGCCGGATGCATGAACGCGACTTTTCACGCCGCTTCGCATGCTTCACCTTCGACGACGGCTACCGCGACAACCGCGACCATGCGCTGCCGGTGATGCGCGAGTACAAAGCGCCATTTACCGTTTATGTCGCAAGCGATTTCGCCGAAGGGACCGGACGGCTTTGGTGGGTGGCGCTGGAGCGCGTCATCGCCAAGGCCCGGACCATCGAGATCATCCGGGACGGCGCAGCCGTTCGACTCGAGGCTGGCGATACAGCCGCCAAGCAACGCGCCTTTGCTCAGGTTCACGACTGGCTGCGCACCCTTCGCGACGACACCGAGGTGCAGCGTGCCGTCAGCGATCTGTGCGCCCGCCATGGCGTCGATGGCGCCGCGATCGCACGCGAGTTGTGCATGTCGTGGAATGAACTGAAGCCATTCGCCGGCGACCCCCTCGTGACCATCGGCGCGCACACGATCAGCCACTGCAACCTGGCGCGGGAGAGCGACATCAACGCCGCCTGTGAAATGCGCATCAGCCGGGAGCGGATCGAGAACAAACTGCAGAAAAGCGCGCGGCATTTCGCTTATCCTTATGGCGACAGAACCGCCGCCGCCGCGCGCGAGTTCTCGATGGCGCGCGAATTCGGATTCTCGACCGCAGTAACCACGCGTCCCGGCATGCTGTTCGCCGAGAACGCCGAACATCCGACCGCGCTGCCGCGCATCTCGCTGAACGGCAACTATCAAAGCGCACGCTTCCTCACGGTACTGACCTCCGGCGCCGCGACCGCGATGTGGAACGGATTCCGCAGGGTCGATGCGGCCTGAGGCCTGTTTCAAACAGCCTGCAATCCCGCCATTCCTTGACTCAACGTGTGCCGCTGGCGCTATATCGCCGCCAAAGCAACAGGAGGCATCATGTTCAAGGATATGTTTTCGCTGAAGGGCCGCGTCGCCCTCGTCACCGGCGGCTCGCGCGGCATCGGCAAGATGATCGCAGGCGGCTTTCTCGCGTTCGGTGCATCGAAGGTCTACATCACCGCGCGCAAGGCCGGTCCATGTGAAGAAACCGCGAAGGAACTGACGGCCGCCTATGACGGCGAATGCATCGCGCTGCCGATCGACATGTCCACCGTCGAGGGCTGCAACAAGCTTGCCGAAGAAATCATGAAGCGCGAGCCGAAGCTCGACATCCTGGTCAACAATGCAGGCGCGGCATGGGGCGCCAACTTCGACGAATTCCCGGAAGCCGGCTGGGACAAGGTGATGAACCTCAACGTCAAGTCGCTGTTCTTCCTGACCAAGGCGCTGGCCAAGCCGCTGCGCGCGGCAGCGACGGCTGAAAAGCCCGGCAAGGTAATCAACATCGCGTCCATCGACGGCCTCTCGGTCAATCCGCTCGAGACCTATTCCTATCAGGCAAGCAAGGCCGCGGTGATTCATCTCACCCGCCGCATGGCCGCGAAGCTGATCAAGGACAATATCAACGTCACCGCGATCTGCCCGGGCGCATTCCAGTCCGACATGAACACTGCCGCTCGCGATCACGGCGACAGCGTTGCGAAGGCGATTCCGTCCAAGCGCATCGGCGCGCCTGAAGACATGGCCGGCATTGCCGTCTATCTCGCTTCGCGCGCGGGCGACTACGTGGTCGGCAACTCGATCGCCGTCGACGGCGGCATCGTCTACGCCAATCTCAGCCTGCCGGTGGCGGGGGAGTAAGAGCGATCATTCCGAGCGCTCACTGATTATAGCGCATCATGGCCGGGCTTGACCCGGCCATCCATCTTCTTCGCTAACGGCACCTTTCAAGTGTGATGGATACGCGGGTCAAGCCGCGTATGACAATTGAGCTTGGCGAAACGCCGGAGTGTTAAAACTCAATACGTCTCGACGTGATAGCGGCCGCTCTCGCGCATTCCGGGCTTGAGCGACGACCAGTCGATCGAGGCAGCGCGGCAAGCATCCGCGAACGCCTCATCGACGCCGGTCTCCATGCCCTTCAATCCGCAGATGTAGACATGGGTCTTGTCGTCGCGCAGCAAAGTGGCGATCTGCGCCATCTCGCTGCGGATGCGGTCCTGCACATAGACGCGTGGCTGATCCGGCACGCGTGAATAACAGAAGTATTTTCCGAGCAGTTTCTCCGGCACTTTCTGCAGCGGACCGAAGTAAGGCAATTCTTCCGGACGGCGCGCACCGAAGAACAAAAGCAGGCGTCCCGGCGCATTTGGCATGGCGCGGCGGCGGCGCTCGGTGAAACCCCTGAACGGCGCCGAGCCTGTGCCGGTGCAGATCATGATGATATTGGCGGCCGGATCGTCAGGCATCAGGAACGTCGCGCCGAACGGGCCGGTGACTTCCACCTTCGCGCCGCGCGGCAGATCGCACAGATAATTGGAGCAGACGCCCTTGTCTTCGCGCTTCACTGTGAGTGCGAGGTTGTTGGTGTTCGGCTTCTCGCCGCCGCGCGGACTGGCGACGGAGTAAAGCCGCGCCACATGCGGCTTGCCGTTCTCGTCAACGCCCGGTGCGACAATGCCGATGCTCTGACCTTCCAGAACCGGAAACGGCTGATCGCCAAAGTCGAGAATAATATGGCGCACATCGGTATCGGACGCCGCATCGGTCAGCCGAAAATTTCCGGTCACAGTCGCGGTCGCGAATTTCCCGCGATTGTAGAGATTAACCGTCGGCTTGCTGGCGGAATGCGGCGCGACGGGCTTGCCGCCCAACCCCTTGCGGGCCTCTTCCAATAGCTTCGCGACTTCGTCTTCCAGCGCTTCGACCGCTCCGCCCTCTCCTGCGGCCGCCGCGACATCTTCCTGCTTCGGCAGTTCTTCCCACGAATACTGCTCTTCGAGGGAATAGGCCTTCGACACCACACGCCAGTTGTCGATCGAGCCCGTGGGACATGGCGAAATGCAATCCATGCAATGATTGCAGAGGCTCGCATCGACGACATAGTTGTTGCCGTCATGCGTTACCGCATCGATCGGACACGTTTCTTCGCAGGTGTTGCAGCGAATGCAGATTTCCGGATCGATCAGATGCTGCTTGATGAGGTCGGTGGCGTGTGCGTTCATTTTCTGGCTCGGTTCCTTCCCTCTCCCACAAGGGGAGAGGGGAAAGTAAACTACGCCGCGATCTTCACGTATTCGAAATCGCCGGGCTTGTTGTCGATGCCGACCTTCGGCGCGGCGATCCAGTTGGCGAACTTGCCGGGCTCGGAGACAGACACCATCAGCGACGAGATGAAATCGCCATCGGCAACCGACGGCAGATAGTCGTCACGCACCTTCGCCCATTCGGCGTCGGACACGATAATGCCCTTCGGCGTCGCCTGCACATTGGCGAATTCGCCGATCTGGCGGTGAAATGCGGTGTGCGGCAGTTCGAGGCGGAAATTCACACCCGCCTTTTCGATCACCTTGTTCCACCGCTCGACGCCCTTGGCGCAGTCCTCAGTATAGTCGTCGCGCAGGCGCATGTTCAGCGCGGTCAGCGCAGGCTCATCGACCAGCGTGATCTTGCCGTCGACCATCTTCAGCACCTTGTAGATGTCATTGGTGAGGCGATGATCGTCGTCGATCTTGGTTTCCTGGAAGCGGCCCTTCAGACCCGCATTGTAGAAATTCGCCGCGTTTGTAGACACTTCCGAACCGAACAGATCGAGTGACAGCGAATAGTGCAGGTTCATCTTCTTCTGCATGGTCGGCAGGTCGATGACACCGAGCGCACGGACGCGCTCGATCTCGTTCGGATCTTCAATGCCCGCTGCCTTCATCGCCTCGCAGGTGCGCTGAAGCACGCGGCTGACGCCGGTTTCGCCGACGAACATGTGGTGCGCTTCTTCGGTCAGCATGAAGCGGCATGTGCGCGACAGCGGATCGAAGCCGGACTGAGCCAGCGACTCGAGCTGCATCTTGCCGTCGCGGTCGGTGAAGAAGGTAAACATGAAGAATGACAACCAGTCCGGCGTCGCTTCATTGAACGCACCGAGCATACGCGGCGCATCCTCGTCGCCGGAGCGGCGACGGAGCAGATCATCGGCTTCCTCGCGTCCGTCGCGGCCAAAGTATTTCTGCAGCAGGTAAACCATCGCCCAGAGATGGCGGCCTTCCTCGACATTCACCTGAAACAGGTTGCGCATGTCGTAAAGCGACGGCGCGGTCTTGCCGAGATGGCGCTGTTGTTCGACGGAGGCTGGCTCGGTGTCGCCCTGGATCACGACCAGACGGCGCAACATGGCGCGATATTCGCCCGGCACTTCCTGCCACGCCTTCTCGCCCTTGTGCTGGCCGAAGTTCACAAGCCGCTGCTCGTCCTGCGGCGCAAGCAGAACACCCCAGCGATATTCCGGCATGCGGACGTAATCGAACTTGGCCCAGCCCTTCGGATCGACGCTGATCGCGGTCCGCAGATAGACCAGCGATTCCTGGAAACCTTCCGGCCCCATATCGTTCCACCAGTCGAGATAACCCGGATGCCAGCCCTCGAGCGCTTTCAGCACCTGACGATCCTCGGCGAGGTTGACGTTGTTCGGGATCTTGGTGGTGTAGTCGACGTTCATGATGTTCATGGCGTGCTCCTCGATCTCTTGAATGGATCTGGCGGGACCAACCCCCACCCCGGCGCTACGCGCCGACCCTCCCCACAAGGGGGAAGGAGAAGAAAACCTGCGCTGCGCCGGAGGCCCATCCCTCTCCTCGATGGGGAGGGTGGCTGGCCACCTTGGCCAGCCGGGTGGGGTCCCCTTACGCGCGCGATGCTCGTTAAACTCTCGTCATATCGAACTGCGCTTTCACGCCGGTGCCGTAGCGCTGCAGTGCGCCGTTCTCGCCGACCGCATTCGGCCGCTGGAAAATCCAGTTCTGCCACGCGGTGAGGCGTGAGAAGATTTTCGATTCCATCGTTTCAGGCCCGACAAAGCGGAGGTTGGCCTCCATGCCTGTGAGGCTGTCCGGCGAGAAGCTGCCGCGCTCCTCGAAAAACACGCGCACCTCGTCGTCCCAGTCGATGTCATCGAGCGCGAAGGTGACGAGACCAAGCTCCTCGGCGGTTTCCGCATCGAGCGCCTCGCCGATCTTGGCTTTCGCCGTTTCAACATCGGAGGGATCGGCCTGAAAGCGCGACTCCAGCCGTGTGAGGCCGTGGCTCATGGGATAGGGCCCGAAATTCGCGGACGACAGGACGATCTCCGCGGGGGCGCGATTGTCGCCCTGCTTTTCGCCGATCAGCATGTAGGAGCGATCGGACGCGAACACGAGTTCGGCCAGCGTGCCCACGAAGCATGATCCCGGCTCGACCAGCGTCACCAGCGTGCGCGACGTGACATCGATACGCTTGAGCACGCGCTTCCAGTAATGGCGGATCTCGTTAACCAGCCAGTTCGTCTTGTTGGTTTCGAGGAAGTCATCATAGGCCAGAACGCGCGCGCGCTCGCCCACCGACTTGAACACCAGCATCGCGATTTCAAGTTCGTTGATGCGCAGATGCAGGATCGCGTCATCGAGTTCGCGCGCCACCTGCAGCGGCCAGAAATCGGCTCCCTGCGCAGTCATGCCCGCGACATCCGCAGGCGGATCGTTTTCCGGCGCCTTGATGGTGATGGTGGCGATGCGTCCGGCGCGGTTGAGATCGACGCTGACAAAGCCGTAGCGAATGCCATCCTCGGCCATGGAGCGGTTCAATGGCTTGAGCGCGACGCCCTGCCCCTCACCTGTGCGCTTCGACTGTCCGGCAAATTCCCTGGCGCGATCCGCGACCTTTGCTTCGAGTTTGGAGTTGGGGACAATTTCATCCACCAGACGCCACTGCACCGCGCGCTTTCCCTTGATGCCTTCCTCGATGGTGCAGAAAAAATCCGCGTGGTCACGTCGCACCTTGCGCTTGTCGACCACGCGCGTGAGGCCGCCGGTGCCTGGCAGCACAGCGAGCAGCGGCACTTCAGGCAGAGCCACGGCCGCCGAACCATCGTCAGCCATGATGATGTGATCGGCGGCGAGTGCGAGTTCGTAACCGCCGCCCGCCGCGGTGCCGTTGACCACGCAGATGAAGCGCTGGCCGGAATTCTCGCTGGAATCTTCCAGCCCATTCCGCGTCTCGTTGGTGAATTTGCAGAAGTTCACCTTGTGCGCGTGGGTCGAGCCCGCGAGCATCCGGATATTGGCACCGGCGCAGAACACGCGGTTCTTGCCCGAACGCAGCAGCACCACCTTCACCTGCGGATGCTCGAAGCGCAGCCGCTGCACGGCGTCCGCCAGTTCGATGTCGACGCCGAGATCGTAGGAATTCAGCTTGAGCAGGTAGCCTTCGAACAGGCCGCCATTTTCATCGACATCCATGGTCAGCGTGGCGACGTCTCCCGCGACATCGAGCTTCCAGTGCCGGTACCTCATTGGCTCGGTCTGGAAGTCGATGAAGGTCGCGTTGTTGGCGAGTTTCCTGTCCGCCTGAGCCATAAGGCACCCTCGATCCGGCTGAAATCTGAATTATAATGCATAATAATGCGCACTATCGAACGTGTCCAGCATTAGAATGCCAATAACATGCATTTTTTTGCATAGTCAGGCCGCCTGGCCAAGCACCCCTTCGCCATGAACCGACAGCAGCCGGTTGGCAAAATCCGCGGCCGCCTTCACCGTCGCCTCGGAGGCTTCGCGATGCGGAGAATGGCCCGCACCGGGAATGATGGTCACATCGACCGGGCAGTAACATTCCTCCTGCGCGATCTCGATATGCCGCATGGTGCCGTATTGATCCTCGGCGCCCTGAATGATTTCGACCGGCACGCGCACGTAAGCGAGGGATTCCGAAATATCCCAGCGGCGGAATTCCGGATCGAGCCAGACACCCGCCCAGCCGTTGAAAGCGTTATCGACATCGTCGTGCCAGCGCGCCAGCTTTGGCTTGAGGTCGCCGGTATCGTAGTTCTGCCTTGTCTTGTTGATCGAGACGAGCCCGAAATCCTCGACCATGAAATGCGGCGCGATCAGGATGACGCCGCGCACACGATGATCCTGGATCCCGCCCGCATAGATCGTTGCGATCGACGCACCGTCGGAATGCCCGAGTAAAAGCCCGCGCCGGAAGCCGATGGCATCGAGCAGCTTCGGTAATACGTCGAGCGCTTCGATCTCCATGAAGTTGAGCGGGCGCGGCAACGTCGTTCGCAAGGAACGGCCGTAGCCCGCGCGGGAATAGACGAACACGCCTGCACCGGTTGCCGCCTGCAGTTTGTCGGGGAAGTCGCCCCACAGCCCGACCGAGCCAAGGCCTTCATGCAGCATGACAATCGTTGGCGCCTTGTCCGGCGCCGGTCCGATCATGCGGTATTCGAGTTGAGCGTCGCCGATGGCAAGTGTGCCGGAAGGTTGAAGTACCATCCTCGTCATCCCCTTCTTCCTAGGCACGCAGCTTGAAACGCTGAATCTTTCCGGTCGCGGTCTTCGGCAAGCTCTCCACCACCTCGATCCAGCGCGGATATTTCCACGGTCCGATCTTCTGCTTGACGTGCTCCTTCAGCGCGCCGTTGAGATCGCTCACCGCAACGCCCTGCTTCAGCACCACGAATGCCTTCGGTTTCAGAAGTCCTTCGGAATCTTCCGCAGGCACGACAGCCGCTTCCGCCACCGATGGATGCGTGATCAGCGCGCTCTCAACCTCAAACGGCGACACCCAGATGCCGGACACCTTGAACATGTCGTCCGAGCGGCCGCAGTAAGTGTAGCGGCCTTCCGCGTCGCGGATGTACTTGTCGCCGGTGCGGGTCCAGCCGCCTTCAAAGGTCTGGCGGCTTTTGCCGCGCTGATTCCAGTAGCCTTCACCTGCCGAGGGCGCATTGACGATCATCTCGCCGACTTCGCCATCCGCAACATCCGCGCCCGCATCGTTGACAAGACGCACCGTGTAACCCGGCACCGGTTTGCCCGAGGTCCCGTACTTGATGTCATCCGGCGCATTGGAGAGAAAGATGTGCAGCAGTTCGGTGGAGCCGACGCCATCGAGAATGTCGACGCCGAACCGCTGCTGCCAGCTTTGTCCGACAAGTTCAGGCAGCGCTTCGCCCGCCGATGTGCATACGCGCAGCCGCTTGGTCCGTGGCTCGTTCTTGAAAGTTTCGTCATTCAGCATCGCCGCGAACAACGTCGGCACGCCGAAGAAGATGCTGGGATCGTGCTTGCGGATCAGTTCGAACATCACCTGCGGTGTCGGGCGCTCCGGATTGAGGATGGTCGTCGCGCCGACACTCATGGGAAACGTCAGCGCATTGCCGAGACCGTAGGCGAAGAACAGTTTAGCCGCCGACAGGCCGACATCGTCCTCGCGAATCCCGAGAACCTTCTTCGCATAGGTTTCCGCGGTCGCTTCAAGATTGGAATGCAAATGGCGCACGCCTTTCGGCATGCCGGTCGAGCCTGACGAATAGAGCCAGAAGGCCGGTTCATCCGGATGGGTCGCGGCGGTTTCGAACCGGTCGTTCTCCTTGACGATTTCGTCCTTGAGCAACAGGTATCCATGCGCGTCGGCACCGGACACCACGACATGCTCAAGATCCGGCATCCGGCCCAGCACATCCTTCACCACCGGCAGCAGCGCTTCCGAAATAAAGAGAACCCGCGCGCGGCAATCCGCCAGCACGTAGGCATATTGTTCGGCAGTCAGCAGGGTGTTGAGCGGCACCGGAATGATTCCGGCGCGGATGCTGCCAAGAAACACAATCGGAAAATCCACGGTGTCGAGCATCATCATCGCGACGCGCTCTTCCCGCCGCACGCCGAGACGCTTCAGCAAGTTCGCGAGACGGCGGGTCTGCGCCTGCAGCGCGCCATAGGTGATTTCGGACACCGGGTCCCTGAACACCACCTTGTCGCCCCGTCCTGCGTCGACATTGCGGTCGAGCAGATAGGTCACGGCATTGTATCTGCCGGCTGAATCGCTCATGACTTCGGCCGCGATTTGGGCCACGGCAGCGACGCTGGGCTACGGCCCAGTGCACCCTCAAACCTCACGACGCTCTCCCGCTTATTGGTCTTTAGAATTATAATTCATATAAAGTCACTGCCTGAACTTGCTGTCAACCTTTTCCGGCATTATGTTTCAGGTTCACGAGTCGAAATGGCATGACCCCGCAGGCAGAACCGGAAAGCCAGTTTCTTGAACAACTTGGGCAGCGCGTCCGGACCATGCGCGCGCTACGCGGCATGTCACGTAAGGTGCTCGCCAAGGTTTCGGGAATTTCCGAGCGCTACATTGCCCAGCTCGAAAGCGGCAAGGGCAACGTCTCCATTGTCTTGCTGCGGCGGGTCGCGGCGGCCATGGGCGCCCCTGTCGAGGACATGATACCCACTGCGGAGACCGGCCCGGACTGGCTGGTGATCCGCGACCTGATGCGCAGCGCGACCCCGCAGCAGGTCGCCCACGCCAAGGAAATCCTCTCCGGTAATGGCGCTGCGCGCCACGGCGCTTTCGCCGGCATCGCGCTGATCGGCTTGCGCGGCGCAGGCAAATCGACTCTCGGCAAAATGCTCGCGAAGAAAATCGGCTGGACCTTTGTTGAGCTGAACAAGGACGTCGAGCAGCAGAACGGGCTGTCCGTCGCCGAGATCATCGCGCTTTACGGCCAGGAAGGTTTCCGCCGCATGGAACAGGCCGCGCTGGCGCAATTGCTCGAGCGCAAGTCGCCCGTGGTGCTGGCGACCGGCGGCGGCATCGTCTCCGAGCCGGTGACATTCGATCTCGTGCTGTCGTCGTTCTATACGGTATGGCTGCGGGCCGCGCCGGAAGAACACATGGGACGCGTGCGCAAACAGGGCGACCTGCGGCCGATGGCCGATGATCGCTCCGCCATGCAGGAACTGCGCACCATTCTGCTCAGCCGCGAACCGCTTTATGCACGCGCATCCGCGCAGGTCGATACCGCAGGCCTCAATGTCGACGAAGCCGCACAGCGTCTTGCCGACACCGTTGAGCCGATTGTCGCAAAACAGTCCCAAACCGCAGCGCCCCGCGCCGTCGCCGCGCGATGAGCGCTGTTTCCGGCATCGCAATTGCCTCACCCAAACCGGTTGTATCCACGCTGGCGGACCTGCTTGCTGCACGCGGGTTCAGCGCGACAGGTATGGTTGCGATCCGCAACACGCTGCACACCGATGATGTGTCGAACGACTTCCGCACGCTCGCCGACGTGATCGAGGCCAACGCCCTGCCGATGCTCGACCGGATGCAGGACGGACCGCGTATCGCGCACGATACGCTGGTGCTGTCGTTCGCCGCCCTCGACAACGCGCGCGCACGGCTGACGGGCTTTCGCCGCTTCCTGATGCGGCGCGAAGGCATCGTGCCGACGGACATCGTTTACGACTATGACGCCGCACACCTTCTGCACGCCTTCATCGCCCGCGCACAGACGCCGGTGTTCTATGATGCGTTCGATGAAGATGGGCTGGACGATCTGATCGGCAAGCTTGTGGTGCATTGGCCGCTGCCGCTGGAGCGGGATATTCTCAGGGCAGACGACACGGGACTGACGGTCGCCGCCAGCTAGACCCCCAGATGCTGTTCCAGCAGATCCTGCTTCTGCGCCAGTTCGGCAGGTGACCCGTCGAACACGATTGTCCCCTTCGACAGCATCACCATGCGATCGGCGATCCGGGACAGCGAGCGGAAATCCTTGTCGACCACCACGGTGGCAACGCCTTCGCCACGAATGATGCCAAGCGTTTTCCAGATATCCTTTGCCACCAGCGGCGCGAGACCTTCGGTCGCCTCATCGATCAGGATCAGATCGGGATTGGTCATCAGCGCGCGCCCGATGGTGAGCATCTGCTGTTCACCGCCGGACAACTGATGACCACCGTTCCCGCGGCGCGCATGAAGACGCGGAAACAGCTCGTAGACTTTTTCCAGCGTCCAGACCTTGCGCCCATCGACACCGGGCCGCGCCGCCATGACGAGATTTTCGACCACCGACAGCGAGCCGAACACGCCGCGTCCTTCCGGCACCAGCGCGACGCCTGCACGCGCGATCGCTTCAGGCGCCGCACGCATGATGTCCTGGCCGTTGAGATGAATCTGCCCGCGCCGCTCTGTAACGAGACCCATCAGCGAACGCAGCAGCGTCGTCTTGCCCATGCCGTTGCGGCCGAGCAGCGCCACCTGCTCACCTTTCCTGATCGAGAAGCCGATGCCATGCAGCACCTGCCCCGCGCCGTAGAACGCTTCGAGCTTCCGCACGTCGAGAAGTGCGCTCATGCCGCATCCTCCTCGTTTCCGAGATAGGCAAGCCGCACCGCCGGGTCGATACGCACATCCTGCGGCAGGCCGCTGGCGATGACATGACCGTCCGCCATCACGGTGAGGCGATCCGCCAGTTCGAACACCGCATCCATATCGTGCTCGACCACCAGCACGGCCCGGCCCTTTTTCAGCGATGCGATCAGATCGACCATCTTGCGCGCTTCGGATTGCCCCATTCCGGCAAGCGGCTCATCGAGCAGAATGATGCGCGGCTCCGTCGCCAGCACCATCGCGATCTCAAGCTGGCGCTGTTCGCCGTGCGACAGATGCATGGCGGTGATCTGCGCACGCGCGGTCAACCCGGCCTGCTCCAACGCCTCGCGGGTACGGCGATTGACGTCTGCATCGGACGTCACGTTACCGAACATTTTCAACGGTGATGCGGCATGCGCCTGCGCCGCCAGCCGCACATTTTCCTGCGCGCTGAACTGCGGGAAGATCGTGGTCTTCTGATAGGAGCGGCCTAGGCCTGAACGTGCACGGCGATCGGGCGCCAAACGTGTGATGTCGTTCGCGCCCAGCATGATTTCGCCCGCGCTGACAGACAGGTCACCGGACAACAGGTTGATCAGCGTCGACTTGCCCGCGCCGTTCGGCCCGATCACGGCATGAATCTCGCCGGTGTGAATATCCAGCGACACATCGGACACAGCCGTGAGACCGCCGAAATGCTTCTTCAGACCGATGGCGCGAAGCGCAATAGCCGGATCAGCCATGTCCAGCCTCCTTCGCATCGTCATTGCGAGCGGACCGAAGCAAGCCACCTTTAGAAAGAATGGATTGCTTCGTCGCTGCGCTCCTCGCAATGACGGGAGACGCATCCTTCTCCGGTAACACCATCTTCAGAAGATCGCGCACACCATTGGGCAGCGCCAGAACGATCAGAATGATGACAAGCCCCTCGACGAGCTTCCAGTGTTCGGTGGCCGCCTTCAAGACCTCCTCAAGTCCGATCAGCACCAGCGCGCCAACCAGCGGCCCGGCCACTGACCGCTGACCGCCGATCAGCACCATCACAAGCACCGTGGCTGAAAGGTGCCAGCCCAGCATCTGCGGCGCGACAAAGCCAAACTGCGCGGCGGAAAAATATCCGGCAACACCCGCAATCGCGCCGGAGATCACAAACGCTGTCAGCCGGACGCGAAACACCGGAAAGCCGAGCGCGCGGGCGCGGCGTTCATTGTCGCGCGCGGCCGCCAGAGCATGACCGAACGGCGAACGCACAATCGTCGTCAGAAGCGCGATCACGGCGACCAGAACAGCGAGGACGACGAAATAATACGTCAGCGGCTTTTCGAGATCGAACAACGTGATGTTGCCCAGCATCATCGACGGCTTGTTGTAGATGAAGGCACCGTCCGATCCGCCGGCGAACTTGCTGTCATGGAACAGGAAGAACAGCATCTCGCCGAACGCCAACGTCACCATGATGAAATAGATGCCGCGCGTACGCAGCGCGAGCGATCCGATGACCGCGGCGGCGGCGGCGGAGGCCGCGACCGCAAGCGGCAGCGTCCACCACAGCGAGGCGGGATCATATTTCGGAGAGGCAAGCGCCAGCACGTAGCCCGCGATGCCGAAGAACGCCGCATGGCACAGGCTCACCAGCCCGCCATAGCCAACCACAAGATTGAGCGACATCGCCAGGACGCCCATCAGCAGCGTCTTGCTGGCGAATTGCACATAATAAGTCGGCACGACGAAAGGTAGCGCGATGGCGAGCGCGAGCAGGACCCCGGGGGCAAGCCACATGCGCTGGTGATGTTTCTCGGCCATGCGCGTTAGACCTCCCGCCGCCCGAGAATGCCGTTCGGTCTCCAGAGCAGAACTGCGGCCATCAGCACATAGATCAACACGCTCGACACGCTCGGGAAGAATACCTTGCCGAACGTATCGGTCAGACCGATCAGCAACGCGCCGATGGCTGCGCCGCCGATCGAACCGATGCCCCCAAGCACCACGACGACGAAGGACAGAATAAGCATGCTGTCGCCCATGCCGGGATAGACGGTCGACACCGGCGCAACGATAATGCCGGCAAGCGCAGCAAGCGCGATGCCGACTGCGAACACGTAACGGTTCACGGTGTCGAAATTGATGCCAAGGGTCCGCGTCATCTCGCGGTTCTCCGCGCCAGCGCGCACGATCATCCCGATCTTGGTGCGGGTAATCACCAGATAGATGATGACCGCCGCCACCAGACAGAACGCACAGATCGCGAGGCGATAAACGGGATAGGACAGATTGTCAGTGAGCTGGATCGCGCCGCGCAATCCTTCCGGCGGCAGCACCGAATGGACATCCTTGCCGAACAGCAATTGCCTGACTTCGTCGATGACAAGGATCAGGCCGAACGACAGCAGCACCTGAACCAGATGATCGCGGCCGTAAAGCCTGCGGATGAAGACATTCTCCAGCAGCAGGCCCACGACAAAGGCAATGGCGACGCCTCCGGCGAGGGCCACCCAGAAACTGCCGGTGTAAGCTGCGATCCAATAGGCCAGATACGCACCCAGCATGTAAAAAGCGCCGTGCGCCAGATTGATCACGCCGAGGATGCCGAACACCAGCGTCAAGCCGCTGGCGACCAGAAACAGGACCATCCCATACTGAATGGCATTCAGAAGCTGAACGCCGAGGGTTACGAGGTCCATTCACTATATCCCGTCAGAAAAAGCGGCATGAACTACATACACAATGTCGTCCCCGCGAGGGCGGGGACCCATACTCCCTGAATCCGCGCTTCCCGCAAATATGCTGATGCCGATTCCATGTAAACCGTCAGCCACGGTGGTTATGGTCCCCGCCTTCGCGGGGACGACATCCAGTGAAAAACCGCAGCCCGTTTTGAGCGCGTCGACCGGCCAGAGCCTTACGTCAACTTGCAGCCGCGCGCCGGATCATCGACAGCGCTCTGCGCGATCGCCACCATTTCATTGCGGCCGTTGCGCACTTCACGCAGATAGATGTTCTGAATCGGGTTATGCGCCTTATTGAAGGACAGCGGCCCGCGCGGACTGTCGATCTTCGCCGCCCCCATCGCGGCGATCATCTTGTCCTGCGCCTTGGCGTCGCCGCCAGCCGCCGTCAGGCCTATGTCGAACAGCGCCGCTGCGTCATAACCCTGCACCGCATAGATGTCACCGTCGTTGCCGGTCTTGGCCTTGAACGCTTTCAGGAACGCGACGTTGGCCGGATTATCGAGATTGTCGGCATAATGCAGTGTGGTCTTGATGCCGTTGGCAGCCTCTCCCTGCGCCGCAATGGTGCCGTCGGTGAGGAAACCTGCACCGTAGAGCGGAATGGTCTTGTTGAGACCCGCCGCCGCATAATCCTTGACGAACTTCACGGCGCCGCCACCGGCGAAGAAGGAGAACACCGCATCCGGTTTCAGGGTTGCGATGCGGGTAATCAGCGCCTGGAATTCGACCTCCGGGAACGGCAGCGTCAGATCCTCGACAATCTTGCCGCCTGACTTGGTGAAGTTCTCCGAGAATGCGCTGATCATTTCCGCGCCTGCGGTGTAGCGCCAGGTGATGGTGACGACATTCTTGATACCGCCATCGACCAGCACCTTGCCGGCGGGGTAAGTGGTCTGCCAGTTCGAGAACGAGGTGCGGAAGATATTCGGCGCGCACATCGGGCCGGTCGCGTCGTTGGCACCCGCGTTCGGAATGATGAGCATGGTCTTGGTATCCCGCGCCACCTTCACCATCGCCATGGCGACACCGGAATGCACGGTGCCGACCACGACATCGACTTTCTCGCGCCCGACCAGGCGGTTCATGTTGTCGGTCGCGGCTTCCGGCTTGGATTCATCGTCCACCTTGATGAACTGCACCTCGCGGCCACCGAGCTTGAGGCCCTTCTGCTGATAATAAAGCTCAAAGCCGTTATCGATGAACTGGCCGAGCTTCGCGAAGGTGCCGGTATAGGGCAGCATCAGGCCGACCTTCAAAGGCGCGTTCTGCGCAATCGCGGGGCTGAACAGACGCGGCGAGACCGCAAGCGTCGCCGCGCCCGCCGCACCCGACAACAGCGTCCTGCGGCTTATCTTCATGATCTTGGACATTGTGGCTCCCTCCGGTTCTTATGTTTTGATTTCGATCGTCCCGGCGTTTTAACCGGCTTGTTTCTCAGACCCATGTCTTCGTGGATTTGCCCGGACCCTGCATCCTGATGCCGTCCCGCAAACCGCGTCCGCCGCAGCGCGTGCAAAGTCCCGATTGCTGCACGCACGGCCTCACATTTTCAATGCCGGTGTTTTGCGGCCGGTCAAGCCGGACATCCGATCCAGTGGCCGCATCCATTGTCATCGAGCCTTTCGATATCGGCGAAGCGGCGGGTCAGGACCGCACGCTGATTGATATACCCCTTGTCGGTGATCTCGCCGTCATCCACCGACGGCAGATCCGCCAGCAGCAGCGCGCGGGTGGCGAAACTCGACGATCCTCCGCCATTTGCCTTCAGCCGGGCAAGACCCTGCGCCACCGCGTCGCGGACGGCGGACGCGCGCAGAACATCGGCGATGTCGGCATCGGGCAGCTTCGCCAGCGCCCGGCAGGCGGGGATGTTCGGGAACACCAGAAAGCGCACCTCGTCCTTGTCGTGGCCGGTCACCACGATGTCCTGTGCGATCGGCGCAAGCGCAGTTATGCCTGCGATCCGCAAGGTGCCGACACTGACCCATGTGCCCGATGTCAGCTTGAAATCTTCCGCCACACGGCCGTCGAAGAACAGTCCGAGTTCGGGGCGCGCGTTGTCCGCAAGGACCATCGCATCGCCCATCATATAGAAGCCGTCGGCATCGAACGCCTTCGCGGTC
Source organism: Afipia sp. (assembly GCA_017308595.1). Taxonomy (GTDB): domain Bacteria; phylum Pseudomonadota; class Alphaproteobacteria; order Rhizobiales; family Xanthobacteraceae; genus Afipia. The sequence continues at coordinate 54,487 of JAFKER010000018.1, forward strand.
TGCTCCGGCGCTTTCCAGTACCCCGGCGTGACGTTCGGGCCACGCACCCGCGCCTCCAGCTTGTCGCCGGTGGGCACCAGCTTGATTTCAGTGCCGGGAACCGGCACGCCGATATTGCCGGAGCGCTGCGCCTGGAAATGACAGTCGGTCGCGAGCGGCGCAGTTTCAGTCGCGCCCCAGGCCGACACCATCGGCACCGCGTGGCCGACAGTGGCGACGGAGAGCGCTTCCAGCGCGTCCCACAGATTCTGCGGCAACGCCGCCGCTGCGTAGAACAGCAGCTTCACCTCGGAGAAAAAACGCCGGCGCAGATCATCGTCCTCGCGCAGCGCGGCGATCAGCATGTCGTAGCCGCGCGGCACATTGAAATAGACCGTGGGGATCACGTCGCGCAGGTTTGCGAGCGACAGCGCGAACAGGCCGGGCGCGGGTTTGCCGCTGTCGATGTAAAGCGTTCCGCCGTTACGCAGCACGCAATTGAAATTGTGATTGGCGCCGAACGTGTGGCTCCATGGCAGCCAGTCGAGCGTGACAAGACCGGCATCGCCCAGGAACGGCCAGGTTTGTGCTTTCGCAGCCTGATTGGACGTCAGCATACGCTGGGTGTTGATCACCGCCTTGGGTGCGCCGGTCGAACCCGACGTAAACAGGAATTTCGCGATGGTGTCGTGATCGATGGCCGCGAAGGCGCGGGCGACGTCCGGGGTTTCCGCCGCCGCCGTCAGCGAAGAGAACGCAATCACGCCATCGAACCCGTCGGGATCGCCGGCAACCACGATCGCCGAGTGCGACGAGGCAATCGCATTCAGCGCGGGCGCGAACATTTTTGCGCTCGAAACATAAATCGCGCCGGGATCGAGCAACGCGATCATGCTTTTCAGCTTGTCGAAATCTTTCGAAACCAGCGAATAGGCCGGGGACACCGGCGCGGCGGGCACGCCGACATGCAGCGCCGCCAGCATGAAGATCGCATGGTCGACGGAGTTGTCGGAGAGAATGACCAGCGGACGCTCCGGGCTCATGCCCTGCGCCAGAATCCACGACGCCGCCGCCCGTACCCGCCGCAACGCGTCGCGATAGGTGAGTTTCGTCCACGGCAGATCAGCGCCGGCACGTTCAGCGAGGAAAACCGTATCGGGCGCTTCGCGCGCCCACTGCTCCAGCCAGTCGCCGACACAGCGCGCGAACGGCTGCAAGGGCGTCGCCGACTTCAACCAAATGCTGCCATCGGCTCTGCGGTCGGCAACGATTTCGGGACGAGCGAACAGCGCCTGTGCGCTCGCCAGCCGATGAACGGCTGCAGCCGTCATGGCTGCGCGCCTGCAGCTGATCCATGCGCCGCAGTTCCTGCAATTGCAGGCATTGGCTTTCCTCCCTTGGCGACTGCAACTTTAGAATAATAATGCAGTTCTTTTCGTCGCTCTTTGGCGACTGATGCAATATAATGCAGATTGATTAGAACGTGTCAATCATCGCCACACCTTGCCTGAGAGCGGTGACATACGCCTAAATTTTAATCGGCGTGTTGAACCCGCACGCGCGCTCCGGCCCTTGTCCGTCTTCGCTACACCTCAATGAAGCCCTTGGCTTGCAAGAGAAAATACGCGTTCAGCGGTCCGTGAGACGCCTTGTACACAATGGCACACCGCTTGCTTCGTTAACGCCGATTAACGAAGGCGACGCGAATGCCCCCGACCAAAAATTTGCTCCCAGCCGAACCGGCGCCGGTCAAACTCATCTGGGCGAAAACCGCGCTGGTGATCATCGACATGCAGCGCGATTTCCTGGAGCCCGGCGGGTTCGGAGAAACACTCGGCAACGATGTCTCGCAACTGGCGCGCGCGGTGAAACCCTGCGGCGATGTCCTGGCTGCATCTCGCAAAGCCGGTCTTCTCGTCATCCACACGCGCGAAGGCCATCTGCCGGATCTCTCGGACGCGCCGCCCGCCAAAATCGAACGCGGCGCGCCGTCCCTGCGGATCGGCGATCCCGGACCGATGGGACGCATCCTCATTCGCGGCGAAGCGGGCCATGACATCGTGCCGCCGCTCTATCCGATCAAAGGCGAGATCGTCATCGACAAGCCGGGCAAGGGTGCGTTCTACGCGACACAGCTTGGCGATGTGCTCGAAGAGCACGGCATCGAAAATCTTCTGGTTTGCGGCGTCACCACGGAAGTCTGCGTCAACAACACCGTGCGGGAGGCCAATGACCGCGGCTACCGCTGCGTCGTGCTCGCGGATTGTTGCGCATCCTACTTTCCCGAATTCCACGAGATGGGCCTGCGCATGATCAAGGCGCAGGGCGGCATTTTCGGCTGGGTCAGTTCTTCGACAGAGGTTTTGACGGCACTCAATTCCGAACCATCGAAAATGATTGCGTAGGGGCGCGCGATGAGCACATCAGACACAGATGCGATGTCCGGCAAACCGATCCTGTGGACGCCGGGAGACTGGAACGCGTTCTTCGGCTTCGGCACCAACATCCTTGTCAACATGCTGACGCTGACCGCGCTGCTGCGCTTCGTCCTCAAGATGCCGGACTCGCTGGTGTTCGGCCGCATCCTGCCCGCGCTCGGGCTGATGATGTTCCTCTCCACCATGTATTACGCGTGGCTGGACTACCGCCTTGCGCAGAAGACCGGACGCAGCGATGTCTGCGCGCTGCCGTCCGGCGTCAGCGTCCCGCACATGTTCATCGTCACCTTCGTGATCATGCTGCCGATCCTGCTCAAGACCAATGATCCCATGAAGGCATGGGAAGCCGGCCTGACATGGGTGTTCATCCAGAGTTTCATCCTGATGCTCGGCGGTTTCATTGCGCCATGGATTCAGCGCATCACGCCACGCGCAGCACTGCTCGGCACGCTGGCGGGCGTCTCTGTTGCTTTCATCTCGATGCGCCCCGCCTTCGAGATGTTCATGACGCCGGTGATCGGCCTCACCTGCTTTGCCGTGATCCTCGCAAGCTGGTTCGGCGGCGTGAAATATCCGAAGAACATTCCGGCGGGCCTTGTCGCCATTTTCGTCGGCACGGTGATCGCATGGGGATCGAATCTCTTCGGCCTTAACATCGGCGGCATGAGTCTGGCGAAACTGGGGGCGGCGTTCAGCAATATCGGCTTCTCGCTCCCGGTCCCCGCCATCGGCCATGTGTTCTCGGGCTTCGAATTCATCGGCATCATTCTGGTGACTGCGATTCCGTTCGGCGTCTACGATCTGGTCGAGGCGATGGACAATGTGGAAAGCGCGGAGGCCGCAGGCGATCACTATCCGACCACGCGCGTGCTGACTGCCGACGGCGTTGTCAGCCTGATCGGCGCGCTGATGGGCAATCCCTTCATCAATGCGGTCTATATCGGCCACCCCGGCTGGAAGGCGATGGGCGGACGCATCGGCTATTCCGCCGCCACCGGGGCCATGGTGATTGTTCTCGCATGGATGGGCGTGATCTCACTGCTGCTCAATCTCGTGCCCGTGGTCGCGATCCTGCCGATCCTGCTCTACATCGGCATGCTGGTCGGCGCGCAGGCATTTCAGGCCACGCCCGCAAGTCACGCTCCGGCGATCGTGCTGGCGCTGACGCCGCATCTCGCCGCCTGGGGCAAGACGCTGGTGGACGGCGCCCTCACTGCGGCAGGCACCAGCGCGGCCGCCGTCGGCTTGGACAAGCTGGGTGCCACGGGCGTGCTCTATCACGGTCTCGAAATTCTCGGCGAAGGCTCGATCCTCTCGGGGCTCGTGCTGGCCGCGATGGCGGTATTCGTGATCGAGCGCGATTTCGTCAAGGCATCCGCTTTCGCCGCCGCAGGTGCGGTATTGACCTTCTTTGGCTTCATGCACGGCCCTGCCGTCGGCATTGCCGTGACACCGGGCGTCGCACTAGCCTATGCTCTGGTGGCGGCGGGCTTCTTCGCTTACGCACATTCCGGCGCAGCCGCTCCGATGCCGAAGACCGCAGCCGTGCCTGCTGAATGAAATCTCCAGGACTAAAGACAGGAAGCGATTTGTGACCGAGACTGTTGCCGAAATCGTCGCCGCGCATCGCGCTGGCACGACATCACCTGCCAAGACCATTGCGCGCAGCTTCCAGCGCATCCGCGATCATGGTGATTCCGCGATCTTCATCAGCCTGCGCGACGAGGCCGACGCAATCGCGGAAGCCGAGGCGCTCGCCGCGAAAGGCGACACGTCCCTGCCGCTCTACGGCGTGCCGGTCGCGGTGAAGGACAATATCGACGTCGCGGGCCTTGCGACCACAGCGGCATGTCCTGCGTTCTCGTATAAGCCCGCGCAGGACGCCAACACCGTCGCGCTGCTGCGCGCCGCTGGCGCCATCGTCATCGGCAAGACCAATCTCGATCAGTTCGCCACCGGTCTGGTCGGCGTGCGCTCGCCTTACGGCATTCCGACGAATGCCGTGCGCGGCGATCTCGTGCCCGGCGGATCGAGTTCGGGTTCGGCGGTTGCGGTCTCGGCGGGCCTCGTGCCGCTGTCGCTCGGCACCGATACCGCGGGTTCGGGCCGCGTGCCCGCGATGCTCAACAACATTGTCGGCCTCAAGCCGTCGCTCGGCCTCATGTCCACGTCCGGCGTGCTGCCTGCCTGCCGGACGCTCGATTGCGTGTCGATCTTCTCGCTGAATGTCGATGACGCGATGATCGCGCTGAATGTCATGGCTGGATACGACGCCAGCGATCCGTATTCACGCGATCGTTTAGTCGGCCCGGTGACAGGCTTTCCGCCCGGAATCCGGATCGGTGTTCCACGCAAGGGGCAATTGAAGTTCTTCGGCGACACCATGTCCGAGCAGGGTTACGACGCCGCCGTGGCGCGGCTGACCGCGCTCGGTGCGGTGCCAGTCGAATTCGATCTCACACCCTTCTACGAAACCGCACAGCTCCTTTACGACGGGCCGTGGGTGGCGGAACGCTATCTCGTGATCCGCGACCTGCTCGCGAACAACCCGGAGGCCGTGCATCCCGTCACGCGCGAGATCACCATGAAGGGCAAGACCATCACCGCAGCCGACACCTTCGCGGCGCTTTATAAGCTGGAAGCGATGCGGCAGATCAGCCGCAAGACGTTCGAAACCATCGACGCGATGGTGCTGCCGACCGCGCCGACCGCCTACACGGTCGATGAGGTTCTGGCGAACCCCATCGAGCTGAACAGCCGCAACGGCACCTACACCAACTTCGTCAACCTGCTGGACATGTGCGGCCTCGCGATTCCCGCAGCGATGCGTCCCGACGGCATTCCGTTCGGCATTACCCTGCTCGCACCGGCCGGACACGATGCGAAGCTTGCCAGCATCGGCCGCGTATTTCATGCCGACACCAAACTCAAGACCGGCGCAAAGGGTGTGGCGCAACCACCGCTCACGCCGGTATCACATCAACCGGGCAAGGATGAAGTCGCTATTCTCGCGGTCGGTGCGCATCTGTCCGGGATGGCGCTGAACCACGAACTTTTGTCGCTCGGCGGGCGGCTGATCGAGGCGACATCGACCGCACCGGATTACAAACTCTATGCGCTGAAAGGCACAATCCCGCCCAAACCGGGGATGCTGCGCATTGCGCCCGGCGCCGGCTCTGCCATTGCTGTCGAAGTCTGGGCGCTCCCGACAAAAGCGTTCGGCGCGTTCGTTGCGGCGATCCCCTCGCCGCTGTCGATCGGAACAGTGAACCTCGCCGACGGCTCAAGTGTGAAAGGCTTTCTGGTCGAAGCCAGCGCGACCGAAGGCGCGCGTGACATCACATCGTTCGGCGGCTGGCGCGCCTTCATCGCGGCGCAGACGAAATCGGCTTAAACGAATCGGCTTGGCGTTACAGCTCCGCCCACTGGCGGAGCAGATTGTGATAGACGGCGGTGAGCGAGACGATCGACTTGTGACCTGGATGGTCGTGGGTCAGCCGCATGATCGACATATCCAGGTCAAACAGCAGCGCGCGCTGTCCTTCGTCGCGGATCATGCTCTGCGTCCAGAAGAACGATGCAATCCGCGCGCCGCGGGTGATTGGAGTGACCCGATGCAGCGATGTCGCCGGGTAGACGATCATGTCACCTGCCGGCAGCTTCACCGAATGGGCGCCATAGGTGTCATCGACGATCAGTTCGCCGCCGTCGTAATCTTCCGGCGCCGAAATAAACAATGTTGCTGATACGTCAGTGCGCAGCCGCATGCCGGTGCCGGGAACGCCGCGCACCGCATTGTCGACGTGGTTGTCGAACTTCATGCCGGTCTCGTAGCGATTGAACAGCGGCGGAAATACCTGCTTGGGCAGCACCGCCGACATGAACAGGTTCGAACGCGCGAGCGCGTCAATCACCATATTGCCGAGTTCGCGCGCCTCCGGCGATTCTTCCGGAAGCTGCAAATTGTGCTTCGCCTTCGCCGCCTGATGCCCCGAAGTGACATTGCCATCGACCCAGGCCGCTCGCTCCACCGCTTCGCGGCACCGCGCGACCTGTTCTGGCGTCAGGACATTGGGAACGTGAACCATCATGAGCCGCACTCCTTACAGACGGGCAAACAAAGCGGCAGCGCGAACGGTTCAAACCGCTCGCGCTGCCAAAACATTTTAGAGCGGGCGCCTCACCACCGCAATCGGCTGTTCGCCCGCGAGCCGCTCCTTAGAACTTCGTCCGGAGCGCCAACGTCATGGTCCGGCCAGCCGCAGGCGTCGCCCAATTGGTGTAAGCGGAGTCGAAATAATACCTGTCCGCAAGATTGTAGACGTTGAACTGCAGCGTCGCGTTCGGCGTCAGCCTGTAGCTCGCCATCGCGTCGAAGCGCCACCAATCCGGAACGCGCGTCGTGTTGTTGGTATCGCCCCATACAGCATCAACGTAGTAAGCGCCCGCGCCGATCGTAAAGTCCTGCGTGATCTTGTAAGTCGTCCACAGCGAGAAGGCGTTGTTCGGCGTCATGATGAGCTCTTTGCCGCGCTGCGCCGCAGTCGTCGTCGACAGAATCTCGGACTTGAGATGCGTGTAGCTAGCCATGATCTCCCATTCGTTGGTGATCCGGCCCTGCGCGCTCAGTTCGAAACCCTCGACTCGTGCCTTGCCGTCCAGGATGTTGACGGCCGTGTTGTCCGGGTTCGGCACACGCATATTGGTCTTGTCGGTACGGAAGACCGCCGCGGCAAGACTCAAGCGCTTGTTGAGGACATCCGCCTTGGCACCCACTTCGATGGTTTCATTGCTCTCAGGCGAGAGATTGGCGTTGGCCGCAGACAGCGTGAGGAATTCCGCCGATGGATTGAACGATGTGCCATGCATCACATAGATGCTGCTGTTCTCGGTCGGATGGAAGATACCGCCAATGCGATAGCTCCACATGTTGTCGGTCTCTGAATATTTCAGCGGATTGGGAGCCGCCGTCGTTGGCTGCGCCTGCGATGACGCCCGGTAGTTTTCAAAGCGGACGCCGCCCATGATCTCGAACCAGCGATTGATCTGGATCTGATCGGCGGCGTAGACCGCGGCTGAACGCCCGTCAGCACTTGCTGCAGGAGAGAGTGCCGCCGCGAGGAAACCCGGATTAGCTGGATACTGATCGGGATTGAGCAGGTTATACGGGCTCAGGCCACTAATCGTCTGGCGGAACTGCGAACGGCTTTCACCGCTGAATTCCATGCCCGTGACAAATGTATGCAGCAAGCCCCAGGTCTGGAACTTGCCAACCACGTCGGTCTGGTTCGCCCACAGATCGTTGTGAACGCCAAGCTGCCAGCGATTCCGATTGACGTTGATGTTGACGTTGGTCGGCGTGGAGCCTGTGCCCGCAGGCTGGTTGATCCGCATGAAGCGGTCGACATAGGAATAACGCGTCGTATTGCTGATCTTCCACTGATCGTTGATGTCGTGCTCGATCTTCAATGTCGCGATATGCGCGTCGTTGGTTTCCACATCGGAAAAACCCGGCGTCAGCACGTTGTAGATATTGCCGCGCGGCACCGGCACCGGATAACGCACGCCGCCGGGCGCGGAGGCCACGAACGGAAGGCCGAATTCGGGAATCTGGTTGGTGTGCTGATAGATGTAACTCGCCGTGACGCGGGTCTGGTCATTGACATTGACCTTGAGCGACGGTGCGACACCCCACCGCTTGGATTCGATGTCCTCGCGGCCGGCCTTCGGCAGATCCTGACCCATCACCGCGATACGCGCCGCCACGTTCTCGTTGAGCTGACCGTTGGCGTCGAGCGTTGCACGAAGGCCGCCCGGCTGCTGAACAATCAGCTCGTTCTCGACGAAATTACGGAATTCCGGCGTCTTGGTGGTGGCGTTAATGACACCGCCGGTCGAGCCGCGGCCGAACAGGAAGGATGACGGCCCCTTCAGCACTTCGATCTGCTGCGTGGCGAAGGTGTCGCGGGTGTACCAGCCGGGATCGCGCACGCCGTCGCGGTAGATGTCGTTTCGCGCATCGAAGCCGCGAATGTAGGGATTGTCACCGCCGTTGCCGCCTTCGCCCGCGCGGAAGGTGATGCCCGCGACGTTGCGTAACGCCTCGACATAGGACGTCGTGTTCTGTTCCCGCATTACCTGCTGCGGGATCACCGAAACCGACTGGGGGGTACTCAACAGCGGCACCGGCGATCGCGCGAGCGTCGATTGCGTGGCCTGATAGCCGCCCGCGCCGGCACCTGCATTCTCCTGCACGTCAATGGTGGGAAGCGCTTCCTGTGCCATCGCATTGGTCGCGAACATCACCGATGCGACGCCAAGCATCGCGGTGCCGGGCTTGCGCGCCGAGGCGCGAATGAAGGGAGACGACGACGGGGAGAAGGTCTCGGCTTGCGGCGCCACGGCCTCAGCCTCCGGCTTCCGGTCCTTGTTTGGCTTGATAGCCCTGTTGAACTTGTCCCGCATCGCACGCCCCCGCATCCAGTTGCCGCGCGTTCATGAGAACGGCGATTTCAGGGCAGCTTTTGAAAAATGCAGGCGCGCAGGGCAACCCTTTGAATTTAGAACTTCTGCAAACTGCGACAACCGGTGTGTTCGGTAATTGCCGCAATAGTCGTTGTGCGACTAGAAGAAGTGAGATCGCGCACGTGGTCAGCGTGTTCCTTGGAATTTCTCCAGTCGGCCATCTTAGAACGAATCTAAATGACAGCAGCGAGCTCAACCCACCGTCGCGGAACCCTGAAACGGCTCTGGCGCAACATTCATCTTTGGCTCGGTATCGGCCTGTTCGTTCTGCTGGTGCCCGTTGCGTTGTCCGGCGCGCTGCTCGTGTATCACGATGACATCGGTGAATATCTGAGAACCCCGAATGGCGCAGTCGCGCCGTCGAAACCAACCGACCTTACGCTTGCCATCGCCAATGCCCGCAAGGCGGCAGGCGATGGCTTCAACCCGATGTCGATCAACTTTCCCGAAGATGATCGCGTTCCACTGACAGTGGCATTGCGCGGTCCCGCAGCGAAGGGCGAACGCCCGGTTCGTCTGACCGCGACCATCGACCGTCACGACGCGCGTGTTCTGAACATCGTCAATTTTCGCGAAACCTTCTTCGGCTTCCTGCATGTGTTTCACGAGAACCTGACGATCCCCGACTACGGCCGCAGCATCGTCGGCTGGACCGGCGCTGCGATGCTGACGCTGTCGCTCACAGGCCTGTATCTGTGGTGGCCGCGGCGCGGACAATGGTCGCGCGCATTTGCGTGGCGGCGCAGTCCCGCGACGTCCTCTAACCTGCATTACATGGCGGGCTTCTGGATCTGCTTTCCGCTGACGCTGATCTCGCTGACCGGCATTTATCTTGCCTGGCCGCAGCAGGGACGCGGGCTTCTATCGTCGATCGCTCCGATGACGGAACAACAGCGCGGCGGGCCACGCGGTCAGGTCATGGCCAACGCCACGCGCTCACCAGCCGACATCTTTGCGATCGCATCCGCGCGGCCGAACTCAGCGGTCGACTCGATCTCCTTTCCAAATCCGCAAACCGGCGCATGGCGTGTTCGTCTGCGCGAGGCTGACAAGGCCGAGCCGGTGACGATCCTGATCAACGATCGCAGCGGCGACATCAGCGTCGTGCAGCCGCTCTCGGGGGACCGGACTGCGTCTTGGATTCGCTGGCTGCATGAAGGCAGCCATTCGGGGGAAGTCTGGCGCTTTGTTGTATTTCTGAGCGGCATCATGCCGGCTGTGCTTGGCGTCACCGGCATTCTGATCTGGCTGCGCCAGCGCCGTCAGCGCGCACTCATCAAGCGAGGCGCACCGCCGATGGCGGCAGGGACATCGCCATCACCTGTTGGCGGCGCGGCTCCTGCGGAATAATCGCAGGCATCTCACTATTATAATGTTCCCAGTCACCGGAGCGCGTCGCTCGTCTCGGTGATGGCCGTTTGGCGGCCATATCCAGTCGGACTGTCCTGCCTACGTATTGAGAATCAATCGCAAATACTTATTGCGAATAGTTCGCACTTGCATTATCAACCTTTGGCAGTTGGCGGCGTCCGGGGGCGAAATGCGTTTGAAATCATTGATTTCGGTGGCCGGGATCACCTGCGCGTCAGTCGCCGCGGCACATCCAAGCCAAGCCCAGGACGTGCTTCCGGAAATCGCCGTGTCCGCCCCGGCCCCTGCACCCGGCACCTCGGCCGATGGCCTGCAGCGGGGTCCGCTCAACGTCATCGATGACACTTATCAATCGTCAAGCGCGATCACGGGCCGCGAAATCCAGCGCAGCAACGCGGCCTCGCTCGCCGATCTGTTGTCGGGTCTGCCGGGTGTCTCCGCTTCGACCTTTGCGCCGGGCGCGAGCCGCCCCAACATTCGCGGCCTCGACGATTATCGCGTGCGCATCCAGGAAAACGGCATCGGCACGCAGGACGCATCCGACTTCAGCCAGGATCATGTTGTGCCGGTCGATCCGCTCGCCGCCGACAAGGTCGAGGTGATCCGGGGCCCGGCAACGCTGCGTTACGGATCGCAGGCGATTGGCGGCGTGGTCAGCGCCACCAACAAGCGCATTCCGGAAAAGCTGGTGGAGGACGGGTTCAGCGCGCGCTTCAAAGGCGGCGCGTCATCGGTCGATAACGGGCTTGACGGTGCAGTTGCACTCGATGCGAGCGGCGGCAATGTGGCCATCCATGCCGATGCTTACGGACGGCGCGCAGGCGACTACCGGATTCCCGGCGGCGTGCAAGCCAACACGCGGCTGCAGACGGAAGGACAATCCGTCGGCGGCTCCTACATTTTCGATGGCGGCTTCATTGGCACCGCGATCCAGCACATCACCAGCCTCTATCACATTCCCGGAGTCATCGATGCGCAGCAGAACTCGCGCATCGACATGGAGCAGACCAAGTGGACCAGCAAGGGCGAATGGCGCGCGCCGACAGATGGCATCGACGCCGTGCGCTTTACGCTCGGCATGAGCAACTATAAGCACAATGAACTTGGCCTCGACACGAACGGGGTCGATACGTTGAAGAACGTCATCAAGAATCGCGAAATCGAGGGCCGCTTCGAACTCGATCACGCTTCGATCGCGACAGGCATCGGCGCGCTGACAGGAACATGGGGTGCGCAGTTCGGCCATCGCGAACTCGGCACGGATGGCAGTCTCGGAGGCCTGCTGGCACAGACCAACACCAACACGGCAGCAGTTTTCGCATTCGAGCAAATTCAATTCACCGACACGCTGCGCATGCAGGCCGCAGGGCGCATCGAGAACCATATCGTCAAGGGCCTCGCGCCGACCTTCCCGGCTGATTTCCTGCCGCCGCCGAATACGTTTTCCGAAGAGCCCGCGCGCCGGACCTTCGCTCCGAAAAGCGCCAGCCTTGGCCTGCTCAAGAATTTGCCGTGGGACATGGTGGCAACACTCAGCGCGCAGTATGTGCAACGCGCTCCGGCAGCCCCCGAACTGTTCTCGCGCGGCTCCGACGGCGCATCGGGTACCTTCGTGATCGGCAATCCGAATCTCAAGATCGAAACCGCGCAGACGGCGGAGATCGGACTCAAGCGCGCCAGGGGGCAATTACGGTTCGAGACCAGCCTTTACTACACGCGTTATCAGGATTTCATCTTCAAGCAGGTGACCGGGAATTTCTGCACCGATACGTTTGCCAGCTGTGGCGCGGCAGGTCCGCTGACACAGGTTGCCTACGGCCAGCGCGATGCGATTTTCCGGGGCGCGGAAATCATCGCCCAGTTGGACGTTATCCCGCTTAGCGACGGCATGTTCGGCGTCGACGGGCAATATGATGTTGTGCGCGCAACCTTCGCCGATGGAACCAATGTGCCCCGCATCGCGCCGATGCGCGCGGGCGGCGGCCTGTGGTGGCGCAGCGCCGAATGGTATGCACGCATCGGCCTGCTGCATGCCTTCATGCAGAACGATGTTGCGCTCAATGAAACCCCGACCAACGGATACAATCTGCTCAAGGCAGAGGTGAGCTACACGCATACGTTCAGCAGGACGGACTTCGGACCGCGCGAGATGACCATTGGCCTCGCCGGCGACAATCTGCTCAACGAGCAAATCCGCAATCATATTTCGTTCAAAAAAACCGAGGTTCTTCAGCCGGGTCTTGGCGTACGCGTATTCACGAATGTGAGATTCTAGTACCCGGCCCTCTGTTTCGGTCCATTTTTCCGCGTGTTCCGGCGCAACGGCATCAGTGCGCAGATCGACAGCGATCAATCTGGAATCGTTCCAGTTTTGGCCAAATCTAGGCTCCCGATGGGGACAAGGACATCGCAGTGCATTATTCTGAGGACCAATCCTGCCTCCCGGTAATGGCCAAGATTCCTGACGATGGCCGTGGCGCCTCGCAGCGAATGCCGGCGAGCCTCAAGGCAACAACTGCAAGACGACGAAACGACAAACCAGCAAGCTATCCGACATTGACCCGATGTCGGCTGTAAACGCGATTTGAAGAAGCGGAGCGCATATGACCAATTCCAACAAGGCTGCCGGATCGATGGTCTTGCTTGCCGCCGCAGTATCCCTGATGGCCGCTCAGGCTTTCGCGCAGACATCTGCACCGGCGCCTGCTTCACCGGCCCCCGCGATTGCGTCTCCCGTCTCTCCGGCGCCGACGGCAGTCACTCCCGCTGCGCAACAGCCGGCGGTTCAAACACCTGCCGTTCAACCCTCCGCCGTCCAAACACCCGCGGCCGAAGCTCCCGCCGCACAACAGCCGGTGATTGGACAGACCGCGAAGAATCCCACTCTGCCGCACAACCTGTCGCCGTGGGGCATGTTCATGGGCGCGGATATCGTCGTCAAACTGGTGATGATCGGCCTTGCCTTCGCATCGCTCATCACCTGGACGATCTGCGTTGCGAAACTGCTCGAACTGCGTCACGAAACAAAGCGCGCGAAGAAGCGCATCAAGGTTCTCGGCAACGATATCTCGCTGGCGGAAGCCGAGCGGGACGCCCGCAGCGGCAAGGATGCGGTATCGAAGCTGGTGCAATCGGCCGCCGCGGAAGCCGCGCTGTCGGATACCGTCAACGATGAAGGCTTCAAGGAGCGTGTGGAACTTCGCCTCAGCCGCGTCGAAGCGGCCATGTCGCGGCGAATCTCGCGCGGCACCGGCATGCTTGCCACCATCGGCGCAACCGCACCTTTCGTCGGCCTGTTCGGCACGGTGTGGGGCATCATGAACTCCTTCATCGGCATTTCCGAAGCGCACACCACCAACCTTGCCGTGGTCGCTCCCGGCATCGCCGAGGCGCTGCTCGCCACCGCAATGGGCCTGATCGCCGCTATTCCCGCCGTCGTGATCTACAACCACCTCGTGCGCATGATCACCGCCTATCGCGCCCTGCTGGGCGACGCCAGCGCTCAGGTCATGCTGCTGATCAGCCGCGACCAGGGCCGCCGCTCATTGCGCATCGCGCGCGCCGCGGAGTAAGTCATGGGCGCACGTCTGGGCGGAAATATCGGCGACGATCTCACCGAAACACACGAAATCAATGTCACACCGTTCATCGACGTGATGCTGGTTCTTCTCATCATCTTCATGGTCGCCGCGCCGCTCGCGACCGTCGATATCGGCGTCGAGCTTCCGGCGTCGACGGCGACGCCGCCGCCGCGTCCCGACAAGCCGGTGTTCATCACCGTGAAGCCGGACCTTTCGGTCGCTGTCGGCGAAAACATCATTCCGCGCACCGGTCTCTCCGGCGCGCTCGATGCCGCCACCAACGGCAAGAAATCCGATCCGGTTTTCCTGCGCGCCGACAAGACGGTGCCTTACGGCGAACTGATGGACGTCATGAACCTGCTGCGCAACGCGGGCTATCTCAAGGTCGCGCTGGTCGGGCTCGACGCACGCAACTGACACAAAGAATTTTGCGGCAATGAACACCCTTGTCCTGCACGGGCCACCCGACAAAGCCGATATCCGCCGCTGGGGTCTTGCGGCGGCTATCGTCATCGCGACGCATGTAGCGCTCGTGGCGGGCTTCGTGCTGTATACGCCGCCGCCGCAGGATGCGATCGGCACGGCATCCGAGCCGATCATGCTCGATCTCGAATCCGCTCCTGAAACACCCGAGCCGGTGCAGCAGGACATCGCGCCCGGCCCGACAATGCAGGAGGCCGAGCCTCCCGCACCGGAGCCCGAGAAGCAGCCGGAAGTGGTCGAGGAGCAGATCGCGCCGACACCGGTCCAGGAAAAGGCGGAAGTGGTCGCGCCTCCGGAGAAGCCAAAGCCCAAGCCGGAGCCGATCAAGAAGAAGCCGAAGCCCGTCGTCGAAAAGCCGAAGAAGCCGACCGATAATCCCGCGCCGCAGACCACCGCGACACCGCGTGCTGCGCAAGCTGCGCGCGCCAGCTACAACGGTATCCTCTCGGCGCATCTGCAGCGTTACAAGCAATATCCCTCGGGCGCGAAAGCAGCCGGTGAACAGGGTGTCGCGATGCTGAGCTTCACCGTCAGCCGCACCGGCGGCGTGCTGAGTGCACGACTCGCAAAATCGTCTGGCTCATCCGCGCTGGATGGCGAGACCATGGCAATGATCCGCCGGGCGCAGCCGCTGCCGTCATTCCCGCCGGAAATGACCCAGAGCTCCGCCAGCTTCACCGTGCCGGTACGTTTCTTCATCCGCTGACGCCGCCCCGACAGAAGCCAGCGGCGTCACGAAGACGTGACGCCCTCGCCCGGTAACATCCCGACGCCTCGATCCGAACATGTCCCCGAACCCAATGATGGCAGACGCGCTCGCGCGCGCTGCCAGAGGAATTCGGCGGACAACATCGTGTTCAATCTCGTTCTTGCGGCGCTGGCTGGCGTCGTCACCATCGCGGCTCCCTGCACGCTTCCGGTCTTGCCGATCCTGCTCGGTGCATCGATCGGACAGACCAGCCGGCTTCGCCCCGCGTTCATCGCCGCAGGATTCGTGGTCGCATTCTCGGTCGTGGCGCTGGCGCTGAGCGCCCTGACCCGTGTGTTCGATTTCGATCCGGGCGTGCTGCGCGATGCCGCTGCCATCCTGCTTGTTGTCTTCGGTCTTCTGATGATCTGGCCCGCGCCGTTCGAATGGCTGTCGATCCGGCTCGCAGGCCTAACGCAGCAGAATGCGACGCCGCGCGACCGTCAGGGCCTGCTCGGCGGATTCATTCTCGGCACCACGCTGGGCCTTGTCTGGACACCATGCGCCGGACCGGTGCTGGGCTCGATTCTCACGGTGATCGCAACATCGAAGGACACGGCGTGGGCCTCGCTGCTGCTGGTGATCTATGCCATCGGCGCGGCGATCCCGATGCTGATCATCGCCTATGGCGGTCAGGCCATCACCACGCGCGTGCGCAGTCTCGCCCGCATCGCGCCAAGACTGCAGCAAGGCTTCGGCGTGATCGTGATCGCCTTCGCTGCTGCAACTTACTTCCAATACGACACGCTCGCCGTGGCGTGGCTGACCCGGTTCTATCCCAATGGCCAGATCGGCCTGTAACGCTGAAGGAGATTTCCATGCGACGACTCATCACAACGCTTCCGGCTATCGCGCTCGCGCTGGCCGCGTCCACTGTTCCCGGCCGCAGCGATGACACATCGCGGATAGCTCCATCGACACAGGTTGCAGAGGCTAAACCAGTTGCGCCCGAATTCACCGGCCTCACCAATTGGCAGAATTCAGGCCCGCTGACGATTGCGGGCCTGCGCGGCAAGGTGGTGCTGGTGAATTTCTGGACCTATGGCTGCGTCAATTGCGTCAACACCCTGCCGCATGTCACGCAGCTTTATGCGAAGTACAAGGACAAGGGATTTGTGATCGTCGGCGTGCACACGCCGGAGTTTCCGTTCGAACGCTCCACCGGCAATGTACAAGCCGCCTTGAAGCGGCATGGCATCACCTATCCGGTCGCGCAGGACAACAGCTCCGCGACTTGGAACGCCTGGCGTAATCAGTACTGGCCGGCCCAATACATCGTCGATCAGTCAGGCCGCATTGTTTACAGCCACGCCGGGGAAGGCGCGTATGACGAGATCGATCGCACGGTCGGCAAGCTGCTGAACGCGCAGAGCTAGAGCAGACCGGTACGATCCTCGGTGTACGGGATCGCGCCGCACTCACTCCGCCAGGCGTTTGAATGCGGCACCTTCATGCGCGAGCAGCCACTGCTTGCGCGGAAGACCACCGCCATAGCCGGTCAGCGATCCGTCGGCGCCGATCAGACGATGACATGGCACGACGACGCTGACCGGATTGGCGCCATTGGCGAGACCGACCGCACGCGCCGCCTTCGGCACGTTCAGCCGCCGGGCAAACGCCCCATAGCTCGACGTCCTGCCCGCACGGATCTTCTGCAACCCGCTCCATACCTTGCGCTGGAACGGCGAGCCGTTGGTCCGCCATTTGATCTTTTTCAGATCATCGAGATCGCCCGCAAAATAGCCTGTCAGCGCCGATGTAATTTCTTTCGGCGCTGGCACCTTGTCCAGCGCGTAGTCGCCGTAATGCCGCCGCAGCAGATGATGCAGCCGCTCCTCATAGTCGCTCCAGTCGAGCGCACGGAGAAAACCCTCGTCGTCCGTCACCAGCAAGGCTGTGCCGATGGGCGTCTCCAGCCGGTCAAGTTGAAAACGCCGAGCCTGTTTGCCGATCATGGTCCGCTCCCTTAAATCTCTGTTTGGCCCATGATGACCACCGGTGCCCGCGAAGTCTTTCCGTTTTCCGACAACATCAGAACTCTCGGCATTTGCCGCGCTTGCTGCTAGGTTCCTCATCCGTCCTGGGGGAGATTTTCAATGAGCCTGATTGCCAATGTTCTGGTCGCGCTGGTTGCTGCGCTGCATGTCTATTTTCTGGTGCTGGAGATGTTTCTCTGGACCAAGCCGAAAGGGCTCGCGACCTTCGGCAACACCATCGAAAAAGCACAAGCCTCAGCGGTGCTCGCCGCCAACCAGGGTCTTTACAATGGCTTTCTCGCCGCCGGGCTGATCTGGGGCCTGCTCCATCCCAATCCGGTCTTCGGCTTCCAGATCAAGGTGTTCTTCCTGCTCTGTGTGATCGTCGCCGGGCTTTATGGTGGCTACTCGGTCAGCCGGAAGATCATCATGGTTCAGGCGCTTCCCGCCGCTGCCGCCCTGATCCTGCTCTGCCTGACGCACTAGTCGGGAATTTCACCGAACGTCGTGCCGGTCTGCATCGGCGCGGTGCGAATGAGCCGCGAGTCCTCGACTGCGGCCTGACGGTGCTTGACCGCTTCCCGGTAAACCGGGTCGCGGATCATGTCGACGAAGGCCGCAACGCTCGGGTATTCGGCGATGAAACAGTGATCCCATCGCTCCGATGACGGGCCGATCAGCATCAGTTCAAACTTGCCCTGCCAGACGATACGGCCGCCGAGCCGCGTGAACACCGGCCCGCTCTCGCGGCCGTAAGCAGCATAGGCTTCCGCGCCGGTTGCCTTGCGCCCGTCGGGATAGCGCGCCTGCGCATGCAGCCGCACAAGATTGAGCATGTGAATCGGACCTGGACGATTGTTCTCACGGAAAGCCGCAAACACGTCCTTGGTCGGGTCGATATGGCCGGTCATCATCTTACCTTTGAGCATGAAGTTGACTGACGGACTCTGTCGATCCGCCAAGCGGGGTCAAGACCGCTCCGAGCGGGCATTTCAGCCATGTCAGCGGCGGAACACCTAAAGACGCATTAACCTTTGCGTAACGCGCCTTTAAACCGCCATCGCTAGCCTGCACGCCTGAGATAACAGGCAGATCGGTACAGGTTTGGATGGCGTTGGGACGTAAAAAGCAGAGCGGTCGCAAGGAGCCGAAATTCGACGGCGCCGCATCGCTCGACGGCGTCCGCCTCAACCCGCGCGACCGCATCGGCGGACGGGACGATGACGACGCTCCGCCGAAACGCCGCGCCGCGAAAAGCCGCCCTGTTGCGGATGACGAGGACGAAGCTCCGCCTCGCCAGCGCAAAACCCGCGCGTCCGAACGCAAGGACAGCAAGTCAAAAGCGCGAGGCCGGTCGCGATCGGGCCTCGGCCGCCTGGTTTACTGGGGCGCGGTTCTGGGCCTGTGGGCGATCATTGCCGCCGCCGGTGTCGTTATCTGGGTCGGTGCGCATCTGCCGGCGATTCAATCGCTGGAAATTCCCAAGCGCCCGCCCACCATCCAGATCACAGGCATGGATGGCAGTGTTATCGCCACCCGCGGCGAAATGCCCGGCGCCAATGTCTCGCTGAAGGATCTGCCGCCCTATCTGCCGAAGGCGTTCATCGCCATCGAGGACCGCCGCTTCTATTCGCACTTTGGAATAGACCCCACCGGCATCCTGCGCGCCGCCGTCACCAACCTGATGCATCGCGGCGTGTCGCAAGGCGGCTCGACGCTGAGCCAGCAGCTCGCCAAGAATCTGTTCCTGACCCAGGAGCGGACCATGCAACGCAAGCTGCAGGAGGTCGAACTCGCGCTCTGGCTGGAACACAAATACTCCAAGAACGAGATTCTCGAACTTTATCTCAACCGCGTCTATTTCGGCTCCGGCGCCTACGGCGTCGAGGCGGCTGCGCAGAAATATTTCGGAAAGTCCGCAAAGAACGTCTCGCTGTCGGAGGCCGCGATGCTCGCGGGCCTCGTCAAGTCGCCGTCACGCCTTGCGCCGAACCGCAATCCGGAAGGCGCCGAGAAGCGCGCACAGATTGTGCTCACCGCCATGGCCGACACCGGCTTCATCACCGAAGCGCAAGCCAAGTCCGCCATCGAGAAGCCGTCCTACGCGGTCAGGCCGGTGGGCGCCGGCACCATCAATTATGTGGCCGACTGGATCGGCGAAGTCCTCGACGATCTCGTCGGACAGATCGACCAGAATATCGTGGTGGAAACGTCGATCGATCCGAAGCTCCAGAGCGTGGCGGAAGCCGCGATCATCGACGAACTCGCGACCAAGAGCGTGAAATTCAATGTCACGCAGGGCGCGCTGGTGGCGATGACGCCGGACGGCGCGGTACGCGCCATGGTGGGCGGGCGCAACTATGCGGAGAGCCAGTTCAATCGCGCGGTGACAGCGAAGCGCCAGCCCGGCTCGGCGTTCAAGCCGTTCGTTTATCTGACCGCCGTTGAAGCAGGATTGACGCCGGATACCGTGCGGCAGGATGCACCACTCGACGTCAAGGGCTGGCGGCCGGAGAACTACAGCCGCGAGTATTTCGGCCCGGTGACCCTGACGCAGGCGCTGTCGATGTCGCTGAACACCGTAGCTGTCAGACTTGGCCTCGAAGTCGGTCCGGCCAACGTGGTGCGCACGGCGCATCGGCTCGGCATCGCTTCGAAGCTGGAGCCCAACGCAACGATCTCGCTCGGCACGTCGGAAGTGTCGCTCAATGAACTGGTCGGAGCGTATGCGCCCTTCGCCAATGGCGGCCTTGCGGCCTCCCCGCATGTGGTCAACAAGATCCGCACGCCCGAAGGCAAGGTGCTGTACATGCGGCGCAACGATCCGCCAGCCCGCGTCATTGCGGCCAACGCCGTCGGCATGATGAACGTGATGATGCGCGAGACGCTGGTGAGCGGCACCGCACGCAAGGCGGATATTCCCGGCTGGCAGGCCGCCGGCAAGACCGGCACCAGCCAGGATTTCCGCGATGCCTGGTTCATCGGCTACACCGCCAACCTCGTCACAGGCGTCTGGCTTGGCAACGACGACAACTCGCCGACCAAGAAGGCGACCGGCGGCGGATTGCCCGTGGAAGTCTGGACCCGCTTCATGAAGGCCGCGCACCAGAACGTCGCGCCGGCACCATTGCCCGGCACGATGCAATCGCCCGGCGGCTTCCTGTCTGGTCTGTTCCCCGGAAATCCGCGTGCACCCGCGCAGCAGCCAAATTATCCGCAGACATCGAACAGTCAGGACTATCCGAACGTACCTGCGCCATATCCGCAGCAGCAAACGCAGCCTCGTCCATCCGTGACGCAAACGTCGGCGCGCCCCGAAGCCGCGGCAGGTCTCGACGGATGGCTGATCGATCGGGTTTTCGGCGGGCGGCGATAAGACTCGCGCAAACTGAAGTCCGATTCAGCCTTACTGAAATGAACGCTCAGCTCTCGTGAAGAATGTGATTACTCTTCGATGCCGTAGCGATGAAGATCATTGCCGTGCGTATCGAGCCATCGCTTGGCGCGTTCTGTCGCCGGGCAGATTTTGGCGACAACCTTCCAGAACCGTGCCGAATGGTTCATCTCGACAAGATGGGCCACCTCATGTGCTGCCAGATAATCAAGCACATATGGCGGAGCGAGGATGAGCCGCCACGAAAATGACAGCGCACCAGCCGATGTGCACGATCCCCATCGGCTTGATTGATCGCGGATGGTGATCCGCTTCACCTTCACGCCCAGTACGTCTGCATAACGGTGCGAGGCATCGGTGAGTGCACGGCGTGCCTCACGCTTGAGAAAATCATGGACGCGGCGATCGATGAATTCGGAATCACCTGCGACACAAAGAATCTTGTCACCGCTTTCGCGCATTTCCGTCCAGACGGTTCCACGCACGCCCGCGCGATGCACGATCTTGTGCGGAACACCGCGCAATGGCACCGATGTACCGTGCGAGAACGGCGCAGCTTTCGGTAAACCACCAAGCCGCGCGGCGATCCAGGCGCCGTGACGTTGCGCGAAGTCCTTGGCTTCATACAGATTTCCGCGCGGAGGCATGGTGAGAATGGCTTCGCGCCTGCTCGGATGAATGCGCAGCGTGTATCGGCGCGCGCGGCGATGGCGCCTGAGCTGAATCGTGTAGGTCGACGAGCCAATTTTCACCGCAAGCGTGCGCGGCTCGGTCGGGCGGCGATAAAGAAGTGCGCGAAAAGCCATTTCAGCAGGTCCGGACAGCAGGAATTCGCCGGGATTCTGCCATATCCGCCGCCAGTGAAATTCATCGGCGCAAAAACAAATCATTTGCCCAATATATCGTAGTTTTAAGAGCTTAGCCTCCTACATCCGGGGGCGCGGAACATGAAATTCGGATTCACTTCTAGACTGGAGCAGCCCTGAGAAAGTGCCGGACGAATTCACTCGCCCGCCGCAATTGTTAAAGGCGAATTTCGCTTGAATTTCAAATAGTTGGATGGCCATCGCCGAACCCCGGGCTGTCACGCCCGAAATCCCCGTAAAATCAGGCTTTTCCGCCCCAAAGGGCGGAAAATGACTTATTCGGCGGCGGCCAGCGTCCGCTTGGCGTGAGCAGCCGACTTCATGAAATCGGAGATGCGCGGCACGATCTCGGACTTGAAGCGGGAGCCGTTGAAGACGCCGTAGTGACCGACGCCTTTCTGCACATAGTGCACACGGCGATCATCCGGAATCGAACTGCACAGGCCGTGGGTCGCTTCGGTCTGGCCGAGACCCGAGATGTCGTCGTTTTCTCCCTCCACTGTCATCAGCGCAACGCGCTTGATCTTCGACGGATCGACCGGCTTGCCGCGATGCTTCATCTCGCCCTTGGGCAAAGCGTGCTTCACGAACACCAGATCCACGGTCTGCAGATAGAACTCGGCGGTGAGGTCCATCACGGCGAGATACTCGTCGTAGAACTCGACATGCTTGTCGACGAGATCGCCGTCGCCCTTCACAAGATTGCTGAACAGGTTCTTGTGGGCATCGACATGGCGGTCGAGGTTCATGCTCACAAAGCCGGTGAGCTGCAAAAATCCCGGATACACGTCGCGCATGAAGCCCGGCTGCGGGAACGGCACCTTGGTGATGACATTGTTGCGGAACCAGTCGATCCCCTTCTGCTCGGCGAGATCGTTCACACCCGTCGGATTGCGGCGGGTATCGATCGGTCCGCCCATCAAGGTCATCGAGGTCGGGAAATAAGGATCATTCTCGGCTTCCATGATGGAAACCGCGGCCAGAACAGGCACGGACGGCTGGCACACGGCCACAACATGAATGTTGCCGCCGAGCGCATGAATCATCTCGATCACATAATCGACGTAGTCCTCGAGATCGAAACGGCCCTGCGCCACAGGCACCATACGGGCATCGGCCCAGTCGGTGATGTAGACTTCATGACCCGGCAGAAACGCTTCAACGGTGCCGCGCAGCAGCGTCGCATAGTGGCCCGACATCGGCGCGACGATCAGCACGCGCGGCTGCGGCGAACGCAGCGGCTGGGTGAGCTTGCGCTCGAAGTACAGCAGGCGGCAAAACGGCTTTTCCCAAACGGTCTTGATTTCGACGGGAACGCGCACGCCGTTGACTTCGGTATCGTGCAAACGCCATTCCGGCTTGCCGTAACGGCGCGTCATGCGTTCGAACAGTTCGCAACCCGCAGCGATCGTTTTGCCGAACTGGGTGTTGGACCACGGATTGAACGGGTTCTCGAACATGAGCTTCGTCATGTCGGTCAGAGCCCGTGCAGGATTGAGCGAGGCCTGCCCCATCTCGTACATCCAGTACATCGGTGTGGTCAGCGCCGGGCTGACCTCTGACGGCAGCTCTGGCGGCCGGCCAAATTCGCCAATTGGCATGGTGCCTCCTCAATCCTCGTGTCCCGTACCCGACCCTCGCACCTCACGGACGAATGTCTGGTTTCGCGGCGCAGCATACTGTCGGGACTGCGACAAAGCGTCAATCCGCTCAATTTACAAGCCGACCGGTTAATTAACGGGCGTCCCCTGCTTTTGGGGCTATTCGCCGCTCTGGACCAGCGATCCATGCTTCCGGGCGCTTTTCAGCAGCAGCAAAAATGCAACAGTCGAGATCGCAAACAGGGCCACGTTGATCGCGAAGGCCTGGATCATCAAATCCGCCCGGAACACCTTGTCGATCAGCAGCGCCCTCATGCCCTCAAAAACATAGGTCGGCGGCAGCATCCAGGCCACCACCTGCAACCATCCCGGCAGCACCGAAACCGGATAATAGACGCAGGTCAGCGGCAGCAGCGCGAACATCAGCGTCCATGCCAGTCCCTCGGCGCCCATGCCGTTGCGCAGCACCAGCCCCGACGAAATCAGCCCGAACGACCAGCTTGTGAAGATCAGGTTGCAGAAGAACGCCACCAGCGCGAGACCGAAGCCGAACAGGACCTTGAGCGGGCTCATCAGAAGATTGCCGAGATTCTTCGACCACATCTCTTCCAGAAACGACATCGAGAAGCCGAGCTGGCCGCGAAACAGGATGTCCCACAGGATCACTGCGCCGATGAAGGTGCCGCCGGCCTTGGCGAAGAAGCCCGCGTTCTGGGAAATGTAAGCCTGCGAAAAGCCCCATGTGATCAATTGCAGCACCCGCCAGTAGATCAGTTCAAGCAGACGCGGCCAGGATGACGTGAGCAGATACCAGTGGCGCAGGATCATCGCGCCAATGCGGTGCGGCGCGATTCCCTGCCTGTTGCTGCGCTGAAGCTGGATTTCACTCATGACGCCGCCTGCTGCACACGGCCGCGTGCCACATCGAGGAAAACATCCTCCAGCGTGGTGCGATTGTAGCGGGCAAGTATTCCGGCAGGACTGTCGTCGTCCTCAATGCGTCCGCGCTTCATGATGATGACACGGTCGCAAAGTCGCTCGACCTCCAGCATGTTGTGCGAGGCGAGCAGGATCGTCGCGCCGCGCGCCTTGCGATAGGTTTCCAGATGACCGCGAATCCAGTCGGCCGTGTCCGGATCAAGCGACGCCGTCGGCTCATCCAGCAGCAACAGCTCCGGCTCGTTGATCAGCGCTTTTGCAAGAGCAACGCGCGTCTTCTGGCCGGCCGACAGCTTGCCGCTGGGGCGGTCGAGAAACTCACTCAGGTCCAGATCTGCGGCGAGCGACGCGATCCGGTCCTTCAAATTGGCCACGCCGTAGAGGCGGCCGAACACGTTCAAATTCTGCCGCACGGTCAGGCGGCCCGGCATGTCGACATAAGGGCTTTCGAAATTCATCCGGCCGAGCACCGCGGCACTCTGCTCCGGCATCGCGTATCCGAGCACACTGACAAGGCCCGAGATCGGGGATACCAGCCCCATTATCATGGAAATAGTCGTGGTCTTGCCGGCGCCGTTGCCGCCGAGCAGGCCCGTCACCGAGCCGCGCGGGATCGTGAACGAGATATCGTCCACGGCGCGTGTGGTCTTGTAGACTTTCACCAGCCGATCGAGCCGGATCGCGGCGTTCTGGCTGGCCTGAGGCGTCGAGTGAGCAAGAAGCGGAGCGGTCATGTGGCGTTCATTGAGCCAACCGCGCCCGGTCCGCAAGAGCCGGATCTGCAAACCTCGAATGTGTCCCGGTTTGTGATCGGCGAGGCCGGACGCTAAGAAGAACCGATGACAGATATCATGCCCGACTTCCGCCACCCGCGCCGCTATGTGCGCCTCGACACCATCCTGCGGCTGCGGTGGCTGGCGGTGCTTGGGCAGTTGGCGACGATCTTTATCGTCTCCGAAGGACTCGATTTCGAAGTCCCGGTCATTCCCTGCGTGGTGATCATCGGCTTCTCGTCGCTCCTGAACCTCGTGCTGCAGATCAGGTTCAATCCGGTCCACCGTCTGGCGCCCCGTTACGCGGCTGCCCTCCTGACCTTGAACATCACGGAACTTGCGGCGCTGCTGTTTCTCACAGGCGGCCTGCAGAATCCGTTTTCATTCCTTTTCCTGGCCCCCGTCCTGATTTCGGCGACGGCGCTGCCGACCCGGATCACCCTGGCGCTCGGCATTTTCGCCGCAGCCTGCGCAACGGGGCTGGGATTTTATCACCTTCCGCTGCCATGGAATGGCGACGAGCCGCTGGTGCTGCCGGCAACCTACATGATCGCCGTGTGGCTTTCGATCGTGCTGGCGATCGGTGTCACCAGCCTCTACGCATTTCAGGTCACCGAGGAAGCCCGCAAGCTGTCGGACGCGCTGGCGGCAACCGAACTGGTGCTGACGCGTGAACAGCACCTGACCCAGATCGACGGCCTCGCAGCGGCAGCCGCCCATGAGCTCGGCACGCCGCTCTCCACCATTTTCCTGATTTCACGCGAACTGGAGCAATCCATCGAAGCAAAAGGGCTGGATGAACATGCGCGCGGCGATCTGCGCACATTACGCGAACAGGCGCAGCGTTGCCGCGAGATTCTCGCAAAGATCACGCAGCTGTCGTCACAGGGCGCGCCGTTCGACCGGATGCCGCTTTCGACCCTGATTGAGGAGACCGTCGCGCCGCATCGTGATTTCGGCATCGCCATCAAGGTGCGTATCGCACTGGCGCAGGACGCCGAACCGGTGGGGATGCGCAATCCGGCGATTCTTTACGGCGTCGGCAACATTCTGGAGAACGCGGTCGATTTCGCGCGCGAGCGCGTCGAAGTAAATGCGTGGTGGAATACGGACACGGTCGAGATCATCATTTCCGACGACGGGCCGGGCATTGCGCCGGATATTCTCAAGCGGATCGGCGAACCCTATCTCACCCGGCGACGCACGGGCGATACGGGTGGCGGTCTCGGTCTCGGCGTTTTCATTGCCCGCACGCTGCTGGAGCGGACCGGGGCGCGGGTGTCGTTCAACAACCGCACCTTCCCCGACCACGGCGCCATCGTGACAATCGTCTGGCCCCGAAGCAGTTTTGAAAGCTCGGAAGTTCCGTCAGCAATGCTGCCTTAAGTCGCGTCTGCGGTGCGACCGAAAGACCTTTTGGACCGGCCATCCACACCCCCGGCCTTGGCATCGCCCCATTGACGCGCCATATCTATGGCAACACATCAGGAGGTGAAAAGCCGTGACCGCAGCTGCCGATTTGACCGAGATTACCGATCGTTCTCTGCTGATTGTCGAGGACGACAAGGCATTTCTCGACCGTCTGGCGCGCGCCATGGAGACCCGCGGCTTCGCGGTGAGCACCTGCGACAATGTGTCCGACGGACTGCATCACATCGGCCAGACCCCTCCCGCTTTCGCGGTGGTGGATTTACGGCTCGGCGACGGAAACGGTCTCGATGTTGTTTCAGCGCTGAAGCGTCAGCGCCCCGATGCCCGCGCGATCGTGCTGACGGGCTATGGCAACATCGCCACCGCTGTCACTGCCGTGAAGATGGGCGCGGTCGATTATCTCTCGAAGCCCGCCGATGCCGATGACGTCGTCGCGGCGCTGCTCGCCATCAGCAACGACAAGTCACAGCTTCCGCAGAATCCGATGTCAGCCGACCGGGTCCGCTGGGAACACATCCAGCGCATTTATGAAATGTGCAATCGCAACGTGTCGGAGACGGCACGGCGCCTGAATATGCATCGCCGCACGCTGCAGCGAATCCTGGCCAAGCGCGCGCCGCGCTAATCCGGCCCGCGATCCGGCGGAACTTTTCTGATCGGGACTGCGTTATCGCCGCAGGACCATCAGAAAGGGAGCGGCATCCGCCGCAATCAGCCGATGCGAAAAGCGCGACATCTCGAAATCTCGTCCCGCCTCGAAGTCACCAAGCAGTTCGGCCTGGTGGAAGATTATCGTATCGACTGGCCGCAAGGGACGAGCTTGCGCGCTCCGCGTATCACCGTTCGCAGGCGCGAGGCCTATCCCGTTCAGGTGACGCGCAACTACGTCGCAACCTTGCTTGAACCGTTCGTTCCATCGCGCGAGATTGTGGTCATGTAAGCAAGCGCGACCACGCAGGACCGAAGGCGAAACCATCATGTCCGCCGCACTCTCATCCGCGAAGCCACTTGCCATTCGCACAGCCGCCTCGATGCTGCGCTGGAAAAACTCGATCTCGCCTTTCCGGTCTATTACGAAGGCTTTCTGCGCAGCCAGGCACAAGCGTTGTTCCCGCTCGAAGCCGCATTGGAAGCGGCCGGGATCGAAACCACCTTGCCGGACTGGAATCTGCGCATCCGCACGCCGGCACTGCAGCGCGATCTCGATACGCTGAACATCACATGCGATCCGCAACCCGCACCCGATTTCTCATCGGTCGCGGAAATGCTTGGCGCCGTCTATGTGCTGGAAGCTTCGCGCATGGGCGCGCGGGTCATGCTTGCGCGCCTTGCGGAACACCCTGATTCAGAAGCGATGAACGCAACTGCCTATCTGCGTCATGGTTTCGGAAAACGATTCTGGCCGAGCTTCCTGACCGTGCTTGAAACGCATCCTGCCGCGCAAGGCGATCTTGCGGGCGTTGTCAAAGGCGCGCAGACCGCATTCGCGATGTTCGAAACTGCGTTGACCCGCATGGACAATGTCGTCTTGGGCTCTATTCGCGGCGGCAACAGCAGCAGCTATTCGCCGATGCCTGGATAACCTTGCGGGTCAGCGAGACGGCCAATGCGCTGCGCCGCCAGCAAGCCGAAACTGATCATCATCGATTTTCGCGTTGCCGCGGGGAGCCGATGTTCGGGCGCCTCGCAATGCAAGTGTGCGCCGTAAGCATCGGCGACGATCAGCCCCGTCTCCGGCGGAAACAATTCGCACGGCAGATCCTGCGTGAAGGCGAAGAACAGCCGGTCGCAGTGCATCCGGTAGTCCTGCCACTTTTGATCGGCGCGCAAATCTTCCAGCGACGATTTGATCTCGACGATCCAGATGTCGCCGCGCGGATTCATCGCCACCAGATCGGCGCGCCGGCCGGACGGCAGCGTCAACTCGCTGACGCAGGAAAAGCCCAGCGATCTCATAAACCTGGACGTGCCGCGCGCGACCGCGAGCGCTGTGTCGGACTGGCGGCGATCCGGCGGCAATCCCGGCTCGATGGGGCGGAATGGTGAATTCATGATTCCGGTGAAGGTAGCAGAAAAGCAAAGGCCCCTCAGCCCCAAAAGCGTACCCGGCACGACACAATTCGGACCCCGAGACGCCGCGAGGCACGGGAACCATGAGTTCCGCTGGGAGCAACACTGTTTGCCCTTGGAGGGGAAATGTCATCACGCATCACCGACAGATTCAAATCGAATGGACGCACTTTCGCGCTCGCCCTTCTCGCATTGCCGATTACCTCGACGCTCTCGCAGGCTGTCGCCAGACCGACCGTCGAAGTGGCTTTCGTGCTCGACACCACCGGCTCGATGGGCGGATTGCTGGAAGGGGCCAAGCGCAAGATCTGGTCGATCGCAACCAGTGTCGTCGATACCAATCCTGACGCGGATATCAGGATCGGACTCGTCGCCTATCGCGATATCGGCGACGAGTACGTTACCAAGACCTTCGATCTCACCACCGACATTCAGGACATCTATGCCAACCTGCTGGAACTGAAAGCACGCGGCGGCGGCGACTGGCCGGAAAGCGTCAACGAAGCACTCGATGTTGCTGTGAACAAGCTGCAATGGACCAAGGGCAACGATGTCCGGCGCATCGTGTTTCTGGTCGGCGATGCACCGCCGCACATGGATTACGCACAGGACACCAAATATCCCAAAACGCTGGTGGTCGCGAAACAGCGCGACATCGTGGTCAATGCCGTGCTCGCGGGCAGCGCGCGCGATACTGAGCGGGTCTGGCAGGACATCGCCCAGCGCGGCGACGGCCGCTTCATTCCGATTCCGCAGGATGGCGGCGAGCTTGTGGTGATCGAGACACCCTACGACGACGACATCATCATCCTGCAGAAGGAGATCAACGGCACCGTCATTCCATACGGACCGCAGACGCAGCAGAAGCGCGTGGAAGAAAAGACCCGGCAACTGTCCCAGGTTGCGGCCGCGGCACCGGCATCTGCGTCCGACATGGCGAGCTATCTCAACAAGCGCTCAAAGATCTCTTCAGAGGCGGTCACCGGCGACGGCGATCTGGTGAGCGCGGTTGCGTCGGGACGCGCAACACTCGGCAGCGTCAAGGACGATGAACTGCCAGATGAGTTGCGCAAGCTTTCGCCCGAGCAGCGCAAGGCTGAACTCGACCGGCGCACCCAGGCACGCAAGGCGCTGAACGAGAAGCTCGCCGCGCTGGTGCAAAAGCGTGACGCCTTCGTCACCGAAGCGAAACGCAAAACCGCGCCCGCCAAGACTTCCTCTTTCGACCGCGCCGTCGAGGACACGCTGAAGGCCCAGACCAAACGATAAAGTTGCAGCCGCTCCCGCTGGCGGGAGCGGCTCTCGACCGGCCTGCGCCCGCCCTCAATATCCCTGTAATCATATGATTCTGTTATAGAATACGACTCCCCGCCGCGCTGGCGCCGGCCCCCGTGATTATAAATCGCTCTCAAATCTTTACCGGCGATTCACGCCAACTTCCGGTTGTGCGACCGACCGCCGCGGCATTCGTCGCTCCTTAATCAGATGCCGTCAGTGTTTGAACCGCGCATCCAGGACGGCTCAGATCGTCCAGTGCGACTGGTCATGAGAACACAACAGGGAATTCACGTTAAGCAGGCCGGGGGCCTATAGCGTCCGATGAAATTCAATTTCTTATCCGCAAGAATGCGCCTGCTGCGGCTGGTCTCGCCCTTCGTTGCCATTGTCCTGCTGCAAGCCTTTCTTGCCGGAACCAGCCTGAGCATCCTTTCCTCGGTTCGCGCCTATGTCGGCGGCGAAAGCCTGTGGTCGAAGGGCCAGAAGGACGCGATTCACTATCTTTCGCTCTATGGCGAAACCGGCGACGACCGCTACTTCGAGCAATATGAAAAAGCCATCGCCATTCCGCTCGGCGACCGGGCCGCGCGCATCGCGCTGGAAAAGAAAGTACCGGATATCGAAGCCGCACGCGCCGGCTTTCTGCAGGGCGGCAATCACCTCGAAGACGTCGACGGCATGATCTGGCTGTATCGCTATTTCCGCGAGCTGCCGCCATTCAAGAAAGCGATCACGCACTGGATCAACACTGATCCAATGCTCGATGAACTCATCGAGCTCGCGAAGCAAATTCAAACCGAACAGAACGGCACCGTCGTTTCCTCGCAGCAACTGAATTCGTTGCGCGATCGGATCGATCACTTCAACACCCGCTTTTCACCCGAGGCGATGAGCTTCGCCGAGAGCCTCGGCAACGGTTCGCGTCAGGTCAAAATTGCCCTGACCATCGCCAACCTTTTCACAGCCGGACTGCTGGTCGGTCTGCTGTTGATGATGACCCGCCATTTTCTGGCGCAGCGTCGCCGTTTCGTTCACGCCTTGCGTAACGAGAAGGAGCGCGCCCAGATTACCCTCGCCGCCATCGGCGACGGCGTTATCAGCACCGACGCGCAAGGCAATGTCGACTATATGAATCCCGCCGCCGAAGCACTGGTGGCGCGCCGCGCTCTTTCCGCAAAGGGACTTCCGATCGACTCGCTATTCCGCCTTCTCGATGAAGAAACCGGTCAGCAGCGCGAAAGTCAATTCGGACAGATCCTGCGGGGCGGGGATCTTCCCACGACAACGCGGCCACAATTGCTGCAGCGGCCGGATTCCACAACCGTCGCCGTCTCCATGACCGGAACGCCGCTCTATAAGGATGGCGAGGTGGCCGGCGCCGTGCTGGTGCTGCACGATATGACCAGCGAAAAGAAATACATCGCGCGGCTGTCATGGCAGGCCTCGCACGACAGCCTCACCAAGCTCGCCAATCGCCGCGAGTTCGAACACCGTCTCGAAAAGGCCCTGCAGGCGCAGGGGCGTCATGAGAATTCTCCTTATGCGCTGATGTTCCTCGATCTCGACCAGTTCAAGATCATCAACGATACCTGCGGCCATGCCGCCGGCGACAAGCTGCTGTGCGAGGTCGCCGAAATGCTCCAACTTCATTTGCGCGTCGACGACCTGCTTGCGCGGCTGGGCGGCGACGAATTCGCAATCCTGCTCGAACACGGCGATCTCGAACGGGCGGCCATTGTCGCGGAGCGGCTGCGGCAGACCGTGCAGGATCTCAATTTCGTCTGGAACGGAAGCTCTTTCACGATTACCGCCAGCATCGGCCTGGTGCAGATTCACGACCGCGCAACCAAGGATGAAACCCTCCGCACCGCCGACCTCGCCTGCTATCTCGCCAAGGAAAAGGGCCGCAACCGGATTCAGATTCACAATCCGAGCGACACGGAATTGCTGCATCGCTTCGGCGAAATGGCATGGGTCCAGCGTATTCATGACGCTTTGGAAGAGGAGCGGTTCTGCCTTTACGCTCAGAACATCGCGGCTCTCCACGAGATCGGAAGCAGCGGATCGCATATCGAACTGCTGCTTCGCCTGCGTGACAAGGACGGCAATCTGGTGCCTCCGGGCGATTTCATTCCGGCTGCGGAACGTTATGGCTTGATGCCGCTGATCGACCGCTGGGTTGTTCAACACGCATTCGAAATTATCGCCAGCCGTATCCGGCACAGCACATCGCCGATCGCCACCTGCGCCATCAATCTGTCAGGCGCGACCTTCAACGACGAAGGCTTTACCGACTACGTCCGCGAAAAACTCATGCGGTATAACATCCCGCCGTCGATGATCTGCTTCGAAATCACTGAAACCAGCGCCATCGCCAATCTCGACAACGCCAACCGCTTCATCGGTGTGTTGCAGCAGCTGGGATGCCGGTTCTCGCTGGACGATTTCGGCAGCGGCATGTCGTCATTCGGCTATCTGAAGCATTTGCCGGTCAACTACCTCAAGATCGACGGCAGCTTCGTCAAGGACATGCTCGACGATCCGATTGACCGCGCCATGGTGGAAATGATCTGCCGGATCGGCAAAGTCATGGGCAAGCAAACCATCGCCGAGTTCGTCGA
Source organism: Afipia sp. (assembly GCA_017308595.1). Classification (GTDB taxonomy): domain Bacteria; phylum Pseudomonadota; class Alphaproteobacteria; order Rhizobiales; family Xanthobacteraceae; genus Afipia. Next base: position 86,561 of record JAFKER010000018.1, read on the forward strand.
GGACGATGCCACCATCGAGGCATTGCGCGAAATCGGCGTGGATTACGCGCAGGGCTTTGGCATCGGCCGGCCGGAACCGTTCGGAAAACTGGGTCCCAAGACACTGCGCAGCCTGCGCGTGGCCTGACCACTGTCCGGGCCACTTCTCTCGCCTGTACGTCATTCCGGACATCGCGCCCTTCGCGCGATGATCCGGAATCTCGAAAAGATCATCGGACACAACCGCGAGATTCCGGGTTCGCTCGCAAGAGCTCGCGCCCCGGAATGACGGGCTTGCATGAATCCGCTTGGCGCGGCGCAAAAAATCAGCATTGTGGCCGCATGACAGATGAATCAAAGCAAGCCCCTAAGGAACCCGCGAAAGCCGGTGCCCTGATCGTGCCGGTTTCTCCGTTTCAGCAGAATTGCACTCTGCTATGGAATGCCGCGACCATGCATGGGGTTGTGATCGACCCGGGCGGCGACGTTCCGGACATCCTGGCCGGGATCGAACAGGCCGGCATCACGGTCGACGAGATCTGGATCACCCACGGCCATATCGATCACGTCGGCGGTGCGGCGGAGCTTCGCGACCAATTGAAGGTGCCGATCATCGGCCCCCATGTCGCCGACAAATACCTGCTCGACAACGTGGTCGCGAGCGGCGCCAATTTCGGCATGACCGGCGTGCGCAATTTTGCGCCGGATCGCTGGCTGAACGAAGGCGACCAGCTCAAGATCGGCGACCTTGTGTTCGACGTCTATCACACGCCGGGACATTCACCGGGCAGCGTGACATTCTTCAACAAGGACATGCGCTTTGCCATCGTCGGCGATGTGTTGTTCAACGGCTCGGTCGGGCGCACGGACCTGCCCGGCGGCGATCACGGCACGCTGATCCGCTCGATCAACGACAAATTGCTGCCGCTCGGCGACGATGTCGGCTTCATCTGCGGCCATGGCCCCGGCTCGAACTTCGGCCATGAACGCGCCACCAATCCATTCCTCAATGGTGGCTTGGGCTAGCGATTGTAAGCCGCCAGCATGTCTTCAACCTTGATGCCGTTGATGGTCATGCCCTCAATGCGGCAATCGGTGAAGCATGCCCCGGCCATATTTGCATTGTTGACGTGCAGCCCTGCCAGATTGGTGTAATCGATCCGCAAGCCGCTGAGGTTGATGTCATGCATCGTGCACCCCGACATGTTGACATCCTCAAAGCTCGATCCCGAAAGATCCGAACCTTTCACATCGAGGCGCTGCTTCGCTCCGTGAATTTCCATGCTCCATCCTCCCGGCAATCTTCACTCATCCGCCGCAAATTTCAGTTGCGCACCGCGTAGAGCGGCGTCCGCAGAGTAAACTGGACAAGCGGATCGGGCGTCCACGCGACCTCGACCGTCGCACCGAACAAGCGGTTGCCGTTGTCATCCATTCGATCCAGATCGAACCTGATGGTCGGCTGGGTAAATGCCTTCGCCCTGATGACCCCGCCAGCGAGTTGCGCGCCCCCGAAGCTCTGGATGCCGAAGCGGCCCGACAATTTCCAGTTGTTATCCCATTGATAGTAGCCGCCGAGATAACCGACAAAGGCCGGCTCGACTTTTGCAAGCGCCGAATCCACCCACACCGCCGTCAAGCGGGCTCCCGCGAGCAGGCCTCGCGTCTGATCTTCATCAAGTCCGTAATCGAGTTCGACCACCGTCTGGTTCGATGTCGAGCCCAGCCCCGGCGCACCGCTGATCGACCGTGTCAGAGTCGAGATCACCGTCACGGTCTTGCTGTCCTGCTGGATGACGTCGGCATTGAACCCGACATTCCAGCTATCCAGCGTCATCGACGACCATGACGTCAAATCGCTGCGCGAGGTGCTGGCGCTGATGCCGCCATAAAGAGAGAGCCGTTCGGTCACATCCACTGTCAGAGGAGCATTCAGCGTCACGACCTGCGCCGCCACCGGAATCGGCGAGACAAAGCTCCTGAAACCGACGGCCAGCGTGTTGGGCGGCACACTCGTATATTGTGTGCTGTAATCCAGATAGACGTTCGGCTGTCTCGGGCTTGCCGCCGCGTCATCGTCATTGCTGCTGCCACGCGCCGGATCGAGGCACACGACCACAGCGAACAGGCCGAGCGCGATCCCCGGCATCGCATGCCGCAATCGCCCGCTCCTGACGCTGATCCGGCCCATTCTGACCTGCTGAAGAATGAATGCGCGGGGCCGCGCCGGGCGATGGTGCCGTTTTCCGCCCCTCTTTTCAATCACCGCCGCAGGGCGCCACTCAGTTCAGCGTGGCTTTCAGCGCGGTCGCCGCCGAGGCATAACCGCCCCGCGCACCATCGACAAAATGGAAATGATCGGGCCGCGACACCGACAGCGTAAAACAGGTCATCATAGCCGCGTCCTGCCGATGCAGGCCGTAACGCGCCGTGCCTGCGGCAGCCGCGGCCGCAAGGCGCTCCTCCAGAGCGTCGGCCAATTCGGGTCTGCAATCCAGCACCATGCGCAGTCCATCGTCATATTTCCGGAAGTCGGAATTCTCGACCACCTGCTGCATATAGATCTTTGGGACGAACCCGCCTGCGGGAATGTTGAGACGAAACAGCAGATAGGCAAACAGCGTCCAGGCATGAACACCGAGGCGGCGGACAAACAGCGGGCCGCCGCGCTGGGTCATCGCTTCGAAATTCGCTCCCGGTGTCGGCCAGCGCAAGCGCGGGCCTGATGACGGCACCGGCCGTCCCGCGCCGGGACTTTTTTCAACCAGCGTCACCACATCTTCGATCAGGTGGCGAAAAGCGGCACTGTCCGACGACGCACCCGGCACGATCAACACGGACAGGATCAGCCCGCGCTCGGCGGGCATTTCCGAGAACCGGCACGACAGCCCGGTGAGATCAGGATGCGCCCCCGGAGGAGCCATCGGGACCGCAAATTCGCCGCGCTTCATCGCGGCTTCCGCCCATGCCAATCCGCCGCCGGAGAACATCGCGTAGGACACATGTGGCGAGGCCGCATAACGCGCCACGCGGACGTCCAATCCCTGTGCACGGATCGCTTCGATCGGGACCAGTGCAACACGCAAGGAAAGATCGAGATCTTCCTTCACCCACGTCGCGGTGGCGGCCAGAGCCTCACGCGCAAGCTCCGCATCCTGCTTTGAGACCGCGAAACTTGCGCCGTCGCCGCCGAACGCAAATGGAAAATCGCGGTTCTCCAGCGCGTTCGTGACAGACGCGATCACCGAGGCCCCCGCCATGTTGACCGCCTTGTAGCGATTGTCGGCAATCGCCTGGGTCGACTGCACGATGTCGGCGACACCGATCAGCCAGCCATCGGGTACAGGCCGATACAGTTCCGGATCCATCAGATTGGCGAATCCGCGAAACACCGGCATAGATCTGTAGAACGCGTCGTCCCCGCGATCGCCCGTCATCTGGTTGTTCGATCCGCTCATGCCAGTGCCCTTGCGCCCGCTCCTCCGTGCGCGTGATCAACCCAGCGTTCCAAAAATACGAGCTGCCAGCAAGACGGGTTCGGGTCTGCCGCAAACAAAAGCCGGCGCAACCAGGTCACGCCGGCCCTGTCCCGTGTCCGCACGGAATCGTCTCAGCGATAATGCCGATGCCTGCGATAGCGGCGCGGAGCAGGTTCGCCATATCCGTAAGGCTGATACCACGCATTCGCGCTGCACGAGCCGCCAACACCGCTGGTCGCCTGACGGCATTGTTCATAGGTGTAATAGGCACAAACCCGGCCCTGCCCGGCGCGGCTGTAGTTTTCCGAACAGAACGGCGCATCGGCCCGCGCGGGTGCTGCCGAGCCGAGCGTGATCGCCAGCGCGGCAATGGCCGCAGCGGCGAGGCCGGCCTTGAAATCCAGTTTGAGCATTTCGAATCTCCTTGATGCTCTCTCTATATGGGTCCCCATGCCGGATTGGCTATCTCGAATATGTTACACACCGTTTTCACCGCCGTGTCGCCGCAAAGGTGGTACAGTGAGTTAAACCCGCTTCAGCGCAGGAGTTCCGATGTCTCCCGTCTCCTTTATGCTCAATGTCTTGTGGGTCGTCCTTGGCGGCTTCTGGATGGCGCTGGGCTGGGCGATTGCCGCCGTCATCATGGCGATCACCATCATCGGCATTCCATGGGCGCGCGGCGCCTGGAATATTGCCATCTACACGCTGTTTCCGTTCGGCCAGAAAGCCGTCTCGCGCGAGATCTACATCGGAGAACGCGATTTCGGGACCGGCATTTTCGGATTCATCGGCAACCTGATCTGGCTGATCCTCGCCGGATGGTGGCTGGCGCTCGGTCATCTCATCACAGCCTTGCTGCTGGCGATCACGATCATCGGCATTCCCTTCGCATGGGCACATCTGAAGCTCGGCGCCATCGCACTATGGCCCATCGGCAAGACCATCGTTCCGGCGTAAGCCACTGATTGCAGCGCATCATCACAACTGCCCGAACCGGCAGCGATCTGTGTTGTTCGCGTCAGCCAACTCGGCAATAATTCCCCGGGTTTTTCCAGGGAAGCGCCATGTCACTTCAAAGCCTGACATCACCGGCCGGGGTCAAAGCACCGCTCATGGTGGACCGTGCGAAGCTCGCGCACATTCCCGGCGACGAAGGCTGGCCGCTGATCGGACGCACGCTGAGCGTGCTTGCCGATCCGAGAGGCGAAGTGGACGCCATGGCCCGGAAGTACGGGCTGATTTATCGCTCGCGGGTTCTTGGCGAAACCAGCGTCTCGCTGCTCGGGCCGGACGCCAACGAATTCATGTTGCTGGACCAGACCAAGCTGTTCTCATCGACCAACGGATGGGAAACCATTCTCGGACGCCTGTTTCCGCGCGGACTGATGCTGCTCGATTTCGAGGAGCATCGCCTGCATCGCCGCGCCATGTCGGTCGCGTTCAAGGCGGGCCCGATGAAGAACTATCTCGCCCAGCTCGATACAGGCATCGCGGCGCGCGTGGATCAGTGGCGTGAGGCGCCCGGCCCCATGCTGTTCTATCCGGCGATGAAGCAACTGACCCTCGACCTCGCCGCGACCTCGTTTCTCGGCACGGGTATCGGCCCCGCGGTCGAAGAGGTCACACGCGCATTCGTCGATATGATCGCGGCGTCCGTCGCGGTGATCCGCCAGCCCTGGCCCGGAACGCAGATGGCGCGCGGCGTCAGGGGCCGCGAGTGCATCGTGGCCTATTTCTCGCAGCAGATTCCGCTTCGCCGCGAAAACAGCGGCGACGACCTGTTCTCGCAATTGTGTCACGCCACCCATGAAGATGGCGCGCTGCTCTCGACGCAGGATATCGTCGATCATATGAGCTTCCTGATCATGGCCGCGCACGACACGCTGACCTCATCGCTGACATCGTTTGTGTCGATGCTCGCGGCGCATCCGGAGTGGCAGGCGCGGCTGCGCGATGAAGTGGCGTCGCTCGGCAGCGCGCCGGGCGATCCCTTGCCGTTTGAGAAGCTCGACGCCATGCCGCTCACCGAAATGGCGTTTAAGGAAGCGATGCGGATGAAGCCGCCGGTGCCATCGATCCCGCGCCGCGCGACCCGCGATTTCAGTTTCAAGGGCTATGACATTCCAGCCGGGACGCTGGTGAGCATGAACCCGCTGTTCACGCATCATATGAGCGAGCACTGGCCCGATCCCGAGACATTCGATCCGCTTCGCTTCACCGATGAAGCGCAGCGCGCGCGGCATCGCTTCGCATTCATTCCGTTCAGCGGCGGCGCGCATATGTGCATCGGGCTGCACTTCGCCTACATGCAGGCGAAGTGCTTCACGTTCCATTTCCTGCAGAACCTCAAGGTCTCTTTGGAGCCGGGTTATATCCCCGCATGGCAGATGTGGCCGATTCCCAAGCCGAAGGACGGGTTGCGCGTGACGTTATCGCCTGCATAAGGCCATGACCGGGCTGCCCCGTTGACTCTATGCTCCCCGTCAGACAAGCAATTGCCAACCCGCAGCCAACAAGCGGGACGGGAGAAAACATGGCGTTAGCAAATCTGGCACCGGGCCACGCCTTAAAGGATTACGCCGGTCCCTTCGCAGGTCTCGATGTGCCGTGGCTGCTGCGGCTGCGCGCCGAAACTCGGCGCGATCATCCCTTCCTGATCTGGGCTCCGTTCGATGCTCCGGCGCGCCCCTGGACCTATGGCGAATTACATGAGCGCGTCGGCGCGCTGGCGGCGGGCCTTCAGGCACGCGGCATCCAACGCGGCGAATGCGTGCTGATCCATCTCGATAACTGCATCGAGATGCTGTTGACATGGTTCGCCTGCGTTGAACTCGGGGCCATTGCCGTCACCACCAACACCCGCTCCGCTCCCGCCGAGATGGAATACTTCGCCGGCCATTGCGGCGCGGTCGCAGCCATCACCCAGCCCGCCTATGCCGAACTGATCGCGAGCAATTGCCGCAACCTGCGCTGGCTGGCCGTAATTTCGCACGATGCGGGCGCCGCCGCCGCGCAAGGATACAAACCGCCGAAATCTGAATCGTTCGAATCCCTGTTCGCCAGCAGCGCCGACCGCCCACGACGCCCCGCCGATCCTTATACGTCGTGCAGTGTGCAATATACGTCGGGCACCACATCGCGGCCCAAGGCGGTGCTGTGGACTCATGCCAACGCGTTGTGGGGCGCGAAGATCAATGCGGTACATCAGGAACTGCGGCCCGAGGATGTTCACCAGATCTATCTTCCGCTGTTCCACACCAATGCGCTGGCTTATTCCATGCTGGCCTCGCTGTGGGTCGGCTGTACGGCAGTGATCCAGCCGCGCTTTTCAGCAAGCCGGTTCTGGAGCACGGCGCTGGAACATCGCAGCACATGGACGTCGCTGGTGCCGTTCTGCGTCAAGGCGCTGATGGAGCGCGAAGTGCCGAAGAACCATCACTTCAGGCTGTGGGGCAGCGCGATCTGCGAGCCGCCCACCGACAAGGTCTTCGGCGTAAAGACCATCGGCTGGTGGGGCATGACCGAAACCATCACCCATGGCATTGTCGGCGAACCCAATCAGCCAAACATTCCGCTCGCCATCGGCCGCCCCGCCCCCGAATACGACATCCGCGTGGTGGATGAGAATGGCGCGCCTGTGGCCGTCGGCGAAACCGGCGACCTTCTGATCCGGGGGACACCCGGCCTGTCGCTGTTCAAGGAATATCTGCACAACGAGACGGCGACCCGCGACAGCTTCGACGCGCACGGCTATTTCATCACCGGCGACCGCGTGAAAATTCTGGAGAACGGCTTCATCCGCTTCGGCGACCGCGCCAAGGACATGCTCAAGGTCGGCGGCGAGAACGTCGCCGCATCCGAAATCGAGCAGGTGGTCATTACGGTAGCCGGTGTCCGCGAGGCGGCGGTGGTTGCAAAAAAGCATCCGATGCTGGACGAGGTGCCGGTGGTGTTCGTCATTCCGGCAAACGGCCTCGACGGCGCACCGCCGACGCTTCATGACGACATCCTGCGTGCCTGCAAGAACGCGCTGGCCGACTTCAAAGTGCCGCGCGAGGTGCGGCTGGTTGACGATATGCCGCGTTCGACGCTTGAAAAAGTGGCGAAAGCTGAACTGAGGAAATTGCTGGCGTAAGCCGGCGGCAAAACAGGAGGTCGCGATGGCCCAACCGAAATTCGATATCGTTGTGTACGGTGCAAGCGGCTTCACTGGCAAACTTGTCGCCGAATATCTCGCCGCGCAGTATGGCGCGGGCAGCGGCCTGACATGGGCGATGGCCGGCCGCAGCCGCGACAAGCTCGCGGCGGTGCGCGACGAAATCGGCGCGCCGAAGGACACGCCGCTGATCGAGGCCGACGCCAGCGATCCTGCGTCGCTCAAGGCGATGGTGGGTCAGGCCAAGGCGATCCTCACCACTGTCGGCCCCTACCAGCTTTACGGCTCAGACCTCGTGGCCGCCTGCGCTGCGTCCGGCACCGACTATCTCGATCTTTGCGGCGAACCCGCATGGATGCGGCAGATGATCGACGCGCACCTCGCAACCGCGCAAGCGAGCGGCGCGCGCATCCTGTTCTCCTGCGGCTTCGACTCGATCCCGTTCGAACTTGGCGTGTTCTTCTTGCAAAATGCAGCGAAGGCACAATTCGGCGCGGCGTGTCCAGTGGTGAAAGGCCGCGTCCGCAAGATGAAAGGTACGTTCTCCGGCGGCACCGCCGCAAGCCTGAAGGCGACTTACGCTGCGGCAGCAAAGGACCTCAGCATCGTGCCGCTCCTGAAGAATCCCTTCGCACTGACGCCGGGCTTCGAAGGCCCAAAACAGCCCCCGGGCAACAAGCCGCTGCACGATGACGATCTGGGCATGTGGGTCGCGCCGTTTGTGATGGCGACCATCAACACGCGCAACGTGCACCGCTCAAATCTCCTGATGGGATTCCCGTACGGCAAGGAGTTCGTTTACGACGAGATGATGCTCGCCGGCCCCGGAGAGAAAGGCGAAGCCATGGCCAAGGCCATTGTCGGCGCCAATGCCTCCATGGGCGGACCGGGCGGACCCAAGCCGGGCGAAGGCCCGTCAAAGGAAGAGCGCGAAAACGGAATGTACGACATCCTGTTTGTGGGTCTCACGCCCGACGGCAAGCAAATCCGCGCTTCGGTCAAGGGCGATCGCGATCCGGGTTACGGCTCCACCTCCAAGATGATCGGAGAGAGCGCCGTCTGTCTGGTGCGCGAGGCGAAGGATGTCGCAGGCGGCATCTGGACGCCGGGCGCAGCGCTCGGCGACCGGCTGATCAAGCGGCTGACCGATCACGCTGGCCTGCAGTTCACTGTCGAGAGCTGAGGCCAGCGCGCCCGTTCGGGATTCAGCTATTCCGCGTTACGCGCCATGAAGGTGGCGGGCGATCCGTCATTCGGATCGACGAAGATGATGTCGGTTGGATTGCGCCGCGGCGTATCGATCGACAGGAACACGACCGGCTCTTCGTATAGCTCGGGCATGGCGTGGACAGTCCCGCGCTCGAAGAACAGCAGTTGACCGGGGCCGAACTCGGCCTTGGTCGCCGCATCCTTCATCCAGAAGGTGCCCCGGCCCGAAACCACATAGAGATACTCATCGCAGGTCGCATGATAATGCGGCGGCGTCGGGCGATAGACCCGGAACACGCGGGCACTCGCCTGCTCGCGGTCGGTCAGATACTTGTCGACCAGCAGGGTCTTTGCCGTATCCGGCAGCGATTTCGCGATCGCGGGAATGTCGAAGATACCGGTCGAAGTGTGGACGTCATCGGGCATGGTTGTTCTTGCTCTCCCAGATTGTTAGCGCGCCCAATCTCAAACTCATCAGGATGGCCGAGGCCTCGCGCAGCGGTGCTTATAGCAGAAAATCCGGACTTCAGGATTGATGCAGGCCGTTGCCCGCCTCGGCCCGATCCGCTAAGTGGAAGGGTGCTGCATCCGGAACAGCGGCGCGAACGGTCGGCCTGACCTGATCTGAATCCAGACAAGCTTCAGAAGCGAACACCGTGAATGCATGACGTGGCACCACCCCTTGTGAGCGTTGTCATGCCGGTACGGGACGCACGGCAGTTTCTGCGCGAAGCCATCGACAGCATCCTCGAACAGACATTCAGCGATTTCGAACTGCTTTTGATTGACGACTTCTCGCAGGATGACAGCGCCGCCATTTGCCAGAGCTACTGCGCTTCCGACAGCCGGGTGATTCTGCTTCACAACACCGAGCGCGGCATTATCGGCGCGCTCAACTTCGGCATCGCACATGCACGCGGCAAGCTCATTGCCCGGATGGATGCCGATGATATCTGCGAACCCGACCGCTTCGCGCGTCAGGTCCGGGAATTCGAGAGAAATCCCGCCATCGCCGTTCTGGGAACAGCCGCCTCGCTCATCAATCAAGACGGCGACACGATCGGCGAGTTGCATTATGAAACGGCCCCCGCCGAAATCCATCGCGCCCTCCTGCAACGAAGCTGCATCATTCATCCAAGCGCGATGATGCGCGCCGAGTCCGTGCGCCGTGCCGGGGACTACCGGAATGCTTTTCTGCGGTGTGAGGATTATGATCTGTGGCTGCGCATGGCTGCACCGGACAACATGGCGAATCTCGACGCCCCTCTTCTCCGGTATCGCCTTCACGAAAACCAAGTGACGTGGGACGGATTTGAACAACGCATCCTGTCCGAACTTGCGGCGGTCGAACTGGCAAAACGCCGCCGCGCCGGCCGGCCGGATGATATCGATGCGTCATCGCCGATTGATCGAACCGCTCTCAAAGACCTCGGCATGACCGGCGATGAAATTGACAGGCAGATTCTGCTCAGGGCTCTTGGAACCGCGACCAATGCCCTGCAGCTCGGACAGTATCGCGGCGCCAGAACAGCTCTGGATCTTCTTGCCGGCCAGCGTCCCGTTCCGCTGAAAATCAGGCTCAGAAGCATGTTGCTTCGGCTGAAGCTGTTCTGGCAGGAGTGCCGTCACCCGGCAGAGCGGGTGTAGACCGATCTCGCCGAGGCCATCATGTCGGCGACAACATCAGGCCAGCCGCGATTGCGGATTCCATCCTGAACATTGGCGAGCGCATCTCGGATTTTGCCTGGCTCTGTCATCAAGGCGCTTATCGCCCGATACCAGGCCTCGTCATCATCGGGGTCCAGGCCACCATCCCGCGTCAGTTCGGCGAGCGCCCCGCCGTTTGACACCAGAACAGCCTTGCCTCTCGCATAGGCCTCCACAACCGGAAGACCGAAGCCCTCATATCGCGAGGGATAAACACAAAACGCCGCATTCGCGTAAAGCGACGCAAGCTCCCGATCGTCCGCATCTTCGATATGCAGCAGCTTGCCGGCGAAATCACCCGTATCGATTTCGGCCTGAACCTGATCGGTCAGCCAGCCGCGCCGCCCGACAAACACCAGCTTGAAGTTATTCGCTCCGACAACTCCATCCGTCACGAGCCGCTTCCAGACCCGCATCAGCAACGCATGATTCTTCCGGGGCTCGATCGTGCTGACATAGAGCACATATCTCTCCGGCTCCAGATCACGCCTGAGAGGTTGCAACTGCGTCTGGCCCGCGACAACAGGATCGCAGCCAAGAGGAACCACAGCGATGCGAGGAACTTCGATCTTCGCGCGGCTGCAGTAGTCCTGAATATCGCGGCCGATGCATCGGGCATTCACGATGACAAGATCGGCGAAACCGAACATCTGCTCCCAGTACGATCGGAAGCGAGCCACATCCTCGGCTGCATAGAACTGAGGAAACCGCAGCGGGATGATATCGTAGCAAAGCGCGGCAATCCGAAAGCCGCTCTTCCGTTTCAGATCGATGATGGCTTTGGCATCCTTCTGCCACCAGTCCGATGCGATCGAGAGAATGACATCGTCCGGCCCCAGCGTCAGAATTTCTCCAAGCGCGAGATCAAACGGAACGATATCAATCCTGCGCCCCTGCTCATCATCAAGCGGGAAGCGATGGGCGCGAAGAGACAACAAGAAACGCTGCAACTTGTCCGCAAGAGCTGCAACGTGCTGAAACCGGGTCGTCAGACGCAGGCGCTCCAGCGCCATCAGCGCCCGCGCACGATCCGGAAGCAGACGCCGCCAGCCGGCTCGGGCTTGCGATGGCTGTTCCAGCCGCGCCGACCAGCCGACAAGCTGGCGGGCATAACGATCCTGCAGCGACCGATAAGCCTTCGACGCGACATCATAGTAACACAAGTCAACATCATCGGCCGTAAAGCCGGCGCGAACGGCCATTTCGTGCTCAACACGCATCATTCCCACTGCCGGACCCGTCCAATGCAGGAGGCTGGAAACGTCGATATGGACATGGGATTTCGGGGGCATCATAGTTCGCCGTGAATTGAGCGCCAGTTGCAGCGTTATACTCTATAATTTGAACTGCTTATTGTTCTGCAGAAGTTGTCATATCACGCTTTCGAGTCTTCCTCGCAAAATGCGCATTGCCCTGACCATTGAACAGTTCGACACGAGCTTGGGCGGCGAACAGGTCTGGGTCGATGGCCTCGCCCGCTTTCTCGCGAAGCGGAATCACGACGTTCACATCGTGACGTTTCTCGACCGAAGCCGAGACTTTCCGGGAACAGTCCATTCGCTGACGGATCCAGGCAGCCTTCGTGCGCGCGCCGTTCATATCGACGAATTTTTGAAGACCCTGGCCGCTGACGTTGTCCACGATAGCGGCACAGCGCTGAAAGCCGACCTTTATCAACCTGCTTGCGGTTCGCTGCTCCACAGCGAATCCCGCTTCATTGCAGCTTCGGACATGCCTCTCAGAGTTCGCGCGGCGATTTCTCCCCGCGCCATCTGGCGCCGCATACAATTGCACTGGATGGAGAGCGAGCAGATGAGAAATGCCCGAAGGATCGTCGCGGCCTCCCAACTCGTGGCCGACATGATGATCCGCCGGTATCATGTCCCACGAAGCACAATTTCGATCGTGCACAATGGCGTGGATACAACCCGTTACGATGCCAGCCGGTATCCCGACACGCGAAACGCAGATCGCGCGGAACTGAATATCGGCAAGGACCAGACCGCATTTCTGATGGTGGCCAACAACCTGCTGTTGAAGGGCGCGGATGTCTCGATCAAGGCACTGACTCTTTTGCACCGGCGAGGATTGACCAATGCGCGCCTGATTGTTGCGGGAGGCAAACCCGACAGGACCATCCAGCGAATTGTTGACGAGACCAATAGCGAGGTGACGTTCCTCGGTCATGTCTCCGATGTCGGAAGGCTGATGAGAGCCTGCGATGTATTCCTGCATCCGACCCGCTGGGATACCTGCAGTCTTGTCACAAGCGAAGCAATGGCGTCAGGCCTGCCGGTCATTACATCCGGAATGAACGGCGCCGCCGAACTGATATCTGACGGATACGACGGGCTTGTCTGCAGCGATCCCGAGAAGATCGATGTCATCGCCGACACTATGGCCCGGCTGATGGACCCTGCTCTTCGCCGGACGATTGGCGGCAATGCAAAACGCCGCATCGGCACGTTCGGCATCCAGACGAACTGCGCTCAGATTGAACATCATCTTCTTGAGCTTGCGGAGCGGCCTCGTTGACAGCGCCTCACATCCGGCAGCGCTTGCTTCTTGTTGCCGTCGGCCTGATCGCGCTCGGCTTCGCTTCGTGGCTGTATTGGGATTATCTGCGCGATCCGGGCTCGTTGTGGCGCGATCTCTATCATGACCGCAACACTCATCTTTCTCGCGGAATGGCGCTTGCGCTCGATATTCGCGATCTCAATCCACTCGCTTATTTGCTCGACGCCACGGCGATTGTCGTATGGCCGCCGCTGCACGCGATATTTCTGTCCGTTGTAATGAGTGTGTTCGGCGTGAACAGCGCGCTCGGCCTCGTCCCTGGCCTGTGCGGCTGGATCCTGATGACATTGTGCGTCTGGCAAATTTCCCGGAAAGTGAACGATGGGGAGACTGCGGGCATCGTCGCCGGCTCGGTCGCCCTCATATTTACTGTCGCCAGCCCCGCGCTGCGGTTTCTCAGCGCGGACGTGATGCTGGAAGGCCTTGGCGCAGGCCTGTCGGCAGCGAACCTCCTGATTTTCATTTACCTGAGCAAATATCCGAGCCGAAAATATCTCACGCGACTTCTGGCTCTTGGCTTGACGCTCCTGTTCTTTACCAAATTCAACTATTGGCTCATCCTTGTTTTCTCTCTTCTGATCTCTTGCGCGTCCGGTATCCGCATTGGCGATATTCTCTCGTCGTCAAACCGGGCTGCGATCCTTTCCGCGGCAAGATCATTTCTTCGCAATCCGGTCACGTTTCTGGCTGTCGTGCTGTTTGCGGTAATGCTTGGTCTTGCGGCGAGCGGCCCAGCGTCGCTTGACCTGTTCGGCCGCACACTTGTCTTTCGTGCAAGCCAGTGGGTCGTGATCCCGTATGGCCTTCTTGTGGTGTCTGCCTGCCACGTCTGGCGCAAAAACCGCGATGTCCTTGAACGGAGTTTACCGGAAATCGCTGTCACCATTCTGGGCTGGCATGCCGTGCCGGTCCTGCTCTGGTTTCTTGTGCCTGAAGCGATAACATCGTTCCTCTGGTTCGTCGGACCAACGCATTGGGGGGCGCAAGCACATTACAATCCGGCCAGCGCACTCCAGTTTCAATGGTGGGGTTTCGCACACGGCTTCCATGTGGCGCCATGGTCCGCCGCTCTTGCACTGGCCCTTGCCCTGCCCGGCGGCATCAGCCTCTTCTCTCGCGGAATGGGCTCGCGAGCCGTAGCTGTCTTCGCAGCCGTGTCGGCAGTCGCGGTCGTTATGCACCCGCAGCAACAATGGCGCTTTCAGGCCACGTCGCTTTTCGCCGTCTGGATTTGCGCGGGGGCCGGAGCGGCTTTGTTCATCCGCCAGCTTCGCAGGCCAGCCTTGGCGGCGGTCAGAATTCCAGTCGCAATAGCCGCGGTCGCGGGACTTCTCGCGGCTCATGCGCTGGCCACGCCTGACCGGGGAGATGTCGGAAAAGTCGCCATTCGAAGATCATGGGCTCCCCGCGACACCGCTCTCGCCGCAGCGTATCTGCCCTTTGTACGGAACGACGCGGTCGTCGGCGTCGTAACGACTTTCGGCTTTTCTGATCTGTTCGCCTGGACGCTTCGTGAATCCTGTCAGTGCCATGCCGACATCGACCAGGCCCCGCTGATTGCGACCTCCACGCAAGCCGAAGCCAGGGAAGCCATGGCCGGCTGGCTTGCCACAACACGGGCCGGACGGATCGTGTTCATCGACGCTCCCGCGCCCTATCCGTTGCCCGGGGCTGGCGATCTGAAAGCCCGTCTTGCGGGGATGGATGCAATGATCGCGACATCAGGCCTGTTCGAGCGCGAGACCGCGGACATCAAGGTGAGCCCCGCAACAATCCAGATCTGGCGCCGCAAATCCGAGAGACCTGTGCCGCCTCCGCGCAGGCGGTTTCTCTTCATCGGCAGCCTGGCGTTTGTATTGGGCGGCATCGCCGTCGGCGAGTTACTCATGGCGCGCAGGCGATCGGGCAAATTCCCGTTGCAGCAGCGGCCGGATCGACCGCCTGCGAAATGATTTGCAGCAGCATTCGTGATGGCAATAAGGTCCATCGATTGTTTTTGAATTTTCAGATTGCATCTTCTTGAGATTTGGCACGAGCAACAATGAAGATTCCCGTACTGGTGGTTGGCGGCGCTGGGTACATAGGCTCGCATTGCGCCAAGGCGCTCGCAGACGCCGGATATCATCCTGTCTGCTTCGATAATCTGACGGCTGGCCATCGCGAGTTTGTCAAATGGGGACCCCTGATCGAAGGCGACATCTTCGACAGCGCCCTCATCCGGAAGACCATTCAGGAGTATCAAATAGCCGCCGTCCTGCACCTTGCCGGCTACAGCGAGGTCGGGGGATCAGTCATCGATCCAGTCAGGTGTTATTCAGCGAATGTCGGCGGGACGCTGTCGCTGCTCGAAGCAATGAGAGACGCGCACTGCTCCCGGCTCATTTTCTCAAGCTCCGGCGCTGTCTACGGACATGCAGCTCCCGGCTTGATCCCTGAACAGACCGCGTGCTCTCCGGTCAATCCGTATGGCGCCAGCAAATGGATGATCGAACGGATTCTGTCGGATTTCCGGACCGCCCACCCGTTGAACACCATCAACTTCCGTTTTTTCAATGCCTGCGGCGCAGATCCCGCAGGAGATCTCGGAGAATTACGCGATAACGAAACCCACTTGATCCCGCGTGCGATGATGGCGGTTCAGGGACACCTGAGCGATTTTGCCATCTACGGCAACGATTACGACACCGTCGATGGAACGGCGGTGCGCGATTTCATCCACGTTACCGATCTTGCGGCTGCTCACGTCACGGCGGTCGCTTCCCTGCTCCGCGGGCATTCCGGCGGAACATACAACCTCGGAACCGGCAGAGGCTCATCCGTCAGCGAAATCCTCACCGCTATTGCCGCCGAAACCGGAAGAGCTGTTCCGCATACCGTGAAAGCACGGCGCGCAGGCGACCCGCCCTCATTGATCGCCGATCCGTCGCTGTCGAAACGAGAACTGGGCTTCACGGCCCGGCATTCCGATTTGCCATCCATCATAAGAACGGCATGGGCATGGCATAAAACACGTCATCCAGCCGCTCGCGGCTAGACCAACCAAAGCGCACGCGCGGTCAGGAGATCGCCCATCAGAATGCAGCCGGACCGTTGGACAACGCGCCTTAAGCACCACCGGGGCCTGTATCCAGACCAAACACCGTCTCATGCCACGGCAACGAAGCTCCCATCGAGCCGAGAAAACTCCCGCCAGCCGTTGCCCGCACGGGGCCAATCGGCTAAATGGACTACGCTGCACCCGTAGCTCAGCTGGATAGAGCGTTGCCCTCCGAAGGCTGATGTCAAGCGGAACGAATGTGAGAAGGAGGTCGAAAAACACTTGAAATACAGCGCTTTGAGAGCACCGAGGTTGGCGCTTTCAACTCTCAGATTTTTCGCGTAAGCACCGCGTAAGCATAATGCACCCGTAGC
>JAFKER010000019.1 GCA_017308595.1 Afipia sp.
TCCGTCGGTGACGCCATAATTTACGGTGACGACGGTTGTTTGCCCTGCCGCCAAATGCTGATAAGCCGCGTTGCCCGGATCGAGCGTGAAAGTGTGGTGAACCGCATCGTAGGTGACACCGGCCGGCAGCGTCGTCGGAACGTTGACGATAGACAGACTGGCTCCATCGTCGACATCAGACGCATTCGCGAGCGCATCCAGCGTGCTGACACTGGCGTCTTCTGCAACCGTCGCCGTTACCGCTCCGCTCACCGTTGGCGCATCGTTGGTGCCCGTAATCGTCCAGGACACCGAAGCGGCCGTCGGCGTAGGCGCAATGCCATCCGAAACACCGTAGTTCACGGTCACCACGGTCGTCTGGCCCACGGCCAAATGCTGATAGGCGGCGTCACCCGGATCGAGCGTAAACGTATGATTGGCGGCGTTATAGCTGACGCCAGCGGGCAGCGAGCCCGGCACATTCACCACAGATAGAACGTGTCCGTTATCGACGTCGGACGCATTAACCAGCGCATCGAGCACGCTGACGCTGCTATCTTCCACCACGTTGACATCGCTGACCACGCCGCTCACCACGGGCGCGTCGTTGGTGCCAGAAATGACCACGGTCACCGTTTGCGCAGTTGATGTATCGGTCGCCGTGCCGCTGTCATCCTTCACCGTGATCGAATAGGTCACGGTGATCGTCTCGCCGTCGGCGAGATACTGAACCAGGCTGTTATCGAGATTGAAGTACCAGTCGATCGTTCCACTGTTCGTGGTGAACGACGATGCCTGCAGGGTCAGCGCGTTTTGCAGCGCCGTGTGCAGGGCGCCGGGGATCGGGGCGGAGGTCGTTGAATCAGTGACAAATGCAACGCTAACCGTTGCGTGATCGGTCGCATCAGCATCGGCAAAAGTCACCGAGCCGGCATCGTGCAGCATGTTCCCGGATTCGAGCGCTGTATCTTCCTTCACCGCGCCAGTTACATCCACTGCGGTGATGACCGGCGTATCGTTCGTGCCGGTGATGACCACGGTCACCGTCTGCGCGGCTGATGTATCGGTCGCCGTGCCGCTGTCATCCTTCACGGTAATCGTGTAGGTCACGGTCACCGTTTCCCCGTCAGCAAGATACTGAACCAGGCTGTTATCGAGATTGAAGTGCCAGTTGATCGTTCCACTGTTCGTGGTGAACGACGATGTCTGCAGGGTCAGCGCGTTTTGCAACGCTGAGTGCAATCCTGCAGGGATCGTCGCCGCAGAACTGGTCGTATCGCTGACAAACGCAACGGTCGCCGTTGCGTGATCGGTCGCGTCGACATCCGCGAACGTCACAGAGCCAGTGTCATGCAGCACGTTCCCGGGTGCGAGCGATGTATCTTCCTTCACGGCGTCGGTTACATCCACCGCGGTAATGACCGGCGTATCGTTCGTGCCGGTGATGACAACAGTCACCGTCTGCCCGGCAGAGGTCGCATTGGTATCGCCACTGTTGTCCTTGACCGTGATCGTATACGTCGCGGTCACCGTCTCCCCTGCACCGAGGTACTGGACGAGTGTGTTGCTCAGCGCGAAGTCCCAGTTGAACGTATGCACACCTGCCGCGAGGGTAGAACCCGGGACACTCAACGCGGCCCCAAGCGCCGCGAGCAGTCCTGCACTCACCGATCCACCATTGCCGCCGACAGCGCCATTGAAAGCGACATGCGCCGTATGCGTATCCGAAAGATCCGCATCGGTGAAAATCACGGAGCCGGTGTCGGTCAGAAGATTTCCTGGCTGAACGCCAACGTCTTCCTGCACGGCCGCACCGGCATCGATCACGGAAATAACAGGCTGATCGTTGGCGGCACCGATCTGAACCACAACCTGCTGGGTTGACGATACGCCATTGTTGTCGGTGATCGTCACATCGTAGGTCAGCGTCAGCGTTTCGCCGTCGGCCAAAAAGTCGAACAGATGATCCGCGACCTTGAACTCCCAGCTCACGGAACCCGCACCGGTGCCGGTGCTGTCCGTCACTGTCGTCTTCATCGCAGTCGCAAGTGCAGTCAGTGTCGCCGACGGGATGCCGCCGTAAGAGCCTCCCGACCAGACGACCGATGTCGTGCCGGGATGGAGCGCCGCGGTCGCAGTATGCGTGTCGGACAGATCGACGTCGGTGAATGACAATGAGCCGTTGACCACATCCTCAACCGACGAATTGGTCGTGTTGACGACTTCATCGGCCTGATGGATCGCCGTATCGGCACTCAGCAACGGCGCGTCGTTCGTGCCGGTGATTGTGATGGTCACCGTCTGCGTTACCGGGACGCCGTTATTGTCCTTGATCGTGATCGTATAGGTTTGCGTGATCGTCTGGCCTTCGGCCAGCGACTGCAGTGTCGGGTCATTGTCGTCCAGCGTGAAATGCCACCCGACCGATCCCTGATTGTTGGTATCGGTCAGATCTTCCGAAACCGGATCGATAGTGAAGTGCCCAATCTCCGTCCCTGCAACAAAGTGCGGGAGCGCGGATGCCGTCGAGGTCAGCGCGACCGTCGCCGTGTGCGCGTCGGTGAGATCGAAGTCCTGAAAGGTAATGGCCCCGTTCGTCTCGATATGTCCCGACGTGACCGCGACGTCTTCCTTGACGCCGCCGGCGATCGTCGTCGCGGCTCCGACAACAATGGTCGGCGCATCGTTCTCGCCCGTAATCGTGACCGGAATTTCGACAACGCCGGTATCCGGCCCCGACGTGGCAGTGACCTGAATTTTGAACGTGACGGTCTGGCCATCATCCAGAAAATTGAACTGTTGACGATCGAACGAAACGACGCCCGTGTTCTGATTGATGTTGAGGAGCGATTTCAGGAACGCTTCGCTCATCTGCGGAATAGTACTGACCGCACTTTTAATGATGGCGCTGCCGGCGACGAACGGAACGCCGATATCGTAAAACGGCGCGTTGCCGATGTCCGGGTCGTCAATCTTGACGACATCCATGAACTTGAAGCTCTCGGTGGTCGAAGTAAACGCCTGATCCGCGGCAACGGACAGCGCGGAAAACTGCGCCTTGGTGTTGTAGAAAATCTTGTTCTGATAGGTCGTGGCGCCAGTGATCGGATCGGTCACTGCAAAGCGCAGCTCGATCTGGCTCAGAAAGATCTTCTGCTGGTTCGAGTTCGTCGTGAAAATGATCTCGGCCAGATTGTTGCCGCTGGTATTGGAGCCGAACTTCGGCGATTTCGGATTTGAGTTGTCCGGATTGTAGTTCGGAAAATAAAGCTGGAAGACCTGCTGGATGATGGCCTTCTCGTTCTGCTGATCCTGCAGTGTCTTGAGCTGCTCGATCGCGGTCGGAGGCTGACCGATGCCGAGGCTCGAGACATACGTCACCTGCCCCGCCTGCGACACGGTGCCGATCAGTTCGCCGGTGCTCTTGTCGTAGAGATTATACGATCCGGTATGTCCGTCCGGCTCGACAAGAACCGAGAACTTGGTCGGGCCGTCGTTGGCGCCGATCTCAACCAGAACCGCGGTGCCGCGAATACCCATCGTGGCGACCGGCGTCTCGACACGCATGTTGCCGTTCTTCGCGGTTTGTCCCGCAACGAACGTGATCGTGCCCTGAACCAGACTCATGAGCGAGGAGTTCGACGATCCGTTTGGATCGTAGATCATCTCGTTCAGCACCATGCGCGCATTCGAAGTCATGCCGAATGCGCTGCCATCGACGAAAGTCATGCCGATCGAGGAGTCGGACCCGGTCTGGATCACGTCACCTTTTTGAACGGCGTCGCCGATATGCAACTCGATAGACACGCCATTGCGGATACAGGTGGCGCTGCCGGATAGCTTCAACACATTGCCGATGACCTGCCCTGCCGCCGGAGCGGCTGTATTGGCCTGCGCGTAGTGAACATGACCGGTGAGCGCATCGACGATATGGCCCGCAAGCGTCGCGCCGTCCTTTGACGTCAGCGCTGGCCGTGTCTCGCCCTTGAAGTAATTTCCAACGACCAGCTTCTGGCCCGCTCCGGAAATGATCAGGTCATTGCCGATCCGGGTGTAATCGCCGGAAAACAGCAGATGAGCATCGGGGATAACAACGTGGCTGTCGGACGGCTGATGCTGAACAAAGCTGGGTTTGCTGAAAGTGAACCCGTCGCCGCCCAATGAAACCGGGGCAGCGTGCGACATCTCGGAATCAAATGGTCCGGCGAAATTCAAACCCTGCCCGCCCGTATCAAAAGTTATTGTTAAGAAATTGAGAATGCGGAATTCATAGCATCAAACCACCCGCCCCCATAGTGGAATGAACTACAGCGCGGGGTTTTACATGCCCCTGTTAAGTAATATGACAGCGCAAACGCCGGAGCGTTTAAGCCCAACTTTCTAAACCAATGAAATAAAACCGATATTTTAGACAGCTTCACACAAGCGAAATCCTGCTTATACGCAGAAATGCAGCCTAAAACTGGCTGCACTCCCACAGGAGCAGAGGCTCAAAATCTAATCTAAGTCCAACATCACGAGAATTAATCTTTAAAAATCGGCATTCTATACCATTATTACTACTAGTATACGCTGTTTTGCACCTGCGCCCGTGCGCGTTAGCCCTATCATACAATTTTACATAATTCGGTCAGGACCAGTTCCGCATATTTGAAACGAAATTACCTCGATAGCCTCGGGCTTAAGTCTCCGAAAGGACCATCCCGCCTACTCCTTGTGACGAAATGATCCGGTCACGAGCGCGCATACCTTGCAAGCCGATGTCCGGACAAGGGGCGTCACATGTCGGCTTTCAATGCAGTGCGCGCAGGCACACTCGCTATCGGGTTCATGTTGAGTACACTGGGCGCGCAGGCGCATTCGGCGGCCTACGCGCTGCCTGAGAGACCAGCCCCGGGGGGGATTGAAGCTCCCGTATCGGATGAACCTTTCGGGTTCTCGACTTCGCCCCTGTCAACCGGGCCTCTTCATGCCAAGTGGACAGCGGTCGAACGGGCTATTGCAGCCGAGGCAGAGACGATTGCCGCCTGTACCCGGGATCCTGTCCATTGCTCATCTCAGCCTGCCCTGCGCTTTCTCGAGATCGTCAATACCGCGGCTGCCCGCGAGGGCCTGGCTCGCCTCGGCGAAATCAACCGCGCGATCAATCTCGCCATTCGTCCCGTCAGCGACCGCGCGCAATACGGCGTCGAAGATTACTGGTCATCGCCGCTCGCCACATTGGCCGCAGGGGCCGGTGATTGCGAGGACTACGCAATTGCCAAACTCGTTGCGTTGCGCGCCGCAGGCGTCCCCGAGAAAGATCTTCGCCTCGTGATCATTCGCGAGACCGCGACGGGAGACGACCACGCCGTGGTCGCGGCCCGTTCGGGCGATCGCTGGCGGATACTGGACAACCGCACGTTCCTGATGGTCGAGGACAGCGCATTTGGAAAGTATCGGCCCCTGTTCGCGCTCGATGCGGAAGGCGCCAGACGTTTCGATCAACCGATTCTGGCCGACGCAGCCCCGGTTGTTCAGTCTCGTCCCGCAGAGATCGAAAACCGCGATCCGGTCGTTGTCGAGGCTGGTGCGCCTGCCGTCGGCTCCAGCGCGACGGTTCTTGCGTCCGACGACGTCTGGATGACGCTGGCGATGTAGGCTGCCGATCAGGTCTTGGCGATGCTCTGGATTGTCGCGATGAACAGCAATGCCGCGACGATGGCGAGTATCCAGCCCGGATTGTCACAAAGGACCGCTCCCCGGACACAGACCTCGTCGGCCAAAGCCCAGCCGCGATTCCGCAGAGCACCCGCGAGCAGGAACACACCGCCCGCGCCGGTTATTGCAAGAATGAGCTGACGCATGGACGCACTCCTTTCTGGCCCCATGTTCGGCGCGAAGAAGTGAATCAATGCTTGTAGCAACCGATGAAACATCGGGGCGATTGCGGAAAAATCAGCCAGGAACCGCGGTCTTGTCGAATGCGGCCGTGATTGCCGCGAACCGGCCTTCCACCTCGGCCCGCATCTCCGGGTGGGTGAACACATAAAGCTCGTTGGCGCGGATCGCCGCCAGCACCCTCGCCGCTACATCCGCCGGATCGATACCATTGCGGATCATTTCGTCGATCATCGCAACCAGCATTGCGGTGGGCGTGCCCGGTTCCGGTATCTGCGTTGCACCATACTGCTCGGGCCGGTTGCGCCCGCTCTCACCGATACGTGTCCGGACAAAACCCGGACACAGCACGCTAACGCCAATCCCGAACGGCGCGAGCTGCGGCGCAAGTCCTTCCGACATGCCGACCACGGCGAATTTGCTCGCGGTGTACGGACTGAAACCGAGACCGCTCTGCATTCCCGCCATCGATGCGGTGTTGACGAAATGCCCGCCTTCGCCGTGCGCGCGCATGTGCGGCAAGAATGCCCGGACGCCGTGAACGACGCCCATCAGATTGACGTCAAGCACCCAACGCCAGCTATCGAGCGCGATGTCGTCAACTCCGCCGCCCGCGGCCACGCCGGCGTTGTTGCACACCACATGAACGTTTCCGAATGCGTCGAATGTGGCTTTCGCGGCGCGCTCGACGTCGGCCGCGTCCGTGACATCGCAATCGATGCCGCGCACCTCGGGGCCGATGTTATGCAGGCTCTTGACTGCCGCCGCCAGCGCATCCGCTTCGACGTCAGCGAGCATGACTTTCATGCCTGCCTCGGCGAAAGCGCGTCCGAGCGCAAGACCGATGCCGCTCGCTCCGCCCGTCACGAATGCTGTCATGCCGGCAAGCTCCCGCATGTTTCCCCCTCCAATCTTTTATGTTGAGCCCATTATTTCACAATCGGGTGAGCGAATGCCAGCGGATGCCACTTCGGTTTTATCAAGCCACGTGGAAGCGTCTTAAAATGGACACGCGCGGGCGGCTTACTTTGCCTTTAGCTTGCCGCGCCGATCGATACGGAACTTGCCGGCGCATTATCGCGAAAGGAATTTGCCGATGGCCACACGCCTCCAGCGACTCGCGGAATTCGACGGCAATGGCGAACCGTCGCCTGACGAGACGGTCCAGGTTCTGTGTGAAGATAAAAGTGGAACTTATCAATTGCCATTCGGATGCCGCCGCATCAACGGCGAATGGCGCAACAGCGAGTCCGGAAGTCTTGTTGAAGCGATGGTCGTGGGATGGCGGCGGCCAAGAACCTGATAGAGAACCTGATCGAGAATCTCATCAAGGGATGATCCGCGCGGGATCATGCCCTGGAAATTGACTATTACTTTTTCGCTTTCCACTCGGCATAGCGCGCCTTGGTGTCCGCGTTCATGGGATAGAGGCCCGGCAGCGCCGCTCCGTTGTTGACCTCGTTGACGATCCAGCCCTCCATCGCCTCCTGCTCCGGCCCTTCGGTCAGAATCAGGTCGAGGAAGGCCTGCGGAATGAGGACCGCGCCGTCCTGATCGGCCACGATGATGTCATCCGGAAACACCGCGACGCCGCCGCATCCGATCGGTTCGCCCCAGTTCACGAAAGTCAGACCTGCGACCGACGGAGGCGCGGCGGCACCGTCGCACCATACCGGCAGTCCGGTGCCCAGCACACCTTCAAGATCGCGCACCACGCCGTCCGTCACCAGCGCCGTCACGCCGCGTTTGGCCATGCGCGCGCAAAGAATGTCTCCAAAAATTCCCGCGTCGGTGATGCCCATGGCATCGACCACGGCAATGCAGCCCGCCGGCATCGCCTCGATGGCGGTGCGGGTGGAGATCGGCTTCGACCAGGATTCCGGCGTCGCCAGATCCTCACGCGCGGGCACGAAGCGCAGGGTAAATGCCGGACCGACCAACCGCTCCTGACCCGGACGCAGAGGCCTCGATCCGCGCAGCCAGACGTTACGAAGCCCCTTCTTGAGCAGGATCGTCGTAATCGTCGCAGTCGTGATCTTCTTCAGCGTGGCGATAGCTTCGGGCGTAAGCGACATGAGGAGGCTCCGGTGTGGTTTGCACGCTTGTTGCGAAACCGGAGGATCGCGTCAAGGCGGCAATCGCGCAGACGGTAATGCCGGTTTATGCATTGCGATAACACCAACTTATTTGCCATTTGGACGAGAGTGTCGGACAAATGGCAATCCGTCCCGAGATTTCCGGCCCGTCGATGACCGCTTCGCCTCGCATTCTTCCGTCCGGAGACACCGCCCTGACGGTTGAGTTCGGCAGCAGCATCGATACGCAGATCAGCCGCCGCGTCCTCGCCCTCGATCGCAATGTGGCGCGCGAGGCCCTGACTGGCGTGACGGAGACGGTTCCGACCTATCGCTCGCTTCTGGTCCATTACGATCCTTTGCTGGTCGGCTACGCTGAATTGTCCGACAAACTCCTTGCTCTGGCGCAGCGGCCCGTCCCGCCCGAAACCGGTATTCGGCGCTGGCGCGTGCCGGTGGTCTATGGCGGCGACTACGGGATCGACCTCGATGATGTCGCGCGCGCGCACAACATCTCCACCTCGGACGTGATCGCGAAACATACCGGCAGCGAGTACCGCGTGGCGATGATCGGGTTCACGCCCGGTTTCGCCTATCTCAGCGGCCTCGATCCATCCATCGCAACACCGCGCCGTGAAAGTCCGCGGACCCATACACCGCCGGGCACCATTTCCATCGGCGGCGTGCAGGCCTGCGTCCAATGTCTTGCCGCACCGAGCGGCTGGCATCTTTTGGGTCGAACGCCTGTCCGCACTTTTCATCCGCAGCGTGATCCGGTGTTCCTGATGGAGCCAGGCGACGCCGTCACTTTCCATTCCATCGCTGCAAATGAATTCGATTCTCTTGAACGCGCCGCCGGACGCGGTGAGATCGTTGCCGAGTTGATCGCATCATGAGCAAGCTCGTCGTCGTCACGACCGGTCCCGCCACATCGGTTCAGGATGCCGGGCGCTTTGGCGCACAGCGCTATGGCCTCACCACCAGCGGCGCGATGGATCGCGTCTCACTGGCGATGGCAAACAGCCTCGCCGGAAACGCGCCGTTTGCCGCCGCCATCGAGATCGGCCCTTTCGGTGCATCGTTCACGGCGCGCAACGGTGCCGTGCGCGTAGCCCTGTCGGGAGCGACACGAGCCGTTGAGATCGCCGGATCGCCACTCCCGCTCAACGAAACCGGGCTGATCGCGGAGGGCGAAACACTCAAGCTCGGCGCTGCGCGCGACGGCATGTTCAGCTATCTCGCCATCGAGGGCGGGATTGCCGGCGAACCCATGTTCGGAAGCCTGTCGGTCAACGCACGCGCCGATCTCGGCAGCCCCTTCCCGCGGCCACTACAGGATGGCGACGCGCTGGATGTCGGGACAGCGCAGGTTGCCCCTCATGAGCGCGCGCTGGACACGTTCGGCGCGGCGCTGACACCCATTCGCGTTATCATGGGACCGCAAGACGATGAGTTCGGCGCGGCATGCGATGTCTTCCTGAACAGCGAGTGGCGTATCTCGGCTACCAGCGACCGGATGGGCTATCGGCTTGAAGGCCCAAAGGTGGTTCATCCCGGCGGGCACAACATCGTTTCCGACGGCGCGGTTCATGGCAGCATTCAGGTGCCAGGCAATGGCCAGCCCATCGTCCTGATGGCCGATCATGGCACGACCGGCGGCTATCCGAAGATCGCGACAGTGATCAGCGCCGATCTCGGCCGGTTCGCGCAGATGCGGTCCGGCGCAATGATCCGCTTCAAATCAGTCAGTGTCGAAGACGCGCAGACCGAGGCGCGCAATCTGGCCGCATTCATCCGCGATCTGCCGGGCCGCATTCATGCGGCCGGAGGATCGAGCCTCAATCTTGTTGAACTGCAAAAAGCCAATGTTGCAGGGGTCGCTGTGAACGCGATCGACACCGCGACATGGCAAACGCAAAATGCAGGCGAACCGTAATCGCAAGGAAGACATATCCATGACCATCGACCTTAACAGCGATCTTGGCGAAGGTTTCGGCGCCTGGGACATGGGCAACGACGACGCGATGCTGAGCCTCGCCAGCAGTGTGAACGTCGCATGCGGATTTCATGCGGGCGATTCCGACATCATGCTGAAAACTGCGAAGCTGGCGAAAGAGCGCGGCGTCAGCATCGGCGCGCATCCCGGTTACCGCGACCTGCATGGCTTCGGGCGGCGTCCTGTTCCCGGACTGAAATCATCCGAAATTGAAACCATGGTCGCGTACCAGATCGGCGCATTGCAGGCAGTTGCCGCGCTGGCTGGATACAAGGTGACCCACGTCAAGGCACACGGTGCGCTCTCGAATGTGGGATGCGTCGATGATATGACTGCGCGCGCTATTGCTGCTGCGATCAAGGCTGTCGATCCGAATCTCTATTTCGTAGTCCTGCCAAACACAGCGCTGGTGCGCGCAGGCGAATCCGCCGGTCTGAAATTGATCTATGAAGTGTTTGCCGATCGCGCTTATGAGGACGATGCGCAGTTGATGGCGCGCAGCAAGCCTGGTTCTGTCCTGCACGATGCAGACGAGATCGCGCAGCGTGTGGTCCGTATGGTGCAAGACAATGCGATCACCGCCGCATCCGGCAAGGTCATTCCCGTGAAGGTCGACACCGTGTGCATTCACGGCGATACGCCGGGCGCGGTGGACATCGCACGCAAGGTGCGCGCAGCGCTGGAACACAATGGCATCCCCGTTGCGCCGTTTAGCAAGCGATGATCTTGATTGTCGTCGTGCCGGCTTCGCCGGGACGACATCCTTATTGTCTCCCGGCCCTCAGCTCGCCGCACTCGCTTCCAGCGGTTGCGCGACGTCCGTCTGAGCGATCAGCCGCTTCAGTTCCGGAATACACGATCCGCAATTGGTTCCGGCCTTGAGCTTTGCGCCGATCTCCCCGGTTGTGCGCGATCCACCTGCGATTGCACCACAGATCGTGTTGCGCCCGACTCCGAAGCATGCGCAGACCACGGGGCCGTCGTTTGCCACGCCATCGGCGGACTTGCCTGACAGCAGCAGACGACGCTGCTCATCGCTGATTGTTTCGGCTGCGAACGCGCCCCTCACTGCATCCCAATTGAGCGAGGTATCGACGGGGCCTACGAACAGAACCGCCTCCAGCCGCTCGCCATCGAAATGCGCTCCCCGATAAACACCGAGTGCGGGATCTTCATATTCGGCAACATGCCCGGCTTCGCCTTGCGGCGATAGCTGCGTTTTCCAATTCGCCATTTCGAGATTGCTGGCGATGAGATAACCGTAGCCGCCAGTTACCGCCACACGCGACCACAAAACGCCTTTCGGAAACGGCATCGGCTTGCGCGACAGCACGAAGCCGCGCTGCGCGAATGTAACAGCTTCGATGGCAACCGGTGTCGCCTTGTTTTCTGGTTGTCCAGAAAACGGATCGGTGAACGGCGCGACCAGCGCGCCGACGCGCCCATACGCGGAGTTCTCCTCGCTCCAGTGGATCGGCGCGAACAACATCCCGCGCTGCTGCCGCTCGGACACCACAACCTTCAGGATGCACTGGCCGAGATCGGTGGCGAGTCTGGCATAGCCGCCATCAACAATGTCCGCCTGCACGGCATCAGACGGATGAATCTCGACATAGGGCTCCGGCAGATGCTGACCGAGCCGCGGGCTCAGGCCGGTGCGCGTCATGGTGTGCCACTGATCGCGGATACGTCCGGTGTTCAGGCGCAACGGACGCGCTTCGGAGGTCGCGCCGCGCAGCATCGGAACATCGGGGGCAATGAAATGCCCCTTGCGGTCGGCAGTGTAGTATTTTCCCTCCGCGAAAAAGCGCGGCTGCGGTTCTGCCGCGCCTTTTGGCAACGGCCACATGCGCGGCGGCATGGCATCGAACTCGTCATCCGCGATAGACGCCATCGCGCCAATATCAAAATCGCGGCTGCCGCCATTTTCAAAAGCAGACAATTCGGCATGTTCGCGAAAAATGTCGGCAGCGGAATTATAGGCGAAGGCTGCGCCGTAGCCGAGGCGCCTTGCCACCTCGCTCATGATCCACCAGTCGGACTTTGCTTCGCCCGGCGCCGGCAGGAACGCGCGTTGACGGGAAATCCGGCGCTCAGAGTTTGTAACGGTCCCGGACTTCTCGCCCCATGCGTGCGCGGGTAGCAGTACATGCGCGCCGGAACTGATGCTGTCGTTGGAGCGCACGTTTTCCGAGATGACCAGCAGGTCGAGTTTCTTCATCGCGGCGCGGACGGCGTCGGCATTCGGCAACGACACCGCCGGATTGGTGCCCATCACCCACAAGGCCTTGATCTCGCCGCGCCCGATGGCCTGGAACATTTGAACGGCTTTCAGCCCTTCATGCGTCGCAATCCGGGGCGCTCTCCAGAACCGCCGCACGCGATCGATGTCCGGAGGCGTGAACCCCATATGCGCCGCAAGCTGATTGGCGAGACCGCCGACCTCTCGCCCGCCCATCGCATTCGGCTGTCCGGTCAGCGAGAACGGCGACGCCCCGGGCTTGCCGATGCGGCCAGTCGCCAGATGGCAGTTGATGATCGCGTTCACCTTGTCGGTGCCCTGCGCCGACTGGTTGACGCCTTGCGAGTACAGCGTCACCACGCGGTGCGTTTTTGCGAACATCTGGAAGAAGGCTGCAACATCGGCTTCAGAAAGTCCCGTGCCAAGCGCGGTCGCGGCAATGCTGCCTGCTATTCCCCGCGCCTTCGCAAGCCCTTCTGCAAAGCCGCTGGTATGTTTGTTGATGTAGGTATGATCGAGCGCGCCGTTGTCCGCAAGATAGGTTAGCAGGCCGCTGAACAGGGCAGTGTCGGTCCCCGGCTTCAAGCCGAGAAACAGATCGGCGTCGCCACAGGTTTCGGTCTGTCGTGGATCGATCACGACGATGCGCGCGCCCCGCGTCTGCTTGTTGGCGATCATGCGCTGAAACAGGATCGGATGACACCATGCCGCATTCGATCCGACCAGCACGACCAGATCCGCCTGATCGAGGTCCTCATAGCATCCCGGCACCGTGTCGGAGCCGAACGCGCGGCGATGCCCGGCAACCGACGACGACATGCAAAGCCGCGAGTTGGTGTCGACGTTTGCCGTACCGATGAATCCCTTCATTAGCTTGTTGGCGACGTAGTAGTCCTCCGTCAACAACTGCCCGGAAAGATAGAAACCAACCGAGTCGGGTCCATGTTTGGCAATGATATGATGCAGCCGGTTGGCGACGTGATCGAGCGCATCGGTCCATGCAACTTGCTCGAATTGCCCCTTCGAGCAGCGGATCATCGGATGCAGCAGACGCTCGTCTAGAGCGAGCGTTTCGCCAAGTGCCGACCCCTTCGAGCAAAGCCGTCCGAAATTGGCCGGATGCTCGGGGTCACCCGCAATGGCCGCGCCGCCGTTGCCGTCAGGCGTCGCAATGACACCGCAGCCGACGCCGCAATAGGGACAGGTGGTTTTTACGGGAGCGAGGGAGGCATCTGGGTTCGTCATGCGGCAACCCGCACGACGATGAGATCACAGATCAGAACGGATGATGGGACAACGTGCCGAACACAATGGCGGCGATCATCGCGAACGCGCCGTAAACGGCGGCCACGTGCAGACGATCTTCCGCCTGCGCGGAGGTCGCTCGAACCTGAACGTCTGATACAATATCGCGCATCGCCGATCTCCAATCGATCACGTGATGCCGTATTGAATAGTTTCGTCAGCGACTTACAAGACTGCCCGGAAAAAGACGATAAACTTGCCACTCCCCGTCCCGAGGGAGAGAAACTTCCTCCTCCAAGGGCCTGCGGAGAATGAACCGCCTCCGGCGGAACCGGCAATTTACCCCAACCCGCCATCAGTAGACGTCCTGCTGATAGCGGCCCTTCTTCTTCAGGTCGGCGACGAAGGCGATCGCCTCGTCGGTCGAGCGGGCACCGAACTGAGCCACAATGTCCACCAGCGCGCGCTCCACATCTTTCGCCATCCGCTTGGCATCGCCGCAGACATAGATATGCGCGCCATCCGCCAGCCAGTTCCACAACTCGCGGCCGACTTCTCGCATACGATCCTGCACATAGAACTTCTCGGCGCCGTCGCGCGACCACGCGAGCGAAAGACGTGTCAGCAAGCCCGACGTCTTCATTGCGTTGAGTTCCTCCGAATAGAAAAAGTCGTACGCACTGCGCTGATGGCCGAAGAACAGCCAGTTGCGGCCCGGAGCCTTGGTGGCCTGACGGTCGTGCAGGAAGGCACGGAACGGCGCGATGCCGGTGCCGGGACCGATCATGATGACCGGCGTATTCGGGTCTTGAGGCAGGCCGAAGCCGTGCGCCTTCTGGACATATACGCCGAGTTGTTCGCCCGGATTGATCCGCTCCGCCAGGAATGTCGAGGCGAGTCCGAGGCGCTTGCGCTTGCCGATCACATAGCGCACGGCATCGACCGTCAGCGACAGCTTGCCGGGCGTGGCGTTATGCGATGACGAGATAGAATATAGTCGCGGTTGCAACGGTTCGAGCGCTTCGACAAAAGCTTCAGGATGCGGGCGCACACCCGCGAACTTCTGCAGCGCCGCCAGCACGTCGAGATTGGCCGCATCGCCATCCGGGTCATCACCCGAGGCAAGCGCCCGCGCCTTCTCCCGCTGCGCACCGCCGGTCACGAAAGAAATCAGTTCGAACAGCGTGTCGGGCGCAGGTGACAAGGATACGTCCCTGAGCAGCACCTCGCGAAGCGGCTTGCCGCTGACTTCGGTCATATGCGATGCGCCGAGCATCGCGATGATCTGGTCGACAAGGCCGAGATCATTGGCGGCGAACACGCCGAACGAGTCACCGACGACATAATCGAGTCCTGCCTTCGTCAGATCGAACTCGATATGCCAGGTCTCCTTCTCCGAGCCCGGCTTGTTGACCTGACGGCGCGACAGGAACGTCGCCATCGCCGGATTGTCCCGTGACCGGCCCGGCTCGCCAACCGGTGCTGCGACAACGGGAGCGGCGATCGGCGTACTTGCGGGCGCCCCAGAAGCTGGCGTCTTCCCAAGCTCTTCATAAAGAGACTTGAGCATTCGCGCGGTTTCCTTGCCGCCCGGAACGCACAGATTGAGCCGCGCTTCGGACTTGTTGGCAATCACCTCGGAATAGTCATGGCAGTTGTAGCCGCATTGCCCGCAATCCTGCTGCGCCATGGCCGCCATCATCTTGCGGCGGATCGGACGGCCCTCAGCAAGTTTCATGCGTTCTGCGATCGGCATGGTCTGGTCGTGCCATGGCGCTTCGCCATCATCGCCATCGCCCGAAGCGCTGTTCATGACAGCAGCGCCCTCCTCGGCTGACAGCGGAGTCACGGCATTATCCAGCGAAACGAGCCCGGCAAAGAAGCCGTTCAACCAGGAGCGCTGCTCCTGCGAGAACGGCGCGGTCTCGGGAATGATCTGGAGCTGCGTTGGAGGTGTGATCTGGTTCATCACACAGCCTCCAGCTCTGTCATGCGCTTCAGTGCGTCGATATCATTTCGTTTGGCAAAGGTGACGAACGTCTCGTCGTCGGATGCACGATTGTTCAGATACGCCTTGAGTACGCGTTCGACGGTGCGCGGCGCATCTTCCGCCTTCACGTTCTGGAACAGTTCGCGCGCCATAGTGGCATCAGTGCCGAACCCGCCGCCGACCAGCAGATGGAAGCCATCGACCGTATCGCCATCGTCATTGATCGGAACGCGCGCACCGATCATGCCGATGTCGCCGATATAATGCTGCGCGCAGGAGTGATGGCAGCCGGTGAGATGGATATTGACCGGCGTCTTGAGCGGCACGCGTTCGTCGCACCACGCCGCGATCTCGTCGGCACTTTCCTTGGTATGGGCCGCCGCAAAGCGGCAACCGGTCTTGCCGGTGCAAGCAATCAGGCCCGCACGGAGCGCCGACGTTGTGGTCGAAAGTCCCAATGCCTCGATGGCTGCAGTGACAGTCCCAACATTCGCGTCGGCGACACCGGAGATCAACAGATTCTGCCAGACTGTGAGACGAATATCACCGTCGCCGAAATCGGCGGACAGCTTCGACAACCCGCGAATTTGCTCCGGCGACAGATGGCCGAGCTTCAACGCAACGCCGATCCAGTTCAGGCCCGCCTGCTTCTGCGGATGCACGCCGATATGCGCAAAGCGGTCATAAGCCGGACGCGGCGCAATGGCTTCCGCAGGCACGCGCGCGAGCTTGCGGCCCAGCTTCTCCTCGACGGCAGAGAGAAACTTGTCAAAACCCCAGCTATCGAGCACGTACTTCAGCCGCGCCTTATTGCGGTTGGTCCGGTCGCCGTTTTCGATGAAAACACGCACAATCTTGTCGGCCACCTCGGTCGCTTCGTTAGGCTTGAGGATCACACCCGTATCTTGCGCAAAATCCTTGTGGCCCGTGATGCCGCCGAGTGACAGGCGAAAATAGATGCCGGGTTCAACTCCAAACCCATCAGCCACCTCGACCGCCTGAAAGGCGATGTCGTTGGTTTCTTCCAGCGTCGCGATGCGCCCTGCTCCATCGAACGCCACATTGAACTTGCGTGGCAGGCCGTAGAGCGAACGGTCGTTAAGGATGTGGAAGTGCCATTCGCGGGCATAGCGCCGCGTATCGAGAATTTCCTGCGGATCGATGCCCGCGGTCGAAGTGCCGGTGACGTTGCGGATGTTGTCCGCGCCGGAGCCACGCGAGCACAGGCCGAGGTCTTGCAAACCTTCGATAACGTTGATGGCGTTCTTCGGCTCGATCTCGCGAAGCTGAAGGTTTGCGCGCGTGGTCACATGCGCATATGGGCCGCCGAAATTCTCGGCGAGGTCTGCCACGCCGGCAAACTGCCAGTGCTTGAGAATGCCGTTCGGAATCCGCAGGCGGCACATATACGAAGCCTGCGTCGGCGCGACATAGAAGATGCCGTAATAACGCCAGCGGAAATTGTCCTGCGGCTTGGGCGCTTCGTTATTCTCTGCCTGCCTGACCAGACGGGGATAGGCATCGAACGGATGCTCGTCGCGCTTCAACTTTTCCTGATCGTTGAGCTTGCCGCCAGCGGCAACGGTGCGGTCCTGAGCCTTGAAGTGGATGGCGTCGGGCCCGACCGGCTCGGGCTTTGCCGGCGCACCGGCGCGCGAGACTCGTGAGGCGGACAGTCCCGACACGAATCCTTCGAGATAACGCTTCTGGTCGGGGGAGAAATCGCTGGACATATGTCATGCGGCCTTCGGTTGTGCGAGCGCGCGGCCAAACATCATGTCGCCACGGATCGCTTCGATGGACGCCGTTGTCCTGATCAGTTCGAGGTACCAGAGCGCATCCTGCGTATCGCCGACCAGGACTGCTCCCTTGAGACGGCCATCAGCCACCACAAGTTTCTTGTACGTGCCACGCCGTTCGTCGTTGAACACAAGCGTGTCGGCGCCGGACTCGCCGAGGAAATCGCCAGCGGAAAACACGCTGACGCCGGAAACCTTGAGATTTGTGGAAACAATGCTGCCGCTGTAGAGCGCGTCGCGGCCTGCGAGATGATCCGCGAGTACACGCGCCTGCTCGTAAGCCGGTTCAACCAGCCCGTAACAGGTCCCGCGATGCTCCGCGCATTCACCAAGCGCGAACACATCGGGGTGGCCGGTCCGCAACTGATCGTCGACAACAATGCCGCGATTGACAGGCACACCGGCGTCCTTCGCCAGCGTGACATTGGGACGAATGCCTGCCGCGAACACCACAGCATCTGCCGCAATAACCCGGCCATCGACCAACTCAACGGCCTGAACATCGTCCAGACCAAGAATTTGCCGGGTATTGGCGCCGAGCATGACCTCGATGCCCTTGCCTTCCACCAGCCGCTTGAGCAACGCACCCGCGGGCGCATCGAGCTGGCGCTCCATCAGGCGATCCATCAGATGCAGAAGCGTTACTTTCGAACCTGCCTTGGCGAGGCCATACGCGGCCTCAAGGCCAAGCAGTCCGCCGCCGACGACCACGACACGCTTCCTGCCGCGCGCCAGCTTCAGCAACATGTCGACGTCGCGGCTGTCGCGAAAGGTATGAACGCCCGGCAGATCCGCCCCGGGAACGTTGAGCCGGATCGCTGACGAGCCCGTGGCGATGACCACTTTCGAGAATGGTACAGCTATCCCGTTCGCGAGATGGATGGTGCGATGGTTCAGGTCGATGGAATTGGCGGCGCAGCCGTAAGTCAGCGTCACGCCCCGGTCGCGCCACCACGCCGATGGCTTCAGTTCGATTTCTTCAGAGGTCGCCTCGCCCGCCAGCACCGACGACAGCAGCACGCGATTATAGGCCAGCCTTGGCTCGTCGCCGATCACGGCAATCGCGTAACGGCCGAGCGCCCGCTTCGCCATCTCGTCGACAAAGCGGGCGGCGGCCATTCCATTGCCGATGATGACAAGAGGTTCGCTCAATGCTGCCGTCCTATTCCTGCCTGCTCCTTCGTTGGAAAGCTGGTCCTATGCCGCCTCAACGAAACGATGACGCTCGTAAAGGAACTCGAGCACGCGTTGGCGGCATTTCAGATAGACCGGGTTCGACGCAAGCTCGAGGCGCTTGCGTGGATGCGGCAACGGCACGTCTAGAACCTCCCCGATCCGTGCACTGGGACCATTGGTCATCATCACAATTCGGTTGGAGAGCAGTACGGCCTCGTCGACGTCGTGCGTGATCATCATCACCGTGTTGTTGAGCTTCTGATGCAGTGCCATCACCGAGTCCTGCAGATGAGCGCGGGTCAGCGCGTCGAGTGCGCCGAACGGCTCGTCGAGCAGCAAAACCTTCGGCTCCATCGCGAGCGCACGGGCGATGCCGACACGCTGCTTCATGCCGCCGGAAATTTCCGAGGGACGCTTGTCCTTGGCATGGGTCATCTGCACGAGATTCAGATTGTGCAGCACCCATTCGTCGCGCTCGGCACGGGTCTTGGTCTTGCCGAACACCTTGTCGACGCCCAGACGCACGTTGTCGTAGACGGTCAGCCACGGCAGCAGGCTGTGGTTCTGAAACACCACGGCGCGATCCGGACCAGGTGAGTTCACCTCGCGGCCCTCCAGCAGCACGCCGCCCATGGTCGCACTGGTCAGCCCGGCGACAATGTTGAGCAGCGTTGATTTACCGCAGCCCGAGTGACCGATGATGGAAACGTAGTCACCCTTCTCCACCGTGAGGTTGATGTCCTTCAGCACCTCGCTCTGCGTCGAGCCGCGGGTGAAGACCTTGTCGAGGTGATCGATCTGAAGATATGCCATGATGATGTCCCTCAGTTGGTCTGTGTGCCGCGGGTTGCGAAGTGTCCGAGGATCGCGATCATGCGATCGAGAACGAAGCCGATGATTCCGACATAGAACAGCGCAAGAATGATTTCGCTGATATGCGAGGAATTCCACGCGTCCCAGATGAAGAAGCCGATGCCGACGCCACCGATCAGCATTTCTGCGGCGACGATGGCGAGCCACGACAGGCCGATGCCGATCCGCAGGCCTGTAAAGATGTACGGCGCGGCCGAAGGGATCATCACCTTCCAGAAGAACTCGAGCGGATTGAGCTGAACCACAGCCGCGACGTTGCGGTAGTCCTGCGGAATGTTGCGGATGCCGACAGCCGTATTGATGATGATCGGCCAGATCGAGGTGATGAAGATCACGAAGATCGCCGACGGCTCACCGTCGCGAAATGCTGCGAGCGAAAGCGGCAGCCACGCCAGCGGCGGGATCGTGCGCAGCACCTGAAAAATCGGATCAAGGCCGCGCAT
Organism: Afipia sp.; assembly: GCA_017308595.1. Classification (GTDB taxonomy): domain Bacteria; phylum Pseudomonadota; class Alphaproteobacteria; order Rhizobiales; family Xanthobacteraceae; genus Afipia. The sequence continues at coordinate 19,699 of JAFKER010000019.1, forward strand.
CGCCCAGACCGACTGGCCGACGAGGGTCCCCAGTGCGATGCCGGCAACAGCGGCCAGAGAGTAGCCGAGCGCGACGCGCTTGAGACTGGCCGAGAGATGCCAGAACAGGCCCTTGTCGATGCCGCCGCGATCAAAAAACGGATCGACGATCAATTCCCATGTGTCCTTGAGCACGCGAGACGGCGGCGGCAGCGTGGCGCCGGCCTTCCTGCAAAGCAGTTCCCAGAACAACAGGAGCAGCGTGACCACGACAAGCGGGGGAATGATTTGCGCGGATGCCGAGCGCACCGCTTTCATCATCGAATCGCCTCGTTTCGCACGCTTGGGCGTAATGACGCTGATGGGCGCCGCTACCGTCGGCGCCGAAATTCTCGCGGCGGTGTCAGTCTTGATCGCTGGCATGTTCATAACGTGTGCTCTCCAGATTCGATGGATGGACCGCCCGCGAGCGGGCGGTCCGCTCGTCCTCACGCTTCAACACGCTTGATGGTCAGAGACTTGAGATACGCAGCCGGGTTTTCCGGATCGAAGACCTTGCCGTCGAAGAAGGTCTCCTTGCCGCGCGACGTCGAAGCCGGAATATCCGCAGCCGCGACGCCGAGGTCCTTGGCCGCGTCCTTCCAGAGGTCTTCGCGGTTGACCTTGGCGATGATCGACTTCGCATCGAAGCCCGCATCATACTTGCCCCAGCGGATGTCCTCGGTAATGAACCAGAGATCGTGGCTCTGGAACGGGTACGAGGCCTGGTCCTTCCAGAAGCGCATCTGCTGCGGTGAATTCTCGACGACGCGCCCTGTGCCGTAGTCGAACTTGCCCTTCATGCGATCGGTGACATCCTCCACCGGCACGTTGATCCACTGGCGCTTGGCGCAGATGGCCGCGGTCTCTTCGCGGTTTTCCATCTTTTCGCACCACTGCTGCGCTTCCATCACAGCCATCAGAAGCGCCTTGGCGGCCTTCGGATACTTGTCGACATAAGCGGCGCGCATGCCGAACGACTTCTCCGGATGCTTGTCCCAGAGTTCGCCCGTGGTCAGCGCGGTGTAACCGATGTTCTGGTGGATGAGCTGCAGGTTCCAGGGCTCGCAGACGCAGAACGCGTCCATCGTGCCGACCTTCATGTTCGCAACCATCTGCGCCGGCGGCACGACAATGGTTTCGATGTCCTTGTCCGGATCGATGCCGCCTGCAGCCAGCCAGTAGCGGATCCACAGATCGTGCGTCCCGCCGGGGAAAGTCATCGCCGCCTTCACCGACTTGCCGGAGGCTTTTTTCTTCTCCAGCGCCACTTTGAACGGCGCGGTGTCGAGACCGATCTTGAGATCGGCGTACTCCTTGCCGACCGAAATGCACTGACCGTTCAGATTGAGGCGCGCCAGGATGTACATCGGCGTCGGCACGTTGTTCTGCGTCACCTTGCCCGACGAGATCAGGTACGGCATCGGCGTCAGAATGTGTGCGCCGTCGATACCGTTGCCTTCCGAACCGAGGACGAGATTGTCGCGTGTCGTGCCCCACGACGCCTGTTTCTGAACCTCGACGTCCGGCATCCCGTACTTGGCGAAGATGCCTTTTTCCTTCGCGACGAATAAAGGCGATGCATCCGTCAACGCGATAAAGCCGAGCTTGGCGCCCTTCACCTCAGGCCCGGCTCCCTGCGCAAATGCGCCGCCGGGAAAGTTCATCCTTGCGGCCGCCAACAGGGCTGCCGTTCCCGCACCTGCCTTCAGCAGCGCACGGCGGCTCATCTTGCCGTCTGCTGCCGCCATTGCCCCTTTGCCTCGCTTGGTGGTCTTGCTCATCGTGTCACGTGTCCTTTGTCCTGTTGCCGCTGTGTCCCGTTGCCGTTCGCTCGTCTGCGCGCCACCCCGCCGCCAAACAAAAAGCCGCGCCCGAGGGGCGCGGGATGCGTGCTCCTCGAGACAGCGGCGTTGCTGCGTGGCTCGTCGTGGAGCCGTCGGCCTTCGTCGTGGCCTGCACCTATCCATTCAAGGAACGTGCCAGCTGAGTGCGGCGCAACAAACTTATGTTTTTCAGTGATTTAGGAGCGCGCCTTCATATGGAGCAGGCCACGGCTGCGGCCTCTCCAAATAGCATTTGCTCAGATATTGCGCGCCGCACAATAAATAGGCAGACGCGAATAAGCTGGGAATCGCTGCTTAGGGCTGACGCCGCTTGATGGCGAAGGACGCGAGATGCCCGGCAATGTCGTCCGGATCAAACGGGGCACCATCGAAGGCCCCAACGCCATCCGGAACGTGCGGAGCAGGCACCGCCGATGAACCGATGGCTGCGTCATAGAGATCCGGCCGGAATACCTTTTGAGCGATCTCCAAGGCGTCCGGCGAGTACGTCGCCTGGCCCCACCGGACCATCTGCGCGTAGAGCCAGGCCGCCTGGACAGGGTCCGGGCGCGCTGCGGCCTCCCGGCCGACCAGCAAATAGCGGTCGCTTTCGCGAAACGTTCCGTCCGGAGATACTTTTAGCCGGCCATCGAGGGTCCGCCGGATGACGTCGGGGTCGACCCCGATACGCTCGGGAGCGCCGAGAATGCGGCAGACCTCACTCCTGTTGTCCGGATTTTCGATAAACTCCGCAGCAAGGGCATGAGCCCGCGTCAACCGCATCAGAACATCCGGGTTCGCTTGCGCCCACTGCTCGCGTACCGCCAGCACCTTCTCGGCGGCCCGCTCCAGAATGTCTGAGACGAAATGAAGAATGTGGCCGATGCCACGATCCACTGCGATCGAGTTCCACGGCGCGCCAACGCAGAAGGCGTCGACATGACCGCTCGCGAGGCTGTTCACCATGAACGGCGGCGGCAGGACCACAAGCCTCACATCCTCATCGGGATCAACACCGCCTGCCGCCATCCAGAACCGGAGCTGGTAATTGTGAGTCGAGAACGGGAAGGTCATTCCGAAGGTCAATGGCTCGTCACCGGCCTTTTGGCGCGCGGCCACCACTCGCGCCAATGCCTTGGCGGTTACCATCGGATCGGTCAGATCTCCGTCCGCCTGATTCATGATTGCGCCATGCAGCGCGGGGGAAACCGTGATGGCGTTCCCGTTCAGGCCGAGATTGAATGGCGCAACGATCGGCACCTTGACCTGCGAAAGGCCAAGTGTCGATGCAATGGCGACCGGCGCCAGCAGATGCGCCGCATCGAACAGGCCGATATTGAGCTTGTCACGGACGTTCGACCACGACACTTCCCGCACAAGGGTCACGTCGAGTCCTTCGGCGGAGGTAAATCCCCTGTCCACGGCAACGATCAGCGCGGATGCATCGACCAGCGGAATAAAGCCAATCGCGAGCGGTGTCCCGGTCATTTCAGCAACTCCGCCGCGGTGATGATCGATTGAGCTATATCGCCGATCTTCTTTTTCTCGCGCATGGCCGTGGACCGGATCAGGACATAGGCTTCCTCTTCGGTCAGCCCCTTCGCTTTCATGAGAAGACCCTTGGCACGATCGAGTATCTTGCGATCCTCCAGTGCCGACTTGGTGCGATCCAGTTCGTCCTGCAGCTTCGAGAATGCATTGAATCTCGAAATGCACAGATCGAGGATCGGCTTGATCCGCTCCTTCTTCAAGCCGTCGACGATGTAGGCCGACACCCCCGCCTCGACCGATTGCTGGATTGACGCCGCATCGCTCTGGTCCACGAACATGGCGATGGGCCGACGCACGGCACGGCTGACCTGGAACATCTGCTCAAGGACATCGCGGCTGGGATTCTCCAGATCGATCAGGATCACGTCCGGATCTATCCGATAGATGCGCGCCAGCAGGTTCTGCATCTCGGCGATGAGCTCGACGCTGGTAAAGCCCGCGTCGCGCAGCCCCTCCTTGAGGATGGCCGCTCTGATCGGGCTTTCGTCGACGATAACGATTTTGAACGACGAATCCGCAACCATTCAGGACCCACATTCCGGCAAAACATCCTTAGCATGCAGGCTCGCCCGTCTTAAAGCCTTGTATTTGCGGGTAATCGGGGATACCTCCTGCGGATTCCCAGCAGGTCGGAAACAATGGAACAGGGCGTCGCCCCAAAAGTCAGTTTTGTGTCACTTGGCTGCCCCAAGGCGCTGGTGGATTCCGAGCGGATCATCACCCGCCTCCGCGCGGAAGGGTATGAACTGGCGCGCAAGCACGACGGCGCGGATCTGGTGATCGTCAATACCTGCGGCTTTCTCGACAGCGCCAAGCAGGAATCGCTGGGCGCCATCGGCGAAGCCATGGCCGAAAACGGCAAGGTCATTGTCACCGGTTGCATGGGCGCGGAACCCGAGCAGATCGAGAAAGCCTATCCTAACGTGCTCTCGATCACCGGGCCGCAGCAATATGAAAGCGTGCTCGACGCCGTGCACCGCGCACTGCCGCCGCTGCACAATCCGCACATCGACCTCGTGCCGCCGCAGGGCATCAAGCTGACGCCGCGCCACTACGCCTACCTGAAGATTTCCGAAGGCTGCAACAACCGCTGCACGTTCTGCATCATTCCGAAGCTGCGCGGCGATCTGGTCTCACGCCCGGCGAACGATGTGCTGCGCGAAGCCGAGAAGCTCGTTGCCGCGGGCGTCAAGGAGTTGCTGGTCGTCTCGCAGGACACGTCAGCCTACGGAATCGACCTGAAATACGCGACGAGCCCGTGGAAGGACCGCGAGGTCCGCGCGAAGTTCTACGATCTCTCAAAGGAGCTTGGTGAACTCGGCGCATGGGTTCGCCTGCAATATGTCTACCCCTACCCGCATGTCGATGAAGTCATCGGCCTAATGACCGAAGGCAAGGTGCTGCCCTATCTCGACATCCCGTTCCAGCATGCTTCGCCCGAAGTGCTGAAGCAGATGCGTCGTCCCGCCTCTCAGGACAAGACGCTGGGCCGCATCAAGAAGTGGCGCGAGGAATGTCCGGACCTCACATTGCGCTCGACCTTCATCGTCGGCTTCCCCGGCGAGACCGATAGCGATTTCCAGTATCTGCTCGACTGGCTGGATGAAGCGCAGATCGATCGTCTCGGCTGCTTCAAGTACGAGCCCGTCGCAGGCGCGACATCGAACAATATTGACAACCCGGTGCCGGAAGAGATCAAGACCGCACGCTGGAATGCGCTGATGGCGCGGCAGCAGAAGATTTCGGCTCAACGCCTCAAGCGCAAGGTCGGCACCCGCCAGCAGATCATCATCGACGAAATCGGCCCGACCGTCTCGAAAGGCCGCTCGAAGGCCGACGCGCCGCAGATCGACGGCAGCGTCTATGTGTCAAGCCGCCGCCCGCTCAAGGTCGGCGAGATCGTCACCGCGAAAATCGACCGTGCGGATCAATATGACCTGTACGGGACCGTGGCGGGGTTCTAGTTTCCGTCATTCCGGGGCGCGAGCTTTGCGAGCGAACCCGGAATCCAGCAATGGCTTCCGACGAACTCTTCGGGATTCCGGGGCCGCGCAAAGAGCGCGGCCCGGAATGACGAAAACCGCTACGGCTTCAAAATCCCCGAACCCGTGGTCACCCGGCCCTCAAGATCGCGATGCGCCTTCTGCGCATCCTTCAGCGCATAGGCGTGATTGATCGGCACATGCAGCGTGCCGCTGATGACGGCGGCAAACAGCGTGTCCGCGCCTTCCATCAATTCCTTGCGCGTGCCGACATAGTCGTTGAGCTTCGGACGCGTCGCGAACAGCGAACCATGATTGTTCAGTTCGGCAATCGAGAACGGCGGCACCGGCCCCGAGGCGTTGCCGAACGACACGAACAGGCCGCGTTTCTTCAGCGACTTCAGCGATCCCTGAAAGGTGTCCTTGCCGACGCCGTCATACACCACGTCGCAAAGTTCACCGCGGCTGATCTGCTTCACGCGCTCCGCGAAATCTTCCTGCTTGTAGAGAATGACGTGATCGCAGCCGTTGGCCAGCGCCAGCTTCGCTTTCTCTTCCGTGCCGGCGGTGCCGATGACATTCGCGCCGAGTGCCTTCGCCCACTGACATGCCAACAGGCCGATGCCGCCGGCTGCGGCGTGGATCAAAACGCGATGACCGGGCTCGACCTTGAAGGTCTTGAACAGGAGATACCAGACAGTCAGCCCCTTGAGCATTAGCACGGCTGCCTGTTCATGAGAAATATGGTCCGGCAACTTCACCAGCTTGTCGGCAGGAATGTTGCGCTCGGTCGCATATCCCCCGAGGTTGAAGTAATACGCGACGCGGTCCCCGGGATGGAAGTTGGTGACGCCCGGACCGGCCGAGACCACCTCGCCCGATGCTTCATTGCCCACGACAAACGGCAGTTCCGGCGCCTTGTAGAGGCCGGTGCGATAATACGTGTCGATGAAGTTCAAGCCGATGGCATGCTGGCGGATGCGGACCTCGCCCGGCCCCGGCGGAGGCAACTCCACGTCTTCATAGATCATCACTTCCGGACCGCCCACCTGATGGACGCGCACAGCCTTGGTCATGGTTTCTCCGAGCCTTTTCGTTACTGACCTGAACCGGGAGCGAAGTCCATCGGCCAGGAATTGTCAACGCGGACCAAAGCCGCGCTTATCCGGTTGCCGCCCGCTTGCTGCGGTTGCGCTTGGCCAGAATGTTGAAAAACTCCACCGCCGCCGAGAAGCAGATCGCCACATAGATGAAGGCGCGCGGAATGTGGAAGTGGAATCCGTCCGCGACCAGCGCCACGCCGATCAGCACAAGGAACGCCAGCGCCAGCATCTTGGTGGTCGGATGCTCCTTCACGAAGGCCGCGACCGGCCCGGACGACACATACATCACGCCGACGGCGATGATGACTGCCGCGATCATGATCTCGATCTGCTGCACCATGCCGATGGCGGTGATGATGGAGTCGATGGAGAACACCAGATCGATCACGATGATCTGCATGATCACCCAGAAGAATGCGCTCGGCGTCGCCTTGGCGCTCTCTTCGACCTCCTTTGCCTCGACCTCGGCATGAATTTCGTGAGTGGCCTTGGCGATCAGGAAGAAGCCACCGACAATCAGGATGATATCGCGCCATGACAGAGCGAACTTGCCGAAGGTCACCACGGGTTCGGTCAGGCCGATCAGCCAGACTAGAATACTGAGCAGCGCAATCCGGAACACCAGCGCCAGCACGAGGCCGATCTTGCGCGCCTTCTCCGCCTGCTCGGCCGGAATGCGTGACACGATCACCGACAGAAAGATCACGTTGTCGATGCCGAGAACGATCTCGAGCGCGGTCAGGGTCAATAGCGCAGCCCAGGCTTCCGGACTTGTGAGTAATTCCATCATGTGCGGTTTCCACCAAACAGTCTGATCAACACGTCACTCAGAAGGATGTATATGCCGATGGCGCAAAGCCCCGCGGTGACCCACAGCGGCGTCTGAAAATTGGCTGCAATCGCATACATCGCGAGCATCGCCCAGATCACCAGCAGCACGATATTCAATCCGCGAAACCGTGTCGTGCGCAGAGGATGCATCACGTTGAACGGCACAAAGGTCAGCACCACAAGGATCGCCAGCGCGATGCTGCCGATCGCCGCCGGAGGCTTCAGGAGGAACAGATAGAATGCGGCTCCATTCCACAATGCCGGAAAACCGCGAAAATGATTGTCGTCGGTTTTCATCCGCCGGTCGGAAAAATACAGCGCGCCTGAAATCACAATAGCCCCGCCGAGCAGCGGTGTTGCCAGCGGGATCAGCAAGCCGCTGGCGGTGATCGCATAGGCAGGCACAAAGACGTAGGTGAGAAAATCAACCACCAGGTCGAGCGTATCGCCGGACCAGTTCGGCAGGACATCGCCGACCTTTAGCTTGCGCGCCAACGGTCCATCGAGACCGTCCACAAGCAGTGCCAGCCCGAGCCAGCCGAACATGGCTGCCCAATGCTCCCTCACCGCCTCCAGCATTGCGATCAGCGCGATCGCGCCGCCCAGCGCCGTGAAAATATGAACGCCAAATGCGCGCATGCGCGTGGTGGCGGGAAACGGGGGCTGGTCTTGCGGGCCGGGCTCACTCATATGCAGCCGTCACTAACAGGATTCCCGGCATTTTGTATACGCGGGAAGCTTTTCAATGTGACAAAGCGGAGCTGGATTTGCCTTAAATGTCCGCCACAATGACAACCTGAAATCCATTGTGACACTTCAAAATTCCGGCGATAGATAGTCCCATGACCACGTCCCCGTCCGCTTCGCAGATTCACCAGGCCGCCGTCGTCGGTGGTGGCCCCGCCGGCCTCGCAACAGCGATTGCGCTGGCTCAGGCGGGTGTCGATACCGTCCTGATCGCGCGGCGTTCTCCCTATGCCGATAACCGGACCACGGCCCTGCTCGGCGGCTCGGTGGATTTTCTGGACTCGCTCGGCGTCTGGCCGCGTTGCAGCGCCGATGCGGCGGCTTTGAGCACAATGCGCCTCGTGGACGATACGCACCGCCTGATCCGTTCGCCGGAGGTGAAATTCTCCTCGGACGAGATCGGCATGGAGGCGTTCGGATACAACATCGAGAACCGTCTTCTGATGGTCGCGATGGAATCTCGCGCAGCGGAACTGTCGAATCTCACACGTATCGACGACGAGGCCCAATCGGTCAGCGCCGGCGAAGTGTCAGTGACGGTCATCACGAAGCAGGGACAATCGCTGACAGCAGCCCTCGTGATCGGCGCCGATGGACGGCATTCCCTGTGCCGTGAAACAGCAGGCATCGGTGTCAAACGGCGCGATCTCGGTCAATCGGCTTTGACGCTCAACGTGACGCATACGCGTCCCCATGGGAACTGCTCGACCGAATTCCATACCGAGTCCGGCCCCTGCGTATTCGTGCCGCTGCCCGGCAACCGAGCCAGCATCGTCTGGGTGGTCAGGCCGGACGAAGCCGCGCGCTTGCAGGCCCTGGATGATGACGCCCTCGCCCTCGCCGCCGAAAAACAATCGCATTCGATCTTCGGCAAGCTGACCGTCGCGCCGGGGCGCCATGTGTTTCCGCTGGCCATCGAAAACCCGGATACGCTCGCGGCAAAGCGCATCGCGCTGGTCGGCGAAGCCGCGCATGTGCTGCCGCCGATCGGCGCGCAGGGTCTCAATATGGGTTTGCGCGATGCCGCTGACCTTGCCGAGACGGTGCGCGACGCGCTGTTGATGGGGAACGATCCCGGCGGCGAAGCCGTGCTGCAACATTATGCGCGGGCGCGGCGCGCCGACGTATTCAGCCGCACGTTCGCGGTGGATATGGCGAACCGCACCCTGCTCAGCGACTTCCTGCCCGCGCAGTCGCTGCGTGCGGCCGGAATGCATCTTCTGGATCGCGTCGGGCCGATCCGCCGTCTTGCGATGCGCGAGGGGCTGTCGCCGTCGTGGCGCGGGCGATAGGCTTTACGGGAAGACGATCACACCTGTCTTGATCATCCACATCACGCTGGTCAGCGTCACCACGGATACGAACGTGCCAACCAGCACCAGTGTCGATGAGGGTTCGATCCAGGTATTGTACTGACGCGCGATCACGAACACGTTCAATGCAGGCGGCAGCGATGCCAACAGCAACGCCGTCGCGGCCCATGCCGGTGGAAACGGTCCCAGCAGGACGAGCAAGCCGGCCACGATAAGCGGATGCACGATCAATTTCACGACGATAATGCCGGGCACTTCCCACGGCACGCGCTCGAACGGGCGCAGCGCCACGGTAACGCCGAGTGCGAACAGAGCGACAGGCGCAGCGGCGCTCTGCAGGAACTGGAACATATTGTCGAGTCCGGTCGGCACCGGCACATGCAGCGCCGCGACCAGCACACCGAAGTACGACGCAACGATCAGGGGATGAAACAGGATCTGTTTCGCGACCAGCAGAATGGTGGGCAGCAGCGGACGTTTCTTCCCGTCGGTCAGCACCATGAGAAGCGGCGCGGCGGTGAACAGGAAGATGGTATCGAAGCAGAAGATCAGCGCGACCGGCGCGGTCGCCTTCGCGCCCAGTGTCGCGAGCGCCAAGCCCGGCCCCATATAACCGATATTGCCATAGCCGCCGCCGAGACCCGCCATCGCGGACTCGCGGGTCGATAGCCTGGCGATGTATTTCACGCCGAACATCGAGATGAAGAACGCGCTCGCGGTCGCAAGCGTGGTCGCAATCACGAAGGGCGGATTGTTCAGTTCTTCGAGCGGCGTCCTTGCAAGCGTTCTAAAGAACAGCGCGGGCAACGAGACGTAGAGGAGGAAGAAATTCATCCATTCCAGGCCCGCTTCCGGCAGTTTTTTGTATTTGCCGCAGGCATAGCCAATGAAGATCAGCCCGAAATACGGCAGCGCGAGATTCAGGACGTCGATCATGAGGATATGCTTAGTGTCCCGGGACTTTACCGAAAAACGGCTCCCGTGCAGGGGTGCCCTTCGCAGGGCGGATTTGCCTTATATCCCCTAGCATCGGCCACAATCATGGTCTATTCGACGGAGGATGATAAAAGCGCGAACCGCCAAATTTCAGATCGGCCAGATCGTCCGCCACCGGATATTCTCTTTCCGTGGCGTGATTTACGATATCGATCCGGTATTCAACAATACCGAGGAATGGTGGCTGTCGATTCCCGAGGAGATGCGTCCTCACAAGGATCAGCCGTTTTATCATCTGCTGGCCGAGAATTCCGAATCCGAATACGTCGCCTACGTTTCGGAACAGAACCTGTTGCCCGACGAGTCCGGGGAGCCGATCCGGCATTCGCAGGTCGCGGAGATTTTCATCAAGGACAAATCCGGCAGCTACCGGCCGCGCAATCCATCGCTGAATTGACGAATACGGCCTAGGCGGGTTTGCGCCCGTCCCTCTCCTTGACCATTGCCTCAAGCTCTTCCGTCTGCTGCGCGATGCGGTCAGCGTTGCGTTCTTCATTCTGGCCGCCCGACACCGCCGCCGCCTGCTCGATCAGCTGCCGGATATTGTCGCGCGCGATCGCGATGCGGTCTTCAAGATCAGGCAGCGAGAGTGCACTGTAATCGGACATGACGCGGTGTCTCCTTGCGCAAAACCTTTGGATATCGCGGCCCATCTGAGCCGCGTCCCGATAATAGCATAGAGCGCATTTTGCTCCGCTTGATGCAAAACAAAAAGGCGCGCATCGCTGCGCGCCTTTCCGGATTTTACGAAGACCGCGTTACTTCGCGGCGGGATTGGCGGGCGGAGCCGCGTTTTCCAGCTTCTGGCGGGCTTCCGCCGCGCGCTTCTGCAGTTCTTCCTGCAGCTTCTTCTGGGTTTCCTCGAACACCTTCGGATCGGTCGGCGGGCCGTCATAGGCCTTGGCGAACTCGGCGAGCGGAAGCGCCAGCGTCAGCGGCGCACCATTGGCATTGATCGCCTGCACGACAAGGTTCTGGCCCTTCTTCATCTGGCCGAGCAGATCGGCGCTCACCTCGTAGTCCGACATGCAGCCGTTGGCGAAGCAGATCACGTAGGGGCTCTGCAGCGGCGCGTTCTGATCGACGATGATGCGAGTGCCGTGAACAAGCTGCATGCCGAGCGGCAGGGTCACACGCAGAAGCTTCTTCGGCTCGCCTTCCGGCTCGATGATGACGGCAGCCACCACAGGCTGGCCGGATTCAATGCGTCCGTCCTTGCCGGTGAAGCAGACCTGCTTGGCATTGGCGTCCTGGCCCTTCATGCAGAACTTGGTCCAGGGCTGATAGATCAGCTGGACCTGCTGCTCCGCAGGAGCCTGCTGCGGGGCGGCAGCGGCCGGAGCCTGCTGGGCGGCGGCCGGAGCCTGAGCCTTTGGGGCAGCTTTCGGAGCGGCCTTCGGTGCAGCCTTCGGAGCCGGTGCGCCGGGAGCAGGAGCCTGGGCCTGAACAGAAACGGTCGCAGCGGCCAAAAAGGCGCTGGCGGTTAAAGCGGCGAACACCCGGCCGCGCGGCATAACCTGCGCGGACAAGACACGGAAATTCATTGTGGAAAACCCTTTCTGAACCTTAACGCCCGGTCCCACGCGGGGCGCGGATGCCTGTTTGTTCGGCGGCTGTCTCGGAGCCAAATAAGGCGGATACGTGACAGACCGCGCAGCCCTCCTCGAAGTGCCCGCTTTCAATACAACGGCAGGCGAAAAGATCAATGCCAACAGTGATATTTGCGGGTCGCAACCCGCAATATCAGCGTCCGTCGTGGTAAATTTCGGTGTGAGGTCCGCCGAATCAAACGCCACGTCACGCCCGCTGCGCCGCAGCGCATGGACGGCTGCGTGCAAACTCCGCATTTTGGTCCTTGCCGCGTCCATGCTGGCGGCCACGCAGATGGCGGCCCAGCCAGCGGCTGTTCCCGCTCACGGCATTGCCATGCACGGCACCCCGGCGCTGCCTGCGGGGTTTGCCAACATGCCTTATGCCAATCCGGGCGCACCGAAAGGCGGCCGGATCATCTTTGGCCTGCTCGGCGCCTTCGACAGCCTCAATCCTTTCATCGTGAAAGGGCTCGCCGTTCAGCAGGTACGTGGCTACGTCATCGAAAGCCTGATGGCGCGCGGCAATGACGAGCCCTTCACGCTCTATGGCCTGCTGGCGGAAACCCTGGAAACCAACGCCGAGCGAAGCTACGTCACTTTCCATCTCAACCCACGCGCGAAATTCTCAGACGGCAAGCCGGTGCTGGCCGACGATGTGCTGTTTTCCTGGCAGCTGATGCGGGACAAGGGCCGGCCCAATCACCGGCTCTATTACGCCAAGGTCGAAAAAGCCGAGGCACTGGACGATCGCACGGTGCGGTTTGATTTTGGCGGCGCAAACGACCGCGAACTGCCGCTGATCCTCGGCCTGATGCCGATCTTCCCCAGACATGCCATCGATGTCAGCACCTTCGAGGAGACCTCCCTCACCGGTCCCATCGGCTCCGGCCCCTACCGGGTCACCGGCGTCCGCGCAGGCGCAAGCGTGAGCCTGACCCGCAATCCGGATTACTGGGGCCGCGATCTGCCGATCAATCGAGGCATGTGGAATTTCGACGAGGTCCGGCTGGACTATTATCGCGAGGCCAATGGCGCGTTCGAAGCTTTCAAGCGCGGGCTCTATGACTTTCGCATCGAGAATGAACCGCTGCGCTGGCATGAAGGCTACGACTTCGCCGCCGCCCGCAGCGGCGAGGTCATCCGCGAGGAAATCCGGCCGGGCACGCCGCAGCCGTCCGAATTCCTGGTGTTCAACACCCGCAAGCCGGTGTTTGCGGACATCCGCGTGCGGCAGGCGCTGACGCTGCTGTTCGATTTCGAATGGGTCAACCGCAATTACTTCTTCGGGCTGTACGGACGCAGCGCCGGTTTCTTCGCCGGCTCCGACCTGTCCGCCTACACCCGCCCTGCGGATGCGCGCGAAAAGGCGCTGCTCGCGCCCTATACCGCCGATATTCGTCCCGACATCATGGACGGCAGCTATCGCCTGCCCGTCACCGATGCATCGGGCCGCGATCGCGTGACGCTGCGCGCTGCGCTCACGCTGCTCGCGCAGGCCGGATACCAGCTCGATGGCACCGTGCTGCGCCGAAAGGGTACGCGCGACCCGTTGACCTTTGAAATTCTTGTCACAACGCGCGATCAGGAACGCATTGCACTGGCTTACCAGCGCGACCTCAAGCGCGCGGGCATCACGGCATCGGTGCGCGCGGTCGACGCCGTCCAGTTCGACCAGCGCAGGCTCGCTTTCGAATTCGACATGATCCAGAACCGCTGGGACCAGTCGCTGTCGCCCGGCAACGAGCAGGCCTTCTACTGGGGCAGCGCCGCTGCCGATAATCCGGGCACACGCAACTACATGGGCGCGAAATCTCCCGCCATCGACGCGATGATCGCGGCCCTGCTCGAAGCGCGCGAGCGGACCGATTTCGTGCCCGCAGTGCGGGCGCTGGACCGGGCGCTGATTGCAGGTTTCTACGCAATTCCGCTTTATAACCACCAGCAGCAATGGCTCGCGCGGTGGAATCGGATAGAACGCCCTAAGACGACCGCGCTCACCGGCTCCTTGCCGGAAACGTGGTGGCAAAAATCCGGCGTCAAACAGCCAGCGGCAAAACACTGAGACCGAGAGCGAGACCTTGCAGATCGCGCCATCCTCCGCAGCAACCTCGTCCGGCCCGGCGCTGACGCTCGACGACCTGTTTCGCCGCACCGTGCTGCGCCAGCCCGACGCAGTCGCGTTGATCGACCCGCCAAACAAGCAACGCATCACCGGCGACACACCCCGGCAACTCACCTTTGCACAGGCCGATCAGGCGATCTCCGCCGTTGCCGCGCGCTTTGCCGAGGCTGGACTGCCGCCGGGTTCTGTCATCGCCGTGCAGATGCCCAACACGGTCGAATTCGTGGTGACCGTGTTGGCGGCGCTGCGCGCCGGCCTCGTGGTAGCACTGCTGCCGCAGCTCTGGCGGCAGTCGGAATTGACGATCGCGCTCAATCGCGTGGGCGCGCGCGCCTTCGCCGGCGTCGGCCGCATCGAGATCGTCGATCACGGCGAACTGGCGCTGCACGCCGCCGTCGAAGCCTTTTCGATCCGGCATGTGTTCGGCTTCGGAAAAAATCTGCCCGAAGGCATGGCGCCCCTGGAAATCGTCACCAGCGGCATGAACGGCTGGCTCCCGCCCGCGCCGCCAGACGCGCGCAAGCCCGCGATCATTTCGTTCGATGTCACGCCGGAAGGTTTCCGCGCGATCCCGCGCAATCACCTGCAACTCATCTCCGGCGGCATCGCGATCTTTCTGGAAGCCGGACTTCCGCAAGGCGCGCGGCTGCTCTCGTCAATCGCGCCTTGCTCCTTCGCCGGTTTTGTATCCTCGGTGGTGGCGTGGCTGCTGAGCGGCGGATCGCTCGCGCTGCATCATCCGGCAGACCTGCAGGTTCTCGAAAGCCAGATCGTCGACGAGCATCATGACACGCTGATCGCGCCCGCGCCGCTGGCACTGCGGCTGGCGGAAAGCGGTACGCTGGCGCGGCCGCAGGTTTCAATCCGGCATGTGGTCGGCCTGTGGCGCACGCCGGACCGCGTTGCAGCCAGCAACGACTGGCAGGCCACCGGAACGACACTGACCGATGTCTATCTGTTCGGAGAAATCGGCCTGTTCGGCGCGCGGCGCGGCGACGACGGCGCACCCGCGCCCATCAGACCGGGACCTTTCTCTGCGCCGCGCGGCGCGGCAAGTTCAAAGACCATCGGCGACATCATCGTCACGCCGAAAGGCACGCTTGCATTGCGCGGCGCGATGGTGCCGGTCGCAGCCTATCGCATTCCATCCGACGATCCGTTGAAGGAAGCCGCCGCTCCCGATTATGTCGACACCGGCTATGCCGTGCATGTTGATCGCGCAACGGGGAACATCAGCATCACAGCGCCACCTGTCGGCCTTGTCGGCGTCGGCGGCTATCGCTTTCTGGCGCAGGATCTCGAGCAGTGGGCCAAGCGCCTGAGCGCTGGCGCGATGCTGACCGCGTTGCCGGATCAACTCAACGGATTCCGTCTTGCCGGACGCGCCAGCGACAATAATCGCGCGCGCGAAGCCCTTGGCGAACTTGGCCTTAATCCACTGATGGTCGATGCATTTCGCGACCGCTCCACCGGAACTTGAATCCCGGTTTTCATCGGTTGCATTGACCTGCCATTAAGAGGCGTGGCGCTAGGATTTGCTTGACGCCGACACGTTCGGCGAACAGCAATTCCTGAGAGTTTGCAGCATCATGTCGCAGCAAGGCCCGCTCGTTATTGTCTCAAATCGGGAAGGTCACGCTCTTGCAGGCGCCATCGCGCAGGTAAAGGCATTTCCGCTGCTGGATTCCGGTTGGTCGGAGGCGATCGATGCGTTGACAAGGTTGCGCCCCGCCGCGGTGATCGCAACCGATCTCGATGGCCAGACCGACATTCTGGCCAGCCTTGCGGACCGCGCGGCTCGCATCGATCCTTACGTCCCTTTGATTGCGCTCGATCCAGGCACAATGCTGCCGCGAAACGTTTTGCCTTTTACTCAAGCCGGACGCAATCCGGAACGTCTTGTCAGCCGTCTCAATGCCGCGCTGCGCGTGCGCGCGCTGCACGCGACCCTGCTCCGCCGCCTGTCCAATGACCGCCGCGCATCCACGCGGATGCCGACGAGCGATCCGCTCGACGACGCGACGGTGCTGCTGCTCGGTCGCGGCAGTTCTTATCCCGCGCTCTCGGTCGCGCTCGGCGAGCAGATGGGCGTGGTCGGTGCACTCAGCATCGAAGCCGCCGCGAAGCACCTCAACGCGCGCGATCTCGACGGCATCATTGTCGGCGACGGTTTCACACCGCGCGTCCTCGATGCCTTTCTCACTGTGCTGTCGGAAGACTCCCGCTTCCGCAATCTTCCTGTCGTGGTGCGAAGCCTGTCCGGGCTGCACGATGACTACGACCTTCCAAATCTGGAGGTCGCCGATGCCGAACCGCAAATGCTCGCCGCACACGCCGTTCCGCTGATCCGGCAGCAAGCGTTTGAGTCCCGCATCAACCGCGCGCTCAAGTCCATCGACGTCGGTGGCCTGCTCGATCCGCGCACCGGCCTGTTGACCGAAGACGCCTTCAAGCGGGATTTCGAGACCGCCGTGATCGAAACCCAGACACGCGGCGCGGGGTTATCGCTCGCGCGCATCACGTTCACGCAAGGATCGATCTCCGAACGAATGCGGCTCGATGCGGCGCGCATTCTCAGCCGCCTGATGCGGCGAATGGATTTCGCGACGCTCGGCGAAGACGGCTCCATTCTCATGGTTTTCGCGGAAGCCGACCTGCGCAACGCCCACGCTATCGCGCGGCGGCTCACCAGCGTGCTGAAACACACCATGCACAGCACCAAGCGAGATCAGCGGCTCGATCCGCAGGTTGCCGTTGCGGCATTGATGCCGGGCGACACGGCGGCGACGATCCTCGGACGGCTTCATGCCGAAGGGCAGCGCGTCGCGTCGTAAGCTGCGCCGCCCCCCCTCCCGGAACAATCAGGCCAGATTCGCATTGGTGAGCCTCCTATCCAATTGGAGACTTACCATGAAGAAAATTGCGCTGATTGCCGCGTCGCTCGCCGTTCTCACCTCTCCTGCTCTGGCCCAGACGACGGGAACCGCTCCCGCTGAAGCAAAGTTCTCGACCGTCGCCAAGGACGAGATGTTCTCCTCGAAACTTAAGGGGCTGAACGTCTACAACCAGAAGGACGAAAAGGTCGGCGAAATCGCTGATCTCGCCATCGGGAAGGGTGAGCAGGTTCAGGCCATGATCCTGTCGGTGGGCGGGTTCCTCGGCGTTGGCGAGCACTATGTCGCCGTGTCGCCTGCGTCCGTCCGCGTCAGCTACAATAAGGACAAGGACACGTGGTCCGCGACGATGAACACCACCAAGGAGGCGCTGAAGGCCGCGCCTGAGTTCAAATATCCAAAGTAAGAAGATCTGTGTCGGAGACCGCAGCATGCGACTGCGGTCTCCCGCAAATCAAGCCGCCTTCTTCCCCTCCGCCAGATTAGCGAGATCGCGCAGGATCGTCGTCGTACCTTCGACGCGCTCCTCGGCCGTCTCCCACTCCTGGAAGAACACCACTTTCATATCCGGGCGCACCTTCGCGGCCTGCCCGTGGCTGCGGATGAAGAACACCAGCTTGTCAGGATGCGCGAATGAATTGTCGCGGAAAGTGATAACCGCACCCTTCGGCCCGGCATCGACCTTCTCGATATTGGCACGGCGGCAATAGGCCTTGATCGCCGCGATCTTGAACAGCCAGCGCACCTCGTCCGGCAGCGGGCCGAAGCGGTCGCGCAATTCGGCGCCGAAATTCTCGATCTCGTCGTCAGTGTCCAGATCGGCCAGGCGGCGATACAGCGACAATCGGATCGACAGATCAGGCACGTAGTCTTCCGGAATAAGCACCGGCATGCCGAGCGTGATCTGCGGCGACCAGCGATCCGCCACAGGCTCCGAAATGCCGGCCTTGAGGCTGGTGATCGCCTCTTCCAGCATGGATTGATACAACTCGAAGCCGACTTCCTTGATGTGGCCGGACTGTTCCTCACCGAGCAGATTGCCTGCACCGCGAATGTCGAGGTCGTGCGACGCAAGCTGGAAGCCTGCCCCGAGGTTTTCCAGCGACTGCAGCACCTTCAGGCGGCGCTCCGCCTGCGCGGTGATCTTGTGCGTGGACGGCAGCGTGAACAACGCATAGGCGCGCAGCTTCGAGCGCCCGACGCGTCCGCGCAGCTGATAGAGCTGCGCGAGGCCGAACATATCGGCCCGATGCACGATCAACGTGTTCGCGGACGGAATATCGAGACCGGATTCGACGATAGTGGTCGAGAGCAGCACGTCATACTTGCCATCGTAGAACGCGGACATGATGTCCTCGATCACGGTCGGCGGCATCTGGCCGTGCGCGACCGCCACCTTCATCTCCGGCACATGCTTGTCGAGGAACTCCTTCACCTCGGCGAGATATTCGATGCGCGGCACCACATAGAACGCCTGACCGCCGCGATAGCGCTCGCGCAGCAGCGCCTCGCGGATCATCAGCGGATCATGCGGCGCGACGAAGGTGCGGACAGCAAGACGATCGACCGGCGGCGACGCGATGATCGACAGTTCGCGAACGCCCGTCAGCGCCAGTTGCAGCGTGCGCGGGATCGGCGTCGCGGAGAGCGTCAGCACATGGATTTCCGCGCGGAGCTGCTTCAGCCGCTCCTTGTGAGAAACGCCGAAGTGCTGCTCTTCGTCCACGATCAGCAGACCGAGGTCCTTGAACTTGATGCTCTTGCCGAGCAGCGCATGGGTGCCGACGATGATGTCGATCTGGCCGTCCGCGAGGTCCTTCTTGACCTGCGTCATCTGTTTGGGTGCGACGAGACGCGAGGCCTGCGCGACGTTGACCGGAAATCCCTTGAACCGCTCGGTGAAGGTCTTGGTGTGCTGCCGTGCCAGCAGCGTGGTCGGCACCACGACCGCGACCTGCTTGCCGTCCATGGCCGCTGCAAAGGCCGCGCGCAGCGCCACCTCCGTCTTGCCGAATCCGACGTCGCCGCAGATCAGGCGATCCATCGGCTTGCCGGCATCGAGATCGTGCAACGTCGATGTGATAGCGCCAAGCTGATCCTCGGTTTCCTCATAAGGGAACCGCGCGCAGAACTCGTCATACGTGCCCTGATGGATCGGGAATTTCGGCGCTTCGTGGATATGCCGCTCGGCCGCGATCTTGATCAGCTCGCCCGCGATCTCGCGGATGCGGTTCTTGAGCTTGGCCTTGCGCGCCTGCCATCCGCCGCCGCCCAGCTTGTCCAGTTCGACATTGGTCTGGTCGGAGCCGTAGCGCGAGAGCAGTTCGATGTTCTCGACCGGCAGAAACAGCTTCGTGTCGTTGGCGTAGTGCAGTTCGAGACAGTCATGGGGCGCGCCGCCGACCTGCAGCGTCTGCAGACCAACGAACCGGCCGATGCCGTGCTCGACATGAACGACAATGTCGCCGGTCGACAGGCTGGTGACTTCCGAAATGAAGTTCTCCAGCTTGCGGCTGGCCTTGCGCGGACGCACCAGACGATCACCGAGAATATCCTGCTCGGTGATGACGGCAATGGCGTCGGTCTCGAAGCCGGATTCGAGGCCGACAACCGCCAGCATGGTCTCGTTGCGCGGCGTCGCCTGCACCGCGCGCCATGAATTGACGCTGGTGGTGTTGAGCAGCTTGTGGTCCTTCAGCATCGACGCCATGCGGTCGCGCGAGCCTTCAGACCACAGCGCCACAACCACCTTTTTGCGCGCGCTCTGCAGGCCGTTGATATGCGCCACCACGCTCTCGAACACGTTGACCTTGGCGTCTCCGCGCTCGGGTGCGAAGTCGCGGCCCTGCCGCGCGTCGATGTCGATCACGCCCTCGCCTTCGGGCAGCGCAAACGGTGTCAGCCGCGCCAGCGAACTGTCCGCCAGAAGCTGTGTCCATTCGGGTTCGGTCAGATACAGCCGGTCCGGCGGCAACGGCTTGTAGATCGCGCCGCCGCTGGGGCTGTCCATCACCTCGCGCCGGGCCTCGTAGTAGTCGTTGATCTGCGTGAAGCGTTCGCGGGCGGCGTCCTCGGCCAGCGGTTCCATCACGACCGGCGCTGCGCCGAGATAATCGAACAGCGTATCCATCCGCTCCTGAAACAGCGGCAGCCAGTGCTCCATGCCGGGATGCCGCCGGCCTTCGCTCACCGCCTCATAGAGCATGTCGTCGCGGTCCGGCGCGCCGAACTGCGCCATGTAACCCATCCGGAAGCGCTTGATGGTTTCCGTCACAAGCTGGAATTCGGACACCGGCACGAGATCCAGCCCGCGCATGTCATGCAGCGTGCGCTGTGATTCCGCATCGAACGTGCGGATCGATTCCAGCGTGTCACCGAAGAAGTCAAAGCGGACCGGCTGGTCGAGACCCGCCGGGAACAGATCAAGGATGCCGCCGCGCACTGCATATTCGCCCGGCTCGCGCACCGTCGAGGTGCGGTTGTAGCCGTTGTGCTCGAGCCATGCGGCGATGTTGTCCATCGCAAGCCGATGCCCCGGCGCAACTGACAGTGCCTGCGCCGCGACCACCTCACGCGCGGGCACGCGCTGGACCATGGCATTGACGGTGGTCAGAACGATCAAAGGTTTCTCGCTGCCCTGCAGGCGCGAGAGTTTCGCCAGCGTGGTCAGCCGCTGGGCGAGGATACCGCCATGGGGCGACACACGATCATAGGGCTGGCAGTCCCATGCGGGAAACTGCATCACCGGCAGATCAGGGGCGAAGAATTCAAGCGCGCGCGCCAGCTGCGCCATGCGCGGACCATCGCGGCAGACCACGGCGAGACTGATCGCAGGCGGATTCGGCTTGGCTGCGACCGCGCGCGCCATGTCCGACACGACCAGTGCCTCCGCGCCGTCGGCAACATTGGCAAGCGTCAGCACATGGCCGGGACGCAGCGCCTGCGCAGGAGATTTGACACCAGATTTGACACCGGATTTGGCAGGCGACTTCATCGGCGATGCGCCTCATCGACGTAACGCTGGATGCGCGTGTAGATGCCGGTCACATGCTCGGCGGCGAGCGGCGCGCCGCCGCTGAAGGCGGCGTAGAGATCGGGGTCCGGTACTTCGAGCAGGTTTTCGAGTTCGGCCACGTCCTGATCCGACAAATCGCCGATGTGCACATCGGCAAAGCCGCCGAGGATCAGATCCATCTCCCGCGTACCCCGGTGCCAGCAGCGGAACAGCAGGCGCTTGCGCCGATCATCAAGGCCCGCGCTCGATCGTGTTGTTCCCGTCATGTCCGCCACCTTCTCCAACGCAAAAAGCCCGGACCAGTGGCCCAATTCCAACATTCGCACCCCGGTTCAGCCGGCATGTATGCGAATGTTGGAATTAAAGGGCCACTGGCAAATATAATACTCGAATGGATTTTGAACTGGACATTCGCGTTACATGTCCGCGGTCGCAAGATCGCGAATGTCCAGTTCAATCCATTCGCCGGGGAGGCTGATATAGCTGCCGAAAATGGGGCTGTCAGTAGTTTCCTTATCGCCGCAGTTATACCCGAACGTCATGGCCGGGCTTGTCCCGGCCATCCACGTCTTCGTATAGATCAAGCAGAGAAAAGACGTGGATACCCGGCATAAAGCCGGGCATGACGACGCGAAATAGCTTTGGATATATCGATGCCTCGTCCCGACATTCTCAATCCGCTCTTTACATCCGTCACCAGCCTCTCCGGCGTGGGACCGAAGCAGGACAAGCTGTTTCGCTATCTGCTGGATCGCAGCGAGACGCCGCGGCTGGTCG
Source organism: Afipia sp. (assembly GCA_017308595.1). Classification (GTDB taxonomy): domain Bacteria; phylum Pseudomonadota; class Alphaproteobacteria; order Rhizobiales; family Xanthobacteraceae; genus Afipia. The sequence goes on from JAFKER010000019.1 coordinate 41,466, forward strand.
ATCTGCTGCTGCATCTGCCGACCAATGTGATCGACCGGCGCACGCGCCCGACCATCGCCGAAGCCGTCCCCGGCACCGTGGTGACGCTGCAGGTCACCATCGACCGCCATCGCCCCGCGCCTCCCGGCCGCTCCCGCGCGCCGCATCTGGTCTATGCCAGCGATGAGACCGGCGATGTGATCCTGACCTACTTCCGCGCAAAGCCCGACTACATCGAAAAACTGCTGCCGAAAGGCGAGACGCGTTTCGTCTCCGGCACGGCGCAGATGTTCGACGGCACCTTGCAGATCGTGCATCCCGACCGCGTGGTGGACGAGGCAGGCCTCGCCAAGCTGCCGCAGATCGATACGGTTTATCCGCTGACCGAAGGCCTTGCCATCGGCTCGATCCGCCGCGCCATGGCGCAGGCCTTGCAAAAGCTGCCGAACCTGCCGGAATGGATCAGCCCCGAAGTAATGCGCCGCTGCTCGTTCCCGTCCATCGCAGAAGCATTGCATCGGGTGCACGAGCCGCAGGAACTGACTGACATTCTGCCGCAGAATCCGTTCTGGTCGCGCCTCGCCTTCGACGAACTGCTCGCGGGGCAACTGGCGCTCGCGCTGGTGCGCGCGCAACTCCGCCGTCCCGCCGGTGTCCGCAATGCCGGTGACGGGCATCTGCGCCACAAGATCATCGATGCGCTGCCCTACGCCCTGACCAACTCACAGCAGGAAGCAGCCAAGGCCATCGCCAGCGATCTCAACGAACCGGTGCGGATGCTGCGGCTCCTGCAGGGCGATGTCGGCTCAGGCAAGACGGTGGTGGCGCTGCTCGCCGCCGCCGCCGTGGCGGAAACCGGCAAGCAATCCGCGCTGATGGCGCCGACGGAAATTCTCGCGCGCCAGCACATCAAGACCATCGCGCCGCTCGCCGAGCGCGCTGGAATGAATGTCGCCATTCTTACCGGACGCGAGAAAGGCAAGGAACGCCGCGAGATCATCGCCGGACTCGCAAATGGCGAGATCGATCTTCTGGTCGGCACCCACGCGCTGATCCAGGACGATGTGATCTTCAAGGACCTGGCGCTGGCCATTGTCGATGAGCAACATCGCTTCGGCGTACGCGAACGGCTTGCACTGACGGAGAAAGGCGATGCGGTCGATGTGCTGGTGCTCAGCGCGACACCGATCCCGCGCACGCTCGTTCTCACCTACTTCGGCGACATGGACATCTCCGAACTGCGCGAAAAACCGGCAGGCCGCCAGCCTATCGACACACGGGCTGTCCCGAAAAGCCGGATCAAGGACATCGTGGACGGGCTGGACCGCGCACTCGATGCGGGCAAGCGCGCCTACTGGATCTGCCCGCTGGTGGAGGAAACCGAATCCGAGGACCATGCGCATCTCACCAACGCCACCAAGCGCTTCGAGACGCTGCAAAAGCGCTTCGGGGACCGCGTCGGACTCGTTCACGGCCAGATGAAAGGTGCGGAAAAAGATCGCGTGATGGCGCAGTTCGCCGCCGGAGAAATCCAGCTCCTGGTCGCAACCACTGTGGTTGAAGTCGGGGTAGACGTCCCGCAAGCCACCATCATGGTGATCGAGAATGCGGAGCGCTTCGGCCTCGCGCAGCTCCATCAGTTGCGCGGCCGTATCGGACGCGGCTCGGAGGCCTCGACCTGCATTTTGCTCTATCACGAGCCACTCTCGGAAATGTCTACCGCGCGCTTGAAAGTGATCCGCGAAACGACCGATGGCTTCCGCATCGCGGAGGAAGACCTCCGCCTGCGCGGCGAAGGCGAAGTGCTCGGCACCCGCCAGAGCGGCCTGCCCGGCTATCGCATCGCGCGGCCCGAAGTCCATGCACAACTGATCGCGCAGGCCCGCGACGAGGCGGTGCGGATCATGCAGGACAATCCGAAACTCAAGGGCGAGCGCGGCGAAGCACTGCGCTGCCTGCTCTATCTCTATGAGCGCGACGAAGCTCTGCCGCTGATCGGTGCAGGTTAGTCCACTTTCGCGGGATCGGGCGCCTGCGGAGCAGCCGTCGCCGCGCGCTTGGCGTTGGCCATCTCAGCCAGCGCGTTGACCTTCTTCTGCGCATCGCTGCCCGGCTGCACCACGCCCGCCGACATGATGAGGGTCGCGGCAGCATCGGTGCTCATGTCGACCTCAATGAGCTTCGATTTCGGAACGTAGAAGAAGAATCCGGTGGTGGGGTTCGGCGCACATGGCAGGAACACCGAGATGAATTCCTCGTCCTGCGGAAGCTTGGTCGAAATCTCCACGCTTGGCGGCTGCGAAATCAGCACAATCGACCACATGCCCGGTGATGGAAACTCCACCAGACCGACTTTGCGGAAGCTTGAGCCATTGGCGGAGAACAGCGTTTCGAACACCTGCTTGAGCCCGCGATAGATCGCGCGCACCACTGGCATACGGCCGAGCAGGTTTTCGCCGAAATCGACCAGCGTCCGGCCGATCAGGTTCGCCGCGAGAAACCCGAGCATGGTCAGCGCAAAAAATGCGACGATCAGGCCGTAACCCGGCAAACCGAACGGCAAATAGGTTTCCGGACGATAGGCAATCGGCACGAACGGCCGCACGATCCCGTCGACCCAGGTCACGAACCACCAGATCAGATAGATCGTGATAGCAATTGGGCCCGCAATAATAAGACCGGTCAGGAAGTAGCGCCGCAGCCGTGCCATCGCCCCACGCGGCGCGTCCGGCGGCACGGGCGGAAGGCCTCCAGGCATCGTGTTAGGCGTCGTCTCATTCATTGGCAGACCAAGTCTTCCTCAGGCGATGTGTTGGAACACCATCGCAAATCATTGCGACACCACTGTATCAGACTTTTCCGGGCGAGAACCGCCCGCACTGCGACCGTTTGTCTGCCCGTGCCTTACTCGACGGTCACGGATTTGGCGAGGTTTCGCGGCTGGTCCACGTCGGTGCCCATCACAACGGCGGTGTGGTAGGCCAGCATCTGCACCGGGATCGCATAGACCAGCGGCGTCACCGTCGCGGGCATGTCCGGCAGGATGATCGTCACCAGCGACTCCACGGTCGCGTCTTTTGCGCCCTGAGCGTCGGTCATCAGGATGATCCGGCCACCCCGCGCCGCGACCTCCTGCATGTTTGAAACGGTCTTCTCGAATACGCGGTCATAGGGCGCGATCACCACCACCGGCATCTTCTCGTCGATCAGCGCGATAGGACCGTGCTTGAGCTCACCGGCGGCATAGCCCTCAGCATGGATGTACGAGATTTCCTTGAGCTTGAGCGCGCCTTCCAGCGCCAGCGGATAGTTGGTGCCGCGGCCCAGATAAAGCACGTCCTGGCTCTTGGCGATGTCGCGTGCCAGCTTTTCGATCTGCGGCTCGAGCGCGAGCGCCTCTGTCATCAGGCGCGGCACTTCGATCAGCGCATGAACAAGCTTTGTCTCATCGGTTTCGGACAATTCACCGCGTGCCCTGCCCGCTGCAACCGCCAGCGCGGCAAGCGCCGCGAGCTGACAGGTGAATGCCTTGGTCGAAGCCACGCCGATTTCAGGACCGGCCAGCGTCGGCAACGCGGTTTCGCTCTCGCGCGCGATGGTCGAGGTCGGCACGTTGACGATAGCGATGGTGTGCAGGCCTTGCGACTTGGCATAGCGCAGCGCGGCGAGCGTATCGGCGGTTTCACCGGACTGCGAAATGAAGATCGCCAGATCGCCCTTGCGCAGTGGCGCTTCGCGATAGCGGAATTCGGACGCGACATCGAGTTCGACCGGCAGACGCGCCAGACGTTCGAACCAGTATTTTGCGACAAAGCCCGCATAGCTCGCGGTGCCGCAAGCGGTGATCGAGACGCGCTGAATGTCCTTGAAGTCGAACGGCAGCTTGACCGGCATCGCGACCTTCTCGGTCGCCATGTCGACATAGTGCGCCAGCGTATGGCCGACGACTTCGGGCTGCTCGTGAATTTCCTTCGCCATGAAGTGGCGATAGTTCGCCTTGTCCACCAGCGAGGTTGCCGTGTTGTGGCGGACGATCTCACGCTCCACGACGGCGTTCTTGTCGTCGTAGACGGTCGCCTCGTTGCGCGAGAGCACGACCCAGTCGCCGTCATCGAGATAACTGATGGTGTCGGTGAAAGGTCCGAGCGCAATGGCGTCGGAGCCGAGATACATTTCGCCGTCGCCATAGCCGACAGCCAGCGGCGAGCCCTTGCGGGCGCCGATCATCAAGTTCTGTTCGCCCTTGAAGATGAAGGCGAGCGCGAACGCGCCGTGAAGTTGCGGCAGCGTCGCCTTCACGGCGTCCGCCGGCGACAGACCCTTGGCGAGATAGGAATTGACTAGGTGTGCGACGACTTCGGTGTCGGTCTCGCTGGAAAACTTCGCGCCTTCAGCTTCGAGCCTGGTGCGCAGTTCGCGAAAGTTTTCGATGATGCCGTTGTGGACCACCGCGACATTGTCCGTCGCGTGCGGATGCGCGTTGCTTTCGGTCGGCTTGCCATGGGTCGCCCAGCGGGTGTGACCGATGCCGATGTGACCTTCGAGCGGCGATGTCTTCAGCACCGCTTCGAGATTTTTCAGCTTGCCCTTCGCGCGGCGGCGATCGAGCTGGATACCCTCCAGCGTCGCCACGCCCGCGGAGTCGTATCCGCGATATTCCAGCCGCTTGAGGGAATCGACCAGTTGCTCCGCAACCGGCCCACGTCCAAGAATTCCGACAATTCCGCACATGCGGTTCGTTATCTCCAGCCGCCCCAATGCGGCCCTATGTACCGAGGAATATCACAATCCTGCCTCAACAATTGTTGCGGATTGAAACAGGGTAAAGCGTTAACGAAATCACACAGGTAAGCCGAAATGCCTTATTTTGGACTTTTCGGCTTCCGATTCAGCATTTTCATCTCGCGGAATCGCTTGGCCCAGCCTTCCCGGAGCGACACCGGGCTGCGCTCCACCACCAGCGCGTCGTCCGGGACGTCCTTGCTGATGACAGAGCCCGAGCCGACATAGGCGCCCGCGCCGATCTTCACAGGCGCCACCAAAGACGAATTCGAGCCGACGAAAGCCCCCGCGCCGATTTCGGTGCGATGCTTGTCGAAGCCGTCGTAGTTGCAGGTAATGGTGCCCGCGCCGATGTTGGCGTTCTCGCCGATATGAGTATCGCCGATATAGGTCAGGTGATTGACCTTCACCCCCGCCTCCAGATCGGCGGCCTTGGTCTCCACGAAGTTTCCGATGCGGACGCCCTCGCCGAGCACCGTGCCCGGCCGGAGCCGCGCATAGGGACCGATCGATGCATCCTTGCCGATCCGCGCGCCGACAATGTTTGAGAACGAATGGATCACCGCGCCATCGCTTATGCTCACGCCCGCGCCGATCACCACGAACGGCTCGATGGTGACATCCTTGCCAAAGGTCGTATCCGTCGACAGAAAAACCGTTTCCGGCGCGGTCAGCGTGACACCAGAATCCATTGCGGCTTGCCGCAGCTTCCGCTGCATCACCTGTTCGGCTTCGGCGAGTTGGGCCTTGGTGTTGATTCCGCGCACTTCATCCTCGCTGGTTTCGATAACCACCGCTCGCAAGCCAAGCTCGCGCACGATAGCGACAGCATCGGTGAGATAGTATTCGCCCTTGCTGTTGCCATTGCCGATGCGGTCGAGAATTTGCAGCGCAGTCTTGCCTGCGAAGGCCATGACGCCTGCGTTACACAGCTTCACGGCCCGCTCGGCTTCGCTGGCATCGGCATGTTCGCGGATCGCGACAAGCTGACCCTTATCTTCGAGAAGCCGTCCATAGCCCGTCGGATCGGCGGCGCGGAATCCCAGCACGGCCAGCGCTGCTCCATCCTTCAATGCTTCGCGCATGCGCTCGAATGTCGTGGCGTCAATCAGCGGCGTATCGCCGAAAGCAACGAGCAGATCGTCCGCGCCTGCTTCAATCACCTCGCGCGCCGCCAGCACGGCATGCGCCGTTCCGAGCCGTTCGCGCTGGACATAGGTCTTGGTCCCGGGGCGCACACGCGTCACCTCGTCGACCACCGCCTGATGATCGGGCCCGACCACCACAGCAACCATATTGCCTTCGCCGCCGGGCGCAGCCGCAAGCACATGCGCAATCAAAGGCTTTCCGGCGACCGGATGCAGGACCTTTGGCAGGCTTGAGCGCATGCGGGTGCCTTCGCCCGCTGCCAGTACGATGGTGAGAGTAGTTCTGCCGGACATGCGTGTTCCTTGATCGCCGCGCCGTCGCCGTCTTACCCGAGGGAGCCGAGGGACAAAAGCGTTTTGGACGCTCCCGCCACGCGCACAGAACCTAGCTTCTGTTAATCTTTACACAATGATTCGCCGGGCCACGGGAGGGCCATGCCTGCGCCATGACCAAGGACGTCCACCAATTCCGCGATGATCCGACCGACGACGGCGCCGGCTGGATCACTCGTTTTCTTGCGGAGGAGGACGAATTCGACGGGCGATCCATGTGGCGGCTGGCGTCCTGGGGCGTTGGCTCCGTCGGCGCGCTCATCATTGCAATTCTCGCGGCACGATCCCCGGCTGCCGTCAATCGCGATCAACTGGCCTCCGCTGAACTCGCGCGGCAATCACAACAGGTCCAGTGGATCGCCAAGGAAAGCCAGAACAAGGCACGAGAGCTTGCGGCAGCCGTTGAAACGCTCAATGGCGATCGCGACCGGCTCTACGCACGCGTGACCGTACTCGAACAGGGGCTCGACTCGGTCACCGGTGCGCTGGCTAAGCCGGCTGCTGCAACTCTGCCGCCGATTCCGGCCGCGACATCCGCCGCGCCGGTGCTGACCATTGCGCCCGTAACTCCACTCGAACCCGAACAGATCGGACCGCCCCGGCCCGCCGAAGCCAAGGCTGAACCGGCAGCAGCGCCGCCGAAAATCGCCCCCGTTGCGACCGCCGTTCCTGCCCCCGCGGTTACGCCTGCGATAGCACCTGCCAAACCGTCAGAGCAGAAAGCCGAAACAGCACCCGCTGAGCCCGCGCCAACAGTAACCGCCGCCATCCCTCCGGCTGAACAAGTCATCGCCGAAACCGCTGCGGCCGTGAGCGTGGTTCGAAAAACCGAGTTCGGCGTGGACCTCGGCGGGGCCAAATCAATCGAAGGGCTCCGTGCTGTCTGGCGCGGCGCATTGAAAGTCTACTCCCAGCAGCTTGCGTCGCTGCAGCCCGTCATCGTCGTGCGCGAGCGTCACGATGGTTTGGGGATGCAGTTGCGGCTGGTGGCAGGACCGCTGTCGGATGCCGCTGAGGCCGCCAAACTGTGCGCGGCATTTCTGACCGAAAGCAACCGGCCATGCGAAACAGCTGTCTACGACGGCCAGCGCCTCAGCATGGTCAGCGAAACGCAGCCGGAGACAAAGAAACCGGAAACGCCTGCCCATCGTTCGAAACGACGGAACAAGCAGCGCATCGAGGCTGTCGAAGAACGGCCGAAAGCCTCGGCGTTCAGCTCATTTTTCGGCAACAGATGACGCCTAAACCTGTGCGCCCCGGGTTGTATCACCGCTCAATCCGAACCATATTCGGCGCATGAAAAAACAGCCATTCAGACTGACCCCGTATCAAGTGCAATGGATTCTGGTCGTGGGATTTCTCACCATCGGATACGCGCTTTATTTGCGCTACATGGCTGTTGAGTTCGCGCAGGTTCGGCTCGAATGCGAAGCGGGCCTGCAAACCATGCTCTGCAAGACGCGGCAGACCATGACCTATCTGTTCAAGCATTACGTGTTCGGCGTCACTGCGCTGGTGATTGCGACACTTCATGTGATCCGGCCGTCGATCGTCACGCTCACAGCCGGATTGATCGCCGCATGCTTCGGGATCGTGCTCTACAATATCGGCCTGTCGGGCGTCGCGATCGGATTGCTTATTCTGGGTTTTGCGCGACCCGCGCCCGCGACAGCGTAAGCGCCAGCAACAGATACAAGCCGCAGGTCCAGAGTGACTGCCAGTTGGCTGGCCCTTCATTGAACCCGACATAAACCGCAGAGAGCGTCAGCGCTCCGGCGAAGATCGATTCAGCAATTGGCCGCTTGCCCGCCGCTGGTCTGTTCAGCGCCGTGAGGAGCAGGAACGGCACAATAGCCATGGTCAGCGTCGCGAACTGGAAGTCACGATAGCGCGGATCGAACACAAAACCGAGCGCAGTCTGCGTCGCAAGAACCGTGGTGACGAGCAGCACGATACCAAGAATGGTTTGCATACGTGACGTGGTGCGATAGTCGCGCGGCCCCAGAAGTTCCAGGAACGTCGGCAGATTTCGCCCGTACATGACCGTGTTGGCCACGATCAGCGGCGACAGAACGGCGGCACCGAACAGCAGGATGCCCACGGTCCAACCGCCAACCCCGAGACTCTCGACAACGAGCTTGTCGAATGCGACGCCCAGCAGCGCACCACCCGCCGTGGCGCAGATTCCCACCGTGACCCACGAACTCAGATGCGGCGACCACGGCCGGCGCCGCAGCGTCAGCAAGGCGACACCAAACACCAGAATCGAGAAGACCATACCCGCGGCGGCGTAGATCTTCGCGCGGGGGAAGTTGGTGATCGGCTCGCCCGCCGGATACTTCAGATCGCGCGAACCGCCAGCGTCGAACAGCCCCCAATGGCCACCGACCGTACCTTCCCACATCCGTTTCCACGGCTGGTCGTAGGCTTCGATCAGATTGACCCGGAAATTCTCCTGCCGGGCAAGCTGGAGAATTTCGGAAACGACCCGCGCCTGATTGGCCCGCGACGGCAGCGCGCCTTCGCGCATCCGTCCCGCGCTCGGCCAGCCGGTTTCACCGATGAGAATTTCCTTGTTCGGGAACGCAACCGCCATGCGCTTACGGATCGAATCGACATGGTTCGCCGCATGACGCGCCCGGATCGGAAAATCCTCCCAGTACGGAAGGATGTGAATCGTAACGAAATCGACCGCGTCATAGACGTCGCGGTTCTTCAGCCAGAACTCCCAAACATCGGCATAGGTCACTGGGACGCCGGCCTTGGATTTCACGTAGCGGATGTTCGCGGTCAAATCTGCCGCGGTCATCTCACCGCGAAGCAGCACCTCGTTACCGACGATCACCGCACTGATCACACTCGGATACTGCTTGGCGAGCGCGATTGCCGTTTCCATCTGAGTCCGGTTATCGGCGCGATTGGTGCCGATCCAGGCACCCAGCATCACCTTAAGACCAGCCTTTTCGGCGAGTTCCGGAACGCGATCGAGGCCATTCCCCACCGAATAGGTCCGAATGCAGCCGGTTACCTTCGCGAGTTGCGCGAGATCCTGCGCCATCTGTTCCGGAGCGATGACAAGGCCTGGCTGTAGCGGGTTTTGCCCCTCCCGGAATGGCGCATAGGATACGCATTCAAGCTTTGCTGCCGGGTCGATTGGCGCATGCGCCAGTACGATCGGCGTGGCCAACCACCACCAAACCGCGGCAATAGCACTGAGGGAGATGACCAGAAGGGCCAGGGGCGTGCGCAGGGAAATGGGTTCCGTCCTCCAGGGAGGAACGTCGATAACCGGTCACCGGCGCTCTGCCAAGACCCAAACGCGACCTGCCCCCGGTCTTCTCGCCGCACATTTTTCCAATGTCGGGATCAAAGGTCGACCTTGCTGGACAAAAACATAAATGTCCTTCATGGGAATCAGGCAGTTGCGGTAAAGGCAATCTTCCGCCGCAATAGCGGGGCATCTGTTTGGCGCTTAGCGTTGCCGGTTGGCACGCCGTTCATCGGGGATTTCATGCGTCGGTTTGGTCACGGGCTTCGAGTTGCCATCTTTCAGCGAGTTGCCGTTCCGGCCCTCGCCATGTTCATCGGAATCGGGGCTGCGATCGCCCAGAGCGGCGATCTCCGAGCGCAGGACAATGCGCCCAAACAAGCTCCAGCCGATGCAGCCAAGGAAAGCCAGCGCAAGGCGGGCGAGTTCGTAGAGGCGGCACAGGCCATCAATGGCCCCGCTGGAAATCCCGAATGCGTCTGGCTGGGACGCCGCGTGGTTGGCCTGATGTGGCGTGACGACCTCGACACTGCGTTCCGCCATCTTGATCTTTACGAGCGGTTCGGCTGCCCCGGCGGCCATATCCAGGCTGCGTTCCGGTGCGTGGTCAGGTTCGGTGCCACCATCGATCCAAAGGTGGCTGAAACCCTCAACGGGCGTGTTCATGCCTGCTGGATCAATCCGGCAGCGCAGCCTCAGGCTGCTGCGGCACCAGCCGCTCCAGCGCCATCCGCCCCAGCACCCGCCTCGCCCGCTGCAGCGCCTCCGCCAGCAGCTTCAGGTAAGTAACGAGCGAGCCGCGCTATCCCGCTACCACGTCAGGGGAACCGGGAGATTTTGCGGCAACGCAAAGCTCTCCCGGATTTGGGGCATGCCCTCAAAACGCCATGTCGCCATATGAGTTGTTAAGCTGCGCGGCATAGATAAGCTGCCTTAAACGCTGCCGAACCGAGGGGACAGGTTCGCGATCTGCCACGTTTGGCCCCGTATGGTTTTTCCTTGATGCGCGCCATCGTCGCTGTCCTGCTGTCCGTTACCGCCATTCACGCCGCCCTCTGGGGTCTGCTGCGTGACGAGCAAAAAGCTCCCGACTTCAACGGAATGTTGCCCAGCCTGTCCTACGCGCCGTTCGAAGGCACCGGGCACCCTGACGTCGACAACATTCCGAACAAGGAAAAAATCCGGGCGGACCTCAAGAAACTCGCGACGATGACCAAGGCGATCCGCCTCTACTCGTCGACGGGCGGCGTCGAACTCGTTCCGCCGATTGCCGCCGAGTTCGGCCTCAAGGTCACGGTCGGCGCATGGATCGACAAGAACGTCGATCGTAACGAACGCGAAATCGCCGCCGCCCTCGACCTTGCCAAGCGCAACAGCAACGTTATCGGCATCGTGGTCGGCAACGAGACCATCTACCGCGGCGAGCAAAAGGTCGAAGACCTCATAGAACTGATTCAGCGGGTCAAGAAGCAGACCAATGTTCCTGTCACCACTGGCGAAATATGGAACATCTGGCGCGACTATCCGCAACTGGCTTCGTCCGTCGACTTCATCGCCGCACACATCCTGCCGTACTGGGAAAACTTCACTGACAGGCAAGCCGTCGATCAGGCGATGTACATCTACGGCCACCTGCGCGAGATATTCCCCGGCAAGCGGATCGTGATCGCCGAATTCGGCTGGCCAAGCGCCGGCTACAACCTCAAGAATGCCAACCCGGGTCCTTTCGAACAGGCGTGGGTCCTGCGCAACTTCGTAACGCGCGCCGAAGCCATCGGCATGGACTACAACATCGTCGAAGCCATCGATCAGCCGTGGAAATTTTTCGAAGGTGGCGTTGGACCTTATTGGGGCATTCTTAATGCGTCGCGCGAACCCAAGTTCGCCTGGACCGGCCCCATTGTCGACCCGGACTACTGGAAGATCGCAGGCATCGCCCTGCTCGTCGGCGTTCTGCTCTCACTTCCGATCTTCCGCCTCGCTGCACCAACCGTCATGCAGGCCGCCGTGCTGGCCGCAGCAGCGAACGGCGTCGGCGCATGGGTCGCCACGGTGTTCGCCTACTGGAACACACACTACTTCGTCTTCGGTTCAGCCTTTGCGCTCACGTTGGGCCTTACCCTATTGGTGCCGTTGGTCCTGATCGCCATGGCGCGCATCGAGGAAATCGCGACCATTGCTTTCGGCCGCAAGCCCGCGCGCCTCATTGCGGAGGCGCTTCCCACTCCCGAAGGCTACGCGCCGAAAGTGTCGATCCACGTCCCGGCCTATTTTGAACCGCCTGAGATGTTGAAGCAGACGCTCGATGCGGTGGCGCGGCTCGACTATCCAAATTTCGAATGCGTGGTGATCATCAACAACACGCCCGACCCGGCCTTCTGGCAACCCATCCAGGATCATTGCCGCGCGCTCGGCGAGCGCTTCATCTTCATCAATGCCGAGAAGGTGCAAGGCTTCAAGGCTGGCGCGCTGCGGATTGCGATGGAGCGCACGGCTCCCGACGCCGAGATCATCGGCATCATCGATGCCGACTACGTGGTCACCCCCGACTGGCTCAAGGATCTGGTGCCGGCCTTTGTTGATCCGCGCGTCGGTCTGGTCCAGGCCCCGCAGGAACATCGCGACGGCGACCGCTCGCTGATGCACTACGCCATGAACGGCGAGTATGCGGGGTTCTTCGACATCGGCATGGTGCAGCGGAACGAAGCGAACGCCATCATCGTCCATGGCACCATGTGCCTGATCCGCCGCGCCGCAATGGATATGGCGGGCGGCTGGGCCGGCGACACGATCTGCGAGGACACCGATCTCGGTCTCGCGATCCAGGAGCATGGCTGGCTGACGCACTACACTAACAAGCGCTACGGTTTCGGCTTGCTGCCGGACACCTATGAAGCCTTCAAGAAACAGCGTCATCGCTGGGCCTATGGCGGCTTCCAGATCGTCAAGAAACACTGGCGCCGGTTCCTGCCCAATGCGAGCCGTCTCTCGCAAGATCAGAAGCGCGAGTTCGCGCTAGGCTGGCTGAACTGGCTCGGCGCGGAGAGCCTCGGCGTGGTGGTCGCGATCCTGAACCTGATCTGGGTGCCGATCGTCTCGTTCGCCGACATCGCCATTCCGGACAAGATCCTGACCCTGCCGATCATCGCGGCCTTCATCGTATCGCTTGCACACTTCCTGACGCTTTACCGGCTGCGCGTGCCTATCAAGGTCGGGCAAATGCTCGGCGCCATGGTGGCCGCCATGTCGGTGCAGTGGACCGTGTCGCGCGCTGTGGCCAACGGCCTGATTACAGACCATCTCCCCTTTGCCCGCACCTCGAAGGGCGGACTCTCGCGGATGTCCGTGGAGTTTCAAGCATTCTGGGAAGCCGTGATCGGCGTTCTGCTGATCATTGGCGCGATCGTTCTGGTCGCGTTCAATCAGAAGGAAGTCCGGGAGATTTATATCTTCGCGGGCGTGCTGGTGTTGCAGAGCCTGCCGTTCCTGTCAGCGGTGGCGATTGCGATCCTGGAGAATTCGCGGGTGAACGCATTCGAATTCTGGAAGTCATCGTCAGTACGCGCCGCCGAATTGATCGGACTTCGCCGCGAGGTGACTCCGGCCAGCGTTAGCGCACAGCGGCCCGTCCCGTCGGATGCTCGCCCCGACGCGAACTGATCGTTTTGCGTAATTTAACCGATCAGATCACTTGATGCTGACGAAAGTGCCCCAGACCGCGGCAAGCCCAGCGGCGATCAGAACGTACAAGGGGTGCCGGCAGAACATGTCGCCGTAGAGGCACATCTGCGCACCGAACTTGCCCAACTGACCATGGTCGGCGGCGTAAAAGAGACCGGACAAGACAACCAAAAGACCGGCGACGAAGTACATTTCCGTTATCCTTTCGCGGCAGAGCCGCATGTGGGCACGGCGTCATTCTTGCTGCGATTCCCCCTTCCCGTCGAGAAGGCGGCAATCCTGCTGCTTCAAGGATTCATGGTGAGCGCGGAGGGACTCGAACCCTCGACCCCATGATTAAAAGTCACGTGCTCTACCGCCTGAGCTACGCGCTCACGTGTGGCGGTGTGTAGGTGGCGGGTGGATGTGGGTCAAGAGCGAGCCTGCATCCTTGTTCAGGCTGTGGAATTCGTAGCGGCACTCCCCGTTCCCATACCGGCAGATGGCAATTGACAGAGGAACAAAAAGAGAACAATTTGATGCAAAACCAGCCGGAGATTACTGATGGCCGATATTTTCTACTACGTAGCGCTGCCATTCGCCGAGGACGACGAAGGATCTCTCGTCGCCGGAACAGCAGAAGAATTCCAGAGCGCGTCGACAGCGATACGCCGCGCGGAAACACTGTCGCGAACATCTGGGGCGATCGGAGCAGTGGCCTTCACCCGGTCAGGCGATCCGATGATCGGTGAGTTCAGCGATGCGGTGATTTTAAAGGCTTTCGGCAATGTGCCGGCGGATCTCAGCACCCTGTAGACAGATCTCGCTCGCCGCTCAGATGGAGGTCAGGATCGTCGATCCTCCTGTTCCTTCAACTCATCCTCGCTCAGATCATTCCGGGGCGTGGCGAAGTCATCGCTGTCGGGGTCGACCTTGAACGGCGCATTCTTCGTTGGATCCGGCAAACGCTTTTTCGCCTGCCCGCCGTCGCCGCCCTTTTTCTTTCCACTCATCCGCTGGTTTCCTGCCTGCTGCCGGTATGGCTGCATCGCCTCACCTGAATATGGCTGAGAGACAGCGCTTCTGCTACGCCTGTCCACCAGATTTCGAGGATGGCCTTCATGACGGATTCGCTTGCCGCTTCTGGGGAGAACTCAGCAACCGATTTCGACGTGCCGATTCCCTACATGCAGCGGACGCGGGACTATTACCTCGCCATCGGCTACGATACGCCATACCGCTGGGCTCACAACATTGCGGCGCCGTTCCAGCCGCTGAAGAAACCGTTGGCACAATCGCGCGTCGCCATCATCACCACGGCCGCCCGCTTCGACCCGACAAAAGGCGATCAAGGACCAGGCGCGGCCTATAACGGAAGTGCGAAATTCTATCAGGTCTATGACGGCGACGCATCACAGCAGCACGACCTGCGAATCTCCCACATCGCCTACGACCGTGCGCACACATCGGCGACCGACATGAGCACCTGGTTCCCGCTGGCGCAACTCCATCGCCTTGCGGGCGAAGGGCGAATCGGATCGCTCGCACCGCGCTTCTTCGGCGCGCCGACCAATCGCAGCCATCGCGTCACCACGGAGACCGACGCGCCAGAAATTCTCGAGCGCTGCAAGGCAGACAATGTCGACGCCGTCGTGCTCGTACCGAACTGTCCGGTCTGCCATCAGACCACAGCGCTGGTTGCGCGCCACCTCGAAGCCAACGGAATTTCCACCGTTCTGATGGGTTGCGCCAAGGACATCGTGGAACACGCCGCTGTTCCAAGATTTCTGTTCAGCGACTTTCCGTTGGGTAATTCAGCCGGCAAGCCTCATGACGCCTCCTCTCAGGCGTTCACACTGGAACTGGCACTCAAAGTGCTGGAAAGCGCACCGGGGCCACAGACAACCGTTCAGTCGCCGCTACGCTGGAGCGAAGACGCGTCATGGAAGCGTGACTACAACAATGTGGAGCGCATGGCACCGGAAGAACTTGCGCGCCGCCGCCGTGACTTCGATGCTCAGAAGGAAGCCGCACGCGCCAATCGCGTGGCGTAGCTACTCGGACTTTCCCGCCGCCTTGCGCAAGGCCGCGTTGATCCGGTCCTGCCAGCCAGGACCACCCTCCTGAAAATATTCAAGAACGTCCTGATCGATCCGGATCGAGACGAGTTCTCTGACGCCAGGAATCGCGGCCTGTCTCGGCGGCGCCTCCGCCACCTTCGCGGTCACGGATTTGAATGCAGCCTCAGCCTCTGTTTTCGCATCGCTGAGCGTGCGTGGCCGCCTCGGAGGAGATGCCATGCTCAGATCCCCTCGAACAATGCTGTCGACAAATAGCGCTCGGAGAAAGACGGAATGATCGCGAGAATGGTCTTGCCCGCATTTTCCGGCTGCTTGCCGAGTTCGAGCGCCGCAGCGATGGCCGCTCCGGACGATATGCCGCCGGGAATGCCTTCGCTGCGCGCCAGCGCGCGTGAGGTTGCAATCGCGGTCGCGCTGTCGATCTTCACGATTTCGTTGATCACCGATCGATCAAGAATATCCGGAACGAAACCTGCGCCAATGCCCTGAATCTTGTGCGGCGAATGCTGACCGCCGGACAGGACCGGGCTTTCCATTGGCTCCACCGCGACAACACGCACGGATGGCTTGCGCTGCTTCAGGACCTGCCCGACACCGGTGATGGTGCCGCCGGTTCCCACTCCCGCGACGAAGATATCAATGTTGCCCTGCGTGTCGTTCCATATCTCCTCCGCGGTCGTGCGACGATGCACTTCGGGATTGGCCAGATTCTTGAACTGCTGCGGCATCACCGAATTGGGTGTGTTGCGGATCAATTCTTCCGCGGTTGCAATCGCGCCCTTCATACCCTGCGCTGCCGGCGTCAGAACAATTTCCGCGCCGAGAAACGCCAACATCTTGCGGCGTTCAATGGACATCGATTCCGGCATCACGAGTTTCAGCCGATACCCTCGCGAGGCTGCGACGAAGGCCAGCGCGATTCCTGTGTTGCCGGAGGTCGGCTCGATCAGAACGGTGTCCTGATTGATGATACCGGCCTTTTCCATCGCGATGACCATCGCCGCGCCGATGCGATCCTTCACGCTTGCAGCCGGATTGAAATACTCAAGTTTGGCGAGAATTGTCGCTTTCACGCCATTTTGCTCAGGCATCCGGCGAAGCCGAACGATCGGCGTATCGCCAAACGCATCAACAATGCTGTCGTAAATCCGTCCGCGCCCCGGCGCGCGCGCCTGTGAAGCACTCGGCTGCGATTTCACGTCCATGCCGGATTCTCCCTTTCAATCAAATGCGAACCATCAGAGAGGGTTACGCAAAACTATCGGCTCCCGCCATTAAGGGCGGCAGCCGCCCTCCATGCAAGTGGTTAGACGTGCACATCAACTGGACATTGCGTCGCAAAATGCAATTTCTCAAAAGAAACGCATTTGTGTTGCGACATCTTCAAACTCCCATGCCTATAGTGGCCGTAAGTTCAAATCCGGCAGGGAGGTCACGATGCCAGCACTCGCTGAAATTCTGTCGACCAGGCCATCACGCCTACCCCCGCGCATGTGCGACCGGCCTATTTGCACGATCTGCGCAGACTCGATGGTCGCAGCAGAAGCCTCCGCGTTTCTGTCCGACAATGTGATCAGCTATCTGTGGACCTGCGATAATTGCGGTTACGGCTTCGTAACGAAGCACTCCACGAAGATCGTCTGCAACTGACTTCACATCGCGGATCTTGCTTCAGCGCGGGGCGATATCGCCCCGCGCCCATCCCTCGCGCACCGATACACGGTAGTCATCGAATGTACCCGCAGCGATAGCGGCGCGCGCGCCGCTCATCAGGCTTTGATAGTAAGCCACATTGATTTCAGACAGCAGCATTGCGCCCAGCGCCTCCTCGGACTTGACGAGATGGTGCAGGTAAGCGCGCGAATAATCCCGTGCCGAACGCCAGGGACTCTCTTCATCCAGTGGCCGCGGATCATCCGCGTGTCGCGCATTACGCAGATTGATAATTCCGCGGCGCGTAAACACATGGCCGTGACGGCCATTTCGCGTCGGCATCACGCAATCGAACATGTCAATGCCGCGCGCTATAGCCTCCAGCATATCTTCGGGTGTACCGACGCCCATCAGGTAGCGCGGCCTCTCCTGCGGCAGGACCGGCGCAACCTCTTCGATCATCGCCAGCATCACGGCCTGCGGCTCGCCGACCGCAAGTCCGCCGACCGCGTAACCATGGAAACCGACGTCGATCAGTCTGCGTGCGCTGTCACGGCGCAGTTCGGGAACGTCACCGCCCTGAACGATGCCGAACAACATATATCCGTCAGACGCGGTCTCGAACGCGCGCTTGCTGCGTTCCGCCCAGCGGATCGACAACAGCATCGCACGTTCGATATCGGCCCGCTCAGCCGGAAGCCGCACACATTCATCCAATTGCATGGCAATGTCGGAGCCCAGCAGCCGCTGCACTTCGATGGCACGTTCGGGCGACAATTCCACCTTGGTGCCGTCGATATGCGAACTGAATGTTACGGCATGTTCAGTGACTTTGCGCAACTTCGCCAGCGACATGACCTGAAAGCCGCCCGAGTCGGTCAGCATCGGACCGTTCCAGGTGGTGAACTTCTGCAAGCCCCCGAGCGCAGCAATGCGCTCTGCTCCAGGCCGCAGCATCAGATGATAAGTATTCCCAAGCACGATATCGGCGCCGGTCTCGCGAATGTCGCGCCAGTGGATGCTCTTCATCGCACCTGCGGTGCCCACCGGCATAAAGGCGGGCGTTCGCACGCCCCCATGGGGCGTCGTTAGTTCACCTGTGCGCGCTTCGCCGTCGCGACCGAGAAGCTTGAAGTGGTTGGGAACGCTCATTTGGCGAGTTTATGGGTCAGGTTGGCTGACGAAACAACAGCGACGCGTCGCCATACGAGTAGAAACGATAGCCGGTTGCGATGGCGTGTGCATAAGCCTGCTGCATGGTCTCCAACCCGCTGAAAGCCGAAACCAGCATGAAGAGGGTCGAGCGTGGCAGGTGGAAGTTCGTCATCAAGACATCCACGGCCTTGAAGCGGTAGCCGGGCGTAATGAAGATCGCCGTTTCCGCGGTGAAGGACTGGATCGTGCCGTCATCCGCCGCGGCGCTTTCCAGAAGCCGCAGCGATGTCGTGCCCACCGCGACGATCCTACCTCCCTTGGCTCGGGCGACATTGAGCGCAGCAGCGGTTTCGGTGGACACCGTCCCCCACTCTGCGTGCATCTTGTGGCCGTCCGTGTCGTCGGCTTTCACCGGAAGAAATGTCCCTGCCCCGACATGCAACGTCACGCGATGCAGGCCAATACCGCGCTCGCGCAAGGCAGCCTCAAGAGCCGGAGTAAAATGCAGCCCCGCTGTCGGAGCCGCGACTGCCCCTTCGCTCACCGCGAACATGGTCTGGTAGTCGGTGGTGTCACGCTCGTCCGGCGTGCGGCGCGAGGCGATGTAGGGTGGCAGCGGCGGCGCACCGACATCGGCGATCGCCTGATCCAGAATCGGCCCATGAAACGAGAATGAGAGCGTCACCTCGCCGTTCTCGCCCTTGTGCTCGACCTGCGCGTCGAGATTGCCGAGCAGGCAGACGCGGCCTTCGTTGCCGAAGCGAATGGCATCACCCTGCGCGAGCTTCTTTGCGGGCTTGACCAACGCCTGCCAGCGCGAGCCATCAAGGCGCTTGATCAAGGTTGCTTCGATCTTCGGTTCAGTTTCCCGGCCGACGCGTCGGCCGATCAATTGCGCCGGAATGACCTTGGTGTCGTTGACGACAAGCTGGTCGCCGGGCTGCAGGAAGCTCGGCAGATCGGCCACCGTCGCATCAGTCAACGGCTGCCCCGGTTTCACAACGAGCATGCGGGCCGCATCACGCGGGCTGACGGGCCGTAGCGCGATGTTGGCTTCCGGAAGTTCGAAATCGAAGAGGTCAGTACGCATGATGCTCAAATGTCGATGGCCGGGACATCGCCCGGCCATCGGTTCGCAAAGCCGGTCTCTGGCACAAATCAGGCGGCGTCTGACGCCATATGCGCCTTGACGATTTTGTCCGGATTCTGCACGGGCTCGCCGCGCTTGATCTTGTCGACATTCTCCATGCCGGACGTCACCTTGCCCCAGACAGTATATTGCTTGTCGAGGAACCGTGCGTCGTCGAAGCAGATGAAGAACTGCGAGTTGGCAGAATCAGGATTGGCCGCACGTGCCATGGAGGCCGTGCCACGGACATGCGGCTCGGCGTTGAATTCGGCTTTGATGTTCGGATACTTCGATCCGCCGGTGCCGGTACCCTGCGGGCAGCCGGTCTGAGCCATGAAACCGTCGATCACGCGGTGAAAGACGATGCCGTCATAGAAGCCCTCACGAACCAGCTTCTTGATATGTTCGACATGGCCCGGTGCAAGATCCGGGCGCATTTCGATGGTCACCGGACCCTGCGTGGTCTCGAGGATCAGGGTGTTTTCAGCGTCTGCCATGATGTTTCCTTTGCAGATTGAGGAACCCGCAACTCCTGCAGGTTGCCTGACTCGTATTACTTGATGTCGGAGGCGACCTGCACCTTGACCATTTTGTCGGGGTCCTGAACCGGCTCGCCACGCTTGATCTTGTCCACGACATCCATGCCGGACACGACTTCACCGACAACCGTGTACTTGCCGTTCAGGAAGCTGCCGTCAGCGAACATGATAAAGAATTGTGAATTAGCCGAATTCGGATCGCTCGCCCGCGCCATGCCCACAATGCCGCGCTTGAAGGGAACATTCGAGAATTCCGCCGGAAGGTTCGGATACTTCGACCCGCCCGTGCCGTTGAACTTCTGGCCATCGCCGGTCTGCGCCATAAAACCTTCGATCACGCGATGGAACGGCACGTTGTTGTAGTAGCCGTCTCGCGCCAGTTGTTTGATGCGTTCGGCATGTTTAGGGGCCAAATCCGTGCGGAGTTTTACGATCACCCGCCCCTTGGTGGTGTCGATGACGATCGCGTTGGCCTTGTCGAGACCGGCCGGAAGCGCCTGCGAAAAAGCGGGTGTTGCAAAAACAAAAGCCGCGAGAACGGCAAGAATGCGGATCATGAGAACTCCGGATCAGAGGAATTTATTTGCCGGCAAACTTTGTCTTCAGGCGCGCGGCGACCGCCTTGGGCACGAAGTGAGACACGTCTCCACCCATCCCAGCGATTTGACGCACCAGTGTGGCGGTGATCGGGCGAACGGTGGCGGAAGCAGGCAAGAAGACAGTGCGAATCTCTGGCATGAGCGTCTGGTTCATGCCCGCGATTTGCATTTCATAGTCGAGATCAGTGCCGTCACGAAGGCCACGGATCAGGATCGTAGCCCCTGCCCGCTGAGCTGCAGTCACGGTCAGGTCACTGAACGTCACACAATCGATCTCGCATTTGGCACTGGCAGCAATCGGCGCGAATACCTCCCGGATCATTTCCTGCCGTTCCTCAACCGGAAACAGCGGAGCCTTGCCGGGATGGATGCCGATCGCAACGACAAGCCGGTCGACCAGGCTGCAGGCCTGCCGCACGACATCCAGATGACCATTTGTGACAGGGTCGAACGACCCGGGATAGAGCGCAATACGGGACATGCTTCCTCCTAACCCGGCGCAGCGACCACCGCAAGCTGAGCCGGTTCCCGAATAGCTGCCCCCATATCCCGATCTTATTTTTTAAGATCCTGTGAACTTTTAACCCCCGCCGCGCGTCATCCCGGTGAGCGGCTGCCAAGGCCGAAGCGACAGGGACGCGGACCATGATCAAAGCACTTTCGGCAGTGGCCATTGCGGTGTTCGCAGCAGCAGCGGTGACTATTTTGCCAAGCTTTGCCCCGCCCGTCGCGGCCAGCGCGCCTCTGGTCTTGGCCAAGGCTGACCGGCTACCGCTTCTGGCGCCGACGCCAGCTTGCGCCAGCCAGAACTGGCCCAACATCGAGGCCGCGTGCTTGCGCCGCACAAACTCAAAGGCAACGATTCAACCGGTGCGGCGGGTGACGGCCGATCGCGGGTAAGTTCCGGTATAAGTTCGCGCTTCTGCTAAAATGCCTAGCTACAGATAGCAAAGCGCACAGAGATTTGGCGCGGCGGCCTTAGCCGCCGTTACCGTTCTCTGACTCATCTTCCGAAATGTGTTCGACCGACACGACATGCTCGTCTTCGGCCGTATCGAACACGATCACGCCTTGAGTCGAGCGGCCTGCAACGCGGATGCCTTCGACCGGGCAGCGGATCAATTGCCCTGCGTCCGTCACCAGCATGATCTGATCGCTATCCTCGACCGGGAACGACGCCACCAGCTTGCCGTTGCGGTTGTTGACCGACATCGCGACGATGCCCTTTCCGCCGCGTCCAGTGGTGCGATATTCGTACGACGAACTGCGCTTACCGTAGCCGTTCTCGCTGATGGTCAGTACGAACTGCTCGGCCGCGGACATCTGCGCATAGCGCTCCTGGCTGAGCTGCACCGTCGCCGATGTCTCTTCCGTATCCGCCTCGGCGTTTTCCTCGGCCGCTGTTTCGCCTGCAACTGCGCGGCGCATTTTGAGGTATGCGGAACGCTCGTCGGAGGATGCTTCGAGATGGCGCAGGATCGTGAGCGAGATCAGCTTGTCGCCATCGCCAAGCGCAATACCGCGCACGCCCATCGACGTTCTGCCGCTGAACACGCGTACATCCGTCACGGGGAAGCGAATGCACTGCCCGCCGGCGGCGGTCAGCAACACGTCGTCATTCTCGGTCGCGATCTGCACGTCAACGATGGCTTCGCCCTGATCGAGCTTCATGGCGATGATGCCCGAGCGGCGTACATCGACGAAATCAGAGAGTTTGTTCCGGCGGACGTTGCCCCCCGTGGTGGCGAACATCACGTCGAGATTGCCCCACGACGATTCATCTTCCGGTAGCGGCATGATGGTCGTGATGCGTTCACCCTGCTCCAGCGGCAGGATGTTGATAAGCGCCTTGCCCCGTGAGTTCGGAGCGGCCATCGGAAGCCGCCAGACCTTCTCCTTGTAGACCTGCCCACGGGACGAGAAGAACAGCACCGGGGTATGCGTCGAGGCGATAAACAGCCGGCTGACGAAATCCTCATCGCGCGTCTGCATGCCTGAACGGCCTTTACCGCCGCGCTTCTGCGCGCGGTAGGTCGACAGCGGCACGCGCTTGACGTAGCCCGCATGGGACACGGTTACGACCATGTCCTCGCGCTGGATCAGATCCTCATCCTCGACCTCGCCTTCCTGATCGATGATCATGGTGCGGCGTGGTGTCGCGAACTCGTCCTTCACGGCGGTGAGTTCGTCCTTGATAATCGACTGAATCCGCGCACGCGAGCGCAGGATATCGAGGTAATCGGCAATCTCCGTCGCAAGCTTTGTCAGCTCTTCGGAGATTTCCTCCCGGCCGAGCGCCGTCAGGCGCTGGAGACGCAGATCAAGGATCGCTTTCGCCTGCTCAAGCGACAGGCGCGCAGTGCCATCTTCGGACACCCGGTGACGCGGATCGTCGATCAGCGTGATCATCGTCGCCATGTCCTTGGCCGGCCAATCGCGCGACATCAGGGTTTCGCGCGCGGTGTTCGGATCGGGAGACGTGCGGATGACGCGGATGACTTCGTCGATATTGGCAACGGCGATGGCAAGACCAACCAGGATGTGGGCGCGATCGCGGGCCTTCCCGAGCAGGAACTTGGTCCGCCGCGAAACCACGTTCTCACGGAACGCGATAAATACGGTCAGCAGATCTTTCAGGTTCATCACCTGAGGACGGCCACCATCCAGCGCCACCATGTTGGCGCCGAAATTGGTCTGCAGCGGCGTGAATTTATAGAGCTGGTTCAGGACCACCTCAGGCACGACGTCGCGCTTCAGTTCGACCACGACACGATACCCATCGCGATCGGACTCATCGCGCAGATCGGCAATGCCCTCGATCTTCTTCTCGCGTACCAGCTCGGCGATACGTTCGACCATGCTGGCCTTGTTCACCTGATACGGGATTTCCGAGACGACGATCGCCTGACGGTCCTTGCGGACGTCTTCGATTTCGACCTTGCCACGCATCACGATGGAGCCGCGGCCGAGGTGATAGGCGGCGCGAATTCCCTGCCGGCCAAGGATAATACCGCCGGTAGGGAAATCCGGCCCGGGAACGATGTTGATGATATCGTCGATGCCAAGCGCCGGGTCGTTGATCAGCGCGATACACGCATCAATCACTTCACCGAGATTGTGCGGGGGAATGTTGGTCGCCATGCCGACCGCGATGCCGCCGGCGCCGTTGACCAGCAGGTTTGGAAATTTTGCGGGAAGTACCTTCGGCTCGCGTTCCGAACTGTCATAGTTCGGCTGATAATCGACGGTGTCCTTATCGATGTCGTCGAGCAGCGAATGCGCGACCTTCTGCAGGCGCGCTTCGGTGTAACGCATCGCCGCCGCCATATCGCCGTCGACTGAGCCGAAATTGCCCTGCCCGTCGATCAAAGGCACGCGCATGGAAAAATCCTGCGCCATGCGAACCATCGCGTCATACACCGACTGGTCGCCGTGTGGATGGTATTTACCGATGACGTCGCCGACTGTTCTCGCCGACTTACGATAAGGCTTATTCCATTCGAAACCGTTCTCGTACATCGCGTAGAGAATGCGGCGATGAACCGGCTTCAAACCGTCGCGCGCATCCGGCAGCGCACGCGCCACGATCACGCTCATCGCGTAGTCGAGGTAGGAACGCTTCATCTCATCCGTAATCGAAACGGGACGGATATCAGCCGCCTCGGGCGGGCCGGACGGCGGATCTTCTTGGTCGGTCAACGTGCGAATCCTGCGTGCTGAATAGTCCTGTTATATAGGCGAATTCGAACGCCAAAGCCAATCGCATTCGGCCCCAAAAACGCCCATAAAATACGAGTTATTTCAATATCTTAATCCGTCGATTGAAGACCTTCCCGCCGCCCTGTTTACTGGCCGGATTCAAGGCTGCAGCCGGAGCCGCACAGCCATGAAAAAGCCGGCAGAAACCCGCCGGCTTTTTCACTTCAAACAGACGCCAAAAACCTAGAACGGAATATCGTCGTTCATGTCGTCGTTGCGTCCACCCCCGGCTGCAACACGGCGCGGAGGCGCCGAGCGCGACGGACCGGACGATCCGAAATCGCCGCCCTCGTCGGCACCGAACGAACTGCCGCCGCCGCTCTTGCCGTCGAGCATGGTCAGGGTCGAGTTGAAATTCTGCAGAACGACCTCGGTTGAATACCGGTCCTTGCCGTCCTTGTCCTGCCACTTGCGGGTTTGCAGCTGACCTTCAAGATAGACCTTCGCTCCCTTCTTCAGATACTGCTCCGCGATCTTGCAGAGTCCCTCACTGAAGATCACGACGCGATGCCACTCCGTCTTCTCCTTGCGCTCGCCGGTATTCCGATCGCGCCATGTCTCTGATGTCGCGACGCTCAGATTCGCAATCGGGCGACCATCCTGCGTCCGCTTGATTTCCGGATCAGCGCCGAGATTGCCAACCAGAATGACTTTATTGACGCTTCCCGCCATAACCGCTCTCCACTTTCACACACCCATAAGGTGTGCTCGAATTTGTCTGGATTTATGATCGCGGGCCGATCTTCTGACCCGAGAAAAATCCGCTCCAAAATGACCCTATACGCTCCAGCCGGCCCAATGGGCGTGGCCTGACCGGTTATCCACACGCAAGCCGCGAACCCGGATAGACATAATATGTACTCATTTTGTTCTCGATCAAGTGGAACCCTATCCGCAACTCATTGACTCACCATCAACGGTGTCGCAGGGAACCCTGAAATGTGACGAAAACGTGATCGAAACGTGGAGCATGGAACCAAATATCCCAAACAAATCCTTATCTTAGGAACTTTCACTTCCCGTCTAACTGTTGCATTTCGGAGACGGCTTTTTCGGTGGAAGCCGGTATATTCCGACCCACGAAATCGAATCCCACTGCGTTCGCGCCCCGTCGTTCGCGCCTTGGAAAACTGCTTCGGACAATCGAAGCGGACTTAAAACTGGAGAAGATGAGATGAAGAAGTTTTTGCTCGGCACCGTGGCGCTGGTTGCCCTCGGCACTGCCTCGGCAGTTGCTGCTGACCTGCCGGCCCGCACCTACACCAAGGCACCGGTTTACGCCGCGCCGATCTACAACTGGACCGGCTTCTACGCTGGTGTGCACATCGGCGCTGCCTTCGGCGGTGACAATGGTTTCGCCACCACCGACGCGACCCTCGCTGGCAACAACCGTAACGCAGCCTTCCTCGGCGGCGGTCAGATCGGTGCTGACTATCAGTTCGCTCCGAACTGGCTGGTCGGTATCGAAGGTCAGATCTCCGGCCTCTCGGACAACAACCGCACCTTCACCAGCGGCGTGAACACCCTCCGCGACAAGTCCGACTGGCTCGCTTCGGTCACCGGCCGCCTCGGCTACACCTGGGGTCCTGGCCTGATCTACGCTAAGGGCGGTGTCGCATTCCGTGACGACAACGGCCTGGCTGCAACCGCTGGCTTCCTGCCGGCTGTGACCGATCGTCAGTCAACCGGCTACACCGTTGGTGGCGGCCTCGAATACATGTTCGCTCCGGCCTGGTCGGCGAAGGTTGAGTACCAGTACTACAACTTCGACACCACCAACGTTGCCTACACCAACGCTGGCGCTCAGGCTCTGTCCTACAAGGACGACCTGCACACTGTGAAGGTTGGTCTGAACTACCGCTTCAACTGGGGTGGCCCGGTCGTCGCGAAGTACTGAGCTTCGCTCACGAACTGACATCGCCTGAGTTTCTCAGGCGTAACGGAAAGGCCGGCTCTTGAGCCGGCCTTTTTGTTTGCCGATGCATACCTATATCGGTGCAAGTTTCAGCAAACAGCAAACAGCAAACAGTTGATAGCTCGCGAACGGGACTGGAAATCCAATCCTGTTCTCACTATGTTCTGCAAGCAGGAATCTCATCGAGAACAAGAAACCGGCGAACGGTCATCGCGTTTTCCGGAAACGTCATCTTTGCGGCGCGCAACGCGCCACCGGAAATCCTCATGGACGAAGTGATCAAGGCAGCCCGCAAAACACCCGCTGGATCGAGCCTGCGCGCGATAACGATTCGCGGTGCGCGCGAACACAATCTCAAGAACGTGGACCTCGAAATTCCGCGCGACAAGCTGGTGGTGTTCACCGGCCTGTCCGGTTCCGGAAAATCCTACCTCGCCTTCGACACGATATATGCGGAGGGACAGCGCCGTTACGTCGAATCGCTGTCAGCCTACGCCCGCCAGTTCCTTGAGATGATGCAGAAGCCAGACGTCGATCAGATCGACGGACTGTCGCCAGCAATTTCGATTGAACAGAAGACAACGTCGAAAAACCCGCGATCGACGGTTGGCACCGTCACCGAGATCTACGACTACATGCGCCTGCTGTGGGCGCGCGTGGGCGTTCCCTACTCTCCGGCAACAGGACTGCCGATCGAAAGCCAGACCGTCTCGCAGATGGTTGACCGGGTTCTGGCACTTCCGGAAGGAACGCGGCTTTATCTGCTTGCGCCTGTCGTGCAGGGCCGCAAGGGCGAGTACAAAAAGGAATTCGCCGATTATCTCAAGAAAGGCTTCCAACGCGTCAAGGTCGACGGAAAGTTCTACGAGCTTGCCGAGGCTCCCACGCTGGACAAGAAGTTTCCTCACGACATCGACGTCGTCGTCGACCGTATCGTGGTGCGCCCTGAT
Organism: Afipia sp.; assembly: GCA_017308595.1. GTDB lineage: Bacteria > Pseudomonadota > Alphaproteobacteria > Rhizobiales > Xanthobacteraceae > Afipia. The sequence continues at coordinate 68,416 of JAFKER010000019.1, forward strand.
ATGGCGCAGCGCCTCGCTGAATCATTCGAAACCGCATTGAAACTCGCCGATGGCCTCGCCGTCATCGAGTTTGCCGATGCGCCTGCGGAACCTGCTTCCGACAAAAAGCCGGAAAAGAAGACTGCTAAAATTCACGACAAGAGCGGCCCGGAGCGGATTCTGTTCTCAGAGAAATTCGCGTGCCCCGTGTCCGGTTTCACGATTCCGGAAGTCGAGCCCCGGCTGTTCTCGTTCAACAATCCCTATGGCGCCTGCCCGAAGTGCGGCGGCCTCGGCATCGAGCAGCATATCGATGCTGAACTCGTGATTCCCGACAAGGATGCGACACTGCGCAAGGGCGCGATTGCGCCTTGGGCAAAGTCATCGTCTCCTTATTATGTCCAGACACTGCAAGCGCTCGGCAAGTTCTACAAGTTCACACTCGACACCAAGTGGAAGGATCTGCCGAAGAAAACCCAGAATGCCATCCTGTTTGGCTCCGGCGATGACGAGATCAAGTTCTCTTATGAAGACGGAGTCCGCTCCTACGACACCAAAAAGCCGTTCGAAGGCGTGGTCACCAATATCGAACGCCGTTTCCGCGAAACCGAAAGCGAATGGGCGCGCGAAGAGCTTGGCAAGTACTTCAGCGACGTTCCCTGCGAAGCATGTCACGGTTATCGCCTCAAGCCGGAAGCTCTTTGTGTCAAGATCGGCGGAAAGCACATCGGGGAAATCTCCGAACTGTCGGTGATGCGCGCGGGTGAATGGTTCGAAACTGTTCCAAAAAAACTCAACAAGCAGCAGAACGAAATCGCGGTGCGGATCCTGAAGGAAATCCGCGAGCGGCTGTCCTTCTTGCTCGACGTCGGCCTGAATTACCTCACTCTGTCGCGCTCCTCCGGCACGCTGTCCGGCGGCGAAAGCCAGCGTATTCGCCTCGCATCACAGATCGGTTCTGGTCTGACCGGCGTCCTCTATGTGCTGGACGAGCCGTCGATCGGATTGCATCAGCGCGACAACGCCCGGCTGCTTGAAACCCTGCGTCGGCTACGCGATCTCGGCAACACCGTGATCGTCGTCGAGCATGACGAAGACGCCATTGAAACCGCCGATTATGTTGTTGACGTTGGTCCCGGTGCCGGCGTGAACGGTGGCAATGTCGTGGCTAAGGGCACGCCGCAGCAGATTAAGAACAATCCGAAATCGCTGACGGGAAAATACCTCACCGGCGAAATGTATGTGCCGATTCCGGAGCGGCGGCCACCCAATCATCGCCGCACCATCAAAGTCATCAATGCTCGCGGCAACAATCTCAAGAACGTATCAGCCGAAATTCCGCTTGGGCTATTCACCTGCGTCACCGGCGTCTCGGGCGGCGGCAAGTCCACACTGCTGATCGATACGCTCTACAAAGCCATCGCGCGCAAGCTCAACAATGCCTCCGAAGGCCCAGCTCCACACGATCGCATCGAAGGTCTCGAACATATCGACAAGATTATCGATATCGATCAATCGCCGATCGGACGCACGCCGCGCTCCAATCCGGCAACCTATACCGGCGCGTTCACGCCGATCCGCGAATGGTTTGCCGGTCTGCCGGAATCAAAGGCGCGCGGCTATGAACCTGGCCGCTTCTCGTTCAACGTCAAGGGCGGCCGCTGTGAAGCCTGTCAGGGCGACGGCCTGATCAAGATCGAAATGCACTTCCTGCCGGATGTGTATGTCACTTGCGATACCTGTAAGGGCAAGCGCTATAACCGCGAGACTCTGGACGTCCTGTTCAAGGGCAAGTCCATTGCCGATGTGCTGGATATGACCGTCGATGAAGCCGCCGATTTCTTCAAGGCCGTCCCGCGTGTACGGGAAACCTTCAAGACGCTGCAGCGCGTCGGCCTGGGCTATATCCACGTCGGTCAGCAAGCGACGACGCTGTCCGGCGGCGAAGCCCAGCGCGTCAAGCTCGCCAAGGAGCTGAGCAAACGCGCCACCGGCCGCACGCTCTATATTCTTGACGAGCCGACCACTGGACTGCACTTCCACGACGTCGCCAAGTTGCTCGAAGTGCTCCACGAACTCGTCGCACAGGGCAACAGCGTGGTGGTGATCGAGCACAATCTCGAGGTCATCAAGACCGCGGACTGGGTGATTGATCTCGGCCCTGAAGGCGGCGATGGCGGCGGTGAAGTCGTTGCCTGGGGTCCGCCGGAAGACATCGTCAAGGCGCCGCGCAGCTATACCGGCAAATTCCTTGCGCCTGTTCTGAAGAAGGGCCGGGTCGGAAAAATCCGCGATACTGATGAGGCGGCGGAATAATCATCCATTACATGCCGACATTGTCACCGTCGGCTCTGCCAAGAGTCGGCGGACCGACAGTGTGTCATTCCGCTGCCAAGAACGATCCAGTTGGCGGCACGGCATGGCTCTCCAAGATTGATGGAACGCCGCCACCTTTACAAGACCTTCCGAACGGGTTTTTCTAGGATCAGGACACATCCCATGTACGGAAGCGAAGTGATGACCGAAGCCGTCCAGAACAACCCTGCCAGAAAGCGCTATCAGCTCGAGGCCGAAGGCCATATCGCAGCGACTTACTATGAACTTGCCGACGGAGTTATCACATTCATTCACACCGAAGTTCCAAAAGAACTCGAAGGCAAAGGCATCGGATCGAAGCTGGTCAAGGGCGCTCTGGATCAGGTTCGCGCCGCAGGCCTTAAGGTCGTACCGCGATGTCCCTTTGTGAAGGCATATATCGAGAAGCATTCCGAATACGCCGATCTTCTGAAATAGATTCGAGCGATACCCCGAATCCCGAAAGAACGTGTGGTCAGATCATGGTTCGCAACAATACCGCCCTCAGTCGTTTTGAGCTCGATGTAGATGGTACGACCGCCTTCGCCAACTATCGGTTATCCCCCGGCAAGGTGATCATCACCCATACAGAAACTCCTCCGGCTTTACGCGGGCGCGGCATCGCTTCGCGGCTGGTGCAAGGCGCGCTTGAACTCATACGTGCCGATGGAATGAAAGTGGTGGCTGGATGCAGCTTTGTCGCTGACTATCTAGATAAACATCCGGAATTCGCCGACGTCGCCGCCTGACATCCTCGATCTTGCAAAATAGAAGCCCGCGACTAGCGGGCTTCCATGCCTTGCGAGAAGAATATCGACTAAACGATCTTAATCGACATGTCCGGCAAGCCTTGGAGCTTGCAGAGAATGACGTCTCCCTTCACCACGGGACCGACATTCTCCGGTGTTCCAGAATAGATGATGTCGCCGGCCTTCAATTCGCAGGACTCCGACAGTTTGGAAATCTGCTCGGCCACGTTCCAGATCATGTTGCTGAGATCGGAGTTCTGCTTCACCGTCCCGTTCACCGCGAGGGAAATAGCCCCCTTGGTGAAATGCCCGGTGTTTGTAACCGGATGTATCGGGCCAAGCACAGCGGAATGATCGAAGCTCTTGCCGATCTCCCAGGGCTTCTTCTGGTCCCCCATGGCGCGTTGCAGATCGCGGCGCGTCATATCGAGGCCAAGTGCATAGCCGTAAACACACTCCAGTGCCTTGTCTGGCGAAATATTCGAACCGCCTGCCTTCAATGCGGCCACCAGTTCGACTTCGTAATGATAATTCTTGGTCAATGGCGGGTACGGATGGTCCGCGACCGCACCGATCGCCACGTTCTGGATCGCGTCAGTCGGCTTCTGGAAGAAAAACGGCGGTTCACGCGTCGGGTCCGACCCCATCTCGCGGGCGTGCGCCGCGTAGTTGCGACCGATGCAGTAGATTCGGCGAACCGGAAACACCTCCTTGAGGCCGACAATGGGAATCGTAGCCTGCGCCACGGGGAAAACCGCTTTCAGTCCGATCTGCGCATCCGCCATTTCAGCGAACGCCGCCGTGCCCGCCAATGCTGCTGCGCCGGTAGCCAGGATATTTCTGCGATTGAACTCTGTCATGTTCGTTTCCTGCATTGTGCTGTTGGTCGTTTTTGGCCGGACTTTCGTTGCGCACGTAGACCCGGCGCAGCAGGATTCGTTCGGCGTGGTATTTTGTATGCCGAAGGCAACGCTTTGACCAGATACAGCGCGAGTGCTGCGGCGCAATGAAAAAGGCCCGCCTGTTCGGCGGGCCTTTAGGTGTTTCGTGGCTTCTGTAAGCCAGCGAAAATTAGTTCTTCAGATCATCCGGCAGCTTGCCGCCATTGGCTGCAAGCTTGGTCATAACCTGCTTGTGCAGCCAGATGTTCATCTTCGCTGAGTCATTGGTGTCGCCGTCGTACTTTAGCTCCTTGGCGAGCTCCTTACGGGCGGAAAGGCTGGAATCGATATCCAGAGCCTTCATCAAGTCTACAATCGACGTCCGCCATTCGAGCTTCTCGCCCTTTGCAGCCACGGCCTTATCAAGAATTGGCGCCACATCGACCATCGGCACGCTTGCTCCGCCCGCAGGCGCTCCAGCGCCACCGGCAGGCTCGGCAGCTTCGGCTTTCGTGCCGAAAATCGCGCCCATGATCTTTCCAAAAATGCTCATCTGTAAAACTCCCGATAGTCCGTCGATTGACTGGTGGATTTGATGATGATGCTCCCCCGCAAGTCCGGCCGCATCGCACCGGTAGTCACATCTTAGTGTAGACGCCCGCCTTCAGCTTGCCAATGCATCCCGCCCACATTGCGTTGCGGCGATTTGCATTAAAAGCGCCCAAAAGACGCCACAATCACTTGGCTGCGACAAATTCTCCGCTTTATACATCGCACCATTCTTTCGAAGAACCTTACAACGCCCGCGCGGTTGTCATATCGCAAGCGATCGTGATGTTTTCACGAATGCTCTTTTGGATGGTCGTGATAACCTTGCTCCTTGCACGGTGCCCTTAAATGCAGCCGCAGCGCGCAGGCGTTGCGTGGCAAGGAGACAGCCACCATGAGCAATCCAGCATCCTCCCACGTCAATTCGATGCCACTCGAAAGCGACCTTTCGAAGTATAATGTTCAGAAAATCAGCATGGATGACTTACGGGACGCACTTCGTCTCGGATGGAATGATTTCAAAGCGGTCCCGACCCACGCAATTCTGCTGGCGTTGATCTATCCGGTTCTGGGTATCGTCCTCGCGCGCACCGTTCTCGGCTATTCGATATTGCCTCTGCTGTTCCCGCTGGCTGCCGGTTTTGCGTTGCTTGGTCCCTTCGCGGCTCTCGGATTCTACGACCTCAGCCGTCGGCGCGAACGAGGTGAAGCCCCAACAGCGTCACACGCACTTGGCGTTCTCCGCTCTCCATCGATCGCGGCCATGGCAGCCTTTGGTGTTGCACTCCTCGTTCTTTTTCTGGTTTGGCTGGCGGCAGCCCAATCCATCTACAGCGCGACATTCGGCTATGCGCCGGCATCCAGTTTCCCGGATTTTTTCAACCGTGTGCTGACGACCTCCGAAGGCCACAGACTTATTGTGATGGGATGCGGAGTCGGCTTCCTGTTCGCGCTCGTCGCACTCTGCGTTAGCGTCGTCTCTTTCCCGTTGATGCTTGACCGCCACGCCAGCGCTACGGATGCGATGCTGACTTCGGTTCGTGCAGTTGTACAGAACCCGGTTCCGATGGCCGCCTGGGGCTTGATCGTCGCGATCTTGCTCATCGCCGGAACCGTACCGTTTTTCCTTGGTCTGACAGTGGCCATTCCGGTACTCGGCCATGCCACCTGGCATCTGTATCGGAAGGTGATTGAGCCAGTCGCAATGCCCTATGACCCCCCGGTCCAAGCCAAAGTGCAGCGCTACGCGGCGGACTTCCCTGTCAACCTGTTCTCATGGGGCCGCAAGGATCGCTGATCGCCCATCGCAACGAGCCATCGTCCTGTTGCCTGCGGCGTTGCGGTTTGGCATGGATGCATGCTTTCAAGTACGCATCCGAAGGTTTTGATGTTCGAGGCAGTTGTTTTCGCAGGCGGGGGTAATCGCTGTTACTGGCAGGGCGGCTTCTATGAGGCCGCCGCCCAGCGCCTTGGCCTTGCACCAACACGCGTGGTCGGTGCAAGCGCCGGAGCCTTCGCTGCGGTCTACTCACTGCTCGGAATTGGACCGGAAACCCGCGCTCGCGTGATCGGCGCGTGCGATCCGCAGTTGAAGAATTTCGATTTCGCGGCATGGCGGCGCGGTGAACCGCTCTGCCCCGTCGGCCCGCTTTATACAGAGCTTCTTCACCAGACCATCGATGCGGATGCGTTCAACCGGCTGCAGCAGATGACCGACTTTCAGGTCGCGGTCGCGCGGTTGCCACGCAGCCTCCCGCCATCGTTTGGCGCAGCGATCGGCATCGGTGCGTATCAACTTGAGAAGAAGATGTTTCATCCGGTGCATCCACGGTTCGGACGTGCGCTCGGCTTCAAGCCTGAGTACGTCCCGGCCCGCGCGCTCACCGATCCACAACAGTTCCGGGAAGCGCTGATGGCGAGCAGCGGCGTTCCGCCGTTCATGCCTGTCACCCTGGTTGCAGGGCGGCCTGCCTTCGATGGCGGACTTGTCGATAACGTGCCGGTGGAGCCGATTGAATCCATTGAGGCCGCAGGCGGTCGCACGCTGGTACTGCTAACCCGCGTGTACAAGTCCATCCCTGTGATCAAGGGCCGTACCTACGCGCAGCCCTCCCGCAAGGTAGACGTTGGACAATTTGATATCAGAGATCCCAACGGCATTCGGAACGCCTATGAACTCGGCTTGAAAGATGGCGAGGCGTTCGCGGCGTCACTCGGCCGACAGGCGTAAACACTGCGAATTGCCGGTCAATCACGAACTTTGACGGCGCGATGGCGCAGCGTACCCGCTGCGCCACCAGATATTCAGTCAATGCTTGTGCGCCGGCGCAGAGCCCGCACCAGCGCCGATGGCGTTGACGCTGAAGCTAACATCCAGCTTGCCTGCCTTCTCAAACATCAGCGTCGCCTTTAGCGTGTCGCCCTGCTTGAGGGGCTGTTTGATGTCCATAAACATCATGTGGAATCCGCCCGGCTTGAGTTCGACCGTCTCACCGGGTTTGATGGTCAACCCATCACTGAGCGGCCGCATCTTCATCACACCGTCAGTCATAGACATCTCGTGAATCTCTATACGATCGGCACCGGCGGTTGTCGCTCCCGAAAGGCGGTCAGCCGCCTTACCGTTGTTGGTGATTTTGAGGTATCCGCCAGCGATCTTGGCCCCGCCAGGTGTGGCGCGTGTCCAAGGAGACACGACAACGAGATCGCCGACCTTATAAGTGTCATTTCCTGTAGAAGCATCGGCCATCTGAGCGTGGCCCATCTTGCCATGATCCATCTGCGCCTGCCCGGTCGTGGTCGCTTCCGCCACAATACGCAATGCAGGCGCGGGCGACTTCAGGCTGTGCGGATTTTGTCCATCAGCCGCGATCTGATCCCATCGAGTTTCACCTTTGGTGCACTGCTGAATCGTGGGGAATGCAATCGTCTGTCCAGGCCGAAAGTCTCCGGTCAGATAGCTCGTAAAGACGAACTCGTCGTAATTGTCGTCCGCCAGCGATCCGCCCGACCATACGATCTCCTTCGGTCCTTCCGTCACAGTCTTGCCGTGGCTCTGGTAGGATTTCGCGTAGCCACCCCGGTTAATATCGAGAGTCCATCCGGCCTTTGGCATCGGCTTTACGCTGATGACTCCCTCCGGAATTTGAACACGGATCGATTGGGTGGCTGCGCCGTCGCAACCGTGCGGTACCTGAAGCACCGCCTTGTAGTAACTGCCGGCGCGAGCGTCGCTCGTAGCCAGCGTGACGTGAGCCGATACAGTCGATGAAAACGCAATAACGGCCATTGCGGTGAAGCCGGCAGCGGCCAGCAGCCGCCGAGGGCTACGGGAATCGATGATCATGATGTCCTCAATGATGCTGAAAGAGAATTCTGGAGCAACGCTTCAGGTCAACATGGGCGGCGCCCGCGCCAGAAATGCCCACCTTTCATATCTTTCAGATAGTGGCGCCTCGCCGGGCATCAAAGCCCGCATATAGATCGATCGCCGTTCCAGCAGCGAGAAGGCCTCAGGCAGCCTTGTAGGGGTATGCCCCGTCAGACAGGCAGCAACGCAATCGCTGTGCTTGTTTGGCTGCGGGGATTGTGTGCCGTTTCCGGCTTCGGCATCAGCCGACGCGCTGGAGCAGAGAAAGCCAATACCTGTCGGGGTGCTCGCGCCAACGGCCAATGCTCCGCCCCACGCAACCAGCAGAGCCTGAAGCGCAAGTACCTGCGACAGCACGAACGCAACCATAAACCTGCGTATGGAAAACCGGCTGGCCATCCAGCGGCTATGCCACGCCACGAGCAGCACGTCTATGAAGACGGCCACGCGAAATACGCACTAAGATGCCGTCTCGTCCATAAAATGAATTATTATTCGGCATAATACATCACTCCCTCAACATATCCGGATCGAGAACTCTCCTCACAGCGCAACTGACACAAAAGCATAGCTCTCGCATCCGCTATCATAGTACCTCCCAACCAAAAAATGCCTACGTTGTGTCAAACAGATGAAAAAATGAGGGAAAATCGCGTTCCAAGAAAGCGATAGCTATAAGATGAGGCGGCACCACGCTGAAGGCTTAATCACTTCTTACCTTAGATATGCATTTAATGATTAGCTGCATCGCAACATTTGTAGTGTTGCATTGCAGAATCGTCGCCTATATTCGGTTTCAACGATGAGGCTGCTCCAAGAGCTGAATCGAGAATACGAAGGAGACTAAACCATGCTGCTCTCATTTATCCGCGCTATCCAGGCGTTCCGTGACTATCAGCGCAATGTTGCTGAGCTGTCGCAGCTGAGCGATCGGGAACTGGCCGATATCGGACTAGACCGCTCCGACATCCAGCGGGTCGCAGCCGGTGCGTACAACGGCTAACCGCTGTAAACCTGACTGACGAACGATTGCGCCCGCCCTGTGCGGGCGTTGTCGTATCTGCGGCTCACTGTTCCGCCTGTCTGATCCGCCGAATGATTTGCATCACGGCGTCGCGGGTTCTAGTTGTGAGCGATGACAACTCAGAACGACAACAAAATCATCCACGTCATCGGCGGCGGCCTCGCAGGCTCGGAAGCCGCATGGCAAATCGCGAATGCCAACGTCAACGTGGTGCTGCACGAGATGCGTCCGGTGCGGACGACCGACGCGCATCGCACTGACAGCCTCGCTGAACTCGTCTGCTCGAATTCCTTCCGCTCCGACGACGCCGCCAACAACGCGGTCGGCCTGCTGCATGCCGAACTGCGCAGGCTGAACTCGCTGATCATGCGCTGCGCGGA
>JAFKER010000020.1 GCA_017308595.1 Afipia sp.
TGGCATCGGCCGCCGCGCGTTCCCAGGCCGGCCTGTGGCGGGCGGTGATGCAGGCGTTGGGACAGCGGGTCGGCTCGCACAGGGCAGTGAGCGGCCCTGCCGGATCGGGGGTCGTCACGCGCTTGAGGCAGAGCGCGGTCGCGGGATCGAAGAAGCAATCCGCGAGCGGGCCGACATGGAAGGTGCGCGCGACGCTGGCGAGCATGACGCGCAGGCGGGCGCGATCGGCGATCATGGCGGGCAAAGGCCCTTGTCTGACGGCGGCATCGTCGAGCGTCCGCGCGATGCGCGGTCCCGCCGGTCCACCGAGCGATGCGCCGCCCTGACGCCGGTCGAAATAGTCCAGCAGATCGTCAATCTGACCGAGCCGACGCTGCGCCTCGACCTCGGCGCGAAACCCTGATGCGCTGGTCCCGGCATAGCCTTCGAACGCGGCGACCGAGGCGTGCTTGTACTGGATCATGCCGGCGATGGTGCCGAACGGACGGTTGGCGATGTGCCACGCGATCGTGCGCCGGAACTGCCGCGTCGTGATGCGCCACGGCTTGCCATCGGGTCCGGGCGGGATGACCGGCTCATCGGGGGTGCCGAAGGCGCTGTTGAGGTGGTCGCGGAAGGTGTTGAGCTGGCGGACCACCTCGCTCGACAGATGCGTCTTGGAGACGGCGCTCGCGCGCAGCACCGGCCAGAGCGTATCGCTGCCGCTGGCGCGCGCCGGCCCTGCCGACAGGCGTTCGAGCACCATGATCGCGGCGGCGACCGGCTCGATCGTCACCCAGCTCGCCGCCTCGCCCACCGCCGCCCGGCGCTTGTAGATGGTCGACCGGATGCGATGGCGCTCGATCAGGCCGTCCTCGCTGCGCGCGATAGAGAGACACCCGCGCCGCATCGCCTGCACCTCGCAGTCGCGCATGCCGGTCAGGTAGGCGCACACGATATAGGCAGCGGCTTGAAGCATCCGTTCCTCGTGTGCGAGAGTCTTCGCATCGAAGCGCTCGCGCCACGGCCGACCGCTGTCAGGATCGATCGTGATCGGCGTGTCCATGCCGCCGACCTCTACCCCCAGCTCGGCCGCCACTGCGTCGATCAACCTCGCTTCACCGCCTGTCAGCAGAAGATGCGCGCCAGGCTCGGCCTGCACGTCGATCCCGACATGGAGATGCAGGAGATGGGCGTTGATCGGTGGGGTCACTGCGCCGGTGTTGGGGTCGACGCGCAGCTTGCCGTTATGAGCGGTGCCCCAGATCGGCGCGCCGCGCCCCTCGCGGCGTCGGCGGCCGAAATAGGCCTTCAGGCGGGTGCGGCGACGTTGCCGGCGATCAGGGTCTGGAAGGCCGGCATCGGCGGCGGCAAGGCGATCCCGGCGCACTTCGAGCCGCGCAAGCTCGCGGCGGGCGGCGAGGATATCGTCCGCGAATATGGTGACGTAGCGCAACGACCAGGCGAGTAGCGCGGCGATGACCTCTTCCGGGAAGCGCGGCGTGCGGTTCTCCCGGACATGGCGGTAGCCCGCAACGCGGGCGGGCGCCTGTCCGGCCCAAGGCTCGAATGCAAGGCCTCCGCTATCGAGGTGGTCGCGATAGTAATAGAGATCTGAGACCACTTCGAGGAGGTGGCCGACGATGACGGGTCGTCGGGCAGGATCGTCACGGAGATGACGGGCATAGGCATCGAGCAATGGCTGATCGATACGGGAAACGTCGAGCCGTCCGAGCCGCTCGCGGGCGAAGGCGAAGAACCGGCGGGCACGGTTGAATGCCTGGCGGATACAGGCGGGTGGTAACTTCGTCCGATAGCCGGGGAGATCGGCGTTGAGGCGGGCGTAGAGATAGGCGCGCATCGCCGCCTGCACATCGGCATGTTCGAGCACGTGGAAATGCACGGTGACGTGGCAGCGCCGGGCGTTCTCGCGGAAGACGGCGGGACCGAGATCCCAGCTCGGGTCGCCGACGCGCGATAGCGCCTCGCGGGTATGGCCTTCCTTGAGTGGCGCGCTCGCCAGCACGGGGCGATCGTCGAAAGCGGGCGCCTGGGCATGAACGGGCATGGTCATGCGCGGACCTCCGGCGGCAGATAAAGCCGTTCGCCCTCCATCTGCCGGCGCGCATCGGTGATGACGGCATCGGAGAAGGCCGGCAGGACCTGGGCGGTGATGCGGGCATGGACGCGGCCGAACTTGGCCGCCCAGTCGGTCGCGGGCAGGCTCAGCCGCTGCTCTTCGACGAAGGCGAGGAAGGCGAGGATCGCGGGGAGCTTGCGCACGGTGATGACGGCGTTGGGGCAATCAAGGCAGCCCCAGAAGGGCTGCGCGCAGGGTGATCCGGCCTCGGCGAAGGGACTGTTGTGGAAGCCCGCGCAGGCTGCGAGCCAGACATCCTGTTCGCCGTCGAGCAACGGACCCACGGTATCGGGCGGCATCAGCGGCGCGGCCTGTTCGGGTGCTTCGCGCAACGTCTGCTCGGCGGTGGGCGGAAGCACGGTCGGCATCGCGGCGGCGACCGCCGCGCGGAAGGCGTCGGCGACGGCCGTCTCGTGCACGGGCCGGAGCGACGGCAGATCGGCATAGTGGCGCGCCGCCACCTCGCGCGAGTGGCCGACCGCGAAGCGGGTCATGTGCCCCTCGGTCTTGGTGTACCACAGCGCCTTGTGGGTCTTGCGGAGCCGCGAGAGCAGCAAGTGGAGCGGCTCGCCGTCGTCATCGACAATAGCGTGCTGAGCTACCCAGGCATCGATCCGTTCCGTCGGGTGGCGGATGCCTACCCGCAGGCCGCCAGCGTTGTGATAAACCCAAAGACGATCGTCGTTCAGATGCTTGCGGGCAATCGCCGTGACCTCAATCAGGCGACGAATCAGACCACCAGGCGTGCCCCCACCGCCATCGCGCACGCGCATGCTCTTGTGCTCGGCGCCGCAGGCGCGGCGCTTGAGATAGCGCAGCTCCACCGTGCCGGCATGGGGGTTGGTGAGACAATCTGTGGTCAGCGTCTTCAGGCACTCGGGCTCGAGGCCGGTATCGAGCGTGAGCAGCACGAGCAGCGCCGGCAGATCGCGCGCAAGCGGGTGATGGCGGCCATGCAGATCATCGATGAGCGTGCTGATCGGCAATCCGCGCCGCATGCGCATGAAATAGAGGCTCTTCAGCGCCGGGTGGTCTGCAACGATAAAGCCCTGCCGCGCGATGATCGCTTCGACGTCGGCCCGCGCTCTGGCGATGACCGGGTCGCCCTCATCGGTGCGGTCGTCGGCACCGAGACGGCGGAACATCGCTTCGACGTCGGTCCTCGCGGCGTCGCGCAACGCGCGGGCGACGAAGGGGCTATAAGCATCGCGTGGGGTCGAGCGGCCCGCCGATGTGGCCAGCGTGTAGCGCAGCCGCTCATGCAGGTCGGGCGCGATCCGATCGGGCCGGTCTGCCTCGATCGCGCGCAATGTGTTGACGATCTTGCCGACCGATATGTGCCGGTGGATCGCGCCCATCCCGCGCTGTTCGAGCGCGGAGGCGAACCCATCGATATGGACTGCACGCAGGTCGTTGACGCCGGTCACCCCCGGCGCACCATCACCAAGCCAGGCGAAGAAGTGACGATAGACCTGCACATACTGCTTGATGACGCTGGCCGCACCAATCGGTCCCCCGAGCGCAGCCGATCGACGCAGCGCGCCGGCGAAGGCGATAGCGAGCGGACGGGGATCGAGTGCGGCCATATCGACCAGGACCGTTCCGCCATGCCGCGCCTCGATGGTGAACTTGAGGCCGAGCACCGGATCGGGCTTCTGTGGCTCCGGCGTGATCGGCGCGAAGGCGACAGGCCGGCCCTTGCGGGGATGGCCGCTCATGCGCCCTGCGGTCCCGGCAGCAGCGCAAGCAGCTCCTCGACGGCCGCGTCCACCGTATCGGCGCGCGTCGCGATATGGTCGAGGTAGATATAGGTGGTGGTGAGGCTGGCGTGGCCAAGCAGGCGTTGCACCTGCTGCAGCGGGTCGCCGAGGATCAGCCGATAGCTCTCCAGCGGTCCGACCGGCAATGCCGCTTCGCGCAACCGCTGCTGGATCAGCAAGGCGAGCATATGGACTGCGAATGTGTGGCGAAGCTGGTGCGGGTTGATCGACAGCGGGAAGCCGTTCTCCGCGCACCGGTTGCAGGCGCGGGTGAAGATCACCTCCCACGAGTTGGGCCGAACAGGCTGCCCTACCTCGGTCAGCCACAGCGCCGCCGGCTCGCGGGGCGATCCATCCTCGTCGTACAGGATCAGGCGGCATCGTTCCTCCGGGGTGCAGATATCGCGCATGCGGTCGAGACCGGCGCGGGTGACAGGGATCGATCGTTCGAGCTTGGTCGCGCCGTCTCGCGCGGCGAACTTGGCCACGCCCGCTGCGCGCTCGACGGCGACGTAAGCGGCAATCTGACGAAGCAGCCGACGCGGGAGCAGGACGCTGCGTCCCCGGTCGCCCTTGGTCAGCGGTGGCGGGAGAGGCAGCCAAAGTTGTTGGGCATCGCCGTCCTCGCGGTCGATCGCCGCGAGCTCGGCGGCGAGCAGGCCCGACGCCTCTTCGAGGCGCAGGCCGGTGGTGACGAGAAGATCGGCAAACAGCGCGTTGCGCAGCCCGTTCCGGTCGCGCGCGCCGGGGCGCTCGGTGCCGTCAGGGGTAAGGCCGCGCAGGCCGACCTCGCGGAAAATACGGTAGTCGTCCATCGTGACGAACCGCACATCTGATCGCCTGGCAACACGTTCATAGGCGTCATTGCGCGCCGCGATCATGCCGCGACGGCCACCATGCGCCGGTCGCCACACGGCGCGGCGGCTGAACGGCGCGTCGGTGATCAGCCCGTGCTGCTCACCCCATCGGTAAAGGCGATCGAGACTGGCGACGGCGCGGTTCCAGCTTGCGGCCGTTATCCGGTGATCGGCCTCGTCGCGGCGTCGCTCACGATGATAGGCGTCGACATCGTCGCGGGTCGCAGCCCACACGGTCTTGCCGCAGGCATCGAGAAAGCGAAGCCAGACAACGACATCATAGGCATAGGCGCGAAGCGAGTGCCGCGAGCGGACGCCCGACAACGGCAGGTCGAGAAAGAAGCGATCCAGATCGGGATCATAGAGCGCGTCGCCGCGCAGGATCAGCGGCACATGCGCATCGAGGCCCCTGGCCTCGCGGCGCTCGCAAACAGTAATGATCGACACCGGCGCGAAGCCCTCCCCCCGGACCCCCCACCGGGAAGCTGACCTTCACACCGTTGCGCACTATGACCCGGCAGCAATCAGGCTGGCCTCCGCCAGCTCTTGGGTCAGCGCTACGGCCAGCCTGATTACTGCCTACCGTGGGCGTCCATCGCCGACCTTACTGCAAAGTTGCGAGCGGCGCAGACTGTCCAGATAATGCTATCAATTCTTCGAACGCGTACTTCTTGGTGCCAAAGCCGCCTGACAGGTCGCGGCCCAGCCGCGAGGCGTGGCCGCTGGCGTGACCCATCTCGTGCAGCGCCGTGCGGTGCCAGTTGATCGGGTCGTAGTAAGCTTGCGGCGGCGGAACCTGCACATAGTCGAGCGCTGGGGCGTAGAAGGCGCGGTTGCCGCCGATGCGGAAATCGATGCCGGTGGCCTGGATCAGCGCCTCGACCCGGGGTTCGATCAGGCCCGGCGGCGGGGGAGGAGTGACGATTGCGACATCCTCAGGCAGGTTCTCGCATTGCGCGCTGTTGAAGACCGTGAAGCGCTTCAGGAACGGGATCGCCTGGGCGTCTTCGCCCGTGTCTCGCGCGCGTCGTTTCTCGTCGTCAGGTATGAAGCGGTCGGCGTAGACCACGGTCGTGCCGCGCTCGCCCTTGCGGACGTTGCCGCCGAGCGCGAGTGCTTGGCGGAAGGTGAGCCAGCTCTGCCCGGGAAAGCCGTGTTCGATGACGGCGCCCCACAGGATCAGCACGTTGATGCCGGAATAGTGCCGGCCTGTAGAGCCGTTCCGCGGCATGGCGAGCGGCGCCTTCGCCGCCGCCGTCCCCCATGGCTGGACCCACGGGACGCGGCCGACCTCCAGCTCGGAGATGATCTTGCCGGTGATTTCGTCATAAAGGCTCGTCCGATCCTGGCCGGCGCGAGCGGATGTGGTTTTTCTGGACATCGCGGATCTCCGCGACGGGCGCCGGGAGCCTTTCTCCCAGTCCTCAACCCGTCACGGCAAAGCCGGTCCGCACTCTCACTCTAGGGGTGTTGCGGGGTGTCCCCGCAGAAGGGGTCGGTCGAGACGAAAGGCTCGGCCGCAGGGGAAGGCTTTCCCCTCCAGCGATGATTACCTCCATGTTTATCTTGTTAGGTAAGCCGAACTTCACATCTTACGACTATTATAGTCGCATCCCTAAGTGTCAGTTGAGTTGGGCGACGACCGTGTTGTTGCATATCCAGAACAAGATATTGCGGATGATCGCCAACAGCGAACCTGTGGCTGACACGGCGCGCGAACTCTGTGCCGACATTGAGACACTGATGTCTGGCGTGATCTGCTCGATCCTGACCGTCGATCAGGCCGGACTTCTGCATCCGCTCGCAGCGCCGAGTCTGCCTGCGGACTATTCTTCTGCATTGGATGGGATGATGGTCGGCCCGGAGGTCGGGTCCTGCGGCGCTGCGGCTTATCTGCGCGAACCCGTTATCATCGAGGATATCCGACGTGATCTGCGCTGCGCCCGCTCCATGGGACTCATAGAAGGCCTTGGCGTGAGCGGATGCTGGTCCTTCCCTGTCGTCAACGCGGGCGGTGACGCCATTGCCGTCATCGGCTTCTACAGCGAGCAAGCGCGCTCGCCGAGCGCTTCTGAGCGCGCGCTGGCGGAAGCCTGTGTCGATCTCTGCGGTCTCGCGCTTCAGCGGCATGAGCGAGCCGTCGACCGCGAGCGCCGCGCGAACATAGACGCGCTGACCGGACTTCCCAACCGCTCGGCCTACAACGTCGCGATGGCGCAGATTCCGTGTGACGTCCCGGGGGCCTGGGCCCTCTTCATCATCGACCTCGATAATCTGAAGATCGTGAACGACACGTTCGGCCATCTGGCCGGTGATGCTCTCATCAAGGCGGCGGGGACCCGGATCGCGCGGGCGATGGCGCCCGACGTCAGCTTCCGGCTGGGCGGCGATGAATTCGCCGTCATCATTCAGAACCCCGTCTCGCTCGCCGATCTGAATGCGGCGGCGGAACGCGTGCTGACAGAATTGGAGCGCAGCGCCGATTGCGAGGGGCATGCCGTGGCGCCTCGTGCGACGATCGGCGGCGCCGTTCTGGGTGTCTCCGAACGGAGTGCCATGGCGGTCAACGAGGCCGCGGATTTCGCGCTCTATCACGCCAAGGAGACCGGGCGCGGCGGCTTCGTGCGCTACTGGCCGGGAATCGGCACGCGGATCACGCGGCGCCGGGACGCGATACGCGATGTGGCCGATGCGCTCGCCGATGATCGCATGGAAACGCATTACCAACCGATCGTCGGTCTCGATACGGGCGAGATTGTCGGGCTCGAGGCGCTCTGCCGCATGCGCACCGTGACGGGTGAACTCGTCAGTGCCCTAGCTTTTCGGGAAGCGACCAGCGACGCCCACATCGCTGCGGAGCTTACGCAACGTGTTGCGGTGACGGTTGCGCGGGACATCGCCTTCTGGCGGGATCGGGGTCTGCTCGTCCAGCAGGTCGGCCTCAATGTTTCGACCGCCGATTTCTATACGGGCAGCCTGGCTCAAAAACTCGAAGATGCCTTCGGTCGCGCTGGCGTCCCGCTCGGTGGTTTGATCGTCGAAGTGAGCGAGGACGCATGTATCGGCCGAAGTGATCGCGTCGTAGCACGGGAGATAGAGGCATTGCGCGCCGCCGGCGTCCGCGTCGCGCTCGATGACTTTGGGACCGGACATGCGTCGCTGACGCATCTGCTGAACGTCCCGGTCGACATCATCAAGATCGATCAGGCTTTCATTGGCCGTTTATGGCCGGACGATCCAAGCATGGTGATCGTCGAGGGGCTCATCGATATCGCGCGGCAGCTCGGCATTGAGATTGTGGCTGAGGGGATCGAAACAGAAGTTCAGGCGAGCCAGCTTTGGTCGATGGGCTGCAAAGTCGGGCAAGGCTTTGCGTTCGCCCGTGCGGCAGACCGCGACACGACGTCGGCCTTGCTACGTCGCCATGCGAGCGGCCGTGAAGGTGCGACGCCGATCTTCGCCCAAAGTCCGATGGAGGGTTCGACCAGTCGTGTCCGAAGAGTGCGCAGCGCTTGAGCGCGGTGGCACCCTAGTGGAAATCGCGCGTTTTGACTTCGATAGTGTCGATGTGAAGGTCGGGGATATAAATATCGCGGGTTCGAAGCCCGTTTGGCGGTAGGCCGCGCGGGTCTGGGCTTGCCGAGCCGTGATGGAATTCGTCGCCGCGCCCATGTGGTAGTGGAAAGGCCGTGTCGCGCTCGCCGACGCTTGCCAGCTCAGCGGAAAGATCTGTCAGACGCTGCGCAACGAGATGAACCACTTCGCCTTCGCGTTGAACGCGCCCGCGCACGGCGATCATGCCGACCGACAGGATGGTGCGGCGGTTCTGCTCGAAGACCTTGGGCCAGACCACGAGGTTGGCAATTCCGCTCTCGTCTTCGAGCGTGATGAACATGACGCCCTTGGCGCTGCCAGGCCGCTGTCTCACTAACACGATGCCGGCTGCCTCTAGCCATCGGCCGTCTTTGGCGTCCATCGCCTCTTGGAAAGTGACCATGCGGCGACGGCGCAGCTCCCGGCGCAGGAACGAGACCGGATGGTCCCGCAGCGACAGGCTGACATGTCGGTAGTCCTCTACGACTTCACCGCCCGCCGTCATGGGGCGCAGGATGACGGCCGGCTCGGCGACCTCTGGCACGATCTCCGTCTCTCGGGCCGACGCGGCGGCGAAGAGCGGGAGCGGTTCATCGCGCAGAGCCTTGATCGCCCATAGCGCCTCGCGGCGTGCCAGGCCGAAGGGCGGTCGAAATCCGTCCGCTTCGGCGATTTGCGTGAGCGCCGCGACGGGGATGCCGGCACGGCGCCATAGATCGTCTACGGAGCCGAAGGGCTGATCCGCCCTGGCCGTGACGATCGCCGCGGCGTGGGCATTGGCGAGGCCTTTGACCATGCGCAGACCCAGGCGAATGGCGAATCGCTCTTCGCTACCGGCGGGCTCGAGCGTGCAGTCCCATCGGGATGCGTTGGCGCAGACCGGACGGATTTCGACGCCATGATCACGCGCGTCACGCACGATCTGCGCCGGCGCGTAGAAGCCCATGGGCTGACTGTTCAGCAGCGCGGCGCAGAACACTTCGGGATGCCAGCATTTGAGCCAGGCCGAGGCGTAGGCGATTAGCGCAAAAGAGGCTGCGTGGCTTTCCGGAAACCCGTAGCTGCCGAAGCCCTCCAATTGTTTGAAGGTCTGCTCGGCGAACGCCTGCTCGTAGCCGTTGGCCACCATGCCGGCGATCAGCTTATCGCGGAAATGCGAGACGCCGCCGGTGAACTTGAAAGTGGCCATCGACTTGCGGAGCATGTCGGCTTCGCCGGGAGTAAAGCCGGCGCATTCGATCGCAACCCGCATCGCCTGCTCCTGGAAGAGCGGCACGCCGAGCGTCTTGCCGAGCACTTTCTCCAGCTCGGGCTTTGGGTAGTGGACGGGTTCAAGGCCCTCCCGGCGATGAAGATAGGGATGTACCATGTCACCCTGGATCGGACCGGGCCTGACGATCGCGACCTGTACGACGAGGTCGTAATAGGTGCGAGGCTTCAGACGCGGCAACATCGACATCTGCGCCCGGCTCTCGATCTGGAACGTGCCGAGCGTGTCCGCCTTGCGGATCATCGCGTAGGTGCGCGGGTCTTCAGCCGGGATGGAGGCAAGGTCGAGGTTGACGCCCTTATGCTCGGCCAGAAGGTCCAGTCCCTTCTTCATGCAGGTCAGCATCCCGAGCGCCAGGACGTCGACCTTCATGAATTTCAGGGCGTCGATATCGTCCTTGTCCCACTCGATGACCTGCCGGTCCTTCATAGCGGCGGGCTCGATCGGCACGAGGTCGTCGAGCCTGTCATGGGTCAGGACGAAACCGCCGGGATGCTGGCTCAGATGGCGCGGCGCGCCCATGAGCTGCCGGGCGAGATCGAGCGTCAGGCGAAGCCTGCGATCGGCGAGATTGAGATTCAGTTCCTCGACGTGCTTCTGTTCGACGCCTTCCTCCGACCAGGCCCAGACCTGTGACGACAAAGTCCCGATCAGGTCTTCAGGGAGGCCGAGCGCCTTGCCGACATCGCGCAGCGCGCCCTTGGTGCGGTAGCGAATGACGGTCGAGCAGAGAGCGGCATGGTCGCGGCCGTAGGCGTCGAACACCCACTGCATGACGATTTCTCGCCGCTCATGCTCGAAATCGACATCGATATCGGGCGGCTCTCGGCGTTCCTCGGACACGAACCGCTCGAAGAGAAGATCGTTGCGACCGGGATCGATCGACGTGATGCCAAGGACATAGCAGACGGCGGAGTTGGCAGCCGATCCGCGCCCTTGGCAAAGGATGTCCTTCGAGCGGGCGAAGCGAACGATCGAATTCACGGTCAGGAAATATGGCGCATAGTCGAGCTTCTCGATGAGCCGCAGCTCATGTTGAAGCGCGGTGGTCACGCTATCGGGCACGCCTTCCGGGTAACGCTCGGCTGCGCCTTCCCAGGTGAGCTTCGCCAGCGTCTCCTGCGGCGTAAGGGCCGGATCGTCGCGTTCTTCCGGATATTGGTAGGCCAGCTCGTCGAGATTGAAGCGGCAGCGGTCGGCGATTTGCAGGCCTCGGGCAAGCGCCTCGGGGTAGCGGCTGAAGAGGCGGTGCATCTCCTCGGGCGGCTTTATGTATCGATCGGCGTGACGCTCCCGGCGGTCGCCGATCGTATCGATCGTGACGTTGTGCCGGATGCATGAGACGACGTCCTGAAGGATGCGGCGGGCGGGTTCGTGGAAGAGGACGTCGTTCGTCACCACGGTCGCGACCCGCATCTTGGTGGCGAGGTTCGACAGCTCGTGAAGGCGAAGCTGGTCGTTGGGCCGGCGACGCAGTGTCAGAGCCAGATACGCCCGATCGCCGAACGCATCGCGCAGTCGGCGCAGACGAAGGCCGCATTGGTCATCCGCGAGATCCGGCACGAAGACGGCGATAAATCCTTCGCCGTAAGCGACGAGGTCCTGCCATTCGAGCACGCACCTTGCCTTTCCGCCGCGCCGCTTGCCGAGCGACAGTAGGCGGCAGAGACGGGAATAGGCAGGTCGGTCGGTCGGATAGACCAGCACAGACATACCGTCGGCGAGGTCGAGGCGGCAGCCGACAATCAGGCGGACGCCTGTGGTCTTCGCCGCCTCGTGGGCCCGGACGATGCCGGCGAGCGAATTCCGGTCCACCACGGCCAGCGCTTCGATCCCGGCGAACGCCGCCTGGGCGAACAGCTCCTCACAGGACGACGCCCCCCGCAGAAAGCTGAAATGCGAGGTGACCTGAAGCTCGGCGTAGCGGGGCTCGCTCATCCGAAGACTCCGTGGATGAACCAGCGGTGCGAGCCTGTGGCGGTGTCCTCGCCGTCGCCGGCGCGGAACAGCCAGTAGCGTTCGCCGGCGTCGTCCTCAACCCGGAAGTAGTCGCGGACGGCGGCCAGCTCGGCGTCACGCTTCCACCATTCGCCGAACACGCGCTCCGGGCCGTCGCCGCGTCGAAGGCGGCGGCGGATTCCGCGCCAGGTGAACGAGACCGGCGGATGATCAGGGAGCAACGCGACGGTCTCGACCGGCTCGGGCGTCGGCAGTAGGCGCGAGGGCCTCGGCCAATGGCCGGGCCAGCCCACTCCCGTATCGGCCGCCATCGCCGGGATACGACAGACAGACCGCTCCGGAACGTCGCTGGCGACAGGGGCAAGCCGATAGAGGGCACGTTCGCCAACGCGGTTCATCAGGGTGTCAATGAGATCGGAGACGTCGGGGGCGCTCTCCTCAACCAAAGAACTGACGATCTGTCTGCGCTCAAGCGGTTCGGCGACGCTGGCGGCGAGGGTCATCACCTCGATGCCGAAGCCGGGCGAGATGGTCTCGATCTTGTCGCACAGGAGGCGCGTCAGCCGCTTCGCGTCGCGGACCGGTGTGGCCATGCCGACCCGCACGGCCTGGGCCCGGCTGTCGACGCGGTGGCAGATGAGATCGAGCCTGCGTGCGCCGAGGCCGCCTTCCTCCAGTCGCTCGCAAAGCTGGTTGACGAGCTTGCCGATGTAGCGGGCGATGGTCTCGGCCGCGCCGATCGGTTCAGCGAAGGCGCGGCGCACCTCGATGAGATCGGCAGGCCGGACCGGCTCGATGAGTTCGGCCGCAGTGCCCAAGGCCTGGTCTAAGCGTCGGCCGAGTTCCGGGCCGAAGCGCAAGGTGAGCGGTGCGCGCGGCTGCGCCAGAAGATCGCCGACCGTTCTGAAGCCGAGTGCGCGCAACGCCGCAGTGGTCGCGGCTGGAATGCGCAACGCCTCAAGCGGTAACCGCTCCAAGACGGATGGGCCGTGACCCTCCGGCGCGATGACGGCAGGCTGCGCCACGAACCGGGCCAGCGCATGGGCTGCTCCCCATGTGTCGGCGATCGCGCCTCTAGCGGTGATCCCGGACATGGCGAGGCGCCCGATCAAGCCCTCCAGCATGACGGCTTCGCCGCCGTGGAGGTGATCAGCGCCTGTCGAGTCGATGATGAGGCCGTCAGGCGGGTCTGGAGCCACGATAGGCGCATAGCGGAGGAGCCACACCGCGAGGCGCTCAAGGGCCTCGTCGTCGGCTACTGGCTGGGCATCCTGCACGATAAGAGCCGGCACCAGGACCTGTGCCTTAGTGACGGGCATGCCGGCGCGCAGTCCGGCGGCCTGGGCCGCAGCATCCGCCGCCAGCACCACCCGCCTGTTCCCGTCGCGGCCAATCAGGACGAGCGGCGCCTCAGCCGGAGGCGCCGCGTCGCCAGCCTTCCGCCGAAGCCGGTCTGTGGACCAGTTCGGCAGGAAGAGCGAGACGACCCGTGTCATCGCACGCCTCCAACTCGAAATCTGCACTTTCGCCCGCTCGGGCGCGGATGAGTTCAACCAACCAGCGTGCGCGGCCCACGCCGGGAACGGGTAGCGGCGTTGAGGGCATTACGGAGACGCGCCAGCGCGTCATCGCAGATGTCGGTTGGCCGAAATCCGTCGCCTCTGTCTGTCGCCGCCAGCGCCGCAAGGCGATCCCGAGCGAGCCGGCGCCTTCGGCCGCCAGTTGCAGGCGTCTTGATGCTGTCATCGAAAGGCGGGCGACCTCGCCGATGACGGCCCCGAGGCCGCCGTGGCGCAATCCTTCTTCCATGCAGGCGAGGACGGTCTTGTCGTCGCCGGCTTCGAGGTAGATCACGCGGTCGCTCGCGAGGCCTGCCTGGGCAATGGCGGGCGCGAATAGGTCGGCGCGCGTGATGCACCAGAGGATTTTGCCTTTGGTGCGGGCGGCGAGGCCCGCGCTGAAGGAAGCCGCTGCGGCTCCGTCGACCGCTCCGTTGCCGCCGCCGGCTATTTCATGCAGCGCGCCGAGGGCAAGGCCGCCGCCGGGGAGTCGCGAATCCACCTCGGTGATTCCGAAAGGAAGGACCGATTTGGCGCGCCGGCTTCGGCCTTCGATCTTCTCGATCTGCGCGCGCAGGGACTCTATGGCGGGCTCGGGCCGCAAGTGCGTTCTTGACCTCCGAAGGCGGCGTAGTCATGTTCGCGATTTGTTCTGATTTTCGGGTCATAGAGTCAAGAATGATTCTGCGGCCTTGCCGCTGCGGCGATAACTCGAAGCGGAATTTCCGAGCCCTGCGGGGGGATCAGGCCAGGTGCGCTTTGCGGCGCCGCAGGACGGGAGCGAACTCGGCCAGCCCCTGCGCTTCGAGAATGTCTATGAATTCCGCAACGGATGGCGTCGTGCGTCTGAGGTTTTCGCGCGCCCGCGCGATACTGCTTAGAAGGGCTTTCGGATAGGCTCGGTGCAAGGCCGAAAGGAAGGCGTCGGGCGACATAGCGGCGATTCCGTGAGGGGTGATCTGCGAAGCGGGAAAATCCTTCAGGTTCCAAGTGACGATCGTCTCGGCACCGCCAGCGATCGCGGCCGCCAGCACATGCCGGTCATCCGGATCGGGCAAGGAAAGGCTCGGAATCAGGCTCCGATGGTTGGCGACATTGGCGTCAGGCAGGACGGCTTTCATCATGTCGCGGGTGGTCTCGAAGCGCGCGACCGGTGTGCTGGGAGAATTGGCGGCGAGATTGCGTATCCATTCCGCGTGAATGTCGTTGGTCCAGCGCGCGGCGACTAAGCCATCGAAGGCGCACTGGATCAGCACATTGCGCAGATGGAAGGGATAGAGGACGCAGGCGTCGTAGACCGCGATGGGCGGTCTAGAGGCCATGGTTGACGACAAGATCCTCTGTGTCCTCGGCCAGGACGTCCATCGCCTTCTGGCGAGCGTCCAGCGTCTCCTTCAAGGCCAGCACGTCCTTCAGCGATGCCCGGCGGTGCTTTCCGACGTAGCGGAACGGCAGATCGCCGATGTCCATGCGATGGACGACGAGCGGACGCGAGATGCCCAGGATCACCGATGCGTCGGTCGGGCTCAGCTCCTGATCTTCCGTGAGCACGGCGACCCTCTCGCCGTTCAGCAGGCGAGACAGCAGCGTCTCGACGGCGCTGATGGCGGCCGGCGGAAGGGACAGGGTCTGCTCCCGTCCATCGCGACGCCGCACATGCAGCTCCACGTGATCGCCCTCTGCCAAGGTTGGCAGAGGCGTCACAGTCTTGCGGTCGCGGTCGGACAGACCGGCGAACTGCACCACTTGGCTGGCCATGATCGTGTCTCCTGACCAGCCAATATAAGGGTTGCGGGGCTTAACTGCAATAACTGAAACCCCCATCGCGCGATCAAGCTGCAAGCAACTGCTCCGAGTCCTCGGCCGTGTCCTGTTCGGTAGCGGCGGCCTTCTGCAGGAACCGCGCGAGGGCGGCTTTCCGGGAGTCCCGGTCCAGGGCGTAGGCCGTCTGTTTGAACTCGATCCCATCCAGAAGCCCCTGAATGTAGCCCGAGATAGTGTCGGCGGCCATGATGAGCGCGGTATCGAGCGTATGGATGTAGTTGCTCGTGACCGATCCCTTCGCATGCCCGACCAGCGCGGCGATCGTGACTTCGGTGAAGCCGAGATCGTTGGCGATACTGGCGAAGCTGTGCCGCAGGACGTGTGGCGTGATGTCGGCGAGCGCGGTGTCCGCGAATATCTGCTCCCAATGGTTGGGGAAGCTCCCGAACGCATTGTCATCACCCTGGCCGGGAAAGACGTAGGTGCCGGTCTGCTCCTTCCGGCGGTTTTCGAGATACTCCACGACAGGCAAGCCGATCGGACGGATCGAGCTTCCTTCCTTACTGTCGATCAGCCGGAGACAGCTTGAATCGGTGTCAGCCTCGCTCCAAGCCAAGGTGATCATCTCGGTCCGACGGCATCCGGTGAGCGCGAGCTGCCGGATGATGTCGACCGACAACTCATACTTCCCGTTCTCTGCAGCCTTGGTCAGGATGTCGCCGAGCAGGCGATATTCGGCCTCGGTCAGGCGCCGTCCGCGCACATTGTCCTTCGGCCGCCGGACGCCGTGGACGGGATTGAGGTCGATGATGCCTGCTTCAACCGCGTAGGTGAGGATGCCGCCGAACAGTCCGATCGTCCGGGTAGCCGTTCCGGCACCGCCGCGTACGATGGCGCGGCCGCGCAGCTTCTTCGTCTTGACGCTGCAGCGGGTCTTGCCGGCCATGATGTCTTTCAGGGCCTTCGTGATGTCGGCCTTCACAAGGTCCTTGACCCTCCGAGTGCCGAGCAAGGGCACGATGTGGCGCTCGATGCGTCCTGTATCCGAGAGGATCGTGCTCGCCTTCTTTGGCCGGCCACCCTTACCCAAGATGAGGCCAGCCTTGAGATCAGCGACGTAGAGGTCGCACAGCTCCTTGACGGTGATCGCCTTGTTGTCGAGCTGCTTCTCCTCGGCGGGATCTTCACCCTGAGCGATGCGGCCTAGTTGGACCTTCGCTTCCTGGCGCGCGCGCTCGGGCGTCCAGATGCCATGCAAACCGATGGTGAACCGACGCGAACGCTTGCCGAGGCGATACTGGATGACGTAGCTGCGCTTTCCCGACGTGAAGACACGGAGGCCGAAGCCGGGAAGTTCGTCGTCCCAGATGACGTAATCTTTGGAGCGGCTTTCAGCGGCGTCAACGACCCTTTTGGTGAGCTTAGACATGGGCTTTCTCCGAGCCGACAGCGCTCTCTCGCGTAAGCATCACGTAAGCAAGCGGGCGAAAACTGTGGCGAGACAGAGCGTACTTCCGGCGGAAGCCGAAATCAAATTCTTTAGCGATTACAGGGAGATAGGCGGTCATCGGCGGCTCCTGGCGTTTATTGGCGGAGCCAGCGATAATCCCTCCGAAGGCAAAGGTCACACGTTCGAATCGTGTCGGGTGCGCCAGTTTCTGGCGCATTACATGTGCGGTCCCGGCAAGGTCCGCTTGCAAAATATCTGATGACAGAATGTCTGCGTAACGGGTTCGCGGCCGGCTCCTGCCGCGAAGCGGCTGACGATGCGGGTCCTCAAACCGGACCGATGAATCCCCAACACTGTGCGGCGATTAGCGCCACCGCGATGACGCGGATTGCCCCATGGACGTCAACGCCGCTCGTGCGAGATTGTGGTCTTTCGCCCCATCACGCCGTCGCCGTGATCGTCAGGAAGATCCGGCACAAGTGTCGGATGCAGCGTGCGTGAGTGGCGTACACAGTTGCGGCCGTCGGACTTGGCGCGATAGAGCGCTGCATCGGCGGCCTTGACCAGCCGCCGCCATCCCATCTGCCCGAGATTGCCCTTCGCAACACCGAAGCTCGCCGTGACGGCGAGATTCGTGCCGTCCGGCAGAACAAAAGTGTTGGCTTCGAGCACCCCGCGCAGCCGCCCTGCCAAAGCCGTCGCCTCGTCGAGGTTGCAGCCCGGAATCAGGACGACGAACTCCTCGCCGCCGAAGCGCGCGAAAATATCGTTCGGTCCCAGCATCGAACCGATCAGACGCACGCTCTCCTTGAGCACAAGATCGCCTTCCAAATGGCCGAAGCGATCATTGACCGTCTTGAAGTGATCGAGATCCATCAAGATCAGACAGGCGCCATCCGCCATGACCTGGCTACTGGTATGGCTCTCTCCGATGATGTCGAGCGTTCTGCGGTTCATCAATCCGGTCAGGCCGTCGGTTTCCGCCTGATGTTTGAGTTTTCTGGTCAGCGAGGCGCGCTCGGCGAGACTGCGGCGAAGAACGCCGATAGCATCGAACAGCCGACCCATTTCCGTGGCATGGCGCGGCTCGGGATAAAACGATTGCGGCCGATCTTCCGCCAGTTCGATCACGGCTTCGCGCACCCGGAGGAGCGGCCCGAATACAAATCGCTGGGCTGCAATGAGCAGGCCGGCCAGAATTGCGAGAACCACGGCGGTAACGGCAATCGTCAGCGCGAGCGTCACCAGCGCGCCGTTGCGGCGCTCCGTGAACCGTTCGATGGTGACATCGATGAAATCTCCGCGCAGCCGTTCGAGCGGCTTCAGGGTCTTGACGAAACGGACGGTGAATTCATCCGCGGTCATCGAATAGTTGCCCGAAAGGCGGCCTTCCGCGACCAGCCCGTCGAACAGGCCAAGGCCTTCGCCGAAAAACTGTTCCTCGATGTCACGCAAATCTGTCAGGAGACGAACATCGTTATGACTCACGATCTGCCGTTCGCCCGTGAGATTCCATAGCTGGAGAATGCGGCCGCGGGTGCGGTTACTATCGATGAGATTCTTGAGCGGCAGCGGCTGACGGACCACGATCGGCGCCATGATCTGCGATGCGATCCGGCCGCCATATTCGCGCAACTGCCCGAACATCCGTCCCGTCATCACCGGGGCCGCGAGTTCGGGATTCTGAACCGTCAGGACGCCTGCTTTCCAGGCGATCACGGACTCGAAAATGTCGACGACGCCGAACATGCTCTCGATGACCGACTGACCATCATCAAGGTGCCGCATCGAGCGTGGAATCGCGGCAACGCGATCCACTTCCTGCCGTCCCTTGCTTAGCTGCGTCCGGGTTGAGGCGAGCATGTCCGCAGGAACGCCGACAGCAGCCAGCTGATCGAGAATGGCATCGGAGCGCTCGCGATAGGCCATCAGCCGATCGCGCAGGAGATCATGCGTCGCGCCGGCATCGCCGAGCACACTGTTCGATGGTCCGCGTTCGGCGGACAGCAGGTTGGCGGCATCCAGAATCAGCCGGTAGTTTTCGAGTTCGCGAAGATTCTGCCGCGCGCGGCGATAATCATCGAAAGACCGGCCGATCACGCTCATCGCGAGAATCGCAGTACAGACCAGCGCGATCCCGCTGCCGACCAGGAGCTTGCGGCGCAGGCTGTGATCACCTCCGCACGACACGCCTTGCGAGAGCAATGGCTTAATTCGCTGCAGGAAAGATATGGATGTGGCGGACCTTGCGGTCATTACTTTTCTTGGTCCCTGCGATCGAGCTTCTGCTCAGCCATAGGCCCATGTGAGGCTTTCATTTGCGTAAAATGACAGAGTTAAAATCCATTCCAAAACGCGCAGCATCAGAGAATACAGCCCTGACCGACAGCGCATACGGGTCATGTGCCCGCGCGATCAGCACATCCAGAACCCCGGATCGGATGCGTTAAGAAAGCATTCAGCCTAATTCCGGTCGTCATGTATAACGCCGATGCATCGGGCGGGACCGGCTGCGACCTTTTGGAAAAATCCGTGCGTCAGCTCCCTCCGCGGCGGGAACGCCGCGGCAGGATGTCCCGGTCAGCGGGCGGCAACCAGTAATTTGACTGGCAATAGCCGGCGGTTCCGGACACCGCAGCCATGCACTGCTCGTAGGTTTCGTATCGGCAATCGCCAGGTCCGGCCTCGCCTTTCCTGCAGAATGGATAGTCACGCGCGAGTGACGGCGTCGCCCCCAGCACCAGAACGGCGGCGCCTCCCGTTGCGGCCAGAATTACTTTGCTGATCATCGCGGGCTTCCCCCAAAGCAGGTACGGCGCCTAACGGTTCCCGCAGCCCGCGTGACCCGTCAAGCAACGAATCTGTGAGCGGGCAAGCGGCATCGCGCGCTCATCGGTTGAGTGACATGACGGGCATTGACCGCTGCAGCCAGACCACCTTGTATGACGAACCTCGAATATCCGGTCATACAAGGGACAGACATGCACGAGGTCATCGCTCTTGCCGACAGACAGGCCGATGCCGTCCTCATCACCGGGTGTTCCAGTGGGGTCGGCCATGCCGCCGCGAAAATGTTTCGCGGGGCAGGTTACGAGACCTTCGCCACCGCACGAGACATCGCCGGGCTCGGCGATCTGCGCGCCATCGGCTGCCGCACGCTGGCGCTCGATGTCACTGACGAGGCCGCGCGCCAGAGCGCAGTCGAGACAATCGAGCGCGAATTCGGCGCGGTCGGTGTTCTCGTCAACAATGCCGGCTATGGCCAGTATGGGCCGCTGGAGGAGATTTCCCTCGACCTCGTGCGGCGGCAGTTCGAAACAAATGTGTTCGGCGGGCTGCGGCTGTCGCAACTCGTGCTGCCCGCCATGCGCCGGAAACGCCGAGGGCGCATCGTCAATGTGAGTTCGGTCGCGGGCCGCGTCAGTTCGATCGGCGGCGGCGCATACCACGCCACGAAATTTGCGATCGAAGCATTAACCGATGCGCTGCGTCCCGAGGTCGAGCCGTTCGGCATCGACGTCGTAAACGTACTGCCCGGACCCATCGCCACGCGCTTCGAAACAAAACTGCTGAGAAGCATTCCGGATACCGGCCCGCAAAGCCCCTATGCTTATTTCAAGCAACGCCTCGCCGAGCGCATGCATCATTTCCTCGATCCGAAAGGTTTCGGGGTCATGTCTGCCGAGACCGTCGCCCGCGCTGTCTTCAAGGCCGCGACGGCGACACGGCCACGCACACGCTACAGCGTGGGCTTCATCGCGCATCTCGGCCCGATCGGCCGCGCGCTGACGCCCGATCGCATCGTGGATGTCATGACCCGGCGGAAGATTCCCGTCAAAGAGTAGCCCCGGCCATTAGTCGCGATCGATCCGCTTGAGCAGCACCAGAAGACAGGCCACCGTGCCGATCACAATGGCGAAGCCACCGAGGCCGATCAACACCGCCTTGAAAATGAACTCGTCGCGAAAGATCCAGGCTGCCGTCCAGCACAGCACCGTGACCAGAGGCGCGAAGATCAGGATAGGAAGCAGGGCCTTCTCAAGACCTCTTCGTTTGTCGGGATTTCCGGTCCGGATTTTCTTGGTCATGCCGCAGACTGCGGGAGGCGCGTCCGGCGGTCAATGATCTGACACAACAGACCGTATGATGGAAAATGGAGGCATCCCGCGAGGAATGCCTCCATCTGCCGTTCAACCATGTGCGCCGATCAGGCCTTCTTCATGCCTGCCTTCACCGCTTCCGCCGTAATCGGCAGCGAACGCACGCGTGCGCCGACCGCATTGTAAATGGCGTTGGCGAGGGCCGGAGCCACCACGGTCACCGCAGGTTCACCCACGCCTGTTGCGGGCTCGCCATTGGCGATGACGGCCAGCGCCACCTCCGGAATCTGGCTCATTCGCATCGGCGTGTAGCTGTCGAAGTTGCTCTGCTCGATCGCGCCATCCTTCATGGTGGCTTTCTCTAGCAGCGCCAGCGACATGCCCCACAACGCCGCGCCCTCGACCTGGGCGCGGATGCCGTCGGGATTGACCTGCGTGCCGACATCGGTGGCCACGGTGAGTTTCTTCACCTTGACCTCACCGCTGTCGTCCACCGCCACATGGGCGACACAGGCCGTCCAGCTTGCGGTGGCCCGCTCCTGCGAGGATACGCAGGCAACCCCCATGCCTTCACCCTTCGGCAGCTTCTTGGTGCCGTAACCGGCAAGACCCATCGCCGCGAGCAGCGTGTTGCGCAGCCGCTGCGCACCGCCCGCGTTGGCTCCCGCGCCATCGAGCATGTCGATGCGGAATTGCGCCGGGTCTTTGCCCGCCGCGACCGCGAGTTCATCGAGCATGCTTTCCACCGCCCAGAAGGTCCAGCCGGGCGCCACCGAGCGCAACTGACCCGATGGCGTTGCCGACTGTGCCAGTTCGTTGATGATGGCGCGAACGTTGTGATTGGGCACGGTGTAGAAGAAATCCGCGCCATTCACCGTGAAGGCATCGAGCGCGCCCTTCTTCTCCACGTCCGGCGACAGGAACGCCGGAATGCCCCAGCGCTTGGTCGGCCACGCACTGACGACGTCATGGTTGAACGCCACCAGCTTGCCGCTGTCATCGAGGCCAGCCTTGATCTTCTGGAAGGTCAGCGGACGCGAGAAGTCCATGGTCATGTCGTCTTCGCGCGAGTAGATGACCTTCACCGGTTTGCCGACGGCCTTCGCCGCAAGCACCGCCGGGATCAGCATGTCGCCGTCGAGACGCCGGCCGAAGCCGCCGCCCAGCCACGCCTGATGCATGACAATGAACTTCGGATCGACGCCGAGCGCACCGGCCGCGATTGCCCCCGAGCGTGTGGCGAACTGGTTGCCGGTGTAGACATGCCAGATGTCGCCCTTCAGCTCTGCTGTGGCATTCATCGGCTCCATCGGGGCGTGGATGTTGATGCTGGTGGTGTACTCCGTCTCCATCACCTTCGATGCCTTGCCGAGCGCCTCCGCCGTGTCGCCATTCTTGACGAAGAACAACCCCGATGCGTTGTCGGCTTGCAGCCGCTTGGCTTCCGCCAGCAGCGACTCGCTCGAGACCTTGGCGTTCGGCCCGTTGTCGTAGGTGACCTTGAGCGCGTCCGCCGCCTTCTTGGCGTTGGCGTAGTTATTCGCCACCGCAACGACCCAGCCCGTGGTGGTGCCGGTCTTGTCTTCCAGCGTCACCGCCTTGATGAAGCCCGGCACTTTCTTCGCCGCGCTGTCATCCACCGATTTCACCGTCGCGCCATAGCGCACCGGCGGCATCACGATCTTGCCGTAGACCATGCCCGGCAGGAACGTATCGATGCCGTACTTCGCCGTGCCGTTGGTCTTGGACGGAATATCGATCTGCGGGACCGACTGGCCGACCAGCGTGTACTGATCCGGCGTCTTCAGCTTGAGCGCTTTCAGATCATCGGCTGAAAACTTCTTCGTCGCCTTGCCGCCTTTCACGATTTCCGCGAACGACAGCGACTTCTTCGACTTCGCGTGAGAGATTCGGGACTCGCGCACCACGAGCTCATTCGCTGGTACGCCCATCATGGCGGCCGCAGCTTCGGTCAACGCAATGCGGCCGGCGGCACCCGCGCGGCTCATGGCGTCGAAGTTCATCATGGTGCTCCACGAACCGCCCGTGATCTGCGCACCAAGCACCGGATCGTTGTATTTCGGATCGTTGGAGGCGAGTTGAACCCGCATGTCCTTCCAGCTTGCGCCGAGCTCTTCGGCCACAAGCTGCGCCATGGTGGACGCGATGTGCTGGCCCATATCGGCCTTGCCGCAGGTCACGGTGACAAGTCCATCCGGCGCGATGGAGTACCACACGCTCGGATCGAAGGTCGCGGGCGCGGCAGGCGCCGCGAACGCAGACGATCCCGGAACGGATGCGAAGCCGAGCGCGAGGCCCGCTGCCGAGGTACCGACGATGAACGAACGGCGGCTGAGGTCTGTCGATGTTTCCAGCTTGATGTGCTTGTTCATGTTGCGCTCCGATTGGCCGGTGCGTTCGACGCTGTGCGCATGTCGTTGGCGGCGCGCATGATCGCTTTCTGGATGCGCGAATAGGTCATGCAGCGGCACAGATTGCCGTCCATGTGCGCTACCACTTCGTCCTTGGTCGGATTGGTGTTCTTGGCGAGCAGCGAAGCTGCCTGCATGATCTGGCCGGACTGGCAGTAGCCGCATTGCGGCACCTGCTCGAGAATCCAGGCCTTCTGCAACGGATGATCGCCCTTGGCGCTCAGGCCTTCGATGGTGGTGATCTTCTTGCCGGCGACATCGCTCAGCGCGGTCTGGCACGAGCGCACCGCCTCGCCGTTGACGTGGACGGTGCATGCACCGCAGAGACCCGCGCCGCAGCCGAATTTCGTCCCTGTCATTTGAAGTTGTTCGCGGATAACCCAGAGCAGCGGCGTATCATTCGCCGCGTCGACGGACACATTCCGCCCGTTAATGCTTATCGTCGGCATTTTTTGCGTTTCCCCGCCGGTGCACGACATCGCTTACGGCGATGACTCACATCGTGGTCGTCTGCCCGCCACGCACCGGTCGGTAACGAGCCACCGGAGCATGGTCGCGTTTGCAACCGCTGGCAACAGAATTAGAATCGGTCAAAATAAAAAGAACCGGCATGCGGCGCAGCGACAGGATTGTGCGCCGCGATAAAAACGTCATGAGGTACGGGACGATTTCCGTGCCGGAATTGTCATCGCGGCAATTCCGACCACGACGAAAACCAGCCCGATCCAGACTGTTGGCGAGAGTGTTTCGCCGAGAAACACCACACCAAGACCGACACCGAGCGGGACGCGCAGATAAGCCTGCGCCGTCGCGCCGACCGACCCCAAAGTCTGGATCAGGCGGAAATAGATTACAAAGGCGAGCGCGGTCGAAAACACCGCCAGCGCGATCAGGGCAACGATGGATGCCGTCGATGGCGTCAGCGTCCACGGACGGTCGATGACCAGACTGAGCGGGATCAGGATGATCGCGCCGCAGATCATCGATCCGGCGGCGGGCACCATCGAATCCAGCCCGTTGAAGTTACGCCCGAACAACGCGGCCGCACCGAACATCACCGCGGAAAGCACCAGCGCCAGTTGCGCCATGACATTCTGCCCCAGCCCATTCAACGCATCGACACCGACGACAAGGCAGATGCCGGTCAGGCCTGCCGCCACGCCGAACGACTGGCGCAGGGTCGGGCGCTCGTGACGAACGAACAGCAGCGCGAGCAGGAAGGCGAAGATCGGTGCATTCGAGCCAAGAATGGTGGCGAGGCCCGCACCGACATGACGTTCGGCATAGGCAATCAGGGTGAAGGGGACGACGCTGTTCAGGCACGCCTGAATCATGAAGCGCTTCCACACCGCCGGATCGCGCGGCATGGTGATGCCGCGCAGGCGCATGATGGCCAGCAGGATGGCGCCGGCGATCAGCGTGCGCCCGGAAATCAGGGTCAGCGGCGGGATGGTCTCGACGCCAACCTTGACCAGCGTGTAGGCCGCGCCCCACAGCGTCGCAAGCAGCACCAGAAGCGCAAGATTTACCGCGGTACGGGCGGGGGGCGTCTCGAGTGCAAGAGTCATGTCGCGCCGTCGGTTTCCTGTTCGCGGCGACGTTGTCACGCCAGCGCTGTTTGTTGTTTCGATACGGATCGAAATTTATTCGCCGCGCAGCAGATTGGCATATGTCTCCGGCACCTCGATGTCGAAGCCTAAAATCGCCGCCGACAGCGCCTTGCCGTAATTGTCGAGGCTGAGACTGCGCGACACTCCGCCGCCCAGCGCGCCTTCCGCCACGAAATTCAGCGCGGCGAGGTTGTCGGCTTCAAAGCGCGTAACGTCGCCCTTGATCGCGCCGCGATAGAATTCCTTGAAACGCGCGGCAGTGAGTTGCGCTTTCAGCAAGGGATAGAATTCGGCGCAATAGGCAATCACCGCGATGTTCGAGGTATTGCCCTTGTCGCCGGAGCGCACATGCGCCACGCGTTCGAGTTTGACCCGCAAAATATCCCGCATGGCTCAGCTTTCATACCAGGCAATGGTGGGCGGCACGGCATCACGCGGCACCAAAGTGGACCACACACCGATGATCTCGCGGGCGCGATCCTGATGCGGCACCCGCTTGCCGGTCATGCCAACGCCCGACACGGCCATGCCGTCGATCTCGCGGCCGACCTTCAGGGCCTCCTCGCGCGTCTTGCAGCGCGCCGCGACACGCACCGCAACCTCGTAAGGCTCCGGCGCGTCCGCAGGGGTGGCTTCGCCGTGAATGGCGTTGAGGCCGAGAAAATCGATCCGCAGATCGTCCGCCTTGAGATTCACAATGCGAAACCGCTCTTCGAGAATTGTCTTTGCCAGTTGCGCACGGCGCAGCGCGCCGGGGCCCGCATAAAAGAACATGTCCTCCCCGATGAAGCCTTCCATGCAACCCATGGAGACTTTCAGCGTCGCCGTGCGCGGCTTGCCGCTGATAGCGCTGACGCGCATGCGGTCCGGACCGGCCTGTTCGAGTTTGGCCGTGGTGAAGTCCACCACCACATCCGGCGTGATGTAGTTTGCCGGATCGTGCACCTCGTAAAGCATCTGCTCCTTCACCGTCATGGCGTTGATCGCGCCGCCCGTGCCCGCGACCTTTGCGATCACCGCAGAGCCGTCGCTCTCCACCTCGGCGATCGGGAAGGCCAGATCCCACGGGTTCGGCACGTCCTTGAAGCCGGGATCGGCGAAGTAACCGCCGGTCACCTGCGCGCCGCACTCGAGAAGATGTCCGAGGCCGCTGCCCGCGCCGAGTCGTGTGTAGTCGTCCACCGGCCAGCCGAATTCGTGCATCATCGGCGCAAGAAAAAGCGAGGGATCGGCCACGCGGCCGGTGATGACGATATCTGCACCGAGGCGCAGAGCTTCAACAATCGGCTCTGCACCGAGATAGGCCTCCGCCGAAATGATTTCAGACACAATGGAACTTACCGGGGCGCCATTTTCCAGAATGGTGCCACCGAGTTGGGCGATCTTGTCCGTGATAAGGCTGCCGGAGACTGCCGCCACCTTCTTCCGGCGGGCGCCATGCTCGCGCAACAGCTCGACAATGCGCTGCGCGGCACCGTCGGGATTGATCCAGCCCTGATTGCTGATGATCTTGGTGCCCCGTTTCAGACAGCCCGGCAACACCGCCTTCATACGGTCGTCGAGATAAGTATCGTATCCTGGAAATGACGGGTCGCGCCGCTTGCGCACCTGCGCAGCGGAGACCGTCGCCTCCGCCATGGTCTCGAAACAGAGATAGTCGAGATCGCCCTGCTCGGCGTTAAGTTTCGCCGGCTCGATGCGGTCGCCCCACCACGCCGATCCCGCACCTATCCGCAATGTCGACAAAAATTGATCCTTCCCCGGAATTTTCATTGGCCTTTCGGCTTGCCTTGGACGGCAAACCGAAGAACACTTTGGCCATGAAAGTAATTGTCTTCGCTTCGCTTGTCGCCCTCGCCGTTGCGCATACGCCTGCGCGCGCAGGGCAGTTGCCGCCCTCACCGTTCACGACCACGCTGTCCAACCATACGCCGCTGGTGTTCGGCATGAGTGTGGAGGACGCCACCGACGCGCTTGGGCAACCGTTGAGCTATGTCAGCGGCCAGCCGGGCAATGAAATCTTCGTCGTGATCCGCAATGTCGGCGCGCGATGGTCGTTCCGCGACGATCCGCTCTATCTGCAATTCCGCGGCGGTCGCCTCACCGGCTGGAAAGCCGACTGGAGCCGTAACTGGATGTGGCGTTAGCCCGCCAGTCCCGTTTTCTCACAATCCAGACCAGCATGAAGGATGTCCGCATGGGACAGACCACCACCCTGACCGCATCTGACGGCTTTAAGCTCGGAGCCTATCGTGCCGATCCGGCGTCAAAGCCCAAGGGCGCAATCGTCGTGATCCAGGAGATTTTCGGGGTCAATTCGCACATCCGCAACATCTGCGACCGATTGGCGAAGGAGGGCTATGTCGCGTTGGCGCCCGCGATCTTCGATCGCATCGAGCCGAATTTCCAGTCGGGATATTCGCCCGATGAAGTCGCCGTCGCACGCAAGTTCGTCGCCAATCCCGACTGGCCCGCGATGCTGCGCGACACGCAAGCGGCCATCGATGCCGTGAAGGATGTCGGCCCGGTCGGGATCATCGGCTTTTGCCTCGGCGGCAGCATTGCCTATGCCGCGGCAACCAAGCTGAAGGGCCTCGCCGCCGCCGTCGGCTACTATGGCGGGGCGATCGTGCGGTTCGCAGACGACAAGCCGAGCGTACCGACTCAGCTTCATTTCGGCGAGAAGGATAGCGGCATCCCGCTCACCGATGTCGAGGCCATCAAGGCCAAGCGCCCCGACGTCCAGATCTTTGTCTATCCGAACGCGCAGCATGGTTTCGGCTGCGATGAGCGCGCCAGTTACGACAGGGCGAGTTCGGATCTCGCCTGGCAGCGGAGCCTCGGGTTTTTCGGG
Organism: Afipia sp.; assembly: GCA_017308595.1. Classification (GTDB taxonomy): domain Bacteria; phylum Pseudomonadota; class Alphaproteobacteria; order Rhizobiales; family Xanthobacteraceae; genus Afipia. Next base: position 27,329 of record JAFKER010000020.1, read on the forward strand.
ACGAATTTGAAATAATAGGCTCCGTCATTCCGGGGCGCGAGTAACGCGAGCGAGCCCGGAATCTCGAAGAGCTTTGCGAGATTCCGGATCGGCCCGCTTCGCGGTCCGTCCGGAATGACATATGGGAAGCTTCAGAACCACCGCTCGGCGACGACGACAGTATCGCCCGGTTTGAGGAATGTGCCGGGCGGCACCACCGCCTGTGCCGCGCCTTCCTCGCCGACGCGGGTCAGCTTGATGGCATTGCGCTGCGCGCGCGGGGTGAAACCGCCCGCAATCGCCACCGCGCTCTCCGCCGTCATGTTCGGCACATAAGGATATTGTCCCGGAGCCGCGACTTCGCCGAGGATGAAGAACGGGCGATAGCTTTCGACTTCTGCGGCGACATAAGGTTGGCGCAGGTAACCCCGCTTCAGGCGTGCGGTGACGGCAGCAGCGAGTTGCGCGGGCGTCAGGCCCCGCGCGGAAACCGAACCGATCAGCGGCATGGTGATCGATCCGCTGGCGCCGACCGCATAGGTATTGGTGAGACCGTCCTGGCCGTAGACCACGATGCGCAGCTTGTCTCCCGCATCGAGCCGATACGGTTCATCGACCGGGGCATAGCCCGTCGTCATGGACGCGGATGTCTGCATGCAGCCCGCGAGCGCGAGCGCAGTGAGAACGACAGCGATCAGCGACCAGCGCGACGCACGCATAAAACGCTCCGGACCTGCCCCCTGAATGAGGACAGGTCCGATTTGCGGCACTTATGGTTAACAAAGGGTAAGCGGGCCTGCGTAATCAGGCGCTGACGCCAACACCGATCGGGCAGGACACGCCGGTTCCTCCGAGGCCGCAATAGCCGGCGGGGTTCTTCGCCAGATACTGCTGATGATAGTCCTCGGCGAAATAGAACTCGCCCGCAGGCTTGATCTCGGTGGTGATCGAACCATACCGCCTGGCGTTAAGCGCTTTGTTGTAAGCGTCCTTCGAGGCCAGCGCCGCCTTTATCTGCGCGTCACTGGTGGTGTAGATCGCCGAGCGGTACTGCGTGCCGATGTCGTTGCCCTGGCGCATGCCCTGGGTCGGATCGTGGCTTTCCCAGAACGTCTTGAGCAGCGCCTCAAAGGACACCTTCTTCGGATCGAACACCACCAGCACCGCTTCGGTGTGACCGGTGCGGCCCGAACAGGTTTCCTCATAGGTCGGGTTCGGCGTCACACCGCCGGCATAGCCCACCGCAGTGACGTGCACGCCGTCCATTTCCCAGAACTTGCGCTCAGCACCCCAGAAACAACCGAGACCGAAAATTGCGGTCTCCAAGCCTTCCGGGTATGGGCCCTTCAGGGCATGGCCGTTGACGAAATGCGTTCTGGCCGTCGGCAGCGGGGTTGTGCGGCCCGGCAGGGCATTTGCGGCGCTCGGCAGATCAAGGGGCTTGCGGGAGAAGAACATGACTTGCTCCTGTGAGTTCGCGTCACTCTATATAACTGCCTCTACGCCGCAAATAAGCGGACGTTACGCGCCAGCGGCCGATCAAGTGTCCGGCATCAGCTCTTGAAATCTGCCCGTTCCGGTTCGCGGCGGCCATTCGCTATGCGGACATCACCGGTCAATTCCGTGAATAGCCGATCAACGGCTTGCTCGGCCGAAACAGCAGCATCAATACAATGCCGAGAATTCCAAGCACCGCCCAGGCCGGTTGGTTGAGCAGCAGTTTCATCACACTGTTCCAGAGCAGCGGTGAAACCCCCTCGACCATGGCCTGAAAGGACTGCTGGCTGGCTTGATTGACATCGTTCCAGAGCTCCCCCAGCCGGGTGATCCGCAGGGTCTGGTCGGCGATGGTCCGGGCGCCGTCGTAGACCAGCGACAGGAAGCCGATCACCAGCAGAAACAGCCCGATCAGACGAAAAAACCCCCGGATCATCATTCAACCCCTATATTTCAATCACTTCGCCGGTCCCAGCAAACGCCCGAAACAGCCCTTTCCTGCCCAAAACAGGCCCGGAAATCGTTGACGGTGCAAGCCAGTATCCCTATAAGAACCCGCAACTGGCGGCGGGCGCAATCCTGCCGCCGATGTTCTTTGAGAGCGTGTTGTTGAAAGCAGGCTCTCGGGCAAGAACATTTTCAGAGACACCCGATTTTCACCAGCATCGGCCGAACGGTCGATACCGATCGCCCTGATGGCGGAATTGTCCGGCCGCGGAGCGACCGACCGAGAGAAACCGAGAGACCATGGCCAACACAACCTCTGCCAAAAAAGCGACGCGCAAGATCGCCCGCCGTACCGAGATCAACAAATCCCGCCGCACCCAGATGCGCGGTTCGGTTCGCCGCGTCGAAGAAGCCATCAAGAGTGGCGACCGCAATGCCGCGCTCGAAGCGATGAAGCTGGCTGAGCCGGACCTGATGCAGGCCGCGCAGCGCAACATCATTCACAAGAACAACGCGAGCCGGAAGGTATCGCGCCTGACCCATCAGATCGCCAAGCTCGCGAAGTAAGTTCCGCAAGCTCCGATCCGAACAGAGTCACTGACAAAGCCCGGCAAGCGCCGGGCTTTTTCTCTTTCGCCGCGCAATCCTTCGCGGTCATTTCCTCACACGCATCTATCGACAGCACGCGAGAGCATCATCGACAGTGCATGTGCGAAGGTATCGGCTGCGATTGCAGTGTTTTGAAAAAGCAAGTGTCCGCGCGCATCGGATCGGAAGTCTCGGCGAGGGTTACCCTGCTCTGCCGAACACAAAAAAACACGCATGACGAAGACCTTATCGGCATAGCGAATGACAGCACTTGAAAAACGCAGTCCGCGCCTGACGAATCTTAAATTATTTATGAAGGAAGTTTCGACGATCGTTGGATTTGTGACAGTTGTCCGACTTTTCGAATCTTCGCACAGATTCAAAACCTTGCAGTTTCGACATCAAGTCCGCGCCGGTTTCGCTTCGCTGCCAAGTCGCGCATTAACCGCGCGGCGAAAAATCAATTTCATTGCGAGTGCCCACACCTCGTGTATTTCTTACTTGTCACGTCGCCCACGGCTCTTCTGATCAGAGCGGTTTGAGAACCTTGGGCGGGCCTGCAGGTCAGTATCAGTCAGCAGGCTAGTGTCACTTTCCAAGCGATGGTCGGATCCGAACTCACATGATTTGTGAGACCGGTTCTCTGCGCGAAAATTCCTCCACCGCGGCCGGGCTCCGGACCACGGATCAAAAGCAGGAAGACGCGCAGTGCAAAGCATCCACCAGCCTTGAAAGTCAGGGGCAGGTTCGACGGGCAAACGAAGCGACGGGTTGAAGGTCCGGTCAGTCAGCGGATCGGGCGAACTAAAGATTAGAACAGACCAAGACGACAACAACTTGCCGCGCGTATTGCCCGCGGCAGGAGGGGGAATTCTATGTCCAGCAGCCAGAGCCGGCAGAACAACTTTGCAGCGCGCACGTCCCGCGATGTTGTTTCAGTGAACGCGCCAGCTGTCTCCTGTAGTCCGCCCCTCCAGTACAGTACGCGCTAGCGCGACCCGCACGTTCTCACCAGATCGGACCAGCCTCCTCCCCGGCGATCAAACCGCCGAACGGCGAAGCGTCTGACAATGGCGAGAGCAGCGCGTCTGCGCGGCCATCTCATCCCTTTTCATGGCGACCATGGCGCCGACAACATCCAAGCAGAAGATCAGACCTCAAATGACAATCTCGACAGAAACGAACTCGGCTAATCTCGAACTGGCAGACGTTGAGCGCGATCAGTGGGCACGCTTCAAGGGGCGGCTGCGGACCACTGTTGGCGAGGATGTCTATACAAGCTGGTTCGCACGCATGGATCTCGATCGCATCCATGACGACTGCATCTATATGACGGTGCCGACCAAGTTCCTGAAGAGCTGGATTCAGGCGCACTATGCCGACCGCGTGCTGACCTGCTGGCAGTCGGAAGATTCCGGCATCAAGCGCATCGATATCTCGGTGCGGACCGCGCTGCGCACCGCAGCTCCCGTCAAGGATACCAAAGCACCGCAGGACGATCGCCGCGCCGACAGCGGTGCGAGCCGCCCTGCTCCGGAACTGCGCAACACTGCCACCGCGCCCGTCTCGGCAAGCCACGATGCGCTTGGCGGCTCGCCGCTCGATCCGCGTCTGACCTTCGCGACCTTTGTGATGGGCCGCTCGAACACTTTGGCCCATGCCGCTGCCCGCCAGGTCGCCGAAGGCCGCCGCGGCGACAGCGTGATGTTCAATCCGCTCTACATCCACGCCGGTGTGGGTCTCGGCAAAACACATCTGCTGCAGGCCGTGACTTGGGCCGGGAACTCCAATCCCGAGCGCAAGGTGCTGTATCTCACCGCCGAGAAATTCATGTACGGCTTTGTCGCCGCGCTGAAATCGCAGACCGCGCTGGCCTTCAAGGAGGCGCTCCGCGGTATCGACGTCCTCGTGATCGACGACTTGCAGTTCCTGCAGGGCAAATCGACCCAGTCCGAATTCTGCCACACGCTGAATGCGCTGATCGATGCCGGCCGTCAGGTCGTGATCGCCGCCGACCGGCCGCCGTCCGATCTGGAAAGCCTCGATGATCGCGTGCGCTCGCGCCTGGCCGGCGGCCTTGTGGTCGAGATGGGCTCGCTTGGAGAAGAGCTGCGGCTGGAAATCCTCAAATCGCGGGTGTCGGCGGCGAAGGCGCATCACGCCACCTTCGATGTACCCGCCCCGGTACTGGAATATCTGGCCAAGACCATCACCCATAACGGCCGCGATCTCGAAGGCGCGATCAACCGTCTTCTCGCCCATTCGAAGCTCAATGCCACCACCGTGACGCTGGAAATGGCCGAGCGCGAAGTGCGCGACCTGGTCCGCCCGATGGAGCCGAAGCGGGTCAAGATCGAGGACATCCAGCGCGTGGTTGCCCGGCAGTACAATGTGAGCCGTTCCGATCTCTTGTCATCGCGCCGGACCGCCAATGTGGTTCGTCCGCGCCAGGTGGCGATGTATCTCGCCAAGACGCTGACGCTGCGCTCTCTGCCGGAAATCGGACGCCGTTTCGGCGGCCGCGACCACACCACGGTTCTTCATGCCGTCCGCAAGATCGAGACGCTGGTCTCCAAGGACGTCACACTGTCGGACGAGGTCGAGCTCCTGAAGCGTCAGCTTCAGGAGTAGAGCCGGAGAGGCTTTTCTCCGGAAATTGCAGGAGATTCCAAGGGACAAGGGCACCTGATCGCAGCCTTGCCCTTGAACTTCCATCGCATTCGCGTCACCTTACGGACCCCGTGGGGCACGGCGAAATCCTCGTTTGTCCGGTCCGCGCGGGTCCAATCGCCGCGGTGCGCTGTCCGGCCGCCCGGCAATCCAATCAAGCTTACGGACTTGGGATCGGGCGGAAGTGTCATGAAGGTTACCGTCGAGCGCGCACAACTCCTTAAATCGCTGAGCCACGTTCATCGCGTGGTCGAACGGCGGAATACGATTCCGATCCTCGGCAACGTCCTGATCCGCGCCGACAAATCACGCCTCAGTCTGAAGGCGACCGACCTCGACCTCGAAGTCACCGAAACCTTGGCGGCGGAAACCGCCACCGGCGGCTCGACAACCGTTCCGGCGCATATGTTTTACGACATCGTGCGCAAGCTGCCCGACGGATCGCAGATCGTGCTCGAAGGCGATGGCGACCGCTCGGTCCTGGCCATTCGCGCCGGACGTTCGCGCTTTACTCTGCAGACCCTGCCGGAAAGCGATTTTCCCGATCTCGCCGCCGGCGAGATGACCCATTCGTTCGCGCTCACTGCGGCCGACATGAAGCGCCTGATCGACCGCACCCAGTTTGCGATCTCGACGGAAGAGACGCGTTACTACCTCAACGGCATTTACCTTCACGCCGCGGGGACCGCCAAAGCCGCGACGCTGCGCGCCGTCGCGACCGACGGTCACCGGCTGGCGCAGGTCGATCTGCCGCTGCCGAAAAGCGCTGAGGGCATGCCGGGCGTCATCGTGCCGCGCAAGACGGTCGGCGAAGTGCAGCGCCTGATCGAGGACGCCGAAGCGGAACTCAAGATCGAGCTGTCGCAGGGCAAAATCCGCTTCACGCTCGGCGACGTGGTGCTGACCTCGAAGCTGATCGACGGCACCTTCCCGGACTACGGACGCGTCATTCCGCAGAACAACGACAAGGAACTGATCGTCGACAAGAAGGACTTCGAGGCTGCGGTGGACCGCGTCTCGACCATCTCCTCCGAACGCGGCCGCGCAGTGAAGCTCGCGCTGTCCGCCGGCAAGCTGGTGCTGTCGGTGACCAATCCGGATTCCGGAAGCGCGACGGAAGAACTCGAGGTCGAGTATGCCGCCGATGCACTCGATATCGGCTTCAACTCGCGCTACTTGCTCGACATCGCCGCCCAGATCGAAGGCGAGGTCGCGGTCTTGCGTTTGGCCGATCCCGGATCGCCCACGCTGGTGCAGGACAAGGACAACAAGGGCGCGCTCTATGTCCTGATGCCGATGCGGGTGTAAGCGTCCGTAATCTGCTGTAGAAGACGGCTCACCATGACCGTCTCCCGCATTCTCCGCCTCAGCCTGATGCATTTCCGCAGCTACCGCGCGGCGGGCGTGGAGACACGCGGGGACATCGTGGTGCTGGTCGGCGCCAATGGCGCCGGAAAAACCAATTGCCTCGAAGCCATCTCGTTTCTCTCGCCCGGCCGGGGCTTGCGCCGCGCGACGCTGGACGATGTGGCCGATATTCAGGGCGACGGCTCATGGGCGGTGTCCGCTGAAGTCGAGGGCGCATACGGGCTCGCCACGCTCGGCACCGGTATCGATGCGCCGCGCGCCGACGGCACGTCTTCATCGCGCCGCGTGCGGATCGATCGCGAACCGGTGACGTCAGCGGCAGCGTTCGGTGATCACCTGCGCATGGTGTGGCTGACGCCCGCGATGGACAGCCTGTTCATGGGCGCGGCATCGGAACGGCGGAGGTTTTTCGATCGCCTTGTACTGGCCATCGACAGTGAGCACTCAAGCCGCGTCTCGGCTCTCGACCGTTCGCTGCGTTCCCGAAACCGCCTTTTGGAAGACCGCAATTTCGACGCCCACTGGTGCGATGCCATCGAGCGCGAGACCGCCGAGCTCGCCGTTGCCGTCGCGGCACAACGCGGACAAACATTGCAACGTCTCTCCGCGATGCTGGCGGCGCGCGGCGGCGCCTCTGCTTTCCCCTCTGCCCTGATCGCTCTCGACGGCTGGATGGAGAACGCACTGCTCACCGAGACGGCCACCGCCGTCGAGGACCGCTATCGCGACATGCTGCGCGAAAGCCGCTTCAAGGACGCCGCCGCCGGGCGCACGCTTAACGGACCGCACCTGACCGACCTGCAAGTGGTCTACGCGCCGAAGAACATGCCGGCGCGTGATGCTTCCACCGGCGAGCAAAAGGCTCTGTTGATCGGCCTTGTGCTCGCGCATGCGAATCTGGTGGCCGAGATGACCGGCATCACGCCGCTCCTCTTGCTTGATGAGGTGGTGGCGCATCTCGATCCCGGCCGCCGCGCGGCGCTGTTCGATGAACTCGCGAACCTCGGCGCGCAGGTCTGGATGACCGGGGCAGACCCTGCCGCGTTTGCCAGCGTCGGGTCAGGCGCCGACGTTTTCAACGTCGAGGCCGGTCAGATTTCGCGGCGGACATAACCTGAAACCGCAACGGGAATCGCCCCCGGATCAACCTCGCCGGAACGGTTCGAATCAGGCTTTTCTACAGCCCCGAAAACGCCGTCTGAGGGCCTTGAAAAACAGCCGAATAACCCCATTTATTCAATAACTTGCATGGCGCTACTTTGCCCTATGCGCCCAACTGTTTTCATGGCACAAATTGATCGTCGGAGGCGCGTTTTTCGCAGCCTCGATCAGATCACTCTGCCGATCCATCTTTGAAGGCTTCTCATGACCGAACCAGCCCGGCAAACCAGCGCCGAACCTGTCTCCAATCCAGGTGCGGAATACGGCGCTGAATCGATCCGCGTGCTGAAAGGGCTCGACGCCGTTCGCAAGCGGCCGGGCATGTATATCGGCGACACCGATGACGGCTCCGGCCTGCATCACATGGTGTACGAAGTCGTCGACAACGCCATCGACGAAGCGCTCGCGGGTCACGCCACGCGTGTGGAAGTGATCCTCAATGCCGATAACTCGGTGACCGTGCGCGACGACGGCCGCGGCATTCCGACCGACATCCACAAGGGCGAAGGCATTTCGGCGGCAGAGGTCATCATGACCCAGCTCCATGCCGGTGGAAAATTCGACCAGAATTCCTACAAGGTGTCCGGCGGACTCCATGGCGTCGGCGTTTCCGTCGTCAACGCGCTCTCCAGCAAGCTGGAACTGCGCATCTGGCGCGGCGGCAAGGAACACTACATCGCGTTCGCGCACGGCGATTCCGTTGCGCCGCTTGAAGTCGTTGGCGACGCACCCGCAGGCAAGCGCGGCACGGAAGTCACCTTCCTCGCCTCCTCCGAGACCTTCAAGAATATCGAATACGATTTTGCGACGCTGGAGCATCGCCTGCGCGAACTCGCGTTCCTCAATTCCGGCGTCAACATCACGCTGTCCGACATGCGGCACGCGGTCGAGAAGCGCGAAGAGCTTTTCTACGAAGGCGGCGTCGAGGAATTCGTGAAATACCTCGACCGCAACAAAAAGCCGGTGGTGCAACTGCCGATCGTGATGCGCGCGGAGCAAAACGGTATCAGCGTCGAAGTCGCGATGTGGTGGAACGACAGCTACCACGAGAACGTGCTCTGCTTCACCAACAACATCCCCCAGCGCGACGGCGGCACCCATCTGGCGGGCTTCCGCGGCGCGCTGACGCGTCAGGTCACCGGTTATGCCGATGCCATGGCGAAGAAGGAAAAGATCGCGCTGACCGGCGACGACTGCCGCGAAGGTCTCACCGCCGTTCTGTCAGTGAAAGTTCCAGATCCGAAATTCTCGTCGCAGACCAAGGACAAGCTGGTGTCCTCGGAGGTGCGGCCGGTGGTCGAGAACGTGCTGAACGAGGCATTGGCGGCATGGTTCGAGGAACATCCGTCGGAGGCCAAAACCATCGTCGGCAAGGTGGTGGAAGCCGCTGCCGCCCGTGAAGCCGCGCGCAAGGCACGCGAACTGACTCGCCGCAAGGGCGCGCTGGATATTGCCTCATTGCCCGGCAAGCTCGCGGACTGTCAGGAGCGCGATCCGGCCAAGTCCGAACTGTTCATCGTCGAGGGTGACTCCGCAGGCGGCTCCGCCAAGCAGGGCCGCAACCGCGAGTTTCAGGCCGTTCTTCCGCTGCGCGGAAAAATCCTCAACGTCGAGCGCGCACGTTTCGACAAGATGCTGTCGTCAGAGCAGGTCGGCACGCTGATCACGGCGCTCGGCACCGGTATCGGCCGCGACGATTTCGACCTTGCCAAGCTGCGCTATCACAAGATCATCATCATGACGGACGCCGACGTCGACGGCGCCCATATCCGCACGCTGTTGCTGACGTTCTTCTTCCGGCAGATGCCCGCCCTGATTGAGGGCGGCTTCCTCTACATCGCACAACCGCCGCTGTTCAAGGTGACGCGCGGCAAGTCCGAGCAATACCTCAAGGACGAGCGGGCGATGGAAGATTACCTGATCGAGACCGGTCTGGATGATTGTGTTCTGAAACTGTCGTCGGGCGAGGATCGCAAGGGCCGCGACCTGCAGGCCCTGCTGGACGACGCACGCGTCATCCGCGGCATCCTCAACAGCCTGCACAGCCGCTATAACCGCACTGTCGTCGAACAGGCCGCGATCGCTGGCGTCCTCAGCCCGCATGTTGTCGGCAATGTCGAGACTGCCAGCCAGGCCGCTGACTATATCGCCAAGCGCCTCGACGCGCTGGCGGATGAAGTCGAGCGCGGCTGGACTGGTACGTTCAGGGAAGGCGAGGGCTATTTCTTCGAACGCACCGTGCGGGGCGTCAAGGACGCCGCGATGATCGACGACGCGCTGCTCGGCTCCGCCGAGGCACGCAAGCTCGACGAATATGCCGGACGGCTGCAGGAGGCCTATCCGCGCAGCAGCGTGCTTCGCCGCAAGGACACCGAAACTCCAATCCATGGCCCCGTCAGCCTGTTCGAGGCGGTGACCGAGGCCGGACGCAAGGGTGTCGCCTACCAGCGCTACAAAGGCCTCGGCGAAATGAACCCGCAGCAACTGTGGGAAACGACGCTCGACGTCAATGCCCGATCGCTGCTGCAGGTGAAGGTCAAGGAAGTCGACGCCGCCGACGACATCTTCACCAAACTGATGGGAGATGTGGTCGAACCGCGCCGCGAGTTCATTCAGGACAATTCGCTCGACGCCAACGTGGACGTCTGAGACCTTTTTCTTCTTCGCGGGAAGAACGCGCAGGAATCTAACCCCACATCCTGGGTCGTCCCCGCGAAGGCGGGGACCCATACTCCCTGAATCCTGTTGTAGCGAGACATCCGGCGAAAATAGCAAAGTTGGTGGTTATGGGTCCCCGCCTTCGCGGGGACGACATCGTAATACTTGCGATGCTCGCGCATCATACGAACCTGCGACATTACGCGGGTCATCGTTTGGCCGGGCGCTCTGTGCTAGAACCGCATCATGACATCCTTCGACAACGCCGAATCCGGTCCGGCGACGAGGAACGCCGCTCGCGGCGTGGTCGCGACCGAATTCATCGAGACGATCAAGCTCGCTTTGCCCATCGCGCTCACGCAGTTGGGGCAGATCGCGATGATGACGACCGATCTTGCATTGATCGGGCGGCTCGGCGACCAGGCCGTCGCCGCAGCATCGCTTGCGCATACGGTGTTCTTTGTCGCCTTCGTGATTGGCATGGGACTGGTGTCCGCAGTCGCGCCGCTTGCCGCGCAGGCCCTGGGCGCACGCCAGCCGCGCCTCGTGCGCCGCGCGCTCCGCGTCGGCCTATGGGCCGCGCTGCTGATATGCGTGCCGATGATCATGCTGCCGCTGTTTGGGGAGCAGATCCTCCTGATGCTCGGCCAGTCGCCGGAGAACGCGCGCCTTGCGCAGCGATATCTCCTCGGCCTCGCGCCCGGCATGGCGCCTGCGCTTTGTTTCATGGCCATCCGCAACTTCATGGGCGCGGTCAATCGTCCCGAGCCGGGCCTGTGGATCACCTTGGCCGCGATCCCCGCGAATGGCCTGCTCGGCTATGCGCTGATTCATGGTCACTGGGGTCTGCCGAAGCTTGAATTGCTCGGTGCGGGCGTGGCCACAACCACGGTGAATTTCGGCATGTGCGCAGCGGCGCTGTGGTTTACTTATGCCCAGCGGCCGTTCAAGAAATTTCATGTCCTCGGGCGGTTCTGGAAGATCGACTGGCCGCTGATGAAAAAGCTTGTGGTGATCGGCGCACCGATCGCGGTGTCGTTCCTGCTGGAGTACGGACTGTTCTCCGCCGCCGGCCTGCTGATGGGCCTGATCAGCACCACAGCCCTCGCAGCGCACCAGATCGCGCTGCAGATCGCGGCGATCCTGTTCATGGTGCCGTTCGGCATCGGCATGGCTGCCACCGTGCGCGTCGGGCAGGCCTTCGGGCGCGGCGAACTTTCCGCTGTCCGGCGCGCCGGTTTTGTCGCCATCGTTCTCGGCATCGTGTTCATGACCGTGATGACGCTTGCCGTGATCGTGGTGCGTTTCGATCTGGCACTGCTCTTCTTCGGGGACGGCCCGCAGAGCTTCGCCGCCGCCAGCCTTGCGGCAACCTTGATGCTGATCGGTGCGACCTTCTTTGTCGCCGACGGCATCCAGACCGTGGCGGCAGGCGCGCTGCGCGGCCTCAGCGACACCCGCATCCCGCTGCTGCTCGCCGCGATCAGCTATTGGGCCATCGGCTTTACGGCAGCTTGTGCTTTCGCGTTCTGGCTGAATTTTGGCGCGGTCGGGGTCTGGATCGGCCTGTCGATCGGCACCGGCCTTTATGCCATTCTGCTCGTGCTGCGCTTTCGCAGCCTGACCTATCGGCTGAGAGCCATCGCATGACCTTGCAGGCCATCGCTATTGAGAGCTTCGAACCCGACAGTGGCATGAAAACTCTGCTGCCGGGCGCACAGTTCGGCGATTGCTTCCGTGTCACGGTGAACGACGACGCTCTCGATGCGCGGCACGCCGCCGAGCGGATGTTCCTGCGCCAGCCTGAATGGATCAGCGCGCTGATGAAACTGCGCAACATCATGGTTGCGCCCTTTGGTCTCAAGCGGCCTTCGCATGGGAAGGCGCTCACCGCGAATTCCATCGGCCCGTTTCCGGTAATCAGCGAAACACCGCAGCGGCTGGTGGCGGGCTTCGATGACAAACACCTCGATTTCCGCATCATCGTCGATGTGATCGGAAGCGCTCCCAATCGGCAGGTGTCCGCCACAACCCTGGTCAAGACCAACAACCTGCTGGGCCGGGTCTATCTCACCATCATCATGCCGTTTCACCGGATCATCGTTCCGACCATGCTCAGGAAGATCTGACGCGGATCGAACCCGGCTGCGCCTCGCCGCGACAAAGGCTTGAGGCCGAGAACCGGAAAGGGCATCGCCTCGTCGATTCACACCTCCCGATTTTCCAACGCACCGCATTTCGAAGGACCGCTCCATGATTTCCCGCCGCTCGTTCGCGACCCTGATCGCCATGACAAGTCTTGCATCCGCCACCGCTCCAGCTGCGTGGGCGCAGGCCGGCAAAACAACCCTGTTCAAGGTGGTCACCGCCAAGGACGATATCGTCATCGGCCTGTCGGACGCTGAATTGCAGGCGCTCGGCGGCACCGATGCGGGCGCCGTGGCGAAGGCGCTTGCGCAAAAAGGATCGCTCACGGTCTGGCAATACAACGTCAAGCGCGGCCCGAACAACGAGCCTCAGCAAGCCCCATCGGCAAAGATCGGCCTTCTTGCGAATACGTCCTTGCGCGTCGAGCCCTACACCACGCCCTACGTTATTCTCCCCCACGAGTAAGGTCGCCCGGGGACACATTGTCACGGCTTGATCCGGATCAACGGCAGGCCCCGCCAAAGGGGATATTGGAACCCGACACCCGCAATGAAGCGGCGTAAGGGGTTCGATCATGTCTTTATTGGTGCGACTGCTGCTCATCCTGGCAGCTCCGATTACCGCACTGTTCGTCGCCCGTGACAGCCAGCATTTCGACATCATCCAGACACTGGTCGCGACTGTCGTCGCCACCATCATCGTCGCTATCTTCGCGCTCTGGCCCTATATCCGCAAACCGAAAGCCTGATCGGCTTCGACCCCTGGATATTCGCGAATAGCTGCCACGCCGATCCCGTCTGGCGCTTTGCTGCCGTGCCACATAAGCTGCGCCCGCAAAGCAACGATCCGGGACGGACGAGTTATCCATGGCGAATGAAACCGCAACGCTGGCCGCTTATGTCGCGAATCTCAAATACGAGGACATTCCGGAAAACGTCCTCGAACGCGCCAAGGCGCTGACGCTCGATTTTCTCGGCAGCGCCGTGCGCGCCCGCAGCGAAGCCGAATCGACACCGTCCCTGCTCGGCATGCTGGCCACCCTCGGTCTCGACGGCAAGGGCGGCGCGACCGTGTGCGGCGACGCCAGGACCTATACGCCAGCCATCGCCGCGCTGCTCAACGGCGCGCTCGGCCACTCGCTCGATTTCGATGACACCCACGCCGATTCCTCGCTGCATCCGAGCGCACCCGTGGTCCCCGCCGCTTTCGCGGTCGGCGAAATCATGGGATCGAGCGGCCGCGACGTGCTGACGGCAATTGTCGCCGGTTATGAAGTGTGCTGCCGCCTCGGCAATGCACTCGATCCGACCTCGCACTACGCCAAGGGATTCCATCCCACAGCAACCGCAGGCACCTACGGCGCAGCGGCCGCTGCGGCAAAACTCTACAAGCTCAGCGCTGAACAGATCGCCGCTGCGTTCGGCGTTTCAGGTAGCCAGGCCGCAGGCTCGCTGCAGTTTCTGGTCAACGGCGCATGGAACAAACGCTATCAGGTCGGCGCCGCCGCCATGAACGGCGTTGTCGCAGCCTCCCTGGCACGCGAAGGATTTATCGGCGCGACGGAATCGGTGGAGGGCAAGCATGGTCTGCTCGTCGGCTACAGCGACAATGCGCATCCGGACAAGGCTGTTGCTGACCTCGGCCGTGTTTACGAGACGATGAAAATCGGCGTGAAACCGTATCCAAGCTGCCGCTACACCCACGCCGCCATCGACGCGCTGATCGCCATGCGCCGCGAGCACAATCTCACACCGGAAAACATCAAGAGCGTCGAGATCGGCCTGCATCGCAACGGCATCACGCTGACGGGCGATGCCGAAACCAAGCGCCATGCGCGCAGCATCGTGGGCGGCCAGTTCTCGATGTTCTTCACCGGCGCGCTGGCGCTGGATCAGGGTTCGTTCGGCTGGGACGACTACAAGCGGCTCGGAGATCCCGCCATCGAGGCGCTCGCCGACAGGATCGAGGTGGTGCAGGACGCCCGCCTCGAGGGCAAGAGCCATCCATTCGGTGCGCGTGTCTCCATCGTCAGCGGCGAAGGCACGCTGGAACGGCTGATCCCCGATCCGTCGGGCGAGCCATCTTCGTTCCCGGACACGGTCGCGATGCAGCAGAAATTCCTGCAGCTCGCTCGCCCGGTACTCAAGGAGCGCGCCGACCACTTCGCCGATGCCATCCTGTCGCTTGACAAGTTCGACCACATTGACCGCGTCACCTCGCTTGCGCGACTCTGAGTCGCATCAAAGCAAGCTGCACGCGGATCAGGCATTTTCGAAAGAAAATCTACCTGAACCAAAGTGGGACTGAACCGTCTGGAATCGGTCGCATTCGATGTTTATCATCGCCGCCGTGTGACCGTCTGCGCAGGAGCAATTTGACGTGATGCCGACATTGGGACTCGACCGCGCCTCCTTGAGCAATCTTCTCAGCACGCTGACCGAACGGGGCCGCAGTCTTCTGGGCCTGTCGAATGGTGCGCGCCCCATGTCGCAGGCCGAATTGATTGGACTCGGCGAGACCCTCTTGTCACGGCGCGGCGAAGCCACCGGCGTCGCATTGGCAAACACGCTGCTTGCCGGATATTCCGCAGCGGCGGAAGCCGATCAGCTCGCCTTCCTCAATGCGCTGGCCGAGTTGTTCGGTCCCGACATGGACGATCTGAACGTAGCACTGGCGACCGTGCGCGACAAAGGCACATCGCCCGATGCCATCGCCAGGCTCCTGAAGGCCGCAGAACCCCGCAGACAGGAACTGATCCGCCGCCTCAATCTCGCGCCGGGCGGCACTGCCGCTCTGGTCAAGATGCGCGAGGCGCTTCTGGCGCATATCAAGGATCATCCGCCGCTCAAGCATGTCGATAACGATTTCGTGCACCTGTTCGCATCGTGGTTCAACAGAGGATTTCTCGTGCTGCAACGGATCGACTGGACCACGCCCGCCAACATTCTGGAAAAGATCATCCGCTACGAGCAGGTGCACGCGATCACCAACTGGGATGATCTGCGCAGCCGTCTCGCCCCAAGCGATCGCCGCTGCTACGGCTTCTTCCATCCGCAACTGGTCGATGAGCCGCTGATCTTTGTCGAGGTGGCGTTGACCCGCGACAGCCCGGCGGCCATCGCGCCGCTGCTCGATCTCACCCGCGCGCCGATCCCGGCCACCGACGCCACGACGGCCGTGTTCTATTCGATCTCGAACACCCAGAAAGGTCTTGGCGGAATTTCATTCGGCAATTTCCTGATCAAGCAGGTGGTCGAAGAGATCAAGCGCGAACTGCCCAATGTGCAAACCTTCGTGACGCTGTCGCCCGTTCCCGGCTTCGCTGCATGGCTCGCCCGCGAGCGTGCATCCGAAACCTCCACGTTGATCGACCCATCGGCACGCGTCACTCTCAATGCGCTTGATACACCGGACTGGGCCGACGACACGGAAACCGCCGAACGGGTCAAAGGCGTCCTGTTGCCGCTTGCGGCTTACTATTTCATCGAGGCCAAGGGTTCACGCGGCCATCCGCTCGATCCGGTCGCGCGCTTCCATCTCGGCAACGGCGCGCAGCTCGAACGTCTGAATTTTCTCGGCGATCGCTCCGAGAAAGGCATGCAGCAATCCCACGGGTTGATGGTCAATTATCTTTACGCGCTGGACAAGATCGAAGCGAACCACGAGGCCTTTGCCGAGAAGGGTCAGGTTGCAACCTCGTCCGCGGTTCGTAAGATGCTGCCGGTTCGCGCGCTCGCGGAGATTCCCGCAAGCGCGTAACACTTCCCCACAAACAAAGGGAGACGCGCCATGAGCTGGATGCCCTCAAACGATCCGATTCTCGGCGATCCGCAAACCTGCGATGCACTCGACCTTGTCATCGTGCCGCGAACCCGCGATCTCGGCGATGGCTTCGCCGTCCGCCGCGCGCTGCCCCATGGCAAGCGGCAGATGGTCGGCCCCTTCATCTTCTTCGATCACTTCGGCCCGGTGCAGTTCGTCGCCGGCAAGGGCATGGACGTGCGTCCGCATCCGCATATCGGACTCGCCACCGTCACCTATCTGTTCGACGGCAGCATCATGCACCGCGACAGCGAGGGGAACATTCAGGAAATCCAGCCCGGCGCCATGAACCTGATGACCGCCGGGCGCGGCATCGCGCACTCCGAGCGCACGCCGGACGTCCAGCGCGCCAACGGCCAGAAGATGCTCGGCCTGCAAAGCTGGATCGCGTTGCCTGCTGGCAAGGAAGAAATCGCACCGTCATTCCAGCATTTCGCCGCCGCGACCCTTCCCGAGGTCCACGACACCGGCTTCAAGGCACGCATCATTGCAGGCTCATCTTTTGGCGTGAAATCTCCGGTCGATATGGTCTCGGAGTGGTTCTACACCGAAGTGACGCTGGCCGAAGGCATGCGCGTGCCGCTGGATGCGGATCACGAAGAACGTGCGATTTATATCGTCGATGGTGAGGTCGAAATCGCCAACGAAAAGTACGAAGGTCCGAAGCTTCTGATCTTCCGCCCCGGCGACCGCATCACTGTGAAGGCTATTCGTCCCACACGCATGATGTTCCTCGGCGGCACGGCGCTCGAAGGCCCGCGTCATGTCTGGTGGAATTTCGTCTCCTCCAGCAAGGAGCGCATCGAAGAAGCCAAGGCCGACTGGAAGGCCGGACGCTTTGCCCATGTGCCCAACGAACACGAATTCATTCCACTGCCGGAGTGAGCGCGCAGACACGCACAGGCCGGACATCCTCATTTTCAAGGATCATTTATGAGCGAGAATATCGATCGGCTGATTGCGCAAATCAAACTGCTCAACGGCGAACTTGAAGCCGAATTCGCGATCCGCCGGGCGAAACTTCGCTACACATTGCAGGGCACCAAGGCGATCTTCGAGGAGGAAATTCTTCGTGCCCATCGCGAATTGCGGGTCGGGCTGGCGAAATATGTCTTTAATGCCAGCCTGCTCACGATCATCACCGCGCCGGTGATCTACGCGATGATCGTCCCGTTCGTAATCCTCGACATCACGATTACGATTTATCAATGGATCTGCTTCCCGGTCTACGGGATCGAGAAGGTGAAGCGCAGCGACTACTTCATTTTCGACCGCTATCACCTCGCTTACCTGAATATTCTTGAAGCGATCAACTGCGCGTATTGCTCATACGGCAACGGCCTGATGGCCTATGCCAGCGAAATTTCCGCGCGCACCGAACAGTACTGGTGTCCGATCAAGCACGCCCGCAAGGCGATCTCGTCACACCAGCACTATATCGGCTTCGCCGACTTCGGCGACGCGGAAGCCTTCCGCAAAAAATACGGCCATCCCGACTCCGCGATCGGAGATCAAAAGACGCTGTAGCCGCCGTCGATCACGATCATGTCCGCGGTGTGATAGGCCGAGGCCTTGCTCATCAGATAGACGGCGATGCCGCCGAAGTCCGCAGGATCGCCGAAACGGCGCATCGGAATGCGCGGCATGACGTTATCGACGAACTTGTCGTTAGCCATCAGCCCTTGCGTCATATCGCTCTTGATCCAGCCCGGCAGAATCGCATTCGCCGTCACGCCATAGCGCGCCAGTTCGACGCCAAGCGCGCGAACCAGCGCATTGATCGCCGCCTTGGTGCCCGCATAGTGCTCATTGCGCGCGGTGCCGAACAACGACGCCATGCTGGACGTGGCCACCAGCCGCCCGAACGGATCGCCAGCCGCCGCGCGCTCTGTCATATGCCGCGCCGCCACCTGAAAGACGTGAAACACACCATCGAGATTGGTGGCAAACATCTTGCGCCAGTCTTCTTCCGAGCGATCGATGAAGGATTGACGGCCGCCGCCGCCAATACCGGCATTGGCGAAACAGCCATCGACACGGCCGAGCGCATCGAGCGTGGCCTGCATCGCAGCCTTTACCGAAGCGGGATCGGTGACATCGCACACGCGCGCTTCGGCCTTGCCGCCCTTCGCGGTGATCGCAGCCAGGGCTTTTGCATTCTTGTCCGCGTTGCGGCCCCAGATCGAAACCGTTGCGCCTGCATCCGCCAGCGCCTGCGCAATGCCCAGGCCGATGCCGCCGTTACCACCGGTCACCACCGCCACCCGGCCGCTCAGATCGAAAATGCTCATGCCGTTTCAACTCCCGTTATGTCTTTCTCTGGCGATTACCTTGGACAATCGGCCACACGAAATCAAACCTCCCGCAGCTTTTACGACTCTTCCGCCATGCGAAATAAATGTTCGCAACGCATGGCTGATCAGACATCGCGGCTGCGCGAGCACGCGCCGTTTACAGCCCATCCGGTTTCCGGAATAGTCCGCGGCGAAACGCACGCGGCATCCGCCGCACGTGGCGATCAATCAACCGATCAAGAGAGGAAGACATGCAGTTCAATCATTGCCGGCTGGAATTCGACGGGCCGGTCGCCACCCTTGTGCTCGATCATCAGGAAGTTATGAACGCGGTGTCGGTCGACATGCTCGCGGGCCTGTCCGAGGCGATGGAGACTCTCGAAGAAAAGCGGGCGGAGGTTCGCTGCCTCGTGATTACAGGCGCCGGCAAGGCATTCTGTACCGGCGCCAACCTTCAAGGCCGCAACAATCAGAGCGGCAAACGCCAGAGCGCTGGCACCACGCTTGAAATCGCGTTTCATCCGTTCCTGCGCCGCCTGCGCGACCTGCACTGCCCGATCGTCACCTCGGTCAACGGACCGGCGGCGGGCGCAGGCATGAGCTTCGCGCTGATGGGGGACATCATCGTGTGTGCGCGGTCATCCTATTTCCTGCAAGCTTTCCGCCGCATCGGCCTTGTGCCGGACTGCGGATCGACCTGGATCCTGCCTCGCCTGATCGGCAAGGCCCGCGCCGTCGAACTGTCGCTGCTGGGCGAACGGCTTCCCGCCGAGAAGGCGCTGGAATGGGGACTGGTCAACCGGGTGGTCGATGACGCGGCACTCGCCGAGGAAACCAAGAAGCTCGCGCACGACCTCGCCAACGGCCCGACCGTGGCGCTGTCGCTGATCCGCAAACTTTACTGGGAAAGCGAAACCAACTCGTTCGAAGAGCAGCTCGATCTGGAACAGAGTTCACAACGCATCGCCGGGCGCAGCGAAGATTTCAAGGAAGGCGTCGGCGCATTCCTCGAAAAGCGCCCCGCCAAGTTCAAGGGCCGCTGATCCCGTCACTTCTTTCCAAGAACATCAACCCATCAGGCCGCGCAGGAAACTGTGCGGCCTGATCTTTGAGCGCCTTGAACCGGCACAAGCCTTCTCATTGCGCGCAGAGTGTCATGTTGACGGTGATTGTCATAAAAATCCCTTTTACGTCCTCATTGTCGTCGTCTAGGAGAGGCGAGCATCCCTCGATGGACGTCCCGCGTGGCTTTTTCCTCCGCCAATCCCGCTTCCAATCCAAGCGCAAAGCTGCGTCAGTGGCTGACCGATATTTTCGCCAGCGCCGCGCCCGCCGTCCTCACGATTTCCTTCGGGCTATCCTATTCGGTGCTGATCTTCAGCGGCCCGCTGGTTTCCTACTTGCCTTACGGCATCGCGGCGACATTCACGGCGACCGCCGTCATCGCCACCGTGATCGCACTGGGAAGCACATTCCCGTTTGCTGTCGGAGCGCCTGAAACCTCCACCGCAGCGGTGACCGGCATTCTCACCGCTTCGTTGATCGATCATATTCTCGCGGCCGATCCCTCAGCAAAGCTTCTTGGTCCGGTGCTGCTGACGCTGTCGATGGCGACGATCATCACCGGCGTCATCCTGTGCAGCATGGGCCTGACCCGGATCGGCCGCGCCATCCGGTATGTGCCATATCCGGTGATCGGCGGCTTTCTGGGCGCAACGGCGTTTCTGATTGCACTCGGCGGCGTGCGCGTTATCGCCGATCGTCCCGTGCGTCTTGACACGCTCGTGTCGCTCGCTGATCCGATGACGATCTATCAGTTGCTCGCGGGAGCAGCGCTGGCGCTGGCGATCTACCTGATCTGGCATCGCTCACGAAACCCGCTGGCGCTTCCGGCTATTCTGATCAGCGGAATCATTGTCGCGCATATCGTGTTCGCATTATCAGGCTTGTCGCTGGAGCAAGTTCAGGCGCTCGGCTGGACTTTCCGCTCTCCGCCGCGCGCCACACTGACAACGCCATGGCACCTGAGCGACATCCAGAACTTTCCATGGGAGGCTCTGCCGGGGCTGGTCGGGAACCTCATTGCCGTGATCTTCGTTACCGCCATCAGCACCCTGTTCAACACCACCGGGCTTGAAGTCGCGACCGGACGCGAGGCGAATCTCGAGCGCGAACTCACTGTCGCCGGCACCGCCAACATCCTGTCGGGACTGTTCGGCGGCTATGCCGGATGCATCTCGCTGAGCCGTTCGCTGCTCAACGCCAGCGCCGGCGCGACCACCCGCGTCTCGGGACTGACTGTCGCAGCGATCGCCGTCCTGATGCTGGTGGCGGACCCGGCACTGCTCGCCTACATGCCGAAATTCATCCTTGGCGGACTGCTGATCTATCTCGGCAGCGACCAGCTCAACCGCTGGATCATCGAATCCAGGCGACGCCTGTCGATCACTGAATATCTATCGCTGCTGGCGATCATCGTCATCATCCTGAAATGGGGTTTTATCGCCGGCGTTCTGATCGGCGTCGTGATCGGCTGCGCGACATTTGCATTGAGCGCATCGCGCATCAGCGCCATCAAGTTCGAGTTCAACGGCGCCGAGTATCGCAGCTCGCTCGACCGTTCACGCCATGACCTCGCACTGCTCATGGCGCACGGCAAGGAAATTCACGGTCTCAACCTGCAGAGTTATCTGTTTTTCGGTTCCGCCAACCGGCTCTATCAGCATGTCCGCGCGCTGCTGACTCATCATCCCGAATGCCGCTATCTGGTGTTCGATTTCAAACTGGTGACGGGCATCGACTCCTCCGCGACCTACAGTTTCGCCCAGATCAAACGCGCAGCGATCGAGAACGGCGTCAAACTGGTGCTGGTCAACCTGCCGCGCGCGACCGAAAAGATGCTGCGGTCAGGGGAATTTCTCTCAAGCGACATCCTCGTGATGCCGGAACTCGATCATGCACTGGAATGGTGCGAGAACGAGATCATCGCGCGCTACAGCGCGCGCGAGCAGGACGACGACGACTTGCAAAGCTGGTTCACCGCCATTCTCGGCAACCCACAGGAAGCCGTTGAACTGGCTCACCACTGCGAGCGAATCGAAATCCGCGCATTCGACATCATTGCTCGCGCGGGCGAACCGGCCGATTCCATGCTGTTTATTCTGAATGGCCGCGTCGGCGTCACCGTGGATGCCGGCGACGGACGCCCGACGCGGGTGCGCAGCCTCGGCAACAGAACCACAGTGGGAGAAATGGGGCTTGTGTCGCGCCAGCCCCGCAGCGCCACGATTCAGGCGGAAGTCGACAGCGTTCTTTATGTCCTGCGTGCCGATGCCTTCAACACAATCACCGCCGCCAATCCGCAGCTCGGCCAAAAACTGTTGACCTACTTCATGTCGGTGATGGCAGAACGGCTGGCATTTGCCAGCCGTATGATCGGCGCGCTACGCCGATAAAGGACAAGGCGCGAGCCCACAGGCATCAAGCCACGTGACTCATGAACGCTTCGCGGCGGCCGAGCATACGCTCTGCAGCAACCTTGGCATCTTCACGAGTTGAAGTCGCGAACGTGCGATACTCCAGATCCGGCGTCGTGACGGAATCGCGCTTGCCGAACCATGATGCGAAGGATTTCGGCCCCGCGGTGATCGATGACAGCGCATGGGCGATATTGTCGGTCGCCTCGAATGCGAACAGCGCGCCGGACGATGCGTGCCTGACCTCGAAAATGCCCGGTCCTATCGGGGCTTCCAGCGTCTCGCCCCGGGCGGCCTTCGGATAACGTTTCCACTCGCTCCAGGTCGTAATCATCGCATCCTTCCGCCGCGCCTTGCACGGCCCACTCATACACATCTTCAAAAGCCGGCCAACCGGAACAGCTTCAACACATGCGACCGGCAAATGGTTCCGGCCGAAATCGTTATTCCGCATATGGATGCCGACCCCCGCCCGTTCAAGAATGAACGCGGTTAACGGCGGGTCACCCGATCGTGAACAGTTCGCCGATAACG
Source organism: Afipia sp. (assembly GCA_017308595.1). Lineage (GTDB taxonomy): Bacteria > Pseudomonadota > Alphaproteobacteria > Rhizobiales > Xanthobacteraceae > Afipia. The sequence goes on from JAFKER010000020.1 coordinate 49,971, forward strand.
AGCCGCGGACGGATTAGACCGGCAATCCTGCGGCTTTGGCGAGATCCTGCAGGGACGCCTGCGGACGCGCACCGATGTGCTGGATCACCTCGGCCGCGGCGAGCGCACCGAACTGTCCGCACTGCTCGTGATTCAGGCCACGAACCAGGCCGAACAGAAACCCAGCCGCGAACAGATCGCCCGCACCCGTCGTGTCCACCATCTGCTTAATCGGGGAAGCAGGAACCGGGGTCACCTTGTCCTTTGCAACCACCACGCACCCCTTTTCGCTCCGGGTGACAACCGCAAGCGTTGCATCGCTGCGCAGCTGGGTGAGCGCCTTGTCAAAATCCTCGGTCTGGTAAAGCGACGTCAACTCGGCTTCGTTGGCGAAGATCAGATCGACGGTCTTGCTGCGGATGAGATCGAGGAACTCGTCGCGATAGCGGCCGACGCAGAAGGCGTCCGACAGTGTCAGCGCCACGCTGCGCTTGTTCTCGTGAGCGATCTTCGAGGCCTTGATAAATGCCTCCTTCGCGTTGGCCGGGTCCCACAGATAGCCCTCCAGATAAACGATCGAGGATGCCGCGATCTGCGCAGGGTCAATGTCGGCAGGCGACAGATCCTGCGCCGCGCCGAGATAGGTGTTCATGGTACGCTCACCGTCCGGTGACACCAGCACATAGCAACGCGCGGTAGCAGGCCCGTTCGACGCAGCCTGTGTGTCGAACGCCACACCGGCGGCGCGGATATCATGGCTGAACACGTTGCCGAGCTGATCGTTGCGCACCTTGCCGACGAAGGCCGCGCGCGCGCCGAGATTGGCGATGCCCGCAATGGTGTTCGCGGCAGAACCACCCGAAATTTCCGTCGCCGGACCCATGGCGTCATAGATCGCCGCCGCCCGCGCCTCGTCGATCAGCGCCATCGAACCCTTGGCCATACCCTGCTCGGTCAGGAACCTGTCCTCGGTCTTTGCCAGAATATCGACAATTGCATTGCCGATCCCGAGAACGTCGTATGTCGCTGCGGTCATTAATGATATTCCTGTTGGGGAGGCGCATTACCAGCAAAAACTGGTATTTCATGGAGTGGAAGGGGCCGCAAACAGGCCCGCTGAATGACCCGGCGACCTATCATGACAATGTGCTCGCCAGCAAGCATGTGACCCGCAGAATAGTTCGATGATCCGTCATATCCTGACCATCTCGACCGGAACGCTGGCCTCGCGAACGTTGGGATTCGTTCGCGACGCCTTGATCGCGGCACTGCTCGGCGCGGGCGCAATCGCGGACGCATTCCTTGTGGCCTTCCAGTTCATTAATGTCACGCGCCGCTCCTTTGCGGAAGGCGCGCTGAACGCAGCGTTGATCCCTCACTATCTGCGCGTGCGGGAAATCGAGGGCAAGGTGGCCGCGGCGGCCTTCGCGGGGCGCGTGCTCGGCAGCGTCAGTCTCATTCTGATCGGCATTGCACTTGTCCTGACATTAATGATGCCGCTGGTCATCGCGATGCTTGCGCCGGGCTTTGTCGGCCGGGAGACGTTACAATTCGCGATCAACGACGCCCGGTTGATGATGCCGTACTTCGCCTTTGTCGGTCCATCCATCGTCATGATGGGCGTCTTGAATGCAGAACATCGCTTCATGCTCACCGCGTTCTCCCCGGTGCTGTTCAATCTCACCATGATCGCCGTACTGATCGTGCTGCTGATCTGGCGGCATGACCCATTGTTCTCGGCCACCGTCATTGCGGGCACCGTCGGAATCGCCGGATGCCTTCAGATGTTGATTCTCATCCAGCGCAGGCCATGGCGCGACGGAATCGCAACCCCGATACGGATTTCATTCGATCCGCAAATCCGCGGCTTTCTGCGCAAGGGCATTCCAGGCATGGTCGCCAACGCCGGCCCGCAATTCCTTATCGTCGGCGGCGCTATCATCGCTTCCAGTTCGCCTGCGGCCGTGTCATGGCTTTACTTCGCCAACCGACTGATAGAACTCCCGCTCGGCATGGTCGGCGTCGCGATGGGCACGGTGCTCGTTCCGGAATTGACGCGCGCCATCCGCAGCGACGACCGCGATGCCCTGATGCAGGCCGAGTCGCGTGGGGCCGAACTTGCGACCGCGCTGGTCTTGCCGGCGGCGCTTGGCCTGATCCTGCTCAGCCAACCGATCATCCGCGTGCTGTTCGAGCGCGGCGCCTTCACTCCGGCAGATACCATCGCTACAGCACAGGCGCTCTCGATTCTCGCGCTCGGCCTGCCCGCGCACGTTCTGGTCAAGGCGCTGTCCCCGGGATTTTTCGCACGCGAAGACACCAGGACGCCGCTGGTAGCAACCATGTCGGGCGTCATCGTCGCGGTGATCTGCGGCTTGTTGCTAGGCCGCTCTTATGGCGCAAGCGGCGTTGCCGCCAGCATCTCGCTGGGTGCATGGTTCTGCGCCGCAATTCTGACGTGGCGCGGCAGCGCCACCTTTGGCTTCTCCATCGACGCCACGGCGCGGCGGCGGTTGCCACGGATCGCGATCTGCGCCGCTGCGATGGGCGCGATGCTTTTCCTCGCCGAGTCTTTCGTGGCACCGGTGACGGCAACGGCAGGGTTTATGGCTCAGATCACCATCCTCGGCGGCCTTGTGGCAGCCGGGGTCTCGTTCTACGGCCTGCTGCTGGACCTTTCCGGGGTGCTGAACTGGGGCGAGGCGATCAGCAATCTGCGCGATGGCCGCTTGCGCGACTAGCGGATGCACGGGTAAAGACGCCCATCAAAACAGGGCCCCGCGGGAACGATCACAATGGCTGCTAAAGAACTGGTTTTTTCCGGCGTCCAGCCGACGGGCAATCTGCACCTCGGCAACTATCTGGGCGCCATCGTCAACTTCGTGAAACTCCAGAACACCCACAACTGCATCTACTGCGTGGTGGATCTGCACGCCATTACCGTCTGGCAGGACCCGGCTGAACTCACGCGCAACATCCGCGAAGTCACGGCCGCGTTCATCGCGGCCGGAATCGATCCGAAGAAGCATATCGTGTTCAACCAGAGTCAGGTGTCCGAACACGCCGAACTCGCCTGGGTGTTCAACTGCGTTGCGCGGCTCGGCTGGTTGAATCGCATGACCCAGTTCAAGGAAAAGGCAGGCAAGGACCGCGAGAACGCATCGGTCGGTCTCTACGCCTATCCGAACCTGATGGCCGCTGACATTCTGGTCTATCGCGCAACGCATGTGCCGGTCGGCGAGGATCAAAAGCAACATCTCGAACTCGCGCGCGACATCGCGCAGAAGTTCAACAACGATTTTTCCGATTCGATCCGCGCGCACAATTTCGGCGAGAAATTCTTCCCTCAGCCGGAGCCGCTGATTACCGGTCCCGCGACACGCGTGATGTCGCTGCGGGACGGCACCAAAAAAATGTCGAAGTCGGACCCGTCCGACTATTCGCGGATCAACCTCACCGACGATGCCGACGGCATTGCGCAGAAGATCCGCAAGGCCAAGACCGATCCGGAGCCATTGCCGGGCGAAGAAGAAGGCCTGAAGAACCGTCCCGAGGCCGACAATCTGGTCGGCATTTACGCAGCGCTCTCCGGACAATCGCGCGGCGATGTGCTGCGTGAATTCGGCGGCGGACAGTTCTCCGGGTTCAAGTCAACGCTGGTTGATCTTGCGGTTTCAAAACTCGGACCGATCGGCGCGGAGATGAAGAAGCTGACGCAGGATGCCGCTTATGTGGATGCGGTGCTGGCCGACGGCGCGGATCGTGCCCGCGTCATCGCCGCCGAAACCATGAATGCAGTGAAGGACATCGTCGGATTCATCCGCAAGAAGTAAAGCCATCTTCAATCCACGGAGGCCATGTCCGAATAACCCCGGGCATGGCTTCGTGCATTTTCAGGTAAACCGAATCGAGTTTCGTCAAGTCTGTTCTCGTCTTGTCGGCGCGCCCTCGCGCGTGGCAGCATGATGCCAGTTCAACAAGTGCGCGTATTCTTGTCGCAAAACCGATGTCCGCTTTTGCGGAATACGCGCGGGGGACATGCATGAGCAGCCAGCGGCGAAGTTACGAACAGGGCCACAAGCCGAAATGTCTGGTCGTCGTCGACGACAGCGCCGAAGGGGATCGCGCCGTCTATTACGCAAGCCGATGGGCGGTGCGTGTCGGCGGCGGTGTCGTGATGCTGCGCGTCATCGAGACGGAAGACCGAAATCAGCAGTGGCTCGGCGTCGCCGACATCATGCGCGCGGAAGCCGAGGAAATCGCCAATGCGGCGCTCGATCGCGCGTCAGGCCGCGCCAATGGCATCGCCGCTATCACCCCGGAGCGTGTGATCCGCGAAGGCAACCCGAGCGAACAGATTCTCGATGTCATCGATAAGGACGTCGACATTGCGATGCTCGTTCTCGCCGCGAGCGCCGGGGCGGAAGGCCCGGGGCCGATCATCACCATGCTGGCGAAATCCGCCGGCACTTTTCCCATCCCCATCACAGTGGTGCCCGGCAATCTCAATGACATCGATCTGGATGCGCTGTCGTAAAGCTGCTGTTTAAGGCTCCAATTGGCACTTGCCTCATAATATCGCGAGGGGCCGGAGGACGCGACAATTGCCAATATGGCGCAGAATAGTGCCGCTAACGGCTTCCGCAATGATCGCCGCAACGGCTCTGAGCCTCCTGGCCAAGGTCATTCTGCTGGTTGCCAATCTCATTCCGTAAAATGATCGGTGGCCCTGAGTGGCCTGGTCCGTCTATCCCCCAATGGGGAGGGCCACATCACCCAAACACACCCGCTATGCGCCCTTGATCGGGCTGGTTCAGGCGCCATCTGTGCTATAGGACACCTTCACTCAACCCCGTTCGCGCCGGCCTTGAACCGGCGATGCGCCGGAGATTTCGATGTTTATTCAGACCGAAGCCACCCCCAATCCAGCCACCCTGAAGTTCATCCCCGGACGCCAAGTGCTCGATAGCGGGACCATGGAATTTACCGACCGCGATAGCGCCACGCGCTCTCCGCTCGCCGAACGGCTGTTTGCCGTGCCGGGCGTGACCGGCGTGTTCTACGGCTCCGATTTCGTGACCGTCACCAAGGACGACAGCGACTGGCAGCACCTCAAGCCCGCGATCCTCGGCGTCATCATGGAACACTACATGTCCGGCGCGCCGCTGCTCGCCGACGGACAGGTGGCGGATGGCGATGCGCCGCATGCCGATGAATTTTTCGACGAAGCCGACACCGAGACCGTCGCGGTGATCAAGGATTTGCTGGAGACCCGGATTCGTCCGGCTGTCGCAGGCGATGGCGGCGACATCACTTTCCGTGGCTTCAAGGAAGGCATCGTCTATCTCGACATGAAGGGGTCCTGCGCCGGCTGCCCGTCGTCCACCGCAACGCTCAAGCACGGCATCCAGAATTTGCTGAAGCACTTCATTCCGGACGTGGTCGAAGTCCGGCCGATGTGACGGGTATCCTTCTCTGTAACTTTTGTATTGGCCGGGCTTGTCCCGGCCATTTTCGTTTTTCAGCATCCAACGGCATTCCGTGAGCACCATCATCGATGCTAGATCACATCCATGATTATTCTCGCCATTGACACCGCGCTGGATTACTGCGCCGCCGCCGTCCTCGACGCCGGTACGCGAACCATGCTTGCGCAGGAGACGCTGGAGATGAAGCGCGGCCATGCCGAAGCACTGATGCCGCTGATCGCGCGCGTAATGAAGGCGTCAGGCCGGAGCTATCTCGATCTCGACCGCGTCGCCGTCACCACCGGGCCGGGCAGTTTCACCGGCCTGCGCGTCGGCATTTCCGCGGCGCGCGGCATCGGTCTGGCTGCCAGCAAACCCGTGGTCGGGCTCACCACATTATCGGCTTACGTCGCGCCTCTGGTCGCCGAGCAGCAGGAGCAGCCGATCGTAGCTGCGATCGACGCGCGTCATGATCATGTTTATTGCCAGACTGTCGCGGGCAATGGCGCACCGCTGATCAGGCCTGCTATTATGCCGATCGAGGAAACATTCGCCGCCGCGCGCTTCGGCGCGTTACGGATGGTGGGCAATGCCGCTCGTATCCTTGCAGACCGCTGGCCGCGCAACGCTCCGATGCCCTCGCTCGTCGATCCCAAACCCGGCCCCGACATCGGCTGGGTGGCGTGGCTTGGCGCGGCGACCGAGCCGGAGTCCGCACCGGCGAAACCATTCTATCTGCGCCCGCCCGATGCCAAGCCGAAGCCCGGTTTCATTGTGCCGGACATGCGTTGACCCGCCATGACGCGCCTTTCTTTAATTCTCGGAAAATTTTTCCCGCAACTGTTCAAGCGGCCTGACACCACCGTCGAGCCTGCGAATCTGCGCGACGCACCGCGGCTGTCGCAGTTGCACCGCGCGGCCTTTCATCGCGGCTGGAGCACCGAGGAATTCGAGCAAATTTTGATCGAGCGCAACGCGCTGGCGCACCGGCTACGAATAGGCGGATCGACCATCGGCTTCATCATTTCGCGCACCGCGGCAGACGAAGCAGAAATCCTCTCGGTCGCAGTGGCACAGAAACATCGTGGCCGCGGCTTTTCGCGCGATCTGCTGCGCACCCATCTTGGACACCTGGCAGGACACGGCCTGAAAACCGTTTTCCTCGAAGTTGAAGAAAACAACCGCCCTGCCCGCGCGCTCTATGAACGCGCCGGATTTCGTGTGGTCGGCCGCCGCGACCGGTATTACAAGGACGCCAGCGGCGAACAATTGAACGCCGTGGTGATGCGACGAGACTTGTCGTAAGCCTCCTGCGGTGGCAAAACACACATCCATATACCGGGAATAATCATGACCGCCCTCAAATCCATGCCTCCAGGCAAGCATACGGATATCGAGAAGCGCTGCGCAGCAGCGGGCATGCGCATGACCGAACAGCGCCGGGTCATCGCGCGCGTGCTGGCCGAAGCCATGGATCATCCCGATGTCGAGGAACTCTACCGGCGCTGCATCGCGGTCGATGACAAGATCTCGATTTCCACGGTCTATCGCACGGTCAAGCTGTTCGAGGATGCCGGCATCATCGAGCGTCACGATTTTCGCGAGGGCCGCGCCCGCTACGAGCAGGTGCCCGAAAGCCATCACGACCATCTCATCAATCTGCGCGACGGCAAGGTCATCGAATTCACCTCCGAGGAAATCGAAAAGCTGCAGACCGAAATCGCACGCAAGCTCGGATACAAACTGGTCGATCACCGGCTCGAATTGTATTGCGTGCCATTGGATGAAAACACCCGGGACGACGACAAGACTTGAGCACGTCGTCCCCCTACGACCTCGTCATCTTTGATTGCGATGGCGTCCTCGTCGACAGCGAAGCGCTGGCCTGCGTCGTTCATGCCGAAGTGCTGACCGAATACGGCTACGCGATCACTGCCGAACAGGTACATGAGCGTTTTCTCGGGCGATCCGCGCGCGAGGCAAGACTTGAAGTCGAAGGCGAACTTGGCCGCGTTCTGCCCGATACCTACACCGCGCATCTGCGCGCGACCATCGACCGCGTGTTCGGCGAGAAACTCACGCCCGTCCCGCATATCGCCGAGACGCTGGGCAAGTTATCGCAGCGGATCTGCGTGGCCTCATCGGGTACGCCGACACGCATCCGCAGCAGCCTGGGCACAACCGGGCTGACTGATTTCTTCGCGCCGCATTTATTTTCGGCGATGCAGGTCGAACGCGGCAAACCCGCGCCGGACCTGTTCCTGTTTGCCGCCGCGCAGATGACCACGCCGCCCGCGCGATGTCTTGTGATCGAGGACTCTGTGCCCGGCGTCACCGGCGCTGCCGCCGCCGGGATGACGGTGATCGGATTTACCGGCGGCAGCCACTGCCGCCCCGGCGACGCAGACCGGTTGCGTATGGCAGGCGCCGCCGCCGTTTTTAACGATATGCGCGTCCTGCCCGCCTTGATTGCACAAAACCCCAATTCCAGCAGAATCGCAGCCATTTAGAGCAATTTTGCCAGTTCCAGAGCCGGTCCAATCGCTGGATTTCAGGGGCTTTTATCTATATTTGAAGCGCCAGAACGCGGCCGTTGTCGCCGCCTGTCAGGATTTGAATGACCACGCCGCGCAAGCTGCACATCAAGTCATACGGCTGTCAGATGAATGTCTACGATGCACAGCGCATGGTGGACACGCTGGCGCCTGAAGGATTCGTGGAGACGGCCAGCGCCGAAGACGCTGATCTCGTCATCCTCAACACGTGCCACATCCGCGAGAAGGCCTCCGAGAAAGTCTATTCGGAACTCGGCCGCCTGCGCACGGCCAAGGACGAAGCCGCACGCAACGGCCGGGAGATGCGGATCGCGGTGGCGGGCTGTGTCGCGCAGGCCGAAGGAAGTGAAATCATTCGCCGCGCCCCGGTGGTCGATGTCGTGGTCGGCCCGCAGAGCTACCATCATCTGCCGCAACTGCTGGCGAAGGCAAAAATCGACGGCCGCGCCATCGAGACTGAATTTCCTATTGAAGACAAATTCGCTGCGCTGCCCGATCCAAAGCCGGCGGTGATCCGCGCGCGCGGCATTTCATCTTTTGTCACGGTGCAGGAAGGCTGCGACAAATTCTGCACCTTCTGCGTGGTGCCTTACACGCGAGGCATGGAAGTATCGCGTCCGGTCGCGCGCATTATCGATGACGTGAAGCGCCTTGCCGACAATGGCGTGCGCGAGATCACGCTGATCGGCCAGAACGTCAACGCGTTTCATGGCGAGGGCGACGACGGCAAGCCGTGGTCGCTCGGCAAACTTCTTTATCGCCTCGCGGACATTCGAGGCATCGTGCGGCTGCGATACTCGACCAGCCATCCCCGTGATGTCGACGACGCGTTGATCGAAGCCCATCGCGACATTCCCGCCGTGATGCCGTTCGTTCATCTTCCGGTGCAGTCGGGCTCCGACCGCATCCTCGAGGCGATGAACCGCAAGCATACCGCCGCCGATTATGCCCGCACCGTCGAGCGGTTCCGCAAGGTGCGCGAAGACATTGCTTTTTCATCGGATTTTATCGTCGGATTTCCGGGTGAAACCGAGGAAGATTTTCTGGCGACCCTCGCACTGGTCCGCCAAATCGGCTACGCTGGCGCCTATTCGTTCAAGTATTCGCCCCGGCCCGGAACTCCGGCCGCGGACATGCGGGAGACGGTCACGACAGGTCTGGACAAGACAGCGGTGATGGACGAGCGATTGGCCCGGCTTCAGGACCTGATCGACAGCCAGCAGGCCGCTTTCAACAAGGCCGCCATCGGCAAGACGGTCGATGTGCTGTTCGAACGCGCCGCGCGCAATCCGGGTCAGATCGTCGGCCGCACCGCTTATCTCCAGCCAGCCCACGTCGTGGCCTCGCCCGACATCATCGGACAGGTTCTTCCTGTCACCATCGACAGTCTCGAACGCTACAGCCTGATCGGCAAACTCGCCGGTCACACGCCAATCGCCGCGTCACGTTCTCAACCCGCCATGACCACCGGAGCCTGAAACCCTTGCCCAAAAGCGCATCGGATTCGCCGACACTCGCCCCCAGCCGCAAGCACGACGTTCAGACCCCGCACGAAGCCCAGATCGTCGTCGCCTTCGACGACAATGGCGCCGCCTCAGCCCTGGTCGGGCCCTACGGACAAAATCTCGCGCTGATTGAGCGGCGGCTTGGCGTCGTCGCCGATTCGCGCGGCAATCACATCACCATCGCAGGCTCGCGCGATGGCTGCGACGCCGCGCGCCGCGTGCTTGAAATGCTTTACGAGCAGGCGATCCGCAGTCAGGACATCGCGCAGGGCGACGTCGAAGGCGCGATCCGCGCCGTGATCGCGCAAGGCTCGCTGTTCGAGTTCGATCCGAAGGCGGCGAAGTCGCAGTTCGAGGAGATCAACCTGCGCAAGCGCCCGGTGCGGGCGCGCACCGCCGCGCAGGATTCCTATATCCGCGCCTTGAAACGTCACGAACTGGTGTTCGGCATCGGCCCTGCCGGCACCGGCAAGACGTGGCTCGCCGTCGCGCAGGCGTGCCAGCTCTTTGAACGCAAGGAAGTCGATCGCATCATCCTGTCGCGTCCGGCTGTCGAGGCGGGCGAGCGGCTCGGCTTCCTGCCCGGTGACATGCGCGAGAAGGTCGATCCCTATCTGCGTCCGATCTATGACGCCCTCTACGACCTGATGGACTCCCGCGTTGTCGAACGTGGCCTGCAAAGCGGCGAAATCGAAATCGCGCCGCTGGCCTTCATGCGTGGCCGCACGCTCACCAATGCCGCGATCATCCTGGACGAAGCGCAGAACACCACATCGATGCAGATGAAGATGTTCCTGACGCGTCTTGGCGAGAACAGCCGCATGATTATCACCGGCGATCCGAGTCAGGTCGACCTGCCGAACGGTCAGCCGTCGGGTCTGGCGGAAGCCGCCAAGCTGCTCGATGGCGTCGAAGGCATCGCGCAGGTGCGCTTCACAGGACAGGACGTGATCCGCCATGAACTGGTGGCGCGCATCGTTAACGCCTATGAAGGTGCACCGAAAACATCCGGTACAGGCAAATCCTGAAACGCGACTGCTGACATGACACCCGCCAACATTCCCGCGACCGAAGTGCTTGTCACGGCTGACTGCTGGACCAGCGAAGGCAGCGCGGAGACAATCGTTCACCGCGCCATCGAGGCCGCGGCCTCCATGGTCGAGGCCGACACCGCAGACGCCGAGGTCGCAGTCATGCTGACCGACGATGCAGGCATTCGCACGCTGAACAAGAACTGGCGCGGCATCGACAAGCCGACGAATGTGCTGTCGTTCCCGGCGCTGCAGCCGGAACGCGTGCGTGACGACGACGATGCGCCGCGCATGCTTGGCGACATCGCGATTGCCTATGAAACCACGCGCAACGAAGCCGACAGTGAACACAAGCCGTTCGAGCATCATCTCAGCCACCTGGCCGTGCACGGCTTCCTGCATTTGATAGGATACGATCACGAAAACGACGATGATGCCGAGGTGATGGAAAGCCTCGAGCGCGATATTCTCGCGCAGCTCGGAATTCCCGATCCTTATCCGCACGACGATCAGGTGAACTAAGTGTCCGAACCACTCGCTGCCAGATCCGACAACGATCGCACCGGCCAGCAAAGGCCGGGCAATCTGCCGGTGCCTGTTCAGCAGGGCGAAGTGCTGCGTCCCTCCTCCGAACTATGGCTGATGCGCGCGCTACGCACGCTGTTCGGCTGGAAGGCAGGTTCCGCGCGCGCCGATCTCCAGGTTGTACTGGACGCGACCGCGCCCGACGAGACCAGCTTCACCACGGTCGAGCGCACCATGTTGCGCAACATTCTCGACCTGCACGAGCGGCGCATCGCCGACGTCATGGTACCGCGCGGCGATATCGTCGCAGTCAAGCGCGACATCTCCCTCGGTGAGTTGATGAGCTTGTTCGAAAGCGCGGCCCATTCGCGCCTTGTGGTCTATAACGACACGCTCGACGATCCCGAGGGCTTCGTCCACATCCGCGATCTGCTTGGCTTCATGACCTCGAAGGCCAAGGTCGATGACGAGGTCAACGCCAAGCGCAAGAAACCTTTCCCCGCAGGCCTCGATCTGCGCTCGGTGGATCTGCGCATGAAGCTCGCCGACGCCAACATCATGCGCAAGCTGATTTATGTGCCGCCGTCGATGCCCGCCATCGATCTGCTCGCACAAATGCAGGCCACGCGCATTCATCTGGCACTTGTGGTCGATGAGTATGGCGGCACCGATGGACTGGTCTCGATCGAAGATATTGTCGAGCAGGTGGTCGGCGAGATCGACGACGAACATGACGGCGACGAAGCGCCGTCGGTGGTCAAGCAGCCGGATGGCTCGTTCATTGCCGATGCGCGTGCCAGCCTTGAGGATGTGCAGTCCGTGGTCGGCGAGGAATTCGACACCGGCGAAGCGGGTGAAGATGTCGATACGCTGGGCGGCTATCTGGTGACGCAGGTGGGCCGGTTGCCGGTGCGCGGCGAAATCATCGCCGGGCCGGGCGATTTCGAGATCGAAGTGCTCGATGCCGACCCACGTCGGGTGAAGCGCGTACGCATCGGCACGCACAAGGAGCGCTCAGATCTGCGTCACCGGGAATTACGCCGCCGCGAGGCAGCTGCCGATGCCGCACAGGCCCAGGCCGGAGATTCAGTCACCCCGCCATCAACCAGCGATGGCGCCGGCAGCCGATGACATCTTTCCGCGCGCTCATCTCTGCTGTCATTCTGTCGTGGGGCTGGAAGCGCGCGGCAATCGCTTGGGTCGCGGGCGCCCTTTCGGCACTGGCGATGGCGCCGTTCAATGCGTGGCCGATTCTCTTTTTGACTCTCCCGCTCATGATCTGGCTGATCGACGGCGCGAGCGCTGGTCGCCTCGGCGGAATTCCAGCGGCAGCTCTCAGCGGCTGGTGGTTCGGCTTCGGCTATTTCACTGCAGGACTCTACTGGATCGGCTACGCATTCCTGGTCGACGCCGAAACATTTGCGTGGCTGCTTCCGTTCGCAGTGATGGGATTGCCTGCTGGTCTCGCGCTGTTCATGGCCTTCGGCTTCGCGCTCGCGCGATTGATCTGGGTGCCCGGCGCGCTACGCATTCTCAGTCTCGCCAGTGCGCTCACCTTCAGTGAGTGGCTGCGCGGGCATATCCTCACCGGCTTCCCGTGGAACACATTCGGCTACGCGCTGACCGAGCCGCTCGCACTGGCACAGATCGCTTCGCTGGTCGGCCTGTGGGGCCTGACGTTCATCGCACTTGTTGTGTTCGCAAGCCCGGCAGTTCTGGCGGATGACCGCGCGATCACACGCCGTCCGTGGATTGCACTCGCTGTCTCGCTCGTCCTTCTCGCGGCGATGGGCGTCTACGGCACGATCAGATTGAGTCGGAATCCGACGCAATTCGTGGACGCGGTGAAGCTCCGGTTGATGCAGCCCAATCTGCAGCAGGATGTGAAGTTCAACTATTCGGCCAAGCAGATGGTGATGGACAAGTATCTGTCGCTGTCGGATCGCGCGACCGGACCGCAATCGAACGGTGTCCGTGATGCAACGATCCTGATCTGGCCGGAATCCGCGTTTCCGTTTTTTCTGGCCCGCGAGGCCAGCGCGATGGCACAAATCGCCAATCTGCTGCCGCAGGGAACGGTTCTGGTCACGGGCGCAATCCGCCCGCCCGATCAGCCCGCAGGAACGCAAATCACGCGCGCCTACAATTCAATCTATGTGATCGACCATGACGGGACGATCCTGTCGGTTTACGACAAGCTCCATCTCGTGCCGTTCGGCGAGTATCTTCCGTTTCAGTCGGCAATGGAAAGGCTCGGCTTCGTCCAGATCACAAAGGTGCGCGGCGGATTCATTCCCGGTGACCGGCGGCGGACAATGACCTTGCCGAACGCACCGCGCATGCTGCCGCTGATCTGCTACGAGGCGATTTTTCCCGGCGATATTGTCTCCGGAGACGATCGTCCGGGTTGGATTGTGAACCTGACCAACGATGGCTGGTTCGGAATTTCCAGTGGACCCTATCAGCATTTGCAGCAAGCGCGATTGCGAGCCGTCGAGGAAGGCCTGCCTCTGGTACGCTCTGCGAACACCGGCATCTCGGCTGTGATAGATCCGCTCGGCCGCATCGTCGCCCATCTGGAACTTGGCCGGGAAGGCGTACTCGATTCACGCTTACCCAAGCCGCTCGCACCGACAGCTTTCTCGCGCATCCGCGATATTCCCGTAGCGCTCGCGGTAGCATTGTCGACCGTTATCGTTCTTCGCCGACGCGTGAAACAAAGCGGCTGAAGCCATCGTATCTCCGCCGGGCACAATGTGCATCCGTTCATGGAACCCGGGGGTGGCACGATGTCGCCGTAACCTAAATTCTTCAGCAAGTGCATTACTAGTATTTGACGATTGATCGGTCCCCAGCGTATGCCGGTTAAATCGCCGTCTATCAGGCGGTGTGGAGTTTAAGATGACACCGAAGGCCCCTAATCCCATCGACAAGTATGTCGGCAGCCGCGTTCGCATGCGCCGCATCATGCTCGGCATGAGTCAGGAAAAGCTCGGTGAGGCGCTCGGCCTGACTTTCCAGCAGGTTCAGAAATACGAAAAGGGCACCAACCGCATCGGGGCAAGCCGCCTGCAGCAGATTTCCGATATTCTTCAGGTTCCTGTGTCGTTTCTGTTCGAAGGCGGACCGGCTGGCCCCAATGCTCTCGCCGGGCTGAGCGAGGCGCAATCGCCCGCTTATGTTTCGGATTTTCTTGCCACATCTGAAGGACTGGCGCTCACCCGCGCCTTCACGCGCATCACCGATGCCAAGCTCCGGCGCAGCATCGTCGAGCTCGTTGAGCAAATGGCCGCGCGCGAGCAAACAGATCCGGCCTGAGCCCGCCATGAATAGCGTGCGTTGAACGAACGTTCACGGCGCCTATATTGGATTCATTCCAAATTTATTACAGCCGTTTCGCGATGGACCGTCAGAGCTCGCAGATGAACAAGTCAGCGGACGACATCAGCTCATCTCACGCGCAGGACACCGACCACAGCCACGGTTCGTTCTTCGGACGGCGTAAGGGGCACAAGCTTCGCAATCATCAGGCCGACCTGATCGAACATCTGCTGCCGCGCCTTACGCTCGATCCCGGCTCCGCGGACTCCTCCGATCCTGCCGCGTTGTTCGACGCACCGGTCCGCGAGATGCGGCTCGAAATCGGATTTGGCGGCGGCGAGCATCTTGCCGCTGAAGCGCTCGCGTATCCGCAAACCGGCTTTATCGGCTGCGAGCCTTACGTCAACGGCATGGCCAAGATCCTGTCGCTGATCGAGGCCCACAACATCACCAATATCCGCCTGTTCGCCGGCGACGCGGCCGAGCTTCTCGCATGGGCGCACGCATCAAGCTTCAAACGTATCGATCTCATTCATCCCGATCCGTGGCCCAAGCGGCGGCACTGGAAGCGACGCTTCGTGCAGGACGCGACCATCAAGCAAATGTCACGCATCCTCAGTCCAGCTGGGGAGTTCCGCTTTGTCTGCGACATCGACGATTATTGTTCGTGGACCTTGATGCACATGCAGCGCTCGAAAGACTTCGCATGGACTGCTGAACGAGCTGACGACTGGCGCAGGCCCTGGCCGCACTACACGATGACACGCTATGGTAGGAAGGCCGAGCGCGAGGGACGCAAGGCTGCTTATCTCATCTTCAAGCGAGCGGACGTCTAATCGGTCCGGCCGTTGTCCCGCAACCGCCAGAACGTGAGCACGCGCTGCGCAGTCGCGGGCGACAGCCGCTCATAGTTGATGCGCGCTTCTTCAATATCCGGACCCGAAGGGATTTTGCCTGGACCGAGGCGCAACACCAAGACTGCACGCACTGAGGCCCACTCCAGTCCGATCGATTTTCCGAGCAGCAACACCGGATCGTAGCGATCGTCCATCATGAGCTGATTGACGACGTTGAGCCGCATACCCGTCAGCGCGGCGAGCGCGGCTACCGACTCTTCGTATTTGTGCTGCCGTGAGAAATCGAGCAACACCGCTTCATCGAGCTTACCCGACTGATGCAGCGCGAGGATGGCGCGCTGCGCCGGTTCGAAATCACGGACCTGCGGCTGCAACTTTGGCGCACCCGATAGCTCAATCATCGCCTTGTTGATCGCAGCCTTCTGCGCCGGGTTCGCTACATCGAACAGGCGGCGGCGGACAATGTCGACGGATTTCGCCAGCAGTTGTTTCAGCGATGCAGCCGGAATGTCCTCGCGCTGACCAACCGTCAGCGCCAGCATGCCGTCGCCGGTCGCGCGTTTGACCAATCCCGAATAGCCATACTCGGAAAACTGCGCGCCGGCATTGGCCGCGACACTGCGCACGACATCTCTGTCTCCACGCCGGACAATCACATCGGTCACGGATGGCGACAAGGTCAAACGCCCCGAAATCGCAGCGAGATGCTCCTGGCCTCTCCCGCGAGCGATATCGACAAGCGTTGGATCGTCAAGCAGCGGCGAGCGGCTCAGGATCGGACCGGCGATCCTGATTTCAGCTTCGCGTGCGAGTTGCTTCACCAGTGTCGGCGGCGCGTTGTCCAGTTTTGACAGGCGCTCCGCGAGCTCCACGCGGGTCGCGACCTCGGTAGCCGGAACAAGGCCAATCAGAATATCGTCGAACAGCGCGACATGCCGGGTTTCGAAATGCGCCGCCCCCTGCAGGAAAAGGCTCGAGATTCGTTCGACCGCTTCTGCCCGCTTTTCCACGGAGCCATTCCGGACAATGTCATCGAGTTCGGGAATGAGCGAAAGCGCAGCAGCCATAGATATCTCGTTTGCGCTGGTACGGCGGTTCCACCCTTGCTGTGGCCGCTCCGCCCAGAAGCGGCGAAACTGTAGGACCGGCGGAGTGAATCAACGGTTAGCTGCGACGTGCGAGACGGACGAAAAAACCGCTACGGCCGCACAAGGTTACGTGGAAGTGTCCAAAATACCACGATTTGGCTGCAAAGGATCGCCTGCGGTCAGGGAAATGAACGGCAGCCCCGCCATCAGGCCGGTTCCACGAGCCTGCCGAAGGCCGGGAAGCCCTTGCCGCACAGGCCGAAAACGTCTATATCCGCCGCAACTGATAAATTCTCATACGCGCACGTAGGAGAGTGGGCCCCTCGGGACCCGCTCTTTTTTATTACCTGATGGCCGGACCGCATCCTGCGGCGGGCCACCCACACTTAAGAGCCTTCTTGACCCTCGATATGACCGAACCGACCGACGCCACTGTTGATGTCGAACTGCTTGACGAGCCACGCCTTGTGGTCGAGCCCGGCATGGGCGCGCGCGTTGCGGTCGTCGCGACACCGGTGCTTCAGGGGATGGGTTATCGGCTGGTCCGCATCAAGGTGTCGGGCGAAGCCGGCTGTACCGTGCAGATCATGGCAGAACGTCCCGACGGCACCATGCAAATCGAGGATTGCGAGGCGATCTCGAAGGCGCTGTCCCCGGTCATGGACATCGCCGATCCGATCCAGCGCGCCTACCGGCTGGAAATTTCCTCACCCGGCATCGACCGCCCGCTGGTCCGCCGCACCGATTTCGAACGCTATATCGGTCATCTCGTGAAAATCGAGATGGCTGCGCCTCATGAAGGCCGCAAGCGGTTCCGCGGGACCATTCAGGGGCTCGAAGGCGGCAGCGTTCGCATCGTTCGTGACGACGTCAAGGATCACAAAGGCGCGCAGGAAGCTGACGTTCTGCTTCCGATCGAAGACATCGCCAGCGCCAATCTGGTTCTGACCAACGCGCTGATTGCCGAATCCATGCGCCGCGGCCGCGACGCCGAGCGCGAACAACTCGAACAATCCGGCGCGATTCCAGAGCCTCCCGCCCATGCGCGCCAGGCGCGTGAAAAGCGCGATCTGAAGAAAAGCTTCCAGCCGAAGCCGAAAAACAAGACGAAGAAGCCTGCTCCAAAGAACACCAAAGAACATCGCCTCGCCGCTGAAAAGAAAAAGCGCGCGGGCTTCACGGACCACCACGAAGGAGACTGAGCCATGGCCGCTGTCAGCGCCAACAAACTCGAACTGCTGCAGATCGCCGATGCTGTCGCACGCGAAAAGTCGATCGACCGTTCGATCGTGATCGCTGCGATGGAAGATGCCATTGCCAAGGCGGCCCGCGCCCGTTACGGCTCCGAGACTGACGTGCATGCCCAGATTCACCCGAAGACCGGCCAGTTGCAGCTTGCACGCCACATGCTGGTGGTCGAGCAGGTCGAGAACTCGTCCAATCAGATTTCGTTGAAGGACGCGCAGAAAGCCAATCCGGGCGCTCAGATCGGCGACACCATCGCCGACACGCTGCCGCCGCTGGAATACGGCCGCATCGCCGCGCAGAGCGCCAAGCAGGTGATCGTGCAGAAGGTGCGCGAGGCCGAGCGCGACCGTCAGTATCAGGAATTCAAGGATCGCATCGGCGAGATCGTCAACGGCGTGGTCAAGCGCGTCGAATATGGCAGCGTGATTGTTGACCTCGGACGCGGCGAAGCCATCGTGCGCCGTGACGAAATGCTGCCCCGCGAAGTGTTCCGCAACGGCGACCGCGTGCGCTCGTATATCTTCGATGTCCGCCGCGAAACCCGTGGACCGCAGATTTTCCTGTCGCGCACCCATCCGCAGTTCATGGCGAAGCTGTTCGCGCAGGAAGTTCCGGAAATCTATGACGGTATCGTCGAGATCAAGGCCGTCGCCCGCGACCCCGGCTCGCGCGCCAAGATCGGCGTCATTTCCCGCGATTCCTCGGTCGATCCGGTCGGTGCCTGCGTCGGTATGCGCGGCTCGCGCGTGCAGGCCGTGGTGAATGAACTGCAGGGCGAAAAGATCGACATCATTCCGTGGTCGCCGGACATCGCGACCTTCGTCGTCAACGCGCTGGCACCGGCGGAAGTTGCGAAAGTCGTGATCGACGAAGACCGCGAGCGCATTGAAGTTGTCGTTCCGGATACCCAATTGTCTCTTGCGATCGGACGCCGCGGACAGAACGTGCGCCTCGCTTCCCAGCTCACCGGCTGGGACATCGACATCCTCACCGAACAGGAAGAATCGGAGCGCCGCCAGGCCGACTTCGAGAATTCCACCCGGGTGTTCATGGAGGCCCTCAACGTCGACGAAGTCGTCGGCCAGTTGCTGGCGTCCGAAGGTTTCGGCTCGGTGGAAGACCTCGCTCTGGTCGATCCGCGCGAACTGACCAGCATCGAGGGTTTCGACGAGGAAACCGCGGCCGAACTGCAAAGCCGCGCACGCGAGTATCTGGAACAGCTCGAGGCCGAACTCGAAGCGAAGCGAAAGGAACTGGGCGTGGAAGACGCTTTGACGACGGTGCCCGGCGTGACTGCCAAGATGCTGGTGAAGTTCGGCGAAAACAACGTCAAGACTGTTGAGGATCTTGCGGATCTGGCCACCGACGATCTGGTCGGCTGGGTGGAGCGCAAGGACGGTGAGACCGTCAAGCACTCCGGCATTCTCGATGCCAACGAGATTTCGCGTGAAGACGCCGAAGCCCTGATCATGCAGGCGCGCGTCGTCGCCGGCTGGATCACCGAAGCCGATCTCGCCAAGCCTTCAGAGGAGGCGGAAGCCTCCGAAGAAAACCCGGCGTAAGGCCGAAAATCATGAAGCGACTTTCGGATAGCACCATGCTCCGCAAGAGTTGAAGGAAATGACCCGCGTATGCTCGCCATCGCTGATCACGCCGATCTCGATCACGGACCCCGGACAAAATCCGGGACCGAGCGGATGTGCGCGGTCACACGGCAAGTCGCGCCGATCGATGACCTGATCCGTTTCGTACTTTCCCCGGCCGGCGAGACTGTTCCGGACCTGAAGCGCAAGCTTCCGGGACGAGGCCTGTGGGTTTCGCTGTCGCGCGAAAAGGTTACGGAAGCTGCCCGGCGCAACGTGTTTGCCCGCAGTTTCAAGCGCGAGGTCCAGGTTTCGAAAACCCTCGCCGACGATGTCGAGCGCATGATGGTCCGGAGCGTGTCCGAGGCTTTGGCCATGGCAGCCAAGGCGGGCCAGGTGGTTTCGGGATTTTCCAAGGTTGAAGGCGCAATCGAGGGCCGGCAGGCAGCCGCCCTGATCCACGCCAGGGACGGTGCCGCCGACGGAATCCGCAAGCTGAACGCCAAACTGACCGCCGTGAGGCGGGAAAATCGCCCGGAATCGGACGATTTTCCGGTGATCAGCGCCCTCACCACCGATGAATTGGATTTGGCACTTGGGCGGGCAAATGTGGTACATGCTGCCCTGCTCGCGGGCCCGGCCAGCAAGACCTTCCTCGCACGTTGCCAGACACTCACCCGGTTTCGGGGGACGGATGGCGGCCACGATGGCGGGATCGACCAGAATAACCAGGGCATGGCCGTCTGATACGGCGTGCGAGCAACGAACGAGATTGGGACTGTTGAATGGCTGATACGAAAAATCCTGGCGACAAGCCGCTGAGCGTCGGTACGAAAACTCTGTCGCTGAAACCGCGCACAGAGACCGGCGTGGTGCGCCAGAGTTTCAGTCACGGCCGCACCAAACAGGTGGTGGTCGAGAAGAAAACCAAGCGTCGCCTTGCTGGCGACCCCGCGCCTGAGGCCACGCCAGCAGCACCTGCACCAGCCGCAGCGCCCGCAAAGCCTGCGTCGCGCCCGGTCGAGCCGCCGCGCCCTGTCGCGCGCAAATCGGGTGTCGTGCTGCAGACCCTGACCGAAGACGAACAGAGCGCCCGCGCCAGCGCGCTCGCTGACGCTCGCATTCGCGAAGAGGAAGAGCGCCGCGCCGCAGAGGCCGAAGCCGCACGCCGCAACACCAAGGAATTCAAGGAACAGCAGGAACGCGAAGCCGCCGAAGCCCGCAAGAAGGCCGAGGAAGAACGCCACCGCGCCGAGGAAGAAGCCAAGGCCCGCGCCGAACGCGAAGCCAACAAGCGCACCGAAGCCGCAGCAAAGGCCGCAGCGGCTCCCGCGAAAGCGCCCATTACCCCGGCACGTCCTGCGGCGGTGGCCGCCGACGGATCCGACGACGACGAGGCACCGCGCATGGTGCGCCGTCCCGGCGGCGGTCCGGCGCGTCCGGTCGTCGCTGCGAAGCCTGCCGCGAAGCCTGGTCCGGCCAAGCAGCGCGGCCGTCTTACCATTTCCACCGCGCTCAACGCCGACGACGTGCGTGAGCGCTCGATCGCTTCGTTCCGCCGCCGCACCCAGCGTCTGAAGGGTCACGCCTCGAATGAGCCGAAGGAAAAACTCATTCGCGAAGTGACGATTCCGGAAGCGATTACGATTCAGGAACTCGCCAACCGCATGGCCGAGCGCGCCGTCGATATCATCCGCCTGCTCATGAAGCAGGGCGCGATGCACAAGATCACCGACGTGATCGACGCCGACACGGCGCAGCTGATCGCTGAAGAACTCGGCCACACCGTCAAGCGCGTCGCAGCATCCGACGTTGAAGAAGGCCTGTTCGACGTTGCCGAGGATCACGCCTCGGACACCACGCCGCGTCCGCCGGTCGTGACCGTCATGGGCCACGTCGACCACGGCAAAACCTCGCTGCTCGATGCGTTGCGGCAAGCCAATGTGGTCAGCGGAGAAGCCGGCGGCATCACCCAGCATATCGGCGCCTATCAGGTCACTTCGCCGGACAGCGGCAAGAAGATCACCTTCATCGACACGCCGGGCCACGCCGCGTTCACCGCGATGCGCGCGCGCGGCGCCAAGGTCACCGACATCGTCATTCTCGTCGTGGCAGCCGATGACGGCGTGATGCCGCAGACGATTGAAGCGATCAATCACGCCAAGGCCGCCAAGGTTCCGATGATCGTCGCGATCAACAAGATCGACAAGCCGGACGCCAAACCGGAGCGTGTGCGCACCGAACTGCTGCAGCACGAGGTTCAGGTCGAATCTTTCGGCGGTGAAGTCGTCGACGTCGAAGTATCCGCGAAGAACAAGACCAATCTCGACAAGCTGTTGGAAATGATCGCGCTGCAGGCCGATCTGCTCGAACTGAAGACCAATCCGGATCGCCCCGCCGAAGGCACGGTCATCGAAGCTAAGCTCGATCGCGGTCGTGGTCCCGTGGCCACCGTGCTGGTTCAGCGCGGCACGCTCCGCGTCGGCGACATCATCGTGGCCGGCGCCGAAATGGGCCGTGTCCGCGCGCTGATCAACGATCAGGGCGGAACGGTGCAGGAAGCAGGTCCGTCGGTCCCGGTCGAAGTGCTCGGCTTCAACGGCCCGCCCGAAGCGGGCGACCGCCTCGCCGTGGTCGAGAACGAAGCCCGCGCCCGTCAGGTCACGGATTATCGCGCCCACCAGAAGCGCGAGAAATCCGCAGCCAGCAGCGCCGGCATGCGCGGCTCGCTCGAACAGATGATGTCGCAGCTCAAGACCACAGGCCGCAAGGACTTCCCGCTGGTCGTGAAGGCCGACGTGCAGGGCTCGCTGGAAGCGATCCTCGGTTCGCTCGAAAAGCTCGGCACCGACGAAGTCGCAGCCCGCATCCTGCATGCAGGCGTCGGCGGCATTTCGGAATCCGATGTGACGCTCGCCGAAGGCTTCAATGCCGCCATCATCGGCTTCAGCGTCCGCGCCAACAAGGAAGCCGCTGCCACCGCCAAGCGGAACGGCATCGAAATCCGCTACTACAACATCATCTACGATCTCGTGGATGACGTGAAGAAGGCGATGTCCGGCCTGCTCGCGCCGACGCTGCGCGAGTCCATGCTGGGCAATGCGCAGATCCTCGAAGTGTTCAACATTTCGAAGGTCGGCAAGATCGCCGGTTGCCGCGTCACCGACGGCACCGTGGAACGCGGCGCCAATGTGCGCCTGATCCGCGACAACGTCGTCGTGCACGAAGGCAAGCTGTCGACCTTGAAGCGCTTCAAGGACGAAGTGAAGGAAGTCCAGTCCGGCCAGGAATGCGGCATGGCCTTCGAGAACTACCAGGATATGCGCGTCGGCGACGTGATCGAATGCTACCGCGTGGAGACCATTCAGCGCTCCCTGTAAGTCCAAGTCTTCAGGGCGCGTTGAAGTAAGACGAGACGTCATGTTCGCGAGCCTCATCCCGGCCTGACCGGGAATGTCGCGAACGTCTCCGTCTTCATTATGTTTCACAACAAGGATGTGCATGGCGGGGCAACCCGGCCATGCCGTCCGATTTTTCAGGATTGTTTCATGCCCCGCCAACAACGCGGCAAGTCACAAGGATCTGCGTCCGGCGCATCGCAGCGGCAGTTGCGCGTCGGCGAGCTTGTGCGCCATGCCATCTCCGATCTGCTGTCTCAAGGCAGCGTGCACGATCCCGCGCTCGAAGGTCACATCATCACTGTGCCTGAAGTGCGGATGTCGCCGGACCTCAAGCTCGCGACAATCTACGTGATGCCGCTCGGCGGACACGGCCTCGACGAGGTGATCGCGGCGCTCGACCGCAACAAGAAGTTTCTACGCGGCGAAGTTGCCCATCGCGTTAACTTAAAATTTGCGCCTGATCTTCGCTTCCGCGTTGACGAACGATTCGACGAAGCAGAACGGATCGAGAAATTACTGAGAACACCTGCGGTTCAAAAAGACCTCAAGACAGATTCGGACCAAGACTGATGAATGTGACCACTCCAGACAGCGTGCTCGCGCCGCAAAACGCCGATTCGAACACGTCTGCCGAAAATAATTTTTCCGCAGCCCGCGTGCGGCACAACGATCCGCGCCAACAGCAGGCCGGCAAACAGCAGCGCCAGGGCGGCCAGCAGAAGCGTGATCGCCGCGATGTCCATGGCTGGGTGATTCTCGACAAGCCCGTCGGCATGACCTCGACCCATGCGGTCGCCGTCCTCAAGCGCCTGTTCAATGCCAAGCGCGCCGGCCATGCCGGGACTCTCGATCCTCTCGCCTCAGGCGGCTTGCCGATTGCGCTCGGCGAGGCCACCAAGACCGTTCCCTTCGTCATGGATGGCCGCAAGCGTTACCGTTTCACCGTGTGCTGGGGCGAAGAGCGCGACACCGATGACACCGAGGGCAAGGCGACCCAGACCAGCCCCAATCGCCCCACCGAGGCAGCGATCCGGGCCCTGCTGCCCCAGTTCACCGGGACCATCCTTCAAATCCCGCCGCAGTATTCGGCGATCAAGATTCAAGGCGAGCGGGCCTACGACATGGCCCGTGACGGTGAAGTGGTCCCGTTGCAGCCTCGGCCGGTCGAAATTCACGAATTAACCCTTGTAGAACAACAAGGTAACGAACGCTCGGTATTCGAGGCCGAATGCGGCAAGGGCACCTATGTCCGGGCACTGGCCCGCGATATGGGCCGTCTTTTGGAGTGTTACGGCCATATTTGCGCCCTCCGGCGCACGATTTGCGGCCCTTTCACCGAAGACGACATGATTCCGCTGGCAGATTTGGAGGCTTTGTGCGATAGAGCCGCGTCTGGCGAGGGCAGCCTCGCTGACGCACTTTTGCCCGTTGAGACCGCGCTGGACGACATCCCGGCACTGGCCGTCACACGGGCAGATGCCGCAAGGCTCCACAGGGGCCAAGCGGTTTTGTTGCGCGGACGGGATGCGCCAATTTCAAACGGCACAGTCTATGTCACCGTCGGAGGAAGGCTTCTGGCCCTCGCCGAGATTGGCAATGGCGAACTCATCCCCAAGCGCGTGTTCAACCTGACCGGACTGACTGCCAGTCCCGTTCACAAAGAAGGTGTTTGACGATGTCGATTGCCGCAGAACGCAAAGCGGAAGTCATCAAGAAGAATGCAACCAAGGCCGGTGATACCGGTTCGCCTGAGGTTCAGGTCGCGATCCTGTCGGAACG
>JAFKER010000003.1 GCA_017308595.1 Afipia sp.
TGTAGCAGCAAAGCTAAAATGTCAGCACTGAGCAAAGTTCAAATGTCAGTTTCTGGTCCCTTTGGGGACCTTGGAGGCTGTCATTTCGATGGGCATAGTGTTGATGAGCAAGCGCGAGCTGAACCGTCTTGATGTTCTGGCACGGCTGGATAGCGATAGACTGACCGTCCTCGCTGCGGCCGGCTTGATGAACGTAACACCGCGGCAGACGTATCGGCTGTTGAGCAGATATCGCGAAGGCGGTGCTTCAGCGATCGCCAACCAGCGCCGTGGCCGCCCCTCGAACAACCGGTTGTCCGACGAAGTGCGGGATCACGCGATCGCTCTGGTCCGCCAGCTCTACGCCGACTTCGGACCGACATTGGCGGCCGAGAAGCTAGAGGAGCGTCATGATCTCAAGGTCTCGCGGGAGACGCTGCGCAACTGGATGCGGCAGGCAGGAATCTGGGTATCGCGGGCCGAGCGCAAGCGGATTCAGCAGCCTCGGTACCGCCGCGAGCATGTCGGCGAACTGGTCCAGATCGACGGCTCGGAGCATCGCTGGTTCGAGGATCGCGCGGCTCCCTGTACGCTGCTGGTGTTCGTCGATGACGCCACAAGCCGACTGATGGAGCTGCGCTTTGTCGCCTCGGAGAGCACATTTGCGTATTTCGAGGCGCTGAAGGCTTATCTTGGTCGACACGGCAAGCCGGTCGCCTTCTACTCCGACAAGCATTCCATCTTTCGGGTGTCGAACGAGAACGCGGTCAGCGGCAACGGAATGACGCAATTTGGACGGGCCTTATCGGAGCTCAACATCGAGATTCTCTGCGCCAATACCAGCCAGGCCAAAGGCCGCGTCGAGCGTGCGCACCATACGTTGCAGGATCGCCTGGTGAAGGAGCTGCGGCTCGCCGGCATCAGCACGATCGATGCGGGCAACGATTTCCTGCCCAGCTTCGTCGCTCACTACAATGCCCGCTTTGCCAAGCCGCCCGCCCGTGAACAAGACTTCCATCGCGTGCTCGACCCCCGTCAGGATCTCGATGATGTTCTGTGCTGGCGTGAGCAGCGCAAGGTCTCGCATCAGCTGGTGGTGAACTACAATCAAATGAAGCTGACGCTAAGATCTCAGGGTTTGGCAGTTCGCCTGCGCGGCAAGATGGTCGAGATCTATGACTTTCCGGATGGACGGCTCGAGGTTCGCTGGAAAGGCAGATCATTGCCCTACACAGCCTTCGACAAGCTACAGCGGGTCAGTCATGCCGCCATCGTCGAGAACAAGCGCCTCGGCGAGATTCTTGCCTGGATCAAGGAGCGGCAAGACAGTCAACCTCGCTTCAACACTGTTCCGAAGGGCCCGCGCCGATCAAGCCAGAAGTCCGGTCTTATGAAGAACCGGACCTTGCGGATGAACGAAGCCAGCAACTCAGCCCCAAAATCCTCCCGCAGAGGACGGCGCCGCTCCGATACGATGGTCGGCGCGGCGCCGTCTCCTGTCCCCTGACAGGCCGCCCTATGATATTTCTACTTTGCACAAATCGTGACATCTCAACTTGGTTGCAACAGCTGCAGATTTTGCCTAAGCCAATCGACAAACGCCGGGATCAGCAATCCAACCCTCCAGTGCGTCCGTGTCATGAGGAGCGCCAAAACCTGAGCGCCGCATAGACCAAGCCCAGGCCGCCTGAACGGCACAGAGAAGCGCGTCCAACTGATCACCGGTGGGATCGTCTGCGAGTGTTGCGGGCGCTTTGACCCGCAGCCCGTGGCTTGCTTCAAGACCGATAATTAAGCGGTCCAGCAAGTCGCGCCGCGCGTGGCGTTGCGCCTCGGTCTGCTTTTTCGGATTATCGCTTTTGTAACTGGTCCGACCGATGAGTTGTCTCGCCAGAAATCCCGGATAAGCTTCGACCACAATTCGAGATTGGTCTCCAGATTGAACTGCTGGAATCATAACACCTGACCGCAGCAAGCGGTGGGCGCCCTCAAAGAACATCAGACCTACCGGCACGCCGTAGAGCTTTTGAGGGCTGATTGATCCCGCGGCGGTATCTGTCTTTCGCTGATGCTCCTTGTCCCGCCATGCACGGGGTTGGCGATAGTTGTCTAAAGCTTTGCAAAATTCGTCTCGCCCAAGCTCATTCGCATGTCTGACATAGTGGGCCCAGGATCTCGGCCATCCGATATTTTCGATAAACTTGCGTGATTGTCCAAACGGGAAATCGATGCCCGCTATCCAAGGACCGGGTGTGACGAGAGCCTCCTCAAAAGGCGTGAAGCTCGGCCATAATTCTAAGGTCTCCACGCTAAGGAGGTTTTCTTTCAGAGAACAACGAACGCAGGTGATCGGCTTTCGATTTGTCGGGCGCGACGTAAAATCAATGCCTATGATTTTCATTTGCGTTTTGAACCGTTCCGATGTGTCTCGATCATACCAAATTGATAGAGCTCTATGCACCTTCGCGGTTAGGCGTCGCACTTACGAGTCCAGGTTTGTGACGGCCCGATCCAATTCGGCAATAGCGAGGCTTTGTTCGAGGCGATCGATAAGATCGACAGCAGCGACGTAGGTCTGATGATGTTCGTGACCGCTGCCGTCGGATCCAAACTTTGCCAGATAGTCTCGGAAATCCATGAGCTTCCGGAGCCGCGCATACCCGTCAGCCATTTCCTCAATGAAACGGTCTAGTTCTTCTAATTTTCGTAGCCGCTCGCGCTCAAGTAGCCAAGCCTTGTGGGCTTCTTGCTGTCTACGTGCTTCGGCTTCAGCCGCAATTCGATTGTGCCGGACTATAGCAGTTCCTGTCAGCATCGCGATCAGGATAGCATTCGTGTAGCTTTCAAGGCTGGTAGTCCTACGATCATGCCAGCGCCCGAGAAGATGGCTTGACTGCCATGAGCTTCTAAGTGGATCGCTTAGCGTAAGAGACAGCCGACCGGACGGAAAATGATCCCATGTGGACCAATGCCTCCTGTCAGAACTGTAAAGCGAAGGGTATTTGGATCGGCTTTCATCCCAGTCGGCCTTAGCTTTCAGTTCTGACTTCGTGGGTTCGTGGGCTCGCTTATTTTTCGTCTCGCCAATTTCGAGGCGCATTCTCTCGCCTTTGATGACAATATCGACGCCCTCATCAGACGATTTGATCTGATGGTTCATCCGCTCCAAGGTTTTAAACAATGTATCTATCAGGAGCACGGCGCGCACAGTGCTGGGTTGACCAATTGTGGTGGTGACAATTCCCGATCCCTTCGTATGCAAAAAGCCCTCGCGGGTTGCTTTGGCTGACCTTAAGGCGCGCTTCAAAGCCTGTGCTAAGGGATGAATTCGGTCCGGCATTTCGAGAGGGACGATTACTGGCTCGGTGAGTCTCTCCCGCGCCTGGATTTCTGCTTGTGCAACCTCTTCCGGCAACTCGGTCGTAGCAAACACCGAGACTAAGACTCGGTTGCTTACGCCTTCGCCAGGCTCGTGAAGCGGTGTTTGCTGGACCGTCTTTCCAAAGTTGAGCTTGGCCCAATAACCCAGCGGGGGAGTGGGAATCTCGTGCTTGATGCAGACCTTCCGTAGGCCAACATCTGACAACCCAAAATCCTTCGAAAGCTTTGTCAAGGGTGTGGACCAAACAAGATCGTACAGCTCTTGCCGAGTAAATTCACGGTGTCTGGTCATGATCTGCTCCATACTTGTTGAAGAAAGCAGAACATTCCAAAATTTGATCAGATTAATGACGGCATTCAGCGCCGGTTCGGGGGAAGCAAACTCTATTCGATCTTACGAATGGACCTGAAAATGCGCAAAGCGAATCTTTCGAAGGACGCGATAGTCCTGATGCGTATCCAAGGTTGCCGTGGGAGCACTTCATGCGTGGTCCCGACGGAAATATGGGCCAAGTTCATTAAAAGGCGCGCCGTTGCTAGCTGGATTGGAATTTACTCGCAATAGCTTGGCCCGACACGGGGAACCGATCTGGGCCGACGTTTGTTGCGATTGGATATCTCTAAATTGGAGCGGCCCATGCCCAAAACTCCTGATCTACAGAGCGACCCTCACGTGCTGGACAAGCCCAACGATCCAGCGCCCACCAAGGGGACAGAAGAGCCGTGGAAGCGGCCGGGACAAACCTCTCAGAATCCTGATGAGAAGGAGCCGGAAAAGCCAGACCTCGAAAAGTGGCACAAGTCATCGACGCACTGACATGGCAAAGGAGACCGTCGAGCAGTGGGCGACCCGTATTCTCCTGCATGCTCACGCGATCAAGCCTTGCCCCGACTGCGGGTACATGAAGCTGAACTTCAGCTTTCACGGGCTCGATTACGCTCACGCCTTAGCTCAATGTGATAGCTACCCACGCATGAGCAAAGCCAAATGCGTGGAAGCGGTGGACGCCGTTTTCGACAGTCTCGGCGATGAATGTCCGGCATGCGAATGACCCATGAAAGTCGCAACTTTCAATATCAACAACATCAACAAACGGCTTCCAAACCTTCTTCGCTGGCTAAAACGCAGCAAGCCTGATGCTGTTTGTTTGCAAGAACTCAAGTGCGCGACAGAAGATTTTCCTAAGGCTGAACTCGAGAGGGCCGGATACGCCGCTGTCTGGTCGGGACAGAAGACTTGGAACGGCGTCGCCATTCTCTCCCGTGGCGAGAAACCAATTATCACGACGCCTCGCCTGCCGGGCGATCCGTCCGACGAGCAAGCCCGATACATCGAAGCCGCTGTCAAAGGCATCGTTATAGGCTGTACATATCTGCCTAACGGCAATCCTCAGCCTGGACCGAAGTTCGACTACAAGATGAAATGGTTTGCTCGATTGGCCCGCCACGCCACGAAACTACAAAAGCAAAGAAAACCGACAATTCTCGCCGGTGATTTCAATGTCGCGCCGACCGATTTGGATATCTATCCGACGAAATCATGGGACAACGATGCGTTGATCCAGCCCGCTCCTCGCAAGGCGTTTCAGAATCTTATTCGTAAAGGATGGACTGATGCGATTAGGGAGCTTTACGGCGACGAACGCGTCTACTCCTTCTGGACCTACTGGCGAAACCGTTACGAGCGCGATGACGGATTGCGTCTCGATCATTTTCTCTTGGACGGATCGACCGCCCCGCGACTTCTAGAAGGCGGCGTAGACGCGGACGTTCGCGGTGACGAGGGAGCGAGCGACCACGCTCCGGTTTGGATTCGGTTGAAATAGCGCCTGTTGGCATATGCGACTTAGCACCGGTCCAGCACAGGAGCGATGCAGGGACGGAACGCTAATCACTCGGGCGAATCGGGTATGGAGCTGCGTCACCCGAGAAGAGAAATGAAGCCGCTCAAGACTGCTACAGAAATAAGAGACGCAATTAAGAACGAGGCGGCAGGGATTTTAGGATGGCCGCCGGGGGCTGAAGTAATGATTTGGCCTGACGGAAGATCGTGGAAAGTGGCGTTCTTGACGGTCGATCCGAAGCGAGATGAACAACTCAAGTTTAGGGTCGAAGGGCTAGCTCAATTCATGCGTGATCGGATCGATCTTGCGCCGACGCCGCTAATAGATCGATGAGAAGCTCACGCGGTCTTGCATGAACTTGAAGCTTTGTTACCCACATTCAGGGCTTTAACGGACTGAAGTCCAATTTGCCTCGTGCCGCGGCATGCGTCGTTGTCTCCAGCCAAATTGCGAAGGTCTTCGAGAGGCCTGAGGCCGGGAGACGGATGGGCGGGTCAACCTCAGGAGAAACCGCGCCGGGAAAGCAGGGAGGCAAACCCGACGCGGTCACAGGGGACGCATGCATGATGTGTCCTTGCGGACGAGCTTCCAATGATGGCGCTGCGATCTCGTTCCAAAGAATGCCCTCGGCCTTTCGCGTGTTCCCCGCCCCGACCGGCTGTGGCGATCGCTTTCACACCCACCACAGATAGGACTATTTACCTCCACCCCTGCGCGCGCTTGAATGCGCGGCATGAGCACAAAGTCCCGCGAGAGGCTGTTCGGATCCAGCATCGCCGCGGCGGCCGAGAAGGCCAAGCACGCGCGGCGTGAGGCGGATATTCTCGCCTGCCAGGCGTGGACGCTGCGGATGCTCGGCTACGGCGGCCCGGCCCAGCCCTCCCCGACGATCGCTGACGCCCTGAACGCCCGGCTGTGCTTTCTTGAGGTGAAGTGCCTCGGCTGCGAAACCCACAGCACCGTGGACCTAACAATTGTGCGCCGGCCAAAGGAAACCCCAGTCCACGAACTCGAGCGCTGGATGCGCTGCAAGGACTGCTCGAAGATGCGAGGCTATCCATATAAGCGGAGCCATCTGGTCGCGCTGCGGGCGACGAAGATTTCCGCTACCGATCCGCCTACGCACGGCTATCCCGGCGAGCGGTAGCCAGTACTATGCGACCCGCCTTCTCGAAACTGAGTTCGGTTGTGGTTGAAGCCAGCTTGTGAAGCTCAAAGCACATCTGGCTGACATACTCAGCTAACTGAGTAGCTTGATTGACCATGAACCCCTCCGTAAAGCGTGCGTAACGGGCATCTGTGGTCAGAGCGAATCGCTTCGGTCCGCTGAGAATACTGCGGTTCCAAAAACTGGAACACGTTGGCTTAGGTTACGTGAAAACTTGCGGATCCGCTCCAGCTTGCTCGGCCGATAGCAAGACGAAATCTGAGCCGCTCTAAAGGTCGCGATGGCTGCAGCCGCAACATTTGAGAGTGAACGCGCCTTGCAGGCGGCTAGGGCCCGACCGGCCAGCTCATGTTCTGCCCCAGCCCCGGCCGGTCGGGCTGACTAACTGAACTTTCGGTCGGTGCCTTGCGCGCATCAAGCATATTGCCCTCCCTTTCGTGGCGATGCCAGCCAACTGCCGCGATGCTTTCTGGGCGCCCCGCGCTTCAGCCCCCAGAATATTTTGGACACGGTCGAACTGTGCGCGCGCTCGACCGTTATCCGATATTATAGAAATACCACGTCGGTTCGTCGTTGAACGAGATATTTCCTGGTGAGAGCAATTTAAGCCAGCTCATGCGGGCTCACGACTGGTCAAAAAGCAGTCTAGGATCCCCGGAGAATTGGCCAAAAGGGCTTCAGATTCCGCTCCAAATGATGCTGACGTCCCGGTTCGAGATGTGGCTGGGGTGGGGACCTGAACTGGCCTTCTTTTACAATGACGCCTACGTGCCCACTCTTGGCAAAAAGCATCCTTATGCTCTTGGCCGGCCTATGCGTGAAGTTTGGAAAGAGGTCTTTAGCGATGTTGAAGACCGTGTCCGGAGCGTTCTGATTGATGGTGTGGCTACGTGGGATAAAGATCTGCTGCTACTCTTAGAGCGTAACGGATACCCAGAAGAAACCTATCATAGCTTCTCATATAGCCCTCTTCGTAATGACCAAGGCCGTGTAGACGGCTTGATGTGCGTCGTTACTGAAGAAACCGAGCGAGTGATCAGCGAGCGTCGTTTGCGGAAGCTCGGCTCTCTCGCTGATAAGCTGATAGGTGTTACCAGTCGGCATGATGTTATCACCGCGACGATGTGGATGTTCAGCGAATACCGCAAGGACTTCCCATTTGGCCTCCTATATATGCTCGACGATAGTGGCGATTGGAGCGGCAGTGCTTGCACGCAAGACGCTGAAACCTTGGTCGATACGAGGTGGCCATTCGGCTCGATTGAAAGAAAAGACACTGTTCACCGCATTGCGCTCGACGAAATGGGGGCACGTTCGGCTCCTGTAGGAGCTTGGAAGATTCCTCCAAAAGAGGCTGTCCTGATCCCGATACAGGGAATTGAGCGCATCTATGGTGCACTTGTATTGGGCCTTAATCCGCATCGGCCAGATGATAAGGGCTGGCAGGGTTCGGGCAGCTTATCGCAGGCCAGATTGCGGGCGCGCTAGCGAACGTTGATTCACTTGAGTTAGAGCGGAGGCGGGCGGATCGCGTCTGGTTGAACTCCCGAGATCTCATTGTGGTCGTGGGACCCGACGAGACGTTCCAATCGATCAGTCCCTCTTGGCAACAGATTCTCGGGCACGCTGCTGACGAGGTCGTGGGCCGAACGTTCAGGGAGTTTGTTCATCCCGACGATGTCACAAGCACGCAGAGCGGTCTGCACGCCGCTCGGACAGCCGAACATTTAACGGCGTTTGAAAATCGCTATATTTCCAAAAGCGGCGAGGTTCGCTGGATATCGTGGAATACAAGTTTAGAAGGCGGTCTCGTCTATGCGTACGGCCGTGACATAACGGATGAGAAGCTGAAGGGCGACGCCTTAGCAGTTGTTGAAGACCAATTGCGTCAGTCTCAGAAGATGGAAGCTGTCGGGCAGTTGACCGGCGGGATAGCGCACGATTTCAACAATATGTTGGCTGTCGTTACTGGTTCTCTGGAACTCCTCAGTCGCCGGATGGACCCGACGAATGGCCAGGCTCGAAGATACTTGGATGCTGCGATGGACGGCGCCAAGCGGTCTGCCGCATTGACGCAAAGGTTGCTCGCATTCTCGCGCCAGCAGCCTCTTCAACCTCAGATCGTGGACCCGAACAGGTTGGTAGCTGAAGCTTCAGAGCTGCTTCGCCATGCGATCGGCACTGCAATCCAATTAGAGACGATTTTGGCTGGAGGAATTTGGCGGGTCCACGTCGATCCAAACGAGCTGACGAGCGTTTTGGTCAATCTCGCGGTTAATGCACGGGACGCTATGCCGGAGGGGGGCGCCTCACGATTGAAACCCAGAAAAGTCATCTGGACGAAAATTACGTTCTAAAACATGTAGGCGTGTCTCCCGGCCAATACGTGTGACCTGCACCCCTGAAACGCCCTCGATTTTGAGTTAGGATTTCTGTTCTCCATTGAGGAGACAGAGGATGCGTAAAAGCAGGTTCACGGAAGAGCAGATCATCAAGGTTTTGAAGGAGCATGCCGCTGGTGTTTCGGCGAGCGATCTGTCTATAAGTGGCGTTCGCGCTATGGCGGCATGGAGATCTCCGAGGCGCGCAAGCTGAAGGCGCTGGAGGAAGAGAACCGCAAACTGAAGAAGCTGCTGGCGGAGTCGATGCTGGACGTGTCGACGCTGAAGGAGATGCTCGGAAAAAACTTCTGACGCCCAGCTTGCGGAGACGTGCTGTGACCTGGGCGGTCAGTGAGAAGAGCTACTCGCAGCGGCGGGCCTGCAATCTGGTCGGGTTGCAGCCGAAGACCTATCGTTACGCGTCGACACGATCCGACGACGCAGCGTTGCGGATCAAATTGAAGGAACTAGCCTCGCAACGACGGCGGTTCGGCTATCGCCGCCTGGGCTTGCTACTGGCCAGGCAAGGTATCCGGATCAACCACAAGAAGCTCTATCGACTCTACAGAGAAGAGCGGCTGTCGGTGCGCAAGCGCGGCGGTCGCAAACGGGCGCTCGGCACGCGGGCACCGATGACAATCCCCCAGGATCAGAACCTGCGCTGGTCGCTCGACTTCGTCATGGACACGCTTGCCAGCGGTCGGCGCTTCCGTATCCTGACCTTGGTCGACGACTTCACCCGGGAATGCCTAGGCCTTGTCGTCGACACGTCGCTGACCGCTCTGCGGGTGCTGCGTGAACTTGAGCAGGTTATCGAAAGCCGAGGCTGTCCGCGGATGATCGTTAGCGACAACGGCACCGAGTTCACGTCGAACGCCGTCTTGGCCTGGCAGGAGGAGTTCGGCATCGAGTGGCACTATATCGCGCCGGGCAAACCGATGCAGAACGGCTTCGTCGAGAGCTTTAATGGCCGCCTGCGAGACGAGTGCCTCAACGAACACCTGTTCGCCAACCTCAACGAGGCCCGGCAGATCATCGAG
>JAFKER010000007.1 GCA_017308595.1 Afipia sp.
ACATGCACGGCGGCAACGGCATCTCATCAGAATATCACGTGATGCGCCACGCGCAGAACCTTGAGACCGTGAACACCTATGAGGGCACCCACGATATCCACGCCCTCATCCTCGGCCGCGCCATCACAGGCATTCAGGCGTTCTCGTAAAAAGGTGCGGCTCTAGACTTTGGTCAGAGCTGTTTTAAGACGGTCGAGTAGCCGGTACAGCGTAACTTGGTCGTCCTGGCTAAAGGTGGTCAGGGCGGCGGAATAGAAAGCTTCAATCGGCTCCTGCATACCGGCCCAGATCGATGTGCCCGTACTGGTCAGATGAATGCGCCGGCTGCGGCCGTCGTCCTTGTCCTTGACGCGTTTGATCCAGTCGCGTGCTTCAAGTCGATCCAAAATGATCGTGAGATTCTGCCGGCTGACGTCAAGAAACTCGATCAGGTCTTTGACGGTCATGCCGTCGTGCTGGACCAATGGCCGTGCAAGTGCACCTAGAACCGCCCATTGCTGCGTGGTGGTGCCGAACGCTTCGACATAGCGAGTGCCCTGTTTGTGCATCAGGTTGGATGCCTGATAAAGCCGAAAGAAGACCCTGTTGGCGACGTCGAACTCGACGCCGGATTTTGCGGGTGCTGCGGCGAGTGCCATCGTCAAATCCTCGAAATCAGGCATACAAACACTATATCAATACATTGGTACAATTGCCATTCGCAATATGAAGCAATACATTGATGCATAATCGACATCCGCAATCAGGGTAGCCGATTCGTCATTCTGGGAAGCAGCGATATGAATCAAGGACCGTCCACAGCGTCGTCATGCCTGACGCTGACCTGTGAAGACTCTGTTGCGACGCTGATGCTGCATCATGGGCCGATGAACGCTATCGACGATGTGCTGCTTGACCGATTGGACGCTGCCCTCGACGCCGTGGTCTCAAAGTCGGTGATCTCGGTGCTCCGCATCTGCAGCGAGCGTCGAGTCTTCTCGGCCGGAGCTGATCTCAGGTTGATCGGCGGCCGATTGGCAACGGGATCAGGTGCCGATGAGATGAAGGCGACAGTGCAGCGTTTTCATGAGGTTTATAATCGCCTTGCTGCATTACCTGTTGTGACCATCGCAGAAATTGAGGGGCACGCACTGGGAGGAGGACTCGAACTCGCGCTGGCATGCGATATGCGGATCGCCGCGCACGGAGCCAAGCTCGGATTGCCAGAGGCCAAGGTCGGCCTGCTGCCCGGCGCCGGGGGCACGCAGCGGCTTACACAATTGTGTGGCGAAGGGATTGCCGCGCGGATCATCTTGAGCGGCGATGTGGTTGACGGGCGGGAGGCTGAGCGCATTGGTCTCGTTCAGTGGGCGTTCGAGGCGGCGGATTTCAAGCGCGGCGCAGCGGAGATCGTGACCAGAACGGCGAGTCTTTCTCCCGATGCACAGAGAGTTGCAAAAAGCTGCATTCATCTTGCCGTTCAAAAACAGCCGCAGGGTGCGCAAGCCGAGATCGAAGGCATCTGGACACTTATGGGCAGTGACGAGACGAGAAAACGCGTGATGGGATTTCTTGGCAGTTGAGTGTGCCAAGATTGATTGGAATTCGATAAAAGCGATTTGCTGATAGCGGTATCCATGAATCTCAGCGGAACTATGATTTGCCCGCTCGGCTCTTTGTCGCGACGTTGACGATTAGTGAATCTAGTAGTGGTGCGACGATTACGCGGACATCGCCGGTTACACTGAAAGATTTGGATGCCTGTAACGGCTAGGCACGACGCGCCCGCCACATTATCATCGGCGGCTCGCATCCTAAACAGGATTAGCGACCTCCGCTGCTATTCTGGTTGGCGAACCGAATACCTTCATCGACCTGTATAGTCGCCTGTTCGATTGGGCGAGTCCGCTTCTTATGACTGCCTTGGTTGGGCGCGCTTGACGCAATGATTGCAGCGCGAACCTGCTCTCGAAACTGACAGCCGCCATGTGGCTGAGCGGATCGCCGCAGTCTCCCATCACGACTGAGCATGCGAGCGTTGTGAACGGCGCAAGCGACCTTCTGATTCATGCTCTTGGCGAGCGCGGCAAGCATGTCCGCGCGGCTGTCGGGTGCAGTTCATCGCCGCTGGGTGCTGCCGTCGAAGTGGAAGCGATCTTTTATGTCATCGATGCCAAGAGTGAGGCAGCCGCGTTATGAATGTTGCGATAGCTGGAACTCTGCACTATCAGCCGCCAAATCGCCGACTTGTAGCGGGCCAAACTCGTCGGAGTGCGCCAACTCCGGATTCAACTGGATGCTGTGATCGAATGTCAGGTCGCGCTTGCGCCGCTTATTGATCCGAACGAGCGTAGCTGCGGTAGGGTGAAGCCCACGGCGCGCTGCACGGTCGTAGGCAATTTCCAGCCCCCAACTTTAGCCTCGTTCATGTGGAGCGGTCCATTTGGACAGTCTTCTCGTGTGAGATGTCGCGAAGATTTCCTGCCCGGGGCGGTCTCGCGGCGGTTCGTTTGCGTCCTTTAACAGTCGATCCGATTTTTGAGTTGCGTTAGCTGATGGGCTCTCTTATAAAATACCAATAGTGCATTAGTAAAATATCAGAGGTTAAAGCCTTGGACAACCGCAATTCTGCTCGCATTGATACGGATGTCGTTGTGGTTGGTGGCGGCGCAGCTGGCGTCGCGGCTGCGATATCGGCGGCTCGGCAAGGGTTGAAGGTCACACTGATCGAACGGTACGGGTTTTGTGGTGGCGGTGCCGTTGCAGGTCTTTCCGGCACGGTGTGCGGCCTTTATGAGGCAACCAATAATGTTGCGGCGGGTCCCAAGCAGGTTGTCTTTGGCTTCGCCGACGAATTTTGCCGTCGTCTGGAGGCTATGGGCGGTCTCGCTGATCCGGTCCTGTACGGAAAGACTTGGGCGCGGGTGCATGATCCGCATGTCTGGCGCGAAGCTGCCGACGCGATGCTGCGTGAAGCAGGTGTCGATATCGTTTTCCACGCTGTCGCGACGGGCGTCCACATGGATGGAGATCGCGTTGCAGGTCTCAATGTGTGGACCAAACAAGGGCCGCTCGATGCGCGCGCCAAGATCGTCATTGATGCCAGCGGTGACGCGGATGTTGTCGCCATGGCCGGTCTGCCGAGTTTTGTCGGCGACCAGGGCCGCGTCCAAAATCCGACCATGATTTTCCGGATGCTCGGCGTCGATGTTGACCGTTTTATCGCTGAGTACGGAGCTGATACGATCATGCCGGAAAAAATTTCGGCAATGATCCGGGCCAAACACAATGCCGGTGACTATGTGCTGCCGCGCGCGAAAATCTGGTTGTTCGCGACAACCCGTCCAAACGAACTGCTCTGCAATTGTACGCGCGTGATCGGTCCCGACGGCCGCGAACTGAATACGTTGTTCGCCCGCGACTTTACCGATGCGGAGATCGAAGGACGGCTTCAGGCGCGGGAATATGCGCGGTTTTTCCGCGATAATCTGGCCGGATGCGAGAATGCTTTCCTCAATGATACGGGTGTTCAGGTTGGCGTGCGCCAGACGCGTCAAGTCTCTGGCGTCAAGCGCCTGATGAACTCGGATGTTGTGCAGGGAACGAAGTTCGCTGACGGTATCGCTGTTTCACCATGGCCTATCGAACTTCATTCGGGTGAAAAGCCGAAGGTCGAGTGGCTGCTCAACGACTATTATGAAGTGCCATATGGTTGCTTCGTACCCGAGCGAGGCGAGGGGTTGCTGGTCGCAGGCCGCTGTCTGTCAGCGGAGCATGAGGCGGTCGCGTCCGCGCGTGTAACTGCGCAATGTTTCTCCTACGGCCACGCCATCGGGCATGCAGCAGTTATTGCTGTCCGCAACAACCTGTCGCCCCGCGAGATCCGCGGGCAGGACGTCCGCGCTGCCGTAAATGCCGATGGCGCCCGGATCGGTCAATAGGACGAACTGAAATGATAAAGCTCAAGTTACAGGGCGCGGTGGCGATTGTAACCATCGACCGCCCTCAGCGCCGTAATGCGCTAGGCTCCGCGTTGATGGCGCAACTCGGCGCCGCTCTCGCTGAGGCAGAGCACAACGCGGATGTACGCTCGATCGTGCTGACAGGAACGTCACCTGCTTTCTGTGCGGGGAGCGATCTGAAGGAGCTGGCAGGGCTGTCTATCGCCGAGATGTGTCATCACGAGGCGGTCACTGCCGCTTTCGCGCGAGCCATGGGCTACCGGCGAAGCCGGTCATTGCCGCGGTGGAGGGCTATGCGCTCGGCGGT
The DNA here is from genome assembly GCA_017308595.1 of Afipia sp. Lineage (GTDB taxonomy): Bacteria > Pseudomonadota > Alphaproteobacteria > Rhizobiales > Xanthobacteraceae > Afipia. The sequence goes on from JAFKER010000007.1 coordinate 4,249, forward strand.
GGGTTTATTCTCGCCGCATCGTGCGACGTCGTCGTGAGCGCATCCAATGCGCGCTGGCATCTTCCCGAAGCACCGAATGGCTGGCTTCCGCCTTGGGGATTGATGGCCCTTATCGCGCGTGTGGGGCCGGTCAAGGCTCGGCGGCTAACGTGGGGCGCCAAGCCTATCGATGCTGTCGAGGCTCAGCGAATTGGGCTTGTCGATGATCTGGCAGAACCAGGTTCGGCGTTGTCTCATGCAATTGAGGTTGCCACTGATCTGGCCGCCGTGCCGCCGGAGGCCATCGCCTCCACAAAGCGGTTCTTCGAGCCCTTCATCATGGCGGATGCCGAGCGTCTCGATGAAGTCGCGTCGCGCGAATTCGCGCTGAATTGCGAGTCCCCCAGTTCTAAGAAAACTTTCGAGCGGTTCACGGTGAAGTCATGAGCAAGATTGTTGATGCCGTCACGGCAGTAGCGTCCATTCCCGATGGATCTTCGGTGGGATGTGTTGGTGTGATTGGATGGGTAACGCCCGATACCTTGCTCAAGGCGCTCGGAGACCGATTCCGCAAAGAGGCAGCGCCGCGCAATCTGACATTCTACTTTCCAGTCGGGACCGGGGACGCTCAGGGTATCAAAGGGATGGACCATGTCGCCCAGGAAGGGCTGATGAAGCGCATTGTCGGCGGTTCCTACATCAATCCGGTCGACCCTGCGACCGGTAAACGGCCCGAACTGATGCGGCTGATCCGCGAAAACAAGATCGAGGCCTATTCCTGGCCGATCGGTGCGACGATGCACTGGCTGCGCGAGGTCGCGCGCCGGAGCCCCGGCTACATGACGCGTGTCGGTTTGGATACTTATATCGATCCGAAGAATGGCGGTGGACGGTTCACCGAGCGAGCCAAGGACGACTTGGTCAAGCGTATCGAATTCGAAGGCCAGCCCTATCTGTTTTATCCGGCATGGAAGCTCGACATCGCATTCATTTGTGCATCGTCGTCGGATGAGTATGGAAATCTTTCGTTTGAAAACGATGCCCTCGTATCCTCGAATATTGCGTTGGCGCTGGCGGTTAAAGCGAGCGGGGGCCGGGTGATTGCTCAGGTTCGCCGTCAGACTGCTCACGGAACTCGCCCAGCGAGCGAAGTTCGGATTCCCGGGATGTTTGTGGATGCGGTTGTCATCGATCCTGAAATGATGATGACGACGGATGTGAAGTTCGACCCCGCTTACTTTGGCGGGATGCGCAAGCCCTTATCGCAGTTGCCGCCGATCCCGATGTCGGCTGACAAAGTCGTTGCCATGCGCGCGGCCAAGGAAGTTCGCAAACGAGAGCTTTCAATTTTTGGATTCGGCGCCGCCGCCGACGTCCCGCTGGTGATGGCCGAGCAAGGAAAGTTCGCCACCGGAGAACTGCCGGACTACTGGTTCACCACCGAACACGGGTCATATGGTGGCATTGTCATGTCCGGCTGGCAGTTCTCTGCAAATCTGAATCCGGATGCGATACTCGATGGAATTTATCAGTTCGACGCGATCGACGGTGGTCTGTGTGAGTTTGCCGCGCTGGCCTTCGCGCAGTTTGATGAAAAGGGTAACGTCAACGTGTCGAAGTTTGGGGTGGCAAATCCCGGAGCCGGAGGGTTCATTGATATCGCAGAAAACGCAAAGCGCTTGATCTTTACAGGAACATTTACAACCGGCGGACTGGAAGTCGCGTTTGAAAACGGCGGCCTTCGCATCATCAAGGAAGGAAAGGTCCGCAAGTTCGTCCCAGCCGTCGAACACCTCACGTACTCGGTGTCCTCGGGAATTCTTCGCGGCCAGACTGCGAAGGTCGTGACGGAGCGTGCTGTGTTTGACGTGACTGCAAAAGGACTTGTCCTCACCGAGATCGCTCCCGGTATCGACGTTCGGCGTGATGTTCTGGACCAGATGGAGTTTGCGCCGCTGCACATTTCCGATCAATTGAAGGAAATGGATGCAGCTTTCTTTTCAGAGCCTGTGGCAAAAGCACAGGCGAGCTAAAAGCTGCGAGCGTTGCCGCAACTAGCTAGCGGCAACGCTCAAATTGAATATTTTCCGGGTGTAGCTTTCGATCTGGTCCAGAAGCGCGTTGGCCTTCTCCACAGCTAAATGTTCGTCCTGCTGGATAACCGCTCGCGCACGGTCAGCGTGAAGTCCGCCCATTGCGCGCAGGTTCTGAAGGTCTTCCTCATACCTGTAATAGAATCGGCGAGACAGGGCATGCAGCGGGGAAATTGACCGCGCAGCAAACGGATTGCCCGCAGCTTTCGCAATCAACTGATTGGCGTTGAAGACTTCCCGCAGGTATTTCTCGAGGTTGCCCTTAACGCCTGCCGTATCGATCTCTCGTGCTGCCGTGGCCAGCAACTCCTTGTCGGATGTTGTAATCCGGAGGGCTGCACGCTTGGATATAAAGGCTTCGAGTTCACGCCGGAACTCAATAACCATTAGCTGATCGTGAACGTTGATCTCGGTTATCATCAGTCCGTGCCGCGGCAGGATGCTGACCAGGTAGTCGGCCTGAAGCCGTTTGACAGCTTCGCGCACAGGAGTGCGTCCAATCCCGATCTGATCGGCAAGACCTTCCTCGGACCAATGACTTCCGGGAGGGAGCTGCAGCGTAACGATCATCTCTTCCAGCCGCTGATGAGCGATATCAGCCTGTGACGCGGGTGGAAGTGAAATCTCGTGTTTCTTAGCCATTTAGATAATGAGCGCCTGGAGCAAAGTAAGTGCTTTAGGAATCCGGAATATTACCACATTACCGGACGCGTTGGTTAGCCTAGGGACATTGCTTCGACCAGACCGGAAGCAACTGTTCCAGCCTCAAATTTCAATCAAGCCGGATCCCATATCGGAGCATTGACGGTTCCTTTGTAATATATTACTAGTACGTCAGTTAAATAATACAAGACGACTTTGGGAGGAGAAGTTCATGTTGAGTTTCAAGAAAACGTGTGTGCTTGCGGCGGTTGCCGCAGCAGCGATGTTCTCTAATCAAGCTGTTCATGCGCAGGAGACCGTCAAGCTCGGCCAGATCGAAGCGCTGACGGGTGCGACAGCTACATACGGGTGGATGTCCGCGCAGGGCACGAAGGTCGCGGTCGAGGAGATCAACGCCAAGGGCGGATTCAAGGTTGGCGACAAGACCTACAAGATTCAGCTGCTGCAGATGGATACGCGCGGTGAGCCTCGCGAAGCCACCGTTCAATTCCGCAAGATGATGGAAGAGAATGTCCAGTTCGTTTTCGGACCGTTCCTGACCAACGTTTTCAATGCCATCGAGCCGATTGCGAACCAGAACAACGGAAAGTTCCTGATGTTCGCTGGTGCGACCTCCGCTCACCACGCCCTCGGCAAGCCGGATCATGATTATCTGCTGCGGACCTGGAATTGGGACGCGGGGTCAAACGGCTTTGGCAAGTTGATGGTCGACTACCTGAAGAAGCTGAACACCAAGAAGGTGGCAATGCTCTTCCAGAACGACGCATTCGGCAAGACAGCAGTGGATATCTACACCGGCTTGTTCAAGGATGCAGGTATCGAACTGCAAGTCGAACTCTTCGAGCCCGGCACGAAGGATTTCAGCGCTGTGCTCGCGAAGCTCGCATCAGGCAAGCCTGATATCCTTTTCCCAGGTTATTCGGACGCGGTGCTCTATGACATCGTGCGCCAGTCCACCGAGTCTGGCTTCGGCAATCGCTTCTTCCTTGTGCGTGGTTCGATCGGCCCGGCACTCAAGAACAAGGATTCGATTGCGGATTACATTGCCTATGTGCCGAAATATTTTGAAGAAGCCGAGAAGACCGAGCCAAAGACCAAGGCCTTCATCGAGAGCTACAAGAAGATTCACAAGCGCGACTTCCCGTATGATCAGGCTCCGCTCTGTTCGTCCTCCTGTTACGACCACGTCTATATGCTGGTTGAGGCTATGCAAAAGGCAGGAACGGTCAGTGACGTCGCCAAGATCCGAAAGGCGCTTTCGGATATGACCTATGACGGTTTGTGGAAGATCAAGTACGACAGCACTGGCGAGGCCGTGTTCGGGTTCGACGTCGTACATGTGCGCAAGGGCGGCACGATCGAAGTCGTCAAGTTCGACCCGACCAAGTAGCGAGAATGCGGGGAGCAGCGCCTGGATCGATCCTGTGCGCTGCTCCCCGTCGCTTCCTGTACACAAGTTGGCTTTTTTCGCGGTGCCAGCCCGCAACGGGTATTCTTGTCCATGACACAGCTTATTTTAGGTCAGCTGCTCAACGGCATCATTGTCGGATCGCTTTACGGCATCATCGCGTTGGGCGTTACGCTGACATTCGGCCTCACCGGCATCGTGAACTTTGCGCTCGGCGCATTCATGATGCTCGGAGCCTACAGCACTTGGTATCTCTATGACGTCAGTCATCTTCCATATCCCGTGGCGGTGATTGGCGCAGTTCTGATCGTCAGCGTCGTCGGCTATATATCCGACTTGACGCTTTTCCGCTTCACGCGCGGAAATCTCGTTAACGGCCTTCTGGTTTCGATCGGTCTGATCTCGGTGTTTGAAGCGCTCGTTCTGGCGGCGTTTACGACGACACCAAAGGATCTCACTTACGTGATGCCCGGCGCATTCCAGATCGCAGGGCTGTTCTTGCCGAAGATCAAGGTCGTCGTCTGTCTCGTCTTCCTGGCAATCATTTTCGGCACGTATCTGGCGCTGACCCGCACATGGCTCGGCCGCGCCGCGTTCGCATATGCGCAGAATCCGGAAGCAGCGGCCTTGATGGGAATTCGCACCGAGCGGCTGCAAACCATCGTTGTCGTTTACTCGACGGCCTTGGCGGGGCTGGGCGGCGGTCTCTATGCGAGCATGTATTCGCTGGAGCCGACCATCGGTGCGGCCTACATCCTGAAAGCTGTTGAAGCTGCAATTCTTGCAGGTGTCGGCAGCGTCATTGGCGCGCTTGGCGGCGGCATCATTCTGGGTGTGAGCGAGAACATCGGATCGGTCTTCTTTCCATCCGCCTTCCGCGACGCGTATGGGCTCGTTTTCCTCATCGCAATCCTTCTTGTTCGCCCGAGCGGGCTGTTTGGAGATAAGTCATGAGACTCGCTATCCTCGGCGGTCTGCTGGTTGCGCTGATAGCGCCCTGGTTCGTAAAAAGCGATTCTACGCTAGCGATCGCGATCTATGGCTTTATGGCCGCGTCCCTGGCCGTGAGCTTCAACCTGATCTTCGGATTCACCGGTCAGCTCTCGATGTTTCACGCAGCATCGTTCGGTGTATCCGCCTATGTCGTAACAATTCTCGTTACTTCGTTCGGCTGGGATTTCTGGTTGGCCATTCCATGTGCGTTGGCTCTGGTGGTTGCGCTGTCCTTGATCGTCGGAACGATCTGCTTTCGCTTCAAGCTGAAAGAGTTCTATTTCGCCGTGGTAACCATGGCGTTTTCAGAAGTTCTGCGTCTGATCACGCTGAACTGGAATAGCGTTACCAATGGTTCGCTGGGCATCACCGTGGTGGAGAAACCATCGCTGTGGACGCCATGGGGCTCGCTTACGTTCTCGAGCGGTTTCTCCTGGTATTACGTCACTCTGGCGTTGCTGGTCATTGTTTACGTCATCTGCCAGCGGGTTCTCGGCTCATGGATCGGTCAATGTCTCGCCGCGATCCGGCTTAACGACCAGCTGGGAGAGACACTCGGCATCGATGTCTTCAAGTACAAGCTGCTCAGCTTCGCCATCGGCAGCGCACTGGCTGGCCTGGTGGGCGCATTCTACGGTTTCTACGCCGGGTTTGTTGAACCACACTATTTCTCGATCACCCTTGGTCTCGATATCGTGGCGATGGTTTTGCTCGGCGGCATCAACTCGCTGATCGGTCCTGTCATCGGCGCATTGTTGCTGACCGCACTGCCTCACATGATCGAGCTCAGTGCTGAACTTCGAATCGCGCTCTACGGCGCAATCCTCATCTTCGTGATCCTCGTCATGCCGAAGGGCATCATGGGTCTTTTGTCGAGCAGAAAAAATGCTGCTTAATATCAAGAACCTCACAAAACGCTTTGGTGGTCTCACCGCCGTTTCCAATGTCTCGTTCGGTATCGAGCGTGGCGAGATCATCGGGATTTTCGGACCCAACGGTTCGGGAAAGACCACGACCTTGAGTCTGATCGCCGGCATCTTGAAGCCGACGAGCGGCGAGATCGTTTGGAAGGGCGAAAACATCAACGCCCTCACGCCGTTCCAGGTCGCGCAGCAGGGGCTGGTGAAGACTTTCCAGAATCCTCAGCTCTTCCCGGAACTGACTGTTGCCGAGCACATGCGCATTGCATGTCATCTTCACGTCAAGCGGGCGCTTGGCCCAAGACGCTTGCTGACCCTGCTCGGGAAGGGCGCGACAGCCGATCTGGAGAAGACGCTCAGCAAGAAGATCGACCAGATGCTGGAGCTCTGCCGGCTCTACAAGCATCGGAACGATGAGGCCGGTGCCTTGTCCTATGGCGGTGAAAAAATGCTCGGCGTGGCGATGGGAATGGTCTGTGACCCGGAGCTTCTGCTGCTGGACGAGCCGGCATCAGGTCTCGGCCATGACGAGATCACCAATCTTGATGCAGTACTTCGCGATTTGAAAACGCATGGCGTGACGCTCTGCATTATCGACCACAAGGTTGGATTTCTCGGCCGTTTGGCCGACCGTTCCATCGCTCTGCACCACGGAGCTGTTATCGCTTCCGGAACCACCGCCGAAGTTCTCGCCGACGACGCGGTCGTAACCGCCTATTTGGGCAAGAAACATGCTTGATCTGAAGAATCTCAATGTCAGCTACGGCAAGCAGAAGGTCTTGCGTGATGTCAGTCTTTCGCTCGGAGAGCGGGAGGTCGTCACTCTTATCGGTTCGAACGCCGCGGGCAAGTCTACGACTCTCCGCACAATTGCAGGCCTGAAGAAGGCCGATTCCGGAACGGTCGAATTCGGCGGCAAGGACATCTCTCCGCAGCCGACAGTGGAGCGTGTTCAATCCGGGCTGGTGCTGGTGCCGGAGGGGCGGCAGATTTTCCCGCGACTCACCGTCAACGAGAATTTGCTGATGGGCGCTTATCATCGTGCCGATCGCAATGATGTTGATGACGATCTCGAGCGGATCTTCGCGATGTTTCCGCGTCTTAGAGAGCGACGCGTTCAGCGCGCAGGATCTATGTCCGGTGGCGAACAGCAGATGTTGGCTATCGGCCGCGGCCTGATGTCCAGGCCCAAGGTCATGCTTCTCGACGAGCCGACGCTGGGTCTCGCACCGATTATCATCGAGGAGTTGGGTTCTATCGTCAGAAATCTGGCGAGCGAGGGGTTGGCGATCCTGCTGGCTGAGCAGAACGCAATGATGGCTCTCGGCTGCGCAGACCGGGCCTACATTCTTCAGTCGGGCAGCATCGTGATGAGCGGAGACGCCAAAAAGCTCTCCGAAACACCCGAGGTCAAGCAGATGTACCTTGGAACATAACGGCGATATCGCGACGAGTAGAGAAGTAAAGTAATGGGTCACGTAGATAGCGTTGTTGATGTTGAGAGAAATGGCGCGGTCGCGACGATCACCCTGCTGCGTTCGGCGCGTCGTAATGCCATGGATCAGGCGCTGGTCGATGGTGTGAAGGATGCGCTTCTCAAACTCGATCGAGACAAGGATATCGCGGCGATCGTGCTGGTTGGCGCCGCGCCGGGGTTTTCCGCTGGAAGCGATCTCAAATTCATTGGGAATCTTGATCTCGAAGCCATGGGGCGTTTCGAGCAGGAGTGTGCCGATCTCGGCCGGCTGATAGGCTTTCTGGATACGCCGGTGATTGCAGCCGTGGAGATGTTCGCGGTTGGTGGCGGATTCACGCTCGCGACAAGTTGCGACATTGTTGTCGCGGGGCGAGGGTCGCAATGGAGTCTACCCGAGGTGCCGCACGGCTGGCTGACGCCGTGGGGCATCAAGTCCCTGGTGTCCCGAATTGGTTTGGTGAGGGCGCGTCAGCTTTGCTTCTGCCTTGAACCGCTCGATGGTGAAGCCGCGCGCGACATGGGGATCGTCGACTATTGTTGTGACGACGGCAAGGCACTCGAGACTGCATTCGCCATGGCGGAGAAGATCGCGAAGCTGCCGCAGCCTGCGGTGCGTGCAACCAAGCGTTTCTTCTCGAACTACCTGATGGAAGATGCGGAGGCGATGGATTTCGAAGCCAATCGCCTTTTTCTCGATAATTGCCGAGAAACCGCCGCACAGCAGACTCTCGCCAAATACCGTCGCTGAGTCGCAACGAAGACCGATACAACAAGCAGGACAGGGACGATGCTACTTGATTTGAACGAAGACGAAACCATGCTCCGCAATGGATTGCAGCAATTCGCGGAAGGTTCGTTACGTCCGAACATCAAGGCCTTTGCTGATGAGCACAAATTTCCGACCGCGTTGATGAAGGAATTTCTGGCACTCGGTTTCATGGGAACGGCTTACGATCCCAACTACGGCGGAGGCGGCCTCGGAACCCGTGGGGCGGCGATTGTTGCCGAGCAGCTTGCCCGTATTGAGCCTGGTTTCGCAGCGATCTATCTCTGCAACAGTGCGCCGATGACCACCATTGCCCGCTACGGATCAGACGAGATCAAGAGCAAGTGGCTTGAGCCGCTGTGCCGGGGCGAGATGATTGCATCTTTCGGGGTCACCGAACCGAGCGGCGGTTCGGACGTCGCCAGCGTCAAGATGCGCGCGGTCGAGGATGGCGACTCATTCGTACTTTCGGGATCCAAGGTGTTTTCGACCAATGCCGGCACTGCGCTGCACGGCGTCACGACCTTTGTCGCCGTGACTGACCCGGAGCTTGGTCCGAGGGGTCTATCGACCTTTGTGGTGCCAGTCGGCACACCGGGCTTCACTGTTGGTAAGCCGGGCCGGAAGATTGGTTGGCGCATTGCCGACTCTGTCGAACTGTTCTTGGATGGATGCCGCATTCCAAAAGCAAACATGATTGGAAATCGTGGCGACGGCCTGAAGCAGATCCTTACGACTCTGAGCATCGGACGTATTCTCGTTGCCGCAACAGCGTTGGGTCTTGCCCGCAAGGCAGTTGATCTCGCGAAGTCATATGGAAATGGCCGCAAGGTGGGCGGTGCCGGAATTTTCAACCACCAGGGACTGACATTCCCCCTGGCTGATGCGCTTACCAATATTCATGCAGCCGAGCTGATGATCCGTAACGCGTCCTGTCTGGCGGACGCTGACAGGCCATTCCGTCTCGAAACGTCGATGACAAAATTATTTGCGACCGAAATGGCAGGACAGGCCGCGGACATTGCACTGCAGGTTCACGGAGGATACGGCGCGTTCGAGGAATATGAAGTCTCGAGTCTCCCGGGGGAAGCACGTGTACTCCGGATTCTGGAGGGTACCAGCGAAATCCAACGTCTGGTGATTGCCCGCGAGTTATCCGCCTGAGCGCTTCACTTCGGAAATCTGGCTATTGCCGTCTCCGATACTTTCAGATTTTCTTCATTTCACGTCGCGCTACTGCGCGACGTGTGTAACTATTCTTGTGCGCCAGACCGAAAATGCGTTGAGTTTGAGCGCGTTGGACGCATAATGCCGGTGTTCGCATCCGGTTCAAGATAACAATCTGCTCTGGCTGCCGACCGGAAACGGAGCATTAAGGCGTTGGCAACAGCGAAGGCAACCAGGCGCGCGAACCCGAAGCGAGGCATTGGCGCAAAAAGGGCCCAGTCGCAGAGCGAGACTGACACGCCTGACCGCATTTCCGAGCAGACGATGACGGATCGGGCCTACGCCGAGCTTGAAGAAATGATCGTCACGCTGCGTCTTGAACCGGGTACGGTCTTGTCGGAAGCGGTGCTGGCGAAGTTGCTCAAGATCGGCCGGACGCCGATCCGGGAAGCGCTCCAGCGGCTGTCGCGTGACGGGCTGGTGAACATTTTGCCTCGCCGTGGCATCCTGGTGTCGGAGATCAATCTGCACAGCCAATTGCGCTTGTTGGAGGTCCGCCGGGAGCTGGAGCGCCTGATGGCGCGCGCCGCAGCGGAGCGGGCGAACGACGAGGAACGCAGGAAGTTCTCCGCTATCGCAGACAGCATGAAACGCGCATCGCTGGAGGCGGATGCCATGGCCTTCATGCGGCTGGACCAGGAGTTCAACGCACTGATTTCCACGACTGCACGGAATGAATTCGCCAGCCGCTCCATGGGCCTGATGCACGGCCTGTCGAGACGCTTCTGGTATCAACACTACCGCGAGGCCGCGGATCTGCCGCTTGCGGCGCGATTGCATGCCGAGGTCGCTGAAGCTATTGCAAAATGCGATCCGGATCGTGCAGCGACAGCCTCTGATCGGCTGGTCGGCTATATCGAAAGTTTTGCGCGGTCCACGCTTTAACGTGGCGCTGCTAGAATTCGATAACGGTGCGTATTGTTTTCCCAGCACGCAGAAGGTCAAATCCTTCATTTATGGATTCGAGCTTCATGCGGTGAGTGATCAGATCATCCAGCTTTAGCCGTCCTTCAAGGTAGGCCTTTGCGAGCAGGGGGAAGTCGCGCCTCGGTCTTGCGCCGCCATAACTTGAGCGCCGCAGTCGTTTCTCTCCCATCAGAGAGCCCCACCGGAAGTTGACGTCCTTGGTCACATCGATTTTGCCCAGCCAGATCACCTGGCCTCCCAGACGGACGGCTTCCGTTGTTTGGCGGAAGGCTGTCGGATGACCCGCGGACTCAAGCACGACGTCGACACCGCGACCGCCGGTCGCGGTGCGCGCGGCATCAATGGGATCATCTCTAGTGGCGTTGACGCATTGAGTTGCTCCGACACGGGAGGCGATCTGCAGTTTCGCATCATCGAGATCGACTGCAATAATGGAGCCTGCGCCTGCAAGGCTTGCGCCCTGGATTGCAGCAAGTCCCACCGCGCCGCATCCGAAAACCATCACGCTATCGCCCTGACGGATGTCCGCGACATTGAGCGCAGCGCCGACGCCTGTCATGACACCGCATCCGATCAGGCAAGAGCGGTCGAATGGAATTTCCTTTGGCACTACAATCGCCTGCTGGGCCGGCACCACACAGTATTCAGCGAAGGTCCCGAGAAACATCAGGTGGGCGAGGGGTGATCCCGATGCCAAGCTGGCCTTCGACGTGCCGTCGAAATGCATCCCGCGGGGACCGGCCTCGATATAATTATCGCAGAGAATGGGCTGGTCACGGTCACACTGGAAGCAATGGCCGCAATGCGGATTCCATGACAGAACGACGTGATCGCCAATCTTGAGATCTGTCACATCTCGGCCGATCTCTTCGACCACGCCGGAGGCCTCGTGGCCGAGCACCATCGGCAATGGATTACGAAGAGAACCGTCGATCACCTCGAGGTCGGTGTGGCAAAGGCTGCTGGCGCGAATTCGCACCCTTACATCTTCCGGTCCCACCGGCGCGCCGGTCACTGTCTCGATCGCGAGCGGTGTGCCGACCTTGTGCAGCACGGCTGCGCGAAAGCCTGAACTCATGTGCTTGTTTCCGGTATGCGGCCTGCTGGAGCGAATGCCTAAGCGTTGAGAGCCTTGATCGACTCGTCGATGTCCTCTGAGGTCAGTTCCCAGACATTGTCGAAGTTCGCCACGATATTCTTCATAAACTGTTCGTGCAGCGCTTTGGCTCGGGCGGCATCGTGCAGGTGATCGTAAAGCAGCGCGAACGCCAGCTGGGCAGGTTCCGGTCCCTCATAGCTCCATTCGAAGCCGCGATCGGTGAGCGCAAACTGATCATAGTATGGCGACAGCGGCTTGCCGTCGGCTGATACTGCAATCCCGTCGATTGTTCTGTCCCCGACATAGTGAGTCATTATTGTTGCCCCTGTAGATTTACGACCGACGCTGGCCGTCACCCTTCTTCATCACCTCGGGGAAGACCCACATGGCGACTGTCGCGAAAACGCCAAGAAATGCGACGGCATAGCTCGGGCCAACCTTGCCCGCTTGCGCCATATAAAAGTAAGCCGCCGCGGCCGTCAGCAGGCAGCCCACAGAAAGAAGAAATTTGATGCGATGAGGCATATGTTGTCTCCAGAACGGCAAAGATCAGGCGATGGATTTCAGAAAAGACGTCACCGGGTTTGACGTGAAAACGCTGAAGACAGCCAGGGTCACTGCGAGGACAAATCCAGTGACGATTAGGCCCGCCGAGCTGTTTCGCCATCGTTCCGGGATCGCTTGAAATGGCTCGGGAATGAACAGAAACAGCAAGCCGGCGACGATGACGATGCTGCTCCAGCGCAACTCAGCAACTGCATAGAAGCAGGCGCTGAGCAGCAGAGCTATCCAGAGTGCTGTACTCATGAACACGAGTGAAGCAGGAATGTTCTCAGCCCGCGATTCAAGCGGATACATCCCGGAGAGCTGAAGAAAGCCGAGGCAACACACGCTCCAAACAACGATGAACCAGACAAGCTGTACTATATTGGGCTCAAGCTGGCTCATCGGCTGTTCCGGCGTCCGTTCAGGCTTTGGTCTGCTGAAGCGTGGTCGTCGCCACACGCGGCGTCCGTGCGGTCTTGCGCATATTCGTCTTCACATAGCGCGTGCTGTAGCCGTTGAAGATATGGCCGAGCAGGCCTCGATCGAGATCGGAAGTTCCGAACACATAATCCATGACCGGGAAGGTCAGGTTCATGTTGCGCTCCATCATGATCGACTGGTTGTGGTGCGCGGTATGATGCCGGCGGATCGTGTTCACGAACGGCATGTTCCGTACAAACCAGTTTTCCTCGACGTGACAGCAGAAGTGCATGAACTCATAGATCAGATACATCGAAGTCGTGGTGGTGATCAGCAGCCAGCCTACGTTCGGAGAGATGATGTACCCGGCCACGATCGCCGCTGGAATCGACATAAAGGTGAATACGACGAGGGCATAAGGCGGGAAGAAAGTGACACGCCAGTCATGATGATCGGCGAAACGCATTTCCTCTTCAGTGAAAAACTGATGATGCATTAGGGTGTGCCGGCTGTAGACCGCGCGCAGAACCGGGATGTTGGATGGACGATGCATCACGTAGCGGTGTACGGCCCATTCGAAGAAATTGGCGATCAAGAAAACAGCGGGAATTGTCAATAATTCCCACGGGCGCACGTCACGCATATTGGCGATGTACACGTAGAGGGCGGTGAAGCCGATTGTGTAGATCAACAGGACGTGGAGCCAGCCATTATACCAGCCAGCTACGCGTTCCCGGTAGGTTGCCCGGTACTTTCGCTGTCTGTCTGCCATGACGCTTTGTGTGAGTTCCATTTTGCCAGCTCCTGCGAATGGTGAACTAACATATCAGTAACATATTAATACGGGGGTTGCAAATACTCCATGAGATCATTGGGGATATCGCAACGGAGCCGCCGCAGAGGCCTTGTCTGTATGTTGATGCTTGCACTTTAGCCTGCGGGCCCCGGATTTTCTTAAAGCTTTGAGGCTTGAAGAATGAAGGGCTTCTTCCCGGACTGGCTGTTCAGCGGTCCCGCGCCGCCGTGGATGCTGTGCTTCAGCGCGGCCCTCTCGGCAAGCATTCAACCCCGAGTCGCCGACCCCCGGCACAGCAAACATGGGCGCAAACTACAGTATCTGGATCGGAGTGCTGCGATGCAGCCTTCTCTATCCCGCATGTCGCAAGCTTCGCGTGGGCTTTGGCATTTCTTGGTTTTGCGGCTTGTTTCGGTCCAGCATTTCTGACTGAGCGCGAAGCGCCGATAGTTGCCTTGGGTGTTGTGTCGGCAATGAGAGATAACGGGGCGCCTAATACTGACCGCCATGATGCCGATTTGATCAGAATCAAAGACCTCTGTTCAGCAAAGGATCAATCTTTAGCCTCCTGAAGCGGAGATCGGACAATGCCCGTCAATGCGTTCATTCTTTCTGCCGTCGTTCTGTTGCTCCTTGCCAGCCTCGGGACAGCTCTGTTGTGGGCGAATGTTCAGGCGAAGCCCAGCCGTCTGAAAGCCGGTTATCCAAAGCCGCGCCGCCGCGCTTTCTGAGCTTCGGCATCAGTGCCGTTGATACGTCGAGACAGGTTTCCACCTCCATCATACGAGGTTCTTCGATGTTGCGCCCAACCCAATCTGATACGCGCTTGCCGCTTGTTAGCGGCTTTTTAGCTTGGACGAGAGGTCTTTCGTCGCGCTTCACCCGAGCACGTGAGCTTCGATCTCTTGACCCGCAGGAACTCGGAGGCATTGCGCGGGATCTTGGCATAACGGTGCCGGAGCTTTTCAGGCTGGCATCGCAAGGTGTCAATATCGAGTGGCTTCTGGAGAAACGTCTTGCTGAAATGGGGTTGTCTGAAAGCCTCATGCGCGCGCGTCATCCCAAGGTTTTGCGCGATCTCGACCGGGTTTGCGGCAACTGCGCCTCGGCCAAACGGTGCGCGAGCGATTTCGCTCAGAACAAATCAGGCCGCTCGGCATATTGTCCTAATACTCAGACTCTGGAAGCTCTCAAGAAAAGCACCGAACTCGAAACATAGAAAAACGACAAGGTCTTTCCGATCATGCCGGATCGGTCGTGCCTTGAGCGGGCTTGCGACATCAGCATTGCTGAATCTTCGCAACGATTTCTTCAGCCATATGCTTCCTTCTGGCGATCGATCCTATGGCTTTCGGAGCGACGAACGTCACAATAATCAGAGTGGCGTTATGCACCAGAGACGGTCGTCACCTTAATTGACAACGTACAAGGGTCATCCCGCGTTTAGGGCGACGGATGCCCGCGCTCATCGCTCGCCGACCAGCGCCCCGGACATCCACAGCCGAGATACACCGGCTGGATCAGGTGTCTCCGATGCCGTAATCTCTATTTCGATGGCCTAAAGTATCGATGAGATCATCGGCAATACATTAAGAGGCAAGAAGGTCCCGCGGCTAACTACCAAATAGCCATCTGCAGGCGGCATCGTTTGTGATCTATGCATTTCTATCGAGAGTTTTTTTGAGGGACCTTTCTACCAATGATCCGTTTTCATCTCTTGCCGATCGGCGTAATGCTCGTCGGTGTTCTTCTCTTAGCGTATCCGGCTGTTGCCGCAGATGTTCAGGTGATAGACGGTGGGACGTTCATCCTAAATGGTCGCACGGTTCGCCTTTGGGGAGTCGAAGCTCCAGCCGCAACACAGACCTGCCAGATGAAGGCCGGACGCTCCTGGCCTTGCGGAAAGCGCGCGCTCGACCAGCTTCGTTCGGTCGTTCGGGAAGACGAGGTGGTCTGCCAGCCAAAAGCGTCGGGATTAGAATTGTGCCGGGTCTCCGGTCTCGATATCGGCGCGTTACTCGTCAAGGAAGGTCTCGCCAAGGCAAGAGACGATTACCAAGATCTGGAAGCGCGTGCCCGCTCAGCGCGCATTGGCATGTGGGAATGATACGATCCTTCGTACACTCCAGTTATCGAGAAATTGAGGCGCTTGCAGAATGGTGTCAGGAACGATTCGGTATACTGAACAGGATTTTGCGCTGTCTCAGACCGTGATTTCACCGGCGCGGACGATTCCGTTGTGGCAAGGGACGTGCGCTATCGCCTGTCTTGGTGCGGTAATTGGCTATGGCAGCGTCACGCTGCTGTCCGAGGTGTTAGCGCAGGCTCTTCCCGTATTGGCGCAATACACGGCATGGGGTGCTGTTTGCGGGGCTATCCTGTTGGTCAGCGTGGGCGCGTGGCGATTGTCCACGAAGTTGTCACCAATGCAGCAGGCTTCCTTGCAGCTTCAACAAAGCTTCCTTCTTGATGAAAACGGACTGCAGCTTAGCACCGATACGGCTGAGACCCGCATGGACTGGGCGCATTTTCTCGCCGCTCACATTGATTCCGATTTTATGATCCTGAAGACACGAGACGGAACAGTCGTGCTGCTTCGTCCCGCCTTTGTCGCAGATCATGCGACGTGGAACGAGGCGAGGAAAATCGTTGGCCGGCGCGTTCCAGTTTCGTCCGGGGCACAGACTTTATAGTGACAACTGTTGGAATATCTCTCTTCTCGCGAGATTCAGAGAATATAGACCTGCGAATGAAACGGAGTCATTGCTGATGACACATCGACGTGTTGAAACGTCCGATCGCGCAATTGGCTCGATACGCGACTCGATCAAACCAGAGTTCTTGCCATGATCCGCGTGTTTCTGGCGATCTTGTTGATGGCTTCAGCCAGCGGGTGCACGTCACGGATGATCAATGAACGAGATGATGCCTACTGTCAGTCCAAGGGGACCAAGCCCGGATCGAAAGCGTATTTCCAGTGCCGTCTGAAAGAGGCGATCAACTAGAGTAGATACGCTATGCCTATCTTTCGTCTTCCGTTTGGAGACAGGTTCATCGCGCTTCAACGGGGAGCAAATCAGCCCAACGAAGTCTCGTCTCAATGACAGGCCACGGTCCAGCAATTCTCTTCACGAATTCCGACGCGTCTGGACCACCCTTCGGCAGGCTGATCCAAAGCAGGAAATGCCCATTCCCGGTCCACAGGGCAGCTCCATCTTCACCGAATCGCGCCTGGAAGGATGGAAGCGAATCCCAACGCATCGGTAACAAGGCTTGTTGCTGCAATGGCAATTCCCTGCCGGATCGAAACAACCGCAGATACAAGGGCGGATTATCCTTCAGCGGCTTGCTGATATGTTTCACTGCGCCAAAGCTGAAGAGGTTCTCAATAACACGCCGCAGTAGATCCTCAGCGGCGTTATCCCAATTCTCGTCATTGTCCCCAAACAGGGTGAAACCGGCCGCCTCGAAGCAGGCATCATGATTCACTGGCGCAGGCCAGATCGCGAGTAGGCGACAACCGGGGAACGTCAGGCTCTCCGCATCTTCGGGTGGTACGGATGACCAATGAATCTGGAATGTGGTTTGGGCGGAATCTGTCACTGGCAGGTAAAAGTTGATCGATGTGCTCCATAAGGTAGTTCTTTTGTCATCTCCGTCAAATCAATCTCGCCGTCGGTTTTTTGGAGCAAACGATCTAGATCTGGCTTTACGGGCCTAATCCATCTATGCCGTGTCGGACGGCATACTGGCCGGACGTCATGCGTCAGTTTGCCAGCCAGCACTCCCGTGCTGTATCGGATTGGCTTAGATCAGACGGCAGATTTGCGATTTGCGTTAGCGACTGCGGCTGCCGCGGTACGGTTCTCAACGCCGAGTTTCGCATAAATCTGTTCAAGATGCTTATCGACCGTGCGCGGGCTCAATCCGAGAATCTGGGCGATGTCCCGATTTGTCTTTCCCTTGCTGAGCCACGACAGCACTTCTCCTTCTCGCACAGTTAGTCCGAGTTGTTTGCCGAGCTCATCAGGAGAATCGAGCGCTGCGTCCTTCGCCAGCCTGAGCAGAAACTCATCCGAGTTCAGCCGTCCCATGTAATGAATGCGAAGCTTGTTGTCGCGATTCAGAGATTGACCTGACGGCGGCTTTGCTTCGCCAGTCCCTTTAAAAGTCTGGCCAAGCCAGGAGAGCCACGGCGAGGGAAGCTCGATTTTCTTTTCAACGTAATCCAGGGGATCGGAATGCAGCAATTTTTGAGCCTGAGGGGTCGCCCATATCATCTCGCCAAGATGATTGACCACAAAGAGAAAGCGGCCAGACACGTCGAGAGCTGCGCGGGCGCTTTGAGTCATGCGAGCATTGGCGGTGTGCACCTTGATCCGCGCCAACATTTCGGCGATCACAATCGGCTTTGTCACGTAGTCGACGCCGCCAGCCCCAAGTCCGCGCACGATATGTTCTGTTTCGGACAGGCCAGTCATGAAGATAACGGGGACATTGGCAAGCCGAGCCTCGCTTTTGAGGCGGCGACAGGTTTCGAATCCATCTATGCCCGGCATGACGGCGTCGAGCAAAATCACGTCCGGAGTTATCTGTTCGCTGATGCGCAGGGCCGACGTGCCGTCAAGGGCGACCATGACCGTCATGCCGGCTCCATCGAGCGCATCGGTTAGCATGCGCAGGGTTTCTGGCGAGTCATCAACGACGAGCACGGTATCGCGCGGTTTCTGTTCAATTATCAAGACGCTGGGCTTTCTGAAGGATTGCCATGTATTGACCGAGGTCGAACTGATGAATGAGCGACCGCATCCGGGCGACAAATGCGACATGCTCGGGATGATCCTGATCGATCTGGTCGAGCTTGGCGTGAATGGCCGTGACGTAACCAATTTGTCCTAGATTGATGAGCTCGTTGAGATATTCGATCGGCGGGCTTGGATCATTCTTGATATTCCATGCCGCTGCTGGTGTGTCGTGAGGCTCGTACAGCCATTCGATCTTCAGCAACTGTCCGACAAGCTCTAATAATCGCGGGACATCAAACGGCTTCATCAAGTATCCGTCATGAAATGGCTGGGCGAGCGGGGTGCCATGCGCCTCCAGTGCGCTTGCCGATACCATCAAAATACGGGCTTGGTGATGCCCTGTCGTTCGCAGGGTTTCCGCAACCGTCCAGCCGTCGATACCGGTCATGGAAATATCGAGGAGAAACAGATCGGGCTGGCAGTGTTGCGCGAGATCCAGACACGATTCGCCGTCATTCGCACTGAGGACGATGAATCCCAATGGTGTCAGAATTTCGCGAAGCAGATCGCGTTGTGTCGGATCGTCGTCGGTGACAAGAATGGTCCGCCGCGGACCATGGTAACCGTAGATCGGCGCGTTAATAGTCTTGAAGCGTGTCGGATTGGTAACTTCTGACAGCAACATTTTCACGTAGAAGGTGCTGCCCTTGTCGACAACACTGGTTACGCGGATGTCGCCACCCATCACACCGGCCAGAAGCTTGCTGATTGTGAGCCCGAGTCCTGTTCCGGTTTGAGGCTGCGAGATGCCGAGTGCGCCGCGCTCGAACGGTGCGAAGATGCGGTCGAGATCATCGGCATGAATGCCGGGGCCGGTGTCGCGCACCTCGAATTCGGCGACCGGGCTGCGGTAATGCACGATGAAATGCACGCTGCCGCTCTGGGTGAACTTGATTGCGTTCGACAAGAGGTTGATCAGAATCTGCCGCAACCGTTTCTCGTCGGCGTATACGACAGGGGGCAGGGTCTCCGGTCGCTGGAATGCGAAATCGATATTCTTTGCTGCCGCCTGCAAGCGGAACATGCCGACAAGCTGGTCGAGGAAGGCGTGCAGCCGCACCTCGTCGCGTGACAGATGAAGCCGTCCTGCTTCGATCTTTGAGATATCCAGCAGACCGTCGATCAATCCGGAGAGATGATCGGCGCTGCGGCGAACGACGCGTATCTGATCACGCGGCTTTGGCAAGAGGCTGTCATCCTGCTCCAGCAACTGAGCATAACCGCTAATCGCATTCAGGGGAGAGCGTAGCTCGTGGCTGAGTCCGACCACGTAACGGCTTTTGGCGAGATTAGCGGATTCGGCGACTTCCTTGGCGCGTTGAAGCTCCATATCGGTCTTTTGGTGCGCATCGATTTCCTGCATCAGCAACGTCGTCTGTCGCCTGGTCTCGGCTTCGGCCGCTTGGCGGCTCTGGCGCGCCAGCACGAACAGCCACGCGACGACACCGATGATGATCGAGAGAGCGAAGAAGACTTTCCAAAGCACATCTGAGAGTTGGACCTGATCGAATCGTATCGCGGTGGAGGTTTGCAGATAGATCAGACCAAGCGTCAGCCCGACCAGTCCCGCGGACAGGATAAATACGCCGAGATAATGCCCGAGCTGCGAGTTGATCCGCGCGTAGATGAATTGCGGGAGCATCTTGCCGAGGATTTCCGTGAACTGAGCCTGCACCCGCGCATGCGGTTTGCAGAGATCATGGCAACGGGCATCGAGCGAGCAGCACAGCGAGCAAATCGGACCGGCATAGGCCGGACAGGAGGCCATGTCCTCCGGTTCGAACGCATGTTCACAGATGCAGCACTTGATCGACTGGAGATTTTGCCAACTCTTTTTCGGCTTGCGCGCGATGTAGTATTTTCCGCCGGTCGCCCATGCGATCACCGGCGCGGTCAGGAAGGCCACGGTCAGCGCCACGAACGGCGCAAGTGCTTTTGCCGTGGTTCCGAAGAAGCCGTAGAACGCGCTGATCGAGACGATGGTGGCGATGGTCATCGCACCGACACCGACCGGATTGATGTCATAAAGATGAGCGCGCTTGAACTCCATGTGGGGTGGACGCAGGCCGAGTGGCTTGTTGACGATAAGGTCCGCCACCAGCGCGCCGACCCATGCGATGGCAACGTTCGAGTAGAGCGCCAGCGTCTGCTCTAGCGCCTTGTAGACGCCGATTTCCATCAGCAACAAAGCGACCAGCACGTTGAACACCAGCCATACCACGCGGCCCGGATGGCTATGCGTCAGCCGCGAGAAAAAGTTCGACCATGCGATCGAGCCGGCATAGGCGTTCGTCACGTTGATCTTGAGCTGTGACAGAATGACGAACGTACCGGTCAGGGCCAGCGCCAGATCAGGCTGTGCAAGTACGTAGCGAAACGCCTCGAGATACATGTGCGCGGGTTCGGCTGCGTATTCGGCTGTCACGCCATGCTTGATCGCGAAGAAAGCAAGGAAAGATCCGGCGAGCATCTTGATCGCGCCAGGCACGATCCAGCCAGGGCCGGCGCTGACCAAGGCGAACCACCATGCCCGTTTCGAGGTCCGGCGGTCGCGCGGCAGAAAGCGCAGGAAGTCGACCTGTTCGCCAATCTGCGCGACCAGAGCGAAGACCACGGAGGCCGCGGTTCCGAACAGCAGCAGATCGAGATGGCCTGACGGATTGCCATGCTCACCGGGAAATGCCGTCCACTCCGCAAACGAGCCGGGACTTTTGATCGCGATGGCGGCGAAGGGGAGAATGTGAAGCAGGATCCAGAAAGGTTGGGTCCACAACTGGAAACGGCTGATCAGGGTGATGCCGTGGGTGACCAGCGGGATAATCACCACCGCGCTGATGAGGTAGCCAATCGGGCGGGGGATACCGAAACACAGTTCCAGCGCCATTGCCAGAATGACTGCTTCGATGGCGAAGAAGATGAAGGTGAAGGACGCGTAGATCAGCGATGTAATTGTGGAGCCGATGTAGCCAAAGCCTGCGCCGCGGGTCAGCAGGTCAATATCTACGCCATATCTGGCTGCATAATAGGCAATCGGCAGTCCGCAGCAGAAAATGACGGCGCTTACGACCAGAATGGCAGCCGTTGCGTTGGTTACGCCGTAGTTGAGCGTGATGGTTCCGCCGATGGCCTCAAGGGCGAGAAACGAGATAGCTCCCAGTGCCGTGTTAGCCACACGGGCTGCGGACCAGCGCCGCGCGCTCTTGGCTGTAAAGCGAAGCGCGTAATCCTCAAGCGTCTGGTTGGCAACCCATTGATTATACTGGCGCCTGACGCGGTCTATGCGCTGCCGACCCGCCAACTCATCCTCCTCATGCGGGAGCCGTAGACGTGGTTCCCTAGTCAAAAATCTACGTCGCGTTTTTGCGGTGCCGTATGCGCGATTTCACGTATGCGTGCGATGCACAATCCGGGCCATCGTTCCCCTATCGAAACGTTGTTCAGCCAACACAAGGGGCGGCCATGTCAGACAAGAAAGATCAGGGTTTACAGTCACCTTTCCGGCGCAAGATGTTGATGGGAATGGCGGCTTTGCCGGCCATGTCCATGATTTCGCGCCCGTCATTCGGCGCGGGACCCGCGACCTCCGCGGTCAACACTACCGGTCTCGCCGTCACCGACACCGAAGTCACGGTCGGTATCCTTCACTCGGTGACCGGCACAATGGCGATTTCGGAAACCGGATCGGTGCAGGCCGAGAAGCTGGCGATCGAGCAGATCAACGCCTCGGGTGGCGTGCTCGGGCGGAAGATCAAGTTCATTCAGGAGGACGGCGCATCCGATTGGCCAACCTTCGCGGAAAAGGCGAAGAAGCTGCTGGTCAACGACAAGTGTGCATCGGTGATGGGCTGCTGGACTTCAGCGTCGCGCAAGGCGGTGCTGCCCGTGTTCGAGCAGTACAACGGCATGCTCTACTATCCGACCTTCTATGAAGGCCTCGAGCAGTCCAAGAACGTTATTTACACGGGACAGGAAGCCACCCAGCAGATCATTGCCGGCCTCGACTGGGTCAACAAGACCAAGGGTGCGAAGACCTTCTATCTGCTCGGTTCGGATTACATCTGGCCGCGCACGTCGAACAAGATCGCGCGCAAGCATATCGAAGGTCATCTGCAGGGCGCGAAGGTCGTCGGCGAAGAATACTTCCCGCTCGGCCACACCCAGTTCAACTCGGTCATCAACAAGATCAAGCTGACCAAGCCGGACGTGATATACGCCATCATCGTCGGCGGTTCGAACGTCGCATTCTACAAGCAGCTCAAGGCAGCCGGTATCGACCTGTCGAAGCAGACGCTGCTGACCATCTCGGTTACTGAGGACGAAATCGACGGTATCGGCGGAGAAAACATCGCGGGTGCGTTCGCTTGCATGAAGTACTTCCAGTCGCTCGATAATCCGAACAACAAGGAATTCGTCGCCGCCTTCAAGAAGATGTGGGGCGAAAAGACCGTGATCGGAGACGTGACACAGGCTGCCTATCTTGGCCCATGGCTCTGGAAAATGACAGTCGAGAAAGCCGGAAGCTTCGATGTCGACAAGATCGCGGCGGCGTCTGCGGGCATTGAGTTCACCAAGGCGCCGGAAGGTTACGTCAAGATCCATCCGAACCACCATCTCTGGTCCAAGACCCGCGTCGGTCTCGCTCAACTGGATGGCCAGTTCAAGGTTGTGTACGAGACGCCTGACCTGATCGAGCCCGATCCTTTCCCCAAGGGCTACCAGTAAACACCGCGACAGGTCTCTCTTCACAAAAATCAGCTCCCAGGTGTGGATCGTCAGTCCACACCCGCAGCGCTCGCGCCGCGGATTCGTCCGCGGCGCGAGACTTCCCGGGCGGAGAATTAAAATGTTCGGCGACTATTCCATTGGCGATCTCGGCTCGATCTTTGTGATGCAAGGATTCGCAGGCCTTATCCTGTTCTCCGTTTACGTTCTGATGGCGCTCGGTCTTGCGATCATCTTCGGCCAGATGGGCGTCATCAATATGGCGCACGGCGAATTCATGATCCTCGGCGCTTACGTCACGTGGATGACGTCGAATTTCTTTCAAGCGTATCTGCCGTCGCTCTTCAGCGGTTACTTCTTCATCGCAATGATACTAGCGTTCATCGCATCCGGCGCGCTCGGGATGTTGGTCGAATGGGCGCTGATACGCCATCTCTACAAGCGTCCACTCGACACGCTGCTTGCGACCTGGGGGCTGAGCCTGATTTTGCAGCAGGCCTACCGATCGATCTTCGGTGCCCGCGAAGTCGGTGTTGAGCTGCCGCAGTGGATGCTGGGTTCGCTCAAACTTACCGATACGATTGAAGTCCCCATTAACGGCATCTTTGTGATGTGCCTGACGGTTCTGATCACGCTTGCTGTTGCTTACATCATGTACAAGTCGCGTTGGGGCCGCCAGGTGCGTGCCGTGGTGCAAAACCGTGTGATGGCCGGCGCCACCGGCATCAATACCGAGAAGGTCGATCGTTACACTTTCGGTCTCGGCTGTGGCATTGCCGGCGTCGCTGGCTCGGCCTTCACCATGATCGGCTCGACGGGGCCGACATCCGGCCAGCTCTACATCGTCGATACCTTTCTTGTCGTGGTCTTCGGCGGCGCGGCCAGCTTGCTCGGAACCATCGCTTCGGCCTTCACCATCTCGCAGGCTCAGTCGACCATGGAATTCTTTATGTCGGGTTCGATGGCCAAGGTTCTCACGCTACTCGCCATCGTCGGCATCCTCATGCTGCGGCCGCAGGGGTTGTTCGCCCTCAAGGTCCGGAAGTGAAAAGGCCAAAAAATGTCCGAGACAATGTCCAAGAAAAGCGCAGAGAAAACTGTTGGCGCCAGGGTCATCAATAAGGCCGTCAATGACAGTCCGCGCTTCGCGAACCGCTCCGAGCTTGTCGGCATTCTGGTGCTCGGTGTGTTGCTGGTTGTCATTCTGCCGCTGACACTGGATATCTTCCGGCTCAATCTGGTTGCGAAATATCTGACTTACGCATTCGTCGCCATCGGTCTTGTGATCTGCTGGGGTTATGGTGGAATTCTCAGCCTGGGGCAGGGCGTGTTCTTCGGCCTCGGTGGCTATTGCATGGCGATGTTTCTCAAGCTGGAAGCATCAAGCGTCGCCAACACAAAGATCCAATCGACGCCCGGTATTCCGGATTTCATGGACTGGAATCAGCTCACGCAGCTTCCGCTTTTCTGGAAGCCGTTTCACAGTCTGACCTTTACGATCATCGCTATCATTCTGGTGCCTGCAATCTTCTCGTTTATCGTCGGCGCTGCGATGTTTAAGCGACGGGTCGGCGGCACGTACTTCGCCATCATTACCCAGGCAATTGCAGCCATCCTGACCATCCTGATCATTGGTCAGCAGGGCTACACCGGCGGCGTCAACGGTATCACTGATCTTCGGACGCTCAAGGGCTGGGATATTCGCACCGATAACGCCAAGTTCATTCTCTACTTTGTGGAAGTGGCCCTGCTGTTCGGCTGTATCGGTGTGGCCCTTTTCATTCGGCACTCGAAACTTGGACGAATCTTGGTCGCGATGCGTGAGAAGGAAGACCGTGTCCGGTTCTCCGGATACAGCGTCGCCAACTTCAAGATCTTCGCTTTCTGTGCTGCTGCCGTGTTCGCCTCGATTGGTGGCGCATTGTTCGCTCTCGAAATCGGCTTCATGTCGCCGTCCTTCGTTGGCATCGTGCCGTCCATCGAGATGGTGATCTATGCCGCTGTGGGCGGGCGTCTCTCCATCCTCGGCGCTGTCTACGGAACGCTTCTGGTCAACTTCGCCAAGACCAGCCTGTCGGAATCGTTCCCTGAATTGTGGCTGTTCGGGCTCGGCGGACTGTTCATTGCCGTGGTGCTGGCGTTCCCGAACGGTCTGGCCGGGATCTGGCGCGACCATGTTCAGAGCCACATCGATCGTCTGATCGCGTCACGCATGCCGAAGACGGGCGGCAAGAACGGCTGGACCGGCGGTTCAGTCGCCGATGGCGCACCTGCGGAATAGGAGAGCATCATGCTTGTCGGTCATCAGCCAAAAGAATTCCTCCTCGCGGTCGAGGCGCTGACGGTCTCGTTCGATGGTTTCAAGGCGGTGAATGATCTGTCGTTCTATGTCGATGAGAATGAGATTCGCGTCATTATCGGTCCGAACGGCGCCGGAAAGACCACGGTGCTCGATCTGATCTGCGGCAAGACCAAAGCCACGTCAGGATCGATTCAGTTCCGCAACAAGGAACTGACCAAAATGAAAGAGAACGAGATCGTTCAGGCCGGGGTGGGTCGAAAATTTCAGACACCGTCAATCTATGACGATCTTACCGTGTTCGAGAATCTCGAAATTTCCTATCCGCGCGGGCGGACGGTGTTTGGCGCGCTGACATTTCAACGTGATGCGACGGTGCGTGATCGAGTCGAGGAGGTCGCGGAGATGATCTTTCTCAAAGATCGTCTCGGCATGAGCGCGGAACTTCTCAGTCACGGCCAGAAGCAATGGCTTGAGATCGGTATGCTGCTGATCCAGGACCCCGATCTGTTGATGCTCGATGAACCGGTCGCCGGCATGAGCGTCAGCGAGCGCGTCAAGACCGCCGAACTTCTCAATCGCATCATCAAGGATCGCTCGGTTCTGGTGATCGAGCACGACATGAAATTCGTCGAGGACATCGCCCATAAGGTGACCGTGCTGCATCAGGGTCAGATCTTGTCGGAAGGCTCGATGGAGAAGGTCAAGAACGATCCGAAGGTCATTGAAGTCTACCTCGGTCATTAAGTCCGAAAGTCAAGGAAGATACCATGCTGGCGATTTCTGATCTTCATGTTGCATACGGGCAAAGCGAAGTTCTGCACGGCCTCAATGTGTCGGTTCAACCGAACGAGATCGTTGCGATCATGGGCCGCAATGGCATGGGAAAAACCACGCTGATGAAGTCGTTGATGGGGATCGTACCGACCAAGAGCGGTTCGGTGTCCATGGAGGGGAGCGAACTCAGCAAACTCAAGAGCTATGAGCGTGTCGCCAAGGGCCTTGCCTATGTCCCGCAGGGCCGCATGATCTTCTCGACCATGACTGTGAAGGAAAATATCGAAACCGGACTGGTTGCTTCGGGTGGGAAGGAAGTGCCCGGCGATATCTACGAGTTGTTTCCTGTCCTGCTGGAGATGAAAGGCCGGCGCGGCGGCAATTTGTCCGGCGGGCAGCAGCAGCAACTGGCGATTGCGCGGGCTCTTGCGACCAATCCAAAAGTCCTGCTGCTCGATGAGCCGACTGAGGGCATTCAACCGTCGATCATTCGAGAGATGGCGCGCACGCTCAAGCGCATCCGCGATGAACGCGGCCTGTCAATTATCGTTTCCGAGCAGGTTTTGAGCTTCGCGCTCGATGTCGCAGACCGTGTCCTAGTCATCGAGAATGGGGAGATCGTTCGCGATGAGGCGCGCGATGGCATCGATGCCGCGCAGGTCGCAAAATATCTTTCAGTCTAACCAAGCCGTTCGTAACCCAGGGGAGCATCTCAATGCCAGATACACTGATCAAGGTTGATCTCAATCAGTCGGCCTACGACAACGACAAGGTTCACAATCGTTGGCATCCGGATATTCCGATGGTGGAGTGGGTCAGTCCCGGCGACGATTTTATCATCGAGACTTACGACTGGACCGGCGGTTTCATCAAGAACAACGATTCAGCCGATGATGTGCGCGATATCGATCTGTCGATTGTGCATTTCCTCTCCGGCCCGATCGGCGTCAAGGGCGCGGAGCCGGGCGATCTTCTGGTCGTCGATCTGCTTGATGTCGGCCCGATGAAAGAGAGCCTCTGGGGCTTTAACGGCTTCTTCTCCAAGCAGAATGGCGGCGGCTTTCTCACCGACCATTTCCCGCTGGCGCAGAAGTCGATCTGGGACTTCAAGGGCATGTACACCTCGTCGCGGCACATTCCGGGCGTCAATTTCGCTGGGTTGATCCATCCCGGTCTGATCGGCTGTCTGCCTGATTCGAAGATGCTGTCGATGTGGAACGAGCGCGAGACTGCGTTGATTGCGACCAATCCGACGCGCGTGCCGGGTCTGGCCAATCCGCCATTCGGCCCCACTGCACATATGGGCCGCTTGAAGGGTGACGCGAAGGCTAAGGCCGCTGCAGAAGGCGCTCGTACCGTCCCGCCGCGCGAACACGGCGGAAACTGCGACATCAAGGATCTGTCGCGTGGTTCGAAGATTTATTTCCCGGTCTATGTTCCGGGCGCAGGCCTTTCCATGGGCGATCTGCACTTCAGCCAGGGCGATGGGGAAATCACCTTCTGCGGCGCGATCGAGATGGCCGGCTGGCTTCACATCAAGGTCGATGTCATCAAGGACGGCATGGCGAAGTACGGCATCAAGAATCCCGTCTTCAAGCCGTCGCCGATGACGCCGAACTACAAGGACTTCCTGATCTTCGAAGGCATCTCCGTCGATGAGCAGGGTAAGCAGCACTATCTCGACGTGACGGTTGCCTATCGGCAGGCATGCCTCAACGCCATCGAGTATCTCAAGAAGTTCGGATACTCGGGCGCGCAGGCTTACTCCATCCTCGGAACTGCGCCAGTACAGGGGCACATATCTGGCGTGGTGGACGTGCCAAATGCCTGCGCCACGCTATGGCTGCCGACGGAAATTTTCGACTTCGACGTCATGCCGTCGTCAGCGGGACCGATCAAACATATCAAGGGCGGCATCGACATGCCGTTGTCGCCTGACAAGTAACCCGCGAGGTGATGTGGAGGCGGTGCGTATCTTGCCGCCTCTGCATCCGTGCTGGATCACGAGCAGGACAAACCGAGGGAGACGGGCTGTGCCGGTTTATGAATATCTTTGCAACGACTGCGGACCATTCACCGATATGCGACCGATGTCCGAATATGATATGCCGCAGGACTGTCCGCAGTGCGCGGTTGCCGCGCCGAGAGTCATTCTCACCGCGCCGCGCTTCTCATGCATGCCGGCAGCGACGCGGAAGTCACATGCCATCAATGAGCGCAGCGCCAATGCGCCAAAGACACTTGGTGAATACAAGGCGTCCCATGGACCCGGATGCGGATGCTGTTCAAGCGGAAAACCATCGCGACTGGTGACAAAGTCACGCTCTGGCGCGAAGGGCTTTCCGACGGCAAGGCCATGGATGATCAGCCATTAACCTCGCAATTGAATGGTCGTTTTTGATATTGCCGAGGACGTGTTTTGGATCGACCGGCAGTCTTCTGTCGGGGAAAACCGCGCATACAGCCAGAAGAGTGTTGAGCTTACTTTCCGGATTGGTCTCGCGTCTGAGTATGATCTGTCACCGGTTCGATCAGCATTACATCGCCATCTAATCCGGGTTTGCTCTTGATCGCTCCGCCCGGCATTTTGTTGGTCGCAATATGGTGCCTAAGGTTACAGCTTTCCAGTTCGTTGCGGCATTGCTTCGGGAATGATCGTCTGGACGATCGAGGCGTCCAGCGCCTCATAGTCGTGTAGTCCGATCGTGTTGTAGAGCTCTGCACGGGTCTGCATCCGGTCCACCATCTTGTGAGTGCCGCCGTCGCGGGCGATTGCCGCGTAGAGGTCCTGCTGCGCTTTGTTTGCGACGCGCAGTGATGACACCGGCCAGATCACCATACGATAGCCCATGTCCTGAAATTCGGATGCGGTATAGAATGGCGTTTTCCCGAACTCGGTCATATTTGCGAGCAGCGGCACGCCGGGCATTCGTTTGGCGAAGGCGCGGAACATCTCCTCGGTATTGAGCGCTTCCGGGAATATCGCATCGGCTCCCGCCTCCATGTAGAGTTTGGCACGGGCGACAGCCCCGTCCAATCCTTCGCTGGCTGCGGCATCGGTTCGCGCGATGATCACAAGATCGCGCCGAGCTTTTGCGGCTGCAGCCACTTTTGCGGCCATATCCCGCGCGTCCGCGAGTTTTTTGTCATTCAGATGGCCGCATTTCTTCGGCAAAAGCTGATCTTCGAGATGCACTGCGCCTGCGCCCGCTTCTTCGAAGGTACGCACCATGTGCATGACATTGAGGGCCTCGCCATAGCCGGTGTCGCCGTCCACCAGCAACGGCAGGCTGGACGCACGGACGATTTGGCGGACGAAGAAGGCGACCTCATCGACGGTGATGACGCCGAGATCAGGCAATCCCATGGAGGCGGTCATCGCCGCGCCGGACAGATAAAGGCCATCGAATCCTGCCGCCTTTGCCTGTAACGCCGCCATACCATTGTGTGCGCCCGGAAGACGCAGGATTTCGGGGCGGTTCAACAGGGCGCGGAAACGGCGTCCTGCGCTTTCGGTGGGGAGGTCGGCAGCAACAAGATAGGGCATGGTGTCTCCGTCAGGCCGCGCGCACAGCAGATGCTGTCTTGCCGCGTGCCTCGATTGGCACGAAACTGAGATTTTCCGGGCCAACGTAGTTGGCCGATGGGCGAATGATCTTGTTGTCGATACGTTGCTCGATCACATGCGCCGCCCAGCCGGAAGTGCGGGAGATCACGAACAGCGGCGTGAACATCGCCGTCGGCACGCCAAGGGCGTGATAGGACACCGCGCTGAACCAGTCGAGATTGGGGAACATCTTCTTGGCATCGGCCATGACGCTTTCGATGCGCTCGGCAATGTCGAACATTTTTATGCTACTGGCTTCCGCGCTGAGGCGGCGCGCCACCTCCTTGATGACCTTGTTGCGCGGATCGGCGATTGTGTAGACCGGATGGCCGAAGCCGATCACGACTTCCTTGGCTTCGACACGGCGGCGAATATCCGCCTCGGCTTCGTCCGCATTCTCATAGCGCTTCTGAATCTCGAACGCCACTTCGTTGGCGCCGCCATGTTTTGGGCCGCGCAATGCGCCAATAGCACCGGTGATGGCTGAATACATGTCGGAGCCGGTGCCCGCGATGGAGCGTGCGGTAAACGTCGAAGCGTTGAATTCATGCTCAGCATAGAGAATGAGCGAAGTGTGCATCGCACGCTCGTGCGAGGCTGACGGCTTCTTACCGTGCAATAGGCGCAGGAAATGCGCCCCAATGGAGTCGTCATCGGTCTCGACATCGATACGCTTGCCGTTATGGGCGTAGTGGTGCCAGTAAAGCAGCATTGACCCCAGCGACGCCATCAGGCGGTCGGCGATGTCTCTCGCGCCAGGCAAATTATGGTCGTGAGCTTCGGGCAGCACGCAACCGAGAGCTGAGACGCCAGAGCGCATAACATCCATTGGATGCGCTGCGGCTGGCAGCAACTCCAGCGCTTGCCGCACCGCCGCCGGCAGGCCGCGCAGCGCTTTTAATTTCGCTTTGTAGGACTGCAGTTCGGCGGTGGTTGGCAGGTGGCCGTGAACGAGGAGATAGGCAATCTCTTCGAACTCACAGGTTTCCGCCACGTCGAGAATGTCGTAGCCACGATAATGAAGGTCGTTGCCGGTACGCCCTACGGTGCAGAGCGCGGTGTTCCCGGCAACAACACCGGACAAGGCGACGGATTTCTTCGGCTTCGGTGTCATCGCAACCTCCCTGGAATGGATTTTAACTGTTTGCGGCGCGCTTAGCGGTAGCCTGCGGCCAATCGAAGATGCCGCGCGCGGCATGAGAGCCGAGCAGCTTCGCGTCGACCGTGAATGTCAGATCGGTCAGTTCGCCTGCCTTCAGTGATGACAGGCGTTCGACCGTTGCGATGAAGCGATCCTGTTCGGCCGGAGCGATGATCCCTTCCGACAAAGTGCGGAATTTCTTGATATAGTCTGGCCGCTTGAACGGTCGCGCGCCGAGCGGATGAGCGTCAGCGACGGCGAGTTCATCGCTGATGGTCGATCCACCCTTGAGCGTGACGACGACGCGGCCGCCGAACGCCTTTTCCTTCGGATCGTGGCTGTGATAGCGACGGGTCCACTCGGGATCTTCAACCGTCGAGATTTTGTGCCACAGCGCGATCGTGCTGGCGCGGTTCGCACGCTCCGGTGCGTAAGACCGTTCATGGTGCCAGCCGCCGTCTTCCAGCGCGACGGCGAAGATGTACATGATCGAGTGATCGAGGGTTTCACGGCTGGCCTTCGGGTCCATTTTTTGAGGATCGTTGGCTCCGGTTCCGATCACATAGTGGGTGTGATGGCTGGTGTGGATCACGATGCTCTCGACCTTCGACAGGTCGCCGATCTTCGGCCCCATGCGGCGCGCAAGATCGATCAGCGCCTGGCTCTGATACTCGGCCGAATGTTCCTTGGTGTAAGTGTCAAGGATCGCGCGCTTCGGCTCACCCTTCTGAGGCAGCGGTACGACGTACTGCGCCTTCGGACCGCTGAGCAAGTAAGCAATGAAGCCATCTTCGCCTTCCCATGCGGGCGAGGGGGCGCCTTCACCGCGCAATACACGATCAACGGCTTCAACCGCCATCTTCCCAGCGAAGGCGGGTGCGTAGGCTTTCCAACTGGAAATCTCGCCCTTGCGCGACTGGCGCGTGGTGGTGGTGACGTGCAGCGCCTGCTGGATGGACTGATAGATCGTCTCGGTTGGCAGGTTCAGCAGCGTACCGATGCCTGCAGCCGCTGAAGGGCCAAGATGAGCGATGTGGTCGATCTTATGCTCATGCAGGCAGATGCCTTTGACGAGATCGACCTGGATTTCATAGCCGGTGGCAAGGCCGCGCACGAGGTCCGCACCCGACGAACCGACATGTTGGGCGACCGCGAGGATCGGTGGAATGTTATCCCCGGGATGCGAGTAGTCGGCGGCGAGGAATGTGTCGTGGAAATCGAGTTCACGCACGGCGACGCCGTTAGCCCAGGCGGCCCATTCCGGCGAGACGCGCTGTTGCCTGTTCAATCCGAACACCGTCGCGCCTGGTTGAAAGGGATGTGCTTCTGCCTGAAGCCGTGCGCTGGCAACGGGGCGGCGCGCAACGGATGCGGCCGCCACCGCTGCGTTATCGATGATGCGGTTGCCGATCATCTCGACAACATCTGCTTCCACTGCAACGGGATCGGCCGCAACTTCGGCCATCTTCCACGCGAGCTGATCGGCGCGGTCGAGCTTTTCTGCGGACTTGTAGGTGCGAACGGTATGCTGCTTCACGATAATGAATCCCTTGGTCGTTCAGGTCAGATGTTGGGTTGCAGGGCGGTGTGATGATTGAGGAGCGATAGGAATAGGGCGGCCGCTATCATCGACAGCGACCATCTCGAATGATCCGCGCACCACAGGTCTGCGTGTGCCTGTGAGCAGGTTCTCGCGGATCATTTCGACAGCGACGGTCATGGAGCTGCGGCCCGCGCGTTCCACGCGCGCCACTAGTTCGACCAGCTCGCCAACCGGAATGGGTTCGTGGAATTCGATCTTGTCGGAGGTTGCCATCACCACGTTGCGCCGGGCATGGCGGGTCGCTGCGACAAATGCTGCCTTTCCCATCAGGTTAAGGGCGTTGCCGCCGAACAATGTGCCGTAATGGTTCGCCAGATCTGGAAACACCACTTCTACGAAGCGCGTTTCCTGGCTCGACCGAGTAACGGAGGGCGGGATGTCAGCGGAAAATTGCATGGGGTCGCCACGAATGCCTTGCGCTAGCTTTCAAACTTCGCAATATCCGCATACGCGGATAGCTGGAATGACTGAAAAAGTGTAGTTTTGCGAAGGTTTCCGGCAAAGTTTGCAAAGTTTGCAAAGTGGAGAAGCCGAGTGAAGAAGACTTTCATGGGTGTTCGGCTCAAGCGACTCCGTGAAGAGCGCCAGCTCACGCAGGCTGCACTTGCGACGAAACTCGGCATTTCGTTGAGTTATCTGAATCAGCTTGAGAACAATCAGCGCCCGCTGACGCTGCCGGTGCTATTGGCATTGAACGCGACCTTCGGTCTCGATGTGCAGTCGTTCTCGGAGGACGATGAAGCAAGATTGATCTCGGATTTGCGCGAGGCTTTGGCCGATCCCGTTGTCGGCGAGACGATTGCAACGGCGGATCTGCGTGAACTCGCATTCAACATGCCGGCGGTCGGTCGCGCGCTGGTGACGTTAAGCCGCAAGTATCGTCAGGCGGCGGAGCAGGGTGTGGCTCTGGCCGCACGTCTGGGCGAGGATCGGCAGGCCGCTTCCGTCGTTCTGCCTTCGACGCCGTTCGAGGCTGTGCGTGATTTTTTCTACGCCCACAACAATCATATTCCGGAGCTGGATGAGGCTGCCGAAGCAATCGCCACACGCATGAATTTCCCTATCGGGCAGATGGCATCTGCTCTGGCTGCTTACCTCGAAGACAGGCACGGCGTAAAAATCGTCTCGGATGCAGCCGACCATATGCCGTCTGGAACACAGAGAACATTCGATTCTGGCTCTCGTATAATGCACCTCTCACGCCGCCTGCGGCCGGGACAGCAGGCCTTTCAGTTCGCAACGCAGATCGCTTTTCTGGAATTTGGCCGGGAGTTGCAGGATATTGTTGAGAAGGCCGGTTTCGCAAACAACGAGGCGCGTGGAATCGCCCGTATCGGACTGGCCAACTATTTCGCGGGTGCGCTGGTGCTACCGTACACGGCGTTTCTGAAAGAGGCGGAGCAGACGCGCTACGATATCGAGCTACTGGCTGATCGTTTCGGTGTCGGGTTCGAAACAGTCTGCCACCGGTTGAGCACCCTGCAGCGGTCAAGTGCGCGCGGAGTGCCGTTTTTCTTCATCCGCGTTGATCGCGCCGGAAATATCTCCAAGCGCCAGTCAGCCACGGATTTTCACTTTTCCCGTGTCGGCGGAACGTGCCCGCTCTGGAATGTCTATGAGGCATTTTCCAGTCCGGGACGTGTCCTAACCCAATTGGCGCGCATGCCGGACGACAGAACGTATCTGTGGATCGCGCGCACTGTATCGCATCGACAGGGCGGCTTCGGCTCTCCAGCAAAGACATTTGCGGTGGCACTTGGATGTGACGTTCGTCATGCGGAACGCATCATATACTCACAAGGGCTGAATATCGCTCCTAACGTGGCAACGCCGATTGGCATGGGCTGCAAAGTCTGCGAGCGGCTATCATGCCCGCAACGTGCGTTCCCGCCTATAGGGCGCTCACTTGATGTCAACGAGTCTGAAACTCGCTTTGCGCCATATGCGACGTCGTCCCAAATTTAGCCACTTGATCAAGCCTCGGTAGATCGAGCGTTTGCGATGTGCGTCGCAAATCAAAAATGAGATCCGATGGTGCGATCTGCTTGAGGGGGCGACACCTACTTTGCTCCGGTTCTCACGATGGATGAGGCGAGCAGTCATCCGCATCTCAAGGCGCGGCAGACGTATGTTGACATGAGCGGTGCTAATCAACCCGGTCCCAACCCGCGATTTAGCGTGACGAAAGCTGCCGCAGCGATAGCGCTGGCTGAACTTGGTCAACATAGCCGTCAAGTCCTGGCTGATTGGGGAATTCCTTTAGAAGCGGTCGATGATCTTTGCCGTTCCAACGTCGTTTTTCAGTTGGACTAACGGCAGCCTGCTTGTGACGTTCGGAATGTCGACAGATTGCGAAGCACTGACATAGCGTGCGCCGGATTCGACGTGCTCGCGTGGCAGCGCCTCGTAAACAATCTAAAGAATACAATCTCGCGAAAAACGTTGGTTAGTATTGCTGGCAATCGGAATATCGGCCCGAATTCTTTATTGAGTGAAGCGATTCTTCTTAGTTTGTCTTATCAACGCCGGTTCGGAGCATGACGAGAATCTGCCTTGCGATTGATGCTGGTGTATCGCGATCCTTCTTGAACCAGAATAGTGACCACGAGAGGGCCCCGATAAGGGATAAACGCAGATAGCGCTTGTCCACCTTGGAGCGGAGGGGGAGTTCTTCAATGAGATCGGCGAAAATTTTCTCGTATTCGTCGCGCAGGAAAATCACGCGGTCCTTGATGCTTTCCGGATAATGCCAGGGGGGCATTACGAACAGGACCTGATTTGCGCGCCGCCAATCAAGCAGCCCCGTGATATGCGCCACGCATGCTGTTTCCATCCGCTGCCACGGATCGGTCTTGAGCGCGATTGCGTCGGTGACACGCTTGAGCAGTTCCACACCGCCTTTTTCCCAAACGGCCCAAAGCAACTCCTCCTTGGAATCGAAGTGATAGTACATTGACGCGGGTTGCATCTCGGCGGCCGCGGCGATGTCTCGCATCGATGCGCCGTCGAAACCCTGCTTGTTGAAGAGGGATTCCGCGACAGAAATAATTCGCTCCCGCGCCTGCTCGCCTTTTGTGAGCTTTTGCTTCTCGCCCGGCATCTTGTTGCCTGTTTTGACTTTTTTGGCCTTGGCCGGCGTCGTCGATGCCATGGGTGACTTCTTCTCGTTCTGCTTGATTTTCTAACGATCGTTCGGTAATAAATTTTCTAACGAATGTTCAATAATAGCACTTAACTCCAGATGAGGAAGCCATGGCCGTCCCCGCGCGTCTAGATAAATACGTCAGAACCGAAAAGCAGCGTCACTTTCCCAAGGATTTTATGACGGGATGGGAAGATTATGAGACTTGGTCGGAGGCGACGGTCGGCCAATCCGGTCCCGCTCAGCGCACCTTCGTCATCACCGAGGAAGATATTCTCGACTATAACAAGGCGTGCGGCGAGACCGATCCGCTGATGATCGATCCCGACTATGCGCGCAAGAACTCGCCAACCGGCGAATTGCTGCAACACCCGATCTTTGTGACCACTATCGCGTTTTATAGCCTCGGCGAGAATGGCATTGGCACCTGGATTCGCACGCCCGGCGCGCGGAATCCCCACCAGCGTATCGAGATCATTGAGCCGTTCAAGTACGGCGAGATCGTCACGACGACGGTGACGACCTCCCAGAAATTCGTTCAGCGCGGCAAGCCTTACCTGCAAATGCTTCTCGACTTCCACAACGAGAAGGGGGCACTCAAGGCGCGCTGGTGGTGCTCTCTAATCCTTCCGGAAACGCAGGCCGACGTCGCCCGCTTCGCCAACGCCTGATCAAGGAACTCATCAATGTCCAATCCAACCTTCAGCAAGATCGAAACCGGTTACGCTTTTCCGAGTGTCGCTCAGTCCTATGCTCAATCCGCGATCGACCACTATGCGCTCGCATCTCTTGATATGAATCCCGTCCATACCAATGAGGAGTGGGCCGCGCGCGCACAGGTATTCGGGATGCCCGTCACGGTGGGGCACGGCATGATGACCATGTCGACCCTGGCATCCGTTGTCACGAGAGCCTGGGGTGTCATTGGAAAGAACGGTGGCTCCATTCGTTACGTCGATTCGAAATTCACAAAGCCTGTGAAAGTCGGTGAGACAGTCACGGCAACGGCGAAAGTGAAGCAGAAGCACTTTCATGGTCCTGGCAAAAACTGGGTGCAGGTTCTGGTCGAGGGTAAGGATTCGACTGGGGATCTGATCGGCTTTGCAGAGGTTGGTTACAACCTTCCTGACTGACACAAAGAGGGGCCGGAAAACTCCGGCCCTTGCCTGCGACGTGCTGCTTCATTGACTCAAATAATCAAACGTACGATCGTTCGAAAAATAAACGAGCGCGAAGGGAGAGCACCATGCCAAGCCGTATTGGTGACGCGTTGTACTGGTTTGCGACGTATACGCCGGACAAGACTGCGATCATATCCGGTCTGGGGTCACAAACATACGAACAACTGTGGTCGCGCGTGCGTCGCCTGGCGAACTCCTTTGCGAAGATTGGAATCAAGCCGGGCGATCGTGTTGCGCTGCTAATGCAGAACAGTAGCCGTTATCTCGAACTTTATCAGGCGGCGGCTCTGATGGGCATTGCTGTTGTACCGCTCAATTTCCGCTTCGTGGCAAGCGAGATCGAATATGTCGTCAACCATTCAGGCGCGAGTGCTCTCGTGTACGACACGCCGTTCTCCGACACGGTCAATTCGCTGAAGGGAAAGCTGCCGTCTGTCGATGGGTGCTATATTGTTTCTGATGGTCCGGGCGGCGACGGCGCGTATTCCTACGAAGCACTGATCGAGGCGGGAGCGGAGGTGATGCCCGACGTTCCGGCCGATCTGGATGCCTGTTACTTCCAGGGTTACACATCCGGCACGACTGGATTTCCCAAGGGTTGTGTGAACCCGCATCGGGGGTTTGCTGATTGTTTGCGGCGTATGGCCACGATTTACGGCATCAACGCAAACGATCGTGAATTTGTTGCCGCGCCTCTTTTTCATGAGGCGCCTGCGCTGTTTTCTCTGCTTCAACTGTTCTGTGGCGGCACGGTTGTCGTCACCAGCGATACGATGCCGGCGAATGTCTTCGGGATGATCGACCGCTACAAGGCCACATGGACATTCATGGTGCCAACCATGTGGGCCGCGATGATGACGAGTGATGAGCTCGATTCGTTCGATCTTGGATCTTTGCGCCTCGTGATTAGTGGCGGATCGCCGCTGTTGACGCATATCAAGGAATCCGTTCTCAAGCGGTTTCCTCACGCTGGCCTCAATGAGTTCTATGGCGGCACGGAGGTGGGTCTCGTCACAAATCTTGGGCCGCAAGACCAAGCCCGGAAAGTGCGTTCCGTCGGTCGTCCAGTCATCGGCATGTTTGTCGAACTGCGAGACGAGCGCGGAATCATGGTTCCGCAAGGTGAAGTCGGTGAAATTCATATCGGCGGCGCGACACTCATCCGGGAGTACTTCAACAATCCTGAAGCAACCGCCGGTGCTCGCAATGGAAGCTTCTTCACGTTGGGCGATATGGGCCGGTTTGACGAGGAGGGCTATCTCTACATTGTCGACCGCAAGAAGGACATGATCATCAGCGGCGGTGAGAACATCTTCCCTAATGACATCGAGGACGTGCTGCACAGGCATCCGGCGGTGAATATGGTCGCCGTCGTCGGCGCACCGGATCCCAAATGGGGAGAAGTCGTTGTCGCGGCCGTGGTGTTGAAGCAAGGGCACTCCGCAACGGAGGCCGAGCTGATTGCACACTGCAAGGAGTTGCTTTCGAACTTCAAAGTTCCAAAGAAAATCGACTTCCGAGATCAACTCCCGATGTCTTCCTTTGGAAAGATATTGAGGCGCGACGTCCGCCAACTGTACTGGGAAAAGCAGGACGTCCAAGTCTGACGCGGGATTTAGCCTTCAGCGCTCGACGGTGAAAGCGCTATCGCGCTGGAGCACACGAGAAAATCAAAAATACAAAAATACAGGAAAGGAAATCACATGAAACTAGTTCACTATCTTCGCAACTCTCTGTTCGCTGCCGCTGCTTTTGCTCTTTCGGCTTTGGCTCAGCCGGCCGTCGCACAGCAGACATACAAAATTGGCGCGATGCTCGATGTGACCGGTGGCGCGTCGTTCTTAGGCAAGCCGGAGCATAATGCTGTCATCCTCGCCGTCGAGGAGGCCAATCAGGCTGGCGGCATTCGCGGCAACAAGGTCGAGCTGGTCTTTGAGGATACCAAGAGCACAGAAACCGACACGGTTCTGGCGGCTCGCAAGCTCATCAATCAAGCGAAAGTGCTTGCAATCGTCGGCCCGAGCCGGACTGGCGGTGCGATGGCAGCCATTCCGATCGTGACCGAGGCCGAAGTGGCGCTGTTGTGCCCGGTGTCCGGCGTGAACGTGATCGAACCGATCGCCGAGCGCAAATGGGTGTTTCGTCCGGGGCAGGGCGGCGACCTTTCCGTGGCCAAGGTGCTTGATTATGCCAAGCGTGCGGGATGGAAGAAGCTGGGTATTCTCCACTCTGCCGATGCCTATGGTGAAGACGGGCGCGACAACATGCGCAAGCTTGCCAAGGGCGCCGGCGTATCTCTCGATCGGGAGGAATCTTTCCCGGCCAACTCGACCGACCTGAAGCCACAGCTTGCCAAGCTGAAATCTGCGGGTGTGGATGCCATTTTCATGCATGGCCTCGGCGCACCGTCGGCCATCGTTTACAAGAATGCCCGTGAACTTGAGTTGGCGACCCCGATTATTTCCGGCCATGGTCAGGCAAACAGCGCATTCCGAAATGCGGTTGGCGACGCCGTGATCGGGCAGCCGATCGTGGGGGCGCCCGTGTTGGTCTGGAGCGAGTTGCCGAATTCCCACCCTCAAAGGAAAGTATCGGAATCGTTCGTTACCAAGTACCAGGCGAAGTTCGGGACTGCGCCGGACATGTTCGCAGGTGTTGCCTACGACTCCGCCAACATGGTCCTGCAGGCGCTTCGTGAAACCAACGGGGACCGCGCGCAGATTCGCGATTGGCTTGAAAACAAGGTGAAGAACTACATCGGCGTCACCGGCGTCTTTAATTTCAGCGCGCAGGATCATGGCGGACTGAAAAGCGATGCACTGGTCATGATGATCGCTGACAAGGACGGCTGGCGGCTTGCGGACTACGAGAAGTAAGTCATCATGGATTGGGAGGCAATTCCGCAGTTCCTCGCTGGAGGGCTCGCCATCGGTGCCGTCTACGGACTGATCGGTGTCGGATTCAGCCTGATCTACAGCACAAGCAAGGTCATCAACTTTGCGCAGGGCGAGTTCGTCGTTTACGGCGGACTCGCGACTGTATCGCTGACCTTGTTCAATATACCTGCGTCCGTAGCGTTGCCGCTTTCCCTTGCCGCAAGTCTCGTCATGGGAGGTGCCCTGCAAGGGTTACTCTCGACTGCCCGTAAAGGCAGCAACGAGCTGACCTACATCATGACAACGATCGGTGTTGCAATCGCATTGCAGGGCCTCGCCCATCAGATATGGGGGACCGACTACAAGACATATGCACTATATCCCCAAGGCACGATCAAGATGTTCGGTGCGAGCGTCAATTACGCCACCATGACCATTTTATTGATGACCGCCGTGGTGTGTATTGTTCTATGGGTCTTCCTGTTCCGTACCATGGTCGGAAAGGCAATGCGTGCTTGCGCGAATGACAGCCGCGCGGCCCAGACTGTAGGCATTCGGCCGCGGCGCATGGTGCTGCTTGCTTATGTTGCGAGCGCTGCAATTGGTGGCCTCGCGGGAATGCTGATCACGCCGTCGCAGATGATGTCTTACGACAACGGGGTCATCCTCGCCATCAAGGGTTTTACCGCTGCGATTGTCGGTGGATTGGCAAATCCGTTCGGGGCTGTTGTGGGCGGTCTCGTGCTGGGATTGATCGAAGGACTGGGCGTCGGGTTGATATCCTCGGATCTACAGAATGCGTACGCCTTCCTCACTCTCCTGTTGATTCTTCTTGTTCGTCCTCAGGGTCTGTTCGGTCGTGCAGAACCGGGATCAGCCCGATGAGCACATGGTCTTCTCCGATGTCTTTGTGGATAAAGCAGGGGCCCATGCTGGGTATCCTGGCTTTATTTGTCGCCATTCCTCTCGTTTCCCAGGATCCTTACGTTCTCGGCGTCTGGACATTTCTGCTTCTCAATATCCTCGTCGTTGTCGGACTCGATCTCTTGCTGGGTTATGCAGGACAGCTCTCGCTGGGGCATGGCATCTTTGTCGCGATAGGTGCCTACGCGTCCGGCTTGCTCACAACGAAGGCCGGCTTTTCGGGGTGGGCCGCGATCCCTGTCGGTATGTTTGCCGCCGCCTTGTTGGCAGCCATTGTGGCGATTCCGACACTGCGTTTGCGCGGCTACTATCTTGCGATGGCTACTCTGGGTTTCCCGGTGATGTTTGATGCCGTAATCCGGATCACGTCCCAATGGAGCGGTGGCTCATCGGGCATTATCTCGATTCCACGGCTTAAAATCGGCGGCTATATTCTGCGCGATCCGCTTGTTTACTATTATCTGGTGCTGGGCGTTGTCGCAGTCGTTCTCGTGCTTGTCTGGAATCTGGCCAATTCCAGGTTGGGCCTGAAGCTGCGCGCGATTCACGCGGACGAGACCGCGGCTTCAGCCCGGGGAATCAACGTGACCTTGCTTAAGGTTATTGTGTTCGTCTTGAGTGCAACGATCGCGGCGTTGAGCGGAAGTCTCTATGTTCACAACGTTCAGTTCGTCGCGCCCGATACGTTTGGTCTCAACTATTCTCTGACACTGGTTATCATGCTCGTTGTGGGGGGAATGGGCCGCGTTTGGGGCGGTGTTCTCGGTGTTGTTCTTTTGGGCTGGATGCCTGAATTGCTGCGCGAGGCTGCGACCTGGCAGCCGGTGATCTTCGGCTCTATCCTGGCCATCATCATGTTGTTCGCACCGTGCGGCCTTGCCGGCTTTGTTCGCAGGCGTTCGTTCTTTTCGCCTGTCGATTCAGGAACGGCTCCGCTGCTGCCGACCCTAAGTCAACAGCGTGTTCTCGCGGTTAAAGAGATCGAAAAGACCTTTGGCGGCGTGCAAGCGGTCAAGGGATTGAGCTTTGATGTCAAAGCCGGGGAGATCAAATCGATCATAGGACCAAACGGGGCAGGAAAATCCACTGCGCTGGCGTTGATCTCCGGTACTATTACCGCAGACCGGGGCGCAATCGAACTTGGCGGACACTCCGTGGCGGAGACACCGGACTATCTTCGTGCGCGCCGCGGATTGGCGCGTACCTTTCAGCACGCCCGCTTGATTCCGTCACTAACAGTTTACGAGAACATGGTGCTCGGTGCGTCCGTGCTGGGGAGCCGGTGTGAGGTTGAGGCGAGCAAGATACTACGCCAGCTCAATCTCGTGGATGTCGCTCGAGCCTTTCCGGAAGAGACGAACCAGTACGAACGCAGGCTGATTGAAATCGGCATAGCGCTGGCCGCTAATCCGAGGCTTCTGTTGCTGGATGAACCCGGTGCCGGTCTCTCGTCTACTGAAATTGAACAATTGTCGGCACTGCTGCGCGAACAAAGGCAGAGGGGATGCGCGATTGTTTTGGTTGATCACATCATGAGCCTGGTTATTCCGCTCTCCGACAGCATTCTGGTGCTGAATAGCGGGATGCCGATCATTGATGGATCGCCCGATAAAGTAATCGCGGATCCGGAAGTTCGGCGCGCTTACCTCGGCGAGAGGAGCGATGTCCATGCTTGATGTGCGGGGGCTTCAGGTTCGCTACGGAGCAATCCTTGCAGTGGATGGTCTGGATCTTCGGGTCGATGCGGGGGAGATCGTCGTTCTGATCGGCGCAAATGGCGCCGGTAAGTCCAGCGCTGTGAATGCCATTACCGGGCTCGTTCAACAAGCTAAAGGCAAGATCAGCTTTGATGGAGAAGATGTCTGCCGCCTGGATGCCGCGGAGCGAGTCCGGCGCGGTCTGGCGCTTGTAATCGAAGGACGGGGTATTTTCTCTGAGATGACCGTTCGTGAGAATATCGAACTCGGGGCTTTTGCGAAGCCGGACTTGCGCGGCTTATCTCTGCAATCTGCGATCGACAGCGTGGTCGCAATGTTCCCCCGGCTCGGTGATCGGTTCAATCAGATAGCCGGAACCCTGAGCGGTGGTGAACAGCAGATGCTCGCGATCGGGCGCGCATTGATGAGTTCGCCGCGCTTGCTGGTGTTGGATGAGCCATCTCTCGGCCTTGCGCCGCGCATCGTAGATGAGATTGCGGAACGTTTAATTCAGCTTGCGCGGGAATCCGGCGTGACCGTGCTGATCGCTGAACAAAACGCCGCCCTCGGACTCAACATCTCTGATCGGGCCTATGTGTTGCAGCGCGGTCGTGTGGCACTTCAAGGATATGCATCTGAATTGCGATCTAATACCGATCTGATGCGGGTCTATCTGGAGGGTTAGCCAGGTCTGGGGCCAACTCGAGTTCATTCATCTCGTTTCCGCCATCTGATTTATGGCCTGAAGAGCCTCTCTGTTAGTTGCGACAAGAAGCCATTAACAGCGGAAACGTAGTCGTCCGGTTGCGAACCGTTCGAGTGCGCGGCCGAGATCGGTAGATCTGCTCCAAGATGTCCCTGTCGCGAGACTTAGGGGTTGATCTCCAGCTTTGGACGTTGGCTGTCGCCTGAGGCCAGCAATGTAATTAGGATTTAGGAACATTTGGCAGTATCCTTGAAATGCACTGCCCGAGCTTGGGTCTTTGCGCACATCCGAGTTGCACGTAGTAACTTGACAATCAAAGCCGACGGCATCGACACTGATGCCTAACTGATTGAAGTCATTCTGTAGATTTTGTTTCGCAGTCGCAACGTGGCTGCGTCCGTCACAAAGAAAGATAATTCGAAGCCGCGGGGGGCCGCAGCAAGAGGCCACAAACTGAGGAATGCTCGATGAAGGCAAGATACAGGGCCAAGGAAATCGTTGCCAAGTTGCGGATCGTTGAGGAATTGGCGGCGAACGGTCGGCGAATTTCAGAGTGCGTGCAGGAAATTGGTGTCACTGAAGTGACGTACTATCGGTGGCGAAACAGATACGGAGATATCGAGAGCGATCAGGCTGAGCGGCTGGTGGAGTTGGAAGCAGAGATTGCCCAGTTGCGCCGGGCTGTGTCCGATCTGACATTAGACAAGCTCATCTTGCTTGAAGCAACAACGATGGCGACATTGAGCCCTGAGCGTCGTTCGGCTTATGTCAAACAAGCCAAGGCAGTGCTTGGGGTTTCCGAACGGCGTGCTTGCCTGGCGCTTGGGCAGCATCGGTCGACGCAGCGCAAGATTCAGGCTCGGTTGTCGTTAGCGGCTGGATCGTCCAGTTGATGTAACATTCGCGTAATT
Organism: Afipia sp.; assembly: GCA_017308595.1. Classification (GTDB taxonomy): domain Bacteria; phylum Pseudomonadota; class Alphaproteobacteria; order Rhizobiales; family Xanthobacteraceae; genus Afipia. Next base: position 47,954 of record JAFKER010000007.1, read on the forward strand.
TCCCGCGGGGGCGGGCGGTAAGAGATATGACCTCACGATAGGCCGTCTATTTTCTCTCTTTTCCTGCTTTTCGATGTCACATTGCCTTCTTGGCGCTGACGGATATTGCCGGCATTCCTTTCGGCATTGATTATGCAAGGCAAGCCGTGTCGGATCACTTGGCTTAGGGACAGCAGGCCGTGTGGTTGTTGTATGAGAATTCTCGTCCATAGACTTTGAGTATCCGCCGATTTAGGAGGGCTCGATGCAAGCGACTGCTTCCGATGTTTCGGCTAGCCGCGACACCACGCTGGTTGATCTGGCCTTGCAAGGCGGCGGCTCTCATGGTGCGTTTACCTGGGGCGTTCTCGACAGGCTTCTTGAGGAAACGTGGCTTCGGATCGACGGTATTTCCGGAACGTCGGCGGGCGCAATGAATGCCGTGGTATTGGTCGATGGCTATGAGAAAGGCGGGCCAAAGGGAGCGCAGGTTGCGCTTGAGGGCTTTTGGCGGCGAGTTTCCCATTCTGCTCGGTTCAGCCCAATTCGGCGAAGCCCCGTGGATGTTCTTCTGGGAAGGTGGACATTGGACACGTCGCCGTTTTTCCTTGCGTTTGATTTCGCCGCGCGCGTGTTCTCGCCTTATGACATGAACCCCCGAGGGGTTAATCCACTGCGGGAGGTTCTTGCCGAATGCGTGGATTTCGACCGTGTCGCAAACTCGTCAATCCGATTGTTCGTGACAGCGACGAATGTGCGTACCGGCCGGGGCAGGGTATTCAGAAACAGCGAGCTGACGCCTGATGTGCTGCTTGCTTCCGCCTGTCTCCCGACGTTGTTTCAAGCCATAGAAATTGACGGCGAGGCATATTGGGATGGCGGCTATTCGGGCAATCCGACCATTACTCCTCTGGTCCGTGAATGCGCATCACATGACACGTTGCTCGTTGCAGTCAATCCGGTCGAGCGGCAAGGTACGCCACGTTCGGCGCGCGAGATACTCGACCGCCTGAACGAGGTTTCTTTCAATGCGACCTTGTTGAAGGAATTACGTATGATCGCTCTTTTGCGCCAGGTGGTCGATGCCGGCACTGGCGAGGGGGCTCTGTGGGCGGCGATGCGCATTCATCTTATTTCCAGCTCGACCATCGATCAACTCGGAGCTTCTTCCAAATTCAATGCAGAGTGGGATTTCCTGAGCATGCTGCGAGACGAGGGTAGGCGTTGCGCGGAATCGTTCCTGAAAGCTTCTGCAGCGGATGTAGGCAAGCGTTCCACGCTCGATCTCGATGTCCTTCTGAAGGAGATATAAGACGGTGGGCCTGTTCGGCATTTTTCTCGCGCTCGGATTGCTCATTTGGTTGGCTTATCGCGGCTGGAGCGTGCTTCTTTTGGCGCCGGCGGCCGCGCTTATCGCTGCTGCCGTTTCCCGAGAGCCGCTGCTTGCTCATTGGACGCAGACTTTCATGGGGAGCGCCGCGCAGTTTCTCGCGCAGTTCTTTCCGCTATTCCTGCTCGGCGCTCTGTTCGGAAAGTTGATGGATGACAGCGGTTCGGTCGAAGCCATTGCGCGGTTTATGACCGAGCGCCTTGGTACTCGTCGCGCAATACTGGCGGTGGTTCTCGCGGGGGCATTTGTCACGTACGGCGGTGTCAGCTTGTTCGTCGCATTTTTCGTGCTGGCGCCGATGGCGCAAGCGCTGTTTCAAGCCGCAGATATCCCCAGGCGGCTGATGCCGGCCGCCATTGCACTCGGCACCTCGACATTTACAATGACAGCGTTTCCCGGCACGCCCGCCATTCAAAACGCAATTCCGATGCCGTTCTTCGGCACCACGCCCTTTGCCGCACCGGGGCTCGGTATCATCGCCTCGGCGATCATGCTGGGATTTGGATTGTGGTGGCTCATCCGAAGTGAAGCTGCAGCCCGGCGCGCGGGTGAGGGATATGGCGGTGACCCGGATAATGTCCTTCGCACCGTTGCCGATGATCCGATCATTCGAGAACGCGCGACGACCGCGCGTGAATTCGATCCTGCCGAGATGAGTCACGGCCGTCACACCGATGTGGCGGTGCCGATTGGCGTGGCTGCGTTGCCCCTGGTTGTGGTCGTGATCGTCAATTTGTTGATGTCGCTGGTTATTCTACCTCGCCTGGATTTTTCCTTTCTGGCGGAGGCACGCTGGGGGAGTACGTCGCTGTCGGCGGTTGCGGGTGTATGGTCGGTTGTTGTCGCGCTTGCCGCGGCGATCCTGACGCTAATTCTCGTGAATCGCCGGCGGCTGCGGTCGTTACGCGAGAGCATGGATGCCGGCGCTAACGCCTCTGTTCTGCCGGCGTTCAGTGTCGCCAGCCTTGTGGGCTTCGGCGCCGTCGTCGCAATGCTGCCAGCGTTCGATATCGTACGCGATTGGGTACTCTCGATTGGCGGTGGTCCGCTGGTCTCGCTTGCGACGGCGACCAATGTACTCGCCGCGCTGACTGGATCGGCTTCCGGCGGCATGACGATCGCGCTCGATGCGCTCGGTGATACCTATATGCGTATCGCTGCGGAGCAGGGCATCGATCCTGCCTTGATGCATCGGGTCGCGGCGATTGGATCTGGCACGCTTGATAGTCTTCCTCACAATGGAGCGGTTGTGACGCTGCTGGCCGTCTGCGGATCGACGCATCGCGAAAGTTATCTCGATATCGTCATGGTAGGGATTGTTAGCGCGCTCGTTGCTCTTGTTGCGGTTATCGTTTTAGGAACGGCTTTTGGATCGTTCTAATAAGTAAGCTGCCGTGGCTTCGGCGCTGCACAAAGCTAACATTTCCGATGGACCACGGGCATGGTCGGCCGCAAAGATGCACTTGACTGAAGTGGCCAGACGCAGGGACATTGTGTTCGTTTGTGACGTTTGACCAAGAGATTATCAGAGATCACTATGGATATCGCTTCGCGTCGGTATCGGCGTTCGATACTTCGATTCAAACAATTATAAAAAGAACAACAGTCTCTGGAGCGAGCGATGAATACGCCAGCTAGCGCCGAAGATCCCGCAGACTATTCATACGTTTCAACCGGTCACTTACCCCCTGCAGAGGATATCGTCAGGTTGGTGGATGCCGCCCATGCGCGATTCAAATCAAATACCGATGGACAGAACTCACAAGTCTATCCGGCGTTAGCCGACGTTCCCAGCCAGCTATTCGGGATATGCGTTGTCGGTACTGACGGGGCCGTTCATTCTGTAGGCGAAGCGGAGCATGAATTTTCCATCATGAGCGTGTCGAAGCCGTTCGTCTTCGCTCTGGTGTGTCAGGCGGTTGGCGCAGCGCAGGCGCGCGAGAAGCTTGGCGCGAACGCCACCGGCTATGCATTCAATTCGGTTGCGGGCATCGAGCGCAGCCCTAACGGGCGTACGAATCCAATGGTCAACGCAGGTGCCATCGCCACCACCAGCTTGGTGCAGGGTGCGAGCGTCGACGCCAAATGGAAATCCATCCACGACGGTTTATCCCGGTTTGCCGGGCGCAAGTTGCCGATGAATGAGGAGGTTCTCAAATCCGCCTCGGAGACCAATTTTCGTAATAGAAGCATCGCGCAATTCCTGCTCAGTGTGAACAGCATTTACTGCGATCCGATGGAGGCGGTGGATTTGTATACGCGGCAGTGCTCGCTGAATGTCAGTGCAAGGGATCTCGCCGTGATGGGGGCGACACTGGCTGATGGCGGTGTCAATCCCGTGACCAAAGAACGTGTCGTCGATCCGGCCATCTGCCACTATGCGTTGGCTGTGATGACAACCGCCGGCCTGTACGAGACGTCAGGCGACTGGCTCTATGACATCGGTCTGCCCGGCAAGAGTGGAATTGGCGGCGGTATCGTAACCGTGTCTCCGGGCAAGGGCGGTCTTGGCACATTTGCCCCTCCACTCGACGCGGCAGGCAATAGCGTCAAGGGGCAGTTGGTCGCGAAGTACTTATCGCAGAAGCTGGGTATGGACCTGTTCGTTTCCAAACCTGAAGCTTAAGCAACCTCGTAATTTAGGCGGAGCCGGTCGCGATATATTTTTGAAGTTCTTAAAACGGGGAAATCAGGCATGACAACCGCATCTGCGAGCGCAGCTAACCCGGCGATAGAAGTAAAAGCATCATGGGTGCCGATGATAGCCATCGCACTCGGCCAGATGATCATGTCGTTTAACGTCGCCTCTCTGCCGGTCGCGCTCGGGGGTATGGTGAAGAGTTTTGGTGTTCCGCCGACGACCGTCGCAACGGGCATCGTGGCCTATTCGATGCTGGTTGCCGGCTTCGTCATGCTTGGCGCCAAACTGGTCCAGCGTTATGGGGCAGCTCGCGTCTTCCGCGCAGCCGTTGTCTTGTTCTGCGCCGCATCGGCCTTGATGACGTTCAGTCCCACGGCGAATCTGATGATTACGGCCCAGGCTCTCTGCGGCGCCGCCGGTGCCGTCATCGTGCCGGCGCTGGTCGCGCTCATCGCAGAGAACTACAGCGGGCGTCAGCAGGCGACAGCAGTGGGGGCGTTGGGCTCTGCGCGGGCCGCCGCCGGTGTGCTGGCGTTTGTGATCGGCGGCGTGTTGGGGACATTTATTGGCTGGCGTCCGGCCTTCGGAATTCTGATCGCCGTTTCCGCTATTGTTTTCTTTCTGAGCTTCCGTCTCAAGTCCGGGGAAGGACGTCCCGAGGTCAAGATCGATCTGGTTGGCGTTCTTCTGGCGGCCTCAGCCATTGTCTTGATCAGCTTCGGATTTAACAACCTGAATCGTTGGGGTTTAGGATTGGCAACACCTAACGCACCGTTCGATCTTTTGGGTCTGTCTCCCGCGCCGATCCTCATCGTGGTGGGAATTGTACTTGGCCAAGCCTTCTTTATGTGGACGCACAGGCGTCAGGAAGCCGGGCAAACGCCGCTTCTCGCGCTTGAGGTGATCGATTCGCCGCAGGAGCGCGCTGCAGTCTACGCGATGTTTGCGGTCGTTGCGCTCGAAGCGATGCTGAATTTCTCCGTTCCGCTATATATCCAGATCGTGCAGGGGCAGTCGCCGATAGCCACAGCTGTCGCCATGATGCCGTTCAATCTCACGGTGTTCTTCACGGCAATGCTGATCGTCCGGCTCTACGGCAGGTTTACCCCGCGGCAGATCGGGCGTTATGGCTTCATACTTTGTACCGCCGGTCTGCTGTGGCTTGCCTTTGTGGTGCGCAACGACTGGAGTGCTGTCCCCGTCCTCTTCGGGCTTGTTCTGTTCGGTATAGGTCAGGGCGCGCTGGTTACCCTGCTATTCAATGTGCTGGTCACCGCTTCGCCGAAAGAACTCGCCGGTGACGTCGGCTCGCTGCGCGGTACGACGAACAATCTGGCTGCCGCCGTCGGAACGGCGGTCGCGGGCGCGCTTCTTGTCGGCCTGTTAAGTGCAATCCTCCTCGGCGGCGTCGCTGCGAGTCCGAAATTGACGCCGGAAATTCAAGCGCAGGTGGATCTCGACAACATCAACTTCATCAGTAACGATCGGCTGCAAAGCGTGATGGCCAACACTACGGCTACGCCGGCGCAGGTGGCTGAAGCCGTTCGGGTCAACACGGAAGCGCGTCTGCGTGCGCTGAAGATTGGTCTGCTCATTATGGCGGGTATTGCGATGCTCGCGATATTCCCGGCGGGTGGACTTCCGAATTATATTCCGGGGGAAATGCCGGAGCCTGGGGCTGTGCCAAAAAAGCGAGAAAATGGAAAGTGAGCGACGGCAGCTCACTGCTGCAAGGCGACGTTTTTATTAGACCGTTCAGGGTCGAGCGCAAACCACCAAAAGGAGTGATCAATGAGCCGGATAATTGGTTTTCTTTTTCTGCTCGCACTGATGATCGTAGTTCCTTTAACAGACGCGCTTGCGCAGAGTTCGACGGCGCGAGGGGCAGTATCTGGTGCGATCATCGGTGGTGCTATCGGCGGTCGTCGCGGCGCCGCTATCGGGGCTACCAGCGGCGCCATCGTAGGGAGCCACAGGCATCATGCACGCAGCCGTTATTATTGGCGCCACGGTCGCTGCTGGGTTCGTACGTCAAGCGGAAGATCGCATAAGGTATCAAACAGGTATTGCCGCTGACATCCCCTTGCTGGGCGCGCATCGCCTGGCGGTGCTAATTCCATCCCGCTCCCCGCTACTTCGACGCGGAGCGGGTGCGGGGTGGACGAGGCATAATGCAGCGCAGTGTTCGTCGTAGGGTATGCCAGTGAACTGGCTTCTCCATGAAGGCCGATCGAAACAGGATTGCCATGAATGAACCCGGATTGACGCCAAATCGGACGACCGACGATGATTTAGGCGGTTTCAGCAAGGCGAGTTTCTTACGAAGGCAATTGCCCTTTCTGGCTGTGCTGATATTGGCGATTGGAGGCGTGGCCTACTCAAACATTTCTCGCCAGCCTCTCGTGGGCTATTGGGAATTCTTGGCGCTGGCGGTGGGAGTTGTGTGCGTCGTCACGGAGTGGACTGGCCTCGAAGAAAAGCAGGCCCGCGTCCGGCTGATCTGGACGCAGGCGTTGCATTGGGTAGCTGTTTTAATTGCGATGAACGTGATGCTGCTGTCCAACGTTCAGCAACATATACCGACATTGGCGACCAGCCTGACGCTGCTGATTCTACTGGCGCTGGGCACCTTTCTTGCGGGTCTCAGTCTTCTCTCGCCTCAAATCTGTTTTCTCGGCTTCGCTTTGGCGCTCGCGGTGCCGGCGATCTCCTGGCTCAAACAGTCCATGCTATTTTTGACTTTGGCGGTGATATTTCTGATCGGCCTTGGCTTGATTTTCTGGTTGAGTCGAGGCGAAGGCCGCTCTGCCAAGGATAGATGAGTGCGGCGATCGACACGCTTTCCAGGTCAAGGTCGATTGAGATTGAATGAGGTGATCCTTTGCCGGTTGAAGCGTAACGTGCATTTGCGATACCGTATTCGGTATCGTTTCACATCGCAGCGGTCCAAGCCGATGCCAAGGGGCGACCAATGACTGAACTGGACGCCACCCCGGACAGGCTCGCGGAGAACGTTCGACGCCGCCAGTTCTCATACGAGGCCGAGGGCGCTGGCAGACGGTTCACCCTTGCGGCGGCGCTCACTGTGCTGGGTGTTGCTATTGGCGCTCTCTTGATCTGGAAGACGTCTTCCAGCCTTCTCATTATTTTTGCGGGCATTCTGTTTGCATCGTTTCTTGATGCCTGTACCCGGGCACTCGGCCCGGTCATTCCGGTCGGTCGTGCGTGGCGGCTCACGCTGGTGGTTCTGGTTCTGACTGCTCTGATTGTGTTGAGCGCCGTTTGGGGGGTAGGGAAGCTGCCCGAACAGGCCCGCGTTCTGATACGCGTTATGGATGCGCAGCTTGATGTCTTGCAACAACGCCTTCTCTCCGTTGGTGTTGATTTGTTTGGTCCCGACGGCGGGCGCGATTTCTCCCGCTGGTTTCCTGACCATGACAAGCTGTTCGGCCATGCTCAAACGGCGGTCGGCACCGCGGCCAGTTTTCTGGCGAACACCCTCGTTATCGTGTTTCTGGGTCTGCTTTTCTCGCTCGATCCAGGAGCTTATCGCGATAGCGTCGTGATGCTGGTCCGGCCCCGGTCCCGGGAACGGGTGCGTGCCGTACTCGACGAGATGGGCAGTGTCCTGCGCTCGTGGTTAGTCGGGCAGTTCATCAGAATCGTACTTATGACAGCGTGCGTTTGGCTTGCGCTCTATCTGTTGGGGCTTCCGAGCCCATTTCTTCTCGGTGCGCAGGCCGGTGCGTCGAATTTCGTGCCATATCTGGGCCCAATTCTGGCGGCCATTCCCGTAGGCTTGGTCGCTATGCCTCTCGGTCCTTCGATGCTGATCTGGGCGGTCGGTATCTATACCGTCATACAGTCTATCGAGGGTTACGTGATCGGACCCCTCATCCAGCGTCAGGCTGTAGAACTGCCTCCGGCATGGACGCTTGTAGCGATCGTCCTGTTCGGCTCCTTGTTCGGCGTATGGGGTATTGCACTTGCGATGCCTTTGTTTGCAATCGGTCGCGTCGCCGTCATTCGGCTGTATGTTGAAGATTGGCTGGGAGATGACCATAGCTAGCGGTGCGGGCCAATTTGCGAATCGTTCGGCCCGCTCGATGCCGTGGCTTGAACTGAAGAAAGCAATGTTGTCATGGTCGATATGGTCAGTAGCAGGACATGACTCCCGTCATTGACCCCCGGCGCGGCGATATTGAGGATGACGCATCGAGCACCAAGCGTCGATCTTTGCTGTCACTTGCCGGAAGCCTCCTGGTAGAGATCAGTCTTCCCAAGCTAATTTTGTCATGGACAATGCTTTTTGCTGTTCCCGGCTTGCTACTGGGACTCACGCCGGTTGTTGCTTCCGCCTGGATAAGGTTGGTTTCTCACAAGATCACATCTCCTCTGCTGGGAGTTTGGCCAGCGCTTCTTTTTGCGATACTGCTCGCTGTTGGATTGTTCGGCGTGCGATCACTGTTTCGCATGGCTGAGAGCAGTTTCTGGTCTTTGAATTCACTCGCCGTCGAACCGGTATACGTCGCTTGCCGGGAAGGTTTACGGCACCTTGTCGAGAGGCTCCTCCAGTCGCGGCTGGATAAATCCCAACTTGCCAGATTGAGAGCCGGCACCGCAGGGGCGGCGGGGATCATCATCTTCGCGGTTGCGGTGGCCGTGCTGCTCGCCTGTTGGCCAAGCTCGCGGTGGCTGGCCAGCTTTATCGACCTTGCTTCGCCCCGTGATCTGGTCGCTATCGCCGTGGCGAACAGTGTCGTGCTCGTTGCTGCCTATCTCGCGGTTGCCGCTCTCGTTTGGGCCTTTGCCGATGCGACCATGCATCAACCTCAAGATTTCGGCGACTTTTCTGCAAGTCCCGATGACGCCCGTATGTGGCGCGTCGCTCACTTGTCCGATATTCATGTAGTTGGCGAACGCTACGGATTCAGAATCGAGAGTGGCCGGGCAGGCCCCCAGGGAAATGATCGTCTGAGCCGATTACTTAAGCTGCTGGACGTTACCCACGCGGATAATCCTCTCGATATCATTCTGATCACTGGCGACTTGACGGATGCGGGCCGCTCAGCGGAATGGTCGGAATTGCTCGAAGCGCTGGCAGCCTATCCACGACTTGCCGAGCGGATTTTGATTTTGCCCGGCAATCACGACCTCAATATCGTTGACCGCGCCAATCCAGCACGCCTCGACCTTCCCACCAGCCCAAACAGAAAACTGCGCCGGCTTCGATTCCTGTCGGCTGTTGACGCTCTTCACGGCGAGCGCGTGCGTTTGATCGATCAGACCCGGAGATGTCTGGCTGGTAGCCTCTCTGAATCGCTGAAACCATATCGCGCGGAAATCGCAAAGTTTGCCGAGATTGGAAGACCTCGGCTGTCGAGGAAGCTTAATGAGCTATGGGCCGCGGTCTTTCCAATGGTGTTGCCGCCGGACAGCGACGAGGGCCTCGGCATCATCTTGCTGGACTCGAATGCGGATACACATTTTTCCTTCACCAACGCTCTCGGGATGATCTCGGCGGAGCAGATGAATGGAATTGAGATTGCAGCCGCGCAGTATCCTCGGGCGTGCTGGATCATCGCCCTTCATCATCACGTTGTTGAGTATCCCAAAGCGGCGAAGGTGCTATCTGAACGGATCGGCACCGCACTGGTCAATGGAAATTGGTTTGTTCGGCGGCTTCAGGCGCTGGGAAGCCGGGCAATCCTCATGCATGGCCACCGGCATATCGATTGGATCGGAAAATGTGCCGGACTGTCGATCATCTCCGCGCCGTCTCCAGTCATGGAGGCGACTGATGACGCCGACACCCATTTCTATATTCATACGCTGGCCGCACGAAATTGCGGAGAGCTCAGTTTGCTGGCTCCCGAGCGGGTCGTCGTGCCTGCTCGGTCGAAGGCCACCGGCTAGTCGGTTAGCGAATGAAGTCTAAGCTTCTCGTCTGAAGCCGGTTCACTTGGGCAAAGTGTCCTTGTAGATCTGGCCATCCTTCATAATCACCAGAAAGTTCTTGGAAGGATCGGCGATGATGCTGATGTTTTCCAGCGGATTTCCCTCGACCAAAAGCAGATCGGCAAACGCGCCGGGCTCCACGACGCCGAGCTGTCCCGGATACGGATTGCGCTTTCCGGACATCGACAGTAATTCAGCGTTGGTCGATGTTGCCATGATCAAAGCCTCGGCAGGCGTGTACCACCGGGTCAGCGAAGCCAGGATCGCTCCCTGTTGCTGCGCCAATGCTCGGGAGAATAGTACATCGGTGCCCCACGCCGTTTTAAGTTTATATTTCTTTGCCAGATCGTAAGATCTGGCGATTCCGGGCCAGATCTCATCGGCTTTTGCTCGCTGGACCGACCCCTCCGGAAAGCCCAGTCTCAGAGCCTCGGGAAGCGGCTGCATGCTTACCCAGATGTTCTTCTCGGCAAGCAGCTTGGCGGTTGCGTCGTCCATAAGCGTGGCGTGTTCGATACACTTCACGCCAGCGTCGATCGATCGCCGGATCGCAGCCGGTGTAAAGGCATGTGCAGCGACGTATGTACCCCAATTTTCCGCTGCTTCGACAGCGGCGCGCAGTTCTGGCTCGGTGAAGGTGGTCACGTCGAGCGGACTGAAGGGTGATGAGACCCCGCCGCCCGCTGTCAGTTTAACCTGAGAGGCGCCCTGCATGAGTTGCTCGCGCGCGCGCACCCGAACTTCGTCGGGGCTATCCGCCACCATCGCGCCGCCAAGCTTCTCCATGCGAGTGAGCATGCCACCGATCGTCCGTGGCAGATCGGTTAACTGACGGAAGTCACCATGTCCGCTTGTGATGGTGATCATGGCACCGGATGGATAGATGCGCGGACCCTTGACGATACCTTCGTCGATGGCCTGCTTAAGACCAAACACCGGGCCGCCCACGTCGCGAACAGTGGTGAAGCCGCGCATGAGAGTGTCGGTCGCCTCAGCACCCGCCACGAGGTTGTTGTAACCAACGTCCCCGAACGCCTGCATCGGGGTCACCCGGATCAGCATTGCGTGCCAATGTGCGTCGATCAGGCCCGGCATCAGCGTCCGGCCGCCGCCAGAGATGATTTTCGTATCAGCGCGGCGGTCGGTCGGGATCGGGGTGGTTGAGATGCGTTCGATGATATTGCCGCGGATGAGGACGTGTGACGGAGCGGAGAGCGATGAGCTTTTGCCGTCGAAAATGCGCACGTTCTCGAAAACGGTGACGGGGGCACCGCCTTGCGCGCTTGCCTGCGGGCACGATCCAACTGCAAGGATCGAGAGCATTGGCAATGCTAAGGCAAATCCGAGCGTTTTCCCCATCATCTTCTCCTGCGGTACGTTCTGAATTGATCGCGACGGCTTAACCGGGGCAGGTATCTTTCAGCGATTTCGAGTGCGCCTGCTGCCATAGTGCGGGTGTTTTCCGCCGCGGTGGCGCCAATACCGGGCCTTCCGTGGATGTGCCGCAGCGACGGACTTATGGTGCGTGTCACGGCTCGCGGTCGCGGTGCTCGCATCTCCTATGCCGAGAGGGTTTGTCCGTGCTTGGACTGAATTGTGAGGCCAGGTCACAAGGGCAAGTGCGACTAACACAAAAGCGAATTTAGGAGGCATCACGGTACTCCATGACTTGCTCGTTGGGAGCGGTGAAACAGAGAGCGCCCGTCCAATGGCACATACAACCGCCAGACAGGCATTCATATAAACGACGTACGCCATTGTGCAGATGACGGCGTACCTGCTTATTCATGTGGGTCGTGCCCCTCGAAAATTGCGGTGCACCGTTGCTCTGCCTTGATCTGCAGGCGGGTTAACGCAGGGTGAGACTTGATACGCCGACCGCGAGGTTCAAACCTGTCTGGCCCTGAATCGAGAGCGGCTGCAACGTAACCGAACGGTTTCGTCCGCCGATCAGGACATTCGCACCCAAGCCAAATCCAAAAGAAGCGTCGCCGCTCGCCCCGACGTAGCGTCCTGCGAGACTGTTGCGCTTAACACGAGATTGTGCGGAAAAAACCAGCCAGAGCAATCGGGATCCGCTTGTTACGCCAACGTCGAGACCGACGCGCCTCATGCTGCCGGAATACGTATATCGCCGGCCCGTCTCGAAGGAGCGGAAAGTGCAGTTAAGCCTTTGGCTCGAACCGACGATCAGGCCCACGCTGGGCCCACCTTGACATACGAGCTCACCAGCCCGGGCACGGGATTCCTGTGCATTGGCGTTTGACGCGCCGATGACCAGAGAAAAACAAAATAGAATCAAAGCCTTTAGTTGCATTTTCATTTCCTGTTCAAGAAAGAGTCGCCGCGAGATCCATCAACGATGGAAATAGCGGCGGCCAATTACACGTCCTGTTCGCGCATCGATCGTCAGGCGGAGAAGATCGCGTCGCCGGCGGCCTTCACCTGTGATGACCCAGTAACGTCCTCGCATCTCGGCATGTCTGACGCGACCGAGGCCATTTCTCTGTGCGATTCTGATTGCTTCCGAACGGTTGATGCGATGGACTCGTCGAACGCTGCGCATGTCGTCGCGATGAACGGCGACGCTTTGCGCATGGGCGCTCGAGGTCACACGTGGCGTCAAGTCCGCAAAAAACACGGTAACGGCCACCAGAGCGAACGCTAGAATTTTAATCATATGGACGCTTTCTCAGTGCGCGCTTCCAGGAAGCGCCAATACCCTGCAAGCAGCGGCTCCAAACGTCTCAGCACTCAAGACTAGCAAGACGCTGAACATTAGCAACAGCGCTCTAACCGCATCCCTTCGCGGAGTGGTCCGTTTGCAATGTTAGTTTAGATTTGATGGCTTATGCCATTGGTTTTGTCTGCAATTAGGTCATCGCAGCGCGCTTTGGCGAAAGGTCCTAGTGCGGTGCTGTCGGCAACGCTGTGCGGATGCGCTGCGAGAAATCCGGCGCTCCATCTGCGGCCCGCGCCGCCTCGTTGATGAGGGAGCGTCGGCGCAGTTCGTCAAACGGGAGCGTCGTGTCCACCCGGCCCGAATGGTAAAGATAGCTGTCGATCAGACCGTTCAGGAGATGGCGGATGTTGAACCGGCCGGCGCGTCCAGCGGCGTTTGCATAGCGCACAATGTTGATCGTGCAACTGTTGGTCAGCAGATTGTAGAACTCGGGCTGATCGGCGAGTTCGTTGATCCGCGCCAGATAAACCATCAGCAGCCGGCGCGCATCGTTGACCGAGGCGTTGAGGCGATAGAGATAGACGGGCTCCCCGCGATGGTTGGTGCGCACGCCCACAAGGTCGCGCTCGTCGCCCACCACGTAGATCAGTTCGAACTGCTTGAACAAGGATGCGACGGGCGCAAAGCCTTCACCGACCTCCGGTCGCGTTTCGATGGAGATGCTCAGCGGCGGCGCGTTGTCGAAAGTGAAGCTTAGGAATGTGTGTCCGACTGGCCCCTCTGTGAAGTAGGACACATAGAAATCGATGCCGGTGAGATGTGATAGAAGTATCTCGCGCTCCTCCCATCGCGCGGTGAAATCGTTCCGGCTGCGGTAGTCGAAGTTGCGAACTCCGGAGATGCGTACACGGTCACCGTCGATAAATGCTCGCGGCATCACCGCAACTTCCGGTCGCCATGGACGATCGTGGGAGGGCGGAATCGCGATCCACCAGCCCACTACACCGAGGAAGAGCGCCCCGAAGATCACGGACATGCGCCGCTGGCGTGAGAACCAAAGCGCCCAGATCGCGAACACCGCAAAGGCCACTGCCAGTGCAAGGCGCAGCGAAGGCCACGGCAGGTTCGAATAATAGATAGCCAGCGCCGCCCACGCGACGAGCAGTGCGCGGCACAGAAACCAGATTCCTGCAATCAGCCATCCGAAAGACACAGACAGTAATTTATAGAGCGAACTCATGAGCCTCTTTTGCTGTTTCGACTGCCGCCCGTGGCAGGGGGATCGATCGCGAAGAGACGTGAGGCATATCGCGATTCAAAGCGGCGGCGAGAAACATGTTGGCCAAGCTTCATCTGTTAGGCCCATTCAGTGGGTTCTTGACAACTCTATATGATAGTCCGAATTCGTTTCAAGTTTTCACTCAGAGGCTCATTGCGGGATTTGCGATTAGTCTGGGTGCCCCATGATTTATTGTCCGGTAATCCATCACATCACGGCGTCATTCAGCCACGGTGTTCGGTGCCAATTCTATTGATGGTCAAAGGCAGGTATCAGAAGCGTGTCGAGAAACGGCAGCCGGTGATGTCGTCCGAAGCAGAGCTCATGCACGGTTCGGCGGGCCGGCCATTCCTTGAGTTTGACGATTTCAACCAGGGTTTGAAAGGAATTGGGCCGAAAGCGGAACGATCAGTACGATGCCGCCATACATTTAATGCGGGATGACAGAGTAATTAAACCGAACTCTATCGCTCCAACTGGCTTGCCACGCCAGTTGGCATGCCGAAGAGGGCTTACAAGCCTGCCACAAATTTATCGGCGGTTTGCGCGATTTGAGTACGATCTGTGTGGCCTATTCGTTGAATGATTGCATTCGCAGCTAATTCATCTCGGCTATACGTAGGCAAACCAACTTCGTAGATTCGATGCGTGGTCGATATCGTCCCGCCAATGCGTTCGATAGTTCGCCTCAGCCCCATATTATCTTCGAGAATCCAGCCAAGTTCGACCTGACGAATGTTGTGATTGATCGATCGACGGACAAGTTCGCTGATCATCATTGCGGGTAAGCCAAGATTCGAGGGGTTTCCCCGTTCTGACTGAGCGACGCCCAGCAGAATGACCCGGCAACTGGAATAGGCCCTTCGCCTCGCGCGCCAGAGAAATTTGATCCAGTTGAACGGCAGCAGGCGGCCATCCATATCGGCAACCATTTCCTGAATGTTCGGAATCCACAGCGCAACAGCTATGGGATTGCCGTTCCGTTCCACGATCACCGCCATGTCTTCCTGAATGATCGGCTTCAGCGAGGCCGCCAGCGCCCGCGCCTCCGCATCGGATATTGGTGTGAAGCCCCAGTTGGCGGACCATGCATCGTTATAGACGGTTGTGATGATCTGGATATCGTGGTGCAGATGCCGCAAATCGAGGCCTCGAACCTTGAGATCTTCAGCGGTTCGTATCATCAGGGAGCGATGGTGCTTCAGATCGGAAGGCCCAAGCCGTGCCAGATCGAGGCTGTAAGAAACCACATCCTTGACTGGCTGCAGGCCATGAGTCTCAACGTGCCTTGCGAGATAGGGGGGATGCCAGGGGGTCATCACCATGGGCATATGGGATTGCCCGCTGATTTGGAGGCCCGTTTCGCCATTTGACGACAGGTTGAATGGCCCACGCATCCGGTTCATGCCGCGTGCATCAAGCCATCGGCCAACTGCATCAAGCAATTTCCCGATCACCCGTGGATCATCGACCGCGTCCAGACATCCGAACAAGCCAGTTTTGAGCGGCCATTGCGCGGGCGCGTCGCTTAGAATCTGGGCTGATATCCGCCCCACGATTTTTCCATCGTGATGCGCGAGATAGAAGGCTGCTTCATTGCTTTGAAAGAATGGAGCCTTCTCGGGAGAGAGTGTTTGTTCGCGCTCCATGTCGAGTGGAGCAACATAGCCGGGCAGGCCGCGATACAGCAATCGGGGAAAGCGCAGGAAGTCCTGTAGATCTCTTCGGGATGCAACAGGTGAGACGGCGATCATTGCCGGGCCTCGAGTGATGCGACCCACCGCCCACGCATGCTTGAGTCGGCTCGGAGGTCGGAATCGTTTTCAGGTGGTGGGACCGATTTCACGATCCCACCACCTGGGAGTTGCTCTGTTCTCAGAACTTGAATTCCAGCGTTCCAACCACGGCGCTCGATTCCAGTCCGTAGGTGACCGGAAGCGGTACGCTGCAGCAGACGAATGGATAGGTGGATTTTTCCGCGACCTGATAGGTGTATCGTACGCCCGCGACAAGGTTGTCGGTGATGCCGTAATTCACACCGGCCACGAATTGTCCCAGCGTGTGCTGAGCCGTCTGATATTCGGTGGCGCCGGGGCCGAAGATTGCCCCGCCCTTGACCTCGGCAGTTCCGATGCCGCCGCCAATATATGGCAGCCAGCGATCGAATGCATAGCCGAGCGTGCCGATCGCGGAAACCGCATACTTGACGTCGGCCGTGTAGGAGACGCCGGGAATCAATGCGGATTGCACGGTCTGCTTCTGGAAGGCGACAGGTGCGTTGACTTCAAATCCCAGCACCAGCCGGTTCGCAAATTGATAGCGATATCCGCCCTGAACGCCAGCCAGATAGCCCTTCGGGTCGATCACGTCGTTGCCGTTGCGCGCGAACGAGGTGCCTGTGACGTCACCCCAGAGATAGCCGACATGACCGCCGACGTAGAAACCTGTCCAATTATAAGCGGAAGCCACAGGAATCGGCTTCGCTTTGACAGAGAGATCCGCGGCGGGAGCTGCGGACGCGGTAACGGCTGCAATAACGCCAGCCAAAACAATTTTCTTGAACATAGAAATTTCCCCAACCTCTGAAAACCGGTATGCTTTTTATATAATAGCTCAGTGAGCTATAATGTAACTCTTCTGCAACGGTCACAGATTTAAGTTCGTGACCGGCTGCGGGGCCTCAACAGTCGATGGTATTTCGGTAAGCCTTATGATCCGTCCTCGCACCATTCTCATCACGGGCGCATCGAGTGGAATCGGCGCAGCGCTCGCCGCGGCTTATGCGTGCGAGCGGACGACGCTTGTGCTGATGGGACGCAACGAAGACCGGCTTTCCCGTGTTTCCGCTGTTTGCCGTGATAAGGGAGCACTTGTCGTCGTTGCAGTGCGGGACGTCGCTGATATCGACGGATTTCTTGGATCACTCTCGGATCTGGATGGGAAATGGCGTTTCGATCTGGCTATTTTCAACGCCGGCATCGGAGATACATGTGCTTCATCGCAGCAGATTGAATCTCCCCAACAGGTTCTCTCTCTGTTGGACGTAAATCTTCGCGGTCCCGCAGCGGGCGCCAGTCTGATAGCAGACCGGATGATCGCCCGACGGCAAGGCGGCGCGATAGCACTGATCAGTTCCGTCGCCGCTTTCGTGCCGTTGCCCATAGCGGCTGGTTACGCGTCTTCGAAGGCGGGCCTGAATGCTTTTGGGCTGTCTTTAAACGGAGCGTTGCGGCGTCATGGTATCGCGGTTTCGTTGATTTGCCCCGGATACGTCGATACTCCCATGAGCGCGCGGTTGAACACGTTCAAACCGTTTCAGATGCAACCGGATGCAGCAGCACGTGCGATCATGGCATGTATCACCAAGCGGCAGTCGTTCGCGATCATTCCGATGCAGTATGCGATTGTCTGCGCTTTCCTCAAACTCGTGCCGACGAAATTCGCTGTCTGGTTTTCATCGAAATTCAGGCTGGACGCGAGCGCTTACCGTTCCGGGAGCGAGCCAATCTCTGACACGCACCCGGGCGCGCCAAGCTCCTGCCCAAAACTGGATAATCTATGATGTCGCGTTCACTGGTGGACCATGCATTAAGCAGGTATCGGCTCGCGGGAGCGAATTTGATCGCTGATCGTGACCCGTTCTTCCTGCCGGTTGACGGCTTCCGCCAATCCCGGCAGCGCGAGGGGCAATCGGTCATCAGTTTCGCGCACTACGATTATCTGGGTCTTTCCACGCATCCGGATGTCGTGATGAGCGCGCATAGGATACTTGATAGTCTCGGTCCTTCGGTCTCGGCATCGCGAATGGTCGGTGGCGAGCGCATGCTGCACGGTGAACTCGAGGAAGAGCTTGCAGATTTCATCGGCGCGGAAGCCGCGGTGACGCTGGTCAGCGGGTATCTGACGAATGTCACGCTCCTTGGGCACTTAATGTCGTCGTCGGATCTGATCCTGTATGATGAACTTTGTCACAACAGCATTGTTGTCGGAACCCGTGCGGCGAGATGTGATTCCCGTTCCTTCGCCCACAACGATCTTTCCGATCTTCGCCGGAAACTTTCTGCCATCCGAGGCCGCTACAAGCGATGTCTGATTGTGGTCGAAGGTCTTTACAGTATGGATGGCGATGTGGCCGACTTGCCGGAGCTCGTGACGATCAAGAACGAACACGATTGCTGGCTCATGGTCGACGAGGCTCATTCGATCGGAACGCTTGGGAGTAGTGGGAGAGGGCTTTGTGAGCACTTCAATGTTGACGTCAGAGAAGTAGATTTAATCGTCGGTACTCTCTCCAAAGCGTTCGTCTCTTCCGGTGGGTTCATCGCAGGGCATGGTGCAGTCATCCGTTGGCTACGATACACGTTGCCGGGATTTGTCTTTAGCGTCGGTCTTACGCCAAGCGTTGCGGCCTCTGCCTTGTCGGCACTGCGTGTGTTGAAACGAGAGCCGTCGCTAACGGACCTTCTGAAGCAGAAATCGAAGTGCTTCTTGCAGGAAGCCGAGCGATTGGGTCTTGATACGGGACCTGCGATTGGCGTCGGTGTTGTTCCCGTCCTGATCAGAAGTGAACAGGCGGCATTCGAGGCCTCGGAATTGCTCAAGCAGGCAGGCTTTTACGTCCCGCCCATTGTTAGGATCGGAGTGCCGAAGGAAAAGCCTCGGTTACGTTTTTTCATTTCGGCCTCGCATGAGGATGCCGACATTTCGCGCGCACTGGGACTGCTGAGAAGCAATTTTGTGGTGGGTTATGATGCCGCAGCGCGGAGCGAGTCGGTGTGACGTTAAACTCTAGCGACACACTTTAGCTCAGTGAGCAAGTAAATGATCTCCGGATGAATTTTCGTTTTTTCAAAGTCGCAGGTTCAGGCCGGACAAAGCTTGGCAATGTCGCCAGCGGGTATCCCGTTTATCCGAGGCGCATCTGGCCTTTTTTCTTCGCGGCAGTTGTCGTCGTGTTGTTTCAAGCCGCTGTCGCCAAGCCTGCCGCCGCAGTCACCTATGATCTTGGTCCTGTGGCAGATCATCTGCTCGACCTGACTGGCAAGCTATCCATCACCGATGTGACGAGCCAAGCGGCAGCGTCCAAATTCATCGCAGCCAATGGGGTTGCCGCCAATTATGGACCGCAGCCAAACCGAGATGCCGCGCTCTGGCTGAGAATCCGCATTCCGGAACTGTCCGGCTCCGGCGCGCAGGATTGGGTTGTTTCGGTAGTCGAGACGCGAATACGTCGTGTGGATCTGTTCGTGCCGTCGGAGGGCAAAAGTTTCACATGGAATGGTGAACAGCACGCCGATCCATCGGTGGCGACCACCCGCTACCCGGCTCTCGTGGTGCCGGAGGAGCTCGTTTCCGGACGTACGGTTTTCATGCGCATCGATACAGCGTCGTCGATGCGGGCGATGGCCCGTTTGCAGAATAATGTGGATTTTGCTGTCGCGTACGGAACGCAGGGGTTTCTGTTCGGTGTTGCGTCCGGACTTCTCGGCATTCTGGCGCTTTATCTGTTTGCAAACGGCGTTGCGACCTCGGATCGGACAACATTGGTTTTGTCGGCTTTCACGCTAACCTATCTGGTTTATATCCTCACACATCAGGCATTTCTGGAATCTCACCTGATGCCGGGCGCATTGAACGTTTCGCGGGTTCTTTCAATATTTTCCAGCACCTTGTTGTTCGCGTGGTGGCTGTTCTTCACGGATGGATACCTTCGGGTCGAAAGTCATCGCCCTCTGCTATCGCGGATCGCCAGAGTTGCCGCCTTAATGTGCCTTCTGTTTGCGGTGGCGACCGCGATCGCAGTGCTGTTCGAGTGGCGGTTTCTCCGACGGTTCACCTCCATCGTCGGCATAAGTTCACTGTTGCTCGGAATTGCGCTCGCCACCGCGATGTTCAATGTCGAGCGTAAACGCACAATTATCTTCCTGTTGTGTTGGGCAGTCGGGCTCGCGGCTGGTATTGTGCGCATGCTGCATGACGTGGTGCCGTCAATTGGCAGCAATCCCTACGCGCTTAACGCCACCTACGTGGCAACATGTTTTTGTTTCGCGGTTTTTGGAATCGTTACGTCTGTCGAAGCCCATCGGCGCGAACGTTTCCTGAGAGCCTCAGTCGAGGCCACCTCGGATCGTCTTCGAGACTTCGCCCACAGCGCGTCGGACAGCTTCTGGGAAACGGACGGGGCGGGCCGGATCACATTCTCGACCGGACCGGCGGCTGACCGCGCCGGTATTCGCCCGGGGCGATCTTTCAACGAGGTCGTTCAAGCTGGAAAACAGGACGTTCAGCCGAAATCAGATGAGTCTTCCAGCGTTACGAGCGGAAGGCCGTTACGGCATGTTCTCCATCTGGCGAGGGAAGACGGTGGCTTTAGCAGTTATATAGACCTGCGCGGTTCGGCGCGGTTTGCGGTTGACGGGAGTCTGCTGGGCTACCGGGGCATCGCAACTGATGTGACACAGGATATTCTTGATCGGCAACGGCAAATCCAACAGCAGAAACTGGCGGCCATGGGACAACTCGCCGGAGGCGTTGCTCACGAGATCAATAATCTGCTCCATCCTATTATTAACCTGTCTCGCCGCGTCGCCGAACAGACCGAACCGGGTAACGAAAAACGCCGTTGGCTTGATTTGGTTGTGGACTCCGGCAAGCGCGCCGCTGAGATCGTAAGAGCCTTGCTAAACAATGTGCGGCCTGCCTCTGAAACTGCGGCGAAGGCTCCGTTGTTCGAAAGCACCACGCGCGCGCTCGATTCGGTACGGAATGTCATGCCTCAGGGAATTCGCCTTAACCTGACGGGTGACGGAACTCCCGGACCAGTTTTGCCGGTCCATGAGGTTTTCCAGGTCGTCGTCAATCTCGTGGCGAATGCGGTTCACGCCTCTCAGGGCAACGGGGCAATCGATCTGGAGGTTAGAAGCAGCCGGCTGGATCAATTCGATATCACTGTTCTTTCCGTCACCGATCAAGGTGAGGGCATGGATGCGGACACGTTGCAACAGGCGCTTGATCCGTTTTTCACGACCAAGAAAACCTCGGAAGGGAGCGGTCTCGGCCTCTATGTTGTTCACGGGTTGGTTCAGAATTGGAATGCAGTGCTTGATATCCAATCTGAACCCCGGCAGGGAACGAGGGTGATAATTACCTTTCGCTCAAGAGAGGAGCAAACGTGAAGCACGGACCACTGAGTATTCTGGTTGTCGACGATGTTCCGGCGATGCGTGAATCCATCGGTTCCGCGCTGAGTGCCGCCGGGCATCGCCCGTCCTATGCCGAGAATGGAAAGGAAGCGCTTGAACTCATTCTTGCGAATGGGTTCGACGCGATCGTCACGGATTTGTGGATGCCCGAGATGGATGGGCTCGATCTTATCAAGCAAATACGGCAAGAGCAGATATCGCTCCGGGTTTTTGCGATTACCGGCGGAGGGCCTCGTCTGACACTGGAAGCGGCGACGTCGATTGCAGAAATCTGGGGAGCTGAGAAAGTCTTCCTCAAGCCTTTCGACGAAGCTCTGCTGATCGAGGCACTGGCCGAAAAGGATTAGCGTCGCGTTATTCTGCCGCCTGTGTCGATTCGTGCTTCTGAGCCTGGATGGCGGCGATGATTGCTTCGCACGCCATCGCTAGGCTTTCTGCTTGTTCCGGAGGCATTGTTTCAATGGCCCGTACCACGACAAGCAGCGGGTCCGCTTTGAGCAGAGCGCGCCCCATGCTCGTTAGTTCCACGATTTCCGAGCGGCCGCGCCCCGCGGATCCGGCCTTCCGTAACAAACCCTTCTCAATCAGAGTTCGCACCGAACGGGAGACTGGCCCGAACGCCAGTCCCTGAAAGCGCGCCAGTCCCATCGCAGTATTGTGGGGTACGGCGGCATCCCGGAAATAGCGCAGCGCCGTCCACTGTGCTGGGAAGAGACCGCCATCGTGACCGATCGAGTGCATCGCGCGGGCGACTTGGTCGAGAAGCCGGGCAACAGGCGCCGAGGCTGGCCGCTTCAGCTTCGCAGGTGCCATATCCATGCCTTATTGAGGAAAGCTTGTTGTCGAGATGAGAGCTTATCGTAAGGGCAGAAAAATGTCTTTACGGCACTTCTGTTGGCGCGGCTGCGCGCACCTGTTCACGAACCTCAACGAAGTCCCGGGAAATCATCGAGGCATGGAGGATCGGCCTACATAGCCGACCATGGATGAGCCTCAACGGGTTTGCGCCAACGATGTTTGCAGCTTGCCCTGGAGAGGGGTATAACCAGAACAGCCTCTCGCTATAATCAGAGGCAAGTTGCGAAGGAGATCATGTCGCCCCGGGGGTCGTAAGATTCTGGCGGTGTTCGAGTGCTCGTGCGAGACGATCAACGGCGTCCTGATCCAGACGAAGACCGCTCTGCCGGCCGAAAAGATAGCCGACTGCTGCCACGAGCATGAGAATGACACCGCTTACCAGGTCGGCAGACACGCTGGCGCCGGTTCCTGCTCGCACCTGCGGAAACCCGCCAAACACAAACCAGCAAACGCCGATTAAGGCGATCAGAAGAAAAACTCCGCCTAACATCCAGATGCTACTGAAGGGACGGGGCGCGGTCCTGAATGTTGGTGAAGCGAAGTCTCGCGAGGCTCGAATAGGTCCAGCGGCTGTAATTTGTGGAGTGGAGGGGCTCCGGAGGGATTTTGTTGAATGTCCATGCACGCCATACCGGCTTTGGATTTCTTCAGAGAAACGCTTAAAAAACAGATTGGACATCTGCTTGGCGGTTACATCGATCAACCGGCCGCCGAGTTGCGAAAGCTTGCCGCCTACCTGAGCGGATACATCGTAATGCAGGATCGTATCGGTGCCATCCTGCTCTAGCCGGATCACGGCTCCTCCTTTCGCGAAGCCGGCGACGCCGCCTTGGCCTTCGCCAGTGATCCGGTATCCGTTCGGGGGATCAAGCTCGGAGAGCGTAACGGATCCTTGGAACTTTGCAGAGACCGGACCGACCTTGATCACGGCCGTCGCTGCCATCGCGGTATCGGATGTCTTGCTCAGTTCCTGACAGCCGGGAATGCAGGCTTTCAGGACTTCAACGTCATTGAGAGCCTTCCATACGGTGTCACGGTCGGCGGGGATACGTTGTCTGCCCGTCATATCCATGAAAACATCTCCCTAGCCTTGCGACTGGCGTGTCCGTTTGGCGGCGGCTTCCGCATCCGGGCAGCCTCGGCTAGCAAACTTGACATTATTTGATATAGTCTAGTAATGCAAGTTACTAGGGAAAGCAAGAATACTTGAGACTGCGCCGCAAAATCGCAGGACCGGGAAACGCCGCATGAAGCCAGCATCATTCGATTATGTTCGTGCGGAAAGCGTTCGGCATGCCGTCGAAGTTCTTGGCGCTGCAGATGGTGACGGCAAGATCATTGCCGGAGGTCAGAGTCTGATGCCAATGATGAATTTCAGGCTTGTTAAGCCATCCGTTCTGGTAGACATCAATCACATTCCGGATGTCGGGAAAATTCAGTTTCGCGAAAACAGAATCGCAATTGGTGCTCTGGTTCGGCACCGAATGACGGCAACGGATGTCCTGATACAGCAACACATTCCGGTGCTGCATCACGCGATGAAGCACGTTGCGCATTTGACTGTTCGTAATCGAGGCACATTCTGCGGCAGCGTTTGTCATGCCGATCCGGCTGCCGAAATGCCGATGATGTCGCTATTGCTCAACGGAAGTATTCGGATCGCTTCGCCGCGCGGCGAGCGCATTTTACCAGCTCGAGATTTCTTTGTCGGATCGTTAATGACAGCGCTCGAGCCGGACGAGCTTGTGACCGAAATCGAACTCGACAGTTTGCCCTCAGGAACTGGCTGGGCCTTTGAAGAATTCGCCCGCCGTCATGGCGACTATGCGCTAGCAGCTGTGGCGGTTACGATGGAGCGGCGAGCGGATGCAGCGGCTAATATCCGGATTGGGTTGATGGGTGTCGGCGAGACTCCGATGCGAATGCGGCGGCTCGAAGCGATGCTCGAAGGCGTGGAAATAAACGCGACGATGCTGGATCAAGCGGTGGATGAACTGCGGAGCACCATCGAACCCAACTCCGATCTGAACGCGTCTGCGGATTATCGTCGACATCTGGCGGGAACATTGGCGCGCCGTGCCTTGTCGGATGCATGGTCGCGAGCCATTGTGATGTCATCATGACCAGGACCGTAGAAATAACAGTCGCTGTGAACGGCCTTTCCTATACGCGCGCAGTCGAACCGCGTGTGTTGCTAAGTGACTTTCTCAGGCATGAACTGGGTCTCACGGGCACTCACGTCGGTTGCGAGCATGGCGTATGTGGCGCATGTACTATTCTGCTTGACGGGCGAAGTGCGCGTTCTTGTCTCACTCTCGCGGTTCAGACAGATGGCGCCAACATCGAGACGGTCGAAGGGCTTGGTACCGTCGAAGATCTTGGCCGCGTGCAGCAGGCATTTCGCGATCATCACGGACTTCAGTGCGGCTTCTGCACACCCGGCTTCCTGATGACGATTACCGATATGCTGCGCCACCACCCGCTCGAGACTGATGCAGACATTCGGGAGGCACTGTCGGGCAATATCTGCCGCTGTACCGGTTACGAACACATCTTCAATGCGGTGCGCGAACTGGCGAAGGAGAGGGGGGCGCTCGCATGAAGGCGCGTTTTTCTCTGGCAGGGAGATGGTCATGAGCGGGTTCGATTCATCATCGGTCGAGATGCGCCCCAAGCTGGTGGGGCAGCGCGTTAAGCGAACCGAAGATCCGCGCCTGCTTGCTGGCGCTGGCCGTTATGTCGATGACATCACGCCGCAAGGGACGCTTCATGTCGCGATCCGGCGGAGCGATCAGCCGCATGCGCGCATTCGCGGAATCAATGTCGGCGAGGCTTTTGCTGTGCCGGGCGTTGTCGGAATTTTCGACGCAACGGACTTCGAAGGCGAGTTCAAGCCCGCCGTTCCAACTTCCAAGATGAAGAATTATTACGCCACGCCGATTTGGCCGTTGGCACGGGATAAGGTTCGTTATGTCGGAGAGCCGGTCATCGCGGTTGTCGCGGAGAGCCGATACGCAGCCGAGGATGCGCTCGAACATATTTCGATCGACTATGAATCCCTTCCTTTTGCGATCAGACAGGTCGATGCCGTGGCGGATGATGCCCCGTTGCTCCACGAGGAAGCAGGCACCAACGTCATTATCTCGCGCGAATTTGCGCGCGGTGACGTCGACAAGGCAATTGCGGAAGCCCCGGTCACCGTCAAGACTGTTCTTCGCATGACACGAAAGACCGCGGTTGCAATGGAGAACCGCTCCTATCTCGCCGAATGGGACAAGCGCCGCCTTGCGCTGACGCTCCACTCATCGACCAATATTCCAGGCGTCATTCGTGACGTGCTAGCCGGTTGTTTCGATCTGCCCGGCAACAGGATGCGGGTTGTCGCGCCGGATGTCGGCGGAAGTTTCGGCGGCAAGGGATCAATGTATCATGAGGAGATGCTGGTCTGCATATTGGCCCGCAAACTCGGTCGACCCATCAAATACACTAGCGACCGGCTTGAAGATCTTTCGTCGACGAGTCAGGCTTTTGATCAGTTGATGGATGTTGAGCTCGCGGTCGATCGCGACGGCGGGCTTCTCGGCCTGCGAGCCGATGTGATCGGCGACATTGGTGCTTATTCGATTTATCCTTGGACGGGTGCCCTTGAGCCAGTCCAGGTCGTCAGCTTTCTGCCGGGACCTTATCGGCTTGAACACTATCGCGGCCGCATTCGCGGTGTGCTGACGCCCAAACCACCGACAGGTCCATATCGTGGCGTGGGCCGTCCTTCGGCTACTTTTGCAATGGAGCGCCTGATCGACATGGCTGCGCGCAAGATCGGACTCGATCCGGTTGAAATGCGCCGCCGCAATCTGGTCAGATCCGAAGAGTTTCCCTACCGGACTGCATCGGGCATTATCTGGGACAAGTCCGCCTTTCAGGAATGTCTTGAGGGCGCGTGCAATTACCTGAACTATCCCGACCTCGTGCGCGAACGGGATCAGGCACGCAACGAAGGCCGGTGGGTCGGCATCGGCCTGTCGAGTTACGCTGAATTGACCGGCATCGGGTCGCGAATCTCCGTCGCGCCAGGCATGCCGATCAATACGGGGACTGAAACTTCGACGATCCGGATCGACGCGACGGGCGCGATCACTGCCGCGTTCGGTATTTCGTCTCATGGCCAGGGTTTGGAGACGACGCTCGCGCAAATCATCGCGGATGAGCTCGGTTGCAAGATGGAGGATGTCGAGGTGCAGCATGGCGATAGTGCGCTGGTGCCGATGAGTACCGGCACATTTGCGAGCCGCTCTGCCGTGCTCGGCGGAGGCGCCGCCATCAAATCTTCACATGTGGTGAAGGCCAAGGTGCTGAAGGCCGCCGCGTATCTGATGAAGCAACCGATCGAAGAACTCGAAGCGGCGGGTGGCATCATCCGTGCACGCAACTCCAATGTGTCGATGACATTCAAGGAAGTTGCGAACGCGGTCTATTCCCAGATGGGGGCTATCCCGCATGACCAGCGCGAGGATCTTGTCGCTTCTGAAACATACGATCCGTATCTTGGAACGGCCTGCTCATCCACCCATCTCGCGATGGTGGAAATCGACCCTGATACATACGGTGTCACGGTCAAGCGTTATGTCGTGGCTGAGGATTGCGGGCGAATCATCAATCCTATGATTGTAGACGGTCAAGTGCAGGGCGCGGTCGCGCAGGGCATTGGGGCCGCACTGCTTGAAGAGGTGGTCCACGACGATCAGGGCCAGTGCGTTACGGCCAGTCTCGCTGACTATCTCGTGCCAGTTGCCACCAACATTCCGTCTATCGGCATCGTTCATATCGAGGCGGATTTGCCTAACAATATTGGCGGTTTCCGTGGCATGGGCGAGGGCGGTACGATCGGCGCCCCCGCGGCAATCGCGAATGCCGTATCGGATGCACTGTCGCCGCTTGGTATCGAGATTGATACGCTTCCGGTTACGCCGGAACGTATTTTCCGCCTTGTCGAGGCAGCTCGCACCCGAGGTGCGGGGCCGTAGTGCCGCCGGCCTTGACGCGATATGCCATATACCTACAACTACGGTCTTCTTCCGGTGCGCGAGAGGCGGTCAGTCTGAGGAACGATGGCGCGGTCAGTAACTGCAGTTAAAGAACGAAAGCCGCGTCGGCCGCAGACGTCAACTGCGAAAGTTCGAGCGGGAAAGGCGCTGTCACGATTGACCGAACGGCGTTGTTCCATTTCCAGCACCGTCAGCATCCTCTCCGACGCTTGGGCCTTCCTTGTTATCCGGGAAGCGTTTTTCGGTGCCAAGCGATTCGAAGAGTTCCGGTCAGGCCTCGAAATTTCGCGTGCGACACTCACGGATCGGCTTCGGCGGCTGACCCGTGAGGGGATATTTCGGGAGGCCAGCTATTCCGATACATCCAGTCGTGTCGAGTACAAGCTGACAAAATCGGGCATCGATCTCTATCCAATTTTTATGTCGTTAATGCAGTTTGGCGACCGGTGGCTGGTCAAGCCAAAGGATGCGCCGCTCCAGCTCATCCACGAAACCTGCAACTGCGTCAGCAAGCCAATCGTTGCCTGCTCTTGCTGCGAGAAGCTCGTTGTTGCTTGCGATGTCACCTATCACGATGGGCCTGGCGCAGGCCGTATTCGAATGGAAGCATCTAAGCGGACCCGGCGGAATTCTGACGAGTTTATGCGCGGACGACCCAGCTCGGTATCGCGAGCCCTGGAAGTGATCGGTGATCGCTGGAGCTTCCTCGTCATTCGCGAGGCATTTTACGGAGCCACGCGGTTCGATCAGTTCGAGAGCGAACTGAATATCGCGTCGAACATTTTAACGGACCGCCTGGCCCGGCTTGTCGACCGCGGTGTTTTTGAACGGCGCAAGTATCAATCAGCCCCGGATCGGTTCGAATATCTGCTGACCCCGATGGGGAATGACCTGCACGGCCCGCTTATTATGATGATGGCTTGGGGGGACCGCTGGCGCGCAGCGGGCGAGCCTCCGATGCTGCTGAAGCATGAAAAATGCGGGAAGGTTTTTTCTCCGACCGTTGTCTGCGATCGCTGCGGCGAGCCCGTTCAAGCCTACACGATGAAGTACCGGATGCGTTACGATCCCAAGAAGTTCGGTGGGCCGAAAAGCGGCCGGGCGGTGCCCGGCCGCGTGTAGACCGCTCGGTTTATTTCTTTACGAGCGGGCATTTGCTTTCGGAGAGCGGACGGAAGGCTTCGTCGCCCGGAATGGTGGCGCGGAGTTTGTAGTAATCCCAGGGATACTTCGACTCCGATGGCTTTTTGACCTCGTAGACATACATGTCGTGAATGAAGCGGCCATCCTCACGGACGCGGCCGTTCTTAGCGAAAAAGTCGTTCACCGGCATTTCACGCATTTTAGCCATCACGGCCTTTGCATCGTCGGTGCCGGCAGCTTTGATCGCATTGAGGTAATGCATAGTCGAGGAATAATCTCCCGCGTCACCCATGTGCGGCATCCGCTTCATTTTCGCGAAGAATTTCTTCGAGAATGCTCGTGTTTCCTCATCGCGATCCCAGTAGAACCCATTGGTGAGGACCAACCCCTGAGCGGTGGTAAGACCCATCGAGTCGATATCGGTAATCCAGACCAGAAGTCCGGCGATCGTCTGCTTTCCGCCATCAGTCAGACCAAAGTCCTTGGCTGATTTGACTGCGTTGATGAATGTTGTGCCGGAACCCGCGACAGCGACGACCTTTGCTTTCGAGGCCTGCGCTTGCAAAAGGAACGATGAATGGTCGGCGGTGTCGATCGGATAGCGGATCGAACCGATAACAGTGCCGTTGTTTGCCTTCACGACGTTAGCGGTATCGCCTTCAAGGGCATGGCCGAATGCATAATCTGCGGTGAGAAAGTACCACGAATTCAAGCCTTCCTTGATCAGCGCTTTACCGGTTCCTTGCGCGAGCGCATAGGTGTCGTAAGCGTAGTGGATACTATTCGGCGTGCAGGAATCGCCGGTTAATCGCGACGATCCTGATCCATTGACGATGGCGATCCTGTTCTTTTCCTGCGCGACATTGGTGACTGCAAGCGCGATGGACGAGTTGATCAGGTTAGCGATCATGTCGACCTTGCCGACATCGTACCATTCCCGAGCCTTGGCGATCGCTACTTCGTTGCGATTTTGATGATCGGCAACAATCACCTCGATCGGCTTGCCGAGAATCGTGCCGCCGAAATCTTCAACCGCCATTTTAACTGCGGTCACAGAGCCATCGCCGGCTTCGTGGGAGAATTGTCCCGACATATCGGTCAAAACACCGATCTTCACCACTTCGTCGGAGATTTTAGTTTGGGCATATGCCGGCGCTGCCAGGGCAAGCCCTGCGGCGACTGCCAATGTCATCTTCATCATTGTTTCCTCTCCCTTGTTAAATGGACCGTTGCGTCGACCGCACGGATAGACTTGCATAACTAGACTAATTTGATATGAAGCTGTCAACAGGCGTGATGAACTTGATTGCGTTGCGCCGCACAACAGACGGGAGGAGGTCACTGAATGGACGCGACGCACACTGATGGTGCGCCGGACGGGGACGTCGTGTTGCAGGCGCGCGGGCTGCGGAAGGAATTCCGGGGCTTTGTCGCCGTCGGTTGTGTCGATCTCGACATTCGGCGCGGCTCAATTCACGCTCTGATTGGGCCGAACGGCGCAGGAAAAACGACGGTCTTCAACCTTCTGACAAAGTTTCTTATGCCCACGTCCGGAAAGATTCTGCTCGAAGGTATCGAGGTTACAAGGGAGCATCCCGCGGCGTTGGCGCGGCGTGGGCTTGTCCGTTCGTTTCAGATTTCGGCGGTGTTTCCGCATTTGACCGTGAGCGAAAATGTCGCAGTTGCGCTTCAGCGGAGCGTCCTCTCCCCACTGAAGTTCTGGCAGGGCCGCTCAAGCTTCGGAAATATCGATTTACGTATCGATGGACTGCTCGCGCAGGTCGATCTCGTTGCATTTCGCGATCATCGCGCAGGTGATCTCGCTTACGGTCGCAAGCGTGCGCTGGAACTGGCCACAACTTTGGCTGCCGACCCTAAGGTGATGCTTCTCGATGAGCCGACACAAGGTCTAGGTCATGAGGATGTAGACCGGGTGACTGCTCTGATTAAGCAAGTGTCGGTAGGCCGTACCGTTGTGATGGTGGAGCACAACATGAAGATGGTCGCGCAGATTGCCGATCGCATCAGTGTCCTGCGCCGGGGCGAGATCATCGCTGAAGGTCCTTATGAAGAGGTCTCACGCAACCCCGAAGTGATTCAGTCCTATCTTGGTTCGCGATCTCGCACGAGGGAGCGCAAGTGATGACTGTTGCCGTGCACGATGGAGTGAGTGCGCTCCGGATAGAAAATCTTCATGCATGGTATGGCGAATCCCACATTCTTCACGGAATGTCATTCGCTCTGCAACGCGGCGAAGTCGTCGCATTGCTTGGCCGGAACGGAAGTGGACGAACAACGACGCTACGCGCGATCATGGGGCTCGTTGACAGGCGTGAAGGCATCATCAGCATTGGCGAAGTGAACGCTATCCTCCTTCCGCCGCATCTCGTGGCGCGCCTGGGTGTAGGGTATTGTCCGGAGGAGAGGGGCATTTTTGCTTCGCTATCCTGTGAGGAAAATCTCCTGTTGCCACCGGCACAATCGATCGGGGGGATGTCGCTCGAAGAAATCTATGCATTGCTGCCGAATCTGGCCGAGCGTCGCCAGGCCCCCGGCACACGGCTGTCCGGCGGCGAACAGCAAATGCTTGCGATCGCGCGCATCTTGCGGACCGGTTCACGCGTGTTGCTGCTCGACGAAATATCGGAGGGCCTCGCGCCAGTGATCGTGGATCGTTTGTTCGATCTCATCACCGAGCTCAAGTCGCGCGGCTACACCATTCTGCTTGTGGAGCAGAACAAGTACTTCGCCGAGCCGCTTGCAGACCGATTTCTCGTCGTTGAACGCGGTAAAGTCGCGATGGCTCTCACCGGAGCCGAGCTGTCGGAGAAAGCCGATCTGGTCGATCGTGCCCTGGGTGTTTGAGGATCGCAATGTTTGACATTCCTTTGCAGGTTCTGCTCGGCCAGATCACCATCGGTTTGGTAAACGGCTGCTTCTACGCTGTGTTGAGTCTTGGCCTTGCACTGATTTTCGGCCTGCTCAATGTGATCAACTTTGCGCATGGCGCGCTCTACATGCTTGGCGCGTTCGGAGTTTATCTCGCGCTGCAGAAGCTCGGCGTGAACTACTGGTGGTCGCTGCTGCTGGTGCCGATCGCTGTCGGTGCCTTCGGCGCGTTGATCGAACGGTTGTTGTTACGTCGCCTTGCCGGTCTCGATCATCTTTACGGTCTGCTGTTCACTTTCGGTCTGGCGCTCGTACTGGAAGGGATTTTCCGGGACGTCTATGGCTCTGCCGGGCTGCCATATCCGACGCCTGCTTCTCTTCGCGGCCTCATCGATCTCGGCTTTATGCGCCTGCCGATCTACAGGGTTTGGATCGTTGGAATTTCGCTGCTTGTCTGCATCGCGATTTGGTTCCTGATCGAACGTACGCGTCTTGGCTCATATCTGCGGGCCGGAACTGAGAACTCGAAAATGGTCCAAGCGCTCGGAATCAACGTGCCACTAATGGTGACGTTCGTGTATGCACTCGGAGCCGGCCTTGCGGCATTCGCCGGTGTTCTTGCGGCGCCGATCTATCAAGTTCAACCCCTAATGGGATCAAACATCCTGATCGTGACATTTGCCGTGGTGGTGATCGGCGGTCTTGGGTCGACGGCCGGTGCGATCGCAACGGGTCTCGCGCTTGGCGTGATCGAGGGACTGAGCAAGGTATTTTATCCGGAGGTATCGTCCACGATCGTTTTTATCGTGATGGCCATCGTTCTTCTGGTGCGTCCCGCCGGCCTGTTTGGACGTGAGGCATGAATGTCATGAAGACTTCGACATCTATTTTGGTCACGCTGATTATGGTCGGCGCTCTCGCACCGCTGGCGGGACTTTATCCGCAATTTCTGATGAAGTGCGTATC
The DNA here is from genome assembly GCA_017308595.1 of Afipia sp. Taxonomy (GTDB): domain Bacteria; phylum Pseudomonadota; class Alphaproteobacteria; order Rhizobiales; family Xanthobacteraceae; genus Afipia. The sequence continues at coordinate 79,987 of JAFKER010000007.1, forward strand.
ACTTGCGCTGTTTGCAGTGGCGTTCAATTTTTTCACGGGCAATGTCGGCTTGCTGTCGATCGGGCATGCAGCCTTCTTCGGAATGGGAGCCTATGCCGCAGGCTTTGCGACCAAGGAATGGGGATTCACGCCGGAGCTTGCGATTGGCGTCAGCCTTCTCGTCGGCGGTGTTTTGGGTCTATTGATGGGCGGCATGGCCATCCGTCGTCAGGGCATCTACTTCGCGATGATTACCCTGGCACTTGCACAAATGGTATATTTCGTTTGCGTACAGGCTCCGTTCACTGGAGCTGAGGACGGGTTGCAGCGGATTCCCCGGCGATCGCTATTTGGCATCATCGATCTTTCCAGTGATCTAACGATGTATGCATTTGTGCTGGTTGTTCTGATCTTCATTACCTGGAGCTTTCAGAAGATCATGGAGGCACCGTTCGGTCAGGTGCTCCTTGCCATTCGCGACAATGAGCCGCGCGCGATATCGCTGGGTTATGATGTCCAGAAATACAAGCTTTCGGCGTTTACGATGTCCGCAGCGGTTGCAGGCATCGCCGGTGGCCTCAAGGCGTTGACGCTAGGCTTTGCCGGCCTTCCTGACGCTCACTGGACACAATCCGGCAGCGTGATTCTGATGTGTCTCCTCGGTGGTCTTGGAACTCCGCTTGGTCCGGTGATCGGAGCGATTCTCGTGGTTACCCTTGAGAGTCGTCTGTCCGGACTTGGTGTTGTTCAACTTGGCCCGGTTGCGCTCGATCTTTCGACCAAGGTGCCAATCATCATCGGACTAATTTTCATGATTTGCGTGCTGTTGTTCCGTCGTGGAATCGTCGGAGAAATCAACGCCGCGCTCTCTACTATGAAAGCGCGCAGGAAATCAGCTGCGATCGAGGCTAAAAAAACGTCTGCGACAAGTTGACATCCTTTTGTCGAATAAGTCTATTTATGCAAGTAACGATTGTGGAAGTGATCGTGCGAAACAGTCTCGCTCGACACACAGCGATCTAACGTTGAGCGGAGTTTCGTTCTGTGCAGGGCTTTGTTTTCCAAACCACTAAGTCCGTTCTTGTTGAGCCGGGGTGCTCGTCACGTATCGGCGAACTGGTGAAATCGCTCGGCTGCAAGTCAGTGTTGCTGGTGAGCGATCCAGGTGTGAAAGGAGCCGGTCTTTTGCAGGCAGGACTGCATGGGTTGGAGCAAAGCGGCGTCTCGGTCACGCTTTTCACGGATGTTAAAGCCGATCCGCCGGTCCAAGTCATTGATGCTGCTGTGCGGCTCGCTGTCGGCGCAAGGGTCGACGGTGTTGTTTCGATCGGTGGTGGCAGTTCGATGGACGTTGCCAAGCTGGTTGCTTTACTGGCTGTAGGTGAGGAGAAGCTCGACGACATTTATGGCGTTGGCTTGGTGAAAGGACGTCGCCTTCCACTCGTGTTGGCGCCGACAACCGCCGGTACGGGCTCCGAAGTGACTCCCATCTCCATCGTCACGACTGGCGAAGGTGAAAAGAAGGGCGTGGTTTCGTCCGTATTGTTGCCAGATTGGGCAGTGCTCGACGCTGAACTTACTCTCGGACTGCCATCTGCAGTAACCGCGGCGACAGGTATCGATGCAATGGTTCATGCCATTGAAGCCTACACGAGCAAACGTCTCAAGAATTCGCTATCCGATTCTCTCGCACGAGAAGCTCTACGGTTGTTGGGCAGCAATATTCACGAAGTCTGCAGGAATGGCACCAATCGCGAAGCTCGCCACAATATGCTTCTCGGCTCGATGCTCGCCGGCATGGCATTTGCGAACGCGCCGGTGGCCGCAGTTCATGCATTGGCCTATCCAGTCGGTGCACGTTTTCATGTCCCGCACGGCTTGTCGAATTCGCTGGTTCTGCCGGAAGTTATCAAGTTCAACGCTCGTTCGGCCGAGAACCAGTATGGCGAGCTGGCTAGCATACTGACGCCGAATGCCAAGGGTAGCGTGACGGACCGGACGGCTGCGCTGGTCAGTATGGTCTCCGCGCTTCCGGTCGAACTCGGATTGCCAACAAGACTTCGGGATGTGGGCATCGCATCGAAGGATCTCGATCTTCTTACGGATGATGCGATGAAGCAGACGCGGTTGCTTGTCAATAATCCACGCGATGTCGCGCGAAGCGATGCTTACGCGATCTATGAGGCGTCGCTATGAGTGGGCGCCAGAAACCGCATCGTCGCGAGTCCTACGCGTATTTCCAGATAATGACGACGCGGTGGATGGATAACGATTCCTATCGGCACATGAACAACACGGTCTACTACTCGTTCTTTGACTCTATTGTGAACCAGTACCTGATCGAAAATGGCGTGCTTGATGTGGGGAAGAGCGAGATCATCGGTCTGGTTGCGGAGACCGCGTGCCAATACTTCAGGTCAATCGGATTCCCTTCTAAGATTAACGTAGGACTCCGGGTTGGCCATCTCGGTAATAGTAGCGCTCGTTATGACGTCGCTCTTTTCAAGGATGACGAAGAGGAGGCATCGGCACAGGGGCATTTTGTTCACGTTTATGTAAACCGGAAATCCGGGCGTCCAGTCCCCATGCCGGAAAAGCTGATCACGTTAATTTCGCCGCTACACCATGTCGAAGCTGATTAGTCTCGGCACGTTTGCCGTGCAGGAGTGTGGACAATGTCCGACATTAACGTGACCATTCGGGACAGGATTGCGGTCGTGACGCTAAACCGTCCTGACGTGCGCAACGCGATGAAGTTGTCGATGTGGCAGGATATCGCGTCCTTGTTTGTTAGGTTTGGCCGCGATGACAATGTGCGGGCCATTATCCTCACTGGAGCGGGAGGAAATTTCAGCGTCGGCGCCGACGTTTCGGAGTTCGCGAAAGTCCGGTCCAACATCGCCCAGAGCAAGGCTTATGAAGTGGCCGTTGACGCCTCGTCCGATGCAATAGCTTCTGTGCCAAAGCCCGTTATTGCCGTGCTGGAGGGATATTGCCTCGGCGGCGGTTGTCACTTGTCGATGTCCTGCGATTTCCGTTACGCGCACACCGCCACATCAATCGGAATTCCAGCTGCCAAGCTCTCGATTGTTTATGGCGTTCGCAGCACGCAGCGCCTTCTTGCGCTTGTGGGCCTCACGAATGCCAAGCGCATTCTGTATTCCGCAGACCGCTATAACGCGGGCGATGCGTCGCGAATGGGATTGATCGATCATGTATCCGATGATCCGATGTCGGACGCGATGACTTTTGCGGCAAGCATTGCCGCGCGTCGAAGGCGCCAAGAAAATCCTGACGGGACTTTCGATGGGGCCGGGTGGGCTCGATCTGAAGAATGCCGATGCTTTCATTGATCAGGCATCAGCCAGCGAGGATTATGAAGAAGGTCGGCGTGCGTTTGCCGAAAAGCGGCCGCCGGTGTTTCGCGGAAAGTGAGGAAGAAGCCATGAAGATGCATATGCTGTCGGGTGGCCGGCTCCGGATGAAGAAAAGCATCTATTTTCCCGATGCAGACCGGGCGGAGATGATTGAATTGCCGGTATCTTGTGCGCTGATGCGGCACAGTCAGGGAAACGTTCTGTTCGATACCGGATGTCATCCTTCGGTTTCGGAAAATCCTGAAGCACGATGGGGCGCGGCCGCAAAGTTCATGACGCCGATTATGCCGCCGGGCGACAATGTACTCACAAGCTTGAAAGCTGTGGGTCTCGGTCCGGACGATATTGACGTTGTGGTCTGCTCGCATCTGCATACCGACCATTGTGGATGCAACGAGTTCTTCAAGAAATCCACGATTATCGTTCATTCCCGCGAACTCGAAGCAGCCAAGGCATCGGACGCTGCCAATAGCGGATACTTCGTGGCCGATTGGGACCATCCCATCCCGATGAAGTCGATCGACGGGCAGGTCGATCTTTTCGGTGACGGGAAGATCGTCATCGTTCCACTATCCGGTCATACCCCGGGAACGGTCGGAGCATTGGTGAGGCTGGACCGGAGCGGCGAATTTCTGCTGGCGTCGGATGCGGTCAGCATCCGGGCAAATCTCGACAAAGACATCGTGCCGAAAAATACGAAGAATGCTGAGCAGTTCCTGAAGTCGTTCGAAGAGATTCGTCGGATTGAGAAATCTGGCGCGACGATCATTTGCAGTCATGACGAAGCGCAGTGGGATTCTCTGCGTAAAGGTATGGATGCCTACGACTGATCTACAGGTCAGCCGCGGAATGTAACAATTATAACAGTGAAGGATACCGGAATGGACATGCATCTGAAGGGCAAGGTTGCTCTCGTCACCGGAGCCGGTCGCGATGTGGGTCGTGAGATTGCGCTCGGGCTTGCTGCAGAGGGCGCTGCGGTTGCTATCAATTACAATGGCTCGCGCGAGCGCGCGTCCGCCGTTGTCGCCGAAATCGAAAAGGCGGGCGGCAGGGCAATTGCATACAAGGCGGACATTGCCAATTTCGACGAAGTTCAAGCCATGATCGCCAAGATCGTATCCGATTTTGGCGGGCTGAACATTGTCGTCAACAATGCCGGGATTGCGCTGCGCAATCGTTTCGTCGAGACGACACCGGAAGAATGGAAAAAGCAGATCGACATCTGCTTGTATGGTGCCATTCATGTTTCGAAGGCGTCGGCCCCGCACCTCGAGAAAGCGGGCGACGGTCGCATCATCGCCCTGGTTGGCGATTCATCGCGCGTCGGTGAATCCGGTCTTGCCATCGTTGCGGCGGCTCGTGCGGGTGTGATCGCCCTAATGAAATCGCTTGCGCGTGAAATGGGCCGATTTGGCGTCACCGCGAATACGATTTCGCTTGGGCTGGTTGAGACACCGCATGATCTCGACTGGGTCAACGCCAATCGTGACAAGTTGACGAAGCTTTATCCGCTACGCCGCCTTGGTTTCCCATCCGATATTGCGCCGATGGTTACGTTGTTATCGTCGAAGCACGGCGGTTGGATCACCGGGCAGACCATCAGCATCAGTGGCGGATTCAGCATGGTCTGACGACCGGCAAGCAGGACAGAGAAGATGCTTCAAACAGACCTCATCGCCCCAATTCCCGCATTGCTGCGTGAGCATGCGCAAGTACGCGGGTCAAAAGTCGCTTATCGCGACGCTTCGAGATCCGTCACTTATGGTGATCTCGAGATCCGTACCACTAATCTTGCGGGACATCTCGCGGATCTTGGTGTCTGCGCCGGCGATAAGGTGGCAATCTTTCTTCCGAACTCTGTCTCATGGATCGAGAGTTGTTTCGCGATCAACCGCGCTGGAGGGATCGGTGTGCCGATCAGTTACGAGGCGACGGAATCTGAAGTTCTTTATCGGCTCCAGGATGCGGACTGTACCGGTATCATTACGACGGATGAGCGGGCATCGCTTCTGGCGAAGTTGAAGAAGGATGCGCCATCGCTCAAAATTCAGGTTCTTGCGGGGAACGGCACCGCGCCTGCGGGCGCGTCGCGTTATGAGGACCTGGCAAATTCTCTACCAAAATCTCAGCCGCGCGATTCCGCGGACATTCTTGACCCGGCTTTCATTATCTACACCTCCGGTACGACGGGCCGCGCGAAGGGTGTGCTCCTCTCGGTGCATAGTATGCTTTGGGTCAATGCCGCGTGCTGGGCGCCGATCACGGGACTATCGGAAAAGGACGTGGTTCTCTCGCCTTTGCCGTTATTTCACTCTTATGCGCTCAATCTTTCGGTCTTGAGTGTCCTCGCTGTGGGCGCGACCGAGTACATCATGGAGAAATACTCTACGAATGAGGCCGTGCGACTGCTGAAGAGCGGCGAGTTCACGATCTTTCCGGGCGTTCCAACGATGTTCCATTACTTTTTGGAAGCGACCAAGGACGAGCCTGGACTGAAGTTGCCGAACCTGAGGCTCAGTATGTCGGCGGGGGCGATTATGCCGGCAACGCTCAACCGTGAGTTTGAAGCACGGTTCGGCGTCAAGCTACTGGATGGCTACGGAATCACCGAGACTTCCACGATGGTGACAATGAATTGGCCGGTCGGTGCGCGTGTTATGGGATCTTGCGGATTGCCGTTGCCGGGTCTTGCGGTTCGGATCATTTCACCTGCGACTGGCGAGGACGTGCCGTTTGGTGAAGAGGGCGAACTGATTGTCCGTGGCCCCAACCTGATGAGTGGATATCACAATAAGCCGGAAGAGACGGCATCGGCGCTCCGCAAAGGGTGGTATCATACGGGTGATCTGGCGCGAAGCGATCGCGACGGGTTTCTGACAATTACTGGACGGCTGAAGGAACTCATCATTCGTGGTGGACAGAATATCGCCCCGGCGGAGATAGAGGAGGTTGTCAATGCATTGGATGATGTCGTTGACAACGCTGTCGTGGGAATTCCGCATGCTCACCTCGGAGAAGTGCCTGCCCTTTTTGTTGTGACGCGAGAGGGTGCTGGCATCGCAGCAGAAGAAATTCTGGAACATTGCCGGGGACTTTTGTCTTCTTATAAAGTGCCTTTCTCGGTTCATTTTGTGAACGAGATTCCGCGTACAGGGTCGGGTAAGATCATTCGCTTCAAGTTGCGCGAAACATTGATCGCGCCCGTCAACAAGGCGTCTTAATATGCTGGACAAGGTCTCGAAGCTCACCCTTAAAGACTCCTCGCTGCTGCGGAATGCCTGTTACATTGGCGGCGAGTGGATAGCTGCCGATAGTGGCGCCACCATCAAGGTCGATAATCCGGCCAACGGTGCGCTGGTTGGCTCTGTGCCGAACATGGGTGCCGGTGAGACGAAACGGGCGATCGAGCACGCCGACGCAGCACTGTCGGCGTGGCGGGCAAAAACAGCTAAGGAGCGTTCGGCGATCCTGCGCAAATGGTTCGACCTGATGATGGCTAATCAGGAAGATCTCGCGATGATCATGACGGCGGAGCAGGGCAAACCGCTCGCGGAAAGCCGCGGCGAGATCGCTTACGCGGCCAGCTTCATCGAATGGTTTGCTGAGGAAGGCAAACGCGTCTATGGCGATACCATTCCGCCGTTTACCTCGGATCGTCGCATTGTCGTGTTGAAGCAGCCGATCGGCGTCTGCGTAGCTATCACGCCGTGGAATTTCCCGGCGGCGATGATTACGCGTAAGGCCGGTCCGGCGCTAGCAGCCGGTTGCACCATGGTCGTCAAGCCGGCGAGTCAGACGCCGCTATCGGCATTGGCGCTGGCGGTGCTGGCGGAACGTGCAGGCGTGCCAAAGGGCGTGTTCTCGGTGGTGACGGGATCGGCTTCAGCCATCGGCGGCGAAATGACGTCCAATCCAATCATTCGCAAAGTGACGTTCACCGGCTCCACCGAGATTGGCAAGAAGCTGATGGAGCAGAGCGCATCTACCGTGAAGCGGACATCGATGGAACTGGGAGGCAATGCGCCGTTTATCGTCTTCGACGATGCCGATCTCGATGCCGCTGTGAAGGGTGCGATGGCTTCGAAGTATCGGAACGCGGGTCAGACCTGCGTTTGCGTCAACCGCATTTTCGCGCAGGATGGAATCTACGACACTTTTGTCGAGAAGCTGTCGCAGGCTGTGCGTGATCTGAAAGTAGGTGATGGGTTCGGTGAGGGAGTCACCATCGGGCCGCTGATCAACATGGCGGCCGTGGAAAAGGTCGAGGAGCATATCGCGGACGCGACGAAGAAGGGGGCCAAGGTCGTAATTGGCGGCCATCGTCATGCGTTGGGCCGCACCTTCTTCGAGCCGACGGTCCTCACAGGAACGACGCCGGAGATGCAGATTTTCCGCGAAGAAACCTTCGGCCCGGTGGCGCCGGTGTTCCGTTTCAAGACTGAAGAGGAGGCGATCCGCCTCGCGAATGACACTGAGTTCGGTCTTGCAGCTTATTTCTATGGCCGCGACATCGGTCGTGTCTGGCGCGTTGCCGAAGCGCTTGAATATGGCATGGTCGGCATCAACGAAGGCATCATCTCCACCGAGGTTGCACCTTTTGGCGGTGTCAAGGAAAGCGGCAATGGCCGTGAGGGCTCCAAGTACGGGATCGAGGATTATCTCGAGATCAAGTATCTTTGCTTGGGCGGGATTTGATGCGCGGATTCTCGCCGCAAAAGCGGCTTTTTGAGAATCTTTGTATGAATATAAAAATGCAAGTAGAACTTAGCTCGCGCCGGTGATCGTGCGCGATCTCGTCCATGCCTGCCGTGATCTTGCGGCTGCCGGACAAACCATCGTGCTGGTCGAGCAGAATCTCGCCGCCACGCTGGCGCTGGCGCATCGCGGTACGTTCCGTAATACATGCGATACGTCTTCCGGCATTCCAATGCGGGATGATTTGCGAACCTAAGCCGGTTCGTCTTTGAGTGCTGCGATCAGTTTTGCAGCGTTTTGCGCGAGTACCGTTGGATATTCTCTGCGCGTTTGAGCCGGCAGCAGATCGATTCCCTCGGTCATCGGCATCACATGCATGTGCATATGAAGGACGACCTGGCCGCTCGCGGGTTCGCTGAACTGTTGAATAATGACGCCTCCCGCATCGAACGCTTTAACGGCGGCGACTGCGATCGTCCTTGTTGTTCGCGCGACTTCCATAAAATCGCTGGCTGAAATGTCGAGGATACCTCGCACAAATCCTTTCGGGATCACCAGCGTGTGACCAGGTGACCGCGGCATGATGTCGAGGAATGCGTATGTGTATTCGTTCTCGTAGACTTTGTAGGAAGGGATTTCGCCGCGAAGGACTTTCGCAAAAATGTTCTGGTCGTCGTAGGTCGCTATCATGTTCCTCGCCTTTGGCGGAAAAGACCGTCGATTCGCTTGCATTATAGGCTATCAGCACTTTCTCACATTGCATTGCGCTTCGTCCACCTCAGTCGCGAGGACATCGTTGAGCGCATGGGTTCTCCGAACGATCCCGACATTTGAGGGTTTCGTAGCGAAAATATTCGTATCGAATAATCAAACCCGCGGCGCGTGCAAAGGCGCGCTTAGAATGGCTATCTCGTGGCTGCCTATCAAAGATCCCTGTTTGCCGGAAATTTGTACGAGAATCGACTTTGCGGGTACTGAACGACCGGCCTTTCCCGCGCTCGATTTCGAAGGATTGAGCTTCTCGAAGAGAGAAGGTCCGCCAGCGGCGGGCCTTCTCTACATGCGGGGCGTCTGCCGGACCCAAGAGTAAGCCGATAGTCCGCAGCGTACGAGTGAGATCTCGTCATCGGCGCTGAATTCGTCGGCACCAAATCTGAGATTTTTCCTTTTAGAACAAACGTCTTCGGATTGCTTCGGGAGGAGGCTCTCGCGCTTGCCGGCGAAAGCCCCAATTGCCCTTGCTTTGTTGCAATCGCCGCAGGGTTGTTGCAAAAGGTCTCAACCTGTTCACCGGAAATCCACGGTTCCCGGTTGCCCCCATCAAGGCCAGAATTGCAATGACGCTCGTTGCTCCCCGGGAAACCAAGGATCCGGAATCGGCAGCGGGCTTTCTCCTCCCATCTGCGCTTCGCGCGTTTGTCCGTAACCGGGAAACAGGCCTCGTTATCACAGGCATGATTATCGGCGTCGTTAGCGGACTTCTCGTTGCCGTCATAAGCAAGCTGAGCCAGTTGGCTCATGTGCTTCTTTTTGACATTCCGCTGGATGGCCACCTGAGCTCGACCGGTGCGATTTCCTGGCAACGGTCATTGTTTGTCCCGATTGCCGGCGGTGCCGTCCTGGCCGCTCTGGCTCTTTATTTTAACAAGCGGCTGAAGGGGCAACTCGCCGACGCTATCGAAGCAAACGCGCTCTATGGCGGTCGCCTGTCGATGCGAGGCAGCATTTTTGTCTCGATCCAGACATTGATTTCGAACGGCTTCGGCGGGTCGGTCGGGCTGGAAGCAGGATATACCCAGATCTGCTCCGCAATCTCTTCATACATAGGGAGAATGCTGGCCGCGCGGCGTAATGATATGCGTCTTCTGGTAGCCTGCGGGGCCGCCGGCGCCATCGCTGCTGCCTTCTCGGCGCCTCTGGCTGGGGCATTTTATGCTTTTGAGGTCGTACTAGGCGCCTATACCTCGGCCAGCCTTGTGACGGTCATGGCCAGTTCCGTTTGCGGTTGGCTGGCGGCGCGGCATCTGACCCATCAATCGTTCCTGATGGTGCCGGGCTTTCCGACGCCTGTTTCTGCAGAAATGATCGGACAGTCGGTGCTGATCGGCGTCATCTGTGCGGCGGCGAGCATCGCATTGATGCTTGCAGTTGCCTATGCGGAACGCGGCTTTCAGGCCGTCAAGTTCATCAGCGCGCCTTTCCGTCCGATTGTTGGGGGGGCTATCCTTGGAGCGATGGCGCTGTTGACCCCAGTCGTTCTTGGCTCGGGCCACGGTGCAATGCAGATTCTCCTTGTGAGCAATCCGACATGGATACTGCTCGCGACCGCGATTGTTCTGAAGATGCTTGCTTCCGCAATTTCGCTTGGATCGGGATTTCGTGGAGGCCTTTTCTTTGCTTCATTGCTGCTCGGAGCGTTAATCGGCGAACTCTATAGCGTCGCCGCAAGCGTGGTGATTCCGAATGCGGCACTTCAACCGGGCACCGCCGCTATCGCGGCCCTTGCTGCGTTGGGGTCCGGCGTGATCGGAGCTCCTTTCAGCATGGTTTGTCTGGCGCTGGAGATTACCGGCGATTTCTCGGTCACGGTCGGCGCCATTGTTGCATCATCGGTCACGGCGCTGATTGTCCGCGAGCTGTTTGGCTACAGCTTCGCCACCTGGCGGTTTCATTTACGCGGAGAAGTCATCAGAGGCCCGCAGGATGTGGGTTGGACCAAGCAATTGCCGGCAAGCGTACTGATGCGTTCCGACTTTGAGACTGCGCCAACCTTCATGCCGATCGAGGAGGCGCAAGCTGCATTTCCTCAGAGCGTTAAGCAGATTGTGCTGCGAGACAACGACAACCGCTATGCGGGTATTGTCACTGCAGCCGATCTTCATGCCGTTGCGACCTCGCAAACCCTCTGGCTGGAAACGATCGCAGGCCAGCAAGACGAATTTCTGTTACCTCACATGACGATACGGGAAGTGATGACGGCATTCGAGAAAACAGAAACAGACGTGCTTGTGGTGCTCGATAGCCCGGAACGCAGGATTACGATCGGTACGATCAGCGAGTCCTACGTGCTGCGGACATATGGTGAGGAGCTGGAACGTCAAAACCAGGAAATGTTCTTTCGCTGAACGGTTACGGACGAAGATCCATGTCGATGCGAACAAAGTCGCCACGATATGTCACTTCACCGAGATAGATGACTGTTTTGTCAGGAGAGCGGAAAACGCGGCGTACATCCGCAACGGGCGAGTTAAGCGGTATCTCCAAGTGCCGCGCTACATCGAGATCCGCGATGCCGATCGTGAGCGTTTGTTGAGCCGATGCGATCTTGATGTCCCGCATCTCGGTCAAGATCGGAATGACAGTTTGGGTGCGAAATCGCTTTGGTGATTTCCGGAAAATCTTCTCGTCGAGATAGATGGAAATGACGCAGTAGGGCTTGCCGTCACGGGAATGTACGCGACGCATAAAGACGTATCGATCCGCTGGAGCGCCGTCACCGGGTTGCAGGGGAGGGTCGGCGCGGCCTTCGCTGATATTGAGAATTTCCGGGAGCGTATCGCGATAAACCTCGGCGAGATCGGACAGAGTCGTCTCCACCTTCAACCAGCGGTCTTGTTCGACTTGTCCGGTAACAAACGTGCCACGGCCCTGCTGAGCCTCGACCAGTCCGTCACGCGCCAACAATTCGACGGCCTGGCGAATCGTGACGCGCGAAACATCGAACTCTGCCGCAAGCTCCTCGTTAGCCGGAAGACGCAACCCTTCATGCCAGATGCCGCGAGAAATCCGTTGCCGGAAAATGTCGGCAATCTGGGCGTATTTCGGAACGTGGCTGTCCGACATCAGCTTCATGGCGTTTCAACCCATCGTCTTGCGCGGTGTTCTTTCATGTCGTCCCGAGAATGAGCGAGGCTCCTTTTTCGCCGATCATCAAGCTGGTCGCATTGGTGTTTGCGGATGTAATGAGCGGAATCACAGAGGCGTCGATCACGCGTAGACCATCCACACCGCGCACGCGAAGGTGCGAGTCCACCACCGAGTTCTTATCTTCGCCCATTCTGCATGTCCCGACGCAATGAAAAACTGTTCCGCCGGTGGAGGACGCAAACGCCCACAGTTCTGCGTCGCTCTGCGCCGCCGGGCCCGGAAGCACTTCGACGTCCCATAGATCGCGGAACGAGGGTTGTTGGAATATCTCGCGCAGCATTCGCAGACCCGCGACAATCGTCTTCCGATCCGCGCTTTCAGAAAAATAGTTAGGCGTGATTGTTGGTTGATCGTAGGGATCGGTCGATCGTATCGACAGATGACCGCGAGATTTGGCATGGCATTGCCAGACAGAAGCGGTAAATCCAGAGTAGGAATGGAGTGGCTCGCCGGGCTTGTCGACAGATAGCGGCATGACGTTGAACTGGACGTCCGGCCGTCCGCTCTTTGCATAATGGGTGCAGGCAGCGCCACCAACCTGTCCGGCGCCCACGGTCAAGGGTCCCGTGCCAGACAGCATCCACTCGAGTCCCATTCTCGCAAGGCTGAATGGATTGCGGACTTGGTCATTCAGAGAGATTGGCTTTTTCAGGCGGACAATCATCCGGGCTTGATAGTGGTCTTGAAGGTTGCGACCAACATCCGGGGCATCGACACGAACGTCAATCCCGAGTGGCTTCAGTACAGATGCAGGACCGATGCCGGAAAGCTGGAGCAGTTGTGGAGATTGAAGGGCTCCAGCCGAGAGAATAACTTCGCGAGTTGCTGTGGCTGAGAAAACTTTTCCGTCCTGAATCCATTCGACTCCAGATGCCCGGCTTCCGTGAAATAGCACGCGGCTGACTTGCGCGCGGCTGATCAGCGTGAGGTTAGGTCTGTCCAGCACCGGATGAAGGAATGCGCTGGCGGAACTGGAGCGCCAGCGTGAGCCGATACCGAGTTGATATCTGCCGACGCCATATGTGGTTTGCCCGTTAAAGTCCGTATTGCGCGGCAATCCGAATTCGATGCCGGCGTTCACCCAGGCTTCGGAGGCCGGATTGTTGACACGCAACTCCGAGACATCGAATTCGCCGAGCCCGCCGTGAAACTGGCTTTCGCCGCCCTGATAGCGCTCGTATCGCCGAAAGTGAGGCAACACGTCGCGATAGCTCCACCCGTGGGCGCCCAAGCGCTCCCAGTCATCGAAATCCTCATGCTGGCCGCGAATGAAGATCAGACCATTAATTGAGGACGATCCTCCGATAATTCGCCCGCGCGGCCAGAGGATGGCGCGTCCTGCGGTTCCTTCGCCGGGTTCGGTCGCGAAGCTTCGCGAGAAACGGTTGTCGTAAATGGTGCGATAATAGCCGACGGGCAGCCGGATCCAGAAATTGCGGTCGGATCCTCCCGCCTCAAGCAGCAGGACTTTGCAGTTCTGATCTTTCGACAACCGGTTAGCGACGACGCAGCCTGCAGAGCCCGAGCCGACGATAATGTAGTCGTAGTCGCTGGTCAGGTTTCCCTGTGTCATGTGTTGATCAGCGCTGTCATGCGGTCCGGAATTTCTCGATGGATGAGAGGTTGATGTCGATACCGAGCCCCGGCTCATCGTTCAATGTCACGGTGCCATCGGAAACGATTGCTGCGGGTCCGCAGAAATCGTCGCGCAGGGGATTGTGGTTCGAGTCTATTTCCAGGAAGCCATCTCCTCCGACGGCGGCAAGCAGATGCGCGGAGGCGAGCAGGCCGATACCTCCGCCGAGATAGTGCGGACAAAACGATCTGCCCGCCTTCAGCGCAGCACGACCGATATCTACACATTCAGAAAGGCCGCCCCATTTTGCTGCATCGGGCTGGATCACCTTCACCACATCCTCGCCGATCAGCTGTTCAAAGCCCTCCCGGCTGGCGACATTTTCTCCCGCTGCCAGCGGTGTATCGATGGCCTGTCCCAGCGTCTTCCATTCGTGGCGAGGTCTGTCGGCCCGCAGCGGCTCTTCGAGCCAGGCAAGATCGAACTCCGAGAGGGCTGGTGATCGTTCAAGAGCTTCGGAGAGCGACCACGCCTGATTGGCGTCTGCGGCCAGCATGCTATTGCCGACCACCGATCTGAGTTGGCGCAGGTTGTCGTGATCCTGCTGTCTGTCAAATCCGATCTTGAGCTTGAAACCGCGATGGCCCCGGCGTTGAGCCTCTTCTGCCATCGCTGCTGACCCGGTGGGATTGATGCCGCTGGCATAAACCTTGATTTGCGGACCCGCGCCGCCGAGCAAACGCCAGAGCGGCAGGCGTTGCCGCTTGGCATAGAGGTCCCACATCGCAAGATCGACGCCGGCAATTGAATGTGCAAAGGGGCCCGGCTCTCCGGACTGTAATGCGAGCACATCCATCTGCCGTGACAATTTCTCGAAGATGTCTTGAGGACGGGTAAGACTATGCCCTTCGATGAGTGGGGCGAGAATTTCATTGACGATCCGTGTGCGGTGCTCGCCGCCGACGGACGGAAAGTTTGACCAGGCCTCGCCCCAGCCGGTCAGGCCGTCATCATCTTCGATGCGCACGAATACGGCGGGGCGGTTCTGCATTCGCCCGAACGACGTGACGACCGGCGTAGAAAGCGGGAAGCGGTAACATGCAGCCCGCACGTTCCGGATGCGAAAGCTTTCAACTGACATGGGCGCTCGAAATGAAGTTTGGTTCTCTTGTATGGTCATCCTATTTATAGTATGACTACTAAAAAGATCAACATCGCAGGGCTCGGGAAATTCGCTTAAGTATGAAGAGGGACATTCTACATAATTTTCTTCTGGGATTGTCGCCTTGGGTCGGCGTAATTGTTCTTTGGTACGCAATTCGATGGAGCGGGCTTGTCAATCTCGCGTTGATCCCGGCTCCTCACAAGATCGCGGAACGTTTCGTTGATCTTCTGCTGCACCATGGCCTGCTGATTGATGTTTTTGCTTCGACGCGCCGCGTTTTTCTGGGAGTGATCCTGGGTATTGCCGCCGCCGTGCCCATCGGTTTCTTGCTGGGATGGTATCGATCCGCGCGGACTTTTGCCGATCCAATGGTCAATTTCTTTCGCGCGCTGCCGCCGATTGCGCTGATTCCGCTGGTGATCGTGTATTTCGGCGTGGATGAAATGGCGAAGCTCGTTATTCTGTTTTATGCGGCGTTTTTTTCCGGTGTGATCGTCATGTATGAGGGTGTGTCGCAAATCACGCCCCTGTATATTCGTGTCGCGCAGACGCTCGGCGCCAACCAATCCGAAATCTTCACCAAGGTTATAGTCCCGCTGACTGTGCCGCACATTCTTACGGCGCTGCGCGTTGCGCTTGGAGTGGCATGGGCGACGCTGGTCGCATCTGAACTGATTGCCGCCCAGCGCGGCTTGGGTGCCATGATACAGAACGCCTCGACATACTTTCTGCTTGATGTGATTTACGTCGGCATTATTTGCATTGGCTGCATTGCACTGGTCATGGATCTGATCCTCCGCCGCATCAGCGCTCGTCTTTTGAAGTGGCAGGATAGGGCATCCGCATGAGCGCGTCCGTCGCCAACGCTCCCTTTGCGCGTTTCGATCATGTGTCACTGACGTTCGATACGCCGAAGGGCAAGCTGAACGTCGTGGACGATGTCACTTACGACATTCACGAGAACGACTTTGTCGCCATCATTGGTCCCTCAGGATCAGGCAAGACCACGATGATGAGCATGCTTGCGGGTTTCCAGAAGCCATCAAGTGGAACTGTGAGTTTCAACGGCCGACAAGTCGAAGGACCCGGACCGGAGCGCGGCGTTATCTTCCAAGAGTATGGTGTATTTCCCTGGCTGACCGTGCGGCAGAACATAGAGTTTGGTCTCACGCTTAAGGCAAATCATACCTCGGCCGGTGAGCGCAAAGATATCTGCGATCACTATCTGTCGCTGATGGGGCTCGGCGACTTCGCAGCCTCGTTCCCCAAGCACTTGTCCGGCGGGATGCGACAGCGCCTCGCAATCGCGCGGGCTTATGCGGTTAAGCCCCAATTCTTGCTGATGGACGAGCCATTCGGCGCGCTGGATGCGCAGACGCGCTCGAATATGCAAAATCTTCTGCTTCAGGTGCTCGCAACCGAGGGTAAGACCGTGATGCTGATTACGCATTCGGTCGAGGAAGCGATCTATCTGGCTTCAAGGATTGTCGTGGTGACGGCTCGGCCGGCGCGGATCAAGCAGATCATCGATGTTCCATTTGGATATCCACGCGACGAGTCGATCCAGGAACGTCCCGAATTCGGCGAACTCCGCAGTTATATCCGCGATCTTGTTATGAGCGAATACCGCGCGCAGCAGGCACAGGTGCGGGCGGCGTCATTCTCTGAATAATCGTGCTTCTCGAGGGAGGAACAAAATGGACAGACGGAAATTTTTGGCAACCACCGCAGGCGCCGCGCTTACCGGCGTTGCCTTGAGCAGTCCGGCCATTGCGCAGGCCAAGACCAAGCTGCGCGTTGGCTATCTGCACACGGTTGCGGTGGATGGACAGATCTGGACGGGAATGGATCGCGGCTCGTTCGATAAGCAAGGTCTCGATCTGGAGCTTCGTCAATTCAACACCGGTCTTGAGATATTCCAGGCGCTCATCGGCGGCAGTCTCGATGTGCTGTCAACCGGAGCCGTGGTGTCAAATTTTCCGGCGCGCGGACAGGGCAAGGTGTTTCTGATTAATGATATCGAGGTCGCCACCGCTCAGCTCTGGGTGCGCTCTGATCAGGGGATCAAGACATTCGCTGATCTGAAGGGAAAACGAATTGCGACGGCCACCGGGACGACTGCGCACGTGTTTCTCGATAAGGCCTTGCGCGCAAACAAGGTCGACCCGAAGGAGGTCGAGCTTCTCAATCAGAGTATGCCTGCTGCGGTGACAGCGTTTATTTCCGGTGCTGTGCCTGCTGTCGCGCTGTGGGTGCCGTTCAATGTGACCGTGCGCGACAAGGTTCCGGGTGCGGTGAAACTCGCCGATGCGTCTGCCTATTATCCGCAGGCCGCGATCATCGGTGGCTGGGCTGCCCGCAACGATTACTACGACGGCAACCGTGAGACGCTGTCCAAACTGGTTCGGGGCTGGGCCGAAGCGAACGATTACATCATTGCCAATAGTGCCGAGGCGATGGAGTCCTTGCAGAAGAAGCACTATAGCCAGACCCCGTTGTCCGACATCAATGAGCAGTTCAAGGCCCAGAAGATGTTTACGTCAAAGGACTGGAAACGGATGTATTCCGATGAGACGGTCACGAACTGGCTGCAGCAATCGACCGACTTCTTTATGGCCAATGCCAATATCAAGGACTTTACGCCGGCGAAGACCTATTTTGATCCGAGTCTGTATCTCAAGGCTCTTGCTTAGGTTTGACGATGGCACCCCGTCCTGACGGATGCGCGGCGGGACGGGATGCTGTGTTGTGTGTGTGTGATGTTTGACCGGCCATTGATGTCGTTTGTCGACAGGTTGAGCGCGTTCGGCTCGGTTGCTGGCGATTTTTATCGCAGCCGTCGAGATCGAGGATGAAATCTTGCCACGCTGTCTTCTCCTTCAATCCTGCCCGGGCTTGCCTCGGATACTGATGATCCGTGGCAATCCGCGAAGATTGGTTCGAAGCGCCATCAAGCCGATGCAGAAGGTCGTCTGCCGTCGGATCAGAAAAGTCTCGGGGCTGGTTCCGGCGTGTGACCTATAGATCAGCGATCGCGGACTGTGTTGTACGGCCGTCGCTTCGTGCCCTCGTGAAAGTGTTGGACAAGATTACTTTACCTTGCCCATTTCCTTGAGAACTTCATTGGCCGCCTTGAAGGCATCGAGACCCGCCGGAATGCCGCAATAAACCGTGGCGTGAAGAAGAACTTCCTTAATCTCATCGACCGTCACGCCGTTGTTAATGGCGCCGCGCGTATGCAGCTTGATCTCGGGCGAGCGATTGAGCGCGGTCAGCATCGCGAGGTTGAGCAGGCTGCGGGTTTTGCGATCAAGGCCCGGCCGATTCCACGCATAGCCCCAGCACCACTCCGTAGTGATGTGCTGAAACGCCATGGTGAATTCGTTTGCCGCCTGGATCGACTTGTCGACATATTCCGAGCCGAGGACTTCGCGCCGCGCAGACAGGCCGATGTCGAAGAGGCCGCCGAGGGTAATTTTTTGATCGTAGCTCATATGCGCTCCGTTGATGTTGTGATTTCGGACCGGATGGGTCGTATCATGCAGTGGCGATCATATGCCAAGATAGTCCGCTCTGATGGCAGAATTTTCGTTGAGATCGGCCGCTGTGATGTATTCATCCGGCGATTTCTGACATGCTGCATGTATCCAACGCATCCGCAATGCAGTTCGGATTGCCATCGCCGCACTCAGGTGCAATGAAGCGCAATCGGCTTCGGGATGGGCCGCGCAATAACAATCGAGATGAGGAGCGTCCCTGTGTCCAAATCCATGACCATCGTGCCGCCTGCGAAAGTCGCGGTGATTGGCCTCGGCAATATGGGGCAGCCGATGGCGGCTTGCCTTTCGCGTGCAGGTTACCAGGTGGCTGGTTTCGACTTGTCTGCCGATGCGCGCAGGAAGTTTACGGCCGCTGGTGGTGCTGCGGCATCGACAGCAGAAGAAGCTGTCTCAGGCGCCGCAGCTGTTATTACCCTGCTGCCTGACGGCAAGATCGTCCGCGCCGCGATCGAAAGCATGAAACAGCATTTCTCGCCCGGCACGATCATTATCGACATGAGTTCTTCGGCGCCGATCGGCACAAAGTCGCTCGGCGAAGAGTTGGTCGGGGCTGGCTTTGGATTCATCGACGCGCCGGTGTCTGGCGGAGTTAAGCGAGCCATCGACGGTACGCTTGCGATTATGACTGGCGGAGATACAAAGACCATCGACCGGGCCGAGCCTGTCCTGCAGGCCATGGGAAAATCGGTCTTCCGCACGGGTCCGCTTGGATCAGGTCATGCAGCAAAGGCGCTCAACAACTATGTGTCGGCAGCGGGCCTGGCTGCTGCCGCCGAAGCAGTGGCAATCGCGGAACGCTTTGGAATCGATCCGAATATATTGGTCGATGTGTTGAATGCATCCACCGGCCGCAATAACTCCACCGAAAACAAACTCAAGCAGTTCATTATCTCTGGCAAGTTCAACTCGGGATTCTCGTTAGCGCTCATGGCGAAGGATATTCGGACCGCCGATGATCTTGCGCACCAACTAGATGTTCCGGCGCCGCTCGCCGATGAGGTGGCCGCTCAATGGGATGACGCACTGAAGGTGCTCGGATCGTCGGCAGATCACACCGAGATTGGCCGCTATTCCACTACCAAGCGCTGAGCACTCTATGGGTTGCGATCGAGATCTTTGAACGGCTGGTGGCGGTTCTAGCGGTACGGGAAGCGAAGGTCTTTGCGCGGGTGGTGAGGCCATTTTCAGGGGGCGAGCCGTAGCAGTCTCGTTTAAGGGATTGAACAGACGGGGAACGCGCTGAGGAAAAAGCAGCCAATCCGGATCATGCGTGTTACAGCCAAAGCCGTGTTTCCACGCCGGAGTGCTGCTTTTGATCGATAAGCTTGAGTTGCTGCTTGCCTTGGCCAGGGAGCGTCACTTCGGACGCGCTGCTGAATCTTGCGGCGTGACCCAGCCGACGATGTCCACGGGCCTGAAGCAACTTGAGGAAATTCTCGGCGTTATGCTCGTGCATCGTGGGTCACGCTTTGTCGGGTTCACGCCTGAGGGTGAACGCGCGCTGGATTGGGCCCGGCGGATCGTTTCAGATACGCGCGCGATGCGTCAGGATATCAATTCGTTCAAGGGCAATTTGTCTGGAGAGCTACGCATTGCCGCGATTCCGACGGTCCTTGGTATGGTGGCATCGCTGACGACGCCGTTTCGCGCGCGCCATCCGGATGTTCGTTTCCGTGTCGTGTCATGCACGTCGTCGGACGTACTCGGTTTGCTTGAAAATCTCGAAGTCGATGCCGGTCTCACCTATATCGAGAACGAACCGGTGGGAAAGGTGCGGACGATCCCGCTCTATCGCGAAAGCTATCGCTTGCTAACGGCTCCCGACGGTCAATTCGGTGACCGCGAATCGGTGACCTGGAAAGAGGTCGGGCAGGTGCCGCTCTGCTTGTTGACGCCGGATATGCAGAACCGCCGGATCATCGATCGGGCGCTGCGCGAGGCCGGGACGGAGGCGTTGCCTACCCTGACCTCAAATTCGATCATCGTTCTTTATACGCATGTGAAGACCGGACGGTGGTCGAGCGTCATGCCGGCCAAACTCGCCGACACCCTCGGACTGTCCGACGCAGTGCGCGCAATTCCGATTGTCGAGCCGAAGGTGGACTACAGCATCGGACTGGTTGTTTCGCCCCGCGATCCACTGACTCCTTTGTTGTCGGCACTGATCCAAACTGCCCAGGATGTTGCGCCGACCTTGGGGACATAGCATGAATACGGTGCCTAAATACCCATCATAAGTACTTAAGCCCTTTAAATTCTTCAGTTATTGGGT
The DNA here is from genome assembly GCA_017308595.1 of Afipia sp. Taxonomy (GTDB): domain Bacteria; phylum Pseudomonadota; class Alphaproteobacteria; order Rhizobiales; family Xanthobacteraceae; genus Afipia. The sequence goes on from JAFKER010000007.1 coordinate 100,541, forward strand.
CATTGGATTTTCCTATCGATGCGATTTCCGGATCGCAGCATAGGACAGCTTTATTGATCTTTAGATCGATTCTTATTCTTCTTGATCCGCCGCGATGTGCGCGATCGAGAGTAGCTTATGCCGTCAGCATATGAAGTCTGGAATTCAGAGAGAGGCGCGGAGATCATTGCCGCGCACAAGGATATTGAAGGCCCAACCATCGTCATTCTTCATGCGATGCAGGATGCCTTTGGATATGTGCCGGAGCCGGCGATTCCGATGATCGCCGAAGCGCTCGACCTGTCGCGCGCAGAGGTTCACGGCGTTTTCACCTTTTATCATGACTTCCGGCACGAGCCCGCCGGCAAGCATGTGCTTAAATTATGCAGTGCGGAAGCATGTCAGGCCGCTGGCGGCGATGCGTTGGCGGCGCAAGCCGAAAAGAAACTTGGTGTTTCGCTCGGGAACACGACTGCCGATGGGCGCGTTACCCTGGAGCCGATCTATTGCCTTGGGTTGTGCGCAACGGCGCCGTCCGCAATGCTTGACGGTAAGCTCGTCGGACGTCTCGATGCCAAACGTCTGGATGCTTTGGTTTCGGAGGCTCAGCGATGATCCTGCGCCTTTACATTCCGCGAGATGCAGCCGCCGTTTCTGTCGGCGCCGATGAGGTCGCGGTTGCGCTTGAAGCTGCTGCAGTCAAGAACAATGTCGCGGTGGAAATCGTCCGGACGGGATCGCGCGGCCTGTTGTGGCTGGAACCAATGGTCGAGGTTTCGACCGCGCAAGGGAGAGTTGCTTTTGGCCCTGTCGAGGAAGCAGATGCCGAGTCGGTGCTGAAGGCAGCGGTTTCAAATGGCGCTCACCCGTTGCGGCTTGGCCTTGCGGATGAACTTCCTTGGCTGAAGCGGCAAACGCGCCTGACCTTTGCCCGGTGCGGCATCATCGATGCCCGCTCGGTCGATGATTATCGCGCACACGATGGCTACAAGGGTCTTGAGCGGGCTCTGTCTCTTGGGTCTGACGGCATTCTGGCTGATGTGAAGACGTCGGGCTTGCGTGGCCGCGGTGGCGCGGGTTTTCCGACGGCTATCAAGTGGGGAACCGTCGCGCAGACCAAGGCTGATCAGAAGTACATCGTTTGCAATGCCGATGAGGGTGACAGCGGCACTTTTGCCGATCGTATGATCATGGAAGGCGATCCGTTCGTTGTGATCGAAGGCATGACCATCGCTGGCATCGCCGTTGGCGCAACTCGCGGCTACATCTACATCCGCTCCGAATATCCGCATGCCGTCGAAGCGATGAATGCAGCGATTCTTGCGGCGCGCAAGGCTGGCTATCTCGGTAAATCCGTCGGCGGCTCGAAATACGCATTTGACATGGACGTCCGCGTCGGCGCGGGTGCGTATGTGTGTGGTGAGGAGACCTCGCTGCTGGAGAGTCTGGAAGGCCGCCGCGGTCTGGTGCGTGCGAAGCCGCCACTGCCGGCGCATCACGGCCTGTTTGGCAAGCCGACGGTCATCAACAATGTGCTGTCGTTCGCCGCGATTCCGTTCATTCTCAACAATGGCGCGCAAGCCTATGCCGACTTCGGTATGGGACGGTCACGCGGAACCATGCCGATTCAGCTCGCCGGCAACATCAAGAACGGCGGTCTGTTCGAGGTAGCCTTCGGCATCACACTCGGCGAACTGGTCGACGACATTGGAGGTGGCACGTTTACCGGCCGTCCCGTCCGCGCTGTTCAGGTCGGTGGTCCGCTCGGCGCCTATTTCCCACGCGCGTTGTTCGACACGCCGTTCGACTATGAAGCCTTCACAGCGAAGGATGGCCTGATCGGTCATGGCGGCATCGTGGTCTTCGACGACACAGTGGACATGGCAAAGCAGGCGCGGTTTGCGATGGAGTTCTGTGCCATCGAATCCTGCGGCAAATGCACGCCATGTCGTATCGGTTCGACGCGCGGCGTCGAAACCATTGACAAGATCCGGGCGGGCGAGCGAGGCGCGGCGAACATCGCTGTGCTGGAAGATCTTTGCCACACCATGAAATTCGGTTCGCTCTGTGCTCTCGGCGGATTCACGCCATATCCAGTCATGAGCGCGCTGAAACATTTCCCTGAAGATTTCGGCGCGACGCCGCGCCTGCAAGCTGCTGAATAAGGACACGTATCATGTCGCTCATTCACGAAACCGATTATGGAACCCCTCTCTCCAGGTCGGAGAAGATGGTGACTCTGACCATCGATGGACAGAATATCACGGTGCCGGAAGGCACCTCGATCATGCGCGCGGCAATGGAGATGGGAACGCAAATTCCCAAGCTGTGTGCGACCGATATGGTCAACGCTTTTGGTTCATGCCGCATGTGCCTCGTTGAAGTGGAAGGCCGCGCCGGAACGCCGGCATCCTGCACGACGCCGGCCATGGAAGGTCTGGTTGTCCATACGCAAACGGACCGTCTCAAGCAGCTCCGCAAGGGCGTGATGGAGCTTTACATCTCCGACCATCCGCTCGACTGCCTGACGTGTGCCGCAAACGGCGATTGCGAATTGCAGGACATGGCCGGTGCAGTCGGCCTGCGCGACGTGCGCTACGGCTATGAGGGCGAGAACCACGTTTTCGCCAAGGGCGGCGCCAACGAGAACTGGATGCCGAAGGACGAGTCGAATCCGTACTTCACTTACGATCCCTCGAAGTGCATCGTCTGCTCGCGTTGCGTGCGCGCTTGTGAGGAGGTGCAGGGCACTTTCGCACTCACGATCTCAGGCCGTGGTTTCGACAGCCGGGTGTCGCCGGGCATGAGCGAAAGCTTCCTCGGCTCCGAGTGCGTTTCCTGCGGCGCCTGTGTACAGGCCTGCCCGACAGCGACGCTGACCGAAAAATCCGTCATTGAAATCGGCCAACCTGAACACTCGGTCGTCACCACATGCGCTTACTGCGGTGTCGGCTGCGCTTTCAAGGCGGAGATGCGCGGCGAGGAAGTGGTGCGAATGGTGCCGTACAAGGACGGCAAGGCCAATCGCGGCCACTCATGCGTCAAGGGCCGCTTTGCGTGGGGGTATACGACCCACAAGGAGCGCATCCTCAAGCCGATGATCCGCAGCAAGATCACCGAGCCATGGCGCGAAGTGTCGTGGGATGAGGCGATCAGTTACGCAGCTTCGGAGTTCAAGCGTATTCAAACCAAGTACGGCAAGGATTCCATTGGCGGCATTACATCGTCGCGCTGTACCAACGAGGAAACCTATCTCGTCCAGAAGCTGATCCGTGCGGGATTTGGCAACAATAACGTCGATACCTGCGCCCGTGTCTGCCACTCACCGACCGGTTACGGCTTGTCGCAGACCTTTGGCACCTCGGCTGGAACGCAGGATTTCGATTCCGTCGAGCATACCGACGTGGTCATTATCATCGGCGCCAATCCGGCGGCGGCACATCCCGTTTTCGCATCGCGCCTGAAAAAGCGGCTGCGCGAAGGCGCGAAGATGATCGTGATCGATCCGCGTGTCACCGAAATGGTGAAGTCGCCGCACGCCTCGGCAAAGTATCATCTGCCGCTGATGCCCGGCACCAACGTGGCCGTTCTCACGGCGCTGGCGCATGTGATCATCACTGAGGGCCTCGCCGACGAGGCTTTCGTTCGCGAGCGTTGTGACTGGGCTGAGTTTGAGGAATGGGCCGCGTTTGTGGCTCTTCCAAAAAACAGCCCGGAAGCGACTGCGATTGCGACTGGCGTTGATCCCAAAGTGTTACGCGAAGCTGCCCGGCTGTTTGCTACAGGCGGTAACGGCGCGATCTATTACGGCCTTGGCGTCACCGAGCACAGCCAGGGTTCGACCACTGTTATGGCGATCGCCAATCTCGCTATGGCGACCGGCAATATCGGTCGTCCCGGTGTCGGCGTGAATCCGTTGCGCGGCCAGAACAACGTGCAGGGTTCGTGCGACATGGGTTCATTCCCGCATGAACTGCCGGGCTATCGCCATATCTCGGGCGATGCCGTGCGCGAACAGTTCGAGAGCATGTGGAATGTCAAGCTGAACAACGAGCCGGGTTTACGCATTCCGAATATGTTCGACGCTGCCATCGAAGGCACGTTCATGGGAATGTACTGTCAGGGCGAGGACATTCTCCAATCCGATCCGAACACCTCGCATGTCGTGGCGGCGCTGTCGTCGATGGAATGCGTCGTGGTCCACGATCTGTTCCTCAACGAGACAGCGAACTACGCACATGTGTTCCTGCCCGGTTCGACGTTCCTTGAGAAGGACGGCACGTTCACCAACGCTGAGCGTCGCATCCAGCGAGTGCGAAAAGTGATGACGCCGCTCAACGGCTATGCCGACTGGGAAATCACCATCATGCTGGCCAAGGCGATGGGCTATAATATGCATTACGATGATCCATCCCAGATCATGGATGAGATCGCAGCACTGACGCCGACCTTTACCGGCGTATCGTATAAGAAGCTCGAGGAGCTTGGTTCCGTTCAGTGGCCATGTAACGAAAAGGCGCCAGAAGGTACGCCGGTCATGCACATCGATCACTTTGTGCGTGGCAAGGGTAAGTTTGTCATTACCGAATACATCGCGACCGACGAGCGCACCGGCGCGCGATTCCCCTTGCTCCTCACCACGGGGCGCATCCTCAGCCAGTATAATGTGGGCGCACAGACGCGCCGCACCGAGAATGTGGTCTGGCATTCCGAGGACCGGCTTGAAATACATCCGCATGATGCTGAGCAGCGCGGTGTGCGTGACGGCGATTGGGTGCGGTTGGCGAGCCGGGCAGGTGAAACGACTCTGCGCGCTTTGATTACGGATCGCGTGGCGCCCGGTGTGGTCTACACCACGTTCCATCATCCCGACACGCAAGCCAACGTCATCACCACGGATTTCTCGGATTGGGCGACAAACTGCCCCGAATACAAGGTTACGGCGGTGCAGATTTCGCCGTCGAACGGCCCGAGCGAGTGGCAGAAGGAATACGAGGAGCAGGCACGCAACTCGCGCCGGATCGCACCACTGGAGGCGGCGGAGTAATTGACACTACCTCCGGCAATAAATGTTCAACGGTTCGTCTGGCGCGAGAGCGGCGCGAGCGAAGGGCGTCGCTCTATTCCCGAGGAAACAGCGGTTGCGCTGACCTACAATGGCGGAACCTATGCGGTGATGATGGCGACGCCGCAGGATCTAGAGGATTTTGCGGTCGGCTTTAGCCTTGATGAAGGAGTTGTTCGAACTGCTTCGGAGATCGAGTCGCTCGAAGTGCTGCCGATGGACGACGGTATAGAGCTGAGAATGTGGCTCGCTCAGGCAAATGCAGATCGGCTCAGCGAGCGCCGCCGGCATATTGCCGGACCTACCGGTTGTGGGTTGTGCGGCATTGACTCGATCGTCGAGGCGACACGCCCTGCGACTATCGTCGGGGTTGGGCGAAATTTTTCACCGGCGCAGATTATGAGCGCCATGCAGAGTCTTGCTCCGCTTCAGAAACTTAATACCGAGACGCGTGCGGTTCATGCGGCGGCATTCTGGCTTCCTGAACAAGGTATCGTTTCCCTGCGTGAAGATGTCGGACGCCACAACGCGCTCGACAAGCTGGCTGGCTCGCTGGCGCGCTCAGCAGCAACGGCCGAGAACGGCATGGTGCTTCTGACCAGCCGGATTTCGGTTGAGATGGTTCAGAAGACGGCTTCCATCGGCGCATCGGTGATGGTGTCGGTTTCCGCACCGACCGCCTTGGCGGTGAAGATGGCGGACAGGGCCAATATAACGCTGGCCGCGATTGCCCGGTCGGACGGTTTTGAAGTTTACACACACCCACATCGAATTCTGGCTGGAGGGAAAATTCATGTCGTCGCCTGACCGGCTTGTCTATATGGCCAACCAGATTGGCTGGTTCTTCAAGAGCCAGGGCGCCGGGAAATCTGTGCCGGGCATTGCCGAACACATCAAGAAATTTTGGGATCCTCGAATGCGCTCCGCGATCCTGGCGCATCTCGAGAAAGGCGGAGCGGGATTGGATCCCGACGTGAAAGAAGCGATCACGACTCTGAAAAAAGCAGGAGCGCAGTAGGCGGCAGACACGCTCACAAAAAAGGGCGGCTGAGATAATTTACCTTTGGGGAGAACAGACATGACCACGATAGAGCAGGCGGGCACCGTACCCGGTGCCGCGCCAGGTATTCTTGATAAGCCACGAACCATTGCCAAAGCGGGCTTTAATCGCTGGCTCGTTCCACCGGCAGCACTCTGCATCCACCTTTGTATCGGAATGGCTTACGGCTTCAGCGTGTTTTGGCTGCCGCTGTCGCGCGCGATTCCGAACGCACAGGTCTGCACAAGCCTGACAGAGGAGCTTTTCTCGACGGGTTGCAACTGGCGTGTCGCCAGCCTGGGCTGGATGTATACGTTGTTCTTTGTTCTGCTTGGCATCGCTGCGGCGGTGTGGGGCGGCTGGCTGGAGCGTGAAGGGCCTCGCAAGGCGGGCTTTGTTTCGGCGCTGTGCTGGTGCGGCGGCCTCGTGCTTGGCGCGATCGGCATTTATACTCATCAGCTCTGGCTGTTGTGGCTCGGCTCGGGCGTAATCGGCGGTATCGGCCTCGGCCTCGGCTATATTTCGCCTGTGTCCACGCTGATCAAATGGTTTCCAGATCGGCGCGGCATGGCAACCGGCATGGCCATCATGGGCTTCGGTGGCGGTGCGATGATCGGCGCTCCGTTGGCCAACATTCTCATCAATTATTTCAAGACACCGACCAATGTTGGTGTTTGGCAAACCTTCCTTGCCATGGGCATCATCTATTTCGTGTTCATGATGATCGGAGCGTTTGCTTACCGCGTGCCGCCGGCTGGCTGGGTTCCAGATGGCTGGAAGGCGCCGGCGAAGGCCAACACGATGATCACGACCAATAACGTGCATCTCGACAATGCGCACAAGACGCCGCAGTTCTGGCTGATCTGGTGGGTGCTCTGTCTGAACGTGTCGGCGGGCATCGGTGTGATTGGCATGGCATCTCCGATGTTGCAGGAAATCTTCGCCGGCAAGCTGATCGGATTGCCGGATGTCGGCTTCAATGCGCTCTCGGTTGAACAGAAGGCCGCAATCGCCGGAATCGCAGCCGGCTTCGCAGGCCTTTTGTCGTTGTTCAACATCGGTGGCCGCTTCTTCTGGGCATCGCTGTCGGACAAGATCGGCCGCAAAAATACTTACTATACGTTCTTCATTCTCGGAATCGTGCTCTACGCGCTTGCGCCGACCTTCGCTGCGATGGGCTCGAAGCTGCTGTTCGTGCTCGGCTTCGGCATCATCCTGTCGATGTACGGCGGTGGCTTCGCTACGGTGCCGGCATATCTCGCCGATATGTTCGGAACGCAGTTCGTCGGTGCGATTCATGGCCGCCTGCTGACGGCATGGTCGACAGCCGGCATCATCGGTCCTGTCGTTGTGAACTACATCCGCGAATTCCAGCTCGCGGCCGGTGTTCCACGCGATCAGCTCTACAACACCACCATGTACATCCTCTGCGCCATGCTGGTGGCGGGCATCATATGCAACTATCTGATCAAGCCTGTCGATCCGAAGTGGCATATGAGCGAAGCTGAAGTCGCCAAGCTTCAGGCGGCGACGGCGGCTGCGAGTTCAACGTCCGCGACGGGTTCGTTTGGCATAGGCAAGGGTGGCTTCGACACCAAGGCCGCGCTGTTCTGGGCATTCGTCGGCGTGCCGCTGGCATGGGGGGTTTGGAAGACGCTGGAAAGCGCCGTCAGGATCTTCTGATCTTGGTGAAGCCGCGGGACGAGGTGTCCTGCGGCTTCATGCCCGTCTTTCACACATTCAATTTCAAGGAAAATCCCATGTCTCGCATCAATGGCTGCCTTGTCGCAGCGCTTCTAGTCGTCGGTACGTTGTCAACTGCATCGGCGCAAACCACAGCACCTGCTGCCGCACCGGCGGCAAAGACTTCGAAAATGAAACTCACGGCTGATAAATTGAAGGCGATGAAGGCCAAGTGGAGCGCCAACAAAACAAAGTTGAAGGCTTGCCGGTCAGAGGTGAAAGCCAAGGGTCTCGCTGGCGATGACCGCTGGTTTTATATTGAAGACTGCATGGGCAAGAGCTGACACAGTTGCAGTGCTTTACGCAGGGGCATGAAGGCCTCGCTATTGTGCCCTTGCGTGTGCAGTTTCCTTCGAGGTTTCGGGATTTGATGAACTCCCGAGCTCGAGGATCGCGTTGCGGGCAACAAGGAGAACCTTGTCCGCTATGGCGGGATCGCTCATGACACGTGACAGGGTGACTGCCCCAACCATCATGCTCATGAGCGCGATTGCGAGCTCCTCATTCTTCTGATCGCCAATGACATCGCGAATATTTTCAAAATACTTCGCAAGATGCTTGCTCATGATCTCGCGATTCTTGCGGGACGATCGGGCGACGTCGCCTGCCAGTGCAGAAACCGCGCAACCAGAGCCGGGATTGTCGCGATGGGTTCTGCTCAGGTAGCTGTTCGCGATGGATTTGAGTGTCCGTGTTCCTTTCCGGGCACCTGCTTTGATCGAAGACTTTTCGCCTTCACTCAGTGCTTTATCCAGCGCGGCGGCAATTAGATCGTCCCGTGAAGCGAAATGACCGTAGAAGCCGCCATGAGTGAGATTCACTGCCTTCATCAGGTCGCCAATACTGACGCCTTCAAATCCGGATTCGCGTAGCTGGGTTGACGCAACATCAAGTATTCGCTCACGATTGCGCGCTTTGTCGGCCTGAGAATGTCCCACGCTTAATGACTCCCTGATTTTCGGACTTGACGGTCTGCATGATGATCGTCATGCTCAATCAGCATGATGTTTAACATCCTGATTATAGGGCTGCCCTGCGCCAATTTCCATAGAAATATCAAATGATTGATCGTTGCTGATGGCGGTTGGCTTGGCATCGTAAACGCAGAAACCGAGGGAATGGATATGTCGGAGACATCAGTGAGCGTTGGGCGCGTGTACCACGAGACACACGGACATGTGCTGAAGATCGTCATCGACAATGCTGTGAAGAAGAATTCCTTCAGTCCGGAGATGATGGCCGAATTGTCCGACGCAATGACCTTGCTCGATCGCGATGAAAGTCTTTGGGTCGGTGTTCTCTGTGCCGTAGGCGATGATTTCACCGCCGGACTCGACATGCCGAAATTCTTCGGCCCGAAGGCGACAGTAAAGCCCCGGCCGGAAGGCAACATCGACCCGTTTGGACTGGCTAACCGCTGCCGGAAGCCGCTTGTCACGGCTGTGCAGGGAATTGTTTATACAGTCGGCATTGAAATAGCCTTGGCAGGCGACATTGTTATCGCGGCTGACAGCTCGCGCTTCTGCCAGATGGAATCGAAACGCGGAATTGCTCCGCTCGGAGGAGCGCACTTCCGCTATTTGACACGCATGGGCTGGGGCGATGCCATGTATCACCTGTTCCTCTGCGATGAGTTCAAAGCCGACCGGGCCCTGAAGATCGGACTTGTGCAGGAGGTCGTTCCGGCTGGAATGCAGATTGAACGGGCGATGGAAGTCGCGCAGCTGATTGCAAAGAATGCTCCGATTGGAATTCAGGTTACAAAAGAAGCAGGCCTGACGTTTATTGCGGGCGGCGAAAAAGCCGCGATCGGGGTGATCCCGGAAATCCGTCAACGCGTGTTCAGCACCGAAGACATGAAGGAAGGTATCCAATCCTTCGTGGAACGCCGCCAGGCTGTCTTCAAGGGCCGTTAGACGCGTTGCTTAAGTGGCGGTTCGATAGGCCGGGGCACTCCTTGTTCGAACCGCTTTGCTCGTTGAACAGAGCGTGTTCCGCTGCTCCGTCAGATCGTCATACGGGCCGCTTCTCGGCGACCTCCTGAAAGTTCCGAGCGCAATGCTGCCGCGGCACGGCCCGGGCTATTTTCAGTATCGGCAGCCCAACAGCTTCATGGAAGGCATGCAGATTCGAGCTTCCAATAAGATGGATTTCAGATATATGTTATTCGTGTTCAGCCATTCGGAAGCGACATGCGCTTGACCAATTTTTCCGACTATGCGCTGCGCGTGCTGCTTTATGCGGCCGCACGCGATGGGATGCTGGTCACAATTGAGGAAACGGCAAAAGTTTATGGGATATCCCGTGCCCACCTCATGAAGGTCGCGAACCAGTTGACCCGGGCTGGCTATTTGACAGCCGTGCGCGGCCGTTCGGGCGGGCTCGAACTGGCGAAGCGGCCCGATAAAATCCGTTTAGGCGATGTGGTTCGGGCCACCGAACCGGATTTTGCGTTGGTTGAGTGCTTTGCGCCGGATAACCAGTGCCGGATCACACCGCGTTGCCGGCTGCGAGGCGCTCTGAACGAAGCTTTAGCAGCCTTTATAGCAACGCTCGATCGCTACACGCTGGCCGACCTGGTTTTGCATCCGGAAGATTTTGGAATTCAACCGGCGGCTTAAGGCCGTGGATCAATACGAGGATCTGGCGATGAGCGATCTTGAAGCAGGTGGGCCGGAGCGACGAGCGCGGATCACGGCAGATATCATGGCGAAAACCGGAATTGACGAGCCAATGATAGAACGCCTGGTCAGGTTGTTTTATCAGCGCATCCAGGCCGAGCCGGTTCTGGGGCCGATCTTCGCCGCGAGAATATCGGACTGGGAGCATCATATCGCGAAACTCTGCACCTTTTGGTCTTCTGTGGCGTTGATGAGCGGCCGCTATCACGGGCAGCCGATGCGGATGCACGTGGATTTGCCCGTTGACGGATCGCATTTTGATCGCTGGCTTGCGCTTTTCGCGAGCACGGCCGCTGAGGTCTGCCCACCTGTCGCTGCCGAACATTTCGTTGAACGCGCTCGGCGTATCGCTGACAGTCTGGAGTTGGGGATCGCCACGGCACAAGGTCGGATCGCAGCGCCGCGCCATTCGCGACCACAAGAGAAAAGCACGCCGCTGCTTAATGGCGTCGCGTGCTCGGGATGAAGCTGATTCGGCTGGCCAGCAGATCATACGTCGTGGGGCATGCGCCCGGCACCCCGGTCCTGCGGCTGAAGGGTTGTTCAAGGCTGATCGTCTGGCAGGCGAAACGCGAAGCTAGTTCGTTTGCGCTCGCAATTATAGCCTCATCGATCAACTGGCCAGGCATGCGCGCAACCAGAAGGTTACCAAGGCATAGCTTTTTACGCGTTCGGAGGTCGATATCTACGCGGTATCCGAATAGGGCGTGGATAAGCCCGCGCCGGTCCCGGATGGCGATCAGACCGGTTCGGTCCGATGGCTGGCGGCAGCGGCGTCTGGCGAAGCGCAGCCATTCTTCCATCGATATGCTGGCGTCATGCAGATAGACGAGCGGATAGGCGGATTTTGCATCCTTGAGACCGATCGGATGCGCTTGAAAATGCTGATCCATCGCCAAGTAAACTCGCTGTCGATCATGTTCCGTAAAGGGCTAAATTGAGCGGTCCAAAGCGGTTATCGCATTGACGTGTATCAATGATTCAGGGGTTTGATTTAGGTCAAAAATCTGGAGCGATTGGGTATATATAGAGGGTCAGGTCAACACAGGCGGCATCGATGGACAGGGTTGAACAGTGCGCAGCGGGCCAGCCATGCAAGCACAACCGCACCAGCACAGGATGCGCTGAATGCAGCGTCCGGCTGGTCAGCGTTTGCGGCGCGCTCGAACTCACCGAGCTTGAGGCGCTAGAGCGGATCAGTCTGCCGACAACCTTTGCGCCCAAGGCGATGTTGTTCGATCAGGGCGCTCTTGCCAGCCACGTTTTCAACGTCACCGAAGGCGTGGTCCGTCTCTACAAGTCGCTGCCTGATGGCCGGCGCCAAATCATGGGCTTTGCTTTGCCCGGAGATTTTCTTGGGCTGGCATTGATGGATCGTTATGGCGTAACCGCTGAAGCTGTGACGTCGGTCAGGGTCTGCCGCTTCCTGCGTTCGTCATTCGTATCCTATATCGATGGCAAGCCGCATTTGCTCCGGAGATTGCACGAGTTCGCGGGGCATGAACTCAGCCTTGCGCAAGATCAGATGCTTCTGCTGGGTCGCAAGACCGCAGAAGAAAAAGTCGCTGCATTTCTCGTCAATCTCCAGACGCGCTATGCCAGAATTGGGCCGATGTCCGTTACCGTCGCCTTGCCGATGGGGCGGCAGGACATCGCCGATTATCTCGGGTTGACCATCGAGACCGTGAGCCGGACCCTGACCAAGCTTGCGCGTGAGAAAACCATTCTCATTGTCCCAGATGGTGTTCGCCTTCTCAGCAGTGAACGGCTCGATCATTTGACTGCAGCATGATCGCCGCGAAGCGGTGTGCGTTTGATCAGGGTCAATTTGCGTATCGACTATGATCGCTAAGTGTCTCTCCATCGCAATGGAGAAGACCATGCCGCAAGACACCATCATCGCGCTGATTCCCGTGTTTCTGTTGTTCGGATTCTTTGCAGCCACCATGATTTGGGCGGACATCAATTCGCGCAAGCGGTGAGAGAGCGATTCATTGGTCGCATGACCGCCGTGAACTCGGATTGCGTCAGGCAGAGCGATGCGTCGTTCGAATGAGTTGCGGTCACAGGCCCGCGACGGCACTCATGAGGATACCTGAAGGGATGTCACCGCAGCCGATCAGCTTGCGTCGCGATTGATAACTGCTAGAAATTCATTGGGCGTGATTTGCCCGCTTTTTTTAAGGAGATATTTCGTGAAGTCCTACGCAAAACCGACCCTGGTGAAACTGGGAACCATGGCCCTGATCAAGTCGAACCACACCGGTCCGAGCACCGACGGCAAAAAGTATTCGGGTTACTTCAAATAAGCTTGGCGCATCGCGAGCAAGCTGGCGGTGGCCCTTACGGGTTCACCGCTTTTTTTGTGCGATGCGAGGTGATACTTGCTTTGCTGTTGATTGAGGGACGGGCGCAATGGCTCTTAAACGCTTCCCGCCAGCCAAGGTATCCCATCAATGCCAGAACGGATCGGGTTGAGCTGGTCGTCATTCCAAATGAGAGCTGCTCCAGCGCGTAGGTTGCGCCTTTGCGATCAATCCAGCCATCGGGAATAGTCTGGAGCAGGGCATGAAAGTAGCCGCGGGCCTTGTTGACGTAGCTTAGCTGGAACGAATTGAAGACGAAGGTGTCGTTCTGCCGGTTGCGCAGGTTTTCCGGAACGATGCCTTTCTGGCACTCTCGCAGAAGCTCTTTGTAGCGACCATCGAAACGATGAACGAGCAGTGCGCTGATGTCGCCATAGACGTAGTCGAGCAGGGAGAGATCGCAGAACGGTGAAGCGTCCATCAATCCTTTCGCTGCGAAATGGCTTTGAGTCACGGTGCGCGGCGCAGAAAAATATCCCCAATCGTCGCAGAGAATTCCATTGCCGACCAATTCGCTTTCTTGTGCGACGCGCATGGTGTCGTAGTCTCGAAGATTATTCCCGCATCTGAGCCAATCGACAGATTCGCCGAGCATGCGTTGCATGTTCACGTCACCGACATCCCACGGATTCCAGCGGCGACCGGCGAATGCGCGGTTCAGACGCTCGTGAAGAGCAGCCGGCATCTGTGACAATACGCATTGCCACGCAATACTGGTCCGTCCGCGCGAAAGCAGATGGCTTGCCGGCGTTAGGGCTTTTGCGAAATGGCGGAATTCCCCACGCCCGAGCAGGTACGGAAGAAAGGACGGTGAGCGCAGGAAAAGCTGATCTGCTCCATATCCCGTGAACACATGAGAGCCCGGCTGCGCGTAGTGCGCAACCATTCGCGAGAACCAGTCACCGAACCAGAAGAAGTCGCTCGGCTCATCGGCATACGATGGATGTTCGTCAATGGTGTGCGGAAGTTCGTCCGGTGGGATGATCGCGAGATTGATTCCATATCGATCAGCGACATCGCGCGCGTAGCCTTCGCTGATCGCATGTGACGGCAGGTTGGGCTGTGAAAACATCACGCCCTGGATCCCCGAAGAGACCTGCTCGCCGAGCAGACAGGCGACAAATGACGAATCGAGTCCGCCCGAAATCTCAACGCAAATCTTCGCGTCGGGATAGGCGATCAACCTGTCCTTGATGGAGTTGCGCAAGATTTCGAGTATCGAGGGCGCGACATCTTCCTGGCGCTGGGTGGGATCGAGCGAATATCTGTAGTCGCGTCGGACGAGTTGCTGGCGGCTGATGCCGGATGCCCCGATCCGCACCAGTTCACCGGGGCGGACCCTGCATACGTCCTTCAGGGGTGTTTCCCGTGACAGAAATTGATAACCGGGAACAATCAGAACATGTCGTGCGAAGTAGTCTTCATTCCAGGCAGTATTTTCCGGATCATAGAAGCAGGAAAGACGGTTTGCGATTTTGCAGTCAGCTTCTCGATAATAGAGCTGATATTGAGACGTGAAACTCTTGAACGCGTAGGTGTCAGTCTCAGTTTCGATCAGCGCGACAAAATCTCCCTCGGCTTGCATTATCGCGGCTGGACCATGCCGTGCGATCATTCCGGCTAAGTGGGCGAGTGCGTGGCGACCGTTTTTGCCACCGGCGCGAAGAATGTATCCCTCCAGAAGAAGCTGACCAAAGCTCGCGGTAAGGCGAATACAGTTCGGTGGTGCGATCGTCTCTATCGAGAGGCCCGGCTCCAGCATGTTGGTCGCGTTTTCTGAGGATGTGTCCGCTAGGGTCTTCATTTTTGCTCGAGTATGACCACTGTCAGGTCGTAGTTAGAAAAGAGAATGGCATGAATGCTTTCGTTCTTTATATTTCATGCTTTTCGACAAAGATATTTGGGATTGATCGCACCGCGGGATTTCTGAAATGAACTGGATTGTAAGTTTCCAAAATCTGCAAGATCAAATCTGCCGAAGCTCTCGCTGACGGCGTTGCGCGGTGGATGAGGCTTCTATCATGGTGTACTGGGTGTATCGATCAGGCTATGGCAGGATGGTTCGCGTTGAATCGGCATAGCTGGTGGCGTTCTATGCTTTGTGGTCGGAAAGTTATTGGACCAGCTTGAGTTGAATCAGGTCTCGCATCAGTTCGTCGAAATCAGCACGGATTTCGCTCGGCTCGACGCTGTATTCCTCAGCCATCTGATTAGCTGCTTCCTCAAGACCGACTTCGATCCCAAGCCGCAACATCCGGGCTGCGGTTTCGTTGAGGCCATATGAATCCCCCGTTCGCACGGAGAAGAGAACGTCCTTGCCCTCGATGCTCGTTAGGGTGGTGCCGGGCGCTAGTTGTACTTTCATGTCGAAATCCGATGAACTGCTAAGCGATGTCAGGATCGATAGGTAGCTTGAAAGAGGTGTGGTCGCCGCCAGGTAAGCGGTTGCCGCTCTGATGTTGCCAAAGGGAGGCGTAAAGCCCGCTCTGAGCGAGCAGTTCGTCGTGTGAACCTGCCTCAATAATACGTCCGTTATCCAGAACGATAATTCTATCCATCCGGGCCAGCGTTGAAAGACGGTGAGCAATCGTTATCACGGTTTTCCCGTCCATCAACGCTTCAAGCTGTTCCTGAATGGCGGCCTCGGCTTCGGAGTCGAGCGCGGCGGTAGCTTCGTCCAGGATGAGGATCGGCGCATTCTTGAGAAGCGTACGGGCAAGGACGATGCGCTGCCGTTGGCCACCTGACAGCTTTGTGCCACGCTCACCGACGTTGGCATCAAGTCGTGTACCGCCATCGTCATCCTGCAGCGAGTCGATAAACGGAGTGACGCGCGCCTGTTGCAGTGCGGCGGCCAGTTCCTGGTCGGTTGCGTGCGGCTTGCCACACAGCACGTTTTCTCGAACGGACCGGTGCAGCAGAGCCGTGTCCTGCGTGACTACGCCGATATTGGACCGAAGGCTGTCCATGGTGACGCTTCGGATGTCCTGCCCATCGATGCGGATGGCACCATCCTGTATGTCGTAAAGCCGCAGCAGGAGGCTGACCAGGGTCGATTTTCCGGCACCCGATCGGCCGACGAGGCCGACGCGTTCACCCGGTGCGATGGACAGAGTGAAGCCATCGAACAGTTTCATATCGTTGGAATAGCCAAACCCGATATTCTGGAATTCGATTGCTCCGGCCGGAACACGAAGCGTTCTCGCATCCGGAGCGTCGGTCATGGTATTCGGCGCGGCTATCGATGCGATGCCCTGGCGGACATCGGCGAGGTTCTGAAAAATGCCGGATACTTCCCATGCGACCCACCCGCCGGTGCTCGCCGCCTGCCAAACCAGTGGCAGCGCCATCGCGACAGCTTCGGCCTCGACTTGCCCATTCAGCCACAAGGTCACGCCAATGGCGCCTGTTCCAACCAGAAGCAGCGTGTTGAGAACCGTCAGGCTCGTTATGAAGCCAGTGATCATCTGCATGTGGCGCAACTGAGCATCGTTGTGCGATAGGAGGCTGTTGCGGACGTGATCGTTGTCAGTGGCAGCGTAGGAGAACAGCTTGATCGTCAGGATATTGCTGTAGCAATCGACGATTCTTGCCATCAGGTTCGAATAAGCCTGCGAACTTCCGTCTGCCCGTTCGCGCAAGTGCGGCACATAGTAGCGAAGCAAAAGAACATAACCGGCGAACCAACCTAGGATGGGAAGGGTCAACCGCCAATCCGCTTGAACAAGCAGGAAGAAGCTGACGCCGCCATACATCGCCAGATACCAGACGGCGCGGATCGCGGCTTCGGCTGTTTCCCGCAGCGCTCCTGGCGTATGCATGACCCGATGGGCAAGACGCCCTGGGTAGTCGCTTTGAAAGAACTGCCAGCTTTGCTGCACCACATGCCAATGACTGATCCAGCGCATGCGCGAGGTGACGCCGGGGACCAGAAAGCTGTTTCGCAGATGCATATCTACATAGATCAACATCGGGCGAACGATTCCAATCGCGAGCAGTAACACGAGCAGGGTGGCCCAATACTCATGCCATGCCTTCCAGCGGTCCGCTTGACCGACAAACGCGACGATCTTGCCGACGAAAACAGATACCAGAGCATCCGCGCAGGCGACGCCAAAACCGCAGATGAAAAGCCAGGCAAAAATCCGCTTATGTTCGGAAAGGAAATATAGGTAGAAGCGCAATATGTCGGGTGGCGGAACAGCCGGACCGGGCGGCGCTGCAATATCGATCTTATCCATAAACAGCCGTGAGTTTGAGATTCCCGGCAGTCTATAGCAGCTTTGGCTGAATGAAGCGTCGTCTTTCGTCGCCTCCCGTGGTGCAGCCATATGTCTGTGTGGCTGCACGATGTCAGACCATGTGACTGCTGATCTCGTCAGCGGCCTTCAACAACCGTGGCAAAAACTTCTTGATCAGTGCAGCGGGGGAATGCCGTGCAAGATTCGTAGAGAGGTTGATGGCTGCGATAGTCCTGCCGCCCTTATCGCGGATCGGGGCCGCGATGCCAAAAGCGCCCACTTCAAGTTCGTCCGTGACGATGCTCCATCCCTGTTCCCGAACCTTGGTAATCTCCTTTTCAAGCTTCCTGACGTCGGTGACTGTCTGCCGGGTCCATGCGTGGCGATCGGAGTTCATGAGGCGGGCCTTGCATTCCTCCGGCGAAAGACCCGAGAGCAGGACCCGGCCCATTGAGGTGCAGAACGCCGGGATACGGCTGCCGATCGTCAGGCCGCGTCTCAGAACGCTCGTGACCTCCGCGCGAGTAATGTAGAGCACGTTGGGCCCGTCGAGAACGGAGATCGCGACCACTTCGTTCGCTTCGCGGGACAGGGTTTCGATGATCGGTTGAGCGACCTCCCGCAGAGACAGCGAAGAAAGATACGCGAAGCCGAGCTGGAGGACGCGCGGGGATAACGAAAAGACATCGCCATCCTGATGCGCCATGCCGAGGGTTACCAGCGTATGAAGCAGGCGCCGGACGCCGGCGCGAGGCAGGCCCGTTCGCTGTGCGACCCCTGTCAGCGTCAGGCCGCGCTCCTGGCTGAATGCGGCAATGACCAGCAGACCCTTGGCAAAAGATTCGACGAACTGGTCACTGCCCGGAGGCCAACGTGTCGCATCCGTCCATTGTTCGTCGAGCGCGAGCATGGGTTGCGATCCTTTCGGCCTGTGCTATCGTGTTCGATAATAGACAATAAGTTCGACAGTCGAACAAGGGGAAACTTCATGCGACGGGCTCGATTTTTCGGAATTCTATCTGCGTTTGTGTCTTTGACCGCGGGAGCGGCGTTCGCACAGGATTTTCCGGTTCGCCCGGTGAAGATCGTGGTGCCGGCAGCGGCTGGCGGACCAACGCACATTACGGCGCAGCTTCTTGCCGATAAAATGCAGGCTTCGCTCGGGCAGCCCGTTATCGTTGAGCCCAAGCCGGGTGCAGGTAATAATCTCGGCGCGGAATTCGTTGCGAGAAGCGCACCTGATGGATACACGCTGCTGTTTGCGACGACCGGAACGCACTCGATCAATCAGACGCTTTTCAAGAAACTTCCCTTTGATCCGATCAATGATTTTGCCCCAGTTTCGCTGGTTGTGCAGTACCCGCTGATGCTGGTGGTCAACAATGATCTTCCGGTTCATTCCGTGAAGGAGTTGATCGAGTATGCAAAGAAAAATCCCGGCAAGCTCAATCGCGCCTCTGGCGGCATGGGCACCTCAATGCATTTGTCCGGAGAGTTGTTCGTCAGGCAGGCAAATATCGACGCACCGCATATTCCCTACAAGGGTAGCGCGCCCGCGCTGAACGATCTGATGGGCGGTCACGTCCAGTTGATGTTCGACTCCATGATCACCACCATGCCGCTGGTCGAAGGTGGAAAGGTCAGGGCCTTGGCTGTTACGGGCAAGAAGCGCTCGCCGGCCGTTCCGAACATTCCCACACTCGCCGAGAGCGGCTTGCCGGACTATGAGGCAACTGGCTGGACCGGCATTGTTGCGCCTGCGGGAACGCCGCCCGCGGTGATTGCGAAGCTGAATGCGTCGATTGTGCAGGCAATCAAGTCTCCGGATATTCAGCAGGCTTTTGCGAAGCAGGCTGCCGAACCTGTCGGCTCCACTCCGGAAGAATTTGCCGCCTTCATTCGGAAAGAAACCGACAAGTGGGGCAAGACGATCCGCGCTGCCGGTATCAGCGCGGAATGATGGCCCACTGAGCCTCAGCGAAGAGGGAGCGATTCCGGTGTTGCAACGATTCAATCCGGCGCCAAAGGTTGATTGCGATCTTCATGTAACTTTGCCGACGACGCAAAAGTTGCTGCCGTTTCTGGATGACTACTGGCGTGAGCAGGTCACGAGCCGGGGGATCGATCGTCTGGAATTGACGAGCGATCTGTCGAATCTCCCGCCTGCTGTCAGGCCAGATTGGCGCGGCGAGACCGGTGTTGATCAGGTGCGGACGAAGGCGTTGGACGAGATGGGCTCGGACATCGCCATCTGCAATTGTCTGTACGGCAGTCAGGCAGTTTACAATCAGGATCTTGCGGCTGCGCTCTGCCGCGCGACCAACGACTGGCTCGCGGAAGAGTGGCTCGGAAAGGATGATCGTTTCCGCGCATCCATTGTGATCCCCTGGCAGTCTCCGGAGCTTGCTGCCGAGGAGATCGAACGCCGCGCTCCCGATCGGCGCTTTGTTCAAGTTCTGATGATGGTGTCGGGCGAAATGCCACTCGGCAAACGGCAGATGTGGCCGATCTATGCCGCTGCCGAAAAGCACGATCTTCCAGTGGGAATTCATTCGGGCACAATCTATCGCTCCGCACCATGGACCAATGGCTGGCCATCGTACCATATCGAAGATCAGGCCGCGCAAAGCGTGGGTTTTCAGACTCAGCTTCTCAGCCTGATCACAGAGGGCGTCTTCGAGAAATTCCCCAGGCTCAATGTGGTTCTTCTTGAGTCCGGCGTCACCTGGCTGCCTTCGTTTCTCTGGCGCATCGACAAGCTCTGGCGCGGCCTGCGCATGGAAGTCCCATGGTTGAAACGCGCGCCGAGCGAAACCGTAAAGGAACGGGTGCGACTTACCATGCAGCCGTTCGATGGGCCCAGCGACCCGCAAATCATCCGCGAAATGATCGATCAAATCGGTGCCGATATGATGTTGTTTTCGACGGATTATCCTCATTGGAATTTTGACGGCGTTGATTTCGCTCCGGTCGGATTCGATGCTGACCTGATGACCAAGCTGCGCACCGAGAATCCGATGAACACCTACGCGCGTCTTCGGGAGATTTGAGATGAGCGTTGTTGAAAGCACGCAAAAGCCAGTTAATACGAAGGCCGACGCGGGGATTATCGATTGCGATATTCATCCGTTGCCCAAGACTGCAAAAAGCCTTCATCCCTATCTGCCTAAGCGTTGGCAGGAACATGCCGAAGAATTCGGAATTCATCTGAGGCAACCGTTCATCAATACGACCCAGTATCCGCGCTCGGCTCCGCTCATCTGCCGCCGGGACGCCTGGCCGCCGGGAGGTGGACCTCCGGGGTCGGATCTGGAGTTCATGCAACAGCAGCATCTTGATCCGTTCAATATCGTGCACGGCGTTCTGATTCCATTATTCGGAAACGTCGGAAGCGAGCGGAATCTCGGTTACGCGCGCGCCATGGCGACAGCGCACAATGATTGGCAGATCGCTGAATGGTGCGAGCGCGATCAAAGGCTTCGCGCGACACTCGTGGTTGTCCAGGACGATGCGGCCGCGGCAGTCAAGGAGATCGAACGTTGCGCCCGGGATAAACGGTTCGTTCAAATCATGCTGGCGCCGCGTAGCAGCGAACCGCTCGGCCGCGAGCGGTATTGGCCGATTTATGAGGCCGCACAAGCTTTCGATCTTCCGCTTGGAATCCACTCATATGGCGTGGGCGGGCACGCATCGACGGGCGGCGGTTGGCCATCGTTTTATATGGAAGAGCATTACGCCACCACAATGGGCGGGCCTGCTGTCATGAGCAGCATGGTTCTCGAGGGCGTACTCGAACGATTCCCAAAGTTGAAGATTGTACTCGTGGAAATCGGCTTTGCCTGGGTGCCGAGCTTTGCGTGGCGGCTGGATCGCTTGTGGCAGAGGATGGGCCGCGAGGTTCCGCACCTCACGCGTCCTCCCTCGGAATATATCAAGAGGAATTTCTGGTATACGACTCAGCCGATGGAAGAGCCACCTCAGCCTGAATTGCTCCGGCGTACCTTCGACTGGGTTGGTTGGGATCGCTTGCTATTTTCCAGCGATTATCCGCACTGGGATCAAGACGATCCGTCATACGCATTTAACATGAAGATGACGCCGGCAGAGCGGCGGCAAATTTGCCGCACCAATGCAGAACAGCTCCACAGGCTCTGATCATGGCGAAAGAAAAAGTCGGGCTGGTGAGAGATATCCCGCCGGGTCATCGCAAGGTGGTGACTGTTCGCGGCCGGGAAATAGTTGTCTTCAACGTGAAGGGTGACTTCTATGCTCTGCTGAATCGCTGCCCGCACGAGGGCGCGAATTTGAGCCGTGGCATCATTACGGGCTTGCCGGTGTCGAGCGCACCGGGTTGCTACAAGCTATCACGGCCGGACGAGATTCTGCGCTGTCCGTGGCACGGATGGGAGTTCGATATAAAGACAGGAAAATCGTACTGCGATCCGCAGCGATATTCCACCAGGCAGTATAAAACCAGCGTCGAAACCAGTTGCGAGCGAGTGGAGGGGCATCTCACTGCTGAGACATTCCCGGTCGTGGTCGAGGAAGCGACGGTTTTTGTCGAAGTGTGAATCCCGGCCGGCCGTTCTTGCTTTTGCTAGCGGCTCAATTTCAAGCCTTGGCAGGCTCTGTGCAAGCCTGCCCCTACAGACATCGATACAGGAACAGATATGAGCGAAGTTTGGCACTCCGTTTGCGCGCTGGATGAAATCCAGGCCGGGACGATGCTTCCGATCGAAATTGGCGATATGCATATCGCGATTTACAATATCGATGGCGAATACTTCGCCACGGATAATGTCTGCACACACGGATTTGCATTACTGACAGATGGGTTTCTTGATGGGGACAGCGTCGAATGTGCACTGCACGGCGGCTGCTTCGATGTCAGGACCGGCAAAGCACAGTGCGACCCCGTCGACGTCGATCTTCGCACGTTCCAGACGCGCCTGGTCAATGATCGCATTGAGGTCTGCATCGAAGAAGCCTAATCGCTTCCGCAACCACAACCTAGACAGTCATGAATGCAGTAATTTCTCCGGCGGTCATGTCGAACGCGCGTTATTGCGATCAATTTCAAAATTCACGGCGTTGCTCTGCGGGTGCGCCCGTGAGCGTCGGACATACCTCCGGTCCAGTGACGCCGTAACCTTCTTGGCTTGCGGTGACGTGGTTGCGCGTCACCGCAACGGCATTGGCGGTCGTGGAACAACGCTATCACCGGGTGGAGGCGGCAACTGAGCGGGTGCAGCCGGCGTCACGTAGGCGTCGCGCTGGACTGTTCCTTGCGAATAGGTTTGCGCCTGGGGGCGGGCGGACGGCGGATAAGGTGCTGGCGGATGATAGACCGCTGTTGGCGTCGGTGCCCGCTTGGGCTGTGACTGCAATCGAGCGGCGGGTTTTGCCGTTTGAACGCCCGGCTTCCGCCGTGCCTCCTGCTCGTTATTCTTTGCGATATCCCGGCTGAGCTGCTGCTGACTGATCTGAAGTTGTTCGACCGTCTGTTTCAAGGATGCGATTTCGCGGGTCATGGTTTCGATTGACTGGGCGACATCCGGAGGAAGGGTAGCCTGCGCTGGCGGCAGCGGGAGCGCCGCTGTGTCTGGCCCGGATGACGATTCAATTGGCGCTACTGTAGCATCATGCGCGAGTGAAGAGGCAGTGGCTTGCGCGCCTTCCTTCTGTGACTCGAGCGGGGTGGCGACTTGTCCGGGGACTATTCCTGCAGGAAGAAATTGCGGTGCGATCTCCGCAAGCCGTTGCTTTACACCTGCACCATAGGCGTGCCAGGCAGCAGTCGCTGCAATCCCGGTGCAGACAACGACCAGCATGATGCTCACGCGGCTTCCGCGACCATGCGATGGGAATAGCTCGTCGGTATTGTCGTTCAAGGGTGTGGCATGAAATGATGGCTCGCGGGGAGAATCCAGCGACACCGTCGGTGCAATGCTAGATCCGCCAGAATTTTCGCCGAGACGGGGAGTTAGGTCACGAAGCTGGGCCGCAATGGCGTCATGCGGATCGGCTTGCGGGTCTGCATCTAGCAGATTGGATTGCATGTGCGCTCCGTGATGTGTGCAAGGTGCAATGCGCGGCGGGTTTCCCGGACAGGCTGCATGCAGAAAGAGACATCGCCCTTTGACCACAACAAGGCGTCGCCATGAAAAGTCTGGGGCAGGGGAACATGATATCCCCTTGATCGCGAAGACCTTGCGGCAGAGTTTGCGCTCCCCGGATGAGGTCCGCTTTGATGGCTGATCGATGCGGTGTCCCGAGTCTCTGAGAGACGTCTTAGGCGTTTCTCCGGCTTCCATGCGCCATAGCGTCCGCTTTCATGCAGCTTTTGAGGCGGAGTTTGGCATAAATGGGCTCGATGGCGGCAGCGTCAAATCAGCCTTATTGCGGTCGTGTCAATCAAGTCTCCGGGCGCGGCGAGGAAAATCGCATCGGCGCGAGTGCCATTGCCTCGTCAATGATAGCGGCCAGATCTTGTTGTCTGAACGGTTTAGCCAGCTTTGGTATTCCTTCGGCTTCGCCCTTTGGAAGCTCGGCATAGCCGGTAGCGATGATCGCAGGAAAGTCAGGCTTCTCAGCGCGAATGCTTCGAATGAGATCCACTCCAGTCATATTGGGCATGGCTTGGTCGGTTATGAGAAGTTCAATATCGGATTCGCGCCTTAGGATTTCGAGCGCCCGTGTACCGGATGAAGCGCTGTGAACCTTGTGGCCGAGTTCCTCCAGAATTGACGAGGTATTCAGCCCAACGAGTGGATCGTCATCGACAGTCAGGATTACGAGCTTCCGGTCGGAGCGGGCTGTGACCAAACCCACGTCCAAATCCAAGCTGACAGGCTTTTCAATAGTGGCTTCTGAATCCGCGACCGGCAGCCACAGCTCGGCTGTTGTGCCTGCTCCGAGCTTACTCTTGAGTACAAGTTTCCCGCCCGACTGTTGCGCCATGCCGTGAACCATGGGCAGACCAAGACCTGTTCCCTTTCCAACGCCTTTGGTCGTGAAAAATGGCTCCATCGCGTGGGCAAGGGTCTGCTCGTCCATCCCGGTTCCGGTGTCAGCGATCGTAATACAAAGATAGCGCTGGGATGTTGATCCCAATCCATCGGGAATGATGTGATCG
The DNA here is from genome assembly GCA_017308595.1 of Afipia sp. Lineage (GTDB taxonomy): Bacteria > Pseudomonadota > Alphaproteobacteria > Rhizobiales > Xanthobacteraceae > Afipia. The sequence continues at coordinate 124,790 of JAFKER010000007.1, forward strand.
CGCGCGCTCACGACAATCGCGCCGCCCTTCGGCATGGCATCTCGCGCATTCATAGCGAGATTGAGAATTGCAAGCTCAAGCTGATTGGCATCCACCAGAGCCAGCGGCAACGCGGGCGGAAATTTGGTTTCGATCCGAACCGATGTATCCAGAGAACGTTGCAGCAACTCGGTCATCCCGCTCAGGAGATCGGGGACATTTACCGCCACCGGCTTCAGTTCCTGACGCCTGGCAAACGCCAACATGCGTTGCGTCAGCGCTGCGCCGCGCTGAGCGCCCTGGAATGCATTGTCGAGAAGTTGTCTGATCTTCGGATCGTCTTTTGAAAGATTTCTTTGCAGAAGCTCGAGGCTGCCCTGAATGGCCATGAGCAGGTTGTTGAAATCATGCGCGACGCCGCCGGTCAGGCGTCCAAGGGCTTCCATCTTCTGCGATTGGATGAGGGCCTGACGCGTTTCTTCAAGCGCCCGTTCAGCTTCCTTACGTTCAGTAATATCCCTCGTGATTTTGGCGAAGCCTAGCAGCGATCCGTCGGTGTGCCGGATTGCGTCGATGACCACATTGGCCCAGAATGTCGTCCGGTCCTTGCGGACGCGCCAGCCTTCTTTTTCATAACGGCCATCCCGTTCCGCGATTTCAAGCGCACGCTTGGGAAGCCCCGCATTCTGATCTTCGTCCGTATAAAAGCGCGAAAAATGCTGGCCTACGATTTCTTCCAGCTTGTATCCCTTGATTCTCTCCGCACCGGAATTCCAGCTTGCAACCGTTCCATCGCGGTTGAGCAAATAGATCGCATAGTCGGTAACGCCGTCGACGAGCAGCCGAAACTGCTCCTGATTGTTGCGCAAGGCGGTTTCCGCCCGTTTGCGCTCTGTAAGATCGCGGGTGATTTTTGCGAAACCGATCGGCTTTCCGGATGGATCGCGGATGAGATCGATGACCACAAATGCCCAGAAGCGCGTGCCGTCCTTGCGGACGCGCCACCCCTCGCTTTCGAACTTCCCGTCCCGGATCGCTGAATTTAGTGCGTGCTGTGGAAGACCTGCGTTCCGATCGGCCTCAGTGTAAAATCGAGAGAAGTGCTGGCCGATAATTTCGGATTCTTCATAGCCCTTGAAGAGCCGGGCTCCTGGATTCCAGCTGGAAATGATCCCCTGAAGATCCAACATGTAAATCGCATAGTCTGTAATCGCATCTACCAGCATGCGATACCGGGTAGCGTCAGAGCTCAATGATTCAGAACGTATCTGACCTTCCACCCGAATTCCCTCAGCCTTGCGGTTAACCCAATAAAACACACTGGAACCGGAAAGGTTCCTTACCACCGCAGGCAAGCCGATAGATCAACGCCAAGATTCATCAGGGTTGCATTTATCGGCGACCTTTTCTCCTAATAAGATATTGGTTTAATTGAGTATTTATTAAAGCGAAGACGCGCATCCGGTTTCTCCGGTGTGCTGTCAACGATTGGGAATCGGGATGCCATTTGGCAATTGCTGCCCCATCCGCAGTACTCAAGGCGAGGGCCCGCGAGCCTGCGTTCTCGCTGCAGGAACCGCGCGTAGGGATGTGCTCAACAAGGAATTCCGAAGTTCGATTGAGATAGAAACTTTTTAGTGGCGGACGGGATATTTCCGTCCGCCACCAAAAGCATTGCTCAGGGCTTGAAGACAAAGCCGGGCGTGATCGCTACATCTGCCGGGATCGCCGGCAGGTCGGCGAACAGTTCGGGATGCTTCTTCATGACGTTGAGGATCGGCTTCGGTTCGATGTGCTTATTGACATCGAACACCGATTTGATGATGCCGAGTCGATGCAGGCGATCCTGCGCGCTCCACAGCGCGCGGTAGTTGTTGGCCGACAGACGGCGGTCGAGCTGCTGGATGTTGAACTGCATCGCAGTCTCGGCGACATCCAGCTTCAGGCCGGGAATCCAGCGGGTCGCAATGCCTGCGGCCTGCTTGGGATTCTTGCGCATCCACTGGTCGGCTTCGGACGTGGCGGCCAGAAACTTCTCGGTAGTAGCTTCGTTCTTGTCCACCCATGAGCGGAGCGTCACGGCGAATCCGAGATAGGCGATCAGGTTGCCGCCGCGCAGCACTTCATACGCGCCCGGCACGTCCTTCTGCGCGATGATCGGCCAGGGGTCCCAGCCGACGAATGCGTCGATGCCCTTGGCGAGCAGGGCGACAGTCATATCCGGCGGCGGCGTGTTCACCAGCGTGACGTCGTCCGGCTTCAGGCCAGCCTTTTCGAGAATGGCAAGAATATAAAGATGGTTGATGGTTCCGAACGATGCAGCGATCTTCTTGCCTTTCAGGCTTGCAAGATCACCCTTACCAATTCCGGAGCCTTCGCGCGCGATCAGCGCCATGGTGGCGTCCGAACCGGTCTTTGTGGGACTGCCGCTGAAATTGCCGAGCGCCACCAGATCCATGCCGCGCAGCACCGCGCCGATCATCGGCACGCCGACCTGAACGATATCGATCTCGCCGGCCTGCAATGCGTTGAGCGCGTCGACGCCCGTTGCATAGGGGCGTGCGATGGTGACATCAAGGCCTTGTTTCTCATAGAAGCCGCGCTCGAGCGCGGCTGGAATGGCCAGCATGTCGACTGCGCTGACCATGCCGACCTTGAGTTTGACCAGGTCCTGGGCTTTCGCGGGAACGCACGCCAGTAACAGCGCCGCTCCTAACATCAGTAATCGTCGCATTGTTATCCTCCCTCCTTCATTGGTCCCACGCTCGTTACCCAGTAAGGCCGGGCAACCGCGTTGAGATCCGTTCGTTTGACACCTCGCAGTGCTATCGAATGGTCGTCCGCACCGGCGACCCTTCCATATTGCTGAAACGACTGAACGTGAAAGCGTTCAGGCGTGAAAGGCAGTTCGATCTGGATGTTGACCCGCGGCGAAGTGCCGGCGAGTTCGGGCGCGATCTTTCCCGGCGCGGCCAGCGTCAGCCAGAGCTGGAAGCATAGCCAAGCAGCGGCCACGCCGAGAACGAAGCGGCCTTTGGTCGATCGCAGTGCTTCAGATGCAAGACTCATGCGGAGCGCACCATATGCAGCACCTGCGCGGACAATTTTTTGAAAGTGTCGTCTTCGATCAGGTCGTCCCAGATGCGTGGGCGTGGCAAGTCGATCTTGATTTGATCTAGAACCCGGCCTTTCGAAAGAACCACAACCCGGTTGGCAAGAAATACGGCTTCAGGAACGTCGTGCGTGATGAAAATCACCGTCGGGCGGCGCTCCTGCCAGATGCGCGTAAGCTCCTCCTGAAGCGTCATGCGGGTTTGCGCATCGACGCTGGCGAACGGTTCGTCCATCAGCAGCAACGCTGGGTTATTGGCGAGAGCGCGGACCACGCCGACGCGCTGCTGCATGCCACCGGAGAGTTCGTTCGGATAGCGGTTCGCGGCATGTGTGAGGCCGGCGAGCGCCAGATATTCATGGGCGATTTTGTCGCGCTCGGCCTTGGGAACGCCGCGCATCTTCGGGCCGAAGCCGACATTATCGAGCACAGTCTTCCACGGGAATAGCGCGAACGACTGAAACACCACGCCGCGCTCCGGGCCGGGGCCATCGATAGGCTTGCCGTTGAGCAGGATCTCGCCGCCGGAATGCGGAATAAAGCCCGCGACCATGTTGAGGATCGTGGTCTTGCCGCAACCGGAAGGGCCGACCACAGAGACGAACTCGCCCTGTTCGACATCCAGCGAGACGTCGTGCACCGCATTCACATGCGCGCCTGCATACGGATCGAAATAGGTTTTCGCGAGGTTGCGGATCGACAGCGTGCTCATGATGTAACCAGTCCCCAGCGTTGTCCGGTCGCGCGTTCGAGCGGCGCGAGGATCCAGGCGTCCACGATGTACCAAAGCAGTCCGAGAATGATCATGCCGAGAATGATCTCGACGGTAGAACCGGCGCGGCGCGCGTCGAACATCATGAAGCCGATGCCGCTGGTGCCGACGATGATCTCCACGGCGATCAGCGCGCGCCAGCCATAGCCGAGGCCGTTGCGCAGACCGGTGATGATGTTGGGCAATGCGCCTGGCAGTGTGACTTCCCACAGCACGCGGGCGCGCGACGCGCCAAGGCTGCGTGCTGCGCGGGCAAGATCGCGCGGCACCGACTCGACGCCGAGTACGGTGTTGAGCACGACCGGAAACAGCACCGTGTAGACGATCACGAAGGTCATGGTGGTGAGGCCGAAGCCGAACCAGATCAGCAGGATCGGCAGCCATGCGATGTCCCCGATCGCCTGGAAGAACAGCAGGATCGGCCAGCAGGCGCGATGCGCCCAACGGCTTGTGCCGATCAGGATGCCGAGTGGAATGCCGAGCGCCACGCCGACCGCTGCGCCGGTGATCAACCGGATCAGGCTGTCCTGCAGATAATCCGGCAGGATGCCTTTATAGGTAAGCGAGATGAACGAGCGCACCACGTCGCCCGGACCCGGAAAAAAGGCGCGGGGAAACACGCCGGATTCCGCGATCACGGTCCATATCAGGACAACCGGAATGAACGGGATGATCGCGGCGATGCCCGGCCAGCGGGCGGTCATGCGCGTATAGGCGCCCCAGCTTTTCAGAAGAAAGTTCATGCGCGCCTCACCATGCCCCAGCGCTCGATGGTCGAGCGTTCCAGCGGAACCAGCAGCAGACGGTCGATCAGCAGCCACAGCACGCCGATCACGATCATACCGAGCACGATCACTTCGGTGCGGTAGAAGTCGCGTGCGACGAACAGCATGTAGCCGAGGCCGACATTTGTCGCGATCATCTCGGCAGCGATCAACCCGCGCCATGCGAAACCGAGCCCGGTGCGAATGCCGGTGACGATGTTCGGCAGTGCGCCCGGCAGCAGGACCTGAGTAAGTAGCGCCCAGCGTCCGGCACCGAGGGAGGCTGCGGCATTGCGCAAGGAATGGGGAATGGTCGAAACACCCAGCAATGTGTTGTAGGCCACGACGAAGAACACGGCGTTGAAGATCACGAAGATGATCGCGCCGAAGCCATAGCCGAACCATAACGTTGCGATGGGAATCCAGGCGATGCCCGCCAGCACCGAGAAGAAGCGGAACAGCGGCGTGAGAAATGCCGAGATGCCGGGACTGACGCCCATGGCGATGCCGAGCGGCACCGCGGTGACGACGCCAATCAGTGTGCCGAGCCCTACGCGCAGCAGGCTTGCGCCGACATGCTCGAGCAGGGTGCCGTCCTTGATGGATTCGATCGCCGCGTTGCCGACGGCGCCCACCGATGGGAAAACGCGCGGATTGACATGGAACAGCGGCACGACGATCGCCCAGACGATCACCAGCACGAGCAGCGGCGCTATAAACATGGCGGCGCCCACGAGGGAATTGATCCCGCGCGTGACCCATCGTGGCCGCGTCTTCTGGCTGGGCATGACCAGCATGGCGTCTCCCTCCGCCGGCGATTGTTGCCGGTCGTTTATCGTTTCCTCCGGGCCGCTTGTGCGGCCTCGATTGATCGTGGCGTGAGCGCGAACGGCGCGATCACGCGATAGCGTAGCCTCCATCGATGACCAGAACCGTGCCCGTCACGAAGGATGCGGCGGGCGAGCAGAGATAAAGAACGCCGCCAAGCAGATCGGATGGCGTGCCCCAGCGTCCGAGCGGTGTGCGACTGAGAATGGGCTGGCTGCGTGCGGGATCGGCCTGCAATGCAGAGGTGAGGGGTGTCGCGATCCAGCCGGGTGCGATGGCGTTGACGCGGATGCCGTCGCCCGCATAGGCGATGGCCAGCGACTTGGTGAGCTGCGCGATGCCACCTTTGCTTGCGGCGTAACCGGGTACAAGACCGCCGCCGAAAAACGACAGCATGGAGGCGAGATTGACGATTGCACCATTGGTCTTTGCCAAGAGCGGCCGCGCGGCGGAGCAGACGCGCATGGTGCCGTTGAGATTGATGTCGACCACGGACTCGAACACATCAGGCTCAAGTTCGTCGCCGCGGCGGATCACGCCCGCGCAGTTCACCACCACATCAAGCCCGTCGAGTGAATTGACCAGCGACTTGATCGCGTCGCCGTCGCGAACGTCGAGCTTGTGTGCCCGCGCCTTGCTCAGCAACGGATCGGCTGATGCCGCTGCGATCTCGGCATCGCCGACGCCGGCCACGGTGACATGCGCGCCCGCCTCGATAAAACCGCGGGCGAGGCCAGCACCGATGCCCGACGTGCCGCCGGTGACGAGCACGCGCTTGCCGGCATACCAGACCGAAGCCCAGGCTCCTGACGTTGCGTCATGTGTGATGGTCGATCCGTCCATGGCCATCAACGCACGAACTGGTCGACGTAGTCGCGGCCGAGGCCGCAGGCCTCGTAATGCGCGCGGCACATGTCGATCTTGGTGAAGACGTCTTCATAGCCGACGTGCTTGTTGTTGTCGTCGAGATAGACCATCGATCCCTGGATGTTGAAGAAGGTGATCATTTCCGGTGTGTCTTCCGGCACGACAAGGGTGTGAATCTCGCCCGGCGGCTCGAATACATACGACCCCTCGCTCGCGACCCATTCGTGCTCGCGGTAGAACCACTTGCCCTTCAGAACGAAGCCATGAACCGGATTGGGATGCAGATGCCGCGACAGCACGCCGGCGCGGCGCACGCGCAGCAGATTGCACCACTGGCCCTGCCGGGTGTTCAGCATCAGCGGGCGAAACCAGACATCCGGCGCCTGCGGCACCCAGACGCGTTCGTCTTGCGGGATGGCGACGACCGCGATCTCCGGTGAGGCGAGCACATGGGCCGAGCCCTTCATGTCACGATACATATTGCTTCCTCTTGACCTTCAGTCTCGCCGGCCGCGGCGCTGTTGGCGATTTCGCGCCGCTGGACCTTTTCTTTGCGAGTTTGGAGCGGGTGAAACCCAGGAGCTGATCCATCGCGGCACGTGCCTTGCGCGGATTGGCCTCGTCGATGGCGTGCGCCACCGTCGCGTGATTGGGCAGGTTGTCGTCAAACCAGCCGGTGCTGCCGACGGCGACAAGGAATACGGTGCTCAGAATGGTGTCGATCGCGCCGCGGAAGCCCTGAAATACACGGTTATGGGTGGCATCCAGGATCGCGAGATGAAATGCCTTGTCCGCTGCGATGGCACTGTCGAGGTCGTGCGATGTTTCCATGGCCGCCAGCGCCGCCTTGATGCGCGAGCGGTCGTCCTTGGTGGCCCGTTCGGCGGCGAGTGCTGCAGCGGTGGGCTCGATGATCGAGCGGACTTCCTGAATTTCCAGCAAAAGCTCGCGATCAGGCTCGCCTTTACCGACCAGCCAGCTCAGCACGTCGCGATCGAGTAGACTCCAATCGTGGCGGGGGAGCACGCGGGTGCCATGACGTGGACCGACGCTCACCAAACCTTTCGCCGCCAGTGTCTTTATCACTTCGCGAATGACGCCGCGCCCGACGCCAAAGCGGGCTTCGAGATCCGGCTCAGGCGGAAGCGTCGCTCCGACCGGAATTACATCGCGCGCAATCTCGCTACCAAGCGTTGCGAGAACGACATGGATACGGCCGGGCTTGACGCCTTTGGTAATTGTTTTCGGTCGGGGTTTTACCACCGGATCGGATCTCCCAGCCGCCATTCTGAAGAGGCGTTTCCTGGACGCTATCAGTGGAAAGATTCCTTTGCAATCATCCGATGTTTAACATCTGATGATCTGGCCATGTCGCGCCGCAAAATGAAATCGTGCTGAAGGATAGTCGAATGCGAACGACTGCCAGAAATTCAGTCAAGACGCAGCGAATTGCTACGCAACTTCAGTCTGTTGAAGACGGAAGGCGGATCGCCGATCCCAACTTAAACCGATGAAGCGGCTGCAATTTTGCAGGAAGATTGAGACACCCAGTGCGACGCAAACTCCCACCCACGTTCCCTGAAAGATCGTGAGGTGGCGCGACGGAATGAAATACAGGAATCGACTGCAGCGAGAGGAGCCCGCTGCGTATCTCTTATCCGGATCGTGGTTTGCCCTGCTTGTTTTCGGTGGCTCGGCGAAGTGCTTCCGCCAATGCGCCGCCTCCCGCTGTACTGGACTGTGCGGGTTTTTGCTGGGTGGTCGGACGAGGTGCTGATGTGCGCATATTGCCGCGTGGCTCGTTTCTGGCCGTGCGATCCGCCTTCGGTCCGATCTCGTCATCAAGGCGCAACGTCAATGCGATACGTTGTCGTGGCACATCGACTTCAAGTACCTTTACTCGCACAATGTCACCCGGCTTCACCACTTCGCGCGGATCCTTGATAAAGGTGCGCGACATCGCTGAAATGTGGACAAGACCGTCCTGATGAACGCCGACGTCCACGAATGCACCAAAGGCGGCGACATTGGTGACTGCGCCTTCGAGAACCATGCCGGGTTTGAGATCGCTAACTTTCTCGACGCCATCCTTGAAGACAGCGGCCTTGAAAGCGGGCCGGGGATCGCGGCCGGGCTTCTCCAGCTCGCGCAGAATGTCGGTTACAGTAGGCAGACCGAACGTATCGTCGACGAACGACTGTGGCTTGATCTGTCGCAGAATTTCGGAGTTGCCGATCAGAGCCTTGATGTCGCTTTTGGTGGCCGCGAGAATACGCCGCACCACCGGGTAGGATTCCGGATGAACACCGGATGCGTCGAGAGGGTCTTCGCCGCTGGTGATACGCAGGAAGCCGGCGCACTGTTCGAATGCTTTCGGCCCGAGACGCGGCACATCCTTGAGTGCCTTGCGCGATTTGAAGGGACCATTCGCATCGCGGTGCTGCACGATGCTTTGGGCAAGCCCCGAGCCGATTCCGGACACGCGTGCCAATAGTGGCGCTGAAGCCGTATTGGCATCGACGCCGACCGCATTCACGCAATCCTCAACCACGGCATCGAGCGAGCGGGACAGTTTCGCTTCGCCAAGATCGTGCTGATACTGGCCGACGCCGATTGATTTTGGATCGATCTTGACCAGTTCCGCCAGCGGATCCTGTAGCCGCCGCGCGATCGAAACCGCGCCGCGCAAGGTGACATCAAGCTCGGGTAGTTCCTCGGAAGCGAAGGCAGATGCTGAATAGACGGATGCCCCTGCTTCGGAAACTACGATTTTCGACATTTTCAGTTCGGGAAGAAGCTTCACCAATTCCGTCGCTAATTTATCGGTTTCGCGAGAAGCGGTACCGTTGCCGATCGCGATCAGTTCGACGCGATGCTCGCGAGCTAGCTTGCCGAGGATTGCGAGAGCTTCATCCCAGCGGCGCTGAGGTTCGTGAGGGAAGATCGCAGTGGTCGCCACGACCTTGCCCGTCGCATCCACCACGGCAACCTTGACGCCGGTCCGGTACCCCGGATCGAGTCCCATGGTCGCACGAGCACCAGCGGGCGCAGCGAGCAAAAGATCGCGCAGGTTCGAGGCGAACACGCGAACCGCCTCCTGCTCGGCGGCGGTCCATAGGCGTAACCGCAAGTCGATGTTGAGATGAACCTGGATCTTGGTTCGCCATGCCCAGCGCACAGTCTCGGCGAGCCATCGATCGCCCGGTCGTTTCTGATCCGAGATGGCAAAGCGTTGCATGATTCGAAATTCATAGGAACTGACAGCATTCGGCGTTGCCGAAGGCGATTCAGGCAGCATCTGCAGGTCGAGGACTTCTTCTTTCTCGCCGCGAAACATCGCGAGAATGCGATGGGACGGCAGCTTGTTCAGAGGTTCGCTGAAGTCGAAGTAGTCGCTGAACTTGGCGCCGGCTTCCTTTTTGCCGTCTCGAAGTTTGGATGCGAGAATTCCATTCGACCACATGTGCTCGCGCAAACCACCAATAAGGTCAGCATCTTCGGCAAAGCGTTCAACCAGAATGGCACGCGCGCCGTCGAGCGCTGCGGCCGCATCCGCAACTTGCTTGTCTGCATCGACGAAGGGCAGGGCGGCCGTCTGCGGATCGTTCTGAGGTTGCGTGAGCAACAGGTCTGCCAACGGCTCAAGGCCCGCTTCTCTGGCTATTTCCGCCTTGGTCCGGCGCTTTGGTTTGTAAGGTAGGTAAATGTCCTCAAGGCGACCCTTGCTGTCTGCGGCGAGAATGGCGGCTTCGAGTGTCGCGTCGAGCTTGCCTTGTTCACGGATTGAATTGAGGACTGTCACACGACGCTCTTCAAGCTCACGCAGGTAGGTCAATCTTTCTTCCAGCGTACGAAGCTGTGCGTCGTCGAGCGCGCCCGTGGCTTCCTTGCGATATCGCGCGATGAACGGAACAGTAGCGCCACCGTCGAGGAGGGCGATCGTAGCTTCGACCTGCTGTTCGCGAACGTTGAGTTCTTCGGCGATTTGTTGAGAGATTGTTTTGGCCACTTAATATCTTTCTCCGCAGGAAAATCACGATCCTGAATCGGGCAATGCAGGGAGACGGCTTATGGACCAAGGGTCGGTGATTCATCAATCCCGTGCCGGAGGAAAATGGATCTGTGGATGGAAGTGGAACGGCACTCGTTACGTGAAATCCGTGGATGGCCGATGCGGCAAAATCGCGGCGTTGCCGTAAATATAGAGTGTTTCGTAATGCGGCCTTGTGTCCGACATGGGTTGAAAAGCACACGCTTTCGGAGGGTTGGAGTCTGTGGCCGAGTCGCGCCGATGCTGAATCCCCTGTTTTTGCAGGCTGAAACGGCCACCCCGCAGGCGACGGCAGGCCGGTTTAAGGGCTCATGACTCCTGATTCTTGCTAAAATCCCCGGTAAAACCCAACAAAGTTGTGCAAACGGCTAACCAGAAGCCCTTTTTGGTGGAATTATCAATAGTGTGATCCCACTCGAATCAAAGGAGTGACTATGGCAGTCCAAATGACGAAATCGCAGCTGATCGAGAAGATCGCTACGGAGACTGAAATTTCGAAGAAGGAAGTGAAGGGCGTTCTCGAGACGCTGGCATCGATCGGATACAAGGAACTCAAGAAGTCGGGCGTTTTCCTGCTCCCAGGCTTCGCAAAGTTCGTTGTGATCAAGAAGCCTGCGACCAAGGCCCGCAAGGGCACCAACCCCTTCACCGGTGAGCCGATGACCTTCAAGGCAAAGCCTGCCCGGAAGATTGTCCGGGCGCGCCCGGTCAAGGCTGCGAAGGACGCAGTTTAAGCCTTCAAAGCCCCTTCGGGGGCTTTTTTGCTTTTAGGGGTGGAAGGTTGTCTGCATGCAACGGCGAGTCAGAGGGGACTCGCTGTTGCGTTCTGATCCGCTCAATCGCGTAGCGGCATATCGCGCGTTTGACGCGCAGATTCCGAATGTGGCTGTGTCAGTCATTCTTCTTTGAGATTAGATCATCGCCAAAGAAGCGTGGCGGCCTTCCACTGTCCCCGAGGCCATCGGAATTTGCCGTGTCTACGCCATACGAGTGACGCGACCATCGCAAACTTCAGTGAAGGCGCAGTCTTTCTCAGACTGGTTTTACCAGGTTTCTGAATCGCACTTCTCGGCACCGCGGTGTTCAGCACGTCGCTGCGTTGGTTCGGGTTGCGTTTCTCCGTTGCAATTGTCGCGATCATAACGGATGCCAATGCCACTGGCGTCAATGAGAACCTTCGCGCCGATTGTCGATGCGCGGACACTTGCAGAAAGCTGGCTTCCAAGCTCGGCTTGCGTCTCCGCAAACTGTCTCCTAGTTTGAGGTCTTGTTGCAACTGCCGGTGCATTCATTCATGAGACCGCGTTTGGCTGATGTGGCCCGTATGGCGGGCGTGGACGTTTCCACAGCCTCGCGCGTGCTGCGTGGAGAGACAAACCAGCGTATTCGTGAAGAGACCCGCGAGCGCATTTTAAAAAGCGCGCGCGATCTCGACTATTCCCCGAACACACTTGCGCAGGGCTTGCGGACTTCGCGCAGCCAGACGCTTGGTTTGATCGTTCCGCAACTTGATAACCCGGTGTTCGCTTCCGCTATTCGCGGCGCGGAGAAGTCATGTGCGCGGCGCGGTTACTCGCTATTGATAGCACATCGTGAATCAGGTGCGACCGATGCGGTTTATCATCGTCTGTCGCATGGTAACCGTGCTGATGGATTGCTGGTAGCAAGTCTTGATGATGATCGCTTGCTGCGTGAAGAGCTTGAGTCTACACACACGCCATTCGTGCTGTTGAACCGGCAGCTGAAGGGAAGCCCTTACTGCGTTGTGCTGGACAGCCGCGCGGCCGCGGCGATCGCGGTCGATCATCTGGCGCAGATGGGGCATCGGCGTATCGCGCATCTGGCGGGTCGGCCTGGTGGCTTCAACGCAGGCGAGCGTCTTGCAGGCTATCGCGACGGCCTCAAACGTCACCGGATATCCTTTGATCCCAAACTGGTCGCTGTTGCGGGTTATACGGCGGAAGGAGGTGCTGACGCGATGCGGAACCTTCTGGCGCAAAGGCCGACGGCTGTTCTTGGCGCGACACTGGTGACTGCAGCAGGTGCGATGGCTGTGCTGCATGAAGCTGGATTGCAAATCCCGCGCGACGTTTCGGTGATGGGCCTTCATGATGCGCCGGTTGCAACGATGCTCTATCCTCAATTGACCTCGGTGAAGATGCCAACTGAACTGATGGGCGAGATTGCCTCTGATCTTCTGATTGATCTTCTTAACGGCGGTACGCCAGAACCGATTTCGCCGTTGGCGCCGGACGGTCTCATCGTTCGCGCCTCCACAGGCCCAGCCCCACGCTAAATTTTAACTTGACCAGCGCGGTCGTTTGTAAGACGTTTGAACAAACGATTGCGCAAACTGTTTGTTCAATCAAGACAACGAGCGGCCAGGGAGTACGTCGAGTGAGCGTGGCGAATTTGGCCTCTGTACAGGGGCTGTCATGACCGCAACCACTATCGCTGCAGTTCGCGACGCTGATCGCGTTGATGAAGGTTTGGCCCAAGCCTTTGGTGCCATTGTTGGGGCCGCCAACGTTCTTACGTCGTTTGATCAGCGGTTTGAGTATTCAAGAGATCGTCTTCCGTTCGCGGTTTTCCGTGAACGAGCAGGGGAGCTTGCGGGTACTGTTCCCCGTCTTGTGGTGCGCCCTGCGAACGATGATGAAATCATTCGCGTTGTGCAGCTTGCGAAGGCCCGCAGCGTCGCGATCATTCCATATGGCAATGGATCGGGCGTGCTCGGTGGAGCGATCCCGCTTGGCGGCGAAATCATGGTCGACACGCGCCGCCTCGACAAGATCGTCGCTATTAACCCGACCGACGCAGTGGTGACTGTTCAGGCCGGCATGAACGGTGCTGATTTCGAGCGCCAGCTTAATGAGGCCGGATACACGAGCGGTCATCTGCCGCAGTCCATCGAGATATCGACCGTCGGTGGTTGGCTCGCTTGCCGCGGTGGCGGACAGTTGAGCAGTCGCTATGGAAAGATCGAAGATATCGTTGTGGGACTCAAGGCGGTGCTGCCGGACGGTTCGCCGCTGGAAGTCCGGCCGGTTGCGCGCCGCTCGGTCGGCCCGTCGATCCGCGATCTCATGATCGGCAGTGAAGGCACCCTCGGGATTATCACCGAAGCGACACTGCGTATCTTCAAGAAGCCGGCGGTGGAGCGTGGCGTCGTGCTTGCGTTTCCGTCGCTGCAGGCGGCGCTGGATAGTGCGCGCTTGATCATGCAGGCAGAACTGCGTCCGGCAATCGTGCGGCTTTACGATCGGGTTGAGAGTGACGAGCGGACCAAGGATATTCCGCTGTTCAAATCCAAGCCGTTTCTTGCGGTGCTGCAATTCACTGGCAGCGAGCCGATGGTGACGGCCGAGCAGGGTATGGCACTGGACATCGCCAAGGCTCAGGGCGGCGAAGTGGCGCCCGATGGTCCTTACGAGCACTGGAAGCAGAACCGCTACGTGGCTTATTCGCAGAAGTGGCACGATGCAGGATACTTCAACGATACTATTGAGGTGACCGGTAACTGGTCCGCTATTCCCTCAATGTATGAAGCGATCGGCAGTGCGGTGCGTGCGATTTATCCGGGGGTGCACTTCGGTGCGCACTGGTCGCACGTTTATCCCGAAGGTGCGTGTCAATATATGACCGTGCGGCTGCCGCCGATGCCGAAGGAGCAGGCGCTGCCCATTCATCAGCAGCTTTGGGACACTGTGCAAAAGCTGACGCTGGATCATGGTGGATCGATCGCGCATCACCATGGTGCCGGCCTTTTCCGGAATCCGTGGATGCAGCGGGAGCTTGGCACCGGTCTTAAAGTGCTTCAGGCGATCAAGGACGCGCTCGATCCTGGCAATTTGTTCAACCCCGGCAAGATCGGGTTGCGTCCGGGCGCAAGCGCGAAAGACATTCGCCGTGACTGACGTGACAAACATCTGTGTCGCTGCGAGGGAGGATGCCCACTATGGCAGCGTCTGATCCTCTGTTGGTCGGCATCGATCTTGGCGCTGGTTCGCTCAAGATCAGTGTTATCAAAGCTGACGGTTCGTTGGTGAGCGAGGCCTCCGCGCCGGTTGCGACATCATCTCCCTATCCGGGATGGAGCGAGCAGAATCCGGAAGACTGGTGGCTGGCTGCCTGCGACGCATTGCGCCGTGGTTTAAAAGCATCGGGCCGTCCGGCATCGGATATTGCCGCGATCTCATTCTCGGCTGGCGCTCATACTCAGGTGCTGGAAGACGCGGATGGCCATATCATTCGCCCGGCCATTCTCTGGAACGATCAGCGCAGCCGTGACGAGACCCAGCAGCTTCGCGATAAGGCTGATGCGCGTATTCTGGAAATCGGTGCGAACCGCGCCAATCCGACCTGGACATTGCCGCAGATGCTTTGGCTGCGTCATCATGAGCCGGAATCATTTTCCCGCGTGAAGCGGCTTTACGTCGCCAAGGACTGGCTGCGCGCGCAGTTCACAGGAACGTGGGAAACCGACACCATCGATGCGCTCGGCACGCTGATGCTGGATGCACAGAGCGCCGAATGGTCGAAAGAACTCTGTGAGATGATCGGCTGGCCGATGGCCACGTTGCCGCCGATCGTCAAACCAAGCACCGTTGTTGGCAAGGTGACGGCAAAAGCGGCACTGGCGACCGGTCTTGCCGAGGGTACACCTGTCGTTTGCGGCACATCCGACACCGCTGCTGAGACATTTGGCGCGGGCATGGTGCGCGAGGGTATGGGCGTCGTGAAGCTGGCGACGGCTGCGACAGTCAATGTGCTGTCGCCGAAAGCCAGGCCAGATTTCTCACTGATCAACTATTATCACGTCGTGCCAGACCACTGGTACGTCATTGCAGCTACGAATTCTTGCGCTTCAGCGCACAAATGGCTGCGCGATACATTCTTCCGCCGCGAGGGCGAGGACGGCAGTGCGGTTTTCGATGCCATGGATGCACGTGCCGCCGTGGCTCAGCCCGGTTCGGAAGGATTGTTCTTCCATCCCTATCTCAACGGCGAGCGAAGTCCTTACTGGGATCCCCTATTGCGGGCCGATTTTGTCGGGGCGGGATTCAATCATGGTGCGGGTCATTTTGTCCGAGCGCTTTATGAAGGCGTTGCTTATTCGTTGCGAGATTGTCTCGAGGTCATGAGGTCGAAAGACTTGGGCTTCACCACCGCGCGCCTGACAGGCGGCGGCGCGCGCAGCGCCCTGTGGCGGCAGATCGTTGCCGATGTCCTGAATATTACGGTTGAGCTTCCAGCTGTTGCGGATGCGTCGTTCGGTGCTGCACTTCTTGCAGGCGTGGGCGTCGGCATTTTCAAAGATGAGCGCGCGGCTGCGGAGGTCGTCAGAATTGTGTCGCGCGCGACGCCTGATCCGGCGCGTGCTTCCGTCTACGATCAAGGCTTCCCGATTTATCGTGACATTCAGAAGGCGCTTGCGCCGATCAATCATCGCATCCATGCCTTCGCGGCTGGTCAGAACAAGTGATCCATGTCAGAGATTAGGCTCGAAAAGGTTCGCAAGGCTTATGGTCCGGTCGTCGCCGTTCATGGCGTCGACCTGACCATCCGCGATGGCGAATTCGTTGTGTTTCTTGGTCCGTCGGGTTGCGGGAAGTCTACGACCTTGCGGATGCTGGCAGGCCTTGAAGAAATTACCTCCGGCAAGATATTCATCGGCGACCGCGATGTTACTTCGCTGGAGCCGAAGGACCGGAACATCGCCATGGTGTTCCAGAACTACGCGCTCTATCCCCACAAAACGATTTACGAGAACCTCGCTTTCGGCCTGCGGATGCGAAAGATGGATCCTGCACAGATAGACATGCGGGTCCAGCGAGCTGCGAAGATGCTTGGCCTCGACGAGTATCTGAAGCGCAAGCCGAAGCAATTGTCTGGTGGCCAGATGCAGCGTGTCGCGCTCGGCCGCGCGCTGGTCCGCGAGCCCGAAGTCTTCCTGCTCGACGAGCCTTTATCCAATCTCGATGCCAAGCTGCGTGTGCGGATGCGAGAGGAAATCGCTCGCCTGCATCAAGAGGTCGGGACCAGCATGGTGTACGTGACCCACGATCAGGTCGAGGCCATGACGCTGGCCAATCGGATCGTGATTATGCGCGATGGTCACGTACAGCAGGTTGGTGCGCCGCTGGAGGTCTATGACCGCCCCGTGAATTTGTTCGTGGCCGGCTTTATTGGATCGCCGGAGATGAACCTTGTCGAAGGTCACGCTTCAGGCGGCGTATTCAAAAGCGGTCAATTGCAGATCAAACTTCCGGGCGAATTTCAGAATGTGAACGAGGATGTCGTTCTCGGTGTCCGTCCAGAACACATCGCATTGGGCGAGGGGTCGGACGCTCTTGTATTTGAGGTCGGTGTCATTGAGCAACTCGGCGCGCAGACGCTCAGCATCGGAGAGATCGGCGGCGCGCGTCTGCGTATTCTGACTGATCGCGTTGACAACTGGTCGTTCGGTCAGCGAATTCCCGTCCGGCTTCAGCCGGGGCGGCTGCATCTTTTCTCGAAGGCGACAGGACAACGAATCTAGACTGCCAAGAAGCAAAGAAACGAACGTTCAAAGGAGTGAATTGCCATGGGAGACAAGGGAATGGCTAACAACGGAAAATCGGGTATCGACCGCCGCACGCTCATCAAGGGTGCCGGCGCAGTTGGCGCAGGCATTGCGGCGGGTACGCTCGGCGCTCCAGTGGTTTGGGGGCAGGGCAAGAAGACCATCCGCTTCCTTAACACCGAAACATCAATCGACAGCATCCGCGCGCTGAAGGTGGCCTGCGCCGAATACGAGCGCATGACGGGCACACAGGTCATCGTCGACTCGGTGCCGCTTGATGACGCCTTCACCAAGGTGACGACATCGCTTCGTGGCGGTCAGCCGTATGACATCGCAACGTTCGCATTCGTCGGTCACGTCCTGCTGCTGCAGGCCGAGGGGCATCTGATGCCACTCACCGAGCTGACCAGCAAGCACAAGTGGGGTCCGAAGATCCTGTTCCCGATCAAGGGCGAGACCTACTGGTATCCCTACGACTACAATCTGGCATGGATCTACTATCGCAAGGACCTGTACGAAAAGAAGGGTCTGAGCGTTCCCAAGACCTGGGCCGAAATGCTGAAGAACTCGCAGGCGCTGAACGAGGATGGCCGTTCGGGCTCGCTGTTCCCGATCGGCAGCAACGGCGCGACCAACTGGCTGTCACCGGGCTTCATGTGGGCCGAAGGCGTCAAGCTGTTCGATGACAAATGGAACGTTGCGATCGACAATGCCGCTAACGCGCCGAAGGTCGCTGCCTATCTCGACTTCTTTGCTGATCTCTACAAGACCATGCCGTCTGGAACGAGCCAGGCGAGCTTTGGTGAAGTGTTGTCCAATTTCTCGTCGGACAAGGTCGGGCATACCGCTTATGCGGGCCGTATCATTGAGGCGCTGGAGCGCACATCACCGGCTCTCGCGACCAAGTATGGCATTACCCCATACATGGACAGCGCAGGGAAGGCGAAGGCGGTCAACCATGGCTATGATGGCTGGGTGGTGTTGAAGACGCCGAATTCGAATGAATCGATGAAGTTCATGAAGTGGTTCACCGAGAACCAGTACATCAACTTCCTGCATACAGCACCGCTGCACTTCCAGCCGCCGCGGCTCGACGTATACGAGGACGCTCGCTGGCGTGCGCATCCGCTCATCGAGAAGCACAAGGAAGCGGTCGAAACGATGAAGGGCTTCATCGTCGACAAGTCGATGGTTCTGACCTCGGTCGACACCGAAGGTCCGGCACCCGACCTGCGCCCGGGCAAGGTGTTCGAGGGTTTTGTAATCCCTGAAATGCTGCAGAACCGTATCCTGAAGAACATGCCGGCTGCCGACTGCGTCAAGGCTGCAGGCGATAAGATGCGCAAGCTCACGGCATAAGAAACGCGTGTACCAACTGCCCGGCCGGATGCTCCCGGCCGGGCTTTTCCCGGAAAGACGACTTTGAGTTCGAAGGCGACGATATACACCTTTCTGGTGATCGGACTTCTCGTGACGCTCGCCCTGATCGTCGCGCCGGTGGCGTATGCCATCAGTCTGAGCTTCTACAAGCTCGACTCGTTTGTCGGCCATGCCAAATGGGTCGGCTTCGAAAATTATGCTGCCATCCTGAAGTTGCCTGAGTTCTGGCGCGCGTTGTGGAATGGCGTGGTCTATTCGCTCGGGTCCATTGTTCTCCAGGTGGTGCTTGGCATCGGCTTCGCTCTGATTTTGAACGAGACGTTTCCTGGCCGTAATTTCGTGCGCGGCTTGTCCATCCTTCCTTATCTGCTGCCCACGGTTGTGGTGATTCTTACGTTCAAGTGGATGGTGGACGGCAGCATAGGCATTATCACCAAGGCAATCGCTGCTATGGGGCTTCCGCCAGTGAACTGGTTCGAGAGTTCCGGCGCGGCGATGAGTTCGACCATCCTGGTCAGCGTCTGGATGTGGACGCCCTTCGTAACCACGTGCTTCCTGGCGGCGCTTCAGACAATCCCCACTTCACTTTATGAGGCCGCGAAGGTTGACGGGACGACCGCGGTCCAGCGCTTTTTCCATATCACCCTGCCGATGCTGAAGCCGATCCTGACGGTGGTCGTGCTGTTGCGCGCTATTTGGATGTTCAACAAGTTCGACGTGATCTGGTTGCTGACCAAGGGCGGTCCTGTCGGCTCGACCGAAAACCTCGCAATCCTGTCGTATCGCCACGCTTTCAATCTGTTCGACATCGGGGGCGGTGCCGCCATCGCCACGATCTCGTTCGCGATCCTCTCCGTCGCCGTATTTTTCTATTTTCGAATATTCCCGTTGGAGGATGACTAGTGGCCATCGCCCGCCGTTCGCTTCCTGCGCGCCTCGGACTCTATCTCGCCGCGGCGATCATCGCGGTTTATTCCGCATTCCCGATCTATTGGATGGTGATTTCGAGTCTACGCGAGCCGACCAGTCTACTCAGCCGTGTCTCGCTTCTTCCGGGGCCGCTCACGCTCGAGTACTATTCCAATCTGCTCGAACTGACCGACTATCCGACGCACTTTCTCAACAGTGTGATTGTCGCGGTGGTTACTGTTGTTGTGACCATGGTATTCTCGGTCATGATCGCTTACGCC
The DNA here is from genome assembly GCA_017308595.1 of Afipia sp. Classification (GTDB taxonomy): domain Bacteria; phylum Pseudomonadota; class Alphaproteobacteria; order Rhizobiales; family Xanthobacteraceae; genus Afipia. Next base: position 144,298 of record JAFKER010000007.1, read on the forward strand.
GTGACACGCCAGCGTATTCGCGGCAAGAAATTGATCGTCGGCGCGATGCTGTATGCCTATATGTTTCCTCCGTTGCTCATAGCGATCCCGATGTTCACCATCTTCGCTCAGCTCGGCTTGAGCGACACGTTGACTGGTCTCATCGCGTCGCATCTGACGCTGACCCTCCCGCTCGGTGTCTGGTTCCTTTGGGGGTTCTTCAAGGGCATGCCGTTCGAGCTCGAAGAAGCGGCGATGGTGGACGGCTGCACGCGGCTTGGCGCGTTCCTGCGCGTTGTGCTTCCGCTCTCCTTGCCAGGATTGATCACGGTCGCGATCTTCTCGTTCCTGCTGTCGTGGACGGATTATACCTTCGCCCTGATCATGATCGGAAGCGACGTCAATAAGACGTTGCCCGTCGGTCTGGCTTCGATGGTCGGCTCCTTCGACCTGCGCTGGGGTGAGATCATGGCAGGATCGACGCTGATCGCGTTGCCGCTTTTCGCCGCATTTGCGCTGTTGACACAGTATTTCATTCAAGGTCTCGGCGCTGGCGCCGTAAAGGGTTGATCAATGGATCTGGGACTTAAGGGCAAAGCTGCGCTTGTCACTGGCGCTGCGCGGGGTATCGGTAAGGCGGAAGCACTTGCTCTGGCGGCGGAAGGTTGCTCCATCGCCATCAACGACATCGACCGCGATGCTGCGGAAGCAACCGCCGCCGAGCTGCGCGCCAAGGGCACTACAGCGGTGATTGCCATTGGCGATGTGTCGGAAGAAGCAGGCGCAGAAGCGGTTGTTCGCGAAGCGCATCGCGGTCTGGGCCGGCTCGATATTCTGGTGAACAATGCAGGCGCGGGTGGCCGTCATCTTGGCGCTCATGCCGAGAACATGTCGCTGGATGATTGGGACATTATTGTTCGGACGCACCTGCGCAGTACGTTTCTTTGCAGCAAGCATACCGTCCCGTTGATGCGGGAAGGTGGCTTCGGGCGCATCGTGAATACGTCGTCAATGAACGTCACAGGCGGTGGTCGTCCCGGTGTGACGAATTACTCGGCGGCGAAAGCGGGTGTAATTGGTTTCACGCGCACGCTGGCCAAGGAAGTCGGCAGCGCTGGCATTACGGTGAATGCGATTGCGCCAGGTTATGTCGAGACGGCGCTGATCGCGGGCTTTTCCCCGGAGAAGCGAGCTATTATCGCCGGGCAGAACCCGCTTGGCCGCTTTTGCCAGCCCGAAGAGGTGGGCGCGCTGATCGCGTTTCTATGCTCCACTCAGGCCGCCTTCATCAATGGCGCGCTGATATGTATGGACGGCGGAAAGCGCGATTTCTTCTGGGGTGATCAATGACCATTCGAGCCTTTGGCGGTCCGCATCGTTATATTCAGGGGCCGGGAGCCCTCAGCGAACTCGCCACGCTCGTTCCTCTCTACGGCAAACGCCCGTTTGTGGTTGTAGACGTCGCGGTGATTGGCGCTCTGCGCGAGCAACTTGCTGCCTTGCTCAAGCCCTGCGTGGATCACGTCGAGTTCGCCGAATTTTTCGGAGAATGCTCTGCCAGTCAGATTGAGGCCATGGCGGTCAAGGCTGATGCCGCCTCCAGCGATCTGATCATCACGATCGGTGGAGGCAAGGCAATCGATACCGCAAAGGGTGTTCGTATTCTACGCGGTGGAGCAATCATTGTTGTTCCAACCGTGGCCTCGAACGATGCGCCGACCAGCCGTCTGGCGATTGTCTATACCGACGATCATGTCCTGAAAGAAGTTCGGTTGATGCCGACCAATCCGGATGCTGTGATTGTCGATACCTCGATCATCGCCCGTGCGCCGCGCCGCTTCTTTGTAGCTGGTATTGGCGACGCGCTGTCGAAGAAGTTCGAAGCGGAGCAGTGCTTCAATTCCGGCGGGATGAATTTCTACAAGGCCCGCCCGGCTGGCCTCGCGGTGGCGATTGCGAACCAGTGCTATCAGGTGATCCGGAGGGATGCCGTTGCATCGCTTGCGGCAGCAGACAGCAAGGAGCCGGATGCTGCGTTTGAGAATATCGTCGAGGCAACGATCCTGCTCAGCGGGCTCGGCTTCGAGAGTGGCGGGCTGTCGATTGCGCATTCGCTCACGCGGGGGTTTTCGGCGCTTCCGTCGCTGAATGCGTCGCTTCATGGCGAACAGGTTGCGTTCGGGCTTCTGGCTCAATTCTGCCTGGAGCAACGGCCGACAGATTTTATGAGCGATATGATCGGCTTCTACAAACAGCTCGGATTGCCGACATCTCTGACGGACCTTGGCTTCTCTGGTGATGTCGCAGAAGGTATCCAGATTATTGCCGAGCGTTCTGTTGCCGAGGCACCTTATCTCAAGCAGTTTGTCGGAGCAGTGACGGTGGAGACCGTCGCTGCGGCTTTGACGAAGGCCAACGGACTCGCAGAAGCCGCGTAACGGCCGCTCTGATCGAGATCGCGAGATGCGATTCCTGTCTCTTTTTCCGAGGTAGCTTTCAGAATACTGGTTTTGCGTACAACCCGTCTGGGTTGTGTGAATATTGTCGTATTTTCAAATAATTAGCGGACTCTTCCGGTCTTTATTTTCTCTTTATGTGCCGTATGCGCAATTCGCATCGTTTCCTTATGTCTGGCGGCCTATCTGCATCGAAACCTCAACGCTGTCTGCGGGAGTTTCCATGCTCGATCTGCTCATGCTGGCCATCGGTTTTGGCCTCTTCATTCTGACAGTGGGTTACGCCGTCGCCTGCGACCGGCTCTGACGGGCGCGCCATGTCATTCGATTACACATTAGCCGCGCTCACCACTGCAGGTCTGCTCATCTATCTCACTTACGCCCTGTTGCGTCCCGAGCGCTTTTAGGAGTCCGCCATGACATTGATCGGCTGGGCCCAGATCTTTCTTTTCTGCATCATCATAGTCGCGCTGACTCCTGTCATTGGCGGCTACATGACTCGTGTGTTCGCAGGTGAGCGCACATTCCTCTCGCCAATCCTGCGGCCTGTCGAGATCGGGCTGTACAGGCTCGGTGGCGTGGAAGAGAAACATGAACAGCACTGGTTGACCTATACGGTGGCCATGATCCTGTTTCATGTTGGCGGCTTTATCTTTCTGTATGCTCTGATCCGTTTGCAGAGTGTGTTGCCGTTTAATCCAGCTGGTCAGTCTGCCGTCGCGCCGGACCTGACCTTCAATACGGTCATCAGCTTCATCACGAATACCAACTGGCAGAACTACGGCGGCGAAAGCACGATGTCCTATCTCGTGCAGATGCTCGGTTTGACGCATCAAAACTTCCTGTCGGCAGCTACCGGCATTGCGCTTGCGCTTGCTTTGATCCGCGGATTTTCGCGCACGTCGATGCAGACGGTGGGCAATTTCTGGGTCGATATCACCCGCTGCACCCTTTATGTGCTCCTGCCGATCTGCGTTCTGTTCACGCTGTTTCTTGTCTGGCAGGGCATTCCCCAGACACTTGGACCTTACATTGAAGCGACCACGCTCGAAGGGGCGAAGCAGACTATCGCTGTCGGGCCCGTGGCCTCGCAGGTAGCAATCAAGATGCTCGGGACCAACGGGGGCGGATTCTTCAACGCGAACGCCGCTCATCCGTTCGAGAACCCAACTGCGCTGTCCAACTTCATCCAGATGCTGTCGATTTTTGTGATCGGCGCCGCCATGACCAATGTTTTTGGCAGGATGGTCGGTAACCAGCGGCAGGGCTGGGCCATCCTGGCGGCGATGGGCATTCTGTTCATTGCTGGTGTTGTCGTCTGCTACTGGGCAGAAGCTAACGGGACGACGTTGCTTCATTCGCTCGGTCTGACCGGCGGGAACATGGAAGGCAAGGAAGTCCGCTTCGGCATCGTGGCTTCCGCTCTGTTTGCTGTTGTCACGACCGCGGCTTCATGCGGTGCGGTCAATGCGATGCACGATTCGTTCACGGCGCTCGGTGGTATGATTCCGCTGATCAACATGGAGCTTGGCGAGATCGTCGTTGGCGGCGTCGGCGCCGGCCTTTACGGCATGTTGCTGTTCGTCATCGTCACGGTGTTTGTCGCGGGCTTGATGGTCGGCCGCACGCCCGAATACGTCGGCAAGAAGATCGAGGCACGTGAAGTCAAGATGGCGATGCTTGCCATTCTGATCCTGCCGCTGATGATGCTGGGCTGGACGGCGATTGCCGTGGTTTATGAACCTGCAGTCGCGTCGATAGGCAACGCGGGGCCGCATGGCTTCAGCGAGGTGCTCTACGCATTCACCTCGCAGGCCGCGAACAACGGATCGGCTTTTGCGGGCCTGACCGGTAACACGCCATTCTACAATCTAGCGGGCGCGGTTGCGATGTTCATCGGCCGCTTCTGGATGATCGTGCCTGCTATGGCGATTGCGGGCTCGCTTGCCGCCAAGAAGACCGTGGCAGCCTCAAACGGGACGTTTCCGACCACAGGCGGGCTGTTCGTCGGTCTTCTGGTCGGCGTGATCCTGATCGTGGGAGGTCTCACTTTTTTCCCGGCGTTGGCTCTTGGCCCCCTCGCAGAGCATCTTGCGATGCTTGCGGGTGGTTCGTTCTGAAATTTCCGGAGATACGTTATGGAAACCGCAAAACTGCGCAAGCGCATGCCGGCGACGACCCTGCTGGATCCTGCCATCGTGATTCCGGCCATTGGCCAGGCGTTCGTGAAGTTGAATCCGCGCACACTTGCCAAGAATCCCGTGATGTTCGTATTGGAGGTGGTCACGCTTCTGACGACCGCACTGCTGATCCGCAACATCGTTATGGGTCACGCAGATTTCGCATTCGAACTGCAGATCACGGTCTGGCTATGGTTCACGGTGCTTTTTGCCAACTTCGCCGAAGCCGTGGCCGAAGGGCGGGGGAAGGCGCAAGCCGATACGTTGCGACAGACTCGCACGGAAACCCGCGCCAAGCGGCTTCTGTCTCCGGACAATGCCGAACTCTATGAGGGCGTGTCCGCTGATCAGCTTGACGCAGGCGATCTTGTTGTCTGCGAAGCTGGCGACATCATTCCCGGTGATGGTGAGGTGATCGAGGGTATCGCTTCGGTTAACGAAGCCGCTGTCACTGGTGAATCGGCGCCTGTGATCCGCGAGTCCGGCGGCGATCGCTCGGCAGTCACCGGCGGGACGACCGTGATTTCTGATCGGATCGTGGTCCGCATCACCTCGTCCCCAGGATCGTCGTTCCTCGATCGCATGATCAAGCTGGTGGAGGGCGCCGAGCGGCAGAAGACGCCGAACGAGATCGCGCTGAATATTCTGCTGGTCGGTCTGACCATCATCTTCGTGTTCGCGACGGCAACCATCCCGAGCTACGTCGCCTATGCGGGCGGCGCGATCTCAGTGGTCGTTCTGGTTGCGTTGTTCGTGACCTTGATCCCGACCACTATCGGCGCGTTGCTGTCGGCCATCGGTATCGCCGGCATGGATCGCCTTGTGCGCTTCAACGTGCTGGCAATGTCCGGCCGGGCGGTCGAGGCGGCTGGCGATGTCGATACATTGCTGCTCGACAAGACCGGAACGATTACCTTCGGAAATCGCTTCGCCACGGAGATTATCGTTGTTCCCGGCGTGTCGGAACGCGAAGCCGCCGAGGCCGCATTGATGGCCAGCGATGCGGATGAGACGGCGGAGGGCCGTTCCATTATCGCCATGACGTTGGAAAAATACGGCGCGCAGTTGGGGAAGGTGGCGGATGGCTCCACGTTTATTCCGTTTTCGGCGGTCACACGTCTCTCCGGTGTCGATATCGGAGCGCGCAAGCTTCGCAAGGGAGCGATTGAATCTATTCTCAAGTTCGTTCGCGAGAACGCCGACGGCGATGTGGCTGAACCGGCAGCTTTTCGGGCCGCAGTTGACCGGATCGCACGTTCCGGCGGGACGCCGCTCGGCCTGGCGGACGGAGGGCGTATCCTTGGTGTCATTCATCTCAAGGATGTGGTGAAGCCTGACGTTAAGGACCGGTTTGCTGCGCTGCGCCGTATGGGGATCAAGACTGTCATGATCACCGGCGACAATCCGGTGACGGCTGCTTCCATTGCGTCGGAAGCGGGGGTCGACGATTTCATCGCCGAGGCCACTCCGGAAGATAAACTACGCTATATCCGCGGCGAACAGGCCAACGGACGTCTGATTGCCATGTGTGGTGATGGTACCAATGATGCGCCTGCACTGGCGCAGGCGGATGTCGGCGTCGCGATGCAGAGCGGTACCCAGGCGGCACGCGAAGCCGGTAATATGGTGGATCTGGATTCCGACCCGACCAAGCTGATCGAGGTTGTGGAAATCGGAAAACAGCTTCTGATGACGCGCGGCGCACTGACCACATTCTCTATCGCGAATGACGTGGCAAAGTATTTTGCGATCATTCCGGCAATTTTTGTGACGTTCTATCCGCAACTCGGCGTGCTGAACGTGATGCAACTGTCGACGCCGAAAAGCGCCATTCTGTCGGCCATCATCTTCAACGCGCTGATCATCATTGCCTTGATCCCGCTGGCCCTGAAGGGCGTCAAATATCGTCCCGTAGGAGCTGCTGCATTGCTTCGGCGAAATCTTCTGATTTATGCACTGGGTGGAGTCATCCTGCCATTTATCGGCATCAAGGCGATTGATCTTGCGATCACCGCTTTGCATCTGGCTTGAGAAGGTCACAGTCATGTTGAGAGAAATCCGTCCAGCGATTGTTTTTTTGATTGGCCTTGTGGCAATGACCGGTTTGATTTATCCGCTGGCGATGACCGGCGCCGCGCAGGTTCTATTTCCCTATCAGGCGCAGGGCAGCCTGATCGAGCGGAACGGTAAGGTGGTCGGCTCCTCGCTGATCGGCCAGCAATTCTCGGAGGAGAAGTATTTCCACGGTCGTCCGTCGGCGACAACCGCGCTGGATCCGCAGGATCCCTCGAAGACGATCCCGGCTCCGTATAATGCAACCAACTCGATGGGTTCGAACCTGGGCCCGACCAACAAGGTGCTCGCTGACCGGATCAAGGAAAGCATGGACGTCCTGAAGAAGGAAAATCCGTCTGCGAACGTCCCGGTCGATCTGGTGACAGCCTCGGGAAGCGGTCTTGATCCAGATATCTCGCCGGCGGCGGCCCTATTTCAGGTGCCGAGAGTGGCAAGAGCAAGAAATCTGCCAGAGGCGCGGGTTCGTTCGGTTGTCGAGAGCACGATTGCGGCACCGACCCTTGGCATTTTTGGGGAACCTCGCATAAATGTGCTTCAGTTGAATCTCGCGATGGACAAAATCGGATCTTGAGAAGAAACGCCAAGGAGCTGGATGTCGCACGAGGAGACGAAACGAGCGTCACCTGAAGCCCTGCTTGCCCTTGCCGGAAGGGAAGAGCGGGGGCGGTTGAAGATATTCCTCGGCGCTGCGCCAGGCGTCGGCAAGACGTATGCAATGTTGACGGCTGCCCGGAACGAGAGGGCGGGCGGTAAGGATGTCGCCGCCGGTCTGATCGAGACTCACGGTCGCCGTGAGACTGAACAGCTGGTGGATGGCTTCGAGGTCTTGCCGCGAAAGCCGGTTGTCTACCGAAATCAGATGATACGGGAATTCGATCTGGATGCTGCGCTCGCGCGAAAGCCGGAGATTTTGCTCGTCGATGAGTATGCACACACGAACGTGCCTGGTAGCCGCCATCCCAAGCGTTGGCAGGATATCGACGAACTGCTTCGCGCCGGGATCAATGTCTGGACAACGCTGAATATCCAGCATCTGGAAAGCTTGAATGATGTTGTCCAGAAGATCAGCAAGGTTCGCGTGCGTGAAACCGTACCCGACAAAGTGTTCGATAATGCGGATGAAGTCGTTCTTGTCGACTTCCCGCCGGATGAGCTGTTAAGGCGCTTGGCGGAAGGCAAGGTCTACGTTGAGGACACTGCTGTCCGCGCCGTTGATAACTTCTTCAAGCCGCAGAATCTGACAGCGCTTCGCGAACTCGCACTGCGCCGCGCGGCAGAGCGTGTCGACGCGACCCTTGTTGAAAGCATGCAGGCGCAGGCCATCGAAGGGCCTTGGGCGGCCGGCGAGCGAATTCTGGCCTGCGTCGGGCCGGATCAGGTATCGCCGAGCGTGGTTCGTGCCGCAAAGCGGCTCGCTGATCTCATGGATGCACCGTGGATCGCTGTCACGGTGGAGAGGCCAGGCGCCTATGTAGATGGATCTACACGTCGGCGTCTCGACGATATCATGAAGCTCGCCGAAAGCCTTGGTGCGGAAACCCAGACGTTAGCCGGGTCAGATTTGCCCGCCGAACTCCTTCGTTTTGCCAGATTTGAGAATGTCACACAGATCGTGGTGGGTCGTGCAAGAGGAGGTATTGTTAGCGAATTGTTGCGCCGGTCGTTACCGCACGAGCTGGTTCGGCGAACGCAAGATATTGCGATTCATCTCATCACGCGTGAGGCTGACGGCGCGGTAAAGCCTGTTTCGCGGTCGCCACGCTGGCTTTCGGAAAAGATTGACTGGAAACATTTCATATACGCGACCATGGCGGTCGGCGGCGCTATTGCGGCCGGTCAGATTCTGATCAAGCTTACACCTATTCCGAATCTATCGATCGTATTTCTTCTGGCGGTGCTGTTCAGTGCGATGAACTTCGGAATTTGGCCGGCGATTCACGCATCTTTGCTGTCGTTTCTGGCTTACAACTTCTTCTTTATTTCCCCGGTGCATACGCTGACGGTTGCTGAACCTTATGAATTGCTGGCACTTCTCATTTTTCTAGTTGTTTCGATGACGAGTGCCGCGATGGCGGCACGGGTTCGCGAACAGGCGCGTGTTTCAGCAGACCGCGTGCGCGCGACGCGGCGGTTATATGAGTTCACGCGGCGGTTGTCTGGCTTGGCCAGTCCAGAGGACGTGGCTGAAGGGGCCGCCAGCGAGATTCACATCAGTTTGCGACGGCCGGTCGTTGTGCTGCTGGCGAGAGATGAAGATGTCGTGTTGACGGCAGCCTGGCCGCCCGAGGACGATCTTGATGCAGCCGCCATGACGGCTGCGCGCTGGGCTTATAGTCATGGTGAAGCGGCTGGAACGAACACCGGAACGCTGCCGATCATTCCCTGGCTTTTCACACCGCTGAAGATCGGGAGCAGGGTGTTGGGGACCATTGGTGTCGCGACGGCAAAGGATACCCCTCCACTCGACTCGGAGGAGCGTGCCCTGCTGGACACATTGTGTGAACAGGCCGCCGCTGCGCTAGAGCGAGCATCTCTTGCAGGCGAAATGGTGGATGCGAAGACCGCAACCGAGACGGAGCGTGTCCGTAATACCTTGCTTGCCTCGATTTCCCATGATTTTCGCACGCCTTTGTCTTCGATACTCGGTTCAGCAACCAGTCTGATCGATTACGGTGATAAACTCGATGCGACGTCGAAGAGAGATCTGCTGGGACAGATCAAGGAAGAGACCGAGGCTCTCGACGAGATGGTGCGCAACCTGCTGGCGATCACCAGGATTGATGCTGGCGCGCTTGAACTGCGGAGCGATTGGATCGATCTTCGGGAAACCGTCACGCGTGTCGTGAATCTTGCGAAGCGCCGTGGAGCTACTCAATCGTTTATGATCGAATTTCCGGCTGATTTGCCCTTAGTGCGTGCTGATGCGATTCTCGTCGAACAAGCCATCGGCAACATCATTTCGAATGCGGGACTGCATACGCCACCGCACGCCAGCATCTGTATTGACGCAAAGTCAGCGGACTCAGAAGTACGGCTACGCATTACGGACAACGGACCGGGTATCGATCCGGATATTCTTCCGCATGTCTTTGAACGTTTCGTCAAAGGAGCGCGCCTAGACAAAGCCACTGCCGATGGCGGACAGGGGACGGGCCTCGGGCTTGCGATTGCTCAAGGTATCATGGAGGCGCATCACGGAATGATTGAAGTCGAAAGTCCAGTCGCTGACGGCCATGGCACGCAGTTTACCATGACGTTCCCGCGAAAGGAGTTGGCGGCATGAATGCCAAAACTCGGGTTCTCGTTGTGGATGATGAAGTCGCAATTCTGCGCTTTCTCAAGCCCGCGCTGGAAGCTAACAGCTATGAGACGATCAGTTCGGGGACCGTGGCCGAGGCCGTCAAGCGTATTGCGGCAGAAACGCCCGATATTGTCCTGCTTGATCTTGGCCTGGCCGATGGCGACGGGAAGGACGTGATCCGACGGGTCCGTGAATGGTCGGATGTGCCGATCATCGTCCTTTCGGCACGGGAGCGCGAAGCAGAGAAGATCGACGCTCTCGACCTTGGGGCTGATGACTATGTGAACAAGCCGTTCAATGTAGGTGAGCTGATGGCGCGTATACGGACAGCGCTTCGTCATCGTCTGCAACGGAAGGCGGAAACGCCGGTTCTTCGCGTCAGCGATCTGGAGGTGGATTCTGTGCGTCATCGCGTTACGCGGGGAGGGGCGGAACTGAAGCTGACGCCTAAAGAATTTGAATTGCTTTCATTTCTAGCACGCCACGCGGGACGCGTTGTGACGCACCGGCAGATTCTCACTGCCGTTTGGGGGCCTGCACATACTGAGGATACGCAGTATTTGCGGGTCTATATCGGTCAGTTGCGACAGAAAATAGAAGAGAAGCCGGACGATCCTCGCGTCGTTCTGACGGAGCCTGGGATCGGCTACAGGATCAGCGAAAAGTGAGCTGACGCGAGAGTTCAGGGACCTGTTGGGGCAATTGCCTGCGCCGCAGCTTTCTTTTGTTTTCGCTCCCGAATCCAATTTTCAAATCTTTGTACAATGACAAAGAATGTCGGGACGAAAAGCACAGCAAGACACGTCGACGCAAGCATGCCGCTGAATACGGTAATGCCGATCGACTTGCGTGCGCTGGCGCCAGCTCCGGTGGCAAAGACGAGTGGGGCCACGCCGAGAATGAAAGCGAAGGAGGTCATCAGGATGGGGCGGAAACGCGCACGCGCAGCATCGATCGCGGATTCCAGCAACGGCTTCTTGTCGCGAACATGATGTTCGAGGGCTACTTCGACAATGAGAATGGCGTTCTTTGCCGAGAGAGCGATCAAGAGGATCAGCCCGATCTGTGTGTAGAGATTGTTTTCAATTCGCAATCCGGTCAGAACTGCCATAGGACCGAGCAAGGATAGCGGTACGGCCAGGATGACCGCGATCGGCGCGTACCAGCTCTCGTATTGCCCGGCGAGTACCAGATAGACCAGCAGCAAAGCGAGACCGAAAACATAGTAGATCTGACTGCCAACGGCCTTTTCCTGATAGGACATCGCGGTCCATTCGTATCCGGTGCCCGGTGGCAAGGTTTTATCGGCAATACTCTCCATCAATGTCATGGATTGGCCGGAGCTATATCCCTGGGCTGGTAATCCAATCACGGTTGCCGCGGGATAGAGATTGTAAAGGCTGATCAACGAAGGGCCGACGGTCGGAGTAATCGTCGCAATCGTGCCGAGCGGGATCATCGCTCCTTGTTGATTGCGCACTGTCAAGTTTTCGATGTCGTTCGTGGTCAGACGAAACTGGGAGTCGGCCTGGGCATAGACCTGAAAGGTGCGGCCGAACTTGTTGAACTGATTGACGTACGATGCGCCAAGATAAGACGATAGCGTGGAGAAGACCTGATCGGTCGTGACGTGTAGCGTCTGGGTTTTGATCCGGTCGACCTCGATATCGAATTGCGGCACCATCGAACGGAACGGTGAGCTCACTCGCTGCAACGCGCTTTGTGTTTGCGCATTGGCGACGACGGCTTGTGTGATGGCTTGTAACTTCCCGAAATCGGAATTTCCGTCGCGCAGTTCGATCTGCATGGCAAAACCTGCGGCATTGCCTATGCCCTGAATGGGCGGGGGCGGGATCACAAGAATCCGTGCTTCCGGAATGGCCTCAAGCTTCTTGTTCAGGCCGATCACAAGTGACCGCAAATCTTCTCCCGGGCCGCGCTTGTCCCAATCCTTCAGAATGAGATAGGAAACGCCCGCGCTGGCGAGGCTTGAGCTGTTATCGAGTGCCGATATGCCCGCGATGCTAATGACCTGAGCTACACCCGGCGTCTTGCCGGTCATTTCTGTAACCTGATCCAAAACGCGCTGGGTTCGGTCGAGCGATGCGCCGTCTGGCAACTGGACCGCCGCGAGCAGATAACCCTGGTCTTCGATTGGTATAAAGCCTGTCGGTACGCGGGAGAGGCCGTAGCCGCCAATGCCAATCAGGATCAATGCCAGAATGACCGAGAAGCCGCTATGCGCGACCATACGAGAGATCAGCGCCGCATAGCGGCTTTCAAGCTTCCCGTAGATCGCATTGAACCCCCGGTAAAACCAGTTCCGCTTTTCGGGCGGAACGGGGCGCCGCAACCAGAGAGCGCACTGTGTCGGCTTTAGGGTTGCTGCGTTGATCGCGCTGATCAGGGCCGTTGCAGCAATCACCAATGCGAATTGAGCATATATCCGGCCTGTCATTCCCGGAAGAAAGGCCGCCGGCAAAAATACCGATACGAGCACCAGTGTAATGCCGATAATTGGTCCGAAAAGCTGATCCATCGCCTTGATTGCGGCGTCGTGGCCGGACATGCCCTGTTCGATGTTATGAGCAGCGCCTTCCACCACGACGATCGCGTCATCGACCACGATCCCGATGGCCAGCACGATTGCGAACAGCGTCGATAGATTGATAGTGAACCCGAGAGCCGCCATCGCGGCGAATGCGCCTATGATCGTAACCGGCACGGTCGTTGCCGGGACCAGCATGGCGCGCCAGTCCTGAAGGAAAACAAGAATTACGACGAGGACGAGAAAGCCAGCCTCGATGAGTGTTTTGTAGACTTCATGGATCGAGGCCGAAACGAACTTCGTGGTGTCGAATGGAATGTCGAATTTCATATCCTGCGGAAATCCGCGGGCCAGTGCGTCCATCTTTTTTCGGACGGCCTGTTCAACTTCGAGCGCGTTGGCTCCCGGCGATTGAAAGACACCGATACCGGTGGCCGGCTTGTTGTTCAGAGAAAATATCTGGCTGTAGGTCTGTGCGCCGAGTTCGACGCGTCCGACGTCCCTGACGCGGGTAACATCGCCGTTGTTCCCGGTCTTGACGATGACGTTTTCAAATTCCTTGGTATCGTCGAGCCGTCCGTTGATATTCAGGGTGTACTGAAATGCCTGCCCGGGCGGAGCCGGCGGCATACCGACCTGGCCTGCCGTGACCTGTTGGCTTTGCTGCTGGATAGCCTGAATGACATCCTGCGGCATCAGCGACAACGCCTGCAGTTTGTTCGGATCGAGCCAGACCCGCATCGAATACTGACCAGCGCCGAAGACCGTCACGTTTCCGACACCCGGAAGCCGCGATAGCTCGTCCTTGATGTTGATGGTCGCGTAGTTGCTCAAATACAGACTGTCGTATGTTGAATTTGGTGAGGTCAGCGTCACGAACAGAAGGATTGCCGTCGACTTCTTCTGAACTGTGACTCCCTGCGTTTGAACTGATTGGGGCAGTGACGAAAGCGCGCTGGAAACCCTGTTTTGTACCAGGACCTGTGCAAAGTTGAGATCTGTACCGATCTTGAATGTCACGGTCAGTGAATAGCTGCCATCGGCGCCGCTATAGGACTGCATGTAGAGCATGTCCTCGACGCCGTTCACTTGCTGTTCGATGGGCAGTGCAACGGTGTCAATCACTGTTTTTGCGCTGGCGCCCGGATATCGCGTGGTGACCTGCACGGTTGGCGGGACTACGTTCGGATACTGCGCGACGGCAAGCCCAAACAGCGCAACGGCGCCGATCAGGATCATCAGGATGGCGATGACATTGGATAGAACCGGCCGCTCGATGAAGAATTTCGAGATCATGGCCTCGTCCTATTTCTCGGCTGCGGGAGGTTGTCCGATTTTCTGCAATTGCGGGTCGACCTTTTGCCCAGGAATCGCACGCAACAGGCCTGCGATGACGACACGGTCATCCGGCTTCAGGCCGCTCTCGATTACGCGCAAATCACCGTCCAGAGGTCCGGTCGTCACCTTGCGCTGTTCGACAACGTTCTCATTGTTGACCACAAGAACATAGCGGCCGCCCTGATCGCTCCCCAATGCAACGTCGGGGACGAGCAGGGCATCTTTCTGCTCATCGAGCGGGACACGAACGCGCACAAAGTATCCCGGCAGCAGGACACGATCTGCATTTGACAAAATGCCGCGTACGGCAAGGGTTCCGGTGGACTGATTGATCGTCGATGCGGCGTAGTTAAGCTTTCCGCGATGAGGAAATCCGCTTTCTGTCTGAAGTCCGATCTCAATCGGAGTTTCCTTGAGGTCTTGCGAAGTTAAGCCCTTTTTCAACGCGGCTGCGCGTATTCGCAAAACGTCCTGTTCACTGATATTGAAATTCACGTAAATGGGGTCGAGTTGAACAATGGTCGACAGTTGCGTGGGAGAAGATGCGCCGACCAGTTCGCCCACAGAGACAAGCCGTGCACTCACCACGCCGTCGAACGGTGCCAAAACGTGAGTGTAGCTGTAGTTGACGGCAGCAATCTTGGTATTGACCTGCGCTTGTTGCAGATTGGCTTGCGCGTTATCCCGTGACGATGTGGATTGATCGAGGGTCGCTTGCGACACGACCTGTCGCGTAACCAAATCCGATTGACGCTTGAAGTCGGATTCGGCCTGCCTCAGCGAAGCTTGCGCGCCAGCTTCGGCAGCTTGCGCTTGCTCAAGCTTCAATTTGTAGGTGTCGGGCTCGATTGTGAACAGCGCCGTACCTTGCTTTACGAAGGCACCATCCGTGTAAGAGATGGATTGAAGAAAACCCTGCACGCGAGCGACTAGATCAACACTGTTGATGGCGGTGGTGTTGCCAGTCGCTGTAAGAAATCGCGTTACGGTGCGTTGCACAGGCGTTCTGACATCGACCTTTGCCGGAGGAGGCGGAACAAAAGTATTTTGTTCGCAGGCAGTTAGCGTGAAAAGCGCCAATGCTGCGAGCAAAACTCGCGGCGCCGTGTGTGCTTTGCACCTAAAAATGGCGATCGGTGCCGTATGCAATATGGGACACGCAGGCTTCATTCAGACGCCTCGTCTCAAATTTAAGCGGAAACAAAAAATGCGTCCGCGATATATGAATAGCAACAATCCGCTTGCGGCGGAACTCAAAAGCGAAAATGATAGCGACGAAGAGTATTCTGAGAAATTTTATTGCATTTTAATTGCAGAGGCCGGATCGGCAACAGGAAGCAACGAATATACAATAAGGAATTTGGCAATGAACGCGTTGGAACGTGTCGTGGGGCTTTTGGCTTTGGCGGCGACGGTCGTTTTTGTTGCTCCTTCTTCCGCGCAGCAGCCAACCGATGAACAGCGAAATGCAATTCGCTCGGCATGTCGCTCAGATTACGAAGCCAATTGCGCGAGCGTGCCTCCGGGTGGTGCGGCTTCGCTGCAGTGCCTGCAGAAAAATATGTCAAAGCTTTCCGGTGCCTGCAAGCAGGCGGTGAATGCAATCGAGCCGGCGCCCGCTGCCACGCCGAAAGCTGAGACAACGACAGCGCCGGCGGCCCCGGCGCCGGCAAAGACTGCAGCTCCAGCGGCCGCGCCCAAAGCGGCGACACCCCAGAAGCCGACGGACGCGCAGACCGCTGCCATCCGGAGTGCTTGTCGGTCGGACTATCAGAAGCTGTCAGAAGGCAGTGAGTGCCGTGGGCGGAAGCGGGACTGCAAGTACTCCGGCGGCCGCAACGACGGCTGCGCCTGCGGCCGATGCACCGCCGCCTGCGCCTTTGGTGCTGCGGCCCATGCGGCCGCGTGAGGAGTTGTTTGTGCTCCGATCAGCATGCGGCGCGGATGTTCGCGCGCTTTGCGGGGGTGTCGCCCCCGGTGGCGGGCGCGTTGTGCAGTGTCTGGCTGTGCGAGCCGCATCGCTTTCACCCGCCTGCAAGGACATTCTCGCGCAGTTTGCTGCGCAATAACGAAGTGTTACTCGCCGCGAAATGCGAGAATCAATTGGACGAGCCGAACGCTCAAAGCCACGTAGCAGATGGTCATAAGTATCTGGTAAGCGACATGCCATCTCAGCTTTGAAAGCTTGTAGAGGCCATCCATGAAGTTCAAGACAAGAAGGATTATTCCGAAGAGTTCGACGCCGCGTCCGACCAAGCTGTGACGCAGGTAGCCAAACAGGAGAATCGCCGGATCGGTACTCGAAACGTGAGCCCCCGCAGATATGATCAGTGTTGCCACGATCATCTTCTCGATGTGGCTGAACATCTCCTTGGAAAGTTGCTCGATATGCTCGATGTAAAACGTCTGCCACTTGCTTCTGATGTCTTGCATGATGAGCCCCGATGAACGTCATTCAATCCGAGCGCTACGCTATGAACTGGCAGATGACAGCGCAACGGATTTGCGAAAGATGAATTGGTTCGTCACGGTCACTGGTTTGGAAGTTTGTATTTCGAGGTCTGTTCTGATTGGTGAATAATGGAAGGAGCGTCTACATGCGAACTACCATCTTGATGGCCGTATTCCTCTCCCTTTCCGGCCTGGCCTATGCGCAGGAGCTGACGGCTGAACAGCGCAGTGCCTGCATGGGTGATTATGAAAAGTTCTGTAAGGGCGTCGAGCCGGGGGGCGGCCGGATCATTGCGTGTCTATCGAAGTCGAGCGACAAGCTCACTCCGAATTGCAAAAAAGTTTTGACTGCTGCGGAGAAAAAGTAATCGGCCAAGCTTGCCGATTGCTGGCGCGAAAGATCAACCATAATCCTCCGGGAGGATATCATGCGTTCATTCCTGCTTATTGCGGCTGCCTTTATGGCATTTTCAACAGCTATCACTATGGGAACGACGGAGGCCAATGCTGTTGTATGCGCGGACGGGATCAAGCGCGCGGCATGTGTTGGGCCTCGGGGCGCCGCGGTCGTGCGGAAGCCAGCGGTGGTATGCCGGACAGTGTGGGTAAATGGCGTCAGAGTCCGCCGCTGCACCTAGCAAATCGAGAACGAAGGGCATGAGAATGCCCCGCAAGAGGTGGCTCCTCGGCCTGTTTCTCTCGCGCTGAGTCCTCTTTTCGCAAGGGGAGCCAGATCGCTTTTTTCATGCGATAAGACTGTCCTGACGGAACGATTCCTTCTCCGCCTCTTTCGTCGTTGATTAACGATGAGTTGCAGATGACAGTCTATAGCGGTCCCGTTTTCGATATGGCGGCGAGCCAGTTCGGCGTCATAGCGGACTATCTCTCAATTCCCAACGATGAGCGCGCCAGGCTGCTTTTGCCGAAACGCGCTGTTGTCGTTTCCTGTCCTATTCACCGGGATGACGGGTCGACGGCGGTGTTTGAAGGCTATCGCGTTCAGCATCATCTGACGCTTGGTCCGACCAAAGGGGGCACCCGTTTTGCCGCAAGCGTCGATCTCGGCGAAGTCGCGGCCCTTGCGATCTGGATGAGCTGGAAGTGCGCGCTGGTCGGTCTCCCATACGGTGGGGCCAAGGGCGGGATCGGTGTCGATCCCTCAAGTCTGTCCGCCCATGAACTTGAATCGTTGTCGCGCCGCTACATGCAGGAGATGATTCCGTTCGTGGGGCCGCATGTCGACGTCATGGCACCGGATATGGGCACCAACGAGCAGGTCATGGCGTGGTTCATGGATACATATTCGATGTATCAAGGCCGTACCGTCACCGAGATCGTGACCGGAAAGCCGGTGAGTGCGGGCGGGACGTTGGGGCGGCGCGAGGCGACCGGTCGCGGCGTCGCTCATCTTGCGAAGCGCGTGATGACGGAGCGATCCATCGGCCTGAATAGCGCCACCGCGGTGGTTCAAGGATTCGGAAATGTCGGATCAATTGCTGCCGCGGAATTGCAGGCGATGGGCGTAACAGTCATCGCGGTAAGCGACCATACCTGCGCGCTTCATCGGGCCGAAGGGCTCGATGTATCTGATTTGATCAGGTACGTCGCGGAGCATGGCAGTCTTTCCGGCTATTCCACAGAGCTGCAATGCGATCCTGTTGCCATGCTCACTTTGCCTTGCGATGTACTGGTGCCCGCAGCAACAGAACGCGTCATTGACGCGCGCATTGCCGAACAATTGCGCTGCCGGATACTTGCCGAAGGCGCCAACGGGCCCACCACACCGGACGCAGACCTTGTGCTGGAGAAACGTCAGGATGAGATTTTCCTGATCCCGGACATCCTGTGCAATGCCGGCGGTGTCGTGGTGAGTTACTTCGAATGGGTGCAGGACCTGCAGCAGCTCTTCTGGGAAGAAGAGGAGGTGATGCGCCGCGAGTATCAAATTCTCAATCGTTCTTTCGATCAGATGGCGGCGCGGGCGAAGCGCGATGGGATTTTCAATCGCACCGCCGCTATGGCCATCGGCGTTGAGCGTGTCCGGGCAGCGAAGATGACGAGGGGGCTGTTTCCCTGAAAATCGAGTGCAATTGGTCGCACTCGTTTCAATCCTTTTGTTCCTTCATCCTGTCGACCAGCAATTGTGCCACACGCAGACTGGAAGGCGTGGTGTTTCGCGCGGCTTGCTGAACCAGCGTTACCTGCGTCGCTTCCAGCCGCTTGTCGCGCAGCGGTATTGCGACAAGCGTTCCCGCGAGTAATTCCGGCATCGCTGCGTTTCTCGGCAGAAAAGTTCCCAGCCCGGTCTTGGCGGCAATCGTTCGCAGAAAGGCGATGGAGTTCGTTTCGCCATAAGGGTCGAGTTCGATATTTGCTTTGGCACAGGCGCGATCGATTTCTTGGCGGATACCGAATGATGGATCTGGCAGGATCACGCGAAGGCCCGCGAGTTCTTTTATGGTGCAGTATTTCTTTCCGGCCATTGCGTGCTGCGGCGAAACCATCAGACATAATGATTGCCGCATACGAGCGAGTTCGATGAGATCGTGGCGAGGAGCGCGGCCAAACACCAATCCAAGATCGGCCTCATGGCGGCCGACCATTTCAGCGACGCCGCGCGACCCCACGGTAGTGACCGTGATCGAGATGCCGGGATAGTCCGCTGAGAGATCGACCACGAAATCCGACAGGAAGCTGGCCAGAAGTCCTTCGACGGTTGCCAGCTTCACATGACCTCGTTGCAACGAGTCGAATTCCTCCACCTGTGCGCGAACGCGGTCCAGTTTCACCTGACTCTCTTGTGCATAGCGATAGAGCAGTTGGCCGGCATTCGTCAGGCTCATTCCGCGCGCACCGCGCTCGAACAGCTTGACGGAAAGCTCGTCCTCAAGTCCCTGGACCTGTCGGCTGATGGCACTGGGTGCAATGCGAAGGGATTCCGCAGCTCTTTTGATCGAGCCTCGTTCGGTGACCTCACGAAAATACCGCAGAGCCGTCGATTCAATCATGTTCTCAAAACCGTTCGTTCGCGGAGCGGATGCTTTCCAATCGGGCACCCCTTGCATAGCGTTCGAATTTTCAGATCGTTTGCTTCTAAATTCAATGCTTTTATTCGATCCCTGATTTTGCCAAGATTTCCATCAGGTGCACCCTCGGCCTTTGATGGAGAATCTGAATGGCTCGCTCCCGGCTCGTCTCGCGTGGTTTGAATTCGCTTTTGCTTGCTGCTTCGCTCGGATTGTCGGCAACCGCGGCGATGGCGCAGGACGTCATCAAGTTCGGCGCGCCGTTGCCGCTCACTGGTCCGCTGGCGCCGGAAGCCATCAAGCAGCAGCAGGGATATGACTTGTGGGCTGAGCAAGCCAACAAGGCTGGTGGTATTTCGGTCGGCGGCAAGAAGTACAAGGTCGAGATCGTCTACGCCGACTATCAGTCGAACACGCCGCGTGCGGTGCAGACCACTGAACAGATGATTACCCAGAACAACGTCAATTTCCTGTTCGGGCCGTTCGGATCGGGCGCCGCGAAGGCCGGCAGTAGTGTTTCCGAAAAATACAAGGTGCCGACGATTGCCGCGACCGCTTCATCGTCGCAGGTCTACGATCAGGGTTACAAATATCTGTTCGGCACCTTCACGCCGAACGACACATTGACGACGCCGCTCACGCAGATGGTCAAGGCCAAGGCGCCGGACGTGAAGAAGGTTGCCATTCTGGCGCGCAACGACCTTTTCCCGCTCGCCATCGCGCAGGAAATGGAGAAGTCGGCGAAGGGCAACGGTCTAGAGGTTGCCTATTTCGAGAAGTACGCGATCGGAACGCTCGATCATTCTGCGACACTCTCACAGATCAAGTCGCTGGCGCCGCAGTGGATATTCGTGACGGGTTACATCAACGATCTGCTGCTGGTGAAGAAGCAGATGGCTGATCAGCAGATCAAGGCCACTGTGGTTTCGATGATTGCAGGCCCGGCCTATCAGGAATTCATCGATGCAGCAGGAGCGGGCGGTGAAAACATCACCAGCGCAGCCTGGTGGCATCCTGCCGCGCAGTATGCCGGCAAGGACATTTTCGGAACGACCTCAAACTACGTGAAGCTGTTTAAGGAAAAGTACAAGTCCGAGCCTGACTACGCGCAGGCGTCCGCTTCTGTCGCCGGAGCGTTGTTTCAGATGGCGATCGAGAAGGCCGGATCGCTCGACAAGGACAAAGTGCGCGACGAACTCGCCAAACTCGACGTGATGACGTTCTTCGGACCCGTGAAGTTCGGCCCGACCGGACAGATCAATTCTCTCGAGCCGCCGGTATTCCAGCTTCAGGGCGGCAAGCCTGTCGTGCTCTCGCCTGCGCTGATCAAGCAAGGCGAATTCAAGCTTGGCGTGAACTGATCGAGAGCGCAGGAGGCGAGGACATCACATGCTGGCGGCCCAGGTTCTAATCAATGCTTTGGTGCTGGGCTGCCTGTATGCCTGTATCGCGATAGGCTTCTCGCTGGTCTGGGGCGTTCTGAACGTCATCAACCTCATCCATGGCTCGTTCATCGTTCTCGGTGCGTATCTGGCCTGGGGGCTCTATCAGTCTCTGCATATTTCTCCTTGGTACGCGCTGCTGATCGCGGCCCCGCTTTTCTTTGTGTTCGGCTATCTCGTTCAGCGCATCGTACTCAATCGGGTGATTACTGCGCCGGTTCTTGTGACGCTAACCCTGACATTCGGCCTCGATCTAATCCTCAACAATGCGATGATCTACTTCTTCAAGGCCGATTATCGGAAGCTGACATTGACGCCGCCAATGGGGTCGATCTCGCTATTCGGCGTGGTTGTTCCGGTCGACCGCTTGATCGCAACCGCATCTGCGCTGGCACTGACCGGCATTCTTTATCTGATCCTGCGGCGGCTGCGCGTGGGCCGCGCTATCGTTGCGGTCAGGCTTGATCGTGATGCGGCGACGTTGATGGGCGTCAACGTCAATTCGATCTATGCGATTGCATTTGGTCTTGGTGCTGCGCTGGCTGGTTGCGCAGGTGTGCTGATGGCGCTGATCTTTCCGATCTCACCGCTGACTTCGACAGCCTATCTCGGAAAGGCATTTGTGGTCTGTGTACTTGGCGGTCTCGGCAGTGTGTCTGGTGCACTTGCCGGCGGTATCCTGCTGGCGCTGATTGAAGGTATCGGCTCGACGCTGATCGGCCCTGCGCATGCGACGACGCTATCGTTCGTCCTGCTGATCATTTTTCTGATTGTCCGCCCGCAGGGCCTGCTCGGCCGGAAGGGCTTCGAATGACCAGATCGAATCTCATTCTACTGGTTTTGATTGCCTGCATTGCAGCGTTGCCGTTGTTCGGCGGTGCCTACGCGTTGAGGCTTGGCACGATTGCCTGCATGTACGCGATTCTGGCGTTGTCTTGGAACATTGTGGGTGGGTTGGCTGGCTATCCCTCGTTTGCTACGGCGGCGTTCTTTGGTCTCGGGGCATACACGACGGGCGTGCTGATGTCCCGCGGTGTGCCCCTCTCGGTCGCGATGCCGGTGACGTGGATCGCGTCATTTGCGCTCGCTGCCCTGCTTGGGGCTGCGCTGTTGCGCTTGCGCGGACATTATTTCGCAATCGCCAGCCTCTCGCTGATTGAAGTTTTCCGTGAGCTCGTCAACAACGCCACCGATCTGACTGGTGGGGGAATGGGGTTGAACATCCCGCTCACCTCCGGGGCGGGTGTGATGTCGGATGCCACGTTCTTTTTCTACGCGATGTGGGCGCTTTTGCTCGCGACCGCGTTGATGGTGATCATCGTTGCCGGATCAAAGCTGGGTTTTGGGCTGGATTGCATTCGCCAAAATGAGACTGCGGCCAATATGATTGGTCTCAATGCCACTCTTTATAAGAGCATCGCTTTTGGCCTGTCGGCATGTTTTGTCAGTGTCGCAGGCGGATTGTATGCGGCATGGGTGCACTACATCGATCCATCCGACGTGTTCGACATTCTTTACTCGGTCAAACCGATCGTGATGGCGCTGATCGGTGGGCTTGGTTCTCCGCTCGGTGTCGTTGTCGGCGCGTTGGTCTATCTCGGGCTGGAGGAGGTTGTCTGGCGCAACTACATCCAGATTCACAGCGGCGTGCTAGGCGTTCTTATCGTCGCTCTGCTGCTGTTCCTCCCACACGGGCTGATGTCGCTGCGCGATCGGTTGCTGTCATGGAGGCCGAAGCGTGTCTGAGATTCTCCGGCTTCAGTCCGTCTCCCGGCATTTTAGCGGTCTTAAGGCGCTTAGCGATGTCTCGCTCAGCATCAACAAGGGCGAGGTGCTCGGGCTGATCGGCCCGAACGGCGCGGGCAAGACCACGCTGGTCAATGTCGTCACAGGTGTGACGCCGGCGAGCTCCGGAACGGTGACGTTTGCAGGGCAGGACATTACGCGGGTGAAGACCTATCAGTCCGCGCGCCTTGGCCTGTCACGGACCTTCCAGATCGTGCAGCCGTTCGCTGAGCTTTCGGCGCTCGACAATGTTGCTGCTGCGGCTTTGTTTTCGCAACCCAATGAGAGTCTGAAGTCGGCGCGTGAATCTGCGCGCGAACAACTGGCTTTTGTCGGCCTGGAAGCGCAATCGGATCAATCCGCTGCAACCTTGACGTTGGCGATGCGCAAGCGCCTTGAATTGGCAAAAGCGCTGGCAATGAAGCCCAAGCTGCTGTTTCTGGATGAAGTCAATGCTGGTTTGAACAGCGCAGAAGTCGAGAAGGCGACGAAGCTTATTCACCAACTTGCGGCCAGCGGCATTACGATTGTGATGATCGAGCACCTGATGAAGGTCGTGCTGAATGTCTGCACGCGGATTGTTGTGCTTCACAACGGTAAGCTGATTGCAGATGGTATGCCGCGGGACGTCATCAAGAATTCCGCCGTGGTCGAAGCCTATCTTGGCCAGCAGTACGCGCAGAGGGCTGCGTCCCATGGCTGATGATCTCATTCTTGAATTGCAGGGCCTTCGCGCAGGGTATGGCGAAGTTCAGGTCCTGTGGGGCATTGATCTCGCCGTACGCAGGGCAGAAATCACAGCGCTGATTGGTTCTAACGGAGCGGGCAAGACAACGCTGATGCGTGCATTGTCGGGTCTTATTCCAGTGCAGTCAGGTTCATATCGCTCGGATGGCGAGAATCTCGCCGATGCTACGGCCGCCGCTATTCTTTCTCATGGAGTCGTCCATGTGCCGGAGGGACGCCGTTTATTCGGCGCCATGAGCGTCGAAGATAATCTACTGATGGGTGCTTATTCGCGCAGTGCCCCTCGCGCTGAAATCAGCCGCGACATGGACAAAGTCTACGGGACATTTCCGAAGCTGTTCGAGCGGCGCAATCAGGCGGCGGCGACATTGTCTGGTGGTGAGCAACAGATGTGCGCGATCGGGCGCGGTCTGATGAGTGCGCCGAAACTCCTGATGATCGACGAACTATCGCTGGGCCTATCGCCATTGCTGGTAGAGCAGCTCGTCGCCGCATTGCGTGCGTTGAATGCCGAAGGCATGTCGATCCTGCTGGTCGAGCAGGATGTCACGACTGCGCTGGATCTGTGCCACAGGGCATTCGTCATGGACATGGGGCGGATCGTTCGATCGGGTTCAGGTGCCGAACTGCTGGCCGATCCGATTATTCGGGATGCCTATCTCGGCGTTCTGGAAGAGTAACTGCCGCCCTGCGCCGCATTCAAAATTCTCTCAAGCAAAAAGAGGTAACATGATCAAGACTGTTGATGCGCCGAACGGTGGCTATCGGTTCATACCGGGTGTTAGTCAGTATTCTGCCGGCGTGGCGGCGCTTTCAGGCTTCGCGCTTGAGCGGGTGCGATTCACGAAGCCGGTGCCGCTTCGTCAGGGATTCGAGCGCATCGCACAGACGTTGAAAGATGCGGGTCGCCCGCTGACCGCTTTTGCTGCGTGCGAGCTGCGCTCTCCCGCGCCATTCACCGAGAGCGGGTTTGTGGCCTTCAATGAGATCTATACCGGCACGCTGAAGGCATGGGGGCTGATGTCCGATGGCGTCAATCCGGTGGCGCGAAGCAATGTGTGTCCGAAGATCGATCCGCCGTCAGAGCCGAGCTTTTACGCTTTCACGTATGCGGTGCCCGCAACGAACGCCCCGGCTTCATTTGTCGTCGCCGGAAGCGGAGAAGCACCGGAAGGCAAGGGAAACTATCGTGACCATGCGGTTCGGCTCGGGGACATTTCACCAGCGGCCATGCTTGACAAGGCGAAGTGGGTGCTGGGTGAAATGGAGCGGCGCATGAGCGCGTTCGGCGGTGATTGGAGCCAGGTGACGGCAACCCAGCTTTACACCGTCCACGACATTTATCCTTTCATCGAGACCGAACTCGGAAAGCGCGGTATTTTCCGGCAAGGCCTGACCTGGCATTTCAACCGGCCGCCCGTGCAGGATCTCGAATACGAGATGGACTGCCGGCGCGTCTTTGTTGAACGGGTGATCGAGGCCTAAGGCCAGATTTCCTGGCAGGATCAGTGTGGCCCCGTCGTTAGCTCGGCGGGGCCACACTCTTTTGGCTGCTGCCGTCAACATCGACAGCCGTCCAATGGCGGGTTAACAATTCTGATAACAAGGAAAACGATGCCAGAATAACTTTTGGGGAGGGCTATGCCAGTTTCACTCGATCCCGATGCCGCCGCGGTCCTCAACGCATTCCGTGAAGCCGGACGTCCGCCGTATGAAACGCTCTCACCGGTCGAGGCGCGTCAGATGTATCTGGCTGGTCGTGTTGTTACCAATCCCGAGCCCCCGGAACTCGCGTCGGTGGACGCTCTGGCGATTCCCGGGCGGGCTGGTTCAATTCCTGCGCGTGTCTACAGGCCGTTGACATTACGTGAGGCGAATGGCCTCTCACCCTGTCTTGTTTTTTTCCACGGCGGAGGCTGGGTGATCGGCAATCTCGATTCCCATGATGTCGTTTGCCGGACGTTGGCTCATGAAGGTCAGCTCATCGTGATTTCAGTGGATTATCGCCTCGCCCCGGAACATCGTTTTCCGGCCGCTGTCGAAGATGCCATCGCTGCGACGGAATGGATTTCGAACAATGCGGGTTCGCTTGGAATCGATGCTGCGGGATTGTTTGTGGGCGGTGATAGCGCGGGCGGAAATCTCGCCGCTGTGGTCGCGATTAATGCGCGCGAAGCAGGGCCGAAAGTCGCCGGTCAGGTCCTGATCTATCCTGCAACAGATTTTTCCATGTCCCATCCATCTCATAGTGAGCCTGAAACGAGCGCGTTGCTGACGCATTCGGTGATCCGTTGGTTTCGCGATCATTATCTCAACGGCGCCGATGGAATTGGTGATTGGCGTGCATCGCCGGCGCGGACGCAAAATTTGTCCGGACTGCCGCCAGCGTTTGTCCTGACGGCGGGTGCCGATCCGTTGCGTGATGAAGGCGATGAATTCGCTGTGCGTCTCGGCAATGCTGGCGTCCCCGTTACGTATCGCACTTATCCGGGTCAGTTCCATGGATTTATCACCATGGGAAAATTGCTGCCAAAAGCGGGCGAAGCCATGCGGGAAATTGGCAATTGGCTCAAGGCCACGCATTAGGTTTGAATTTTAATGGCCAGATGTCGGCCACACTGCAGCGATCTATTGTCTTTGCGTGCTTTTCGGGGTCTGATTTTGCAGACGAGGTTGGTCAACAACCCCAGCAAAGCCGGGAGGCAACGGTATGATCGCTTCACAGCAGGATTCTGGCGTTCACAGCGAAACCTATGACGCTGTTATCGTCGGCGCGGGTTTTGCTGGCCTCTACATGCTTCATCGGCTGCGTGGTCTCGGTCTTTCAGTGCGCGTTTACGAGCAGGGCGGCGACGTCGGCGGGACCTGGTACTGGAATCGTTATCCCGGTGCGCGCTGCGATGTCGAAAGCATGCAGTATTCCTATTCATTCTCGGAGGAGCTGCAGCGGGAATGGGAATGGAGCGAGCGCTATGCGCCTCAACCCGAAATTCTGAGATACGCAAATCACGTAGCCGACAGATTTGATCTGCGCCGCGACATCCAGCTCGGCACGCGTGTTGAGGCCGCTACGTTCCATGAAGACGAGAGCCGTTGGTCGGTTGCGACGCAGGACGGTAAAACCGTGTCGGCGGCTTACTTCATTCTTGCGACCGGTTGTCTTTCCAATGCACGGATACCGGATTTCAAAGGACTGGATCGCTTTCGCGGTGCAACGTATCACACCGGGCACTGGCCGCATGAGAAAGTGGACTTCACCGGACAGCGCGTCGGGATCATTGGGACCGGTTCGTCTGCGATCCAGTCGATTCCCATCATTGCTGGTGAGGCCCTGCATCTCTTTGTTTTCCAGCGCACGCCAAATTTCAGTGTCCCTGCGCACAATGCGTCGCTGCCTCCGGAAATCGAAAGGGAGTGGAAAGCCGACTATACCAATCGGCGGCGGCGTGCGCGCGAGGAGTCGCGCAACGGAATTTTGACGGTTATTCCCGAGAGGGGTGCGCTCGACGATACAGAAGAAGCGCGGCGTCTGGAGTACGAAGCCGGTTGGCGACGCGGTGGGATCAGCTTCATGGCGTCCTACAACAATCTTTTGCTGGATCAAGCTTCAAACGAAACCGCTTGCGAATTCGTGCGGTCCAAGATCGCAGAAATTGTACGGGACCCCGCGGTCGCGAAACTGCTGGAGCCCCACGATCACCCGATCGGTTCAAAGCGCCTTTGCGTCGATACCGGCTACTACGAAACCTTCAATCGGCCGAATGTGACTCTGGTCGATATTCGATCCCATTCGATCGAGGAGATATTGCCCGACGGTTTGCGTACCGGAGGCAAGGACTATCAGCTCGATTCCATCGTGTTCGGCACTGGTTTCGATGCCATGACTGGTTCTGTTGCCAAGATCGATATTCGGGGCAGGGCGGGTACGACGCTGAACCAGAAATGGGCAGAAGGACCACGGACATATCTTGGTCTGATGAGCGCGGGCTTTCCAAACATGTTCATCATTACAGGACCAGGAAGCCCGTCGGTACTAAGCAATATGATTGTATCGATCGAACAGCATGTCGACTGGATCAGCGACTGCGTAAGCTATATGCGCGAACGAAACCTTGTCGTTGTTGAAGCCACGAAAAGCGCCGAGGATCACTGGGTAACGCAGGTTAACGAGGTCGCGAGCAGCACGCTCTATCCGCAAGCCAACTCCTGGTACATGGGCGCTAACATTCCGGGCAAGCCGCGGATTTTCATGCCGTATATTGGCGGGGTCGGCGCTTACCGGCAGATTTGCAACGGCGTTGCAGCCAGGGGCTATGAAGGGTTTAGGATGACCAGCGGGGGTCATGGCGCGATACCGGTCGCCGCCGAATAGTGAACCGGGCGCGACCTTAGGTCATCGCCGCGGCTTTCAAACTGGGCTTGTGGCGAAGCCTGTCGTTCCTCGTCCAGCTATATCGATCAAAGCGGATGAGAGATCATCGATCGGTTGTTCTACAGCAACCATGTCTCTCTCCCTGATGAGCCTAAATATGGGGCGACGAAGATTTTGAGCATATTTTTTATGCAAAACAGCGACTTTGTATGCAACGGTACAGAAGGTTGACCCAAGATTTTTGATCGCGATTTTCTTGATAATGGAACGTTATCAAGATCTTATGTGAAAATTTTAGGATTATTAAGATTTGGCACGAAGCTTGCGAAGCTCTCTCCAGCAAAGTCTCAACGGCTTGGGAGAGCATGATGAAGCGTCGCGATTTCCTGAAGACAGTTACGGCAGCCGCGGCAGGCGCGGCGATACCGGGCCCCGCGATCTGGTCCTCTGCTAAGGCAGACGCGCGATCCGAATCGCTGCTCATCGTGTCGGAGAGCGGCCCGAATAATCTGGATATTCACGGCGTTGGCACCAACGTCCCTGGTTATGAGGTGTCGTGGAATTGCTATGACCGGCTCATCACCCATGAAATGAAAACCGGCGCCAACGGCGTGCCGTATTATGACCGCGACAAGTTCAAGCCTGAACTCGCGGAAGACATGAACGTCGGCGACATGTCGGTGACGTTCAAGCTGAAGAAGAACGCGAAGTTTCACGATGGCGCGCCGGTGACGGCAAAGGACGTGAAGTGGTCACTCGATCGTGCCGTCAGCGTTGGTGGTTTTCCGACATTCCAGATGGCCGCTGGCTCGCTGACCAAGCCCGAGCAGTTCGTTATCGTCGATGACAACACGGTGCGTGTGGATTTCGCCAAAAAGGATCGGCTGACCATTCCCGACCTCGCTGTGATCGTCCCCTGTGTCGTCAACTCGGAATTGGTGAAGAAATACGCCAGCGAGAAGGACCCTTGGGGTCTCGAATACACCAAGCAGAATACTGCCGGGTCCGGTGCATATCAGGTCAAGAGCTGGACCGCCGGCACCGAAGTGGTGATGGAGCGCAATGACAATTGGGTCGGCGGACCTCTCCCCAAAATCAAGCGCGTGATCTGGCGCATGGTGCCGCAGTCCGGCAACCGCCGCGCCCTGCTCGAGCGCGGTGACGCCGACATCTCGTACGATCTTCCGAACAAGGATTTCGTCGAGTTGAAAGACTCCGGCAAGCTCAACATCGTGTCGACGCCATATTCGAACGGCATTCAGTACATCGGCATGAACGTCAAGAATCCGCCGTTCGACAATCCCAAGGTTCGCGAGGCGGTGGCTTATGCGCTGCCGTATCAGAAAATCATGGACGCCGTATTGTTCGGCCTTGCAAAGCCGATGTTCGGCGGGAGCGGGCCGACGGAGGTCGCCTGGCCGCAGCCGCACAAGTACAATACGGACATGGCGAAAGCCAAGGCGCTGCTTGCCGAGGCTGGTTATCCGAATGGCTTCGAAACCACCATCTCGTTCGACCTTGGGTTCGCAGGCGTGAACGAGCCGCTCTGCATCCTCGTACAGGAAAGCCTCGCCCAGATCGGGATCAAGGTCACCATCAACAAAATTCCGGGAGCTAACTGGCGCACTGAACTGAATAAGAAGGTGCTGCCGCTCTACACTAACGTCTTCTCGGGTTGGCTCGACTATCCGGAATACTTCTTCATCTGGTGCTACAGCGGCAAGAATTCCGTTTTCAACACGATGAGCTATCAGTCCAAGGAAATGGACGCGTTCATCGATGGAGCCGTGACGGCCGCGGCAATTGGCGACAAGGCAAACTACGACAAGGATGTAAAGGGCTTCGTCGATCTGGCCTATGCGGATATTCCGCGTATCCCGCTGTATCAGCCTTACGTCAACGTCGCGATGCAGAAGAACATCTCCGGTTATCAGTACTGGTTCCACCGCCGCCTTGATTATCGCGCGTTGGTGAAAGCGTAACGGGCGGACAGCATCATGCTTGGCATGATTGGAAAACGGCTGGCCTTCGCGATCCCGAGTTTGATCGGGGTCGTGATTGTCACGTTTCTTCTGACACGTGCGCTGCCGGGCGATCCGGCAGCGTATTTTGCAGGCCCTGCCGCGACCAAGGATGCGATCGAGCAGATCCGCAAGCAGCTTGGCCTCGACAAGCCGCTTTTCGAACAGTTCGTCCGCTATACCGTCGATCTGTCGAAGGGAAATCTGGGAAGTTCGCTGACCACTGGCCAGCCGGTGGCGACGGAAATCCGTAATCGTCTTCCGGCATCGGCCGAATTGACGCTGACGGGGTTGCTGGTCGCTATTTCGATCGCGATTCCACTTGGAATACTGGCTGCGACGCGACCCGGATCATGGATCGATCATCTTTGTCGCGTATTGACCACGGCGGGAGTCTCATTGCCGGTATTTTTCACCGGCCTCGTGCTCGTATATGTTTTCTACTTCAAACTTGGATGGTCACCGGCCCCACTGGGGCGGCTCGATGTGTTTGCAAGCGCTCCACCAGCAGTGACGGGATTCTACTTAATCGACAGTCTGATCGCGCGGAACTTTGACACGTTCCGCTCGGCCCTCAGTCAGCTGATCCTACCCGCGTTGACATTGGCGATATTCTCCCTGGCGCCCATTGCTCGCATGACGCGAGCATCGATGCTGGCTGTGCTTGCATCGGACTTTGTTCGCACCGCGCGCGCCAGCGGTCTATCTCCGTCCAAGGTCATCGTCACATATGCGTTCCGCAATGCCATGCTACCGGTCATCACGACCTTGAGCATGGTGTTCTCGTTCCTGCTTGGAGCCAATGTATTGGTCGAAAAGGTATTCGCGTGGCCAGGAATCGGATCTTACGCGGTCGAGGCATTGATCTCATCTGATTTTGCGCCGGTGCAGGGTTTCGTTCTGACCATGGCGGTGATGTACGTCATGCTCAACCTGCTCATCGACATTCTCTATGGCGTTATCGATCCGCGGGTGAGGTTGGAAGGATGAGTACTGTTGCGCCAGCCGCTGACGCGGCATCTGCACCTCATGCCTCAGGTTTCAGGGCCACGCTGCAGCACGCCCGGTACATTCTTGGTGAGAACCTTGTTACCGCATTCGCCTTCGGTCTTCTGGTCCTCATTATCTTCGCGGCAATCTTCGGTCCCTGGATCGTACCTTACGATCCCTTGGCCAGCGACACCGCGCAGGCGCTCAAGCCGCCATCGGCCGCACACTGGTTCGGAACCGATCAACTCGGTCGGGATATCCTGAGCCGCGTCGTGGTCGCAACCCGGTTGGACTTCTTCATCGCCGCTGCCTCCGTGGTTCTGGTGTTCTTGATGGGGGGGATCGCCGGGATTGCCGCCGGTTATTTCGGCGGCTGGACCGACCGTATCGTCGGGCGCGTCGCTGACACGATCATGGCATTTCCGTTGTTCGTGCTGGCGATGGGGATTGTGGCTGCGCTCGGAAATACTGTGCAGAACATCATTATTGCGACCGCGATCGTGAATTTCCCGCTTTACGTGCGTGTTGCACGTGCCGAAGCGAATGTCCGCCGCGACGCGGGCTTTGTGCAGGCCGCGCGTCTGTCGGGTAACAGCGAGTACCGCATCCTTCTGGGGCATATCCTGCCGAACATCATGCCGATCATGATTGTGCAGATGTCGCTGACCATGGGTTACGCCATTCTGAATGCGGCAGGACTATCATTTATCGGTCTCGGTGTACGGCCGCCAACGCCGGAGTGGGGGATTATGGTTGCTGAAGGTGCGACCTTCATGGTCTCGGGCGAATGGTGGATCGCATTCTTCCCCGGCCTAGCGCTAATGATCGCGGTGTTTTGCTTCAACCTGCTCGGGGATGGTCTGCGCGACATCGTCGATCCGCAGCGGAGGACGTGAGCATGATCCGGAAAAGTAGGAGCTGGTTATCCGATCAGATCATGCGCAAGGACATAAAGCCATGACCGCGAAGCCGCTGCTCGATGTAACCAATCTGACTGTGGAATTTGCCACCCGGCGTGGCACGGTGCAGGCCGTCAAACATGTCAACATCTCACTCGCCAAGGGAGAGACGCTGGGCATCGTCGGTGAATCCGGTTCTGGGAAATCGGTGACATCTTATGCGGTGATGCGGATTCTCGATCGCGCGGGCAAGATTGCTGACGGTTCGATCATGTTTTCCGGGATCGATGTGAAGGGAGCTTCCGAAGCCGAGATGCGTGACCTGAGAGGCCGCGAAATCTCAATGATTTTTCAGAATCCGCGAGCGGCTCTGAATCCGATACGAAAAGTTGGAGACCAGATCGAAGACGTATTACGTCAACATGTCCAGTCTACGTCTAATGATCGAGGTGAAAAGGCGATCGAAGCGCTCGAGCAGGTCAGGATAACTCGTCCGCGCGAACGTTATCATGCTTATCCGTTCGAGTTGTCCGGCGGCATGTGCCAACGCGTGGTGATTGCTCTGGCTCTTGCGTGCAATCCGCAGCTTCTGATCGCGGACGAGCCAACGACGGGTTTGGATGTCACCACTCAGAAGGCTGTAATGGACCTCATCGTGGAGCTGACAAAAAGCCGTGGCATGTCCACCATTCTTATCACACATGATTTGGGCCTTGCGGCTGCTTACTGCGATCGCGTCGTGGTGATGGAAAAGGGGAACGTTGTCGAGACCGCGCTGTCGAAGGATATTTTTGCCAAGCCGGAGCATACCTATACGCGTAAGCTGATGCGCGCGACGCCGCGTCCCGGCGTTTCGCTGCGAGATTTGTTGCCCGATGAAGACAGGGTTGAAGCGCCGGCTGTCGCGGCCGGTCCCGGTTCGGCAGCAGGTGAAACGCCGCTTCTTGTTGTCGAAAAGCTGATTAAGGAATACCCGCGGCAGGGGGCGACGAGCACGCTTTCCTCTCTTTTCGGCCGCAAGCCTCCGATCGAACCCGGGCAGTTCCGCGCAGTGGATGGCATCAGTTTTTCCGTCGCGCGCGGCGAGAGCGTCGGGCTGGTTGGGGAGTCCGGTTGCGGAAAATCCACGACCTCTATGATGGTAATGCGGCTGCTTGACCAGACTTCGGGACGTATCGTGTTTGACGGCGAGGAGATCGGCAGTATTCCGCCAAAATCGTTCGCACGGATTCCATTGCGGAAGCGGATTCAGATGGTGTTCCAGGATCCTACTGACAGCCTGAATCCGCGCTTTACGGCTGCTCGGGCGATAGCGGATCCGATCATACAGCTGGGCGATATCAAGGGCGCCACAGCCATACGCGCGCGCTGCGAGGAATTGGCCCGTCAGGTCGGCTTACCCGTGTCGCTGCTGGATCGTTTTCCGCACCAAATGTCCGGCGGACAAAAGGCGCGCGTCGGCATTGCGCGCGCAATCGCGCTGAAGCCTGACCTCATCATTCTCGATGAGCCGACAGCCGCGCTGGATGTATCGGTGCAGGCGGTTGTCCTGAATTTGCTGCAGGACCTCAAGCAATCGATGGGAATGAGTTACCTTTTTGTATCGCATGATTTGAACGTGGTGCGCCTCCTCTGCGACCGTGTCATCGTCATGCGAAGCGGCCGGATCGTCGAGCAAGGGCCAACGGAATCGGTTCTTGACGCGCCGCGGGATGCTTATACGCGTGAACTCCTGTCGGCAATTCCTCATCCGCCAGTGGCGGTGAATTGAACGCGGAGCCGAGCTCGATCAGGAAGGAAAGAAATGTCTTCGTCAGGATCTTCAGATGCCTATATCGATGCGGCGGCAAATGTGCTCGGACTTTCCATTGAGGATTCATGGAAGCGGGCCATTCGCGCCAATCTTGATGTCACGCTAAAGCTTGCGCGTCTTGTTCATGAATTTCCGTTGCCCGACGAAGCTGAACCGGCGACCATCTATGAAGCATGAAACGCCGATGATGTCCGGGATCGAGTGGTTATCCGCTTCGGAGATCGCGGACGCGGTTCACGCGCGGAAACTCTCTGCGTTTGACGTCACCAATCAAGCGCTGGCTCGCATTCAGGGTGTTGGTGCGACGCTGAATGCATTTACCGACGTGGTAAGCGAACGTGCGCGTGCGAATGCCCGGAGGATTGACGTATTGATTGCGGGCGGCGGCAAGCCCGGACCTCTGGCCGGTGTTCCGTTCGCGGTAAAGAATCTTTTTGATGTCGCGGGCTTACCCACCCGCGCGGGGTCAAAGATCAATCGCCAGCGTGTGCCTGCCTCAAACGATGCGACACTGATTGAACGGATGGAGGCCGCGGGCGCGATACTGGTCGGTGCGCTCAATATGGGCGAGTACGCTTACGACTTCACGGGAGAGAATGTGCACGATGGGCCCTCGCGCAATCCGCATGACCTGACGCGGATGAGCGGCGGCTCGTCTGGCGGTTCGGGCAGCGCGGTTGGCGGCGGCCTTGTGCCGCTGGCGTTGGGTTCGGACACCAACGGATCGATCCGTGTTCCGTCGTCGTTCTGTGGAATATTTGGCCTGAAGCCGACATATGGACGCTTGTCCCGTGGCCGGACATTTCCGTTTGTTGCGAGCCTCGACCATCTGGGACCATTTGCGCGATCAACACGCGATCTGGCGCTGGCATATGATGCGATGCAGGGGCCTGACGCCCAAGATGCCGCTTGCGTTGATCGCGAGATTGAGCCGGTTACCTCCTTGCTCCCTAAGGGTGTAGATGGACTGCGGATCGCCTTGGCGGATGGGTACTTCAAGAAGAATCTCTCGCCTGAATCGTCAGAAGCCGTTTTGCGCGTAGCCAAGGCGTTGTCGGTCACTGCAGAGATCGAAATCCCGGAGGCCGCGCGGGCGAGGGCGGCGGCCTATGTGATCACGGCATCCGAAGGTGCGTCGCTTCATCTTGAACGGCTCAGAACACGTCCGCAGGATTTCGATCCAGCGGTCCGTGATCGCTTGCTGGCCGGAGCAATGGTGCCATCAGTATTCATTGATCGCGCGCAAAAATTTCGTCGCTGGTACCGCGCGCAGATGCTCGAACTGTTCAAGAACGTCGATGTCATTCTCGCTCCGGCGACGCCCTGCGTTGCGCCGAAAATCGGCCAGACAACATTCATGCTCGATGGGGAAGAGTTACCGCTCCGGCCCAATATCGGAATTTACACCCAGCCAATCTCCTTTATCGGACTTCCGGTCGTGGCGGTGCCTGTTCCACTTGACCCGATGCCCGTCGGTGTGCAGGTGATTGCAGCGCCGTGGCGCGAGGATATTGCACTGCGTGTTGCTTATGCGCTCGAACAGGCCCGTGTGGTGAATGCACTGCGCCCCAAGGATATTTGATGTCGGTTGAAGTCGACTTGCCGGACGTGGTCGCTGAGGTCAGTGCAGCTTTCGCAGCTTATGAAAAGGCGCTGACATCAAACGATGTCGAAACACTGGACAGCTTGTTTCAAAAAGATGTTCGCACCCTTCGTTATGGGATAGGCGAAAATCTGTACGGCTATGATTCTATCGCAGCGTTTCGGGCGGCGCGAAATCCGGCTGGGTTGATGCGTGATCTGTCGGGAACGGTCATTACAGCCTATGGTCGCGATACTGCCGTCGCCTCGACCCTGTTTCATCGGTCATCCGCCCCAGGGAAGGTGGGGCGCCAGATGCAAACCTGGGTGCGGTTCCCGGAAGGCTGGCGGATCGTGGCGGCGCATGTCAGCCTGATCGACGTGCCGAAGGAGTGATCGGGATTTCAATGTCTGATGTTCGGCAAACCTCCGAAGAGCTAGCAAGGCCGATTGAGACGAGCCTATCCGCTAATCGCGCAAACGCTC
This sequence comes from Afipia sp., assembly GCA_017308595.1. Taxonomy (GTDB): domain Bacteria; phylum Pseudomonadota; class Alphaproteobacteria; order Rhizobiales; family Xanthobacteraceae; genus Afipia. The sequence continues at coordinate 179,789 of JAFKER010000007.1, forward strand.
AGTCTGCCAAGCGCACACTCGCGGAGGAATTGCGGCTGCAGTTGGCGGACGACATTGTGCGCGGTGCACTCGAGCCGGGATCGCTGCTGGATGAATCCGAGATCGCGCGCCGGTTCAACGTATCGCGCACGCCCGTTCGCGAAGCGTTGCGTCAGTTGGTTGCGAGTGGCCTTGTCAACGCCCGTGCGCATCGGAGCGCCGTGGTGGCGAGGCCGACAATTGTGCAGCTCAACAGCATGTTCGAAGCGATGGCGGAACTTGAAGCGCTATGTGCGGGGCTGGCGGCGGAACGGATGCCTGTGGTTCAGCGCCGCGAACTGGAAGGATTACATGAGCGGCTTCGGGTATTGAGTTATGACGGAAATCCGCAACTCTTCCACGAGGTGAATGAAGCCTTTCACAATGCGATTTATGCCGGCTCGCAAAACGGATATGTTGCCGAGATGGCGTTGGCAACGCGCGTTCGGGTCCAGCCGTTTCGGCGAGCGCAATTCCGCAATCTCGGAAGACTTGCGAAATCGTATGTGGAACATGATCGCGTTGTTGTCGCCATCATGCGTGGCGACAGGGCTGGCGCAGCCAGTGCGATGCGGGATCATATCGAGACCGTTCGCGAAGAATACGAAGTCTATGCGGTGTCGCTTTAAGCCGAACAGTTTCGCTGTTTTATTTTTTGGTTCCGCCGAGCCCGCCAAACATTTTGAACATTTCTCCAAACTGCTCAGGGTTGAACGACATCCAGTTGCGCATGATTGCGTCCGGCGACATGGCCCCAATGCCAGCAAGCAGCCTTTCCTCGAATTGTTTCATCGCCCGTTCCTGCATCGGCTGAACATTCGGGAAACCTAGAAATTCGCGAGCTTCCTGCGGTGTGCAGTCCACGTTGACGGTGAATTTCATCAAAGCATTCCTGTATTTGGATGGTTAGACGTGTACAGCGCTGCGGACGCGGCCCGCATTGCCGAAGACACGAAGATAGCGCGCAATCTCTGTCGGGCTTCCGGTCGCTTTTTCCGGGTTGTCTGAAAGTTTGACGGCGGGTTTTCCGTTCACGCCGGTGACTTTGCACACCAGCGAGATCGGATCGAGGTCGGCGGTGCCGTCCGGTGCGCAGCCGACAAAATCGTTTGTCAGATTGGTGCCCCAACCAAAGCTGGTCCGGACGCGCCCTGCGAAATGGCGGTGCGTTTCTTCAATCGAGCCGACATCCATGCCGTCGGAAAAGATCAGCAATTTGTCTTTTGGATTGCGCCCCTTTTCCTTCCACCACTGGATGATTTCTTCACCGGCGCTGATCGGTGGCGCGCTGTCCGGCCGGAAACCGGTCCAGTCGGCGACCCATTCGGGCGCGTCGCGGAGAAAGGCTTTGGTGCCGAATGCATCGGGCAGGGCGATTAAAAGATTTCCATCGTAGGTTTGCCGCCACTGATCGAGAATCAGATATGGCGCCCAGCGTAGTTCGGTATCATCCTTCGCCAGGGCCGCGGCAACCATCGGCAGTTCATGCGCATTGGTGCCGATAGCTTCCAGATCGTTGTCCATAGCGAGGAGAACATTGGAGGTGCCGGTGAAGGCTGGGCCAAGCCCTTCCTTGACGGCTTCGACGCACCAACGCTGCCACAGAAAGCCGTGCCGTCGCCTCGTTCCAAAGTCGGACAGGCGGAGCCCTTCGAGTTTGCGCAGTCGCTCGACCTTGGTCCAGAGCTTTGCCTTGGCGCGCGCGTAAAGAACGTCAAGAACGAACCGGCCCTGGCCTTTCATGGCCTGCCGGGAACGGAGTTCGTTGATGATGGCGAGCGCCGGAATTTCCCACATGGTGGTGTGAGTCCATGGCCCGTGGAAATGCAACTCGTACTGACCGTCGACTGTATGCAGTTCGTATTCCGGGAGCTGGAACGTAGCGAGCCAGCTAATGAAGTCTGGCGAGAACATCTGGGTCTTACCGTAGAAGGTATTACCCGCAAGCCAGATCAATTCCTTCTTGCTGAAGCGAACTGTACGGGCATGGTCGAGTTGGGCGCGCAGTTCTCCCTCATCGATCACGTCACCCAGGCGGACGTGGTGAGTCCGGTTGATCACCGAAAACGTCACATGCTCATCCGGGTAGAATCGCCGGATCATCTGAAGCATCAGGAGCTTGTAAAAGTCGGTGTCAAGCAGGCTGCGCACGATCGGGTCGAGCCGCCAGCCATGATTGTAGGTTCGCGAAGCAATATCTGTAACAGTCATGTCCGGATCATATCCGCCTCCTCGGCGGGCAACCAGCCACCTGGAACGATTTTATGGCTCGCCTGCTCGCCGAATCCGGCTGACCGTGGCGGCTATATCGGTCCAGGGGGCTTTGTCCGGCGCGAATTGCTGCCGCAGGTAGGATACTAACTCCACAACCTGTCCGTCGCTCAGGCTGCTTTTGAAGCCGGGCATGTATCCAAGATCGCTGGAGACCGGCTGATCGATCCCGTGCAGGATAACCTGAACAAGGTTGTCCGGGATTGCACTATGCAGATTGCTGTTCAGCGCCAGGGACGGTCTGCTGCCGAACAGAACCGGACCTCCGACCTGGTGACAGACGGCGCAGGTTCCCTCGTAGATGCGCGCTCCAAGCGGCGATACGGACGCGGTTTTTATGCTCGTCGCGGCTTCAAGCTGCTCAGCCAGGGCAGTCTGTGTAGCGGGGGGCATCTTCTCGTTGAAGGATGCGAGATAAACTGCCATCGCGCGAATATCGCTGTCAGGCACAGCCGCGAGTTCTTTGACAACGGGTGCCATCGGCCCGGCGGCCACGCCATGGAAGCGGGATGCACCTGTCCGCAAATAGGCGAAAAGCTCATCTTCGGTCCATGGAATAGGGGCCTGTGACAACGAGGTGAGCGACGGTGCTTCCCAGCCCTCAGCAACACCACCGGCCAGATAGGCGCGTGCGTCTCTCTCCGCGCCGAGCGCGTTCCTTGGTGTATGGCAGGCGCCGCAATGACCGAGGCTCTCGACCAGATAAGCGCCGCGATTCCATATATCCGATTGCGCGGCATCGGCTTTGAAGGCTGCCGGTTTATGGAAAAGTGCATTCCATCCCGCCAACAATGGACGCATGTTGAACGGGAATGCCAGTGCTGTTTCCCGGTTCGCTGCGCGGACGGGCGGTTGGGCCATCAGATAAGCATAAAGCGCCTGAATATCCGCGTCTGTCGTCTTGGCAAAATGATTGTAAGGGAAGGCCGGGTAAAGATGCCGCCCGTCGCGGTGAATGCCTTCGCGCATCGCCCGCTCGAAGGCGGGATATGACCAGCTCCCTATTCCGGTGTCCGGATCTGGTGTGATGTTCGTACTGTAGACAATGCCGAATGGCGTTTCGAGGGGGCGGCCGCCTGCGTTGATGACGCCGTTTATGTCGGTATGGCAACCGGCGCAGTTGCCGAGCGCGGCGAGTTGCTGGCCTTTGGCGATCGTCGCAGCCGAATAAGCCGATGGGTCAGGACGCGCGATGGGAGGGAGCGATCTCCAGGGCAAAACGGCCGCGGCCACGCCGGCAATAGCGGCGCATGCCGCCGCGACACCGGCGATGGCGCTGCGGCGCTTGACGAATGGATTCTGAGTTTCCCGTACCTGCCTCTGCGGTTGGACGGTTGTTTTCGGCAAGACTTTTGATTCAGGAGATTTTCCACCGTTCAATCCTGCAAGAATGCGCTCGGGCGTGAGCGGAAGCTCGCGAAAACGCACACCCGTTGCGTCGAAAATCGCGTTCGCAATGGCGGCGGCACTCGGCACGGATGCAGATTCCCCAACACCTAGCGGCGGCTGGTCCGGACGTGGCAGCATCAGCACATCGATCTTCGGCACGTCCGGGAATTTGATGATCGGATAGGCGCCCCATTCGCGGCTCGCGACCGTTGTTCGATCAAACGAAACTTCTTCCATCAGGGCGCGGCTGGTGGATTGAATGACGTTGCCGTGAATCTGGTGACGCACACCCTCCGGGTTGATCATCAGGCCGGAATCTTGACCGGCAACGACGCGGGTCACGCTGACGTCCCCGGTCGATTTGTTGACGGCAACATCCGCGATCCAGGCCGACCAAGCCGCGCCATAGCCGGGAAACTTGCTGTGGACGTACAGCGCATAGGCAAAGCCGCGTCCGCGAACGACGTCGCCTTCCGGCTCTGGCTCTTTCCACACCGGACGTGGGGTCCATTCGGCACGTTTGGCGACTGCCTTGACCAGATCGACAGCGCGCTGGTCTTTCAGATAGCGCAGCCTGTATTCTATGGGATCGACGCCGGCCTCGGTGGCAAGTTCGTCGATGTAGGATTCGTGCGCAAACGTGTTGGGCAGTGCCGAAACGCCGCGAAACCAGGACGCGCGAACGATAGGCGGCATGTCGTGCGCGACCACGCGCATCGCATCGTAGTCATAAGGCGGGATTGCCGTGCGGTCGCCCATCTCGAACACAGCAGGCACTGGCGCGACGGTACCTGTCAGCAGTAGCGCGAGAGTCGGCGCGCCGTTTGAGGGATAGCGCGTTGCAAAATCGTACCCCGCGACATTTCCGGCTGCATCGAGTCCGCCGTTGACATCGATCAGCTGCGCAGTTCCCTTGGGCTCCCACTCATGTTCCTGTTCACGGGTCAATTGGACCCGCACTGGCCGACCTACAGCGCGAGACAGCAACACAGCGTCGGCTGAAACGTCGTCTGCGCAATTGCGGCCATAACAGCCAGCGGCTTCCAGCCGTACGACATCGATCGCCGTTTCCGGTAGTGAGAGCAGCAACGCGAGATCAGTTCTCAGAATGTGGGGATTCTGCGTGCCGGACCAGACGCGCGCGAAACCATCCTTGACGTCTGCGACCGAGCACGATGGCCCGATGGACGCATGCATCTGGTAAGGCCAGACGTAAGTGCGCTTCATCGGCTTGGCGGCATGTTCAATTGCGCTGTCTACGTCGCCTTTGTTGAGGAGCGTGCGCGGTTGGTTTGGATTGGCGCGCAGCGCACCTTCGATATCTTCGAGACTGGCAAGCGTGGGCGTCGGCTTCCAGCTGACTTTCAACTGGCTGGCGGCCTTGATCGCGTTTTCCTCTCGCTCCGCGACAACACCAACGAAATCGCCGATCTGCACAACCTCGACCAGTCCCGGAATATCCCGAACCGAAGATTCATCAACGGCGATCAGACTGGTGCCGACGAAGCTCCCTGCATCGACGCCAGCATAGGGCGGACGCACCACGCGCCCGTGCAACATGCCGGGAACGCGGACGTCATGAACATACACTAGTTCGCCGGTTGCTTTGGCCGGCAGGTCGACGCGAGGAATCGATTGACCGACGATCTTGTAGGAATCGACAGATTTGACGGGTACGTCGTCTGCAAGGCTCACCCGGAGAATCTCGTCGCCGATCAATTCGCCATAAGTGACGCTGCGGTTGTCTTGACCCCTGATCAAACCGTCTTCGACCGAAAGATCGCTCGGGGGCAGTCCGAGGCGTTCTGCGGCGCGTGCGATCAGGATTTGACGGGCTTGCGCCGCTGCCTTGCGAAGCGGTACGGCGGTGATCTGAATGGTCTCGCTGGCGATTGTCGCACCTTGGTTAGGCACACGCGATGTATCGCCAAGCACAACAATAACACGCGCGAAAGAGACATCGAGTTCTTCCGCAACGATCTGACCAAGAGCGGTGCGAATACCTGTTCCAAGGTCGACATGACCATTGAATGCGGTGATCGTGCCGCTAGCGTCGATCCTGACGAAAGTTTCAAAACCGGTTTCAATCGCGCTGGACGTTGCCGGACGAACGATAGAGAGAGATCCGGAAGGGGGTAACCCTCCGCCTTCCTGCCATTTCCCCGTCATTACTCGTCTTCCTCAGGAGCGAATCCTGCGGCGCGCATCACGGCGCGCAGGATTTCGATATGAGCTCCGCATCGGCAAAGATTATACTGCAGAGCCTGCCGTACCTCCGTTTCCGAAGGACGAGGCTTTTGCATCAGCAGTGCTTTCGCGGTCATGATCATGCCGTTGAGGCAGTAGCCGCACTGAGCAGCCTGCTCTTGAATGAAAGCAGCCTGCACGGGATCGGGATGATGACGTGAGCCGAGACCTTCAAGCGTCAAAATGTCTCGTTGCACGCAACCGCTGATCGGGATCACGCAGGAGCGCGCCGCCACGCCGTCGATGATCACGGTGCAGGCGCCGCATTCGCCGAGCCCGCAGCCGTATTTCGGGCCATTCAATTCAAGATCGTTGCGAAGAACGTAAAGCAGGGCCGTGTCGGGTGCAGCAGCGACATCATGAGTCCCGCCGTTTACAGTCAGGCGGATCGTTGTTTGCGTCACGCTCATCGCCATGGCCCGGTGCTGCGCTGCAAAAGGATAATGATGGTCTCGTCCCGACGATACCGTTTGTATACAAACGTGCAAGCGCGAGATGAGTAGTTGGCGATGGCTATTTTCGCGATGATGCGTTGCACGCTTTGTGAACACGAAGAGGAGGCAATTGAGGTTTTATTCGGCAGTTCCGGTTTCCGCTCGTAACGGCGCTTGACAGCTTTCGAGACTGCGCGCACCATCATTCGTATACGAACGAAATGCAGTGCTGACTCTTTGAAATTTCCCCCGGGCGCGGGAGTCCGCGCGTCAGTTCGGTTCGCACGCGAGTTTGGTCATGTCGACTGAAGCGGCCTCTGTTTCAACAACTGGCAGCGCGGACAAGATCCGCTGCGATGCATGTCCGGTCATGTGTTACATCAAGCCAGGCGCCGCAGGCGCGTGCGACCGTTACGCCAATAACAATGGTGAGCTTGTCCGCGTCGATCCTCACATCCTGCTTGAGCGCACGGTGTCTCATGGTGGCCGGCTTGTTCCGTTTCAGGCTGGTGGAGAATGGGATGGAAAGATCGTTCATGAGCCGGGTGTGTTTGTTACGGCGATTGGAGCCGGTACGACCTACCCGGATTACAAGCCTGCGCCCTTCATCGTGTCCTCCGAAATCGACGGCGTCGATATGGTCACGGTGGTGACAGAGGGCATTTTCAGCTATTGCGGCGTCAAAGTGAAAATCGACACCGATCGCTATCTCGGCCCCGAAACGGCGACAGTGCGCGTGCAGGGCGAGGCCGTCGGGCATGTGACGACCGGCGAATATGGTTCGCAGATGTTGTCCCTGGGCGGGGTTCATCATTTGACGGGCGGATCGAAGAAGGAAGGCCGCGTCACTTGCGACGCGCTGATGGATCTATCCAACGGCAAGCCTGTTGAATTGGCAATCGATGGCGGTGCCACGGTTGTCGTCCAGGCGGGCTATCCGCCCATTGTCAACGGTGTGACCGAAGAGCGCATGCGCGTCGGCTGCGGTTCGGCCACTATCGGCATGTTCGCCAAGCAATGGCTCGGCAAAGTTGATGAAGTTGTCGTGGTGGACGATCACATCACGGGTGTTCTGTCCGAGCATCAGGCTGGTAAGCTGCTCGACATCCCTGATACCGGAATCAAGATGAAAGGCCGCCGTTCGACTCCGGGGCGTTATTTTCAGGTGGCGGAACCGGGCATCGGCTGGGGCGGAACCAACATATCCGATCCGCTCTCCGTGTTGGGACCGTTTGATCCGAAGACGGCGCGGCCTGGCTTGCGGATGATGATGGTCAGTACGACGGGTGAGCATGCTGCATATTTCGAACTCGACGATGCGTTGAAGCCAGTCGAGAAGGACATGCCCACGGATTTGAAGTTCTCGGTCGAGCGGATTCAGGAGAATTGCGAGCCCGCTTTGTGCACTGTCCTTTTTATGGGTGGGGCAGGTGGTTCGCTAAGAGCTGGCGTGACGGATAATCCGGTTCGGCTCACGCGCTCGGTCAAGGATGCGCTGACATCAGTGACCTGCGGTGGTGCAGCAGTTTATGTATGGCCCGGCGGCGGCATCACCTTTATGGTCGATGTGACGCAGGTGCCGCAGGGAGCTTTTGGCTATGTGCCGACCCCGGCGCTGGTTGCCCCGATCGAATTTACCCTGCGGCTGTCGGATTACGCGGCGCTCGGTGGCCACATGGATTACGTGCGGCCATTGGCGTCATTGAAAGGCAATACGGAAATTCGCCAACTGTCCCGGCAACAGTCAGAGCCGGGATCGCGCCCATGAGATTGCGCCCATGACACGGCTCCCACAGATTGGATGGTTGGCGGACGGCAGGCGACTTCACCTGCAGGATGGTCCGATCGATCTGATCGTGGAAGCGCATGGGTCATCGGTCATGGTTGCGGCGGCTTATGACGCTGCCATCCAACGTTTCACCGGGCTTCTCGATGCACTTTGCGAAGAATTGCCTGAATTGCGTAGAGGCGCCCAGCCGGGCATATGTGGTTTGCGGGGCACCGTCGCGCGCCGGATGCACGATGCGGTTGTGCCGTTTGCTGCCGGGAGCTTCATAACACCTATGGCTGCCGTCGCTGGCGCCGTGGCCGAGGAAGTCCTCGGCGCAATGGTGCAGGCTTCCGATCTCGATCGGGCCTATGTCAATAACGGCGGCGATATTGCGTTGCATTTAGGCGAAGGGCAATGTTTTACGGTCGGTCTCGTTGATCGCCCCGATATGCCGCATTTGATCGGAAAGACAATCATTGCCGCAAGCGATACCGCTCGTGGTGTTGCGACAAGCGGCTGGCGTGGTCGCAGCTTTTCTCTCGGCATTGCTGACGCGGTCACGGTTCTGGCGCGAACCGCCGCCCAGGCGGACGCCGCCGCAACCGTCATTGCGAACGCAATCGATCTTCCTGATCATTCCGCCATTGTTCGTTGTCCTGCCCACGATATTCAGCCTGATAGCGATCTCGGCGCGCGACTTGTTACACGAGATGTTGGCCAGTTGCTGTTTGCCGATATTGATGTCGCGTTGGAATCCGGTGCAGTTTGCGCAAGGCAGCTGGTTGCCGCAGGTTTGATCGATGGCGCAGCGCTTCATCTGCAAGGTGAGACGCGGATTGTCGCTATGACGAATGTCGACCAGCGGTCGAGCAAATCTCCGCAAGTTTTAATCCAACAGAAAGCCGAAAGCCTGATGCATGCCTGAGATCGCAATCCGCAAGCGCGTAACAGTGGTCGAGGAGATTTTCCACGAGGGTGGAACGCCTGTGGCGAAGCCATTGCGCCGCGGCGCTGTTCTTTGCGTGATCAGAAACCCATTTGCCGGGCGTTATGTGGAGGACATCGCGGGGTTCATGGATGATCTGACGCCGCTTGGTGTGTCGATGGCTGGCTCCCTGCTAAAAGCGCTGGGCGGTGATCCGGCGGCTGTCCAAGGTTATGGCAAAGGCGCGATCATTGGTTCGGCGGGCGAACTGGAACATGGCGCGCTCTGGCATGTCCCCGGTGGCTATGCAATGCGCGAAATTCTTGGAGAGGCAAAAGCCATCGTGCCGTCCGCCAAGAAAGTTGGCGGTCCCGGAACGCGACTCGACGTGCCGGTGACCCACATCAACGCGTCCTATGTGCGTTCACACTTCGATGCCATGGAGGTCGGTATTCCGGATGCGCCACGCGCGGACGAATTGCTTCTGGCGCTTGTGATGACGACAGGGGCGCGAATCCACGCACGGGTGGGCGGCCTCAAGGCCAGCGAGATCAAGGGAGAGGATGGACTGCGATGAGCGCTGTCATTCGCAAAATCGTCACGGTGGTCGAGGAAACTCTGCAGGAGGGCGGACGCGATGTTTCTCCACCGACTCGTCGCGCGGCAGCCATAGCGGTGATCGAGAATCCGTTTGCAGGGAAATTTATCGATGACCTTGCCCCTCTGATCGCGATTGGTGAGGAATTGGGCGAGTTGCTGGCGACGAAGGCGGTCGCGGCGCTCGGCATCGAGGGCAGCAAGGCGCAAAGCTACGGCAAGGCGGCGGCTGTGGGCGAAAACGGAGAGCTGGAACACGCGGCAGCAATCTTGCATCCCAAAATGGGCGCCCCGGTGCGCAAGGTGCTCGGCAAGGGAGCGGCATTGATCCCCTCGTCAAAAAAACGTGGTGGGTTGGGCACGGTGCTTGATATTCCGCTTGGTCATAAGGACGCGGCATTCGTGCGTAGTCATTTCGATGGCATGGAAATTCAGATCAACGATGCTCCACGCGCGAATGAAATCATGGTCGCGGTGGCTGTCACGGATAGCGGGCGTCCGTTGCCGCGCGTTGGTGGATTAACGATTGACGAGATCAAGGGTGAGGACGGATTGCGCTAGCAGTCCTTATTCGTTTGATACGGGAGAACTACCGAACCGTTCCACCGGGATAAGGGACGGACGGGGAAATTGAACGGGGCTCGGTCCCCGGCAACAATGGAGGTTGGGATGCAACGAAATAAACGTCTTTTCGGCAGTCTGTCCGGGCTTGCGATTGCAGCGGGTCTTGGTTTGGCGGGTTCGGTGCTGGCGACGGCTGCCGTGGCGCAGAGCGGCGAAATCAAGATCGGCGAAATCAATAGCTATTCACTCTTGCCTGCTTTTACCGAACCCTATCGCAAGGGTTGGCAACTCGCCGTTGAAGAAGTCAATGCTGCGGGCGGCATCAACGGCAAGAAGCTGGTTGTCGTTTCCAAGGACGACAGCGGCAAGCCGGCCGATGCACAGACTGCAGCCAACGAATTGGTCTCGAACGAAAACGTCGCGATGCTGACCGGCACATTTTTGTCGAACATCGGCCTAGCGGTGAGCGACTTCGCCAAACAGAAAAAGGTATTTTTCCTCGCCGCAGAGCCGTTGACCGACGCAATTACGTGGTCAAAGGGTAATCGCTACACGTTCCGCCTGCGTCCGTCGAACTACATGCAGGCGGCGATGCTGGTGGAGGAAGCAGCCAAGCTGCCTGCCAAGCGTTGGGCAACCATTGCGCCGAACTACGAGTACGGCCAGTCGGCGGTTGCGGTGTTCAAGAAACTATTGTCCGAGAAGCGTCCTGATATTCAGTGGGTCGACGAACAGTGGCCGCCGCAAGGCAAGATCGACGCGGGTCCCATCGTTCAGGCGCTCGCGAACTCCAATCCGGAAGCCATTCTCAATGTCACTTTCGGCGCAGATCTTGTGAAGTTCGTCCGCGAAGGCAATACGCGTGGTCTGTTTAAGGATCGTGCGGTAGTCAGCTTCCTCACTGGTGAGCCGGAATATCTCGATCCGCTGAAGGAAGAGACGCCGTCAGGCTGGATCGTGACCGGATACCCTTGGTACAGCATCAAGACGCCGGAGCACGATGCCTTCCTGAAAGCCTATCAGGGCAAGTTCAACGACTATCCGCGGCTCGGTTCTATCGTTGGCTATCAGACGATTAAGGCTGCGGCCGAGATCCTCAAGAAAGCAAACTCAACCGATCCGGAGAAGCTGATTGCAGCAGCCGAGGGGCTCTCGATGTCGTCGCCGTTCGGTCAGATCACCTTCCGCAAGATCGATCATCAATCGACCCTCGGCGCTTATGTCGGAAAGACCGCGCTCAAGGACGGAAAGGGTATCATGGTCGATACCGCCTATCGCAAAGGCGAGGACTTCCTGCCAAGCGATGCGGAAGTGGAGAAGATGCGTCCAAAAGATTGATCTGAATGACCGCGGGCGCGCCCTGCGCCCGCGGCCTCTCGAAATCGTGGATCATTGATGAGCTTCTACTTTGCCCAGTTCCTGACCGGACTTGCGAGCGCAGCGTCGCTGTTCCTCGTTGCGTCTGGCCTGTCGATCATCTTTGGCGTCACGCGGATCGTGAATTTTGCACACGGCGCGTTCTATATGCTTGGCGCCTATGTCGCGTTCACGCTGACGGAGCGGTTGTCCGGCACGTTCGGGTTCTGGGGTGGGATCCTCATCGCCGCACTGGTTGTCGCGTTGATTGGTGTGGTTGTCGAAATGGTGTTGTTGCGGCGTATCTATAAGTCGCCGGAACTGTTCCAGCTTCTTGCAACATTTGGCTTGACCTTGATGGTCGAGGACATTGTGGTCCTGATCTGGGGGCCTGACGATCTCGTGGGCCGCCGCGCGCCGGGATTTCGCGGCGCCGTCGATTTCTTCGGCCAGAATATTCCATCCTATGATCTGTTTCTAATCGTCCTTGGGCCCGTGGTGCTTGGTGCGCTATGGCTGCTGTTCCGCCGTACACGCTGGGGCATTCTGGTGCGTGCCGCGACACAAGATCGCGATATGGTGGCCGCGCTCGGCGTCAACCAGAAGTGGCTGTTCACCAGCGTATTCGCTGTCGGCGTGTTTCTGGCCGCGCTCGGCGGCGCGCTGCAAATCCCACGGGATGCCGTGCATCATGCCATGGATCTGCGCATCATTGTCGACGTTTTCGTGGTCGTGGTGATCGGCGGGCTCGGCAGCATCACCGGCGCTTTTGTAGCAGCCGTGCTGGTGTCTGAACTGAATGCCTTTGGCATTCTGATCTTCCCGAAGATTTCCATCATCCTGGTTTTCCTCGTGATGGCTGCCGTTCTGATCGTCCGGCCGTGGGGCCTGTTCGGAAAGCCGGAAGCGCCCGCGCGCAAGACGCCGGGTCTGACCGTTCGGCCCTGGCGGCCGCTCACCACAAACGAGCGGCTGGCGGCACTGGCAGCGCTGATCGTTGCGGCAGCGTTGCCATTCTTTGGTGGAAACTATGTACTGACCGTTGGTGCCGAGATTGCGATTTTCGTGATTTTCGCGGCTAGCCTGCATTTCCTGATGTCGGCGGGTGGTCTCGCGTCGTTCGGTCATGCGGCCTATTTCGGGCTTGGCGCCTACGGCGTTGCCTTCCTCGCCAAGGCTGCGGGCCTTCCGATGATCGCGTGCCTCTTACTCGGGCCGCTGCTCGGATTACTCGGCGCCGCGGTCTTCGGATTCTTCGCGGTTCAGCTGTCGGGCGTCTACTTTGCGATGCTGACACTGGCGTTCGCGCAGATCGTCTGGTCGATTGCGTTTCAGTGGGTCAGTGTGACCGGCGGTGACAACGGCATTCTTGGTGTCTGGCCGGCGGCTTGGGCCGCTGGACCGGCCAGCTTCTACTGGCTGTCGCTCGGCATTGCGACATTGATGGTCATCGTGCTGCGCATCATCGTGTTCTCGCCGTTCGGTTACGCGCTTCGAGCGACGCGCGATTCCATCCTGCGCAGCGAGGCGATCGGCATCGACGGTAAGCGCATTCAATGGACCGCGTTCGTTATTGCCGGCACGTCTGCGGGTGTCGCAGGTGCTCTATTTGCTTATCTCAAGGGCAGTGTGTTTCCCGACAGTCTTGGAATTCCTCTATCGGTCGATGCGCTGGTGATGGTGTTGCTCGGAGGCGTTGAAACGGTATCTGGCGCGGTGGTCGGTGCCATTGTCTTCAAAGCGCTGAATATCTGGCTGGTGAGTCAGACGGATTGGTCCAAGCTCGTGTTGGGCGCGATTGTTGTTTTGATCGTTGTCGCTTTCCCGAAGGGTATTGTCGGCATGATCGAATCGATCCGTGCGCGGCGTCAATCGCAATCGTCAAAACCCGCCATTCTGGCATCGCGAATCGAGACTGCGGAATGAGTGCTGTCCCCACATTGCTTGCAGTTGAAGGTCTGACCAAGTCCTATGGCGGAGTGCACGCTGTGCGCAGTGTGTCGTTCTCTCTGGCTGCGGGAGAAATTCTCGCTCTTATCGGGCCCAACGGTGCAGGCAAGAGTACCTGCTTCGATATGCTGAACGGCCAAAATGTGCCGGACAGCGGTCGCATCAACCTGCTTGGCCGCGATACCACGGGCCAGAAGCCGCGCGCCATCTGGCGGCTCGGTGTCGGCCGGACGTTCCAGATCACTGCAACGTTTCCGACCATGACGGTTCGTGAGAATGTGCAAGTCCCGCTGGTGTCTTATAACTCGCAGCTTTTCAACATGTGGCGCTCCACAACCGGGTTCGAGCGCGACGAAGCGGACAGACTGCTCGAACTTGTCGGCATGAGCGGTTACGCCGAGCGGCCGTGCGGTGAACTCGCCTATGGCGACCTCAAGCGTCTTGAACTCGCCATCGCGCTCGCCAATCAGCCCAGGCTCCTTCTGATGGATGAGCCGACCGCCGGCATGGCGCCGCGCGAACGGGTGGAGTTGATGAAGTTGACCGCGCGTATCGCGCGGGAGAAGTCGATCGGCGTTCTGTTCACCGAACATGATATGGACGTGGTGTTCGAGCATGCTGATCGCATTCTGGTGCTCAATCGCGGCACGCTGATCGCGGAGGGCTCGCCAGAGGAAGTGCGGCGCAATCCGCAGGTCCGTGCCATCTATCTCGGTGAAGGTCTGGTTTACGATGCGCGTCATCGCGAGGGAGCATCGGGATGAAGCTCTCGGTTCAGGGACTGAACAGCTACTACGGGCCGGCACACATCCTCTTCGATGTTGCGCTTGAGGTTGGCGACGGCGAGGTCGTAGCGCTTCTCGGCCGTAATGGTGCGGGCAAGTCGACCACATTCCGTTCGATTGTCGGGCTGGTGGAGCAGCGGGAAGGGCAGATCATTTTTGAAGGGCAGGATGTGTCGAAACAGCCGACCCATGCCATTGTCCGCAATGGTCTTGGCTATGTGCCTGAGGAACGCCGTATTTTTACGGATTTGACGGTCGAGGAAAACCTCGAAGTCGGCCGTCAGCCGCCGCGATCAAACGCGCCGCAATGGACGCGCGAGAAACTTTTCGCACTATTTCCCAATCTTGGCGAAATGCGTGGCCGGATGGGCGGGCGCATGAGCGGCGGTGAGCAGCAGATGCTGACCATCGCGCGAACCTTGATGGGGAATCCGTCGCTGGTTTTGCTCGACGAGCCGTCCGAAGGACTATCGCCGAAAATCGTTGAACAGATGGTGGATGCGATCCTTGCGATGAAGAAAGAAGGCGTCAGCATCGTGGTTTCGGAGCAGAACTTGCATTTTGCCAATCTGATATCGGATCGCGCCTATATTATTGAGCGCGGCCGTATCTGCTTCAGCGGCACCATGAGCGAACTCGAGGCGCGTCCTGACATTCGCGATGCGCATCTTGCGGTGTAAACGAACGGCAGGGGACTGAGATGGCCAAGACCGTGCTGAGCAAAGCTGCTACGGCCAAGGTCGCAGTTTCGGCCAAACCAGTTGGGCAGAAGCGAAAACCTTCAAAGCCCTCTTATGTTCTTGACGATCAGATCGGCTTTATGTTGCGGCAGGTCTGGCAGCGACATGCCACGATCTTCGCAAAGGAGATCGGCATCAATCTGACGCCGACGCAGTGGGCGGCCCTCGCGAAGTTGACGGAAACCGGCCCCTGTTCGCAGAACCAGCTCGGGCGGCTGACAGCAATGGATGTCGCAACCATCAAGGGTGTGATTGACCGATTGACCGCGCGGGGATTAACGGAAACCAGTCCAGACCCGGACGATGGCCGCCGGCTTCTGGTGAGCCTGACGCGCGCCGGGCAGACGCTGGCCGAGAAGGCCGCGCCCCATGCATTGGCCATTTCAAAGGAAACGCTTGCGCCGCTGGATGCCAAGGAGCGCGAAACTTTTATCGCGCTCCTCAGCAAGCTCCGATAGTCGGCTCTAGTGTGCGACGATCTCCGGCACCTTGGTCGCCGGTGGCGTGTTGCGGCTGCGCTGCGTGCGAACGATGCCGTCGATGATGGTCATGCCGATGCCGGGCAGGTCGCCGAGCTGGACGCTGTCGAGCAGGTTCTTCCCGGCGGAATGCTGCGCCTTGTCCATGATCACGAAATCGGCGGCGCGGCCCGGTTCGATGATCCCGCAATCCAGCGCCCGCATCCGCGCCGTGTTGCCGGTCGCAAAGCAGAACGCGATTTCCGCGGGGACGTCACCGAGCGACGACAGCAGCGACACCATGCGCAGGATACCGAGAGGTTGCACGCCCGATCCGGCAGGCGCGTCGGTGCCGAGGATCACCCGGTTCAGCTCTTTCATCTCACGGGCAAGCCGCAGTGTATAAAGTGCGGCGCGCTCATTGCCATTGTGCACCAGTTCGAGTCCGCGCTTGCAGCCCTCGCAGATACAGCGGATTTGCCCATCGGGCAGGGCAGTGTGACCGCCGTTGATATGACCGACAATATCCGTGTCGGCTTCCAGCACGACATCCGCGTCAATCAGCCCCGAGCCTGGAATGGACGGGCCGCCGGTGTGGATCGTGCTGTTCATGCCGTACTTGCGCGCCCACGCCACCATCTTCCGTGCCGTGGGGCCATCCTTGACGCTTCCAAGGCCAACTTCGCCGAGCCAGCGAACACCGGCCGTCGCCATTTCCTTGAAGTCTTCTTCGGTCATGCCGTGTTCGATCACCGGCGCGCCGGCATGAACCTTGACCCCGCCGGGGCGCAGATTGTCGAACGCGCGCTGGGCGAAAATCGCCATCGCTTTGACGCCCACGATGTCCTTGGGCCGACCCGGCATGTGGACCTCGCCCGCCGAGATCATGGTGGTCACCCCGCCGTGCAGGAAACTGTCGATCCACCCGATCTGGTTCTGCCGCGGGGTCCACTCGCCTGCGACGGGATGAACATGGCTGTCGATCAGGCCGGGGGTCACCACCGTGCCGTTCGCGTCGACAATGGTGGTTGCGCCGTCGGTGTCGATGTCCTTGGCGCGTCCGATGGCGGAAATCTTGCCATTTTCCGCGACAATGGTGTCGGCATCCAGGATCGGTTTTTCCATGTCACCGCTGAGCAGCAGGCCGATATTGCGGATCACCAGCTTGGTGGGTCCGGCAGGGGCTTGGGGGGCATCGTGGGACATGGATTGTTCCTTCTGTTCAAGACCTTCGTGGCGATCCGGAACCAACTTGAGCGCGGCTTGACGGCGCGATCAAGCTGGATTATTCATTAGTATACAAATGAAATTTGGCGAGGCAATCTGTCTCTGCATTTTTGATTTTGCCCCGCGGCCGGCCTTCACATCGGATCGAGCGACATGAGCAATTTCAATCAGGAAAGCGTCCTCAGCGTCCATCACTGGACCGACACGCTGTTCAGCTTCACCACGACCCGCGACCCGTCCTTCCGTTTTCGCAACGGCGAATTTACGATGATTGGACTGAAGGTTGGTGAAAAGCCGCTGCTGCGGGCCTACAGCGTGGCAAGCGCGAACTACGAAGACCGGCTCGAGTTCTTTTCGATCAAGGTGCCGGACGGGCCGCTGACCTCGCGCCTCCAGCATCTGAAGGAAGGCGAGCAGATCATCGTTGGCCGCAAGGCGACCGGCACGCTGGTGATCGATAACCTCAAGAATGGCCGTAACCTTTATCTTGTTGGCACCGGCACCGGGCTGGCGCCGTTCTTGAGTATCATCAAGGACCCGGAAACCTATGATCGCTTCGAGAAAGTCGTGCTGCTGCACGGTTGCCGCCATGTCGCCGAGCTCGCCTATGGCGAGATGATCAATGACCATCTGCCCAAGGACGACCTGATCGGTGAGCTGGTACGCAATCAGTTGATCTATTACCCGACGGTGACGCGCGATCCGTTCCGCAATCGTGGCCGGATCACCGATCTGATGACATCAGGAAAGCTGTTCAACGATATTGGTGTTGCGCCGCTTGAGGCAGCGCATGACCGCGTCATGATCTGCGGCAGCCCGGCCTTGCTTCAGGATACGCGCACGCTGCTTCTTAAAAAGGGCCTTACCGAAGGCAACCACGGCGAGCCAGGTGAGTTTGTTGTCGAGAAAGCGTTCGTCGAGCGCTGACTGCTCGGTGGCAGGTTCGCGAGTGGTTACGCGGCCTGTACCCTGCCGTCTCCTGCGATATGGATGCGCTCCGCGTACTGGCTTGCCAGGTGGCGGGAGTTCTCGGGGATCGGCTTGTCCGTAAAAAAGTAGTGGCAATCGCCGAAATGACCGCCGCGCACGGTGGCGTTTCGGCCGAATTTGCTTGTGTCGGCCACAAGCAGCGACGTTCGGCAATTGGCGGCGATGGCCTGACGTGCCTGAACCTCTCCGGCATAAAAATCTAGCAAAGCGCCGTCGTCGTCGATGCCGCCGACACCGAAAATTCCGATATCGGCCTTGAAATCAGAAAAGAACCTGACAGCCATGTCGCCGATAATATCCCGATCGAATGGGCGCAGCGTGCCGCCAGCCATGGTAATTTCCACGTCAGGATTCCGCGCAAAGGCCATAGCCACGTTCAGATTGTTGGTGATGACTCGCAGGTTCTGTCGATGAGACAGGGCTTGGGCGACGTATTCGGGTGTTGTGCCGAGCCCGATCATCAGTGACGCGCCGTCAGGAACGAAGTTGGAGACCGCCTGGCCGATTTTTCGCTTGGCATCGGGATTCAGTCCCTGCCTGCTTCCATAAGCAAGATTTGGATTTTGCACCGGAAGGCTGACACCCCCATGCACGCGGCGCAAAAGTCCCTGATCGCAGAGCTGGTTGACGACGCGGCGAACGGTCTGTTGCGTCACCTCGAAGTGGGCAGCGAGATGCTCGATTGACGCGAATCCCGCGTCCCGCACGATCTCCAGAATACGGGCCTGCCGTTGGCTGACAATTTTGAGCATCTGACCCCGTTTGTCACAAAAACTTATCATTCGAACGATAGAGGAGCAATTGCTGTTTCATGTGCGCATATACTGTGTTCATATGAACAAAATAAAACACGCGTCTTGCCCGGCGGAAGGGTTTTCGGGCTGAAAGCGTCGTCTGTAAAGGCAGGGCCGAGGCTGGCTGGTGCCGTTGTTCATGCGCCCGTCAACCGGTGCTGAGCGAACGGCATGAGATACCTCCGCGCGGGTTTCTGCGATTACAGATGTCATAACCGGGGGAGTCATGTCGGCGATTTCGCTCGATCACGTTTCCAAACATTGGGGCTCGATGCGGGCCGTCGATGACGTGAGCTTGACGGCGGAAGAGGGGGCGCTGCTGGTCCTTTTGGGTCCGTCAGGTTGCGGCAAGTCGACAACATTGAGATTGATTGCCGGTCTTGAGCAGCCCGACAGCGGTGCGATCAGCATCGGCGGGAAAGACGTCACCAATCTCACGTCGGCCCAGCGCAAGATATCCATGGTGTTTCAGTCTTACGCGCTATTCCCTCATCTCAGCGTGGCAGAGAATATCGTTTTTGGACTGCGCGTGCGGCGCGTGCCGCGTGCTGAGCGCGACGAACGACTCAAGCGGGTCGCCGATATTGTCGGCCTTTCTCATCTCCTGGAGCGCAAGCCCTCGCAGCTATCCGGCGGGCAGCGTCAGCGTGTTGCGCTCGGGCGTGCGATCATCTCGGAAGCGCGTGTTTGTCTGATGGACGAACCGCTCTCGAATCTCGATGCCAAGCTGCGTCACGAAATGCGTACCGAAATCCGTTCGTTGCAACAGCGTCTCGGTATGACCATGGTCTATGTGACTCACGATCAGACCGAAGCCATGACCATGGCTGATCGTGTCGTGCTGATGCGCGATGGCCGCATTGAGCAAAACGGCACACCGGAAGAACTTTACAACCGGCCTGCAACTGCTTTCACCGCGCGGTTCATTGGAACGCCGCCGATGAATCTGATCGCTTCCGGCGAGCAGTTGATCGGTATCCGGCCGGAGCACGTCCGCGTTGTGTCGCACGACGGTCATCCGGCACGCGTAAAGGCGGTCGAGCATCTCGGGGCTGATAGCATCATTCTCTGCGAATTAGACGGCCAGCCGGTATCTGTGCGGCAGGAGGGTTTCAGCAAGTCGCAACCAGGCGATGGCATCCGGCTGGCATGGGATGCAGGCTTCGAACATCGGTTTGAGAAGACATCGGAGCGGCGGATTGAATTCGCTGCAGGTGAGACGAGGAAGGTTGAGGCCGTCTGAAATCCGGGACTGCGCAACCAGCTAATAACAGGGGAGACCAAGATGAAGCTTTTTGGACGAACAACGGTTGCGGCAGCGGCGCTCGGCGCTCTGTCTCTTATGTCGCTGCCTGCTGCGGCTGTCGATCTGACGATGTATTATCCGGTCGCGGTTGGCGGCCCGGTGACCAAGATCATTGATGATATGGTGGCGCGTTTCCAGAAGGAAAACGCGGATATTAAAGTCACGGCAGTTTATGCCGGAAATTACACCGACACGATGACCAAGGCGATGACGGCAATGAAGGGCGGTCAACCTCCGCAACTTTCTGTTCTGCTCTCGACTGACGTGTTCACGCTGATGGACGAGAATGCGATCGTCCCGATGGACGATCTCGTTGCCGACAAGGCCTGGTTCAAGGAATTCTATCCGGTCTTCATGGCGAACGGGCAGATCGGCGGAAAAACCTGGAGCATTCCGTTCCAGCGTTCGACCATCGTGCTGTACTGGAACAAGGATGCCTTTAAGGAAGCGGGCCTCGATCCTGAAAAAGCGCCTGCGACCTGGGATGAAATGGTCGCCATGGGCAAGAAGCTCATCAAGAAGGATGCGTCGGGTAATACCACACGATGGGGTGTCGAGATTCCGACCACGGGCTACGGTTATTGGATGCTTGGGGCACTGGCCATCGAAAACGGCCAGAAACTGATGAACGAGGCGGGCAACGAGGTCTATCTCACCGCGCCGAAGACCGTGGGAGCGCTCGATTACTGGACCGACCTGTCGCGCAAGCACAACGTGATGCCCACGGGCAGCATCGATTGGGCGACGCTGCGCACCGACTTTCTTGAAGGCAAGACCGCAATGATGTGGCACACCACGGGCAACCTGACCGCGGTGAAGGATGGCGCCAAGTTCAACTTCGGCGTGGCCATGCTGCCGGCGAAGGAGCGCCGAGGTTCGCCGACCGGCGGCGGCAGCTTCTATGTGTTCAAGAACGCCTCGCCCGAGCAACAGAAGGCGGCTGTGAAGTTCATTCAGTGGATGACGGCGCCGGAACGGGCCGCTGAGTGGAGCATCAAGACCGGTTATGTCGCGGTCTCGCCGGCAGCTTACAAAACAAGTGTGATGCAGGATTACGCCAAGGGCTTCCCGGCAGCGACCGTCGCACGTGACCAGCTCGAACATGCGGTGCCGGAGCTGTCGGTTCACGAAAACGGCCGCATTTACAAGTTCGTCAATGACGCGGTTCAAGCGGCCGTGACTGGCTCGCAAAAGCCGTCGGAGGCACTCGCCGCTGCGCAACAGCAGGCGGATCGCGTTCTGCGCGCCTACAAGTAGGAGAGATCAGCCGGATGACGGTTCGCCGTCATCCGGTTGTCTGCCGATGACAGATCAAGTTACCACATTGCAGGTCGCCACACGTAAGCCCAGGTCGCATGCGTGGTGGAATGCTGTGAATGCGTGGCTCTTGCTGTTGCCGGCTTTCGTATTATTGATTGCCTTTACGCACTATCCAATTCTGGCGACCATCCGGCATTCGTTTTTCATCACGCGCCGGAATGGTACCGAAGCGTTCGTCGGGCTCGACAGTTATCACGCGATGGCGAGCGATCCGATCTTCTGGAAGGCGCTGGTCAATAATTTCTGGTTCGCGGTGGGCACGATTCCGACCTCGATTGCTCTTGCGCTATTGATGGCGATCTGGGTCAATCGCAACATGCGCGGTCGCGGGTTTCTGCGTCTGGCTTACTTCACACCCACCGTTCTGCCGATGATCGCCGTCGCGAATATCTGGCTATTTTTCTATACGCCCGATTATGGACTGCTCGATCAATTGCGAGGCATTTTTGGTTTGGCGGGTTGGAATTGGCTCGGTGACCCCAGTACAGTGATGGGCTGCCTGATCGTGATGGTGATCTGGAAGGAAGCCGGATTTTTCATGATCTTCTATCTCGCGGCTCTCCAACAACTGTCACCGGATCTGGATGAGGCTGCGTCTGTCGAGGGCGCAAGCCGCTGGTATACCTTTCGGCGCATCACCTTTCCCTTGCTGATGCCGACGACTTTGTTCGTGACCATCAACGCGGTAATTAACTCGTTCAAGCTGGTCGATCACTTGGTCATCATGACCAAGGGCGGTCCAAACAACGCCTCGACGCTACTGCTCTATTACATCTATGAAGTTGCCTTTACGTTTCAGGACTCGGCCTATGCTGCAACGCTGACGGTCGTTCTTCTGGTTCTGCTCAGCACACTGGCGCTGATCAAGTTCGGCTATCTCGACCGCAGGATCCATTATCAATGAACGGCCGCACGCACCCGCTTGAGGCGATCGCCGCCTGGTTGCTGGCGCTGCTGTGGCTCGCGCCGCTGGTTTATGCGTTCTGGAGCGCCTTGCATCCGGCGGCCTACGCGACGTCGTTCAGCCTATCCGCGCCATGGACGCTGGAAAATTTTGCGCGCGCCTGGAATCAGGCTCCATTCGGGCGTTACTACATCAACACGGTTGTGCTGGTCGTGATCATCCTGATCGGGCAACTGGTTCTGTCGACGCTGGCGGCTTACGCGTTCGCGCGCTTCAAGTTCAAGGGAAGCGGGATCGCCTTTGCACTGGTTCTGTTGCAACTGATGATCATGCCGGACGTTCTGATCGTCGAAAATTACCGGATGATTGGGAAGCTGAACCTGCTGGATACGATCCCGGCCATCGCGCTCCCTTATCTCGCCAGTGCCTTTGGCATCTTTCTGTTGCGGCAGACGTTCAAGAGCGTGCCGCAGGAACTGGTCGAAGCTGCGCGCGTGGAGGGTGCGGGACCTTTGCAGATTCTCTGGAAAGTTTATGTTCCACTGGCGCGGCCGACCTATGTGGCTTTCGGCCTCGTTTCCGTGAGCTATCACTGGAACAACTTTCTGTGGCCGCTCATCGTCACAAATTCTGTCGAGAGCCGCCCTCTGACCGTTGGGCTGGCGGTGTTCGGCGCACCTGAAACCGGCGTGGACTGGTCGATCATCACAGCCGCGACCGTGATGACCATGGCACCTCTGTTGATCGCGTTTCTGCTGTTCCAGCGGCAGTTCGTCCAATCCTTCATGCGTGCGGGTATTCGCTGATGCGGCTTCTGACCTGGAACATCCAATGCGGCAAAGGCTGCGATGGAGTGACCGACCTTGCGCGCATTGTTTCGATCGCGCAGGAGTTTTCCGACGCGGACGTATATTGCTTTCAGGAAGTCTCAGACAATTTTCCGAATCTCGGTGGCGGTAAGGATCAGAGTGACGAACTGGCGTCTCTGCTGCCGGGATATGTGCCGGTGTTTCGTCCAGCGATCGAAGCCGTCGATGATTTTGGGACGATACACCGGTTCGGAAACATGACGCTGTCGCGCTTGCCGGTGATGCAGGTTGCCAATCATCTGCTGCCGTGGCCGGAGGCAGCCTCGGTGCGCAGCATGCGCCGTCACGCGCTCGACGTCACCGTTCAGGCGGCATTTGGCCCGCTCCGGATCGTCAACACCCACCTTGAGTATCATTCCGTCTCACAGCGCGATGCTCAGATCAGGCGGTTGCTCGATCTTCAGGAGGAAGCGTCGAATGGTGCGATGATGGCCAAGATATACAAGGAGCCTTATACGGCTCAAACGCTCGCGGCTTCGAGCCTGTTATGCGGTGACTTCAATTTCGATGTTTCGGATCGGCAACACGCGCTGATCGCCAAATCGGATCGTCCGGGGTTGAATTACCGCGACGCCTGGTCGATCCGCCATCCCGGCAAGCCTCATGCGTTGACCTGTGGTCTGTATGACCACGAGCAATGGTCAGAAGGTCCCGATTGCCGCGATTTCATTTTCGCCACAGAGGACCTGGCGGAGCGGGTTCGTCGGGTTGATGTCAATACCGCGACCGCCGCTTCGGATCACCAGCCGATCGTTGTCGAGCTCGCTGACTGATCGGATCCATGGCCCAGCGGCGGATATATCGCCCGTTTTGACCGGTTTTTGCCCGCGATAGCCTAAAGATGTCTCCCCCAAGACCTCGCCGAAGCGCTAAAATGCCCTTGATTGTAGCGCAGGATCGTTTGGCATGGCGATTTCCGAAGGCGACAGGCACGAAGCGTACGTTCCGCGCATTCGTCCGCCTGTTCTGGACATGAAGAGTCTCTCGGCGGTGCTGAGACGCCGGGCCTTTTTTATCGCGGCCGTGACGCTCGCCTGCTTTGGTATTTGCCTGACGTGGATATTGTTGTCGCCTCCCAAATATATCGCGTCGGGTCGCATTCTCCTCGATTTGCCGGAGAGCAAATCCGCCGCCGCAGGAGTTGAACCCAATGCAGTCGCGGTCGAGAACCAAATTCATGTGATGACGTCGCGGGGCGTTTACGACCGCGTCATCAACGAAGAGAAGCTCGAGAGCGATCCGCTGTTCGGCGGCAGGCCAAGGGGTATTCTTTTCTCACTCGTGTCGAGCGTCGGTCTTGGCCGTACCCCGGATTCGCATGCACTTGCGTTGCGACAACTTGGCCAATCCGTCCACATCATGCGGAATCCCGGCTCTTCCGCCGTGGATGTAAATGTCCTCACGGCAGATCGCGAAACGTCAGCGCGTATTGCCAATGCCATCATGGATGGCTACGTCGCCGAGCAAGCGAATCTTCGGACCAGGACTGCGTCCCGCGCGACCGAGCCTTCCGGTCCCCGGCTTGAAACGTTGCAGTCCCGTTTGCGGAGCGCGGAGCAACGGTACGATGCATTTCGCGCCCAGAACCTGAAGTCGAATGGTCCCGCCGAGAAACAGGTGGCTGACTTGTCCGCGCAGGTGAGTGCTACCGAAGCCAAGACAAGCGCATTGCGCTCGTCGCTCTCCCAGCTTCAACGCGCCAGAAAATCTCTGGACGGCGGGCGAATCCCCGAAATGGCGCGCGGCGGAGGTCTCGGCGCAGCCGGGTATCGCTACGCCGATGCAAGACAGTTGGAAATTGATCTGTCGGATATCCTCGGACCGCGTCACCCCGACATGATATTCGCCCGGCAACGGGCGATCGAGATGAAGCGCGTGCTCGATCAGTCAATCGAGAACAGAATTCAATCTGCCACGGCCGATCTTGAGCAGGCACGTTCGTCCGTTGCTCAGCTCAAGGGACGTCTTGATGCGTCAAGAAAGGAAATGGCGGTATCGAGCGAAACCGCCACTCGGCTTAAGGATCTCGCCAATGATGTCGAGGCAAGCCGGGCTGCGTATCAGGCCGTGCTCGCACGCTCACGCGAGACTGGCGGTCAGCAAGATGTCAATGTTTCGAATGCCCGGATCATCAGCCGCGCGACTGCGCCGCTTGAACCCAGCGGGTCGTTCCCCGCCGGGATATTACTGACCAGCCTGTTGCTCGGGCTGGGGTTGGGCGTCAGTCTTGCATTGCTGCTTGAACTGATGGCTGCGGATAAAGAGTCCGTCAGCGCCCCTTGAAATTAGCGGCGCGACGTTCCTCGGTGGCCTTGATGCCTTCCTTGTGGTCTTCCGTCTCGCGCAGCCAGGTCTGCTCGGCCAGTTCGTGATCGGTCTGTGCCTTGACGCGATCCGCGAGGCCCGCGCGTAACGTCGCACGTGTCGACATCAGGCCGAGCGGCGAATTCTCGGCTATCTCCTGTGCGAGTTTGAACGCCTCGGCGCGGACCTGATCCTGCGGCACCAGTACATTTGCGAGGCCCATTTTATGGGCTTCTTCGCCGGTCACGCGGCGGCTGGTGTAGAACATCAGGGCTGCATTGTTCTTTCCGATCACTTCGGGAAGCGTCACGGTCAAGCCGAAGCCGGGATGGAATCCGAGGCGGGTGAAATTCGCGGCAAAGCGCGCCTCGGGGCAGGTAACGCGGAAGTCCGCCGAGACTGCAAGGCCAAGCCCGCCGCCGATCGCTGCGCCTTGAACTGCGGCCACAATCGGCTTCTTGTTGCTGAAGATACGCACCGCTTCGCGATAAAGGTCGCCGGTTGTGCCGTCGCCGGAGGCTGCATCGCCGGAAAAACCTGCCGGACGATTGAAATTTGCACCCGCGCAGAAGGCTTTGCCCTGCGAGGCGAGTACAACCGCGCGCGCATCCATATCCTTGTCGATCTCGCCGAGCGCGTCGGCAATCTGCCGGATCAGGGACAGATCGAAGAAATTCAGTGGCGGCCGGCGGATTTCGATCAGCGTGACATGCCCGTGTTTCTCAACGCCGATATCGGTAAAACCGCTCATGGATGTTCCTCGTTTGATGTTCGTTTGTTAGCGCAAGCCGAGGCCGCGCGCGATGATACCGCGCAGGACCTCGGTGGTGCCGCCCTGAATTGTGAGCTTCGGTGCGGTCTTGATGGCGAATGCGAGTTGATCTTCCAGTGTCTGATGATTGGACGAATCGAAGTCGATAAAGGCGGCGAGGTCACGCACGCGATGCGGCAACTGCTGTTCCCAGAGCGTGCCGATGTCCTTGACAATCGATGCCTCGACAATGGGTTCCTTGCCCGCCTGCAACATGCCTGCGACCGATACCGACATGCGGCGCATGGTGTGGAGCTGAGCGACAAGCCGCCCAACACCTTCCGCGCCGCGCGTATCGGGGTTCGCACCCAGCGCCCGCACCAATTCGGTCAGCACATAATAGGTTTCGAGAAAACGCTCAGGCCCGCTGCGTTCATAGGCCAGTTCGCTGGTGGCTTGCTTCCATGCGCCATCGATCTCGCCGAGGGCATGGTCGTCGGGCAGGAAAACATCCTTGAAGACGACTTCGTTGAATTCCTTCAGTCCGCTGATCTGCTCGATCGGATTGACGGTGATGCCCGGTGTCTTCATGTCGACCAGGAATTGTGTCAAGCCGTGGCGACGGTTTTCCTTGGTCGGCGGCGAGGTGCGGAAGATCGCGAGCATGTAGTCGGCCATATGGGCCGACGTGGTCCAGATCTTGGTGCCGTTGATGAGATAGCCGCCTTCTGTCTTGGTAGCTTTTGTCTTCGCCGCGAACAGATCGGAGCCGGAGTTTGGCTCGCTCATGCCGATGGCGAAGCAGACTTCGCCGCGGCAAATGCGCGGCAGAATATCCATCTTGATCCGCTCGTTGGCATATTTGAGCAGGACGGGGCCGCTCTGGCGGTCGGCAACGAAGAAGCGGCGTGTGGGCGCATTGGCGATACGCATTTCCTCGGTGACAATGTAACGCTCCAGAAATGTCCGCTCGTGGCCGCCATATTGCTTCGGCCAGGTCATCCCGATCCAGCCACGCTCGCCGACCCGGCGGCTGAACTCCGGAACGTCGGTGTCCTCTCGCTGCGGCTCATGCGGATTGAACACACCGGCGGCGATTTCATCTGCAAGAAACGCGCGCACGTCGCGTCGCAACGCCTCGTATTCTTCCGGCAAACGGATTTGATCGAAACGAAGCGCTGCGGTCATCTGAAAAGTCCTGAAAATCCGATTGTGGTTTTCTTACCGGGAGGCGACCAGGGGCCAAAGGTCATCGGCGCCGCGCGCTGCAACGAACTTGCCAAGCTCGGTTGCCCAGTAGCTCTCGTGTCCGAAATCGTCGCGCCAAGCCAATGCACGGAGTGTGTAACGATGCAGGATATGTTCCATCGAAAAGCCGATGGCACCATGCACCTGATGAGCGATAGCCGTACCTTTTTCAGCGGCTTCCGCACAGCGGACCTTGGCGGCCGCGGCTTCGAAAAACACGGTGTCATCCAACGACGCACTGTTCGCGATTGTATCGGCTGCGGAGCCTGCAGCGGTGACGGCGGAAGCGACCTCGCCAGCGAGCTTTGCAAGATTGTGCTGAACGGCCTGAAACTTTGAAATCTGCTTTTCAAATGCCACGCGCTCGTTCGAGTAGCGCACGGTCATTTCCAGCATCGTCTCCAGCGCCCCAGCTATTTGCAGGCTCCGCAGAGTCGCGCCCATCAGCATCAGCGATCTATTGGTGAAGCCGGATAGCGCTGGCTTTGACGACGATGGCCGGACATTGTCGAACGTCACGGCGTTAGATGCGTCGCTACCGAGGCTTTCACCGGCCTCGATCCGGCAGGCGGATGCTTCGACCAGCGCGATGGAGTATCCTCTGGCGTCCTGCGCAATGACAGCGATATGCGCGGCTTCGGATGCGAAGGGGATGCTGCGAACGCGGCCGCTCAGCGTCCCATCCGGATTGAGCGTGATGCGATCCTGCGGACGCGCCGGCGCAACCGTCATTTTCCCTTGAGGCGAGGGAAGGCCAGCCTGCGACAGCAGCCAACCGGCGAGCATTGTTTCGACCAGCGGAATTGAAATCGCGAACTTTCCACTAGAGGCAGCAACCGCAAATCCGTCAGCCAGACTTGCCCCGGAGCCGTCGCATTCTTCCGGGATCCATGCGAGGGGCAATCCCGCGTCGGTGAGCGCCGCCCAGAGGGGCGCTTTCCAAGTATCATTTGCCACGTTGTTGATGGTCTGCGCGTCCGCAAGATCCGAAAAAATCCGCTCTGCCGTCTCCGCAACAATGTTCTCGCTCACGCTACAAAGCCTTTTCCGATGGTGTGCTGAGACAGGTCGTCATCCATCATAGTCCAGCACCTTCTTTTGCCCAGCCATCCAGCAGGGATGATTTTTTGCAACGCAGCGTGCGTCCGTTGGATGTCCAGCGCGAGGCGAGACGTCATGAAAATGACGTCGCCGGAACGCTAGCCCTTCGCTCCAAACGGTGTCAAATCAGACGCGGTCTTCAGAAACAGAGGAGCAGAACGGCTCAGATTTGTGAAGCTGTTCGCCGAAGTTCGGCAAGTTCGCGCCGCAATGCGAGTTTCTCGGCAAAATTTTTGGTCACGTCGCGCAGGACGGCAATCGTTCCGTCAGGTTGACCGCGCTCATCGCGGAGCATGACAATCGTAAACTCAACGGAAATGCGTGTGCCGCTTTTCGTCAACGCCGGAACCGACAGCAGGTCTCCGGCGCCGTAGCGGCTCTCGCCTGTGGTCATCGTATGCCGGTAGCCGTCCCAGTGGCGGGCTTTGAGATTTTCGGGGATGATGAAATCGAGCGATTGTCCGGTTGCCTCAATGCACGAAAAGCCGAAGATGCGCTCTGCACCAGGATTCCAGAAAGTAACATTGCCATTGCGGTCAGTTGCGATGATGGCGTCTGATCCCGATGCCAGAAGCGCGGCAGCAAGGCCATCAGGGGCGGGCTTCATGCTGTTTCGTCTCGCGTTAGGCCCGCGGGTAGGGATGGTGTGGAGCTGGATGCTTTCTCGCGGAGAGACTCACCGGAGGGATTTTCATTCCCGTTGTCGCGGGACCAGCAAGGAGAGGCCGTACTTCTCCTGATCGTGCTGGCAAGCTCGGTTTCCCGTCCTGATAGCGTGCGATACATTATTATTCTCCTGCATTTGCATGTGTGAGCTTTCCATCCTCGTCCTGATGGGAGCGCTGGCAAGCGATTAATATCGACCGCTGATATCGGAAAACCAGATATATCGGATCGCGTCAGGATTGCTTCTTTTTGGCAGGCACGGTGCGTCTGGCGGGCTTTCCCGCAATCCTGATTTTAGTCGCTGTCGCAAGCCGATGCATGATCCCGATGGCGCCACTGGTTGCTTCGCTCTTGCTGTCGACGGGATAGACGACATATGCGGGCACGGAGAATTCCGGTGCGCCGGCGACGATATGCAGCCGCCTTTCCGCGAGGTGAGGCAGCACAATCCGTAATGGAAAATAGCCGGAGCCTCCGTTCTTCATCAGGTGCTGCAGTCCCAGCCAGCCGATGTTGGCTGTCAACGATGGTCCACCGAAATTCGGAAAGCAGGCACTGTGCCGTGCATAGAATTCCGGCCCCCAATCGACATAGACGTACCCTTCCTGGGGCTCGGGTGCATTCTTCGCACTGGTGGACACCATAACCAGCCGTTCGTCGAATAACTGTTCAACCTTGAGGCCGGGACGGCTTTGCGGCGTGTACATCACGCCGATATCGATCCGGCCTTCGATCAGGCCCTGCATGATTTCCGGTTCGAGATTGCTCTCGGCCCGAATGGAAATTCCGGGCGACGCCTTTTGCATGAGCGGCAGCCATTGCAGCAGGAACTCTTCCCACAATCCGATCCGGCCACCTATCACCAGCGTTCCGCTGAAGCCTTCAGGAATGCCGATATCGTGCCGTGCCTGGGCAACGATCCTGACCAGCGCGGTTGCGTGCTTCTGGAATTGGCGACCAGGGGCCGTCAGCGTAGTTCCGGCCTTGTTGCGGACGAACAGTACGCAACCCAGCAGATCCTCGAGAGTATGGATTCGGGTGCTGACGGTCGATTGGCTCACATGGAGCCGCTCGGCGGCGCTGATGAAATTGCCTGCTTCGACGACCGTCAGAAATGTCCGGGCCAGTTCGGTATCCATCGCGATTTCTCATATCGAAAAATCCGATATTATCATCATATAATATGGCTTTGTCAAAATCGTTAGTTCGTAGCTTATTGCGCCTCGCGTGCGATATTGTCGCATTTCGCGCACATCGTCGTGAGACTGCGAGTGGGAATGCATGCCTTGCATGCGCCGCACCCATAATTGCTGCGGACACTCTTTCGCTTCCACGGCAAGAGCGGTACGATCACTGCGAGCCGGCGAGGGCCGGTCCCCGATTCACCGATCGCACGATCGATTTCACAATAGTTACGCACGAACGCGGACAGTAAGGGAAACGTCATGACCAATCGTATGCAATTTTATATCGACGGTAGCTGGGTTGACCCTGTCGTCAAAAAGTCCATTCCCGTTGTCAATCCGGCGACAGAAGACGCGATGTACGAGGTTGCGGTCGGATCGAAAGCCGATGTGGACAACGCTGTTGCGGCAGCACGCCGCGCATTCGAGACTTTCTCGGTGACCACGCGCGAAGAGCGTGTTGCCCTGCTTGAAAAGATCATCGCGGTCTACAAGACCCGGTTGAAGGATATTGGTGCAGCGGTATCTGACGAAATGGGCGCTCCGTTGCCGATGGCCGAAAAGATGCAGGCTGGCGCCGGCCTCGGTCACCTGATGTCGACACTCGACGTTCTCAAGAAGTACGAGTTCGAGGAAGCCCTCGGCTCGGCGGTGATCGTTCGTGAGCCCCTGGGCGTGATCGGCATGATTACGCCGTGGAATTGGCCGCTGAACCAGATCGCCTGCAAGGTTGCGCCCGCGATTGCAGCCGGCTGCACCATGATCCTGAAGCCGTCGGAGTATACGCCGACGTCAGCACTGATTTTCGCTGAAATCCTCCATGAGGCGGGCGTACCGAAGGGCGTCTTCAATTTGATCAATGGTCTCGGTCCCGATGTTGGCGTTGCGATGAGCGAACATCCCGGCATCGACATGATCTCGTTCACGGGATCGACCCGTGCAGGTATCGACGTTGCCAAACGCGCAGCGAACACCGTGAAGCGTGTTAGCCAGGAACTGGGCGGCAAGTCGCCGAACATCATTCTCGACGACGCCGATTTCACCAAGGCCGTGACCGGCGGCGTGGCGCATATGTTCAACAACTCCGGACAATCCTGTAATGCCCCGTCGCGCATGATCGTGCCGCAAGCCAAGATCAAGGAAATCGCGGCGATCGCGAAGACTGTTGCGGACAAGACCAAGGCAGGCGATCCGCGCGCTGAAGGCACGACCATCGGTCCTGTGGTCAATCGCATCCAGTGGGACAAGATTCAGGCGCTGATCCAGAAGGGCATCGATGAAGGCGCAACGCTGGTCGCCGGTGGCCCTGGTTTGCCGGAAGGTGTCAACAAGGGCTTTTACGTCCGTCCGACCATCTTCTCCGATGTCACCAGCGACATGACGATTGCCCGTGAGGAAATCTTCGGACCGGTTCTGGTCATCATGGGCGCGAAGGATGAGGCCGAGGCCGTCAAGATCGGCAACGATACGCCGTATGGTCTGGCCGGTTACGTTTCGGCGGGCACCGTCGAGCGCGCGCGCAAGGTTGGCCGTCAGATCCGCGCAGGCAACGTCAACCTCAACGGCGTGCCGAACGAGCGTACCGCGCCTTTCGGCGGCTACAAGCAGTCCGGTAATGGCCGCGAGTGGGGCAAGTTCGGCCTTGAGGAATATCTCGAGGTGAAGGCTGTCGCGGGCTTCAACGCAGCCTGAGATTGCTTGCTGTAAACAAACATGCCGGCGCGAGGTGACTTGCGCCGGCATTTTCTATTTCAGCACGGTCCGTCGCGAAGGCGCAACTGTTCAGAGCAGGGTGTAAGCTACTTCAACGCCGCCTTGACGGCTGCCGTAATCGCAGCAAGACCTTTTGCAACATCGCCAGAGATGTGAAGCCGCAACGCTCTGCGGCCGCGCTCGGTCAATACGCCAAAATCGCCGCGCGCCTGCGCGGCTTCGATCACGCCGAAACTGGTCTTCTGGCCCGGCACATCGAGATCGCTGGCATTGTCCGCCGTAATCTGTAGGAACACGCCGTTGTTCGGTCCGCCCTTGTAGGCCTGTCCGGTGGAGTGCAGGAAGCGCGGTCCGAATCCGACGCAGGTGGCGACGTTTTTGTTGTCGCGGATCGCCATACGGAGATTCTGAATTGCCGCGATGTTGGCGTCGTTGCGGTCGAGATAGGCGAGGGCAGCGACGTAATCGTTTGCTTTGATCCTGCCGAGATGCGCCTTGAGCCATGATGCGAGATCGCTGCCCGCGCCAGCCTTGCGCAGGGCATCGGCATTCGCAGCGTCGGTATAGATCGCGATCGATCCGTCGCTTGCGACGGCAGTCTCCGCCGGTAGTGCGCCGGATTTTTCAAACGCCGAAGTCAGTTCGCGCGTCTTGATCTTCGCCGCTTCCACATCGGGCTGGTCGAACGGATTGATGCCCATGACCGCGCCTGCGACGGCGGTTGCGATCTCGAAGCGGAAGAACCCCTGCCCGATATGTGCCGGGGCTGTCACTGTTATGCGAATGACGGGATGGCCTGCGGCTTCCAGCGCAGCAAGAGCCGCGTCACGCGCGCCGTCGCGGTCGTCTTTCAGGCGCAGGTCGATAAACACGCGGTCGTTGCCGTAAATCTCCGGTTTGCCGAGCGGTTCGCCTTCCAGCGGGATTAGAGCCTTGCCGTTCTTACCGGTGGATTCGGCGATCAACTGTTCGGCCCACGCGCCGAAGCTGGCGATGCGCTGTGACCCCGTCAGGGTGAGTTTGTCGCGGCCATGCTTCGCGGCGGCGGCGAGCGCGAGGCCAAGCTGAACACCGGGATTTTCCGCAGGCGGCACGTCGGGACCGCAGCAGCGGACCATGATGCTCGCAAGGCCGAGAAAATCGGCAATATCTATTCCTGCCGCGGCCGCAGGCACGAGGCCGAATGGTGACAGCACTGAATAGCGGCCGCCGATGGTCGGCTCGCCATAGAAGATTTGCGCGAAGCCGCGCGCGTTCGCCGTCTTCTCCAGCGACGAGCCGGGATCGGTCACGGCGACGAAGCGTTCGGCTGCCTTTGCGCCGGCGCGAACGAAGAAATACTCCATCAATGCATTCGGTTCGGTTGTGCCGCCGGATTTGCTGGACACGATGAACAGCGTCTTGTCGAGATTGATCGACGCCTCAGTCCGCAGCACCTGCGCAGGATCAGTGGAATCCACGATGCGCAGTTTTGGCAAGCCATCTGCTTGACCGAAGGTTTCCGCCAGCACTTCCGGTCCAAGGCTCGATCCGCCCATGCCGAGCACCACAACGTCGGTGAAATTCTTGCTCTTCACCCAGCCGGAGAAGGCGATGTAGCGCTCGACCTCTATCTGCTCGCGCGCAACGACATCGAGCCAGCCGAGCCATTTGTTTTCATCGGTGTTGGTCCACACCGATGCATCGCGTGCCCACAGTGAACGGATCGTGCCGTTGGCGCGCCACTGTTCCGCGAGGGCTTTTGCGTCCTTCTCAATCGCTGCCGGAAGCTTGATGCTCTGCGCATCGATGCGCGATCCGAGGGTGGCTGCACGCTTCTGTGCGACCGCGCCGAGTAGCTTGTCGAATGCTTCGGCGAACAGCTTCACGCCATCTTCAACCAGAGCGTCGGTGATCGCATCGAGCGAAATGCCGCCTTTCGACAGATCCGCGAGAACTCGCTCAGCGTCCGGGATGTTTTGCTCGAGGCTGTCGCGCGGCTTGCCATGGTCGCGGAAGGCATCCAGCGTCGCAGGCGGCACGGTGTTCACCGTATCGCGGCCGATTAGTTCCTCAACATAAAGAACGTCGCTGTAAGCCTTGTTCTTGGTGCCGGTGGAGGCCCATAGCAGGCGCTGAACCTGCGCGCCCTTTGCGGCCAGCTTTTTCCAGCGGTCGCTGCCGATGATTTTCAGATAATGCTGATAGGCGAGTTTGGCATTGGCAATGGCGACCTTGCCCTTGAGGGATTCGAGGTGCGCCTTATCATCACTGTTTGCCGCGGCGATCTTGCCGTCGAGCTGGGTATCAACCGCTGTGTCGATACGGCTGACAAAGAAGCTCGCTACACTTGCGATGCGCTTCGGATCGCCGCCACCAGCGACGAAATCCTCAAGTCCTGCGATATAGGCTTCGAGAACTTCGGCATACATCTTTTGCGAGAACAGCAAGGTGACATTGATGCTGATGCCCTGCGCGATCAGCGCACGGATCGCGGGGATGCCTTCGGTGGTGCCGGGGACCTTCACCATCAGGTTGTCCCGGGCAACGCTGGTCCAGAGCCGCTGCGCCTCGGCAATTGTGCCTTCGGTATCGCGCGCGAGATACGGCGAGACCTCAAGGCTGACATAGCCGTCCGCACCCTTCAGTTCATTGTAAACCGAATAGAGTGCGTCAGCGGCGCGCTGGATATCCTCCACAGCAAGCGTTTCATAGAGATCGCTTGCCGAGCGGTCGCGCTCGCTCAGAAGCGCAGACACGGCTTCGTCGTATTCGTTGCTGCCGCCAATTGCCTTTTCGAAGATCGACGGATTCGACGTGACCCCGCGCACGCCGTCGCTGTCCACCAGCGCCTTGAGTTCGCCATTGGCGATGAATCCGCGTGCGAGGAAATCGAGCCAGATGGCCTGGCCGTGGGTCGTGAGAGCTTTAACTGGGTTCATGCCGTCTCTGGGGATTGCGGTGGGGACGAGGGCTGTTGTTGGCTGCAGGTCTTGTGATTTGAAAGTCGTGTGATTGTCAAAGGCTGGTGGTGTCACTGCCGATGACTCATTCTCTCAGAATAGACCGTCAGTGCGGCGGTATTATAGAGAGTGCCGCCAGCGGGCGGATTTTTTGCCGGACAGGGGGAGAATAATTTCCGCCTGCCACTCCCCGGAAGGGCAGGAATCTCTCCTTTTTAAGCCACGGGGGCAAGAATATCGTTAGTTTTCTTGCCATATAGACCCTCTTAGGGCGGGCGAATAGATAATTGTTCTCCAAATCTTATTGATTGTAGCTGAGGACATTCTGTCATGCCCGGTATCCCGGTCTCCGCTGGTTTTGCGATTGGTCTCGCCTTTGGCGTTGTCGGCCTTCTCAGCGGCTTCTGCCTGATGAGCAGCCTGCGTGACTGGTGGACCGCCAATGACGGCCGCAAGATCCGCAGCTATGCCGTGGCGCTGGCCGTCGCGATCCTCGGCACGCAGTTCGTCGCTGGCGCCGGCCTCGTCGATATCGCCAAGTCGCTTTATCTGCAGCCCTCGTTTTCCGCACCGCTGATTTTCGCGGGTGGTCTGCTGTTTGGCTTGGGCATGGTCCTGTCGAATGGCTGCGCGTCGCGCGCCCTGGTGCTGCTCGGAAAGGGCAATCTCCGCTCGCTGGTGGTGATCGCCATTATCGGCGTCACCGCCCAGATGACCCTGAAGGGCCTCATCGCGCCTGCACGTCTTGCCTTTCTGCAGGCTACGCAGATCACGCCAACCGCCGTGTCTGCGCCTGCGTTGCTCGGAACCATGGGTATTGACGAATATGTCGCCCGCATTGCCGTGACGCTGATCGCGAGCGGCGCACTGTTGATCTTCGCCTTTTCCGACCGCCAGTTCCGCAATGCCTATGGCCAAATCGCCGCCGGTCTTGCGATGGGTCTTCTGGTCACCGCTGGATGGCTCGCGACCGGCTGGCTCGGCGCCGATGATTTCAATCCGGTTCCGGTGACCTCGCTGACTTTCGTCTCGCCGATCGCCGACACACTGCAATACACCATGTTGTCGACCGGTCTTTCGCTGAGCTTCGGCATTGCGCTCGTGGTCGGCGTTCTCAGTGGCAGCCTCGTGACGGCGATTGCGACCGGGCGCTTCAAGCTCGAGGGCTACACGTCGCCGAACCACATGGTTCGCTCGATCTCCGGCGCGGCCTTGATGGGCATCGGCGGCGCGATGGCTTACGGCTGCTCGATCGGTCAGGGACTGACCGGTCTGTCGACCCTTGGCATGCCGTCGTTCATCGCCGTCGCGGGCATCCTGACCGGTGCCGCGCTCGGTATCCGCGGCGCGGCTGTCGTTCCGGCTCTCGCAACCCGCTAACAGCGGAACATTTCCGGCAAACAGCTTGTTCTCTTGAGAGCGCTCCGGCATCCTCGCGGCGCGTTATCTTGAGGGGCCAGCTTATGAATCGCCGTGAACTTTTGTCCGCTGTTGCAGGCTTTGCACCGATTTGCGCGATGCCGATTGCTGCGCAGGCGCAGACCAAGGCAAAACCTCCCGAAGACAAACCGTTCGCGGAACACTTCATCGCGCTGCAACTCTCCGATTCCGATCAGAAGAAACAACGGCTGGTGCTGAGTGTAGCCAGCAACCTTCAGAAGTCCTACGGACAAGACAAGATCGCCATCGAGGTCGTTGCGTTCGGCCCCGGCATTGATCTGCTGCGCGCCGAGAGTGAGAATCGCGCGCTGGTGGACAGCCTCATCACGCAGGGCGTCCGCTTCGATGTTTGCGGCAACACACTCGATACCATCGAACATGAGATCGGCAAGCGGCCGAAAATCAATCCACATGCGATTGAAGTTCAGGTCGGCGTCGGGCAATTGCTCACCCTGAGCGAAGGCGGTTACACCGTCATTCGTCCCTGATCCTTATTCAGCCGGATCGCTTTTCCCGAGCAAGCTCGCCCACCGGCGCTGAATAATGTCGCGCGGCGAGCCATCGACCAGAATGGCGATGCCAAGACGTGCGCCGATCACCATGCAGCCGATGGCGAGTGGAGCGGAAAGCGCGAGCATCGATCCCGCCGTCAGTCCCTGACCAATGGTGCAGCCGCCGGCAAGAATGCCACCCATTCCCATGAGCGCGCCGCCGCCCAGATGACGCCGCATCTCGTGATCGTCGTCGAAGGCTTCCCAGCGCAATTCCGCCGAGCGCCATGCGGCGAACCACGATCCCGCAACGACTCCGAACACGCTGCCGACGCCGAAGTCCGTGAAATTCGTGACGTTCTGCAGACCGGCGTAGAGCGCCTTGCCGACGGTTGAGACAAAGGTCAGGCTTTGCGGCTTCGTCGGGCTTGCGAAATCATCCACCACACATGTGGTGACGATCCATCCGGCGATGATCAAAAGGCCGAGCGTAATTCCTGCGGACAGGAGGCGCGGTGCACGGCGCAGACGCGGATCGCGCAGCGCGAACCAGCACAATGTCGTGCCCGCAATTACTGCAATGAAGGTTCGCGTCTCGATGCCGAGAAACAACGATGACGTCGACGCGATGTCGGCGCGCGTGCCTTCCGGCATTGGAAGCGACAGTGATTCCAGAAACTCAATCCGGAAGGTCGAAAAAACACCCCGCAGTGTCGCATAGGCTGCGCCGCCCAGCACGAGGATCACAACAAGGCTGCGCAGATCGCCGGTGCCGAGCCGCACCAGCGAGCCGAACCCGCAGGTACCGACCATTGCCATGCCGATACCGAACATCACGCCGCCGATCAGGATCGAAACCAGCGGCAAGGCCGTCGGCGTGTAGGTTACGAGCGCCGGATCCAGCACGCCGCCAAGGACTAATGCCTGCGTACCGAGAATCGCAATGCCAAGCGCGAGGCCGAAAATACGCAGCCGACGGCTGTCGCCGCCCATCAGCGAGTCTTCGATCGCGCCGAATGTGCATAGCCGCGCATGGCGCACAGCAAAGCCTGCGATCACGCCGATGGCGAAACCGCCGAGTGCTTGCATCCAGGCAGACATATTCTGCATGGCGTTCTCCCGGATCGGTACGACGTAAAGCCTTGCGGGCTGCGTCGCATCCGCCTGCCGTGATGGCAGGTTTATTTCTTGTCTGCGGCCTCCACCGGCGCGCAGAAAATATCGTAGACCACCGAAATCACCCGGCGCACATCGTCGTTGGCGAGGCTGTAGTAGATCGTTTTGCCGTCGCGGCGCGTATCGACCATGCCATCGTAACGCAGCCGTGCGAGCTGTTGCGATACCGCCGACTGGCGCAGCGAGAGAATGTTCTCGAGCTCGGTCACGGAGCGTTCCCGTTCCGCAAGCAGGCACAGCAGCAGCAGGCGATTTTCGTGCGACAGCGCTTTGAGAAAATTGCTGGCCTTGCGCGCCTTGCGCATCAGCTGGTCAAGTTCGGGCGAGTATTCCGCGCCGTCGCGGAGTTCGATTTCCAGTTCGGATGAAAGGATCGATGTCATGATTTTATCGTTTCATTCAACTGAGGATCAGATTCGGCTGGGTTCGCGCGGCGAGGGGCGGAGCTTCGCGGCCAGCGCGTCGAGCAATCCCCAGAACGCATTGTCGTTGCTGTAGCCAGTGATGCGGCCGATCTCGCGGCCATCGTCGGCAATCACAAAGGTCGGCGTAAAGCGCACCGGCGAGGCGAGGGTGATGCCACTCGTCTTCTGGTTCTGGATATCCACACGGCGGAGCGGAAGCATGCGGGCTTCGTCGGTCTTCTCATAGAGCGAGCCGACATCGCGCTCCCAGCGCTGGCAATAGACACATCCGGCCTGTTCGAACATCACGAGTTCGGCGGCCTGCGCCATGCCGCACCACAGCAACCCTGTCGAAAAGGCGGCGGCAGCGACGGTTTTTGCGAGCGTTTGTCCCAACATATGATACATATACACGAATTCGCATGTATCTGCCAGAGCTGGAAAATCGGTGGTTTCTTCCATTTCTATTGCCGGGGCGCTGGGGGCGGGGGTGCTCTCGTTCCTTTCCCCATGTGTTTTGCCATTGGTGCCGCCGTATCTCTGCTTTCTGGCGGGCATCAGTCTCGATGACCTGACGCGCGAGGACAAACGGGGCTGGCGGCCGGACTGGCGCGTGGTGGCGCTGTCCTTCGCCTTCGTCCTCGGCTTTGCAACCGTCTTTGTCGCGCTCGGCGCGTCGGCCTCGGTGATCGGCAAAACCGTTACCGCGTATTTCGACACACTGGCGATTATCGCCGGCGTCATCATCATCATTCTGGGCCTGCACTTTCTCGGTGTCTTCCGGATCGGTCTGTTGTTTCGCGAAGCGCGGTTTCAGACCGTCTCGAAGCCGGCGGGATTTTTGGGCGCCTATATCGTCGGCCTCGCGTTTGCGTTTGGCTGGACGCCCTGCGTCGGGCCGGTGCTGGCGGCGATTCTCATGGTCGCGGGCATCGAGGGATCGGCGGGGCGCGGCGCGTTGCTGCTTGGAGCTTATGCATTGGGGATCGGCATTCCGTTCATGCTGGCCTCGCTGTTCTCGGGTCCGTTCATGCGGCTGATGGCGCGGCTGCGCGGGCACATGGGCACACTCGAAAAGGTGATCGGCGGCGCTCTTGTGCTGACCGGCGTGTTGTTTTTGACTGGCGGCATGCCGCGCATCGCGGGCTGGCTGCTGGAAACATTTCCCGTTTTCAGTTCATTCGGTTGACGCGGCAAAGGGAGGCTTACGTGCCCAATAACAAGAGTCATCTGACCCGGCGGCATGCCATCGCCGCGCTTGGCATCGGTGCTTTGAGCCTGCGTGCCGCGCCATCCTTCGCGAAGGCGACGCTCGGCGACGATGGCATCTATCACATGGATTGGTATCTCGAGAGCTTCCTCGAAGTGTCAGAGGATCTCGCCGGCGCGACCGCGAAGGGCAAGCGCTTTGCAATCATGTGGGGCCTGAAAGGCTGCCCGGCCTGCAAGCGGATGCATGAGGTTCATATGATGGATCCGAAGATCGAGGCCTACATCCGCGACAATTTCGAGATTCTGCATCTCAATCACATCGGCGCGCGCGAAATCACCGATTTCGACGGACGCAAGCGCAGCGAGAAGGCCTTTGGCGAAGCCTACGGCATCCGCTTCACGCCGACCATCCAGTTCTTCCCCGAAAAGACCGATGGACTTGCGGCGTTAAAGGGCCAGGCGCGGGAAGTCGCGCGTATGCCCGGCCTGCTAGAGCCGGCGGAGTTTCTCGCGATGTTCCGTTACGTGCGTGAGAAGGGCTATGAGTCCGCGCCGTTCCCGGACTGGCTCAAGCGGCAGGCGTGAGCGCGGACGGCGCAGCAAGCTCTCATCGTTTCATCCAGCGTAGTCTCTCTGTAGCCGTCCCGCCGTCGCGGGATGATGCCGGCATCCGGGCTACGCGTTGCTTCCGGTCGCTTCGATCAGGCGCAGGATACTCAGGACGGCGATGGCGATGCTCGCCAGAGCGCATGCGATTTCGAAGCCGAGGAAGGCCCAATACAGGACGGATTGCGTGTCACGCGAAATGCTTCCGGCTTTCACCGGGATCAGGCGATGCCGGATCGCGTAAAGGATCGACGAGACCGTCAGGTAGAGGACCGCGAAAGCTGCCGCGCAAACAAGACCGGAGGCGAAAGCCGGAAACTGAACCGCGTAGGACAAGGCGAAGTAAAGCGCCAGTCCAAGCGTGCCGCAGAGAACCGCAGTCCGCGCGATCTGAATAAGTATGTCCTTCAATTGTGCTGTCCTGCCCCATCAAAAAAGCGGAGGCGCGAGCCTCCGCTTTTCTAACTGTTGGCGAATAGTGTCCGCCTTACCCCAGCCGTCCCGCGGCGTGGGCGAGCAGGGTGTAGACAAGGCCGGTTTCCGATACGAGGTGGCCGCGAAGAGCCGCCGGTCCACGTTCGTCGCGGGAGACTTCATCCAGCAGGCGTTCGAACTCGTTGATGTAACGGTCCACCGTCTGCTTGAAGGCGCGGTCGGCGCGATACTTGCGCGAGACTTCGTCGAATGCCTTCTGACCCGCCGGCGTATAGAGCCGCTTCGAGAAGGCCTTGCGTTCGCCGCGCTGATAGCGGTCCCACATCTCGGCGGCGAGGTCGCGCTCTACCAGCCGGGCGATGTCGAGTGACAGCGCTTCGAGCGGATTGCCGGACTGACGCTGCGGCTGCTGGGCAGCGCGGCCATCATCCGAGCGGTTCAGCAAATCCGACAGCCAGCCGTCATTGCCGCCGTTACCAACGGGGCTGACCGGGGGCGCTTCGGTGCGGCGCGGAGCTGGACCGAAATCCGGCGCCGGCAGGTTCGATGCGCTGGCAGCGTCACGGCGCGGGACGGGCTGCGAGACGGCCTGGCGGCTGGCACCGGCCATCGCAAGTTCGTCCTCGCGGCCACCGCGATTGCCGGTGGCGACGTCAAGGCCCTTGCCGTGACGGGCGACGATGCGGTTGAGCTCGGCCAGTGCCTCGATCTGATCGACGATGACCTTCCGCATCTGCGCCGTGCTCTCGGCAGCTTCCTGCGGCACTTCGAGAACGCCGCGGCGCAATTCGGCGCGGGTCGCGTCGAGTTCGCTGTGCAGTTCGGAGGCCATTTGCTTCATGCCGTGCACGATGGTCGCGAACTTGTCGGCAGCCTGACGGAACATGCTGTCCGCCTCGCGGGTGCCCTGGTCGTAGAGTTCGGCCATGGCTTCCGAGGTCTGGCGGCGCTCGTCCTCGACGGCGGCGCGGACCGCTGCGAACTGGCGGCTGACTTCGGCCGAACTGGAGCCTGCGGTCTGCGCCACGATCTGCGCGATGTCGCGGGCCCGTGTTTCTGCGGCGGCCAGTGAGTCGTCGAGCAAGTGCGTGAAGCGCGACAGGCGTTCGTCGAGGTCGTGGGTGCGCAGGTCGATGTTCGACACCAGCGATTCGAGCATGGCGTTGCGGTCGGCGACGGAATCGCTGGCGCGGTCGTTGCTCTTCTCGATCATCTGGGCAGCTTCGGCCAGGGCGCGGCCATGGTTTTCGAACTGCGTCGACAGGGCGTTGAGGTTTTCCAGCGCGCCGGATGTCTTGCTGGTGAAGGCTCCAAGCTGCTGCTCCAGCGTGGAGGTGGTTTCGCCGTTGCGGCTGGTAACGTCGTTCATCGTCGAGACGAACTCCGCAACCCGCGTGACCAGCGTGCGCTCCAGCGAGTTGAGGTTGTCGTGGGCGCCGGTGAGCACTTCCTGCAGCAGGATGTTGCCTTCACGCAGCCGCTCGAACAGAGCGAGCGTGTCGGTGCGCAGGATCTTGGAGGTTTCCTGCAGTTCGTTGATGGTCGAGGTTGCAACCTGACGCGACTGGTCGATGGCCGCGCGCGAGGTCTGATCGATGTCCTTCAGCGACTTGCTGACGGCGCCGATCGCGATTTCGCTGGCGGTGTTGATCTGGCGGGCCAGATCCGACGAGTTGTTCATCATCGCGACGGTGAATGCGCCGCCATGGTTCTCGATCGACTTGAGCGCGGAGTCCGCAGCATTGCCGATGGTCGACGAAATTTCGGCGGCCTTGCCGGCGATGGCGTCGATCAGCGCGCTGCGCTTGCTGTCCACAAGCTGGGCGAGCTGTTCGGTGTGCTCACGCACGCCGCCGGTGATCGCTTCCACCTTGCCGTTGAGCGTTGAGCCAAAGCGGTCGGTCGACACCGCGATGGTGCGCTCGATCTCGGCAGAGGCGGACTTGATCTGCGAAGTCGCGCCGGTCGATGCGATGGTGAGGGTGTTCTCCGCTTCGCGGGCCGCCATCTGGACGCTGCGCTCGAGGTCGCTGGAGACGGCCTTGAGGCTGGTGCTGACGTCAGACGAGACACCTCGCAGATGGGTGCCCACCTCGCTGGAAATCTCGCGGAGCTGGCCGCCGACCTCGCCGGAAATGTCGCGAAGCTGGGTGCCGACCTCGCCGGTGATCCCGCGGAGCTGACCGCCGACATCGCCGGTGATGCCGCGCAGTTGCGAGGATGCCTCGGTGGATGCGGCCTTCAACTCGGTGCTGATTTCACCGGAGACGCCGCGTAGGTGCGATCCGACCTCGCTCGAAACGCCCTTCAACTCGGCGCTGACTTCGCCGGAGACGGCCTTGAGCTGGTTGCTCACATCGCTGGAGAGGCTGAGCAGCGACTGTTGTGCGACGCGGGCGCCGCCCTGGATTGTCGCGGTGGTGTCGGACATTAGGCCGGTCAGCATCCGCTCGGCTTCTTCGCTGCGCGACTTGATGGTCAGCGCCAGTTCATCGCTGCGCGAGCCGATCACGTCGGCCGCGTGCTGGCCGCTGGTGGTGACACGGTTGGCTGCCGCTTCGACCCGCGTATCGAGCAGGTTCTCGAATTGCGCGACGCGGGCGCCGATGTCCGAGGCGAGGGCGCTGACATTGAACTCCAGGTTGCCCTGGATGTCCTTGAGGCGGGACGACATGGCCGTGGCCATGGTGTCGACGCCACTGCTCATCAGGCCCATGACCTGCGAGCCGCGTGCTTCCATCGCATCGGCAATGGTTGCGGAGCGGTTTTCGACGACCGAGACGAAAGCCGCGGCGCGGCTGTCGAAGGTCTGCACCACCGACGCCGTGCGGGTATCCACGATATCGGCGAAGGTCGCGGTACGGGCGTCGAGCGCTTCGTTGATCGCTGCGGTGCGGGAATTGACCACATCAGCGAAGGCCTGCGCACGGGTGTCGAGCGCATCGGTGATCGCGGACGTGCGGGCGTCGACAACGGTGGTGAATGCTTCAGCGCCGTTATTGAGCCGCTCGGTGATGGCGGAGGTGCGTCCGTCGATGAGATCGGCGAAGGCCGTGGTACGGCTGTCGATGGTGTCGGTAAACGCGGTGGTGCGATAGTCAATGGATTCCTTGAAGGCCGCAGTCTGATTGGCGACGGCCTCTGCGAATTCGGCGGTGCGGGTGTCGAAGGTCTTCGCGACCTCGGAGGCATGCTCGCTGAGTGCGCCGGTAAAGGCCTGTGCACGCGTGTCGATCGTAGTGGTGAATTCGGCCACGCGATTATCGAAGGTGCGGGCGAGCAACTCGGTATGGTTGTCGAGCCTTGCGGTCAGTTCGACAGCACGGCTATCGATGGCATCGGTGAACGCGCTGGTGCGCGAATCCATCACCGAGGTGAAGGAGGCGGCGCGACCGCTCACGGCGTCGCTGAAAGCGGCGGCGCGGGCATCGAAGGATTCCTCGATGGCCTTGGTGCGGCCGGTGACGACCTCTTCAAGCGCGTTGATCTTGCTGAGCAGCGTGTTGTCGAAGGTGTCGATGCGGGTTTCGACCGCCGACTTGAAGCCGCCGAGGCTCTGATCGAGCTTGGCGTGCAAGTCGGTGCTGTGCGCGGTGACGCGGTTGTCGAAGGTGTCGACATAGGTCTTGAGATTTTCGGCGAGACCCTGGGTGTGCTGGCCCATGCGCTCGACGATTTCGCCGCCGTAGGTTTTCACGGTGCGGTCGAACTCGGCGATATGGCGGGTGATAAGCGCACCGAGTGTGCCGCTGTCGCGCGCCAATCGCTCCGCGAGTTCGTTGCCCTGTTCCTTGACGAGGCCGTCGAACAGGCTGATCTGGTTGCTCAGTGTCTCGTGTGCGCTTTCGGTCTGGCTCACGACCTTCGCGACCAGTGTGCTGACGGTGACGTCAAGCGCTTCGCCGGCCTTGTCGCCACTGGTCAGGACACGATCGGCCAGCCGGTTGCCGGCTTCGTCGATCTGCTCGGACAGGGCGGCGCCGCGGGTGTCGAGTTCCGTCAGCAGGTTGTCGCTGGAATTCTTCAGCGAGTCGAAGATACGTTCGGTCCGATCCGCGACGCTGGTCACGACGTCTTCCGAGCGCGACATGATGCCTTCGACGATGCCGGTCGAGCGCTGCTCGAATTCGGAGGTGATCTTGTCGAGGCGCTCGTTCAGAGAGTCGTGAACGCGGTCGGCAAGATCGGCGAATTCCTCGTGGACGTGGCCGGTCTTGAAGTTGAGGCTGGCGGTCAGCTTCTCGCTGGCGTCGAGCACGCTTGCCGCGGTCTGGGTCGAGGCCTCCTCGAGGCGG
This sequence comes from Afipia sp., assembly GCA_017308595.1. GTDB lineage: Bacteria > Pseudomonadota > Alphaproteobacteria > Rhizobiales > Xanthobacteraceae > Afipia. The sequence continues at coordinate 224,672 of JAFKER010000007.1, forward strand.
TCGAGCAGGTCGCCGCCGCGCTCGCCAAGCGCGATGATCATGTTGTCGCCTGCGCTGGAGAGTGCGCGGGTGATATGTTCGCTGCGCTCTTCGAGCGCGCCGGTGATGCTGCTCGCGACTTCATCGACGCGCGATGCGATGGCGTCGCTGATCAGGGCGATGTCCTGACGCAGGTCGATCTGCACCCCGGAAATGGCGTTGCGCACCTGTTCGGCTTGCCCGACGAGGTTGTCCCGCTGAACGGCGATGTCCTGCAGCAGGGCGCGGATACGCACTTCGTTGTCGCTGTAGGCGCGCTCGAGCGAGGAAACTTCGTTGGCGACCAGCGCTTCGAGTTCACCGGCGCGTGCAATGGCGCGCTCAACGCCGTCGCCCATGGCGGCGACTTCGCGGCGGATCGCCTGACCAACGCTGACAATAGCGCCGTTGGCGACGTGTTCCGGTTCGGAGAAGCGCACGGCCATCTGCGCCATGGATTGAGCGATCATGCTCATTTCCTGGCTGCGCCAGGCCATGCCGGCCACAAAGTAAAACAGGAGCAGGGGTGCGACGAGAACCGCGAGCAGGCCGACCATTGCCAGCAAGCCGGCGCTGCCCTGGCCGATAATTGTTTCGAGCGCAGGCAGGAAAGCGAAGGCGATGAAGCCGACGCCGGCGATCCAGAGGCCGGAGAACAGCGTGGCGACGGTATAGGCGTTGCGGCGCGGACGGCCCTTCTGAATGGCCTGTAGGATATTGCCGATGGTTTCGCGATCGTCGTTCGCGGGAAGGCGATCGAAACTTGCGCTGCCAAGATCACTGGAGGGTTGGCGCAGGTCAGAGCCGCGGTTGGCGGCGCCGAGCGAAGAGTCGTTGAAGGAAGCGTCCCGTCCCGGGTCGGACTGGGGCAGGTCGCCCATGTTGAGGGCTTCCTCAATCGCCGAAAGAGCAACTTCGGTTGGATCCTTGACCTTCGGATTCTTTGCCATGTGTCCCGCACGCCTTTACTTTTTCGCATTCGCAAGTGGCTGCCGCTGAAGTCGCGCGCCTTCGAATGTTGCCCCGATACCATCGGCCGACAGCCAGTTACGTCGCCGATTTGTCTCGCCGGTTGTCCCGCACTTCCACAAACATCCTATTGGCTCGGTCGGTCGAATGAAATGGCAGGAGTTAATTCATTTTTAATCATCGTTAACGGCGCGAGGGTTAACGCTTTAAGAAATCAACAGTTTTCAAAAGCACTTTGGTATTTTTAGGCGGCGGCACGGCAAAAACATGGCTAAATGGTGGCGAATGGGCGATACGTTTCATTAACCATTGCTGTGATTGCCTGCAGGTATTCTGGGCCGGATTGATCCGGCGCCGTCAGCAATCCCGGATGGGCCATATCACTCAATTTGGAGCATTTGAACTGGATGCCATCGCCCCCGCTGGTTCCGGAAGATTCCGCCATCGATGTCCAGCATCTGGGGCGCATGACGCTCGGCGAGGCCGCGCTGGAGGCTGAAGTTCTCGCGCTTTTCTCGGCCCAGAGCGGTGAACTGATCGCCCGGATCAAGACCATGCCCACGGATGCGGGCGCATTAGCGCACACCCTCAAGGGCTCGGCGCGCGCCATTGGCGCGTTTCGGGTTGCAGAAGCGGCGCTCGGCCTCGAAGCCGCCATGAAAAACAGCGGCGATCTGACGACTGCGATCGAGCTGCTTCAACAGACCGTCGAGGAAGCCCGGCAGACCATCGGGCGGATGCTGAACCGGTCTTGATCCGGGCCGCTTTTATCCCCGTCGGTGCTGGTATCCTTTGGACTGACCCGTTATAGGACTGCTCAATCTGAATTATCCGGGCAGCTCGACAATCATGGTCAAAATCAACTTCACCGATCACGCAGGCACCACCCGTTCCGTGGACGTGGAGGCCGGCGCGACCGTTATGGAAGCAGCGATCCGCAATGCGATTCCCGGAATCGAAGCGGAATGCGGAGGCGCCTGCGCTTGCGCGACCTGCCATGTCTACGTGGATGAGGCCTGGCGCGAGAAGGTCGGCTCGCCGACGCCGATGGAAGAAGACATGCTCGACTTCGGTTACGACGTGCGTCCGAATTCGCGCTTGTCGTGCCAGATCAAGGTGACCGCCGAACTCGACGGACTTGTTGTGTCGACGCCCGAGCGTCAGGCGTAAGGTTATCGTCTTCCGGCGCGGCTGACCCATCTTCAAGCCGCGCAGTTTCTTTTCCGGCAACACTCCATTCGATCAGCGCCGTCGCGGCTCCGACGACAAAGGTCGCGGCGACGATGCGCCCGTCCGCGCCCATCAGCCATGCGACCAATCCGAAAATCCATATCGCGACAGTGAGCCGGAGCGCGATGGCGAGCGACGATGGCAGACCATGCATGGTGGTGACCTCAGGAGGGCATTCATGGGCGGCCCGCCACCTGCATTGCGCGCTCCGCTAGCCGGGCGGACAGGTCCTTTGGCTGAACGTGTTGCAGATCGGCGCAATGCCGTCGTCTCATTGCGCGCAGCACGCCTCGGCGAAGGCGCGAAAAAGCCGAGTCTGTTCCGGCTTGTAGCGCCGGGGTCACAATTTGATGCGAGGGAAATTTTTAGGTGATGAAAGTATCGCTGAAATAAAGAAGCGAGCACTCTTTCGTCATGAAAACTGTCGGCAAGTCCATCCTGAAGCAGAGCTTGCAGCATTCATGAGCAGCTTGGCATTTTGGCGAGATACGGTCTTCCCATTCCGCGCAGGGCCGGATTTTTTTGTTGCGAGACGCAGGCGCAAGCGATGTGAGCTATCCGCCGCGCGCGGCCATCCGCACATCGCGCGGTGTCATGCCGAAACTGGCACGAAACACCCGGTAGAATGTCGCGACGCTGTCGAAACCGCAGGCATAGGCGATATCCGTCACCGACTGAGTCGGCATGGTTTCGAGCCGCTTGCGCGCCTGCCGGAGCCGCATCGCGGTCAGTGTGCGCGCGAATGAAAAGCCTGTCGGCTCGAACAGGACATGGACCTGGCGCAGCGAGATCGCAAGTTCAGCGGCAACCGATGCAGGCGTCAAGTCGGGACGATGCAGATCGCGCTTCATGACACCGCGTGCGGCATGAAGATATCCCGCGCGCAAGGCCGCGCGGCTTTCGGGAAATCCCGGAGAGAGGCGTTGTCGGGCCAGCAGCGCAAGCCGGGCAATGTGCTGTATGTCGTGTTCGGGAGAGATTGCGGGGTCCGGGTCTGATAGCGCGGCGAACATCGCGGCAATCAGGCGCGTCAGCTTCGCGCTGCCGTTGAGCGGATACGGCGCAAGGTTGTATGCGCGCGCGCCAAGCAGGATATCGCTGGTCAACGGAATTTTCAGCGTGCGGAAGTGAAAGCCGTCGCTGCGTTCCGGTGTCCCCATGAACGGCTGGTCGGAATGGCTGACCGTGAAGTCGCCCTCCCGGATGCGATGAACCCGGCCGCGCCCGATGTCTACGAAGCCCGGACCGCGGATCTGGTACCCGATACTCAGGCTGTTGCTGGAAACGCGCGCGATATCGGCGGCGGTGCGGCCGACGCGATAGGAGGATGCAGTCATCTCGGCAAGAACGGCGTTGCCGATCGGGACCGCAGAAAAACGGCCTTGAAAATCGGCGCGCTTTTCGCGCTCCAATTCGATCGTGACACCGAACAGACTCTTGCCGCGGACTTCGCACCAGTGATCGAAGCGGTCCTCCGGGCGTAACTCGTCGGTGGAGAAGCTGATCATAAGGCGTTGCTGGCAGTGGCCCTGATATCGCCGGGCGTCACGCCATAGGCCATGCGGAAGACGCGGTAGAAGGTCGACAGGCTGTCGAACCCGCACGCGTGGGCAATGTCTGTCACGGTGAGTGCCTGTTGCAATTGCAGCAACCGGCGGGCTTCGGCGAGCCGCATCGCGATCAGCGTGCGCGAGAAACTCGAACCTGTCGGCTCGAACAGAACGTGCAGTTGCCGTACCGAAATCCCGAGCGCGGCGGCAACGCTTGCAGGTGACAGGCCGGGCCGTTGCAGATCACGCGCTAGAACGCTGCGCGCAGCCTGCAAGAATCCGAACCGGAGCGCGGCCCGGCTGTCGGGTGATCCGGCCGGAACGCTGCCGCGCGCCAGCAGCGCCAGTTGCGCCAGATGATGGACCGCCGCGTCGTAGTCGGCGCCTGGGTCTTGGGCGGCCTCGGTGGCGAGAATCGCGAATGATGTAGAGATCACCATCGAAAGGCGGGGGTCGTTGCGGATCGGCGAAGGTGCAAGGTGCAACCTGCTGCGTGCGGGCAGGTTGCGGCCCGCCAGCGGGATTTTCAGGACGCGCAGATCGAAGCCGTGTGCAATCGCGGGACGGGTCAGGTAGGGAACGTCTGTATGACTGATGGCGATGTCGTTGGTCTGCACCACGAATTCGCTACCGTTGCGGGTACTGAACCAACTGGCACCGCTGGTCTGTTGATAGATGCACAGGCTGTCGCTCGATGCGCGGGAAATGTCGGTTGCGCTGCGCGACACGTTGTAAGGCGACGCCTGCATCTTGCTGAGGGTTGCACCGCCGACCGGGAGAGCTGTGAACCGCCCCTGGAAGTGCTGCCGTTCGTCCTGCGGCAGCGAGATGGTCACGCCAAACAGGTTACGGGCGCGCACTTCGCACCAGTAGTCGAACCGCTCGCGCGGGCGCAGGTCATCGGTCGAGAAGGTGAGCATGACGGAAACCGTCCGTTCGACTCGGAATTCCAGTTGGAGCTTTAGAGGCAGACGGTTGCCGCGGCAACACCCATCACGCGATGGTGTGCAACATCCACGGCTGGAACCGTTCGATGATATCGGGCGTCAGCGGCGTAGGTTTGCGTGTCGCCGCATCGACCAGCACTGTCACGGCTTCCGCCGACGCCGCGCAGACATCTCCGTTGAACACAACCTGCTCGAATGTCGCCGAGGTCCGGCCGAGCCTGGAGACGCCGATGCCGAGTTCGAAACTGCCGGGCCAGTGCATTTCGGCGCGGAAGTCGATCGCCAGATGCACCAGCATCCAGCTCAGGCCCTTCGGCATCAGGCCGCGGTCGCCGCTGCGCAGCAGGGTGACGCGGGCGGTTTCGAAATAAGTCGAATACACCCCGTTATTGACATGCTTGTTCGGGTCCAGGTCGCCATAGCGGACATTATCGGTCAGGCGGAACGGGTAGTCTGCGAGCTTGAACTGGCGTTTCGGGCGGGTCGGTGCATCCACGTCTGCGGTCTCCGGTTTGGAGCCTGCATAGCGGGAAACATCGCCGTCTCACAAGGCGCGAGGGCGACCGGTGGAAGCGGAATATGACTTCCCCCAAGGGGCTGGGTTGGTTAGACAATGCCGTCAAAAGCGGCATTTTCCGCTTCCCGCCCGCTCATTCTTCCCTGCCAAAGCCGGAACGCCCATGACCGACCCGATCAAAACCGACGTCCTGATTATTGGTGCTGGCCCTTGCGGCCTGTTCGCTGTGTTTGAACTCGGCCTGCTCGACATGAAGGTGCATCTGGTCGACATCCTCGACAAGCTGGGCGGCCAGTGCGCGGAGCTTTATCCCGAGAAGCCGATTTACGACATTCCGGCGATCCCGATGGTGACCGGTCAGGGCCTCACGGATGCCCTGATGGAACAGATCAAGCCGTTCAACCCGACCTTCCATCTCAATGAGATGATCGAGAGCATCGAAAAGATCGGCGAGCCGCTGTTCCGCGTCACGACAGATGCGGGCAAAGTGTTCGAAACCAAGGTCGTGGTGATCGCGGCCGGTGGTGGTTCGTTCCAGCCGAAGCGCCCGCCTGTGCCGGGCATCGAGGCTTACGAAGGCACCTCAGTCTTTTATGCTGTCCGCAAGATGGAGCAGTTCCGGGACAAGAATCTGCTGATCGTCGGCGGCGGCGACAGTGCGCTGGACTGGGTTCTCAATCTTCAGCCGATCGCCAAGCGTGTGACGCTGCTGCATCGCCGTGACGACTTCCGCGCCGCGCCGCACAGCGTCGATCAGATGCGCGCGCTGGTCGCTGCCGGAAAGATGGATCTGAAACTCGGGCAGGTGACCGCGCTCGAGGGCGAGAACGGCGTGCTGTCCGGTGCTGTGGTGAAGGGCAACGACAATCAGAGCTTCAAGGTTGATTGCAACACCATGCTGCCGTTCTTCGGATTGACCATGAAGCTCGGCCCGGTGGCGAACTGGGGCATCAATCTGGAAAACAACTTGATTCCGGTCGACACCGAGGCGTTCGAGACCAATGTGCCTGGTATTTTCGCCATCGGCGACATCAACACCTATCCGGGCAAACTAAAGCTGATTCTCTCGGGCTTCCATGAAGGCGCGCTGATGGCACAGAAAGCCAGCCGTTACGTTTTCCCGGAAAAGCGCGTCGTGTTCCAGTACACGACGTCATCGTCGAGCTTGCAGAAGAAGCTCGGCGTGAACTGACGCGGTCTCGTTCTATCGACCGTCATTCCGGGATGCGCCTCTTGGCGCAGGTCCGGAATCCATTCTTGCCGATGTAATTCTGGATTCCGGGTTCGCGCGAAGATGCGCGCCCCGGAATGACCATTGCCGCTGACGGATTTAATTATTGTCGAACAGGCGCGATCGGCTCGCCAGTCACCGGCGTTTCCGAGAGTCCAAGGCCCAGCACGCTCATCGCGGCGGGCAGCGCCGCATCCGCCATCGCGGCATGGCCCTCGGCGGTCGGATGGATCGCGCCGCCATACACCGCAGACAACACGCCCCATGTCGCGTCGTGAATGTCGCCGGGCTGGTTGGTCGGGGCCTTCTGCGCCTGCGGATAGGTCATCGCGGTGAAGTAGCTGTCATTGGCGTCGCGCACCCAGCGCGCGCGAGGCGAATAGGCGCGGAAGTCGCTGGCGCCGGCGCCGCAGACCAGTGGACTGTTCGCGGCGTTGACGATGTCGTTGACGAAGCTTTCGCCGGTGGCCGAGAAACATTCGCGGTCAAATGCCGGATCGTTTTCGGAGCGCGCGCAGAATCCGTGATTTGAAAAAGCTGCCTGGTGTTGATCGACGAAGGTCATGCGGTCGCGGGCCTGATCGCCGCACAGCACGCCGCCGCTGCAGAGCGCGAGGTTCCTGGTCTGCGGCAGAAATTCGTTCTGCACGAAATTGACCACCTCCGCGAGTCGCTGCGGATCGGCGTTGAAGGCGGGATGAATGTCGAAGCCGCCACGTCCGCCGGGGCAGGGTGCGCCATTCACCAGCGCGGGATTTGCATAAGAGACATAAACCACACGGGCGAGATCGCCGCCGACCAGCGGCTTCAGCGCCTGACGCAGCTTGCTGAAGTCGCGGGGCAGTTCTCGCTGCAAGGTTGAGCGTGCTTCATCGACCGAACTCAGTACGCCGGAGCGGCGTGACAGCGCGCGTTCGGTTTGCCGCTCGACGATCACGTCGGCGACGAGACCGGAGAAGTCGATGTCGTTCGCGCCGATCGACAGCAGGATCAGATCGAGCTGCCGCTCGGGTTGCCGTTTTGTCGCCGCCGCCAGCGCTTCGCGCAGTTCGGCGATTTGCGCGTTCACCGTTCCCTGACAGGTCAGGCCGTTCTTGCCGACCACGCATTCCCGAGCGCGCTGTGATCCGAACATGCCGGCGTCAATGGTTGCGCCGGTGCAGGCCAGCGGCAGGTAAGTTACCGCGATCTGCGGATTTTGCGCGGCCAGCGCAATCGCCATACGGGTCTGGTAGCTGTAGAGCGAGCGGTGGCACGCCGGGTTCATCCATTGCGCGCCGGCGCGTTGCCAGTTCTGCAGGCTTGAACCGTCGGATGTGTCGCAGGCGCGGGCACCCTTGAAGCCGGCGCGGCCGGGGCGGAAATACATGCCGGCGGGGCCGCCGAGATAGGAGCGGAAGCAGAAGCCGTCATCGGACAGCGCAACTGGCTTGTCGGGATTGCCCTCGCCCGACGCGATGGAATCGCCGAGGCCCGCGATAAAAACATCGCGTACCGCGATCTGGGTTGTCACGCGCTGCGGCGCGTCTGGTCCGCTCGAGACATCGACAGTGACGGGTGTGGGGCGGCCGTAGCGGACGCGCAGGTTGATCGGCTCGGCGCAGTCGAGCGTCGACTGGCGCGGCGGATCGCCGTCCTCGAAGGTCCATGCACAGGTCGCGCCGACCGGCACCGCGCCGGTCAGGCGCACGGTGATCGGATGATCGAGCGGGGTGAGGTAGCTTTCCTTTACACCGTCGCGTGTGCACGGCTCGCTGACGCGTCCGGATTGATCGATGCACAGGCGTGAGAGTGTGTTGCGCGCCCAGCCGCGCCCATCGCTTTGCGTCGCCAGCGCTTGCTCGGCAGCAAGGATGCTACGGCCGTTGAGGGCATTCACCTGCAGGGTGAAATCGCGCTCTTCGCGAAACAGGCGGAAACGGTTGCGGACTTCCCAGGAAATCTGCATGTCCGTCGCGGGTTGGACGGCGGGCGCGGCGGAGGGCGGGACAATCTGTGTTTGTGCGTGCGCAGAGCCAATCGCGCTGCAAAGCGTTGCGATTGTGAACGAGGCAGCCAAAAGTTTGGCCCTGAGCGGCAGGCGAATGGCGCGGGTCATGCTGGTTTTGAAGCCGATGGATGAGGCTAAAATGTGGGAGGTGCGCGGAACGTAAAGGACGTCCCGGCACCCCACAAGCCACATCTTTGTGCGCGGAATTACTCCGCCGCCTGCTTGGGAGGCTGTTGTTGCGACGGCTGCGCGACGGCTGGCGCTGGCTGCAGTTTCCGGCTCTGTTGCCAGGGCTGGATGACGCTGAGCCACAATTCGCGCACGCCCATGATGGTGATCGAGGTGGCGAACGGGATCAGGAAGTAAAGGATGCGGAATACCAGCAGCGAGGCAAGCAGCTGTTCCTTGCCGAGCATTGGCAGGCCAATCAGCATGGCCGCATCAAACACACCAAGGCTTCCCGGTGCATGGCTGGCAAAGCCGAGCAGCGTGGCGAGAATGAACACCACGGAGAGTGTCACGAAATCCAGATCGGGATTGGCCGGCGCGAGCAGATACATCGCAAGGGCGCAGAAGGCGAGATCGACGACGCCGATCAGGATCTGCAGCGCGGTCAGCGGCGCGGAGGGCAGATGAACCTTCCAGCCGTCCTTGCCGAGCTGGCGCCGGCCCTTGCCTGTGGCGATCCATGCCAGGTACGCGGCGATGCCTGCGAGCAAGCCGACGCCGATTAACTGGTTGACGCTTTCAGGCAAAAGATCGATCGATGACGCGGCGGCAGGATGCCAGATCATGCCGATGCCGAGTACGAAGGTGTTGCCGAGCCAGAAGGTCAGGCCGGAGATGAAACAGATTTTCGCGACGTCGATCGCGGTCAGTCCCCAGTCGGAATAGATGCGGAAGCGGATCGCGCCGCCGGTGAACACCGTGGCGCCGATGTTATGGCCGATGGTGTAACTGGTGAAGCTCGACAGCGCGGCGATGCGATAGGGCACATGCATCTTCCCGATCGTGCGCAGCGCGAACAGATCGTAGAACGTCAGGGTGAAGAACGCGCACAGCACGCACAGTGCGGCCAGCGCGATCTGCCCTTGAGATTTCTCGGCGAGGGCAGTCAGAACGATGGCCGTGTCCACGCCCTTGAGGGTGCGGAACAGATGCATGATCGCAATGGTCACGATGATCAGGCTGGCGGCGATGCCGACCAGTTTCCAGCCAATTCGTTCCCTGAAAACACGCCCAAGCGTGCTCAACAATTGTTGCATTCGTCCTCCCGGCGGGGCGCGAAGTCTATAAAAGCCGATTGAGGCGACAGTGAGCAAGCGGCTGCGGCGGTACTCATACGCGAAATCCGGCGCGTGGAAAATAGGGTGATTTTGCAGCGCAATTGGCGGTTAATGGCGGAAAATCAAGGTCGTTGCACCGTCATCTGCGCTTCACATTCGGCCGGCATTTGCATAACGCCGCCTGTTTTATGTGGGGAACGACGGTCGCGTGCGAAAGGTGGAGGCGAGCGTTTTCGTTTCATCAGCCATTCCCGATTCATGTATCGGATATTCAGGATCAATCGAGGCAAAACGCCGCGGCGACCTCGCGGGCGGCGATCAGGACCGGCGCAACGCGAACTGCGCGCCGCATAACGCCATGACTGCGCCGAGGCCGAGTGCGGCGACGCCAGCCAGCGCGCCGGAGAGTGTCGGGATCGGACTTGGCGCCGAGGCGGCCTGTCCCGCCGCAGCAAGCATGATGACGCCGACAGCGATCAGGAATTGGCGCAACCGCAGCGACATGCGGCCCGAGACGGCGCTGTTCTTCAGCGAAGCGGACATAAAGCCTGCGAGAAACGCCACCGCGCCGATGAGCCACCACGCGAGTGCCGCGCGCGCCGGGATCAATTCGGGCACATCCGTCCGCCACAGGTCGCCGAGATTGAGATTGAATCGCTGGATGATGATGTGGATGCCAAGCGCCAGCAGGACGCCGAACAGGATCGATCCGGCGAGAACGATGTGGCGGGAGAAATAGGCCGGTTTTGCCATGGTGACGATATTCGCCGGACGGGAGCTGTGCAGCCGCTTCTGGCTGTTTCCACATCTTGTAGGGTAAAGTCCGCCCCAGGCGCAAGCACGCGCCGGACTTTAAGGACGCTGGATGCTCTCGGGACTGCTCACATCGTTGCGCCCACCGTCCACCAAGGGACCGGTGACCGGCGACGGCACGCATTATCTTTTCAAGTCATCGCTTGCGGGCGGCGCGAAGCAACTCACGTTATCCGATGCCGGTTTGACGGTACAGGCGACAAAGGTGGCGCTATGGCCGCTGGAAAGCATTGCCGCGATCCGGCTGTCGTATCGTCCCGCCTCGATGCAGGCATGGCGCTTTCGTGCTGACATCGCAATGCAAAATGGCCAGAGTATCGCAGTGTACTCGACGACATGGCATTCCATCTCGCAGATGGCGCGTCAGGATAACGAATACCGCGCGTTCATCACGGAGTTGCATCGCCGCCTTGCGCAAATTGGTAGTCGCGCCCGCCTCATCGCCGGGATCAATCCGGTGTTGTACGTGGCAGGGCTAGCCGTGATGGCGCTGATCGGTATCTCGCTTCTGGGATTGTTTGTCCGTGCGCTGATCATGGCCGAGTTTGCCGGTGCGCTGTTTCTGGCTGGTTTTGGCGGCTGGTTTGTCTGGCAGATCGGCGGCTTCATGCGCCGTAACCGGCCGCGCGGCTACACGTTCGATGCGCTGCCCGGGGATGTTTTGCCCTGAATCGGTCTTCTCTCGGAGCCGTTTTGCCTTGAAGCCAGATATTATCTGGAAGGCGATGTGCGCGAGCGATGCTTGAGGTCAGCTCGGCCGGGCATCGTTGGCCGGCCCGGCCAAACCTTACCGCCTGATGATGGGGATCACTGGCGGCGCGGGACAGTAGCCGATGCGCGGGCTGGAGAGAAGCCGATTACGCCATCATATCTTGCATCAGTGTCGCACCACGAGCACTGAGCATTTTGCATATCGGACAACATGTCCCGCGTTCGAGCCGAGAAAATAGCTCTGCATCGATGGGCGGTGCGATGTCATCACGATCAGATCCGCGCCGATGTCAGCGGCTTCTTCCAGGATTTCGTGATAGATGCCGCCCTGCCGGACGGCGACCGAAATGCGGCGGCTCTCGATTCCAGATTCGCGCGCGACGATAGCCAGCGCTTCTTCGGCCGATTGCCGCTGCTGGACATCGAAATCAGGCGGCACATATTCGGCCAGCATAACCGGCGTCATCAGCATGACGTTGACCAGCCGCACTGTGCCGTTTGAGGATTTCGACAGCGATGCCGCCGTCTCGATCGCGGGCTTGGCCAGATCGGTGTCGGCGAGGTCGATGGGAACGAGGATGGACTGGAACATCGGTCTCTCCGCTCGCAACGAATTGTGACGCGTTTACTTCATGCGCCGGAATTCAACCTCGGGTCGAGCCCGAAGACAGACTTCGCTAGAAAACGGCATGGCTTGCTGCCACGGTTTGCGTACATGGCCGCGCGTACGATGAAGTTTCGTGCGGCAAGATGCAAGATAGCCTTGTTGTCGCAGGCCTCATGATCCGTCCGACCACTCTTTCAGCAGCTTGGGGCTGGCGAAGCGCTCCAACTCGCCGCCGCGAAAACCGATGTCGTCCCAGTCGTCGATCTTGAAATCGATTACGACGACGCCCGACGTCGGCAGGTTGGCATCCAACGCTCGGCGGCCATCCTTGTCGCCCCCCGCGATCAGCGCGAGCGCAAGCTCATGCAGGCCGGGATTATGCGCGACGATCATCAGGCATTTCGGATCCGAGGCTGTTGCGCCGTGAATGGCCTTCAGCAACTCGGATGTGCTGGCGCCGTACAATTCGGGCAGGTGACGCGCTTGCACGGAAGGCATTGCGGCGCGGACCAGCGTCCAGGTTTCCTGCGCACGCGTTGCGGCAGAGACCAGCACGAGGTCAGGGCGATAGTCTTCAGCGGCAAGCCAACGACCGATCTCTGCGCCATCACGATGACCCCGTTCGTCAAGACGGCGATCATGATCTTTGCCGGAAGGGGCGTCCCGCTCAGTTTTGGCATGTCGGAGCAGGATCAGGCGGCGCATATCGCGGTCTCGTTCTGGAAAACGTTGTCAGCTTCGGATTCAGGCCACTAGGGCATGGCCCGGTTTAGTGTACAAGTTACCGCAGAACGTGTGGCGGGCGCGAGTACCGTTACACCCAGAAAACAGACAAGTTGCGGCCTGCGATTTCCGGAACAATGGGCATGGAAGAATCTTCTGCAAATTCCCCGGTCGATGAACCCAGCCGCCAAGGCCTGAGCTTCGATCTCGATGTCGATATCTGCGTCATCGGCGGGGGGCTTGCCGGCCTGACGGTGGCGCTTGAATCGGCCCGCCGAGGCGCGAGCGTGGTGGTACTCGATGGCCGCAGCATTGGTTGGAATGCCTCAAGCCACAATCTCGGAACGGTCATGCCGGGATATGGTGTGGCGGTATCGGATCTGATCGAGCGTGTCGGCTTCGAAGATGCGCGCGAGTTGTGGAATCTCGCGCAGGAAGGCGCTGAATATGTTCGTGCCACGGCCGCTCCCATGCCGGGCATCACCCTCACGGAGGGTGCGCTGGAGGTTTCAAAGGTCGATACCGGCGATGAACTCATCAGCCGTTTGCAGACGCTGGGCGAGGATTTCGGTGCCACGATCGAAGGCTGGCAGACCGACCGCGTGCGCGAGGTGTTGAAGACGGATCGCTACTTCCATGCGATTCATTTTCCAAAAGCCTTCCAGATCGATGCGCGAACGTATGTCCGCGGACTTGCTGCGCTGGCGGAAAGCGCAGGCGTGAGAATCTTTGAAGACACGCCGGTGGTCGGGATAGATCCCGCCGGGATTCGCAAGCGCCTGTTCACGCCATCGGCTAAGCTGCGCTCCACCCACGTCGTGCTTGCAGGCAACGCGCATCTCGGTGCGCCGAGCCACCGTCTCACGGCAACGCTGCTGCCGACCTGGCGTTATGCTGCGCTGACCGAACCACTTGGCGATCGGCTTGCAGAGGTCATCGCTTTTCAGGGATCGGTGATGGATACCCACGGCATCGATCATTTCCGCGTTGTTCAGGGCGACAGGTTGCTGTGGTGCAGCCCGGAAACGACATGGCAGGGCGATCCGCGACGTTATGCAAAGCGCATTCAGAACCGCATTGCAGCGATTTTTCCAAAGCTCGGGCCGGTGACTGTTGCAGAAAGCTGGAGCGGCATGTTCGGCCAGACCGTGCACGGGATGCCTCAGATCGGCGAGGTTCAGCCGGGTCTCTGGGTCCTCAGCGGCTTTGGGCGGCAGGGACTGAACACAACGGCTATGGGCGGCCAGCTTCTGGCGCGCAGCATTTTTGCCGGCGACGATCGCTGGCGGCTGTTTTCTCCATTTGAACTGGTTTGGGCCGGGGGAGCGGCCGGACGCGTTGCGGGGCAGGCGATGGACATCTGGTCGCGCGGCCACTCCGCCGCCGCCGGTGCGCTGTCGCGGTTCCGGGAGCGCGCGCGCGATCGGGAACTGGCACGGGAATATGCGAGGGAGGCGCGGATCGCTTCAGCAAAGGCGCAGGCTTCGATTGCGCGGCAGCATGCGTCTGCGGCCATGCACGACGACCGGCGCGGGCCGGGCGCCTGACCGTGAATAACGCCGGTTCGCCGGGGTTATTGCGGTAAGATGACCTCTACGGCCATGCGCTCGCGGGAAAGTGAGCAGGCCGGAACTGCAATGCTGTAACTTTTGGCGGCAGGGACCGTAGATCGTGATGGACAGTCTATTTTCCGACGTGCACGGAGCTTTGACCATGATCGACCGCCGTATCCTGCTTGCATCTGCGACGAGCGTCGCCGCTTTCTCGGCCTTCCGCTGGCTTGGCCTTGGCAGCGCCAGCGCCGGCGAGAAAACGACCGAGAAGTTCGAAATCGAAAAGACGCCGGCGGAGTGGAAGAAGCAACTCTCTCCCGCCCAGTATAATGTCCTTCGCGAAGCCGGAACCGAGCGCCCCTTCACAAGCCCGCTGAACAAGGAAAAGCGCAAGGGGACTTTCGCCTGCGCGGGCTGCGATCTGCCGTTGTTCGCGTCGGAGACGAAGTTCGAGAGCGGCACCGGCTGGCCGAGCTTCTATCAGGCGTTGCCCAACTCCATTGTCGAGAAGTCCGATCGCACCTTCATGATGGTGCGGACCGAGACCTTGTGCCGGCGTTGCGGCGGCCATCTCGGCCATGTGTTCGATGACGGCCCGAAGCCGACCGGCCTGCGCTATTGCATGAACGGGCTGGCGCTGACGTTCAAGCCGGCGGACGGATCAACAACCTGATCTGCGCGGCAATTCTTGCCCCGCTAGGCAATTGTGCCCCGGTCCTTTGACCGGGGTCATTCTTTTAATGCATTGATTTTGTTTATAAAACGCTGTTGGCACAGCGTTTGCGATCTCTTCTTCGACTGCGGCCGTGACACTTGGGCACCGGCGGGCCGCCCGGATCGAAGCTGGAGACTATGTAATGGGTATCTTTGGGGCTCTTAATACGTCCGTCGCGGGTCTTCGTGCTCAATCTTACGCGCTGGAAAATATCTCCGGCAACATCGCGAACTCGCAGACCACGGCGTTCAAGCGGATCGATACCTCCTTCCTTGATCTCATTCCCGAAACCGGTGTGAACGATCAGAAGGCGGGCAGCGTGACCACAGCGTCGCGCGAAACCAACACGGTGCAGGGCGACGTGCAGAGTGCCGCCGTTTCCACCTACATGGCGATCAGCGGCGACGGCTTCTTCGTGGTGCAGAAGCCTGGCAGCTTCACCGACAACAACCCGATCTTTAACGGCGTGGACAATTACACCCGTCGCGGCGATTTCACGCTCGACAAGAACGGCTATCTCGTCAACGGCGCCGGCTACTATCTTGAAGGCATTCCGATCGACCCGACCACGGGCAATGTCACCGGCAGCAACCCGCAGGTTCTGAAGTTCGGCAGCGACTTCCTGCCCGCGCAGCCGACCACAACCGTGACCTACCGCGCCAACCTCGCATCCTATCCGTTGACCACCAAGCACGACACGTCCATTCCGGGTTCGGAATTGCTGAACGTCGGCGACTTCACGGTCAATCCGAGCACGGTTGGTACGCCGCCGCTGCCTTATTTGGACAACGCCACCAGCGGCGCATCGGTCAACAGTGCACTGACCACGCCGACCAAGATCAACGGTTCAACCGCGCTGTCCGGCGGCGCGAACACCAACTCGCTCTCGGTGGGCTTTGCAGTCGGCGACACCATCACCGTAAACGGCAACACCATCACCTTCACCGCCTCGGGCGGCCTTGATGACGCCAACAACATTCCTATCGATAGCACTGTCGATCATCTGCTCGACAAGATCGACGGATTGAGCGGCAACTCGTCGCTGTCATCGACCGTCACCAACGGTTCGGTCGTGCTGCACACCGGCATCGTCAACAATCTTGCCGTCAGCTCGAGCAACGCAACTGCATTCGCGGCGCTTGGCTTCTCCGGACCTGTCGCCGTGAACCGTCTCGGCGGCGGCACGGCTGGCGCGGGAACGGTGGTCGGCTCCGACTCGGCGACCTTCATTTCCGAGTCGATTTCGGGCGGCGCGACCACGGGCTACGATATCTCCGGTTCGCCGGTCAGCATCCAGTTCCGCTGGGCCAAGATGGATTCGTCGACGCTCGGCCCCGGCCATACCGACAAGTGGAATCTGTTCTATCAGGTCGATCCGAACGCCACGGGCGCGGCGACGGCCTGGCAGAATGTCGGCACCGATTTCACGTTCAGCGCGAATGGCCAACTGACACCGGCCATCGCTTCGGTGACCCTGACGGCGCCAACCATCAGCGGCATTACGCTTGGCGACGTGACCGTGAACTTCGGCGTGAGCGGTCTGACATCCTTCGCCGATGCCAACGGCAACGCGCAGGTCAACGACATTCATCAGGACGGCTTCCCCGCGGGCTCGCTGCAGACCGTGTCGATTGGCGACAACGGCCGCGTGGTCGGTAATTATTCGAACGGCCGCAACATCGATCTTGCGCAGATCGTGCTTGCAACCTTCAATGGCGCGAACTTCCTCAAGCGCATCGACGGCGGCGCGTTCCAGGTGACCGATCAGTCCGGTCCGGCGATCTTCGGCAAGGGCGGCACGATTACCGGCTCCGCGCTCGAAGGCTCGAACAGCGATATTGCCGACGAATTCACCAAACTGATTGTGACTCAGCAGGCTTATTCGGCGAACACCAAGGTCATCACCACCGCAAATCAGATGGCGCAGGATCTCCTGAACGTCCTGCGATAGCCGCTTGAAGGGACCGTCGCGTGAAGCGACATGAGATGGGCAGTTTGTTATGGGTCTGAGCCAAGCTCTTTCAACGGCGATGTCCGGTCTGCGGGCGAACCAGGCGGCGCTGTCGCTGGTTTCGTCCAATGTCGCGAATGCGGAAACGCCCGGCTACATCCGAAAGACGTCCGTTCAGGTGCAGATGGCGACGGGCACCGGTGTCCAGACCATCGGTGTCAACCGCACGCTCGACGAATACATCCAGTCGCAGTTGCGCACCGAGACATCCGGCGCGACATATGCGAGCACGCGCGCGAGCTTTCTCAGTAACTTGCAAAGCATTTATGGCGATCCGAGTTCATCGTCGACGCTGGAAGCAAACTTCAATGCGTTGACATCAGCGCTTCAGGCGCTCTCGACCAGCCCGGACTCACAGTCGGCGCGGATCGGCGTGATCAATGCGGTGCAGTCGATGGCGCAACAGCTGAATGCGACGTCGCAGGGCATCCAGTCGCTGCGCAACAGCGCCGAACTCGGTCTGACCAACTCGGTCTCGATGGCCAACAATGCGTTGGCCCAGATCGCGAACATCAACAAGCAGCTGCAGGGAAGCGTTGGGCAGACCGCCGCCACTGCTGCGATGCTCGATCAGCGTGACCAGTACATCACGCAACTGTCGCAACTGATGGACGTGCGCGTCGTTCCCGGAAACGGCGATCAGGTTTCCGTCTACACGATGTCGGGTGTTCAGCTTGTCGGCGGATCGGACGCGGCGCACTTGTCGTTCAATGCGCAGGGTACGGTGACGCCGAACACGCAATGGAACGCCGACCCGGAGAAGAGCACGCTCGGCTCCATCACAATTAGTTACGCCAACGGTGGCGGCATCGATCTGGTGGCCAGCGGGTCGATCCGGTCAGGCGCGATCGCGGCTTATCTCGAGTTGCGCGACAAGTCGCTGGTGCAGGCACAGACCCAGGTGGATCAGCTCGCCGCCGCGATGGCCAGTGCGCTGTCCGACAAGACGACCGGCGGTACTGCCGCGGCATCCGGCGCGCAGACCGGATTCGATCTTGATTTGTCCGGTCTTCAGTCGGGCAACATTATTCACCTGACCTACACGGATACGATCACCAATACACAACACAACCTCTCCATCGTTCGGGTCGATGATCCCAGCGTTCTGCCGCTGAAGGATGACGCAACGGTCGATCCGAACGACAAGGTGATCGGTATCGATTTCTCCGGCGGCATGGGATCGGTGCTGACACAGCTCAACGCGGCGCTCGGCGGCGCGGGTCTTCAGTTCTCGAACCCGTCCGGATCGACATTGCGGGTTCTGGACGATGGCGCGGCAGGTCTCGCCGATGTCAATGCGGCCTCGGTGACGACGACAACAACCTCGCTCACCAGCGGCGGCCCGGAATTGCCGTTGTTCACCGATGGCGGCTACCCCTATAGCGGCACGATCACCGCGTACGGAGCGCAGCAGACGGGACTTGCCGGACGCATCACCGTCAACTCGGCGCTGCTGGCCGATCCGTCGCGTCTGATCGTTTATGGCGCTTCGACTCCTGCGGGCGATACCACGCGCTCGGATTTCATCCTCAAGCAATTGACTTCGACCAGCTACAGCTATTCGTCGTCGACCGGCATCGGATCGGCCACATCGCCTTACAAAGGTACGCTGCTCGGTTTCACGCAGCAATTTACGAGTATGCAAGGCAGCGCGGCTGCGTCGGCGCAACAGCTCTCCGATGGTCAGGATGTCGTGCTGGCCACGCTGCAGAAGAAAATGGATTCGGTGTCTGGCGTCGATATCGACGAAGAGATGGCCAATCTGCTGGCGCTGCAGAATGCTTATTCGGCAAATGCGCGGGTGATGTCCACCGTCAATTCGATGTTCCAGTCGTTGATGCAGGTGTTGTGAGGTAACCATGACCATCGAGGGCGTTAGTGGCCGGACATCGTATCTCGGCTCATCCATTATCAACCTCAAGGCCCAGCTCGACGATCTGACGAAGCAGCTTGCGTCAGGGAAGAAGACGAATTCCTATGCGGGTCTGGGTGTCGATTCGGGCGCCGCGACGGGATTGCGTTCACAGCTTGCGCGTATCGCGAGCAACAACAACACCGGTACGGTACTCAATACACGCCTGAACATCGCCAACCTCTCGCTGGACGGCATCACCAGCGCGGGCAGTCAGGTCAAGGGCGCCGCCGCCGGCGCGACGCTGACGCTCGACAATGCAGGCAAGACTGCGGGTCAGAAAACCGCGATGGCCTCGTTCACGCAAGTGATCGCCCTTCTCAATACCGAAGTTGGCGGTCGCTATCTTTTCTCGGGCCGCGCGACCGATACGCCTGCTACGCAGCCGGCGGATGTGATCCTCAACGGTACCGGGACGCAGGCCGGATTGTCTCAGTTGATCGACGAGCGCGCGCAGGCCGATGGTACCACCGGCCTCGGCCGCACGGTCATCACATCGCCGACGCCGACGTCGGTGACGATCGGCGAGGATGTTGCAGGATCGCCGTTCGGCCTCAAGCTGAGCGCCATCACATCAACGCTGACGGGCTCTACAGCCACAGGACCGGCAGGTACACCGCCGGAAATGTCGGTCGATCTCGGTGCGACCAATCCGTCCGATGGCGACAAGGTGCGATTTACATTCTCTCTTCCTGACGGGACATCGGAGACAATCGTTCTTACCGCCACGACGGCGACCCCGGTGCCTGACGGCAGCTTTGCCATCGGCGCGGATTCCACTGCGACTGCGGCGAATCTCAACGCAGCGCTGAACACCGCCGTGGGCACGCTTGCCAACACAGCTCTTGTGGCGGCATCGGCCGTTGCGGCGTCCAACGATTTCTTCAGTTCATCGCCGCCGCAGCGGGTCGATACCTCGACCAACCCACCGGTTGCCCTGCGCAACGGCACGCCGACAGACACCGTGTCGTGGTACACCGGCGAGAACGGCAGCGATCCGGCCCGCGGGACCGCTGTCGCCGGCATCGACGACTCAATTACCGTTCAGTATGGCGCGCGCGCCAATGAGCAGGCTCTGGTCACGGCGCTGAAGAACATCGCGGTCTATGCCGCAGTGACGACCAATGCGAGCAATCCAAATGCAAACGGACAACTCACCGCGCTGAATTCGCGCATCGTCGACAATCTCGCCGTGCATCCGGGCACGCAATCGATCCAGGACATTCAGGCTGATTTCGCCGGGGCGCAGGCCGCGATCAAGACGGCCAAAGACCGGCAGACACAAACCGGAGCAGTTGCGCAGTCGATGCTGGATACGATCCAGGGTATCGATGACAATGAGGTTGCCGCGAAGATCCTGGCGCTTCAGACCAGCCTGCAGGCCTCGTATCAGACGACAGCTTCGCTGTATCAAATGAGTCTGGTGAAGTTCCTGTAGTCCGTGCTGGCTTTCGCACCTGCCAGACTTTCTTTCTCCCAGCGCAAACGAAAGAGGCCTCCTTCTGGAGGCCTTTTCGATTTCAGATTTGCGTGTGAATCAAGCGGCGGCGCTATTGATGTCCGACTCGGTGTTTAGGCCACGGGCCTGATCGAGAAGCTGCTTCTCATACGCGATCAGCTTCTTTGATTCTTTGAGAGCCTTATAATAATCGCCGCTTAAGATGTGGTTATTGATGTCGTTGATCATGCTTGCTGCGCTGGGTACAGCGCTCAGGAAGTCGCGCATCACATCGAAGTATACCGCATGGTGCTCCTGCGGATCGTGCGAGATGTACATCAGCTGGACGGCCAGATAGATCAGCTTCGCGGGCGTGTCGGCGGTATCGGGTGTCAGGATATCTTTTTCGCGCAAGACAGGCAGCCTCTCTCCTTCGATCAGGAATTTCGCGCGCTGATCGGTATTGGTGATGACGCACGAGCCGACAATAATCTTTTCGTGCGGCTTGAGTTCGACCTTCAAAGCCATGGCGGTTCTCCGTGCGTCCTGATTCCCAGTTTGATCCAGCCCCTTGGGTGATCCTTTCGCGTTATAGTTAACGCGGAGTAAACGCGCGATCACCTCGCCGTGACGCTGAAATGCGGAAGACCTTTGTTCGATCAGCGGAATTGCCGGTTTTTGCGCCACGCTGAAGACCGTTCGAACCGGACACTTGGATGGTTCCAGTTCATACCTTTTTAGACTGTTGGTCCCAATGTGCCTCGGTTCGCTGATGAAATCGGCGACACGCTTGTACACGTTGCGTTTTGAGTCACACCAGAAAGGTACCTCACATGTCTTCTATCGTTCTTTCGGCGTCGGTTCGTCAGAACCTGCTGTCGCTCCAGTCGACCGCTGAGTTGCTCTCGACCACCCAGACCCGCCTTGCCACCGGCAAGAAGGTCAACACCGCTCTCGACAATCCGACCAACTTCTTCACTGCCGCGGGCCTCGATGCTCGCGCCAGCGACATCAACAACCTCCTCGATGGCATCGGCAACGGCGTGCAGGTTCTGCAGGCTGCCAACACCGGCATCACCTCGCTGCAGAAGCTGGTTGATACCGCGAAGTCGATCGCCAACCAGGCGCTCCAGACCACTGTCGGCTATTCCAGCAAGTCTTCGGTCACCACGACGGCGATTGCCGGCGCGACCGCTGACGATCTGCGTGGTACCGCGTCGGCTGGTACAGCTGCGACCGCGGGCGTTCTGACCGCTGGTTCGTTCTCGACCATCGACGTCTCGGGCACGGGTTCGGCTGGCTCGCCCGCCACTGCGGCGACGACCTACACCGGCACGGGCTTCGCGGCTCTCGACGTTTCTTCGGGCTCGGTGAGCTTCACGCTGAATCGTGACGGCACTTCGGCAAACATCACGATCGACGCTGCTGCGGTGACCGCCTTCACGGGCGGTGGCGGCACGCTGGTCGGCTCGGCCTCTGCACTCACCGCTGCGGACGTTGCCAATATCGTCAACAGCCAGTTCGGCTCGGCGGCTGTGACCGTCTCTGGCGGCGAACTCTCGGTCGCTTCGGGTACGACGGGCGCGACCTCGCAGGTCACGATCTCCGGCTACACCAGCACTGCAAACGCCGGCTCCACCGGCCTTGCCAACACCACCAGCACCGGTACGGCCGCTGTTGCCGCTACGCCGGCTGCGTCTCAGACCTTCACTGTTTCGGTTGACGGCGGTTCCGCCCAGACCGTGACCCTGAGCGCTGCGAGCATCGCGACCTACAACTCCGCTCACTCCTCGGCCACGGTGAATGCCGCGTCCCTGAGCGCTGCGGATGTTGCTGCGGTCGTCAACAGCCAGATCACCGGCGCGACCGCTTCGGTTGTCGGCGGTGCGCTGACCTTCACCTCGAGCTCGACCGGCACGTCCTCCAACGTCGTGACCTCCGCGGTGACCACGGCTGGTGCGGCGACAGGCTCGACCGGCGTGACCTCTGCCACTGGTACTGCGGGTGCGGCTGCTGTTCCGCCGACCTCGGCGCTTGGCGGTCTGACACTCGACATCGCAGCGACCGGCGGTGGCACTGCCACGAGCATCACCTTCGGTGACGGCACCGGCGGCACCGTGAAGACCCTGAACCAGTTGAACGCCGCTCTCGCGTCGAACAACTTGCAGGCGTCGATCAGCACCGACGGCAAGATCACCATCACCACGTCGAACGACGCGGCTTCGTCCACGATCGGTGCAATCACCGGTACGGCCACCGGCGCTGGCAAGGCGTTCGTTGGTGCAGTGGGTGGCGCTCCGGTTGCTGACGCAGTTGCTCAGTCGACTCGTGCAAACCTTGTGTCGCAGTACAACAACATCATCCAGCAGATCACCACGACCTCGCAGGATGCTTCGTACAACGGCGTCAACCTGCTCGCTGGCGATCAGCTCAAGCTGACCTTCAACGAAACGGGCAAGTCCACCCTGAACATCACGGGCGTGAACTTCAACCCGGCTGGTCTTGGTCTGTCGACGCTGACCTCCGGCACCGATTTCATCGACAACGCTTCGACCAACAAGGTCCTCGCGTCGCTGAACGATGCTTCGAGCACGCTGCGTGGCCAGGCTTCGGCCTTGGGTTCGAACCTCTCGATCGTGCAGATCCGTCAGGACTTCTCGAAGAGCCTGATCAACGTTCTGCAGACCGGTTCGTCCAACCTGACGCTGGCTGACACCAACGAGGAAGCGGCGAACAGCCAGGCGCTGTCGACCCGCCAGTCGATCGCCGTGTCCGCCCTCGCGCTGGCCAACCAGTCGCAGCAGAGCGTTCTTCAGCTTCTCCGCTAATCGCGGAAGCCGAAAAAGCTACGGAAACGGCGGGGGAAACCCCGCCGTTTTCTTTTTTTGAGCTGATTTTCGGCCGAGTCTGACGGGCCGGGTAGGGAGCCGGGCGGCCTTAACCTCTCGTTAAGGGAACTTTTTAAACCGCTCTTAACTATAATTTAAACGGTGCCTTCTAAAGATTAACGGAAAGACGGTCGTCGAAAGCGTGCGCCGTTCCGTAATCGGCTTGGCTTATCAAGGAAGGTACTCAAATGTCCGATATCGTTCTTTCGGCGTCAGTTCGCCAGAACCTGCTGTCGCTGCAATCAACGGCAGACCTTCTGGCGACCACCCAGACCCGTTTGTCCACGGGCAAGAAGGTCAATACCGCCCTCGACAATCCGACCAACTTCTTCACCGCGGCGGGCCTTGATGCCCGCGCCAGCGACATCAACAATCTCCTCGATGGCATCGGCAACGGTGTGCAGGTTCTGCAGGCTGCCAACACCGGCATCACCTCGCTGCAGAAGCTGATCGATACCGCGAAGTCGATCGCCAATCAGGCGTTGCAGACACAGGTTGGCTACACGAAGTCCGTCGTCACCACTGGACCGAATGCGGGCGCAAGCGGCGCCAACATTCTGGGCACCTCGACGCCGGCGACCGCAGGCACCGTGAGCGCGGGCGCTTTTACACCGGTCAACGTCTCCGGCGCGGGTTCGGCTGGTTCGCCGGCGACTGCCGCGACGACCTTCACCGGCTCGGGCTTCTCGGCGCTCGACGTTTCTTCGGGCTCGGTGAGCTTCACACTCAACGTTGATGGCGCCTCGCAGGCGGTTACGATCGACGCGGCCGCTGTCACTGCCTTTACCGGCGGCGGTGGTACGCTGACGGGCACGGCTGCGGCGCTGACCGTGCAGGACGTCGCCAAGATTATCGACTTCCAGGTCAACGGTTCGACCACCGGTACGTCTCCTGTCGCCGTGTCAGGCGGTGAGCTTCAGATCGCATCGGCGACCACGGGTGCGACCTCGCAGGTCACGATCTCCGGCTACACCAGCACCGCCAACGGCGGCGCCACCGGCCTTGCCAACACCACCAGCACCGGTACGGCGGCTGTCCCGGCAGTTGCTGCCGACTCGCTGGCTTTCACCGTCACCGTCGATGGCGGCGCGGCGCAGCCCGTCACCATCAGCGCAGCAACTGTAGCGGCCTATAACGCCGCCAACAGCACCACGCTCAACGCGGCAAGCCTCAGCGCCGCGAACATCGCCTCGATCGTCAATTATCAGGTCGGCAGCACTGTTGCTTCGGTGACGGGCGGTAATCTCGTGTTCACATCGGGCACGACAGGTGCAGCTTCTAGCATCGCGACCAGCGCGGTCACGGCTGCGGGCGCGGCCACCAACACGACCGGCATCACCGCCAACAGCGGTGCTGGCGCGGCAAGCAGCGGCGGCCTCAACGGCACTACGCTGACGATCACCTCGACGGGTGGCGGCACGCCGACCAACATCACCTTCGGCACCGGCGTCGGTCAGGTTTCGACCATCAACCAGTTGAATGCTGCGTTGCTGCCGAACAATCTTCAGGCCAGCATCGGGACCAACGGCGCAATCACGATTACCACCGCGAACGACGCAGCGTCCTCGACCATCGGAACACTGGGCGGCACCTCGACCAATCCAGGTGGCGTGTTCGCGGGCCTGAGCATCGCAGCGCCGATCGTCGATCCGACCTCGCAGGCGACGCGCGCGAATCTGGTGTCGCAGTACAACAACATCATCAACCAGATCAAAACGACGTCGCAGGACGCTTCGTTCAACGGCGTCAACCTGCTCAACGGCGATCAGCTCAAGCTGATCTTCAACGAGACCGGCAAGTCGACCCTGAACATCACCGGTATCAATCTCGATCCCGCCGGTCTCGGACTTGGCGCTCTGACCTCGGGTACCGACTTCGTCGATAACGTCGCGACCAACAAGGTGCTCGATTCGCTGAACTATGCGAGCAGCTTCCTGCGCTCGCAGGCGTCGACGCTGGGTTCGAACCTTTCGATCGTGCAAATCCGTCAGGACTTCTCGAAGAACCTGATCAACGTGCTGCAGACTGGTTCGACCAACCTGACCATCGCCGACACCAACGAGGAAGCGGCGAACAGCCAGGCGCTCTCGACCCGTCAGTCGATCGCAGTCTCGGCGCTCGCGCTGGCCAACCAGTCGCAGCAGAGCGTGCTGCAGCTGCTGCGGACTTAATAAAAGGCTAAGGCTCGGAACAAAAAGGCGGCGAGGGGGCATCCTCGCCGCCGTTTTGCGTTGTAGGGTTGTGACTATTGCTCAGGACAGGCTGCGCCGAAATCAATACATCAGCCTAAGGGAGACAGGATGTGGCCCTCAGAGTCGAACTCAAGCCGTTTGAACGCATTGTCATCGGCAAGAGCGTCATCACGAATTCGGAGACGCGCGCGACGTTTCTGATTGATGGCGAAACTCCAATCCTGCGCGAGAAAGATATATTGACCGCAGAGACCGCGAACACGCCGGCCAAGCGGATATATCTTTGCGTTCAGCAGATGTATCTTGAGGACGACATACCGAAGTATCAGGATCTTTATCTCGGTTTCGTCAAAGACCTTCTCGAAGCCGTGCCGAGTTCGCGCGGCCATATAGAAGCCGCAAGTAATCTTATTTTAAGCGGTTATCTTTACAAAGCTCTAAGGGAAATCAGGAAACTGATAAGCCAAGAAGACGAACTCTTGTCGAGGTAATGGATGTCCAACGCTGCTGCCCAGGCTTACGCACGTACCGCACAGACGACGGCATCGCCGCGCGAGATCGAGGCCCAGGCGTTGCTGAAAGCGGCAAACAAGCTTCAGGACATTGTGAGCAATCTCGGCCGGACCGACGACGAGTTCGCCGATGCGCTGCTGTTCAACCGCAAGCTCTGGGCAATTCTTCTGAGCGCCGTCACCAGCGACGATAATCCGCAGCCCGTCGAGGTTCGTCAGAACATCGTCAATATCGGCACATTCGTGCTGACACAAACCGCGGAACTGCAGCTTAATCCGCAGCGCGACAAGCTCAAGCCGCTGATCGACATCAATTGCAATCTCGCTGCGGGGTTGTCCGGGCGCGCTTGACGCGGAGCAGGGCGATGTCTGACATCTACAGCATCCTGCAATCGAATTACGTGGCGGCGGGTTCGAACGTCAACTATTCGAAGGGCCCGTATGTTGCCGTCGATGCGGCGAGCTACGAGGGCAACTGGACCGGCAAATACGCCAACAACGACTCCTTCAACATCCAGGTCTCGAACGTCGTCGGTTTTCGTGCCAAGGTCCGCTACCAGAGCGGCAGCACGATGAAGTATCAGGAAGTCCTGATCCGCGACAATTCATTCCGGATCGGTGACTCGAAGTTCACCCTGACCAAGCAGGGCACAGCCCAGATCAAGAGCGTGATGACCAACCCTGCCACCGGCGCCCAGTCGTTGGAAACAGCCTACGCCAAACAGGGTTGATCGCGCAGCTGCCGGCTGCCCGTGACGATTTTCAGATTCTCAGATCGGTGTTGCGGCGCATGTTGTCTTCGCGGGCAACGTCCATCGCCCGCAGGTAGGCGCGAGCACGTAACCGGGCTTCGTCGGGATACTGGCGGACAACGAGGCTGGTACGGCTGTCGACGGTTCGATAGACGATCTCGGCAGCCGCCCGATCGATGACCACCTGCTTTGAGAGACGATCAGTCTCGGCTTGAGGGTTGTTACGCGCCTGCATCGATGCGTCAGTCGCGGTGACAGCTTTGTCAGCGGGGAGTTGCGTCTGGACAGCCGTCTTCGCTGCGTCGGACGCAGGTTCGGCATATGTCGCGACGACCGATGCCCCCACCGGTCTGATGTTGAAATCCGCACTCATGGCAGCCTCTGGCTTCCGTTTGAGTCAAACCCCAACCCTCCAGCTTTAATATTGCCGGAACCCTCTGAATCCGATCTTTATGCTGCCAATGTGATTTGATTCAAAATGTTCGCGTTGCGCGTTGTGAGAAGCGGCGGGGCACGTCATTGCAGGCGCGGCGAAACAATCCATGCGTCCGTCCGGCATGGATTGCTTCGTTGTTCTGCGCTTCGCAATGAAGGCGCGGAGCAGGACAAGTGAGTGAGAGTAATCGCTAAAGCGAACGGCTGACCGACAGTGGCGTGGCGTGGCGCTGGTTTGGCATCGCGCGCTGGCCTCCGGCCGTGTATCCGTTCGGGAGGTTCTTGCGCTGCATCTCGCCGTTGACGCCGCGAATGATACCTTCGGAAACAGCGTGAGCCGTCGCCAGTACCGTCAGATTGACTTGGAGTATGGCGCGGAACGTGTCGTGATGACGGTGCAGCGCGGTCAGCAGTTCCGGGCTCGATTGTTTGAGATAATCGCGGCTGCGCGTCAGTTGCGAGATCGCCTCGACATACTGCCGTGACACTTCGCTTTTTTCGGTTTCCAGCGCCATCGCTTGCCGGACATTGCCTCCGCGAACCAGTTCGGTCTCGCGCTCCACGATTCCGAGCAGCGTACTCATGACCTGCATCAATCCCTCGGCGAGCTTGCGGGCTTCGGCGGGAGTCGATGCGGGCGTTGCGGCTCCGGCGTTCTGTTGCGGAATCATGAGATGTCCTCCGGCGCGCTCAGGCTGCGCGGTTGGCCTGTTGAAGGATGAGGGTGCGATAGACGTCGCTCGAGATGCCCACGCCGCCGGCCTGCGCGAATGACTTCGAATACTGCTCGGTCATCATCGAACGCCAGATGCCGGTGCCAGGTGTGTTGCCGTAGGGGCCATCGCCCTTGATGCCGCTCATCATCTGCGAAAACATCGAGTTGAGAAACACCGCCTCGAAATCCTGCGCCTGGCTCTTGGCTTTGGCCTGTATCTGCGGCGAGACTTTCGTCAACGCATCCTGCAGCAGGAGATCAGGACGGCCGCCGGTGAAGGTGGCAGGCGCGTTTGTCGTGGTCGGAATGATGCTCATCACATCACCTCAATGTCGGCCTGGATCGCGCCTGAAGCCTTGATGGCCTGCAGGATACCGATCAGGTCGCGCGGGCCGATGCCAAGGCCGTTGAGACCGTCGACGAGCTGCTGCAACGAGATGCCATCCTTGACGATTGCGAGTTTTCTGCCGTCTTCCTGAACGCCAACGCGCGTGTTGGGTGTTACCGTGGTTCGCCCGCGCGAGAATGGCGCAGGCTGACTGACCTGCGGGCTTTCGGAAATCGTGACTGTAAGATTGCCTTGCGCGACGGCGACGGTGGCGACGCGGACATCGCGGCCCATCACGATGATGCCGGAGCGCTCGTCGATAATGATCTTTGCACCAAGATCCGGCTCGACCTGCAATTGCTCGATCTCGGTCAGCAGCGCGACCACGTTGCCCTTGAATTCGGACGGAATGCTCAGTTGCACCGTGGAGGGGTCCACTGGCTCGGCGGTCTTGGTGCCGAGGTAGTCGTTGACGGCAGCAGCAATCCGTTTGGCAGTGGTGAAATCGCCGTTACGCAGCGCTAGGCGGACATTCGGCAGCCGGTTTAGCGCAAACTCGATTTCGCGCTCGATGATCGCGCCGTTGGCGATGCGGCCCACGGTCGGTACGCCCTTGGTGACGCTGGCGGCGGCACCCTCGGCGGAGAAGCCGCCGATGGCGAGCGAGCCTTGCCCGACAGCGTACACATTGCCGTCGGCGCCGAGCAGGGGCGTGACGAGCAGGGTGCCGCCCTGCAGGCTCTTGGCATCGCCGAGCGCCGAGACAGTCACGTCCATCCGGGTGCCCTGGGTGCCGAAGGCGGGCAAGTTGCCGGTGACCATCACGGCGGCGACGTTGCCGGTGCGGATGGTGGAGCCGCGAATGTTGACGCCCATGCGCTCGAGCATCGCCTGCAGCGACTGCTTGGTGAAGGGAATGTTATTGAGCGTATCGCCGGTGCCGTTGAGGCCGACCACGAGGCCATAGCCGATCAGCTGATTCTGGCGCACGCCCTCGATATTCGCGAGATCCTTGATCCGCGACGTCGCATGGGCCGGTGTGCCCGAAAGGCCGACAAAGGCGCCGATGAAGGCGGTCAGCATGGCGATCGCCATGCGAGCTGCCCGAGAAATCCGAAACATCCTCTGCTCCCCGCTGAGGTCTTTGCGGACTGTTCCGTGCTCCCCACGAAACGGGTCCGCCATTAACTATGCGAGGGCCGTGCCAGCCGATCTAAATCCGCAGATCGTTGTATTTGCTTATGTTTTTGTTTCTCAGATCGTCGATAGCTCTTTGCTTCCGTGCCGGTCTTTGCCGTATCCGGCATAAATTGCCGGGTCGTTTACCTCCCGTTAACCATAACCGGCGCACTTTCGGCTGCGGGTTCAGGGACTGGCATGATGCCGAGACGTCCCGGCCCTGAGAGATCGCACAATGCGAATTTACGGACCGAATGGAGCCAATCTGGCGTCGCCGTCGTCGAATGCGCGGCGGCCCGGCTCGACCACATTCTCCCTCGGTGACGTGACCACTACAGCAGAGACTCGTTCTGCTGCACCGCCGCGCGCCACCAGCGGGATCGATGCCCTGCTGGCGATGCAGGGTGTCGAGGATTCCACCGAAAGGCGCCGTCGCTCGGTCGCCCGTGGCCGGACTGCCCTCGATGTCCTCGACGATCTCAAGATCGGGCTGCTGGCGGGGGCTTTCGACCAGACGACTGTCGCACGCCTGCGCTCCGCTGCCGCCGATCTGAAGGTGACGTCCGGGGACCCCGGTCTGGATCAGGTCCTGTCGGAGATCGAGTTGCGGGTGGAAGTCGAGCTGGCCAAGGCCGGCCAGTCTGCGGGCGGCTAGGCCGCTTTTGGCCTGAAAAGCCGGCTGAAGTTCCCTGTGGAGGGGTATTTCGGTCGGGGATTCCGGGGATTTCTGGCCCACCCGCGATATTGTCTGTCACAAGGCGTCGCTATATAAGCTCCGGCGCGAACGGGCATTTTCCGTCCGCCTTGCACGCCGACATGGACCGCACTTGGAAAAGTTGAAGAACTACAGGCCCTCTGAAAAAGAGCCTTTCATGAACGAGCGTCAGCGGGAGTATTTCCGCCGCAAGCTGCTCGACTGGAAGGAAGAGATCCTCCGGGAATCGAAGACCACGCTTCAGCAGCTTCAGGAAGAGAACGTCAATCATCCTGATCTTGCGGATCGCGCATCATCGGAAACCGATCGCGCTATCGAGCTTCGTGCGCGCGACCGTCAGCGCAAGCTCATCTCCAAGATCGACGCAGCCCTGCAGCGGATCGAGGACAATACCTATGGGTACTGCGAGGAAACCGGCGAGCCGATCTCGCTGAAGCGGCTGGAAGCGCGCCCCATCGCGACGCTCTCGGTCGAAGCGCAGGAACGCCACGAGAAGCGCGAAAAGGTCTATCGCGACGAATAAGCGATTTGCATTGCAGTCGAACAAATCAAAGCCCGGTCCCGTAAAGGCGGCCGGGCTTTTTGTTTGCTTCGGAACACGTTCGTTTTTCGCGAATTAGCGAGAACACAACATCCGGAGGAAACAATGAAGACATTCATCACAGCAATGGCATTCCTGTCGATCGCGCTCACAGCACTGCCGGGCAAGGCTCAAGCCCGTAGCTATGCATACTGCCTGAAAAGTTCGGAAGGACCCGGCGATTGCAAGTACAGCAGTTATCGCCAGTGCAAGGCGGCAGCATCCGGGACGATAGGGACCTGCGTTCGCAACTATGGTCCCCGGCGTTAATTTTCAGCGATAGTCTCGGATGATAAAAAGACGGCCCCTTCCGGGGCCGTCTTGGTTCTTATTACCAATGATGATGGTGTCCGCGGCCGCGTTTGATCACGATCACCTTCTTGTGGTGGCCGCGATGCCAGCCGCGATCACGGTGCATGTAGGCGTGCGAATTGCGATAGCCGTCGTGATGACGGTGCATTCCACGTTCCTTAATCACAACGGTTTGCGCGCTTGCAGCAATGGGAGCAGTGAAAGCAAGGGCCGCGGCGGCAGCAACAACATAAGCGAATTTTTTCATCGTCTCTCTCCTCCAATAAGGTGAGAGAAACGGAAGTGGCAAGCGGATGTTCCGAACGCGCTCCGAAGATTTTTATGAACGCTCATTCAGATTGATGTCGGACTCAGTCCTCGCGCATTTTCCGCCGGACACTGTAATCGTGAGGAAAAGGGCACCCTTCGCGTCGCGCGACCTGTTTTACAGCCAACATCGTCCGCTTGAAGATGATTGCGGCGCGCGCCGCGGAGCCGCCGGCGGCAACATGCGCCTTGAGGCGCTCGATATCTTCCGCAGACCAACTCGTCTTTGTCGGACGTCTCATGAATTTATGATTTCGGCGGACGCAAGCCGGGAGAAAAGGCCCAATCGCTCATGTTACATGCCGTTTCGAGGCGGCGTACCTCTCTCAACAGTTCATCGCGATCCGGCCCCGGCGAAAGTTGCTCCGCCTTGGCGCGCAATCCAGCCGCCATGGCTTTCCATTGTTCCGCGGCGAGGTCGGGTTTTTTTGTCATGGCGATCGATGATCCTATGAGTACGCACCATATCTGCTTAAAAGTGCCGCGCTTTATCATTTGATAAAAGAACCAAAAAGCCTTGAGCGCGTTAGTGCCGCATGGCTCCACCCGACGCACTACTCAAGAAACTCAGATTGCATTCACGACTCGATGCGTCGGACGTGAGTGCGCTGCGAAAACTCAGCTTTACCTACCGTGAAATGGAGCAGGGCGAAGATTTCTGTCGGCAAGGGGACAAGGCGACATCCTGTGCCATCGTGGATGGGGGGATGCTTGGGCGTTATCACACGATGAGCGACGGCAAGCGGCAATACATCTCGCTTCATATCGCCGGTGACTGGGCTGATGCGCAGGGATTGTTTCTCGATCACATGGATCATTCGATTTGTGCGATGGAAACTGCGTCCGTTTATTCGATTCCGCATCCTGAATTGTTCAAACTGTTCAAGGAGCGCCCGCAACTCGGGTTCGTGGTATGGCGTGAGACGCTCATCGACGCCGCGATTTTTCGGATGACGATCACCAACAACAGCAGCCGGCATGGCATGGCGCGCCTGGCGCACTTTTTCGCCGAACTTTATTATCGGGCGAAAGCCGTCGAACTCGTCAGCAATAGTTCATGCTCATTGCCGCTCAGTCAGACGCAACTGGGCGAAACGCTGGGTATGTCCATCGCTACCGTGAACAGGAACTTGCAGAAGCTGCGTAGAAGCGGCGCCGCTGATTGGAGTGGAGGGCGGCTGATCGTGAAAAACTGGAGCAAGCTGACGGCCATCGGCGGCTTCGACCCGTCATACATTTATCAAAAGGTGCAGGGAAAGCGGTAGCATCCGCCGAAATCACGCGGCCAGGCTAAAGCCCGAGAGCTGAACGCGATTTCGTCCTGACGCCTTCGCTTCATAAAGCGCTGCATCGGCCCGGCTCAGCAGCGATTGCAGCGTTTCGGGTTCGAGACTGCGAACCGCGATACCGGCGCTGACGGTCGCCCGGATTGGTCCGCTTGTTGTTTGAATCGACGTCATCTCGATCTGTGAGCGGATCCGGTCGGCAACGACGGCAGACGATTTCAGGTTCGAGTCCGGCATGATGATGCAGAATTCTTCGCCACCCATGCGGGCGGCGAGGTCGTTTGAACGAATGTTCGCGTGAATCACATCCGCAAAGGCCATCAGTATCCGGTCACCGGAATCATGCCCGAAGCGATCATTGATGGTCTTGAAATAATCCAGATCCATCATGACCACCGCCGTTCCGGTGGGCGCGATTTCCTCCGGGTTGTCCAGAAGCGCGCGCCGGTTGAGCAAGCCGGTCAGGGCGTCCTTCATCGCGTCCGACTTGTGGCCGTTCGCGATCCGCATCTGATTGAGAGTCAGGGAGAGCGCGCCCATGCCGCTCAGTCCTGCAATTGCGACAATTGAGTTGATTTCTTCCGCCCAGTTCGCAGGTCGCGAGGTCAGGATCAGCTGGCCCTGCTCGGCGAGTGCGTACCCGCACGCGATAAACGATGCAGCCGTTACGAAAGAGAATATCGCATTGGTAGCCATCAAGACCGGCGATTCCGCACGTGCCCGCCAGTAGTGGCGTCCGGTAAGAATGAGCAAGGTACCGATGGCGACATTGCCGATCATCGTACCGACACCCGAATAGCCGAGCGCGAAGGTTATTGTTGTAAGCAGGAGGGCAATGGCAACACAGGTAATTGCTGGCGTCCAGTCCGTGTCACCGGAGCAGAAGCTGGCGCAGCCGGTATACAGCAATCCGAATCCCGCAATCAGGAACAGAAAGGAAGTCAGCAGCAGCGCGGAACTGTAGTTCTCGACCACTGCACCGAAGAAAACGACGCCGACCACGATCAGAGCCAGTGCAATCGCCCACATCAACAGATGGGCCTCCGATCGCCCGATCACCCACATCATGAAGAACGTGAGGCCGAGCGATGCGCCTGAGAAGCCGATGGCAACAAGAACGGAAAGCTGATCGAGAAACATTGCCTGAACCGCTGAAAAATCCTGATCTTAATTAGGTCAGCGATAGTTACCCAACCAGTCACGCTCACAGATCGTTTTCGCAGCAGGGTAATTGAAAGGTTACCGGTTCGACTCAAAAGCAGTGTTCGCTGAACGCACCAAAGCGGAGCCATCAAACGATCACGGCCTCTGACAGGGGAGCTGCCAGAGGCCGTGTCGTAAACACCTTGCCGCGCCTAGGTTCGCCGCCTGGTGTGGGAGTTCGAAAGACGGTGGGAGCCGTCCTGGTATGCGAGTGTTCTCCTTGAGAAGCCGGTTGCGAATACGGAAGGATCAGAAGGGCAGCAGGATGTCGAACGCTTGCTGGCCGTAGCGGGCCTGCTGCACATCCGTGATCTGGCCGCGTCCGCCGTAAGCGATGCGGGCCTGTGCGATCTTGCTGGAGTCGATGGTGTTGTCGCTCTGGATGTCTTCCGGTCGCACGATGCCCGCCACGATCAGTTCGCGAACTTCGAAGTTGACCCGGATTTCCTGTTTGCCTTCGACCACGAGATTGCCGTTCGGCAAGAGCTGCGTCACCACGGCGGCGACGTTGGTCTGCAATGCTTCCTGCCGGTTGACCGAGCCCTTGCCGTCGCTCGACGACGTGGAGTCCGCTGTCAGCATGCGGCCGGGCGGGATCGCGGCATTGGTGCCGGGAATCTTGTTGATGCCGAAGAAGCTGGTGACGCCGGAATTCTCGCTATTGGTGCGGCTGCGCTGGGTCTCGTTGGCGATGTTGGCCTTGTCGGTGATGTTGACCTGTACAGTGAGAATGTCGCCGATCTGATGCGCACGCTGATCCTTGAAGAAGGCGCGCGAGCCGTTCCGCCACAGCGAATTCGGATTGAACGAGGCAGGCTGCGGCGCGGGCATCGGCATCGATACCGGCTTGTAGCCTGCCTGCGTGGTCGGATTGTCGATAGCAGAGAGTTTCGGCTTTTCGCCGATCGCCGCGAGACGATCGAGAGACGAACATCCGCTGGCCATGGTGCCGAGTGCGAGCAGGCTGCCTGCGACGATGATGCGGTTGAACAGGTGGGACTTGGACATGACTGGTTACTCGGCTTTTTTGGATTCGGAAGCGGCAGGTGGCGCGCTGTTTGAAAGTGCTGCAGTGGTGAGGCGAGGTCCGGGAACCACGATGGAGACCTGTCCGGGACCGGTGACTACGCCTTGAACGGTGCGCTTGGATTGCAGATTGACGATGTTGACCGTGTCGCCTTCGGTGCCGCTGTCGAGCGCCTTGCCACGGCCGGTGAGATAGAGGCCGGGAGCTTCGTAGATCAGCGTCACGCTCTGGTCGCGGGACACCATGTCCGGCTTGCCCAGGTCGGCAGCCTTGAGTGCTTGCCCGGCGCGCATCTGCTTGCGCGCCTGCATGCCGACGGCGCGGTCGCGGATCGCGATGTCGTTGCCTACCTCAGCTTTCGGACGGCGCTCCACCACCACATCGGATGATTTGAGAATGTCGTTCCGCTCGACCGCGCGGGTCAGTACAGCGGCTTCCACGGTTTCGACTGCGACGCCGGTGAAGCGCAGCTTCGTCGCCGTGTAGGTCACGTCATTCGGAATTTCGAAGGTGATGTCAAAGCGGCCGTTGCGCGGATCGAACCGCACGATGGTTGCGCGCATGTCGCCGGTATGCGCCGCATCGAGCTGAAGTTCGCGCAGGTCGCGCTCGAAGGTCACCGAGATATTGGCCGCATCACCGAGGCCGTTGCGGCGCTCCAGCACGCGGGCGATCTGCTGCTCGATTTCCTTCGACACCAGTGTGCGCGACGCGCGTGTCACGGAGATTTCGCGAATGTCGTTGGTCTGAACGCCAATGACTTCATGGGCGCGCAGCACCGACAACAACTGCTGGGTCGGCAGCGATCCGGTGGTGCCGAGGTCGGGCGCGCGGAAGATCGCGATCTGCGCGGCAGTGCCCGCGTTCTCCACCACGTCGCCGATCCGGACCACGTCGCTGCTGACCGTGACGCTGGCGCGTAACGTAGGCGCTGCGATCGTATCTCTCTCCGACTGCGCGAATGCGGCGCTCGACACGAGGGCGAACAGGGCGGCGGCGATGATTGTGGGGCGCGACATCATTCTCTCCCTCAGCGGAACATGCCGGTGGTGGACTGCATCATCTGGTCGGCGGCGCTGACGACCTTGGCGTTCATCTCGTAGGCGCGCTGCGCGGCGATCAGATCCGAGATTTCCGACACGACTTCGACGTTGGCCGATTCAAGATTGCGCTGCTGCATGTCGCCGAAGCCGTCGGCATTGGCGAGACCGTCCTGCGGTGGGCCGGAAGCAGGTGTGTCGGTGAACAGGTTGTCGCCGATCGACTGCAGGCCCGCCTTGTTAATGAAGCGGGTAAGGCCGATCTGGCCAACCACAGTCGGTGTTGTCGTGCCAGGCGTCGTCACCGAAACCTGCCCCTGGGCGTTAATGGTGAGGCCGGATGAATTCTGGGGGATAGTGATGGTCGGCTGGACCGGATTGCCCTGCGCGTTAACGACACGGCCCTGGCCGTCGGTGGTAAACGAGCCGTCGCGCGTATAGGCATAAGTGCCGTCAGTCATCTGGATCTTGAAATAGCCCTCGCCGCGAATAGCGATGTCGAGATCGCCTCCGGTCGGGGTGAGCGTGCCCTGTGTCATCAGGCGCGGCGTCCCGACGGTCTTGACGCCGCCGCCGATGTCGATGCCAACCGGCAGAACTGTACCTTGATCGGACGCCTGCGCGCCGACACGCTTGACGTGTTCATAGATCAGGTCCTGAAACTGCGCGCGCTGCTTCTTGTAGCCGGTGGTGCGCAGGTTCGCGATATTGTTGGAGATGACCTGAACGTTCAGTTCCTGGGCCGCCATTCCGGTCGCTGCTGTGTAAAGTGCGCGCATGGGTCGGTTTCCTTATGCCGGA
The DNA here is from genome assembly GCA_017308595.1 of Afipia sp. Classification (GTDB taxonomy): domain Bacteria; phylum Pseudomonadota; class Alphaproteobacteria; order Rhizobiales; family Xanthobacteraceae; genus Afipia. The sequence goes on from JAFKER010000007.1 coordinate 261,164, forward strand.
ACGTCGGCAAGCATCTGGATTGCGTTCTTGCGGAGGTCGCTCTGCTGCTGCATCAGCGACGCGACCGACTGATAAGTGCGCATGACTTCCATCATGCGGGTCATCTCGGCGACGGCACTGACGTTAGATTTCTCGACGAAGCCCTGATTGAAGCGCGAGGCGAGATCAGGCTGGGCGGCGGTGCCGGCGGGCGCCGCGTAAAGGTTCGAACCTTCCTTCGTGAGCTGCTGCGGCTTGTCGAACTTCACCAGCTTCAGCTTGCCGCGGATGGAATCGAACTGGGTGACGATGCCTTCGCGTACCGTGATCGTGCCTTCGCCCGAGATCACGATGTCCTTGTCGGTCGGCTGGAACACGATCGGTCCATTGGTGCCGAGCACGAGGTTGCCGCCGGTGGTGACGAGCTGGCCCTGCGCGTTGATCTGGAACGAGCCGTCACGGGTGTAGCGTTCGCCCTGCGGAGTCTGGACTGCGATAAATCCCTTGCCGTCGATGGCTACGTCGAGCGGGTTGCCGGTCTTCTCGTTCGGGCCTTGAGCGAAATCGTGATAAGCGGCGCGATCCTGAACGAAGCTGATGCGGCGGTCGCTGACCGAGAAGTTATCCTCGTGTGCGCCCGTATTCAGATATTCCTCGAACAGCGACTTGCTGGCCTTGAATCCGTTGGTGTTGGTGTTGGCCACATTGTTCGCAATGATGTCGATCTGACGCTCAAGCGACATCTGCCGCGACAAAGCGACGAGAAGCGTATTCTCCATCGGCCAATCTCCCCTTGTTGAACCGGGCCTGCCTCTCCCAAGGCGGGCGCGGATCGTGCGAGCCGTTGAGGCTCTCCCAAGCCGCGGTTCGCCATCTACAATGCGAGAGGTGTGCCAACTCGAAAACGTTATTGATTACAGACGCTTGCCGATTTCGGAGGCTTGCCAGGCCCCGGCAATAACCTCTTGTTGACCATGTTGGCCCGGCAAAAATTTCCCAGTTGAAAGACAAAAGAAAGGTTTCGTTAACCATTGCGTCCTTACGGTGAACGAAGAGGGCGCTCGCGCGCCGGCGGCCTTTGTATCGCGTCATTTAAAGCCAGTTCGGCACATCGAGCCCATCCCAGGACCATGGGCAGGGGCAATGGCAGACGACGATCAGGTCGATGAGGGCGGTGCCGAAGCAGCCGCGCCGAAGAGCAAACGCAAACTCATTATGATGGGTGGCGCTGTTGCGCTGGTGCTTCTGCTGGCCGGGGGCGGCTGGTTCTTCTTTATGCGCGGGCACGGCAAGGAACAGCATGCAGCCGCGCCACCGCCGAAGCCGCCGGTGTTCCTCGACGTGCCGGAAGTTCTGGTCAATCTGTCGAGCACGCCCGGCGAGCGGGTTCAATATCTCAAGGTCAAGGTGGTGCTCGAGGTGAAGGATCAGCCGCTGATGGCGCAGATCGCACCGACCATGCCCCGGGTAACCGACCTCTTTCAAACGTATCTGCGCGAATTGCGCGCGGCCGATCTCAACGGATCGGTCGGGCTGTTTCGCCTGAAGGAAGAACTGACACGCCGTGTCAACGCGGCGATCTCTCCCAACCAGGTGAACGCGGTTCTTTTCAAGGAAATCGTCATTCAGTGACGGACGGAATTTGACGCATGGCTCCGGGTGATAATGACGTCGATCAGGATGCGCTAGCCGCCGAATGGGAAGGCGCGCTCGATTCCGAAGATCCGGCCGCTGCCGCCGCCGAAGCTGAAGCCAATACGCTGACCGAGACCATGGCCGAGCAGTGGGCGGCGATGGTCGATGACGGAGGCCGCTCCCTCGACATCGGCAAGGCCGGCGGCGAGCGTGTGCTGTCGCAGGAGGAAATCGACAATCTCCTTGGCTTCAGCGACGGCGAAGTCAATCTCGACGAGAATTCCGGCATTCGCGCCATCATCGATTCCGCGATGGTGTCGTATGAACGCCTTCCGATGCTCGAAATCGTGTTCGACCGCCTGGTGCGGCTGATGACGACGAGCCTGCGCAACTTTACCTCCGACAACGTCGAAGTCTCGCTGGACCGCATCACCTCGGTGCGGTTCGGCGACTATCTGAATTCGATCCCGCTGCCTTGTGTTCTCTCCGTGTTCAAGGCCGAGGAGTGGGAAAACTTTGGCCTGTTCACGGTGGATTCGAGTCTGATCTACTCGATCATCGATGTTTTGCTCGGCGGCCGCCGCGGCCAGGCTTCGCTGCGCATCGAGGGCCGGCCCTACACCACCATCGAAACCAATCTTGTGAAGCGCCTTGTCGAGGTCGTGCTGGCGGATGCCGAACAGGCGTTCCGGCCACTGTCGCCTGTGACCTTCACCATCGACCGGCTTGAGACCAATCCGCGCTTCGCCGCTATCAGCCGTCCCGCCAACGCGGCCATTCTGGTCCGCCTGCGGATCGATATGGAAGATCGCGGCGGCAATATCGAACTCCTGCTGCCTTACGCCACCATCGAACCGATCCGCGACGTGCTGTTGCAGATGTTCATGGGTGAAAAGTTCGGCCGCGATCCGATCTGGGAAGGTCATCTCGCAACCGAAATCGCACAGGCTGAAATCGCGGTCGATGCGGTGCTCTACGAAGCCAATATCCCGCTCAAGCAACTGATGACGCTCAAGGTCGGGGACACCTTGCCGCTGAACGTGCGGCCCGATGCGCTGATCACGGTGCGATGTGGCGATGTCCCGTTGAGTGAAGGGCGGATGGGGCGGGTTGGCGACCGTGTTGCCATTCGCGTCACCAAGCCGCTGCGCAAGCCGCATACAACCTACGCGATGTTCGAGAAGCAGGACGAGCAAACCAAATTGATGGAGGCACAATGAGTCATTCATTCGGACTTGTGATCGAAAGTCTTGTTGCGGTTCTTCTCTTGCTGACAATCGGTTATTGCATGCTGCTGAATCGCCGGCTCAAGCGTCTGAGGGCCGACGAGCAGTCGATGCGCGCAATGATCGCCGAACTGATCACCGCGACGGAAATCGCGGAGCGCGCGATCGGCGGCCTGAAGGTGACGGTGCGCGAATGCGACGAGAACCTCGGCGCGCAACTCACGGCCGGAACGGCGCTGTCGGCGAAACTCACCAAGCAGGTGGCGATGGGCGAAGCCATCCTGACCCGCCTGACCCAGATCGCGCTCGCGGCCAGGCCGACCACCGCCGAGGTGTCCGTTGCCGAGGCCGCAGAAGTTGTCGCTCCCGTGCAGAACGCGGCTGCGCAAAATCTTTCCAGCGCCAAGGCTCTCCTTGCAGCGGCGCAGGCATTCTCCGAGCGGCGAAGGGCGACTGGTCTGGCTGCATGAAAAGCCTTGTTCGCGATATCCGGCTTATCCCGATTCTGCTGATCGCGACCTGCTGCCTGGTCGTACTCAAGGTGTCGGGCCTTCTTCTCGAAGGTGGCTATATCCTCGGTGATGATATGCCGAAGCCCAAATCCTGGGCGCAGGAGACGCTCGGTTTTCCGGCGCCCGGCAGAATGCTGGATGCACCGGACATTACCGGTTCGGTCCCGAAGAAGGAAGACAAGCCGGCCGTCGCGGCGCCTGAAGCCGTTCCGCCGCCGCCGGATAACGTGGTCTATCCCGATCCCAATCGCCCGATCACGTCATCGGAGCGCGCGGTGCTGGAGAGTCTGCAGGCGCGGCGACAGGAAATCGAGGCGCGTGCCCGCGAAATCGATATTCGCGAAAGCCTGATGAAGTCCGCTGAAAAGCGGATCGAAGGCAAGATTGAGGAAATGAAGGCGACCGAGGCGCGGGTGTCCGTGTCCGGCCAGCAGAAGAACGAGCAGGATGCTGCGCGCTTCAAGGGTCTTGTGACGATGTATGAAGCCATGAAGCCGAAAGACGCGGCGAAGGTGTTTGACCGGCTCGAACTGTCCGTGTTGTTCGAGATCGCTTCGCAGATCGCGCCGCGCAAGATGTCGGACATCATGGGACAGATGCAGCCGGAAGCAGCGGAACGGTTGACCGTCGAGATGGCGCGCCGCTCGACCGGAGACCGGTCGTCGTCCGCGGGTGAATTGCCAAAGATCGAGGGCAAGCCGCAGGTGCAGTCGCGCAATTGAAACAGGGTGATTAACAACTCCTTAACAGGCGAATTCTAGGTTCGAATTGCGCCTCCAGAACACGGAGAGCCGGTTGGAGTAACCGGCGAGAAAGATGGGAATGTCCCGCAAGGCCGTCCTTATGTTCAAGGCCGCCCGGAAATCCGGAGCGGGAGTCCGGTCTTTTGCGGACAGGCTTTTCCGTGGACTTCGACCGGCTGTATTCGTCGGCGTGCTCTCGTGTATCACTCATGCCGCATTCGCTGATCCGATCCGGGGCGAGGCGACGTTGACGCCGCAGCAGGGTTATGCGCGGCTGGTGTTTCAGTTTCAGGAAGACGTTCCGACTGAGGTCACCGTCGCTGGCGCCATTCTTGTCATCCAGTTCAAGACTCCGGTGGCCGTTCCGATCGATCTGCTTGCGGATGCAGCCCCGTCCTATGTCGGATCGGTTCGCCGCGATCCGGACGGCACGGCCATTCGCATGGCATTGACGCAGAAGTTGCGCGTCAATGTGATGACGGCTGGAGAGCGGGTGTTTATCGACCTTCTTCCCGAAAAGTGGAGCGGCCTTCCGCCCGCACTGCCCGCGGAAGTCGTCAAGGAGCTGTCGGATCGTGCGATCGCCGCGGAGCGGGCGCTGCGTATTCAGAAGACGGCGGACGAAGCCAAAAAACGGCCGCCGGTTCGGGTGAGGGCATCGTTACAGCCAACCTTTGTGCGCTTTGTTTTTGAGATGCCCGACGGCGTCAGTGTGTCCTCGTCGCTGGCCGCGGACAAGTTCTCGTTGTCATTCACCTCGCCGCTGGTGTTCGATCTTGCGGATGCCAAGATCGTGATGCCCGCAAATATCCGGACGATCAATCAGAAGACCGATGGCGAAACATCGCGCGTGGACATCGCGTTGATCGGCGAAGCCGACGTTCATGCATTCCGCGAGGACAAGAACTACGTCGTCGATGTCGCATTCGAGCAAGGACAGAAGCCGAAAGCCGCAGCGAGGCCTTCGACGCCGGCCGAGAAAGCCAGCGAAATCGTGCCTCCGACCTCGGAGCAGATCGCGAAGGAGATGGCGGAGACCAGACCCGCGGAGTCAAAGCCTGCAGAGATCAAACCATCCGAGGTCCAGCAGCCGGAGGTCAGATCGGTCGATGTGAAGCCCGTCGAGGTCAAGCCGGAGGTCAAGGCTGCGGAAGATAAGCCGCCGGTTGTGTCTGCCGATATGAAGCCACAAGCGGCTCCTGCCAAGGAGATCGCGGCGGTGCCGAGCGTTCCTGCCGCAGCTTCGCCATCCCCGGCGAAGGTGACGGCGCTTGAACCTCCGGCAATGACGTCCGCGCCGGAGATGACGGTCGATGCACGCCTCACCAGTGATGACTTCCGCCTGACATTTCCCTTCTCCAGCCCGACGCCCGCCGCGGTCTTTCGCCGGTCAGATTCGGTCTGGCTCGTGTTTGACACTGACCAGCAGATTGATGCCGGCGCGATCAAGCGGGAGGGCACATGGATCGTTGCAGACGCGACAGTTGTCGATCTTCCGAAGGGGAAGGCCATTCGGATTCGCCTGAACCGGCCGCAACTTGCGACCATGATCGGAGATGAGCGCGCGTGGACTCTCATTCTTGCCGACAAGGCGCAATCGCCGCCGCAGCAACTCACCGCCACACGGAACCTGACTGATCCGAGCCGCGCCAGCGTCAGCGTCAGCCTCCTGAAGCCGGGACAGCTTCATCGGTTCAAAGACCCTGATGCCGGCGATCTTCTGCTGGTCATGACGGCGGGAGGACCCGCGCGCGGCTTTATGAAGCGGCAGGACTTCGTGGAGTTCTCCCTGCTCGAATCCATTCATGGTGTGGTCGTTCAGCAGAAGTCGGATGACCTGACTGCCGGTATTGCGTCCGAGACGCTCACGCTGTCGCGTCCCGGAGGCCTCACGCTCTCCACCGCGATGACCGCGCCGGAACGAGCGACGTCCGTGGTGCGTCCGGTGTTCGATGTTGCCGAGTGGCGCGCCTACCAGGCTGCCGAGTTCATTCCCACGCGTGACAAGCTGTTAACCGCTGCGGCGCAGGCAACTGGATCGGCCCGGATGCCCGCGCATATCGATCTTGCGCGGTTTTATCTTGCACGCGGCATGTCCGTCGAAGCGAAGGGCGTTCTCGATCTGGCGCTGGCGGAGGTCAAGCCCGGCGAGGAAGACGCCGCAGCGCTGACTGTTCATGCCGTCGCCAGCACGCTTGCGGGCCGCTCCCAGCTTGCGCTTGCCGATCTTGGAAATCCGGCTGTGGCGGTGAATATCGACTCCCAACTCTGGAAGGCGCTCGCGCTGGCGCGGCTGCGCAAGTGGACGGAGGCGCGCGAGAAATTCAAGAATGTCGAATTCGCGATTACGTCATTGCCCGTGGACCTGCAACGCATCGTCGTCACCGAAGCATTCCGTGCGTCGCTGGAAGTGAAGGATTATCCCGGCGCAGCGGTGCGTAGCAATGATCTCGACGTGCTGGGTGCCGGCCCTGAACTCGCGGCATCGGTTGCGGTGCTGCGCGGACGCCTCGCGGAAGCGCTGGGCCGCGATCAGGACGCTCTGGCCGCGTATGCAGCCGCGTCAGGATCGGCGGATCGGCAAGCCGCGTCCGAAGCCAAGGTGCGCGAAGTTGCGCTGCGCCAGAGGCGTGAGGAGATTTCTGACGACGACGCGCTGCGCGATCTCGAAACCCTGGCCGCGACGTGGCGGGGCGATTCCATCGAAGTACAGACGCTTTCGATGCTGGAGAAGCTTTACGCCGCGAAGGGCCGCTATCCGGAAACATTTGCTGCGGTCCGCCGGGCAAATGAGCTGGAGCCAAACTCGGAAGCGGTGCGAAAGATGCAGGACCGGGCATCCACTCTGTTCGAGCAGATTTACAACGGCACCAAAGGCGACGAGCTTGCGGCTGTCGAAGCGCTGGCGATGTTCTACGAGTTTCGCGATCTGACACCGATCGGCCGCCGCGGTGACGAAATGATCCGGCGGCTGGCGGACCGGCTGGTCGGCGTCGATCTGCTCGATCAGGCGAGCGAACTGCTGCAATACCAGATCGATCACCGGCTGGAGGGTTCAGCGCGGGCGCAAGTCGCGTCCCGGTTGGCGATGGTCTATCTGATGAACCGCAAGCCGGAGCGCGCCATCGCAGCCCTGCGCACGACACGGATTGCCGATCTGGCGGGAGAAATTCGCCAGCAGCGTCTCCTCCTTGAAGCACGCGCACAAACGGACATCGGCCGTCATGATCTCGCGCTCGACATCATCAGCAATGTTGGTGGCCGCGAGGCGATCCGGCTGCGCAGCGACATTTACTGGGCGTCGCGTCGCTGGCGCGAATCCGCCGAGCAGATCGAACTGCTCTATGGCGACCGCTGGCGCGATTTCCAGCCCCTCTCGCCGACGGAAAAGAGCGACGTGATCCGCGCCGCAATCGGTTATGCGCTGGCGGAGGATGCCATCGGACTTGCGCGTTTCCGCGAGAAGTACAATCCGAAGATGGACGGCGAGAGCGATCGTGCGGCGTTCGACCTTGCGTCGAAGCCTGCGAAGGCCAACAGCGCGGACTTCGCCCGGATCGCCAAGATGGCGGCGAGCATCGATACCCTCGATGGTTTCCTGCGTGACATGCGCGTCCGCTTCCCCGATGCGATGGCCCGCGCGAAGCTTCCGCCTGAAATCAAGGCCGATCCGAATCCGACCGGCTCATTGCCCGAGATCGTTGGCTTGAAGCGGGTGAAGCCTGCGCGGTGAAATCACCCGCCGCCGTAGCTTTGCACGAGGCTGCCTGCCACAAGCGACCAGCCGTCCACCAGCACGAAAAATATCAGCTTGAACGGAAGTGACACCACGACCGGCGGCAGCATCATCATGCCCATCGACATCAGGACCGATGCCACGACAAGGTCGATGATGAGGAACGGAAGAAACAGCAGGAAGCCGATCTCGAACGCCCGTTTCAGTTCGGAGATCATGAAGGCCGGAATCAGGATGCGCAGCGACATCTGTTCCGGTGTAGCTGCCGGCGGCTCGCCGGACAGATCCATGAACAGCTTGAGATCTTTCTCGCGGACATTCTTCTGCATGAAAGCGCGCAGCGGAACGGTGCCGCGCTCGAACGCCTGCTCGACGGTGATCTGGTTGGCGACAAGCGGTTTGATGCCGTCATCATAAGCCTTCTGCAGCACCGGCCCCATCACGAATCCGGTCAGGAACAGCGCCAGCGCAAGAATGACCGAGTTCGGCGGGGCAGTGGCTGTGCCGAGCGCTGTGCGCAGCAATGACAATACGACCACGATGCGTGTGAACGACGTCATCATGATCAGGATCGACGGCGCGATCGACAGCACCGTCAGCAGCGCGATCAGCTGGATCGCACGCTCTGTGACCCCGCCATTGCCCTGGCCGAGATTGATGCTGATATCCTGCGCGCTCGCCGGATCGATCAAAAATCCGGCGAGGGCGAGAAGGCTGACAAAAAATAAAACTCTACGCGGTGGTTTTGGCGGCCTCACGCGGGAGGCTTCGGACGGCCCAGCAGATTGGCCATCTCATCTTCAAGATTTTCAAACGCCGCCTTTGGTGCGGGTGGCGGCGGAGCCGGGGGAGCGGGCGGGGCAGCAGGGCGCGGACCGCTTTCGGCGCGCGGCACCGGCCGGCTTCCCATCGGTTCGGGAACAACCGGCGGCGCGCCGGGGCGTTCGATCGGGCCAGCAGGAGCGTCGAGACGCATTTCCCCGCCGGGACGGCGCAAGGCCGCTTCAAGCCGCTGCGCCATGTCAGCGAGATTCTGGTCAGCCGATGAGAGTGGTTCGGCCGGGCGCACCGGAGGAGCCGGCGCGCGCGGCGGAAGCGGTGGTGCTTTCGGCCCGGCATCGCTCGGGCGCGGCATCCGTGGCGGCATCGGCTCGGTGCGCTCGCTGCGCGGGATCGCACGCGGCGGTTCTGAACGCAGCGAAGGCTCGGGCCGGATCATCGGCTCAGGTGCGAAGTTCGGAATCGTATCGGGGCTATGACGATCCGGCAGCGGCGCCACGGGAGGGCGGCGCGTGTCGTCGGAATAAGGTACGCGCGGCGGGCGCGGCTGCGGTTCCGCCATCGGCGGTTCGCGGTGCTCGAACGGATCGGCATGCGGAACTTCGCTGTCCGACCATCCAGCGTCGGGGGCGAGACGGGGAGGCAACTCCGTTCCGGCGGGCGCACGGGGGGGCGCCTGGTCGCGCTGCGGCGCGCCCCGAACGATATTGGGTTCGACGACAAGATCAGCTGGGCCACCGATCATCAGAAGATGTTCGACATTGTCGCGCCGGACCAGCACCAGCCTGCGGCGCCCATCGACTGCGGCGGCATCGATCACCGCCAGACGGGGCATCCGTCCGCGATTCGCGCTGGAGCCGAGATTGCCTCCGCTGAACCGTCGAACCAGCCAGGCGGCGAGCCCGATCAGCGCAAGTACGATGACGAAGGCAAAAAAGAACCAAAGCGTTTGCGACATGTCCTGTCCCCGTCAAACATCATCCGCATCTATGCCAGATTCGCAGGTCAATCGCCGCGAAACAAGCGGCTTGGCGCGAATTGGGGGCGAAGTTTGACTGATCCGTTAACGCGCGGCGGCAAATGCTGCCTCGCCGCAACCTTGTTGCTGTGAAAAGTCTCTCGGTCCAAAACCATGTTTGGGCCGGAACTTCAATGACTTGTCCGGTTGCAGGCCATTCATGGCGAAAGTAGGCCGGGACCAATCTTAACCCCTTATTAACCATACACACGGCAAATTCTGCCTACCTGAAGCGCCGCTTCGGGTTTCAGGCGGAACAGGCCGATGGCAATCACCGATCTTCCCATGTTGTCCGCGTTGCGCACCAAGATGCAGTGGCATCAGGAGCGGCAGCGCGTCCTTGCGGACAACATTTCGAATTCTGATACGCCGAACTTCAAGCCGCGCGATCTGGTGGAGCCGAAGTTCGACTCGAGCGGAACCGGGCCGGTGACGGGCAACATGCCCTCGCTCGCCATGACGCGGACCAGCGCCGGTCACATCCAGGGCGCTGGCACGAGCGACACCTTCAACATGCACAACAGGGGTGGTTATGCGACCCGGCCCGCAGGCAACGCCGTCAATCTCGAGGACGAGATGCTGAAGGTCTCCGCCAACCAGATGGACTATGCAGCGGCGACCTCGCTCTACAGCCGCAGCCTCGGTCTTCTGAAGACCGCGATCGGAAGGCGCTAGCACATGACCGCATGTGAAGGAGCAGCAGCATGAGCGACGGCAACGACTTTCTCCGCTCGATGAGCATCGCAACCTCTGGCCTGCGCGCGCAGGCCGGCCGAATGCGCGTGATCTCGGAAAACATCGCCAATGCGGATTCGACCGCAAAGACAGCAGGCGGCGATCCGTATCGCCGCAAGATTCCAACCTTCTCGTCGGAACTCGATCGCACCATCGAATCGCGTGTCGTGACCCTCGGCAAGATCAAGACTGATACGTCCGACTTCCGCGTCAAGCACGAGCCGGGCAATCCATCTGCCGATGCCAACGGCAACGTCAAATATCCCAATGTGAATTCGCTGGTGGAAATGACCGACATGCGCGAGGCGCAGCGGTCCTACGAAGCCAATCTCAACATCATTTCCGCCACGCGCCGGATGATCCAGCGCACGCTCGATATTCTCAAGGCCTGACAGGAGATATAACCCATGGCTTCGCCATCCGTCGCCGCCAATGCCTATGCCAGCCTTGCCAAGATCATGGATTCGGCCGGGGGGGCGGGCGCTCTCGGCAAAATCGGCGATACGAACGGACCTTCGTTCGGCGCGGTGCTGAAGGAAACGATGAACAGCGTGATGGACGCGGGCCGCAAGTCCGATGCGCAGACCATCGCAATGGCGCAGGGCAAGGCCAATGTCATGGACGTGGTGACGGCAGTCGCCGAAACCGATGTCGCCGTGTCGACGCTGGTGTCAGTGCGCGACAAGGTCATTCAGGCCTACGAAGACATCATGCGGATGCCGATCTGATTTTCGCGACGTGCCTGCGGGCAGGGGATTGATATGACAGGTGCTGAAGTACTCGATGTGTCGCGCGATGCGATCTGGACCATCGTAAAAGTGTCGTCGCCGCTTCTGGTCGTCGGCCTTGTGGTTGGTGTCGCGATTTCGCTGGTGCAGGCCCTGACCCAAATTCAGGAGCAGACACTGGTCTTCGTGCCGAAAATCCTCGCGATCTTCATCACGCTGGTGCTGGCGCTGCCGTTCATGGCCGATGCGCTGCATAGCCAGATGCTGCGGATATCGTCGCGAATCATCGGCGGCTAGCGCATGATCGGGGACTTGTTCAGGGACGCGGTGTTCAGGAGCGAGGAACTTCGCGGAGCGGGTCTTCCATGCGCATCGACATCTCGCTGCTTCCGGCGCTCGCTGCCGCATTCATTCTGGTGTTCGCCCGCATTGGCGCCATGGTGATGCTGCTGCCCGGATTCGGCGAAGCCAACATCCCCGTCCGGGTCCGCCTCGGCATTGCGCTTGCATTGACGCTCATTCTTCTGCCGATGCATCGCAACGCCTATACCGTGAGCATGACATCGATGGCGCCGCTGCTGGTGCTGATGGTGCATGAGATCATCATCGGCGTGGTGCTCGGCGCGACCGCGCGCGTGACCCTTTCCGCGCTGGCGGTCGCAGGCTCGGTCATCGCACAGCAACTCGGCCTCGGCTTCGTCACGACAATCGATCCAACGCAGGGCCAGCAAGGCGCGCTGATCGGCAACTTCCTCACCATGCTCGGGCTGACGCTGCTGTTCGCCACGGACATGCATCATCTGGTCATCGCGGCGCTGAGCGAAAGCTACAACGTGTTTTCGCCGGGCGAATTGATGCCGAGTGGTGATGTCGCGGCGCTCGCGACGAAGGTCTTTGCGACGGCCTTCAAGATCGGCATTCAACTGTCTGCGCCGTTCATCGTCTTCGGCCTCGTCTTCAACCTCGGTCTTGGCGTGCTGGCGCGGCTGATGCCGCAGATGCAGGTCTATTTCGTCGGCGTTCCGCTCTCGATTCTCGCCGGCTTCCTGATTCTCGCGGCGATCATCGCCACCATGATGGGCACCTATCTCGATTACTTCGGCGGTGTTCTTCATGACCTTGCACCACGGCGCTAGGGGTAGGGCATGGCCGACGACGATAAAGAATCCAAAACACAGGACCCCACGCAAAAACGTCTCGACGACGCGTTGGAAAAGGGCGATGTCGCCAAAAGTCAGGAGGTCAACACCTGGTTCGTGATCGGCGCGTCCACGCTGCTGCTGTCGTCTTTTTCCGGATCGATCAGCAAGGGCATCGAGGTGCCGATGCGCAATCTCTTGATGAACATGCATCAGATCCGCGTCGATGGTCCCGGCCTGCTGTCGCTGCTCAGCCAGATCGAACTGATGCTGATCGGCGTTCTCGGTGTGCCGCTGCTTCTGTTGCTGATCGCGGGCGTCGGCAGCAATCTGATCCAGCACCGGCTGGTGTTCTCGACCGATCCGCTGACGCCGAAGTTCAGTAAAATATCGCCCGCCGCCGGATTTGCCCGCCTGTTCGGCAAGCAGGCTGGCGCGAACTTTCTCAAGGGCATCTTCAAGGTCTTGCTGGTCGGCGTGGTGATGTGCCTCGTGCTGTGGCCCGAGCGCCATCGTCTCGACGCGATGATCCGGTTCGATCCGATGTCGCTCCTGAATGTCACCAAGACGATCGCGATCCAGTTGATGGGAACGGTGGTGGCTGCGCTCGCGCTGGTCGCGGCGCTCGATTATCTGTTCCAGTACCGGCAGTGGTTCGAGCGGCAGAAGATGTCGCTGGAAGAGATCAAGGAAGAATACAAGCAATCCGAAGGCGACCCGCACATCAAGGGCCGGATTCGGCAGCTTCGACACGCCCGTATGAAGAAGCGCATGATGGCAGCCGTGCCGACAGCTTCTGTGATCATCACCAACCCGACGCACTATTCGGTGGCGCTGAAATACGATCGCGGCATGTCCGCGCCGATCTGCGTCGCCAAGGGCGTCGATCTGATGGCATTCAAGATCAGGGAAATCGCAACCGCCAATAACATTCCGATCGTTGAGAATGTGCCGCTGGCCCGCGCACTCCATGCGACAGTGGAGGTCGATGACGAAATCCCGGTCGAACACTACCATGCCGTTGCCGAAGTGATCGGTTACGTGATGCGCCTGCGGCGGGCGGGGCTGAACTGATGGCCGATCTCCGGTTGACAAGACTGGTGTGGGCGTTGGCCGGGCCGTAATGTGCCTTGCGTAAATAGCCCCGATTCAGGCACTCAAAGGCCGGTAGACTGCAAAAATGACCTGCGCAGCCCTTGGGGAACATGCGCGAGCAGGGTGCGATGACAACCGACACGGACAACGAACTGCGTTCATCCTTCGCCGCCGTCCATGAGCCTGCGCGGCGGAGCGGGAGTATCCTGCTTGTGCTTCTGGTGGCGGGTGCGATCATCGCGGCGGCGGTTGCCTTCATGACCCTCGGGCGCAGCCAGGCGCAGCCTTATATTCTGGCGTTGCTGGCCCTGCTGGCCATGGTCGGGCTTTTCACACTGTTCGCCTTCGCGGCGGGTATCGTTCGTTTCGCCGACCGGCTTGCGGAAGACCCGGTGACGCGGCCGATTGCCGATCATGCTTTCGATGGTCTGGCAGTGACGGATCCGCGCGGCCACATTGTTTATGCGAACACGGCCTATCTCGCGCTGACCGGCGCAACCGGTCCCAACGACGTGCGGCCGGTGGAGCGTGTCTTTATCGGTAACCCCGATGTGTCCGAAGCGGTGTTTCGTCTGCTCAAGGCTGCACGCGAGGGCAAGCGTCAACAGGAAGAAGTCCGCGTTGCCGGTTCTGATGCCGCCCATGGCCGGTGGTTGCGGATGCGCGTGCGTCCGCTCGGAACCGAAAAGCGGCAGGCAAAATTCGCGGTCTGGTCGGTGGCCGACATCACACGCGACCGCGAGCGTCAGGAAGACGTGTTCCAGGAATTGCAGCATGCGATCGAATATCTCGATCATGCGCCATGCGGATTCTTCTCGGTCAATGCGCGTGGCGAACTCGTTTACGTCAACGCGACGCTCGCCAACTGGCTCGATTACGATCTGGCCGAGATCGGCTCCGGCGGGCTGAAGGTCGCCGACATCATGTCCGGCGACGGCGCGGCGCTTCTGACCTCGATTGTACCTGAACCGGGTGAGGTGAAGACCGAGGTGTTCGACCTCGATTTGCGTATGCGCAACGGCAAGACCATGCCGGTCCGGCTCTACCACAAGCTCGCGTTCGGCGCCGACGGTGCACCCGGCGCATCGCGAACGCTGGTGATCAACCGCGCGCGCGACGATCATTCCGATCCGCAGCGCGCCGCGGAAGTGCGCTTTATGCGCTTCTTCGATCACACGCCGATGGCGATCGCGACGGTGGACAAGACGGGCAACATCGTCCGTGCCAACGCGCGCTTTGCGAAGCTCACTCAAAGTCTTTCCCCGGCCGGGACGGCGAGCAAATCGATCTTCGCGGTGGTGCATGAGCGCGACCGTGCGGGACTGGTCGCCGCCATCGACAAGGCTGCCGACGGGCAGGGCGATATTCCGCCCGTCGAGGCGGCGCTGGACAGCGCCAAGGAGCGCTGGGGGCAGTTCTTCGTCACGTCGGTAGAACATGACGCACGCGATGCCGAGGCGGCCATCGTGTACCTGCTCGATACCACCGAGAAGCGCACGCTCGAGAACAGCTTCGCGCAATCGCAGAAGATGCAGGCGGTGGGCCAGCTTGCAGGCGGTATCGCCCACGACTTCAACAATGTGCTGTCCGCCATCATGATGGCGAACGACTTCCTGCTGAACGCGCACAAGCCGACCGATCCGTCGTTCCAGGACATTATGCAGATCAAGCAGAATGCCAACCGCGCCGCGGCGCTGGTCCGGCAACTGCTGGCATTCTCGCGCAAGCAGACGCTGCGTCCGCAGGTGCTCGACATCGGCGACGTGCTGTCCGACGTCAACGTGCTGCTGAAGCGGCTGGTCGGCGAGAAGGTGAAGCCGGAATTTGTCTACGGCCGCGATCTCTGGCCGGTGAAGGCGGACCTCTCGCAATTCGAGCAGGTGATCGTCAATCTCGCGGTGAATGCGCGAGACGCGATGCCCGAAGGCGGTAAACTGACGGTGCGCACTGCCAACATGACCGCGAAGGAAGTCGAGCGCGGCGACTTCAAGGGCATGCCGGCGGCGGACTATGTCTGCGTCGAGGTGACGGATACGGGCACCGGCATTCCTGCCGATATCGTCGATAAGATTTTCGAACCGTTCTTCTCGACCAAGGAAGTTGGCAAGGGCACTGGCCTCGGGCTCTCCACGGTCTACGGCATCGTCAAGCAGACGGGCGGCTTCATCTATGTCGACTCGGTTCAGGGCAAGGGCACCACGTTCCGGATTTTCCTGCCACGGCATTTCCCCGAAGCCGAGAAGGTTCCGGAAGTTGCCGCAGCGGTCTCTGGAGGCACGCCTGCTGTTGTCGAAGCGCCGGCCAAGCCGAAGGCGCCGGACCTCACCGGGCATGGCACGATCCTGCTGGTCGAGGACGAGGATGGGCTGCGCTCGCTCAACGCGCGGGGCCTGCGCTCGCGCGGTTATACGGTGATCGAGGCGGAGAACGGTCTCGATGCACTGGAAGCTCTTGAGCGCGAGGAGGGGGCTGTCGATCTTGTCGTCTCCGACGTGGTGATGCCGGAAATGGATGGTCCGACCATGCTCACCGAGATGCGCAAGCGCAATCCGGACCTGCGGATCATCTTTGTGTCGGGCTATGCCGAGGACGCTTTCGAGAAGAGCCTGCCGGAAGGCCAGCAGTTCAACTTCCTGCCCAAACCCTTCACCCTGAGCCAGCTTGTCGCAGCGGTGAAAGAGACCATGACGGCGGCGTCATAATCTGGGCACGTTTCGGGTTATCCCCGCGACCGAGGGCCGCAGGCGCTATCGTACCTATCCGCTTCCCTTATCCCGTCACGCTGCCCATGTATTGCAGGTCCCCTTTGCCGGGGATCAATGCCCCTTGAGGGCCGAGAGGGAACAGACATGATTTCGCAGCGCTTGCGCTCACTCATCAAAACGCTTGCCGTGGTTATGGCCGTCGCCATGCCGCTGGCCGTGACCATTTCATCGTCGGTTGAAGCGCGCCCGGGTGGCGGCGGCAGCCGCGGTTCGCGCACATTCTCTGCGCCGCGAACCACGCCGACTGCGCCGAATGCCGCGCAGCCGCTGAACCGCACCATGACCCAGCCCGGCACGAAGGCTCCGGCAACCGCACCTGCGGGCGGCTTCTTCAATCGCCCGGGTATGGGCATGCTGGGCGGTCTCGCCGCCGGCTTCCTCGGCGCTGGTCTGCTCGGCATGCTGTTCGGCGGCGGCCTCTTCAGCGGCCTCGGCGGCCTGTCGTCGATCATCGGCCTCATGCTTCAGCTCGTGCTGATCTATTTCGTTGTACGCTTCGTCATGTCGTGGTGGCAGCGCCGCAACGCATCGTCCTATGCCCATGCATCGGCAGCCCCCGGTCAGGCTCCGCAGCAGGATCAGGGCTCGATGGCCAATGCGCGTTCGGGCTTCGGCTTTGGTCTTGGCGGTGGGTCGAACGACGCACCGCTCGAGATCAAGCCGGACGACTACGACACGTTCGAACGGCTGCTCGGCGAAGTTCAGACCGCGTGGTCGAACGAGGACATCGGCAAGCTGCACACGCTGGCGACGCCGGAAATGGTTTCGTATTTCACCGAGGATCTCAACGCGAACAAGGAACGCGGCGTGATCAACAAGGTATCGGACGTCAAGCTGCTGCAGGGTGACCTCGCAGAAGCCTGGCGCGAGGGACCGACCGATTACGCGACAGTGGCCCTGCGCTACAGCCTGATCGACAAGACCATCGAGCGTGCCACCGGCAAGATCACCGAGGGCAGCGACGCGCCGCAGGAAGTCACCGATGTCTGGACGTTCGTGCGGCGTCCCGGCAGCCAGTGGGAACTTTCGGCGATCCAGCCCACCTGATTGCCCTGAGGGCCGATCTGATGAAAAGGCGTCGCGCTTGCGCGGCGCCTTTTTGTTTGCGCGGGTCATCATGACTTCCCGGAATAGATCGCAGCATCGTGTGTTGATGTTCTGCATCCGTGCGTGCATCACCGCGGGATAGTTCAAAAAGACTTCAGGGAGAGACGAATGTTCAAGGGCACCATCATTGCTGCGCCGCTTCTGTTTCTCGCCGCGCTTCCCGTTCAGGCGCAGCAGGCGAATATGACTTTCTTCATCACCAGCACGCCGATCGGCAACGGCGGAAACCTCGGCGGCCTCGCCGGCGCTGACAACCAGTGCCAGACACTGGCGCAGGCCGCGGGTGCCGGTGCTCCCAAAGTCTGGCGTGCGTATCTTTCCACGCAGGGCGCCGACGGCAAGCCCGCGGTCAATGCGCGCGACCGGATCGGGAAGGGGCCATGGACCAACGCCAAGGGCGACGTTGTCGCAAAAGACGTTGCCGATCTTCACGGCCCCAATGCGCTGACCAAACAGTCCGCGCTGAACGAAAAGGGCGAGGTGATCAACGGCCGCGGCGATCAGCCGAACCGCCATGACATTCTCACGGGTTCGCAGCCCGACGGCACGGCGTTTGCGGCAGGCGACGACAAGACCTGCAAGAACTGGACGAGCAGCACGCAAGGCTCGGCCGTTGTCGGCCATTCCGACCGGATCGGCTTGCGCGATGACGATGCGTCGAAATCGTGGAATTCGTCCCACGGCTCGCGCGGCCCGGAGGGCGGATGCTCGCAGACTGATCTGCGAAGCACCGGCGGCGACGGCCTGTTGTATTGTTTCGCATCGAACTGATTGCTGTTCGCTGCGTTGTTCTTCCGTCTTCGGCGCGGAGCATTTCCGCGCCGAATGCGTTTGTGAGGTCCCATGCGGTACGAACTCTATTACTGGCCAACCATTCAGGGGCGCGGTGAATATGTTCGCCTCGCACTTGAAGAGGCGGGTGCCGATTACATCGATGTCGCCAGAAGCGGCAACGGCGTGGGCAAGATGATGAAGATGATGGAGGCGGCGAAGGGAGCGCCGCCCTTCGCGCCGCCATTTCTCAAAGCCGGCAAGCTCGTGATCGGGCAGACCGCGAACATCCTGCTGTATCTTGGGCCGCGTGTTGGCCTTGCGCCGAAGGCAGAAGCGCCGCGCCTGTGGGTGCATCAGCTTCAACTGACCATCGCGGATCTTGTCGACGAGATTCACGACACGCATCATCCGCTCGGAACGTCGCTCTACTATGAAGACCAGCGCCCTGCGGCGAAGCGGCGCGCGCGCGAGTTCTGGCATGCGCGCGTGCCCAAATTTCTCGGCTACTTCGAGCGGCTGATCGGCGCGAGCGGCGGCCCGTATCTCAATGGCCGCAGGGTTTGCTATGCGGATCTGTCCCTGTTTCAGATTATCGAAGGACTGCGCTACGCTTTTCCCAACCACATGAAACGCTTCGAGCGAAAGGTGCCAAATCTGATCGCTCTGCACGACAAGGTCGCATTGCGGCCGAATATCAAGGCGTATCTGGCGAGCGAGCGTCGCATTCCCTTCAACGATGACGGCATTTTCCGGCACTATCCGGTGCTGGATCGCTAAGGCACGTCCGCTGAATGTGATCGCCTGCGCCTTGACATCGCTTGCCTGAAGCGCTCGTTGAATGCGCGTATCATCGCCATTTTCCGGAGTGTCCCATGAAGATCACGCCGTCCGGCTCCGTGCCGACCAAGCGCGCGCCCGCATCCTATTTCACCGGTACGGTGTGGCAGGACCCGGTGGTTGAGACGCCGGCCCCGGCGCGGCTGAATGCGACCCGCGTGACGTTCGAGCCCGGCGCACGCACCGCATGGCACACGCATCCCGTCGGTCAGACGCTTTACGTGCTCGCGGGCACGGGCCGCGTGCAGACAGACGGCGGGCCGGTGCTGGAGATTCATCCCGGCGACGTCGTGTGGATTCCGCCGGGCGAAAAGCACTGGCATGGCGCGGGGCCGGCGACGATGATGACCCATCTGGCGATGCAGGAGTCCGACGACAGCGGCAGCTTCGCGACCTGGCTTGAGCATGTGACCGATGCGCAATATGCGGTGCCGCCGTCGAAATGATCGGGACGGTATGTCCCGCTTGCGATTCACCGGGCGGTATCATGCAGCGGCGCGGTTCCATTGGGCTGCCGGAAACGGTTGAAGGTTCCCGAAGTTCCTGATTCGCCGCAATGCTGTCGCATTCGCCCTGTCTGTTCATGAGATATTCACATTCGAAAGCAGGAGGATCGATGCGCATCATCACCCCCGCCATCTACGCAGCTCTGCTCGGTGGAGCGATCTATCTTGCCATTGCGCAGAATCCGCTGCCGAATGCCGTCGCATCGGTTTCGCCCGAGGGCACCAAGATCGCCTATGCGGTGCCGACCGACAGCAAGTCGCCGCCGGTCATGCGGGTGGGCAAGCGTGAAACCTGCCGTCAGGCGGTGACGGCGAAGCATCTGTCCCGTCATCAGGCCCGCGATCACATGCAGCTTTGCGTCGCGCAGGCGCGCGTCGAATGTCTCAAGCAGGCCATCGACCAGAAGCTGCGCGGTTCGGCTCGCCGCGTCTATGTGAAGAGCTGTGTCGCCGCCTGAGCGCGGCTAGCCTGCGCGCAGCAGCTGTGTCGAACCCTGGACGCTCATCGTCCGGGTTTTTTTCTTTTCCTGCGCCATGCGCTCGGCAAGTTCGACGATCTTCAGGCGTCCCTGCATGTTGGGAATGGATTTGAAAGCGGCGAGCAAACGCTGCGCTTCCTCGTCCGATGTCACCAGTATATCCCTGAACATATCCGCCTCTGCGACTTGCGCGTCTCTAGGTTGAGCCGTGTCTTAGTTGCGGGACGTTATCATTCGGTTCATGCGCCGATGTGACCGTTTGAAAAGGGTGGTGGCGTGGTTAAGCAGGCGTAAGCGGGGAGGCTCTTCCGGGCTTCACGTCGTCTCCTTGATCTCTCTCCGGTTGTTCCGGCCAACGGATCGGCGCAAAGCGCTGTCCGATGACAGGCTCCGGCCGGGACCCATACTCCCTGAGCCATCAGTTCAGGATAGATGTCGGAGCAATCTTCTCGTCATCACCAAAGCCGGTGGTTATGGGTCCCCGCCTGCGCGGGGACGACGATTGGAGTCGTTGCTGCGATATGCGCAACCTCCGCATCCTGATTCAATTTTCAAACAGCTCGCACGTTCAGATGTGCGCCATCGCCCCTGTTGTTGTGACGGCGCGGGGGCGCCCGAAGCTCTTTTCGTTTCGCCATCGCGCACCTGGGGCTTGCCCCATTTGCGCTACGCCCGATGAGGGCGCGCGGAACGCCGGATGCGCGAGCGCATCCGCAGCCCCGTGTGCAAAGTGAAAAGCACACGAGCAAGTCGCCACGGTCACGCCGCGTCACCCGGCGTTCCGCACGCAATGGTTGGAACGGCTTGCCGCGCGAAAACCCCCGACGACCGGCCCTGAGGTGATCATCGCTGCAGGGGACTGACGCGCCGCCACTCTCCCTCTGTACGAGGAGAAAGCCTTGACGCTGCCCCATGGTGCCAGGCGAGGCACCGGGATATCGCGTTCTGGGCCGTCCGCGAACGGCGTGGTCGTCAGCGTGGGCCGAATAAAAAAGCGCTGCTCTTTTTCAAGAGTGCGCCCGATCATCCGGCTCGCGCATCGAACACCGCTCGCGGCCACCGCATCCCGCCCCGCGTCTCGTGACGATCGCGAAACGCCCCTCATCAACGGGGCGGGATACAAAGAATATATTCCTATTTCAGGGTAATGTCAACTCGGGCTTGTCTCCCCGGATTACGCTTCGCTTCATCCGGGCTACGTTCACTGGAAAACGGGTTTGCGTTCTTTCTTAGCGAGACATGGATTCGGACTCGAGAAAAGATCGAAGTACTTAAGTGGTGGTGGTAACTCACACACACACCCTTATCGCGCGACATCGTTATGCATACGCCGGTCTTGGCGGCGGTGCAGTGGATGTCGAGCTTGCGGTAGCGTGGGTCCTTATCTCACGGTGATAAAGAACGATGCGCGCCGCGCCTGTCCGCCGGGGAAATACACTTCGAAGGCTGCCGCATCCGTTCCGGTGTAGCCACGTTGTGAAACATAACGAATGACAACGCCGGGTACGCGACGTTTATTGCAGGTGCTTCTGACGTTGTTCTGCGGAAAATTCGGAAACACGGATGTATGGGTGATAGTCATACGGCCGTGTTCGGGAGATTGCGTCGGCCGCACGACCGGCCGTCCCGCCGCGCTGCAATCCGGATTGGTTGAATAGACCTGGAGCAACAAGATGGGTGAGCCGCTTGCTGCAATCTTCGAAATTTGGGCGGAGGCGGGATGGGATAGCAGGAGACATAAGGCTACGAGGACAAAGCGCATTGTCATTCTTTTCCAGAAAACTCAGAATTATGAGATGTGGTCGAAATTTTTCCTTACACACCCTTCTCGCGCGACATCGTGATGCGAACGCCGGTCTTGGCGACGGCGCAGTGGACATCGAGTTTGCGGTAGCGTGAATCGATATTGTAACCGCGAATGAGATTGGTGCGGCTGACGCAGCGCTTGGCGCCGCGTACGGCATCCGGCTTCGGGATCGTAAACACCAGCGCCGCCGCCGTGCCGATGAAATCGTAATAGGCTTCCGCCGGTTTTTTCTTGTCGGTCGAGGCGAATACGTCGTTGCTGCGGTTGCGGCTGGCGCAGCCGAGCGAGGCTTGCGTCACGGCGGGATGTTCGAGATAGATCACGCCCGCGACTGTCTTGCCGATCTTGAGGCCGGGAATCTGGTTGGCGAGATCCTTGGCGAGATCGTCGCAGCGGTCGGCGCGCGCAGGGCTCGTGCCGAGCATGGCCGCTGCCAGAACCAGCGCAGCGGTTGAATATCCGAACAATGAAAATCGTTTTGTCATGGTTGTCCCCCGTGGGCATTGAAGCGCGCGGGCGAGACGAGTGCAAGGGGCGGCTGCCATGTGCAGGACGTCATACGCGGGCTGGACCCGCGTATCCATCACTCTTGAGAAGATGGATTGCCGGGTCAGGCCCGGCAATGACGATGGTACAGAATGGGTGCGACTGCCATCATCAAAACCCGTTCGTCATCACGCTCACCGCAAAGCCCGCGATCATCACCATATTGAACAGCGTCGGGACCGCCACAAGAAACGTCGCGCGGCGCAGATGTTCGTTGTGGGCGGCATAGGCGATGGCGCAGGCGCCCACCAGCGGGAAAGCGATGATCCTCGACGTGGTTTCCACGGCGCTGAACGCGCTTTTGAACTCGAGCCCATGCGCGACCACCGACGGCATGTCGCTCAGCCATGTCATGATGATGATCGTGCCGAGCGCGATGATGGCATGGCGCACGCGGCCGATGGCGGCGAACACGATGGCGGCAATCGCCAGCACCGGATGTGCGGCAAGGTGGGCCTTCACCAGTCCGCCGCCGATGCCGGAGCCGATATGCGACATGTCGCCGAACAGCACCGGCGCATCGGAGAGGCCGAGCCAGGTTTCGATCAGGGCCAGAATAACGAGAACGGTGCGCAGCCCGGCCATGCGCGGGGCAGGCGCGGGTTCGGGGTTTTCGGCAATCGCCGGCGTGGCGGGAGGCATGTCTGAAAGTCCCGAACGAAATTCATTCTGAAAGGCCGGAAGGTCGCGCGTCCGCAGGCGGCGCACAACCGCCCTGCAAGAGGCAGATCGGCTTTCGGCCATCTTCCCTTTGTCGGAAAAGCGATTAGAACGGTTCAAACTCTGACAAGGCGACGGCAGGATCATTGAAAATCCTGCGCTTTTTGCCTTTCCCAACCCGCGAGACCCGCTATGAACGCTCCGACCGCCATTCCGTCGCCCAAGGCTGTTCCGCCCTACAAGCACACCCCGTTGTTTCCGCTGGGCAAGGACAAGACGCCTTACCGGAAGATTTCCAGCGATGGCGTCTGCGTCGAGACGGTGATGGGCAAGGAGATGCTGGTGGTGACGCGCGAGGCGCTGCGTGCGCTCTCCGAAGCCGCCTTCGGCGACATCAATCACTATCTGCGGCCGGGCCACCTGCAGCAGCTTCGCAACATCCTCGACGACACCGAGGCCAGCGATAACGACAAGTTCGTCGCGCTCGATGCGCTGAAGAACGCCAACATCGCCTCCGGCGGCGTGCTGCCGATGTGCCAGGACACCGGCACCGCGATCATCATGGGCAAGAAGGGCGCGCGGGTCATCACCGACGGCGATGACGAGGCGGCCCTGAGCGAAGGCGCGCGTGATGCGTATCTGCGCCGCAACCTGCGCTATTCGCAGGTCGCGCCGCTCTCGATGTTCGAGGAAAAGAACACCGCCAACAACATGCCCGCGCAGACCGAGATCTATGCGGAAGGCGATGATGCCTACAAGTTCATGTTCATGGCCAAGGGCGGCGGTTCGGCCAACAAGAGCTTCCTGTTTCAGGGCACGCCGTCGCTGCTGACGCGCGACCGCTTGCTGGCGTTCCTGAAAGAGAAGGTGCTGACGCTGGGCACCGCCGCATGCCCGCCGTATCACCTCGCCATCGTCATCGGCGGCACGTCTGCCGAACTCTGCATGAAGACGGTGAAGCTGGCGTCGGCGCGCTATCTCGATGAACTGCCGACGCACGGCTCGCCCGACGGCAACGCGTTCCGCGATCTGGAGATGGAGCAGGAAATCCTGAAGATGACGCAGTCGCTCGGCGTCGGCGCGCAGTTCGGCGGCAAGTATTTCTGCCACGACGTGCGCGTGATCCGGATGCCGCGTCACGGCGCGTCGCTGCCGATCGGTCTCGGCGTGTCCTGCTCGGCGGACCGTCAGGTGCTCGGCAAGATCACCAAGGATGGTGTGTATCTGGAAGAGCTCGAGCACAATCCGGCAAAGTATCTGCCGGAGGTGGAGACCAGCCTCGGCAGCGAGGTGGTGGAGATCGATCTCAACCAGCCGATGAAGGACATTCTCGCCACGCTGTCGAAGAACCCGATCAAGACCCGGCTGTCGCTCACCGGCACGATGATCGTCGCGCGCGACTCGGCGCACGCCAAGCTGCGCGAGCGGCTGGAGAAGGGCGAGCCGCTGCCGGATTACTTCAAGAACCATCCGATCTATTACGCGGGCCCCGCCAAGACGCCGGAAGGCTACGCCTCCGGTTCGTTCGGCCCGACCACCGCAGGACGCATGGACTCGTTCGTCGATCAGTTCCAGGCGGCGGGCGGCTCTATGGTGATGGTCGCCAAGGGCAACCGCTCGGCGGCGGTGCGCGATGCGTGCAAGAAGTTCGGCGGCTTCTATCTCGGCTCGATCGGCGGTTCGGCGGCGAATCTCGCCGAACACTGCATCAAGAAGGTCGAAGTGATCGAGTATCCTGAACTGGGCATGGAAGCGATCTGGCGCATCGAGGTCGAGAACTTTCCGGCCTTCATCATCATGGATGACAAGGGCAACGACTTCTTCAAGGAGTTGAATCTCGGTTAGTGTTTTCGTCATTCCGGACGGTCGCAGGCCGATCCGGACTCCAGCCGATGGAGATTCCGGGTTCGATTGCTGCGCAATCGCCCCGGAATGATGTGCGAGGCAGGGGGCTACTTCCCCGGCGCGATACCCTTGAACGACAGCCGCAGCGCGGCTTCGACGCGCGGGTCGTTCTTCTTCCACATTCCGTCGCTGATCAGCGATGCGATGCCGTGTACCACGGCCCAGGCCAGCGCCAGCGCATCCGGATCGACGGGTTTGCCCGGATCGGTCTGAAGTTCGGCGACAGCGACGCGCAATTGCTCGAACGCGCCCGGGACGCCATCTTTCTCCGTCCTGAGATCCGACCCGAAGCGGCTGAAGGCAAGCCGAAACAGACGCGGTTCGGCGGCGGCGAAATCGATGTAGGACAGCGCCGAAGCATGAAGGCGCTTTCTTCCGTTCAGACCTGCGGTGGCTTTCATTGAGCGCTGCGCCAACAGCGCCAGCGCTTCCGTGGCCACGGCCGACAGCAGTTCATCCTTGTCGGCAAAGTGTTTGTAGGCGGCGCCCGAGGTGACACCCGCACCGCGCGCGGCTTCGCGCAGGCTGAAACTTTCAGCACCGTCCTTGCGGACATGTTCGAGCGCCAGCGCGACAAGCGCGCTGCGCAGGTCGCCATGGTGATAGGCTTCTTTTTTCGCGACTCTCATGTAACGCCTGTTTACATTGGTGCGCCTGTACCGTAAAGTATGCACCGTTCACTTAAAAAGCCATAAGCCGGGAGAACCAAGGGATGAGCGCCACGGAAGCCACTGCCGAAAAGAAACCATTCTGGGAGAAGGGCAATCTCGCGCCGGTCCATGAAGAAGTGACCGTGTTCGATCTGCCGGTGGAGGGGGCGATTCCGCCGGAACTGAACGGCCTCTATGCCCGCAACGGCGCGAATCCCCGTGAAGGCCATTCCGGTCACTGGTTCATCGGCGACGGCATGATCCATGGCGTGTCGCTGAACAACGGCAAGGCGGAATGGTACCGCAACCGCTGGGTTCGTACGCCGCGCTTCAACGGCGCGCCGCGGCGGCCGGGCATCCCCGACATTCGCAGCAGCGTCGCCAACACCAACGTGATGGCGCACGCTGGAAAGATCATGGCGCTGGTGGAAAACGCGCTGCCGATGACCATGACGCGTGAACTCGATACGATCGGTTTTCACGACTACAACGGCAAGCTCGAAACGCCGTTCACGGCGCATCCGAAAATCTGCCCGACCACGGGCGAACTGCACTTCTTCGGCTACGGTTTCGTGCCGCCGTTCCTCACCTATCATGTTGCAGACGCGGCAGGAGAGCTGATCCGCAGCATTCCGATCCCGGTGAAGGCGTCGACCATGGTCCACGACTTCGCGATGACGTCAGGCCACGTCATCTTCATGGATCTGCCGGTGGTGTTCGATATGCCTGCCGCGCAGCGCGGCACCATGCCGTTCGCCTGGAGCGAAACCTACGGCGCACGTCTCGGCATCCTCAAGCGCGGCGCAGGTATCGAGTCATTACGCTGGGTTGAGATCGAGCCGTGTTACGTCTTCCATGTCGCGAATGCGTTTGAGGAAGCGGACGGCAGCATCGTGATCGATGTCGCCTGGTACAGCGAGCTGTGGCGCGGCGGCCCGTCCGCGACATCGTTCGACAAGGCGAAGCTGCGTCGCTGGCGGGTGCCGCCGGGCGCGACAAAGGCGCAGGAGCAGACGCTCGACGACCGCTCGATCGAGTTTCCGCGCGTCAACGAAGGTCTCGCCGGGCTGCATCACGACATCGTCTATGCCGTCGATACCGGGACGGAGGCGCTGATCAGCGAGGGGCGCAGTTCGATCCGCAAATACGATCTGAAAACCGGCATCAGTGCGGAGCATGTCTTCAAGAATGGTGTGTCCAGCGAGTTCGTGCATATCCAGCCGGATGGAACACGCGGCGAGGACGATGGCTGGCTGATCGGCTTTGTCTATGACCGCGCGCGCAACGCCAGCGATCTGATGATCCTCGATGCACAGAAGATCGACTCGAAGCCGGTAGCGCGGATTCAGTTGCCGGCGCGGGTGCCGCAGGGCTTTCACGGCAACTGGATGCCGGGGGTGTGAAACAAATTGCGGCTGGCGCGCAATCTCACCACGTCGTCCCGGCCTTCGCCGGGACGACCTTGTTGAACTACGGTGCGTGTAACTTTACGCCCGCTGGCCCTTGAACGGGAAGCTGCCCATCGGGCCGATGCTGACATCGCCGGAAATGGTATCGCCGTCGACCTTGCCCGAAAAAGCCAGCGTCAGCGGCATCGGATTGGTGATCGATGCCTTCCATGCGACGTCGTTGCCGTTAACGGTGCCGTCAACGATGTCGGCCTCATTGCCGTCCGCCGCCTGCTTGCCGGTCAGCGCGCCGCCGTCGGCTTTCAGCGTCAGCGTCGCATCGCGATCGCCAAGCGGCGTGCTCAAGGTGATGTTCCAGTTACCGTCGACTGCCATTCTGTTGTCCCCTCTGCCGTGCCGCAGGTTGAATTGACTTTCGAGCGGCACGCGCTGGCGCCGATATAGCGCATTTTTTCCGCGTCATGCGAATTTTGCAGCGTGCGCATGCGTTTACATACGCAGGTTCGCATCCGTATTTTACCTATTTTTAGGACGCGCTTCCTATCGTCCCGCGTATTGGAATATCGCGGTGATTTCAGGCGTCATGAATAAAGACAAGCGAGGCGCACCTCGCATCAATTTCGAACGTGGTGTCACGGTCCGAATTCTCGCCATCGACGGGACATGGCAGCGCGAATGCGAAATGCTGGACGTCTCGGAGACCGGCTCGCTGCTCCGGATTGTTGGCAGTCTTGCAGGGCTCGACCTGAAGGAATTCTTCCTCGTTTTGTCCTCACGTGGAACGGCGCACCGCCGCTGTACACTGGCATGGGTCGAGGGCGATCGCATTGGTGCCAGTTTCGTCAAGGACCAGCCGGTCAAGAAAAAGGGTTCGCTCAAGCGGGCCTAGAGGCGGGAGCTGCCGTCAGCTGCAGTTCGTCACCTGATTGGAGCACAGCCTGCGCCACCATCCGCGCACCTTGTCGTGGCTTTCCACCAGCGCCCAATAACCGCTGCAGGCGAGAATCTTCTTTGGCCCGCCGTCGGCGCGGATCTCACTGCCGCCTTCGGTTTTCGCCGGCATCCAGTTCGCATCGCTGTGCGGCGCCTGATAAAGGCCGCCCATCCGCGTATCGCCATTGGCATATTGCGCGCCGACCTTGTTCGCCGACACCCAGCCGCGGCCGGGATAGGGTTTCGGCGCGTTGCGCGGATAGGGCTCGCCCTCATAGTCCTTGCCCGGCGGCTGCGCGCCTTCGATCAGGAACCAGCCATTCTTGTAACCGACGATGCTGAATTCGGTGAGCCAGCCGCCCTCCGGCGTGTTCTCGCTGCCGTCTTTCGCCTTGAACTTGTAGGGCGGGGGCAGCGTGCCCAGCACTTTGGATTTCACATCGGGAGCCGCGCGCACGTTCAGGCCCTTCGGGTCCTTGTCCTCGGACCAGCCGTGGATGTCGCAGGGCATGGTGCCGGCGGGAAGCGATTTCGCTTTTGCCAGCAGATCGCTATGCAGTTTGTCGTATTCGGACTCGTCATGCGCCGCGCTGATCACGCGTTCGATCTCGCCGGATACTTTCCTGTCGCGCGGCCGCAATTCGCCGGAGACCGCCTTGAGTTTGCTGTCTGCGCGCTTGAGTCTCACCACCAGAACATGTCCGGCATCGAACGCGCTGGCGGGTGTCTTCGGATCGTTCGCGCTTTTCGGATAGGCGGCGATATAGCCGGTAAGCGCCTTCGTATCGGCGGGATCGGTGCTGGTTTCACTGAAACCGAGGCCCGCGATATAGCCGTCCGGCAATAAGGGGAGCGCGCTTGCATACCATTCCGGCTGCGCGGGCGGCGCCGTCACCGGCTGCGCCACAGCCTGCGTAATCATGGCGATGCTGAAGAGGACAGTGGCGAGGCGCGTCATGATCCCGTCACACCGCCTGCGCCTAGTTCGCCGCCTGAGCCGCTTCCGCCCGCAGTTTCCGGGTGATGGCGATGCGAAACACCACATACTGGATGGCAAAGGCGAGGACTTTCGCGCCGATCGCGATCACGGTCACGTAGAACGCCCATAGCTTGATGTCGCCGGTCATCGCGGTGGCAATGACGCCTGCGCCGAGTACGAACATGAGCGCAGCCCAGGCATATCCCGCGATGGTGGCGAGGTGAGGGATGTTGTCGCGGACCATCGGCGGCGAGTAGCGCAGCATCCAGTTCTTGCGCAGCATGATGGCGCCGATGGCGAAGTGCCCGATACTGGGCTTGATCAGGACGAAGCGGGGATCTTTGGTCAGCAGCGTCGCGGTGCCGAGGACGACCACCAGCGCGAGGCTGGCCCAGGTCATGATGTCGAGCTTTTCGTTGCGCATGCGGGCGCGGATGAATTGCCCGATAGCGCCCGCGATGGCGACGGCGGTCGCGATGATGATGTCTCCCGTCGCGGCGTAAACCACGAGGAAGACAATGGTGGAAAAGAAATCGACGAAGAGCTGACGGAAGACCACGGCCATGGCCGCGATTCTCACACGGCGCCGGGCGACGGAGCAAGCGCTTTCGGCGCGGAATGCAGCGGGATCAGGTTTCGCATCTTGTCGGCCGGTTTACAGGCGCAGTTGGACACCGAGCCGGTGAATTCAGCGGGCGAGGCCAGCGCGGCCGAAGCCGTGTCGTCGCCCGCAAGCGTCACGCCGGTGAGGGTCAGCACCAGCGCGAGACTTGCCCATATGGCGTAGCTGGGTCTTGCTCCGGTGGTTCGTCCGAACACGATCTGGCCGACCACAACGGCCGTTGCGGCGATAGCAGCCAGCAGGACGTCGCCGATCAGCACGAAGGCCGAGAAGAAAACGGCGGTCGAGAGGAAGCCGAGAAGAATCTTGAGAGCGGTGCGGGCCATCGATGGCTCCTTGGTTTTAAAGGTTTGCGCTGAGACGGGATCAGGCAGCAGCCGTGGTGGCGCTGGCCGCGACTCCGGCGCGAACGTGCTTCGGGTACCATTGGGTGAAGTAGATGGCGCTGTTGCGGATCGCGAAGGCGATGGCAGCGCAAATCCATAGCGGCATGCTGGGCATATAGATCGCCACCATGTCGGCAAGGAGCATCAGAACAAAGGCGGCGCTCCAGACCCAGGTGAGGATGTAGTTGGTGTGCAGAAAGAGCGGACGCTGTGCCGTCTCGGCGTCGACCACTTCTCGTGCATGTTGCAGCGTAAATGGCCTGCGAAGCGCGATTGAGCCGAGGGCGAGGGCGAGAATGCTGCCGTCGACGGCAAGACGGACCGATGTCGGATGGAGGTCCGCAGCAAGCAGGTGATAACCGGCAAGCGACGCGAAAATAACCAGCGCACCTGCCGTCAGCATCTTGATAGACCGGCCGCCCACCATATCTCGCAGGACCAGGCCAAGAGCGACAGCGGCGCTCGCCCAGAGGCTGATCTTGACCGTGGTCAACATCATCAGCGTGGCGAAGGTCGCGAACGGAGCAAGGATCAAAAAGAGGGTCATGGCTGCCTGCCGGGTGGAATATCTTGACGTTGTAAAGATGCATTTAGGGCCTGACCGGGGTGTCGTCAAGAAAAATCTTGACAGCGTCAAAATGCATACCTAGATTGCTGTTATGGCCGGTCCAAATGCATCGAAGCTTGCGGACAGCTCCCGCGCCCGTTCGGGGGCCAGAAAACCCGTTGGAAAATCTGCTGTGGCCGCGAAGACAGCCGGTGCCGCGCCCAAAAAGCCGCGTTCCAGCGCCGCTTCCGCACAGAAAGCTGACCGCGGGACTCCTTATCATCACGGCGATTTGCACGAAGCGCTGCTCAAGGCCGCCAAACGGGTGGCTGACCGCGAAGGCATCAACGGTCTTACGCTGCGAGCTGTGGCGCGCGAGGCGGGTGTATCCCATGCGGCGCCAGCCCACCATTTCGGCGACGTGACGGGGCTGCTCAGCGAACTGGCCGCTATCGGATTTCAGAAATTTTCGGCCGCGCTCGGTGAGGCGGCCTGCGGGGCCGGGCCGGATGCGCTGTCGGCGGCGCGTGCCCGCGCCAGTGCCTATGTCGCATTCGCGCGCGACAATCCCTGCATGTTCCAGCTGATGTTTCGTGCCGAGCGGCTCGATCATACCCGCCCGATACTGAATGAGGCCTCCAAGGCAGCCTTCGCCAAGCTGGCGGGTATCGTCGCTGCGCAACGTCATGAAGATATCGCACTCGACCACCTGACGATTGAGCAGGCCGCTGACGTCGCTCGCATCTGGTCGCAGGTACATGGCTTTGCCATGCTTTATCTCGACGGACGCCTGCAGCACATTCTTGACGCGACACCCGGCGTCACCGCCGAGGAATTGCTTGCGGCGATGTTGAAGCCGACGCCCGCCTGCCAATAGGCAACCGTTCCCGCCGTCATGCGTTATCGACGCATGGCACGAACGCCCCGCACTCCATGGAAACGTGAAAACCCGCGCAAACGCGCGGGCAAGACATCCACGCATCTCACTCCCGCGCAGAAATCGGCGGCCAAAGCGAACGCAAAACGTGCCGGGCGGCGCTATCCCAACCTTGTGGACAACATGCGCATGGCTTCCAAAGCCAAAACCCCGGCCAAGAAATCGGCCGCGAAGAAACGCGTCGGACGCAAGCGCGCGGCGACCAAATCGGTGACGAAGACAACAGCCGGAGGTTCACGTTGACGCCGCCGGAACGTTCTCCTACGTCAACGAGACTGCGCGCAGGCGCGGTCTGAACGGGAGACAGGCGGCATGTCGGGCGACACGACTGTTCGGATCGGGCAGTGCCATTGCGGTGCCGTGCGGTTCGAGGCGACCCTCAGCGATGGCTTCAACTCGATCCGCCGCTGCACCTGCTCCTACTGTCGGATGCGTGGTGCGGTCGTTGTGATGGCGGAGACGGGTGGGATCAAACTTCTGCAGGGCGAGGATGTCCTGACGAGTTATCGTTTCCACACTGGCGCGGCGCAGCACTTCTTCTGCTCCCGCTGCGGAATATATACGCATCATCAGCGGCGATCGGACGAGAGCCTGTATGCCGTCAATGTGGCCTGCCTCGACGGGGTAAGCCCGTTCGATTTCCCCGAGGTGCCTGTCATGGATGGCATCAATCACACCAGCGACACTGGAAAACCAACGCGCCGGGCGGGGACACTTCGCTTTATTCCGGCGGACTGACTAGCGCGGCAGCGCCAGTTCCACGCCACGTCCGGTTGCGCCGATCACTCTCACCTTGCCGCTGTCACATTTGAACTCGCGGGCGATAGTATCGGCCGCCTCGCGGGCGAGATCGATCGCATTGCTGTTGGCCTTCACGTCGATGTAAGCGACGTGGCAAACGCTCGTGCCGGATTTGACGCCTGCCGGCGCAAGCCGCGTCACCACAAACAGTTGCTTTGCTTTCGGGCGTCCGTCCTTGTCCTCGTCGTCGATATCGGCAAGGTGCCAGCGCTGGATCATGGCGAAGGGCGGTTTGTCCTTCGCCTCCTGCCGCCATTCGATGGTCGGCGTGGTCGAACTGAACGGCCCGAACCATGTTTTGGCGGCTGGTTCGGCTTCCGCAGCCTTGCGGGTGCGACCGACACTGACGGTTTCGCGCAGATCGTCCTCGCTGATAACCACAACAAGCCCCTGCGGTCCGGGGCAGGTTCGCGTGCCACCGCCATCCCCGTCGCGTGTGACCGAGACCGGCCGGCATTGTTTCGGCTCGGTGGAGGTGAAACTGCTGACATTATGAGCCGTCTGCGCCATCGCCGCACCGGGACCCAACAAGGTGCACGTCAGCGTAAGAGCGGCGAGGGATGTGCGGCACATGCGGGGAACCGGTTGTTCTGGGCCGTGTTGACGACTTTGCCTGCATTAGTCGCATCAGGCGTGTGGATCGTTCATACCGCGCCTGCGAAAAACGTGTCATCATGCGTGGAATCGCATTAGAACCGCTATCAGCGCGTGCAAGCGTCTCCGTTCAAGCGTTGTCCCCGTTCAGTCGTGTTGTGAGCCATGCCCGAAATATCATCCAGCAAGCCCTATCGTATCGGCCGGTCCAAGACCGGGCTCGGTCTCTTCGCCACCCAGAAGATCAAGAAGGGCACCAAGATCATCCGCTATTTTGGTCCGCTGCTCGATTCGAAGAACAAGAAGCACGACGACATCGACAACAAGTATCTGTTTGAAATCAACAATCGCTGGACCATCGACGGCTCCACGCGCAAGAACATCGCCCGCTATGTCAACCACGCTTGCCGCCCGAACGCCGAGTCGGACGTCAATTCGCGCAAGCGCAAGGTGATCATCCGCGCCATCAAGACCATCCAGCCGGGCGAGGAAATCAACTACGACTACGGCACCGACTATTTCAAAATCTTCCTCAAGCCGATCGGCTGCAAGTGCGACCACTGCGAGAAGAAGCGGGCAAAGAAGCGTGCCGAGGAGCGTGCTGAGAAACGCCGGCTGAAACTCAAGGCCGAGAAGAAAGCCGCCAAAAAAGCCTCAAAGAAGGCGGAGAAGGATGCGCGAAAAGCCGGGAAGGCCAAGGCGGCCCCCACGAAGGCTAACAAGCGCAATCCGCTCGGCACGGCCAAAGCCAACGCCCATGCGCGCGGCACCGGCAAGCCGACCAGGACCAAGGCCTCGCGGACAAAGCCGCT
This sequence comes from Afipia sp., assembly GCA_017308595.1. Classification (GTDB taxonomy): domain Bacteria; phylum Pseudomonadota; class Alphaproteobacteria; order Rhizobiales; family Xanthobacteraceae; genus Afipia. The sequence goes on from JAFKER010000007.1 coordinate 294,546, forward strand.
GGCGCGCGTGCAGCCCAAGAACGCCTCAAAGAACGCCTCCAAGAACCCCGCAAAGAGCGCCACCCGCGCAAAGCGCGCGTCTTAGAGGGGTTCTTGCGCGCGCTGTATCGCCTCAGCGGCGGATAAGCACCACACCCGCGATCAGCAACGCTGCGCCGGCCAGGCGCGGCAGATCGATGGTGCGTTGCTCCAGGCCCAGCCAGCCGAAGTGATCGAAGGTAATCGATGCGATCATCTGGCCTGCGATCAGGACCGAGATGAAGGTTGCCGCGCCGAGTACCGGCACGAGATAGATCGCAAGGCCGATGAAGATCGCGCCAAACAGGCCTCCGCTCCATGCCCACCAGGGAATCCGGCTGGCGACGGCGGCGGATGGAACAGGATCGCGCAGAGCGATCGCCAGCAATGCCATGCAGATGACACCAACGAAGTAGCTCGCGAAGCCGGACCATGCAGCCGAGTCGAGTGCGTGGCGCAGGTTTGCGTTGAGGGCCTGCTGGATGACGATGCTGATGCCCGCCGCGAAGGCGAGCGCGATGGGCAGGGCGAGGTTGAACATTTTGTGTCTCGTTCCTTGTGGCGCTCTGCGCCGTCACAGTCCCTTGAACATGTTTCCGGCCAGCAGCAAAAGATAGCTGATACCCAGCGTCGCGAAGCCGTGACCGCTGATGAACGGAATTTTGACACGCGCATAGACAGTGAGCGCCGCCAGAATGGCAAGGATGATCGAGAGGAGGAAAATCGGAAACGATGGCGCGCTGAGATTCATGACAGATCCCCGGGTGAAGGTGCCGCATGATCGCGGCGAGGGGACTGAAGCGCTCTCACGCCGGTTCCGGCAAGGGCCGGGCCGGTTCAGGTTGTGGATGAATGGATCGTCTTATTCGGCGATCACAGCTTCGACAGCCTTGATGGTCTGCTGGATCGCGGCGATTTCGTGAATCAAAACGGTCGAAAGCTTTGGCCCACGCGCACGCATTTCCATCACGAGTTCGCGGCGGCGTTCGCGCAGCAGCACCAGCGGCAAACGATGATCGAACGCATCGGCATCCGCTTCGGCTTCGTCGCTAAAGTTCGCTTCAATGACCGACATGTCCGGCTCCCATGGCAACGGTTCGAGCGTAGCCGGGGCGAATTAAATGGCCGGAACGGACATCGATAAAATTGTATCGAAGCGGAAAAAGCCGGACGGAATACCGGGCCGCCCGGCTTTTTGGTTAGGAAGTGCTTAGCGAGCCGCGAGGGCGTCCGCGCTCCTGCGCAGGCCGATGAATTCCAGCTCCGCGAAGACGCCAACGGCGATGGCCTGCATCACGATAAAGAGCTGTCCGAGCAGGTTGGGCGAGAGCCAGCCGCTGACGAGCAGCGCGATGCTGCCGACGGTCCACACGGCATTGATGGCAATCACGGCCACGACCGCGCCTTTAGGCATCACATGGCGCGAGGCGAGATAGCCTACGCCAAGGACGAACACGACAAGCACGAGGCCGGTGTTGCGCAGAAAACCTTCCGGCAGGTTTGTCAGCGGCGCAAGAAAGCTTGCGCCGAACACCAGCAGCAGCGCGGACACTCCGCTGAAAAGAGCATCGATCTGAAGGGCGCGGCGAAGAAAAGGGGATGGATTGATCATGGTAATCTCCTTTGGTGGGGCGGATGACGATGGTGGCGAAGATGATCCGGCCGCGATCCCAAATCGATTACCTGGCAGGTAATGGAACGTGCGATTTTCACATGGTAGGTTTTTGCCATGATGAACGCACACAATTCAGCGCGCCGCGCTGTCCAACCCTCCGCCAAAGCCAAGGCCGCGAGGACCAGTCATTTCGGCGATCGCCTGCGGGAATGGAGACAGCGCCGCCATCTCAGCCAGCTCGATCTTGCGGGGGATGCGGAGATTTCCGCGCGCCATCTCAGCTTTGTGGAAACCGGACGTGCCGCGCCGTCGCGCGAGATGGTGTTGCGTCTGGCCGAGCGGCTCGACGTGCCGCTGCGCGAGCGCAACGTGCTGCTGGTGGCGGCGGGATTCGCGCCGGCATTTCCCGATCGCTCGCTTGACGACCCCGCGCTGGCCGCAGCACGCCAGGCGATGGAAACGGTCCTGAAAGCCCATGAGCCTTATCCGGCGCTCGCAGTGGACCGGTACTGGAATCTGGTGTCGGCCAACGCCATGATCGCGCCTTTCCTTGCAGGTGTTGCGCCATCCTTGCTGACGCCGCCGCTCAATGTGATGCGTCTGAGTTTTCATCCGCAGGGGCTCGCGCCGCTCACGGTGAATCTTGCAGAATGGTGCGGCCATCTGCTGGAGCGTCTGCACCGGCAATGCGAGGCGACGGCCGATCCGGTTTTGATCGCGCTTTATGAGGAACTGAAAACCTATCCGATCCCGGCGCGGAAAGCGCCGCACACGGTCGGTGCGGACAGTCTTGCGGTTCCCTACAAGATACGGATGGGCAACAATGTGCTCAGCTTTATTTCCACGACCATGGTGTTTGGAACGCCGCTCGACGTCACGCTGTCGGAACTGGCGCTGGAGACGTTCTTTCCGGCCGACGAATTGACCACCGAAACGATGCGATCCCTCGCGAAATCGTTGACCTGACCGGGTTGCCTTGTTCCCGGCGTGGCTTATCTTCCGGGTTCATCATTGCGAGGATACGCCATGGCCCTGAAGCCGCTGCAGATCGATATCGTTTCCGACGTTGTTTGTCCGTGGTGCTACATCGGCAAAAAACGCATCGAAGACGCGCTGGCGCTCGCGAGCGACGTGCCGGTCCATGTCAACTGGCGGCCATTCTTCCTCAATCCATGGGTGCCGCGCGAAGGCATCACGCGCGACGAATATCTCACCAAGAAGTTCGGCTCGCCCGAGGCCTACAAGAACATCGCGGGCCGTGTCGTCGCGGCGGCGGCGGAAGAGGGGCTGCAATACAATCCCGGCAGCGTGAAGCGCCAGCCCAACACCATCGATTGCCATCGCCTGATTTACTGGGCTGAGGCGGAGGGCAAGGCCGCGCAGATGAAACAAAGGCTCATGGAGCTTTATTTCCGTGACGGCGGCGACCTCACCGATACCGATGTGCTGGTGCAGGCAGCGGCAGATGTCGGCATGGATGCCGACAGCGTGCGCAAGCGCCTCGCCACCGACGAGGACGTGGAGAAGATTTCAGCCGACGCGCAGGAAGCCTCCGAGAAGGGAATTTCCGGCGTGCCGACCTTCGTATTCGCGCAGAAATATGCCGTCTCCGGCGCGCAGCCCGCTGACCAGCTTGCCCGCGCGATCCGTCAGGTTTCGGCGGAAATCAATCAGGCGGCGTAAGCGTTTTCAGGCGCAAATATTTCCGGCAATGGATTCCGGGTTCGCAAGCTGCGCTTGCGCCCCGGAATGACGAGATATTTGCCTACGCCACTGCTGCCGCCGGCTGCGGCAGTTTCGACGGCAGGCAGGCCACCGCGACAAAGATGATTGCCGCGGAGGTGGCCATCAGCCAGAACAGCGTGTCGAAGCCGTAGTTCCCGTAGACGAACGAGATCATCGGCAGCGCCAGAGCGAACACCGTGAAGCTCACGACATAGCGGATGCCGTAGATGCGCGCGCGGGCTTCGCCGCTCGCCATCTTGCCGATCATGAAATCGTTGATCGGGATCTGTCCGAATGCGCCGAGCATGAAGCCGAGCGCAGCGGCCAGCGCCCATGCATCGCGCAGACCGGGCATGGCGGCGAAGAACACCACCTGCATCGCTGCAACGATCATGAACACGGTACGCGGGCCGAGCCTGTCCAGCAGCGCGCCCACCACAAGCTGTGCCATCGACGCCACTGCGAACACGATGAAGGTGAATGCGCCGACCATGGTGGCGATGTCGCCCTTGGCGGCAGTGAAGCCGCTTGCGGACAGCCATTGTGTCATATCGGTAGCGATGCCTTGCAAGCGCTCGTCGAAAATCTTCGGCAGCGCGAAGGTGGTTGACTGAAACACCAGACTGGAAACGGCGGTGGTGAGAAACACGATGGCTGAAATCCGCAGCAGCAGCGCCTTCATATCGCTCGTCAGCGGCGCAGAGGCGGCGGCGGCCACTGCGACCCTGCGGTGTGCGTGCGCGATCTCGCCCCACTGATGGATGCTGTAGAGAATGCCGATGCCGATGGAGAGCACGCCGGGGATGATGAAAGCCATCCGCCAGCCGCCGTTATCGATGAAGTAACCGGTAATCAGCGCGGCGGATGCGACGCCAAGGTTGCCCCAGATGCCGTTGGTCGCCAGCCGCATGCCGGTGTTCTTCCATTTCTGGGTGACAATGGCGAGGCCGACCGGATGATAGATCGCGGCGAACACGCCGACCACGAACAGGCCAATGCCTACCTGCAGCGGTGTCTGCGCAAATGCCGTCCCGATCGAGGCCGCACCGATGCCGACGAAGAACACCGCGATCATGCCTTCGCGGCTCCATTTGTCCGCGAGCCATCCGGCGGGCCATGAGAACACGCCGAAGGCGAAGAAGCCGGGCGCGGCGTACTTGAGCAGTTCGCTGTAGCTCAGACCCCATTCCCGCGTCAGCGCCAGGGCCGCGACGGTGGCGAAGATCAGCGTGAACAGATGGTCCAGATAATGACCGATGTTCAGGAACAGGAAATGGATGCGGTCGCGCGTCATGGGAGCCTCGAAACAGATTCTCTGCTGAAAAGTACCCTTGGCACGATAGCGCTGTCATGCCAAAAATCGTCGAGAAACTGCCATTAGGTTTTGCTATGGCCCGCCGCAGCACCGATGCCAACGACTACCAGTTCGTGCCGCGCCCGCTGGCCGCGATGTCGAAGAGTTTCCGTGACGGCTTCGAAATCGCGCCGCATCATCATGCGCGCGACCAACTGGTCTACGCCGTCACCGGCGTAATGCGCGTGCGCACCGAGGCTGAAGCCTGGATCGTGCCGCCGGACCGGGCGGTATATTTGCCCGCGCACACGGTGCACTCGATCAGCATCCGCGGCCAGGTCGAGATGCGTACTCTGTATGTTTCCCGCGATGCCAGCGACGATCTGCCGGCGACGCCGACGGTGCTGGAAGTGTCGCCGCTGCTGCGCGAACTGGTGCTGGCGTTGATCGAGGAGCCGGTGGTCTATGACGAGGAGGGGCGCGGTGGGGCGGTGGCGTTTCTCATTCTCGCGGAGATCGCGCGTGCGCGGCGGCTATCGCTGGTGATCCCGATGCCGCGCGATCCGCGTCTCCTGCGTGTGTGCAATGCGCTGCTGGCCGATCCTGCAAGCCGCCTGACCCTGGAGAGCTGGGTCGATACGGCGGGCGCGTCATCGCGCACGCTGGCGCGGCTGTTCGAGTCGGAACTGGGAATAAGTTTCGCCGCGTGGCGGCAGCGTGTGCGGTTTCACAACGCGCTGGAAGCGATTGTCGCGGGCGAACCGATCGCGCGCGTCGCGGAGCGCAACGGCTATCGCAGCTCGAGCGCGTTCTCGGCCGCGTTCCGCAAGGCCATGGGTCAGCCGCCGAGTTCGTTGAGGGTGGAGGAGGGGACGTGAGCGGTCAGCTCACGCCTTCTTCAGATAGTAATTCGCGTTCTTGCCGAGCGCGATGCGGCGGATGACCCGGCGCATGGTTTCCGAACCGCGCAGCGGTTCGACAACAGCGGCGGCGGTGCGATAAAGGCCGAGCTTGACGTTATCGAGCGCCGGGTTCTTGCCCGGAGCGGCCTGCGGCATGCCGAGGCCGCGCAGCATCGAGTTGAAGCGATGCAGATCGTTCAGGCGGCGGACTTCCTCGGTCTTCCAAGTAATCGCCATCGAGATCGAGTGCGAGTCCTTGGTCTTGACCCAGTGCGGCCACTGATAGGGGATGTAGCAGCCGTCACCGGCGTCGAGTTCGAACTCGATGCCGCGCGGACGGAAGCTCTCGTTGAACGGCACGTTGCGATGCTTGACGGTGGAATGCTCCACCTGTGCATAGTCGGCAATCAGGCCGTCGCGGTTGTCGTAAACCGCGAAGATTTTCTCGCCGTAGATTTGCACGAAGAAATTGTCTTCGGCGTCCATGTGGAACGGCGTGGTCGAATTTGGCGACGACACGAACAGGAAGCCTTCGATCTGCGAGAAGCCCGCATCCTCGATGCTCTTGAAGCCGCGTGCGCGCGCCACCGATGTCAGCGCGTCTTCGAGCAACTGGCGATATTCGGGTGATTTCTCGACGCGCTTAAGCACCATCCACGCGCCCGCGGTCTGAATGCGATTGACCACCTCGACGGGATCGAGATCGACGCTCTTCACCTTGTCGGGGTCCTGGCTGACGGAGGCGTCGCCCGAGTTGTATTCGATCAGGTCGCGCGGCATGTCCGCGGCGAGCTGGGCGATGCGCGACAGGGTCAGGAGCGGATGACCCGAAAGCTTGTGACGGATGGCGAAGGGTTTCAGCGGAAAGTCGCGCTGAAGCGATTCATTGTCGGCGGCGATCACGGGCGCGATGCTTGAGGCGACGTTCATGAGCGTTTCTCCCGGAGTTTTCTGATTGTCCGAACAAGGTGGCGCGCTGGCTCGCGGACGAGCGTGCGCAAAGCGAGACCGGCCCGAATGGCTGGCACGAACGGGTCGTGGCGGCTCAGCGGAATCAGAACGTCCGCAATGGCGAGGCGTCCGCGCCAGATCGGATCGATCATCGGGTGGCCGGGGATTGCGGTCGAGTCGGCCATGGCGATGGTAGGATCGGCGCAGAGGTGGCGCGTCAGATCAAGCGTGAGCTGCACGCCCGGAGAGCATTTGGCGAAGCGCTCGTCGACGCCCATCTTGAAATAAAAGGCGCGATCGAGATGCCGCAGCACGATGCCGGACGCGACCGGTATGTCGCCGGCGTTCAGAGTTACGATTTCGCAGTTGCCGCGCGCAGCCGCATCGAATACGGCGCGGCGGACGAAGGCAGCGTCGCCTTCGTGCTGAGCCAGGGCGGTGCCGCGCTTGGCTTTCCATCCGCTGGCTTCGAGCGCGAGGAACGTGCCGAGATCGCGTTTGATTTCGCTCGGTGTGGAGGCGATGGTGAAGATCACGTCGCCATGTTCTGCGAGCCGGTTGCGCTGGCGGCGCAATTCCTTGAGCTTCTTCGGCCCCAGTGCATCGCGCAGCAGGTCGTCGGAATTCCGCGTGGCGTCAAGGCTGGCGCGCTCGTGACGTTGCAGGACGCGCGGTTTCAGTCCGCGGCACGCCAGCTTGCGCGTGAAAGACATCATGACCGCGCCGTCCAGCGCGATGTCGCGCAGGATCAGCGCGTGGGCGCCGCTGTCCTGTGCCTGTTGCATCAGTGCCTTCGCGGCCTCGTCGGCCTGATCGCGATCGAGCAATGGCGTGGCGAGCGTGCCGTAAGGATCGGCGCTGACCAGTGCAGGCAAGGGAAGGCCGTAAGCGCGCCATGCGGACACGACCGGCAGAAGACCAATCAGGCGCTGGCCTTCACTGGCTGCAACCTGCGCGGTCAGCGCGCTGACATCGGTGCGGCCCTGCGCGGTTGCATTGACTGCCAATTCCCATTCAGGAAGAAAATAACCGTTGGGCTCGACAGCATTATCGCTCAAACGGCGCCAGCGTTCGGCGCTCACCGTATCGAGCGGTACGAGCGTTCCGGTGGCGACGCGAGCGTTCACGCTCGTGCGCGCGAGATTCATTTTGTGCCGCGTAGCAGCTTCTGCTGCGTTGGCAATCTCGACCACAGCCCTGTTCCCATTCCACGCTTTATGCGCACGCTGAAGCGGCGCGCGTTTTTTCTTGCATCCCTGATCTGAACACTAGGGCGCAAACATCAAAATCGGATGTGGGATTAGGGTTAAATCTGCCGCGCTTTCTTAACCCGCGGTTAACGATGTCCGTTCCCGCTTAAAGGCGTGAGACGGGACGCGGTATTAAGCTGATGGACGAATGCGGCGTGCAGGATAATTTAAGCAATTGAGCGCAGCATTGCGTCATTATGACACCGCTGCGGAACGGATTTCCCGGCGGCAGGAATTTCCAGACGTTAGTTTTTGTAAACCAGGGTTTCTGGTTCGGATTTTTACCGAGCGGCAATCTCCGCAGGAGGTCGCAATGGTCAAGGAACTTCGCAAGAGCCAGCGGATCGATTTTGAACGCGGCGTCGATGTGCAAATCATGGGAATTGACGGCACCTGGCGCCGGGCCTGCCGGATGCTCGACGTGTCCGAAGGCGGCGCTCTGCTTCAAGTTCAGGGCTCGGTCGGCGATCTCGATCTGAAGGAATTCTTTCTGGTGCTGTCCTCGACCGGTCTGGCTTACCGGCGTTGCAAGATGGTGCGGGTGAACGGTGACCAGATTGGCGTGCTTTTTCTGAAATGCGACGCGGTCAAGAAGAAGGGCGCGTCGCCGTCTGCAAGGCGTACCCCGGTTGAGGGTGTGGGTTGATGCCGGTCCGCGAAGATCATGTCAGCGTTCGAGGTTATCAGTATGAAGCAGGATCGCCGCTTTAATCGCGTCCGGCCGTCGGGAAACGTGTCCCGGACTGCGAGCATCATCATCGATCCGAAGTCGCCGGTGATCGGCTGCAATGTCGTGGATTATTCAGCCGGTGGCGCATGTCTCGAACTGACGCCCGGCAAGCCGCTGCCGAACCGGTTTGAATTGCTCTATGCGGGATCGAAAAAGAAGTGCCGCCTGGTCTGGGCGAAAGGGCCGCGGGTCGGGGTGTCGTTCTAGCGGCGGCAATTGTGTTTCTGCGCGCCAGCGGCCACAGGGATTGCCCGTCAGTCGAATGCGATGCCTACGCGGCAACCGTCATTCCAGATCATGCGGCAGCGGGCAACGAAGCCGTCAGTCTTGATTGACAGGCGAAAATGCGCGGGCAGCATCGTGCCACTCGCGACATCGAGCGCCGCGCCGCCATCCGACATGTTGCGCACCGTGCAATCGACGCCCGCACCTTCGAATGTGATGACGCCGCCCTTGAAGACGCGGCGGCGCACGTCCAGGCGTCTTTCGGCCAGCGGTATCTCTGTCATCGCTGCAATCCTCAGGACCATGCGCGGAGCCTAATTCCGGCAGGTTGCCAGCGAATGAAACGATGTCTTGTGCTGGCCGGAGGCTCGTTCAGGATTGATTTACCAAACCCGCCCGGGCTGCTGGTCCGCGATCCAGCCACGCCGGTTGCACGCCAGGTGACGTTCTTTTGAGTGGATTTCGCCCCGTCTTAGCCATCGTTCTTGGCCATCTTTTTGCGGTGGGGTAGGTTCCCGGCAGACGCGGGGAGCGCTATGACCGGCTTCACCATTTTACCGCTCGGCCGGGAATGACGGGGAGAATTTCAATGCGCATGTTCAGGGTGGCGATGCTGGTTGGTTTGACAATGGTGCCTGCCGCAGCGCCGGCCTTTGCCCAGAGCATGATGCCGGGTTTCCGGCTGGGCGAAGGCAAGGAATACAGCGAAGAAGAAAAGGCGAAGATCAAGGCCAATGAAGACGCGGCTAGGGCCGCCCGATCCAAGATCCCCGACGCAAAGGTCAGCAATGATCCGTGGGCCGCTGTGCGCAGCGAGCCGGCCCCGAAAACCGCGAAAGCGAAATCCGGCGCGAAGTGAGGGTGGCGCGGAACGCGCTATTTCACATCGGCTTTCGTCGCAGTGGTTTTCGGATCTCCCGACAGCCAGTTATTCAGATTAACGGCCACATCGAGCTGACGTGCTTTCTTGAGAAGATCGTCACGCTTCTCGCAGGGCGGCATTGCATGCGCCTGGGTCCGGGTTTCATCCGCGATCTTTTGCCATTTCTCGCCGATGGACATGTCGTGGGGCCTGTGCATGGCGCCTCCTGAGAATGGGAACACATCGGTTTGTGATCGACCGGTCCGTGCGGCTTCAACCCCCGGTTGGCCGGATTGATCCGCTAACGGTCGAAATTGCATCCGGGTTTATTTTTCGCCAGCGCGGGAACGAATGTCGCTCGGCAATCGTCTGTTGTCTTGAACGGCGTTGGCGGGGAATATGTTTAATCTGATCAGGCGGGTGCGGCGCTGGTTCAGGCCAGCGAAAGCGGAACCATCAGCAGGTGCCCAGGATACGTCCAGCATGGCCGATCTTGTCCGGCTGCTTGGAACCGAACAGACAGCATCCGGCGGTGCGGAAGCGCGGGACGGCAGCCCGCCGGGAACCATGCCCCGGAATGGCGACACGCGTTCCGGTCCCTGACGCCGCAGCGCTATTGCGATCGAGGCTGCACGCGGGCTCGCGCCACGGCATCGGTTCGCTGGCTTTCGCAAGCCTGAGCGCGGCGGACACCAAAACGCCTCCGGCCGGAAGCCTTGTCAGCCGGAAACCCTCGGGGTGATCTCGCCGTCCTCGCTGAAGATGATGTGATTTGAGAACGGGTCGTACACGGTCATCGTTGTGACGCCCCATGGCTGCTGCACAAGGCCCGGACGCATATAGCCATAGTTTTTCGCCGTCAGTTCGGCGTGGTAGTCCGCAAGGCCGGTCATTTGAACCGTGATGTGGACGCCGGGCGACCCATCGCCATGATGCTCACTCAGATAAAGCTGGAGTCCGCTTCGCGAGATGCCGAGGAATAACGGCAGGTCCGGCTCGAAGCGGTGCTCGAAGTCGACCGCGAAGCCGAGATAGCCGAGATAGAACTCGCGCGCCTTGGCGGTGTCGAACATGCGCAGTGTCGGAATGACACGGGAGAACGTAACGGTCATTGGCGGCCTTATGCGAAAGATATCGGGACGGGCGAGCCGCTTCGGTGAGCGGTCAGCGATACGCGGCGGAGTGTGCTTGAGTTCGCACCGGTCCGGAAGACTGTAAATTCGGAAGTCAGATTTCGCAAAGCCGGATGGATGTGCCGGCTGTATTGAGACCTCGCGAAAGACGATCAGCCGATAGCTGTAGGCATGAGCAGACCGACGAGGATCCCGTCGAACGAAGGCTGGAATTTACGGATGCGGCCCCATCCATGAGTGACAGACATCAAGGCCGATGGCCGACACCAACCTCTGCGGTGCACGTTCCGTTTGAGGTGCGCCGGAGCGAGATAAGACACTGAGCGCGGCAGCGAACTAACGTGAAGAGGCCCCCACTGAGACGGCCTGCACGTCATTGAGCATCCATACAGAACCGAATAACGTGCGGCCTATTGAACGATACGTGATGATTGCATGGAGCGGCGAACATGAATTCGATCGGATCGGTGATCGGCAGGGGAATGCTTGTGGCTGGTTTGCTGATATCGGCGGAATCGGCGTTGGCGGCGGGGAGCGATGACGGTTTCGCAGCGTTCTGGACGCAATTCCAAGCTGCCGTCGGCAAGAGCGACCAGAAGGCCGTATCGCAGATGATCAAATTTCCGGTTCTCTACAACGATATCCGGAAAGAGGCTGAATTCCCTGTGATCTGGAAGGGTGCTTTCAAACCGGCGCACCGGAAGTGCCTTGCCAAGCAGAAGCCCGTCAAGGACACCCACGAGGGTCAGGTCAGTTATTCTGCTTTCTGCGACGACATCATCTACAGTTTCAGCAAGGATGATGCCGGCTGGAAGTTGACGGATTTTGGCGTCAACGATTGATCGGACCGACCCCGGTTGGCGTGTCGGCAGCCGTCAACCTTTGCGCAAGCTAAGGCCACTCCAAGATTCAAAAGAGGCCGCCCACTGAGGCGGCCTTACTTCTTTTCAGGAGCTAGAGCTTTGAGGAGCCCCTTCACCTGTGGGGATTTGAGCGGGTCGGGCCGGTCGCAGTGGAGGCATTGATAGGTGCGCGGACCTTTGCCGCCCGGCGGAAGCATCAGCTTCGTCGGCTCGCCGCACTTCGCACAAATACGCTGGTTCATCGGCACGGTAATGAAATCCTGAAAGCCCAATCCTAATTCCGGCAACGGAAGCGAATCGAGTCAAAAATCTGTGCAGGCGATTAAGCGCGCACCGCGCAAATCAGGCCACTCCCGAAATCAAAACAGGCCACTAGGGGTTAAAACAGGCCAGTACCCGCCCTCGTAAAAGAACATATTGCGAACTTAGAACAAATAGGGTACGTTAGTTCCATCGGATCAAGCCCGATTCCGGTCCGCCGACACTGGGAAGCCGTTTGTCCGGCAGGCGAATCCCATACATAAGGAGCATCTGATGGCCCCCGCCGCCCTGCGTATCGTTGAAGGATCGTCCATGGACAAGACCAAGGCCCTGTCGGCCGCGCTCTCCCAGATCGAGCGCCAGTTCGGCAAGGGATCTGTGATGAAGCTGGGCAAGAACGACCGCTCGATGGAAGTCGAGGCGGTGTCGTCGGGCTCCCTGGGCCTCGATATCGCGCTCGGCATCGGTGGCCTGCCGAAGGGGCGCATTGTTGAAATTTACGGGCCGGAGTCGTCCGGCAAGACCACGCTGGCGCTGCATGCGGTCGCCGAAGCCCAGAAGAAGGGCGGCATCTGCGCCTTCATCGACGCCGAACACGCGCTTGATCCGGTCTATGCCCGCAAGCTCGGCGTCAATGTCGATGAGCTGCTGATCTCGCAGCCCGATCACGGCGAGCAGGCGCTGGAAATCGCCGACACGCTGGTGCGCTCCGGCGCGGTGGACGTGCTGATCATCGACTCGGTAGCTGCGCTGGTGCCGCGCGCCGAACTGGAAGGCGAAATGGGCGACTCGCTGCCAGGCCTGCAGGCCCGGCTGATGAGCCAGGCGCTGCGCAAGCTGACGGCCTCGATCAACAAGTCCCATACCATGGTGATCTTCATCAACCAGATCCGCATGAAGATCGGCGTGATGTACGGCTCGCCGGAAACCACCACCGGCGGCAATGCGCTGAAGTTCTATGCCTCCGTGCGCCTCGACATCCGCCGTATCGGTCAGATCAAGGAGCGTGACGAAGTCGTGGGCAACTCCACCCGCGTCAAGGTGGTGAAGAACAAGCTGGCGCCGCCGTTCAAGCAGGTCGAATTCGACATCATGTACGGCGAAGGCGTGTCCAAGATGGGCGAAATCCTCGATCTCGGCGTGAAAGCCGGAATCGTCGAGAAGTCCGGCGCCTGGTTCTCCTATGACAGCCAGCGTCTCGGTCAGGGCCGCGAGAATTCCAAGGCATTCCTGAAGGCGAACCCCGAGATCACCGCCAAGATCGAAGCCTCGATCCGGCAGAATTCGGGTCTGATCGCCGAACAGATTCTGGCAGGCTCGCCCGAGCGCGACGCCGACGGCGAGGAGCCTGCGGAGGACTAAGGCGCAAGATCAATCAGTTTCGAGCCGGGCTCACGCCCGGTCAGGTGCGATCCGGAAAGACGGGAATCCTTTTCGGGCATCCATCGCATCTTCGAAAGCAAACGGGCGTTGTGGATGTTGAGTTGCCGACATCCTCAGCGCCCGTTTTGTTTTTAGGAGAGCCGGGGCGGTCACGCTCTCTCCGCGTCGTCCCGGCCAAGCGCAGCGCGAGCCGGGACCCATAACCCCTGAAACCGGCGAGGTATGTGGAGCGCTCAACCCGCAAATTGCGTCCAAGAACGCAGTTCAGAAAGTATGGGTCCCCGCTTTCGCGGGGACGACGGTCTGGAGGGTTAGGCGCTTACTCCGCAGCCTGCGCGTAGTCCGACACCGGCGGACAGGAGCAGACCAGATTGCGGTCGCCGTGGACATTGTCGACGCGGCCAACCGGACACCAGTACTTGTCGGTGCGTGATGTGCCCGCCGGGAAACAACCTTCCGCGCGTGTATACGATCGGTCCCACTTATCCTCGGCGATGTCGTGCACCGTGTGCGGGGCATGGCGCAGCGGCGAAGCCTCGATCTTGAAACGTCCGGCTTCCACATCGGCGATCTCGCGGCGGATCGCGATCATGGCGTCGCAAAAACGATCCAGTTCGATCTTCGATTCGGATTCCGTTGGTTCGATCATCAGCGTGCCCGGCACCGGGAAACTCATTGTTGGCGCATGGAAGCCATAGTCGATCAGGCGTTTGGCGATGTCGTCCACCGTTACGCCCGACGTCGTCTTTGGTCCGCGCGGATCGACAATGCACTCGTGTGCGACACGTCCGTTGTGGTTCTTGTAGAGCACCGGGAAATGCGGATCGAGGCGCTTCGCGATGTAGTTGGCGTTCAGGATCGCGATTTCGGTGGCGCGGGTCAGGCCTTCGCCGCCCATCATCAGGATGTAGATGTAGGAGATCACGAGGATCGACGCCGAGCCGTAAGGCGCGGCTGACACGGCTTCGACCGCAACCTTGCCGCCGGATGAGTGACCCGGCAGGAACGGCGCAAGATGCTTTTTCACGCCGATCGGCCCCATGCCGGGGCCGCCGCCGCCATGCGGAATGCAGAAGGTCTTGTGCAGGTTGAGATGGCTGACGTCAGCGCCGTACTCGCCGGGCCGCGCGAGGCCGACCTGCGCATTGAGATTGGCGCCGTCGAGATAGACCTGTCCGCCGTGGCTGTGAACGATGTCGCAGATATCGCGGATATGTTCCTCGAACACGCCGTGGGTCGAGGGATATGTGATCATTACCGCGGCAAGATCGTTGGCGTGCTGCGCGGCTTTCCTGCGCAGATCCTCCACATCGACATTGCCGCCGGCGTCGCACGCGACCACGACCACATCCATGCCCACCATGCTGGCGGAAGCAGGGTTGGTGCCGTGCGCCGACGAGGGGATCAGGCACACCTTGCGATGAGCCTCGCCGCGCGCGCGATGATAGGCACGGATCGCGAGCAGGCCGGCATATTCGCCCTGCGCGCCGGAATTCGGCTGCAGCGACACCGCGTCATAGCCGGTGATGTCGGCCAGCCACTTTTCCAGCGTGGCGAACATGGCGTGATAACCAGCCGCCTGCGCCGATGGCGCGAACGGATGCAGGTTGCCGAATTCGGGCCAGGTCACCGGGATCATTTCGGTGGTGGCGTTCAGCTTCATGGTGCAGGAGCCGAGCGGGATCATGGCGCGGTCCAGCGCGAGATCGCGGTCGGAGAGCTTGCGCATGTAACGCAGCAGTTCGGTCTCCGAGCGATGCTCATGGAATACCGGATGGGTCATGAATTGGCTGGTCCGCGTGAGAGAGGGCGGTAGAGCGTCTCGCGCCTCTTTCTCGATCTCCGCATAGGAGAGATTGCCGCCGAAAATGCGCCACACGCCTTCGATGATCGCAGGCGTGGTGGTTTCATCCAGCGCGATGCTGATGGTCTTTTCATCCAGCCGCAGATTGATCTGCTCATGTGCGGCGTGGGAGATAATCTTCTGCCGGTCGCTATTCACAGCGACAGTGACCGTATCGAAGCAGCTGTCGTTCAGCGGCGTGAAGCCGAGCTTCTTGAGGCCCGCGGCCAGCACAGCCGCGCGCCGATGCACGGTGCGCGCGATATGCGTCAAACCCTCGGGTCCGTGATAGACGGCATACATCGATGCGATCACCGCAAGCAGCACCTGCGCGGTGCAGATGTTCGAGGTGGCCTTCTCGCGGCGGATGTGCTGCTCGCGGGTCTGCAGCGCGAGGCGATAGGCGGGTGCGCCACGCGAATCCACCGACAGGCCGACAATGCGGCCGGGCATCGAGCGCTTCAGCGCGTCCTTCACCGCCATGTAGGCGGCGTGTGGTCCGCCATAGCCCATCGGCACGCCGAAGCGCTGCATCGAGCCGATGGCAATATCCGCGCAGAGTTCGCCGGGCGACGTCAGCAGCGTCAGCGCCAGCGGATCGGCGGCGATCACGGCGATGCCACCTTTCGCTTTCAGCGCTGTGATGGCTGCGCGGGGATCATTCAACCCGCCATGCGTGCCGGGATACTGAAACAGCGCGCCGAACACGTCGGCCTTGTCGAGATCGCGTGCCGGATCGCCGACGATCAGCGACCAGCCGAGCGGCTCGGCACGGGTGCGCAGCACCGCCAGCGTTTGCGGATGCACTTCGTGATCGACAAAGAACGCTTTGGTCTTCACCGAGGACGAACGCTCGGCGAGCGCCATGGCTTCCGCAGCGGCAGTGCCTTCATCGAGCAAGGAGGCGTTGGCAATGTCGAGCCCGGTGAGATCGCAGATCAGGGTCTGGAAATTGAACAGTGCTTCCAGCCGCCCCTGGCTGATTTCGGGCTGATACGGCGTGTAAGCCGTATACCACGCCGGATTTTCCAGGATGTTGCGCTGGATCACCGCCGGCAGGAGCGTGCCGGAATAGCCTTGGCCGATCAGCGAGGTGAATATCTGATTGCGCTCCGCGATGCCGCGCATATGCGCCAGCGCCTCGGTTTCGCTCAGTGCCTTGCCGAGATCGAGCGGTGCTTTCTGGCGAATGGAGGAGGGCAGCGTTTCGCTCATCAGCGCCTGCAGGCTCGCTGCACCGACAGTGGAAAGCATGCTTTCAATGTCGCGCGGCGAGGGGCCGATATGGCGGCGGACGAAATCGACAGCAGGTTCGGCGGGTTTGCGAGACGCGGTCATAACCTTCTCCTTGAAGGCAGGAATTTAATTGTCGTCATTGCGAGGAGCGTTTGCGGCGAAGCAATCCAGTTTTTCGCTAAAGAGTGGATTGCTTCGCTTCGCTCGCAATGACGTGTTCACGCCGTATGTTCTTTGTACGCCGCTTCATCCATCAGTCCGTCGAGATCGCCCTTGTTGGCGATCTTGATCTTGAAGAACCATGCGGCTTTTCCGGGATCGGAATTGACCAGTGAAGGATCGGCCACCAGTGCGTCGTTGATCTCGATGATTTCGCCGGTGATCGGCGCATAGACGTCCGATGCAGCCTTGACGCTTTCCACCACGGCGGCGGCTTCGGCCTTCTTCAGCGCGCGGCCGACCTTCGGCAGTTCGACGAAGACCACGTCGCCGAGCTGGGTCTGTGCGTAATCGGTGATGCCGACGGTGGCGACATCGCCATCGATCTGGAGCCATTCGTGGTCGGTTGTGTACAACGTGGTCATGTCATTCCTCAGCGTTGGGATTATCGTTTGTAGCCATTGGGCACGAACGGCATCGCGGAGACGCGCAGCGGCAAACGCTGCCCGCGCACATCCGCGAAAACGATGGTGCCTTCGGTGGAAAGGGATACCGGCAGATAGCCCATCGCGACAGGAGCATTCAGCGTCGGGCCGAAGCCGCCGGATGTGACGGTGCCGATTGTGTCGGGTGATGTTTCGCTGGCGTAGAGTGCTGCGCCCTCGCGTACCGGCGCGCGGCCTTCCGCGCGCAAGCCGACACGGCGGCGTGAAGCGCCGGTATCGAAGTGATTGAGGATCACATCCGCGCCGGGGAAACCGCCTGCGCGTGCGCCGCCGGTGCGGCGGCTTTTTTGCACGGACCATTCCAGCGCGCCCTCGACCGGCGTGGTCGTGGTGTCGATGTCATGACCGTAGAGACAAAGTCCGGCTTCGAGCCGCAGGCTGTCACGCGCGCCAAGGCCGATCGGCAGCACGGCGGGGTCCGCGAGCAACGCGGTCGCGAGCCGTTCGGCGTCGTTCGCAGGCACAGAAATTTCGAAGCCGTCTTCGCCCGTGTAACCCGAGCGGGAGACGAAGCAGTCGATGTTCAAAATCTTGTGCGGACCGGCATCCATGAACTTCATCGATGCGACGGTGGGGGCGTGTTTCGCCAACACCTCGACCGCTTTCGGCCCCTGCAGCGCGATCAGCGCGCGGTCCGACAGCGGTTCGATGGTGCAGACATCCGAGAGATGCTTGCGCAGATGCGCTTCGTCTTCCGCCTTGCACGCGGCATTGACCACCAGAAATAGGTGATCGCCGAAGTTCGCCACCATCAGGTCGTCGAGAATGCCGCCGCTGTCAGTGGTGAACTGGGCGTAGCGCTGGCGGCCGTGCGGAACCGCGAGAATGTCCTGCGGTACCAGCCGCTCCAGCGCGCGTGCCGCGTCTTCAACCTTGCCGGATTTCGGCCGCAGGACGATCTGGCCCATGTGAGACACATCGAACAGTCCTGCCGCGGCGCGGGTGTGGAGATGTTCCTTCAGCACCCCGGCGGCGTATTGCACCGGCATTTCGTAGCCGGCGAAGGGCACGATCTTGCCGCCGCGCGCCACATGAAGGTCATGCAGCGGAACGCGTTTCAGTACAGGTTCGGTAGAGGGGCGTTCGGCAGTTAGCATGTTTGGGCTCCTGACAGATTCGGGACCAGTTCCCGAACCTCTGTCGAAGCCCCATCTGTCGCTGTGCCTGAGAGTATTATCCCGTCGGCGAATGCTGCACCGGTCTCCCGGCCGCATCTCTTTCCAGATTTCAGTCAGTCACACGGTCCGTTTGCCTGAGAGTTTCCGGGGCGGTTGCTCCTTCGGCGCCGGCAAAAGCCGGTCTCTCCCGACGTGACTTGGTCGTCCATATTTAGCTTAGGAGAGCAGGGAAACACGGGTTTCGCAGCCCTGTCAACGCAACCGCGAGATTATCAACGGGCTTCGCGGCAGTTCTGAGACGGTGGCCCAAGTCGCTGATCTTTGCACACTTTCTGGACATTGCAGGGCCGTTCCGTCTAGAAACGGGGCAGGACAAACGGCGCTGCACGCGTCATTGAAGGCGGGCGGCACACCAAGGCGTTTTAGGGCGGAACGGCAAGCGTTTCGCGCCACGCATCAAACATAGAGCTTTTGGGCGCGATTGGACGATTATGAGCGGCGTTAACGAGATCAGGTCTGCGTATCTGAATTATTTTGCGAAGAACGGCCACGAGATCGTGCCGTCGTCGCCGCTGGTCCCGCGTAACGACCCGACATTGATGTTCACCAACGCGGGCATGGTACAGTTCAAGAACGTGTTCACCGGTCTTGAGAAGCGGCCCTATGTGCGCGCGACCTCGTCGCAGAAGTGCGTGCGCGCCGGCGGCAAGCATAACGACCTCGACAATGTCGGCTATACCGCGCGCCATCACACGTTTTTTGAAATGCTCGGCAACTTCTCGTTCGGCGATTATTTCAAGGAACGGGCGATCGAACTTGCCTGGAATTTAATCACCAAGGAATACGGGCTTCCGAAGGACAAGCTCCTTGTCACGGTCTATTCCGAGGACGAAGAAGCCTTCGGCCTCTGGAAGAAGGTCGCGGGTCTGCCCGAATCGAAGATCATCAAGATCGCGACCTCGGACAACTTCTGGCAGATGGGCGACACCGGCCCGTGCGGTCCTTGCTCGGAAATCTTCTTCGATCACGGCGATAAGGTCTGGGGCGGCCCTCCGGGCTCGGCGGAAGAAGACGGCGACCGTTTCATCGAAATCTGGAATCTCGTGTTCATGCAGTTCGACCAGATTGCCCCCGGCAATCGTGTGTCGCTGCCGAAGCCCTCCATCGATACCGGCATGGGCCTCGAGCGCATCGCCGCCGTCCTTCAAGGCAAGCACGACAATTACGACATCGATCTGTTCGTCTCGTTGATCCGCGCGATTGCCGATCTGACCGGGGCTGATCCGCAGGGCGAACAGAAGGCATCGCTGCGGGTGATCGCCGATCACCTGCGTGCCTCGTCGTTCCTGATCGCGGACGGTGTGTTGCCGTCGAACGAAGGCCGCGGCTATGTGCTGCGCCGGATCATGCGCCGCGCCATGCGCCACGGCCAGTTGCTCGGCGCAAAAGAGCCGCTGATGTATCGCCTTGTCTGGGCGCTGGTGCGGGAGATGGGCCAGGCCTATCCGGAACTGGTGCGTGCGGAGAATCTGATCGAGGAAACGCTGAAGCTGGAAGAGACCCGCTTTCGCAAGACCCTGGATCGTGGCCTTTCGATTCTCGACGAGAAGAGCGCGTCGCTGAAGAAGGGCGACATGTTCGACGGCGAGACCGCGTTCACGCTGTATGACACCTATGGTTTCCCGCTCGATCTGACACAGGACGCGCTGCGCAACCGTGGTATCGGCGTCGACATCGCCTCGTTCACCGACGCGATGGACCAGCAGCGTGCCAAGGCGCGCGCGGCCTGGGCCGGATCGGGGGACACCGCCACCGAGAACATCTGGTTTCCACTGCGCGAGAAGCTGGGCGCGACAGAATTTCTTGGATACGACACCGAAATCGCCGAAGGCGTCGTCACCGCGCTGGTAAAGGACGGCAAGGAAGCCGACAGCGCCAAGACTGGCGACAGCGTTGCCATTGTGATGAACCAGACGCCGTTCTACGCCGAATCCGGCGGTCAGGTCGGTGACACCGGTGTGCTGACCGGTGACGGTGCGCGCGTGCGCATTACCGATACGCAGAAGAAAGCGGGCGATCTCTACGTCCATCTCGGCACGGTCGAGCAGGGCACGCTGAAGCCCGGCTTGCCGCTGCAACTCGAAGTCGATCATGGGCGGCGGACATCCATCCGCGCCAACCACTCCGCAACACATCTTCTGCATGAAGCGTTGCGTCAGGTGCTGGGCGATCACATCGCGCAGCGCGGCTCGCTTGTGTCGCAGGAGCGCCTGCGTTTCGACTTCGCGCATAACAAGCCGATCACGCCGGAGGAACTGCGCCGCATCGAGGACATCGCCAACGATGTCGTGCTCGAAAACGGTGAGGTGGT
Organism: Afipia sp.; assembly: GCA_017308595.1. Lineage (GTDB taxonomy): Bacteria > Pseudomonadota > Alphaproteobacteria > Rhizobiales > Xanthobacteraceae > Afipia. The sequence continues at coordinate 314,991 of JAFKER010000007.1, forward strand.
CACCCGCTCGATGGCGATTGACGATGCCCGCGAGTCCGGTGCGCGTGCGCTGTTCGGCGAAAAGTATGGCGACGAGGTGCGTGTGGTATCGATGGGCAGCGCGGCCCGCGAGGGTGCGGCAAGCAACGCACTCGGCTGGTCGGTCGAGCTATGCGGCGGCACGCATGTCAAGCGCACCGGCGACATCGGCTTGATCTCCATCAGCGGCGAGAGCGCGGTGGCTTCCGGCGTCCGCCGTATCGAGGCTCTGACCGGCAACAATGCGCGTCATGCGGTGAATGCCACCATCCAGACCGCCAAGGCTGCGGCTGCCGAGATGAAAACCACGCTCGACGATCTGCCCGCGCGTGTCGCTTCGTTGATCGAAGAGCGCAAGAAGCTCGAACGCGAACTCTCCGATGCACGCAAAAAACTGGCGATGGGCGGCGGCTCCGGCGCTAATGGCTCCGCTACAGCGTCCGATATTCGCACGGTGGGCGATGTGAAGCTGCTTGCGCGCGCCGTGCAGGGCATCGAGATCAAGGACCTCAAGAGCCTTGCCGATCAGGGCAAGAAGCAGATCGGCTCGGGTGTGGTGGCGCTGGTCGCCACCAGCGAGGACGGAAAGGCCAGCGTCGTCGTCGGGGTGACGCCGGACCTGACATCGCGATTCAGCGCGGTCGACCTGGTGCGCAAGGCGTCCGAAGTCCTTGGCGGCAAGGGCGGCGGCGGTAAGCCCGACATGGCCCAGGCCGGTGGCCCTGATGGCGCAAAAGCGGGCGATGCGCTGAAGGCTATCGAAGCTGCGATGGGCGCTTAAGGCGCTTATCGTCTGTCGCGGATATGGCTGATTCGTTCTCCAGAGGTGCGTACTTGCGCTCCCTAGGATGACAATGCCGTGATGCATGAGACTGCTGCGGAAAGTGGCAAGTCTTCATGTTGCCGCTGCGACGATGGGTCACGAATATCTGTATGGTATCGAGATCGCTGATGCAGCAAAATGCGATATGCATCACAACACTCCTTTGATTTCGACGATCGTCGTCGGCCTTGTGCTGGCTTTTGTTCTTGGGCTGGTGGCACAGCGCATTCGCGTGTCACCTCTGGTCGGCTATCTCCTCGCCGGTGTGCTGATGGGGCCGTTCACGCCTGGTTATGTGGCAGACCAGACCATTGCCAATGAACTGGCTGAAATCGGCATCATTTTGCTGATGTTCGGCGTCGGTCTGCATTTCTCGCTGAAAGATCTGTGGTCGGTGCGCGGCATCGCCATCCCCGGCGCTGTGGCGCAGATTTCAGCGGCGACGATCATGGGCTGGGCGCTCGGCTGGGCGATGGGCTGGACTGCGGGCAAGGGCATCATGCTCGGCCTCGCGCTTTCCACGGCCTCCACCGTCGTGCTGTTGCGGGCCATGCAGGAGCGTCGGTTGATCGATACTGAACGCGGACGAATCGCTGTTGGCTGGCTGATCGTCGAAGACATGGCCATGGTCCTGACGCTGGTGCTGCTGCCGGCGCTGGCCGGACTGATGAATGGAGAGCGTGCCTCGAATGGCATGGAGCTTTCAGCGCTGGCCTGGCCGCTAATGGTCACCCTCGGCAAGGTGGGTGCCTTTGTCATCTTCATGCTTGTGGTGGGCCGCCGTATTATCCCGTGGCTCCTGCACTATGTCGCTCATACCGGCTCGCGCGAACTTTTCCGCCTCGCGGTATTCGCCATCTCGCTGGGTGTTGCGTTTGGCGCGGCGATTTTGTTCGATGTGTCGTTCGCGCTCGGTGCTTTCTTCGCCGGCATGATCCTGAGCGAATCCGAGCTCAGCCAGCGGGCAGCGAACGAAACGCTGCCGCTGCGCGACGCATTCGCGGTGCTGTTCTTCGTATCCGTCGGCATGCTGGTCGATCCCGCCATCATTCTGCGGGAGCCATTGCCGCTTATCGCAACCTTGTTCATCATCATTATCGGCAAGTCCGTCGCGGCCTTCGCCATCGTGCGCCTGTTCGGTTACCCGACATCGACTGCGATGACGATTTCGGCCAGTCTCGCCCAGATCGGCGAATTCTCGTTCATTCTCGTCAGCCTTGGCGTGAGTCTGTCGCTGATGTCGGATCGCGGGCGCGACCTCGTGCTCGCGGGCGCGATCATTTCAATCATGCTCAACCCGCTATGGTTCGCGCTGCTCGATCGCTATGAGGCGAAAAAGAAAGCTGCCGAGGAGGCTGCGGCAACGGCGGCGCCTGCGGATGAGGCCGTTGCGGAAACGGTCGCCGAGCCCCCCAAGGAGCCGGTCAAAAAGAAGCATGCCCGCGTTGAACTGCCTGTCTCGGCGCTCACCGGTCATGTGGTGTTGGTTGGATATGGCCGTGTCGGCAGCGTTGTTGGCGCGTCGCTGAAGCAGAGCGGGGTGCCGCTTCTCGTCATCGAAGACAATCCCGGATGCCTCGAAAAGCTCACTCAGGCCGGCATTGAGAAGATTACGGGCAACGCGGCAGCGCCGGGAATACTGACCGCCGCAAATCTGGCGGCTGCGCGCGGACTTATCGTCGCGATCCCTGACGCATTCGAGGGCGGCCAGATTGTCGCCAAGGCTCGCGCGATCAGCGCGACGTTGCCAATCATTGCGCGCGCGCATTCGGAGGAAGAGATCGCCCATCTCAAGCATCACGGTGCGAATTTTGTGATCATGGGCGAGCAGGAAATCGCAAAGGCGATGATCGTGCAGATCGGTGTTGCCAGCGTTTGAGCTTGTTGCGGCGGCTGTATGGGCCGGGCGTGCCATCTACTTGGATGGTCGCATTGGCGCGAATGACCGCGTTTGGACCGCAAGTGCGCGGGCAGTCTGGCCGTTCTGACTTGTCTGCAGCGAGGTCAGAAATTGTCTTGCAGGGAGTTCGGCGCTTGCTCGGGTACTAAAAAAGGCGCGGAGCAATCCGCGCCTCTTTATTCATGCCCGGGCGAAATGATTACGCGGCCATCGCCTTGGCGAGGTTTTCTGCGACCTTGTCGAGGAAGCCGGTGGTGGAGAGCCAGCGCTGCTCCGCGCCGACCAGCAGCGCCAGATCCTTGGTCATGAAACCGGCTTCGACCGTCTCGACGCAAACCTTTTCCAGCGTCTCGGCGAACTTGGCGAGTTCCGGGTTGTTGTCCAGCTTGGCGCGATGGCCGAGGCCGCGGGTCCAGGCGAAGATCGACGCGATCGAGTTGGTCGAGGTTTCCTTGCCCTTCTGGTGCTCGCGGTAGTGGCGGGTCACGGTGCCGTGGGCCGCTTCCGCTTCCATGGTCTTGCCGTCCGGCGTCAGCAGCACCGAGGTCATGAGGCCCAGCGAGCCGTAGCCCTGCGCCACGGTGTCTGACTGTACGTCGCCGTCGTAGTTCTTACAGGCCCAGACGTAGCCGCCCGACCACTTCATCGCAGCCGCCACCATGTCGTCGATCAGGCGGTGCTCGTAGGTGATGCCCTTGGCTTCGAAATCCTTCTTGAATTCGTTGTCGAACACTTCCTGGAAAATATCCTTGAAGCGGCCGTCGTACTGCTTGAGGATCGTGTTCTTGGTCGAAAGGTAGACCGGATAACCCTTCGCCAGGCCGAGGTTCATCGAGGACCGCGCGAAGTCGCGGATCGAATCGTCGAGGTTGAACATGGCGAGCGTCACGCCTGCGCTCGGTGCTTTGAACACTTCTCGCTCGATCACCTTGCCGTCGTCACCGGTGAATTTGAGGGTGATGGTGCCAGGCGTCGGAAACTTGAAATCGGTAGCACGATACTGATCGCCGAAAGCGTGGCGGCCAATGATGATCGGCTTGGTCCAGCCAGGCACCAGTCGGGGCACGTTGCGGCAGATAATTGGCTCGCGGAACACGACGCCGCCCAGGATGTTGCGGATGGTGCCGTTCGGCGACTTCCACATTTCCTTGAGGCCGAACTCCTTCACGCGGGCTTCGTCCGGCGTGATGGTGGCGCATTTGACGCCGACGCCATGCTTCTTGATCGCATTGGCGGCGTCGATGGTGACCTGATCGTTGGTCTTGTCGCGGTACTCCATCCCAAGGTCGTAGTATTCGAGTTTCACATCGAGGAACGGGTGGATGAGCTTGTCCTTGATGTACTGCCAGATGATCCGGGTCATTTCGTCGCCATCGAGTTCGACGACGGGGTTGGTCACCTTGATTTTTGCCATGGGGAATCGGGCCTTATGGTGGGTGCGAAGAGGGCGGGAGAACCGCGACTGGTTCCGTGATGAGCCTATAGCACCCGCCATGGCGGGCTGGAAGGCAACGGACCTGAGACTTTCTGACATGCCCGGCAGGAATGCGTGGCGGGACCGGATTTTCGAACCGCTCCACCTGCCCGACACCGATGCTGCCGGATGATGTTTGTGATGCCGCCGCAGACCTCGCGCATATGAAACCCGCCAATTTTTGCGGCCTGACGTTTTGACCGTAAGCTGGCTGCGCGACGTCACCGCGATTTCCCACATCGCGTTTTGCGTGAGATTCAAACGTTTCCGTAACCCAATTGATTTATAAGGAGAATTTCGGCTCGCGGGTCTGCGTTGAATCAGTTTCTTCGCTTCTTGATTCAATGTCTTCACAGCTTGAATCAAAGCCTTCACAGACTGAGTCAGGAAGACTTCCGCCGGCGTATCCCGACCTCGGATGTTGATTCAAAACCTTCGGAGTTTGAATCCGCATCATGACAGGCTGATTCTAATTCTTCAGTCCTTGAATCGGAAACTGAGCCGATCCCGCGCAAAGGCTTACTTTATCGCGGTTTTGGACTGTGGGTGAAAGGTCCCGGCGGCGCTCGGGTGATCAATGCGGTGACAAGCAGGGCCGCGACCGCAAAGCCGAAGGTCAGCCAGAACGCGTCGATATAGGCCAGCACATTGGCTTCGCGTTGCACGATGCCGGCAAGTTTCCCCACGCTGCGTCCCGGCGCGGTCGCCGCGCCATGGCTGGAAAAATACGCCGACAGTTTCGTGAGCAGGTCCTGGACCTGATCCTTCGCGTGCGTGACGTGCTGGCCGATCAGGTTGGAATGCACCTGTTCGCGGACCCGCAGCCAGGTCCCCATGAGCGCGATTCCGATCTCGGCTCCGCCAAGGCGCATGATCTGGATATAGGCGGCGAAGGCGGTCGCCCGGGTCGGATCGGAGTTGGCCAGCGCAGTCAGGATGATTGGCAGAAGTGTGAAGGACTGCCCGACGGATTGCAGCAGCACCATCGGGATGAAGTCGTTCGGCGCCCATTCGTGGGTAATCCGGGTTCCAAGCAGGGCCGCCGCCGCGAAAGCGAGCAGGCCAATCAGCAACAGGATTCTCACGTCAAACCGCCGCGCCATCCATATCGACAGCGGGAAGGTGATCGCCATCGGCAGCACGCAGTAAACCAGCAGGAGGCGGCCGGTCTGCTCGGGCCGAAGTTGCGCCACCGTGGACAGGAAACCCGGCACCAGCGACGAATTGGAAAGGCTGGTCAGCGTGTAGAGCAGGATCACCACCAGCGCGAAGCCGATATTGCGCGACAACAGCACATTGGCATGAGCCCACGGGTCCTTCACCATGGCCTCATTGATGAAAAACGCCACGATCAGCATCGCCCCGCTCGCCAGCAGGGCCACCACCGTGCCGGATCCGAGCCAGTCCAGCCGGTTGCCCTGGTCGAGGCCGGCATAGATCATCGCAATGCCGCTGCCGAGCAGCAGCATGCCGCCCCAATCCGCCGTCTCCAGCAGCGCCTTGTTCACAGGTTCGCGCGGGGCGCCGAGATAGACCAGAATCGCCATCAGCACGGCGAGCAGCGCGTCCTGCCAGTAAAGCCACTGCCAGCCGACATGGTCGACATAAAATCCGACGAGGGCAGGACCGAAGTTGAGCGAAAAACCGACACGCAGTGCATAGATTCCGATCGCGATCAGCCACCACTGCATCGGCAGGTTGCGGAAAATGATCATGAGCGTGGCGGGCACGAAAGTACCCAGCAACAGGCCGTGCAGAATCGTGAGGACCAGAAGTGTCTGGTAATCGCGGACAAGCGGAAGGACCAGCGAGATCACCGCGAAGACCAGACTCGGCGCACCGAGGATGCGCCGCAGCCCGAACACCGTCGCAAGCCAGGCAACGGCCGGCGCGATGAAGATCTGTGACGCGGTTGATGCAGTGGAAAGCCACGCGCCTTCGTCGAAGGAAAGGGAGAACGCCCCCTTGAGGTCGGGCAACCCGATGGAAAACATCCGGCTGTCGATGTTCGCCATTAACGCGCCGAGCAGCACGGCGGCGACAGCCAGCAGCGGATAGTGAGTAGGCTGGCCGGTGGAAACCGGCCCGCTGGCGATGACCCTAGTTTCCGCCACCGGCCGCCGCTCCAGTCGTGTGGGCTCCGGCATTCGATGGGGCGACCGATCCCTCGGTGTCGATCCGCGTTTCCGCAGACATGCCGGGCAGGAGGCTGTCGAGCAGCGGTTGCCCCTTGTCGAATTCGATTCGCAACGGGATGCGCTGAACCACCTTGGTGAAGTTGCCGGTGGCGTTGTCGGGTGGCAGCAGCGCGAATTGTGCGCCGCTGGCTGGCGAAATGCGCGCGACCTTGCCGCGCAGGACCTGACGCGGGAAGCTGTCGATCGTGATCTCCACAGGCTGGCCCGGCTTGACGCGCGTAAGCTGCGTTTCCTTGTAATTTGCGATCACATAGACATTCGGCAACGGCACGACGTTGAAGAGATTGCTTCCGATGTTGACGTAGTCGCCGGGCTGAACCTGCCGCGCGCCGACGATGCCATCGAAGGGGGCAACGATGCGGGTATAGCCAAGTTTGAGCTTCGCGGCCTTCAACGCTGCTTGCGCCGCGAGAACGTCGGCCGCCCGCTGCTTCTTCGTTCCGGCCAGGACTTCCATCTGATGCTTTTGCGCGGCGATGACGGCGCGGCTGGCCCGGACATCGGCATCTGCCTTGGCAAGGGTAGCGGTGGCCTGTTCAAGTCGCTGGCGTGTGAAGGCGGGACTCTGGAGCAGGCCATGCTGGCGCTCGTATTCCTGCTGCGCCTCGGTTTGAGCGGCTTCGGCTGAGGCTCGCTGCGCTTCTGATTGCGCAATAGTTGCGTATTGAAGCTCGACCTGATTGGCGAGGTTGTCGAGGGCGGCCTGCGCGCCGGCGACGGAGGCTTCCGCCTGCGCCACTTGCGCTTCGTAATCGGCAGGATCGATCTCCACAAGCAGATCGCCGGCTTTTACGCGCTGGTAGTCGCTCACGGCGACGGTCTTCACCTCGCCTGCGACGCGGCTGCTCAGTTGCGCCACCTCGGCGCGAACGTAGGCGTCATTTGTCGTCTGGATTCTGGCGCCACTGACCCATTGATCCCATCGCACGGTGGCTACCACCACGAAGATCGCAGCGGCGATGACGCAGAGGGCGGGAATCGCGAGCCGCCGCCATGCTGCATTCGCGGAGGGCTTCTCCGGATCGGGTGTTGCGTTTGCCAAAGGCGGAGGGGGTGTGCTGGTTGTATCGGTCTGGGCCAAGGGTCACCTCGTCCGGAACTATTACGCCAATCGGCAGCCAGAACTCGCCGTCAATGTCGGCATTCCTGCCCTGCAGGATATCGCGGGAATTCAGGCCGGTCCAAGAAAAGGTCTTGACCTGCCGGGTCTCAACTGCGTTACGGCAGGGGAAATAATGACAGACCAAAGCAGAGACCATGACCGGCTCAGGCACCGACAAGACCAAGACGCGCAAGGAACTGGATGGACCCGTCGTGGTTCTCGTCGAGCCGCAGCTTGGCGAGAACATCGGCATGTGCGCACGCGCCATGGGCAATTTCGGGCTGACGCGCCTGCGCATCGTCAATCCGCGCGATGGCTGGCCCAACATGGCTGCGCAGCGCGCAGCCGCCGGTGCAGATCATATCCTCGACAAGGTCGAACTGTTCGAGACCGTCGAGGCGGCGGTGGCGGATTGCTCGCTGCTGTTTGCGACCACGGCGCGGGCACACGATCAGGCCAAGCCCGTCGTTGGACCGGAAGAAGCCGCACGTCAGATTGTCCACGAGACCGCCGCAAGCGGCACGACGGCGATCATGTTCGGGCGCGAACGCTACGGTCTGGAGAACGACGAGGTGGCGCTTGCCAATCGCATCGTCACCTTTCCGGTCAATCCGGGCTTTGCATCGCTGAATCTTGCTCAGGCGGTTCTGCTGATGGGCTACGAATGGTTCAAGCTGGCAACGGCGAACGCGCTGCCTTTTTCGATGCCGGAGCGTTCGGAGCGTGCATCCAGTCATCAGATGCAGGCGTTCTTCGATAATCTCGTCAACGAACTGGACAAGGTGGAATTCCTGCGGCCGCCGGAAAAGCGCGACGTAATGCTGGTCAACATGCGCAACATCTTCACCCGGATGGAGCCGACCAAGCAGGACATGCACACACTGCACGGCGTGGTGATGGCGATTGCCGAGGGCCGCAAAGGTCCGGCGAAGGGCGGGGTTCTCGACGGCAACGAAGCCACCCGGTTGCGCGCGCTGCTGGCCGAGCAATCCGACGGGCGCACAGCCTCCGACAGCGGTGGCACCGTGAGAGGGCTTGCGCGTCTTTTGCGGCGAAACCCGACCGATGCGGAACGCATGCTGTGGAAGGCGCTCACCACCGACCGCCGCTTCGCATCCCACTTCAAGCGGCAGACGCCGGTCGGACGTCATATTCCGGATTTCGTGTCGTTCACGAAGCGGATCGCCATCGAACTCGCCAATGCGGCCGATACGGAAACGGTCGTGCGGGATCGCGCTGCGCGTGATGAATGGCTGGAAGCGCGGGGCTATCGTATCTGCCTGATCGACGCCGCTGATGTTGAAGCCGATCTCCCTGCTCAGCTCGACCGGATTGCGGCGGTCGCCTGATCCGTTCGCGTTCGCAACATCGATTCTTGTTCTGCCGCGGGATTAAAGCGCGATAGGAAGGGTTGCTACAAACGCGCCAACTAAAAATACTCAAAGGGAGGCTTCCATATGCGTTCAATCGCTCTTGCAGCATTGACGACGGCTACGATTCTCATCGCAGGTCCTGCTCACGCTCAGGCGCCGGTGGTTGACAAGAATGTATCGACGGCCATGGCCATGGCCATCATCCAGGGTACCATGGAGCAGTGCGCCAAGGATGGTTACAAGGTGTCCGTCACCGTCGTGGACAAGGCCGGCAACGTGTTCGCACAGGTCCGTGGCGACGGGACCAACCCCCACACCATGGAATTCAGCCGTCTGAAGGCTTACACGGCGCGGACGCGAAACCAGACGTCACTGGAATTCCAGAAGCTGACGGCAAAGCCTGAAACAGCGTATCTGCTCCAAATTCCGGGTGTGGTTGGCGCTGGTGGCGCGGTGCCGATCAAGGTCGGCAACGAAACCATTGGCGCTGTGGGCGCATCCGGCGCGCCTGGCGGCGACAAGGACGAAGTCTGCGTCCTCGCTGGTGTCGCGAAGGTGCAGGACGCGCTGAAGTAACCGGGCGGGCTTGAAACAGAAACGCCGCGCGACCGGATCGCGCGGCGTTTCTCATTCTGTTTGGGAGATTACTGTCCGGCCTTGATCTGGCTGACGGCGACAGCCACCAACTCGTCCATCTTCTTGCGGACGTCGGCTTCCGAGACGCCCTTGCCGGCGAGGTCCGCAGTCACCTTGCGGAGGACGTCGGTGTCGCCGGCTTCCTCGAAATCGGATGCGACCACTTCCTTGGCATAGGCGGCAGCATCGTCGCCGGTCTTGCCCAGCAGTTCAGCGGCCCAAAGGCCCAGCAGCTTGTTCCGACGGGCTTCCGCCTTGAACTTCTGTTCCTCGTCGAGGGCGAACTTCTTCTCGAAGCCTTCCTGGCGCTTGTCGAAAGTGGACATATATCTGTTCCGTCAGCTGAATTTGGGATTTGCCTGAACCGGCGGCGGAACCCAGCATATAGGGGTTCGACCAGCCCGAAGGCAACATCCGAGAAGTCGCAGGAAGCGGGTAAAACGCCTTTCGTCGCGTTGTGTCCGTCACATCAATCGGTTAGGTTGCCGATGAGTCCGGTTCGCGGTTTGTTTCACGAATCCGGACTTCACGGCAGCTCCGCCGTGGGTCGCGTAAATCACCCGGAGCAGCCCATTCATGGACTTCAACAGAACACGGTACATCCCTATGAGCCGTCGGCGTCGCATTTACGAAGGCAAGGGCAAGACCCTTTACGAAGGGCCTGAGCCTGGAACCCTGATTCAGCATTTCAAGGACGACGCCACCGCGTTCAATGCCAAGAAACACCAGATCATCGAGGGCAAGGGTGTCCTCAACAACCGGATTTCGGAATACGTCTTCCAGCATCTGAACGATATCGGCGTGCCGACCCATTTCATCAAGCGTCTCAACATGCGTGAGCAGTTGATCCGCGAGGTCGAGATCGTGCCGCTCGAAGTCGTCGTGCGCAACGTCGCCGCAGGCTCGCTGTCGCAGCGTCTCGGCATCGAGGAAGGCACCCAGCTGCCGCGCTCGATCATCGAGTTCTATTACAAGAACGATCAGCTCGGCGATCCGATGGTCTCCGAGGAGCACATCACCGCGTTCGGCTGGGCCACGCCGCAGGAGATCGACGACATGATGGCGCTCGCCATTCGTGTGAACGACTTCCTCACCGGCTTGTTCCTGGGCGTCGGCATCCGCCTTGTCGACTTCAAGATGGAGTGCGGACGGCTGTTCGAGAACGACATGATGCGCATCATCGTCGCCGATGAAATCTCGCCGGACTCGTGCCGTCTGTGGGATATCAAGTCGAACGAGAAAATGGACAAGGATCGCTTCCGCCGCGATCTCGGTGGCCTGCTTGAGGCCTATACCGAAGTCGCCAAGCGCCTTGGCATCCTGATCGACAACGATCGTCCTGCGGGCTCCGGCCCTGTTCTTGTGAAGAGCTGAGTTCTGATGACGTCTTTCCGGGGCGCGGCAAAGCCGCGAACCCGGAATCCGGATATTCTGTACGAGATTCCAGATCGACCCGCTGCGCGGTTCGTCCGGAATGACGGGGATAAAATGAAAGCACGCGTTACGGTTACGCTGAAGAACGGCATTCTCGATCCGCAGGGCAAAGCTATCGAAGGCGCGCTGAAATCGCTCGGCGTCGAGGGCATCGCCAGCGTGCGGCAGGGCAAGGTATTCGACATCGAACTCGCAGGCGCGGACAAGGCAAAAGCCGAAGCCGCGCTCAAGGAAGCCGCTGACAGGCTGCTGGCGAATACCGTGATCGAGAATTATCGCGTCGAGATTTCGGGATGAACGGTATTCTGGTTGCGCTGGCAGCCTTTACCGTTCTTTCTTTCACCACCGGTCATGCGCAGGATGCGCCTTCATGTCGAACTGTGCGGGGAACAGGGGCAAGTATCCTGCAAAAATGCGGTGATACTCTTCGCTCATTCAGTTTGATGCCGTCAGATATGCGAGGTCGCGTTGGAAACGACGCGCATGGGCGCCGGTTTTATTTTGCGTGCCGCTTAAGTCCTGATCGTGATCTGCTTGGTGCATTGCGTGACCGGAAGTCGGAGGAAGTAAGCTATAATTGCCGTACTGAGCCCAGCATTAGTGGATTCTTTTTTGATCCGACGGATTGGCGAAGTAGCCGCAAGGATGAACAGGCTATCCTTACAACGCTTGCCAATTATCCCTACAATTCTGGAATTATCAGCGACAGAGGGGCTTCTGCTCTCAAGGTAAATTGTGCTGCATTCGATACGTCAGTTGGCGACCTGCCAGCCAAAGCTACGTGCTTCGGTGGCTCTGATATGAAAGTGGACGCTATCGTGGCGATTGCTGCGGACGACAGAGTTGGAGTGATCCTGAGTTTTTCCCAGAACGACCAGTCTGTTGAGATATTTCGGGATCAGGTGCGCGAAATACTTTCTCGTTTTGTTGTTGAACGTGGCACCGGCGATGCTGCTTTGCTAAGGTGGATACCATGAAATCAGCCGTCCTCGTTTTCCCCGGTATCAATCGCGAGCGCGACATGGCGCGGGCGCTCAAGCTAGCATCCGGACATGACAGTTCGATGGTCTGGCACGCCGACACCGCCTTGCCGAAAGGTACGGATCTGGTCGTGGTGCCGGGTGGTTTCTCCTACGGCGATTATCTGCGTTGCGGGGCGATTGCCGCGCGTGCGCCGATCATGGATGCGGTTCGCGCCCACGCGGCCAATGGCGGCCTCGTACTCGGCGTCTGCAACGGTTTTCAGATCCTCTGCGAGTCGGGCTTGCTGCCCGGCGTGCTGATGCGTAACGCGCAGCTCAAGTTCATCTGCCGCGACGTGCATCTGCGCGTCGAGCGATCCGATACGCCGTTCACGCGCGGCTACAATGCCGGGCAGGTGATCCGCGTTCCGGTGGCGCATGGCGAGGGCAACTACGCCGCCGACGAAGAGACGATCCGCCGTCTCGAAGGCGAAGGACGGGTGCTTTATCGCTATTGCAGCGCTACCGGCGAAGTCGGCGATACGCACAACATCAACGGCGCGGCGGCGTCGATTGCAGGCATTGTCGGCGAAAAGGGCAACGTGCTCGGCATGATGCCGCATCCGGAAAACCATGTCGAAGACATCATGGGCAACACCGATGGACGCGGGTTGTTCGCTGGCCTTGTCGCGCATCTCGAAAGCGCGGCCTGAGACGTTTTCTGCCCTTGGCAGTTGTCACTGAAGAAACGAAAAAGCGGCTCGCTCGGGAGCCGCTTTTTTAATTTCAGGCGCTTCGCAGCATGGTGAGGAAATTGTCGACCTGGGTTCGCAACTGCTGATTCTCAGCCGCGAGTGAGCCCGCCGATGCATAGACCTCGGCGGCGGCGTGGCCGGTGTTCTCGGCGCCCTTGCTGACCTTCACGATGTTGGTCGCCACATTCGACGATCCGGCTGCGGCGACCTGAATGCCGCTGGTGACTTCACGCGTCGCGGCGTTCTGCTGGTCGACAGCCTCAAAGATAGCGCCTGCGATCCGCGAAATCGAACTGATCGTGCCGCTGATCTCGGTGATGGCGTTGACGGTTTCCCCGGTCGAGGCCTGCATCCCGACGATCTGTGTGCTGATTTCGTCCGTGGCTTTCGCGGTCTGCGAGGCGAGTGCCTTGACCTCCTGCGCCACGACGGCGAAGCCCTTGCCGGCTTCGCCTGCACGCGCGGCTTCAATGGTTGCGTTAAGCGCGAGCAGGTTGGTCTGCTCGGCGATCGCGTTGATCATCTTGATGACGTCGCCGATGCGTGCTGCGGCTTCGCTGAGGCCCGCCACGCGGCCGCTGGCGCCTTCGGCCTGCTTGACCGCGTCGTTCGCGATCCGCAGCGATTCCTGAACCTGCCGCGAGATTTCAGAGACCGAAGCGCTCATTTCCTCCGCGCCTGCCGCCACCGACTGCACGCTTTCCGACGCCTGCTCTGAGGCCGATGCGACGGAGCCGGACAGGGTTCGGGTCTGGTCTGCGGTGGATTTCAAGGTGTCGGCTGCGGCATTGAGAGTCTGCGATGTGGTGCCGACGCGTCCGACGATCTGGGCGATCGTCTGCTCGAACTGTCCGGCCAGACGTTCCAGGGTCTCGCGCTTCTCACGCTTGCCGGCGTCGAGATAGACCGAGGTGGCGAAATCCATGTCGAGCATCGCGGCGCTGACCACCGCATTGATCATCGCGGCTTTCTTTTCGAAGAGGGCCTTGCCGGCAAAGCGCGCGGTAACGCCGGTTTCGATCGCTGCGATGAGGCCGCTGATGAGCTGTTTGTAGCCGCCGATGTACCAGCGTGGCTCAAGGCCGAGACGGTGATGGGTTTCGCCGATGCGCGTGACGGAGCGGACATAGTCGGCGTCGAAGCGAGCGGACAGGATCATGTCCCAGTGCGCAAGCTGTGCAGTCTTGGCGTGCGCGACGATCTCAGGCCGCGGAAACATCCTCTGAACGTCCGGAAATTTTGCGATGGTCTGGTAGAATTTGTCGAGAACCGCTGGCAGCGTTGCCATCGCCATGGGGCGAACTTCACGCAGAAGATTGCGCGTGGTTTCGTCGATGCCGACGAAGGCCATACGGGTCGCGAGTGTGTCGGAAGAAGTCATGAATGTGGCTTGCCTCAAGCATGGCGGTGCGCATACCGCTTGCAGACGCAGGCAGTGGGATCACGCAATCCGGATGATGAAAATGCCAGGTACGTTCAAGGCGCGCTGACGCAATCACGCTAGCCCGGCGTGGTTAATACGGTCTAAATGCCGGGGCTTTGGCTGTTGATTTTGAACGCTTTTTCCAGACGGACGCTGCGGCGCTCCGTCGCGGCGATTGTTCGTCAGGCGCGCTTCTTGATCCGCTTGATCGTGCCGGAGAACGTGAACAGCGGGCGCTCGCCACTGTGCAAGGTGCCGCGCAGGAAGATCAGCGAGCCGCCGGCGCGGGTGATGCCCCCGGTCGCGACAATCAGTTCGCCTTCCTTGGCGGCATCGAGAAACTCACAGGCGAAGGACACCGTTACCGCCGGTCCCTGCAGTTCATGAGCGGCAAAGGCGAACAGGCAGTAGTCCGCAAAGGTCATGTAACAGCCGCCATGGACGTTGCGCATGCCGTTGAGGTGTTTCCTCTCGACGCGAAACGCGCAGCGGACGCTCCCGTCTTCCTCGAAACGATGCCAGAACGGCCCGTTATTGGACTCGAAGCTGTCCCGGCTCCAGGTCCGCCATCCAGCGAACTCGCCCTCGGTCGCGATCAGGAGGTCGGGGCGGGGCCGTGGGGTCTTCGGTGCAATCTCGTCCAAGGGCGGTAATCCTTCAAAAGCGGGCCAACGGGCCATACAGGGGCTTCTCTTAGAGCGTCCGGGGGCAGGCCCGCAACCGGGGCTTTTTTAGCCGGGATTTCTCCCTATCTGATGCTTGCCGCAGGCCGGGCTGGCGTGCACAAAGAGGCCCGGAATCAAGCATATTCCACCGTCCCGACCCCTCTGGCTGCCCGGAGGGACGCCGAAGCATTTGACCCGGAGCGACGTCGCCTTGACGATCAGGAACGAACCCCAGATCACCCCCGAACTCGTCGCCCAGCATGGCCTGAAGCCGGATGAATACGAGCGCATCCTGAAGCTGATCGGACGGGTGCCCACGTTCACGGAACTCGGCATCTTCTCGGCGATGTGGAACGAGCATTGTTCCTACAAGTCCTCGCGCATCCATCTGCGCGGCCTGCCGACCAAGGCGCCGTGGGTCATCCAGGGGCCCGGTGAGAACGCCGGTGTCATCGACATCGGCGACGGACTCGCCGTGGTCTTCAAGATGGAGAGTCACAACCACCCGAGCTATATCGAGCCTTATCAGGGCGCGACCACCGGCGTCGGCGGCATCCTGCGCGACGTGTTCACCATGGGCGCGCGGCCGATTGCCTGTCTCAACGCGCTGAGCTTCGGCGATCCGAAGCATCCAAAGACGCGTCACCTCGTCTCCGGCGTGGTCGCGGGCGTCGGCGGCTATGGCAATTCGTTCGGCGTGCCGACCGTCGGCGGCCAGACCCGTTTCCACACCCGCTACGACGGCAACATCCTCGTCAACGCCATGGCGGTGGGCCTCGCGGAGAGCGACAAGATTTTCTACGCAGCGGCCAGCGGCGTGAACATGCCGATCGTCTATCTCGGCTCCAAGACCGGCCGCGACGGCATTCACGGCGCGACCATGGCGTCGGCCGAATTCGATGACGATAGCGACGAAAAGCGCCCGACCGTGCAGGTCGGCGATCCGTTTGCCGAAAAGCTGCTGCTCGAAGCCTGCCTTGAAATCATGGAAGCGGATTGCGTGATCGCGATCCAGGACATGGGCGCGGCGGGTCTGACATGCTCCGCCGTCGAGATGGGCGCGAAGGGCGATCTCGGTGTCGAACTGCATCTGGATTCGGTGCCGACACGCGAAACCGGCATGAGCGCCTACGAGATGATGCTTTCGGAAAGCCAGGAGCGCATGCTTATGGTGCTCAAGCCCGAAAAGGAAAAGCAGGCCGAGGCGATCTTCAGGAAGTGGGGACTCGACTTCGCCATCGTCGGCTACACTACGCCGACCCAGCGCTTCGTGGTCAAGCACGGCGGCGATGTGATGGCCGACCTGCCGATCAAGGAGCTGGAATCCGAAGCGCCGCTCTATGATCGTCCGCATGTGCCATCGCCGCAACTGCCGGTGATCCATGCGCGCGATGTCAAAGCTCCGGTCTCGATCTCCGAAGCGCTGTCGAAACTGATCGCCACGCCCGAACTGTGCTCGAAGCGCTGGGTGTGGGAACAGTACGATCATGTGATCGGCGGCAACACGTTGCAGCGTCCCGGCGGCGATGCGGCAGTTGTGCGCGTGCAGGACGGTCCGAAGGGCCTCGCACTGACATGCGATGTGACGCCGCGTTATTGCGAAGCCGATCCGTTCGAGGGCGGCAAGCAGGCGGTGGCGGAAGCTTGGCGCAACATCACGGCGGTGGGCGGCAAGCCGCTTGCGATCACCGACAACCTCAACTTCGGCAATCCCGAGCGGCCCGAGATCATGGGCCAGTTCGTCGGCTGCCTGAAAGGTATCGCGGACGCCTGTCGTGCCCTCGATTTCCCCGTCGTGTCGGGCAACGTCTCGCTCTACAACGAAACCAATGGACGCGGCATTCTGCCGACGCCGTCGATCGGCGGTGTGGGTCTGTTGGACGATTTCACCAAGTCCGCGACGCTCGCCTTCAAGGCCGAGAACGAAGCGATCCTGCTGATCGGCGACACGCAGGGCTGGCTTGGCCAGTCGGTTTATCTGCGCGACATCTGTGGCAAGGAAGAGGGCGCCCCGCCGCCGGTCGATCTGGAAACCGAGAAGCGCAACGGCAATGTGGTACGCGGTATGATCACGGGCGGCACGGCAACCGCCGTCCACGACTTGTCCGATGGGGGCTTACTCGTTGCATTGACCGAGATGGCGATGGCCAGCGGCATTGGCGCGATCCTCGACGCGCCGCCGGATGAAATCGTCCCGCACGCATTCTGGTTCGGTGAGGATCAGGCTCGCTATGTCGTCACCGTGCAGGAAGAGAATCTGCTGCCGGTACTGAGCAAGCTCAAGGCGGTCGGCGTGCCATGTCATGTCATCGGCAAGACCGGCGGGCATGACATCGCGGTCGAGGGCGAGACACCGGTTTCCATTGCGTCGCTCAGGGCGGGCCATGAGAACTGGCTGCCTGCCTATATGTCCGGGAAGAACTGATCTTCGAGACGCCGCTTAACTGCGGTTTGGCGATGCGCTTGCCGTTCTTGAAAACGCCCGCCGGAGATTCCGGCGGGCGTTTTTGTTTTCAGACTAGATTTCCTCGATGGTGACCTTGTCCGGATAGAACGCCAGATGTCCGGCGATCTCCTTCACCGAGTCGTAAGGCGTCTCATAGGTCCAGATTGCATTGTCCAGCGTTCTGCCACCGGAGACGATGCTGAAATAGCTCGCATCGCCTTTGTAAGGACAATACGTGCTGTGGTCGGTCCGCTTCAGCAGGGCGGGATTGGCGTCTTCGCGCGGGATATATTGGACTGCCGGGTAGCTTGCTTCCCTGAGTGTCAGGGCCTTGCTGGTTTCGGCAATGATCTCGCCACCGACGCTGACCCGGACGCGCTTCGGGTTCGCGGCAATCGCAATCGGGTGGTCCGGGCCGGGAATTTTCATGCGTACATTCATTGCGGTCGTTCCTGTGAAGGCCACAATATAGGAACGATCTTGTTGAATGCTTGGGTGACGGCGCGGGTTGCACAGGCTAGAATCAGGCATATTTCGTGCATCACCTGAGCCGGAAATGGCTCAACATGAGGAGATTCAACGACATGCCTATGGACGCGCGGGACATCGAAACGATGATCAAGACTGCGTTGCCCGACGCGAAGGTGGAAATCCGCGACCTCGCCGGGGACGGCGACCACTATGCGGCCACTGTCATTTCGGAGGCATTTCGCGGCAAGTCGCGGGTACAGCAGCACCAGATTGTCTATCAGTCCCTAAAAGGGCAGATGGGTGGCGTTCTGCATGCGCTGGCGCTGCAGACGGGCGTCCCTGACGCCTGAGCTTAAGACTTTGGGGGCAGGGGTGCCGAGAAACGGAAGTTTGCTGAGAACGCGCGCGCCGCACCAGCATCATCGCGTGACGTATGTCGAACTGTTCTTCGATCTCGTCTTCGTTTTCGCCATCACGCAAATTTCCCACACCATGCTGGCGCATTTCACGCCGCTCGGCGTGTTGCAGACCACGATCCTGTTTCTGGCGGTATGGTGGGTCTGGATATTCACATCTTGGATCACCAACTGGCTCGACCCGGAGCGCACGCCGATCCGCGTAATGCTGTTCGGGCTGATGATTGCCGGACTGTTGCTGTCGACCTCCATTCCCAAGGCGTTCGAGAGCAGGGGCCTCGCATTCGCGTTCGCGTTTGTGGCCATGCAGGTCGGGCGCTCGGCATTCACATACTGGTCGATACCCAGGTCCGAGCCCGGCCTGCGCATGAACCTCCTGCGCATCACCTGCTGGCTCGCGTTCAGCGGGATATTCTGGATCTCGGGTGGCTTGGCCGAGGGGCAGACGCGGTTGATTCTTTGGATCGTTGCCGTTGTGATTGAATACTGCGGACCTCTGGCGCGCTTCCGGTGCCCCGGTATTGGCGCGACGCCGCTGGCGGACTGGGAGGTTGAGGGCGGCCACATGGCCGAGCGCTGTGCCTTGTTCATCATCATCGCGCTTGGCGAATCCATTGTGGTCACCGGGGCCACCTTCGCGGAGGCCACATGGGCCGCGCCCACGATTTCCGCCTTTGTTGTCGCTCTGATGGGCAGCATCGCGATGTGGTGGGTGTATTTCCATATCGGAGCAGAGGCCGGAGCCGAGCATATTTCGCAATCCGGCGACACCGGGCGGCTGGCGCGCCTCGCCTACACCTACATTCACCTGCCGATTGTCGCCGGAATCGTGGTCTCGGCGGTCGGCGACGAGTTAGTTCTGGCGCATCCCGCAGGTCACGCGGACGCCAAGGCCATTCTCAGCATCATTGGCGGGCCGTTGTTGTTTCTGATCGGCACCATTCTGTTCAAGCGCAGCATTCGCGGCATCTTCCAGCTCTCGCATCTGGTCGGCATTGGAATGCTGATCATGCTGATCCCGTTTGCGCATTCGCTGTCGCCGCTGCTGCTGTCCGCAGCGACGACGATCATCATGCTGATGGTTGCAGCATGGGAGGCGATGTCGCTCGGGTCTTCGGCGAAAGCGGAAGTTTAGGCTTCCGCCACCAGGGCATGCACCGAAAACATCCCGTCGGGATCGGTCCATGACGCGCGCGGGCTCCATCCCGAGTTGCGTGCGAGCGCGGTAAAACGCTCGATGCTGTATTTGTAGCTGCTTTCGGTATGAATCGTCTCGCCGGTCTTGAAGGTCGCCGTGTGATCCAGCACGCGGATCGTCTGCGGCTTGCGGCTGATCAGGTGCATTTCGATGCGGTGGCGTTTGCGGTTGTAGATCGCGCTGTGCTCGAATCCCGCAAGATCGAGATTGCCGCCAAGCTCGCGATTGATCCGCGCCAGCACGTTGAGATTGAACTGGCCAGTGATGCCCGCTGCATCGTTGTAGGCCTCATGCAGCACGCGCTCATCCTTTTCCAGATCGACGCCGACGATCATGGTCGCTCCGTCGCCGAGAATGGCACGCGCGCTCCGCAGGAAAGCGCTCGCCTCATCCGGATCGAAATTGCCGATGGTTGAGCCGGGGAAGAAGCCGACCTTCGGCATTTCCTTGACTTCCGGCGGCAGTTCGAAAGGCTTGGTGAAATCCGCGGTGACCGGATAGACCGCGAGTTCGGGAAAGTCTGCCCGCAGCGCGCTGGCCTGGCCGTTGAGAAACTCGCCGGAAATGTCCACCGGCACGTAAGCCTTGAAAGAGGATTGCTTCAACAGCAGTCGAACCTTGGTCGTCGCGCCCGCGCCGAACTCGACCAGCGCCGCGTCTGAAGGAATGGCTGCGGCGATCTCCGCGCCGCGGTCCCGCAGGATGCGCAGTTCAGTGCGCGTCGGGTAGTATTCCGGCAGCAAGGTAATCTGCTCGAACAGTTTCGAGCCGGTTTCGTCATAGAAGTATTTGGGCGATAGTTTCTTTGGCTTCTGCGTCAGCCCCGCGATCACGTCCTGAGCGAAAGAATGATCGACTTGGGCGCTGGTTCGCGCGTTGATATGCACATTCATGACGATCTCATCGGTTCGAAATTCAAACGGCGTAGTCGGCGAGGCGCAGTCCGGTGAACTGCCAGCGATGATGCGGATAGAAAAAATTGCGGTAGGTGATCCGGCTATGATTGTCAGGGGTTGCCAGCGAAGAGCCGCGCAGCACCAACTGATTGACCATGAATTTGCCGTTGTATTCACCGAGCGCACCTTCGATGGCGCGGTATCCGGGGTAGGGCGAGTATGAGCTGCGGGTCCACTGCCAGACGAGGCCAAAGGCATCGTTAAGGTGACCGGCGCGGGCGGCGACTTCCCATTCCATTTCTGTCGGCAGGTGCTTGCCGCTCCATCGCGCGAAGGCGTCGGCTTCGTAATAGCTGACATGCGAAACAGGCGCTGACGCATCGATGCTCTGTAAGCCGCCGAGCGTCATGATCTTCCATTCGCCATCGATCTTGCGCCAGTGGCCGGGCGCTTCCCAGCCTTCGCGGCCGGCGGCGGCGAAACCGTCCATCAGCCAGAGGGTGGCTTTTTCGTAGCCACCGTCCTGCATGAAGGTGAGCCACTCGGCATTGGTGACGAGATTGCGCGCCAGCTTCACCGGGCCGACCAGCGCACGATGCGCGGGCTTCTCATTATCGAAATGGAATGACGCGTCGGTATGGCCGATGGTGTGGATTCCCTCCATCAAAGTGACCCACTCGTCGCCAGTGCGGGTTGTGGCGGGAAACCGCCAGCCGGGCTCATAGGCCGGCGGGATCGGATTCTGGGCAAAGGCATGCAGGATGTCCGTGAACATCAACTCCTGATGCTGCTGCTCATGGTTCAGCCCGACCTCGATCAGCGGTTCCAGCTTGGTCAGTGTGGCTTCATCCGCTGAAGCGAAAAATGTCGCAACGGCTGCATCGACGTGCTTGCGATAGGCCGTCACCTCGTCCGCGCCGGGACGGGTGAGGTGGCCGCGCTGGGCCCGGGCATGGCGAGGGCCGGCGCTGACGTAATATGAATTGAACAGATAGGCGTAGTCCGGGTGATAGGGCTTGTAGCCGGGAGAATGTTCGCCCAGCAGAAACTGTTCCCAGAACCAGGTCACATGGGCCCGGTGCCATTTGGCAGGGCTGGCGTCCGGCATGGACTGGATTAACTGGTCTTCGGGGGAGAGCGGGGCGGCCCGTCGCTCGGTTTCGTTCCTGACACCGCTGTAGGCGGCCAGGAGCCTCGCGGCCTGCTCATTTCGGGATTCTGGTCTGGATGCGGAGGGATGCGCGACGCGGACGTCTGGCTGGGAGGCTGGTTTCGTCACAAGAATCTCCGGTCGAGGGGAGAACGATGCTTCTCGGGATCGGTTCCTCAGAAGGGATGCTCTAAATAGGGCGGTCTTCCAGAGATAAAAGGTGCTGTCAGGCATTATACGTTGCGGGGACCCCGATTGTTTCGGGTGGTCATGGCGGGTCTGCGCGCTCCTTGAGCGGTCGCATGGCACCTTTTCGGTGATTTGATTGGGATGTGGCGCCGTTTCGGGCTACATATATGGGCAGAACGGCAGGCCGCAGCGAGATTCCCGGCTCGGCCGCAGGACCAGGATTTTTAAGGACAGGATTATGAGCATCGAGCAATTCATCGACAACGAAGTGAAGTCCAACGACGTGGTGCTGTTCATGAAGGGCACGCCGCAGTTTCCCCAGTGCGGATTCTCGGGCCAGGTGGTTCAGATTCTCGATCACGTCGGCATTGCCTACAAGGGCCTCAACGTCCTCGAGTCAGGCGAACTGCGCGACGGCATCAAGATCTATTCGAACTGGCCGACCATCCCGCAGCTTTATGTAAAGGGTGAGTTCGTCGGCGGTTGCGACATCATCCGCGAGATGTTCCAGGCTGGTGAATTGCAGCAGTTACTCGCCGACAAGGGCGTCGCTGTCCAGCAGCCTGCAGGTTAAGGCTTTCCGGGCGGGGCGGCTGTTCGCCGTCCCGCTTGTGCCCGCGCCTTTCCGGCCGATACAGTCCTCCCGAGCCCGGACCAAACGATCCGGGCATTGGTCTGCGAAGACCCGGGAGGATTTTTGATGCGCGTGTCACGCCATATCAAGGCGTCGCTGATCGTCACCGCACTCCTGATTGGACATGCATGGGCTGACGACGGGATGCGGATCTATCCGCCCGATGCAGTTTTCTCCCCGCAAAAGCTTGAGCGCATCACGGACTACTTCGGCGCGGAGGTCGCGAACGGCAAGATCTCCGGCGCGATCGTCCTGGTCCAGCGTCACGGCAAACAGGCCTATTTTAAATCCTTCGGCAAAATCGACGTGACGACGGGCGAGCCGATGAACCCGGAAGCGATCTTCCGGCTGTTCTCGATGACCAAACCGGTGACCAGCGTCGCGGCGATGTTGCTGGTGGACGACGGCAAGCTGAAGTTGGACGATCCGGTGTCCAAATACATTCCCTCATTCGCCGATACGAAGGTCGGAGTGGAGACCAAAGCCGAGAATGGCAATCCCGTCCTCCAGCTTGTGCCGCTGGAGCGCCCGATCACCATCGAGGATTTGCTGCGCCAGTCGTCCGGCATCACCTATGGCTTCTATGGCAAGAGCCTTGTCCGATCCGCCTACAACAACGCCGATCTGTATGCTGAAGGGACCGACAACGCCGCGGTGGCTGAGAAGATCGCGCGGCTGCCGCTGGCCGAACAGCCGGGCACTTTGTGGGATTACGGCCACTCGATGGATGTTCTCGCGCGCGTCATCGAGGTGGTCTCCGGACAATCGCTTTACGCATTCGAGAAGGAGCGGTTATTCGGGCCGCTCGGGATGAAAGATACATCGTATTACGTTGCCGATCCGTCGCAACACAGGCGCATTGCGGAGCCGCTGCCAAGCGATAACAACTTCAGGACAGGGAGTTCGCGAAATCCGCGCGTATTTACGAAATGGGAAGCCGGGACGAGCGGGTTGCTCTCGACCATTGGGGATTACAGCCGGTTCACGCAGATGCTGCTCAACGGCGGCGAACTGGATGGCCGGCGTTATTTGAAGCCCGAAACGTTCGCCAATATGACGGCGAACCACATCGCTCCGGCAACCGGCGTGAAGCGCGGCTCGTATTATTTTCCCGGTGATGGTTTTGGATACGGCCTGGGGTTCGGCGTTCGCACTGAGCCTGGCAACGCGAAGCCGCCGCCTCCCGGATCGCTTGGCGAGATCAAATGGGACGGAGCGGGCGGCACGTATTTCTGGGTTGATCGCGCGCAGGATATGTTTGTCATCCTGATGATCCAGTCTCCGTCGGAGCGCGGCCGCATTCAGCCAGCGCTGAAGGCGATGGTTTACGATGCGCTCGTGCCCAACTGAATCACGCCTTCGCCGTGATCGCCCGGATCGCTGAAATGGTTTCCTCGACCATGGCGGATGTCACGTCCAGGTGCGTGCAGGCACGAATGCGATGATCCAGTGCGCCGGTGAGGATGCCGCGTGTCCGCAGTTCGGCGATCATGCGATCAGTGCCGATGCCCGTTGCCGTCGGATCGAAGAAGATCAGGTTCGTCTCGGGCTGATTGACGGTGATGCCGGGAATCTGCGCGAGGCCGCGGGCGAGCGCGCGGGCATTGGCATGATCGTCGGCGAGCCGGTCGACATGATGATCGAGCGCGTAGAGGCAGGCAGCGGCGCAAATACCGCTCTGACGCATCGCGCCTCCGAGACGTTGTTTCCAGCGCCAGACTTCATCAATGAACGCATCCGTTCCGGCGATCACAGCCCCTATCGGTGCGCCGAGGCCCTTGCTGAAGTCGATCCAAACTGAGTCCCAGCCGTCCGCCATGTCGCGTGCGGAGATGCCGGTTGCGACGCAGGCATTCATCAGCCGCGCGCCGTCCATGTGCGTGATGAGACCGTTTTCGCGTGCAATCGCTGTAATGGCGGCGAGGTCCGGCTTCTTCCAGATGGTGCCGCCGCCGATATTTGCTGTCTGCTCGACGGTGACGACCCGCTGCGGAGCAGAATAGCGCGAGGCGGGCTGGATTGCTGCCCGGAATGTTTCAGGCGAAAAGATGCCGTTGTCGCCCGGAAGCGGGGTGATCTGAAGCCCGCCAAGGGCTGCATGGGCGCCGCCTTCGCGGGTCAACACATGGGCGGAGGGATGGGCGAGGATTTCATCGCCCGGGCGGCAATGAACCAGTGTTGCAGCGAGATTGCACATGGTCCCTGACGGCAGGAACACCGCGGCTTCCTTGCCGAGCAGGTCCGCCACACGCTCGCACAGCGCAAGGGTCGTGGGATCGTCGCCGATCTGCTCGTCGCCAACCGCCGCGCCCGCCATGGCCTCGCGCATCCCCTGCGTCGGCCGCGTCTGGGTGTCCGACATCAGGTTGATGCGAACGGGCGGCAACTTGGGATCAGGCGGAGCGGGGGTCATTCTCATGGAAAATCCTGCGCGGTGTCTGGTCTGCGGATGCCACGATGTATTCAAAAAAGGACCTCAGGTCCAATGGAAGCGGCATGATGGCTTATTGTCCATGACGCTTGTTTGCTTTGCGAGTATCAGCAGCTAGGCTTCGGTCCGGCATTTTGATTTAAGAGGTCGATTTTGCATTTTCGTGGTCATGGCCGCAGGGCCGTTCGCATCCTTGCAATGTGCGTGATTCAGATCGCTGCCGTGGGCTGTCTGGTTGCGCAAACCTCCGCCGGGAGCATCGGGAAAACGGTGCCGGAAGCCGCGGGATTCTCACGCGAGCGGCTGGCTCGCATTACCGAATACTTCAACAACGAAGTCGCAACCCGGAAAATTCCCGGCGCGCTTGTACTGATCCAGCGCAAGGGGCAGGCGGCATACTACGAAGCCTTCGGGGTGCGCAACGTTGAAACAAAAGCGCCGATGACGCCGGACACCATCTTCACGCTGTTCTCGATGACAAAGCCGATCACATCGGTCGCCGCGCTGATGTTGGTCGAGCAAGGCAAGCTCTCGCTCGACGACGAGGTCGGGCAATACGTCAAGGGCTTCTACAATATCAAAGTGGGTGAGGAGAAGCCTGGTGCCGAAGGCAAGCCGGAACTGAAGCTGGTCGAGCCCAAGCGCCCGATCCTGATTCACGATCTGTTGCGGCAGTCGGCAGGCATTCCCTATGCATCGCTATCCTATGGCGTGGTGAAGAAGCCTTACGAAGATGCCGACCTGATGTCGGGAAAATTCAACAATGCGGAGGTCGCCGACAAGGTCGCAGCGCTGCCGCTGATCAGTCAGCCCGGCGAATATTGGACTTACGGGCACGCGACCGATGTACTCGGGCGGGTGATCGAGGTGGTGTCGGGCAAATCGCTATACGAATTCGAGAAGGAAAACCTCCTCGATCCGCTGGGCATGAAGAATACTACGTTCTTCATCACGGAACCCGAGCGCAAGGCACTGTTCGCCGAACCCTTTCAGACAAAGTGGGACAAGCTCGACCGCGACCCGCGCGTTGTCACCAAATGGGAATCCGGTGGTGGCGGCATGGTGTCGTCGATGGCGGACTACGCGCGTTTTGTGCAGATGCTGCTCAATCATGGCGAACTGGGAGGAAAGCGCATTCTCGCCCGCAAGACCGTCGACTTCATGACGGCGAACCACATCGGAGAGGCTGCCGGGATCAAGCCATGGGCTTACTACTTTCCCGGCGCAGGTTACGGCTTTGGCCTTGGCGTTGCGGTGCGGACGGATGCCGGTGTTAGCCACTGGGCAGGTTCGGTCGGCGAGTATGAGTGGAGCGGTGGCAGCGGAACCTATTTCCTCGTCGATCCGAAGGAGGAGATGTTCGCGATCCTGATGGTCCAGTCGCCTTCGCAGCGCGGACGGATTCAGTCTGCGCTCAAGAGCATGATCTACGGCGCGCTCAAGTAAACTAGAACTTGACTGCGAGGTTGGCCTTGAGCGCATGAGCATTGGCGTCGGACGCGATGCGGCCGGTGTAAAGCAGCGCAAGCACAGTGTTGCGGTAGATCACCGCGTCCAGTCCGGCTTCCACCAGAAGCGCGTCTCGCGCGATCGGAGCGCCTGCAATGGCAAACGGCGTCGGGCTGGTCGCGAATGCCATCAGCGCGATTGGCGTTGTGCCGTTATAAGCGTGCTGCCAGCCGAGCGATCCACGCGCAGTCATGGCCCATGGTCCGATGGCGGGGATCGGCGCCTGCGCACGCAGGCCGAGTGTCGAATAGGTCGCCGATGTCGTGGTCTGCGCCACAGTGAGAGCAGCCGGGCCGCCGGTTTCCGTGAAACGGTCGCTGCGCACGGACACGTAAGCGAGGTTGGCGAAAGCTTCGGCATTCACCCAGCTTCTTACGATGCCGTAGGCGGCTTCGCCAAACACCTGCGATGTGCTGGCGCCATAGCTTGCCGTGGCAGTGTCAGCGAAGCCGGGGAAGGCGATGGTGCGCGTGGTCGAGATGTCGTGGTGTGAATACGACGCACCGGTACGGAAGGCGATGTCGCTGATGCGTCCGCCGCCATAAGCCGCGACATGGAAGGTGTCGATAGTGCCGGTAGATGTCCGCGCATCCACGCGGGCGTCGGTTCGTCCGCCGCCGGTGGCGATGCCGAAGCGCCAGTTGTGATTGAGGGTGACATCGACGCCCCCGATCGCGCCGCCGTTGGTGGAACGCAGCGTCGCCGCGTTCCCGTCGCTGTTGAGGCGGGTCCAGTTGCCGTAGCCCTGCACCCATGCGCCGTAAATCGGAGCGATGACGGGAGGCGGCGCCTTGACCGGCCACTTCGGGCCGCCTTTGACCTTGCGCATTTTCTTCGCATAGGCGAGGGCGGCCTCGTCTTCTTCTGCAAAGCCGGTGGCGAATGTGCCGGTCCAGCCCTGCGCGGTGTCGAGCCGCTGTCGGCCCAGAATGGCGTCACGCACGAGGGCGCTTTCATCCAGCATCAGCGAATGCAGGCTTGGATGGATTTCGCCGGAGAGGCTGTCGAACGCGGCTCGCGCCTGATCCGGCGTCAGCATCAGTGCGGCGGCGACAATCGGGTTGGCCATGCCGAGCGCGGCGAGGCCGCCGCCAGCTGAAACCTGGTTCGGCGTTTGCCCGACGCTGGCAAAGTCGATGCTGTTGCGGACCAGCGTGAGATAGACGTTGTTGGGGTCGTAGGTCAGCGACGGATCGAGGAAAGCGAAGTTCGACGTGACGCCGGTAAACGTACCGGTACGCGCGCCACTCGATGTCAGGATGGTATAGATCGTCGTGGGATTGTACGCGCCCATTCCGGCGATCACGCGAACCGTTCCGCCATTGATGGTCGCCGTGCCTGTGACGTTGATCAGGTCGGACTGACCCGCGGCATTGACCTCGACATTGTAGAACGACCCTGCGTTCTGGACGTAGGGTCCGTTGACGTTCAGCGTGCCGATCGAATTGCCCGGCGCGATGGTGCCGTTCACTGTGGTCTGCCCGACGGTGCCGGTGCCGCCGAGCGTGCCATTGGTGTTCACGGTGGTGGCACTGTTCGACAGGTTACCATTCACCGCGAGCAGGCCGTTGTTGACAGTTGTCGTACCGGTATAGGCCGAATTGTTGGCGGTCATCGTAAAGGAGCCGGTGCCCTGCTTGATGAAGCTGCCGCTGCCTGTGATGAAACCCTGGAATGTGCGGTCGAGGCTGTTTCCGAAGGTCAGCGATCCCGTGCCGATCGCCGCGGTGCCGGGGCCGCTGAACGCGCCGACCGTCTGGCTGAAATTGGCAAGATCGAAGGTGGCGCCGCCAGAAATGAAGAGGCTGCCGGTGGAGGCCAGGCGGTCATTACCGCCGAGACGCAGCGTTCCTTGCGAAACGGACGTTCCGCCGGTGTAGGTCTGCACCGAGGCGAGCGTCATCGTGCCCGAACCTCGCTTGTCGACATCGCCGGTGCCGGAAATCAGATTGCTGAATGTGAAGGAGTTGGAGCGGTAAAACGAGAGATGCGAGTTGTTCTCGATATTCCCGGCGACTGAACCGGTGGTGGTGTTGTTGCCAAGCTGAAGGGTGCCGCTCGAGACCTTGGTCAATCCGGAGAAGGTGTTGGTGCCGGTCAATGAGAGCGTCCCGGTGCCAGCCTGTTCAAACGTTCCGCTGCCGGAGATCACGCCGCCGTATGTTGTCGAGAGCGCCGCGAGGTTGACGATCATTGCGCCATTGTTCGTGACGTCGCCCGAGATGAGGC
This sequence comes from Afipia sp., assembly GCA_017308595.1. Taxonomy (GTDB): domain Bacteria; phylum Pseudomonadota; class Alphaproteobacteria; order Rhizobiales; family Xanthobacteraceae; genus Afipia. The sequence goes on from JAFKER010000007.1 coordinate 343,323, forward strand.
CGTTGCTGCCGCCATTGGTTCCGCGGTTGCCAAACTGGGCCGTTGCACCCGCCGAGATGTTGGTCGTGCCTGCATACGTATTGTTGCCGGTGAGGATCGTGGTGCCGGAGAGGAAGTTGACGGTGCCGGGGCCGGTGCCCTGAATGCCAGCCGCGAACTCATAGTTGGTGGACGTGTGATTGAAATTCACGGTGCCGGTGGCGCCTGTAGCGAATACGACAGCGGTTGCGTTCAGCGTGCCGGCAGCGGCGGCGGGAGACGTTGCCGCTGCGCCGATGTTGAGCGTGGCCTGGCTGCCCACCGCACCGCCGACAACGACCGAGCTGACGTTCACGACGCCGCCGTTGGCGATTGTCAGTGTCCCGCTGCTGGTGGCGCTCTGTCCGATCGCGAGACCTTGCGGCTGGGAACCGGGGACATTCGGCATAGTCGAAATCGTCCAGACCGATCCTGTGCCGGTGACTACGGCATTGGCGCTGCCGGCGGAACCCAGAATTGTGTAGCCGGTATTGAGCGCGCCGCCGTTGCTGACCGTGATATTTGCCGTCGTGCCCGCAGTGAAACCGGCCCATATGTCATAAGGCGTGGTGAACGACGAGTTCGCGCCTGTTACAGTCAGCGAATTGGTCGAGCCGGGCGAGTTGCTGATACGAACCTGCATGAACTGGCCGTTGGGCGTCGTCGCGCTGTCCGCGATCGTGACCTTGCCGCCATTCGATACGGTCAGCCCTCCCAAGCCGCCAATGTTGACAACGTTCTGTGTGCCTCCGACTGCGGTGGAATTGCCCACAATGTCCCATTGCGAGCCTGAACCCGTCACATTGGCGCTGCCGTTGATGAAGGCGGCGCCATTGGTGCTGCTGGTCGACGTGACTTTTGCGCCGTTCGAAATGTTCAGCGCACTTGTGCCGGCTGTGTTGAGGGTCATCCTGCCCGTGGTCCAGGTCGTTCCCGCGCCGGAGATGTTCGCGGTTCCGTTGCCGCCTGCGTTGGTTCCGAGTGAGACCGAGGTGCTGGTCGCAGTCGATCCGCCGTTCAGATTGAATGTGCCTGCACCTCTTTCGCCGATTGTCATCGAACCGGTGCTGGCCGATGATCCGTTTGTGACAGAAAGGGTGCCGTTGGCGGTCGAGGAGAAGTAGCCGAGAATCGTTTGGGCGGTGGTGAGCGAAGCGCCGTTCTGGATGATTACCTGACCGAGGGTGTTCACGTCGGCCGCGACATAGAGCTGACCGGGCTTGAATTGGGTTCCAGCGCCGGAAACGGTGATTGTGCCGGAGGAGTTCGCGCTATCGGCAACCGAGCCGAGGCCGGTTGCCGAAACGATGCTGCCGCCGGAAATGTTGAGCGTGCCTGAGCCCAGCAGGCCGACATAAATGGTCCCGGTCGTGGCAAGGCCGCCGCTGGTGACGTTCAACGTGCCGCTCTGTCCGCCGGTGCTGCCAAGCGTCAAAGTGCCGGAGGCCGCCCCTGGCGCGTTGATGGTCGCCGGGTTGGGAGAGCCTGCGTTGTTGATGTTGACCGCCGTGCCTGAGCCGGGGACGGCCGCGGTGCTCCAGTTTCCGGCGGTGAACCAGTCAGCCGAAACTGTGCCGAGCCAGTCCGCCGCCTCGGCCGGGGTGACGCTGAAAATCGCCGTTGAAGCCAAAAGAAAATAACGAAATTGCCGCGCTGGCGAGGTTTGCCCCGCGCCACGCGCTACGCCAAATAACTTTGCCACCCGCCGCCCCGTATTCCCAAATGAATGGGGAGAGGGTGTCAAAAGCGGATGCGTCATGCACTATTCAAATGAATAGGGTTAGTTTTAAATTGTTGTGCCATTTTAGCTTTCCACAGCAATAGCGGCGGGGGGGTCGTGAGCGAGGCCGAAGGCAAATTTTTGGACGCGCTTTATCAGGGGGTCTCCGACAGCAGCCAACTCTCTCTCGCGCTGCAACTGATTCAGAACATGTTTGGCTGCCGTGGGGGGTCGCTGGTCATGGTCGATGGCCGCGATCCGACAGCGAGTTTCGTCGTCACGTCCGGCGTGCTGAATGAGCAAGTGCAACGCTATATCGACCAATATGCCGACATCGACCCCGTGCCGGCGCGCTTTCTGGCTCTGCCTGTCGGCAGAGCCATGACCACCCATCGCCTGTTTACGCCGGAGGAACGCGTCAGCCACCGCGTTTACACCGAGTTCTTTCTGCCGATCGGCCTGGTCGAGACCTTGGGCGGACCGCTTTATTCGAGTGATGGAAATTTCGCGATGATCGCGCTGCTCCGCGGGGACGATCGTCCTGTATTTGACGATCGGGAAACTGCGTATCTCGAGCAGCTCATGCCGCACATTACGCGCGCGCTGCAACTGCGCCGCTCGTTCTTCCGGATGGATTCGAGAAATGTCGGCTTGCAGGCGACGCTCGACCGGCTGCAGGCCGGTTTGATGTTGCTGGCGGCTGACGGGGAGGTGCTCTTCGTCAACGCGGCGATGCAGGCCCTGACTCAGCAGAGCGACGGTTTCGTGCTCGGCCGGATGGGGAAGCCCCTGGTCACCAATACAGAGGCGCGCCGCCGGTTCGATGCGCTTCTGATCAGCGTCGGCGCGGGCGGCTCGGGTGGCGTGGTTTCCGTGCCGCGCGCCAAGGGGCGGGACTATGCCGTTCTGGTTGCGCCGTCTCCGAAGTCAGCCGTTCAGTCCGACTGGGAGCGCGGCGGGACGCGCGGGGCGATCGTTGTCGTGCACGATCCGGACTCCGGGTCCGCCAACACGTCAGAAATTCTGGAGCAGGGGCTTGGGCTGTCGAAGGGCGCGGCGCGGCTGGTTGCAGCGCTGGCGGCCGATCACGATCTGAAGACGTTTGCCGAAAGCGAGGGCGTCACGATTCACACGGCGCGATTCCATTTGCGCAGTGCGCTGTCGCGAACCGGAGCCAAGACACAGGCAGAGGTGGTGCGGATTGCTGTTCGCCTGTTGCGGGATTTCGCATTGGCCGATCCGCACCCGGCGCAACCGATGCCATAGCGGACACCGCAAGGAAAAAGGCCGCCCGGAGGAGGCGGCCTTTTGTTTTGCTGTCCGGCGGTCCGGAGAAATTAGCGCGAATAGAATTCGATGATCAGGTGCGGTTCCATCTGAACCGGGAACGGCACTTCCGAAAGGCCCGGAATGCGGGTGATCTTCGCGGTCTGCTTGCCGTGATCGACTTCGAGGTAGTCCGGCGTATCGCGTTCGCCGAGCTGGTTGGCTTCGAGCACGAAAGCGAGCTGCTTGGAAGCTTCCTTGATCTCGATGACGTCGCCGACCTTCACCTTGTAGCTGGCGATGTTGACGCGCTTGCCGTTCACCTTGATGTGGCCGTGGTTGATGAACTGACGGGCCGCGAACATGGTGGACACGAACTTCGCGCGGTACACCACCGCGTCGAGACGGCGCTCGAGCAGGCCGATCAGGTTCTCGCCGGAGTCGCCCTTGAGGCGGGTCGCCTCAACGTAGACGGCATAGAACTGGCGCTCGGAAATGTTGGCGTAATAGCCCTTGAGCTTCTGCTTGGCGCGGAGCTGGGTGCCAAAGTCGGAGAGCTTGCCCTTGCGGCGTTGGCCGTGCTGGCCGGGGCCGTATTCACGCTTGTTGACGGGGCTCTTCGGGCGGCCCCAGATGTTCTGGCCCATACGGCGATCGATTTTATACTTCGCCTCACTACGCTTAGTCATCGCGTCCTCTTTGGTAAGTTTGAGTTTTGAGGAAACGCGCCCTCCTGTGTAACCGGGACATCCCGGATACCGACAGGTCCGCCTCATAAGCTTGATGGGGAGGACCACGGGTCGCGAAACGCAACGCGGGCCGAAACCGGCCCGCGAGCAACGTGTTCATAGGTAGAAAAGGCCGATAAGTCAAACGGTTCTGGCTATTTTGCCGGGGCAGGGGAGGCCAGCGGCTTGGTCTTGTCCACTACGTAAACCCCCAATACTTTCATAGGCTTATCGCCATGAACGGCGGCGTCATGCACCGCCCCGGCCGGGATCTGGTACGATTCGCCGGCCTTCAGTGTCTTGTCGGGCTGCCCGTCGATGGACAGCACAAACTCACCCTCCAGAACATAGCCGGTCTCGACCCCCGGATGGGTATGGCGACCGGCCTTCGTTCCGGGCGCCAGTTCGGCAAGGCCGGTAATGGTGTTGTAACCCTCCGGGAATGGAATGGTCTGCAGCGGCGTGCGTTTGATCCCTGCAGGCGGCTGCTGGGCGACCGCTGCGCCGATACCGGCGAGCGCGAGAATTGAAACGCAAAGCACGGTTTTCTTGAGCATCCTGAATCCTCCATGGCCGTTCTCTTTGCGGAACGGCGTGACGGGAGGCTAACAGGGGGATGGGGTCTTCGGAAGGTTGTTCTTAAGTCGCAACGCTGGCGCAGATGAATGGCTTCAGCACCTTGGCCAAAACCGGATTAGGTGCCTGTCCGGAGGTGAATCGGAATTGCGCTTCAGGCTCCTCGCCATGGGCGTTTGGAGGGCCAAGCAGACTGCCCACCCGCCGTGCAATGGCGGGGGCCGGATCGATCCAGTCAACGGTCCAGGGGGCCAGCGCAAGCATTTGGCCGATCAGCAGGGGATAGTGCGTGCAGGCGAGCACCACGGTATCGGTCCGCGCTCCATTGCCGTTTTGGCCATCGAGGAAGCAGGGCGCGATTTCCGCGGCGATGGCCTCGTCGCTGACCTGCTCGCCGCGCAAGGTGGCTTCGGCGAGGCTCGCGAGATTTTCAGCGCCGACCAGCGTGACATCGCAGCTCTGTGCGAAATCCGCGATCAGCTTCTTGGTGTACTCGCGCTTTACCGTGCCCCGCGTGCCAAGCACGGAGACACGTTTGGTTTTCGACGAGGCGCAGGCGGGCTTGATGGCGGGGACGGTGCCGACGAATGGCACGCTGTAGGTCTCACGCAGGTGCGTCATGACCAGTGTCGATGCGGTGTTGCAGGCGATGACCACAAGGTCCGGCCGGTGTTCGGCGATCAGATCGCCGATCAGCGGCACCACCCGCGCGATGATCTCGTCCTCGGTGTGCTGGCCATAGGGGAAATAGGCATCGTCGGCGACATACGTGTAGCGGGCATCGGGCCGCAGCTTCACGATCTCGCGGAAAACGGTCAATCCGCCGAGGCCGGAGTCGAAAACAAGTATCGTGGGCGCGTGGGACACAAAGGCCATGATAGCCGATCTGCGGTTACCACTTTGTTGTAATCGAGGCGCTAGTGGTCCGATTCTAACATTCGCATTGCATCTCAGCGGGCTTTTCTTGCGAATGTTTGAATCGAAAGACCACTAGCAATTATAGGTTCTTAGTGGAGCTTGGATTTGACATTCGCTTTGCGGACTCGTTGCGAGCAGGGTAGCGAATGTCAAATCCAATCCACTATCACACTGGAAGCAGGGGTTTGTGCGGCCCGTCCGGCAACTCCACCTGGATCGGGTCGCCGGGGCGGACATCGCCTTCGGCCAGAACGATGCTCATCACCCCGGCCTTCCGGATCAGGTTGCCGTCCGCGTCCTTGTCCAGCGTCGCGGTCATCAGACCTTTCTGAAAGCGGTCGATCTGGATGCAGGGATTGCGCAGGCCGGTGACTTGGACCACGGCGCTGTCCCCGAGATGCAGCCGTGCGCCGGTGGGGAGGCCAAGAAGGTCAATGCCCCGGGTGGTAACGTTCTCGCCCATCTCGCCGGGGCGAACGACGAAGCTTTTCGGAGCCAGTTCGTCGAACAGTTCTTCGTGGATCAAATGGACCTGACGCAGGTTTGGCTGGGTGGGGTCCCGCGCAACCCGCGAGCGGTGTTTCACCGTCTCGCCCATGTGAGCGTCACCATCGACGCCGAGGCCCTTCAGCAGACGAATGCTCATGGCATTGGTCTTGCTGAAGTGGTGGCCCCTGCGAAGGCTGACCGCGGTGACTGTGCCCATCAGTTCAGGATGCCCCGAAAACCCGCTTGAAGATCGTATCGACGTGCTTGAAGTGATACGCGAGATCAAATTGTTCCTCGATCTCCTTGTCGGACAGATATTTCTTCACGTCGGCGTCCTTCTTCAACAAGGACTGGAAGTCGCCTTCGCCGCGCCAGACCGGCATCGCATTGCGCTGAACCAGCTTGTAGGCGTCCTCGCGCGAGGCCCCCTTCTGCGTGAGCGCGATCAACAGGCGCTGCGAGTGAACAAGGCCGCCGAGACGGTCGAGGTTCTTCTGCATGTTGGCCGGGTAGACCAGCAGCTTTTCGACAACGCCTGCGAGACGGTTGAGTGCGAAATCCAACGTGACTGTGGCGTCCGGACCGATCATGCGCTCGACGGAGGAGTGCGAAATATCGCGCTCATGCCAGAGCACGACGTTTTCCAGCGCGGGCGTCACGGCCGAACGCACGATGCGGGCGAGGCCGGTGAGGTTTTCCGTCAGCACAGGATTGCGCTTGTGCGGCATTGCCGACGAGCCTTTCTGACCTTCGGAGAAGAACTCCTCGGCTTCCAGAACTTCGGTGCGCTGCATGTGGCGGATTTCGGTGGCGAGGCGTTCGACCGAGGAGGCGACGACGCCGAGGGTCGCAAAGAACATCGCGTGCCGGTCGCGCGGGATCACCTGCGTGGAGATCGGCTCGACCGTGAGGCCCATGGCCTTCGCCACATGCGCTTCGACGCGCGGATCGATCTGCGCGAAGGTGCCGACAGCGCCGGAAATGGCGCAGGTTGCGATTTCCTTGCGCGCGGCGATCAGGCGCTCCTTGGCGCGCGTGAACTCCGCATAGGCGTAAGCGAGCTTGAGGCCGAAGGTCACCGGCTCGGCATGGATGCCGTGCGAGCGGCCGATGGTCGGCGTCATCTTGTGCTCGAAGGCGCGGGTCTTCAGCGCGGCGAGCACCTTGTCTGTGTCGGCGATCAGGATGTCGGCGGCGCGCGCCAACTGCACATTGAGGCAAGTATCGAGCACGTCGGATGAGGTCATGCCCTGATGCACGAAGCGCGCTTCCGGTCCGACGATCTCGGCCAGATGAGTCAGGAAGGCGATGACGTCGTGCTTGGTCTCACGCTCGATTTCGTCGATGCGCTCCACGTTGAAAACTGCATCCCGGGCCTTGGCCCAGATGGTCTTCGCCGCGTCCTTCGGGATCACGCCCAGTTCAGCCAGCGCGTCGGCAGCATGCGCTTCGATCTCGAACCATATCTTGAAACGCGTTTGCGGCTCCCAAATGGAGACCATTTCGGGGTGGGAATAACGGGGAATCATCGCGAACTCATAGGGTTGGGGATTACGCCGCGCTTTAGCAGATCGTATTCCCCGAGGCCACCCTTGAGCCGGAGTTCTGGCAGAAAATCGGGGCTTTTTGGCGCTAAATCGCCTCGCCGCGCGCGGATGCTGCCGCACCCCTGATGGCGGAAATGTTCGCCTTGTAGCTATCCATCGTGCCGCCCTTGAACACGGCCGATCCGGCAACCAATGCATTCGCGCCGGCAGCTGCGACCTTGGCAGCGTTGTCCGCCGTCACGCCCCCGTCGACCTCGATGTCGATGGGACGTCCGGCGCACATGGCGCGGACCTGGGAAATTTTTTCCAGCACTGCGGGGATGAATGACTGGCCGCCGAAACCCGGATTGACCGACATCACCAGCACCAGGTCGATCATGTCGATGACGTATTCGATGGCGCTCGCGGGTGTTGCGGGATTGAGCGATACACCGGCTTTCTTGCCGAGCGCACGGATCGCCTGCAGCGAACGATGCAGGTGCGGTCCCGCTTCGGCGTGCACGGTGATGATGTCGGAACCGGCCTTGGCAAAAGCTTCGAGATACTGATCGCATGGCGCGATCATCAGGTGCGTGTCGAAGATTTTCTTCGAATAGGGGCGCATCGCCTTGATGACATCGGGGCCGTAGGAAATGTTCGGCACGAAGTGGCCGTCCATCACGTCCAGATGAATCCAGTCTGCACCGGCCTGATCGACGGAGCGGACTTCTTCGCCGAGCTTTGCAAAATCCGACGCCAGGATCGAGGGAGCGATCACCAGCGGACGAGATGCGAAGGATTGGGACATGAGGGTTTCCGGTGTGATCCTTAAGCGTATCGGGCGCGTTGGCTTCGCCTAACACGCCGCTCGGGCGCGGGCAACGCGGGGCGGGGAGCGTACACAGGAACCGCGCCCGCCGACCGGCAAATCCTGCCTTTGGCGGCAGAAATTGCCCTGCGGAACGTTCCGACGAACAGTAAGAAATCCCGTATTTGCTGGGTTTTTCGCGCGGCACGGCAATTGCTGGATAGATCGTGGGACCATCTTGGCCGCGTGACACCGGCTTTGGGGAGTATCGCGATGTTTTTTGCTGCAGGGGCTGTTGGAGCCGCGGCTATCGGTGCGCTGGATTTGCTGTCGTCGCTGACGCCGGACAAGTCCAATGCCGCGAAGACCGGCGTCAAGCAGACGAATTCGCTGTTCGATCTCGGCGCGACCGCGAGTGCCACGAATGCGTCGACCATCACTCCGGCAAGTTCGACGCAAGCCGGAGCGCTGTCCCCCTCGACATTCAACGCGTTGTTGTCGGCGCAGGATGCGAACGGAAAAGCGAGCCCATCGGATTCGCTCAAGGATCTGTTCGCGCAGATTGACACCAACGGCGACGGCAAGATCACCAAGGCTGAATTCGAAGACAAGCTCGGCGCAGGCGGCACCAATGTCGCGGCTGCGGACAACGTTTTTAACAAAATGGATGCTGATAACGACGGCGCCGTCAGTCTCGACGAGATGGCGACGGCGTTGAAGCCCAAGAGTAGTGGTCATCACCGTGCGCATCATGGCGGTGGCGCGGATGCGTTGATGCAGGCCCTGCAGGGCGCATCAAGCTCCTCGACCACGAACAGCGACGGATCAATCACGACCACGCTGACGTATGCGGACGGCTCGAAGGTCACGATCAGTCAGCCGGCATCATCGAGTACATCGACAGGCGCATCGACGCAGTACAATCTGGTCGAGAGGATGGTGCAGCGTCAGGAGGATGCACTTGCAGCGACTGCGAAGCAGTCGGTTTCGGTGAAGGTGTAACTGCTTTTTTTGAATACCGCCTGTGTCGGTAGCATTACGCATAAACTCCCGATTTTCATCACTCGCTAACCACGCCGGATCGCTAATCGCACGCGCAAATTCTTGCGAGGTGCGATGTGCGGATTGGGTTGGGAATAGGAATCTGTGCCGGCATCGTTGTCGCTGGTGCACAGAGCGTTCATGCCGAGGACGATTTCATTGCGTCGCTGCGGTTGCGTGGCGGTTACGATACCAACCCGCAATTCTCCAATGGTAATGGCATTGGTGGCAGTGCGTTCATCGGCACCGATACCGCGCTTGCGGCAGGCACCAAGGAAAACGACTACAGCTACGGCGTCGCCGCCGAGGCAAGCACGACGCAGTACGCCAATCCGCTCGCGGTACCTGCGTTGTCGGGGAAGGTGATCCTGCGTGGAACATACGGTGACGAGACAGCCAGCGTCGCCGCGACCACGACCATCGCGGACACCAACACCTACAATCTTCGATCGTCCGATCTCATCCAGTCGTTGAAATCCGAAGTAAAGTTCGGCGCCATCAAGCTGTTTACGACAGTCGAAGGGGCGCGGTCGTCGCTCAATCAGACCAACGCGATTTTTCAGGATTTCCTTCCGACGCCGCAGGTCTATCTACGCGGCACACTCATTCCGGGCATTGCGTATGCAGGAGATAAATTCGAGATTGGCGCGTCGGTTAATCTTTCTGTGCGGCGTTATCAGAAAGAGTTGGACGATTTTGGCTATCGCCGCGACAACGAGCGCATCCAGCCATTCCTGTTTGCCAAGTATCAGGACAAAGGCATCACGTTTTTCGGTTCAATCTCGAACCTGCGTGCAACCTTCCATGATGTCGACTTCACCAACGTCAATACGGTCCTGTACGACACCAGCCTGAGTTGGCGCATTGAGCCATTCACGCTCGATCTCGCGGCATGGCGCCGGGCCAACGAAACGACATTTCCGATTTCGCCGATCACGATCGATGCGGCCTATACGGCGAAAGTAAGCTGGCAGGTCGAGCCGAAACTGTCACTGACGGCGGGCGTGGGATACGCGACGACGGATTATCTGGATTCTCGATTCAGCGCGCAGACCTGGACATATGGTGTCGGCGCGTCGCACGACCTCGGAAACGGTTATGCGCTAGGTCTCGATCTCACGCGCGCGCAAGGCTCCCTGATCTCGGGCGAGAGGGCCGGTGCATTCATCGTATCGTCTTCGCTGACGAAGAAGTTCTCGCCGTTTGCGAAGGATCCGGCAAAGGAAGCGTCGAAAGAAAAACCCACCGCCATCAGGGGATAGGGTGGCAGTCTGATTCCGCGGGGGGAAGGCGGGACCAGACTGCCGCGCGAATGAGGCTTGGGAGGTTGTGGGACTCATTCGCGTTCGCGCAGTGGCTTTAGCGGAACCGGGCCGCTAGACGTCAGTGCCCGCAACCGCAGCCGCCGCCGAGCAGACCGCCGAGCGCTCCGCCCTTGCCGAGGACAGCACCGAGAACACCGCCTTTTCCGGTGGTGACCGAGGTGTTGACGACCAGCGCGCCGCGACCATCGAGCAGCCCGACAACACCGCCCTTGCCGGTGAGGACGTTGGCTGCGACAGCGACGCCCTGGCTTTTCGCGTAAGCCGGAGCGCCGACGAATGCCGTCGCGATGACGGCCAGACACAGCATCTTCTTCATGACGTTTTCTCCACTGTTCATGCACGACGATGTGCACGCAGCGGACCGTATTGCCGAAAACATGATCGGCAACAGAAACGCAAAGATAACCTTAAACGGCGGGGGTTTTCTGCATTTTCCGCCAGCATGATGCGCGCATACTTACGAAGAAATACGTAAGTACTCGCAGGGCGATTTTTCTCACTCGCTTGCGAAGCGCGTTTTCCACGATGGCAACGTGCTTGCGAATGGCAGGGCGGTGGCTTCATAGACGCCGCGTGCGATGGCGCGCGCAATGACATTCGCCGCGACTGCGCCAAGCTCGGTCAATCCATACAGCGGGTCGATCTGTTTTTCGCCCGTTGCCGCGGCAAACACGATGTCGCCGTCGAGCGGCGCATGGACAGGATAGATCGCGCGTGCGAATCCGGTCTGCGCGATGATTGCAAGACGCTGAACCTGCGCCTTATTGAGGATCGCATCGGTGACGACGATGGAGAGGGTCGTGTTTTCAATCGACGATGCCACAGGTCCGCCTTTCAGCCGCATCGCAAGCATGTCCGGCGTGAAGGAGGGCGGCAGGCCGCGCCCGCCGAATTCGCTGTTTTGTTCGAACGGCGCGGCCCAGAACCACGGGCCGTCACCAACTGTTACACTGCCCACAGCGTTGACCGACGCAATGGCCGCAACGCGTACGCCGTTTGACAGGACGGCAGAGGCGGAGCCGAGGCCGCCCTTGAAGTTCACGGTGGTTGCACCGAAGCCGGCGCCGACGGTGCCGAGTTCGAATTCGCCATCGGTAGCTGCGGTAGCCGCCGCATAGCCAAGATCGCGATAGGGCGGAAATTTGCCCCACTTTTTGTTGCCGCCGTTCAGCATGTCGAATTGCACGGCGCCCGGAACGATAGGAATCAGCGCATCGGCTACCGCAAAACCGCGTCCTTGTTCGGCTAGCCATGCTTGCACACCGCCACCGGCTTCGAGTCCGAATGCCGATCCTCCAGACAGCGCAATCGCGTCGATGCGCTCGACCGTGTTGACCGGTTCGAGCAGGGCACCATCGCGAATTCCCGGGCCGCCGCCGCGCACATCGGCGGAAGCGACGGCGGCCTTGTCGAAGATCACGGCTGTCACACCGGAGGCAACCGTCTCGTCATGGGCGTGGCCGACGCGGACGCCGGGAATGTCGGTCAAAAGGTTCTTCATGTTTCTTTTCTTTCCGGTCACATCCCGATCACAACACGCGGAACAGTCACGCTGGCGCTTGCATAGCATACAGGCAACAGGGCAATAAGCGGCATGATTCAGGATGTTTCCATTCCCGCCGCGCTCGCTGCCGGTATCATCAGCTTTCTGTCGCCCTGCGTGCTGCCGCTGGTACCGCCGTATCTGATCTATTTGACCGGTGCGACCATCGAGCATGTCGCCAATGACGAGGAGCCTCGTGCATCGAAGCGCGCGGTGATGCTGTCAGCGTTGGTTTTTGTGCTCGGTTTCTCGACGGTGTTCGTGGCGCTCGGCGCCAGTGCAAGCTTTATCGGGGGCTTTATTCGCGCGTGGTCCGCGCAACTGTCGATTGTTGCTGGCATCGCGATCATTCTGATGGGCCTGCACTTCCTCGGTCTGACCCGTATCGGCTTCCTGATGCGGGAAGGGCGCCTCCCGATCCCGAAGCCTGTCGGTTTATGGGGCGCGTATGTCATGGGACTGGCGTTCGCATTCGGCTGGACGCCTTGTATCGGCCCGATCCTGGCGGCTATCCTGTCAGTCGCGGCATCGGAAACTACCGTGACCAAGGGCGCGGGCCTGCTTGCGGTCTATTCGGCTGGTCTAGGCATTCCCTTCTTGATTGCGGCCTTCATGGTCGAGCGGTTTTCTGCTGTTCTCGCACGCATGAAAAAGCATCTCGCGATCGTGGAGAGGGCGATGGGCGTGTTGATGATTTTGGTCGGGATCGGATTTCTGACCGGTGCGGTCTCGAACGTCAGCATCTGGTTGCTGGAAACGTTCCCGGCCTTGCAGAACTTCGGGTAGCCACCGCAAATAAAAATGGCCGGGACAACAAGCCCGGCCATTTTGCTATCAGGATTGCAGGATCGAATTACGATCCCTTGCCGATCTCGGCGTAGTTGCCCTTGGCGTCCCACTTGTAGACGACGTAGTCGATCACCTTGATGTCGCCCTTGGCGTCGAACGAAAGCTTGCCGAGTACCGTATCCCACTCACCGCCCTTGATGGCTTCCATCACCTTCTTCGGATCGGTGGTCTTGGCCTTCGCCGCAGCCTGCGACCAGATCTGGAACGCGGCATAGGTGTAAAGCGTGTAGCCTTCCGGATCGATGCCCTTGGCCTTGAACTTCTCGACAATGGATTTTGCGGTGGGCTTGTTCCGCGGATCGGGGCCGAAGGTGAACAGCGTGCCTTCGGCGGCTGCGCCCGTGATCGAAGCAAATTCCTTGTCGTTCATGGCGTCGCCCGCCATCAGAAGCGTCTTCATGCCCTGATCGCGCATCTGGCGCAGGATCAGGCCGGCTTCCTGATGATAGCCGCCGACATAAACCAGATCGATGTTTTCGCGCTTCAGGCGCGAGACGATGGAATTAAAGTCCTTGTCCCCCTTGTTGTAGGACTCGAACAGCTTTTCCTTAAAGCCGGCGGCGTTGAGTGCCTTCTTGGTCTCGTCGGCAAGGCCCTTTCCGTAGGTGGTCTTGTCGTTGAGAATGGCGACATTCTTGCCAGCGAAAGCCTTCAGGATGTACTGCGCGGCGACGAGGCCCTGCTGGTCGTCACGGCCGCAGACGCGTAGAACGTTCCACAGCTTGCGTTCGGTGAAAACCGGATTGGTTGAGGCCGGAGTGATCTGCAGCACGTTGCCTTCAGCATAAGCTTCCGAGGCGGGGATCGACGACGACGAGCAGAAATGGCCGGCCACGAACTGGATTTTCGAGCTAGCCAGCTTCTCGGCCACCGAGCGCGCCTGCTTCGGATCGCAGGCGTCATCGCCGATCTGCAGCGCGAGCTTCTTGCCGTTGACGCCGCCTGCGGCGTTGATGTCGGCAACGGCGAGATCCGCGCCGTTCTTCATCTGGCGGCCGAACGCGGATTCGCTGCCTGTCATCGGGCCGGCAACTGCGACGGAAATGTCTTGCGCAAACGCAGCAGTCGACATGGCAATCGACGCGCCGAGTGCGAGGCCAAGGAGACGGGTTGATTTCATAGTGCAATCCTCATGCAGGTCTCGAAGGCGCAGCCGGAGGGCCCGCCGGGCGAACAAATCACGGATATTGTCGGCTGATTTTACCGCCAAGTCATCGGCAATCTTGCCTCGTGCTCAGGCCTTGGCTGGCGCATCTTGCCGCAGCCGCCAGCCGAGCGGACCACTGGGTTCGTACAGCCAGTAATACTGCCGGATCATCTGCTGCGCCCGCGTGCGCCGAAAAGACAGGCAGGCGGCGGCGATGAGGAAGATCGTTTCGACGATATAGGTCTGCGGCTGCAGCAACGGCTCGTTGAACAGCGCAAAATGAACAAATCGCACGGCAAGCCCGAGCGGGATCATGGCGATCGCCGCGGTCCCGATATTCCGCCAGGTCAGCGCAATCCCGCGCCCAGCCATGATGGCGCAGCCGCCGCCAAGGATCAGCGTCACGAACAGAACCTGAAAGATGGATTCGTTCTCGTAGAGGGACATCAGTGCCGTCCTCCTTCAAGATACGCCGCGCGAATTTCCGCCCGCGCCAACAGTTCTGTGCCCGTTCCGCTGAGTGTGATCTTGCCGTTGACCATCACATAGCCGCGATGCGCAAGTTTCAGCGCGTGATTGGCATTCTGTTCCACGATCAGAACGGTCAGACCGTCGCGCCGGTTGAGCGTGCGGACGGCATCGAATATCTGGCGCGCGATCAGTGGTGCGAGTCCAAGGGATGGTTCGTCCAGCATCAGGAGGCGCGGGCGGCTCATCAGCGCGCGGCCAATGGCCAGCATCTGCTGTTCGCCGCCGGATAGCGTGCCACCGCGCTGCGCGATGCGTTCCTTCAGGCGAGGGAATAGCGTGAAGACGCGTTCGATATCTTCGTTGCGTTCGGCTTCGGTGCTTTCGGTGGCGGCGTCCGCGCCCATGCGCAGATTTTCCGCCACTGTCATGCGCGGAAAAATGCGGCGGCCTTCAGGAGACTGCGCGATGCGCAGCCGCGCAACGAGATGCGTTGCAACGCCGGTAATGTCATGCCCGTCGAACGTGATCGTTCCGGCGCGCGCGCGTGGGCGCCCGAACACCGACATCATCAATGTGGATTTGCCCGCGCCGTTGGAGCCGATCAGAGCGACGATCTCGCCGGGGTTGATGTCGAGATCGACCCCCTTGAGAGCCTCGATATTCCCGTACGCCGCAACAAGACCACGAATAGAGAGGAGCGCGCTCATATGCCGCCCTCCATCACTTCGACAGCGGTCTGTTCATCCGCGCCGAGATAGGCGGCGATGACCTTCGGGTCATTGCGAATTTCCCGCGGCGTGCCTGCTGCGATCTTTACGCCATGATCCAGCACGAAGATGCAGTCGGAGATCTCCATCACGACGGACATGTCATGTTCGATCAGCAGCACCGATGTGCCGTGATCCTTGCGGATCGCCAGCAGCAATTGGCTGAGTTCGTCGCTCTCGCGTGCGTTCAGTCCGGCGGCAGGCTCATCGAGACAAAGAAGGACTGGTTCGGAACACATTGCGCGCGCGATTTCCAGCCTGCGCTGATCGCCATAGGGCAGATTGCCTGCCGCGTCGTCGGCGCGAGAGGTCAGGCCGATGCGGTCGAGCCAGTAACGCGCGCGTTCGATGGCTTCCGCTTCGGCGCGGCGGAAGCCGGGCGCGCCGATCAGTCCGAGAAACGTATAGCCCGAAGCATGCATCAGCGAATTGTGCTGCGCCACCATCAGGTTTTCGAGCGCGGTCATGCCAGAGAACAGGCGGATGTTCTGGAAGGTGCGCGCGACTTTCGCGACCTTGGAAATGCGGTAGTCAAAAAGCCGCTCGAGCAGGAATTCGCGGCTGTCCTCGTGAATGAGTCGCATCATGCCGGTGGTCGGCTTGTAGAAGCCGGTGATGCAATTGAAGACGGTGGTCTTCCCCGCGCCGTTGGGGCCAATCAGTGCGGTGATGTCGCCGCGTTTGGCTGTGAACGACAGGTCGTTGACGGCGACAATGCCGCCAAAGCGCATCGAGAGATGATCGACGGCGAGGATGTCACTGTTGATTGTGGTTGATGTCATCCGTGGCCTTCCTTGACCATGGCGGATGAAATCTCGGTGGGCTTTTCCAGATAGACCGATGGTGCGCGATGTCCGATCAGCCCGCGCGGGCGCCAGATCATCAGAAGCACCATGGCCGATCCGAACACCAGCATGCGGAATTGTTCGAGACCGCGGAACAGCTCAAAGCCGCCGATCATGGCGAGTGCAGCCAGCGCAACGCCGAGCTGCGAGCCCATGCCGCCGAGCACGACGATAGCCAGCACGAGGGCGGATTCATGGAAGGTGAACGACTCGGGGCTGATGAAGCCCTGACGTGTGGCGAAGAACGCACCCGCAAAGCCGCCGAACATGGCGCCGATTGCAAATGCTGTGAGTTTTGTCGTCGTGGTGTTGATGCCGAGCGAGCGGCACGCAACTTCATCCTCGCGCAAGGCTTCCCATGCACGGCCGATTGGCAGACGGCGCAGGCGGATGGTGGCCCAGTTCGTGAGCAGTGCGAGCGCGAGGATCAGATAGAACAGGAACACCACGCGATGGGTGGTGGAGAACTCGATTCCGAGCCGTGCGGCGAGGCCATCGTCGGTATTGGTGAGCGGAATGCCGAAGAACGACGGGCGTGGAATGCCGGTGATGCCGTTCGGGCCGCCGGTGACATGCTGCCAGTTCAGCAGAACCAGGCGAATGATTTCGCCGAAGGCGAGGGTAACGATGGCGAGATAATCGCCGCGCAGGCGCAGCACGGGAAAGCCAAGCAGAACGCCCCAGAAGGCGGCAAGGATGCCCGCCAGCGGCAGGCAGATCCAGAAGGACAGATCGAACGTGGTCGACAGCAGCGCGTAGGAATATGCGCCGACCGCGTAGAAGGCGACGTAGCCGAGATCGAGCAGGCCAGCGAGACCCACCACGATATTCAAGCCCCATCCGAGCATGACATAGGTCAGCACGAGAATGCCGAGATCGAGAAGGTAGCGCTGGTCGTAGAAGATCACCGGGACTAGCAGGGCAAAGATCAGCAGCGCGGGCGCTATAAAACGGCCGAGGCTTCCGACGGTATTGCGTGCTGTCGCCGGAATGAACGACCTGCCACTGGATGGTCCCATCCATTGCCGCAGCAGTTCGACAACGATGCTGCCAAAGAACACCGCTGCGACAATCGCGGCGAGATCGCCGAACCGCGTCCAATAGATCAACTGGCCTTCCGGGCCGGCTTCGGTCCTCACGCCGATCATCAGCGAAAACAGAACCAGCGCCACAAGGGCGCTGATGAGTGACTTTTTAAGAATGAAGGCGATGCCGTGCGAGGCCGCGGCGGCTTTGGGCGCACGAATGGCAGGATCGGTTGCGCGCGCCACGTTGCCTCTCAGACTTTTTCGACTTCCGGACGGCCGAGCAGGCCGGTCGGAAGGAAGATGAGGACAACGATCAGGATCGAGAACGCCGCGACATCCTTGTATTCAGAGGTGAAATAGGCCGCCCAGAAGGTTTCGATCAGGCCGATCAGAAGACCGCCCAGCATCGCGCCGGGGAGCGAGCCGATGCCGCCGAGGACTGCGGCAGTGAACGCCTTGATGCCTGCGACGAAGCCCATGAAGAAATCGACCACGCCGTAATAGAGCAAGTACATCATGCCGGCGACCGCTGCGAGGGCTGCGCCGATCACGAAGGTCATCGAGATGGTGCGGTCGACATCGACGCCGAGCAGCGCGGCCATGGTCTGATCCTGCTCGCACGCCCGCATGTCACGGCCGAGCCGCGTGCGTGCCACCAGCCACGAGAAGATCGCAAGCAGGATGACGGTGGTGACGACAACAATGATCTGGATGTTGGAGAGTTGCACCACGAAACCATCACGCTCGAACAGCGTATGACCGCCGGTCACCACAGGCGGCACCGGCTTGACGCGTGCGCCTTGCGACACCTGTGCGTAGTTGGTCAGGACGAACGACATGCCGATGGCGGAGAGCATCGGCGCGAGACGAAACGATTGCCGGAGCGGACGATAGGCAATCCGCTCGACGGTCCAGCCGTAAAGCGCGGTGACGGCCATCGCCACCAGCAGCACAAGCAACAGGATCACAGGGACCGTTGTCAGTCCGATCGAGACAAGGATGAGAAAGGTGATGAGGGCGATAAAGCCGCCGATCATGAAGATATCGCCGTGGGCGAAATTGATCATGCCCACGATGCCGTAGACCATCGTGTAACCGATTGCGATCAGGCCATAGATCGAGCCGAGCACCAATCCGTTGATGAGTTGCTGGGCGAAATAATCCAAGAAACGATCCTTGAGCTAACGATCCCTGGGCTGCCGAGTTCGAGCAAAACGGGTGACACGTCGAAGGCTCCGGCAGCCGGATCGTCGCGTCGTCCCATTTTCTAACAGCGGGGATTAGTGGCGGCAACCGTACCCGGTGACGCGTGGGCAGTCTTCCACGACGTTTGCAATGCCGCGAAAGGGCCGCACCGGAACCGGGAGTTCCTAGGTTGTGAGCGTTTGTCCACAGGGGCAGCGGCGCCGTTAAGGTTAAGAAAGGGTTTAAATTGCTGCTTGCCTTTGAGCGGCGTTAGCTCCGCCAATCATTATTGCCGCGTCCGTTATGGCGCGGTTTGACAGGGGCATGACACCGGAGCCGAGGTTTCGGACGCCATGTTCGTCAAGTCAGGGGCAGGCGGCATGTCGAAGGATTGGCGGATCAGCACGTTCAATGGCGTGCTTTTGGCGAGCTATTTCATCCCGTCATGGACAATTTCGGCGATGAAAATCTGGGTCTCGCCGATCCGTGGCTTTTACGACCGGGCCAACATTGCCACCGCACTGTATGTCAGCGATTTTATGACCCTGACGCCCATGGGGACCATCCGGGTTGCGTGGCTGCTCGCTCTGTCCAAGGTGATTGTCGCCGCGTTTTTTCTTGTCTTTCTGGTGCTGGTCGTTCGCGCAGCGATCCGCAACAAGGGCGGCGCCGATGAGGCGCTCGCGTTCGCGCTGGGCCTAGGCGCGTTCATCAGCATGGCATGCCTGATCGCGGCGTCCAAAGTCGGAGAAATGGCGGCGCTGCGGCTTCATGCGAGCGAAGCTCTGCTGCTGATCGGTGCGGCGATCCTGCTGATTATTGACACCGACCCGGCAGTTGAACGGAAAAGTGAAGCTGCAGAATCTGCCGTTCCGCAGCACAGCTATTTGTCGCGCAGCCCTAATTCCTGAACGACGTTGGCGGCTTCCTTGACCGCATGGTTGGCGGCGGGGACACCGCAATAGATCACCTGCTGAAGCAGGATTTCCTTGATGTCGTCCGGCGTGAAGCCGCCTTCGCTCAGGGCCGCGCGGACGTGCAGTCGGAATTCATCCCATTGGCCGAGCGCCATCATGGTGCCAATCACGAGGACGCGGCGGGTGCGTTCGTCGAAATGCGGGCGTGTCCAGATCTCGCCCCATGCGTAACGCGTGATCAGGTCGAGGAAATCCGCGTTGAACGGCGTTCTGCCTGCGGCGGATTTATCGACCCATGCATCGCCGAGCACCTTGCGCCGCCGGGCCGTTCCGAGTTCTCGGCGTTGATCGTCGTCCATTTGGTTTCTCAGCGCTGGGTCAGAAAGCCGACCACGGCTTCGGTGAAGTTGTGAGACTGCTCGACGTTGGAAATATGCGCAGCATCGAGCAGAGTCATGCTTGCATTGGGAATGTGACTGCGGATGAAAACACTGGCCTCGACAGGCGTCGCCATGTCGTGACGTCCCGCGATGACCAGCGTCGGCGCTTTAATGCGGGGGAGCAGGTCGCGCTGATCTAGCTTGCTGAGTGCTTCACAGCAGCCGACGTAGCCTTCCACGGGCGTCGCCATTAGCATTGTCTTCATGCGCTCGACAGTCTGCGGCTCGCGTTCGCGGAAGTCAGCAGTCAGCCACGCCGCAATGACGGCATCGGCGATGGATGCGAGTCCGCCTTCCTTCACCGCCTTGATGCGATTCAACCAGTTGGTAGGGTCTGGATAATAGCAAGACGTGTTGGCGAGGATGAGTTTCTCGATGCGTTCGGGGGCGTTGGCGCCAAGCCATTGGCCGACCATGCCGCCCATGGACAACCCGCACCAGTGCACTTTATCGATATTGAGATCGTCAAGGATTGCCAGCACGTCCTTGCCGAAGCGCTCCATCGAATAGGGAGCAGCGGGAACGCCGGACTTGCCGTGGCCGCGCCGGTCATAACGCACCACGCGATAGAGCTTGGTGAGAGCCGCCATTTGCGGTTCCCACATCTGCATCGTTGCGCCGAGCGAGTTCGACAGCATGATCGTCGGTCCACCGTCGCGCCCCTCGACTGAAACATTGAGCAGGCATCCGTCGGCATCGATCATGGGCATCTTTATTCTCCGTCAGTTCTTCTTGTCGTTATGGGGTGCCGAGCGGCGCCAGCAGCCGGTCGATCAGTGTTTGCGCCACGCCCTGATAGCCCATCGGATCGAACAGCGCTTCCAGTTCAGCGGCGGGTATGTGGGTTGTCACACGCGTATCGTTAGTCAGGACAGTGCGTAAATGCTGCCGGGTTTCGATCGCTCTGCGGCTCGCCGCTTCGACGAGATGATGCGCTTCGCTTTTTCCCACTTTTTCCGCCAGCGCCATTGAGACGGCTTCCGCCATCACCAGGCCCTGAGTCATGTCGAGATTGGCGCGCATACGCGTGACATCGACTTCAAGCCCCTCAGCGATCTCCGCGATGGCGGCGAGCGCGCCGGAGGTCACCAGTTGCAGTGTCGGCAGTGTCGGCCATTCCGCGTGCCAAGGCCCCGCGCTGCGTTCATGGTCCTGAACCTGGGCAGCGAGAATCGTGGCAGCCAGGTTCGGCGCCATGGTTGCCGCAGCCAGGGCGCGCGCCGCCGCGACGGGATTGCGCTTGTGCGGCATGGTCGATGAACCGCCGCGTCCTTCGCCCGCGGGCTCAAAGGCTTCGCCGACATCGGTCTGCATCATCAGGGATACGTCGCGGGCGATCTTGCCGCAGGTGCCTGTAAGAATGGCCAGCGCGGAGGCGACGTCGGCGATCCGGTCGCGGTGGGTGTGCCATGGCGCATCCGGCAGCGGCAGGGACAATTCCTGGGCAAGCTGTTCGGCGACTTTGAGGCCATTGTCGCCGAGGGCGGCGAGCGTTCCCGCTGCGCCGCCAAATTGCAGCGCAAGCGTGTCACTGCGCAGCCGTTTCAGGCGCTCGCGTGACCGATGCAGTGCCGCTGCATATTCCGCGAGCTTCAATCCGAACGGCATCGGCAAGGCGTGCTGCAGCCAGGTGCGCGCGACGACCGCCGTTTCTCGATGCTGGAATGCCAGTCGGGCAAACCCGGCAATTGCGCGATCAAGGTCGGCCAGCAGGGCGTTGATGGCCGCGCGCAGGCCCAGCATGGTGGCGGTATCGATCACGTCCTGGCTTGTCGCGCCCCAGTGCACATAGCGCCCGGCTGCGGGATCGGCGCCGGTGACCTTTTCAGTCAACATTTTCACCAGCGGAATCGCAAGATTTCCGGCCCGAACCGCAGCTTCGGCCAGCGCTGTGCGGTCGAATCCTTCTGCATGGCAGGCCTTGGCGATGCTGACCACCGCGCTGGCGGGAATGATGCCGACAGCGGCTTCCGCGCGTGCGAGGGCATGCTCAAAGTCCAGCATATGCTGCAGGTACACTTCGTCGTCGCATACGGTGCGCATTGCGGCGCTCGACAATAGCGGCGCGAGCAGGGGAGGCAGGGAAGAACTCATGATGCGCGGACCCTATCCAAGGCTCCCGCGCCTGCCAATAGCGCGATACCCTTCGCCGAAAGCGCCGCAACGCGAAAAAAGCCTGCAGTTAGATGTTTTTGCAACGCTCCGTCCTGCACGATACCCTTTCCTTTCGCGGCGCTGTATCCTAACTGAGATCGGTGGGACCGCAGGTTGCGGTTATCGGACAAAGGAGGCTTGCACATGGCAATGACGATGACGGGTGAGGTGCAGCTTCCTGCTTCGCGTGAAGTGGTATGGGCAAAGCTTAACGATCCGGCGGTTCTGAAATCCTGCATTCCAGGCTGCGAGGAGTTGAATGTCGCTGGCGAGAACCAGTTCGAGGCCGTCGCCAAGATGAAAGTCGGGCCGGTCTCCGCGCGCTTCAAAGGCAAGGTGACCCTCAGCGATTTCGATCCGCCCAACAGCTACAAGATTTCCGGCGAGGGCGAGGGCGGCGTTGCCGGTTTTGCCAAGGGTGGCGCAACGGTGGCATTGGCCGAAAAGGACGGGGGCACGCTCCTCAGCTATAATGTCGAGGCCCAGATCGGCGGAAAGCTGGCGCAGCTCGGTCAGCGGCTCATCAATGGCGCCGCCAAGAAGCTTGCCGATGAATTCTTCGCGAAATTCGCCGAGGCCGTGAAGACCGGCTGAGGCCGTTTGGGCATATCTGCTCCCCGCACAAATCAAGCCTTCTTGTCCGGAAGCGGCGTGCGGCGAGGTTGCTCAATGCAGGAATGGCCCATATTATGAATTTGGAACCATTTTAAACGCGTTTTGCGCCGCGCCATGCGGTGCTGCGGAACGGCGGTTCAAGCCTCGTTTCCAAACCTTGGCGGCAAGCCGAAACAAGAGAGTGTTGATGGCCAAGATTTCACTGATCGTGAACGGCAATCCTGTGACGGGTAAGGTCGATTCGCGCACGCTGCTCGTCCAGTTCCTGCGCGAGCATCTTCGCCTGACCGGGACCCATGTCGGGTGCGACACATCGCAGTGTGGTGCCTGCGTCGTCCACCTCGACGGCAGGGCTGTGAAGTCCTGCACCACGCTGGCGGTGATGGCGGATGGTCACAATGTGACAACTATCGAAGGTCTTGCAGTTGACGGCGCGCCTCTGCACCCGATGCAGGAGGCGTTTCGCGAGAATCACGGCTTGCAGTGTGGCTTCTGCACACCCGGCATGATCATGACGGCGGTCGATCTCGTGCACCGCAAGGGACACGATCTCAGCGACGAAGTCATTCGTGAAGAGCTTGAAGGTAATCTCTGCCGCTGCACCGGTTACCAGAACATCGTGCTGTCGATCGCGGCCGGCGCCAAGGCGATGGCCAAATCCGATCTCGCGTAATCCGGCGTTCCCGAAGGACTGTTCATGTACGACTTCAAATATCATCGTCCGGGAACTGTGCGGCAAGCCGCCAATCTCCTCGTCAAGAATGAAGACGCAAAGCTGATTGCCGGTGGTCACACGCTGGTGCCGGTGATGAAGCAACGGCTCGCCAGTCCGCCGCACCTGGTGGATCTCAGCCATATCGAAGGCCTCAACGCCATTGAGATGAAGGGCCGCAGCCTGGTGATCGGCGCGACCGCGACGCATTTCGAAGTGGCGAACTCGGCTGTTGTTGGTGAAGCGATTCCCGCACTTGCCGAGCTTGCGGGCCTCATTGGCGATCCCGCCGTACGCCACAAGGGCACCATCGGCGGCTCGCTCGCCAACAACGATCCGACGGCGGACTATCCGGCTGCCGTCATGGCGCTGGGCGCGACCATTGTGACCAACAAACGCAAGCTCAAGCCTGAAGAGTTCTTTCAGGGCTTGTTCACCACTTCGCTTGAACCTGATGAAATCATCACCCGCGTGATGTTTCCGTTGCCGAAGAAGGCCGCGTACCAGAAATTCCGCAATCAGGCTTCTCGCTACGCGCTGGTCGGCGTATTCGTCGCGCGGCGTCCGTCTGATGTCCGCGTGGCGGTTACTGGTGCGGGTGGCGACGGCGTGTTCCGCGCGACGGAGTTCGAGGAAGCGCTGAAGAAGCGGTTTTCGGCCAAATCGCTCGACGGGTTGACGGTCTCCGCCGACGGTCTCAATAGCGACATTCATGGCAGCGCGGAGTATCGTGCGCATCTGACCGGCGTGCTCACCCGCCGGGCCGTGGAAGCCGCCACCGCAAAGTAAGCGTTACTGGAGTTGTTTCCCTCATGAGCAAGATTCCGGCGTCCGTCGATGCAACGCTCGATCTGCTCACCAGTCGCGGTTATCTCGCCGAGCGTTCACTTGCGACGGTGGTCTACCTCTCGCTGCGCATGGGCCGCCCGCTGTTTCTTGAAGGCGAGGCGGGTGTCGGCAAGACCGAGATCGCCAAGGTCTTAAGCGCGGCCCTCGGACGCAAGCTGATCCGTCTGCAATGCTATGAGGGCCTCGACGTTGCCTCCGCCGTTTACGAGTGGAACAGCGCGGCACAGATGATCGCGATCCGTCTGGCGGAAGCCAGCGGCGAAACCGACCGCGAGCAATTGTCTGCAGACGTGTTTGCGGAAAGGTACCTGATCAAACGTCCGCTGTTGCAGGCGCTGGAGCCGGATGTGGCCGGTCCGCCGGTGCTGCTGATCGACGAACTCGATCGTGCCGACGAAGCGTTCGAGGCCTATCTGCTCGAAATCCTTAGCGACTTTCAGGTCACGATCCCTGAATTCGGTACGGTGAAAGCGCCGCAGCCGCCCATCGTGATCGTGACCTCGAATCGCACGCGTGAAATTCACGATGCGCTCAAGCGTCGCTGTCTCTATCACTGGGTCGACTATCCGTCCGCTGAGCGCGAACTTGCTATCGTCAAGTCGCGCGTGCCCAACATTGGCGCAAAGCTGTCGCAGCAGGTGGTCGGTTTCGTGCAAGCGCTGCGCGAGCAGGATCTGTTCAAGGTTCCGGGCGTTGCCGAGACTATCGATTGGGCGACGGCACTGACCGAACTCGATGCGCGCTCGCTGACGCCGCAGGTGGTGGGCGACACCCTCGGAGCGTTGCTCAAGTATCAGGATGACATTGGGCGCATGCAAGGACAGGCACTCGACAAGGTTATCAAGGAAGCCGTCAACGATCCCGCGGCTTGAACGCGATCCGGATGTGTCATGACTGATGACATCGAGACTCCAGTAACCGGGCTGATTGCGGACAACGTCATTGGATTTGCCCGCGCGCTGCGCGTGGCTGGACTGCCCATCGGGCCGGGTGCGGTAATCGATGCGTTGAGGGCGATGCAACTGATCGACATCGGCAATCGCGCTGATCTGTTCACCACTCTCGAATCCATCTTCGTCAAACGCCATGAACATGCGTTGATCTTCGCGCAGGCGTTCGATCTGTTCTTCCGCCGTGCCGAAGGCATGGAAAGTATGCTTGACTCGGTGCCACTGCCGCCCGAAGCGCAGAAGCCACCGCCGCCAGCATCGCGCCGGCTTCAGGAGGCGTTCTCGCAGAGCCGCAACATCGAAGGGCCGGAGATCGAAGAGAAAGATGTTCAGCTTTCGGTGTCCGACCGCGAGGTGCTTCAGCGCAAGGATTTTGCGCAGATGAGTGCGGCAGAAATATCCGAGGTCACCCGAGCCATTGCCAATATGAAGCTGCCGCAGGCCGAATTGCGCACCCGGCGCTTCAAGCCGGACGCGCGAGGCACAAGGCTCGATCTGCGACGCACCTTGCGCGGTAGCCTGCGGACCGGCGGCGAGATCGTGAAATTCCACAAGCTTGGACGCATCGACAAACCCGCACCCATCGTGGCGCTACTCGATATTTCCGGCTCGATGACGGATTACACCAGGCTATTCCTGCAATTCCTTCACGCGATCACGGACGCCCGCAAGCGCGTTTCGGTGTTCCTGTTCGGCACCCGGCTCACAAATGTGACGCGGGCACTGCGGGCGCGCGATCCGGATGAGGCGCTGGCGGCCTGTTCGTCAAGCGTCGAGGACTGGGCGGGTGGCACACGCATTGCGACCTCGCTGCATAATTTCAATAATCTCTGGGGCCGCCGCGTGCTGGGGCAGGGCGCCGTCGTTCTCCTCATTTCGGATGGTCTTGAGCGGGAAGCCGATTCGCGGCTGGAATTCGAGATGGACCGGCTGCACCGGTCTTGCCGCCGCCTGATCTGGCTGAATCCGCTGCTGCGTTTCGATGGCTTCGAGGCCAAGGCGCAGGGCATCAAAATGATGTTGCCCCATGTTGATGAATTCCGTCCCGTGCATAACTTGAAGTCCATGGAAACGCTGATCGCGGCGTTGTCGTCCGACCAGCCGCCCCGCCGCATCGAAACCCGCTCCGCAGCTTGAGGACCGCATCATGCTCAACCGCGACGAAGATATTTTGAAAGCCGCTGAAACCTGGATGAAGTCCGGGCACGGTGTTGCCCTCGCCACCGTGGTCGAGACATGGGGATCTGCGCCGCGCCCGGCAGGCTCCAGCCTTGTCATCAACGACGACGGCACATTCCTTGGCTCTGTCTCCGGAGGATGCGTTGAGGGCGCGGTGGTCACCGAAGCGCTGGACGTCATAGCCAGCGGAAAACCGAGGTTGCTGGAATTTGGTGTTGCGGATGAGACGGCCTGGAACGTCGGGCTGTCCTGCGGCGGCACCATTCGGGTTTTCGTGGAGAAGGTGGGTAACTCTTGAAACAGGACACGCTGGCCGAATTGAACACCGAGCGCGCGGCGCGGCGCGCTGTCATTGTCGTCACCGACGTGGTGAGTGGAGATCAGCGCCTGATCAAGGCGGCTGACATCTCATCTGATCCGCTGCGCGAGGACCTCGACAGACATCTGCGCATGGGCAAGAGCGGGATGATCGAGAGCGACGGCAAGCGGCTATTCCTCAATGTTTATGCGCCGACCGCGCGCCTCGTCATTATCGGTGCTGTTCACATCAGTCAGGCGCTGGCACCGCTGGCGCAATCGCTCGATTACGATGTCTATGTCGTGGACCCGCGCACGGCTTTCGCATCGCCCGAACGTTTTCCGGACGTGCCGCTGTTTGCGGACTGGCCGGATGTCGCGCTGCCGCCGCTCAACATCGATCGATACACGGCTTTCGTTGCGTTGACCCATGATCCCAAGATCGATGACCCGGCGCTGCTGCATGCTCTGGAGCGCGACTGCTTCTATATCGGCGCGCTCGGCTCGCGGAAAACCCACGCCAAGCGCGTGAACCGGCTGAAGGCGCAGGGTGCCAGCGACGCTGCGCTGGCCCGCATCCATGCTCCGATCGGTTTGCATATCGGGGCGGTCTCGCCATCGGAGATCGCAGTTGCTATCATGGCTGAAATCACAGCGAGGCTTCGGCTTCCAGCCGACACGCCACTCAAGACAAAGTCAGCAGCATGAAATTCGGTCCTGTTAAACCAGATGATGCTGTCGGCGGCGTGACGGTTCACGCTATTCGTCAAGGTTCGCTGGTGCTCAAAAAGGGCATCGTCATCGGGTTTGCGGAAGTCGCGGCGCTAAAGCAGGCGGGCGTCAAGGAAATCGTTGTTGCGCGCCTCGACAAGGGCGACGTTTCGGAAGATGAGGCGGCCGCCAGTGTTGCCGTTGCGGTGGCGGGTCAGGGCGTCAACGTCGAGCGCGCCTTTACCGGGCGCGCCAATCTGTTCGCCTCGGAAGCAGGCGTTCTGGTGGTGGATCGCGACTCCGTCGATCGCATCAACCGCGTGGATGAAGCTGTCACATTTGCAACGCTTCCGGCTTTCAAGGCGGTGGTCGCGGGCGAGATGGTGGCGACCGTGAAAATCATTCCGTTCGGCGTCGAAGCCAGTCTGCGCGACGCTGCGGTCGCTGCTGTCGGTAACGGGCGGATGCGGGTAGCGCCGTTCAGGATCAAGCGTGTGGGTGTCGTATCGACGCTGTTGCCGGGCCTCGCTCCGAAGGTGATCGAAAAAACGCTGCATGTGACCGAGGAACGTCTCGCGCCGACTGGTGCTCACATCATTGCCGAGCGTCGCGTCCCTCATGACGAGGCCGCGCTTGCACCTGCGATTGACGAACTGCTCGCCCTCGGTGCGGAGCTTGTGCTGGTGTTCGGTGCATCCGCGATTGCCGACCGGCGCGATGTGATCCCGGCTGCGATCGAGCAGATCGGCGGCACTGTCGAACATTTCGGTATGCCGGTCGATCCCGGCAATCTCATGCTGATCGGCAACGTCAACAACCGCCCTGTTCTTGGCGCACCGGGTTGTGCACGCTCGCCGAAAGAAAACGGCTTCGACTGGATTTTGATGCGTCTGCTGGCTGGGCTTCCCGTCACGCGGACTGACGTCACTGGCATGGGCGTCGGCGGTCTGTTGATGGAGATCGTGACACGGCCGCAGCCGCGCGTGCCGGTCGAAACCGACGGCAACAAAAAGGTGGCCGCGATTATTCTTGCCGCTGGACGTTCGACCCGGATGGGTGGGCCAAACAAGCTGCTGGCCGAACTGAATGGCAAGAAGCTGGTGCGGATTGTCGCAGAGCAGGCACTGGCTTCCAAAGCATCGCCGGTCATCGTGGTGACCGGCCATCAGGGCGCGGAAGTTGAAGCCGCTTTGAAAGGACTCAACGTCAAGTTCGTGCACAATCCGGCTTTCGCAGACGGCCTTGCCACATCGGTGAAAGCCGGAGTCGGCGCGGTGCCTGACGGCACCGATGGTGCGGTGATCCTTCTTGGCGATATGCCCCTGATCGACGCCAAGCTGGTTGATCGATTGCTCGATACCTTTGCACCGGACCGTGGTTCGCTCATTGTCGTCCCGGTCGCAGGTGGTCGTCGTGGTAATCCGGTGTTGTGGTCCCGACGTTTCTTCTCTGAATTGATGACCCTCGACGGTGATGTTGGCGCACGGCATTTGATCGCACGGCATATGGAGGCCGTGACCGAGATCGAAGTGCAGGGAAAGAGCGCCTTTCTCGACATCGATACGCCTGAAATGTTGAGCGATGCCCGCAAGGACAGCTTGCGTATCGGGGCCGGCGGCGCCTGACGCGCCGGCACCTCGCGTTCACCAAGTTGAAACGCCCGTCCGCCTAGAGTGAAGCCGAGTGACCTCGGGGGAGGGGATTTTGTTCGACTATACCGTCGCGCGGGCTCGCGCGTTTTTCGTTTTTGCTTTGATTTCAGCTTTTGCCATCCAAATTGCCGTCGTGCCGGCTTCCGCCGCCGGGGCGCTCGCGATTGGCAAATGCGGAGCGTATGGCCAGGCCTTCGACTATCCCGCCGAACAGAGCGCCCGTGCAGCGGCCCTCAAGCAGTGCAAGGGCGATTGCTCTGCTGTGACGATGAAACGGGCGTGTGCGGCGTTGTCGCTGGACATGACCAAGCCTTGCGGGGCGCACGGCTATGCCGTCGCGCCACGCATTTCCTCTGCGCTCAATGAGGCGATGAAGAAGTGCTACGCCTTTGGCGGCAAGGAATGCGTCATCCGAGCCTGGGCCTGCGACGCTCGCGGCTAGGTCGAGGTCTGCATCCTGCCAATAATGCTGTTATATTTCAGATAGTTGAGCGAGATTCTGAGAATTCCCGAGTCTCATCTTGAATATGACTGACCAGTCAGTCATATTCAACTCATGGTAAAACACCCTCTCATCGATACCCGTCCGCGGAAGGACACGCCTGCGCGACACACAAAGACGCGCGTTTCGTCGGAGCGCGCGCCCTCGCGCCCATCCAAGCGTGCCGTCGGCGCAACTGAGCGGCGTGCAGCCATCGTTGCCGCTGGTCTCGAGGAATTCACGGCCAAGGGTTTTGCAGCGACTCGTCTTGATGATGTTGCCAAGCGTGCCGGTGTCGCGAAGGGAACGATCTATCTGCACTTCCAGGACAAGGACGCCCTGTTCCAAGAATTGGTCCGCACCGCGCTGGGACCGCTGATCGTGCGGATTTCCAATCCGCCGATCGGTGCGGGCGGTGGCTCGGCGCGCGCCGCGATGGAAGCATTGGTTCAAACGTTTGCCCACGAGGTGATCGGCACCCGCCGCGCCGACATTATCCGCATGATCATTTCGGAGGGGGCGCGCTTTCCACAGCTTGCCGAGTTTTATTACCGCGAGGTGATCGCCCATGGCATCGCCGGGATGCGCAAGCTGATCGAATATGGCATCGCACGC
Organism: Afipia sp.; assembly: GCA_017308595.1. Taxonomy (GTDB): domain Bacteria; phylum Pseudomonadota; class Alphaproteobacteria; order Rhizobiales; family Xanthobacteraceae; genus Afipia. The sequence goes on from JAFKER010000007.1 coordinate 373,145, forward strand.
GGGGAAATCCGTAATCCAGGCGTCGCGGACTTTCCGCAGCTCCTAGTCTCACCGATGATTGTATCCGTGATCTGGCAGGGCCTTTTTGGAAAGCTCGCGCCGCTCGATGTGGCCGCCATGTTGCGGGTTCATCTCGATCTGATTTTTATTGAAGGGAGAGCGGCATGATTGCGTCGCGAAACATCGGACGGGCTTTCCTGCTGCTGATCGCAACGGCTTCTCTGGCTGGATGCTGGGAATCAAAGAATCCCGGCTATCAGGGCTGGGTCGAGGCTGACATGATCTTCGTCAGCCCGGACGAACAGGGACGTGTCGTCAAGCTCAATGTTCGCGAGGGAGATCATGTCGAGGTGGGTGCGCCGCTCTATGCGGTGGATGATGATCTTCAGCAGGCCGACCTCAACCAGAGCAATGCAACGCTGGCCAATGCGCAGCAGGCCTATGATCGCGCGGCGGCATTGAGCAAGACGGGTTCGGGCACCCAGGCGAATTACGATACGGCGCTGGCCAATCTTCGTGTTGCCGAAGCGCGTGTGAACACATCGCAGACCAAGCTTGAGCGTCGCCGGATGAAGGCGCCGATTGCTGGTACGATTCAGCAGATCTATTTCCGCGAAGGCGAGACCGTTGCGGCGCAGCGCCCGGTGATCTCGATCCTGCCGCCCGGTAATATGAAAGTGCGCTTCTTTGTGCCGGAGCCCGAGCTGCCGAAGCTCAAGGTTGGCGATGATGTGCGTGTCAACTGCGATGGTTGTCCGGGCGACATCACGGCGAAGGTCTATTTCATCGCCACCACGGCGGAATACACGCCGCCTGTGATCTACAGCCTCAACGAACGCTCGAAACTGGTTTATCTGATTCAGGCGCGGCCGAACAAACCAGACAGCCTGCGCGTCGGCCAGCCGGTCAGTGTCTTCACCAACAGCAAGGCCGCGCCGTGAGTACCGTCGCCGCGCAATCCGATATTGCCATCGAAGTTCATGGCCTGTCGAAGTCCTTCAACGGGCGGCAGGTGGTGCGTGACCTGTCCATGCAGGTGAAGCGCGGCTCGATTTACGGCTTTCTCGGACCAAACGGTTCTGGCAAGACCACCACAATTCGCATGCTGTGCGGTCTGCTCACGCCGGACAGCGGCGAGGGGACATGTCTCGGATATGACATCCGGAGAGACGCCGACAAAATCAAGCGTCACGTGGGTTACATGACGCAACGTTTCAGCCTCTATCAGGACCTGTCGGTGCGCGAGAATCTGGAATTCGTGGCGCGGCTGTATGGCGTGCCTGATCCGCGCAAAGCAGCGCGCGAGATGATCAAGCGCATCGGACTGTCAGGCCGCGAAGAGCAGCTTGCTGGAGAATTGTCCGGCGGCTGGAAGCAGCGGCTTGCGCTCGGCGCCTGTACGTTGCCGAACCCGCAATTGCTGTTGCTTGATGAACCGACGGCTGGAGTCGATCCCAAGGCACGGCGCGAATTCTGGAACGAGATTCATGCGCTCGCAGCCGAAGGTCTGACGGTGCTGGTGTCGACGCATTACATGGACGAAGCCGAGCGTTGTCATGAAATCGCATATATCGCCTATGGTAATCTTCTTGCGCACGGGACTGTGGAAGAGGTCATCGCCAAATCGGCGTTGACGACTTACACGGTGACCGGCGAAGGCTTGAACAAGCTGACCGTTGAACTCACCGACAAACCCGGCATCGATATGGTGGCGCCATTCGGCACCAGTCTGCATGTATCCGGGCGTGACGAAGCCGAACTTGAGCGCGCCATCGCGCCTTTCAAGTCAGGCAACGGAACCGTCTGGCATAAATCCGAACCATCACTTGAAGATGTGTTTATCGAACTGATGGGCCGCGCCAAGGACAATTTCCAATGAACGCGACCGAAGCGACCAATGGCGGCGTTCGGGGATTCTGGCAGCGCACCTATGCGATGCTGGTCAAGGAATTCCTCCAGCTTCGCCGCGATCGGGTTTCATTCGCGATGATCGTGATGTTGCCGATCATGCAGCTCCTGCTATTCGGCTATGCCATCAACACCACGCCGCGTCATCTGCCGACCGCCGTGTTGCTGCAGGAAGACAGCGACCTCGGGCGCTCGATCCTCAAAGCCTTACAGAACACGGCTTACTTCCGCTTTACGCGCCAGGTCCAGACTGTTGAGGAATTCGACAGTCTGCTCGAGTCCGGCAAGGTGCTGTTCGGCGTCGAAATTCCGCGCGGTTTCGAGCGCAGCGTTCGCCGCGGTGACAAGCCCGCGTTACTCGTGGCGGCGGACGCGACCGATCCGGTGGCGGCCGGCTCGGCGCTGGGCGCTCTGGGGCAGATCGTGCAATCGGCTCTCGCGCACGATCTGCAGGTCGGCGATCCGCCGGAGATGCCATTCGAAATCCGCGCCCACGCGCGCTACAATCCGGCAGCGGAATCGCGGCTCAATATCGTGCCGGGGCTGGTTGGGACCATTCTGACCATGACCATGCTGATCTTCACGGCATTGTCAGTGACCCGAGAGATTGAGCGCGGCACCATGGAGAACCTGCTGGCGATGCCGATCACGCCGGTGGAGGTGATGCTCGGTAAGATCATTCCCTATGTGTTGGTGGGGTTTTTGCAAGCAACCATCATCATCGGCATCGGCTTTTTCCTGTTTCAGGTGCCGATCCTCGGCAGTCTCACCCTGCTTGCAGTGCTCTCGACACTGTTCATCGGAGCAAATCTATCGATCGGCTACACATTTTCGACGATTGCGCAGAACCAGCTTCAGGCCATGCAGATGTCGATGATGTTCTTCCTGCCGAACATTCTTCTGTCCGGCTTTATGTTTCCGTTCGCTGGAATGCCCGTCTGGGCGCAGTGGATCGGGGAGGCGCTGCCCCTCACACACTACATCCGCATTGTCCGCGCGATTATGCTGAAAGGCGCTTCGCTGCAAAATTTGCAATACGATGCCATTGCGCTCTGCGTTCTGATGCTGATTGCGATGACGATCGCGGTGACCCGGTTCAGGCGAACATTGGATTGAGTGCCCCCGGTAATCCTGTATCCTTCGCACGAATTGGCAGTTGCTGCGGGGCGATATGGCTTGGCTTGGAAAGCGGACGGAGGATTCTCATCCTGCCGGTATGTCGGATGATTTTCGGCGGACGTTAACGCGCGAAATCCTCAAGACTGAACTTATAAGAATTAAAGCGCTGATCGTAACGACATCCGGCCTCACGGCGGTGTTATGGGCGTTTTACATCATCGCGCCCGAGCAATTGAACAAGCTGTGGCACGGCAACCTAAAGGTTGAATATCTTTATATCATCCTGGTGCCGTTTATTCTGTTCGAGCTGTTTGTTCATGCCATGGTCAAACGGCAGATCAAACTTGACGCGGACCTGCCGGTATTCCGGCGATATGCGAGTGTGTTCATCGAGACGAGTATACCGACCATCGCGCTCGCGCTTCATATCAACAATATGGGGTCGGTTCAGGCTCTCGGTTACGTGGTCCCGCTGAGCTATTTCATTTTCATTATTCTCTCGACGTTGCGGCTCGATTTCTGGCTGTCCACCTTTACCGGCTTTGTAGCCGGGGCTGAGTTGTTGGTCATGGCAATCTTTTATCATCCGGATGCGCCGCCAGACGTGGGCTATCATGCCATACGGAGTTTGATTATTTTCATTTGCGGTATTCTGGCGGGTGCGGTGGGCGTTCAATTGCGCCGTCAATTCGAGAAAAGTATTGCCGCCGCGACGGCGCGCGATCGGGTGACCAACCTGTTCGGTCAACATGTCTCGCCGCAGGTGGTCGAGCGGTTGCTGGCCGAAGGAACGAGTACGGCGAGCGACACTCGCCGCGTCGCGGTTATGTTTATCGACTTTCGCAGCTTTACGGCGGCGGCGCGGGTGCACAGTCCGCAGGAAGTAGTCGACAGGCTGGACGGCGCATTTGCTGTTCTTGTCGAAATCGTTGATCGCCATGGCGGCATCGTGAACAAGTTCATGGGTGACGGGTTTCTGGCGCTGTTCGGCGCGCCGTTCGAGACGCCGGATGCTACGCAACATGCCGTTGCAGCGGCGCGCGAAATGCTCGTGGCCATGACACGAGACAATGAACGCAACAGTTGGCCGCTCCGCATCGGGATCGGTCTGCATTTCGGCGATGTGGTGGCGGGAAGTGTCGGATCGCCGCGCCGCAAGGAATATACTGTGATCGGCGACACAGTGAATTTTGCGTCGCGCCTTGAATCCCTGAACAAGGAATTTAATTCCCAGTTTCTAATCTCCGCCGTCGTCCGCGAGGCTCTCGGCGACGCTTGCGCCGATGCAGTCCCGCTGGGCGAAGTCCCGGTGAAGGGCTACGACCAGCCGATGGCAGTCTGGCGTCTCGGTTGACTATGCGGCCGCGGCTTTGGGGCCGGGCCGAACGAGCATCATCACGGCCGCAGCGATCAGGCAAAGTACGCCTGCGGCAAAGAACGCCGGCAGATAGGTTTCATACAGCGTGCGTGTGAGACCTGCACCGAACGCTGCGGTGGCCGATCCGAGCTGATGGCCAACGAAGACCCAGCCAAACACCATGGCCGCGCGTTCCGGGCCGAAATGTTTCGCTGTGAGCTTCACAGTGGGTGGCACAGTCGCGATCCAGTCCAAGCCGTAGAACACCGCAAATAGAGACAGACCGTAGAACGAAAAATCGGTGAATGGCAGGAAGATCAGCGAAAGACCGCGCAGGCCATAGTACCAGAACAGCAGCCAGCGGTTACTGTAGCGGTCAGACAGCCAACCAGAGATGATCGTTCCGAAGAAGTCGAAGATACCCATGGCAGCGAGCAGACTTGCAGAGGTGGTCGCGGGGATTCCAAAATCTGCGCACATCGGAATCAGGTGGGTTTGCACCAGTCCGTTGGTACTGGCGCCGCAGATGAAGAAGGTGCCGAACAAAATCCAGAACACCCGTGTCTTTGACGCATCGCGCAGCGCCGAGAAGGCGGCGGCAACAATCGAGTTGGCGGCAGGTGCGGGAGCAGCCGTGGCGGTGCCTTCATCGCCGACGGGACGCAGGCCCAGATCCGATGGCCGGTCGGCCATGAACAGCATTACATTGATTGCGGCGAGGGCGAGCATCACGCACATCGTGCCGAGTGCTACACGCCAGCCATAGGCTTCGGTGAGGTAGGCCATGATGGGAAGGAAGATGAGCTGCCCGGTGGCGACGCTTGCGGCAAGAATGCCGACGACCAGACCGCGATGCGCAACGAACCAGCGTGTCGCGACAGTTGCGCCAAGTACCATCGCGGTCATGCCTGTGCCGAACCCGACTACGAATCCCCACAGTGCAATCAGATGCCAGGCCTGCGTCATTGCCAGCGAGGCGAGCAGGCCGATAGCAATGATGGTCAGTGCAGACATCACGACATTGCGCAGCCCGAAACGCACCATCAGCGCGGCGGCGAACGGCGCCATCAGGCCGAACAAAAGCAAGCGGATCGACAGTGCCGATGAAATCTGCGTGGTACTCCAGCCGAATTCTTTTTCCAGCGGCAGGATGAAGACGCCCGGCGCGCCGACGGATGCGGAACTGATGAGAGCCGTGAGGAATGTTACGGCCACCATGATCCAGCCGTAGTGGATGCCTCGGGCAGCGAGGCGGGCGGAGGCCCATGCGGAAATCATCGTGTCGTCCTGGCGTAAAATCGGGAACAGGCTTTTACAGCATGATGCGAGTCATACCGTTCAACCTTCGGTGTATGAGACTTCGGGGATCGCGGAGGTCTGGCCGTTAGCGGCGCGTCAGTACGCTGATGCGTCCGTAAAGACCAGAGCGATGGCTATTGTCCTCAACATAACCTGCGCCGAGCGACCATTCAAACGCGGACCATTTGAGCGATGTGACATGCGCGCCGATCCGATATTGTCGATAGACCTGATCGCCTGACGTCTCGATTTCCGGTCCGGCCCAGAAACGATCTTCCACGCGCCATCCGGCGGCGCCGCGAATACTGAAATTTGTGCCGATGGTGGAGCCCGAAACCGACGACGCAAGCATCACATTCGGCGTCGGCTCCCACCACAGGTCGGCGCCGACGCGCAATCCCGCGTGGTTGCCGCGCAGCCTGTTGCCTGGATCGTCGGGAGAGAAACGATGATTCTGCAAATCGAGGCCTGCGAACAATTTTATTTCGATATCGCCGCGCTTGATCCTCCAGCCCGGAAGAAACGAGGCCAACAGGCCGGTGCCGCGAATGTCAGTGCTCCCGGCGAGGTAGCGATAGGTGCCTTCCGCCAGCAGCACCTTGAGGATGGAAACCGTCCGCGTTCAGGCCGCCCGGTGCCCATTGCAGGCCGCCATAAAATGAGCCGCCGCCGCGCCAGAGATCGAAACCGCTGAAGTAGAGAAATTTCTCCGGGTAGGCGCCGCCGGTCAGTTGGCTCGCGGCGGGAAGGGGATCTGTCACCGGATCGGCAATAGCCGGAGGGCTGCCGCCAACCACTGCGGCAACGGCGACGCCAAACGCGCACACCCTCCCGACGGAACGCATGGAGCCCCCAAGCCCCGGACACTGAAATGCTTACGTAAAAATACCTAGGGATTAGAGCGCTCAACCATTGGTTCGTCTAGCGAACGGGTCGAGAACGCGCAGGGAACAGGTCCGGAAAAAGTATCTCAGCCCCTGTGGATAACTCAGACTTGTGGAGCAACAAGGTCCTCGATCTTCACCCCTTCGCGCTCCTCAATGATTTCGGCGATGAACTTGCGGTGGCAAACGTTGTGATCGCGTTCGTAGCAAAGGATGCAGACCGGACCGGCTTTCATCACCAGCGCAGCCAGTTCGTCCATTTCCTCCCGCGCCTGCGTGGTCTTCAGGTGAGCGTGATAGATTTTCGACAAAGCCTTCATGTCACCGCTGCGCGCGGCGAGGCGTCCGTCCTTCGGTGTGCCGAGTCCGCGAAGATGGAGGTAGGAGATGCCGCGCGCATCAAGACCGGCTGCAAGTTGGCTTTTCGAGAACCCGGGTCGCCGCGAAGACGCGATGGCGCGTACATCCACCAGCAATTTCACGCCCGCTCGTTGCAGTTCGTCAAGCACTGCCTTTGCGGGCGTCTGCTCATAGCCGATGGTGAAAAGTTTCTTGGCTTTGGCCATGCTGTCTCCCGGCGCTTAGCGCCTCACATTCGATTTGCTCACTTCACCCGTTCGATCAATTCCATCGCGCCGGCCGGTGCGCGGATTTTTCCTTCGTGGATCACGTAGGCAAAGACGTCGCGGGGCACTTTCTTCGCGGACGTCTTGTCGGACCGGGGGAGGTCGTCGGGCTCGCCGCCTTGCGACCAGAGCGTCAATCGCTTCGCCCAGGCATCCAGCTCCTTGGACGGGTAGGCGGTCTTGACCGTATCCTTGCCGGTCTGCAGCCGGGCGTAAACGAAATCGGAGGTTATGTCCGAAATCGCCGGGTACTTGAGATGGTCGGCATAGACCACGGCGACATTGTGCTTGCGAAGAAGGGCGATGAAGTCCGGATTGCAGAAGCTGTCGTGCCGGACTTCGACCACATGGCGCAGGGCGACGCCGTCGAATGTGCGCGGGAGCAGATCGAGGAAGGCGCCAAAATCCGCTTCGTCGAATTTCTTGGTAGGAGCGAACTGCCACAGCACCGGACCGAGCCGGTCGCCCATCTCCGTCACGCCGGAGTCATAGAAGCGTTTAATCGAGTCTCCGGCCTCGGCCAGAACACGCCGGTTGGTGGCGAAACGTGGCCCTTTGACCGAAAAGATGAAGTCGTTCGGGACTTCACTGGCCCATTTGCGGAAGCTTTCAGGCTTCTGTGAACCATAATAAGTGCCGTTGATCTCGATCGAGGTCAGCTTCGATGCGGCGTAGGACAGTTCCTTCGATTGCGCCAGCTTCTCCGGATAGAACACGCCCCGCCAGGGTGCAAAGGTCCATCCGCCGATCCCGATATGAATTTGTCCTGCTTTTTTTGCCATTTTCTCGCGTTCCCTGAGGCCCTTGCGGAAGGCCGGACCCGTACCTATCTAGTTTCTAACGGCGATGTTGCAGCCCCCGCTCCATCGCCGGACGACCACGAGAAGATGCCGTGAGATGTTAAGCGCGCCGGATGTACGCGCTGCTTTGATTCTCACCGGCTCCCTCCGTGGTCGTTGTCATTTCTGGGCCTGGAAGACCCCACGGCCACCCGCTTCCCGTATACGGCATCTAAATCTTGTTCCGGGAGGACAGCTTGGCATCGTCGGGCGCCCCGGATATACGCTGGAGCCCATGACTGAGGCCATCTCACCCGAGGCGGCACCCGCGCGTCAATTGTGCGTTGTGGTGCCCACCTTCAAAGAGCGCGACAACGTCCCCAAGCTTTTCGCAAAGCTGGACGCCGCGCTGGCTGGAATCGCATGGGAGGTCATCTTCGTTGATGACAATTCCCCGGATGGGACCTGGGAGGTGGCGCGGCAACTGGCCCAAACTGACTCGCGCGTGCGGTGTATCCGCCGTATCGGCCGCCGCGGATTGTCCGGTGCCTGCATCGAAGGAATTTTGGCCTCATCGGCGCCTTACGTCGCAGTGATGGACGCTGACCTGCAGCACGACGAAACCCGTTTGCCAAAGATGCTTGGGCTTTTGCAGTCCGGCGAGGCTGAGCTCGTGGTTGGCAGCCGTTATGTAAGCGGCGGCGACACCGGCAGTTTCGGAAGTACGCGTCTCGGGGGCAGCGTATTCGCAACCAACATTGCCAAGAAGCTTCTGCATATCGAGATCGCCGATCCGATGAGCGGCTTTTTCATGCTCCGCCGCGATCGCTTCGAGCAGCTCGCCCCGTCGCTATCTGTGCAGGGTTTCAAGATACTGCTCGACATCGTGGCGACGGCGGGCGGAAAGCTTCGCATTGTCGAGGTGCCGTTTTCATTCGGAGCACGGCAGCACGGCGAGAGCAAACTTGACTCAATGGTCGTGCTCGATTTCCTCGGTCTCGTTCTTGCGAAAATGACCGGCGACCTGGTGTCGCTGCGTTTCCTGCTGTTCGCGCTGGTCGGCGGCCTTGGTCTGGGCGTGCACCTCATCACGCTCTACACCGCGCTCGGACTTAAGGTGCCTTTTACTGAAGCGCAGGGACTGGCTGCTTTCGTCGCAATGACCGGCAACTTTCTTCTGAACAACCGGCTTACCTATCGCGACCAGCGCCTGAAGGGCTTTTCGCTGCTGCGCGGGCTGTTCCTCTTCTATCTGGTGTGCAGCGTCGGTCTGCTCGCCAATGTCGGCGTTGCGGCGACCGTGTTCGATCAGGAGCCGATCTGGTGGCTTGCGGGCATTGCCGGTGCGCTGATGGGCGTGGTCTGGAACTACGGCGTCTCCAGTCTTTTCGTTTGGCGCGCAAAATGACTTCCGGCGAGGCGGCGCTGGCCCGCGGTGCGATCGTCATCGTGACCGCGCTTGTGGTGCTTCGTCTGATCGCTGCAGCCGTCACGCCGCTGACCTTCGACGAAACTTATTACTGGATCTGGGCAAAGCATCTTTCGGGTGGTTATTACGACCATCCTCCGATGGTCGCTGTCGTCATTCGCCTCGGTACCATGATCGCGGGCGATAACGCGTTTGGCGTGCGGCTGGTGTCGATCCTGCTCGCGTTGCCGATGAGCTGGGCGATCTATCGCACGGCCCAGATATTCTTTGAAGATACGCGGATCGCCGCGGCATCAACTATTTTTTTAAATGCCACCCTGATGGCGTCGGTCGGCACGACAATTGTGACCCCGGACGCCCCACTGATGGTTGCTGCGAGCTTTGTTCTCCTTGGCCTCGCCAAGGTGTGGCAAACGGGCCGGGGGGTGTGGTGGCTTGCGGTCGGCGTCGCGGTGGGATGCGGACTGCTCTCGAAATACACTGCGCTGTTCTTCGGCGCACAGATTTTGCTGTGGCTCTTGCTGATGAAGGATCAGCGCCGCTGGCTGGCATCGCCATGGCCATATCTCGGCGGCATTCTCGCTTTCGCAATCTTTTCGCCGGCGATCCTGTGGAACGCCGATCACGAATGGGTGTCGTTCATCAAACAGCTTGGCCGCGCCCGCGTCGAAGGCATCACGCTGAAATATCTTGGCGAGATGATCCCGACGCAGTTTGTGTTCGCGACGCCCTCCGTCTTCATTCTCGGTGTGTTCGGGCTCTATGCGCTGGCGCGGGGAAGGGCTGCGAATGCTGCTGGCGCTATGCTGGTCAGCATCAGCGTCTGGATGATCTTCCTCTATTTCGTCTGGCATTCGCTGCATGCTCGCGTGGAGGCCAACTGGCTTGGCCCGATCTATCCGGCGTTTGCCATCGCCGCCGCCTATGCCGCGTGGGGCACGGCGTGGAATCCCCGCGAGCAGCGGACGATGACATGGTCGCGCAATCTCGCGCTGCCGATCGGTGTTGCGTTGTTCGTCGTTCTGATCGTGCAGACCAACACCGGACTGTTCACTGGTTTCCGGCGCGACGCCACCGTGCGCAGCGTGGGTGTGGGCTGGCCGGACCTGGCTAAAGAGATCGAAGCTCTTCGCATCAAGCACCATGCAAATTGCGTGATGGCGGCGGACTACGGCACCACCTCCTGGCTGATGTTCTATCTGCCGAAGGGGACGTGCGTTGCGCAATATCAGCAGCGCTATCGCTGGACCTTCATGAACGAGCCCGACGCAAACCTGCTCAAGGGCAGGGCGCTGCTGATCGGTCCTGTCGGTGCAATCATCCCGCCGCGCGCCTCCTATGCCCGCGTCGAGACGCTGGCCGAACTGGTCCGCAAACGCGGCGGTGTCGCCATCGAGACTTATCAGGCCACTCTGCTCGAAGATCCGCGCGGCGAAGTGCTGGATAGATCAAAGCCTCCGGAGCTTGGCGGACCGATCTAACTCCCGCTTGAAGCCTTTCAATTCGCAACGGAACAGCCACGCTTCGCTCATGATTTGCGCGCAATGCGCAGAAATGATGCGGGAACGGCTTTGACGGCCATTGAGTTGGCCCACTACCATCGATCGATCCAGGAGATGCTCCATGGGTAGCTTGGGGAAGGTTGCCGGTCTGATTGCGGTTGCCGTCATCGCGGGTGCGGAGCCAGCCTTCGCGCAGGGAACCGAGCAGGAGCGCGAGGCCTGCACGCCGGATGCATGGCGTCTGTGCGGACAATTCATTCCCGATGCTGACCGGATCACCGATTGCCTGCGCAATGCCGGGCCACGTTTGAGTCCGGCCTGTTATGCGGTGTTCTATCCGCCGCGGGTGGTGAACCAGACGCCGCCGCGTCCCGGTGCGCAGCCGTCCCCCCAGATGCCGCCTCCATCGCCTCCTTCGGATGACGACGACTGACAGGAACCCGGCTTTACGATTTGCCTTACATCTGCCGGGACTTAATCCGCATTTAACTAAAAGTCGCCTTAATGCCGCTCCGCACCTTTGCGAGATGTCGCGTGGGGAACTCCAAGCTCCGCATGGCAACTGACGCTGGCCCGCTTTCGCATGCGCCGTTCGCGCATGATGTGCCGAATGCAGCCGGAACGACAGGGTGGGATTGTTCTGGATGCAAGGCGTATGAGTACCAGTTCTGTTGCGCGTACCGGGTACAAAGCCCACCCTCACGGTCGTTCGTCGCGATCGTCCAGCCCGTTGAACGCGGCAGGCATTGCCGCCATTGCGTTCGTGACGCTGGCCGGCGGCTGGACGTTTTACAGCAACGTGTTCGGCGGCCACCCCTTCGGTGAGAGTTATGAACTCGCCGCGCGCGATACGCGCGTGGTGTTCGTGTCGGCGGCAAACGGTCTCGACCAGCAGGCCTTTACCGATCGCTTCGCGGCCCTGAGCCCGGCGCGCGAGGAAGCACCCGCGCTCACTGTCGAGCAGAAGAATTACGCCGCGCTGATGGACGTGACGTATTCGCTCGGCGCGCCGCCGGTGGCGTTCAAGCCGACCGTTGTGGCTGCGCCCGATAGTCAGCGCTCCGCGCCGTCGCAGGCCGAAGTTGCCGCTGCCGCGCCGGAAGTCGCGCTGCCGCCGCAGGCTCCGGCGCGTGTCGCCAAAGCCGTGCCGCTGCCCGCATCGCGCCCCGCGGATTTCAAGTTCTCGCAAACGAGCCGCGTCAAGCCCGGCCATTCGGAGATGGTGGAGCGTGCGAAGAACGCCGCGCTCGCCGCGATGGCCCGCAAGACGCCGAGCCTTTTCGACCGCCTGTTCGGCAAGAAGCCCGAGCCCGGCCCGATGCTGGCCTATGCCGGCGCCGACGGCGGCGTCGCCAGCGACGGCACCTCGCTCACGCCATCGACGGCCGCGGGATCGAGCGAAGACGACAAGCTGACCGCGATCTATGACATCACCGCGCGCACGGTTTACATGCCGGACGGCTCCAAGCTCGAAGCGCATTCCGGCCTCGGCAGCAAGCTGGACGATCCGCGTTATGCGCACGTCCGCATGCACGGCGTGACGCCGCCGCATCTCTACACGCTCAAACCGCGCGAGGCGCTGTTTCACGGCGTGGCGGCGCTGCGCTTGACGCCGGTGGGCGGCGAGGGCGCGATCCACGGCCGCACCGGGCTGCTCGCACACACTTACATGCTGGGGCCGAACGGCGATTCCAACGGCTGCGTGTCGTTCAAGGATTACAACGCGTTCCTGAAAGCCTATCAGCGCGGCGAAGTGCGCCGCCTGGTCGTTGTCGCGAGCCTGAAGGATTGAGGGGCAGCGTTTCTCCCTCCCCACTGAAGGGGAGGGAGAAGAGTCGCCGCATCCAGATTCAATTGTCAGACAACTCGCACCGGCAGATGTGCGCCTCATGTTTGCGCATGACCTGATCCAAAAAAACGCTCCACACTTTTTGGAGTCACGCGCCATCGCCCCTGTTGTTGTGACGGCGCGGGGGCGCCCGAAATTCTTCATCGTTCCTCCCTCGAAATGAGGGCGCGCGGAACGCCGGATGCGCGAGCGCATCCGCAGCCCCGTGTGCAAAAGTGAAAAGCACACGAGCGTAGTCGCCACGGTCACGCCGTTTGCATCCGGCGTTCCGCACGCGGTGGGGCTCCGGCTTGTTTCGTGCTCTCCCCGGCGAACGCCCGTAGGCTGTCACCGTCGTCTCCGCTGAGGCCGACGCTTCCGGTTGGAAGCGAACGGGGCAGACCGGATTTCGCAGGACCACACGACTTGGGCCGGCGCGGGCGCGCAGTCATGCGGTGTGTTTCCACTCCGCAATCCCGCGCACAGCGTGGTTCGTCAGCCTTCGCGCGCGCCGCTCACGCGCCCCCGGATGTTGCGCACGCCCTTGCGGGTGCGTGCACGCGATCCGGGCTTGCGCCCTGCGACCCTCGCTCCGGCCTGACGCTGCCGCGCCACCGCATCCCGCCCCGCGTATCGTGACGATCGCGAAACGCCCCTCATTAACGAGGCGGGACAAATAGGAATATAGACCTAAATAAAAAAATGTCAAGTGACTTACCACGGAGCCCATGGATCACTCTGCCGCCCGCTGTCATACGAAAACTGGTGTCGTCTCGTGCCACAGTACCAAGGCTTCGATGTCGACCAGAAATATCTTATCCGTCATCTGGGCAGATTGCTTCGCATCATCGGTAAATGAGGATGTCGTAACGATGTAGCCACGAAAGGCACCATGTTCTTCGATTACGCCTTTAAACTGTTGGATAGTCGGGCGGCCAACCTTATTGTCCGGCGCGTTTCGTTTGCATTGCACTACCAGCAGACCGTCTGTGTGCACGGCGAAACCATCCACGCCCATATCGTTTGATTTTCTGGTAGCCCAAGCCTCAAGGCCGGCCGCTTCGAAGAAACTCATGATGTGCCTCTCAAAGTGAAACGGATCCATTTCAGCGAGTTGTTTTCGAAGTGCCATTTCTTCGACGGGCATGGCGTATCGGTTGGCATCCATGGGCTGCTGCGCCATTGCAGCTTTCATCTCGACGCTGGCGCGGCGCAGACGTTCGTCTTTGACAATGACATCCATTATTTCTGTGATGTGCGGTCTTGCTTCGGGGCTCGTCACGAGTGCCTCGATAATCGACGTGATACCGGCTGTTCCCAAGAAAATCAGGAGCAACACCGGCATGCCTATGGCGCTGCCTAAGGCAGCGATCCCAGCGCCCTGGCCGCCGACCAACGGTAGCGCTGCAAGAGTCGCCGGCAACGCAATCTTCATCGACAAGGGAAGACCCGATTTTCGATAGCTTGAGACAGCTTCCGATATGCTCGCCGCAATGGCTTTAATAGCGGTCCGCGAATTGACGAGTTCGTTCAACTTACGGAATTTTTCCATAGGTGGCAGGTCGCTGGCGACGATATCGCGAGATTGGCCCAGCCATTCGATAGCAAGGACTCGATCTTCCGGGCGTGTCGAATGTTTGATTGCCGAAGCGAAGAGGCGGACTAACTGCTTTTTAGTCTTGCTCGTGATGGCATCTAACATTCTCTCACCGCCCTTTGCGATCTTCGATTCTAAAGCTAGCGAGGCGCTTGAGTAATCGGGAATTCTGTGATGCGACGGATTTGCACCGAATTTCGTTGCACATCTAGTATCTTGTCTAAATTGGTCTACGCTTAGATTTTCTCTGGAGGGGGCATGTCTGAGCAAGCAATTTTCAAAAACAAAGCCGTTGATATTACCACCAAGGTCGCGCGGTTCGGCGCCATTTCCTTTCAGGTTTCTACGATTGGAAGCGTATCTGTCTTCAATGCTAAGAAAATAAGCCCTTGGGCTATTGCTTTGATTTTTCTGGCCGTAGTGTCCCTTATTGTCGGATCAAACCTTAAAGGCATGCAGGATCAACAAGGTCAGATAGCATTTGCCATTGCTGCTACATTTCTGATCGGCAGTTTTCTTGTTCAGAAATTGTGGCCGCGACGAGAATTTACCTTTGTTCTAAGGTCGGGCAGTGGCGAAGTTTACAAGCTAGTTTCAGATGACGGAGAGTATTTAGAAACACTTCAGCGGGCCTTGGAGATGGCATTTGTCGAGCAAGCTTAGTCGCGATTGGTTACACGCAGAAGCCAAACAAACCCCGGCATTGCTGCCGGGGTTTTGCATTTCGCAATCGCCGATAGAGATTCCGGGTTTGCGGAACGGCATGAAGAATGCCGCACCGCGCCCGGAATGACGGGACTTCTTGGGACCGCGCCCCGCGCGTGCGCGGGAAGAGCCGCGTCCCCTTACCGAAACCCGCCCGTTACGCGCAGCGCTTCGCCGGTGATATAGGACGCATCGTTCGAGGCGAGGAAGGCCACGACGGATGCGATTTCGTCCGTCCGGGCGACGCGGCCGAGCGGCGTCACGGATTCCAGCCATGTGCGCATGTCGCCTCCGTCGAAACCGGCGGCTTTCACGCCCTCGGTAACCACCATGCCGGGATTGACCGCGTTGACGCGGATCTTCTGCGCGGCCAGCTCTTTCGACAGCACTGACGTGATCGCGTCCACCGCGGCCTTGGTCGCCGTGTAGACCGCCGTGTTCGGCGGCGTGATGGTCGATGCGCCGGACGAAATATTGATGATGCTGCCGCCGTCCTTGCTGAAATTCCGCGCCGCTTCCTGCGACACCAGCAGCAGGCCGAGCACGTTCAGGTCGAAATGCTTGTGGAAGTGCTCCGGCGTGATGGCATCCAGCGGAGCGAACTCATAGAGCCCCGCATTGTTGACCAGGATGTCGATCGGGCCGAACGCCTTGACCGTCTCCGCGACCACGGATGTCGCCGCCTTCGGGTCTGCGAGGTTGCCGCCGACCGCCACGGCCTTGCCGCCCGCGGCCTTGATCTTCGCCACCACATCGTCCGCGCCTTGCTTGCTCGACGCATAATTGACCGCGACGCTGGCGCCTTCCGCCGCCAGACGCTGCGCGATCTCCGCGCCGATGCCCTTCGATGCGCCGGTGACCAGCGCGATCTTGCCTTCGAGTCTCTTGGTCATGCTCATAGTCCCTTGATCTGCCTGCGGCCCATGGCGGGCCGTTGCTTCAGTAGTTCGGAAATATTGAACTATTGAACCAGTTCAAGGGGCGGCCTATATTATTTTCATGGTCCGGTTTGTTCATCCCGCACGTCAGGATATCACGCTGGCCGGCATTCTCGCCGCGCTGGCCGATCCGGCGCGGCTGATGATCGTCAAAAGCCTGATCCGCCAGAACGAATGCATGAACTGCACGGAGGCGGGGCCCTGCAACATGGCCAAGTCCACGCTGTCGAACCATTTCCGCGTGCTGCGCGAGGCGGGCCTGATCCACACCACCAAGCAGGGCGTCGAGCATCGCAACGCGGTGCGCGAGGCCGATATCAACGCGCGCTTTCCGGGGCTGCTGAAATCCATCCTCAAGCACGCGGACGAATAGGGGTTTCCTTCCGCAACGGGCGCATTTGTGAGCGAGATTCCGGGTCTGCGGAGCGGTATGAAGAATACCGCACCGCGCCCGGAATGACGGGATGAGGCAATCAAAAAAGGCCCGGATTGCTCCGGGCCTTTTGTATTTCATATTCAACTTGATGGGCTGATGAGTTTCTTAGAAGTCCATGCCGTCCATGCCGCCGCCCGGCATCGCCGGAGCAGCCGCGCCGCCCTTCTTTGGCACTTCAGCGATCATCGCTTCGGTGGTGATCAAGAGCGAAGCGACCGAGGCTGCGTTCTGGATCGCCGCGCGCACGACCTTGGTCCGGTCAATCTTGACAAGGAAAATAATCCTATATATGATACTCGCCTCATTGCGGTTGAGGTAAGGATGAAAAGTTTGCGGACGCGGCTCTCTGAATTGGAAGGCAGGATCTTTGCCTGGAAGGCGGATTATGATTTTCGCCGCTTCATGCTTGCTCTGAAGGCCGGTTACAAGCCAACGCAACCGCGAGATAGCAATGGACGTTGGACCCTTGAGGGCGGCGTCACTTTCACGACCTCATCCGGATTTTATACGGGCATTCAAAGTATCGACCAGACCTCAGAGGCTCTCAGCGATATTCTGGCAAGCGTTATGAACGGGCTTGAGTATTTTCCGTCCATGAGCCCGTCAGCTTACGGTACGTTTATTCACGGAATTTTTGGGGCCGCTGTTCGTCTTCGCGGGTTGCCTGGTGTCGGCGACATCGAGCAGACTTTCAGTCTGGACAATGCCGATCCTCATTACGGTTTGGCGGGCAGCATTCGGACTGACGTGACGCTGCGGAACATTCAGGGGGATATCATTGCGATCTACGACGTTAAAACCGGAGATGATCCTCTAACTCGTGCGAGAGCGGATGAGATTCGGCTGAAGACCAGAGCATCGCCAAATACTCCCGTCTTCGAATTAAATATCGTTCGTGGGATTTCACGCAAATCAATTCGGCTGCGGAGGGGCTACTTGCCATGAGCATGGAAATCTATCCGCTGACGGATGCCACGGTGCCGACGACGCAGGCTTGGCAAAGCGCGATCGACGCATTGGGATTCGATGTTCGTTTTGTCGATGAGGTCTCGCTGGAGGCGGACGAAATTCGGCTACGCGCGGAATGCAAAGGCAAGCCTGTTCTCATGGAGTTGGAGCGTGTCAGCCTTGCGAGAGTGCGCGATACATTTCCTGATGTTGCGTTTCCTGATCACGTATCCTGTGTGCATGCCCTGTATTGGAGCAAGACTCTGGAAGGCGGCCTTGCCGGCTATCAGGCGGCTGCGGCCTATCTCGGTCTTGTCAAAGGGCTGATGATCGATACGGAAGAGGGCAGGCTCAAGACGCCGGAGAGTGCAATTGAGCTGGCTCGGAAAATGACCGCGGAGATGCCCGCGCTTGAAGCGGCCATGGCGGAGATTCTTTCGAAGATGGCCGCGAGGCCACGCAATTAGGTTCTGGATTCGTCGTTGCGAGGAGCAATATCGACGAGGCAAATCCATTCGTCGCTTGTCGGAAATTCGTCTGGATTACTTAGTTCCGCTCACAATGAGAGAAAACAAAAACCCCGGCATCGCTGCCGGGGTTTTGCATTCTTGGATTTGCTTGAGTGGCCGGACTTAGAAGTCCATGCCGCCCATGCCGCCGCCCGGCATCGCCGGAGCAGCCGCGCCGCCCTTCTTTGGCACTTCAGCGATCATCGCTTCGGTGGTGATCAAGAGCGAAGCGACCGAGGCTGCGTTCTGGATCGCCGCGCGCACGACCTTGGTCGGGTCGATGATGCCCTTGGAGACGAGGTTGCCGTATTCACCCGACTGCGAGTCGAAGCCGTAGGAATACTGATCCTTCTCGAGCACCTTGCCGACGATGACCGAGCCGTCTTCGCCAGCGTTGATGGCGATCTGGCGGGCCGGAGCGGAGAGCGCCTTGCGGACGATCTCGACGCCGGTCTTCTGGTCGTCGTTCTGGGTCTTGATGCGCTTGAGCTGCTCGGAGGCACGGAGCAGGGCGACGCCGCCGCCCGGAACGATGCCTTCTTCAACAGCCGCACGGGTCGCATGCATCGCGTCATCAACGCGGTCCTTGCGCTCCTTCACTTCGACTTCCGTCGCGCCGCCGACGCGGATCACCGCGACGCCGCCTGCGAGCTTGGCCAGACGCTCCTGCAGCTTCTCGCGGTCGTAGTCCGAAGTGGTTTCTTCGATCTGCGCCTTGATCTGTGCAACGCGGGCTTCAATGTCGGCCTTCTTGCCGGCGCCGTTGACGATGGTGGTGTTTTCCTTGTCGATCATCACCTTCTTGGCGCGGCCCAGCATGTTCAGGGTCACGTTCTCAAGCTTGATGCCGAGGTCTTCCGAGATCGCCTGGCCGCCGGTCAGGATCGCGATGTCCTGCAGCATGGCCTTGCGGCGGTCGCCGAAGCCCGGAGCCTTCACCGCAGCAACCTTCAGGCCGCCGCGCAGACGGTTCACGACGAGGGTGGCGAGGGCTTCGCCTTCGACGTCTTCCGCGACGATGACCAGCGGCTTGCCGGTCTGCACCACGGCTTCAAGCAGCGGCAGCAGTTCGTTCAGCGAGGAGAGCTTCTTCTCGTTGATCAGGATGTAGGCGTCGTCGAATTCAACGCGCATCTTGTCGGCGTTGGTGACGAAGTAGGGCGAGATGTAGCCGCGGTCGAACTGCATGCCTTCGACGACGTCGAGTTCGGTGTCGAGCGACTTGGCTTCTTCAACGGTGATGACGCCTTCGTTGCCGACCTTCGCCATTGCCTTCGCGAGGAAGTCGCCGATTTCCTTGTCGCCGTTGGCGGAGATGGTGCCAACCTGCGCGATTTCGTCGTTCGAGGTGACCTTCTTGGAGTTCTTCTGCAGGTCAGCGACGACAGCTTCAACAGCGAGGTCGATGCCGCGCTTGAGATCCATCGGGTTCATGCCGGCGGCGACCGACTTGGCGCCTTCCTTGACGATGGCCTGGGCGAGAACGGTCGCGGTGGTGGTGCCGTCACCGGCGAGGTCCGCCGACTTCGAGGCCACTTCGCGCACCATCTGGGCGCCCATGTTTTCGAACTTGTCTTCAAGCTCGATGTCCTTGGCGACGGTGACGCCGTCCTTGGTGATGCGCGGAGCGCCGAACGACTTGTCGAGAACGACGTTGCGGCCCTTCGGACCGAGCGTCACCTTCACGGCGTTGGCGAGGATGTCCACGCCGCGCAGCATCTTGTCGCGAGCGTCGACGCCGAATTTGACTTCTTTGGCTGACATGTTGGGTTTCCTTAAGTGTCAGGGAATTTCAGGTGAGGAGAGAGGGCGCTCTTAAGCGGCCTTCTTCTTGGCGTTACCGTCGGTGATGACGCCCATGATGTCGCTTTCCTTCATGATCAGCACTTCCTGACCATCGATCTTGACCTCGGTGCCGGACCACTTGCCGAACAGCACGATGTCGCCGACCTTGAGGTCGATCGGGATCAGCTTGCCAGCCTCGTCGCGGCCGCCCGGACCGACCGAGAGCACTTCGCCCTGGGACGGCTTCTCTTTGGCGCTGTCAGGAATGATGATGCCGCCTTTGGTCTTCTCTTCGGCGTCGATACGCTTGACCACGACGCGGTCGTGAAGCGGACGGAATTTCATGCAGTCCTCCTAATGGATTGATAAACCTGTGTTTTTGCCATGCTGGCAGTCCGGGCAGGCGAGTGCTACCGCGGCTGGAACGGACATAGGCCCAAGGCAGGTGCCGGGCAAGGGTCTGTAGCAGAAAAATTGGCAGTCTGATGTGACGGCTGCCAAAAAATCGGTCTCATCATTAACCGTGGGGCGGGGCGCATGGCGCGGCCCTGTCCGCCCGTTGTCAGCAGTCCGGACGCGATGCTGCTAGTGCTTTGATAATTAACAATTTATTCAAACTTTGATCTTGAGATGACGCTTCGTACTGCGTCAGATTTTTCCTCATGCGCGTTTGGTCGCGACGTGGAATCCGGATCGCGATCACCGCGCTCAACAGAGTGGGTGCGAGCGCGTTCGACAAAAACCGGTATGCCACTGTTTGCCGATCGCCTCCGCCATCTTGTTTGGCCGCGTTTTCTGCGACGAACCCGAAGCCCGGGCCGCCGGAAAACGCCTAAGGAGGTTCTGATGGTCTCGAACGCGACCGTTCCTCAGGGCAACGTCTCCGAGGACTTCAAGCGGCAACTCGCCGGTTACGGCCTGACCACGGCCGAAATTCTCTACCGGCGCCCCGATCACCGCTGGCTGCTGCAATCCTATGTCTGGCAGAACTACGATCTGTTCCCGGCCTTTCCGGCGCTGAAGGATTTTCTCGCGTTCTGGCAGGAAAAGCTGGAAGGGCCGCTGGTGTCGGTCACGGTCGCGCATTCCAAGCTGATCAAACCGGCCGAGATCAAGGCCATCGACGGCGTCTTCCGGCTGCATTGAACAGCGTCATTCCGGGATGCGCCACAGGCGCAGACCCGGAATCCGATGCGCGTGCCGGGAGATTCCGGGTTCGCTCGCGGTGCTCGCGCCCCGGAATGACGGTTGGGACCGGATTGTCCGGCAGCTTGCCAGTGGCTAACCTTCTCCGGGCATGCCGCGTCCTTGAGGCGGCGGCAAGGGAGGCGTTCATGGCTCAGCAGAAGTCGGCTAAAACAAAATCGGCCAAACCGAAATCGACCAAACCGCAATCGACAAAGGCCCGATCGGCGCAGCGCATTGCGGGGGTGAAAAAATCCGCGCCGCGCAAGAAGGCGGCAGCATCCGCCTCCCGCACGAAGTCCCCCAAGGCGCGTGCTTCGTCAGCGCGGCCTGCCGCAAAAGCAGTGCGTCCGAAACAGCGTTTCGTGGTCAGCCATCATCGCGAAGAGGACTTCAAGGCCGACGGCCTGCGCGCCTATGCCCAGTATCGTGATCTTGGCATCGCCAAGGGCACGCACGGCCTTGCGCGGGCGCATGTCATCCGGCTGATCGGTCCGTGCAATCCGCAGGAAGTCTCAAAGCTTCATCTGCACGATATCGAATTCCAGATGGTTTACGTCCTCAAGGGATGGGTGAAGACCTATCTGGAGGGGCAGGGCGAAATCCTGATGCGCGAGGGCAGTTGCTGGACGCAGCCTCCGCGTATCAGGCATCTGATCCGCGATTATTCCGACGAGTGCGAACTTCTGGAAGTGATCCTGCCTGCCGATTTCGAGACGGTGGAGTTGACGGCGTAGATCGCTGCGTCGAGTGGATAGAAGCGCAAATTGGCGTCAGCGGAATTGAGCCGCTGACGCCTGTTCGTCACCCTCGTCCGACAAACGGCATCTTGGTTGCCATGATGTTGAGGAACAGCGCGTTGGCGTCGAGCGACCGCGTGGCCATGAACACGATGGCGTCGGCGACGTTCTGCACATCCATGCGCGGTTCGACCATGGTATCGCCGCGCGGCTGAAGCACGCCGTTGGCCATGCGTTCGGTCATCTCGGATGCGGCGTTGCCGATATCGATCTGGCCGCAGGCGATGTCATAGGCGCGGCCGTCGAGCGCGGTGGCGCGGGTGAGGCCGCTGATCGCGTGCTTGGTCGCGGTGTAGGGCGAGGAGAACGGGCGCGGCGCATAGGCCGAGATCGAGCCGTTGTTGATGATACGTCCGCCGCGCGGCGTCTGGTTCTTCATGATCCGGAACGCATGCTGCGTACACAGGAACGGCGCGGTGAGGTTGGTCGCGACCGTGGTCTGCCACTGCTGCAGGCTGAGATCTTCCAGCGGCACAGGCGGCGTGCCGACGCCGGCGTTGTTGAACAGAACGTCGAGGCGGCCGAACACCTCCATAGTCTTGGCGAACAGCGCGTCGATCGAGGCCGGATCGGTCATGTCGCTCGGCACCACAAGGCTCTTGCCGAAATCCGTGCCGAGCTTTGCGGTTTCTTCGAGCGCGTCCTTGCGCCGTCCAGCCAGCACCACCGCGAAGCCGGTCTTCATCAGCGCCAGCGCGGAGGCGCGTCCGATTCCAGAACCTGCGCCGGTAACGATTGCGACTTTAAGTGCAGACATTTCCTTCTCCCTTTGTTTTCTTGTTTGGTATTGAACTCCCGATCGTCATTGCGAGGAGCGAGGCGACGAAGCGATCCATTTTGTGTGGTTTGTTGGGATGGATTGTTTCGCGGAATTTATGACCGGGCGGCGCAAGCGCCGGCCCGTTCGCTCGCAATGACGAAAATCTATTTCACATTTCCATAAGGTGGGCGGGGAATATTCTGATGCGCGGCGCGCAGCGCCGCAGACCAGCGCGAACGCAGATCGTGGAAATACGGCTCGCCGGCCTCGATGCGATAATCGAGATAGGCGTCCAGCGCGTCAGGCCGCACCAGAAGAATGTCGATCGGCATGCCGACGCCGAGATTGGAGCGCATCGTCGAATCCATCGAGACAAGGCCGACCTTGAGAGCGTCATAGAGATCGACGTCATAGGAGATCGCACGGTCCAGGACCGGCTTGCCGTATTTGTGTTCACCGATCTGCAGGTAAGGCGTGTCGGTGGTGCATTCGATGAAATTGCCTGCGGTGTAGATCATGAACAGACGCATCCGCGCGCCCTTGATCTGGCCGCCGAACAGGAACGACACGTCGAATGAAATATCTTCGGCGCGCAGCGCGCTGCCTTCCAGCGCATGAACGCTGCGGATGGCGCGGCCGATGCGTTGCGCGGCCTGAAACATCGTCGGCGCGTTCATCAGCGTTTCGCGCTCGCCGGTCTCCGGATTTTCCAGC
Source organism: Afipia sp. (assembly GCA_017308595.1). Taxonomy (GTDB): domain Bacteria; phylum Pseudomonadota; class Alphaproteobacteria; order Rhizobiales; family Xanthobacteraceae; genus Afipia. Next base: position 396,253 of record JAFKER010000007.1, read on the forward strand.
CCTTCATTCAGGGTGGAGATCACGGACTGGGTGATGGCGAGGTTGCCTGCGGTGGCGATCGCCATGATGCGCTCGCCGGGGTCCTTGAAGATGTGCAGCTTGCGGAAGGTCGAGATGTTATCGAGACCCGCATTGGTGCGGGTGTCGGCCATCATCACAAGACCGTCACGAACGAGGATTCCGCAGCAATAGGTCATTCCATTCTCCCGAGCGCGCATTTCTACGCGGCTGGAAGGGACGGGGCAACTCGCGAAATCAGCTTTGGCTCTGCCGTCCGGCCTGATCGACCCGCACCGCGACTTCCAGTGTCTCCGTGCCGCCGCCGTAGCGGGTGCCCCGTGCCGGCGCGGCGCTCAGATAATCCAGCCCGACCGCGACGCGGACATGGGCTTCGGTGGTGCAGATGGCATTGGCGGCGTCGAAGCCGACCCAACCGAGCTTCTCGACAAAGGCTTCGGCCCAGGCGTGGCCTGCGTCCTGCGCCACCATGCCGTCGGAGCGCAGCAGGTGGCCGGACACATACCGGGCCGGGACGCCCGCGCTGCGCGCGCAGGCGATAAAGATATGCGCGTAATCCTGGCAAACGCCGCGCTTGAGCGCGAAGGCCTCCACCGCCGCCGTGCCGCTGTTGGTCGGATCGGTGTCGAATGTCATGTGATCGTTGATCTGCAGCATCAACGCATGAAGGAAGCCCAGCGTGTCGCCGGACGCTTCAAGATACAGATCGCTGGCGAACTTCGCCATCGCAGCATTGACCTCAGTCAGCGGCGTGGAGCGCAGGAACAGGCTCGGAGGAAACCGCTCGTCGGTGCCGCGCAGCACGCCACCGGTGTCGTGGGTCTCGATCAGCCCTTCGACATGAATGGTCAGGTCCGAGAGTGCGCCGTGCGTGAGGACATGCGTGACATTGCCGAACGCGTCCTCGTGCACGTCGAGGCGTGAATCGGTCGAAACGTCGATCTGCCAGTCGGCGACATATTGCCCGTCGTGGCTGCCCGGCGTCATGCGCAAGATCTGGATCACGCCGGTGGCCGGCGGCTCGTAACGGTAGGTGGTGGTGTGGGCGATTTTCAGGCGCATGGCGTTTCTTGAGTTTTGTTCAACCTTGCGGGCGCGTATAGCACGATTATGGCAGTCGCGCGGATGAACTTTGTCTCGTCATCCTGAGGTGTGAGCACTTGCGAGCCTCGAAGGATGAGAGGCCACGATGTTGCCGCACCGTCGCCCTGCGAGGCACGCCAGAAAGTGGGCGTGCACTTCAGGGTGACGGCAATACCTTCCGGGAGCGGAAAACATCATCAGATCAAATACTGTTTCGAAATGGTATCCCCCAGCCGGGCGTTGTCCGCAATGAACTCCTGGATGAATTCATGCAGGCCGCGCTGGAACAGGTCGTCCATGTTGCTGTGATCGAGCCGATTGCGGACACCGCGCGCATGCCGCTGCGCCGCGCCCTGACGGCCATAGGCGACGCCGATCTGGTCGAGATTGCGCACGAGATTGCCGTAACAACTTGCCAGCGAGCGCGGCAGCGACTCGTTGAGGATCAGAAGGTCGGCGATCAGCCACGGTTTGAGCGTTTCGCGGTAGACCCAGTGATAGGCGGTGAGCGCGGAGACCGAACGCAGGATCGAGGTCCACTGATAGTAGTCGAGCGGGCCGCCGACATGCTCTTCTTCCGGCAGAAGTACATGATACTTCACATCGAGGATGCGCGCGGTGTTGTCGGCGCGCTCCAGATGCAGGCCGAGCCGCGAGAACCAGTAGGCGTCGTTGCGCAGCATGGTCCGGTAGGCGGAGCCGTCGAAGCGCAGCGATGTTTCCTGCACGAAACGCAGGAACTTCGTCAGTTCGTCACGCGTGGTCGCCCCGCGCGGCCATGAGGCGTGCAACTCGATCCACGCGCTGTTGATGGTGTCCCACATCTCGCTGGTCAGCGCGGTGCGCACCGAGCGCGAATTGAGCCGCGCGTTCTCGATGCAGTTGCGGATCGAAGACGGGTTGTCGGGCGAGAAGGCGATGAAATCGACGACTGTGCGCTCGTTGGCTTCCTCGTGGTGCTGGTGAAAAATCTCGTCGATGCCCGCGGTGAGCAGCGCGGATTCCCATTCGTTGCTCTTGCCGACATAGGCATCCGGCAATGCGGTGGCGCGGAGCGTCGCCTCGATGGTGCGCGCGAGATATTCCGCGCGTTCGACGTAGCGGGCCAGCCAGTACAGACTTTCAGCGGTGCGCGACAGCATGTGTTACTCGAGTATCCAGGTGTCTTTGGTGCCGCCGCCCTGGCTGGAATTGACCACGAGCGAACCTTCTTTCAATGCGACGCGGGTCAGTCCGCCCGGAACGACGGTGACGTGGTCCTTGCCGGTCAGCACGAACGGGCGCAGATCGACATGCCGCGGGGCGAGGCCCTTCTCCGTGCAGGTGGGGCAGGTGGAGAGCGCCAGCGTCGGCTGGGCGATGAAGCCTTCCGGCTCCTTCTTCAGTTTGGCGCGGAAGGATTCGATCTGTTCTTTGGTGGCGGCGGGACCGATCAGCATGCCGTAACCGCCGGAGCCGTGGACTTCCTTGACCACGAGGTCTTTCAGGTTGTCGAGCACGTATTTGAGATCGTCCGCTTCGCGGCAGCGATAGGTCGGGACGTTCTTCAGGATCGGCTCCTCGCCGAGGTAGAACTTCACGATATCCGGCATGTAGCTGTAGACCGCCTTGTCGTCGGCGATGCCGGTGCCGACGGCATTCGCCAGCGTGATGTTGCCGGCCATGTAGGCCGACATCAGGCCCGGCACGCCGAGCACGGAATCGGGGCGGAAGGTGAGCGGATCGAGGAAGTCGTCATCGACGCGGCGGTAGATCACGTCGACACGTTTCAGTCCCTCGGTGGTGCGCATGAAGACTTCATCGTTTTTCACGATGAGGTCGCGCCCTTCCACGAGTTCGACGCCGAGTTTGTCGGCGAGGAATGAATGCTCGTAATAGGCCGAGTTGTAGATGCCGGGCGTCAGCAGGGCGACCGTCGGTTCGGCTTTCGAAGTCGCGGGTGCGACCGAGCGCAGCGCGGCCAGAAGTTCGTCCGGATAGTTCTCCACGGGCGCCACACGATGCCGCGCAAACAGATCCGGAAACAGCCGCATCATGATTTCGCGATTTTCCAGCATGTAGGATACGCCGGACGGCGTGCGCGCATTGTCTTCCAGCACGTAGAAGTTTTCATCGTCGACGCGGACGATGTCGATTCCCGCGATATGGACATAGACGTCGTGCGGCACATCCTGGCCGTTCATCTCGGGCCGGAACACCGGGTTCTGGAAGATCAGGTCGTCGGGGACGATCTTGGCCCGGAGAATGTCGCGGCTGTGATAGATGTCGCTCAGGAACATATTGAGCGCCTTGACGCGCTGCTTCAGTCCCTTTTCGAGCTGCGTCCATTCCTTGCCCGACAGGATCCGGGGGATCACATCGAACGGGATCAGCCGTTCGGTGGACTCGGCCTCGCCATAGACCGCGAAGGTGATGCCGATGCGCCGGAACAGCAGTTCGGCTTCCTGACGGCGATACTCCAACGCGTCCGGAGGGGTCTCCTTCAGCCAGAGGGAGAGTTCGTGGTAGGCGGAGCGCAGGGCGCCGCCCGGCCCGTTCATTTCATCGAAGGCAACTGACATAAACCAGAACGCTTCCATCTTCTAACGGGGAGAATGATCCGCCGTTCAAAGGATGGTAGCAAGGGTTGGGCCAGCGCGATATGCATTGAAGGCGGGCAATTGGCGCGATCTAGCGTCGCGCTGCCTGAAAAACGGGCTGACTGCTGCCCAGTCATGCAGCAAAAGTGCGTGACTTCAATGCGTTGCCTGCGCCAAGGATGATGGCGTAGCAGTGGTGACCCGGAGTTCCGGGGCAGGAGGAGAGTTGAGATGACTGAGATCGTCACCGCCGGCATTCTCGTGATCGGCGATGAAATCCTGTCCGGGCGCACCAAGGACAAGAACATCGGCTTCATCGCCGAGTACCTGACCAATATCGGCATCGACCTGAAGGAAGTCCGGGTCGTCGCCGACGAAGAGGATGCCATTGTTTATGCGCTGGACTCACTGCGTCAGCGCTACACCTATGTCTTCACCACCGGCGGCATCGGCCCGACCCACGACGATATTACCGCCGATAGCGTGGCCAAGGCGTTCGGGGTGAAAATCGATCACCACCCGGAGGTTGTAGCTCGCTTCCAGGAGCGGTTTGGCGCCGACCTGAACGAGGCCCGGCTGCGGATGGCCCGCATTCCCGACGGGGCGGAACTGATTTCCAGCGCCACGATCCTCGCGCCCGGCTTCAAGATCGGCAATGTCATCGTGATGGCAGGGGTTCCCTCGATCATGCAGGCGATGATGGACATCGTCTCGCCGAAGCTGAAGTCCGGCGTGCGGATGCTGTCGGACTCGGTGCGGGCCAACGCGCGGGAAGGGGACATCGGCACGCCGCTGCGCGCCATTCAGGAGGCCCATCCCGACACCAGCATCGGCAGCTATCCATTCATGGACGAGAACGGCAAGCCGAACACCAATGTCGTGGTGCGTTCGCGCGACGAAGCCAAACTCAAGGCGGCGATGGTGCAGGTCGAGGCCATGCTGGCAAATCTGAAGGTCGTGAAGTAATGGCCGAGCGATTTTTCGAGGCCATCGCCGCGGGAAAGCTTCCACCGCCGGAATGCGCCAAGACGCTGGGCCTCGATATCATCGCCTACGATCTCGATGCACACACCGTCGAACTGTCATTCGACGGCAAGCCCGAGTTCGCAAATCCGATCGGGATCGTGCAGGGTGGCTTCCTGTCCGCGATGCTCGATGACACGATGGGACTTGCTTCGGCCACTGCGATGAGTGTCGGCGAGTTCGCGCCGACGCTTGGCCTCAATGTGCAGTTTCATCGTCCGGCCAAGATCGGCAAGCTGACAGGCAAGGGCCGCATCACCATGCGCGGCAGGGAAATTTTCCATCTCGCCGCGGAGCTGTTTCAGGACGGCAAGCTGGTCGCGAGCGCAACCGCGACGGCGATGTTCCGGAAGATTGCATCGTAACGGAGAGGGCGCGATGAGCGACGAAGCGCGAAAGCCATTTCCGGTATCCTGGGATCAATTCCATCGTGACGCGCGGGCGCTGGCGTGGCGGCTCAGCGGCGCTGGTCCGTTCGAGGCGATGGTCGCGGTGACGCGCGGCGGCCTCGTGCCTGCGGCGGTGATCGCGCGCGAACTCGGCATCCGCGTCATCGATACGCTGTGCGTGTCGAGCTACAGCCACACCTCGCAGGTCAGCGAGCCGACGGTGCTGAAGGGCATCTCGGATGCGGTCGGCCGGCTCGGCGCCGGCACCGGCAAGGGGCTGCTGGTGGTCGAAGACCTCGTGGACACCGGCAAGACCGCGCGCATCGTGCGCGATCTGGTGCCGCAGGCGCATATCGCCGCCGTCTATGCCAAGCCGATGGGCAAGCCGCTGGTCGATACCTTCATCACGGAAGTGTCGCAGGATACCTGGATATTCTTTCCGTGGGATACGGGACTGTCGTATCTGCCGCCGATCAAGGACGGTGCGGCGTAGCTTTTCTCCCTCTCCCCGCAAGCGGGGAGAGATGGAGAAGAAATCAGCCGAACTTCTCCCGCGCCAGCTTCGCGCCCGCGCCGAGCGCGCGAAGCTTGGCTTCCGCGATGTCACGGCGCATCGGCGCCATACCGCAATTGGTCGTCGCGATGATGCGCTGCTTGGGCACGAACTGCATCACGGCCTCAATGGTCTCCACCACATCCTGCGGCGTCTCGACCACATCGCTGGCGACATCGATCACGCCCGCCTGAACCACCTTGGTCTGGAGCAGGCTGAGAAGCTCCACCGGCACATGTGAGTTGCGGCACTCGATAGCGACCTGCTGGATCGGGCTTTTGTCGATGGCCGGGAAGATCTGCTCGTACTGCCGCCATTCGGCGCCGAGCGAGTCCTTCCAGTCGACATTGGCCTTGATGCCGTAGCCGTAGCAGATATGCACGGCGGTCTGGCAGGTGAGGCCTGCTGCGGCGCGGGTCAACGCCTCGATGCCCCAGTCATTCACTTCGTCCATGAAGACGTTGAAGGCCGGTTCGTCGAACTGGATCATGTCGACACCATCGGCCTGCAAGGCCTTGGCTTCCTGATTGAGCAGTTCGGCGAAGGCGAAGGCCATTTTCACGCGGTCGCCGTAATAACTGTCGGCCAGCGTGTCGATAATGGTCATCGGGCCGGGCAGGGTGAACTTCAGCTTGCGCGTGGTATGTGCTCTCGCGGCCTGCGCCTCATCCGCATGGACGCGGCCCTTGAGCTGCAGCGGCGCGACGACCTGCGGCACCATGGCTTTATAGCGATCCTTGCGGATGCCCATCTCGACCTTGTGCGCGAAATCGATGCCGTCGACCCGCTCCAGAAATCCGTGAACGAAATGCTGGCGTGCCTGTTCGCCTTCGGTGACGAGGTCGATCCCGGCGTCTTCCTGGATTTTCACCCAGAGCAGGGTGGCGTCACGCTTGGCGGTGGCGAGTTCCGCGCCCTTGAGCTTCCACGGCGCCCACAATGTGTTGGGTTCGGCCAGCCAGTCGGGTTTCGGGAGTGAGCCGGCAATCGATGTTTGAAACAGCATGAAACGCATCCGCTCTTATTGGTTGCACGCTTATCTGCCATGTTCAGGCCATTGCAGACAAGCTGTTCGCGTTTGCGGGATGGAATGTGACAGCCGCCGTGGGTAGGATCGCGCTTCGCCCCAAGGCTCCCTCATTCGCGGACACCCCATGATCGACCTGTATTACGCGCCGACACCCAACGGGTGGAAAATCTCAATCATGCTGGAAGAACTGGGGCTGCCCTACAATGTCATCCCGGTGAACATCCGGACCGGTGAGCAGTTCGAACCTGATTTCCTCAAGATCAGTCCAAACAACCGGATTCCGGCAATCATCGATCAGGCGCCAGCCGATGGCCTTGATCCCATTCCGATGTTCGAGACCGGCGCGATCCTGATCTATCTGGCGGAGAAGACAGGGCGCTTCCTGCCGAAGGACGTGCGCGGCCGCTTCAAGGTGATCCAGTGGGTGATGTGGCAGATGGGCGGACTTGGCCCGATGCTCGGCCAGCACGGGCATTTTGCGCTCTATGCAACCGAGAAGATTCCTTATGCGATCCAGCGCTACCGTGACGAGGCCGAACGGCTTTATGCCGTCCTCGACCGGCAGCTTGGCAAGACCGGCGCCTATGTTGCGGGCGATGAGTATTCGATCGCCGACATCGCGATCTTCCCGTGGACCATGACCCACAAGGCGCAGGGCTTCACGCTCGATGACTTTCCAAACATCAAGCGCTGGTACGCGGCCGTGCGCGCGCGGCCCGAAGTTCAGAGGGGGCTAGCGGTGGGCAAGTTCGACAAGACACCTTTCACCGACGAGCAGCGCAAGAACATGTTCGGCAAAGCCGCGCAGCAGGCGCAGTAACGACAACAAACGACACAACAGGAAACGCATCCATGATCGAATTCTTTTTCGACTGCTCCAGCCCGTGGACCTATCTCGCCTTCACCAATATCCAGCCGATGGCGAAGGAGCTTGGCGCGCCGATCACATGGCGGCCCATTCTGGTCGGCGGTATTTTCAACACCGTCAACAAGACGATGTACGAGACGCGCGCCAATCCTGTTCCCGCGAAACAGGCTTATACCGCGAAGGACATGCAGGACTGGGCGCGGCTGGCAGGCATCAAGATCACCATGCCGCCGACGGTGTTCCCGGTGAATGCGGTGAAGTCGATGCGCGGCTGCATCTGGGTCCAGCAGACCGCGCCGGACAAACTGATTCCGTTCGCGACAGCGGTGTTCGAGGCTTACTGGGGTGACGATCAGGACATCTCCAAGGATGACGTGCTCGCGAAAATCTGCGAGCGTGTCGGGATCGATCCTGCGAAATTCTTTGCCGGGATCGGCGAACAGTCGGTCAAGGATCAACTCAAGGCCAACACCGATGAGGCGATCGCGCGCGGCGCGTTCGGCTCGCCGACGATCTATCTCGACAAGACCGATATGTATTTCGGCAACGACCGTCTGCCGCTGATTCACGCCAAGCTGTTGGAGAAGAAGGCGATGGCGTAATCACCATGCCGCGCGCCGTCGTCTGCCGTGAACTCGGGCCGCCCGAGAAACTGACATTGGAAGACGTGGCGCGCGCGCCGCTTGAACCCGGGCAGGTGCGCGTTGCAATTCATGCCGCAGGCCTGAATTTTCCCGACATCCTGATGGCGGCCGGCGCGTATCAGCTCAAGCCGCCGCTGCCGTTCACGCCCGGCATGGAGGCGGCGGGCGACGTGATCGAGGTTGCCGGAGCCGATGGGTTTCATCCGGGCGACAAGGTGATCGTGAAAGCGCGGTTCGGCTGCTACGCCGATGAAATCATCGCCGCCCCCGATCAGTTGATGCCGTTGCCGCTGACATTCGACTATGCACAGGGCGCGGCATTCCTCGCCGCCCATGGCACGGCCTGGCATGCGCTGCATGATCGTGCGCGGATCGCGCCCGGCGAGGTATTGCTGGTGCACGGCGCGGGCGGCGGAGTGGGTCTCGCCGCCGTCGAACTCGGCAAGGTGGCGGGCGCCACCGTCATTGCCTGCGCCTCATCCGAGGAAAAGCTTGAAGTTGCCAAGCAGCGTGGCGCGGATCATGGGGTGCTTTATGGGCGCGAGCCGTTCAAGGACGCGGTAAAGCGCATCACCGACGGACGCGGCGCCGATGTGGTGTTCGATCCGGTGGGCGGGCCGATCTTCGAAGACAGCCTGCGCTGCATCGCATGGGGCGCGCGCCTTCTGGTGATCGGCTTCACCGGCGGCGTCGGCGTGGCGAAAACCAATCTGATCCTGATTAAAGGCGCCAGCGTGCTCGGTGTGCGTGCGGGCGAAGCCGTGCGCAAGAATCCCGCGCTCAATGTTGCGCGCATGGCGGACCTGACGCGGCTCGCCAACGAGCGCCGCATCAGCCCGAACATCTCGCATCGCCTGCCGCTGGAAGATTATGCGAAGGCGATGCGTCTGTTGATGGACCGCCGTGCCATCGGGCGCGTGGTGCTGGAGATGCATTAGGTGCGCAACTCGCGCGATCTCTCGTCACGTCGTCCCGGCGAAAGCCGGGACCCATAACCACCGAACATCATTATGAAAGCAAAAAGATTGCTCCAGCGTGTCCCTTAAATCGAAAAGGCAGGGAGTATGGGTCCCCGTTTTCGCGGGGACGACACCGCAATTTTTATGACGTCCGCGCAGTAAGCGGACAGAGGCTCGAATGTCTGCCTCCTACTTGTATTCCCGCTCGGTCCACCACGGGAAATAGGACGGCATGTCCTTCGAGACCGTCTGTGCGAATTTCGCCGGGCGCTTTTCGAGGAACGACATCACGCCTTCGCGCACGTCGGCAGACTGACCGCGCGAATAGATGCCGCGGCTGTCGATCTTGTGGGCCTCCATCGGATCGTCCGCCCCCAGCATCCGCCACATCATCTGGCGGATGAGTGCGATGGACACCGGCGCTGTGTTCTCCACGATCTCGCGCGCGATGGCGCGGGCGGTGGTCATCAGTTCGTCGGCGGGCACCACTTTGTTGACAAGGCGCCCGGCGAGCGCTTCCTGTGCCGGAAACACGCGGCCCGAGTAGCACCATTCCAGTGCCTGCGAGATGCCGACAATGCGCGGGAGGAACCAGCTCGAGGCCGCTTCCGGCACGATGCCGCGCCGCGCGAACACAAAGCCGAAACGCGCGTCGGCGGAGGCGATGCGAATATCCATCGGCAACTGCATGGTGACGCCGATGCCGACGGCCGCACCATTGATCGCGCCGATGACCGGCTTCAGGCTCTTGAAGATGCGCAGAGTCACGCGGCCGCCGCCGTCGCGCACCGCGTCGTCGCTCCATTCGACTTCGCCGTTCGGGCGCAGCGGCGCGCTTTTGCGGTCTGGACGTGCGGCGCGATCGAATGTCTTGCCGCCCTCGGACAGATCGGCGCCCGCACAGAAGGCGCGGCCAGCACCGGTGACGATGATGGCCCGCACATTGTCGTCGGCATCGGCGGCATCGAACGCGGAGATCAGTTCGTCCATCATCACATGCGTGAACGCATTCATCTTGTCGGGACGATTGAGTGTGATGGTCAGGATGTTGTCCTGCACTTCGTACTTGATCTGTTCGTAGGTTACCTGAGCCATCGCGGCGCGTCCTCTTCAGCTTGTTGTTCTGTATCCGCGCGAGGGCGGACCGGGGACACCCTACCGTGCCCGGCGAAGCACTGGCAATTTGTCTGGACGGGATGCGACCATGCGCACGCCAGACTTATGCGGATATTTCCCCTTCCGGGCTTTCAGCCGTACCCGGCGCGATGCTACAACCCGCCCGCGCGGACGTGGCGGAATTGGTAGACGCAAGGGACTTAAAATCCCTCGATGGCAACGTCGTGCGGGTTCGATTCCCGCCGTCCGCACCAAACGAGATTCGGCAAGATAGTGGACTGATCGGAACACGGACGTGCTTTTGAGAATTGCCGGCTGCCTCTTTCTCGCCTCACAGATTTTGACCCCAACCGCTTCCTTCGCTCAAAGCGGTGAGGCCTGGCCGAACGCGCTGATCTGCCAGGCGAGCGTCCACTCCTATTTCAATCTGCCGCAGCCGCCGCGCCAGATCGATGAAAGCTTCGGCTGGCTTGTCTTTCGGAGTGCATTGGGCGGGGTCTATGATTGCCGGGTATGGGGCAATACCATTTCGCTGAAATGGAAAAGCCACAACGGCACCATGAGCAACAGCAAGACGCAGGTCGATGCCAGCGGTCCTGTGCTGACCGTTCGCCCCGGCGGCATGGGCGAATGGCGATTTCGCCGTGTTGCCGACGGATATGGTTTGTTAAACGGGGGCAAGACCCGCTAAACAAAGGCTGCCGAATACGTCCAGGAATTTTCCTGACTCCCGTCCGAAGGACCGACAATGGTGGACAAGCAAGCCCTGCGCGAGGAAACCGAGCGGCTGGTGCGCGAGGCGATGGAGCGCAAGGCGCTCGTCGTCAAGCAGGGCAATACCCGGATCGATGCGACCTGCGGCAAGTGCGGCAAGGCCAACCGCGTCACGGCGGCGAAGGGCACCAGGCGGGCAAGCTTCACCTGCAAGGAATGCGGCCACAAGCAGGAAACTCTCTGAGGTATTATCCGCGTCAGCTCAGAAAGGCGCACGCTTGCTGGCGCTGAAATCCTGAATTCGATTCTCTTCGTGCAATGGGGCTGGCGGCAATGCCGGTTGACCGGCCTGCGGCGGTACGATCAGCGCGACGATCTTCGCCTCAACGCCCGGAACGCCCCACAGTTTGCTCTGAACCGTGAATTCGATTCGCCGTCCGCTCTGGGTGGTGTCTTGGACTTGCTGCATCCAGCTTAAACATGCGCCCTCGTCCGAGAAGCACATCGCGGCCCATCCGGCTCGCAACGCACGCTTCGGGATCGGCCACTGGTCCTGAAGACGGAACGGGCGGCTATAGGCAGGATGATCCGGACTGTAGAACGCCATCGCGAACGCGAGGGGATCGCTCCCGCTGATCCGCTTGAGCGGCATGTCGTAGGTGTCGTTCCAGCGCTTGGTCAGTTCGTTCGCTGCGAGCTTGAGATAATTCCGGCGCATTTCGAACGGGTGCGTGTTGCGATAGGATGCATAGAATGGCGCTGCGATGACGGCGCCGACGCACAGCGCGGTTACGGCAACGGTCAGATTGACGGTGTCGAACCGGTCGATGGCAAAGCGCGTGCAGCACACCGCGATAATGGCAACAAAGAACAATCCCTGCAGATTCCAGAGCGGCGGCAGGTCGGTGACGAGGACGATCGCGACAATGGCCGGCAGAGTGATGGTCACTGTGAAAATGATGGCAAGCAGCAGCAATCCGGAATCGAGTTGGCGCAGATTGCCAGCGAAAGTCCGAAGGTGCGCCCGAGTCATCAGCAAGAGTGCGATAGCCGGAATCGCGAGATAGCCTCCGATTCCGGCGAAGAACATCGCGACTTCCCAGAGCGCGCCGGAAAACGTCCAGCCGGAATGGGCATCCACCGCATACTGGAATGGCATCGCTCCGGTGGTCGCAAGCCAGTGCAGGTGGGGCGCCAGTGCGATCAGCCCCGCAATGGTCGAGACCCATGGGGCTTTCGAGGTGAGATAGGACCGCCGCTGCGGATGTGCGATCGCCGCGATGGCAAAGCCTGCAATCAGGAAGATCGAGTAATACTTGCCGAGCATCGCGACGGCGCAGAGTACTCCGGCGGCAACAGACCAGAGCAGGGTGCGCGTTTCGAACGAGCGCAGGAAGCAATAGGTCGCAAGCGGCCAGACCGCGAGCAGCACCGTGTTGGCGTTGAAGCGCTGGGCATGGAATTGATAGGCGGGCAGCAACATCAGCAGAAGGATGACGATGACGCGCTTGTCGCCGCGCACATGGCGCCGGGTGATGAGGTCGACCGCCCAGAGCGCAACGGCGGCATTGACCATCGCGAGCAATTCCATCGACCAGTCGGTGGTCGGGAAGATCAGGGTCCAGGCATGGGTGAACCAGCCCATGAGGGGCGGATGCTTGCCGCTGCCCCAGGACAGTGTGCGGCCGACCGACCAGGCCTCAAGAACGTCGGGGTGCAGGTCGCCCGCGATATAGGCGATGCTGAAATACAGCATCCAGACCGCAACAAAGGCGGCAAGCAGGGCCGGGATAGCCCATCCGCGCTCGATCCCGTCCAGCCACGCTTCAAACGGCCTGCGCCATGGGGCGACAGCCGTTCGCGTCGGCAGCGGAGGAGACGGAGAAATGGGCACGTGATGACCAATGAATGAATTATCAAGATGTAGCTGATAGTTATGAATAACTGATGCTACAAGCGCCGCGACCGATTCAGGTCTGGAATCAATCGAGACAGCCTCGCCCGACCGCACTTTCCTCGTGTGGCAGGGGCCACGTACACCACCACAAATTCAACACGAAGACCCGCGACACGACGGCCATGAAATTTGTGCAGATGACCGACCCCATGATCAGCGATCTGGTCAAGCCGCGGATGCGCCGTGTTCTGTGTGTTGCGCTGTTTGGCGCGATGACCATAAGCCTTGGGGCGTGTGCCACCGGTGGAGAGTCGCCTTTCGGGTCGAGCGTGTTCGTCGATCCGGCCAAATACGATCTTTACAATTGTCAGCAGCTTGCCACGGCCCGCAAAGCCACCAATGACCGTGTGGTCGAGCTTGAAGGGTTGATGGCGAAGGCCGAAACCGGCGCGGGCGGGGCGCTTGTGTCGGGTCTGGCCTATCAGACCGACTACCGCGCGTCGCGCGCGCAGCGCGACGCTATTGATGAGAAGATGGCGCGGAACAATTGCAGCGCCGAACTCGCCGCGCCTTCGGCTCCTGCTGCACCGGCCTCCCGCCGCCGGCGTTAGGCTTTCCAGTCGTAAATCCAGTCCTGCCGCGACAGCAGGCGCGATCCGCCGAGGACGCGGATCACCTGATCGCGCGCGAAGCGGATCGGCCCGCCGAGGTGATAGGTCTGCCCGTTCTTGCGGGCGGTACGCTGAACGCGCCCGACGCGCGACGTGCGAAGGCTGGCATATTGCGCGAACGCCGCCGTCGGATTGCCGCGCGAGGCATCAAGGCATTTGGCGATCACCGCGGCGTCCTCGATCGCCATGCCCGCGCCCTGCGCGGCGAATGGCAGCATCGCATGCGACGCGTCACCGAGCAGGGCAATCGGTCCCTTGTTCCAGACACCGCCGTCGCGCATCGCGAACAGTGCCCATTTGCGCCAGCTATCGACCGCGCCGATCATCATGCGTGCGGCAATCGGCCAGTGCGGATCGGCAAAATGATTGGCAATTTCGACCACGTCGCCGGGCTCGCTCCAGCCCGGCCTGTTCCATTTGCCGGAGACGATGGCGACCATGTTGATCCGCTTGCCGCCCGACATCGGATAGGCGACCAGATGCGCGTTGGTGCCCATCCAGAGTTGCACACGCTGGGTCATAAAGCCGCGCGGCAATTGCGACGCATCGACCGTGCCGCGCCAGGCAATGCTGCCGGTGAATTGCGGCTGGGCTTCCGGGAAAATCTGGTGGCGGACGCTGGACCAGACACCGTCCGCACCGATCAGCGCCAGCGCCGGTTCCTGCTGCCGTTCACTGACCCGGCGCTGAACCACCGTGACGCCTTTTGGATAGACAGCCACATCCTCGAACTGCGCACCGAGCCGCAGGTCGATGTCGGGGTGACTGGCCGCGCGGGCCAGCAGCGCGGATTGCAGGTCGGCGCGGCGGACGATCCAGTAGGGCGCGCCATAGCGCAGCACGGCGGCCTCGCCGAGGGGCACCCGGCCGATCTCTTTCGCCGTCCGGGCGGTCATGATGCTGATCGAGTCGGGCGCGATGACGTGCGGCGTAAGCAGGGGCTCAAGGCCGAGCTCGATCAGAATCCTGCTGGCATTGGGCGACAGTTGCAGCCCCGCGCCCGCTTCTTCGAGCCTGGCGGCGCGTTCCATCACGATAATGCGGAATCCGCGTGCGGCAAGCGCCAGCGTGGTGGTCAGTCCGCCAATCCCCGCACCAGCGACAACGATAGTGCGTGAGTCCGCCACCGGCTTGTTAAGCGGCCTTGTCTTTCACGACGCATTCGGGCGGGCGCGCCTGTCCGGCGGCGAGATCCTTCGCGTAGCGGTACAGCGTCGAGCAGTACGGGCAGATGATCTCGTTGTCGTCGCCGAGGTCGAGGAACACATGCGGATGGTCGAAAGGAGGATTCGCGCCCACGCACATGAACTCGCGCGATCCGATTTCGATGATGGCCACGCCCGCATCGTTGTGAAAGTGAGGGACGACGTGATCCGCCATAGCAACTTTACCCCAATCCTGATCTTCCGCGTCTTTTGCCCATAACCCAGCGTACAGCGACGACGCAGCCGCTGCTTTGCAACATACCGAGCGATACACCAAATTCCTAGATCGCCGCGCCGGATTCGTCCATTCGCCCCGGAAGTCAGCGTGTGAATTCGACACAATCCTGCCGTGTTGGGATAGCCCTTCTTTCGGAGGGGATGTTGTGTTCGAAAAACGGCGCACCATGTCATGGCAAAGTCATGGATTCCGGACCTTGTGGCCGGTTGAGGAGATAGTGTTGCCATGAAACCAGCCCGGCGCATCGGTGTGGCCGCCGCGGGAGCCGTCGCGTCAGCGGCGGTATTCGCCGTGCTGTTGCCCCATGCCCGCGAGGCCGGGACGCTATTGATGGCGCAGGACGATCCGGTCGCCCTGTCGGACACCCGGATCAATTCCGCCTTGCGAACGGACCGTGCCACAATCGGACAAGGTGCCGAACAGGCGCTCAAAGCCGGGGACGCCGATCTGGCAAAAAGCTTCGTCGAACTGGCGCAGGACAGAGGTGTCGTCTTGCCATCCGGCGTGAGCGAGCGGGTCGATGCGGCGGTGGCGGACGAGAACTCCACTGCAAGCATGGCGAAGCGTTTCGCGACCGGCCTCGTGACCGGTGAGGCGGATGACGTCGCCTCTCTCTCCGGCACGGTTGCCGGCGATCTGTTTGTGTTCGGTGACATTCGCGACGTGGTGCGCGAAGGCAAGCGGCTGGCGATGGGCGAGGAAGCGGACCAGCTGGTGCTCGGTCTGGCGAGCGCCGGCCTGGTGGTGACGGCTGCAACGTATGTGTCCGCCGGCGGCGCGACGCCGGTTCGCGCCGGATTGTCGATGGTGAAGGATGCGCGCAAGGTCGGCCGGCTGGGTGCAGGCCTCACCGAATGGGCGGGACGTTCGGCGCGCGGCGTGGTCGATGCGCCGATGCTGCAGAAGGCTGTTGCCGACGCTTCACTCGCACGCCCCGGCCAGACTATCAGTGCGATGAAAGCAGCGTTCAAGGCCGAGAAAGCCGGAGCGCTTGTTCGCCTCGCGAAAGACGTCGGGCGTGTCGGCGAGAAAGCCGGCACCAAGGGTGCGCTCGATGTGCTGCGTATCGCGGACGGCCCGAAGGATGTCGCGCGTGCGGCACGCCTCGCGGAATCCAAGGGCAGTCAGACCCGCGCCATCGTGAAAATTCTCGGACGCGGCGCATTGCTGCTGACAGCCGGTGCATTCAACCTTGCATGGTGGGTGTTCGCCGCATTGCTGGCGCTGTTCGGATTTATCACCTCCATCAAGGCCACGACCGAGCGGCTGACGCTGGCGTGGATTCAGCGTTCCAAACTCAAACGCGCAAGGCGAGAGCTTGCTCACGCACAAGCGTAGGGCATCGTCATTGCGAGCCAACGGGTCGGCACAAATCGCTGCCCGATGATAAACTCCGCGAAGCAATCCACTCTTAAGAAGCAAGACTGGATTGCTTCGTCGCAAGTGCTCATCGCAATGACGGCAGGCGAGTTTCCGGGCACTGGTCTTGCGCCTCTCACAAGGGTAAAGTTCGCTCCCCAGCCATCCGCTAAAATCACCTTCAATTAATGGACGACAAGATGCCGAGTTTTCACAACGGCTCCGTTGAGCTTTCGTATCTCGATGAAGGTGAGGGCGATCCCATCGTTCTCGTGCATGGATTTGCATCCAGCAAGAATGTGAACTGGGCCTATCCGGGATGGACATCGGTACTGACAAAGGCGGCCCGGCGCGTGATCGCGCTTGATCTTCGCGGCCATGGCGAGTCCACCAAGCTGTACGATTCAGAGGATTATCACATCGGCACCATGGCCGGTGATGTGCGCTCGCTGATGGATCATCTGAACATCGAACGCGCCGACATGATGGGTTACTCGATGGGCGGGCGTATCACCGCGTATCTCGGGCAGCGCAGTCCGGAGCGCCTGAACAAGATCATTCTCGGCGGGATCGGCATGGGCCTGATCGAAGGCGGCGGGCCGGGCGAGAATGTCGCCACCGCGCTTGAAGCCGCGTCGCTCGATGACGTGACCGATCCTGTCGGCCGCACGTTCCGGGCATTTGCAGATCAGACCCGCTCGGATCGCAGGGCGCTTGCAGCCTGTCTGCGCGGATCAAGGCGGCTGATGACGCGTGAGGAAGCGTCCGCGATTACCGTTCCCACGCTGATTGCAGTTGGGACAACCGACGACATTGCGGGCTCCGCGCAACGCCTCTCGGACGTCATTTCAGGGTCGCAAGTGCTTGATATTCCAAACCGCGACCACATGCGCGCGGTCGGCGACCGGGTTTACAAGGAAGGCGTGCTGGAGTTCCTTGGACAGCGAGGCTGATTTCGCTCGCCATAGATAATTATTCTACGCTGGAAGGAGAACATTATTCCGGCGTCAACCTTGCCGGACGTTGTGGCCTTCCAACAACCCATTATGTGGTAAGATATCCTCAACGCTATCAGCCGGACTGTTCCCATGGTGAAGCATCATCTTGATACGAAGGCGGCCCTCTCGACCGTCGATCCTGTATGGACCCGTATTCGCGACGAGGCCGAGGCCATCGTGCAGCGTGAGCCCGAGCTGGCGACCTTTATTTATTCCAGCGTGCTGCATCACGACCGTCTTGAAGACGCGGTGGTGCATCGCATCGCCGAGCGCCTCGATCATTCGGCGCTGTCCGGCGATCTGATCCGTCAGGCTTACAATGATGCACTTGAAGCCGATCCAGATCTCGGCAACGCATTCCGCGCCGATCTCGTCGCGGTCTACGACCGCGATCCCGCGGTGTCGCGCTTCATCGATGCGCTGCTCTACTTCAAAGGCTTCCACGCCATTCAGGCGCATCGTCTGGCGCACTGGCTCTACAACAATGGCCGCAAGGATTTTGCTTTCTACATCCAGAGCCGTTCGTCCGCTGAATTCCAGACCGACATCAATCCGGCCGCGCGCATCGGCCGCGGCATCTTCCTCGACCACGCCACCGGGTTCGTTGTCGGCGAGACGGCGGTGATCGAGGACGATGTATCGATCCTGCATGGCGTGACGCTCGGCGGCACCGGCAAGGAAAACGAGGACCGGCATCCGAAGATCCGCCACGGCGTCATGCTCGGCGCGGGTTCGAAGATTCTCGGCAATATCGAAGTCGGTCATTGCGCGCGCGTGGCGTCCGGCTCGGTCGTGCTCAAAGACGTGCCGAACAACGTTACGGTTGCTGGCGTGCCGGCAAAGATCGTCGGCGAGGCGGGTTGTTCGGAGCCGTCGCGCACCATGAACCAGATGCTCAATGGCGGCGTCTGATTAAAACTGATTGCGATTTATCGCGATCCTTTTGATGCAGGCCCTAGCGATCCGCGCCGGATCGTTTTAAAGCTGTCGCCAACAATCATTGTTCAGTTGGAGAAACGCCCGTGGACGTTACGGAAGTCAGAAAGCTCGACGCTTATCTCAAGCGCCTGTTCGGTAATCCAAAGATCCGCGTTGTGCCGCGCCCGAAGAAGGACGATTCCGCCGAGGTCTATATCGGCGAGGAATTTATCGGCGTGCTGTTCGTCGATGATGAGGACGATGACCGGTCGTTCCAGTTCCAGATGGCGATCCTCGAGACTGACATCGAGGAAGAAGTTTAATATTTAACGGCTCGTCGTCCCCGCGAAGGCGGGGACCCATACTCCCTGAATTCTCGACATGAGGGAGATGCCGGAACTGCTTTCCCTTTTACAATCGCGATCCGTCATCCTGAGGTGCGAGCCGTCGCGGCGAGCCTCGAAGGATGACGAGACGATTAACGTGAACAGTCATACGCCATTATCCTTCGAGGCTCGCAAAGCTCGCACCTCAGGATGACGGCTGCTCCAGGTATTTGTCTGTGAACTCTACCCGTGCGGTCTGCGCATCCGTGCGATGATCTGATCCATCGCTCCCGCCACATCCCGCCATTTCGACAGCCAGTCGCGCGGAAAGCGGAACGTGATATCCGCTCCCTCGATCCGCCGTTCGCTCAGGCACATGCCCGGCGTCTTCGCATCGCGCGTACAGCGCGCGATGATCTGCGGTGACGAGGCGTAAACGAGGTCCTCGTTCGCGTAAGGCGTATTCTCCCGGAACGGACGGATGCTCAATCCATCCTGCAGGCTTCCTGCCGCCGGATCGAGATAGCGCGGATAGATCGTCCGCGTCCGCTCGTCCGGTGACAGCGCATCGTGATGTGCCGCGATCGACACGAAAATCCGGTCGATCTCCGGCAGGTTTTCCTCGACCGTTTCGGCGCTGACCGGACGCCGTGCTTCCGGTGCCTCCAGTGATGGATAGATCAGGCTGAGATCGACGCGCTCCTGCGGGCCGGTGCGCTTTTGCAATTTCACGCGGATCGCTTTGGTCGGCACATTGAACAGCGTATTGCCGATACTGATCGGCAGCCTGTCTGGATCGCCGGCTTTTTCGACCGCCCAGGTCGGCCACAGCAGATACGCAACAGCCGCGATCGCGCAGGCGCCAATCGCCCCCATCACCAGAAACGGCACGGCATGGCTGCGTCGGACTGGCGGCGTGGAAACAGGGCGGGATGGGTTGGACGAAGACAGGGCCATGATCCGGGGTGAGGACATTCGGGCTGGGGCCCGCTGGAGACGGGCCGAATCGCCGGGGAGTATGCCATGCGCGAACGGATTTCCGGCGGTTCCACGCGGATAAGGCGTGCCCGGAGCCATGCGCACGAAGCCGGGCGGCGCGGGCGTGTTAACCTTTCTTTAAGGATAAAGTGGCGGGCGCGGCGGCATTTTGCGAAGTCTGACGGTGAGCTGTCCCTGCCTGGTGGCTCCAAGTGACCGTGTGCGTGGAAGTGTCAGATGTCGCCCGAAGCGTTGAATTCCTTCTTTGCCCTTTTCATCGGATTTGCCATCGCGGGCGCGCTCAACAGCGGCTTTCAGGCCCTGATGGAAAAGCCGCCGGGTTTCGGATTGCTGATGGAGAAGGCCGCGCCAAAAGCATTCGCGGCCGTGCCGTTTCTGGTCTTCGCCGCGCCCTTCATCATCATGCGCAACACCATTCGCGGGCGCATCATCGAAGGCCGGCGGGTTCAGTTCGTTGCCATCGCCACCGTCATCGCCGGGTTCTGGAGCATGATGTCCGGGACGTTCGTGCTGATGCTGCTGGAGCGCACCGGCGTTATCGCCTGACCCGTTATTTTGAGACTCTCGCCAGAGCCGGTTTGTTCGTGGCATGGTCGCCGCAGAAGGAGACCATGAATGGCGATCTATGAACTCGACGGAAAATCCCCTCAATTGCCTGCCGACGGGCAGTACTTCATCGCTGAAACCGCGGCGGTGATCGGCAACGTGCACCTGAAGACCGGAGCAAGCGTGTGGTTCGGTTCGGTGCTGCGCGGCGACAATGAACTGATCGAGATCGGCGAGGGCTCCAACGTGCAGGACAACTGCACCTTTCACACCGATCCGGGATTTCCGCTGACCATCGGCACCAACTGCACCATCGGTCACAACGTCATCCTGCACGGCTGCACCATCGAAGATGGCGCGCTGATCGGCATGGGCGCGATCATCATGAATGGTGCGCGGATCGGGAAGGGTTGCATCGTCGGCGCCGGATCGATCATCACCGAAGGCAAGACATTCGAAGATCGCGCACTTGTGATCGGCGCGCCGGCCCGTGCGATCAAGACGCTGACGCCCGAGCAGGTCACCGCCATGACCTATGGTGCCGCGCATTACGTCCATAACGGCAAGCGCTTCAAGGCAGGGCTGAAAAAGATCGGCTGACGCGCCCGCCCGGGGTCCGGGCGAATCCTGTGCGGTGACAGGGCTTGTCCATTTCAAGCCCTGCCGCGGATTTTTTAGCCGCTGAATTGCAAGTAATTTCACATTGACGCGCAGGCGCGCCCGTGGCCCATCGCGCCTTTCCATCACGTCCCGGCGCGCGGATTGCGAGTGCCCGCCTGTTGTCGTGGACGAAATCATTACAAACCAAAGGAAATATCATGGCGCAGAAGACCGCAGCCAATTGGATTGGCGATGTCATCAGTGCCCTCGTGGTGCTGGCGCTGCTGGCCGACGCAGGAGTTCAGCTGTTCGCCCCGCATCTGTTGAAAGAGCCGATGGACGCCACGGGATTCCCGATGAGCCTCGCTGTACCGCTGGGGATCATCATGCTCGTTTGCGGTGTTCTCTACGCGATCCCGCGAACGGTCTATCTCGGCGCGATCCTCACCACGGCATTTCTCGGCGGCGCGATCTGCGCCCACTTCCGGCTTGGTGAATTTGGATCGCCGCCGCAGCTCATTTGCCTGCTGCTCGGTGTCATGACCTGGGGCGGACTTTATCTCCGCGATCCGCGTCTGCGTGAGCTGCTGCCTTTGACGCTGCCGCGATAGGTTGGATCGACGCTGCGGCCAACATGAAAACCCCGCCGTGGCGGGGTTTTCATTTGATGGCATTAGCGGCCCATCGCGCTCTGAACACTGGGTGCAATGGATCTCGCCAGCATCTGATAGCCCTCGGGTGTCAGATGAATTCCATCCGCTTGTTTCGGCAATCCGGAAAGCATGCTGTTGCTCATCATAATAACCGGAATGCCGCGCGCGCTTAGCCGGCTCTGTATCTCCGAGGTGCGATCCGGACTGCCCTGGCGCCGGTCGTTGCCGCCGGGCTGCAGGATGACAACGCTGGTGCCGTTCGGTACGGCCCGATCCATGCGCCGCAACATGCCCTCGGTGGTGTCGCCGTTGATGCCTGCATTGACGACGCGAACAGACTTACCGCCGGCCTTCAGGATCGCCTGAAGTTGCGCGGGATAGGCCTGATTGCGTGCAACGCCTTTGCCGTAGGTGTTGCTTGCGCCGAGCGCGACCACGGTCGCAGCTTCCGCCTGCGCGAGTCCGAAGCTCAGTGCGAGAACGGAGAGAAGTGTCGTCGCAAGTCTTCCTGACCAACTGCTCTTGAAAATCATTTCCACCCCTATGTATTCCGGAATCAAAAAATGCGGGCAACTCATGTTCCCGCGCGTATGATGCCGCAGAAGTTCGGCGTTGTCAGCGATGATTAAAAAGTTGCGGCCGAGCTTTGGGGGAAGCTCGGCCGCGCACGAACCGGTCTGAAGAGCCTAGGCCGTCTCAAGTCAGCGCTTGCTGAACCGATGTTCGGCGTTCGTTCGTGAATGACACGGTATGAGCAAGAGCCAGTCCGAGAAGGAACCAGAATGTTCGCTGATACATGAATTCATGAAAAATCGACATTGCGGAAAAGCCGGCAATGATCAAAACGAGCAGGTTGCCAGCAACATCGTTGTTACGGAATTTTCGCGCTTCAACGATAAATATCCTGACAATAGGGGAAATGAAAATTAAGGCGCCAAACAATCCGAACTCGGCTAACAGCCAGATTGAGGTCGAATGGATAATGAGCGGATATGGGCCATTCCAAGTTGCGATAAATGTACCGAGGCCTGCGCCGAAAAACGGATTTGCAACAAACATCGTGATCCCATCGATCATGCTTTTGAGATGTTCTGTTGTTGATGAAGCGCTCCCCACCGTGAGAGCTTTTATGGGATTTGAAAGCGATGTATGTGCGCCTGTGAAATTTGGCAGTAAAAACAGAAAAGCTCCGATAATAGACGCTGCGAAAAGCGCTGGTACAATCTTTCTCCATGATCGGTCGATCATCAGGGTGGATACGGCCATCACAATGACAGCGGTGCATATTCCCGAGCGAGATGAAGATAACCAGACGCCCGTGAGAGCAAGAGCGATTGTCGCGATACTAGGAGGTCGGTATGCAAGTGAAGCTGCGAGGAGCATAATGCATTGGAATGCAAATGCGTTGGGGTTATTCGATAATCCGGCAACGAATACGGGTTGAAAAAAACCAAGGCTTGTCATAAGCGCGCGAGCTATTTCCAGTATGCATATAGCGCAGCCGACACTAATGAATGTAGAAAGAACTTTACTAAAGGAAAATTTCGTGGCCATTGCGCCAGTCGCTCCGTAGCAGAGCAGCACTAACCAGCCGAGATATTTATTCGTCACAGCCCATTGCGTCCATCCGACTGCAATGGCGCCGATAAGAAGCGCTAGGGTGATGACTATCGTACATGCAAGGACGTGTAAATTTATTCCGCTGATGCGCCAAGCCGGCGGCTGGCTTCGCAAATGAGCGAGGATAAATATGCATCCACAAAGGATCGCAATCGGGTCTGCTAGATTCGCATTAAGTGGCGTCAATCCCGTGGGGATCAAAATCTGAAAGAAGACGAGTGTTGCTGCGAGTGGAGGAAGGATTTTTGATAGAACGTTCTGATGCAGGGTTTTGCCGCTTGGCTTCGCTGTGTGATGATAGGTTGGCCTGATAGCAATCGCATGCGCGGAATATAGTGCCAGTATCCCAGCTAACGCGATAGACAGCACGCCGATCAGAATCGCAGTGGAAACTGCTGCCGCGGTTTTCATGCCAATGGCTCCGAGCGCGGCCACCGCACTTATCTCTCTCACGCCCCATCCGGCAAGGCTGATTGGAATGCTGGAAGCGAACATGACCAATGTTATCGCCGCCGTAAGATCGGAGAGTGGGATTGCGGGGGCGAGGGCTTTCCCCGTACAGAGATAAGCTCCCATCATTGAGAGTTGAACGGCGCCCGAATACAGGATTGATATTATGACCCGGACTATTCCCGCTGCGCTGATACTAGAAAAAGCCGTTTGAATTTCGTCGAACCAGATTCGCACAGCCGCAATACCGGCAAGTGCGAGTCCTACGAGAATCCAGACAAGATCAGTGCCACCGCTATTCAGATCGAAGGTAATGGCGCGGAACAGATAAAGCGCACCGATGGTTGCGAGTAACAGGGAGACAAGGGCTGCTGCGATTCTTTCTTGGCCAGTGATTAGCACTGTTCCGGCGAATGGGACGTCGCGGCGCGACAGATAAGATCCGCGAGCGGCCAACTGACCAAAAATTTGGAAGAAGATCGCGCCGCCAAGCTGGCCAAGGCTTAGTACTGCGATTGAATCGCGAAGGGAAAGAGAATAGCCAAGGCCGGCTGCAATTGAGCGCACGCGTAATGAGGCGAACAGTGAACTCAAGAGCAGGAAAAAAACAGTGAGTCCTAAGTTTACAGCATCAAGGGACTTGACGGTCTCAATGAGCTGTTCTCGGTCGATACTTGCGACAGCTATCCAACCGACTGCGAGCAGAAGTGTCGTCGTAACGACAATTCTGAAAATCCGAACATTCATTTAAATTGATTCGCATTTCCGAGGTGTGCCGACAGGAGTACTCTTATAGATTGCATTAATCGCTTGTTAGGCGTTCTCTAGGCGAACGTCAAGCAATCGGCAATAAGCAAAAAAGTTGCGGCCGAGCTTTGGGGGAAGCTCGGCCGCGCACGAACCGGTCTGGGACGGGGAGGGGTGGGGATACGACCGGGTCGTGTGTTCCTATCTCTTCAAGTATTCATCTTGAGCATGACGGCTCGGTCATGCTCCAAATCTCAGCGTGAACTTGCAGTCGCGACAGCCGGGCGCGAGTCTCCCAGAGACACCCATGTGTTGGCATCGGTCTGCGACTGCCGCTTCACGAAGCGGTAGCCGGTGTCGGTCCATGCGACGACTTCCTCGTTCTGGTTGTCGAGGATGAATTCGCCCTTGTCGGATTTCACGGTCAGGACTGCGTGACCTTCGCCCTTCTTGTCGCGGACCACGGTGATCAGCAGCGCCTCGCGCGGCCATCCGGCGTCGATCAGCATCTTGCGCTTGAGCAGGACGTAGTCTTCGCAGTCGCCATATCCGTCGGTCGGATACGACCACTTCTCGATAACGCCCCAGTGATCCATGTCGGTCATCGGCTTGATGGTCTCGTTGACCCAGCGATTGACCCGCACGAGATCCTTCCATGCGGCCTGCGTCATCACGATGTCGCGGGCCTGCGTCGCGCCACTGCGGCAATCGCGCGGATTCTCGTTGCAGAATTCAACCCAGCCGATCGGCGCGCGTGTCGCGTCGCCGAGGCTTGCATAAAGAACGCGTTCACTCGCGGCCTGCGCCGCAATCGTCATTCCGAAAAGGCTGGCAGCAACCGCCAGACCAACGCCCCGTCCACGAATTGAAACCATTGTGGCCCCCGTTTTTCTTGTTGGGACCACTTTTCACACAAAGGATTTGCGCCGCCGCTAAGTCGTCAAAGTACAATTGAGACGAATACAAGTAAAAGACGCGGCTAATTCGATCTATACTTGAATAAAATACGCATAAAATTTGAGATAATCGAATTCGATTCAAATTTTATCTATTATGCCGTAAGCTATTGATTTTTATGGATGTTTTCTGGTCGCCGCCGCTCCGGCGACGGGGCAAAATCGGTCGGCCCAAAAGCATCAGGGCGATACCCGGATGCGGGTATCGCCCTGATTGGCCTCAAAAATCAGAAACCGGTAACCGCCGCTCTTTACTGCGCGCTTACGTTATCTTCGACAGTCTCGGGAAGCTGTGCGTGAACGAACTCGATCGCGAAGCCTTCTTCGAGGTGGCGAACCACGCGGGCCTGCACGCGGCCGAGTATGACGGCTTCGCCAACCAGCGGCTTGATCTCGGCGGCAAGGGCCGCGCCCGACAGCGACAGGTCGATGATCCGGCAGGCCATGGCCCGGCCGTCGTCGAATTTGAGAATCGACATCGGATTACGCGGCACGATGCGGTCGTGGCGGCGGTCTTCCGGCAGATTGAGGATCTGGCGGTTGGCCAGCCAGGTGAGCTGGGCCGCGAGTTTGTCACGCTTGCGCGGGGTGGCGCCGACCGTCATGGCAAAGCCGTTGTCGAGCAGGCGGGTAATCTTGCCTTCGACGCGGCCGATATGGTCGAGATAGGCGACGACGCGTTCGCCGACATTGCCGATGCCGGGTGCCAGCATGGCGAGCCCGCCGGGGGACATATTGATGACCTGGCACGGAAATTCGCGCCTGTCCGCCAGCATGTAGCGGCCGAGCAGGTGAACCTTCACGCGCTGAAAGCGGCGCCGCTCCTGCGCCGAGGGACGGATCGATTGTTGTTGTGCCAACGCCATCATCACACCGGTTGACCGGTCTTCGGTATGATGAACCTTACGGCGCTCAGGGTTAACGAGGCGTTAGCTATACGGGAACCGCGCTGTCTTAACGCAGGCCTTCATAGACGGTGAGGCCGCGGATCAGCGACCATTTGCGCAGCGCGCGCGGACGGCCGTGATCCTGCTCCAGATGCCGCCACGAGGTCAGGCTGAAATCCTTCAGATTGCCGTAAGCCTGCGATCCGTCGACAGCCGAGAGCGGCGCGAGCAGGCCGGTCATGCTGACGGGGCTGTGGGAGCGGGCGCTGAACGGAAGCAGCAGCAGTTCAAGGTGAAACCGCAAACCGTCCGGAGTGAATGCGGAGAGGCCCGCGACAGTCGCCTGGGTTTCGTCCGCCACAATTCCGAGAATGTCCGCGATGTCCTCGCGGTCGGCCTCGCAAAATAGGCTGGTAAAGCTGCGGCCCTTGAGGTCAGCGCCGAGAAGGGCGCACATCCGGGTTCCGGCCACCCGGAACGGGTAACCGGCAGCCGGATTGCAGGACAGGACAAATATATCTCCCAGGAGATGCCGGACCTTTTCAGGCCCAAGATCGCTTCGCTCCGGGGCGAGAGCGCCCGCGCGCTGCTCGTCCCAGTAGGCGTAGAATTCCTGGTTTGCCGGATGTTTCATCGATGAATCCCGCCCCGCGGATGACGACGGCGGGACAGATTTGTCCCGCTTTCAGGCACCGCGAGGCCCCTTTCTGTTGTGCGGGACTTGGGGTGCAGCGTCCATGCCGAAGCGGGTGTTTGGGGTTTGCGGGGGCAGGTTTGCGTTGTTAACGTTAAATTAACTACGAGCTTCGTGGATCTACGCAGGGCAGGTAGTGTCCGGGCACTCCAAACCGCCGATCTCCTCCAGGGTCGGCGGCGGCTAAGAACTCAAGTTGTAGACAGGCGGCGGAAAACGATCTGGTCATTGCGCGGGAGGGGTGGGGATACCCGGACGGCGCGACAAGACCGGCAAAGAGCCAACAAAGACCAGGGGAGGGCCTTCAAGCCCTCCCTTTTTCTTTTCAAGACGGGCCACTGTGCTTGCACCGCACCGCGAAAGCCGCCTATCTCAGAAGAACGCTCGCCTGCTTCGGATATATGTGCCCTTGGACGCCCCAGAATCCCCCCGCGAACCGATCCTGACCATCCCGTTCGCGATGACTGCGGTCATTGTCGTCATGGCCGCCATTCACGGCCTGCGCGCCCTGTTGCCGCTCGCCACCGATCAGGAAGTGATCTGGACGTTCGGTTTCGTGCCTGCGCGGTATGACGCGTCGGTTCTGGCAGGGAAATTTCCCGGCGGTGTCGGCGCGGAAGTGTGGACGTTCCTGACCTACGCTTTTCTGCACGCAGACATCACACATATCGCCTTCAACATGCTGTGGATGCTGCCGTTCGGCAGCGCGGTCGCGCGCCGGTTCGGGACTGCGCGGTTCTTTGCCTTCTTCGCTGTCACGGCGATTGCGGGAGCGGTCGCGCATCTTGTGACGCATCAGCATGAGGTTGCGCCCATGATCGGCGCGTCGGCCGCGGTGTCCGGCATGATGGCGGCGGCGATCCGCTTTGCTTTCCAGCATGGAAGTTTTCTCTCATTCCGCCGCGGCGATGCGGAAGTGGCGGCGCGGGTGCCTGCGCTCTCGTTGATCAAGTCCTTGCAGAATTCGCGCGTGCTGGGTTTCCTCGCGGTCTGGTTCGGCCTCAACATCATCACCGGGCTTGGCGCGATCGCGATTGGTGCATCTGCTCAGAGCATTGCGTGGCAGGCGCATATCGGCGGCTTTGTCGCAGGTCTGGTGCTGTTTTCGCTGTTCGATCCGGTGCCGCGCGCGCTTGTGCAGGACAATAACGCAGGCGCGTTGCCGCCTGCGGCCGACTGACCCAGCATCTTATTTCACGATCAGTCAGCAGCTATGCTGCCGTCGCCGCCGCCTTGCGGGGTGATGGTATTTGCTTCATCATCGGTGCGCATTTTGGGAGGTAGACGAAACCAAACAGGCCTTACGTTGTTTGACTCAACGGCAGACTGCGCTCGCGCGGTGGAATTTTCGGGAGGCTACAATGACGGTTCGATCGGTTCTTGGTTCTAAAGGTCATCAGGTGATCAGCGTATCGCCCGACGCCAAACTTTCCGCAGCCATCAAAATTCTCAGCGAACGACGTATCGGCGCCGTCATGGTGATGAGCGGCCAGAAGATCGACGGCATTCTCTCCGAACGTGATGTGGTGCGCGTGCTGGGGGAGCGCGGTGCAAGTGTGCTCGACGAGCCGGTGCGCAGCGTGATGACATCCAAGGTCATCACCTGTCATGAATCGGATACCGTCGCTGCGATCATGGAAGTCATGACCTCCGGAAAATTCCGCCATCTGCCCGTGGTCGAGAACGACAGGATCGTGGGTCTGATCTCGATCGGCGACGTGGTGAAGTGGCGTGTCGCGGAATACGAGCGCGAACAGGAAGCCCTGCAGGACTACATCAAGACGGCCTAGGCGATGCTACGCTGCGGGACGACCCGCAACGTCTTCAATTCAGAGATCAATCCTACGGCTGCGTCGGTTGCGCGGTGCCCGGCGTCTGGTTGGATGTCGGGCTCAGCAGTTTGATCGCTTCCTGAATCGATTCGATGTTGCGCTCGGCGGCGCGCGTTCCGTGCGCGATGATTTCCTCCGCACGGTGAAAGTCGAACCAGCCGACCTTGCCGACGCGCGGTGAGATCAGCACATCCGGCGGATCACCAGCCAGACGCGAACGTGTGATCCGGTCCTGCATGATGTTGAAGGCTTCGACCATCACGGTCGAGATGCCGGGCCGTCCGGCGCTGCCGAAGAATTCGCGCTTCACGGTTTTCTCCGCCGAGAAGAATTTTCCGAAGCCGCGCTTTTCCGGCACCGGCGGCTCGTCCACCGGCGCGGCTTCTTCGGTGGCGCGGCCGTAGGCGGAGATAATGGTGCCGTGGCCGAACACATCGGTCGAGACATTGCAGGCGATGACGATTTCCGCGCCAAGCGCGCGCGCCGCGGAGACCGGCACTGGATTGACCAGCGCGCCGTCGACCAGCCAGCGCTCGCCGATCAGCACCGGCTCGAAGATGCCGGGCAGGGCGTAGGACGCGCGCACCGCATCGACCAGCTTGCCGTTGGTGACCCAGATTTCGTGCCCGGTGTTGACCTCGGTGGAAACCGCCGCGAACTTGAGCGGAAGTTCATCGATATAGATATCGCCGAACGAGGCTTCGAGCTGGGCTGCGAGCTTGCTGCCGCCGATCAGACCGGAGCCGCTCAGGCGGATGTCGAGATAGCTGAAGATATTGCGGGGCAGGAGCCCTCGCGCCCAAGCCTCGAGTGTGTCGAGATGACCGGCCGCGTAAGAGCCGCCGACAACCGCCCCGATCGAGGTGCCAACCACGATGTCCGGCACAATGCCGTTCGCGAGAAGCGTCCGCAGGATGCCGATATGTGCGAAGCCGCGCGCCGCGCCGCCGCCGAGTGCCAGACCGATCTTCGGTTTCTTGGTGAGTGCCGCCCCTAGCTCCATCTTGCCCCGCGCGCCGTTTTGGCGAAATCCAATCAAACTTTCGAGCAACGTCGGTCTCCTGAGACCTCATGACGGCGAATCGGCCGTGTTCGACCCGATCTGGTCATGAGTACGCAAATGCCTGTGATTGTGCCGGTGGCACGCGTTTCGCGTAATCAGGAAATGTGACTGTAGCGCGGCTTGTGGGACTACAGAAGGCAGCAATCTCCCGGCTATCCCCGGAAATGGCGTCAAGAGCTTAGTCAGGCTTGAATTTGCCTCGTTTTCGGTGAAAAACCTCCGCCATGACAGCCCCCGGACACAGCCGCAGGACAGCCGTTTGCAGCGCGCGGACCGGCTCCATGGCCCCCGTGCATCACCGTGCATTGGCATGGATGCGCGCGTTGACGTGTGTTCTCGCGATCGGGCTCTCCCAGCCTGCGCTGGCCCAGTTCATCGGGGATGCGCCGCCGCCCATTCCTCCGGCCAACGTGCCCCAGGGGCTAACGCCGTCCGGCCCAGCGATCAGCCTGGCACCGCCATCCGGACCGGCTGCGACGCCCGGATTGCCGGCAACTCTTACACAGCCTCCGGTAACGACGGCCTTGCCGCCCGCGACAGCCCCACTGGCGACCGCACCCGTCCCGCAACAAGGCGTACTCGCACTCAATGCGCGCTTTGGAAAAGATCTTCCGGCTGTGACCAGCGGCGTGGTGTGGCGTGTCTATTCCGACAGGCCCGACGCCAGCGGAGCCTTCCAACTCGTGCGCGAAGATCGCAGCCCAACCCCGAACATTGTTCTGGCTCCGGGCGGCTACGTCGTTCATGCCTCGCTTGGCCTCGTCAGTGCGGTTCGCCCCGTCACGCTGCGCAACGATACGCTGCGTGAACAGTTCGATCTTCCCGCCGGTGGCTTGCGCATCGAGGGGCGTGTCGGCACCACCAAGATCCCGCAGGGCCAGATCACGTTCTCGATCTACAAGGGCAGCCAGTTCGAAGTCGGCGAGCGCGCGCCGCTGGCGCAGAACGTCGCCGCAGGCGATGTGCTGCTCGTTCCCGAAGGGACTTATTATATCATCTCGAATTACGGCGACGCGAATTCGGTGGTGCGCTCGGACATTCGCGTTCAGGCTGGCAAGCTGACCGATGTGATCTGTACGCACCGCGCGGCTGTTATCACGCTCAAGCTCGTGAGCGACAAGGGCGGCGAAGCGCTGGCCAACACTGCGTGGTCGGTGATCACGCCCGCAGGCGACGTCATCAAGGAATATAACGGCGCGTTCCCGAAGGTGATCCTCTCCGAGGGAGAATACCGCGTGATCGCGAAGAACGAAGGTAAGGTGTTCGAACGCCCGTTCAACGTCAGCAACGGCGTCGATGGCGAAGTCGAAGTGATCGCGCGCTGACCTTGCAGCAGATCCGTGTAGCAAATCCGTCATAGTTTCTAAGACGCACTAACCATCAGATCACTTAGAGCTGCCACAAGCTGCGTATCCGGTCCGCCGGTTCGCTGCATTTACGCAGCTTTAAGCGCGTCTGCCTTGGATGCAGTCCGCTGACACGACAGGACGTCGTGTCGATGTGGTGGAGTGTGCCGTGATTGCCGTCGCAAAGTCGAAACGAAACTCAAATGCGGATTTGTTCAGCGACGTTTCAGTTTTGCGGCGCAAGTGGCAGGCGGCCCTTCAGCCGGGAAGAGACTTGCCATTCTTTGACGACGTTCTGCTGGGCAGTCTTGGCCGCCTGGCCGACCACGTCATGCTCATCAAGGACGAGGGCCTTCAGTTAAAGGTCTCCCATGCAGGGCGTTACGTCGAACAATGGCTCGAGACGGAAATTCGCGATACGCCATTCGATGCCTTTCCTCCGGATTGTGCGCTGGTGTTGAGGGAAGCTGCTGCGAGCGCACGTCAGACTGGCAAGCCTTATCTCGCGACGGCGCATTGCGTCCGCGATGGTCTGGTTCAAATCCATGATGTGTTCGCTCTTCCGGTTGCCTCGCGCTGGGGCGGGACCATGACCAGCGTCTACGTCAACCGGCGCGGTCTTCAATACAACCTTCTCGACGCTGTTTTCTCGGCCGCCGGCGATGGCGTGATGTCGCTGGCGACCATCCGGGACGCGAACGGCCTTCCGGCAGACTTTCAGATCGTGCACCTCAATCAAGGTGCGGCGCGCCTGCTTCGGCTGCCGCTGGATGAATTGCGCTGGCAACGGCTGCGCGCCGGCGCACATGCGCTCTGCTCGCGGGAAATCTTCGACAAGCTGAGCGCGGTAATCAACAGGGCGGCCAGCGAGCAGTTTGAAGTCAGCGATGATGTCAGCACGCTGAAGATCAGCGCGGCTCCTGTCGGAGATATGCTCGCGCTGTCCCTTACCGATGTTACGGATATGAAGCGCCGTGAGCAGTCGTTCCGACTGCTGTTCGACAGCAATCCCATGCCGATGTGGGTGTTCGACGTCGAGACGCGAAAATTCCGGAACGTGAACGACGCCGCGTTGAACCATTACGGTTATGACCGAGGTGCATTTCTCGCCATGGAATTGCAGGATTTGTGGCCGGAAGATGAGCGGGAAGAACACTCCCGCTCGCTGGTCGGCGTCGGGGATGTTTATGATTCCGGACGCAACTGGCGGCATCTCAAGGCTGACGGCAGCGAGATCGACGTCCTGACATTCGGACGGCGCGTGTCGTTTGAAGGCCGTGACAGCTTTCTGGTATCCGCCGTCGATATTACCGAGCGGCGCAGGGCCGAAGCCCGGATCGCTTATATGGCGCATCATGACGGGCTGACGAATCTTCCCAACCGCGTGATGTTTCAGGAGCGGTTGCGGAACGCCCTCGAGCGCAATCATCTGGCGAACAAAAGTGTCGCGG
Organism: Afipia sp.; assembly: GCA_017308595.1. Taxonomy (GTDB): domain Bacteria; phylum Pseudomonadota; class Alphaproteobacteria; order Rhizobiales; family Xanthobacteraceae; genus Afipia. Next base: position 428,685 of record JAFKER010000007.1, read on the forward strand.
TGCTTTGCATCGATCTCGACTTGTTCAAAAACGTCAACGACTCCTTCGGTCATCCGGTCGGCGACAAGCTGTTGATGCAGGTTGCCAACAGGCTTGCGGCCAATGTACGCGACGGAAATCTGGTTGCGCGGCTGGGCGGCGACGAATTTGCGATGATCCTCGGTGCCGTCACATCACCCAATGAAGTTAGCGCGCAGGCCGCCCAGGTCATCGAGATCGTGAGCGCGCCTTACCAGATCGACGATCTTGAAGTCGTCATCGGGGCCAGCATCGGCATAGCAATTGCGCCCGGTGATGGACGAACTGCGGAAGAATTGCTGCGCAATGCCGATATGGCGCTGTATCGCGCCAAGTCGGACGGCGGCGGCGTGCATCATTTCTTCGAGAAGGAAATGGATCGCCATGCGCAGCGCCGCCGCGACATGGAGATTGATCTGCGTCACGCATTGGCCAATGGCGAGTTCGAACTTCACTATCAGCCGCTGGTCGATCTTGACCAGGATCGGATCGTGTCCTTCGAGGCATTGCTGCGCTGGAGGCATCCAGAAAAGGGCATGATCTCGCCGGCCGATTTCATTCCACTTTCCGAAGACATCGGGCTCATTGTGCCTTTGGGGGAATGGGTGCTGCGTGAAGCGTGCAGGCAGGCGGTCGCATGGCCGCCCGAGGTGCGGGTGGCTGTCAATCTTTCCGCGGCACAGTTTCGCAGCCGAAACCTGTCGCAGGCGGTGTTCACAGCGCTGGCGCTGTCCGGTTTGTCGCCGCGGCGGCTCGAACTTGAAATTACGGAATCGATTTTCCTCGCCGATAGCGAAGCCAACCTTGCCATTTTGCATCAGTTGCGCGAATTCGGCGTGCGCATTTCGATGGATGACTTCGGAACAGGTTACTCCAGCCTAAGCTATCTGCGCAGTTTCCCGTTCGACAAGATCAAGATCGACCGTTCGTTCGTGCGCGATCTTGCAGAACGTCCCGATAGCATCGCCATTGTGCGGGCGATTTCGGGGCTCGGCCGCAGCCTCAATATCTCGACGACAGCCGAGGGTGTCGAAACTATCGATCAGCTTGACCGGCTGCGCGCCGAAGGCTGCACCGAGGTGCAGGGCTTCCTGTTCAGCGCCGCGCGGCCTGCGTCGGACATCGCCGCGCTGCTCGAAAAATTCGGCGCTCGCGCGTCGAAGGCGGCGTAATCAGAATCGTGTCACGATCTCGCCGAGTGCCGGGCGCGGCCGGTCGTCCGCCGGTCGTGCGGCATGTCCGATGTGAATGAAGCCTGCGATCTTTTCATCGTCCGAGAGACCGAGCGCGGTGAGTACGTCGCGGTCGAAGGCCATCCATCCCGTCAGCCAGTTCGCGACATAACCGAGCGCATGCGCCGCGTGGACGATGTTCATGGCGCTGGCGCCCGCTGACAGTTCCTGCTCCCATGGCGGCACTTTCGGGTGCTTCGACGTTTTGCTGACAACGGCGATGACGAGCGGCGCGTGCAGGAAGCGCTTCTTCTCGGCCTCGACCTGATCCGGTGTCGCGGTGACGTTCTTCAGCCGGAAGATCTTGCCGAAAATCTCTCCGGCCTTCGCGCGCGCATCCCCTTCGAACACAATGAATCGCCAAGGGACGATCTTGCCATGATCCGGCACGCGCGAGCCGATGGTGAGGATGGTTTCAAGCTCGGACGGCGAGGGGCCGGGGCCTGTCATCTCTACCGGCTTGACGGATCTGCGCGTGGTCAGAAGGTCGATGGCATAAAGCATGGGGTATCCGGGGATGTTGATGCGCATGGCGAGAAGTGCGCCGCGCTGATATCGGCAATCCGAACCGCGTTAACAAGGCTTTGCAGTTTATGAGGTCTCTAAAATGAGACCTCATAAACGTGTTGGACGGGCTCAACCCTGCGCGCGCTTCAGGTCCGGCGGCAAGGCTTCGTAGGTCAGGGCCTTGAGCGCTTCATCGAGCGACACCACGGACTGGCCTTCCTTGCCAAGGCGGCGGATCGAAACCTGACGGGTTTCGGCTTCCTTCTTGCCGACCACGAGCAGGGCAGGAACCTTCGCCAGCGAATGCTCACGCACCTTGTAGTTGATCTTCTCGTTACGAAGATCGATCTCGACGCGCAGTCCGGCCTTGCGGCAAGCCGCCACCACTTCGCGCGCATAGTCGTCCGCGTCCGAGGTGATCGTGGTGACAACCGCCTGCACCGGCGCGAGCCACAGCGGGAAGTGCCCGGCGAAGTGCTCGATCAGGATGCCCGTGAAACGCTCCAGCGATCCGCAGATGGCGCGGTGGACCATCACCGGCGTCACCTTGTTGGAGTGATCGTCGATGTAGAACGCACCGAAGCGGCCCGGCAGGTTGAAGTCGACCTGCGTGGTGCCGCATTGCCACTCGCGGCCGATGGCATCGCGCAGCACGTATTCGAACTTCGGGCCGTAGAACGCGCCTTCGCCCGGATTGATCGAGGTGGTGATGCGATTGCCGGATTGCGCCTTGATTTGCTCCAGCACCTTGGTCATCACGCCTTCGGCATGATCCCATGCGGCATCGCTGCCGACGCGCTTGTCGGGGCGGGTCGACAGCTTGACGGTGAGTTCACCGTCGAAGCCGAAGTCGTCGTAGGTCGACAGGATCAGGTCGTTGATCTTGAGGCATTCGGCGGCGAGCTGGTCTTCGGTGCAGAACACATGCGCGTCGTCCTGCGTGAAGCCGCGCACGCGCATCAGGCCGTGCATCGCGCCCGATGGCTCGTAACGATGCACGATGCCGAACTCCGCGATGCGGATCGGCAATTCGCGATAGCTCTTCAGGCCGTGCTTGAAGATCATCACATGGCCGGGGCAATTCATCGGCTTGATGGCGAACCAACGCTTGTCTTCCGCTTCGTCACCGGCCGACTGCGCCGCGAACATATTCTCGCGATACCACTCCCAGTGGCCCGAGGTTTCCCACAGCGACTTGTCGAGCATCTGCGGCGCGTTGACTTCATCGTAGTCGCCCGCAAGGCGGCGGCGCATGTAGGCGATGATCGCCTGGAACACGGTCCAGCCTTTCGCATGCCAGAATACGACGCCCGGACCTTCTTCCTGGAAATGGAACAGATCCATTTCGCGGCCGAGGCGGCGGTGGTCGCGCTTCTCGGCTTCCTCAAGTTGCTTGAGGTAGGCATCAAGCTCTTCCTGCTTGGCGAACGCAGTGCCGTAGATGCGGGTCAGCATCGGATTGTTGCTGTCGCCGCGCCAGTAGGCTCCGGCCACCTTCATCAGCTTGAAGGCGTTGCCGACCTTGCCGGTCGAGGTCATGTGAGGACCGCGGCACAGATCGAACCAGTCGCCCTGATAGTAAATCTTGATCGGCTCGTTGCCGGGAATGGCATCGACCAGCTCGACCTTGAAGTTCTCGCCCTTGTCGCGGAACACCTGCTTGGTCTTCTCGCGGTCCCAGACGTCCTTGGTGAACGGCTGGTCCTTGGCGATGATCTCGCGCATCTTCTTCTCGATGGCGGCGAAATCGTCCGGGGTGAACGGCTCGTTGCGGAAGAAGTCGTAATAGAAGCCATTGTCGATCACCGGGCCGATGGTGACCTGCGTGCCGGGCCAAAGGCTCTGCACCGCTTCGGCGAGGACGTGCGCGGCATCGTGCCGGATCAGCTCCAGCGCGCGGGGGTCCTCGCGGTTGATGAAATCGATTTTTGCATCGTGGTTGATGGGATCGTTCAGGTCGATCACTTCGCCATCGAGCGCCATCGCGACGGTGCGCTTCGCCAGCGAGGGCGAGATGCCCTTGGCGATGTCGAGACCAGTGGTGCCGTTGGGATATTCGCGCGTCGCGCCGTCAGGGAAAGTGACCTTGATCTGGCTGCTGCTATCGACGGGCTTGAGGTTGGCGAGGCCGAATTTGAAGCCGGATTCCGGATTCTCAGTCATGGTATTCTCCTTGTTGCTCACTCCCGCGAACGAACGCAGGTAAGCGATGGGAACCGTTGTATAGCAGCGGATTCGGGCAGCGCAATGCGGGATTTCCGGAGCGAAACAGCAAGCTCTGGTGCTTGACGGGGTTGCACGGAAGCACGCAAAAAGAATGCTCCGGCCCCGGGGCAGGGTGCCTTTCGCGCGACAAACCGCACAGGATCACGATGGCTGCTGACAATTCCCATTCGGCCGCGGCGGGTGCCGTTGATCTGGCTCCGATTGTCATTCTGCTGGCCGCTGCGGTCGTGGCCGTCCCGCTGTTCAAGCGGATGGGTCTTGGGTCGGTACTCGGCTATCTGGCCGCCGGGCTTGTGATCGGCCCGTTTGGACTCAAGCTGTTTTCGGATCCCCAATCGATCCTGCACGTCGCCGAACTGGGCGTGGTGATGTTCCTGTTCATCATCGGCCTTGAAATGCGGCCGTCGCGGCTTTGGGACATGCGCAGCGAGATTTTCGGCCTGGGGATCGCACAGGTCGGGTTGTGCATTGCGTTGCTGATCTGCGTGGGGCTGGCGCTCGGTTATCCGGTGGCGCAGAGCTTTGTCGCCGGTACGGGGTTCGTGCTGACATCGACTGCCATCGTGATGCAGATGCTTGAAGAGCGGCGCAGCCTGCAGTTGCCCAAGGGCCGGCGCATCATTTCTATCCTGCTGCTGGAAGACCTCGCGATCGTGCCTCTGCTGGCGCTCGTGGCGTTCCTTGCGCCCGGTGGCGCCAAAGTCGGCCTGACCGACCGGCTTGTCGGCGTCGCGATCGGCCTGGCGGCTATTGCCAGCCTCATTGCCGCGGGGCGCTGGCTCCTTGACCCGATGTTCAGGCTGCTCGGCCGGGCGAAGGCGCGGGAGGTCATGACCGCGGCCGCGCTCCTTGTCGTCCTCGGGGCGGCGCTCTTGATGCAGGCTGCCGGATTGTCGATGGCGATGGGTGCTTTCCTTGCCGGTGTGCTGCTGTCGGAATCCTCGTTTCGCCACCAGATCGAGGCCGATATCGAGCCGTTCAGGGGCGTGCTGCTCGGGCTTTTCTTTCTCGGCGTCGGGATGGCGCTCGATCTTGCCGTGGTGGCGGAAAACTGGCGCCTCATCTCCATCGCCGTCGTGGCCTATATGGTGCTCAAGACGATCGGCATTTATGCGGTCGCACGGCTGTTCCGCGCCAGCTCGCGCGAGGCCTGGGAGCGCGCGATCCTGATGGCGCAGGGCGGCGAATTTGCGTTCGTGTTGTACTCGGCTGCCGCCGCGGTGGGCATCATCGACGCAAAATCGAACGCGTTGCTGACAGCCACGATCATTGTTTCAATGGCCCTGACGCCGTTGATGGTGATCCTGCACGACCGGTTTTCGCCGCGCGGATCGAGTTCGATGGATGGCGTCGATGCAGCCAGCGAACTCAATGCAGGTATCCTGCTGATCGGCTTCGGTCGTTTCGGGCAGATCGTCAGCCAGCCGCTTCTGGCCAGCGGATGTTCGATTTCCATTATCGACAACGACACCGACCGAATTCGTGGCGCCAGCGATTTCGGTTTCAAGGTTTATTACGGTGACGGGACGCGGCTCGACATCCTGCATGCAGCCGGTGCGCATCATGCGGCGCTCGTCATTGTTGCGGTGGAGGACCGTGAGGCGGTGCTCAAAACAATCGAGATCATAAAGTACGAGTTTCCGTCCACCCCTGTGCTTGCCCGGGCTTTTGATCGCGAGCATGCGGTCGAGCTGATCCGCGCCGGTGTTGATTACCAGATCCGTGAAACATTCGAATCCGCGTTGGAGCTTGGACGGAAGGGGCTCTCCATGCTCAATCTCGAAGAGCACGTCATCGCCGACATCATGACGGATGTGCGCGAACGTGATGCAAAACGGCTGGAAATCGAGATCACGCAGGACGTTTATGCCTCCCGCGACCTGATCCATGGCAATGCACCGCTTCCGCCGCGTTCCTGATAAGCCGCTTTGCATTCCGGCAGGCCCGTGACGTGAATCTGACTCATCTGTCGGATCGGCCCGGCAGGCGCGACGAGCTGGTGCATGGCTTTCATGCAATTGCATTTAACCGTTCGCGTGCTAACAATGCGGCGTGAAACGCTTCGCTCCCACGACCTTGATGCTAGGCAATTTCGTCACCGGCGTGAGCATTCTCGCGCCGGCCGGGATGCTGCCGGAGTTGTCGCAGGAATTCGGCGTCTCCATCCGTGAAGCCGGATTGCTCATTACGTTCGGCGCTTTCGTGCTTTGCGTGGCTTCGCCGGTGTCTGCGTGGCTGACCAGCCGCGTGGACCGGCGGCTGCTCCTGTCGATCAGCGTCGCCATCATGGCTGCGGCGCAATTTGCGTCCATGCTGGCACCCAACTACGCGACGCTGATGACGATCCGGCTGCTGATGCTCGCGGTTGCTGCGCTGTTTACGCCGCAGGCGGCGGGAACGGCGGCGATGATGGTGCCGCCCGAACGGCGCGGCAGCACGATGTCTTATGTGTTTCTCGGCTGGTCGCTGGCGCTCGCGATCGGTCTTCCGCTGATTGCCTATGTCGCCAGTCATGTCGGCTGGCGCGTCGCTTATGGCGGTATCGGCGTCATCGCGCTTTTGAATCTGGCCATGCTGGTTTCGCGCATTCCGGGGGGCCTCGTCGGAACGCCGGTCGAACTGAAGACCTGGGCCGATCTCGCGCGCAATCCCCTGATCGTGCTGTTGCTGATCATCACGGTGCTGCAGACTTCGGGCCAGTTCGTCGTGTTCACCTTTCTCGGGCCGTTGTTCGCGAAGCTCGGTGGCAATGCCCAACTCGCGATCGTCGCGTTCAGCATTTACGGCGTGATGGGTTTTATCGGCAACGTGATCGCAAGCCGTGTTGTCGATTCATGGGGCGGCTATCGCACATCGCTGACCGCGATCTCGATCATGTTGTTCGGGATATCGATGTGGGCATTCGGCGCGGGTATTGTGCCGCTGATGCTGGCGTCGATGGTGCCATGGGGCATGGCGTTCTCGTCAGTCAACTCGATGCAGCAGGTGCGGCTCGCGGGCGCCGCGCCGGCCTTCGCCAGCGCGACAGTGTCGCTCAATACATCGGGTCTCTACATCGGCCAGGCCATCGGCTCGGGAATCGGCGGCGTTCTGTTCGCACGAGAGATGTACTACGCCGTCGGCTATGTCGGCGTCGGCTTCCTCGTGCTTGGAATGATCGCTGTGTTGCTCTCGCGGCGATGACGGTGAGCTTTAGCCGCTGTCGTTGACACCGCGCCAGCGCGCGTAACGCCATGGCAGATACCAGCGTGCATCGGCAGAGATTGCACCGGGCACGTTGTCGATCCCCGATGTTCCCCAAGGCTGGCAGCGCAGCAGCCGGGCTAGCGTCATCCAGCCACCGGCCCACAGGCCGAAACGCCCGATGGCTTCATCGCCATAGACGGAGCATGTCGGCAGGTGGCGGCAGTTGAAGCCCACCAGCGGCGAGAGCGTATGGCGGTAGATCCAGATCATTCCACGGCCGGCATTGCGCGGCAGGTTGTGAAGGCCTCCGGCGCAATCGGGGCATTGCGAGGAATGTTTCATGGAACTGCTCTGGCGATCATTCTCGTGCGCAATGCCGGATTGTTCGGCGCGTGCCGAAGACATCAGCGGTCAAATGATGAGTTCCCGCGCAGGGAACCGCAACATGTTGTCTTTCGCGCCACACTGCGCAGACTATCGCATGATTTTGACGGCATCGCAGCAAAAGTCGCATGGACGCGAATCCTGTCCCCTAGTACGTTTTCCATTACACCCGTGTGACAGAATCGTCGCTGCGGGATGGTGCCGATGCCGTTGTCGATTGGGGCGGGGAAGGAACCACGTTGAACGCCGTGAGGTCGCTGAATTGGAGCGGCTGGGCGCGAGTTTGCGCCGCCGCGATCTGTCTTGCACTGCCTGGCCCAGCCACGCTCGGCGGCACCATTGGCGCATCCGCGACCCTCGAAGAGCGCAAACTTCCGATGACCTTCAAATGGCACGATGCGCAGGTGTCGTGTGAACGCGATTGTGCTGGCTGGATCGGCGCCGTCGGCGTCATTACCTCCGACACACCGGCGAAGTTCGAAGAGTTCGCGAAGGATCGCAAGCTCAAGGGCGCGATGGTGGTGCTCGATTCCAGCGGTGGTTCGGTGCTGGATGCGATTGCCCTCGGGCGGCGCTGGCGCGGCCTCGGTCTGCGCACCACCGTCGGTCTTGTGATTTCAAGCGACGAGCGGCGCGACGTTCTTCCCGACGCCTACTGTGAATCGATGTGTGCATTCTTGCTGCTGTCGGGCAGCACGCGGACCGTGCCGGACGGCGCGCGCGTCCGCGTGCACCAGATATGGATGGGCGATCGCGCTGACGACGCGAAAGCCGCGACGTATTCGGCTGACGATCTGATGATCGTCGAGCGCGACATCGGGCGTCTTGCCAAATACACCTTCGACATGGGCGGCACCGGCGATCTGCTGTCGCTCGCGCTCAGCGTGCCGCCATGGGAGCCGCTGCATCAGCTCACAGCCGACGAACTGCGCCTGACTAATCTTGTTACGCAAACCGCGATGGCCGATGCCAAGCCGCCTTCGGATGAGGTGGTGGGCAGTTCGGCGCCGAAAGTGCAGGATCGTGTCGTGAGCGTTCCCGAGATTTCATTGATCTCCGATATCGCTGGCAAGGACTCGCGCCGTGCACCCGGCACGAAAACCGCAGAGGCCCATGCGCCAACCGGCGGCGCGGCGCCTGCCGCGGCAGAGCGGTAATAAGGCCGCAACGCTGTCATTCCGGACGGGCCGCGCAGCGGCCGATCCGGAATCCGGAAGAGTTCATCTCCACAACTGCGGATTCCGGGTTCGCTCGTTTCACGCGCCCCGGACTGACGTCTTCTTTGTTGTTGCGATCAACTCTGCGCGGGGGCGAGGGTGCCTGCGGCCTTGTCGTCAGAACTCTTGGCCTCGATCTGGCCGATGGCGTCCACCACCGCGTCGAATGTCAGCAGGGTGGAGGCGTGGCGGGCCTTGTAGTCGCGCACGGGCTCCAGCAGGGCGACATCCGCCCATTTGCCTTCGGGCGGTGCGCCGTTTTCCTTGAGCATTTTGCGCACGGTTTCGCGCAGTTCGCGCAGTTCGGTGGCGTTCGAGCCGATCACATGGCGGGCCATGATGGAGGAGGAGGCCTGGCCCAGCGCGCAGGCTTTCACGTCGTGGGCGAAATCGCTGACCACGCCGTCCTGCATCTTGAGATCGATCTTCACGGTCGAGCCGCAGAGTTTGGAATGGGCCGTCGCAGAGGCGTCCGGATCGGGAAGCCGTCCCAGACGCGGGATATTCCCGGCCAACTCAATGATTTTCTTGTTGTAGATGTCGTTCAGCATGGCGGTCGAATTGGCCCTTGCATAAGACCCTTGCCCTTGGCGGTCGAGGTCCACAGCCTATATAATGGCCCGAATGCAGGAATAAACCGCCTGCATTCCAGCGATGCAGGGAAATATAGACGGTATTTCTCCCGATTTGCTGCAATCATGCGCGGAAGGCGTCCGGCAGGCTCTATCTGAAGGCTGCTGCGGCTGACCGGTGACACTCCGGCCCTTGATCGCGACGCAGGGCCGGTCGAACGGAGACGAAATGGACGCCATCATCAAGCCGATCCGCAGTGGCAAGCCGGCGGAGAAATCCGAAATTCCTGCCTCCGATTACATGGCCTCGGCCATCGATCCAGGCATTGTCCGTCCTTCGCGCGCCGAGGCTGAAGCCGCAGCGAAAACGCTGCTGGCTTACATCGGCGAAAATACCAATCGCGAAGGCCTGCTCGATACGCCGCGCCGCATGATCGAAGCCTATGACGAACTGTTTCAGGGCTATGCGCAGTGCCCGGCCGAAATTCTCGACCGCACCTTCGGGGAAACTGCCGGTTACGACGATTTCGTCCTGATGCGCGACATCGCTTTCCATTCGCATTGCGAGCATCATGTGATGCCGTTCTACGGCAAGGCACACATTGCCTACGCGCCGGTGGATCGCGTGGTCGGCCTGTCGAAGCTTGCGCGTCTGGTCGATGCTTTCGCTCACCGCCTGCAAACCCAGGAGCATCTCACCGCGCAGGTCGCCGGGGCGATCAACGCCATTCTCAAGCCGCGCGGCGTCGCGGTGGTGATGGAAGCCGAGCACACCTGCATGTCGGTGCGCGGCATTGCGAAGAAGGGTGCGCTGACCCTTACCAGCCGCTTCACCGGGATTTTCCATGATAATCCGGAAGAGCAGGCCCGTTTCCTCAATATGGTCCGTGGCGTATAAGGCTTTCCTTGCAGGGAAGGCATGACGCCTTCCCGATAAGGTGCCGATGTGTCTACTGCTTCATCCACTCATTCACATGATGTCGAGGAAGGGCTGGATTTTCAGCCCAAATTCGATGCGTCTGGTCTTGTGACTTGCGTTGCCACCGATGCCACGTCGGGCGACGTGTTGATGGTCGCGCATATGAATGACGAGGCGCTGCGCAAGACCATCGCAACGGGCGAGGCCTGGTATTACAGCCGCTCGCGCAAGAAGCTCTGGAAGAAGGGCGAAAGTTCGGGTCACACCCAGCGCGTGGTCGAGATGCGGATGGATTGCGATCAGGATGCAGTGTGGATTCGGGTCGAGCAGGCGGGCGCTGCATGCCATACCGGGCGACACTCGTGCTTCTACCGCGCCGTCACAGGTGAGGGCGGTGAGACGAAGCTGAGCTTCGTGGACGCTGATCCCGCAAAGGTCTATCGCTAGACGCGGGCGCGAACGAATCGGCCTTACTTCTTCGGGATCCGCCGCTTGGCTCGCTGATCTTCGATGCTCCAGAACAGAGCGGTCGAAGTCACCAGCAGGCTGGCGATCAACCCCATAAAGGCCCATGTCGCGTCGGGTATGCTGAGTGCGCTAATCATGCTTATGACAATGCAATGCGCGGGCCTTCGGCTATGTAGGCGCCGCATGGCAGCTCTATCCCGGACGCGAACCTGCACCGGATGGCGATTTTAACCAGTCATTAACCATAATTGCGGCACCCTCAGGATGGTTCCTGGGGAGCGGGCACCAATATGGCTGTTGATACAACCACCATCGGTTCGGGGCTGGAGTCCGCACGCGCGCAGATCGCGGGCGCGATCAAGAACGCCGCCAGCGCAACGGGCGCCAGTTTCGAATATCTGATCTCGGCGGCGAAGATCGAATCCAACCTCAATCCCAAGGCGCAGGCGTCGACGTCCTCGGCGCGGGGGCTTTATCAGTTCATCGAGCAGACCTGGCTCGGCACCGTGAAAGAGGCGGGCAACGCCTTCGGTTACGGCAAGTATGCCGATGCAATTACCAAATCCGACTCGGGCCGGTATTCAGTTGCGGACTCAGCGACTCGCGACGAAATCCTCAAGCTGCGTGACGATCCCGCGCTCAACGCCGCCATGGCAGGGGTGCTGACCCAATCCAACAGTTTCAAGCTGACCGGAATGATCGGCCGCCGCCCGACCGACAGCGAACTCTACATGGCGCATTTCATGGGCGTGAGCGGCGCGTCCAAGCTGATTAACAAGGCAGAGGACAGTCCCGGCCTGTCGGGGCCCGCGATGTTTCCAAGCGCCGCCGCGGCGAACCGCTCCATTTTCTATAATCGCGACGGCAGCGCCCGCAGCGTTTCGCAGGTCTATTCGGTGCTGACCTCGCGCTACGACGCGGCTGCGAACTCCTCAACGGCACGGACGGCCATGGCTGCAGCCGGGGTGACGCCGGGCTCGCGCGTGGCGGCGGCGATGCCTGCGCCGGTCGATAATGCGGCCTATCTCTCGAGTTTCCCTCAGGTCCGCACAGATGCTCCCACTCAGGTTGCGTCGGCGCAGACCTCCGCACAGCCGGTTTTCCGCTCGCTCTATCAGACCGGCGACCGCCCGGAGCCGGTTTCCAATGCCGTGCGCGAACTGTGGGGCAACAACACCGCACTGACCAATCCGTTGCCGGCTGGCAGCAAGGGCAAGACCGATGCACCGCAGGGCCTCGGGCTGTTCAGCGATTCCACCGGCGTATTCAGCGGATAGTTTCGCACTCCATCGCCCTCACCACACCAAGATCAAGGTAGGCGACTCGCCGCGGCCTGACATAGCCTCGGCGATCTCATCGCCGGATAAGCCTCATTGATCTACGCCTTCATTCTCGTTGTCGGCCTGATAGCCGGTATTCTCGGCGGAATTGTCGGGACCGGCACGTCGATCATGCTGCTGCCTGTGCTGGCCTATTCGTTCGGACCGAAGCAGGCGGTGCCGATCATGGCCATCGCGGCGATCATGGCGAACATGGCGCGCATCATGGCATGGTGGCGCGACATCGACTGGCGTGCGGTCGTTGTCTATTCGCTTCCGGGGATTCCGGCCGCTGCCCTCGGCGCAGGGACGTTGCTCGCACTGCCGTCAGGCTTTGTCGACATCGCCATCGGCGCATTTTTCATTTTGATGATCCCGTTTCGCCGCTGGATGCATGCGCGTCAGTTCACGCTGCCGCTGTGGTCGCTCGCGGTCATCGGTGCCGCGATGGGTTACCTCACCGGCATCGTGGCCTCGACCGGGCCGATGACGGTGCCGATCTTCGTGTCCTATGGACTGATCCGAGGACCATTGCTTGGAACCGAAGCCGCCGTCTCGCTCGCCGTCTACATCAGCAAGGTGATCACGTTCCAACGCCTCGATGCCTTGCCTCCCGACATCATTTTCAAAGGGCTGATTGCCGGATCATCACTCTTTGTCGGTGCCTTCATCGCCAAGCGTGTGGTCATGCGCATCAACGCCGCGAACTTCCATCATTTGATGGAAGCCCTGATGCTGGTGGCCGGTTTGTCGATGTTCTGGAGTGCGTTTCATGGCTGAGAGCCTGATTCAAATCTGACTCGCATGCCGTTGATGCGACTCACGTTGGCAGTGAATCCTTTGCATAAAGTTCCGCGAATTCCGCACTCGGCGGGATCGGCTTGATCACGTCGATCAGGACGCCGTTCGGATCTGCCGTGATGAAATGGCGCTGCCCGAAGTCTTCGTCGCGGAGCGGGATCAGGATGGGCAGACCGGCGGCTTGGGCTTTGGCATATAAGTCGTCCGGATCTTCCACCTCGAAATTCAGCAGCAGGCCTGAAACCTGGCCTCGGCCTGAGGCGGGGATGGTTTGATGACTGCCGTCGAGGACCGCCAGATTGACCGAGGGGTCAACCTTCGAGCGGAGATGGACATACCAGTCGCTGCTGAAGGTTTCCTCAAAGCCGAAATGCGCGGTGTAAAAAGCGGAGGTAGCCGCAACTGCATCGGTCATGATGACGGGGTAATAGCTGGTGATTTTCATGATGGTCATCCCTCGCAAATTGACATACAGTCTGTATGTTTCTTGGTAATTAACATACAGGCTGTATGTATGCAAGGTGGCCACTCAAAAGATTTGCCGCGCTCCAACCGCGACCGCACCGAAAAGACCCGCACAGCCCTGATGCAGGCGGCGAGGGCGCTGTTTGTGGACAAGGGCTATGCCGAGACCTCGACGCCGGAAATCGTTGCGGCGGCAGGGATTACGCGCGGCGCGCTCTACCATCACTTCGAGGACAAGCGGGCGCTGTTCCGCGCCGTCGTGACGGACGAGGCGCTCGCGGTCGCAAGTGCCATCGAGCTGGAAACACCTGACGGGTTGCAGCCGGTCGAAGCCCTGCTGAAAGGGAGCGTGGCCTATCTCGACGCCATGCGTGCGCCGGGACGCACACGCTTGCTGCTGATCGAAGGACCGTCTGTTCTCGGTCTTGCCGAGATGAAAAAGCTCGATGACGAGAATGCCGCGCGCACCCTGCGTGATGGACTGGAGGCAGCCATCGATGCGCGCGGACTGCCGATCGCGGCACTCGCCGATCTTTTATCTGCGTCTTTCGATCGTGCGGCCCTTGCCATCGATGCCGGCGAAGACGCGCAGGCGTATCGCGCAGCCATCGTTGCGCTGATCCGGCGCGTGGCCGCAGGTTAATGAAACCTCAACAAACGCAGTCGTTTTATGGTGAACGTTTTCTTAAGTGTCATGGTTTACAGTTTCTGACAGTGGCGTCGCGTCGCGGTGCCTTGGCATGTTGCGTAAGCCGGAACACCCATGATCGTTCGGCAGTTTATTACCTGGGTTCGGACTGCTCCCGCAGGGGAGCGTGCAGAGGCGACGCGATGTCTGGCGCGCGCCTGGCTCCAGTCGGACCTGTCCGAGGATGATCGCGCGGCCGCCGAAGGCGCGCTGCTGATGCTCCTCGACGATGCCTCGCCGCTGGTTCGGCAGGCGATGGCGGAAGTGTTCGCTCACGCGATCGATGCGCCGCCTGCGATCATCGCCGCGCTCGCGGTCGATCAGGCTTCCGTCGCGCTTCCCATTCTCGAACATTCGCAACTGCTGCTGGATTCCGATCTGGTGGACATCGTTGCCACAGGAAACTCCGAAACACAGTGCGCGATTGCACGCCGCTTCGATCTGCCGCCGTCGATCTGTGCGGCCATCGCGGAAGTCGGCTGCCCCGCATCGACGCTTGAACTCATTGAAAATCGCGCAGCGCAGCTTGCACCCTTTTCGGTCGCACGTATTGCCGAGCGCCACGGGCATCTGGCCGCCGTTCGCGAAGCGCTGCTGACCATGGACGACCTGCCTGCGGCGGTTCGCCTTGGCCTTGCGCAGAAACTCTCCGACACGCTGACGCAGTTGGTAACGGCACGCGATTGGCTTGCCCCGGACCGGGCGCGTCGCATTGCCGATGAAGCGATGGAGCGCTCCACCGTCAATATCGCTGCACAGACGAGGGGCGAGGATCTCGCCGCGCTGGTCGCTCATCTGCGCTCCATCGGCCAGCTCAATGCGGGATTGATCCTGCGTGCGTTGCTGTCTGGCAATATCGAGCTGTTCGAGGAATCGCTGGTCGATCTGTCGGGATTGCCGCGCAGCCGTGTGGCCGCAATCGTTTACGACCGAAGCAGCGCAAGCCTGAACGCTCTGCTCGCAAAGGCGGGATTGCCGGCCTCGACCCACCGGGCGTTCCGCGTGGCGCTCGAAGCCTCCAACGAGATTGGATTCATCGGCACGGTTGGTGGGGCGACCCGGCTTCGCCGCCGCATGGTCGAGCGCGTGCTGACACAGTGCGAAACCTCGGAGACGGTCGCAGAACCGCTGATGTTGCTGTTGCGGCGCTTTGCGACGGAATCGGCGCGGGAAGAAGCGCGCCTGTTCTGCGACGACCTCGCGGCGGATGATTTTATCGGGGCCCTGAATGCCCATGTGGCGGAAGAGGCGGGCGATTACGACGCTTATCATGCCGTCGATAATGTGGGCAGCCATGATGCGGACGATGTTTTCATCACGTCCGAAGATGGCGACGCTTACGAAATGCAGGATGCGCACGATGTTTATGCGACACATCCGCAATATCGTGACAGTGTCGAGACCGACAGCTATATCGATGAGTATGCCGCCGACGAATACACAGCGCCGGAGCCATATATGGTGGTCAACTCCGATCCGCTGTACGTCGACGATGTAGCGGCGGATGACGACGCTCCGCACGATGACGTATCCGTACAGGATTATGTTGAGACCGCCATGGAGCGGTATGACGGGTATCATCGCTTTGATCGCAACTCTTATTACGATCGGCGGATTGCGGCTTAGCGTCTAAAGTCAAAAATGGCGTCGTCCCGGCGAAGGCCGAGACCCGGACTCCCTGAATTTTCACTTTGAAGAAGATGCCAGAGCACCTTCCTGCTCCATCATCATGTCCAGTGGTTATGGGTCCCGGCCTTCGTCGGGACGACATCGAGCGTGTTCAGCCTTCCGGCACGATGCTCGGCGACATGATTGCCTCGAGATGCTCGGGACGGTCGCGATTGACGTGGATCAGATACTCATCCGCCACGCCGCGCAGCTTCTGGCTCAGTTCGTCCGCCATTCCGATCGCATCGATGCGCGACTGTTCACGATAGATCGCCTGGATCGCATTGACATGATGCAGGACGAGGTCGCCCGGTACCTGCGCCAGATCCGGCGCGTGTTCGATGATCCGGCACAGGCTTTCGGCCGCAGCGGCGGCGGTCGGAAAGCCGAACGTTGCAGCTCCGCCTTTGATGTCGTGCGCTGCGCGAAAAAGCTCTTCGCGGTTTTCGCCATTCAATCCGTCGCGCGCGATGGCAGCATAGGCTGCACTCAGCCGGTCGCACTCCACTTGCATCCAGTCATGGAATTCTCCGGACAGGGCTGCCAGCGCCTTCTCGGCGCGGGCGACCGGATCGTCCGCTTCGTTCTCTTCGGCATACCGCACCATCTTGCGCAGCGGATTGGGCTGCGAGATGACCTGATGGTCGCCGAAAGTCTCAACCTTGATATCGGCAGGCGGTTTGCGCGGAGCCATGGTATTTCCTAATTCCCGGAACGGGCTTTATCGAGCAGCGAAGGCTGCTGCATGACTTCCGCTCGGCCGCCATTGCGGCGTTCGACGCCGATATAGGCGGCATTGATATTGCGGCGGCGATCCGGTCCGAAATAATTCTTCGTCTTGATGAAGGGCCGTGGATTGGCCACGACGTTGAGAATGCGCTGATAAAGTCCCTTGGCGGAAATCGGCTTGGCGAGGAATTCCGTGACACCTGCATCGCGCGCCACCATAACGCGGCGCTTTTCCGAATGGCCGGTGAGCATGATGATCGGCGCGTAGGGATTACCCACACCTTCAGGCTGCCGGATCATCTGCGCCAGTTCGAGTCCGTCGAAAATCGGCATCGCCCAGTCGGTGATGACGATGTCGGGCACGTAATGCGAATACATCTCGAGGGCGGTCGCGCCGTCTTCCGCCTCATAGACTTCGCGTGCGCCGAACGAATGCAGCAGCGTGCGCAGAATGCGCCGCATGTGCGCATTGTCGTCGCACACCAGAAACCGCAGCTTGTTGAAGTCGATGATGACCATGCGCAGCTCGAAATGGCGCACCCGGACAACAGGGTACACCTCGCATTAACTATATGCCGGCGCCGTTAACGAAGGGTTATCCAAGCCGGGCTGAAACGGTATCCCCGGAAGGCAGCATCTCGCGGGCATGATCTGGTTCGAAAACCGGTGCCCACTTTTCGGGATCGTGCCTTAGAACCCGAACTGCTCGCTGAGAATCCGCTCTTCCAGGCTGTGGCCGGGGTCGAACAGCATACGGATCGAGATGGTCTTGTCCGCGATGATCTCGACCCGTTGTACGTCGCGTGCTTCGTCGTGGTCGGCGACGGCGGCGACCGGGCGCTTGCCGGATTCGAGGACCTCGAACACCACAAAGGCGGTGTTCGGCAGCAGCGCGCCTCGCCAGCGGCGCGGGCGGAACGGGCTGATCGGGGTCAGCGCCAGCAGCGCGGCGTTGATCGGCAGGATCGGGCCTTGGGCCGACAGATTGTAGGCCGTCGAACCGGCGGGGGTTGCCACCATGATCCCGTCCGAAATCAGCTCGGCCATACGCTCATGTTCATCGACGAGGATGCGCAGCCGCGCGGCCTGATGAGTTTGCCGGAACAGCGAGACTTCATTGATGGCGTGGTGGATGTGCACCTTGCCGTGAATATCGGTGGCGCGCATCAGCAGCGGATTGATGACGGTGAGCTTTGCCGCGTCCAGCCTGTCGATCAGCGCATGCTGGCTGAATTCGTTCATCAGGAAGCCGACCGTGCCGCGATGCATACCGTAGATCGGGATACCCGAGCGCATGTGCCGGTGCAGCGTCTGCAGCATCAAGCCGTCGCCGCCGAGCGCCACCACGACATCGGCGGTGTCGGACGGATGGTTGCCATGGGCCGCAGTGAGCTCCGCGAGGGCCTGCTGGGCCTCCGCGCTCGGACCCGCCACGAAGGCGATCCGCTCGTATTTTCTCGCGTGTTTCTCTGGCGTCGTCATGGCAGCCCTCAAGACGCCAGCAGACTGGCGCGGGCTTCGTCTATACGAGGTTTCCGGGGCTTGTCGAGGCGCGAGGGGACCATGCAAAACAGCCCCGCGCGGCTGATTGACACTGCGCGGGGCTGGATTGGCGGTTAACCGGGCCGGTTAACCGTGTCCTGCTCAGTACGACGTGCGGCCGGTGGTGAGGGCGGAGGCGAGCGACTGATATTCGCTGCTGCCACGGCCTGCCAGTTCTTCGATCTTCGCGAGGTGATGCTTTGCCTGTTCGCGATTGCCCTGTTCGACCTGCCACAACCCGTAATACTGCCAGGTCCGGACGTGGTTGGGGTCCGCCTTCAGCGCACGTTCGTACCAGACGCTGGCGAGCTGGTAATTGCCGAGCTTGCGATAGGAATAGCCGATCAGATTCGCGACGTCGGCGCGGTCGTCCTGACCGAGCGCCTTGAGTTGGTCGATCGCCGCCGCATACTCGCCGCGCTCGTAAATCGTTGCATAGGCCGCGCGATACCCCTGCAGGAAGGCCGGGCTGTCGATCGACGATTTCTTCTCGTCCTTCTTCTTGTCCTTCGGCTGCGACTTGGTGTCGGAGGCCGGAGGTGGCGGAGGCGAGGGGGTGTCCGAAGGGGCGGCCTGAACGATGGAAGGCGCCGCGACGCAAGCCGAAACAAGAAGCGCCAGCGAAATCTGTCTCAGGGTCAAGTTGCTCATTTTAAAGCCTCCGATGATCCGGATCAGCGATCCTATCTTGTCTGTACGCATTGAACACCCGGAGGGTTCAAACATTCCCCCGGTCGTGTGTCATAATTCCGGTGGTTTCCGCCCGGCGGCCGGCCAGTTGGATGACAAAACTGTCATTCAGATGAACGAAGACCATTGGCGCGCTTCAGACTGAGTTCAGCGCGGCGAATCTACTGTGACTGTGACGATCGGCAAACCGGCCATCCGACCGGCCAACGCCCGATCGCAGGAAACAGGAGAGACCCATGCTGAAGATCGTTTCTGCCGCCCTTATCGCCGGTTCGATGATCGCTGCGCCCGCCATGGCCGCCACCGTCATGAAGACCGAAGCGGCTCCGGCCACGAAGTCCGAAACCATCAAGCCGTCGGTCGCGAACGCCAACGCGAAAGTGACCCCGAAGAAGATCAAGCATCACAAGGCGCACAAGAAGACCAGCAGCGTTGTGAGCAAGAAGCACATCTCGTCTGCGGCGCCGGTGAAGCACGTCGTCGCCAAGAAGAAGGTCTGATCCTTCGGACAGCTATTTCCGTGGCTGCTATTGCATAGCCCCCGCATCGAAGCGGTTCATGGAAAGAAGAACGGCCTGCACTCATCGCGAGATGAATGCAGGCCGGGCTGTTTGTATGTGATGTATCGAGATCAGAACGTCATGCCGGCCTTCACGAGGAACATGCGGCCGGGCAGCGGATAGATCGCGTAGGACCCCGGCGTGAATGCGCTCGCAACGCCGTAGTCGTAATACCGCGCGTCAAGCAGGTTGATCACAGCGGCAGACCAGAAGAAGCGGTCGATCTCGCCGCTCAGTTTCATGTCGATGGTTGCGTTGGCTCCGATCACGCTCTGAGTGTTGGCCTGATCGTTATCGAGACGGCGGCTGCTCCAGAACCGGGCGCTTGCGTCCAGCACGGCGTATTTCTGCCAGATATTCCAGGTGAATCCTGCGCTTCCCGAAAGCCGGGAGACCAGCGGGACATCCTTGCCGGTGTACCGACCTTCCTCGAAAACGGCGCGCGTATAGGCGAAGCCGCCCCGAAGCCTGAAGGCTTCGTTGATACGCAATGATGCTTGCGTCTCCGAACCGTAACGGTGTGTCGGATCGAGATTATAATTGTAGAAGGCGGCCGGATTGAAGTGAATCTCGTTCTTCAGGTGCATGTCGTAGAAGCTGGTCTGGATGTCCAGCGGGCCGCCATGAATCTTGATGCCGCCTTCGACGTCGTAGGACGTTTGCGTCTTCAACTCGAAATTCTGCGGAATCGGCGCGTAGGGAAATGTGCTTTCATACGCTGGGCCGGTGACAACGCGCTCGTCCACGTTGGGTGTGCGGAATGCGCGCGCCGCACGGGCGAAAACGGCGAAATTCTCGTTGAACCGATGCTCGAAACCGACATGCAGGGCGTGATTGGTTTCATTCTTGTCGAGCGGGGTCGCCTGCGCGGCGAGGCTGCCTGCGGGGGCAGTCGGGTCATACTGATCGCGCGCCTTGAGGCTCAGAGACTGAAGCCGCCCGCCGTAGGAAAAATCGGTGCTCGGCAACAGCCCAAGCGTCTGCTGCCAGTAACCCGCGATCGTCTGTTGCGAGAGGTTGTAGACGTGGTTGGGAGGATCGGAGATCGTGTATTGCCGGTTCGAGCTGTAGCGTGAATCGTAATAGTCGATGCCGGTCAGGATGTTCGATGTGATGCTGCCGAACACGTTCTTCATGCTCAGCCGCGGCGTGATCGACCATGTGGTCAAATCGGCATCCACGTAAGAGTAGGGGTAGCGATCCCCGGGAAATGAAAGCGCATAGGCCGGGTCGCCGAAGAACCCCGCTTGCTGCTTCTTGTTGCGAACGCCGCCGTCGACGATCAACTCCGCTCCGGCCCACAATGATTTTGTGAAGCCGGCAGTGACGTTGATTCCCTGCTTCTTTCCGTAGTCGTTCGGCGTCGATGACGCACGCCAGTCCCCCGCGATCTGGTTGACTGGGGGCGGCGGCGGGAAAGTTTGATCCTTCTGATACTGATTTGCCAGCGTGCCCGGCAAGCCGAGGCGCTGATTGTCGCCGGACAGATTCAGGAATGCTGTGAATTCAGGCGTTGTATATCGAATCTCACCGATGCCGTTTTGCTGGTCCAGCTTGTTATTGACGCGATAGCCGTCGGAATGAATGGCGTTGAAGAAGACGGACGATGACCAGGGACCGTGATTGGTGCGGAAAGAAATGTTGCCTTCACGCTGCCCATACGATCCCACGCCGCCTTCGACGCGGCCCGCATAGGGCTTTCCGAGTCCCACACCGGTCTTGGTGACGATATTGATCACACCACCCACGGCGTTGTCGCCATAGAGCACCGCGCCGGAGTTGCCGCGCGTGATCTCGATGCGTTCGATCGACTGGATTGGAATGGTCGACAGATCGACACCCTGAAGATCGGATTCGTTGAGCCGCCGTCCGTTGACGAGGAACAGGGTGTTTGACGAAGCGAACGCACCAAAGCCGCGCAAGTCGACAACGCTTCCGCTGCCGTTCACCGCTCCGTAAAGATTTGTAAGCTGTACGCCCGGTGCTGTGGCGATGATTTCCTGAATGGTCTGGTTAGGTGCTCGCGCAATGTCTTCCGACGTGATGACGGTCGTCGATGCGCCGACAATGCCAATGCTGTTCGCGGCAGCGCTCGAACCGCTGCCCGCGCTGCCACCGACGCCGGATAACCTTGTTGCGTCGACATTGATCGAAGGCAATGCGCTGCCTGCGTTCTGCGCCAACGCAGAGCTAACGAGCGCGGTGCCTGCAAGGCACGCTGCTGCGAAAGAGAGTCTGCGCGTCGCCGCCGAAAAGAGATATCCAGGAGAATAAGTCACGTTGTAGCCCCGCCGATGCATGTGATCGCGGAGGCGCGGTGAAAACGCGCAGACACGACGGCAGGTGGCAGATGATTGCCTCCAAACGTTCCGTCCTGACTGAGGAAACAGGCCATCGGCCGAACCTCCGCAACAGTTACGTCACGTCACCGCTGCGGAATGCCGCCCCTTCGCACGCCCCGTGCGACGGAAGGATGACCGGTACAGGCAGGTCTCCTGGCTCGCGGATCGTCGCCGTTGTCGGCCTTCCCAAGCGTGGCTGATAAAGCCTTCGCTCAGTGGCATCGTGGACAACGGCTCACCGCTGACAGTTGCGGGGGCAGCTTCGGAATGGCCGTGCAATCTTCGCTATTGACGAAGCCGCGCGGCGGCACCGAATTCCCTATTCGCCAGCTTGCGCTGGCACCTGTGCCGTGGTTGCAATCAACCGGCGAGGGGTTGCCTTGTCAATGACACATTGTCGAAGAAACCCAATGCGATGTCTCTGGTCACGGACTTCATCGGAATGCGTTGCAAATTGGTGACATATGGGCCGCGTGTGGCGGCGGTTCTGCTGGCGCTGGGTGTCGGTGGCTGCGCGTGGACCGGCGGTAGCGACGGTCTGTCCTACACATCCGATCGCGGCGTCGAAAATCAGACCTATCCGGCGAATTACCGTTCCGAACTGCTCGCCTTGCTGCGGACATATCTGAACGACCCGACAGGCGTGCGTGAGGCGGGGATTTCAGAGCCCGCACAAAAGGAAGTCGGAGGGCGGCGGCGTTATGTGGTCTGCGTGCGCTTTAACGCACGCAGCGGGGCCGGGCGATATACCGGTGTGAAGGAGCGTGCCGGCATGTATATCGACGGACGGCTCGACCGCATCATCGAGGAGACCGAGGATCTTTGTAAGGGTGTGACTTACGCGCCATTTCCAGAAATGGAAAAGCTGACGCGGTAAGGTTGCGGAGGGAAAAGCAATGACAGCAAAATCGGCCGGCCGCCTGATTCTTTGCCTTTTGCTGTGCCTCGCCGTTGGCGTGGTTGGATCGCTTGCAACCCGGCCCGAGATTCCGGTTTGGTATGCGGCGCTGGCAAAGCCGTGGTGGACGCCTCCGCCGGTGGTTTTTCCGATCGCGTGGACCTTTCTCTACGTTTTGATGGCTATCAGTCTTTGGCGGCTGTCGGATCGGACTCCGCCATCGCCCGCACGCTCATCGGCAATCATCTGGTTCTGGATCCAACTCGTGCTGAATGCCGCTTGGTCACCGGTGTTCTTTGGCTGGCACGGCACTCGAACTGCACTGGTCATCATCATCGCGCTTTTGATCGCCATCGCGATGACAATCATGTCGGCATCGCGCGCGGACAAAACAGCCGCGTGGTTGCTCGCGCCGTATCTGATCTGGGTCGCCTACGCGACCACGCTGAATGCTGGCGTGGTCGCGATGAACTAGCAGATCGCTCCCTATGAGAAATGCTGTGCGATCGCTTTGAAGCCCTGGATCCAGGCGCGGGTGTTCTCGACATCGAGCGGAATCGGTTCCGATGCAACGCGCACGATCACGAGTTCGCTGACGGGATCGATGTAAATATACTGTCCGTGAATGCCGATACAGCACAGCGTCCGCCGCTTGCGATCGATCTGGTAGAATTTGCTGCGATAGCTGGCGCCGGGCAGCAGTTCCGCGAAATCGCCGCGTGCCCAGGCCTCCGGATCGCCGTTGTCGTTGATATCGTCGATCCACCAGCCCGGGATGACCTGTTTGCCGCTGGCGACGCCGCGCTGGCGAAGCATTTCACCAAAGCGGGCAAGATCGCGCGGCGCCGCGCAAATGCCGCCGGCGGCGCGCATCGCGCCTTCTCCGTCGAGGGTAATGTAGGCATCGTTTTCCGCGCCGAGCGGTGTCCAGAGATACTCGCCGAGCAGATCGGAGAGGGCGCGGCCCGCCGCGCGCTCATAAACCCAGCCGAGCATGTCGGTGTTGGTTGAGACATAATGGAAGGTGTGGCCATGCGCCTTTCCGTCGGGCTTCTGGGTGGCGAGGAATTCACGCAGTTGCATGGCGCTCTGGCCGGGCTGGATCACGTCCCATCCCACAGCGCGGCGATAGCGCGCAACATCGCCATCGGGATCGACATAGTCCTCGGTGAAGGAGATGCCGACGGACATGTCGAGCAGGTGCCGCACCGAGCAGCCGCCATAAACCGACGACGAGACTTCAGGCACGTAATCGGTGACCGGACGGTTCGGGTTGAGCAATCCCTTGTCCGCAAGAACGCCGCCGAGCGCGCCGCAAATCGACTTGCTGACCGAAAAGACGATGTGCGGCGTGAAGGCATCCATGCCACCGGCGTACCACTCGGTTGCGATCCGCCCGCGGTGCAGGACCACAAAGCCGTCGGTGTTCGTTGTGCGCAATGCATCGCGAAGTGTGGTCGCGCCCTTGCTGCCCTCGAATGAAACGTCGCCGATTTCTATGAGCGAACTTTCCAGCGGCGCGGAATGTTTCGACGCCTTGATGTTTGCCGTCGGCACCACGCGCCGGACGTTGTGAAAGCTCCAGCTGCTGTAGGGCTGGGTGCGCCAGTTGCTGAGCGTCACAAGGTTTTCCCGTGCTGGCGGGAATTCGCTCATCAGGTTTTTTGCAGGACTCTTCGTGGCCGATTTGGCTGACATTCGTTTCTTCTCCGGACACCGATTCTGTGAGTTGAATCGTTGATTGTCATTTTGGGCGCAGCCGGGCGGTGGTGATCGCCTTGGCGGGAGACCGCGCTTCATCATTCTGCGCGTTAATTCTCGCAAGACAACACTGCGCCGCACAACATCAGGCCGGACCGGGAGAGAATCGGACTCGGAACAACCGATCTGACAAGGGGGCGGACAAAAAACAATGCGCGAGACTTTTCACGGGTCTCGCGTTCAAATCCGGACATGATGCTAGCGATTCTCAGGCAACCTTTTGAGGAGCCATTGGCCGTGAACACGATCCTGGTTTTCACCCTGGCCGTTGCTGCGACACTTAATGCATGGTGCCTCAGCACATATTTTTGAGTGATGCGGGGCGCGGAAACGCAAACGGCCGAATCGAAAACCGATTCGGCCGCGCTTTTAAGTTAAGTGCTGTTCAACCGAAGTTGCTTGACGCAGGTTACTTGGTGCTTTCGGTGTATTTGAAAGCGGGCATCGCCTTTAACTGATCCTTTGTGCCGCTCATCACGGCGTGGTCCGGATACCAGTCATTCTTGGTGGTTGTCGCAGCCATGCCGCTGCCTGCTGCACCTGTCGTGGTGGTTGAAGGGCGCGCGGTTGACGACGATGCTGCGCCAGATGAGGCAGGCATCTTGTCAGCCGATGCCGAGCGGACCGGTTCATCAACCCATTTCAACTGGTCGAAGCTCACGGCGATATCGTGCTGTCCAACACCGAGGAAGCCGCCGACGCCAATCACGACCGCGTTGATCTTGCCGGTCCTGTCGACCAGGATTTCGCTGATGTCGCCGAGTTTTTCGTTGGAATCATTATACACCGCAAGGCCCACCAGCTTCGACGCGCGCCAGTTGCTGCCCTTCAGAGTTGTTTGATCAACTGAGGCAGATGCTGCCGGCGCGGGAGACGGTGAGGCCGGTGTTGCGGTTTGCGCGAATGCTGCACCACCAGCCAGTGCGGTTCCGAGCAGAGCTGCTGCCACGTATGTTTTAATCATCAGATCCTCCTTCAATAAACCGA
The DNA here is from genome assembly GCA_017308595.1 of Afipia sp. Lineage (GTDB taxonomy): Bacteria > Pseudomonadota > Alphaproteobacteria > Rhizobiales > Xanthobacteraceae > Afipia. Next base: position 453,864 of record JAFKER010000007.1, read on the forward strand.
TTGAACCGGGAGAACCCAAACCGCTCGCTTATGTTCCGGGAACTGTGGCTGTTCCGGCTGCGTCAATGTAGCCTTGTGTGCCGATCTTTTCCGGAATGCAGCGGAACATCGCCGTTCTCGATCGCTGCCTGAAGAGTGTTCAGTTGCGCTTCGAGATATTCGTTTGCGACCAGGAGCGCCATCAAGGCTCCGCGCGTGTCGCCACCGCACTGCGCGATGACGTCATCAAGGGCATTTTCATAACGGTCATCATGCGGTTTGGCTAAAGTCATGATCATCCTCGGTCCGTTTTGCCTGACTCGCTGTTTACCTGCGTTGGCAACGATGACCGGACGGTGACCGTTCCGAGGCATGCGGACTTGTCCACGCAATTCACAGGGATTTTTGCGTGTTTCAGGCTGTTTTCGCGGGAATGCTTGCTGCGGCGAGGCGTTATTTCGCGGCTCGTTCCACCGACCAGACGTCGAAAATTCCGAGGTTGTAGAGGAAGGCAAGCACGGCGATCACACCGATCGCCGCGATCATGTATTTATGGTGGGCGCGAAATCCGCCTTGTTCGTTCATGCGAAATCTCCCGCACCGATATGCGATCCATTGGTGCCGCAGAATGTGCTGTGACGCAAATCGAATGCTCTCCGGTTTAGGTTTGTCCACCGGACTTGCCGAACAGTTTGCGTAGCCCAGAAGATCAGGCTCGCGATTCCGAAAAGCGGCGTGCCCATCAGCCGCACCACGCCTGAGACAAACTCGAACACACCGAGCAGATCGACCTCTGCGCGTTCGCCGCGGCGAGAACCGTGCGGGTTGGGGCTGGAACAAAGGGACACCGGGTGTTTTTCCGGTCTTGTCCCAAAGCGGCGGCGCTGATAGCTGTTCCCGTGGGCCGGCATAGCTCAGCGGTAGAGCAGCGGTTTTGTAAACCGAAGGTCGGGAGTTCAATCCTCTCTGCCGGCACCACCCCGCAAAGGCCGCCGTAATCGGCGTGTTAACCTTTCACTTCTCCGAATCTTACTGAAATCGTTCGCAATTGAACGAGCGTGCATGCTTACGCGTTAGGCTTACCTGACGATTGGGCCGCCCCTTTAACTCCTGTTATCGCCTGCATGATTAGGATGGTGCCGTAACAAAGGCATCTTCCATGCGTGCGATCACGGCTCTGGCGATATTGATCGGAACGGCGGCGACTGCTGTGGCCGATACCGGTCCGCTGGTCGTGATTCCGGGCAAGGTCGGCGTTCCGGTCATCATCAATGGCCGCGACGTGTCCTATGCGGTCATCGAAGGCGAATGGGGCCTTGCGAAGCATTTCAGGAATGCAGCGCGGGTCTATAGCGGCTGGGACGACTACCGGGGCCCCGAAGTCGGACATTATTATCCAACCGCTGGCCGAACGCCGGGTTATGGCCGCCTCGAAATCGAGCCGCCGGCGAATCGCGCGTTGCCACAGCCGGCCGAAAGTTATCAGCGCTCGTGGTCGGCGCAGTCCGCGCCGCCGGCGCCGCAGCCGCATTACGACATTCCCGAATATCCGCCGGCGATCATCGAAGCGCCGCGCGGCAGCTATCGGCCGAACGGCTTCCGGCCGGATCATCACAGCTATCGGCCCAATGGTTTCCGGCCCGATTTGAAGAAGTAGACAGACCACCACAACAAAAAGCGTTTAACAGGAGAGAGTAATGCGTCAGACGATTGCAGGATTGATTGCGGGCGTGGCGTTCGCCGCGACGATGGCCACGGCACCCGCGCAGGCATGTGCGGTGGTTGATCCGTGCGGCTACAGCTCTTACGGCTATGGCTACGGCTACAACAATTACAACTATGGCTACGGCGTGCGTGCGCGTCTGGCTCGTCCGGATTTCTATCAGCGCTACGCCAGCCCGCAGTATTATTGGGTCAACCAGGGCCCGACCTATACGGGTCCGGGCGCCTTCGCTCCGGTGCCGGTCTATCAGGAGCGCGCCGTGCTCGCCCCGCAGTATTACCATGGCCGTCGTTATCGCTACGGCTACCGCCATGCGCATTACCATCGCGGACACGTGCACCGTTATCACCACGGCCAGCGTGTGCTGCGTTACAAGTACTGATTTCGGGATAACCTGAGATAGAGACGCCCGTCTGCTTCGCGCACGCGGGCGTTTTGATTCAGCCCATCAAACCGAGGCGGCTGGTGCCGATGTAAAGAGCCAGCACGGCTGCGTTCGACACATTTAGGCTCTTGATCGCACCGGGCATGTCCATGCGCGCGACAACGGCGCAGGTTTCGCGGGTGAGCTGGCGCAGGCCTTTGCCTTCCGCGCCGAGCACCAGCGCCAGCGGCGCGCGCAGCGGCACGGCGGTAAGATCGCCCTGACCTTCGCTGTCCAGGCCGACGGTGAGGAAGCCTGCGTCGTTCATTTCATTCAGCGCGCGGTGCAGGTTCGGAACTTCGATGATCGGCACGAGCTCGAGCGCGCCGGACGCGGACTTAGCCAGCACGCCGGTGGCTTCGGGGCTGTGCCGCCCGGTGGTGACGATGGCCTTCGCACCGAACGCGGCAGCGGAGCGGAGGATCGCGCCGACATTGTGCGGGTCGGTGATCTGGTCGAGGACCAGCACGACGCCATCTTGCGGCAGTTCGTCGATGTGGAGACCGGGTAGGGGATCGGCTTCCATCAGCAAGCCCTGATGGACAGCATCCGGGCCAAGGCGCCGGTCGATATCTCCCGGATGCACCAGTTCGGGTGGCACGCGGGTATCAATTTTTTCGTCGGCCAGCCGTCGCTCGGCGTTCTCAGTCACGAACAGCTTGCGGATGCGGCGCTTGGGGTTGGCCAGCGCCATGGTGACACTGTGCCAGCCATAAAGAATCACCGGGCCGTCGCCCTTGCCGTGTCCCTTCGAATGCCCCCGGCCGCCGCCCTTGATTCCCCCCTTGGCATCCCGGTCGCGCCACGGTGGACGCCCTCCGCCTTGAGACCGTCCTTCAGGGGGCTTGCCGTGCTGGTTCCGGTCGCGGCCCTTGCCGCGTCCGGCCCCCTTGGGGCCGCCAAAACGTGATTTTCGGTCGCGATCGCTCATGCGGCCTTGTCCCACGGGATTGGAATAATGGCAATTTTCGGTTTTTCGCCGGCTGAGGCGACATGTGACAATTATCCCGGCCTTGGTTGACTTTACCCCGGTGCTTCGCCCATAAACGCGCCGACCGGGCGCCCGTTCACGGGCACGCTTTTTACCGTCATCCATGGCCGTTCAGCCGCCCCGTTCGGGTGGGCGAAGGTGTCGGATGGCGTTGAGCGGGGGAGTGTCCCGAGTGGCAAAGGGAGCTGACTGTAAATCAGCCGCCGTATGGCTTCGAAGGTTCGAGTCCTTCTTCCCCCACCATCT
>JAFKER010000008.1 GCA_017308595.1 Afipia sp.
TTATGCCGCCAATCTCACCGCAACGTGCGATCAGCTACGCAACCCGGACCAGCTCCGCCGATCACACGTTGCTCCACCCGCGCCAGACGGCGTAAAATCCGCCGAGACTCTAATCGCCGCCGGATGAAAGTTCAGTGGCAGGTCACCGGGATAAAGGTATAGGTCGTCTCCGTTTGCATTGTGCCAGCGCAGGCAGTCGAATTCGGGAGCAAAAAACTCCAGATTTGAGATTGTGAGCTTTGTAGCTTCGCGATCGAGCATGCGAGTGGCAGACGACCGCTCTTCGCCCGCTCGTTTGTGGCGTTCGGCAGTCAGATCCCAAATTTTCTCGGAGTTCGACAGTGTGAAGAAAGCCTGCTCGACAGCGCGCCAAGCAGAGCTTGCGGGACCATCGAGAGGGAATGTTCCTTCTAACCACGATTCATCTCGCGCGTCTTCCGCCTCTTTTAGGGAAAGGCGTGCTGTATTCAGGTCGGAAATGACCGCTGATGCGGTCTGCGATAGTTCAGTCGAACGTGATTCAGCTTTCCGGATTCGTCGACCGAATAGGAATCGAAATGGTGAGGCTCGCCATTTGCGCAGGTTCGATTGTGTCTGAGTTATTTCATTGCGGCAGTTTTCTACGGCCTTAGTGTTGTCCGAAACCTCTCGTTGGAATCGGGCAACCATTCCCTCGGCTTGACGATGCCGACTATTCGCTTCCGCGATGAGATTCCGGAGATCCATAAGATGGGGGCTGGTTAGATCACTCGTTGCTGACGAACCTAGCGTTGTCATCCTGGGAGGTGGAGGAGGCTCCGGCTCGTCACGCCTTCCGAATGCTCGCTGCACTATTCTTTGGTGAAGGTGATCGAGTGTTTTTTGCGCTTCCGGGTCACCGTTGGCCGAAGGCCACTGGTCTATGGGTTGCTGTGTCCGTGAGGAGGGTGACTCTCTAAGGGAAAAACGGGTCGAGAAGCCTGAACCGGGAATCCCGATGTTTGCCATAGGCCCACCACGGCCGCCGAGCGTCACGCTAGCTCCTCGCATGCCGATAGTTGCAGATACACCTGAAGCCGAAAAATTCAGGCGAAAGCCCGGGAAGATGGAAACGCGCTTTTGAAAGCGTATGCCCATTACATGGCCCTTAGTGTTGCGATGGAGTTGCGATGAACTTGTCGATCAACCAGCGAATTGGCCTTAAGTATCCATAAAAACGGATGAATTTCTACTTCTTGACACGGGCGCATCCAGCCCTTCATCCACCGCGAGCGCTGGCGCAGCCATGCGCCGAACCGGGCAGGCGCTTCCTCATAGGTGGTTGATGGAAACATCACGCTCCGATAGCCGAATCGCGCCAGCCGGAAACCGAGATCGGCATCCTCCGTAACATTGTAGGGGTCCCAACCGCCGACCTCGCGAAGCGTGCTGGTACGGAAATGGTTGGACGATCCGCCGAGCGGCAGCGGCATTTCGAAGTTGGAAAAGCCTTGCAGGAAGACGTCGAACTGTCCGGCATATTCGGCGGTGAACATGCGGGGCAGCCAGCCATCGGCTGTATTATCGATGCACAGACTTGCCTGAGCGCAAACAACCTCCAATCCGTGCGTGCGGAAAACATCGAGAGCGTCCCGCAACTGGTTCGGGTCGGGCCGGTCTTCAGCGTCGAACACCGTGATGAAGGTGCCACGCGCGAAGGTCAGCGCGCAGTTGAGGGCTTTGGGTTTGGTTTTCGGCCCAGCAGTTGGCGCGATGATCACCTGGACATGCGGCATCGGACCGAGACGCGCGATCGCTATCCGCGTCTGTAGATCATCCGCTTCGATGACGAGTTTGATGTCGAGTTTCTCGTGCGGATAGTCGAGCGCATGAATGTATTGCATCAGCGGCGCGACGGAGGAAGCCTCGCGGTAGAGAGCTGCGACCACCGTGTAGATCGGAAGCTGGCTGTTGTGCAGGCGCTGCAACCTTGGACCGCGTTTGATTGCGGAGAAGCATCCGGCAAGCCGCAGACTGGTAAAGAGCAGAAACCAGATGGCGAGAAGCACGCCGCAGATATCCATCACCAGCATCGGGGCGAGCGTCATGAGTGCGGCTGGGCCTGCAAGCCGCAAGAGGTATCGCAACAGGCGAGAGGGCCGGCCTTGCGAGTTGGAGAGAGGAGCCGCCGACAGGTGCGGAAAACGCACGGCAAGGCTTTCCGCCGCGACACCGGCGAGTACATCGCCAGAGTGATATTCGAGATAGGCGTTGAAGCGCGCGACCGGCGCGAGGCGAATGCGCGAGCGAAGCGAGGGATATTGCGTAACCAGTCGGGCGATACGCCGCGCGCTGTATCCGTGCGGGGCCGAAACATAGACGAGTTCGCCGTGTTGCCGGATTGGCAGAATGCCGTGCCGCGCGCACAGGTGGATAGCGGTGCGGGGCAGAAGACAATCGGCGGGACTGACATCTTCCAGAGTCTCGATGCCTATCCCGGTATGGGCGGCAAGGTATTCGAGATAGGCTTCTTCGCTGATCACTCCCCATTGGATCAGCACCCGATCCGCGCCGATGCCGATATCCTTGCTCCGTTGCTCAGCCGCTGCGAGCAGTGCCGGGGCCAGGATATGCCGCAGACAATCAAGCTCTGCGGCAGGGCCAGGTTCGCGATAGCCGGGATGGTTGTCGTTCTGGGATCGCTGCAATCCCAGAAAGCTGGTGAGGGACGCGGTCAAAGTCCGGGCAGTCGCCGTCAGGCTGGCAAACCGCTGCAGCCTCGGTTCCCCGGTCTCGCCTGCCCGCCCAGCCACGGTCATTTGACCGTTACCCCACGCCACAAACGCACTCGAATCGTCCCGCGGATGGTCTATAAGACCGAGCACGCGGAACCCCCAGCCAATGCAACCACAGATGGTACGCCCCTTCAATGTCCGATTGCGCCGAGCTGTCAGCACAGCCGGGGGTGTTTTCGTGGCTTTGATCTGGATGTCCGTGGCATCCGTGTTCGCGCAGGGGGCGGCGCCAGCCGCAAAGCCGGAACAGGCCGCGATCTCGCAGCCGGCGGCACCGCAGGCCGTTCCGGGTTTCTGGGATCCGCGGCGGAGGCCCGACCGGCCGGATTTGTCGCGGCTGACCGTGATCCGCTTTCTCACCGAGACGGATTATCCGCCGTTTAACTTCACCGGGCCCGACGGCAATCCGGCGGGTTTCAATGTCGATCTGGCACGATTGATCTGCGAAGAGATCAAGGTCGCGTGCACGATCCAGATGCGGCGGTTTGAGACGCTGGTGGATGCGATCAACGGCAATCGCGGCGATGCCATTATTGCGTCGCTGGCCGTGACGCCCCAGCTTCGCGCCAAGCTCGATTTCAGCGATCCCTATTATCGCGCGCCGGCCCGTTTCGTGTCACGGCGGGACGCGGTGATGGCGGAGGTTCGCCCGGAATATCTCGAGGGAAAGAAGATTGGCGCGATCGCGGGCTCGTCGCATGAGGCCTATCTGAAAACCCTGTTCACCGATGCGCAGCTTGTCAGTTTCCCAAATGATGAATCGCTTCGGCTTGCGCTGCGCCGGGGTGAAGTCGATTTCATTTTTGGCGATGCGATTTCGCTGGCATTCTGGGTCAACGGCACGGATTCCGGCGACTGCTGCGCCTTCAGCGGTGGTCCCTTCATCGAGAGCCGTTATTTCGGCGAAGGCATCAGTATCGGCGTCAAGCGGGGCAATGATGTGCTGCGACAGGCGTTGAACTGGGCGATGTTCCGGCTCTGGGAAAAAGGCCGCTACACCGATCTGTGGCTGCGCTATTTCTCGGTCAGTCCGTTCTAATACCGGACATTGCAATGACTCTGACACGAACGGCGAAAATCAAGCGAACCGCCGCGGCGATCCTTGCGCTGCTGGGCTGGGCGACGCTTGTGCGTCAGTTCTATTTTTCGATGATGGCCAGCGGCGTGATGGGAATCTCGCAAACCGAGGGCATCGTTCGCTTCTTCTCTTATTTCACGGTCCAGACCAACATTCTCGCCGCACTGGTACTGACGGCATTCGCGATCAAGACCGGCCCGGAGGAATGGCTGGTGCATCCCTTCGTCCGGTCGGCCGTCGCGACCTATATCCTGATGGTCGGGATCATCTACGACACTGTCCTGCGCCCGCTCGAGCCGCTGCAAAACATGCTGTCGTTCACGAATCTCGTGATGCATTACGCCATGCCGCTCGCCTATCTGGCGTTCTGGCTGGCATGTGTCCGCAAGGCGGGGCTGCGCTGGTATGATCCGCTGCTCTGGCTGATCTATCCGCTGTTCTATCTCGGTTTTGTGCTGGTGCGCGGAAAGATGTCCGGCTTCTATCCGTACCCCTTTATCGACGCCAAGACCTTGGGTTATGCAGGGGTTGCGGCTAATACAGCCGGATTGCTGGTCGTCTGCGCTGCGATCGGCTTCTGTCTGGTCATGATCGGCTGGTGGCTCTCGCGCCGTCAACCTGTCTGAACCAGGCCTCATTCCAGAATTACGCTGCGCGGAGATCGTGATGTCGACCGAAATGCCTTTGACCGCGAGTGACCTGAAGGCGCTTGCCGAACAATCCAACGCCTGGCCGTTCGAGCAGGCGAAGCAGATTGTCGCGCGGTTGAAGAAAAAGCCGAAAGATGAGGTGCTGTTCGAGACCGGCTATGGTCCGTCGGGCCTGCCGCACATCGGTACCTTTGGCGAGGTGGCGCGCACCACCATGGTGCGCCATGCCTTCCGCGTGCTGACGGAGGACAAGATCAAGACGCGGCTGCTCGCGTTCTCGGACGATATGGACGGCCTGCGCAAGGTGCCGGACAATGTGCCGAACAAGGAGATGCTGGAGCAGGATCTCGGCAAGCCGCTGACGCAGGTGCGTGATCCGTTCGGCACGCATCCGAGTTTCGGTGAGCATAATAATGCGCGGTTGCGCGCCTTCCTCGACACGTTCGGATTCGATTACGAATTCGCCTCATCGACGCAGTATTACAAGTCGGGCCGGTTCGACGCGACGCTGCTCAAGATGCTCGAGAACATCGACAAGGTGATGGCGATCATGCTGCCGTCGCTGCGCGAGGAGCGTGCCGCGACCTATTCCCCCTTCCTGCCGATCTCGCCGCGCACCGGCGTGGTGTTGCAAGTACCGATCGTTGAACACGATGCCAAGGCGGGGACGGTGTCCTACGACGATCCAGATACCAAGGAGCGCATCACCGTTCCGGTCACCGGCGGCCACTGCAAGCTGCAGTGGAAGCCCGACTGGGCGATGCGCTGGGTCGCGCTTGGCGTCGATTATGAAATGGCGGGTAAGGATCTGATCGACTCGGTCAAGCTGTCAGGCAAGATCTGTACGGCGCTCGGCGGGACGCCGCCGGAAGGCTTCAACTACGAGCTGTTCCTCGACGACAAGGGCCAGAAGATTTCCAAGTCGAAGGGCAACGGCCTCACCATCGACGAATGGTTGCGTTATGCGTCTCCGGAATCGCTGTCGCTGTTCATGTATCGCGAGCCGAAGGCGGCGAAGCGGCTGTATTTCGATGTCATTCCGCGCAACGTCGATGACTATCAGCAGTTCGTCGATGGCTATTCGCGTCAGGATGGCAAGCAGCGCCTCAGCAACCCGGTCTGGCATATCCATGCGGGCAATCCGCCGCTGGGCGATATGCCGGTGACGTTCCAGTTGCTGCTGACGCTGGTGTCGTCGTCGAATGCCGAGAATGCTGAAACGTTGTGGGGCTTCATCGGCCGCTATCGTCCGGGCGTGACGCCACAGACGCATCCGAAGCTCGATGCGATGGTCGGCTACGCGATTAACTACTATCGCGATTTCGTCGCGCCCTCGAAGACCTTCCGTGAACCGACCGACAGCGAGCGCGCGGCATTGACCGATCTGCGCAACGCGCTGGCGGAATTGCCTGCGGATGCGTCGGCCGAAGACATCCAGAACGTGGTCTACGAGATCGGCCGCCGCGAGCCGTTCCTCGATCACAAGAAGGCAGGGAAGGATGGCCGTCCGGGCGTATCGCTGGATTGGTTCAACATGCTCTATCAGGTACTGCTCGGTCAGGAGAAAGGTCCGCGCTTCGGATCATTTGTCGCCGTGTATGGTGTGTCGAACGCTATCGCGATGATCGATGCGGCCTTGAAACGGGCGGCGGCCTAAGCCGCCGTTGCGGAGCGATCCATGTCGAAGGTCACGCGCGCGACCAAGATGCTGGAGCAGGCGGGCGTCGCCTTCACGGTCCATACCTATGACTACGACGGCGATGCCGACCGGATCGGGTTGCAGGCTGCGGAGGCGCTCGGAGAAGATCCTTCGCGCGTGCTGAAATCGCTGATGGCGCTGGTCGATGGCAAGCCGGTCTGCGTGATCGTTCCGTCGGATCGCGAAGTGTCGATGAAGAAGCTGGCGGCGGCGTTCGGCGGAAAATCTGCGCAGATGATGAAGCCCGCCGATGCAGAGCGGCTCTCCGGTTACAAGGTCGGCGGGATCAGCCCGTTCGGGCAATCGAGGCCGCCGCGTGCAGCGATCGAAGAGCAGGCGATGGCGCACGACCTCGTTTATATCAATGGCGGACAGCGCGGTTTGCAGGTGCGGCTCGATCCGCGCGATGCCGCCAAGGTGCTCAGTGCAATTGTTGCGCCGCTGGTGGCGTGAGGCTGAGCGTTACTGGCTCGCCCAGACAATGCGGGCGATCCATTCGACATTCTTGGCCTCGATCACGCGGTCCTTGTGCGCCGGATTGAGCGACTGCAACTCGATCACCTTCGCGGTGCGCCGCTTCAGTTCCTTGACCGTGACTTCGCCGTCTTTCGTTTTGACGACCACGCGGTCGCCGCGGCGGATCGGTGAGCCCGGCGAAACAATAATGACGTCGCCATCGCGATAAGCGGGCTTCATCGAGTCGCCGGAAATCTCCAGCGCATAGGCGTGCTCGTCATTGACCGACGGCAGGCCGACCTCGTCCCAGCCTTTGCCGACCGGAAAACCGCCATCGTCGAAATAGCCGCCTGCTCCTGCTTCGGCGAATCCGAGCAGCGGCACGGCCTGTACCGCACGAGCGGTGTCCTCGATCAGCTGCACGAAGGTATCGACGGTGGTGCCGGTCGCGGCCAATGCCTTCGCCACCGATTCAGTCGATGGCCAGCGCTCACGTCCATCCGGCGTGATGCGCTTCGATTTGTTGAATGTGGTGGGGTCGAGGCCCGCACGCTTGGCCAGCGCGGATGCCGAAAGGCCCGCACGTTCAGCGAGGCGATCGAGCGCATTCCAGATTTGATCATGGGTTAACATGGGGAGGCCGGGTGCTAGCCCAGCCGACCGGACCGGGCAGTGAATTTTATCGGAAACTAGGAATTATTACCTTGAATCGTGCAGCAGCGCAATGCATGGCAATCCCGTTAACGCCGCCCTTGAAGTGGCTTGGATGCGCCGATACGGTCAGCTGGGCATCCGCCCAAGCCCCAAAAATTCCCGAACGAATTCAATAGCTAGCGAGAGCAGCCAACCGTGCCCACCATTTACAAGATTTGTTCGGCCTCAGCCTGGCGCGAGGCCGAGCGGCAGGGTGCCTTTCGCGGCAGTGCCGACGACAAGCGCGACGGTTTTATCCACTTCTCCACGGCGTCTCAGGTGGCGGGGACGGTTGCGAAGCATTTCGCGGGGCAGCCGGGATTGTTTCTGATCGCGGTCGATAGCGACGTACTGGGCGATGCATTGAAATGGGAGCCTTCGCGCGGGGGCGAGTTGTTTCCGCATCTGTATGGTGAACTCGACACCGGTGAGGTGGTCGACATTCGCGACCTGCGTATGCGTTCCGATGGTTCGCACGATATCCCGGAGTTGGCCTCGTGATCCGCGCTTTTGATTCCCTCACGTTGCCATTGCTGCGCCGTCTCGATCCGGAGGATGCGCATCGGCTGGCGATCGGCGGATTGCGCCTGCTGCCGCCGGGCAAGCCCCGCGCCAGCGATCCGAAACTCGCCGTGCGGGCGTTCGGCCTGAACTTTCCGAATCCTGTCGGCATGGCGGCGGGTTTCGACAAGAATGCAGAAGCGCCGGACGCGCTGCTGAAGCTTGGGTTCGGCTTTGTCGAAATTGGATCGGTGACCCCGAAGCCGCAAGAGGGCAATCCGCGCCCGCGCCTGTTTCGGCTCGAGCAGGACTCCGGCGTCATCAACCGGATGGGTTTCAACAATGACGGCGCGGAAGCCGTGCTGCGCCGTCTCGCGACGCGTGCGCGGCATGGCGGCATTGTCGGCGTCAATGTCGGTGCTAACAAGGATTCGGCGGATCGCACCGCCGACTATGTCCGGCTGATCGAACTGTTCGCGCCGGTGGCGAGCTATTTCACGGTCAATATCTCGTCGCCTAACACGCCGGGCCTGCGCAATCTGCAGCAGGCGGCTGCGCTGGATGATCTTCTGGCGCGCGTGATCGATGCGCGTGAGCGTGTCCGCAAGAATGCGGGCGACTCGCCGCTGCTGCTCAAGATCGCGCCGGATCTTACGCTGCAGGAACTGGATGATGTGGTTCACATCGCACGCTCGCGCCGGGTCGACGGCATGATCGTCGCGAACACCACGTTGTCGCGGCCCGCAACATTGCGTGAAACGGTGAAGGCGAAGGAGCAGGGTGGCCTGTCCGGGCGGCCGTTGCTGCGGTTGTCGACGAGAATGGTCGCGGAGACCTATGTACGCGCTGAGGGCGCGTTCCCGCTGATCGGTGTCGGCGGTATCGACTCCGGCGGCGCGGCGCTGATGAAGATTCGCGCCGGCGCGACGCTGATCCAGCTATATTCGTCGCTGGTCTACAAGGGCCTGGGTCTTGTCGAGAGTATCAAGGCGGATCTCGTCTCCACGCTGCGGCGGACCGGACGGGACAGTCTCACCGAGATCGTCGGCGCGGATGCTCCGACAATTACCGCGGAGCCCTGGCCGGAGTAAGCTGGGGCGCCATGTCGGCGAATGTGCTGCGCGCCAGCGCAGGATAGCGCCAGACCTGCAGCAGGCCGCGTGCCATGAAGAACACCAGAAGCGCGCCCCAGAGGCCACTGTTGCCGAACGGCTGCAACAGCCACCATGTCGCAAGATAGATCGCGAAAGACGCGATCATCAGGTTGCGCATGTCCCGGGCCCAGGTCGCGCCGATATAGATGCCGTCGAAGCTGTAGGCCATCACGCCGCACACCGGAGCCAGTGCGGCAAGCCACATGAAGTTACGGGCGGCGCTTCGAACCTCCGGGCTGGTGGTAATGGCATCGATCAGCGGCGCGCCGGCCATGGCGAAAATCAGCGTCACGGTCGCGCCGAACACAAAGCCCCAGATCGTGACCAGCTTGACGGCCTGCGCGAAGCCTTGCCGGTCGCGTGCGCCGACGCTGCGGCCGCACAACTGCTCGGCAGCGTTGGCGAGACCGTCGAGAAAGAACGATCCGATCAGGATGAAATTATTCAGCACGGCGTTGGCGGCCAGAACGTTGTCGCCGGCGCGAGCGCCCTGCGCTGTGAAGAACAGGAAGGCCGCGATCAATGCGGCGGTGCGGATCATGATGTCGCGGTTGATCGCCAGCATGTGCATGAGCTTCGTGCGATCGAGAAGCACGCTGCGGGGTACATTGAAGTGTCCGCCGAGATGCCTCCATGCCACAACCACACCTGCGAGCAATCCGATAGCTTCTGCGATAGCCGCCGCGATTGCAGCACCCGCAATCCCCGTTCCAAGGCCAAGCACCAGCCACGCCGTCAGCGCCATGTTGACGACATTAATGATGACTTGAAGCGCCAGTGCCGTGCCGGTGCGCGCCTGCCCGATCAGCCAGCCGAGCAGTACATAGTTCGCCAGCACGAATGGGGCAGACCACAACCGGATTGCGAAGTATTGGCGCGCCGCGCCGGTGACCGCTTCGCTACCACCCATCAGGCTGAAAATCAGCGTGGAGAGCGGCGCGTGCAAAACGATCAGGAGGATGCCTATAAAGGCTGCGATGAGAAGCGCGCGGGCGAGAACCGCGCGAATTTCAAGCCGATCGTCCGCGCCGACGGCCTGCGCCGTGAAAGCAACGGTTCCCATGCGCAGGAAACCGAACAGCCAGAACATGCAGTCGAAGACGATGGATGCGATAGCAACACCGCCGAGCAGGTAGGGCTCGCCGAGACGCCCTACGGCAGCAGTCGCGACGACGCCGAGAAACGGCGTCGTCAGATTGGCAAGCATCGCCGGAGCGGCGATGGCGAAAACGCGTCCGCTGGTGACCTGGAACGATCCGCTCAATCAGCGCGGCCGCTGGGTGTTGAATAGCCGCGAGATCAGCCAGATCGGAATCACGATCACCGCGCCGAGCAGGAAGTAGCGCCACACACCGTTGACGAAATCGAAACCGAGATTCCAGACCCAGTCGATCAGGCGGCGGATGCTGTAGACGATGTTCCACGGATCGAATCCGATCGCGGCGAGTACAACACCGACCAACAACGACAGCAGCACGAGGCGCAGCAACACTGACAATGGCGAACCGCCGAGGAAGCGCGACAGGGCGTCGTCGTTTCTGGCTGGCAATTCCTTCACATCGTCCGGCATCGTGGTCTCCTCAAGTATGTGCCTGAATGCACAATAGCACGGCAGATGGGGGCTGTCTTGCCGCCGTCAATGGCCGCCGGCGCTTGCGGGAGAGAGAATTTTGCTCTCGGAGATTAACATCCGTTCAAGTGTTTCCAGCCGGTCGGCGTCGCGCGGTGGTTTGTCCCAGCGAAGCCGGCTGATGCGGGGAAAGCGCATGGCCACGCCCGATTTATGGCGCGCCGAGCGCGCCAGGCCCTCGAACGCCACTTCGAACACCAGTCCCTGATCCGGTTCGTGCACCACATGACGCACCGGGCCGAATTTCTCGGTGGTGTGACGGCGCACAAAGCGGTCGATTTGAATCAACTCCTCGTCGGTGAATCCGAAGTAAGCCTTGCCGACCGGCACGAGCTGATCGGTGCCGTCAATCCTGGTCCAGACTCCGAATGTGTAATCGGAATAATACGATGAACGTTTGCCGTGGCCGCGCTGCGCATACATCAAAACCGCGTCGATGATGTGCGGATCGCGCTTCCACTTCCACCACTGGCCTTTCGGGCGTCCGGGCAAATAGGGGGCGTCACCCCGCTTCAGCATGACGCCTTCCACAGCGTCTGAATCGTTTCCGGCGCCAGCGCTGGCGGGATCGGCGCGCGCGGCGGCGAGATCGTCCCAGTTCTTGAACTGCACCTGCGGCGACAGATCAATGCGCGGATCGGCAAGCCTTGCGACGAAAGCCTCGAGTTTTTCGCGCCGCTCCGCGAATGTCAGCAGGCGCAGATCGTTCTCGCCGTCGCTGAGCAAATCGTAGGCACGCAGATGGACCGGATAGTCCTTCATCAGCTTCGGCGTGACGGATTTCCGGTTGAGGCGTTGCTGCAGGACATTGAATGTCTGCACGCGCCCGTCGCGCAGCACCAGTAGTTCTCCGTCGAGCGCGCCCGGCAAGCGCAGCGATGGCACAAGGTCGGGGAAGCTTTTGGTAATGTCCTCGCCGGTGCGTGAATAGAGCCGCGTAACGATGTTGTTCTTCTCGTCGAGGCCGCTCACCGCCTGCACGCGAATGCCGTCCCATTTCCATTCGGCAGTGAAGTCTTCCGGCGATAAGTTGGCGAAGTCCGAATCCTCGATGGCATGGGCGAGCATCACCGGACGGAACGGCGCGGGGTCGCGATTGACCGGCTTGTCCGCACGTCCCTCCAGCCACGCGAACAGGTCGAGATAGGGCGGCGCAAGCCCCGGCCAGATCAGTTCGATATCGTGAGCCTCCTTGTCGCCAAGTGCTGCGGCTGCCGTCTTCGCCAATCGTGCGGAGACGCCGATGCGTAAGCCGCCAGTCACCAGTTTGAGAAGCGCCCATCGGCCGGTCTCATCGAGTTCGTCGAGCCAGCGTGCAAGCTGCGCGGGAATCTCCGTCTTGCCGAGCGTATTGAAGGTGGTGACGACTTCGGTCAGTGTCGGAGGCGGCGGGGAATTCGTTGCGCGCTTGTCCGCCGGCCACATCAGCGCGACGGTTTCCGAAAGATCGCCGACGTAGTCATAGGACAGCGCGAACAGCGCCGGATCGGTGCGCGCGGCGATCAGGTCTCGTATGAGGCCTGCCTTGGCATGGCGAAACGACAGGGCTCCGGTCAGTGCCGCGAGCGCCCAGCCGCGATCGGGGTCTGGCACCTCGCGAAAGTAACTCGTGATCAGCCGCAATTTGTTGTTACGGCCGGGTTCATAGGCGAGACGATCAAGCAGATGCGCGAAGCGATTCACGACACCACCTCGTCCGGTGGTGCGCCTTCATCTTCGTCACCATAGCCGACCAGAGCGAGCGGGCGCGCTTTCAAGCCTTTGGACTGGCACCAATGCACCAGTGCGTCTTCCTGCCCGTGGGTGACCCAGATTTCGCCTGCGCCGGTGGCAGTGATGGTGGCGCAGAGGCCATCCCAGTCCGCATGATCGGAAATCACCAGCGGCAGTTCGATCCCTTTTTGCCGCGCGCGGGCACGTACCCGCATCCAGCCCGAGGCGAACGCGGCGACGGGATCGGGAAACCGGCGCGTCCAGAGATCGGTGATGGCCGAGGGCGGCGCCAGCGTGATCGTCCCGGCGAGATCGGCCTTCTTTATTCCTTTCGCCAGCCTCAGTTCGCCAAGATCGATGCCGCGGCTTTCGTAATAGCGGGTGATCTTCTCCATCGCGCCGTGCAGATAGATCGGCGCGCCGTAGCCGGCGGCACGTATCAGAGCGATGACGCGCTGAGCTTTGCCGAGCGAATAGGCGCCGACGAGATGCGCGCGCTCGGGAAACAGCTTTACCGACGCCAGCAGTTTTTCGATTTCCCCGATGGGATCGCTGTGCCGGAACACCGGCAAGCCGAACGTTGCCTCGGTGATGAACACGTCGCAGGGCACGATTTCGAACGGAGCGCAGGTCGGATCTGGAGTGTCCTTGTAGTCGCCCGATGCGACGATTCTTGTTTTGCCGTGAGTGACGGAGATTTGAGCTGATCCCAGCACATGGCCTGCCGGGTGAAACGTGACGCTGACATCGCTGAGCTTGACGGTTTCGCCATAGGCAATCGCCTGCGTGCTACCGGCGAAATTGTCACCGTAACGCAGCCGCATCATGTCGAGCGTTTCCTGCGTCGCCAGCACCGCGCCGTGTCCCGGCCTGGCGTGATCGGAATGGCCGTGGGTGATCAGCGCCCGTTCCACCGGCCGCACCGGGTCGATATGAAAGCCGCCGGGCTTGCAGCACAGGCCGGCAGCGACGGGCATCAGGATGTCTTGCGGACGCATGTGCGCTATATAGTCGCTCCGAAAGCGAACGGGAGTCTGGTACATCCCACGCGGTTCTTCGTTAAGGTTCAGATCAAGTCCATGCCCGCCGCGTTGTTCCTCTCCTCCGGAAACCTGATCGCCGACCGGCGCTATGACTTCGGTCGTGACCTGCAATTGCGCGGCGATCTTGCCGCCGCTGCGGATCTGATGGCGCAGGCGGTCGAACTCGAGCCGGGCTTTGCTTCAGCGTGGTTCGCGCTTGGGGATCTGCGCGAGCAGTTGGGCCAGCGTGACGATGCCATCGCCGCATTCGCGCGCGCGCGGGAGTGCGACGCGGAGGACCGCCATGGCGCCAAGGTGCGGCTGATGCGGCTCGGCGCGGAGAATCTCTCCACCATGCCACAGGGTTATGTACGTGCGCTGTTCGATCAATATGCGCCCCGGTTCGACAAGGTGCTGGTCAACGATCTGGATTATCGCGGGCCGGAAGTTCTGCTTAAAGCGGTGCTGGCGGCTCGCCATGCCGCAAAACTTCCGTCGCATTTCGAGCGCGCGATCGATCTCGGGTGCGGCACAGGGCTTGTGGCCCGCGAGTTCGCCTCGTTGGTGAACGAGTTCGTTGGCATCGATCTGTCGTCCGGCATGATCGAGCGTGCCCGCGCCACCGGACTTTATGCCCGCCTCGATGTCACCGATATGCAACGGGGGCTGAGCGACGAGCCCGATGCCAGCGCTGACCTGATCGTTGCCGCCGATGCCTTTGTCTATGTGCCGGAGCTGGATGGATTGCTGTGCGAGGCGTCGCGCGTGCTGCGGCCGCAAGGTCTGCTGGCGTTTACAGTCGAAACACATCGCGGCGATGGCGTGATTCTCGGCGAAGGGCTGCGCTATGCCCATAGCGAGGCCTATTTGCGTGGCGCGCTGGTTGCCGCCGGATTAATCTCTTGCGCGATCGCTGCCGTTTCGACCCGGATCGAGGCGGGCGAGGATGTTCCGGGCCTCGTGGTGACAGCAAGCAAGGCATAGCCGCCACGGCATGTTCCATATCGAGATCTTGAACGGCAGGGATTGGGATATTTCCGACACGCCCGTCACGGAATAACGCCACGAAGCGGAGACGGATTGTCTGTCTCGGCTCTCGACCGGATGCCCGCGACGTCCTACCTCTAGGACGTGGACACCAAGACCCCCATATCGCCTCAACTGCTGCCCGAGATTTTCCAGCGCTGGTTTGCGGCGCGGGGCTGGTCGCCGCGTGCGCATCAGCTCGATCTCCTGGCAAAGGCGCGGGACAATCGATCCGCGCTACTGATCGCGCCGACCGGCGCGGGCAAGACCCTGGCCGGGTTTTTGCCGACGCTGGTGGAACTCGGCACGCCGCGGTCCAAATCCGCAAAGACGTTCTCGACCGGACGCAGCGTTGCGCGGACCGGCGGCCTGCACACGCTCTACATTTCGCCGCTGAAGGCGCTGGCAGTGGACATCGCGCGGAATCTTGAAAAGCCGATTGACGATATGAAGCTGCCAATCCGGGTCGAAACCCGCACCGGCGATACGCCGGTCTCCCGGCGTCAGCGGCAACGCAAGTATCCGCCGGACATCCTGCTGACCACGCCCGAACAACTCGCGTTGCTGCTTTCGTCCGACGATGCGCCGTATTTGTTCTCGTCGCTGAAGCGGATTGTGCTCGATGAATTGCATGCGCTGGTGACCTCCAAGCGCGGCGATTTGTTGTCACTCGGCCTTGCGCGGCTGTGGCGGCTCGCGCCGCAGGCAACCACGGTCGGTTTGTCTGCGACGGTCGCGGAGCCGGATGATCTGCGCCGCTATCTGATGCCGCAGGCGGATGGCACCGAGCGGATGGCGGACCTTGTGATCGCGGATGCCGGCGCTGCACCCATTGTGGAAATGCTCGACACCAAGGAGCGATTGCCATGGGCGGGCCACATGGCGCGCCATGCGCTCGGTGAAATCTACGATCTGATCAAGGCCAACAAGACCTCGCTGATGTTCGTCAACACCCGCGCGCAGGCCGAGATGCTGTTTCAAGATCTCTGGCGTATCAACGACGACGGGCTTGCTATTGCGCTTCATCACGGTTCGCTTGATGTCGCGCAGCGTCGCAAGGTCGAGGATGCGATGGCGGCAGGAAAGCTCCGCGGCGTGGTCTGCACGTCGTCGCTCGATCTTGGCATCGACTGGGGCGACATCGATCTGGTCATCAATGTCGGTGCGCCGAAGGGCGCGTCACGGCTGATGCAGCGCATCGGCCGTGCCAATCATCGTCTCGATGAGCCGTCGCGCGCCGTGATGGTGCCCGCCAATCGCTTCGAGGTGCTGGAGTGCCGTGCGGCGATCGACGCGGTGGCGGAGAATGCGCAGGATACGCCGCCGCAGCGCACCGGATCGCTCGATGTGCTGGCACAGCATGTTCTCGGTTGCGCCTGTGGCGAGCCGTTTCTGGCTGATGAACTCTATCAGGAAGTGCGCAGCGCTGCGCCCTACATGAACTTACCTCGAAGCGATTTCGATGATGTGATCGATTTTGTCGCTACGGGTGGTTACGCCCTGAAAAGCTACGAGCGCTTTGCCCGCATCAAGCAGGACAAGGCAGGCCGCTGGCGCGTCACCAATCCGAAAGTTCGGCAGAGCTATCGTCTCAACGTCGGCACCATTGTCGAAGAGCCGATGCTGAAGGTGAAGCTGGTGCGGGGGCATTCAAAGCGTTCGGGCTCGACAGGTGCCATCGCGCGCGGCGGGCGGATGCTCGGTCAGATCGAGGAATATTTTATTGAGGGCCTGGTGCCCGGCGACACGTTCGTTTTCGGCGGCGAGGTGGTGCGTTACGAAGCCCTGATGGAAGACGAGGTGTATGTTTCGCGCAGCCACGACGCCAATGCCAAGGTCCCGTCTTATATGGGCGGCAAGTTTCCGCTCTCGACCTATCTGGCAGAACGTGTGCGCCTGCTGCTTGCGGACCAGCGCGCGTGGAAGGGGTTGCCGGATCAGGTGCGGGAATGGCTTTCGTTGCAGGCGGCGTTCTCGCGTGTGCCGGGGCCGCGCGAGTTGATTGTCGAGACATTCCCGCGTGCGGATAAACACTATCTGGTTTGTTATCCGTTCGAGGGCCGCCTTGCGCATCAGACGCTCGGCATGCTGTTGACGCGGCGGCTGGAACGCGCGCGCGCCAAGCCGCTCGGCTTTGTTGCGAATGAATATGCGCTGGCGGTGTGGTCGCTCGGCGATATGTCGTCGATGATCCGGAACGGACGTCTCAATCTCGATGCGCTGTTTGATGCCGACATGCTGGGAGATGATCTGGAAGCGTGGCTTGCGGAATCCGCGCTGATGAAGCGCACCTTCCGCACCTGCGCGGTGATCTCGGGTCTGATCGCGCGGCGCTTTACCGGCGAGGAGAAATCACGGCGGCAGGTGCTGTTCTCGACCGACTTGGTCTATGACGTGCTGCGCAAGCATCAGCCCGACCATGTGCTGCTTCGTGCGGCGCGTGCCGATGCCGCGACGGGCCTTTTGGATATTCGCCGCCTCAGCGATATGCTGGTCCGGATCAAGGGCCGAATCACGCACAAAGAACTCGATCGGGTATCCCCGCTCGCTGTGCCGGTGATGCTGGAAATCGGCCGCGAAGCAGTTTATGGCGAGGCATCGGACGAGTTGCTGGCGGAAGCCGCCGAGGAGCTCGTCAAAGAGGCGATGCCGCCGGATTGAGATTGAGACGAGATGCGAGGGGCAGAGGCGACGGAGCGGGTTCCGGAAGTGACGGTTGCGGGAGTGACCTTCGCGGCGGACATCGCAGGTGCGTTGTTCTGGGAAGAGGAGCAATTGCTCATCGTTTCCGATCTGCATCTTGAGAAGGGATCCAGTTTCGCCCGGCGTGGTGTACTGCTGCCGCCGTTCGATACGGCGGCCACCTTGGCACAGCTTGGCGCAGTGATCGCACGTCACGATCCACGCATGGTCATCGCACTCGGTGACAGTTTCCATGATCGCGAAGCGCACGAGCGATTGTCGCCGGATGATCGCGAGGCGCTGTCTGCCTTGCAGGCCCGCCGCGACTGGATCTGGATTTCCGGCAATCACGATCCGGCTCTGCCAAGGGACTTCGGCGGCACGGTCGCGGACGAAGTCGCGATCGGACCCATCGTGTTTCGGCACGAGCCAACCGGTGCCCCCGGTGAGATCGCGGGACATCTTCATCCCAAGGCGCGGGTCTCAACCCGCGGACGTTCGGTCGAACGGCGGTGCTTTGCCAGCGACGGGGAGCGGGCGGTGATGCCGGCGTTTGGGGCCTATACCGGGGGCTTGAGCATTCGCGACGTGGCTTTCGCGGCGATTTTCCAGACGCTGGCCTTCACGGCACATGTGCTGGGCGACCGCCGCGTTCATAGCATTGCCGCGTCGCGCTGCTATTGAAATCAAGCAGTCTTCACCTGAATGCGGCTGGGCATGCTGTTTGGCTGGATGTTGCTCGATGAGCATGTCGCGGCTCGGGACCTGCCCGGCATCATCCCGGTGGCGCTCGGCATCCACCTCGTCACCCGGGCGTCTGACGTATCGATCAAGGCGTGATTTGATCTGACCCATGGACGGCTGCCCCTGGCCGCGTCAGACTTCCTGGAACTGAAGGTGGCGCGGGCCGTTGTCGGTGGCGGCTGGATACGGGCATGGCACATCAGAGAAACGACCATCGTAAGAAGCCGCATCCGGAAAATGCGGCCCATCGCGGCGCGAAGCCGGAGCCGTTCCGCCTGCGGGGCTTTCTGAAAACACTCGGCCCCGGTCTGATCACCGGTGCTTCCGACGACGATCCATCGGGCATCGGCACCTACAGCCAGGCCGGTGCGCAGCTCGGTTACGGCATTGGCTGGACCATGCTGCTGACATTCCCGCTGATGGTGGCGATTCAGGATATCTCCGCGCGTGTCGGGCGTGTTACCGGCCTCGGGATCGCGGGTAATGTGTGTCGGCATTACCCCGTCTGGGTGCTGAACATCATTGTCGCGCTGCTGTTCATCGCAAATACGATCAATATCGCGGCGGATCTCGCCGCCATGGGTGACGCGCTCAAGCTCCTGATCGGCGGTCCCGGCTTCCTTTACGTGCTGGTGTTCGGTGTCGTCTCTACGGCGGCGCAGATCTTTCTCGACTACAAGCGCTACAGCGCTGTGCTGAAATGGCTGACTTTGAGCCTGTTCGCCTACGTGGCCGCACTCGCGTTCGCAAAGGTCTCGTGGGCAGATGCGCTGCGCGGCATCGTTGTTCCGCAAATCCAGTGGACGCCGGCATTTCTGACCACGCTGGTGGCAATCCTCGGCACCACCATCTCGCCCTATCTGTTCTTCTGGCAGGCCTCTCTGGAGGCCGAAGATCAGCGCGTCGATGCGAGCAAGCAACCCCTTGCCGAAAAGCACTATGGCGCGCGGCAGGAATTCCGGCGCATTCGTGCCGACACCATGGTCGGCATGGCGTTTTCTAACCTGATTGCGATTTCGATCATCATCATGGCGGCGGCGACGCTGAACGCAACTGGCAAGACCGACATCGAAACTTCCGCGCAGGCGGCGGAGGCGCTGCGGCCGGTCGCGGGCGTCTTCGCCGAATTCATTTTTGCGCTCGGCATCATCGGCACCGGCCTGCTGGCGGTGCCAGTGCTGGCAGGCTCCGCCGCTTACGCCATCGGAGAGGGCCGCAAGTGGCCCGTCGGACTTGCGCGAAAGCCACGCGAAGCTGCCGCGTTCTACGGCGTGCTGGCGCTGTCTGCGGGGATCGGCATTGCACTGAATTTCACGCCGATCAATCCGATCTCGGCGTTGTACTGGAGTGCGGTCATCAACGGTGTGCTGGCCGTGCCGGTGATGGTTCTTTTGATGATGATCGTGCGTCGCCGCGATGTGATGAGCAGATTCGTCGTGAAAGGGCCGTTGTACTGGCTGGGATGGTTGTCGACGGCGGCGATGGCGATTTGTGTTGTCGCCATGATCGTTGGATTCTTCCTTTAATCCCTGCGGAAGATGATGGATGCCAGCCAGCCGGTCATGATCGCCATCATTGCGGTCGCAAGGCCATAGAGCAATCCATGCTGGCGCGCGGAGTTGGCGACGAATTGCTCGAAGCCGACCTTGACGATCTCGAACGCGGTTTCGGTCTTCGTCACGAATGCGCCATTGGCAAACAGCTTGATATCGATAGCGTAGGTGCCAGTCGTCACCTCGGCCGGAAGAGGGATGCCGGTGCGAAACAATGTTGGTGTCAGGAATGTCAGCGCACTGGTCTGTTCGCGGTAAAGCCCGTGCTCGATGCGCAGCCGCACAAAGGCTGTGCGGAACGGATCGCTGGCGACCGTATTGGCGATGTCCGGGCCCATCCGTTGTGGCAGCGAGAAACTGGCAAGGCCGATCTGCTGCCGCCGCTGAACGTCAGGCGCGGCGATGTCGTCGATCGGGCGGTTCGAGAAGATGCCGAGATACGATGGGACCTGGATGAATTCGCGTGAATCGACATTGACCCAGATGCCAAGCTTTCGCTCCTTGCGCCGGGTCACCATGTCGGCGCGGGGGCCGCTCACCGTCACGACGATGTCGTAGGCGGTGCCCGGCGGCTTTGACTTGCTGTCGCGTTCGATGGAGCCGAACAGGACCAGCTCTTCGCCGGAATAGTTTGGGGTGACGGTGATGCGGTGGTTCGACACTGAGACGATCAGGTTCTCGGCCCGCGCCGTTTCACCTGCGCCCAGGCTAAGCAGCAGCATCGAGAGGAAAACGAATGCGCGAACTGTCATCCGCCGATCCCCAGATCGCGAATGGAGTAGAGTTCATCCGGCCGGATCACCAGTTCGACGGCAAAGCGGATGCCCACCGACAGGATGAGGAGCCCGAGCAGCAGCCGAAGATGCTCGCCGCGAATGCGTTGTCCGGCTCGCGCGCCGAACTGCGCACCGAAGACGCCGCCGATCATCAGCATCAGCGCAAGAACCGCATCGACAAGATGGTTGGTAACGGCATGAAGGATGGTCGCGACCACCATCGTCACCAGGGTCAAGACCATCGCAGAGCCGATCACTGTCGAGGTCGGAACCCGCAACACGTAAATCATGATGGGGATCAGCAGGAAGCTGCCGCCGACGCCCATGATGGCGCCGAGAAAGCCGACAAAGAGCCCGACCGCCAGCACCGGAATCACCGACAGGTAGATCTTCGATCGCTTGAAGCGCATCTTCAGCGGCAGGCCGAGAATCCAGCCCTGCGCCCGCGCGCGGCGGGTGATTGCGGTGTCGCCGCGCCGGGTACGCAGAATGGCGCGCGCGCCTTCGAGGAACATCAGCGTGCCGACAGCGGTCAGCAGCGCCACATAGGACAGCGCAATGATGAGGTCGAGTTGTCCGACCGAGCGCAGCAGTGTGAATATCCAGACTCCCAGTGCCGTGCCTGCGACGCCGCCGCATAACAGGACAAAGGACAGCGCCGGGTCGATCGCCCGCTTGCGCCAGTAGGACAGCGCGCCGGAGAATGAAGAGGCGGCCATGTGGCTGGTCACCGAGGCGACGGCGACGGCAGGTGTAATCCCGATAAAGATCAACAGCGGGGTCATCAGGAAACCGCCGCCGATCCCGAACATGCCGGACACGAAGCCGACCGCTGCACCCATCCCCAGGATGAGAAACACATTGACCGGAATGTCGGCGATGGGGAGGAAAAGTTGCACGCGCGTTCGCTTGGGTTTTGGCGCGAGGTCTCGTGTGCCCTCGCGGCATTGAATCCGCCGCGACGCGGATCATGCGCCGCGCCCCTGCTTACCCGAAATCGTCTGCAGGTGGGGTTAAGATTTGGCCGGCAGCATGAAAAGCGACCCGGCTTTGTGCGCGGGTCGCCGGTTAATCTTAATGGTGTGCAGCCGGCGTGTGCCCGCGCGCAGATTCGCGAGAGGCGGCGCCTGGTCTAGTGGGAGCTTTTGGCCGCTGTTTTCGCGGCCGACTTTGCAGCGGACCTTGCTGCGGGCTTCGCCGGTGCCGAGGTGTCCCATCCGCCGGCTGGCGCGCCGCTGGCGGTCGCTTCGTCCGGCTGGGCCTCGGCCACGAAAGTCTGCGTTGCGAGTTTCGCGGCGGCAAGCGACTGGGCATCGAGACGCTTGGCGACATCGTCGCGCTTGCGGCCCGAATCCGCGTCACCCTGCGCCGCGGCGAGGCTGAACCATTTGTAGGATTCGGCGAGGTTCTGTTCCACGCCGATACCGCGGGCGTACAGGATGCCAAGGTTGAACTGGCTGTCCGCGATGCCGCGTTCGGCGGCCTTACGGAACCATTGCGACGCGCTCTTGTAGTTAGGGCCGGCACCGCCGCCATCCGCGTCCAGCACCGCGAGGTTGTGCATCGCTTTGGCGCTGCCCTTCTCGGCGGCATCCAGGTAATACCGGCGCGCGGCGTCCACGTCCTTCTTGAGGCCAAGCCCCTTCTCATAAAGCGTACCGAGGCGGAACGTCGCCGGAACGATGCCGCCTTGTCCGGCTCGCTCGTACCATTTCGCGGCGGTCGCGTAGTCCTGCGCAACGCCCCGGCCTTCGGCATAGCGGATGCCGATTTCGAAGGCCGCGCCGGGATCGCCCTTGTTGGCTGCGCTTCGCAGCGCTGCGCTGCCGATGGATTCGGGCAATGCGTCCGTGACCGGAGTGAATTTGACCTTCACCTTGTCCTTTACCGGCGCAGGAACGGCGACAGGCGGGCGCTCCGGCGGGGTAATGATCGAGCCGGTGACGTCAGGTGTAACGGGTGTCGCCGCTGGCACAGTGAGAGGTTCAGCGGTTGCCGCAGCCGGAATCGCGGGCATCTGCGGCACAGAAATAATCTGCGGGCCGCTCATCGGCGACTGGCGCGTGAGCAAGGTCGGTGATGTCATCGACGGGATGATCGCAGGCGAGGCATCGGAGCGCGGTCCGTTTTCCGGCGCGGGAGGCGGCACCGGTGCGACGCTCGATTCGGCTGGAAGCGAGGTGTTGTCGCTGTTATGGCCGCTCAGCAGATTCATGCCCATCTTGACCGTGCCCAGCACGATCACGACAACGCTTGCACCGACCAGCAGGGCGCGGATTTTTGACGACAGTCCCGAGTCACCCGTGGTCGCGGCTTTGGCGGCGCTGCGCGCAGCATCGTTGAGCGCAGTCACGCGGTTCTGCTTCGGGCCGGGCGCGGGAGGTGCAGCGGCGGCAGCCTGCGCCGCGCGGCGCGCGGCCTGAATGAAATTGGCGGAACTGACCGGCTCCTGCTTGCCCGCGGAAATCTCGTTCAGCACGCCTTCCGACGCAGCAATCCGCTCCGAAGAACTTGAGCCTGTTCGGGTCTGTGCGCGGGTGCCGGGCTCAAGCGGATGATCCGGCGGCAGGGTTGGATCGATCGGGCTGCGCGGTGACGGAGGCGGGCGCACGGCTGTCACAGGCGGAGCCGGCTGCTCGGCATTGTCGTAAGACGGCGCAAGTGCAGGAGCCTGGATGACAGGTGGGGCCACGGATGGCGTGACCGCCGTGCGTGCAATCGGAGCCTGTGCCGCAGCAGGATTCGGCATTTCAGGGCGCGGCACCGGTCCGAAAGAGCTGGTCGGGTGCGGCGGATCTTGCAGATGTGCTTCGCGTGCGCGCGGCTGGGCCGTCGCGGGGGATACTTCGCGCGCTGCCGGCGCGGATCGCGCATTGCGCAGATCGCCTTCGATCTGGCTCAGGCGATCGACCACATGGCCGAGCGTGTTGTGAACGGCCTCAAGCGAGTCCTGGGTGCTGCGGTTGGTCTCGGACTGGCTGAAGCGGATGTCGGACAGCTCCCGCTTGATGGTATCCACCATCTCGGTGTCCATCGGCGATACTGCGCGGAATCCCTGATCGGCATTCGCACTGCGCTGGCTCTCCAGGTGACGCAGGATGTCGGAGAGACCTTCTTCGACCCGCGCAAGATTTCCGCCGCGCTGGTTCGACATTTCCAGCCGTTCCAGCAGGTGATGAACACGCTGCTCGACATGGCTCAGCGATGCTGAACTGCTGTTACCGACTTGAAGATTATCCAGACGGTCTGAAATGGTGCGGACGGCGTTGTCAAAATAGACGGTGTCGCCCACGGCTGGTCGGTCGCGTTGTTCAAGCGCGGTGGTCAGCACCGCGATGCGCTGTTCAAGCGCGGACAGTATATCGTTATTGCCGCCCGCATGCGCCAGTTGATCGACCTTGCCCGACAACGTCTGCACATGGCCCGCGAGTTCGTTCAGGGCTTCGTTGGATGCGACACTTGAGACAATGCCCTTGAGCGCGGCAATGGCGTCTTCGAGCTGGCGGACCGTCGCCGGATCGGTGCTCGAACGCACGATCATGTCGATCTTGCCGCCCAGATTGCGGATCGCGTCATCGAAGCCGGTGAGTTGTTCAGCAGGCTTCAGCGTCCGCAACTCGCTGTAGATGTCAGACAGCGCGCGTTCGATGCCCGATAGCGCGCCGTTGTCGATTCCGGTGGAGCGTGTTTCGTCGATCCGGCGCCCGAGCGAACGGATTTCGCTTTCGAGCGATTCAATCGCCCGGCGCGGCATTGCTTCGGTGATGGCCTGGCGAATCTCGGCGAGTTCGCCGCGGAACGCGGCGATCGACTGTTCGGCACCATCAGGACGGCGCAGCGTTTCGATCTGACTGGTGATTTGGGACAACTGCCGCTCAAGGCCGGAGAAATCCGGCTGCGGCTGAATCGGCGGCGCTTGGTTCACAAACGACGGCGGCGGCATCCGCGCTGCGGACGACATCGGGCGCGGAGCGCCATCGAGCTGGCCTTGACGCGCGACGATTTCCGCGACGGAAAAATCCATCGGCGACATTGCGGGAGACGGCGTGGACGGTGCCGTGCGCTGGGCAGGGGCAGAGCGATAGGACGGACTGGCCGATCCGTTCGAAATCTGTGACAGCCGGGCGTCGAGCCGAGAGATGGCGTCGTTGAGTTGCCGCGCTACGGCTGGCTCACCTGAAGGCTTGCCGGGGACTTGCGAAATATGTTCGACCTGCCGCGCAATGGAGTCGAGCCGGCGATGGATTTCGGACACGTCCTGAGCTTCGCGGGATGTCGCTGCGGGGCTGCCAATCGCCGAATTCAACCAATCTCCCAAGGACATACCAGCGCGGCGCGCGGAAGCTTCGGCCCTTTCCCGGACCGATGGCTCGATGCCGTCAACACTCCACGATACGCGCGCTGTCATGCCCAAGTCCGGTCTCGGCTCTGGCTCCTGCCAAAGCACTTCAGGTCCCCGCGTCTCCTTGAAGAGACAATCAAATTTCGGCGCGGGACGTCTGTTTCCAGTCCTGACTTTTTCGCGTTACGGTAAATACCGGGTTAATGAAACGCTGCGGCCTTATTAATAATTCCGCCTCTATGCCGTCGCGGGCCATCGGCGGCTTCAGTTCGTGGATGGCCGGGTGAACAGGCTGCTGAGATCGCCGAGGTCTGCTTCTGTAATGGTGCAGTGAGCGGAATTCATCACCGACGACTGCCCGATATAGGCCCAGTAAATAAACTCAGCCCGGGGAATCGACACCCGCGCGTCAACGCCGGACTCGCGCAGAAGCTTGGCGATATAGGCGACGCGCCTGGCATCGACGGTTGCGACGACCTCGGCGGCAACGGGATCTGACGCCGCCCACGAGCGGAAAGCACGATCGAGGCTTCGGTCTTCCTCGAAAGCCAGCTTCATCAGTAAGGTCAGTCGCGCGGACCCGACGATCGCGGAATCGATCTCGCGGATCACGCCATCTGTCGCGCGTTCCTGCCAGGTCGCCAGAAGCTGGGTGCGAAAATCCGCAATACTTTCAAAGTGCCAGTAGAAGCTGCCGCGTGAAACCTGCAGCCCTTCGGCGAGCATGCCGGTCTTCAGCGCACCCTCGCCCTGCCGGGCAAGAGTCCGCAGCCCGTGGGCAATCCATTGCTCCCGGGTGAGGCGGTCTTTCGATAGCGAAGATTCGACACTTTCGACCATACACAAGTGTATTGACACAAATTGGCGCTGCACGCTAGGCTCCGTACAGATGTGTATGGATGCCTCGCAGAATTGTGGCACCTGAACCGGGAGGTCGTTCCTGCCGGTGGATGGGTGCCGCCGTTCTGCGGTGTTGAATTCAACAATGAGATCGAAGGCGTCGGGATGAATGGCATCTCCGTGCTTGCCAATGACAGCGCATAGCGCCCGGTTCCGTGTCATGGTGCGGTCATTGAAGACGGTCCATGTGCTGAAGCCTCGTCCCACAACAATTCGCGTCACCTACGTCCAATCGTGAACTGAGAGACATTCCATGACGATCTACAAAGCACCCGTCGAAGATGTGAGCTTTCTCCTCAACGACGTTTTCCAGATCGACCGCTACAACAACTTGCCCGGTTTTGCCGATGCGTCTGCCGATGTTCGTGCTGCGATCATCGATGAAGCCGCGAAGTTCAGCGAGCAGGTGCTGCAGCCGCTGAATCACTCGGGCGATCAGGAAGGCTGTACGCGTCATGACGATGGCCGGGTGACGACTCCGAAGGGCTTCAAGGAAGCTTTCAAGCAGTTTGCCGACGGCGGCTGGATCGGCCTGTCGGCTCCGGTGGAATTCGGCGGGCAGGGTTTGCCGGTCTCGCTGTCGCAGACCGTCAACGAGTTCACGATGTCGGCCAACATGGCCTTCTCAATGTATGGTGGCCTGACGCAGGGCGCGATGGCCGCGCTGCTGGTGCACGGGTCGGATGCACAGAAGAAGACCTTTGTGCCGAAGATGGTGACCGGCGAGTGGGCTGGCACCATGAATCTGACCGAGCCCCAATGCGGCACCGACCTCGGCCTGATGCGCACCAAGGCGGTGAAGCAGGCGGACGGCACTTACAAGATCACCGGAACCAAGATCTTCATCTCGGGCGGCGAGCAGGATCTCACCGAGAACATCGTGCATCTCGTGCTCGCACGTATCGAAGGCGCGCCTGCGGGCATCAAGGGCGTGTCGCTCTTCGTTGTGCCCAAGAAGAAGCTGAACGCGGACGGCTCGCTGACCAGTGAGATGAACGGCGTGTCGTGCGGCTCGATCGAACACAAGATGGGCATTCACGGCAACTCGACCTGCGTGCTGAACTTTGACAACGCTGTCGGAACGCTGGTCGGTGAAGAGAACAAGGGCATGCAGGCCATGTTCGTCATGATGAACGAGGCTCGTCTCGGCGTCGGCGTGCAGGGCCTGTCGCAGTCCGAAGTCGCCTATCAGAATGCCGTGAATTACGCGCGCGAGCGCCTGCAGGGCCGCTCGCTGACGGGCGCGAAAGAAAAAGACAAGCCTGCCGATCCGATCATTGTGCATCCGGACGTGCGCCGCACCTTGATGTCGATCCGCGCGTTCAACGAAGCTGCGCGCGCGCTCGTGGTGTGGACCTCGCTCAAGAGCGATCTCGCGCACCGCTCCGACGACGCCAAGGAGCGTCAGGCCGCTGACGACCATATGGGCTTGTTGACACCAGTCATTAAGGCGATGCTGACCGATCAGGGCTTCGCCAATGCGGTTGCCGCGCAGCAGATGTTCGGCGGGCATGGTTACATTGTCGAGACCGGCGTCGAACAGTTCGTTCGCGATGCACGCATCTCGATGATCTACGAAGGCGCCAACGGCATTCAGGCGCTCGATCTCGTCGGCCGCAAGCTCGCCCGCGACGGTGGGCGTGCCATCACCACCTTCTTCGGAGAGGTCACGGCCTTCATGAAGGAAAACGGTGCGAACGAGGCACTCAAGCCTTTCATCGCGCCGCTCGGTGCCGCGCTGAAGGATTTGCAGCAGGCCACCATGTGGCTGATGCAGAACGCGCTGACGAAGCCTGACAATGCAGGCGCGGCCTCGACCGACTACCTGCATCTCTTCGGCCTTGTGACGCTCGGCTATATGTGGGCGCGCATGGCGAAGGTGGCGCAGGACAAGCTGGCGGACGGCGGCGATCAGGCTTACCTGAAGACCAAGCTGGTTACCGGCAAGTTCTTCGTGGAGCGCATGCTGCCCGAGACTTCGCTGCGGCTATCACGCGTTCAGGCTGGATCCGATACGATGATGGAATTGCCCGCCGAG
Source organism: Afipia sp. (assembly GCA_017308595.1). GTDB lineage: Bacteria > Pseudomonadota > Alphaproteobacteria > Rhizobiales > Xanthobacteraceae > Afipia. The sequence continues at coordinate 27,411 of JAFKER010000008.1, forward strand.
GCGTTCTGATCTTCTTAAAGATGATCCCGCGCCGGTCTCCGGCGCGGGATTTTTCCATCGCACTTCTACAATCATACTTCAGGAGGACGTCATGCCAGAGGCATTTATCTACGACCATGTGCGCACGCCGCGCGGCAAAGGCAAATCCGACGGCTCACTGCATGAGGTGACCGCGCTGGCGCTGGCGACCGCGCCGCTGAAAGCGCTCAAGGAGCGTAACAGTCTCGCCGCCGACAGCATCGATGACGTCGTTCTCGGTGTGGTCGATCCGATCGGCGAGGCGGGCGGCGATATCGCGCGCTTCGCTGCGCTGAATGCCGGTTTTGATACCTCGGTGCCGGGCGTGCAGATCAATCGTTTCTGCGCATCGGGTCTCGATGCAGTGAACTTCGCCGCGGCGCAGGTTATGTCGGGTCAGCATGAATTGACCATCGGCGGCGGCGCGGAATCCATGAGCCGTGTCGGCATCATGTCGTCGGGCGCGGCATGGCCGATGGACCCGTCGATGGCGGTGCCAAGCTACTTCATGCCGCAGGGCGTGGCGGCGGATCTGATCGCCACGAAGTACGGCTTCTCGCGCGACAATGTCGATGCGTATGCAGTGCAGAGCCAGCAGCGCGCCGCGAAAGCGTGGGACGAGGGCCGCTTCAAGAAGTCGGTGATTCCGGTGAAGGATATCAACGGCATTACCATCCTCGACAAGGACGAGCATATGCGTCCAAGCACCACCATGCAGTCGCTGGGCCAGTTGCAGGCTTCGTTCGCGGCGATGGGCGCGATGGGTGGTTTCGATGCGGTGGCTGTGCAGTCGCATCCGGAGATCGAGGCGGTGAACTATGTCCATCACGCTGGCAACTCGTCGGGCATCGTCGACGGCGCCGGCGCGGTTCTGCTCGGCAATGCCGAAGCCGGCAAGAAGCATAACCTCAAGCCGCGTGCAAAGATTCGTGCGTTCGCAAATATCGGCTCGGAACCGGCGATGATGCTGACGGGTCCGGTTGACGTGACCAAGAAGGTGCTGGAGCGTTCCGGCATGAAACTGTCGGACATCGATCTGTTCGAGCTGAACGAAGCGTTCGCTTCGGTTGTGCTGCGTTACATTCAGGCGTTCGACATCGACAACGAGAAGATCAACGTCAACGGCGGCGCGATCGCCATGGGGCATCCGCTCGGCGCGACGGGCGCGATGATTCTCGGCACTGTGCTCGATGAACTTGAGCGCACCAATAAATCCACCGCTCTTGTCACGCTGTGCATCGGCGGCGGCATGGGCACCGCGACCATCATCGAGCGCGTTTGAGGATCGATCACATGGCTTACAAGAATTTCAAGGTTGAAACCGACGCGGACGGCATTGCCGTCGTCACCTGGGATATTCCCGGCAAGTCGATGAACGTGCTGGACGAGACCACCGGTCTCGAACTCGCGGACATCGTCAACGCGACCACCAAAGACGCTGCGATCAAGGGCGTCGTCCTCACCTCTGGCAAGGAAGCGTTTTCCGGCGGTGCGGACCTCACCATGCTGGAAGGCATGAATCGCGCCTATCTCGAATTGCTCAAGAGCAAGGGCGAGGAAGCTGCGAACATTTATGTCTTCGAAGAAGTCCGCAAGCTGTCGCAGACGCTGCGCAACATCGAAACCTCCGGTAAGCCGTGGGTTGCGGCGATCAACGGCCTTGCTTTCGGCGGCGCGTTCGAACTGGCGCTGGCGTGTCACTATCGCATCGCCTCGGAGAATCCGAAGACGCGTCTCGGCCTGCCTGAGGTCAAGGTCGGCCTGTTCCCGGGCGGCGGCGGCACCCAGCGTCTGCCGCGCATGATCCAGCCGATGGAAGCCCTGCAGATGCTGCTCAAGGGCGATGCCATCGACCTCGTGAAGGCGAAGTCGCTCGGGATTGTCGGCTCGGTCGTTCCTGCTGCGGACCTGATCAAGGCGTCGAAGGAGTGGATCAAGGCTGGCGGCAAGGCTGTCGCGCCATGGGACGAGAAGGGTTTCAAACTGCCCGGCGGCGCGGTTTATTCAAAGGGCGGCATGCAGTTGTTCCCGCCCGCGAACGCGATCCTGCGCCGCGAGACTTACGACAACTATCCGGCCGCGCGTGCGATTATGCAGTGCGTCTATGAAGGCTTGCAGTTGCCGATGGATACGGCGCTGCGTGTCGAGTCGCGCTATTTCTCCAAGATACTGCGCTCGAAGGAAGCGGCGGCGATGATCCGCTCGCTGTTCGTGTCGATGCAGGAGTTGAACAAGGGCGCACGCCGCCCGAAGAATGTCCCGGAAACCAAGGTCAAGAAACTTGCCGTCATCGGTGCGGGATTCATGGGCGCCAGCGTCGGCTTTGTGTCCGCCCAGGCTGGCATCGATGTGGTGCTGATCGATCGCGATCAGGACAGTGCCGACAAGGGCAAGGGTCACGCCAAGACCATGCTCGACGGCATGATCGCCAAGGGCCGCATGAAGCAGGACAAGGCCGACGCCATCCTCGCGCGCATTTCCGCGACCCCTGATTACAATGCGATCAAGGATTGCGACCTCGTGATCGAGGCTGTGTTCGAAGACCGCAAGGTGAAGGCGGAGACCTATGCCAAGGCGCAGCCGCTGCTACGCGAAGGCGCGATCTTCGCATCCAACACTTCGACCCTGCCGATTAACTCGCTGGCCGAGGAGTGGAAGGACCAGTCGAAGTTCATCGGCATTCACTTCTTCTCACCGGTCGAGAAGATGATGCTGGTTGAGATCATCGTCGGCAAGAACACCGGCGATCTGGCGCTGGCGACCGCCCTCGATTACGTGCGGCAGATCAACAAGACGCCGATCGTGGTCAACGACTCGCGCGGTTTCTTCGCCAACCGCTGCGTGCTGCGTTACATCTCTGAAGGCTACGAGATGTTCAAGGAAGGCGTGCCGCCCGCGATGATCGAGAATGTCGGCAAGATGGCCGGTATGCCGGTCGGCCCGCTCTCGCTCAACGATGAAGTTGCCATCGACTTGTCGTTGAAGATTCTCAAGGCCACTGAGGCCGACATTGGCCCGCAGGCCGTCGATCCGGAGCAGAAGGCGCTTCTGGTCGAGATGGTGGAGAAGCGTGGCCGCTTTGGCCGCAAGAACGGCAAGGGCTTCTACGACTATCCGGAGAAGGGCAAGGGCCAGAAAAAGCTGTGGCCGGAACTGACCTCCCTGCAGTCCAAGCATCTCGATCCGGATACGCTGGATGTCGAGGAACTGAAGCAGCGCTTCCTTGTGGTGCAGGCGGTAGAAGCCGCGCGCACGGTCGAGGATCATGTCATCACCGATCCGCGCGAAGCGGATGTCGGCTCGATCCTCGGCTTCGGCTTCGCGCCGTTCACCGGCGGGACGCTGTCCTACATCGACTTCATGGGCACCAAGAACTTTGTCGAGCTGTGCCACAAGCTCGAGAAGAAGTACGGGTCGCGGTTCACGCCGCCGAAGCTGCTGGAAGACATGGCTGCCAAGGGCGAGACTTTCTACGGACGCTTCGCGCCGAAGAAGGCTGCGGCATAACCAGTCTTGCAATCTCAAAAAGCAAAGGCGGGATCATCGATCCCGCCTTTTTTCTTTCTCAAAGCTTTGCTCGCGCTTACGACGCCTTCAGCAGTCCTTCAGCGGTGAGCGCTTCCTGCACCTTCGGACGTGCCGCCACACGGGCCTTGTAGGCGACGAGGTTCGGCAAGCCGGAAATGTCGAGGCCGACACGCTCCGCCCATGCGAGCATTGTGAAGAGATAGGCATCCGGCACGGTGAAGGCGTCGCCCATCACGTAATCGCGGCCCTTGAGCGCCTGATCCACGTACTTAAATTTCCCCATAAGGCGGTCCTTGAAGAACGCTTTGGTTTCGTCCGACAGCACCGGCTGAAACAGCGGGCTGAAATTCTTGTGCAGTTCGCTGGCGATGAAGTTCAGCCATTCCTGCAGCTTGTAGCGGTCGCTGGTGCCGTGAGCAGGCGCCAGATTCTTCTGCGGGGCGCTGTCGGCGATCATCTGGACGATAACAGCGCCTTCGGTCAGCAGGTCGCCGTTGGTCAGGCCAAGCGCGGGCACCTGCCCCTTGGGGTTGACTGCAAGATAGTCGCCGCCGTCCTCGAGTTTCTTCGCCTTCAGGTCGACCCGGACCAGATCGAACGGCAGGCCGGCCTCTTTGAGGGCGATATGCGGGGAGAGCGAGCAGGCACCTGGCGAATAATAGAGTTTCATAGGAGGTATCCTTTTGAGGATTTAGGGCGTTTGGGCATTGGCAAGACCTATGGCCACCTCCTAAATGCAGGGATGTCAAGATTGATGCAACTGCATTTATTGGGATAGAGTGGGCTGGCCCGCGGATTTGGGCAGCCCAGCGGCACGGACACGACCATGAAGCGCAAACCATCTACCGAGGCGACGGAGGTCTGGATCCGCCTGATGCGGGTTCAGAACAAGGTGCTCGGCGCGGTCGAGCAGGATCTGAAAAAGGCGGGGTTTCCGCCGCTGGCCTGGTATGACGCGCTGCTCGAACTGTCGCGCGCGCCAAGCGGCGAATTGCGCCCGGTCGAACTCGAGAAGCAGATGTTGCTGCCGCAGTATTCGACCTCGCGCTTGATCGATCGCCTTGTCGAGGAAGGTCTTGCCGCGCGCCGCGAGTGCAAGATGGACAAGCGCGGCTTGTTCGTCGAGATCACCGAGGCCGGACGCGAGTTGCAGAAGAAAATGTGGAATTCCTATTCGGCAGCGATCGAGCGGCATATTGGCTCGAAGCTGTCGGACGCGGATGCGGTGAAGCTCGCGGGCCTGCTGGATCGTCTTGGCTGCTGCGCGGGTGCCCCGCAGGCGATGACCATCTCGAAAGACGCCGCCAAGGAATCCGCCAAAGAAGTCACGTCGGCCCGATGATCCTTTCTTTACCTCTCGTGGGTACGGATGCCCGCGTCCGTGGCGTCCGCCTGCATCGTGCGCTGACCCGTCAATCAACTTGTCGTGCAACTTGTCTTGTCTGGATGTCCCATGGCGCGTGATCAGATCGATATGACTCCCCTGGAGTCGCGGGACGAACTGATCGCTTGGCTGGAAGCCGGCGTGAAGCCGAAGTCCGATTTTCGCATCGGCACTGAACATGAGAAAACACCGTTCACGCTCGAAGGTCACAGGCCCGTGCCTTATGAGGGCGCGCGCGGTATTCGCGCCGTGCTCGAAGGCATGCAACTCCTGCTCGGTTGGGAGCCGATCATGGAGAACGGCAATATCATCGGCCTCTATGATGTGACCGGTGGCGGCGCGATTTCGCTGGAGCCAGGCGGGCAGTTCGAGCTGTCCGGCGCGCCGGTCGAAACCATTCACCAGACCTCATCCGAGTTGATGGCGCATCTGGCGCAGGTGCGCGAAGTGGCGGCACCGCTCGGTATCGGGTTTCTCGGCCTCGGCATGACGCCATCATGGTCGCGCGAGGAGATTCCGGTCATGCCGAAGGGCCGCTATCGGATCATGACCAATTACATGCCGAAGGTCGGCCAGTACGGCCTCGATATGATGTATCGGACCTGTACCGTGCAGACCAATCTCGACTTTTGCTCCGAAGCCGACATGGTCAAGAAGCTGCGCGTGTCGGTGGCGCTGCAGCCGGTCGCGACGGCACTGTTCGCGAATTCGCCGTTCACCGAAGGCAAGGCCAATGGGTTCCTGTCGTTCCGTTCGGAAATCTGGCGCGACACCGACAATGCGCGCGCCGGGATGATTCCGTGGGCGTTCGAGGACGGCATGAGCTTCGAGCGCTGGGTTGATTACGCGCTCGACGTCCCGATGTACTTCGTCAAGCGAGGCGATGACTATATCGACGTATCAGGTTCGTCGTTCCGTGATTTCTTCGACGGCAAGAACAAATTGATGCCCGGCGAGAAGCCGACCTTGTCCGACTGGGCCAATCATCTTTCGACAATTTTCCCCGAGGTGCGCCTCAAGCGCTATCTCGAAATGCGCGGCTCTGACAACGTGCCGTGGCAGCAGTTGCCGTCGCTGCCGGCATTCTGGGTGGGCCTTTTGTATGATGACGAAAGCCTCGACGCAGCATGGGAGATTGCCAAGCGCTGGACAGCCCATGAGCGGCAGGCGTTGCGTGATGATGTGCCGCGGCTCGGCTTCAAGGCGAAGATCGGTAACCGTTATCTGTTCGAGGTGGCCAAGGATTGTCTGGCTCTGGCGCACAAGGGGCTTGCCCGGCGGGGCCGGATCGATCACCTGGGCCGCGATGAGACGCGGTATCTGGAGCCGCTCGATCAGATCATGGAAGCGGGACGCACGCCGGCGGAGCGGCTGCTCGAGAAGTTCAACGGCCCCTGGGGGCATTCGGTCGATCCCGCATACACCGAATACGCTTTCTGATTCAGCGGGTTATCGTTATCACACGAATGTTGTTCCGGCATTTATCTGCCGTTCATCTGCCATACATCCGCGCGGCGATTGAATAGGCGGCCCATCACACCGCCCTCCGCTGAAAGCGAAGTCATGCCTCCCATCTGCGGTTTCAGATCATGCATGAGCTTTGGCATTGCTGCTGTCCTGGCGGTTGTCCTTGTTTGTCTTGCCGGAATTCGCCCGGTTCAGGCGCAAGCCAGCTTCGATCGTCCGGGCAATGATTATTCGCGGACGGAGATGCCCTCCGGCGATCCCGCCGTCTGCGCGTTGCAATGCGAGCGTGACCGCCGCTGCCGTGCATGGAGCTTCAACTATCCTGCGGTGAGCGATGAACATGCGGTTTGCTGGCTCAAGAATGCCGTGCCGCCACGGGTGCCGAGCAGTTGCTGCGTTTCGGGGGTGCGCGGTGCGGGTGTGGTCGAGCCGCGCAACAGTTTCCTTGAGGTGGAGACCGACCGGCCGGGCGGCGACTATCGCAGTGTCGAGGTAGAGACCGACCCGAAAGGCGCGACGTGCAAGGCTGTGTGTGACGAAGACAAGAAGTGCCGTGCCTGGACCTATGCGCGGCCCGGTTATATCGGAAAATCAGCACGCTGTTTCCTGAAAGACCATGTCAAACCGCCGCGCCGCAAGCCGGGATTTATCTCGGGCGTGGTGCGGTAATCCGCGCGGACTAATGTCAAACGATTTCCTGGTTTGCGCGTTGAATCATTCAGACCGGATTCAGCGATCGGGAGACTGCAGTGAAGCATTCTGGCATAGCCCTCACCGGACTCTTTGTCCTCGCCATCACCGCAACGGTTGAAGCCGCAGGCGAAGACAGGGACCGCTATGATTCGAGCAAGCCGGTGACCGTTGAAGGGGCGGTGCTGACCAGCACGTTCGAAGATCCGAACGCGACGATTGCCGTTAAAGCCTCTGACAAGATCTGGACCGTAACGATGGCGCCGGTTTCCCAGATGATCGAGCGCGGCGTGAAGGCGGATTTGGTCGCGGTCGGCAAGACGGTCTCGGCCTATGGCTATCAGTCGAAAGTTGAAATGAACGAGATGCGCGCGGAGCGGATCACGGTCGACGGCAAGACCTACCAACTGCGCTGATTTGCGCCAGAGCTTGATCGCCTAGTTGCGACGGACGGGCGTTTCATCGAAGGCCTTGAGCGCCTTTTTCGAGGCGAGCGAACGCCAGCGCCGCAGCAAAAATCCTTCAACCGCTTTCGGCTTCGCCTTCGGCAGCCGCAGCAACACCATCGGCCAGTCGCGATAGTGATCTGTGAAATAGAAAAGTTTCGGCTGGGTTTCGATCATCATCGTGCGTTCGTCCTGCTCGATATCGAACAGGACAAGGCTTTCGCCGTCTTCCTTCAGGCGCGTGAGCAGCTTTCCGCGCACCTTGAGCGCGGGCGTACCGTAGGAGGTTCCATCGGAAACCTCGGGCCATTTCAGGGCGATGGCGCGGACATCATCGAAGGTCATCGGTGAAGATCCCGCGCGTGAACGGCCGCTAGCCGGTGCCGCCGACGGTGATGCGATCCATACGCAGCGTTGGCTGGCCGACACCGACGGGTACGCCCTGTCCCTGCTTGCCGCAGGTGCCGATGCCGTCATCGAGTTGAAGGTCATTTCCGACCATCGAAATGCGATGGAGGTCGGTGGGACCATTGCCGATCAGCATCGCACCTTTCAGCGGCGCGCCGAGTTTGCCGTTCTCGATCTTGTAGGCTTCGGTGCACTGGAAGACGTATTTGCCGGACACGATGTCGACCTGACCGCCGCCGAAATTCACGGCGTAGATTCCGTTCTTTACCGAGGCGAGAATTTCCGCCGGATCGCGTTCGCCGGCGAGCATGTAGGTGTTGGTCATGCGCGGCATCGGCACGTGCGCATAGGATTCGCGCCGCCCGTTGCCGGTGGGCTTCATGTTCATCAGCCGCGCATTCTGGCGGTCCTGCATGTAGCCGACCAGAATGCCGTCCTCGATCAGCATGGTGCGGTTGGTCGGCGTTCCTTCGTCGTCGATGGACAGTGAGCCGCGCTTCGATGAGATCGTGCCATCGTCAACAACGGTGACACCCTTGGCTGCGACCTGCTGGCCCATCAGGCCCGAGAACGCCGAAGTCTGCTTACGGTTGAAGTCGCCTTCGAGTCCGTGGCCGACCGCTTCGTGCAGCATCACGCCGGGCCAGCCGGGGCCGAGCACCACATCCATTTCACCGGCAGGGGCGGGGACAGATTCCAGATTGACCAATGCCTGACGGATCGCGCCATCGGCGGCGGTGCGCCACGCCTGTGTTTCAATGAAGCGGGCATAGCCCTCGCGCCCGCCGTAACCGGCGCTGCCGCTTTCCTGCCGGTCGCCCGACCCGGCAACGACGGAAATGTTCACGCGCACCAGCGGGCGAATGTCGCGGTAGCTTTCGCCGTCGGGGCGAACGATTTCCACCACCTGCCAGGTCGCGCCGAGCGACACCGACACCTGCCGCACGCGCGGGTCCTTGTCGCGGACATAGGTGTCGATCTCGGCCAGCAGCTTGACCTTGGTTTCGAAGCTTTGGCCGTCGAGCGGATTGTCGTCGCCGTAAAGGCGGACATTGGTGTGGCCGGGCGCCGCAGCAAAAGTACCGGAATAGCCGCCGCGTACCGCGCTGACCGTATCGGCGGCACGGATCAGCGCCTGCAGCGAGACATCGGAGGAATGCGCATAGCCGACTGCGTCGTCTTTCACGGCGCGCAGACCGAATCCCTGTGCGGTGTCGTAAGTCGCCTGCTTGAGGCGGCCGTTGTCAAAGCCGAGGCCTTCGGATTGCCGATACTCAAGAAACAACTCGCCGTCGTCGGCGCCGGCCAGCCCGCGCACGATTTCCCTGCGGACCTCGTCGCGGTCGAGACCAGCCCGGTCGAGCAGGGATGTGGTCACAGGTGCGGCGTCGGACGAATGGCTCATAGGAACTCCTGAGAATGCCAAAATCGCGGAATGGCAGCGGGGATCAATCCCAAGATAGGGACGATCACGCCGCAGGGCGAGGGGCAGAGAAAGGCCGTTCCGTAAATCAGGGCAGCTTGTCGTAACCCTCGCCGAGTCCCTTCAGGCTGAGCGGGAAGCCGATACCTTCTTCTGGAGTCTCGAAAATGATGAAGGTCGCCGTCTTGGCGGTCTTGAGCTGGTTGAGCAGCGTGTCCTCCATTACGACCTCCGCAACGCAGCCATTGGGCAAACAACGCACAAATCCGGCCCGGCCCACGTCCTTGTCATCGAGTTTGAGCCCGAGGCCGGACGGCAACAGCACGCCCAGCGGCGCGACCACCCGCATCAGCTTGCTCTTTTGGTCCGCGGTCTTGAGAATAATGACGGTCAGGCCCGCATTGGAGCGGTCCTCCGCCACCACGCTCTGGATCAGGGCGCATTGTTCGGCCTGCGCACCGGCCGGAGTGTCGCACCGGATCTGCCAGTCACCATGAACCGATTTGACGGCACCCTGAGCCTGGGCCTGAGCGGTGCCCGTGAATACCGCCGCAATCGCAACAATAGCGAGCCACATCAGCGCCGTTGCAAAGCTGCCGGTCAGGGAAAACTGGTTTCGCACGCCCATTGGGCTCAATCCTTGCTCAATCTCTGGCAATCTGGCGATTCCCGGAGATTTTCCGCGCCGCCGCCTGCCGCCCGCTGGTTGACAGGGCAATGACGGCGTCTTGAGGGCAGCCCGCGAGCGGGGCCTGTCGCCGGAATACACCACGTCACAGCCGCGAATCGGGTCTTCGCCGCATATCTCGTCCGTGGGTACAACGGACATTCCAAGTGTCAAGCATTCTCCGACCGCCAGACCGCTGGTTTTGGGCCCATTTGCCAATGGGATTCCGCCTGTGTGCCCGCCTTATTACGTGCATTGCGGTAGCCATGGAATTATGGTTTGAGAGGCTGGAAATTCGACGCGTTCTAACCTTCGGCTTTCGGCCGAAATGATGACCGCGCCTGAGAATGCAGGCTTAAATGCAGATCTTGCCGCCCGGCAGGGTCGCTGGGTGACGAAAGCAGGAGCGATAGCGGCATGAAGATGTCGAATGGCCAGATGGGCCGGCGAGTACTGGGCTTTGCGGTGGCTGCCACCGTGCTTGCCGCGGCAGGGGCAGCTTTCGCGGCGGGCGGGACCCTCGGTCAGCCTTCGCCTTGGGAAGTCACCCTCCAGCCGTCGGGTTCGCCGGTGATGGACAATATCACCTGGTTCCACAACTTCCTGCTCTGGATCATTACCGCGATCACGGTTTTCGTCGCGATCCTGCTGGCGATCGTGGCGGTTAAGTTCAACGCGCGGGCGAACCCCGTTCCGTCCAAGACGACGCACAACACCCTGATCGAAGTGGTCTGGACCATCGTGCCGGTTCTGATCCTGGTTGGAATCGCCGTGCCGTCGTTCCGCCTGCTGTTCCAGCAGCTCGACATTCCGAAGGCCGATCTCACCATCAAGGCCACCGGCAAGCAGTGGTACTGGACCTATAGCTATCCGGACAACGGCAAGTTCGAATTCGATTCGCTGCTGGTTGCTGACAAGCAGCCCCGTCTGCTGGCGGTGGATAACGAAGTGGTCGTGCCGGTGAACAAGGTGATCCGGGTTCAGACCACGGGCGCCGACGTCATTCACTCCTTTGCCGTGCCCGCGTTCGGCATCAAGATCGACTCCGTCCCGGGCCGCCTCAACGAGACGTGGTTCAAGGCAACCAAGGAAGGCATGTATTACGGCCAGTGTTCCGAGCTTTGCGGTAAGGATCACGCCTACATGCCGATCGCTATTCGCGTCGTGAACGATCAGGAATTCACCACCTGGGTCGAAGCGGCAAAGAAGAAGTACGCAACCAACCCCGCGAATTCCTACGCGTCGATCGGGGCTGCTGCGCAGTAAGCGCATCGACGGGCGGGCGCATGGCGCCCGCTTCGCAAGGCTGACGGACTAGCTGACGGGACTGCAAGGCTTAAAGGATTTGAAAATGGCCACCTCCGCTGCAACACATGATCACGCTCATGACGACCATGCGCACGATCACCCGACCGGGTGGCGGCGTTACGTCTATTCGACGAACCATAAGGACATCGGCACGATGTACCTTATCTTCGCGATCATGGCGGGTATCATCGGCGGCGCGATGTCGGTCGCGATCCGCATCGAGCTGATGTATCCGGGCGTGCAGATCTTCCACGAAGCGCACACCTACAACGTGTTCGTCACCTCGCACGGCCTGATCATGATCTTCTTCATGGTGATGCCGGCGATGATCGGCGGGTTCGGCAACTGGTTTGTGCCGCTGATGATCGGCGCGCCGGACATGGCGTTCCCGCGCATGAACAACATCTCGTTCTGGCTGCTGCCTGCTTCGTTCGCGCTGCTCCTGATCTCGACCTTCGTCGAGGGCGAGCCGGGCGCCAACGGTGTCGGCGCAGGCTGGACCATGTACGCGCCGCTTTCGACCTCGGGTCATCCGGGTCCGGCGGTGGACTTCGCGATCCTCTCGCTCCACATCGCGGGCGCATCGTCGATTCTCGGCGCCATCAACTTCATCACCACGATCTTCAACATGCGGGCGCCGGGCATGACCCTGCACAAGATGCCGCTGTTCGTGTGGTCGATTCTGGTCACCGTGTTCCTGTTGCTGCTGTCGCTGCCGGTTCTGGCCGGTGCGATCACCATGCTGCTGACCGATCGCAACTTCGGCACCACCTTCTTCGCGGCTGAAGGCGGCGGCGACCCGGTGCTGTTCCAGCATCTGTTCTGGTTCTTCGGTCACCCTGAAGTGTACATCCTGATTTTGCCGGGCTTCGGCATGATCTCTCAGATCGTCTCGACCTTCTCGCGCAAGCCGGTATTCGGCTATCTCGGCATGGCCTACGCGATGGTCGCCATCGGCGGCATCGGCTTCGTGGTCTGGGCGCACCACATGTACACGGTGGGTATGTCCTCGGCGACGCAGGCTTACTTCGTCGCGGCCACCATGGTGATCGCGGTGCCGACTGGCGTGAAGATCTTCTCGTGGATCGCCACGATGTGGGGCGGCTCGATCGAATTCCGCGCGCCGATGATCTGGGCGATGGGCTTCATCTTCCTGTTCACCCTCGGTGGCGTGACCGGTGTGGTGCTTGCGAACGCCGGCGTCGACCGCGTGCTGCAGGACACCTACTACGTCGTCGCGCACTTCCACTACGTGCTGTCGCTCGGCGCCGTGTTCGCGATCTTCGCTGGCTGGTATTACTGGTTCCCGAAGATGTTCGGTTACATGTACTCAGAGACCATCGCCAAGGCTCACTTCTGGGTCACTTTCGTCGGCGTGAACCTGATCTTCTTCCCGCAGCACTTCCTTGGTCTGTCGGGCATGCCGCGCCGCTATATCGACTATCCGGATGCCTTCGCCGGCTGGAACCTGGTCTCGTCGATCGGCTCCTACATCTCAGCGTTCGGCGTGCTGATCTTCCTCTACGGAGTCATCCAGGCTTTCGCTCGCAAGGAGCAGGCTGCGGATAACCCATGGGGTCCGGGCGCGACCACGCTCGAATGGACGCTGTCGTCGCCTCCGCCGTTCCATCAGTTCGAAGTTCTGCCGCGCGTTCAGTAACTACGCGGCCCTTACAATGCATCCGCCGCGGCCCTGCGGCCACGGCGGATGAAATGTTCAGGAAGTGAGTTCAGATCTTGTCGATTGTCGACCATCACGCGATCGATCTGTCGCCCCGTATCTCGGAGGCGGGCGTCGCCGATTACATTGCGCTGCTGAAGCCGCGCGTGATGTCGCTGGTGGTTTTCACTGCGCTGGTCGGGCTTGTCATTGCCCCCGGTCACTTCCATCCCGTCCTTGCGATCACCTCGATCCTCTGCATTGCCGTGGGCGGTGGAGCTTCCGGCGCGCTGAACATGTGGTATGAGGGCGACATTGACGCCCTGATGTCGCGCACTGCGAACCGTCCCATCCCGCGCGGACGCATCCAGCCCGGTGAGGCGCTCGCCTTCGGTCTGACGCTGGCGTTCTTCTCGGTCATGACCCTCGGTATTCTGGTGAACTGGCTCGCCGGTGCGCTGCTGGCCTTCACGATATTCTTCTATGTCGTCGTCTATACGATCGGGCTCAAGCGCTATACCGCGCAGAACATCGTGATCGGCGGCGCCGCGGGCGCCTTGCCGCCTGTGGTGGCCTGGGCCGCGGCCACCGGTTCGCTGTCGCCTGAGCCGATCCTGCTGTTCCTGATCATCTTTCTGTGGACGCCGCCGCACTTCTGGGCGCTGGCGCTGTTTCGCACCGATGATTACGGCCGCGCCAATATCCCGATGCTGCCTAATGTCGCCGGTCCCGATGCGACGCGGCTGCAGATCCTGCTCTATACCATCCTGCTGGTGGCGGTGGCGGCATCGCCATGGCCGCTCGGTTATTTCAGCGCGGTCTATGGCGTGACGTCGCTTGTGCTCGGCGCGGGCATGCTCTGGTACGCCGTGCAGGTCTATCGTCATCGCACCGGAAGCGCGGCGCTGCGCGCCACGCGCGGCCTGTTCAAGTTCTCGATCCTGTATCTGTTCGCATTGTTCGCCGTGCTGCTGCTCGAAGTTGTCGTGTTGGCGGTCCTGCGGGCGATTGGATCATGAGCGCCGGGCTGGTCATGGACAGCAAGAAGCCGCAACAGGGTATCGTTCTTACGCCGGAGCAGAAGAAGCGCCAGCGCGAGCGGTCGATTGCCATCGCGGTGGCGCTGGGCGTGCTGGTCTTGCTGTTTTTCGCGGTCACTCTTGTGAAGGGCCCCGCTGTCCTTCACCGGCCGATCTGATGGAGGCCATGCGGACATGACGCAGCAGCCAGCCAGCAAGAAGCCTCGCATGAGCCGCGACGTGATGGTCGCGTCGATCTGCGGTTTCGTGGTCGCGTTCATGGTGGGCGCGTCTTACGCGGCGGTGCCGTTCTATGACTGGTTCTGCCGCGCCACCGGTTTCAACGGCACCACGCAGGTTGCGACCTCCGCGCCGGAAAAGTCGCTCGAGCGCCGCATCAATGTACGTTTCGATTCGAATGTCAGCGGCGGCTTGCCGTGGAAGTTCCAGCCGGAGCAGAACGAAATCTCGGTCAAGATCGGCGAGGTCGTGACAGTTTATTACACCGTCACCAATCAGGCCGCGCGTCCGACCACGGGTGTCGCCGCCTACAACGTCGCGCCGCTGACGGTCGGATCCTTCTTCCAGAAGATCAACTGCTTCTGCTTCACCGAGCAGACCTTCGGTCCCGGTGAAAAGCGCGAGATGGCGGTGGTCTTCTACGTTGATCCGGCGCTCGCCGCCGATCGCGAATACGATGATCTCAATACCATCACACTGTCCTACACCTTCTACCCTGTGAAAGATCCGGCCCCTAAGCCGCTTGCGGCGACCGAGACGGACAAGCGCAAGGGCAATCTTTGATTTTTCGGCTATAACTGCGACACGCGCCGGCTGACACCGGCATCACGGAGAGACCAAATGGCAACGGGCCAAGCCAAGCACCACGATTATCACCTCGTCGATCCGAGCCCGTGGCCGGTCGTCGGCTCCATCTCGGCCTTCGTCATGGCGCTGGGTGCTGTCGCATGGATGCACAAGATGTTCGCGGGTGCGCCGATTGTGTTCGGCGTCGGCACCATCGGCGTGCTCTACACCATGGCGAGCTGGTGGGGCGACGTGATCCGTGAAGCCCAGTACAAGGGCGATCACACCCGTGTCGTG
Organism: Afipia sp.; assembly: GCA_017308595.1. Taxonomy (GTDB): domain Bacteria; phylum Pseudomonadota; class Alphaproteobacteria; order Rhizobiales; family Xanthobacteraceae; genus Afipia. The sequence continues at coordinate 42,533 of JAFKER010000008.1, forward strand.
CAGCTTCATCATCGTTACGGCATGATCCTGTTCATCGCCTCCGAAGTCATGTTCTTCGTGGCGTGGTTCTGGGCCTACTTCAACGCAGCGCTGTTCCCGGCCGATCCGGTCCATATGGTCCGCGATGCGCTCTTTGGCTGCGGCGCAGGTGTTTCGCCAGCGGATTGCAAGGTGCCAGGCGTCTGGCCGCCGAAGGGCATCGAGACGTTCGATCCGTGGCATCTGCCGCTGCTCAATACGCTGATCCTGTTGACCTCCGGCACCACGGTGACCTGGGCGCATCACGCGCTGCTCGAAGGCGACCGCAAGGGCCTGAAGTATGGCTTGATCCTGACCGTGCTGCTGGGCGCGCTGTTCACCTGCGTGCAGGCCTTTGAGTACAGCCATGCGGCATTCAGCTTCGCCGGTAACGTCTATGGCGCAACCTTCTTCATGGCGACCGGTTTCCACGGTTTCCACGTTCTGGTCGGCACTATTTTCCTGCTGGTGTGCCTGTTCCGCGCTTATGCCGGTCACTTCACGCCGAAGCAGCATCTCGGCTTCGAGTTCGCCGCCTGGTACTGGCACTTCGTCGACGTGGTGTGGCTGTTCCTGTTTATCTGCATCTATGTCTGGGGACATGGCGCATCGACCATGGCTCATGGCGCGCACTGATCGCGCAGCGGTTTCGACCAAAAGGGCGGCCTTCGGGCCGCCCTTTTTCTTGATCGGGCAGCTCTTGCGGACCGGTCGCTACGGGCGTAGCCAAGGCTGATGAGGACCACGGGATGACCAGCGAAACGGCACCGGCGACATTATCGCAAACAGTGATGCGCGGCCTTGGCTGCAAGTGCCCGCGTTGCGGGGAAGGCAAGCTCTATGCGGGCTTTCTCTCACTGCGCCCGAATTGCGAAGCCTGCGGTCTCGACTATGCCTTCATCGATGCGGGCGACGGACCCGCAGTGTTCATTATCATGATCGCAGGTTTTATCGTGGTCGGGGCGGCACTGGTCGTGGAGATGAAGTATCAGCCGCCGTTCTGGGTCCATGCAGCGCTGTGGGGGCCACTCATTCTGGCGACAACCCTTTTGCCGCTACGGTCGATGAAGGCGCTGCTGATCGATCTGCAGTATTTTCACAAGGCTGCCGAGGGGCAGCTTGTCGAACGCAAGCCAAAATGAGTTCGAAAGCGACAGGTCAGCCTGCGCCTGCACGCGGCGTTTTCGGCCTGGCCGTGATCGCGCTGGTCATGGTGTCGGTGCTTGTCAGTCTCGGTGTCTGGCAGCTTCGCCGCAAGGATGAGAAACACGCCCTGATCGCCGCGCTGACCGAACGGCTTTCAGCCGCGCCGGTGGCGTTGCCTGCGGTCGCACAATGGCCCGCGCTCACGCCGGCACATGACGAATTCCGGCGCGTGACATTCACTGCGACGCTCGAGAGCAAGCCGGACGCGATGGTCTACAGTTCCGGCTCGGCGGTGCGCGACGATGTGACCGGACCGGGGACGTGGACTTTCATTCCGGCGCGGCTCACGAATGGACGCAGCGTCGTCATCAATGCGGGCTTTGTGCAGAATACGATGCAGGATCGTGCGCAACAGGATCGCGCTGTTCGTCCGCTCATCACCGGTGCACCGGTTGAATTCACCGGCTATCTGCGTTTTCCCGAAGCTGCGGGCACGCTGACGCCGCATGAAGACAGCGGAAAGCGGCTGTGGTTCACGCGCGACGTTCCATCGATGGTGCAGGTGCTGGGCTGGGGTGAGGTCGCGCCGTTTTATGTCGATCTCGAATCGCCGCAACCTCCGTCGGGTATCCCAAAACCCGGCCCGCTTCATGTGCGCCTTAAGGACGATCATCTGCAGTACGCCATCACCTGGTTCGGCCTTGCGCTGGTGGTGGCGGGAGCCTTCGTTGCCTGGGTGATCCAGCGCGGCCGGGTATGACCTGTGCTGGGGCTTCCTTGTGAAGGCGGAAAACAGCCGATATGGTGCGGCTTGATCCGGCTTTGGGTCGGAAAATTTTCCCATTATCATCAAAGGCTTGCAGCAGGCTTGAGCCTTTGGAGGATCGCTTGACGAGCTATATTTCGACGCGGGGTGAAGCGCCCCGGCTTGGCTTCTGTGACGTGATGCTGACCGGGCTCGCCCGCGACGGCGGGCTCTATGTGCCGGAGGTCTGGCCGCAGCTCAGCCCCGAGACCATCGCGGGATTCTTCGGTCGCCCCTATTGGGAAGTCGCAGTCGAGGTGATTCGTCCGTTCGTGGCCGGAGAAATCTCCGAAGCGGATATCGGCCAGATGGCGAATGAAGCCTACGCCACGTTCCGGCATCCGGCGGTGGTGCCGCTGAACCAGATCGCACCGGATCGTTTCGTGCTGGAGCTGTTTCACGGCCCGACGCTCGCGTTCAAGGACGTGGCGATGCAATTGCTTTCGCGGCTGATGGATCATGTGCTCGCCAAGCGTAGCCAGCGCACGACCATTGTGGTGGCGACGTCCGGCGATACTGGCGGCGCTGCGGTCGATGCGTTTGCCGGGCGCGACAATGCAGATCTCATTGTCCTGTTTCCGAACGGGCGCATCTCCGACGTACAGCGACGCATGATGACCACGAGCGGCGCGGCGAATGTTCATGCGCTGGCGATCGAGGGCACCTTCGACGATTGCCAGGGCATCGTCAAAGGCCTGTTCAACCATCACCAGTTTCGCGACTCGGTTTCGCTCTCCGGCGTCAACTCGATCAACTGGGCACGCATTGTCGCGCAGGTGGTTTACTATTTCACCTCGGCGGTCGCGCTCGGCGCGCCCGCGCGCGAAGTCGACTTCACCGTGCCGACCGGAAACTTCGGCGACATCTTCGCGGGTTACGTCGCCAAGCGCATGGGCCTGCCGGTGCGCCGCCTGCGCATTGCCGCCAACATCAATGACATTCTGGCGCGCACGCTCAAGACCGGCATTTATGAGGTGAAGCAGGTTCACGCCACGACATCGCCGTCGATGGATATTCAAATCTCGTCCAATTTCGAGCGGCTTCTGTTCGAGGCCACGGGGCGCGACAGTGCGGTGATCCGCGCGTTGATGGGCTCGCTCTCGCAGTCGGGCCGCTTTGTGCTGAGCGATGCGGTCCTCAAGCAGGTGCGCGAGAATTTTGATGCCGGCCGCGCTGACGAAACCGAGACCAGCGCTGCGATCCGCGCAGCGTGGCGCGAGGCGGGCGAACTGGTCGACCCGCATACTGCCGTCGCGCTTGCCGTTGCAGATCAGGACAAGCCGGTCTCGACCGTTCCCAACATCGTGCTTTCGACGGCTCATGCCGCGAAATTCCCGGATGCCGTCGAAGCGGCATGCGGTGTGCGTCCGCAGCTTCCGGCCTGGCTCGATGGATTGATGACAAGGTCCGAACACATCAAGGTCATGAAGAATGATCAGGCTGAGGTTGAACGGTTCATTCTCTCGGTGAGCCGCGCCGCGAAGCAGGGGATCGCCTGATGAGCGTTGAAATTACCAAGCTGCCATCCGGGCTGACCGTCGTCACCGATAGCATGGAGCATCTCCAGACCGCTGCGCTTGGCGTGTGGACCGGCGTTGGTGGGCGCGACGAGAAGTCCGACGAACACGGCATATCGCATCTCCTCGAACACATGGCGTTCAAGGGCACCACGCGGCGCACGGCGCAGCAGATCGCGGAGGAGATCGAGGCGGTCGGCGGCGATCTGAACGCCGCCACCAGCAACGAGAACACCGCCTATTATGCGCGCGTGCTCAAGGCCGATGTGGCGCTCGGACTTGATGTGCTGTCGGACATTCTCGCCAATCCATCCTTTGACGCAGAGGAACTGGAGCGCGAGAAGAGTGTGATCGAACAGGAGATCGGCGCGGCTCAGGATACGCCGGACGATGTGATCTTCGAGCATCTCAGCGAATTGTGTTATCCGGACCAGCCGCTCGGCCGGTCGCTGCTCGGCACGCCGCAGACCCTTGCCAGCTTCAGCCGCGACAATCTGCATAACTATCTCTCGACGCATTATCATGGTCCCGACATGGTGATCGCGGCCGCCGGCGCGGTCGATCACAGGCAGGTGGTTGCGGAGGCCGAGCAGCGATTCGCGAGCTTCGCCAGCACACCCGCGCCGAAGCCAGTGCCCGCAATGTTCGGCAAGGGCGGCTCGCGCGTGATCAATCGCGATCTCGAACAGGCTCACCTGACGCTGGCACTCGAAGGATTGCCGCAGTCGGATCTATCGCTGTTCAGCCTGCAGGTGTTCTCCAACATCCTCGGCGGTGGCATGTCATCGCGGCTGTTTCAGGAAGTGCGCGAGAAGCGTGGGCTCTGCTATTCGATCTACACATTCCACGCAGCATTTTCCGACACCGGATTTTTCGGTCTTTACACCGGCACCGATCCGGCGGACGCGCCCGAGATGATGGAAGTGATCGTCGACGAGATGAACAACGCGGTCGAGACGCTGACCGAACAGGAAATTTCCCGCTCGAAAGCGCAGATGAAAGCGGGTCTTTTGATGGGGCTGGAAAGCTGCAGCGCCCGCGCCGAACAGATGGCCCGGCACATTCTCGCCTATGGCCGTCCTCTCACCGTGGAAGAACTGGTGGCGCGGATCGATGCGGTCAGTGTCGAATCGACCCGCAATGCTGCGCGCGGATTGCTGACCCGCAGCCGGCCTGCGGTGGTGGCGCTGGGCGAGGGACGCGGTCTCGATACAGCGGTCGGTCATGCCGAAGGTCTGGCGCGTCCGCGGGCCCGCGCGCTCCTGCACTGATGCCGTGCACCGGCTTGTGATCGCGTGAACAGTGAGCCCGCAAATGGTCATCGGTCGTCGTCGTTCGTTCGGGCTGTCTTTCTCGCTCTGGGATTTGTCTTTGTCGGGCTCGGCTTCGTCGGGGCGTTTCTACCGGTCCTGCCGACAACGCCGTTCCTGATTCTGGCTGCGGCATGCTTCGCGCGCTCGTCCCCGCGCTTTGAGAACTGGCTGCTGGCGCATCCGCGTTTCGGGCCGCTGCTGACCGAGTGGCGCGCGCGCGGCGCCATTCCACGCAAAGCGAAGTTCGCTGCTCTGGCCGGCATGATTATCGGCTTCGCCATCTTCCGGTTCGGCGGCAATCCCGGTCTGCCGCTTACACTGGCGGTCGCCGGGCTGATGCTGGCAGGCCTTGCCTACGTGTTCTCCCGGCCGTCCTAACGGGTCCAGCCGACGATGCGCCGGGCGCAACGGGGGGTGGATTGTGCTAGAAAGGGTGCGGGTGCATCCTTGGCGCCCTGATTAAGGGAAGAGGTCCGGCATGGCCCTGTTTCGGTTGCCTTCAACGACAGCGCCGCCGCTCGCGCCGCGTGGGCGCGGGCTGCTGCTGCGCGCGCCGCAGATGACCGATCATCTGCAGTGGAGCGAGTTGCGGGGAATCAGCCGGTCATTTCTGACGCCATGGGAGCCGATATGGCCGTCCGATGATCTGACCCGTTCGGGTTTTCGCCGCCGCCTGCGGCGCTATGCCGAGGATATCAGCGAGGACAGGGCCTATCCGTTTCTGGTGTTTCGTGAAGATGACGGCATGCTGCTGGGCGGCGTGACGCTAGCCAACGTGCGGCGCGGTATCGTGCAGGCCGGGACCCTCGGCTACTGGGTCGGCCAGCCTCATGCCGGCAAGGGCTACATGACGGCGGCGCTGCGGGTGCTGTTACCCACCCTGTTCGGCGAGCTCAATCTCCACCGTATCGAGGCTGCTTGTATCCCGACCAATCAATCGTCGATTCGCGTCCTTGAAAAGTGCGGCTTCGCCCGCGAAGGGCTGGCGCGACGTTACCTCTGCATCAATGGCGTCTGGCAGGATCACTGCCTGTATGGCCTGCTGGATGAAGATTTTCGCGGTTAACCAGCGCCACCGCGGACAACGATGCGCCTTTGGTTCGCCGTGTTTGCCCTGCTATAAGGCCGTCTCGGCTCTTTTCCGGTTCAATTGGAAGCAATGATGGCGGGTGTCAGGCGTTTGAAGCGCGCAGCGGTGGCTGCGCTGGCGGTGGCTGCAGGTGCGGCCCTGTCGGGCTGTGGCGGCGGCAGCATGTTCGGCGGCTCGTCCGGCAGTTCATCGACAGGCTCCTCCTCGATCGGCAGCCGGTTCGGCCAGTTGTTCGGCTCCAACTCGCAGGAAGCCAGCACCGCGTCGGGCCCGTCGACGCAGGCGACGCAGAACAGCGAGCTGACATGTCCAAGTGTGTCGATCCGCTACGGAGCCTCCACACTCTCGGTTGGGCTCCCCGGCAAGCCGGCTTCGGGAAACGATCTGCGCTATCAGGGCAATATCACGCGGACTGCGCGTGACTGCAATCTGCAGGGCGGGCAGGTGACAGCGCGAATTGGAATCATGGGCCGGGTCATTGCCGGGCCGGCGGGAGCGCCGCCCACGGTAGATATTCCGATGCGTGTCGCGGTGGTTCAGGATGGTGCGCCTGAGAAGGTCATCGTGACCAAAGCGGTTAGGACAACCGTAACCATGGAAGGCGAGAACACCGAGTTCAGCCTTGTTGCCGAAGACATCACCTATCCCGCGCCGACGGAAGCCGCGAACGACAAGTACATTTTCTACGTCGGTTTCGATCCCGCGGCGCTGAAGCCTGAGCCCGCGGCACGCAAACGAAAGAAGTAAGCTCAATGAGCTGAACAAGAAAAAGCCGGCCTCGCATTAACGAGGCCGGCTTTTTTATAGATCGTATGAAGCGTCAGTTCAGCTTGCTGCGAACGTCCTGAATGCCCTTGGCGACCAGATCGTTGGCGACGGAGCCCTTGACCGATTGCGTCATGATCGACGAGGCCGCAGTCACCGCGGCTTCGGCTGCAGCCGCGCGGACATCGGCAATAGCCTGGCTCTCGGCCTGCGCGATCTTGCTCTCGGCCGTCTTGGTGCGGCGGGCAACGAAGTCTTCCATCTTCGCCTTGGCTTCGGCAGCGATGCGTTCGGCATCAGCCTTGGCGCTGGCGACGATGTCCTGAGCCTCGCGCTCGGCGCTGGCGCGGCGGGCACGATACTCAGCGACCAGCTTGGTCGCTTCTTCCTTCAGACGACGAGCGTCGTCGAGTTCCTTCTGGATGCGGTCACGGCGATGATCGAGCGCCCGCAAGATCGTGCGGTGAACGCCGAAATAGCCGAAAACGCCCATCAGGAGGAGGAATGCGACGGCGACCCAGAATTCTGCTTGGAACATCGTCGTTATCCCTTCAAGGACGCATCGACGGCGCTTTCGACAGCCTTGCCGTCGGGTGCGACGCCGGTGAGGCGCTGAACGATCGCCGTTGCCGCGTCCGATGCGATCGAACGGACATTACCCATCGCGGTCGAGCGCGTTGAGGCAATGGTTTTCTCGGCATCGGCCAGCTTGGTCGCGAGGGCGGATTCCAGCGCCTTGCGGTCGCTTTCAGCCTGCGCGTTCAGCTTGTCACGAGTCTCCGAGCCGATGGCCTGAGCCCGCGCCCGCGCATCGGCGAGTTCGGTTTCATAAGCCTTCAAAGCCTGATCGGACTCGTCCTTCAGCTTCTGCGCTTCAGCGAGATCGTTTTCGATCTTGCTTTCGCGGTTCGAGATGATGCCGCCGACGCGCGGAAGCGCGAACTTCGACACGATAAAGTAAAGCAACGCAAAGGCGATCGCGAACGACACCAGCTGCGAGGCAAACGTCTCCTTCTGGAAAGGCGGGAAGCCCGCCTTGCCATGGCCGTCTGCTTCGGTGTGGGCGGTCGTGCCCTTTGCAGTGCCCTGACCCGTCGCCATGAGCGTCTCCTGTAGGTGTCAGCCGCGGCGCATTAACGGGGCCGCGGCGAACACATCATCTGAAATCAGACGGCGAACAGCAGCAGCAGCGCGATCAGCAGCGAGAAGATGCCGAGCGCTTCGGTCACGGCGAAGCCGAAAATCAGGTTTGCGAACTGGCCCTGCGAGGCCGACGGATTGCGCAGCGCGCCGTTGAGGAACTGGCTGAAGATCATGCCGACGCCGATACCTGCGCCGCCCATGCCGAGGCAAGCGATGCCGGCGCCGATGTACTTTGCTGCAACTGGATCCATGGTGAAACTCCTTCTAGGGGTGTTGGTGTTGGTGGATAAGTGAAATCAAGTCCGGCCAGTGTCCGAAGTCAGTGTCCGGGATGAAGTGCGTCGTTGAGGTAGATGCAGGTCAGGATGGTGAAGACGTAGGCCTGCAGGAAAGCCACGAGAATTTCGAGACCTGTCAGCGCGGTCGTCATTGCCAGCGGCAATATCGAGCCGAAAATGCCCACGGCGCCGAGCGCGCTCAGCGACGTGACGAAGCCAGCGAACACCTTGAGGGTGATGTGACCGGCCAGCATGTTCGCGAATAGACGCACCGAATGGGACACCGGCCGCGACAGGAACGAGATCACCTCGATCACCATGATGAGCGGCAGGATGTAGAGTGGAATGCCCGAGGGCACGAACAGCTTGAAGAATTTGAAGCCGTTCTTGTAGATGCCGTAGAGCAGAACGGTGAGAAACACCATCAGCGCGAGCGCCAGCGTGACGATCAAGTGGCTGGTCACGGTGAAGGTGTAGGGAATGATGCCGATCATGTTCGCGGTCAGGATGAACATGAACAGCGAGAACACGAAGGGGAAGAACTTCATGCCTTCGTCGCCGACGCTTTCTCTCAGCGTGTTCCCGACAAATTCATAAGAGAGTTCTGCGACTGACTGGAAACGGCCCGGAACGAGGCTGCGTGCCGCGCTCCCGCCGATCATCAGCAGCGAAACGACTGCGACGGCGCCGAACATGTAGGCGGACGAGTTGGTGAAAGCGATCTCCTGACCACCGATGTGGCCCAGGGAGAAGATCTTGTGGATCTCAAATTGATGGATCGGATCGGCCATCCGCGTTCGTCTTTCATCTTTGCCGGCATGCCGGACAGTAATATCCGCCAGCGAACTGGCTTGAAATTCCAGGCGGTTCCTCAGGACCGGTCGCGGGACTTGTCAGGAGCGATCAGACGCGTCGCGGTTTGCGACGCCGGCGGCCCGCATCACGTTGATTACGCCGGCGGTGAAGCCGAGCAGAAAAAACACGATCAGACCCCAAGGGGATGTCGAAAACAGACGATCGATACCCCAGCCGATGACCGCTCCGACAAGGACGCCTGCAATCAATTCGGAGGAGAGGCGAAACCCGCGCGCCATCGCTGATGCGTTGGCGGAGGCTGCCCCGCTTCCTGACTGATCTGTCTGGTTCTGACGGCCGTTCCGGACTTCGGAAAGCCGATGATTCAGACGTGCGAGCCTTGCGGAGAGCGCAGTCTCGTCGGCCGTCGGCTTGTCCCGTCCATCTTCGCCGCGATTTTTGTTGTGTGCGCCCACCATTGTCGACACCCACGCCCCGCCGCGCGATTCTAGAGGAAAACGCCCCGCCACCCACGAAAACCGCGCGGACCATACTGACGGCCTACGGTCAAGTCAAGATTCCCCAGTTGACAACTATCATATTGAAGTTGCTTGCAAAATCAGGGAAAAAATCCGATGGCTGCGCGCACTCGCCGCACTGCGATAAACGCGACACACAATGTCGGCAGATATGGATATTGGGCGGTCTGATTGTGATAAGACCCAAGCGATCTAAAAACATGCTCCGGGAGGGCCAATGGCGCGCCAGATTGACTACTATTTTTCACTTCAATCGCCATGGGCTTACATCGGCCATGCCCTTTTTGAAGATGTCGCGGCCAGGCATCAACTGAAGGTCAATTACAAACCGGTTCTTCTGATCGAGGTCTTTTCGGAGACGGGCGGATTGCCGCTGGCGAAACGTCATCCGGCGCGCCAACGTTACCGGATGCTGGAATTGCAGCGCTGGCGGGAAAAGCGCGGCCTCACATTCAACTACAAGCCGAAGTTCTTTCCGGGTGATCCCCGGCTTGCCGACGGGGTGGCTGTTGCTGCCGTAGCTGCGGGCCTTAATCCCGAGCCGTTCATGCGCCGGGCCTTCGTGGGCCTGTGGGAGCAGGAACTTGATCTTGCGGACCCTGCGACTGTGACCCGGCTCGCCAATGAAGCGGGATTGCCGGGTGAGAAACTGATCGCGCAGGCGCTCTCGCCCGAGATCGCTGCGGCTTACGAGCAGAACCGTCAGGATGCCATTGCGGCGGGTGTATTCGGGTCGCCATGCTGGGTGCTCGACGGTGAGGTTTTCTGGGGGCAGGACCGGATCGAATTGCTGGCGGATGCGTTGAAATCGGGTCGCAAGGCGTACACATCAGAGGTGTAAGCGGAGACGGAGATCGCAGGGGAGGCCGTGTCCATGCATTGTCACGACATGCGGTCGAGCAGAGGCGCAGCTGTTGTTTTCGCACTGGCCGTGGCGGCGCTGTCCGGTCGGGCGGCATATGCGCAATCCGCTCCTGATACCGAGAACGGCCGTTACACCTTGTCGCCGGTGACGGACGGCTTCCTGCGGCTCAATACCCGCAATGGCGAAGTGTCGATCTGTACCAACAAGAATGGCTGGACGTGCCGTCTGGTGCCGGACGAGCGCTCTGCACTCGACACCGAAATCGGCCGGCTTCAGAGCGACAACAGGCAATTACGCGCACAACTCGCGCAGCGTGACACCGTGACCGGCAAGACCGATATGCCGCTCGCGAAGGAAGATTCGAAAAAGAGCGCGCAAGCGTCGCCAGACAGCAAGCCGGCCCCCGATGGAAAGATTGAACTGCAACTCCCGCCTGATCACGAGAAGCTGCTGGCGCTGATCGAGCGGGTCTGGGAACGGCTGATCGACATGGCCAATCGGATGCAGAAGAAGCTGTCCGAGAAAATCTGAAAACTGCCGCAATAAAAAAGGCCGCGGATCGCTCCGCGGCCTTTTGTTTAGAAGAAGGTCAGGCGGCGGGGCCGCCTGACCTTCGATCGTTACTTGGTGATATCGACGTCCTTGGTTTCCGGCAGGAAGAAGAAGCCGATCACCACGGTGATCAAGGCGAAGATCACCGGATACCAGAGGCCTGCGTAGATATCGCCGGTCGATGCCACGATCGCGAACGATGTCGCAGGCAGAAGACCGCCGAACCAGCCGTTGCCGATATGGTAGGGCAGCGACATCGAGGTGTAGCGAATCCTGGTCGGGAACAATTCAACCAGCATCGCCGCGATCGGGCCGTAGACCATGGTGACGAAGATCACCAGGATGAACAGCAGTCCGATGATCGCTGCCACCTGTGGGCGGAAGATATCGAACGGATTCGACATCTTCACGATCGAGGTGTTCGCGCCGGGCTTCGGATAACCCGCTGCCTGCAATGCAGCCGTGACGCCCGCGTTCGACGTTGCTGCGTTCACGTAAGGAACGTCAGTGCCGTTGATCGTGACCTTCACAGGCGAACCGGCGGGTGCCGCAACGGTGTCATACTTGACCGACGACTGCGACAGGAACGCACGGATCGTGTCGCAAGGCGCGCTGAACACGCGCGTTCCGACCGGGTTGAACAGATCGCCGCAGGTTCTTTGATCGGCGACGACCGAAACCTTCACCGTCTCGAGTGCCTTTTCCAGTTGCGGATTGGCATTTGTCGAGATCATGCGGAAGATCGGGAAGAAGGTCAGCGCCGCGATCAAGCAGCCCGCGAGGATGATCGGCTTGCGTCCGATCTTGTCCGACAGTGCGCCGAACACGATGAAGAAGCCGGTGCCGAGCAACAACGACCAGGCGATCAGGAGGTTCGCGGTGTAGCCGTCAACCTTCAAAATCGACTGCAGGAAGAACAGCGCATAGAACTGGCCAGTGTACCAGACCACGCCCTGGCCCATCACGCCGCCGAGCAATGCGATCAACACGAGCTTGGCGTTGCCCCAGTTGCCGAAAGCTTCGGTCAAAGGCGCCTTCGAGCCCTTGCCCTCTTCCTTCATCTTCTGGAACACCGGCGATTCATTCAGCTTGAGGCGGATAATGACGGACACGCCGAGCAGAACGACCGAGAGCAGGAACGGAATGCGCCAGCCCCATGCCGCAAACTCGGCTTCACCGAGGACCGTACGGGTGAAGAGAATGACCAGCAGTGACAGGAACAGGCCGAGCGTAGCAGTGGTCTGAATGAACGAGGTGTAGTAGCCGCGTTTGCCGGGTGGCGAATGCTCCGCGACGTAGGTGGCTGCACCGCCGTATTCGCCGCCGAGGGCGAGGCCCTGCAGCAGGCGCAGGCCGATCAGAATGATCGGAGCCGCGATGCCGATGGTGGCAGCGTTCGGGAGAAGGCCGACGATGAAAGTCGACAGGCCCATGATCAGGATGGTGACAAGGAAGGTGTACTTGCGGCCGACGAGATCGCCGATGCGTCCGAACACGATGGCGCCAAACGGGCGAACCAGGAAGCCTGCTGCGAAAGCCAGCAGCGCGAAGATGTCACGGGTGGCCGGCGGATAGGCGCTGAAGAACTGTGCGCCGATGATCGCGGCCAGCGATCCGTAGAGATAGAAGTCGTACCATTCGAAGACGGTGCCGAGCGACGATGCGAAGATGACGAAACGCTCGTCCTTCGTCATGCCGCCCGCTCGCGGCGTGGTTGTAGTCACGGTAGCCATTTGGATGCTCCCCATAATGTTGCTGATAAAATCGCTCCTGCGCGCCGATCTTGGGCCGGCTCAAACGCGCGAGAAGTTCGCAATCAAGGTAACATCGGCGTGAAACTTCGCCCTATAAGACTTTTGGCCGAACAAACAGCAAAGGCCGGGCGCTTTGCACTGCACAATCGGCGCGTTAAGCACGCGGGACGCTTTTCGTTTCGGACCACGGCTTGCAAGACTAAACACGACAGTAAACACTGCAATTCAACGGGCCGCCGGGCTCTCTCAGCTTCCGCATACGGGATCAATGACCATCGCCGCCAGTACGCATCTTGTCGTCGCCGACGACCATCCGCTCTTTCGCGATGCTCTGCGACAAGCGGTCGCGACCGTGGTCGCAACCGCACAGGTCGATGAAGCCGGATCGTTCGAGGAGCTTACTGCTCTGCTCGATCGAGAATCCGATGTCGACCTGATCCTGCTGGATCTGTCGATGCCAGGAATCAGCGGCTTCTCGGGCCTGATCTACCTGCGTGCGCAGTTTCCGGCCATTCCGGTGGTCATCGTGTCCGCAAGCGACGATGCGGGGACGATCCGCCGCTCGATGGATTTCGGAGCATCCGGCTTTATCCCGAAACGGTTCGGTGTCGAAACGCTGCGTGAGGCGATCGGCAAGGTCATGAACGGTGACGTCTGGGTGCCGACCGACGTCGATCTCACGGTAGCGGCCGATCCCGACATGAGCCGGCTGCGCGACCGGCTGGTGACGCTGACCCCGCAGCAGGTCCGGGTGCTGATGATGCTGTCCGAGGGTTTGCTCAACAAGCAGATCGCCTACGAACTCGGTGTGTCCGAGGCGACGATCAAGGCTCATGTTTCCGCGATCCTGCAGAAACTGGGCGTCGAAAGCCGCACGCAGGCGGTGATCGCCGCCGCCAAGATCGCAGGCGGTGAATGGAAGCAGTCAGATCCGGCCAAATAGGCTTGGCTGCCGCTCAACAAAATAACGCGAGAAACAATCAATCATGATTGAAGCGGTGATCTGGGATTTTGGCGGCGTGCTCACCACCTCGCCTTTCGAGGCGTTTGCGCGGTTCGAGAAGGAGCGCGGTCTTCCTGCGGACATCATCCGGCGCACCAATGCGGCCAATCACTTCGAGAATGCCTGGGCCAAGTTTGAGCGCGCCGAAGTGGATCTTGCGACCTTCGACACGCTATTTGCCGCGGAGTCGTTGGCGCTCGGCGCCGAGGTACGCGGCCGCGACGTGGTGCCGCTGTTGTCGGGCGATCCGCGTCCCGAGATGGTCGAGGCATTGCGGCGCGCGAAGAAGCGTTTCAAGACCGGCTGCATCACCAACAATCTTCCCGCCAATGCCATCGGCAGTTCCGGCGGACGTGCGCTGTACGTTGCGGAGACGATGGCGTTGTTCGACCATGTCATCGAGTCTGCGAAAATAGGCTTGCGCAAGCCCGATCCGCGCATCTACCGGATGATGGCAGATGCGCTGGGCGTGGATCCGAAGAACTGCGTTTATCTCGATGACCTCGGCGTGAACCTGAAGCCTGCGCGCGAGATGGGGATGATTACCATCAAGGTGATCGATGCGCCTCAGGCGATTCGCGAGTTGCAGGCCGCGACCGGTCTTGCATTGGATGATCTGATCCGCGCCTGATCTCTATTCGGCGGCCACCATCTGCTGCGCGCGCCACTGCGCGAGCAGCGCGCGCAGGGCCGCCGGTTTCACCGGCTTGTTGAGCACGACGATCCCGTCTTCGCGTGCCGCATCGCGGACATGCGGGCTGCGGTCCGCCGTGATCAGGATAGCTGGAATTCGGTCTCCAAACCGCTGCCGGATGTCGCGGATCGCCGCGATGCCGTTACCGCGGTCGAGGTGATAGTCGACCAGAAGGCCAGTGACACGCTCGTCGGTCGCCGCGATCGCCTCTGCAGCGGCCACCGGGTCTGTCGCGGCGATCACCTTGGCGTCCCACCCGGTCAATAGCGTTTTCATGCCATCGAGAATTGCGCGATCGTTCTCGATACAGACGATCAGCGTGCCGCTCATCGGCGCTTTCGAGGAAATACTCGCGCCAGCCAGCGCACCTGTCTGTGTCACGGTCTTGGCGATGCGCATGGTGACGGCGAAACGCGATCCGCCGCTGCGGTTGGATTCGACGGCAATGCCGTGATCGAGTACGCGCGCCAGACGCTCCACGATCGAAAGGCCAAGGCCGAGACCACGCGCGATGCGTGCGCCCTGATCCAGCCGATGAAATTCCTTGAAGATTTCCGTGCGCTTTTGTGCCGGAATTCCGAGGCCGGTGTCGTAAATTCCGATCTCCAGCGATTGTCCCCTGCGCCGGCAGCCCACCAGCACGCGGCCTTTCGGCGTGTATTTGATGGCGTTCGAGATCAGGTTCTGTAACAGGCGCCGCAGCAGCACGCGATCGGATGATACCGGCAGTGAGCAGGGCACGAAGGTCAACTGGAGCTTACGTGCCTTGGCGATCGGCGCAAATTCGACTTCGAGCGAACGCATCAGGTCGCTCATGCGGAAGCTGGAGATCGATGGCGTCATCGCGCCTGAATCCAGCCGCGAAATATCGAGCAGCGCGCCGAGGATTTCCTCGATAGCTTCAAGCGAGTCGTCGATGTTGCCGACAAGGCGGGCATCTTCGCCTCCCTCCTGCCGTTCGACAAGGCTGGTGACGTAGAGCCGCGCGGCATTGAGCGGTTGCAGGATGTCGTGGCTCGCCGCTGCAAGGAAGCGGGTCTTGGAGATGTTGGCTTCCTCGGCGGTGCTCTTCGCCAGCGCGAGTTCGCTATTGAGACGGGTCAGCTGCTCGGTGCGCTCGCGGACGCGTTTCTCGAGCGTCGCGTTGGCGCGTTCCAGTGCCTCGGCGGCTTCGAAGCTCGGCGTGATGTCGGAGAAGGTGATCACCAGCGCGCCGCCCGGCATCCGGTTGGCGCGAACCTCCACCACCATGTTGCGGTCGGTCAGCCGTTCCAGGTAAGGCTCGCCCTCGGTGGTGTAGGCGGCAAGCCGCCGCTGCAGAGCAGCCGGATCGGCATTCGCTTCGAGCTGTCCATTGCTGCCGATGAATTCGAGAATTTCCACCAGCGGAATCCCGATCTGCGAATACTGCGCGGGCAGATCGAGAATCTCGCCGAACTGTTGGTTCGAAGTGATGAGCTGGAGCTCCGGATTGAACACCGCGATGCCCTGCCGGACGTGATTGAGTGCGGTCTGCAGCATCTCGCGATTGAAGTGCAGCGCCGTGTGGGCGTCGTCGAGCAGTTTCAGCGCGGCCTTGGCTGAAACCGCGCGCTTGCGCAGCAGGAGCGACAGCACGAGACGGGAGGACGCTGCGCCGATCGATGACGCGATCAGATGTTCGGCATGGCGCAGCAGCCGGAAATCAGCAGGTGCCGCGCGATCGATATTGATGTGGTGAGAGGCGGCGAAAGTTTCGAACGATTGCTGTGCGCGTTCCGGACCGAGATATTGCGCGACAGTGCTGAGGAGGTCTTGCACCGTCACCGTGGTGCGCCAGCGCCTGAAGTTTGGTGCGATCGGGGCTAGTTCGTTAGGCACGAACAGGTCGGCCTGGACCCGCTCGATCGATGTCGGCTGACGCAGCAGTGACAGCACGATGTAGGTCAGAAGATTAAGCGACAGACTCCAGAACACGCCATGGATCAGCGGCGTCATCTCGGTACCGAGCAGCGCGCGCGGCCGCAGCGCGCCGATGCCGAACGGACCTTCGCTGAGCCAGATCACGCCACGCGGATCGAGATCGGCGAAGCTTGGCAGGAATAGCGTATAAGCCCATACCGCAAAACCGATCAGCATGCCGCCCATGGCGCCGCGCGCGGTCGCGCGCCGCCAGAACAGGCCGCCGAGAAAAGCTGGTGCAAGCTGGGCGACAGCCGCGAATGACAGAAGGCCGATGGCGGCGAGCTGCGCATTCCCCAGTGCGTGGTAGTAAAGATAGGCCATCGCCATGATGACGAAGATCGCGACACGCCGGACCTTGAGCAGGAAACCGCCGAAATTGGCTGCGCCGGGCTGCGACGATCGCCGCCGCTTGAGGACCAGCGGCATGATGATGTCGTTTGACACCATGATGGCGAGCGCCACGCATTCCACGATCACCATGGCGGTCGCTGCTGACAGGCCGCCGATGAACACGATCACGCTGAGCGATGTCGCCTTGGCTTGGATCGGCAGCGCCAGCACGTACATGTCGCTGTCTGATGCGCCGAACGGGAAAGTCACGAGACCGGCGATAGCGATCGGGATCACGAACAGGTTGATCGCGACAAGGTAAAGCGGGAACAGCCAGCGCGCGCGGCGAACTTCGGCTTCCGTCGAATTTTCAACGACACTGACGTGGAACTGCCGCGGCAACAGCATGATCGCGAGGAAGGACAGAAGCGTCATCGCGAGGAAATTACCGATCGACGGTACAGCCTCGATGGCGCGGACAGCCTCCGGTGTTTTCATGGCCCGGTCGATCAGGTCCGACGGGCCGAACATGAAGAAGGTCACGAACACGCCTGCCGCGAGAAACGCTATCAGCTTGACCATCGATTCTGTCGCGACCGCCAGCATCAGGCCGTGCTGGTGTTCGGTGGCGTCGGTTTGTCGCGTGCCAAACAGCACCGCAAAGGCGGCCAGCGTGATGGTGACGATGAAGGCGATGTCGCCGATATAGGGGATGCTGGAAACGTCCTGATCCTGATTGAGGATCGTTTCGAGTGACGATGCCACCGCTTTCAATTGCAATGCGATGTACGGAACCGAGCCGATGATGGCGATGGCAGCAGCGGTCGCGGCAACGGCCTGGCTTTTGCCGTAGCGTGCCGCGATGAAGTCGGCGATCGATGTGATGTTCTGCGATTTCGCCAACTGGATGATCCGCATCAGCAGTGGCGTGCAAAACGCGATCATCAGAACGGGGCCGACATAGATCGCAAGAAATTCGATGCTGGTCCGTGTCGCGAGGCCGACCGAGCCGAAGAACGTCCAGGACGTACAGTAGATCGCCAGCGACAGCGGGTAGATGAACGTGCCGAGACGGCCGCGCTGAACCTGTGTCAGCCGCTCGCCATAGCTTGCGACGACAAAGAGAAGGCCGATGTAGCCGAAGGCGGCTGCGATCACGCCCCAGTCATGCAGCATCGAAGTGGTCCCTGACGTTGCGGTTTCGCTGAGGACCCATTTTCCTCACCGGAAGCGGTGCGCCGCTTTCCGGTGTGATGCCCGTGGACAGCGCCAGCGGCGACCTTAGCCCGGACCGCGGCCAGACGCATCCGAAGTCCGGCCTGTGCGACTGGCGAACGAAATCTTGGAAAACAAGACGAATCAGCATATACACGTAATAGTTGTATTATGAGCGTAACGCACCAAGGAGCTGGCCGATGGGAGAAATGCTGCCTTTCGTTCTGCGGAATGCCCCGGTCGTTGTCGTCGACGACGATCCTTCCGTTCGTGATGCCCTGCTGCTGTTGCTGCGCATCGACGGATTCGAAGCCGCAGCTTTTGGTGACGGCGAATCGTTCTTCGACTCCCTCGACAACTCCACGCCGTCCTGCGTCATCCTCGACCTTCAGCTTCCGGGCCGGTCAGGCCTCGCAGTACTGAAACAACTGGCGGACATGCGCTTTGCGCCGCCGGTCTTCGTCATTTCGGGTCAGTCCGATATTCCGATGGCGGTCGAAGCGATGAAACTTGGGGCGATCGATTTTCTCGAAAAGCCGTTTTCGGCCGGAGCGATGATCGACCGGGTTCGCGATGCCGTCCGCATCTATTGCGGATCGGTGGCGGGACGCATCGACGGTCTGGCGGATTTTCCAGGCATCATGTTGCTGACGCGGCGCGAGCGGGATGTGCTCGCGCTGGTGACGAACGGCGCATCCAACAAGGAGGCGGGAAGGCGGCTGGGCATTAGTCCCCGCACCGTCGAGGTTCATCGGGCGCGGATCATGGACAAGCTTGGCGCGCGCAATGCCGCCGATCTGATGCGGATCGTGCTGTCGAATGCTCCGGTCCCGTCGCGTCGAAAACTCAGTGTCGTGTAGACACCGCTTATTCCGCTGCGATCGACTTGGGGTTCAGCGGAAGATGCAACTGTTCCCAAACCTGTAGCAACGCTTCGGCAAGGCCGTCGATCAGCGCGTCATCGTGATAGGGCGACGGGGTGATGCGAAGCCGCTCCGTGCCCTTCGGCACCGTGGGATAGTTGATCGGCTGAATATAGGTCCCGTGCTGTTCCAGCAGCAGATCGCAGGCCTTCTTGCAGCGCTCCGGATCGCCCACGAACAGCGGAACGATGTGGGTATCGCTCGACATCACCGGCAGGCCGGCGGCGGTGAGAATGGCCTTGAGGCGTGCGGCACGATCCTGATGGCGCTCGCGTTCCCAGCTCGATGATTTCAGATGCTTGATCGCCGCTGTTGCCGCCGAGCAGATCGCAGGCGGAAGAGCCGTGGTGAAGATGAAACCCGGCGCGTAGGAACGGATCGCGTCAATCACCTTCGCGTTGCCCGCGATATAACCGCCGAGGCAGCCGAACGCCTTGGCCAGCGTGCCTTCGAGCAGATCGATCCGGTGCATCACGCCGTCGCGCTCGGCGATGCCGCCGCCGCGCGGACCGTACATGCCGACCGCATGAACTTCATCGACATAGGTCATCGCGCCATAACGCTCGGCGAGATCGCAGATCTTCGCCAGCGGCGCGACGTCGCCGTCCATCGAATACAGGCTCTCGCATATAATCAGCGTCGGGCGTCCCGGATTGGCGCGCAGCAATTCTTCAAGATGCGCAACATCGTTATGGCGGAACACGATGTATTCGGTGCCGGACTGGCGGATGCCCTCGATCATCGAATTGTGGTTCAGCGCGTCCGACAGGATCAGGCAGTTCGGAATCAGCTTCGCCAGCGTGGCGATGCCGGTCTGGTTGGAGACGTAGCCTGACGTGAAAACCAGCGCGGCTTCCTTGCCGTGCAGATCCGCGAGTTCCTGCTCAAGCTGGATCAGCGAGTGATTGTTGCCGGCGATGTTGCGGGTGCCGCCGGCGCCGGTGCCGGTGCGTGTGGCGGTTTCGACCATGGCGCCGACGACCTTGGGATGCTGGCCCATGCCGAGATAGTCGTTCGAGCACCACATCACGACGTTGCGCTCACCCTTCGGTGAGTGCCAGATCGCGTGTGGAAAACGGCCTGCGATCCGCTCAAGATCCGCGAAGACGCGATAGCGCCGCTCGTCATGAAGTCGCCCGAGGGCATCGCCGAAGAACTTGTTGTAATCCATATTGAAAACCCTGAATGGGACCCGGATTACGGCAGCTGGCCCCGAACATTTCCGAAGGGTCTTCTGTCGCGCGCAGACCCTTTTTAGAGCTTTTCCAGCTTTCGTGTCGAGGCTGTTTTCGCTGATCTTCCATGCGTCTGGCGAGGAGTTGACCCAGATCAATCCGGATCAATCCACCAGCGGTATTGCGCTCAGGCTGCGGTGAAACGCATCACGCCGTCCGCGCCGGTCTTCGGCGTCAGGCGGCCGTGGGCCAGCATGTGGTTGACATGCGCAATCAGTTCGCCGGCGGCAAAGCCGGTCTGATGGGCGTCGAGCACGTGTTTATGGAATACGACAGGCACCAGTTCCGCCGAGGTTTTCGGCGAGGTGCGGCAGGCATTGGCGATGAGCTGGCAGCGTTCCTCGTGATGGTCCGCCAGCTGCTTGATGCGGATCTTCACGCCATAGAACGGCACGCCATGACCGGGCAGAACAAGAACGTCATCGCGCAGCAGCGTTGAAAGCTCGTCCAGCGAGGTGAGATATTCGCCAAGCGAGTTCGCCTCGGGTTCAACCGCCCACACGCTGACATTCGGCGAAATTTTGCTCAGCACCTGATCCGCCGACAGGAAGATGTTGTCGGCTTCACAATAGAGCATCACCTGATCGAGAGCGTGTCCGCCGCCGGTGATCACCTTGAATGTGCGCGAACCGATGGTGAGTTCGTCGCCCTTCGACAGGCGCTGATAGGAAGCGGGAAGAATCGAGACGCGGGTGAGGTAATCCTGGCCCTTGCCGAGCAGGGCTTCGGTGATCTCCTCATCCATGCCGTGGCGGCGGAAGAAGAGGCGCTGCGCCAGCTTGCGCTCCGGCGAGCCGCGATGCTGGTGATACGCGGCCTGCAGATATTCCACCTGCGACATATGAAGCTTGCAATTGAAGCGCTCGACGATCCAGCCCGCCAGGCCGACATGATCGGGATGCGCATGGGTCACGATCAAACGTGTGACATTGAAGCCCTTCAGCGGACCGTCGAACAGCGTCGTCCACGCGGCGATGGTGGCGTCGTTGCCGATGCCGGTATCGATCATGGTCCAGCCGTCGCCATCCGCGAGCAGATAGATGTTCACATGGTTGAGGCGGAACGGCAGCGTGAGGCGGACCCAGATCAGGCCAGGCGCGATCTCGATCGCTTCATCCGGCTTGGGCGGGGTCTCGATCGGATAGCGCAGTCCGTCGGGGGCTGCTGTCAGGGTAGTGGCTTTGGTGTGCATCGTCTCGCAATCGCTTTTTCAAGCTCCGGCTTAACGCGGCAAATCTCGCCGCGCTAGTGTTCTGCCCGGAGGAAATTCACGTTTTACGGACCGCGCCGGCATGGTTGCCATGCAAGGCAACCGCACCGGCAGATGTTTCAAACGACGTCAGGACGCCGCCGCACCGCTCACGGAGACCGCCGCTGCCGGCGCCGTGTCCGCATGCACATGGCCATTGTGGCTATGGCTATCGTGGTTATGGCCGTCATGCTTGGCGTCGTCGAGGCGCGACTTGATGCCGAGGCGGTCGAGCAGGTTGGCGTCGCGCTCGGTCTGCGGATTTTTCGTGGTCAGCAGGACGTCTCCGATGAAAATGGAGTTCGCGCCGGCAACGAAGCACAGCGCCTGCAATTCGTCGGTCATGTACTGCCGCCCTGCCGACAGGCGGACGACGCTGCGCGGCATCATGATGCGGGCAACGGCAATCATGCGTACCAGAGCGATCGGATCGGGACGCTCGGCGGTATCGTTGACCGGAACACCCTTCACTTCATTCCACATATTGATCGGCACGCTTTCCGGATGTTCCGGGAGATTGGCCAGCAATGCCAGCATGCCGAGACGGTCATCGACCTGTTCGCCCATGCCGATGATGCCGCCGCAGCAGACTTTGAGACCGGCTTCGCGCGCATGCGCCAGCGTGTCGATACGGTCCTGCATGGTGCGCGTGGTGATGATCTTGCCGTAGAATTCCGGCGAGGTATCGACGTTGTGGTTGTAGAAGTCGAGGCCGGCCTCGTGCAGGCGCTTGGCCTGTGCATCGGTCAGCATGCCGAGCGTCACGCAGGTCTCCATGCCAAGACCCTTCACCGCGCTGACCATGTCGCAGACCTTGTCGAGATCCTTGTCTTTCGGATTGCGCCATGCGGCTGCCATGCAGAAGCGCTCGGCGCCTGCGTCACGCGCGCGCTTCGCGGTGGCGACGACGTCATCGTGGTCCATCAGTTTGGACGCCTTGAGGCCGGTGTCGTATTTGGCGCTCTGCGAGCAGTAGCCGCAATCTTCCGGGCAGCCGCCGGTCTTGATGCTGAGCAGGCTCGCGGTCTCGACATGGTTCGGGTCGAAGTTGCGGCGATGGATGCTTTGGGCCTGGAATATCAGATCCGCGAACGGAAGATCATAGAGCGCCTGCGCTTGCGGGCGCGTCCAGTCGCTCCGCGGTTCGGTCAGTGCGTCACGCCCGACTGAAACTGCGCCATTCACATCCGAACCCGGCACTATGCTCATGCGTGACCCCTTAGCGTGTTTACAGACGTCGCGCTGAAGCGCCGCTGTTTCAATTCGTCGGGTAGAACGCGATGTTGCGACGGCGCACGCGATTTCCCTGTTCAAGACTAGCAAGGACCATGGAGGTCCAGAAGAGTCAATCTGGCGGGAGGTTCATCCTGCGGACCGTGGATCGAAAGTGATGGAGAACGCCCTGTTCCATCGGTTTGGCGCGGACCATTCATGAATTGGGGCTCGGAGCAAAAGGCGCCGAACCCCAAAACAGAATGCAGGCATGCCAGATGGCATAGCGCGTAAACGCAATTGCGTAGCTGCTATGCCGCCCGGATATTGAGCAGGAACGCATCGACTTCGGAACGAAGCATGTCGGCCTCGCGGCGAAGTTCGTTCGATGCGTTGAGTACATCGCCCGCAGCAGTCCCCGCCTCGCTGGAAGCACGGCTGACGCCGACGATATTGCTGGAAACTTCCGAGGTGCCGGTCGCGGCGTGCTGGATGTTGCGGGCGATCTCGCGCGTCGCCGCACCCTGTTCCTCGACCGCCGCGGCAATCGCCGTGGTGACCTCGTTGATCTCGGTGATCGTCGCACCGATGTTGCGGATCGCGCCGACCGCCGAGGAGGTGACGGTCTGCATGTTGGCGATCTGCGCGCGGATTTCGTCGGTCGCCTTTGCGGTCTGCTCGGCAAGACCTTTGACTTCCGACGCGACCACGGCGAATCCGCGTCCGGCCTCACCCGCACGCGCCGCCTCGATGGTGGCGTTGAGCGCGAGCAGGTTGGTCTGCGACGCGATCTCCTGGATCAAGTCGACCACGCTGCTGATCCGGCTCGCGTTGTCGGCAAGGCCCTGCATGGTGGTGTCGGTCTTTCCGGCTTCATTGACTGCGTTCGCGGCGATCTTGGTCGAGTTGGTGACCTGGCGGCTGATCTCCTGGATCGACGACGACAGTTCCTCGGTGCCAGACGACACCGTCTGCACGTTGACCGAGGTTTCTTCGGCCGCGGATGCCACCGTGTTCACCAGTGCGCTCGAATGTTCGGCGGAGGCCGACATGCTTTCAGCGGTCGACTGCATGACGTTCGCGGAGGTCATGAGGTTCCCGAGCGCGGACCGTACCTTGTCCTCGAAACTCACGATCTGGGCTTCAATGCGCGACGCGCGGTCGGCCTTGGCGCTCCGGTCCTGATCCTGCTCGCTGCTCAGCGCGCGCGAACGGATCATGCTTTCGCGGAACACTTCAAGCGAACTGGCCATCACGGCGATTTCGTCCTGCTGGCGGCTACGCTTTACTTCGGCATCGAGGTCACCTTCGGACAGCCGTTGCATCACGGTCTGCAGGTTGCGGATGCGCGCCAGAATGTTACGCCCGACATAGAGCCAGACGAACAGTGCCGAGCCGACCAGCGTGAGCGCGCCGAGCGCCAGCATGATCATCGTCGCCAGC
Source organism: Afipia sp. (assembly GCA_017308595.1). Lineage (GTDB taxonomy): Bacteria > Pseudomonadota > Alphaproteobacteria > Rhizobiales > Xanthobacteraceae > Afipia. The sequence continues at coordinate 66,361 of JAFKER010000008.1, forward strand.
GAAATGGTGCTTTGGGCCTGTTTCGATGCGGTTTCGGTTTCGGCGCGCACATCATCGACAAGCCGCTTCACGCTCATGTCGAGGCCGCGATTGAGCTTGCCGGTCTCCTCAAGAATGAGCTGGCCGTAGTCGGTGGCGTCCAGTTCCTTCTGCCGGACCTTGAACACGCTGTTCTTGCCTTCTCCGAGCGTGAGAATCTGCTTGAGCGGCGCGCGGATCGCCATGTCCATGCCGCTCGCCTTCAGACTGTCCAGCTTGTAGGTCACGCTGTCCTTCTTGCCTCGGAAAGTCTCTTCCAGCGGGCCTAAAGCTTCTGTGTTCTGCGCCGCGAGGGCGGCGGTCATGTCGGCGGTCAGCAGATTGGTGTCGGTGATCACGCTGCCGAGGACGTCCACGGCGCGCGCTGCTTCCATGGCATCTTTTTGCTCGATGGTGACGGAGCCGAGAACGGCGTTCAGTTGCGTCTGTGCGTCCAGCATGGACAGCGTGGCGGCGGTCAGGAATGCGGTATGCGCCTTGCGCAGTTCCGCTGCTTCCTTCTCACGCAAGGCCGACGTATCGAGTCTTTCCTTTGCGGCAGAGCCGATGCTGCCGACCATGTCGCCGATGTTCTTGCTGATCTCGCCCATGGCGTCGATGACGGTCTTGTCGGCGCCGAGGCGGGAAATTTCCGCAAGCTTTGCTGCGGCGGTCTGCTGGGTTTCACGCATCTGCTTGCTGCGTTCTTCCAGCATGGCTTCGCTGTTGGATGCGAGCAGGGCCTGGCCCTGTGTCGAGAGGCTGGCGCTCTGCGCCGACAGTTCAAGGCTGGTGGCGAGGCGTGGAATGTTCTGGCCGCTGAGATCGGTCATCATGCCGCCGAGCCTGCCGAGCAGGACGCTGGCGCTCGCGCTGATCACGATCGCCATGGCGGCGATGGCGCCGAAAGCCAGGAACAGGCTTCCCCGCACGCCAAGCTTCATGCTCGGCAGCTTGAACCGAAACGGGTTTTTCTTGAAACCGAACCGCAAAGCCATTGCCCCAAATCCCCCGGATTGCGTAGTTTTACGCGCGGCCGCAGTATCGGGATGGCTGGTTAAAATTTTCGCGAAGAATCAGCGGCTTCGGCGAAATTCTGACAAAAGCTCGAGCGTTGCCAGATTGGGCTGCATTGGCGATGTTTTTGATATCAAATAGTTTTCTTTTTAAAGAGGTATCAAGGTCCGGCCACGCCACACCAATATGTGTCGGACGAAGGGGCTGGTGCTGCCAGACAGGATTGAACTGTCGACCTCTCCATTACCAATGGAGTGCTCTACCACTGAGCTACGGCAGCGAACGCCAGACAAGAAAGAGCCGGAACCGTACCGTGTACGTGAATCAGGCAAAAGGCCTCTAAAGGCGCGCGTTCCTTTGCCATAAGGCCACCGATGGTGCAAGCACCGAGCGGCCCATTCCTCATCTTCTGGCCGAAACTCAGCTCCGGGCTGGGGTCTTGTATTTTGCCAGTTCAGGACCGATCCGGGCGCTCATCCGGGTGCTGAGGGCTTCCAGCGCCCGGAAGGGCCGGATCATGACTTCGAATTCAATGATTTTGCCGGCGGCATCGAACTTCACCAGATCGATGCCCTTCAACTGCAACTCGCCGATATTGGCGCTGAATTCCAGTGCGGCATCATGCGTGCCGGACGCGAAGGTGCGGTGATAACGGAAATTCTCGAAAATCTGCACGACGGTGGTGAGGATCAGCAGGCTCGCGGGCCGGCCGGGGATCGGTTGGTGGACGAATGGCGAGCGGAACACGGTGGTTTCCGCGAACAGCGGCCGCAGGATGTCTTCGTTCTTGGTTTCCACGAAACGGTGCCACTCGCAGAGCGCGTCCTGCACCGCCGGAGCGAGCGACCTGATGCGTCCCGTCATGATATCTCCTCCGTGATATAGCACATGGTATCCAATATGATGGCAACCGACCGTGATCGGGCCCGGCGGTCAAGGCTAGACGCAAGCAGCACAGGCATGACGGACGCTTCCGGCAAGAACGATGCAAAATCCGCGCGCGAGGAGCGGCTGAAATCCGCGTTGCGTGACAATCTGAAACGGCGCAAGTCGCAGGCGCGCGGCCGTGCCGGAACGGCAATTGTCACGCCGGATGATGACGCCCGGATGCGTGACGAAGAATTGGGCACAAATCCGGATCGCGGCGACCGCTGATCAGCGTGCGCTTGGCCACGCTTGATTATTCCACATCGTGATACAATCTGGCTTTGATGGCCGCGATAGCTGCGGAAACTCGCCTGACTATTTGAATATAAGGAAATGCGTGTGATGGTCGCGAACCAGACGAACGCAATCGGGACGGGTACGCCGCAATCAGAAGACTCGGGTGCCGCATTTCCCCGCTTCGAACAGACGTTTCCGAAACTGACGGATGCGGAAATCGAGCGCATGCGCCGGTTCGGCGAGGTGCGCGGCTACAAGGATGGTGCGTTGCTGTTCGAGAGCGGCAAGGTCGGTCCCGGCATGTTCGTCATTCTCGCGGGACACGTTGCCATTACGCAGCGCGACGGCATGGGCCACGTCACGCCTGTCATCGATCAGGGGCCGGGACAGTTTCTGGCCGAGATCGGCCAACTCTCGGGCCGCCGCGCGCTGGTGGACGGCACGGCCGAGGGCGACGTCGAAACATTGTTGATTCCGCCGGACAAACTCCGCGCATTGCTGGTCGCAGAAGCCGATCTTGGCGAGCGCATCATGCGCGCGCTGATCCTGCGCCGCGTAAATCTCATTCAGGGCGGCGTTGGTGGCCCCGTTCTGATCGGCTCGCCCGCGCTTGCCGACCTGGTGCGTCTGCAAGGATTTTTGTCGCGCAACGGCAATCCCTATCATGTGCTCGATCCTGCGACCGACAAGGATGCGGCTGATCTCGTGGCACGTTATTCGCCGTCGCCTCGCGATCTGCCGCTTGTGGTGTGTCCGGACGGCTCGGTGCTGCGTAATCCCGCAGAGACCGAACTCGCCTATGCGATGGGCATGATCGGCGGGCTGGTGAAGGACAGGCTCTACGACGTGGCAATCGTCGGTGGCGGTCCCGCCGGTCTTGCGACGGCGGTTTATGCGGCGTCCGAAGGCCTGTCGGTCGCGGTGGTCGATGCGCGCCACTTCGGCGGTCAGGCCGGAGCCAGCGCACGAATTGAGAATTACCTTGGATTTCCGACCGGCATTTCGGGGCAGGCGCTGGCGGGCCGCGCCTACAATCAGGCGCAGAAATTCGGCGCGGACATGATGATCCCGGTCGAAGCCAAATCGCTGGATTGCTCGAAACCAGGCGGCGCGTTCGGGATTGCAACCGAGTGCGGTCATCTTTTGAGGGCAAAGTCCATCGTGGTCGCCAGCGGCGCGCGCTACCGGCGGCCGGCCATCGAGAACCTGGACAGGTTTGAAGGGCGCGGCGTCTGGTACTGGGCCTCGCCGATCGAAGGACGGCTTTGCGCGCAGCAGGAGATCATTCTGGTGGGCGGCGGAAATTCCGCAGGACAGGCTGCGGTGTTCCTGTCGGGTCATGCCAAGAGGGTGCGGATGATGATCCGCAGCGGTGGTCTCGCTGACAGCATGTCGCGCTATCTGATCGACCGGATCATGGCGACGCCGAACATCGAATTGATGATCCATACCGAGATCGTCGGGCTTGAAGGCGGGGACGGCGGGCTTGAGCATGTGCGCTGGCGCAACCGCAAGACCGGGATCGAGACCGTGGAGGACATTCGGAATGTCTTCCTGTTCGTCGGAGCGGAGCCCGCAACGAACTGGCTCGATGGTTGCGGCGTCGAGCTTGATAGGACCGGCTTTGTGGTAACAGGCTCGCAATGCGAGGAGGGCAAGCCGGTGTCGGGGCTGGAGACATCGGTGCCGGGAGTTTACGCGGTGGGCGACGTGCGGGCCGGCTCGGTCAAGCGCGTCGGCGGCGCCATCGGCGAAGGCGCGCAGGTCGTGGCCGCATTGCATGGTTTTCTCAGCGACAAACCGGCGTAGCTCCATTAGCCTGTGCACTGACAACAGCCGCGGCGAGGTCATGCTATGCCCTGCAAGCACATCGCGCAGATCAAGGACGTCACACCCAGCGCGCTTGGCTGCGAGGAATGTCTGAAGACCGGGGACGTCTGGCTGCATCTGCGGATTTGCCGGACCTGCGGCCATGTCGGCTGTTGCGACGACTCGCCGAACAAGCATGCCACGAAACATTTCCATGCCACGCAGCATCCGGTCATCGAGGGTTACGATCCGCCGGAGGGCTGGGGCTGGTGCTATGTCGATCAGGTCATGTTCGACCTGTCGGCGCGCAAGACTCCGCATAACGGTCCGATCCCGCGTTACGATTAAACGGCGCTCATAAACTACGCTTGCCGGTTTTCTGGACTTGCCCGCCACCCGGGTATTGTTAGGCTTCGTCTCTATTCTGACAGGAATTTCAGCATGCGCTTTTTTCGATGGGGAATTGGTGATGCGGTCCTCGCCTGCATCGCAGCGATAGCGGTTTTCGTTGTGTCATCGGGCGCATTTGCCCAATCGGTGCAGAGCCGCTCCGCGACGGTCAACGGAGTGGAGTTGAACTATCTGATCGGAGGCAAGGGCGACCCCGTCGTGCTGCTGCACGGGTTCGGGCAAACCAGCCGCATGTGGCGGCCGCTATTCCCAGGACTGATGAACGCTCACACCGTGATCGCGCCGGACCTGCGGGGCTTCGGCGGCTCAGATGCGCCGGAAAAGGGCTACACCAAGAAGGAAATGGCTCAGGACATCCACGCGCTGGTGAAAAGTCTCGGCTACAGCAAAGTCAAGATCGTCGGTCACGACATCGGCCTGATGGTGGCCTACGCCTATGCGGCGCAGTATCCGGCTGAGGTGGATCGCATCGTCCTTATGGATGCCTTCCTCCCCGGCGTGGCCAACTGGAAGGACGTCTGGTTGCTGCGCGACCTGTGGCATTTTCATTTCTACGGCAAGACACCGTTGGCGCTGGTTGAGGGGCGCGAGCGAATCTATCTCGAACACTTCTGGAATGACTTCGCGGCCAATCCGGCAAAATCCATTCCGCAACGTGATCGGAAATTTTATGCCAAGGCCTATGCCCGGCCGGGCCACATCAAGGCAGGGATGGAAGTCTTCCGCGCGTTCGAAAAGGACGCCGATGATTTCGCAGGTCTGGCCAAGACCAGTTTGCCGATGCCGATGCTTGTCTTGTCCGGCGAAAAGGCGGGCGGGAATTTCCTGATCGAGCAGGGCAAGCTGGTCGCGACAAATGTCGAGGGCGTCGTCATCAAGGGCTCGGGCCATTGGCTCATGGAGGAGGCGCCGGGCCAGGTGATTCCGAAGCTGGTGGATTTTCTCAATCGCTGAACAGTGCGGGCGTTTCCGGGAAAATCTGTAGCGATGCAGCGTGCGGAAACGGAAGGCCTATTGAACCGTTGCGGACATGACGTAGCGTTGGGTTAATTTTAAAAAGGGGTGCATCATGATTTTAGGCATGTCTTTAGCGGGTTTCACGGTTCTGCATCTCATCATCAGCATGATTGCCATCGGGCTCGGCTTTGTGGTCGCAGGCGGGCTGCTCGCGTCGAACAGGCTTCCCGGCTGGACGTTATGGTTTTTGATCCTGACGATCCTCACCAGCGCCACCGGTTTTCTGTTTCCCTTCACCAAACTGCTGCCGTCGCATATCGTCGCGATCATCTCGCTGGTGCTGCTGGCGATTGCAGTCTACGCGCTTTACGGCAAGGCGTTGTCCGGCATCTGGCGCGCGGTCTATATCGTGACGGCGATGCTGGCGCTCTGGTTTAATGTGTTTGTGCTGATCGCGCAGTCGTTCCAGAAGGTCGCCTTGCTGAATGTTTATGCGCCGACGGGCGCCGAGCCGCCGTTCGCCATCACACAGGGCATTGTGCTTCTGTTCTTCATCTTCCTGATCGTGCTCGGCATCAGGCGATTCAGGACTGCATAAGAGACAACGTGACGGGAGCGTCGATGAAAGTCATTGTCTTCGGCGCGACCGGCATGGTCGGGCAGGGAGTTTTGATCGAATGCCTGCGCGACGGCGGTGTGACGCATGTGCTGACTGTAGGCCGTAGTGCCACCGGCCGGCAGGATCCGAAGCTGCGCGAGATCACACATCCGGACTTTTTCGATTTCTCCGCCATTGAGACAGATATTACAGGTTACGACGCCTGCTTTTTCTGTCTCGGCGTGTCGTCCATCGGGATGGATGAAGAACGCTACCGCCGCCTGACCTATGACATCACTCTCGCGGCGGCGAAGCCGCTGGCGCGGCTCAATCCCGGCATGACGTTCGTCTATGTCACCGGAGCGGGTGCGGATAGCACCGAGCAAGGCCGCGTGATGTGGGCGCGGGTCAAGGGCAAGACCGAGAACGACCTGCTCAAGCTGCCATTCAAGGCCGCCTATATGTTCCGTCCCGGCGCGATCCAGCCGCTGCATGGCGTTCGCTCCAAAACAGCGTGGGTCCAGGGCATCTATGTCGTGACCGCACCGCTGCTAAGTTTCCTGCACCGCGTCGCGCCGAACTATGTCACCACCACCGAAGAGGTCGGCCGCGCGATGCTCAGCGTCGCCAGACACGGCTATCCGCGGCCGGTTCTGGAAATGGCGGACATCCACAAGGCCGGGGCCTGAGCCCTGTTCGCGGGGAGCATCAGCGTGTCTGACATCCCGGCAGACACAATTCGAGCGATATTTCAGGTAATTAAGCCGAAAGTTCCGGGATTCGGGCGTCCCGGGAGCGTGGTTTCCACCCCCTTCGAAACACGCTAAAAGCCGATTATCCGCAACAGGGCAGGTTTGGCATGGATCGCATTCGCATTGTCGGCGGCAACAAGCTCAATGGCACTATTCCGATTTCCGGGGCGAAAAACGCCGCGTTGCCGTTGATGATTGCCAGTTTGCTGACCGACGAGACCTTGATTCTCGATAATGTGCCGCGCCTCGCCGATGTCGCGCAGGTGCAGCGTATTCTCGGCAACCATGGCATCGACATCATGTCCGCAGGCAAGCGTCCCGGCGACCATGAGTATCAAGGCCAGACCCTGCATATTTCCGCGGCCAATATTATCGACACCACCGCACCCTACGAACTGGTTTCGACCATGCGTGCCAGCTTCTGGGTGATCGCGCCGCTGCTGGCGCGGATGCATGAGGCCAAGGTCTCGCTCCCCGGCGGCTGCGCTATCGGCACGCGTCCGGTGGATCTGCTCATCATGGCGCTGGAGAAGCTCGGCGCGGAGATTCAGATCGACGGCGGCTATGTGATCGCAAAGGCACCGGGCGGTCTCGTCGGTGCGCAGATCGATTTTCCCAAGGTGACGGTCAGCGGCACCCATGTCGCGCTGATGGCGGCGACGCTCGCCAAGGGCACCACCGTGATCACCAATGCGGCCTGCGAGCCCGAGATTGTCGACGTTGCCGACTGCCTCAACAAGATGGGCGCGAAAGTTTCCGGCGCGGGCACCCCGCGCATCGTCATCGAAGGAGTGACCAAGCTGCACGGCGCGCGCCATACCGTGTTGCCGGACCGGATCGAGACCGGAACCTATGCCATGGCTGTTGCAATGACCGGCGGCGATGTCCAGCTCGCCGGTGCGCGGCCCGAACTGCTGCAGTCGGCGCTCGATGTGCTGATCGAGGCGGGAGCAACCATTACACCTAACAATGAAGGCATTCGCGTCGCGCGTAACGGGGCCGGCATCAATCCGGTCAAGGTTTCGACCGCGCCGTTCCCCGGCTTCCCGACCGATCTGCAGGCGCAACTCATGGCGCTGATGACGCGCGCCAAGGGGTCATCGCATATTACCGAGACGATCTTCGAAAACCGCTTCATGCATGTGCAGGAGCTAGCGCGGTTCGGTGCGCGGATTTCGCTGGATGGCGAGACGGCGATTATCGACGGCACGGCCAAGCTCAAGGGCGCGCCGGTGATGGCGACCGACCTGCGTGCTTCTGTGTCGCTGGTGATTGCGGCACTCGCGGCTGAAGGCGAAACCACTGTGAATCGTGTCTATCATCTCGACCGCGGCTTCGAGCGGCTTGAGGAAAAGCTGTCGGCTTGCGGGGCGACCATCGAGCGGATCAGCGGATAAATTCGGGTGGTGCCGATGGCGGAGACCAAGGCGGCTCAGAACAACGCATCCCGGCGCAGGCTCGTCGCGCTGGACGATGACGATCTCGCGGTTATCTCCGCGCACGTTCAGGATGCGGCCGTGGTGGCTGGCGATATCCTCTGGCGGCAGGCGGAGCAGCGGCTCGTGATCGCCATGCGCCGGATCGATTGTGAAGACATCATTGCCGGAGATTGCGTCCCCCGGCGGCTGATTTCGGCGCTTCGCTTCGACCGCGTGCTGTCCTGCCGCTCGCGCGAGATCGACATGACGGCGTCAGAACTACCGTTGACCCTGCTTGGCCTCGAATTTCATCGCGGCAAGAAGCCGGGCGGCGAAGTCATGCTGCTGTTCGCCAGCGGCGGCGTGCTGCGGCTCGAGGTCGAATGCCTCGAATGCGAACTGGCCGATCTCGGCCCGGACAATCTGGACACCGAGCCGGCGGGACCGCGCAATCTGCCAGCGGGCACAGACATTTAGCAACCAATCCGCATGGTCCCCGCTCGCGGTTTCAGCGCGGGAATGTTATGGGTTGGCGGTGATCGGGCGTCATCGCTCGGGTTCACATTGTTAAATATTTGAATGGGCACATGATTTGACAGTCATGTGCGAGCTTCCCGGACCCTGCAATGCCGATCCGTCTCACCAGCCACAGCGCCGACTTTGCCGAGCGCTTCAATGCATTTCTCGCAACAAAGCGCGAGGTCTCCGCCGATGTGGAGAACGCAGTTCGCGCTATCGTCGATGATGTGCGCATGCGTGGTGATGCCGCTGTGATCGAGGCGACCCGGAAGTTCGACCGCTTTTCTGTCGAGGCTGGCGGTCTGCGCTTTACGCAAATCGAAATCGACGATGCTGTTAAGGCATGTGACGTGACGACGCTCGATGCGCTGAAATTTGCGCGCGACCGGATCGAGGCGTTTCACAAGCGGCAGATGCCGAAGGATGAGCGTTTCACCGATGCGGCCGGTGTTGAACTCGGCTGGCGCTGGAGCGCGGTTGAAGCTGTCGGCCTTTACGTGCCGGGCGGCACCGCGGCCTATCCTTCGTCGGTGCTCATGAATGTGGTGCCGGCCATCGTTGCCGGAGTTCCGCGTGTCGTGATGGTTGTGCCGACCCCAGACGGAAAAATCCTCAATCCGCTGGTGCTGGCTGCTGCGCATCTCAGCGGCGTCTCGGAAATCTACCGCATAGGGGGCGCGCAGGCTGTGGCCGCACTGGCTTACGGCACCGCGACGATCAAGCCTGTGGCCAAGATCGTGGGTCCGGGTAATGCCTATGTTGCGGCGGCCAAGCGGCTGGTGTTCGGCAAAGTGGGGATCGACATGATCGCCGGTCCGTCCGAAGTGCTGGTGATCGCGGACCGCACCGCAAATCCAGACTGGATTGCGGCTGACTTGCTGGCGCAGGCCGAGCATGGCGCGGACTCGCAATCGATCCTCATCACCGATGACGAGACGCTGGCGAACGATGTCGCGCGCGCTGTCGAAGCGCAATTGACCACGCTGCCGCGTGGAGAAATCGCGCGTGCCTCCTGGAACGATTTCGGCGCGATCATTCTGGTCAAGTCGCTCGACGAGTCCGTCGCGCTTGCCGATGCCCTTGCCGCCGAACATCTGGAAATCATGACCGCCGATCCTGAATCTTTAAGTGCGAAGATTCGCAACGCGGGCGCGATCTTCCTTGGCGGTCATACACCGGAAGCGATCGGCGACTATGTCGGCGGGTCAAACCATGTGTTGCCGACGGCGCGCTCGGCGCGATTCTCGTCGGGCCTTGGCGTGCTGGATTTTATGAAGCGTACGTCGATCCTCAAATGCGGAGCCGATCAACTCCGTGCATTAGGACCGGCGGCGATGACGCTTGGCAAGGCGGAGGGACTCGAGGCGCATTCCCGCTCGATCGGACTGCGGCTGAATCTGACATGAGCAAGCCCGCGCCAGACAAGGACGCCAACAACCGCGTTGTCGCGGTGACGCTTGATGAGGAATCCATCGGGCGGTCCGGTCCTGACATCGAGCACGAGCGGGCGATCGCGATCTATGATCTTGTCGAGCAGAACCTGTTCGCGCCGGAAGGCGATCATATCGGACCGTTCACGCTGCATATCGGCATCACAGGCAATCGCCTGATGTTCGACATCAAGCGCGCGGACGGTGCGCCCTGCGTGGTGTATCTTTTGTCGCTGACGCCGTTCCGCCGGATCGTGAAGGACTATTTCATGATCTGCGACAGCTATTATCAGGCGATCCGCACCGCGACGCCGGACAAGATCGAGGCTATCGACATGGGCCGCAAGGGGATTCATGACGAAGGCTCGCGCACGTTGATGGAGCGCCTTGAGGGCAAGGTTCGAATCGATTTCGAGACCTCTCGCCGCCTGTTCACCCTGATCTCGGTGTTGCATTGGAAGGGCGAGGGCAGCACATGACCCTGAATCCCGTCCTATGCCAGATCAGCGTGCGAGCCTGACGTATGGCGCGTTCTCCGCAGGCCGTCCTGTTTATGTGCGGGCAGAACAGTGTTCGCTCTCCGACGGCAGCGTGCCTGCTGCGTCATCTGGTGCCGCGCGGGCTTTATGTGCAATCGGCGGGTGTCAGCAAGGCCGGCCTCGACCCTTTCGCCGTTGCGGTGATGAAGGAGATTGGACTGGACATGTCGAATCACAAGCCATGGACGGTGGAAGATCTGGAGGATTGGGAAGGCCTGAACTTCGACCTGATCGTGACCCTGTCGCCGGAGGCGCATCACAAGGCGCTGCAATTGACGGCAACCGCCGCCACCGAGGTCGAATACTGGCCGACGCCCGATCCGGTTGGCGTCGAGGGCCGCCGCGAATTGCAGCTCGATGCCTATCGCAACGTCCGGGACAGCCTGCAGAAGCGTATCAGCGAGCGGTTCGGGCCGGTTGCCATCAGGAATGAATAGGCCGGTGGCATGATTACCCGGCTCGCTATTTCCGGTTATAGATCATTGCGGGACATTCGTCTTGAACTCGGCTCGCTGAATGTCGTGACCGGAGCTAACGGAAGCGGCAAGTCCAGCCTTTATCGTTCGCTGAAGTTGCTTGCAGACATCGCGCAAGGCAGAGTGATTCAGTCGTTGGCCGCGGAAGGCGGTCTTCAATCGACGTTCTGGGCGGGACCGGAGAAGTTCTCGCGCGGGATGAAGATCGGTTCCCAGGTTGTGGAAGGAACGCGGCGAAGTAAGCCGATCGGGCTGAAGCTGGGCTTCGCCGGGAGCGACTACGGTTACGCAATTGATATCGGTTTACCGCAGCCGCAGCAGTCTCCGCCACCATCAATGCCATCTCTTTTCAATCTCGATCCAGAGATCAAGGCTGAAAGTGTCTGGACAGGTGAATTGCTGGGCCGCGCAAACTCTTTCGCCGAGCGTCGAGGCCCCCATGTTCGTGTCCGTCGCGAAACGGGCGAATGGCGTGAGACGCTTCGCGACCTTGCGGCGTTCGACAGCATGATGACCCATGGCGCAGATCCTCACGACGCGCTCGAACTTCTGGTTCTTCGCGAACGGATGCGCGACTGGCGGTTTTACGATCACTTCCGCACGGATCGTGACGCACCCTCCCGCCGTCCGCAGGTGGGGACGCGTACGCCGGTATTGTCCGGCGAGGGTGCCGATCTTGCCGCAGCGATCCAAACCATTTTGGAGATCGGAAATCCGGTGGAGTTCGACGAAACCATCGCGGATGCGTTTCCGGGTGGAAAAATCATGGTGACGTCCACCGATGGATATTTTGAACTTGAGATGAAGCAGCATGGTCTGCTGCGTCCACTGAAGATTTCTGAACTGTCGGACGGGACGTTGCGTTATCTGTTGCTGGTCGCGGCGCTGCTGTCGCCAAGACCACCCGAGCTGATGATTCTCAACGAACCCGAGACGAGCCTGCATCCTGATCTCGTGCTTCCGCTCAGCCGGCTTATCGCGCGTGCTGCAAAACGATCACAAATCATCGTAGTTTCCCATGCGCGTGGGCTGGTTTCGGCTCTTGAGCATGAGGACGACAGCCGTCAGATTTTGCTTGAAAAAGAGCTGAGTGAAACCATCGTCAGGAATAGCGATCTGCCCTCATGGGTCTGGCCCTCGCGCTAACCAAGGCGCGGGTTGGGGCAATCAGGGGCTAAGTAATTGGCCAAAATCTCGTATTGTCTGGCCTCGCCGGTTGTCCCGGGTCGCGCCTTCGGATAGTTTCCGCGCCCATTGACCCTTCAGCGACATTGATCAATCCCGCATGTTAGGCCGTACCAAATTCGTTCTTGCCTCCGGCTCGCCGCGTCGTCTGAGCCTGCTCAATCAGGCCGGTATCGAGCCCGATGCGCTGCGTCCGGCTGACGTCGATGAAACTCCGAAACGCGGTGAACTGCCGCGTGCCTGCGCCAATCGCCTGGCGCGCGCCAAGGCCGATGCGGCGCTCAAGTCGGTGCAACTCGATGACGAATTGCGCGGGTCCTACATCCTGGCCGCTGATACGGTGGTTGCTGTTGGCCGCCGCATCCTGCCAAAGGCGGAACTGGTGGACGAAGCGTCGCAGTGCCTGCGTCTGCTGTCAGGCCGTAACCACCGCGTCTATACGGCGATCTGCCTTGTCACCCCGAAGGAAAGTTTCCGTCAGAGGCTGGTGGAAACCCGCGTGCGCTTCAAGCGGCTGAGCGAGGACGATATCCAAGCCTATATCGGCTCCGGCGAATGGCGCGGCAAGGCCGGGGGTTATGCCGTGCAGGGAATCGCCGGCTCGTTCGTGGTGAAGTTGGTTGGCTCGTACACCAATGTCGTTGGACTGCCCCTCTATGAGACCACAACACTGCTTGGCGGCGAGGGTTTCCCGGTTCGGTTCGGCTGGTTGAATGCCAGCTGAGGGAGGCCAATCCGCATCTCGTGTGAAGCCGTGCCCGATCTGCGGCAAGCCGCCGGTCGAAGCGTCCCGGCCGTTTTGCTCTGAACGTTGCCGCGATGTGGACCTCAACCGCTGGCTGTCGGGCTCTTATGCGATTCCAGCGCGGGAAACCGACGACGAGGACGACATGGACGAGCCCAAATAGGCTCGCCGGCATTTTTCTGGAGACTGCGGAAGCTCTTGAATCCGATGAAATTTTGCTCCCCGGCGCACCCGAACGCAGGGCGTGGGGAAATTGCACCGGTGGCTGGACATGGCGGTTCTGGCTCTCTATAAACCGGCGCTCTCCCCGGACAGAGTTCGGGGCGGCGCCCAGGTAGCTCAGTTGGTAGAGCATGCGACTGAAAATCGCAGTGTCGGTGGTTCGATCCCGCCCCTGGGCACCATTTATCCCTCCCCAAAATAGTTCGGTTTCTGCCCCCCACCTGCAGGGTGAGGCGACGCGGCTTGCGCGCCGCTCTTCGTAAAACGTCCGCGAGCGGCAAAGTCGTTTGGGCCGGCGAGCGGCGATCAGGTGGCCGCTCTTGACAACGCTCGTTCTTCAACAATAACATTGTTATGAATTAAAAACGAAAGATCAAAATGACTCAGGGCTGGGCGCGAAGCGTGAAAGTGGCGAAGCGGGAGCTATTGCTGCGCGCGGCGCGCGAGGAGTTCGCCGAACTGGGCCTCGAAGGGGCGACCATGCGTGGCATTGCGATGCGCGCAGGCTGTTCGACCGGCGCCATCTATCCGTTGTTCGAGAGCAAGGAAGCAATCTACGCTGACCTGTTGCAGCATTCGCTGTCGGCGCTCGATGCGCATGTCGCCGCCGCTGTGCAGTCCGTGCCAGGACCGAAAGCGCAAGTGGCTGCGGGGTGTGAAGCGTTTCTCGGCTACTACCTTGAAAACCGTTTTGAAGTGAATCTTGGTCTCTATGCCTTTCGCGGTGTCAAGCGACAGGGTGTCGGCAAAGCACTGGACGATACACTTAACCGCGCCTTGGCGCAGGTGCTTGAGCGTATCGCAGAGCCTCTCGGCCGGCTGCAGGGACGCGAGAGGGCCGATGTGAGGCCGTGGATCGCGCTGTTGTTCAGTCAGATGATCGGCGCGCTCGTCCTGCAGATGGCGGGGCGATTGAAGTTTCTCGACACCGATGCGCGAATGCTTCTTGCGATGATGCTGGATCAGCTCGGCGTTGTGAATTCTCCGCCGCGAGAACAGGCGCTTCGCGCCCCTCGCAAGGCTGCGTCGAAATCGAAATTTCAAAAGTAAAGCGGGAGTACGCTGAATGACCGTCAGAATCGAAAAGCAGGGCCATGTCTGGACCATCGTTCACAGCCGCTTCGAAGTGGCGCGCAATGCCATGGACCCGGACAGTGCCGACGCGCTGGTCGAGGCGTTCAAGGAATTCGACCGGGATGATTCTGCGAGCGTTGCCGTTCTGTGGGGTGAGGGCGGCGCGTTCTGTGCGGGATGGGATCTGAAATACGCCAGCACACTCTCCGACCGCAAGGCGTTCCAGCGCGATATGGTCGAGGGCTTGGCCTTTCCGACCGGCGCGAATGCAGCGCCGCGCGGTCCGCTCGGGCCGACACGGCTGGAATTGTCGAAGCCGGTCATCGGCGCAGTCGAAGGTCCAGCGGTCGCGGGCGGTATGGAGCTCGCGCTCTGGTGCGACATCCGCGTGATGGCGGAGACGGCTTATTTCGGGGTCTATTGCCGGCGCTGGGGCATTCCCTTGCTCGACGGCGGCAGCGTGCGGCTGGTTCGTCTGGTCGGTCAGGGCCGTGCGATGGAAATCATTCTTACCGGACGCAAGGTGCCTGCGGATGAAGCGCTGCGGATAGGCATGTGCGAGAAGGTTGTTGCACCAGGCGGTGCGCGAGCTGCTGCCGAGGCGATGGCACGCGAGATTGCGCGATTCCCGCAGGCTGCCGTTCGTGCCGACCGCCGATCTGTGATCGAGACATACGGCCTGCCGGTGCGCGAGGCGATGCGCTGCGAATGGATCAACGGTGTCGAGGCGCATTTCAAGGAAGGCGCCGACGGCGCCGGCCGTTTCTCAAGCGGACTCGGACGTCACGGCGATTTCACGACGATCTGAGTATATTGCCGGGCTATCAAGCCCGGCACTTGCGTTGATGAGCGATGCGGTCGTTGAGCTAGCGCCGACCTGACGAACTGCGGCCTGATCCTCCTACAGTCGGACCGCGTGGCGGATTTCCGGTTGACGAGACGGTGGGGCCGCGCGGCGGCGTTGCCGATCCATTCGATGACACCGTGGGACCACGCGGCGGCCGCGTGGTGCTGCCCGGCATATACGGATTCTGGTAGCCGGGATCACGCGGGCCGGGCGGGCGTCCCGTGGCGGGATCGTTCCGATGGTCCTGATAGTGTCCAGCACGATGATCCTGATAATGCGGCGCGCCCCTCGGGGTGAAAGTGTTGCCGCAGAACGGAAGAACGCATCTGATCCGTGTGCCCGAGCTGGCCGCGCCGCCGTAGTTGCGGCCGCCCTGCTGCGAGCGATGATCCTGATAGCGATCGCCGCGATGGTCCTGATAGTGACTGTTGCCGCGCGGGTGCTGATGGTTTCCGACTCTGGGCGGTCTGCCCTCGTTATCCGCCTCCGCGACTTCGGAAAATGGCAGGATCGCTGCGAAAGTGGCAGCAATGACTGCGATGTTACGACAGACACGAGCAATGGTCAGCATGGTTTCCTCCATTTCAAGCGTCCCCGCATGTCAGCGTAGGTTGGTCGCGGCACATCTGTCGTCCGCCGCACGGGGGACGTGTGCTGCGTCACACGGCTGCAGTACGCATCTTCGTGTGATCTGAAGGGCACAGCGCCGGGGATTTCGATTTGCTGTCCGCCGCGCGGGGGACGCTCGATTCTCAAACGCTCGCTAACTCTGTCGGAAAGACACATCCGACGGAGTGCCATTCATGAGACGCGGAGCCATCGTCATCACATCGATCGCAATGGCGATAGCAGCGGAGCCCGCCGGCGCGCAATCAGCGCGTCAAGTAAGCGCCGCGGATTCCGGCCGCGCCTATGTGTGGATCGACGGCTCGTATCAATCCGTCGGTTTGCCGTCTGTCGGTAATTTCGGGGTTCAAGGACTGTTGCCTGCGACAACGACTCCGGGAGGCAGCGAGAAGCATGATCCCCGGCTGAACGGATATGGCATCAATGGCGGGATTGGATATGTCTTTGCGCCGGGTGTCTTCTCGCCACTCTGGGGATCCAACGTCCGTATTGAACTAAGCGGCAACTACGTACGTGCCGACGGAACGAGTTTTGCCGAGCGCGCGCCGGTCACCAATGTGAATTTGACCGCACTTCCGCTGACGGGCGTTGCCTTTGGTATCACCGGCTGCGGCGGCGCGACCTGTGTGACCCGGTCGTCACTGTCGTCGGATTACACCGCATGGAATATCGATCTTAAAGCCAAGAGCGATTTCTGGTCCGGCGCGTGGACGGTTTCGCCGTCCATCGCGATCGTTGGAGGCCGCGCCGACACCAACCAGCACCTTGCACAGCAGACATTCCTGGATGGCGCGTTTCTTCCGCTGGTTGGATACGATATGAACGCTGCGCTGAAATGGACCGATGTTGGTGCGAAGCTCGGCCTTGAGACGCGATATGAATTTGCGAATGGATTGAATGCAGGATTGATCGGGTCGGCGGGTCTGGTGCATCGCGCGGCATCGATGTCGGCGGATTCGTCGATCCTGCTCGGCGTGCCTGTTCCGCGGCTGTCGGCCGTGCAGGACGGCCGGAGCACCGTGCCGCTTCTCCTTAATCTGGAAGCGCGCGTGACGGCGCGCGTGATGCCGAATGTGACTGCGAAGGGATTTGTCGGTCTCAACTATGACAGCGACGTTCCCGGACTTGAGGCCCCGCAGAGTCTGGCGTTCGTATCAACCGGCATTCCAGCGCGAATCAAGTTCGATGCCGCAACGTCGTATTACGCGGGCGGAGGGCTGACTGTCAGTTTCGGGCCATAATATCCCGAACGAGACTGAAGCAGGGTGGCTTCAGGGATTGGTGCGAACCACTGCGGGGGATGTCAGGCTTGCTACCAGTTTGGCCAGTTCAGGCTGTTCGGAAGTCCTTGTTTTCTCGAACACGCGGGCGAGATGAGTCTTCACGGTTGAATCGGCGATGCCAAGTGCCGTGGCCGAGGTTGCGCGGTTTTTTCCCGATGCAATTTCGATCATGACGCGGGCTTCCATCGGCGTCAGATCGTAAAGCGCGGCTAGCGCTTCGAACGGGGGCGAAATGCTGTTTGCCGACGGCGTGATGAAGACGGCGGCGGCGGCGCCGAGCGAGAGGCCCGGTCTCAACATTCCGGATTTCAACGGCAGCACATGAGCTACGGAATGTGGCGCGATCTGCGGGTCGCGGCTCCTGATCGGAACGCCGATCCCCCCATAGCCAAGTTCGCTCTCATCCTGTGTCGCGTGCGCGATCGCGTCCCTGATGGCTGTGGTGGCATTTATGTCGCGTGCCACCAGGACGCCGCGCTGTGACTGAACCGGATCGTCGTCGCTGAACATGGTCCGGGCGGACTGGTTAGAATAGAGGATGCGGCTGTTTGCATCGACCAGCACAACGGCCGCCGAGAGTGCTTCGAGCGTCGCCTCGAAGGCCGCCGTCGCGAGCGAACGCATGTCGAGCAGATCGCCGATAGTCGCCGCGCGCCGCATATGGGGATTTAGCAATGTGGCAATGGCAAGCTCATTCGGGCCGACCAGATCGCGCGTCAGCGGCGTGTGCAGTTCGAACGTGCCGCTTCGCGTTGGGCTGCGTAGAAGGATGCCTGCTGCGACATCGCGATAGCCCGCAGGTGTTGCCCATTCGGCAAAAAAAGGGCGCTGGCGGACTTCATCCTCCTCAGCACCCAGACGCTTGAGCAGCGTAGCCGTATTGGCGACGTCGCCGACCTGGAAAGTCGGATAAATCTCCCAGAACGGGTCCAGTTTGGCGTACTTGGATTGCAAAAGCTCGATCCAGTAGGGATCGCCGCCCCAGCGCGCGGTGAAATTCTTCTTCTGGTCTTCCAGATCGTACAGGTTGATGGCGCCAAGCGTGGCCCCGATCAAGCCGCAGCAGGCCTCGAGCGCGTCGGGCCACAGCGCAGGTTCGATCGCGCTGTCGTAGATTTTGCCAATTACTATGGACAATTGATCGGGAGATACGTCGATATTCATCGGTCCGTCTCGCATCTGAAGATCGAAGTTCACAAGGAACAGACAAAAAATCCAGAATAATCGCATCCCCCGCGCGGGGGATGAAGGCGATTGAAGGCTTGGACAGGCGGAGCGCTGCCGAGCCCGTTAGGCCGAACCGGCATATGGTGACTAGGTTCAGGATGGCTGATGCGGACCTCCTGATGGTCGCGATGGGGGCCGGAAGCCGAATCCTGACCAGTTCAGCTGCGCCGAATGTCCCGATCAGGCCTGTCAGATGAATTTATTGTGGCGCGACATGCATTTTTCTCACGAGCCAGTGTCCTTGCGATGCGTTAGAGACATCCGGCGAATTTGGCCGTTGGCAGGGAGTTCTTGATGACCACCACATTGAAAGAATCCGGATCACTCGACCGTGCGTGTGCGCTTGATTTACTCGAAGCGGTTCAGAAATACTTCGACCTGATGTACGATTGCGATACCTCCCGCTTCGATCAGGTTTTCGCGGCGACTGTTCAGCTACATGGATATCGTGACGGGCAGATGGTTGCGTGGCCTGCACATGTGTACCGGGATATCCTCGACAAGCGCCAATCGCCGAAATCGGTCAACGCGGTGCGTACCGATGAGATTCTCCTTGTCGATTTTTCGTCCACCACGCAGGCTTTCACGAAAGTCCGCGTGAGGGTCAATACGATGCTGTTCGTTGACTATCTGACCTGGCATCGAATCGACGGGAAGTGGCTGATCACATCAAAGGGTTTCCACGTCGAATCCAGCACTGGCGAAATCTGATCGAATAACGCCGGCGGTTGGCCTCCGGGGCGCTTTCGACCCACCATCACGCTCTTGCGCGCAAACTTCGCTGGCGATTCTGCAATGCAGAGGCGAAGGTGGGCGCATGACCAATCCTGCTGCACCGCCTTCGATTCCCGACGGACAAATCGCGCCTCGTTTCCCCACTCCCGGCGAGGCCTTCCGGGTCTGGTTGCGGATTGCTCTGCTTAGTTTCGGCGGCCCCGCCGGGCAGATCGCGGTCATGCATCGCATCCTTGTTGAAGAAAAGCACTGGATTTCGGAAAGCCGGTTTCTGCACGCTCTGAATTACTGCATGTTGCTGCCCGGCCCGGAGGCGCAGCAATTGGCGACCTACATCGGCTGGCTGATGCACAAGACGCGCGGGGGCATCATCGCCGGCGGGCTGTTCATCGCGCCCGGCGTCATCGCCATTATGGCGCTCAGCGCCATTTACGCGGCGTTCGGCAATGTCGGTTTTGTCGCCGCGCTGTTCTTCGGTCTCAAGGCCGCGGTGCTGGCGATCGTGCTGCAGGCGGTGGTGCGTGTGGGCAACCGCGCGCTCGGCAATCGCCTGATGCAAGGACTTGCCGCCGCCGCGTTCATCGCGATCTTTTTCTTCAGCGTGCCGTTTCCCGTGATCGTGCTGATGGCCGGAATGATCGGTTATGCCGGTGGCCGTGCGGGGCTCGGTGCCTTTGCGGGGCGCGGGCACGACAGTAATCCCTCCACGGCGCTGGTGGACAGTTTGCTGGGTGACGAATTGCCGCCGCATGTGCGGCCCGGCGCGGCGCGTGCGTTGCGGGTGGCGGCGATCTGGCTGCTGCTTTGGCTGGCGCCGGTCGCGCTGTTGTTGGCCCTGCTGGGAGCGGGCAATGTGTTCAGCCAGATCGCAGTGTTCTTCAGCAAGATGGCGATGGTCACGTTCGGGGGGGCCTATGCCGTGCTGGCCTATGTCGCGCAGCAGGCCGTCGAGAATTATCACTGGCTGAAGCCGAACGAGATGCTCGATGGTCTCGGCATGGCGGAGACGACGCCTGGGCCACTGATCATGGTGCTGCAATTCGTGGGCTTCATGGCGGCATTCCGCGATCCTGGAACGTTGTCGCCGATGCTTGCCGGCGCACTCGGCGGCCTGCTGGCAACATGGGTCACGTTCACGCCGTGCTTCCTGTGGATTTTCCTGGGCGCGCCGTTTATCGAAACCCTGCGCGGCAACAGGGCGCTTGCGGGCGCGCTGTCCGCCATCACTGCGGCGGTGGTCGGTGTGATTCTGAATCTGGCGATCTGGTTTGCGATCCACACCATCTTCCGACAGACAGTTTCCGTTCGCGGTTTCGGATTGTCATTCGACGCGCCGGTGCTGACCAGTGTCGATCCATGGGCGCTGGCGCTCGCCATGGGGGCCGCGTTTGCGATTTTCCGTTTGAAGGCCGGGATGGTGCAAACACTGGCAGCCTGCGCCTCGGCGGGCGTGCTGCTTTATGTGACCGGCATGATCTGAACGGCGGTGGGGTCGGCAGCTACATCGGGGCCCAATCCGTTCTCCAGGGCGCCGCCGGAGCGGCGATCGCGGTGCCACGCAAGCGCTTGACGGTTCTTTTGGCCTCCAGGATCAGCTAGCCGGACTGCGGCGATCTTGAGTCTTTCCTGCTCTCGGCGGCTGTGATTTGCTTCAGGCAGAACTCCGCCGAGAGGATCGCATGAAGTGGATTGCGGGCTGCGTCGCGTTTCTCCTGTCAGCCGCAGCGGCTGCCGCGCAGGACAGGCCGCCGCCGAGCGAGTGCCTCGCGATCGCGCAATCCCTTCCACGCGTGATGTATGCAAGTCTGTCACGCGTGGCGGCCAACAGAGGTGACGTGACGATCACCTATGCTGGCCATTCGACCTACATCATAGAGACGCCCGGCGACATGACCATCGCTACCGATTTCAGCGGGGCTTACACCGCAGGCAAGTCGCCCAATGTGGTGACGATGAACCGGGCGCATTCGACGCATTACACGCTTAATCCCGATCCGCGTATTGCCCATGTGCTCCATGGCTGGGGCGAGAATGGTCAGCCTGCGCGGCACGCCAAAATGATCGGAGACGTGCTGATCCGGAATGTCACCACCGACATCCGCGCGTTCCGGTTCGATTCCGAGGCGTTGCAGAAAGACGGCAATTCGATCTTTATCTTTGAGGTCGCGGGTCTGTGCATCGGTCATCTCGGCCATCTGCATCATCCGTTGGATGAGACGCACTACGCTGCAATCGGCCGTCTTGATATCGTGATGGTGCCGATTGACGGCACGTTTACGATGTCGCTGGATGGGGTCTCGGAGATTACGCGGCGGCTGCGGTCGTCCATCGTGTTGCCGATGCACCGGTTCGCGACACCGTTCAGTGAGTTTCTCGCCCGAATGAACGGGCAGTTCGAAATGGATATTCGTCCCGAGCGCTCGTTCTCGGTGTCGCGCGATACGCTGCCGAAGAAGCCGACCATGATCGTGCTGGATGGCGTGTGAACGCGTCTAGAACGCCGCGGCAAGGTCCTTCGCGCCCTGCAGGTTCACCTGATTGTCCATCCGCGCATCGGTCGCCGCGAGCAGCTTGGCGACGGTGTTATTGCGGATCGCGACCGGATTGCGCTCATAGCCGTTGCGCTGGAAGAAGTTCGACGT
This sequence comes from Afipia sp., assembly GCA_017308595.1. GTDB lineage: Bacteria > Pseudomonadota > Alphaproteobacteria > Rhizobiales > Xanthobacteraceae > Afipia. Next base: position 88,056 of record JAFKER010000008.1, read on the forward strand.
CGGAACGATCACGCGCAATGATTGCGGCATCGACACCATGTCGAATCCGTTGCCGTCGCCGGTCAGGTTCATCATTTCAAGCTCGGCGGCGGTGAGCGGTGCGCTGTAGCCCTTGCGCTTTGCAAAATGCACTGAATCCATCAGCTTCAAGGTCTGCAGAACCGGTCCCACATCCATATCGAGATTGAGGGCGTGGACACCGATGCCGCGCGGCGTGACGCCGAGCTTTTCATGCGCGCTCCACTGGTTCGGTACGGTTTTGCAGAATGCAACCATCTGCTGGACGATAGCCGCCTTGCGCTGGAGTTCGGCCTTCTGCGCGCCCCCTGCCTGATGGGCCTTGTCATGGATGGTCTTGACCACGAGGCCGCCGTGTTCCGCCAGAATACTGATGGTGTTGGTGGTCAGGAGCTGGTTGTAGCCAAGTGCAGTCGAGATCGCACGGGCGCCGGGGCGGGTACCCTCGAGCCCGGCCTGCACGTCGTATTTTCCGTTGCCGCCGGATTCGAAGCTGTAGACTCGCACAGCCTGATCACGCGTCAGGCCGAAGCCCGAAGCCACGCGCGCATAGGCACGCTTGTAGTCGATCTCGGTCGCGGGTTTGCGCGGGCTGAACCCAAAATGCTCCTGCGCCTGGCTCAGGAAATCGGCAACGACTGGCAATGGTGCGCGGGGCCTGGGCTGCTTTTCGGGTGGTGATGGATCGGCGGGCTTCGGCGGCCCGCTATAGACCGGCGGCTGCGTCAGGACATAGTCCTCGGCGGTGATGGTTTCGCCATTGCGGCGCTTGGCGAAGCGTGCGCGCCGCTTTTCGCTGATCGTGGTCCAGTAGGCGGAGGCGGTTGCCTCAAACGGCTCGCGGACGGCGTTATATTCGGCCAGCTTGCGGCGATAGTCAGCCATCTGCTGTGGGGTCTGGGCGAGGGCGGCGGAAGGCAGCGTCGCGACAATGACCGCGAGCGACAAGCAGGCCGTCGTCCACCGAAGCGCTCTCACATGAACACCGCGACGTTCTGCCGGCTGACCAGCACAGGCTGCCGATCTGCGTTCCAAAGGGTGGTCGCCTGACTGGAATAGCCGCCCACGACGTTCTCGGCCTTGGTCTGCAGTAGCCACCAGCCGTCATGAGTCTCCAGTCTGTCGGTGAGCAAGTCGACGGCCCAGGTCATGGTGCTGATCGGACCCGGCCGCTCGAACAATACCAGCGCGGCGGGTGGCGGCGCGTCGGTGAGGGCGACCAGTGCTGACATGGATGCAGGCTTTGCCGCATCCTGGTGGCGCAGCCAGATCGAGAAATTCGGATGTTGGGCCTGACTGAACGGCGGATGGCCGCCGGCGAAGCGGCCCTCGAAGTGTTGGATGAAGTTCAGTCCGGGAATCTTGCGGAAAAACGGTGGGCAGGTTTCCGGTTCCGGGACCGTCGGTGCGGCGAGGCTGCTGTATGCGACGCTGGATGGGCGTGCCATGCCGTAGCAAAGCGTTGCCCGTGTCGCGAGACCGGCTTCGCCGAACAGGTCGACCCCGACAAACACAGTGGACTTACCCCTGCGCAGGATGGTCGGACGGATCATCACCGTGCCGGAGGCGGGTCCGACGAAGCTGAATTGTGCGGAGCGCAATGGTGGCAATTCGTCGAAATGCTGGGCCACGCTTTCGAGGCAGAAGGCTGCGGTGAGGCCGCCATAGATGGTGCGGCCCTGCAGCCAATCCTCCGTTGCCGTGACCGAGCTGGTCTCTCCGTCGGCGGCCATGCTCGCCATCAATGCCGTGAAATCGATCATCGTCTTGCGCCTGTTTTCGAATTTGCCCGGAAAGTATATCCGCCAGAGGCGCCGAACGCCTAATGATGGCTCCTATGATTCAGTTTCCTGCCCCGGCAGCGTGTCTTCGATCGCCCGCAGATTCGCTTTGACTCATCGCGGACTCAATCTGTCAGTAGGACTGACCGAATCGAGTTATCAACAGGCGTTTGATCCGCACTTTCGAATCATTCTCGCTTCGAGATACGAGATCGTTTCAAATATGAAGCTTGCGTGACTGTGGCGTTCGCGTGCGGGGCGACGATCATGAATAAAATTGTTTCGCCGAAAGGTATCGTTTCGAGTGAGTTGTCGAAATTGTTCGGCGATGTTCCGAAGCCGGATCGCGCCGAATGGGAAAAGACACTCAAGGCATTGAAGCCTTGGCTCAGCCCGGAAAAATTCGCGGAAACCGAAGCAACGCACTGGCGCATGTTCGAGCGCGCAAATCGCTGGCACGAAAATTTTTCACTGACATCGCCGCGGGAAGATTGATCCTGAAGATCTGATGCGGTCCGGCTGTTGTGCGTGGCCGGCGGTCAGACGCCGCTGGCCGATGGCTGGATTTCCACGTTGCCTGTCTTGGCGCGATCCGGCGTTTCGTCCTTCCAGCGCACGGAACCGAGTGGCCGTTCCAGCATCCGGTGGACCTTGATCGGTTCCGGTCCGAGATGAAATCCGATCGCCTTCAATTGAATCTCGCGCTCTGACTGGGTCGAACGATTGCGCTGGCGCAGATAGTCGAGCCATGTCGGGCAATGGTAGCGCTCGATCCACAGTTCAGGGTCGGCGATGTCGCGGGCGATCGACCAGTCATACGCACCGTTACGCTGGCGAATGGCCTGAAGCTGCAGCATTGTGGTGTAGAACGCACGGGCCTGTTGCTGGTTCACGCGGTATTCGATCTCGACCACGATCGGTCCGCTGCGCGGGGAGATCGAGAGATTCACTTCAGGTTCTTCCAGGGCGTCTACCGCGTCGGTGTTGGCGCTATCGGTGGAGGGCATGCGGAACCAGATCGCCAGAATCGGCGAGACAAACATGCTCGCGCCTGCAATCAGCAGGGCGTTGTTGAGGCCGACGCCGTTGGCCACATAGCCCCAGAGCCAGCTTCCGATCGCGACGCCGCCGGCGATCGCGGCCTGATAGGCCGCGAGCGCGCGGCCCGCGACCCATCGCGGTGTCGAGAGCTGAACACCGATGTTGAACAGCGTGACCGCGATCATCCACGACGCGCCCGCCACGACGAGGCCAGCACCGGTCAGTGCCGGCGAGCGGCTCAGGGCCAGAACGCAGATTGCAAGACCCATGGTCAGCGCGCACAGCCGGACGGCGCGTTCGCTGCTGAGATAGGTGCGGACGCTGGAGATATTGAGCGCGCCGAGCACGCCGCCGATGCCGAAGCAGCCCAGCATGATGCCGTAGGTCTGTGCCCCGCCATGGAGGATGTCGCGCGCCACCAGCGGCAGCAGCGCGAGAACCGAACCGCCGGCTATGCCGGTGACCAGCGTGCGGTAGAGCACGATGCGGATCGGCGGCGAATGAACAATGTAGCGGACGCCGGATACCATCGCGCGGCGCAGCCGCTCCGGCGGCAGCCGCGACGGCTCGAGGGTGCGCTGCCAGAGATAGAGTACGATAATCAGCGGAATATAGAGCACCACGTTGGAGATGAACGCGGCGACCGCGCCTGCCGCCGCGACGATGATGCCGCCGAGCGCCGGGCCGAAGCTGCGCGCGATGTTGTAGCTGATGCCGTTCAATGCGACCGCCGACGGCAGCGTTTCGGCGGGCACCTGTTCGCTGACGGAGGCCTGCCATGATGGGCCGAACAGCGCCATGCCGCTGCCGATCATGAAGCAGAACAGCAACAAGCTGTTCGGCGTAATGGCATTGAAATAGGCGAGGGTCGCCAGTGTCACGCCGCCGGTCAGGCCGAGCGACAAAGCGATCAGGCCGACGATCCGGCGGTCATACATGTCGGCAATGGCGCCAGCCGCCAGCGACAGAAGCATGATCGGCATCATCAGCGCGGTCTGCACCAGCGCAACCATTCCGGCCGACGATGTCATCTGGGTCATCGCCCATGCCGCACCGACGCCGTTAATCATCAGGCCGAGATTGGTGAGCAGGCTGGCCGTCCAGATTCGCCGGAACACCGCATGCCGCAGCGGCGCGGTGATCCCGTCGGCCGACAGCAGCGAACGTCTGGCGGGTTTATCGGTCGTCGTACTCACGACAGGAATCCTCTGGATGGTTCATTAGTTTGGCTGGCTACGTCGCGATCTGAAACGCGAATGTGGTCCAATCGAACCGCGTTGGAAAGGGATTTGCTACCAGCGCCATTGTCCGTCATCGGTCCAGCGGGAGCGGTATCCGGTCAGGCGCATCCAGCGCGTGACGATCTGGTCGAAGCCGGTGACATAATCGCAAGCGGCATCGCGCGACCACTTACCCTCCGCCTTGATATCGGCGATCGTCTTTTCGCTGGCATAGGAAAAAAGCCGTAGCGGCTTTGTTGGATCGTTGACCTCGGAACGGTTGGCGATCAGTTCGCGGTCGAGCTTGTTGAAGATCACACAGGGAGTGCTGGCGTATGTCTGGCGCTGGTCGTCGGTGACCACCCGCGCATTGTCCGGCGGAGGCTCCACTTTGTAGGACAGCAGGATGGCCGCTGTGGCGACCAGCGCGGCAAGAACGATGCTGGTCAGGACCGGCCAGTGAAGCCGGGGTCGCCTGAGATCGCCTGCGGGAATCGGTTGCGCCATGTTCTGCATAATAGCATGGCTGGATGGAATGTTCCCGGATGCGGCGCCATGTGATGGCGTCGCATCCGGACACGATTGCTATTCGGGCTTGATCTTTGCGAATTCGGCGACCTTGCCCCACTTCTCGGTCTCCGCGATGACGAAGGCCTGCATTTCCTCCGGCGTGTTGCCGACCGGTTCGCCGCCGAGCTTGCGGATGCGCTCGATCCCGTCCGGCGACTTGATGTACTTGATGATGCTGGCATTGAGCTTCATCACGATGTCCTTCGACACCTTCGCAGGTGCCGCCACCGTGAACCACGCCGCCGCGTCGTAGCCTTTCACGGTTTCGCCGATGGTCGGGATATTCGGCAGCAGCGGCCATTTCTCCGCGGTGCTGACCGCCAGCGGGCGCACATTGTTGTTCTCGGCGAACGGAAGCACAGCTGGAAGATTGTCGATCATGACATGAACGCGGCCTGCGACCAGATCGGTGAGTGCCGGCGCGCTGCCTTTGTAGGGGACGTGAACGATGTCGATGCCGGTCATCGACTTGAGAAGCTCGGTCGACAGGTGGGCCGTGGTGCCCAGTCCCGGCGTGCCATAGAACAGCTGGCCCGGCTTCGATTTCGCCAGCGCAAGGAACTCGGCGACCGATTTCGCCGGCACCTCCGGATTGACGGACATCAGGTTCGGAACCCGTGCAATGATCGTGACGGGCTGGATGTCCTTGATCGGATCGTAAGGCATGTTCTTTTGAACAAACTTGTTGATCGCGTGGGTGCCGGGCGTCCCGACGATGAAGGTGTATCCGTCAGGGTCAGACTTCGCGACGAAATCGGCGGCGATGTTGCCGCCGGCGCCGGGCTTGTTCTCGACGATGAATTGTTGGCCGTATTCTTCGGAAAGTTTCTGCGCCACAAGGCGGCCGAGAATATCGGTGGTGCCGCCGGCAGAGAATGGCACGATGAATTTCACCGGCCGCTCGGGCCATGCGGCGGCCTTCGAGGTCTGGCTCAGAAATGGCGTAGATGCCAAGGCTGCGGCGCCGCCCGCAAGAACGGAGCGGCGCGTGATCTGTGATCCTGAATGCGGCAATACGGTCGTCGGTCGCTTGGTCATATTTTCAAAGTCTCCATCCCGCTCGCCTGTGCGAGCTTGTTCGTTGCGCCGTATGGTCGGCACTGCTTGCGTTCTAGAGCATGACGGGCGGCTTGACCATGCGAGGGGTTCTCCCGTCATGGTTGCAACCCCGATGCGATCGCGGCTTTGGCCGCGCATTTCTTGCGGCTCCATGAAAGTTCGTCATCGCAGCGCAGCAAAGTCTTTTGCGGTGGCCTCTCCTAGACGAATGTCTATTCGGGGGTTTATTACCCGCCCCACCTACAGCGATGAGATCGGTTTTGGGATCGCGATTGCCGCCGCGATCTGGCAGTGGCGCAAGAAACCGGTACAGGTCGCTGCTGCCGCCTGAGGGAATGAGGTCATGAGGTGAGTCTGTGTCTTGCCAGCGCCGGCGTCGTCAAGTCGCTGGCTGTGGCGTCATTCATGCTGACATGGACCCACTCGGTGGAGAAAATCGAGTGGCAGGAAGACTGGCGCATCACGCCGCAAGGTCTTGAGATCGTGGCGGCACGGGCCAAGGGCTCTGGTGCGGGCATGAAGCCGCCGCCCGATGCGCGGCTGGCCAATGACTGGTTTCACTGGACTCCGAAGTTACCGGCGCGCCCGGAGGTGGCCCTTGGCCAGCCGGGCATGGCGGGCGAGTGGCGGCTCTGCAGCGGTGGCGCATGTCAGCCTCTGTCAGATATTCTCGGCACGTCGGCCGGTAACGGGACACTCATGCGTGTCTGCGATATGTCGGAGAATGCACAACTCGGCGCATCGGCTGTACCAATGGCGAACCGCACCATTGCCGCAGACCATGTTGCCGTCTTGATTGCGCGTGCAGGTGTGCTTGTCGAGGCAAAGCAATACGACAAGGCGATCGACGACTATGATGCCGCGATCCGGCTTGATCTGCAGAATGCACGTCTGTTTGCGTTGCGCGCGGCGGCCTTCGCCTCGATGCAAGAGCCGCGTCTTGCCGTGCGCGACTATACGGAATCCATCCGGCTGGATCCCGGACAGATGCGCACGTATGTCGACCGCGCCGCGATCTTTAAAAGAATCCGGCGGTTCGATCTTGCCATCGACGACCTGACCGAAGCCATTCGCCGCGATCCTGCATCCGCCGATCTTCACGACAGCCGCGGCCAGGCCTATGCGCATAACAATGCGTATGATCGCGCGATTGCCGATTACAACGAAGCCATCAAGCTGCGGCCCGCAGCTTCGTTCTACCTCAATCGCGGCATGGCTTTTCAGCTCAAAGGCGAACTCGATCCTGCCATCGCGGACTACGACCGGGCGATCGCGTTCGATGACAAACTCGCGCTCGCCTATAATAACCGCGGCACGGCGCTGCGGGCGAAGGGCCATCGTCCGCGTGCACTCGCGGACTTTACCACGGCCATCAGGCTCGATCCGGATCTGGATGTCGCGGTGACACATCGCAAGGATCTGGCGCGCGAGATCGAGCGCATCGGTGCGCAGATGCCGGTGAAACAGCCTGCAAAGTCGGCCTGCGCTGCAGGGACGAAGGATTGCGCGCGTTAAGCCGGACTTGTTCCCGGCATCCCTGGCCTTATAACTTGGCCCAAATCGATCTTAATGACCGGCTCCGTCCGGCCGCCACGAATGACCGGAAGGCGACGCCCATGACTTCTATTGCCAATAGCAGCTATGCCGAAATTCACGCGCGTTCGTTGCGCGATCCGGAGGGCTTCTGGGCTGACGCGGCGCGCGAGATCGACTGGATTGAACCGGCGAAGAAGGTGTTCGATCCATCCATGGGATTGTATGGCCGCTGGTTCGCGGGCGGCGTTGTCAACACCTGTTATAATGCTCTGGATCGTCACGTCGCAGGCGGACGCGCCAATCAGCTCGCGCTGATCCATGACTCGCCGCTGACCAATTCCGTTACCAAGTTCACCTATGCCGAATTGCTGCACGAAGTGCAGACGTTCGCCGCCGTCCTGCAGGATTTCGGCGTCGTGAAGGGCGATCGTATCATTCTCTACATGCCGATGGTGCCGCAGGCGATGGTGGCGATGCTGGCCTGTGCGCGGATTGGCGCGATCCATTCCGTTGTGTTCGGCGGCTTCGCTGCCAAGGAGCTTGCCACGCGCATCGAGGATGCCGAGCCGAAGCTTATCCTGTCGGCCAGTTGCGGAATCGAGCCGGGCCGTATCGTGCAGTACAAGCCGCTGCTGGACGAAGCGATCAATCTGTCCAGCGTAAAGCCGCAGGCGTGCATCATCCTGCAGCGTCCGCAGCAGACCTGCGATCTGGTCAAGGGCCGCGATCATGATTGGAACGATCTGCGCGAGGCCGCCATCAAGGCGAAGAAGTCGGCGCCTTGTGTGCCGGTGCTGGCGACCGATCCGCTCTATATTCTCTACACGTCAGGTACGACCGGAAAGCCGAAGGGCGTGGTGCGCGACAACGGCGGTCATCTGGTCGCGTTGAAATGGTCGATGTTCAACCTCTATGGCGTGAAGCCGGGTGAGGTGTGGTGGTGCGGCTCGGACATCGGCTGGGTTGTCGGCCACAGCTACATCATTTACGGCCCTCTGTTTCATGGCGCGACCTCGATCATGTACGAGGGTAAGCCGGTCGGCACGCCGGACGCTGGCGCGTTCTGGCGGGTGATCTCGCAGCACGGTGCTGCGGCGTTCTTCACCGCGCCGACTGCGTTCCGCGCCATCAAGAAAGAGGATCCGAACGGCGAATTCATCCGCAAATACGATCTGTCGAAGTTTCGAACGCTGTTCCTTGCCGGGGAGCGCGCCGACCCGCCGACAGTGGAATGGGCCGAGCAGCAGCTGAAGGTGCCGGTGATCGATCACTGGTGGCAGACAGAAACCGGCTGGTGCATCGCGGGCAATCCGGTCGGCCTCGGTGCGTTGCCTGTGAAGCACGGCTCACCGACGGTGCCGATGCCCGGCTATCAGGTCGACGTTGTCGATGAAGCGGCGAAGCCGCTGCCACCGAACACCATGGGTTCGATCGTCATCAAGCTGCCGTTGCCGCCTGCCAACCTGCCGACCCTGTGGCAGCAGGACGAGCGCTGCAAGGAAGCCTATTTCAACGAATTTCCCGGTTACTACAAAACCTCCGACGCCGGCTACAAGGACGAGGATGGCTACATCTTCGTCATGGGACGTACCGACGACATCATCAATGTCGCGGGGCATCGTCTCTCTACCGGCGGCATGGAGGAGGTTCTGGCCTCTCATCCCGATGTTGCCGAATGCGCCGTGCTTGGCATCAAGGACGCGCTGAAAGGCGAGGTGCCGTGCGGTCTCCTGGTGCTTAAAGCCGGGGTGACCCGGCCCGTTGCTGAGATCGAGAAGGAAATCGTCGCGCTGGTGCGCGAGAAAATCGGGCCGGTCGCGGCGTTCAAACTGGCGATCACCGTAGCCCGGCTGCCGAAAACACGCTCTGGCAAGATTCTGCGCGGCACCATCAAGAAGATTGCGGACGGTGAAGCCTGGACCATGCCCGCGACCATCGAGGACCCGATAGTGCTGGACGAAATCAAGACGGCACTGCGAGGCCGCACAGCGTGACGGGAGTCCGGGTGGACGCGATCAGGCGGTCGTCCCGCCATGACAAAACCTGAAATACGGTATTTTCTGCTTCCCGCGGAAACGGATGAAAGCGATCATGATGCGAGTTGCCGGTGTGTTGATCCTTGCCCTCATGGTTTCGGCCTGCGCGCAATTCGAACGAAATACCTCTCCGCAAGCCACCGTGGATGACGACGCGCTCTGCCGGGCCGAAGGTGAGCCGGGATCGGCTGCCTATGTGGCCTGCCGGAAGAATCGCGACGTCCAGAGCAGCCGGGCCGCGGGCAGCAATTCGCGGATCGAGCGCTCCCACCGCAACCTCGCGGAAGACATGCTCAACAATCCGCGCTAAGGCTGTCCCCGTAGCGGCGAGTCCGCAGAACATGGAGAGCCGGATGGCAGTCAGGGATAGCAACGGAAACGAACTGAAAGAAGGCGACACCGTCGTCGTCATCAAGGACCTGAAGGTCAAGGGTTCGTCCAGCGGACTAAAGCGTGGGACCGTGGTAAAGAACATCCATCTCACTGACAATGAAGACGAGATTGAAGGCCGTACCGACAAGATCAAGGGTCTGGTGCTGCGCACGGAATTCCTCAAGAAGGCATGACGTCTTGAATACGCACGGGCGCCGCCGCGTTTTCGTTATCGTCCCGGAGAGCGCGGGAACGGCGTCGGTTTTAATGCTGCGGTTTGAAAGCTGATCGATGAAACTCGCAAAGCGATATTGTGTTGGCCTGGTGGCCATTCTTTTTGTTCTGACGGCCGTGGCGTTCGAATCCGCGCAAACTGCCCCGGCGGCGGGGCAGAGCACATCGTCCGATATCCTGAGCAAGGATGCTGTGCTGCGCGATCCGGAAATTCCCGCGCTCGGAAATCCCAAGGGCGACATCACTATCGTCGAGTTCTTCGACTATCAGTGTCCTTACTGCAAGAAAATCTCGCCAGTGCTCGATCAGGTGCTCAGCGAGGACAAGAATGTCAGGCTGGTGCTGAAGGACTGGCCGATCCTTGGCGATCCGTCAGGCTATGCAGCGCGGCTTGTCCTCGCCACGAAGTATCAGAACAAATATGAGGCTGCGCATCGCGCGCTGATGGCGAAGGTCGGCCGCCTGACCGAGGCGGCAATCGATGAGGCACTGGCGCAGGCCGGCATCGATGTGAACAAGGCCAAAGCCGATCTCGCAGCCAATAAGCCGGCGATCGATGCGCTGCTCAAGCGCAACAACGAACAGGCCGAGGCTTTCGGTTTTCGCGGTACACCCGTCTTTATTGTCGGGACCTTTCGCATCCCCGGCGGGCTGACGGCGGAGCAGTTCAAGCTCGCCATTGCCGACGCGCGCAAGGCGGCGAAGCAGGGCGGAGCGAAGGGGAAGTAGACATTTCCTTCCCGCTTTGTTGAAGCCGGATTCTTCAAGCTGTCTCAAACGGGATGTTTGGCCGTGCCGATGACATCCGCAACCCAGTCAAAGAATCCGGAGCGGGTTTCCTGCGGACCTGAGGGGCCGGATGTGTATTTCTGGCAGAAGTAGATGCACCCGCCTGTATTGCAGGGTTTTGCCCGCTTCGCGCGCTTGAATGTTCCGGCGAGGACGTTTCCGTAGACCGTCGGACCGCCGCAGCGGATGACATCCCCCTTTGGACCGATGTTAACGAACCGGCGTCCCGCTTCACATAGCTGGCCGGTGAAAGACGGCTCTCCGTAAAGCAGATGGATATCGCCGAACATGTCGATGCTCGGGTGCCCCGACGTATTGAGCATTTCCCGATAGGATTCCTGGGCAAGCGCGGCGAATTTCCGGAACCGGTCCCGATCCGGTTCCGTATACGCTTCCGGAAAGCGCTGACCATTGTAAGACCCGCGCAAAATCTTCGGAATCGGCACGATACCGGCTTGCGCCAGAATGTCCGCCGCCTCCTCGAAGCGCGCGAGGGCGCTCGGCGTGGCGACGATCGAAACCAGCAGCGGAAAGCCTTTCGATTGGAGTAGCCGTGCATTCTCTAGAAACACGGCGTTGCCGGACCGGCGCTCGCGCTCCTCGAAATGAAATCCAGCATTGATAAAACTGACGCGGGACGGATCGACCCGCTCGACGAAAGATTGAAGCGGGCGGCTCAGGTTGGAGTTCATTGAAATGAAATGCCGCTTGGTCAGCGCCTCGCACAACTCGGCAAACAACGGATAGATGGACGGCTCGCCGCCTGTCATGTGAAGCAGCCAGGTAAAATCGGTGGCATCAAACGCGGATTGCCATTGTTGCGGCGATGCATGCATCTGCAATTTATCGCCGAGGGTGTCTGCGGTGAAAAAGCAGTATCCGCACCTGTAATTGCAGGTGTTGAGCAGATGCCAGTCCGCTTCGATATCGTACTGCATTGAGTGCCTTGCCGGGGCGTGTAAAAAATCAGCTTCCGTCTAATTCCAGCGTTGGAGCGCACCGAACCCGCACGCTTCAGTGCTATTTATCAAAACACTCTGCGACGTACTGAGCCAGATCGCGCCGGGGAATTTTTGCGGCCTTCGCAGCGTTGTTGCACTCGATCAGTTTCACCTGCTCGGCGCGGCGCTTCTCGGCAGCTTCGCGAAATTCCGGTGCGACCGTTTTCGGGTCGACGATCTTGTCCGCGCGCGCCGGTGCTCCGCCCCAGAGCGCGGCAGTGAGGGCGGTCAGGGCCGCTGCAACAAAAAGGAGCGTGACGCGGTTTTGCATCACACTCCCTTACCATTCATTGGGCGATCAGGCCATGCGTCATAGGACACATGCCAGTAAAGGTTACTCGTCCTCGGGCTTCTTGCCGCCGATGGTTTTCAGCTTGGCGAACACGGCGTCGACTTCGAGATCGTCGCGCTGCTTCTCGGAGGCCGGCGAATGCTCAAGCTCGGCATCCTTGCGGGTGGTTTCCGACGCAGGCAGCAGGGTCGCGCCGCCATACTGCTGGGTCGCCGGCTTTTCCTTGGCCGCGCGCTGAACTTCGAAATCAAGCTCGATCTGCGAGCACAGGCCGAGGGTCACCGGATCCATCGGGGTCAGGCCTGCTGCGTTCCAGTGGCTGCGGTCGCGCACGCTGGCGATGGTGGTCTTGGTGGTGCCGACCAGACGCATGATCTGGCTGTCCTTCAGCTCAGGATGGCTGCGGACCAGCCACAGGATCGCGCTCGGGCGCTCGTGGCGGCGCGAGACCGGCGTATAGCGCGGGCCTTTCTTCTTCTTGGCTTCCGGCAGGATAACCTTGGATTCGCCGAGTTTCAGGCGATAATCAGGATCGGCTTCGCCCCGTTCGATTTCCTCGCGCGAGAGTTGGCCGGTCGAGATCGGGTCCATGCCCTTGATGCCCTGTGCGGCGTCGCCGTCGGCGATCGCGCGGATTTCGAGGGGGTGCATCTTGGTGAATTCGGCCACCTGGTCGAAGGTCAGGGCGGTGTTGTCGACCAGCCAAACGGCCGTCGCTTTCGGCATCAGCGGTGCATTGCTCATGGCAAATCTCCTTTGCGCTTTGCCCGCCAATTTTTTGAGGGGTAAAGCCGTCTGGTCATCGGTGATGACGGGAATTCGTCCCTATATAGTCTGGGGAGGGCGGCCCGTGCAATGGTTTGGATCGCCCTTGACAGAACGGGGAAGGCGGCCCCAAGTCCGTTCCCGAAGCTTCCAAAACGCTTGATTCCGGCTCAAAAATGACCCCTGACGTTCAAAAACCGCAGCTTTCCGTCGTGCTTTGTTCCCCTCGGGGCTTCTGTGCCGGGGTGGTCCGGGCCATCGATACGGTGGAACGCGCCCTGAAGCTCTATGGCGCGCCGGTCTATGTCCGTCACGAAATCGTGCATAACCGCTATGTGGTGGAAAGCCTGCGCGAAAAAGGGGCCATTTTCGTCGCGGAACTGAACGAAATTCCCGAAACCGACGCCCCGGTGGTCTTTTCCGCCCACGGCGTGCCGAAAGCCATTCCGGCCGAGGCCGACAAGCGCAATTTCTTCACCCTGGACGCGACCTGCCCGCTGGTGACCAAGGTTCATCGCGAGGCCGCGATTCATTTCAAGCGCGGCCGCGAAATCATTCTGATCGGCCACGCCGGCCATCCGGAAGTGGTCGGTACCCTCGGCCAGTTGCCGAAGGGCGCCGTGGTTTTGATCGAAACCATGGAAGCGGCCCGCACCTTCCAGCCGAAGGACGCGTCGAAGCTTGCTTTCGTAACGCAGACTACGCTGTCGATCGACGACACCAAGGAAATCGTCGCGGTGCTCAAGGAGCGCTTCCCCGACATCGACGGCCCGCACAAGGAAGACATCTGCTACGCCACCACCAACCGCCAGCTCGCGGTGAAGAAGGTTGCGCCGCAGGTCGAAGCGATGATCGTGGTCGGCTCGCCGAACTCATCGAACTCGCAGCGTCTGCGTGAAGTCGCGGAGCGCGAAGGCTGCAAGGTTTCCGTGCTGGTGCAGCGTGCCTCCGAACTCGACTGGTCGAAGTTTGAAGGCATCAAGACTCTCGGCATCACGGCTGGCGCGTCCGCGCCGGAAGTCATCGTCGAGGAAATCATGGATGCGTTCGCGGCCCACTATCATCTGAAGGTGGAGACCGTGTCGGCCGCGATGGAAAACGAATTCTTCCCGCTGCCGCGCCCGTTGCGGAGCGATGCGGCCGCGGAGTGATCGGCAGGGCGGAAGTCCTGTCGTTTTGTCCCGGATTCGTCTAGAAATCTCCAATCCTGACCCCTAGCGGAATCGAGACGCCAGATGGCGGTTTACACCGACGTCACCGCCGAAGAGCTTGCGGATTTTCTAAAGCCTTACGGGATCGGCGAACTGCTCTCCTACAAGGGCATCGCCGAAGGCGTCGAGAATTCCAATTATCTGGTTCATACCAGCGGTGGTTCCTACATCCTGACGCTGTACGAGAAGCGGGTCGCCAAGAACGATCTGCCGTTTTTTCTCGGGCTGATGGGCCATCTCGCGTCTCACAACATCACCTGTCCGCAGCCGGTGGTGAACAAGGATGGCCATGCGCTTGGCATGCTGGCCGGACGTCCTGCTGCGATCATCACCTTCCTTGAAGGGATGTGGCCGCGACGGCCGAATGTCGCGCACTGCGCTGGTGTCGGCACTGCGCTGGCAAAGATGCATCTGGCCGGTGCGGACTTTTCGATGTCGCGCCCCAATGCGTTGTCGGTGAAGGGCTGGCGGCCGCTGTTCGATCAGGCGGCGGATCGGGCCAACGATGTGCATCACGGCTTGCGTGCGCTGCTCGGGGCCGAACTCGATCATCTTGAAAAACACTGGCCGGGCGATCTGCCGAAAGGCGTGATCCATGCCGACTTGTTTCCAGATAACGTGTTTTTCCTCGGAGAAAAGCTGTCCGGCCTCATCGACTTCTACTTCGCCTGCAATGACATGCTCGCCTACGATGTCGCGATCTGTCTCAACGCCTGGTGCTTCGAGATCGATCACTCCTTCAATGTCACCAAGGCGCGCGCCTTTCTCAATGCCTATGCGCGCGAGCGCAAGCTGACCGCAGCCGAGCAGGATGCATTGCCGCTGCTGGCACGCGGCGCTGCGATGCGGTTTCTGCTGACGCGGCTGGTGGACTGGCTCAACGTGCCGCCGGGTGCCCTCGTGAAGCCGAAAGACCCCCTCGAATATGTTCGCAAGCTGCGCTTCCATCAGGGCGTGAAGAGCATGAGCGACTACGGCGTCGAACAGTCCGGGTTGGTGGCGTGAGCGACAAGGGCCTTCCGCAGGTGACGATCTTCACCGATGGCGCGTGTTCCGGAAATCCGGGGCCGGGCGGCTGGGGTGCGATCCTGCGCTTCGGCGATGTCGAGAAAGAGATGAAGGGCGGCGAAAATCCTTCGACCAACAACCGCATGGAATTGATGGCCGCGATCTCGGCGCTGGAAGCCTTGAAGCGGCCTGCGTCGGTCGATCTCACCACCGACAGTCAGTATGTTCGCCAAGGCATTACGAGCTGGATTCACAACTGGAAGCGCAACGGCTGGAAGACCGCCGACAAGAAGCCGGTGAAGAATGCCGATCTATGGCAGCGGCTCGATGCGGCACTCAAAGCGCACGACGTGCGCTGGCACTGGATCAAGGGCCATGCCGGTCACGCCGAAAATGAGCGCGCCGATCAGCTGGCGCGGGATGGGCTGGCGGAGAACAGGTAACGTTATCTGCTCTGCGTCGTCCCGGCGTTCGCCGGGACGACATCTCGTATGTTTCACCGTCGAAGATAAACCGCGCAGTTATCAAAGCTGCGATAGCAGCGTGTCGCCGCCGGAGACCTCGACCTTGCTCGGTACGGCTTCGAGGTTGAGAATCTTCACCACGCCGTCATCCACCAGCATCGAATAGCGCTTGGAGCGGATGCCGAGGCCATTGCCCGAGGCATCGAGTTCAAGGCCGATGGCCTTGGCGAATTCGGCATTGCCGTCGGCGAGGAAAATCGCTTCGTCGCGCTGGTCGGTGTCGCGCTTCCAGGCATTCATCACGAATGCATCGTTCACCGATACGACGGCAATGGTGTCGACGCCCTTGTCCTTGATCGCATAGGCGTTCAGGAAAATGCTCGGCATGTGCATTTTGTGACAGGTGCCGGTATAGGCGCCGGGGACGGCGAACAGCGCGACCTTCTTGCCCTTGAAAATATCATCGGTGGTTTTGACCTGCGGGCCTTCCGCGGTCATGACGCGAAACTTGGACTCGGGCAGCTTGTCGCCAACTTTGATGGTCATCGGTATTCTCCGTGGGATCGATGCGCTGTCATAGCGCGGTTTCCGCGAGCGGGGGAGGATGTTTTGCGGAGAATGCCGCGGAAGTCTTGCTGCGCTGCAGATATGATCTGCGCTACGGCAGCTTGGCGTTGACCTCGTAAGCGCCGCCCGATCCTGTGACCGTGAGCTTAAGCGTCGCGCCGTCGGCGCTTGCGCCGGGAGGTAACCCGTCAAGTTCGAAGGCAAAACGCTGAACGCCTGCCTCACGCTTGACCAGCTTCGGTACGGGTAGCGCCCAGTCCGGCGTTGGACCTTCGACAAAAAGCTGGACGTCTTTTTCCTTCCCGGCAGGAGGCTTGTCGTCCTGCACGGCGATCTCCACCTGCACGACATTGCCTTCGCGGCGAACTTCATGAATGGAGATCGGACCCGCGTCGCCGACTTTGGCTGGCTTCGGCACCGTGTCGAGTGCCGCGGAAATTGCACCGTCCTCGGTGCTGGCGACGCTGACAAAGGCAAGCTCTGCCTGTGCTTCGACCGGAATACAGAGCTTTTCGCATACCGCGTAACTGATCGACGCGCGCAGCGTCACCGGCTTGTCAGGACTTTTTGCAACGATGCGAAGCGGGAGCATCACCTGATTCTTGTAGCCGAACGAGGTGCCGCCCGCGCCGTCAGGAAATTTCATCGGCGCAGGCCAGAGGATTTTGACGGAGTCGACATTGTCGGATTTCGAGAAATCGATCCGCGGCGGCACGCCGGAATCTCCTGGCGTGCGCCAGTAGGTCTTCCAGCCGGGCTGCAACTGGAAACCGATTCCGCCAAGCAGGACGCCGCCGCTCCGCGAACCGGCGATCAGCCGCACCGAGGAATAGGTATCCTTGATCCAGGGCGAGGCATCCTGCGCGCTCGCGTGGAGCGGAGCGAGGCAAGCCAATGTCACAAGGGCTGCTGTGGAGGCGGCGCGAACGGGAACCATCAGTGTCATGAAACGTCCTTACAGGGTGGTATCCCTGTGAACCATTGAATTGCCTGTGATCCGGTCTTTTTCGCGACCAAACGCCGCGAGCGGCATGATCGCGGCGCCTTGATTGACAGAACCGTCACCCAATATCAGGATAGTTGGACAGCAGGAGAGTCGTTTGCGAATGAGCACCACGCGCAAGAAGACCGGAAAGCCTGCTGGCGGCCACATCCTGGCCGAAGCCGAGGCATCGGGCGCTGGTTATCTCGACGGCCAGTTGCTGATTGCCATGCCCGTGATGGACGATGAGCGCTTCGCGCGCTCGGTGATCTACATGTGTGCCCATTCTTCCGAAGGCGCGATGGGCATCATTGTTAACCGTCCCGCAGGCAGCATCGATTTTCCGCAATTGCTGGTGCAACTCGATATCATCAACAAGGCCGACCAGATCAAGTTGCCCGGCAGCGCAGAGGATATGAAGGTGCTGAAGGGCGGTCCGGTCGATACCGGACGCGGCTTCGTGCTGCATTCGAGCGATTTTTTCATCAAGGACGCGACATTGCCGATCGATGACGGCATCTGTCTCACGGCCACACTGGACATTCTGAAAGCCATCGCCGCTGGCTCCGGCCCCAAACACGCGCTGCTGGCGCTGGGTTATGCCGGCTGGGCGCCGGGCCAGCTCGAGAACGAAATCCAGCACAACGGCTGGCTGCACTGTCCCGCCGACGCCGATCTGATTTTCGGGGTGGACTCGGAAGGCAAATACGAGCGCGCGCTAGAGAAGATCGGCATCGAGCTGGGGATGCTCTCCAACGAAGCAGGGCATGCGTAAGTTCTGAGTGTCTCGTCATTGCGAGGAGCGCTTGCGACGAAGCAATCGATTATTTCTCTCGCAAATCAATAATCGACTGCTTCGCCTCGCTGGCAATGACCAGCGGGAGCTTTTTGCTCGAACCGTTTACGCGGTTTCCGGTCCCGGAACTGAAGCAGGTGTTGTGGCTGCAGCGGCAGAGGGCTTCAGGATATTGCGCGCGCTTTGCCGGCGGTTACGCGGCTGAGGGACTTTCTCGCCGGTCAGCAGCCGGATCGTTGCATCGGCATCGACCGGCTCGCCAAAAGCGAAACCTTGTGCGTATTCGCATCCGAGCTGGAACAGCTCCACCGCATCGGAATCGGTTTCCGCGCCTTCCGCGACGACGGCCATGTTGAGATCGTGCGCCAACGCGATAATGGACTTCAACAACACCGGCCGGGCGCCGCGGCTGGAGGTGCGCACGAACGACTGGTCGATCTTGATGGTGTCGAACGGGAAACGCTGCAGATAGGCCAGCGATGAATGGCCGGTGCCGAAATCGTCCAGCGAGAGGCCGACGCCGAGTTCCTTGATCCGGTGCAGCATCTGCGCCGCGTGTTCCGGATTCTCCATCACCAGGGATTCGGTGAGTTCGAGTTTGAGTGAACCGCGCGCCACCGCCGAACGTGACAACACGCCGCGTACGTCATGGATCAGGTCATGACGGAGCAATTGGCGCGACGAGACGTTGACGCTGGCGAAGATCGGCTCGCGTGCGCGGACGGTGCGCTGCCAGATCGCGAGTTGCTTGGCGGTTGTGTCCATCACGAACAAGCCGAGCTCGACGATCAAGCCGATCTCTTCTGCAATGGAGATGAATTCCGACGGCGACATCCGGCCGAGCTTGGGGTGATCCCAGCGCGCCAGGGCCTCGAAGCCTGCAATGGAACGATCTTCCAGCCGCACGATGGGCTGGTAGAGGATCGTGATTTCCTCGCGCTCGATGGCGCGGCGCAGTTCGGATTCAAGCGCGAGACGATCGGTCTTTCGCGCGCGCATCGCAGGCTTATAGACGTCAATACGGTCGCCGCCGATACGCTTGGAGTGATACATCGCCAGTTCCGCATCCTTGATGATCTCTTCGGACAACGGGGTCTGCGGATCGCTCAGCGCAAGACCGATCGATGCGGTCAGGAAGATTTCGCGGCCGTCGAAGGCGATCGGGGCGCGGATGGTCTTGCGGATGGTTTCGGCGAAAGCGGTGATGCGCGCGGGCTCATGCTCGGAGGTGAGGATCAGGCCGAACTGGTCGCCCGCGAGGCGGGCCAGTGTGTCCTGCGGCTTAAGGATGCGTGCGAGACGGCGCGCAAGTGTCAGCAGAATCGAGTCGCCGACAGCGATGCCGACGGAATCGTTGACCTGCTTGAAGCGGTCGAGATCGATCACCATCACGGTCGGGCGCAGGTTCGGCGTGGTCTTGGCGAACATCGCAACCGAATTGAGCCGATCGATAAACAGCTGGCGGTTGGGCAGACCGGTGAGATTGTCATGCACCGAATCGTGGAGCAGCCGCTCCTCGGAATTCTTGCTCTCGGTCACGTCGGTCAGCGTGCCGACCACGCGCGAGACCTCGCCGTCAGAGCCGACCACGGGACGCGCCTTCAGCGCGAACCACATGAAATGGCCATCCGGCGTGCGCAGCCGGAAATCCTGCACGAGGCGGCCGCGGCGCTGGTCGAGCACGCTGTCCAGCGCGGCGCGGAAACGGTCCTGGTCCAATGGGTGAAGCACTTCGAGCCACTTCGCGGCGGGGCCTTCGAGCGTGCCGCGCTTGAGGCCGAGCAGGCCTTCGGTCTCCGGGCTGGTGAACACCTTGTCTGCGGAGACGTCCCAGTCCCAGATCAGATCGCCGGAGCCGGTGAGAGCAAGCGCGCGGCGCTCGACATCGGAGACCACGCCATTGGTTGCGCTGCCGCCTGCGAAAGCATGCTGCATCACCGTGAAGCCGATCAGCATCACGATCAGCACAAGGCCGCCGAGCAGCGCCGGGCCGACAATGTCGTTGGTGACGGCGCCCGCGATGGTCATGCCCGCCGCGATCACCCAAACCACCAGCAGGAACCAGGTCGGGATCAGCAGCACCGCGCGGTCGAAACCGTGCGTGGAGAGATAGACGATCAGCGCGAAGCCGAACACCGCGATCAGCGCCAGGGAAATGCGCGCGATGCCGGATGCGACGGCGGGATCGAACAGCGCCAGCGCGACCAGTGAGCCGAGGAAGACCAGCCAGCCCATGGTGATGTGCGAATAACGCACATGCCATCTTGATAGATTGAGATAGGCGAACAGGAAGACGAGCAGCGTGGCGGCCAGCATCGCTTCACCGGCGGCGCGCCAGACGCGCTCCGCGCCCGCTGACATGTCGAACACCTTGCCCCAGAACCCGAAATCGACGCCGATGTAGACCAGCACGGCCCACGCCAGCGCCGCAGCGGCGGGGAACATGATCGAACCCTTGACCACGAACAGGATGGTCAGCACCAGCGCGAGCAATCCGGAAATGCCGATGACGATGCCCTGATAGAGCGTGAAGGAGTTGACCTTGTCCTTGTAGGCTTCCGGTTCCCACAGATAGAGCTGCGGAATCTTGTCGGTGCGCAGTTCGGCGACGAAGGTGATCACCGCGCCCGGATCGAGTGTGATGCGGAATACGTCGGCGGTGGCGTTGTCCTGCCGCTCGGGACGATCGCCGGTCGAGGGCGTGATCGAGGCGATGCGCGACAGGCCAAGATCGGGCCACAACAGGCCCGAGGACACGATGCGGTAATGCGGAACAACAATCAGACGGTCGAGCTGGTCGTCGGTGTTGTTGGTCAGCGCAAACACAATCCAGTTCTGGCCGCCTTCACGCGCACGTACCTCGATGCGGCGGACGATACCGTCGGTGCCCGGCGCGGTGGAGACCTGGATGCGGTCGGTATCGCTACGCTGGAACTCGAGTACGCCGGTGAGGTCGATCGCAGGCGCGTCGCTGCGCACGCTGATCGCATCAAGCGCGTGTGCCGGCTGGGCGACGGCGAACAGGATCAAGCTCAGCAGACATGAGAACGCTGCGGCGCGAAGTGAACTTCGCATGTGGAACACGTGCAGCGCGAAGCCTCTGATCGAGCGCAAAGTCAGCTCTCCGCGTGGAACATGACAGGCCGCGCACGGCCCATCGCAGGAGTGCGATAAATGCCACGAATATGAAGCAAATCAAAGGGTTTCGATGGGTTCCCCCGGCCTTAAACCACGAGCACAATTTTGCCAATATGTTGGCTGGATTCCATCCGCGCATGGGCTTTTGAGGCGTCTTTCAGCGGGAATGAGCTGTCCATCAGGGGTTTGACGCGTCCGTCGTTCAGCCAGGGCATGGCGTTGGCTTCGATGGCGCTGACCATGGCGGCCTTGTCGGCCACGGAGCGGGGACGCAGCGTCGAGCCGGTATGATGCAGCCGCTTCATCATCAGCTTGGCGAAATTCGGCGTTGCCTTCGAGCCGCCGAGGAACGCGATCTGGACAATACGGCCTTCGATGGCGGCAGCTTCATAGTTGCGGTCGATGTAGTCGCCGCCGACCATGTCGAGAATGACATCGACGCCCTTGCCGCCGGTCAGTTCCTTGGTGCGGGCCACGAAGTCCTCGGTCTTGTAGTTGATGGCTGCATCCGCACCGAGCTTGAGGCAGGCGTCGACCTTGTCCTGGCCGCCCACAGTGACGAACACCTTCGCGCCATGGGCTTTCGCCATCTGGATCGCCATGGTGCCGATGCCGGATGATCCGCCGTGAATCAGCAGCGTTTCGCCGGGCTTTAGTCCGCCGCGCTCGAACACATTGTGCCAGACGGTCATCAGTGTTTCTGCAATCGCGCCTGCATCGGTCATTGAAAGACCTTTCGGCACGGACATCGCATGGGTCTCGTGGGTGATGCAGTATTCGGCATAGCCGCCGCCCGCGACCAGCGACATCACCTTGTCGCCGATCTTGCGCTTGGTGACGCCTTCACCAAGCGCGACCACTTCACCGGAGATTTCGAGGCCGGGAAGATCGCTTGCGCCGGGAGGTACCGGATAGAGGCCGAGCCGCTGCAGCACGTCGGGACGGTTGACGCCGGCCGCGGCCACCTTGATCAGGATTTCGTTCGGCCCCGGCTTGGGGACCGGCCGCTGTTCAGGCACCAGCACCTCGGGGCCGCCCGGCTTCGAAATTGCGATCGCGGTCATGTGTTCGGGCAGCTTGTCCATGATGTGTCCTTGCGGCGGGAGGGCTGGCGATAAAAGATGCAGATGGAACAGAGCTATAATCGGGTCAGCGACAGGAGGAAAGCATGGCCGGCGATGACGATGACAAGCCGAGGAAGAAAATCACCCACGAACTGGGGCAGGATTTGTCTCTGCTGTCGTTCGATGACATCGAGGATCGCATTGCAGCACTGACGGCGGAAATCGAGCGGCTGAAAATAGATGCGGCAAAGAAGCGGGCCAGCCGCGATGCTGCGAATGCCTTCTTCAAATCGTGAAACGTAACGCGTCGGTGAATGCGGGTTCCAGCCAAATGCAAAGGAACCGTAAAAGAAATCCTTCATTTACGGCGTATTAAGCTTTCGCGTTTATGACTGAGATTGTCCTTGTTTGGACACCGAGTGGCTCCTGTCCACTCTGTTTGACGCCTCCCTGTTATCAACTTTCAAAAGCCGCCGGCAACGGCGGCTCTTTTTTTGCCCTCCGATACTTTCGCGGGATGTGTTTCGCCGCGCGTGGCAGACGGCTGGAAACCATATCTCCTCATTGTTCCGTGGTGTGGCTGGACTCTCCGAGCCGGGCGCGCAATGATTTGTTCATCATAAAAAAGCAGCGATCCGGTTCTGACATTCGTGCTTGAAGCGAACGCCGAACTCCGGACACCAGCGTAACCGCGTGAGGCGTTAACCATGTCCGACCAGGGCGCAGCCGATCTCGTTCTTCTGAGCGAGAGGATCACCAATTCACCGGCCTTCGGAACACTGTTCCGGGAAGGCATGGATCTCGTCGAAGAAACCGCAGCCTATCTCGATGGTCCGGGGCGCACCGAAGCCAAGGCGCTCGAGCGTTCGGTCAGCCTGAGCTATGCCACCGAAAGCATGCGGCTGACGACGCGGCTGATGCAACTCGCTTCGTGGCTGCTGCTGCATCGCGCGGTCAAGGAGGGCGAGATGACCCTGCATCAGGCCAACCGCGAAAAGACCAAGGTTAAGCTCACCGCAGCGGATCCCGGTCCGGAAGACATCATCACGAAATTGCCGGAACGATTGCAGGATCTCGTCGCGCGCTCGATGGCATTGCAATCCAAGGTGCGCAGGCTGGATGCAACGATCCACACGCCGGCGTCCGAGCATCTGGCGATCGGCAATCCGCTGGTGCCGCAGATGAACATGCTCAAGGCCGCGTTCGAGCGGTAAGCATTCTCGCAGTGCCGTCTCGCATTCGCGGGGACGGCATTCGGAGAGTTGATCGTCACAACGAAAAACGCCCCTGCGAAAGCGGGGGCGTTTTTGTATCCAAACCAGGATTTCCAGAAGGATTAGTCCTTCTTGAGGAAGCCTGAGAACTTCTTCTGGAAGCGCGAAACGCGGCCGCCACGGTCCAGCAACTGCTGGGTGCCGCCGGTCCAGGCCGGGTGCGACTTTGAGTCAATGTCGAGGTTCAGCGTGTCGCCTTCCTTGCCGTAGGTCGAGCGCGTCAGGTACTCGGTCCCGTCGGTCATGACGACCTTAATTGTATGATAATCCGGGTGAATTTCGGCTTTCATGGCAAATCCTCTGGCGCCGTGCGCCCACAGATCAGGAATGTTCGGGACGAATTTGGCCGCTCTATATCGCAGGAACGGCCCGGAAACAAGCAGCGACGTCATTTGCCAGCCCCTGAATGGGGGCCTATTGGAAGGCCGGAAAGCAAGAGGCAGCCGACAAAAATGAGTGCAGTGGAACGCGTTGAAGACAGGGGAGCGCCATCCGCGCCGGTACGCGAGGCGGGACCTGTCAAAGAGGTTTCCGCGCCTGCTGCCGGACCGTCACCGGATGCCTCATCGAAGAAATCCCGCGGCGTAAAATTGCGGCCGCTGCTGGCGCTGGCGCCGTATGTGGCCCGTTATCGGGGCCAGGCACTCGCCGCGCTGGTGGCATTGATCGTTGCTTCCGCCGCGACCCTGGTGGTGCCGCTCGCCGTGCGCCGGATGATCGATTTCGGTTTCAGTCCCGAAGGCATCGCGCTGATCAACAGCTACTTCGCGGTGATGATCGCCGTGGTCGCCGTGCTCGCCTGTGCCAGCGCCGCGCGTTATTACCTCGTCATCACACTGGGCGAACGCATCGTCGCCGATCTGCGCCGCGATGTGTTCAATCATCTGACCTCGCTGTCGCCGTCGTTCTTCGACACCGCCCATAGCGGCGAGCTGGTGTCGCGCCTGACGGCCGATACCACGCAGATCAAATCCGCAGTCGGCGCGTCGGTGTCGATCGCGCTGCGCAATCTCGTGCTGTTCGTCGGCGCATCCGCGATGATGGTCGTTACCAGCCCGAAATTGTCGGGCATCGTGCTCGCGGTGATTCCGCTGATCGTGCTGCCGCTGGTGGCGTTCGGCCGCCGGGTGCAGAAACTGTCGCGCGGCGCGCAGGACACGCTGGCGGAAGCCTCGTCTTATGCATCCGAGCTAATCGGTGCGATCCGCACGCTGCAGGCCTTTACTAATGAGCGTCTCGCCGAAACGCGTTTCGGCGGCGAAGTCGAGCGTGCCTATGTCGCCGCGCGCAGTTCGACCCGCGCGCGGGCATATCTCACCGCCACCGTCATCTTCCTGATTTTCGCCAGCGTGGTCGCGATCCTCTGGATCGGTTCACATGATGTGCTGACCAACCAGATCAGCGCAGGCCGCCTCGGACAATTCATTCTCTATGCGGCCTTCGCGGCGGGTGCGCTCGGCGAACTCAGTCAGGTGTGGGGTGAAATCTCGCAGGCTTCCGGCGCATCGGAGCGGTTGTTCGAAATCCTGCGCATCAAGCCGGACATTGCCGCGCCCGCAAATCCGCGTGCGCTGCCGATCCCGCCGCGCGGCGACGTTGCGTTCGAGAATGTGAGCTTCTCCTATCCGACACGGCCCGATCATCTTGCGGTCGATGGCGTGTCCTTCGCGGTGAAGGCCGGCGAAAAGGTCGCGGTGGTGGGTCCGTCGGGCGCAGGCAAGAGCACGCTGTTCCATCTGCTGCTGCGGTTCTACGATCCGGCTTCGGGCGCGATCTCGGTCGATGGCGTTCCGGTTCGGGAAGCCGATCCATCCGCCGTGCGCGCGCGCATCGCGCTTGTGCCGCAGGATTCGGCGGTGTTCGCCACCAGCGCCCGCGAGAACATCCGGTTCGGCCGTCCTGATGCCAGCGACGCCGAAGTGGCGCGTGCTGCGGATCTCGCCCATGCCACCGAGTTCATCTCGCGTCTGCCGCAAGGCTTCGATACGCAACTCGGCGAACGAGGCGTGACGCTCTCCGGTGGTCAGCGCCAGCGCATTGCGATTGCGCGCGCGATCCTGCGAGATGCGCCGCTGCTATTGTTGGACGAAGCCACATCCGCGCTCGACGCCGAAAGTGAAACGCTGGTGCAGACCGCGCTGGAAGAACTGATGAAACAGCGCACCACGCTGGTGATCGCGCATCGTCTTGCCACCGTTCTGTCCTGCGACCGCATTCTGGTGATGGAGAACGGCCGCATTGTTGAACAGGGCACGCACGCCTCGCTGGTTGCGGCGAACGGGCTTTATGCGCGCCTCGCGCGGCTGCAGTTCGAAGGCGTTTAGCTCTTCGCGAAGACCGGCTTGCGTTTTTCGACAAAGGCCTTCACGGCCTCCTTGTGATCGGCCGTGCCTGCTGTTCGCACCATGCGTTCGGCCTCGTGATCGAGCGAGGTGAGAAAATCGTTCATCAACGCTTCGTCGAGATTGTCCTTCAGGAAACGCAGCGCTGTGGTCGGTCCCTCGGCGAGTTTCTTCGCCCAATCGAAGGCTTCGCCGCGCAGTTTGTCATCCGGCACCACGCGATTGACGATGCCGAGCGTCTCGCAGCGCTTCGCGTCGATCTTCTCGCCGAAGAACATCAGTTCGCGTGCGCGCGACGTTCCCACAAGCCGCGTCAGCAGCCATGCCATGCCGTAATCGCCGCTGAGGCCGATCTTTACATAGGCTGTGGTGACGAAAGCCGACTCCGCCGCAATGCGCAGGTCACAAGCCAGTGCGAGCGATAGTCCGGCACCGGCCGCGGGACCGGGCAGCGCGGCGATGGTCGGCTTGCGGACATTGACCAATGCGCCGGTGAGCGTGCGCTGGCGCTCCTGCAGCCGCGCGACTTTCTGGTCGAAGGTCAGCTCCGGCGCGTTGCTGCTGCCGGGTTTGCCGCCCATGCCCTTGACGTCGCCGCCGGCGCAGAAGGCATCTCCCGCGCCGGTAATGAGGAGGGCGCCGACAGTCGGATCTTCGCCGCATTGCCTGATCATGCGGCGCAGCGCCGGAGTCAGGTTGTCGGAGAGCGAGTTGCGCGCCTGTGGCCGGTTCAGCGTAATGACGGCGACACGTTCGCGTATCTCGCAGAGTAATTCTTCGGTGCCGGTATCGATTACAGTGGTGTCCGACGCAGTAGCGGTCATGATCGATGTCCGTGTGTTGGTTTCGAAAAAGAACTTACGCGTCTGAGGCCGCTTTACCAGCGAAACCTTGCGCAACGCTGTCATGCCGCGGACTCCGCCGCGGATCGCTACGTTCGGCTTCGGGTGCGTTCATCGATCGTTCAAGAACAATGTCTCTAAAAAAGAATGCGGTCCTCACGATGACCGCGCCGCACCCGGCGTGTATGCTGATTGTCACACCGCTGCCTTAGGGTCGCGTGCTGGTTCATCTCTGGAGATCATTCATGCGCAAAATTTTGACTGTCCTCGCGGCGCTCGCCTCATTGAGCCTCACCAATTGCGGCTACAACGCGATCCAGCAGAACGACGAGTCGGTGAAGTCGGCATGGTCCGAGGTTGTCAACCAGTACCAGCGCCGCGCTGACCTCGTGCCGAACATCGTCAATTCGGTGAAGGGTTTCGCGCAGCAGGAAAAAGATGTGCTGATCGGCGTCACCAATGCACGCGCCAAGGTCGGCACCATTCAGGTGACGCCGGAAGTGTTGAACGATCCGGCTGCCTTCCAGAAATTCCAGCAGGCTCAGGGCGAACTCAGCGGCGCGCTGTCGCGCCTTTTGGTGACGACGGAGAATTATCCGCAGCTCAAGTCGGATCAGTTGTTCCGCGATCTGGTGGCGCAGCTGGAAGGCACCGAGAACCGCATCACCGTGGCGCGTAACCGTTACATCAAGGCGGTGCAGGACTATAACGTCGGCATCCGCACCTTCCCGAACAACCTGACCGCAATGGCGTTCGGCTACAAGGAGAAGGCCAACTTCACCGTGGAGAACGAGAAGTCGATTTCCACCGCGCCGAAGGTCGATTTCAACGCGCCGCCGGCGGCTGCCCCGGCAACGCCTGCGCCTGCGTCACCCGCGCCCGCGAAGTAGGCGCGCGGCGGCGGGTCAGTGAGCCGGTTGTGACATGAAGGCGGTCAAGGCGGTTATTCTTGCGTTCATGCTGTGCTGGGCGTTTGCCGGCGCGATCCTCGTCGCGCGGGCGGACGTCGCGGTGCCGCCTCTGACGGCGCGCGTTGTCGATCTGACGGGGACATTGTCGTCCGATCAGGTCGCGGCGCTCGAGCAGAAGTTGAAGGCGTTCGAGGACCGCAAGGGCAGTCAGATCGCGGTGCTGATCGTGCCGACGACGCAGCCGGAAACCATCGAGCAGTATTCGCTGCGTGTGGTCGAGCAATGGAAGCTCGGCCGCAAGAAAGTCGATGACGGCGCGTTGCTGCTGATCGCCAAAAACGACCGTAAGCTGCGCATTGAGGTCGGTTATGGCCTGGAAGGCGCGCTCAACGACGCAACGTCGAAACGGATCATCGACGAGATCATCACGCCGAAATTCAAGAGCGGTGATTTTGCCGGAGGCATTTCAGACGGCGCCGACCGCATCCTGAAAGTCATCGACGGAGAGCCGCTGCCCGCGCCGGCGCCGGAAGGCGAAGTCCCCGATCTCAGCGTTATCGGGGAGTATTTCCCGTTTCTCCTGATCATCGGTCTGGTCGGTGGCGGTATTTTCCGGGCGATCTTCGGACGGTTGCTCGGCTCGGTCATTGCCGGCGGGGGCGTGGCGGCGTTTATCTGGTTCTTCCTCGGCACGTTGTCGATTGCGGCCATTGGTGGTGCGATTGCATTCTTCATCACGCTGATCGGAGATGCTGTTCTCAGTTCCGGCGGCGGTGGCCGTGGCGGATATGGCGGCGGCTTCAGTTCCGGCGGGTCAAGCAGTTCGGGTGGCGGATTCAGCGGAGGCGGCGGCAGCTTCGGCGGCGGCGGCGCATCGGGCAGTTGGTAGCCGAGAGAACGCATATGAGCATCAAGCGCATCGGCAAACATCTTCTTCTGAACCGCTGGCGGGTCCGGCGTGCGTTCCCGCGTCAGGCCCTTGCCAACATCGAGAAGGCGATCAAGACCAGCGAAGCTTCGCATGCGGGCCAGATCCGCTTTGCCGTGGAAGGCGCGCTCGACGGCGTTCCGTTGTTCAAGAATCAATCCGCGCGGGCGCGCGCCATCGATGTGTTCGCGAACCTGCGTGTCTGGGATACGCAGCAGAGCAACGGTGTCCTGATCTACCTGCTGCTCGCCGACCGCGATGTGGAGATCGTGGCCGATCGCGGTTTCAACGAGAAAGTGGCTCAGGCGGAATGGGAGAAAATCTGCCGCGCGATGGAAGCCGAATTCCGCGCCGGGAATTTCGAAGGCGGCGTGCTCAAGGGCGTCGCCGCAGTCACGCAGCTTCTGGCGAAACATTTCCCGCCCGTCGGCGCGCGCCGCAACGAACTGCCGGATAAACCTGTGGTGTTGTGACTATGAAAAACCATGGTGAGCGCATCGCCGGAAAGTGTCATGCGCGGGCTTGACCCGCGCATCCATCATTCTTCAGAAAAATTCGAAGCAGATGGATTGCCGGGTCGCAGGCGAGCGGAAGCGATGCCGTTCTTCGAACGGCTATGCCCGGCAATGACGATCTGTGATGAATTTGCTACTCCTCCGTCATCAGCCCCACATTGCCGCCCGCGGCCGCTGTGTTGATCGTCACTGTCTGCTCGGTGGCGAGGCGCGGCAGATAATACGGCCCGCCGGCTTTGGGGCCGGTTCCTGACAGGCCGTGTCCGCCGAACGGCTGCACGCCCACGACCGCACCGATCATGTTGCGATTGACATAGATGTTGCCGATCGGGAGCCGTTCCACAGTCGTCTCGACGGTGTCGTCGATCCGCGAATGAACCCCGAGCGTCAGGCCATAGCCGCTGGCCGCGATGGACTGCAGCACACGTTCAAAATCGGGGGCCTTGTAACGCACCACATGCAGGATCGGGCCGAATACTTCTTCGGTCAGTTGATCCGCGCTGGCGAGTTCGAAAAGATGCGGCGCGACAAAGTTGCCGGATGAGGGCGTTTCGCCTGCAAGGTGAACGCGCGCTGTCGCCATCATGCGTGCGATATGTGCATCAAGCTGCGCTTTCGCCTCAGCATCGATTACCGGGCCGATCTGTGTCGCGAGGTCATGCGGATTGCCGACCTTCAGCTCGCGCGCCGCGCCTGCGATCATTTCGATGATACGATCCGCAACGTCGTCCTGCACGAACAATAAGCGCAATGCAGAGCAGCGCTGTCCCGCCGAGCGGAAGGCCGACATCACCACATCGTCCGCAACCTGCTCCGGCAGCGCGGTCGCATCCACGATCATGGCATTGATGCCGCCGGTCTCGGCGATCAGCGGCACAATGGGACCGTCCTTTGCGGCGAGAGTACGGTTGATCGATCGAGCCACCTCGGTAGAGCCGGTGAACACCACGCCCGCAATATCAGGATGTGCGACCAACGCGGCGCCGACGGCGCCATCGCCTTGGGCAAGATGCAGCGCGGAAACCGGAATACCCGCTTCATGCAGCAGTGCGACGGCCTCCGCTGCGATCAGCGGCGTCTGCTCGGCGGGCTTTGCGACCACGGTGTTACCAGCCATCAGGCTGGCCGCGACTTGTCCTGTGAAAATCGCCAGCGGGAAATTCCAGGGCGAGATCGCAATCATGGCGCCGCGCCCGCGCAGGCGCAGCGTATTGCTCTCGCCGGTCGGGCCGTGCAGCGGCTGGCCTTGAACAAACAACCTGCGGCCTTCGCTGGCATAGTAGCGGCAGAAATCGACCGCTTCGCGGACTTCGGAAACCGCATCGTCGATGGTCTTGCCGCCTTCCAATTGCAGCAGCGCAATGAAATGCGGCATCCGCCGTTCCAGGAGATCGGCGGCATGCTCCAGCGCCGTCGCGCGTGTGTCCGCCGGTGTCCGGCTCCAGAACGCAAAGCCGGTGCGTGCCAGCGCGACGGCCATCTGCGCGTCCTTGGCGGTGGTGTTCGTTACATCTGTCTTTGTCGAATGCTCATTGCGTATGGCGGCGAGCAAATCGTCGAGCGATGTCCTGTCGCCGAATTCGATGCCGCGCGAATTGATGCGGGGCAGATACATGTCGCACGGCAGCGGCAGGCGTGGATTGTGCGCCTGATCCGGCGTGCGGATTGCCTGCTCCGGCCGCTCCAACAGCGTTGCCACAGGAATGCTGTCATCCGCCGCAAGCGCGACGAAGGACGAGTTTGCCCCGTTCTCCAGCAATCGCCGCACCAGATAGGCCAGCAGATCGCGGTGGCTGCCGACCGGTGCATAGGTGCGGCAGGCGAGAGCTGGCTTGTCTTCATGAAGACGCGCGTAAAGGACGTCGCCCATGCCATGCAGGCGCTGGAATTCGAAGCCGTCGCCGCTCTCCGCAAGTTCGGCAATGGTCGCGACCGACAGTGCATTGTGGGTGGCGAATTGCGGGAAAATGCGCGGGCGCAACCCGAGCATCTTGCGCGCGCAGGCAATGTAGTTGAGGTCGGTCATCGCCTTGCGGGTGAAGACCGGATAGCCGTCGAGCCCGCGCTCCTGCGCGCGCTTAACCTCGGTGTCCCAATACGCGCCCTTCACAAGACGCACGGTGACGCGGCGGTCCATCCGCTCAGCCAATGCGTGGACATGATCGATGACCGCTTCGGCGCGCTTCTGATAGGCCTGTACCGCGAGACCGAAACCGTCCCAGCCATCCAGCGATGCATCGGCGAACACCGCGTCGATCACATCGAGCGACAGTTCGAGGCGGTCGGCCTCCTCCGCATCGACGGTGAAGGTCATGTCATGCGCCTTGGCGCGGCGGGCGAGATCGCGCACCAGAGGGACGAGTTCGTTCATCACGCGCGTCCGGCTCAGCGCTTCATAGCGCGGATGCAATGCCGATAGCTTGATCGAGATGCCGGGCCGGTCCTGCGAAGCCTTGTTGCCGGCAGTTGCGCCGATGGCAGTAATCGCCGACGCGTAGGAGTCGAAGTAACGCGCGGCGTCTTCGGTGGTGCGCGCGCCTTCTCCTAGCATATCGAATGAGTAGCGATGGTGATGGTGGGGCTCGTCGTCATCCGCCGCACGCGCCAGCGCCGACTCAATGGTTTCGCCGAGCACGAAGTGATTACCCATCAGCCGCATCGCCTGCCGGGTCGCGGCGCGCACCGTTGGAAGACCGAGACGCTTCGCAATCAGGCCGAGGGTGCCTTGCGGCGTTTCGCCGGGCTGGATCACGCGCGCGGACAGGCCGAGCGCCCATGCCGACGCGTTGACCAGGAGTGCGCTCGATTTTGTCTGGTGATGCGCGAAATCGCCCTGGCCGAGCTTGTCCTCGATAAAGCGATCCGCCGTGGCGGCGTCCGGCACCCGCAGCAGGGCCTCCGCCATCACCATCAGCGCGAGGCCCTCCTTGGTCGAGAGTGAAAATTCGCGCAGCATGTCTTCCACGCCGCCGAAGCCGCCGTCGTGGCCGCGTATTGCCTCGATCAGGCGCGTGGCTGTCGCATCGATCCGGGCGTTCTGTGCGGCCGAGAGTGCAGGTCGCGCCAGCAGGCGCGCAGCGATCTCGCCATCATCGGGGCTATACGGCGCTGAAAACGGTGGGGCGGGGCTGATCGGGTCTGGCATGGCGTCCTCTACCGGATAGGCCATCCTATCCCTGGTTTTGGCTTTGTCTCGAACGGCAAAATCGAGGGCCGAATGGCGGAACCGCATCCGCCGAATCTTGGGCGGTGTTGCATGCGCGCTGTTGATTGCAGATCAAATCCGGCGATAGTCTGCCGGTCAGATTTTGCAGGATTGTGCGTTGTTTCAGTTTTCTTCCATGCCGCGTGCTGCTTCAATCGTAACGCTTGTTCTGGGCTTTGCTTTTGCGGCACAGCCCTTGTCCGCAATGCAGCTCACGCCGCAGCAGAGCGAGCTTTATACATCCGTGTCGACCAGCCCGCCCACGGCGGAGACCATGACGGTTTGTTATGGCTTTGTGTGCCGCCGCCGGGTCGAGCTTGATTTCACCGCGGCGGATCGCAAGACGCTCACGCAGATCATGGCGGCGGGCAAGGCCTCGGCCGTTGCCGAGCGCGCCGCGATCCAGAAGGCGGTGCTGTGGTTCGACAAGCGGATGGGGCCGGTGATCGGGACGACAACACGCGTCGCCCGCGCCGATATCCGTAACCGTGCCGATGCCAGCAACTACGATTGCTGGGATTCGACCCGCAACGTCTCGAGCCTGTTGCTGGTGCTGCAGCAATGGGGACTGCTCAAGCATCACACCGTCGGTAATCCGCGTTATCGCGGCAACATTCTCGCGATGCAGCTGCCGCACAATACGGCGGTGATTGTCGAGAAGGAAAGCCGGATTGAATGGGCCGTCGATATGTGGACGACCAAATATCTCCAGCCGCCCGACGTCATGCTCGTGGAGCAGTGGCTGAAGGAAGAGTGAGCGGAAATCGCCTTCATTTATTGAACGTCATGCGCGGGCCGACCCGCGCATCCATTCTCCTCAAAAAAAATTCCTTAAGGTGGATTGCCGGGTCGAGCCCGGCAATGACGATTGTGTGTTGATGTAATGCGCCGTACCTACGCCTGCGCCGGTGACTTCTTCACCTTTGCCCAATACTTGTCGCGCAGATGGCGCTTCACCAGCTTGCCGGTCGGCGTGCGCGGCAATTCGGATTCGAAATCCACGCTCTTGGGGCATTTGATCGGCGAGAGATGCTTGCGGCAGAAGCCGATCAGTTCGGCTTCGAGGTCCTTGCCCGCGCGCGACATGTCGTGCGGCTGCACCACGGCCTTGACCTCTTCGCCCATTTCCTCGTTCGGAACACCGAACACCGCGACATCCGCCACGGCGGGATGCGAGATCAGCACGTCCTCGGTTTCCTGCGGGTAGATGTTTACGCCGCCGGAAATGATCATGTAGGCCTTGCGGTCGGTGAGATAGAGGAAGCCTTCGGCGTCGAGATAACCAACGTCGCCGAGCGTCGACCAGCCGCGGTCGTTGTAGGCGCGCGCGGTCTTGTCGCTGTCGTTGTGATAGGCGAATTGCGGGCCCCCGGCGAAATAGACCGTGCCGGTTTCGCCGACGGGCAACTCGGTGCCGTCATCGTCGAGAATCTTGATTTCGCCGACCACGGCACGGCCCACGGTGCCGCGATGCGCCAGCCACTGTTTCGAATCGGAGACGGTCACGCCGTTGCCTTCCGAGCCGGCATAATACTCGATCAGGATCGGGCCCCACCAGTCGATCATCTTCGCCTTCACGTCGGCGGGGCAGGGGGCGGCGGCATGGACCGCACCTTTCAGCGTCGACGTATCGTACTTCGTGCGCACGTCGTCCGGCAGTTTGAGCATCCGCACGAACATGGTCGGCACGAGCTGCGATTGGGTGACCTTGTGCTTTTCGACCAGCCGCAGGAATTCCTCGGCGTCGAATGATTCCATGATGATCGAAGTGCCGCCGAGCGCGCCGCACATCATGTTGAAGCGCAACGGAGCCGCGTGATAGAGCGGCGCGGGCGATAGATACACGCTGGTCTCGTTCATGCCGCACATGGTTGAACACAGCAGCTTGAGCAGCGGATTGGGTACGAGGATGGAAGGCTCGGTCAGCGGGCGCTTGATGCCCTTCGGCCGTCCTGTGGTGCCGGACGAATACAGCATGTCGTAACCAGCGGCTTCGTCCGCGATTGGCGTCGTTGGCTGCGACGCGAGCGCGTCGTCCCACGATTTGAAGCCGCCCTGTGCCGCACCCGTGATGAAGAATTGCGTTCCTGCCGACGCACTGGCGAGCAGCGGGGCAATCGAAGCCATGCACTTCGGCGTGGTGATGACAACCTTTGCGCCGCAGTCCTTGACGATATAGGCGATCTCGTCCGCTGTGAGGTAGCGGCTGATGGCGGTGTAGTAGAGTCCGCTGCGCTGCGCGGCCCAGCAGATTTCCATGAACGCGATGGTGTTTTCCATCAGCAGGGCGATGTGATCGCCCTTCTGCAAGCCGAGCGAACGGAGCAGATGCGCGCCCTGATTGGAGCGGCGGTCGAGATCGCGATAGGTGATGGTCTCGCCGCTGCCCGCCATTTGATAGGCGATTTTGTTCGGCGTCGACTGGGCGTGAATCGATGGATGAGACATGGCGTTTCTTTGGCACTCCCTTGGGCGGTTCCTCGGTGATCGGGTATTGCGGCGGATTTTTCCGCTCTCAGACTTGGATGCTGGTCGTCCCGGCGAAGGCCGGGACCCATACTCCCTCAGTCATTTTATAAAAGGCGTATTGTTCGCTCCGCGCTAAAGCATTGCGACGCGTGGTTATGGGTCCCGGCTTGCGCTCGTATCGCTCGCTTGCCGGGACGACCCGCGTTGTGTCTTACAGCCGTTCGACGATGGTGACGTTGGCCATGCCGCCGCCCTCGCACATGGTCTGCAAGCCGTAGCGCTTGTTGCGCTGCTTCAGCGCATTGACCAGCGTGGTCATCAGCTTGGTGCCGGAGCCGCCGAGCGGATGGCCGAGCGCGATCGCGCCGCCGTTCACGTTGAGCCTGGCCGGATCGGCACCGGTGTCCTTGAGCCATGCGGTCGGCACCGAGGCAAAAGCCTCGTTGACCTCGAACAGATCGATGTCGTCGATCTTCATGCCGGCCTTCTTCAGCGCACGGTGGGTAGCGGGCAGCGGGGCTTCCAGCATGATGACGGGGTCGCCGCCGATCATGGTCATGTGATGAATGCGGGCCAGCGGCGCGATGCCGAGCGCCTTCAGGCCCCTCTCGTTGACGATCATGACCCCGGATGCGCCGTCGCAGATCTGGCTGGCGCTGGCGGCGGTCAGCTTGCCGCCTTCCGCAATGGTCTTGACGCCGCGAATGCCTTCGATGGTCGCGTCGAAGCGGATGCCTTCGTCAATGCTGTGGATGTCGCTGGAGCCGTCCTCGCGCGTGAATTTCAGCGGAACGATTTCATCCTTGAACGCCCCGGCTTGCGTCGCGGCAATCGCCTTCTGGTGGCTCTGGTAGGAGTACTGGTCGAGTTCGTCCTTCGAGAGGCCGTACTTTTCCGCCATCATTTCCGCGCCGGTGAACTGGCTGAACTGGATGTTCGGATATTTCGCCTGGATACCGGGGCTGTAGTAGTTGCCGAAGCCGTTCTTTGCGGCGAGCGTGGCGGGGAGGCCCATCGGCACACGGGTCATGCCCTCGACGCCTGCCGCGATCACGATGTCCATCGAGCCGGCCATCACGGCTTGCGCCGCGAAATGCAGCGCCTGCTGCGACGAGCCGCACTGGCGGTCGACCGACGTGGCGGGCACGCTTTCAGGAAGCTTCGAGGCCATCACGGCGTTGCGGGCGACGTTGTTGGACTGTTCGCCGGCCTGCATGACGCAGCCCATGATGACGTCTTCGATCTGGGCGGGGTCGACACCGGTGCGGTCCACCAGCGAATCCAGTACTGAGGCAGCAAGATCAACAGGATGCCAGCCAGCAAGACGGCCTCCCTTGCGTCCCCCTGCGGTACGGGCGGTGGCGACGATATAGGC
Source organism: Afipia sp. (assembly GCA_017308595.1). Taxonomy (GTDB): domain Bacteria; phylum Pseudomonadota; class Alphaproteobacteria; order Rhizobiales; family Xanthobacteraceae; genus Afipia. Next base: position 123,861 of record JAFKER010000008.1, read on the forward strand.
TTCAGCCATGATGGGTGCTCCCTGTTCCTTGTTGTCGGTTGGACGAGATTAAAGTCGTGGTCCGAGTTTTAGTCAATCGCTCAATTAACTCTTGAGCGCGGGCCGATCATCAGGTTAGCTGTCACTTCACTCTCTTACTTCCGAGACCGCGCATGTCAGCCATCTCCGCCGAAGCACCGCGCCGTTCTCCGTCGAAGCAGGTTTCCGAAAAGGAGGCCGCTCCGATGAATGCAACTGCTGCCAAGCTGCTGGTCGCCGCTGGCGACCTGATGATCGAGCGGAACACGACGGACGTGTCGCTGAGCGAAATCGCGCAGAAGTCGGGCGTGAATGCCGCGCTGGTGAAATATCATTTCGGCAACAAGGACGGGCTGCTGCTCGCGCTGCTGGCGCGGGATGCCGCCGCTGAGATGTCCAACCTTGCCTTCGTCCTCGATCAGCCGATTTCGCCGACCGAGAAGATGCGGCGGCATATCGCCGGCATCATCAATGCCTATTATCGCGTGCCCTATCTGAGCCGGCTGATTCATCTGCTGTTGCATCAGGGCAGCGAGGCGACGTCGAAAGAAGTTCATCGCTTTTTCATCGATCCGTTGTTCGGCTTCGTGCGCGCACTGCTTGAACAGGGCGTGGCGGCAGGCGAATTCCGCAAGGTCGATCCATCGCTGTTCTATATTGGCCTCAACGGGGCATGCGACAATCTGTTCTATGGCCGTCAGATGAATGCGCGTTTCTTCGGGTCGGGCGGCATTACCGATGACGTGCGGCGGCAATACATCAAGCATATGACGACATTATTCCTTGGCGGGTTGCTGACCGACAGGGCTGCCATGTCGTTCGATCCGGAGAAGCCGCCAACTACCAAGGCGTGATAGGACTGGACTAAGCTAAAGAACAAGCGGTGCGCAGGGTCTCGAAAGAAACTGGTGCGCCGATAAAACAAGAAGACGTTGAGTTTGGGAGAAGCGTATGACGGAGCGTTCGGCTGCGACGGGACCATTGCGCGGTGTGCGCGTTATTGAATTTGCCGGCATCGGACCCGGCCCGTTCGCCTCGATGCTGTTGTCGGACATGGGTGCGGACGTGGTGTCGATCGCGCGGCCCGGTCAGGGCAAGCGCGATGTGCGGGATTTCGTCAACCGCGGCCGCCGTGTCATCGAACTGGATCTGAAGAATCCGGCCGACATCGCCAAGGCGCTCGATCTGATTGGCGCGGCGGATGTGCTGATCGAAGGTTTCCGGCCGCAGGTGATGGAGCGTCTCGGCCTCGGGCCGGACGTTGTGCTGAAACGCAATCCAAAGCTGGTTTATGGCCGCATGACCGGCTGGGGTCAGGAAGGGCCGCTGGCACAGGCGGCTGGCCATGACATCAACTACATCGCCATCACCGGCGCGCTGGATTCATTCCGCGCGGCCAATGGCGAGACCGTGTCGCCGCTGAATCTCGTCGGTGACTATGGCGGCGGTGCGCTTTATCTCGTTGTCGGCGTGCTGGCGGCGGTGATCGAAGCGCGCGCGTCAGGCAAGGGGCAGGTGGTCGATGCCGCAATGTGCGATGGCGTCTCCAGCATGCTGACCATGTTCCACAGCATGAAGGCGACCGGACGCTGGACCGATCAGCCGCGCACCAATCTGCTCGATGGCGGTGCGCCGTTCTATCGCACCTATGAATGCAAGGACGGTGGCTTCATGGCGATCGGCGCGCTTGAGCCGCAGTTCTATGCCGAGCTGCGCCAGCTCGCGGGGCTGAGCGAGGATTGCTACGACCGGCAGATGGACAAGGCCGGCTGGCCCAACCTGCACGAGAAAATGACCGCGTTGTTCAAGACGAAAACGCGTGATGAATGGTCCGCGCTTCTGGAAGGTTCGGATGCCTGCGCCGCCGCCGTGCGCGGGCTGTTCGATGCACCGAACCATCCGCATCTCGCTGCGCGCAAGACTTTCGTCAATGTCGATGGCCATGTGCAGCCGGCGCCCGCGCCGCGATTTTCGCGCACGCCGTCCAGCATCCAAGGTTCTCCGGCGGTGCCGCCGGTCGATGCCTCCGACATTCTTTCGCAGTGGTCGAAGCCAGAAGCGGCAAAAGCCTCCTGACGTCATAACGACTTAAAGACATCATTTCACTCCAAAGCAGGGAAACGACTTATGCAGCTCAAGGATGTTTCAGTTCTCGTCACCGGCGGTGGTTCGGGTCTTGGCGCGGCGACAGCGCGCGCGATGGCGGCCAAAGGTGCGAAGGTCGCGGTGATCGACATGAACAAGGACGGCGCTGAAGCGGTCGCGAAGGAGATCGGCGGTCTTGCGCTGGTCGGCGACGTTTCGGAAGAAGCTCCCGTGAAAGAAGCGATCGCCAAGGCCGAGGCTGCGCATGGTCCGGTCCGCGTTCTGGTGAACTGCGCAGGCATCGGCAATGCGGGTAAGACGGTCGGCAAGACCGGCGCTTACGCGCTGGCCGACTATACCCGCGTGATCAAGGTGAACCTGATCGGCACCTTCAACTGCATCCGCCTGGTGGCGGAGCGCATGCAGAATGCACCGACGGTCGGCGAAGAGCGCGGCGTGATCATCAACACCGCCAGCGTCGCGGCCTATGACGGCCAGATCGGACAGGCGGCTTACTCGTCGTCCAAAGGCGGCATCGTCGGCATGACGCTGCCGGTGGCGCGCGATCTTGCGTCGCTCAATATCCGCGTGATGACCATTGCGCCGGGCCTGTTCCTGACGCCGCTGCTCATGGGCCTGCCGCAGGAAGCGCAGGACAGTCTCGGCAAGCAGGTGCCGCACCCGGCGCGTCTCGGCAATCCGAATGAGTACGCGAACCTCGCCGTGCACATCATCGAGAATCCGATGCTCAACGGCGAAGTGATCCGTCTCGACGGCGCGATCCGCATGGCGCCGCGGTAGCGCTGTCATTGCGGGCGAGGCGAAGCGATCCGGTCTTGAAAACAGCAGGAACTGGATTGTTTCGTGGCAATGTGTCGCCATGACGATGAAGAATCAAACGTAATCGGCCGGCGAGGGGCGCGTCACAAAAAGCCCCCGCCGTTTCTCCCGGGGAGGATGGTGCGATGAGCGTGAACAGCCGTGCAAGTTCGGCAGAGAGTGATGCACGGGCGGGCTCGTCGCAGCCGCCGTTTCGGAAGATGGCGTGGCTCGCGCGCGACATCGCGGTAGAACGCCGCGCCGACGGTGTGATCGTCCTGAAATCCCGGTTTCCGCTCGATCCCTATGAGCCGCACATTCCGGCCTCGGTGACAAAATGGGCCGCGGCGCGTCCCGATCATATCTGGCTGGTGCAGCGCCGTGGCCCCGAGCGGCAGTGGCGCAAGGTCTCCTACGGCGAGGCCAAGCGGACGATCGATGCGCTGACGCAGGCGCTGCTCGATATGGATCTGCCTGCCGGACGTCCGGTCGCGATTCTCAGCGGCAATTCCATCGAACACGCATTGATGACGCAAGCGGCGATGCAGGCGCGGATTCCGGCGGCGCCGGTATCGCCCGCTTACTCGCTGATGAGCCAGGATCATGCCAAGCTGAAATATCTGTTCGGTCTTGTGAAACCCGCCGTGGTGATGGTGCAGGACGGCGTGATGTTCGAGAAAGCGCTGGCCGCGCTTGATCTCGATGGCATCACGGTGGTTCATGTCGATCGCGCACCCGCGAACATCAAGAGTATCGCTTACGCCGATCTTGCGGCGACGCCGGTGACGTCTGCGGTTGAAACATCCATTGCGAAGATCACGCCCGACACCGTCGGCAAGTTGCTGTTCACGTCCGGCTCGACCGGAATGCCCAAGGCCGTCATCAATACGCAGAAGATGATGTGCGCCAACGCCAAGATGATGATGCAGGTGCGGCCGCGCCCGGACGACGCCCCGGACGGAGTCTATCTCGACTGGATGCCTTGGAACCACACCATGGGCGGCAATGCGCTGTTCAATGTGGCACTAACGGAAGGCGGCACGCTTTACATCGATGACGGACGTCCGATGCCCGGCATGATCGACGAGACGCTGCGCAACCTGCGCGAGATTTCACCGACCTATTATGCCAACGTCCCTGCAGGTTATGCCGCTCTCGCTGCGGCGATGGAGAAGGACGATGCTCTGTGCCGCTCGTTCTTCAAGAATCTCGGATTACTCGCTTACGGCGGCGCGCGGTTGCCCGACGATCTTTACGATCGTTTTCAGGCGCTGGCGGTGCGGACTACCGGCGAACGGTTTGTATTCTACACCGGTTGGGGTTCGACCGAGACTGCGCCGACATCGACCGGCACCTATTGGGACACCGAGCGCGTCGGCCTGATCGGTCTGCCGTTCCCCGGCGTTGAATTGAAAATGGTCCCTGCAGGTGAGCAGTACGAACTGCGCCTGCGCGGCGTCAACGTCACGCCGGGCTATTACGGCCAGCCCGAACTGACGCAGAAGGCTTTCGACGAGGAGGGCTTCTACTGCATCGGCGATGCGGGCGTGTTCGTGAATCCGGACGATCCCGCGCAGGGTCTGATCTTCTCAGGCCGTGTGGTCGAGGACTTCAAGCTCACCACGGGAACGTTCGTTCTGGTCGGTTCGCTCCGCACCGATGCGATTGCTGCGGCATCGCCGGTCATTCAGGACGCGCTGGTGGCCGGGCAGGATCGTCCGTTCATCGGGTTGCTGGCCTGGCCGAGCCTCGACGCCTGCCGCCGCCTGATCGGCGATATGGATGCATCGCTGGAGACGGTGGTGAATCATCCCAAGGTGCGCGCGCATCTGCGCGACGGGTTGCTGGCGCATAACAAGGCGGTGAATGGCGTGAGCAGCATGACCATTGCCCGAGCGATGCTGATGGCGGAGCCGCCGTCTATCGACGGCAATGAACTCACCGACAAGGGTTACATCAACCAGCGCGCCGGGCTTGAGCGCCGCGCTGCGTTGGTCAAGCAGCTTTATGCAGATCAGCCAGGGCCGGACGTTATCGTTCTCGGATAGTTTTCACGTTCACAGCATGAGTCAAACCAGATGAATTTTGAATTCTCGGAAGACCAGAAGCAATTGCGCGATCAGGCCCGGCGCTATCTCACGGAGCATTCGCCGCCGAAGGCGGTGCGTACCGTATTGGAAGGCAACGCGCCTTACGACAAGGCCCTGTGGAAGGGTCTTGCCGAGATGGGCTTTCTCGGCGTCGCGATCCCGGAGGAATTCGGCGGTGCCGGTGCGGGGCATCTCGAGTTGTGTGTGATCGCGGAAGAAATCGGCCGCGCGCTGGCGCCGGTGCCGTTTTCGTCCACCATCTATCTCGCGGCGGAAGCGCTGATGCTGGCGGGCAGCGATGCACAGAAGGCCAAGTGGTTGCCGAAGATCGCGGCGGGCGAGGCCATTGGCACGCTGGCGCTGTTCGAAGGCACCGGTAATCCGTCCCACAAGGCGATCAAGGTGTCGGCATCGCAGGGCGCGGTGTCCGGCACCAAGATCCCGGTGGCGGACGGTGCGATCGCCGATTTCGCCATCGTCGCGTCGCGCACCGGCTCGACCGGACGCGAGGCTGATATTGGCCTGTTCATTGTCGATCTCAACGGTGACGGGGTCACACGTAAGGCGCTCACTAATCTCGATCAGACGCACGGCCAGGCTGAAATCACGTTCGACCGCGCCAAGGCGGAGCCGCTTGGCGCGGCCCATGAGGGCTGGAACACTCTCACCCGCGTGCTCGATCGCGCCGCCGTATTGATGGCGTTCGAACAGGTCGGCGGCGCGGATCGCGCGCTGGAAATGGGCCGCGACTATGCGCTGGACCGTGTCGCGTTCGGCCGCCCCATTGGCTCTTTCCAGGCGGTGAAGCACATTCTTGCGGACATGTATGTGTCCGCGACGCTGGCACGCTCCAATTGCTACTACGGCGCATGGGCGCTTTCGACCGATGCGGCTGAATTGCCGGAGGCGGCAGCGACCGCGCGCATCAGCGCCACGCAGGCGTTCCAGCACTGCGCCAAGAACAACATTCAGGTGCATGGCGGCATGGGCTTCACCTGGGAGTTCGACTGCCACCTCTACTACCGGCGCGCCAATGTGCTCGCGCTGCTGCTCGGAAGCGCGACCTATTGGGAGAACCAGTTGATCGATCGCCTGCGCTTCAAGAACGCGAGTTGAGAACCCCGTCATTCCGAGGCGCTCGTCTTCGAGCGAACCCGGAATCCAGTTGAGACAAGATTCCGGATTGATCCGCTTTGCGGATCGTCCGGAATGACGAGAAACAGAGGATCATTCCTATGAATTTCGATGACACTCCGCAGGAAGCCGCGTTCCGCGCCGAAGCCCGTGCCTGGATTCAGGCCAATGCACCGAAGGAACTGGAAGCCGAGCTGTCGCAGCCAACCGTCGGCCGCATCAAGCTGAAGAACCGCGACATCCTGGAAGAATCCAAGAAGTGGCAGAAGAAAAAAGCGGAAGCTGGCTGGGCTTGCCTGCACTGGCCGAGGGAATTCGGCGGGCGCGGTGCGTCGCCGATCGAGCGCGTGATCTGGCAGCAGGAAGAAGGCTTCTACGGCAAGCTCGAAGGCGTGTTCCTGATCGGGCAGGGCATGTGCGGCCCGACCGTCATGGCGTATGGCAGCGATGCAGACAAGGCGAAGTACCTGCCGAAGATCGCGTCCGGTGAAAACGTCTGGTGTCAGTTGTTCTCCGAGCCGTCTGCCGGCTCTGACGTTGCGGGCCTGCGTACCCGTGCGGAAAGGAAAGGTGACGACTGGATCATCAATGGCCAGAAAGTCTGGACCACCGGTGCGCATTTCTCCGATTACGGCATCCTCATCACACGCACCGATCCGACCCAGCCCAAACACAAGGGCTTGACGATGTTCTGGCTGGACATGAAGTCGCCCGGGGTCACCGTGAAGCCGATCAAACAGGCCAACGGCCAGTCGGAATTCAACGAAGTCTATTTCGCTGATGTGAAAATCCCGGACTCGCAGCGGCTCGGCAAGGTCGGTGACGGCTGGAATGTCTCGCTGACCACACTGATGAACGAGCGCATGTCGATCGGCGCGCGTCAGTCGACCGGCTTCCCCGAGCTGTTCGCCTTCTGCAACGATCTGATGCTGGAGGATGGACCCGCCATTGACGACAAGAACGTGCGCTCGAAGCTTGCCAACTGGGCGGTGAAGGCCAGCGGCCTGAAATACACCAGCTATCGTTCGATCTCCGCGCTCTCGCGCGGCGAGCGTCCGGGTCCGGAAAATTCCATCGGCAAGCTTGTCGCGGGCACCATGCTGCAGGACATTGCGACCTTCGCGATGGATCTTCAGGGCGGGTCCGGCGTGCTGACGGATGCGGACAGCCCGTCTGTCGGCGGCCAGTTCCAGTCGATCCTGCTGCGTTCGCCATCCGACCGCATAGCAGGTGGTACCGACGAAATCCTGCGCAACATCATCGCGGAGCGCGTGTTAGGCTTGCCGGGAGATATCCGCGTTGACAAGGATGTGCCTTTCAACGCCATCCCAACCAAAGGACGCTGACATCCATGCTGGCAGGACCTGACAGCCGCGACATCGAGGTCGTGGAGAAGCTTCTGGCCGCGCGGTATTCCTGCCGCGCGTTCAAGCCTGACCCTGTTCCACGCGAGATCATCGAGCGTGTGCTGTCGGCAGCGCAGAGAACCGCGTCGTGGTGCAACAGCCAGCCATGGCAGGTGACGATCTTCTCTGGAGATGCCGTCAAGGCATTCGGCGAGGCGATGTACAAGGCGGCGAGCGAGCGTGCGCCGCCTGTCACGGATTTCGACTTTCCGCGCGAATACAAGGGCGTCTATCTGGATCGCCGCCGCGAGAGCGGCTTCCAACTCTATAACGCGCTCGGGATTCCGCGCGGCGACAAGGCGGGCTACAACAAGCAAATGCTGGAGAACTTCCGCTTCTTCGGCGCACCGCATGTGGCCATCATCACCAGTGACGAGGCCCTCGGCACCTACGGCGCCATCGACTGCGGCGGCTATGTCAGCAATTTCATGCTGGCCGCGCAGGCGGCTGGCCTTGCGACGATCCCGCAGGCCGCACTGGCAGGTCATGCGGATGTTGTGCGCAAGCATCTCGGCGCCGGCGATGATCGGCGTGTGGTCTGCGGAATTTCGTTCGGTTATCCCGATGCGAAGCACCTCGCCAACAGCTATCGCACCAACCGCGCGAGCGTTCCCGAGGCCGTGGCGTTTATCGGCTAGTGGCGGTTTAACGGCTGCGCCTGACGTGCCATGGCGACGAAGCAATCCAGTTCCGGGATGGATTGCTTCGCAAATCCTGTCATCGGGCGGCGCTTGCGCCGACCCGTTGGCTCGCAATGACGCTGAAACACAAAGCCGCTCGCGAGGGAGATAGTGACCATGACCGAACAGCCGCTGTCCAAGAAATTCGTCGATGTCCTCGGTCATCGCATGGCTTATCATGAGCGTGGCGACGGCGCGCCGATCCTGTTCCTGCACGGCAATCCAACCTCGTCCTATCTCTGGCGCGATGTGATCCCGGAGCTTGAAGGGCAGGGCCGCCTGATCGCGCCGGATTTGATCGGCATGGGCGATTCAGCCAAGCTGCCGGATGTGAAGCCCGATACCTATCGTTTCACGACGCATCGCGATCATCTCTGGGCCTTCATCGATGCTGTGATCGGACCGAAAGAAAAAGTCCTGCTGGTGATCCACGACTGGGGCTCGGCACTCGGACTCGACTGGGCCAACCAGCATCGCGATCGTGTGCGCGGCATCGTCTATATGGAAGGCATCGTGCGGCCTGTCGCGGGCTGGGAGGAATGGAGCGAGGCGGCGACGCCGGTGTTCCAGGGCTTCCGCTCCGATAAGGGCGAGCAGATGATTCTGGAGCGCAATCTGTTTATCGAACGGGTTCTGCCCGGTTCGGTGCTGCGCAAGCTGAGCGATGCGGAGATGACGGAATACCGCAAGCCGTTTCTCAAGCCAGAGGATCGCTGGCCGACACTTACCTGGCCGCGCCAGATTCCCATCGCAGGTGAGCCTGCGGATGTTGTCGCCATCGTCGATGCCTACGCAAAGTGGATGGCGCAGAACGATGTGCCGAAGCTGTTTGTCAATGCCGAGCCCGGCGCGATCCTGATCGGGAATGTGCGTGAGTTTTGCCGCGGCTGGAACAACCAGACCGAGGTGACCGTGCCCGGCAGTCATTTTATCCAGGAAGATTCCGGCCCGGCCATCGGCCGCGCCATCGCGGACTGGATCAGGGACAAGCGCGTTTAACGCGCGAGTTCGGGCGCGTCAAAGACGCACGTCAACGCGCTAATGGCTCCTCGCAATGACGGATCAGCAACTGTTTGATCGGGCCGCCGTCACATGCTCCTCATATTGGGGCAGGTCGTCGGTGATGGTGAACCACGGCGCCTTCGAACCGACGAAGATATGCGCGCTTGGGCGGATCGAAGGCGTGTCGATCAGCGATCCCATCGCGACATGAACATATTTGCCCTCACGAACCACCGAATAGAGCAGCGAGCCGCAGGTCTTGCAGTGTGCGTCATGGGCCGTGGCGTCGCCACAGGTCAACAGATTGCCGGCGCCTTCGGTGAGGGCAAGCTTGTCACGCTCGATCCCGGCCAAGGGTTTGAATGCCGCGCCGGTTGTCCGCCGGCAGTTCGAGCAGTGGCAGTTCAAGGCATAGCCGAATTCGTCGGCTACGGTGTATTGCACGGCGCCGCAGAAGCATCTGCCGGCGAGCCGCCGCAGGCCGGTTGTTTCAGCCATCGCTGCCTTCCTTCCCGCGCCGAATCACTTTGCGATTCGCGTCGGACGCAGTTCCGGTTCCATCTCTAACATTGGATGAATGCCAAGTCGAAACGGGGCGCGTGGTTAACCCTGCGTTAGGAAATTGCATTGCATCTTCCGCAAATAAGTGGCGCATGATTTTTCCGCCAAGCCGCCCAGACTGGCGGATCATGTGCTGGGGAGAATTTCAATGTTGTCCAGCCGCGAAGCCTTTGAGAACGATGCCTGCCCGGTGGGTGAGGATATGCTCGGAAGCCTGTACCGGGCGAGCGAACATGGCCTTCCTCAGCTTGTGGAATCCGTGTCCGCCGATGTGAGAGCCATGCTGGCGCTGTTCTGTTACAAGCGCGCGCATCTGCACGGCATGAGCCTCGCCATCGCCGCCACTTGCACGGAGCGCGATCTGGTAGAGCAGGGCGGGATCGTCGGCTCGACATTGTTTGCCATGTCGCGCGAAGCGCCATCGTCGCAATCGGTGTCTGCTGCCGGTGGACGCCGCAGCATTACCCTCTCGACAAAGCCGCTCAGCACCTTCGCTCCGATTGTCGATGAGATCGACGACGAAGACTTTGGCGCGGTTCCTGCTTAAACAGGGCGGCTTCCGCGGTCCGCAGTTTGGCTTGTGTTGAAAGCGATCAGGCGCTTTCAGCTCTGGTGCGGCCCGCGCATCATTTTCAGCGCACTTTCCACGTGCCGCCACTCTTTGGCCTGCTCAGCCTTGCCGCTCTCTTCGCATTCAATGGCGCGTTCGGCTGCCTTGGCAATGGCCTGAGGGCCATGTGTTTCCAGCATTTGCCTTGCATAGGTGTGGATTTCGGTTTCGCGCAACATTGTGCGTGCTCCCTTGCTCAGGATCGTTGAAGATATGACGTCCGAGCCAGCGGAATCGTTCCGGGCTAATCCGTCTCGGGAATGGAACCGGGTGGAAGTTCCCCGAGATTGAATCGCCGCCGCGCCATCAGGCATTCCGGATCGCCCGGCATGCAGGTGCGGCAAACTTCCGGCCGTATGTCGTAAATTCCGCACGCTGTCGCGGTTCCGACCTTGCCGGTCAGCGCCGTGCAGCGCTCGCCTTCGCAGCGCATACCGGACAACCGGTCATTGACGAATTTGGCAGGGATCAGATCGAGCGCAGCGTCGTCTTCTATCGTGAAGCGCGGCCAGTTGCTCGAATAGGAACAGCAGGCACCGCAGTTCTGGCAGGGGCTATGGGTTGCCGTCATGGCATCCGCGCTCCTGCATGTGTTTCTCCTGCATGTGTTTCTCCTGCATGTGTTTCATCCATTTCACCCGCAAGGCCGCGCGCCGCTCGGGATACTTTTCATCCAGAAACACGGCTTGTGCGATCCGGTCGATGCGGAAGCTGCGAAAGTCTTTTCGCAGTTCGCACCAGCTTGCCAGATGCAGCACGGTTTCAAGATAACCGATCGCAATCGGCCAGACGGTGCGTTCGGTGTCGCGGCCCTGTTCGTCGCGATAGTGCAGCCGGACTTTCCTGCTGGCGTAAATATGCGCGCGCAGTTGTGTCATGTCGGTGGTGTCGGCCTCTGCGACCCACTTCGGGCGCGCCCGGCTGGCGGGCTCCAGTGCCAGCGGCTGCAGCCGTTCAGGGATCGTGTCGACGATCTTGGCGATCAGATCCTGCGCCGCCTTCGCCAGCACGGGGTCGGCCCGCCCGGCCACCCATTGCGCGCCGAGGACCGCCGCCTCGATTTCGTCGGGCGTCAGCATCAGCGGCGGCATGTCGAAGCCTTTTTCCAGCACATAACCGGTGCCCGCCTCGCCCCGGATCGGCACGCGCTGGCCGATCAGGGTGGCGATGTCCCGGTAGATCGTGCGCTTGGAGGTTTCCAGCTCCTTGGCAATGGCTTCGGCGGTCAGCGGTTTTCGGGTGCGCCGGAGCACCTGGATGATCTGGAACAGCCGGTCGGCGCGCCGCATTCTTCGGTCTCCCGGGTTGCTGCTGACAGTATGGTGGCAGCAGGGGGTAGCTAGAAAGCGGCATCTTTTCAACGCGCAAAAGGATGCCCGATGATCACCCTGTATGGATTTGGCCCCGGTTTCGGCCTCCCGGAAATCAGCCCCTATGTCACCAAGACCGAGGTTCAGCTCAAGATGATGGGACTGCATTACGTCAAGCAGCAGGCGATGCCGGACAATTCACCCAAGGGGCAGCTTCCCTTTATCGACGACGGCGAAGTGGTGGCGGACTCCACCTTCATCCGCCGGCATCTGGAGCGGAAGCATGACTTCGATCTCGATGCCGGTCTCGACGAGCGTCAGCGTGCCGAAGCCTGGGCCATCGAACGGATGATCGAAAATCACTTCAACTGGGCCTTCACCTATACCCGCTGGATGATGCCGGAGAATTTCGCCAAGGGTCCCGCGCATTTCTTCGATGGCGCGCCTGAGACCGTCCGCGATGCAGTGCGCGAGGATGTGCTGCGCCGGGTCGGCGAAAGCATGCGGATCGGCGGATTGGGGCGCCATACGCCGCAGGAGATCACCGAGCTTGGCACCCGCTCGCTGTCCGCGCTGTCGATGCTGCTCGGCTGGAAGCCGTATCTGATGGGCGACAAGCCCTGCGGCACCGATGCGATTGCGTTTGCGTCGCTCGCCGGATTGATGACGTCGTTTTTCGACTCGCCGCTGCGTGCGCGCGCGCTGGAGTTCGCCAATCTCGTGACCTATGTCGACCGAATGATGGCGCGATACTATCCGGAACATGAGTGGCAGCAGCTGCAGGTCGCGGCGTAACCCGATCGTCATTGCGAGGAGCGCTTGTGACGAAGCAATCCATACTTTTCAAAAAGTGGATTGCTTCGCTTCGCTCGCAATGACGAATTTTAATTTGCGGGCTTCTGCTTCAGCTGCGCTACTTCAGCCTCGAGTTCCGCAATACGCGCGTCGCGGGCAGCGATGGCGGCGGCAACGTCCGCCGCATCGAACTTCAGCGGAATATGCTGCGGGCAATTGCTGTCCCAGGCCTTGATCTTGAACAGGATCGTCTGCTCGGGCCTTGCCTTGTAATCCTTCGGCATCAAGGCTGTCGTCAGCGCCTGATCGTCTTCGATCACGCGGGCTTCGCCCCAGATCTTGATGCGGCGGCGATTCACATAATCGATCAGGAAAATATACGCCTTGGGGTTCTCGCTGAGATTGCCCTGCGTGATGTATTGCCGATTTCCCTTGTAGTCCGCGAACGCGAGCGTGGTCCTGTCGAGCACTTTGATGAAGCCCGCCGGCCCGCCGCGATGCTGAATGTACGGCTGGCCGTCTGCCGTCGCCGTCGCCAGAAAGAAACTGGTCTGCTCGCTGATAAAGGCCGCAAGCGCCGCATCGATCTCGGTGCGCCAGCCGCCACCTTCTTCCATGTGTGCGTAGCCGCCGCGCGATCCCTTGCGGGTCTGGATCGCTTTGACGGCGGGCGTAAAGCCGATGTCGCTGGAGGCTGCAAACTCCCTGTTCATCTCACACCTCTCCTGGTCCCTCGGGACAAGCTCCGGTGTCGTCGGAAAGCAGCGTGAAACAGGCCGGGACGACATCCGGCCTGTTCCGGTCGCTCAGGTCATGCCGCCGCGCGAGGCGGGGACACCGCCGGAAAGTCGATATCCGTTTGAACCGTCTCGTTGAGATAGTTCGTGAAGGTATTGAGCGCGACATGAGCAATGATTTCGATGATCTGTGCGTCGGTATATCCCGCCTGCTGGACATCGCGGATCGCATCGGCATCCACATGGCCGCGCTTCTGCGTCACCAGAACGGCAAAGCGGACAGCGGCGTCCGCTCGTGCGTCGGTCGAGCCTCCATCGCGGTTGGTCAGAATTTCCTCGTCGCTGAGTTTGGCGAGGTTCTTGCCGAGATAAGTATGGGCCGCGAGACAGTAGTTGCAGCCATTTGCCTCCGCGACCGCCAGCGCGATCCGGTTGCGGGTTTTGAGGTCGAGAGAGCCTTTGCCGAGCGCGCCGTGCAGACCAAGGAAGCCTTCCAGCCCGGCGGGACTGACGCCGATCAGCCGGAAAAGGTTCGGTACACTCCCGAGCTGTTTGTGGACGGCATCCAGAAGCGGCTGCGAGGCACCGGGCGAAGCTGCAACGGAAGGAGGAATCGAGATCAGGGACATGGGATCATCCTTTTGGAAGGTTGGGTGAACGGGAAACACGCCCCTGATATGCGGTGTGTCGGTATTCGTAACAATTTGGATAATTGACAGTTCATAATTGCAGGTTATGAAATAATGCGATGGACCGGATCGACGCCATGCGCGCCTTCGTTTCCGTGGCGGATCTTCAAGGGTTCGCGCCGGCCGCGCGCAAGCTTGGCCTTTCGGCCTCGGCGGTGACGCGGCTGATCGCCGGTCTGGAAAATCATCTCGGCGCGCGGCTGCTTCAGCGCACCACGCGCTCGGTGACGCTGACGGATGTCGGCGCGCGCTATCTGGAGCGGGCACGGCGGATTCTCGGCGATCTTGAGGAAGCGGAAGACTCCGTTCAGGCGGAGCGCAGCCGCCCGTCCGGCCGGCTTGTCGTATCAGCGCCGCAGATGTTCGGGCGGCTCCATGTCGGGCCGGTGATGTCCGCTTATCTGAAACAATATCCCGAGGTCAGCGCCGAACTGCGGCTGTCGGACCGGATGGTCAATCTGGTGGATGAAGGCATCGACCTTGCGGTGCGCATCGGGCATCTGTCGGATTCCAGCGTCGTCGCCCGCGCCGTCGGCGACATGCGGCGGGTGGTGGTGGCTTCGCCAGGTTATCTGAAGGCGCGCGGCACGCCGCAAAGGCCCTCTGATCTTGCAGGCCATGAGGTCATTCAGTTCGTGGGTACAGGTTTGCTGTCCGAGTGGCGCTTTATCGAAAACGGCCGCGAGATTCGCGTGCCTGTCACATCGCGCTTCGCAACCAACAGCACCGATGCGGCGGTTCTGCATGCCGCGCAGGGCGGCGGGCTGATCAATGTGCTGGCCTATCAGGTCGGAGATCAGATCGAAGCGGGGCAACTCAAAATCGTGCTGGCAAAGTACGAACTGCCGCCGATGCCGATACATCTTGTGTATCCAACATCGCGATTGTTGTCCGCGAAGGTTCGCGCCTTCATCGATCTTGTGGTGGCGCAGACCGGTTGGCGCTTCGGGACCAGACAAAGATAGACCGCATCACGGTTTCTTCCGCAGCGCCTTGAAGGTCGCGTTTGCACGGGCGCAAGGCTCGCCATCGGCAGTCACGAAACACTGCGCGAAAAAGATCGAGTTGCCCGGCTTCACGAATGTGGTGTCGATCTGAAGCCATTGTCCGAGAGTGGCGGAGCCGAGGTAATCGACCGAGAGATTTACGGTGATGAGGCCTTGGGTGACACCCCTGTCCACCTTGAGACCGCAACTCAATCCCATGGCGTTGTCGGCCAGCGCGGCAATCAGTCCACCATGAACCAGTCCCCTCGAATTGGTGTGCGGGGTTGCCAGCCGGATTCCAAGAATGAAAGCATCCGGCGTGATCTTGGCGTAGATCGGCTCCCATGGCTCGGTGAGCGGACTTCGCCGCGGGTGACGTGCGAAGCCTTCGGGAATGCTTGCGTCGATCGCTTCGGATGGTGTCATCGTAATTCTTTCGAATGATGTGCGATATGGCTGAGTTGCCGCATCATAGAGCGCGGGCTCTGCGCGATCATTCGAAATCAAGTTTGAAACAGGGCGTTGCTGTACGTTTGAAACGGCTGCGAAGTGAACTTAATTCACGCGTGCTCGCACGCGCTTCTGCGATTCAGTTCAATACGGCAGCCCGACATAGTTTTCTGAAAGCGAGGTTTTCGCCGCATCGGAGTCGATCAGATAGGCCAGCTCCGCGCGCTGGATGCGTGAGCTGAATTCGTCCGTGCCGGGAAATCGATGCAGCATCGATGTCATCCACCACGAGAAGCGTTCGGCCTTCCAGACCCGCCCGAGGGCGCGGCGCGAATAATCATCGATGCCCGCCGCGGATTTCTCGGTGTAGAACTCGCGCAGCGCGGTTGAGAGATAATGCACATCGCTGGCTGCGAGGTTCAATCCCTTGGCGCCGGTCGGCGGCACGATGTGCGCGGCGTCGCCTGCGAGAAACAGACGGCCGAACCGCATCGGCTCAGCAACGAAGCTGCGCAGCGGCGCGATGCTTTTTTCGATGGAGAGTCCGGTGACAATCGTCGCAGCGGCTTCCGGATCGAGCCGGCGCCTCAACTCCTCCCAGAATTTGTCGTCGGACCAGTTCTCGACCTGCTCGTCGAGCGCACATTGCAGATAGTAGCGGCTGCGATGGGGCGAGCGCATCGAACATAGCGCGAAGCCGCGTTCATGGTTGTTGTAGATCAACTCGTCCGAGACCGGCGGCGTGTCCGATAGAAGGCCGAGCCAGCCGAACGGATAGACCCGCTCAAAAACGGTGAGAGCCTCCGGCTTTACACTCTGGCGGCTGACGCCATGAAAGCCGTCGCAACCGGCGATGAAGTCGCAAGCGACCTCATGTGTCTTGCCGTCCTTCTCATAGCGGATGCGCGGCTGCGTTCCGTCGAAATCATGCAGGCCGACATTGTCGGCGTCGTAGACCGTGGTCAGGCCAGCTGCGAGCCGCGCATCCATCAGGTCACGCGTGACCTCTGTCTGGCCGTAGACGGTTACCGTCTTGCCGGTGGCTTTGGTCATGTCGATGCGATGGCGCGCGCCGCCGAAGGCCAACTCGATGCCGTGGTGAACAAGACCATCCTGATGCAGCCGGGCCGAGACGCCGACTTCATCCAGAAGGCCGACAGTGCCCTGTTCGAGCACGCCGGCGCGGATGCGGCCGAGGATGTAGTCGCGGTCCTTGCGTTCGAAAATGACGTTGTCGATGCCGTAGCGGTGCAACAATTGGCCAAGCAGCAAACCTGCCGGGCCTCCGCCGATGATGGCAACCTGTGTCCGCAACCTCTGCTTCTCCATGTGCTTGCGAATAGGGTTTTGTCCGCCGCCGAAATTGATTATACCAGATAACAATACAGAAAAAGGCTGCCGACCATTGGCCGAAAGTCGATCGCGACAGGCGGCTCGCTAAACCGGCCAAAGTCTACGCCCGCGCGTCTTAACTGTCATACCAATGGCAAAGGCGGCAGGCATTGCAAATGGCCGGTAACTTCTATCTGAATGACGGCCAATCCGGGCGCGATGGTGCACTGCAAAGGTGCGGGCCGCGCCTGTCGCTACCGAACGAAAACTTGAAAAGAGTATTTGAGGGAGGACTTGATGAAGAAGCTAACCTGGACCGCCGTTGTACTGGCGGCTTCCGTCACGTTGCCGGTGTCCCTGGCTGCAGCGCAGGACATCACCATCGGCGTCAGCGTCAGCACCACCGGCCCTGCGGCTGCGCTCGGTATCCCCGAGAAGAACGCGCTCGAATTCGTGCCGACCGAAATCGGCGGCGCCAAGATCAAGACCATCGTGCTGGATGACGCCGGCGATCCGACTGCGGCCACCACCAATGCCCGCCGGTTCGTCACCGAGTCCAACGCCGACATCATCATCGGCTCGTCGACCACCCCGCCGTCGATCGCGATTTCGACCGTCGCCAACGAAGTCGGCGTGCCGCAGTTCAGCCTCGCGCCGCTGCCGATCACTCCGGCTCGCGAGAAGTGGACCGCCGTGATGCCGCAGCCGGTGCCGATCATGGGCAAGGTGCTCTACGAGCACATGAAGAAGAACAACATCAAGACCGTCGGCTATATCGGCTTCTCCGACTCCTACGGCGATCTCTGGCTGAACGATCTGAAGACCCAGACTGGCGCCATGGGCGGCATTACCGTTGTTGCGGAAGAGCGCTATGCGCGTCCCGACACCTCGGTGGCGGGTCAGGTGCTGAAACTGGTCGCGGCCAATCCGGACGCGATCCTGATCGGCGCATCGGGCACCGGCGCGGCGTTGCCGCAGTCGGCCCTGCGTGAGCGTGGTTACAAGGGCCTGATCTATCAGACCCACGGTGCGGCGGCGATGGACTTCATCCGCATTGCCGGTCCGTCGGCGGAAGGCGTTATCATGGCTGCCGGTCCGGTGATGGCTCCGGAAGGCCAGCCCGACAGCGCGCTGACCAAGAAGCCCGGTCTTGCGCTGAACGAAGCCTATGAAAAGAAGTATGGCGCCAACACCCGCAGCCAGTTCGCGGGCCATATGTATGACGCGTTCGAAGTTCTCAAGCGCGTCGTGCCGGTGGCGTTGAAGACCGCGAAGCCGGGCACGCCTGAATTCCGCGAAGCGATCCGCAAGGCGCTGCTGAGCGAGAAGGAAATCGCGGCGAGCCAGGGCGTCTACAACTTCACCGAGACCAACCGCTTCGGAACCGACGATCGTTCGCGTATTCTTCTCACGGTGAAGAACGGCAAGTACGAAGTCGTGAAGTAACACTCTTCAACGAGCTATTGAGTGAAATGCCCGGCCTCGCGCCGGGCATTTTTTTACGCCGTCGTTGCGAGGAGCCATTCGCGCGGTTGCGCACATCTTCGGCGCGCCATGGCGGCGAAGCGATCCGTTTTCCTTGAGCGTGGATTGCTCCGCTTCGTTAGCCCGCCGCCAAGCCAACGACCGCAATGCCGCCGGACCTGCCGCGAATGTCGCGCACGCCTAGATCGTGCAGCGGCACCGGCGATGCGGTCTTGAATTGCTCGATCGCGGCGCGCGACGCGACGAAGCCGCCGTCCACATTGCGGCTGAGTTCTTCGAGCCGCGCGGCGGTGTTCATGACGTCGCCGTTGAAGACGATGGCGCGCTTGATGTCTCCGATTTCACCGATAATGACGGGGCCGAAATGCAGGCTGCCGCGAATCCGCGGAGCGATGCCGAACTCCGCTTCGAACCGGCCTTGAAGCTTCTGCAGAATATCGCGCATGGCCAGAAAGCAGCGCAGCGGCCGGCAATCCACCGCGCCGGAGGCTTCCGACCAGGTCACGATGATCTCGTCTCCCACATAGTTCAGGACTTCGCCGCGGCAATCGATGATCGGTCCCGTCAGGCTGCGGAAGGTCTGGTCAAGAAAACGATGGATGCCGAGGCCTCCGAGACGCTCGGCAAGGGTTGTCGAG
This sequence comes from Afipia sp., assembly GCA_017308595.1. Classification (GTDB taxonomy): domain Bacteria; phylum Pseudomonadota; class Alphaproteobacteria; order Rhizobiales; family Xanthobacteraceae; genus Afipia. Next base: position 142,688 of record JAFKER010000008.1, read on the forward strand.
CCAGCAATGTCGACAAACAGGACGAACCGGCTTTCTTCAGCGGGCGTGTGGTAACGTCCGGTGATGAGATGAAGAAACGCACGGGGGCCGATGATGTTGGTGATCGCGAACAGCAGGTTTAGCGCCACGGCAAACACCGCCGAGAAAATAATGGGTGCCCAGGTGTCCTGATTGGGATCGGGAGTCAGGCCCGCGATCCGCACGCCGAGATCGAAATATTGTACAGGAATGATCACGGCCGCATAAAACGCGCTGCGGATGGCAAGGCTTGCGGTGAAGGGCAGGCTTCCCAGCCAGTCCCGCAGCGGACCTGACGAGGCGAGAAGTTCGAACGTGCCGATCGCGCCGCTGATCAGAACGCCGTAGATGATGCCGATCAGAATTTGCTGCGGCATAAACCCGGCATGTGCAGTCACAAAGATAAGTCCGCCAAGCGCCCCGGCTGTCAGAATTGCCGCGAAAAAACGCAGATTTCGCTGTGACCGCGCATCCATGACCGATGTGCCCCCGCACGTAGACGTTACGGGCGGGAGTATCGGTCAGAGACTGCCGATCCACAACACATGGACCACACCACGCACATACGATGTCGTTCCGGCGAAGGCCGGGGCTCATACTCCCTGTCGGTGCCATTTATGCGGGATGGCGAATACCGCGCCTTGAAACGCTGGATTGGTGGTCATGGCGCCCGAGCTTTGCCGGGACGACCGGATAGGGCCGCATCCGGCGCCGAAGCACTCAGAGCTTGCTGTCGTCGCCGTGCTGGAATCCGAGATAGCTCGCCACCACGCGCTCATCGCCGCTGATGTCTTTGGCCGAGCCGCTCATGATGAACTCGCCAAGCTCCATCACATAGGCGCGGTCGGCGATTTCGAGGGCGGCGCGGGCATTCTGCTCGACCAGCAGCACAGAAACGCCGGCTTGCCGCAATTCGCCGATGGTCCGGAAAATATCCGCCACGATCAGGGGCGCAAGGCCGAGGGAGGGCTCGTCCAGCATGAGGAGGCGCGGCTGGCTCATCAGCGCGCGGCCCATGGCCAGCATCTGCTGCTCGCCGCCGGAAAGCGTGCCGGCGAGCTGGGTGCGGCGCTCCTTCAGGCGCGGGAACAGCGCATAGACGCGCTCCTGTTCACGCGCGGCGGTGGCGCGAGCGACGCGGAAGCCGCCAAGCTGCAGGTTTTCCTCGACGGTCATGGTGCCGAACAGTTCGCGATGTTCCGGCACGATGCATAGGCCCGCCGCGACGCGGTCCTCGATCTCAAACCGGGAAATCTGCTGGTCCGCGAACGAGACGCTGCCGGTGAGCGGCAGAATGCCCATGATGGCGTTGAGCAGCGTGGTCTTGCCCGCGCCGTTGGCACCGACGATGGTGACAATCTCGTTGGCATTGACGTCGAGCGTCGCGCCGCGCACGGCCTCGACCTTGCCGTAGGAGATGTGCGCATTTTCGACCGACAGCAATCTGGTCATGACGCCGTTCCCAGATAGGCCTTGATGACATCGGGGTTGGTGCGGATGGCGGCAGGCGTGCCTTCCGCGATCTTGGTGCCGAATTCGAGCACCACGATGCGGTCCGCAATGTCCATCACAAAGCCCATGTCGTGTTCGACCAGAAGCACCGACATGCCCTCGGCCCGTAACTGGCGGAGCAGCGAGGCCAGCTTCTGCTTCTCCATGTGACGCAGACCTGCGGCCGGTTCGTCGAGCAGCAGCAGAGCCGGATCGACGCACAGCGCGCGGGCGATTTCAACGATGCGCTGCTGGCCGAGCGACAGGCTGCCCGCGAGCTGATGCATCTGATCGGACAGGCCGACGCGCTCGATCCGTAAGGCGGCTTCGGTCAGCAGCGCAGCTTCGTCCTGACGATCGAGCCGGAGCATGCTGGCGATGGCGCCGGAATGGCCGCGCAGATGCGCGCCGATCGCGACGTTCTCCAGCACGGTCATGTCCGGCACGAGCTTGACGTGCTGGAAGGTGCGGGCGACGCCAAGTTTCGCGATCTCCTGCGGCGGCGCGTTATCGACATTGCGGCCGAGAATGGAAATCGTGCCGCCCGACTTACGCAACACACCGGTAATGAGATTGAAGGTCGTGCTCTTGCCGGCGCCGTTGGGGCCGATCAGGGCGACGATCTCGCCTGCCTTCACATTGAAGGAGACATCGTTGACGGCAATCACGCCGCCGAACTGCTTGCGCGCGGCCTGAACGTCCAGCAGCGTGTCCGAACTTGCGGCAACTTTCTCGCGCGGCGGCAGGTAAACCGGCGTTTTCGGCTGCGGCAGCCTGTTCGAGAATTTCAGCAGCGCCGCAAGACGCGGCCAGATGCCGCCCGGTGCAGCCTGCAGCAGCGCCACCAGGAGAATGCCGAAGATCACAATCTCGAGCTGAGCCGATCCATGAAACACCACCGGCAGGTAGCTCTGCAAAATTTCCTTGAGCACGACGACAATGCCTGCGCCGAGCACCGCGCCCCAGACATAACCGGCGCCGCCGACCACAGCGATGAAGAGATATTCGATACCGGCGTTCAGGCCGAATGGCGTCGGGTTCACCGCGCGCTGGAAGTGGGCATAGAGCCAGCCCGAAAGACCGGCCAGAACCGCGGCATAGATAAAGACCAGAAGCTTCGCGCGCGCGGTCTGCACGCCGAAGGCTTCCGCTGCAATGTGGCCGCGGCGCAGCGCGCGGATGGCGCGGCCCGTGCGGGAATCGAGCAGATTGAGCGTCAGCAGCGCGCATAAAATAACCGCGATCCAGATCGCGAAATAGATATTGCCGGGATCGGTGAACTGCAGCGCGCCGATCGCGAGCGGCGGAATTCCCGAAATGCCGTCGTTGCGCCCGACGATCTCCAGCTTGCTGAACAGATAGAACAGGCTGATGCCCCAGGCGATGGTGCCGAGCGGCAGATAGTGGCCGGAGAGACGCACCGTAATCAGCCCGAGGATCACGGCCGCGACGCCGCTGACGATCAGCGACAGCGGCAATGTCAGCCATGGCGACAGGCCGTAGGACGTGGTGAGGACCGCTGTGGTGTAGGCGCCGAAACCGCAGAACGCAGCCTGACCGAAGGATGTCAATCCGCCGACGCCGGTCAGCAGCACAAGTCCCATCGCCACCAGCGCGGCCAGCCCGATATTGTCGAGCAGCACGATCCAGAACGGCGGCATACCGGGAATGAAAGGGATCGCCGCCATGACCAGTGCAAAGACGATCGTGCCCAAACGCTGTGTCATTAATCCTCCTCCTCTTCGACTTCCGGCGAAGCCAGAGAGCGCAGGATCAGGACCGGCAGCAGCAGCGTGAACACGATCACTTCTTTGAAGTTGCTGGCGTAGAACGACGAGAATGCCTCGACGATGCCGACCACCAGCGCGGCAGCCGCAGTGAGGGGGTAGCTGACGAGACCGCCGATGATCGCGGCGACGAAACCCTTGAGCCCGATCAGGAACCCGGTGTCGTAATAGATCGTCGTAATGGGCACGATCAGAATGCCCGAGATCGTGCCGATGATCGCGGCGAGCAGGAACGCGACCTGACCGGACAATGTGGTGCGGATGCCGACAATGCGTGCGCCGAGACGGTTGACGGCGGTGGCGCGAAGCGCCTTGCCGTAAAGCGTGTAGCCGAACAGCAGCCACAGGCCGACGATCAGCAGCACGGTGATGGCGTAGATGGCGATGCTCTGGCCGGTGAACCGCAGCGGGCCGAGGGTGAAGGCCGTGGTGGCAATCGCCGGGGCGCGCAATCCTTCCGCGCCGAAGAACGCAAGGCCCAGTCCCTGCAATGCGAGATGCACGCCGACCGATGCGATCAGCAGCACCAGAACCGAGGCATGGGCGATCGGCTGATAAGCGATGCGGTAGAGATAAAGGCCGATCGGCGCGACGATGACGATCGAAAGCAGGAAGTTGACGGTGACACTGTTCTGCCGTCCGGCCAGCGCGATCGCGAGACCCCAGACCGCCAGCGGCAGCACAATGTTCAGCGCCAGCGAGCGTACAAACTTGCCGACGTTCATCGTGCCGCGTCCGGCGATCATGTCGAAGGCGAACGCGACGACGCCCATGCCGAGGGCGAGCAGGGTGGTGCCCGGCACGTTGCCGGTGGCCAGCACGGCATAGGTCAGCGCGCCGAAAGTCACGAACTCGCCCTGCGGGATCAGGATGACGCGCGTGACGGCGAACACCAGCACGAGCGCAAGCCCAAGCAGCGCATAGATCGCGCCGCTCGTGATTCCGTCCTGCAACAGGAACAGAAGGATCGTGCTATCCAAAGCTTCCCCTCAACGGCGTCCCCACGCAACGCGCACGCGCGGATGGAAGGGTCCGGCGGCACCAAACAGCAGCGGTTGAATTCCGCCTTCGCTATTTGATATGTTTCATAACGATTATTGCTTATAATCTCAAGCCCGACGGGCGTCGGGGCCGCTCGAGAAGCCCTTATAACAGGCCGACGGGGAAACGCACGATGGCTGTTTCAAGGAGCGCGAGTGCAGGTGCAGCGAAGGCTCGCAAACGGCCGGTGCGTGCTCCCTCGCGTTTCGTGCCTCCCGCGGAAGCGGTTAAAATCGGGGACCTGTCCGGGTTCCTCGGCTATTCGCTCAAGCGCGCGCAGTTACGGATTTTCGAGGATTTCATCGGCTGCGTCGCGCCGCTCCAACTCACTCCGGCGCAGTTTTCGGTGCTGATGCTGGTCGAGGCCAATCCGGGCCGCAACCAGACCGAGATCGCCTCAACGCTCGGCATCCTGCGGCCGAATTTCGTGGCGCTGCTGGATGAGCTTGAGAGCCGCGATCTGTGCGTGCGCAGCCGCTCCAGCAACGACCGCCGCTCGCACATTCTGCGTTTGACCGAGAAAGGCCGCGCGGTTCTGTCGCGCGCCCGCAAGCTGATCGAGACGCGTCACGAAGCTCGCTTAAGGGAATTGCTTGGCAACGAGAACTGCGATCACCTGCTGGCGATGCTCACCAGGATCGCGCAGGAGTTTTGACGCGGGCCGTGTTCGGCGTGATCTTTCTCAGCGTCGCCCGGCGCAGGCGGGAGGAAAGGATTAGGTGATCGTCATTCCGGGGCGCGCGAAGCGCGAACGCGGAATCTCGCGGTTGCTTCCGATGAACCTTTCCAGATTCCGGATCAGCCCGCTGCGTGGTCTGTCCGGAATGACGTGGATGGATTAAGGGTCCACCAGAATGATGCGGATGTCGTTGACATTGGTCAGGGTCGGACCGGTGTTGAGCAAGTCGCCGGTCGCTGTGAAGAATGCCGTCGCGTCGTTGTTATCGAGATACGCCTTCGGATCGAGCTTGAGGTCGCGCATCTTTGCGAAGGTGCGCTGATCGAGCAGCGCGCCGGCCGGATCGGCCGGATCTCCGGCGCCCCCGTCCGCTCCGTCGGTGTCGCCGGCGAGCACCGCGATGCCCGGCGTATCGGCAAGCAGGCTCGCGAGTGCGAGGACGTATTCCTGATTGGGGCCGCCGCGCCCGTTACCGCGCACGGTGACCGTGAGTTCGCCGCCGGAGAGAATGGCGAGCTTCCTTCCCTCGGCGTGGGCTTTCAGTGCGATCTGCGCATGGACCGCGGCAACATCGCGCGCTTCGCCCTCCAGATCCGCGCCGAGCGCGATCACGTCATAGCCAGCCTTGCGCGCGACAGCGACCGCGGCGTCGAGCGACTCTTGCGGACGTGCGATGATCTTGAAATCGGAGTTTGCAAAAGCGGCGTCGCCAGGCTTGCAGCTTTCGTTGGCGGGATCGTTCAAGGCCACGATCACCGCATCGTCCGCCTTGATGCGATAACGGGCAACGATCTCGCGCGCATCGGCCAGCGTGGTCGTATCCGGCACGGTCGGCCCCGAGGCGATGGTCGCCGGATCGTCGAATGGAACGTCCGAAATCGCCAGTGTCAGAAGTTTCGCAGGCGCAGCCGCGCGGGCAAGTCTGCCGCCCTTGATGCGCGAGAGATGTTTGCGCACGGTGTTCATCTCGCCGATTGGCGCGCCGGATCGCAGAAGGCTTTTGTTCATCGCCTGTTTCTGCGCGAACGACACGCCGTCCGCCGGCGCGATCCAGTTGGCCGAGCCGCCGCCCGACAGCAGCACGAGTACGAGGTCGTCATCGCCCGCGGTCCTCGCCAGATCGAGCGTGCGGCTTGCTGCTTTCAGCCCGGCTTCATCGGGCACCGGATGCCCCGCTTCGACGATCTCGATGCGCCTGGTCGGCTTGCCGTAGCCGTGGCGTGTGGTGGCGAGGCCTGACAGTTTTGCAGGATCAATGCGGCCTTCGTCGAGGTAGTGACGTTCAGCAGCAAAGGCGAGGGCACCGGCAGCTTTGCCTGCAGACAGACAAATGATGCGGCCGCGCGGTGCAGGCGGCAGGTGTGCCGCGAGGATGCGATCCGGATGGGCTGCGGCAACGGCGGCGTCGAAAATAGCGCGCAGCAAAGGGCGTTTGTCGGTCATCGGATCATCGCTTGGCACTCAAGGGGGCCAAGACATGACATGATCGGCCGATCGTTAAAAGGCCCTCCGCAAGGTTATTGCGGAGGGCGGAAATGTTGTCGGATGTCCTTGTGCGGCGCGGAGAAACCGGATTGCCGATCTGGAAATCCGGCCTCGCTCCGCCGTGCTGTCACTAGCCGCCGACGTCACCGCTGATGATCGGGCCGAACAGCTGCCAGCGCTCGCCCGTGAACTTCATCAGCTGCAACTGGCTGATCGGGGCAAAGTCGGTGGCGCTGGTGTTCAGCTTGATGCCGGGCAGCCCCATCTCCTGCTGCAGGTCCTTGATGCTCGCGGCCTGCTTCATGACGTTTGCGCGGGTGAGATTGTCGCCGCACATCTTCAGCACATGCACCATGGTCTGCGCGGAGCTGTAGCCGTAAGCGACCGATGAGTCGGCGCGGTTGGCTTCAGGGAAGTACTTCACAAGGAACGCATCGAAGTTCTTCACGCCGGGATCGTCCTTCCACTGCGGGTCGGTCGGATCCTTGCCGTAGGTCGCGGAGATCACACCCTGCGCATTTTCAAAGCCGGCAGGCTTAATCACCGATCCGGTCGAAGAGGCGACGTTGTTCAGGATGAACAGCGGCTTCCAGCCCAGTTCTGCGACCTTCTTGATGGACTGCGCGCCGAACTTCGGCGTGGTGATGCTGACGAAGACATCCGCGCCTTTCGACTTGAGGGCAACAACCTGCGAGTCGATGGTGGGGACCGATGTCTCGTAAGGCTCTTCCGCGATGATCATGGAAGCACCCTTGGCTCCAAGACCGTCCTTCAGACCTTTCAGCACGTCCTTACCGAAGTCATCGTTCTGATACAGGATGCCGATCTTGCCATTCGGCTTTTCCTTCATCAGGAACTTCGCATAGATCACGCCTTCGCTCTGGTAGTTGGGCTGCCAGCCCATGGTCCAGGGAAAGTTCTTCGGGTCATTCCATTTGGTTGCGCCGGTCGCGACGAACAGCTGCGGCACCTTCTTGGCGTTCATGTATTTCTGGATCGCCGTGTTCGACGGCGTGCCGAGCGGGTTGAAGATCAGGAGAACCTCGTCGCTTTCGACCAGCTTGCGGGCCTGCTCCACTGCCTTGGGCGGCGAGTAACCGTCATCATAGGAAATGAAATTAATTTTGCGGCCGTTGATGCCGCCTTCTGCATTGATCTTGTTGAAATAGGCGGCCTGCGTCTTGCCGATGATGCCGTAGGCGGATGCGGGTCCGCTGTAGGGCATGATGCTGCCGATCTTGATTTCCGTATCGGTGGCTCCGGTATCGTATTTCTTTTGCGCGAGCGCACTGCCTGTCGACGCGGCGAAAGCCGCGGCGGTCGCAAGCAACAACATGCGATTCAGTTTTTTGAAGGCCATTTCTTGTGTTTCCCTAACCCGGTTTTTTGATGTTTGTTCAGGCATTCGCCTTGGAAGCCTTTTTGGCTTCTCGGATATTCAATACCGTTTGCATTGTTGTTTCAACAAACGGCATTGAATCAGGTGCCCCCTGCGACTATGCCGCAGGGGGTATTGTTGTGCGGGAGCGAACTAGCCGCCGACGTCGCCACTCATGATCTCCCCGAACCGCTCCCAGGTCTCGCCCTTGAATTTCATCAGCTGCATCTGGCTGATCGGGGCGAAATCGGTCGCGCTGGTATTGATCTTGACGCCGGGCAGCAGGCCTTCCAGTTCGAGATTCTTCATGCTGGCGGCCTGCTTCATGACATTCGCGCGCGTGAGGTTGTCGCCGCATGCCTTGAGGACGTGAACGAGTGTCTGCGCGGAATTGTAGCCGTAGATCACCGAGCCGTCGGCCCGATTCAGTTCGGGGGCGTACTTTTGAAGAAAGGCATCGTAGTTCTTCATCCCCGAGTCGTCCTTCCACTGCGGATCGGTCGGATCCTTGGCGTAGGCGGCGGAGATGATGTTCTGCGCGTTCGCGAATCCGGCGGGCTTGATTACCGAGCCGACCGACGCAGAGACGTTGTTGAGAATGAACAGCGGCTTCCATTCGAGCTCGGCGACCTTCTTGATCGACTGCGCCGCGAACTTCGGGGTTGTGATGCTGATGAAGACATCGGCGCCCTTGGACTTGAGCGCGACGACCTGCGAGTCGATGGTCGGCACACTGGTCTCATAGGACTCTTCCGCGACGATCATGGAAGCGCCCTTCTTGCCAAGGCCGTCCTTGATACCCTTGAGGTAGTCTTTGCCGTAATCGTCGTTCTGATAGAGGATTCCGATCTTGGCGTTGGGCTTTTCCTTCAGGAGATAGTTCGCATAAATGCGCCCTTCGCTCTGGTAGTTGGGCTGCCAGCCCATGGTCCAGGGAAAGTCCTTGGGATCGTTCCACTTGGTCGCGCCGGTCGCGACGAACAACTGCGGCACCTTCTTCGTGTTCAGATATTTCTGGATCGCCGAGTTCGATGGCGTGCCGAGCGGCCCGTAGACGATCAGGACCTCATCGCTTTCCACCAGCTTGCGCGCCTGCTCGACGGCTTTTGGCGGCGAATAACCGTCGTCGTAGCTGATGAAGTTGATCTTGCGCCCGTTGATGCCGCCTTCCGCGTTGATCTTGTTGAAGTAGGCCTGTTCGGATTTTCCGATCGCACCGTAGGCGGAGGCCGGTCCGCTGTAGGGCATGATGTTGCCGATCTTGATTTCCGTATCGGATGCGCCGGTGTCGTATTTTTTCTGGGCGAGTGCGCCGCTGCTCGTTGCCGCAAGCATGGCGACAGCTGCCGTGAAAGTCGCAAGTCGAGTCGTAACAACCATACGTTCCTCCCTGGATCGTGTTTGTGTCCTCGTTTGCATTTTCTTGGGATCGAGCTCTTTGCGGCTCGCCGATATTCAATACCCTTTGCGGAGACCGTTCAACGAAAAGCCCTCCGCGACCGGTCGCGGAGGGCTTGTTTTTGCGGCAGTTAGTTCCGCAGGGCGAAAGATTAACTTCCGCCCATGCCGCCGGTGATGATCGGTCCCTGCAGCTCGTACTTCTCACCTTTGAACTGCATGATCTGCAGTTGGTCGATCGGGTAGAAGTCGGTTGCGCTGGTGTTGATCTTCACGCCCGGCAGCAGAGTGTCGGGAACGAAGTCCTTCAGGCTTGCGGCCTGCTTCATGATGTTCTCGCGGGTCAGGTTGTCGCCTGCCTGCTTGAGCACCTGCACCATCGTCTGGGCCTGGCCGTAGCCATAGACCACCGAACCATCGGCCTTGTTGGCGTCCGGCGCATACTTGGCGAGGAAGGCGTAGAACTTCTTCATGCCCTCATCGTTGTCCCACTGCGGGTCCGCGCCGTCCTTGGCATAGGCCGCCGACAGGATGCCCTGCGAGTTTTCATAGCCGGCCGGCTTGAGAACGCTGCCGACCGAGGCGCCGACATTGCTCTGGATGTAGGTCGGCTTCCAGCCGAGTTCGGCAACCTTCTTGATCGCCTGTGCGGCAAACTTCGGCGTGGTGAAGCTGACGAACACGTCAGCGCCCGAAGCCTTCAGCTTGATGATGTGCGAGTCGATCGTCGGCTCGGACACTTCATAGCTGTCTTCGGCGATGATCTGCGATGCCTTCGCGCCGAGGCCGTCCTTCAGGCCCTTGAGCATGTCCTTGCCGAAGTCGTCGTTCTGGTACATCACGGCGATCTTCGCGTCCGGCTTGTTCGCCAGCAGGTACTTGGCATAGACGCGGCTTTCGCTCTGGTAGGCCGGTTGCCAGCCCATGGTCCAGGGGAATTCCTTCGGCTCACCGAACTTGGTCGCGCCGGTCGCCACGAACAGTTGCGGCACTTTCTTCGCGTTCAGGTACTTCTGGATCGCGGAGTTCGACGGCGTGCCGAGCGGTCCGAACACGAGCAGGACTTCGTCGCTCTCGACCAGCTTGCGGGCCTGTTCGACCGCCTTCGGCGGTGAGTAGCCGTCGTCATAGGTGATGAAGTTGATCTTGCGGCCGTTGATGCCGCCCTGATCGTTGATCATCTTGAAATAGGCTTCTTCGATCTTGCCGATCACGCCGTAGGCGGAGGCAGGGCCGCTATACGGCATGATGTTGCCGATCTTGATTTCGGTATCGCTCGCGCCGGTGTCGTATTTCTTTTGCGCGAGAGCGTGGCCGCTCGTCATTGCGAGCGCGGCCACAGCCGTCACTGCAGTTACGTTGAGCCTGAACTTGGATAGCATGGTGGTCTCTCCCTAGGATGCGGTATCCCGCTTTGCGGAACCGGTTCCCGGAAGAGAAATCGTGCCAGAAGGCAAAACCATGGCAAAAAATGACGGGTCTGATTCAAAGTGAACCAGACCCTGCCATGTATCTTCGCCGTGTAATCCGGAGACCAGCGTTCCGGATATACCCTTCTCAAACTCGGCAGACAGAAACAAGCCTGATTTCAGCTCAGGACGCCAAACTTGTAGCTGACGCTTTCTCCTAGGGCTTAGGCTTTTTGCGGAACAGATGTTCGACGTAGTAGGCCACCTGCCGGGCGCCGTGCGGCAGCAGGAAGATCACCGCGAACAGGAACACGCCGAATACCGCGCCGGACAGTCCCTTCGAGATGTGTTCCGCGACGTTGGGCACGAACACGATGAACGCCGAACCGACAAGGGAACCCGGAAGCCAGCCGACCCCGCCGACCACCATGCCCACGAAAATCGCGATCGCGAGCTGGATGGTGAAGCTGTCGGGCGCGACGAACTGCACCACGATGGCGCCGAGCGCACCGGCAATGCCGGTGAAAGCGGCAGACACGCCGAATGCCAGTGTTTTGTACAATGGCAGGTCGACGCCCATCGCGGACGCCGCGATCTGATTGTCGCGGATCGCCATCATGGCGCGTCCGGAGCGCGAACGCAGCAGGTTGACGGCCAGGATGTAGATCACGGTCGAGATGAACAGCGTGAAGTAGTACAGCCACATGTCCTGCGACATCTTCAGGCCGAACGGGGCGTCCGGCTTGGTGATGACGAGGCCCTGCACGCCGCCGGTCCAGTGTTCGAACAGGTTCAGCTTCAGGATTTGCGGCATTGCTACGGCGAGCGCGAACGTCGCCAGCGCCAGGTAGACGCCCGAGAGCCGCAGCGCCGGGAACCCGAACAGGAACCCGAAGATGAAGCACACGATGCCGGCCGCGGGAATCGTCAGCACATAGTTGACGCCGAGATGCTCCATCAGGATGCCGGCGGTGTAGGCGCCGACGGCATAGAACGCGCTCTGGCCGAGCGAGAACTGGCCGCTGCCTCCGGTGAGCAGGTTGAGAGCCAGGATGGCGATGGCGTAGATCAGCACCATCGTCATCTGGAAGATGATGAAGTTCTTCACGAACAACGGCGTGATGAGCAGCAGCGCGAGCACGATCAGTGTCGCGGTGGAGCCGACCGTCATCGACTTCTTGGCCGGTGCGGTCACGGTGGGAGCTTGTGAAACGGAGTCCTGAACGGTGCTCATGATTAAACTCGCTGCACGATTTTGCGGCCGAACAGACCGGACGGTTTGATGACAAGCACGACGATGATCAGTGCCAGCGCGATAGGCAGTTTCAGCTCGTTGCCGATGCCCGGAATGTAGGTGCCGACGAGATTCTCGAAGACACCGACCAGGAAGCCGCCGACCACCGCGCCGAACGGCGAGGTGAGGCCGCCGAGCACCGCTGCGGCGAAGCCGTACAGCAGGATGCCGCCCATCATGTTGGGTTCGAGGAACACGACCGGGGCGATCAGGAGGCCGGCGATGGCGCCGATGGCGGAGGCCATGCCCCAGCCGAGCGCGATCATCCAGCTCGTGTTGATGCCGACGAGGCGTGCCGATTCAGGCAGCGACGCTGCCGCCCGCATCGCAAGGCCCACCCGCGTGAAGCGGAAGAAGATGTAGAGCAGCAGCAGCAGCACCAGCGTGACGCCGATCATGCCTGCCTGGTGGGTCGAGATCAGCTGGCTGCCCAGGAAGCCGGACGAGCCGAACGGCGACGGGAACTGCTTGATGGTGAAGTCCCAGGTCAGACCCGCGACGCTGTTGAGAATGGCGAACAGCGCGATGAACCCGGCGACGTGCACCAGAACCGGCGCATTTGTCAGCGGCTTGAACAGCGCCCGTTCGAGGATGATGCCGCCTGCGAACGAGATGACCAGCGTCAGCAGGAAGGCGGGCCAGAACGGCAGGCCCCACTGCATCAGCTGCCAGGCGATGAAGGTGGAGAACATCGCCATTTCGCCTTGGGCGAAGTTGAGGTGGTCGATGGCCTGATAGATCATGACCACGGCCAGCGCCATGCAGGCGTAGATCGCGCCTGTGGCAATGCCAGCCAGGACTTGGTTGGTAAACAGTTCCATGGCTGAATCCTCAATAACCGAGATAGGATTTGCGGATGTCTTCGTTGTTCTTGATCTCGGCCGCGCTTCCCGACATCACGATGCGTCCGGTTTCGATCACATAGGCCTTTTCCGCGAGTTCAAGCGCGAGCTGGGCATTCTGCTCGACCACCAGGATCGTCACCTTGTCCTCGCGGTTGATCTTGCCGAGGATCCCGAACAGGTCGCGCACGATCAGCGGCGCGAGACCGAACGACGGCTCGTCCAGCAGCATCAGGCGGGGACGCAGCATCAGCGCGCGGGCGACAGCCAGCATCTGCTGTTCGCCGCCGGAGAGGGTGCCGGCCTGCTGGGTGTGGCGCTGCTTGAGCACCGGGAAGTGCGCATACATGCGCTCGATGTCGTCAGGAATGTTCTTGACGTCGCGGCGCGAAATCGCGCCGAGCTGCAGGTTTTCCTCCACCGTCATGTTGGTGAAGGTGCCGCGGCCCTGCGGAACATGGGCAATCCCCAGACGGACAACGTTCTCGGTGGACACGCCGCTCAGCGACTTGCCATCGAACTCGATATTTCCGGTGGATCGGATCATGTTGCAGATCGCGCGCAGCGTCGTGGTCTTGCCGGCACCGTTGGCGCCGAGCAGCGTGGTGACGCTGCCTTCGTTGAGCGAGAATTCGAGGCCGTGAAGGGCCTGGATCTGGCCGTAATAGGCGCGCAGATCCTTGATCGTCAGCATCGTGCTCATTGGTCCTTGCTCCCCAGATAGGCCTTGATGACGTCCGGGTCGGACTGCACCTGCGATGGCGTGCCTTCGGCGAGCTTCTTGCCGAAGTTCAGCGCAACGACGTGATCGGCAATCTTCATCACCAATCCCATATGATGCTCGACGAGCAGAACCGTGATGTGGCGCTGGTCGCGGATGCGGCAGATCAGATCGCCGAGAACGTAGACTTCCTCGTGATTGAGGCCGCCTGCGGGTTCGTCCAGCAGAAGGATCTTCGGTTCGGCGGCGAGCGCGCGGCCAAGCTCGACGCGCTTCTGCGTGCCGAACGGAAGACCTGCGACTTCGCGGTCCGCAACGTCATGCAGGTCGAGATAATCGAGGATTTCATGAACCGTCGCATTGAGCTTGCGCTCCTGCTCGCGGACCCATGGCAGCTTCAGCGCGTCACTGACGAAATCGCTCTTGGTGCGGCAGTGTCCGCCGATGCGGATGTTGTCGCGCACGGTGAGGCGAGGGAACAGCGCGACGTTCTGGAACGTGCGGCCGATGCCGACCTCTGCAATCTTCTGCGGCTGATACTGGAGGATACTGGTCCCCTCCATCAGGATATCGCCCTGGCTTGGCTGATAGAGCCGGCTCAGGCAGTTGAACAGCGTCGTCTTGCCCGCGCCGTTCGGTCCGATCAGGCCCAGGATCTGGCCCTTCTTCATATCGAACGACACGCCATTCAACGCAACGATGCCACCGAACACGACGCTCACGTCGCGAACGGTGAGCAGGGGAGCTTGCCCCTGCGCCTGTGCCTGCATCATGCGCCGATGTTCCGGCAAAGCCGGGCTGCGCCCGAACCTTGCATGGCACCGCGGCAACCGCGGTTATCTGTTCCCCTCGATACGTGCAACTTGTCCTCCTGGTGATCGTAGTGATCGTATTTTTTTCGGTGACAGTTTCTTTTGGCAGTTTCTTGGTTTTGTACTCCGCGTGCAATGTTCCGCGCAGCCGTAAAACAGCTCTTGGATATTTCGGATCCGTCCATTGCAGAGACGGGTATCTCACAGTTCCTTTATAGAACTATGATCGGATTGCGCGCAAGTGCGCCAGCCGCACGAAGAAGATGCCTCTGCATGCAGTTAAGGGCGCTACCTGATCCCCTCTGCAACGCGTGTTGTCTTTCCCCCGTTTGTTTTAGCTTTTTTGAGACCCGGTTCCTTGCCCTGAATGCCGCGTCCGATGGTGCCGGTCATCGCGACCTCGATGTTTCGCACCATCGCGACGAGGCGCGGTCCAATATCGTTCTTTAATAGAACTTCACTGAACTTGAATGCGGGAGCGCCGCAGTTGAACGCATACGGTCCGGTTCCGTCGTTTAACTTCAATGCAACGCCGACCGCGTGGATGTCGTTGTGCCATTCCCCCGCCGACATCGCGAAACCATACTTGGCGACGCATTCGCCCGCGCGCTCGATGCCATCGCGCACCTTGGGCCAGTTCTGCGGGCCGACATGTTCCCGGATTTCGCGCAGCAATTCGGTGCGCTCGTCCTCGGGCAGTGCCCACAGATAGGCGCGTCCCATCGCCGTCGTCGCGATCGGCACCTTGGAGCCGACATCGAGCAGCACGCCGACAGTCAGTTCACTGCGGCTCTGTCCGAAGTAGATCATGCTGAGACGATCGCGTGCGCCGATCGCGACAGCGCCGCCGGTTTCGCGCATCAGCTGATCGCGATAGGGATCGGACAGATGACGGATGCCCATATTGGCGAGCGCGGAATATCCAAGCGCCATTGCAGCGGGCGCGAGCTGATATTTTTCGAAACGCGGAACCGGCGTCAGATAGCCGAGCTTTGTCAGCGTGTAGGTCAGCCGTGAAATTGTAGGCTTCGGTAAATTCGTGCGCGCGGCGATTTCCTGATTGCCGAGCAATCCATCGCTTGGGCGAAACGCGCGCAACACATCGAGCCCCCGTGAAAGCGCGATAACAAAGCTGCGATCAGTCGCAGGTTTCTTTGGTGGCCGCTTCATTCGTAAAAAACCGCATATGTGGTCTTCGTTGACAAAGGACGTGCTTCAAAATATCCCTCCGTGTCAAGATGTGGAATATAATTCCGCAGTGCGAAATACCTCAAAAACGAGCGTTACCAAGGAGAGTTTGTGTGAGCGAAGTGGTCAAGGTGGAACGTCATGACGCGGTTGCAATCGTCACGGTCAACAGCCCTCCGGTGAATGCGCTCAGCGCTGCTGTGCGCAAGGGAATCGCCGACGGCGTGAAAAGCGCGCAGGCAGATGACTCGGTGAAAGCTATTGTTATTGCATGCGCGGGACGCACCTTTATCGCGGGCGCCGACATCACCGAATTCGGCAAGCCGCCGCAGTCGCCGAGCCTTCATGAAGTGATCGAGGTGATCGAGAATTCCTCTAAGCCGGTGATTGCCGCCATTCACGGCACCGCGCTCGGTGGTGGCCTTGAGCTTGCGCTCGGGGCGCATTTCCGCGTCGCCACAAAGGATGCGAAGCTCGGTCTTCCCGAAGTGAAGCTCGGCCTGCTGCCGGGCGCCGGCGGCACGCAGCGGCTGCCGCGCGCGGTCGGCCCTGAAATGGCCGTGACGATGATCGTCGGCGGCAATCCGATCAGCGCGGCTGAGGCGCTCAAGAACGGACTCATCGAGGAAATCGTCGATGGCGAACCCGCTGTCGGCGGCGAAGCTTTTGCGCGCAAGGTGCTTGCCGAGAAGCGTCCGCTGCGCAAGCTGCGCGACGACGATTCCAAGCTTGCGGCCGCCAAGGCCGACAAGTCGATCTTCACCAATGCGGCGGCTGCGGCAAATAAGCGCAATCGCGGCCTGGAAGCGCCGCTCGCTGCCGCCGAAGCCGTGAGCCACTCGCTCGACCAGCCGTTCGATCAGGCACTCAAGTCAGAGCGCGAACTGTTCATGAAGCTGATGAACGGTGACCAGTCGAAGGCGCAGCGCTATGCGTTCTTCTCCGAGCGCGAAGCTGCCAAGGTATCTGGCGTGCCAGATGGCACCAAGGCGCGCGACGTCAAGCAGGTCGCGATCATCGGCGCCGGCACCATGGGCGGCGGTATCGCGATGTCGTTCGCCAATGCCGGGATTCCGGTCACCCTGATCGAGACCGGGGATGAGCAGCTCAAGCGCGGCCTCGGCATCATGCAGAAGAATTACGAGGCCACCGCCGCGCGCGGCGGTATTCCTGCGGACGCACCTGCCAAGCGCATGGGCCTGATTAAGGGCGTGGTCGGCATCGAGAACGTCAAGGATGCGGACCTCATCATCGAGGCCGTGTTCGAGACCATGGCGATCAAGAAGGACGTGTTCGGCAAGCTCGACCAGTTCGCCAAGCCCGGTGCTGTTCTCGCCACCAACACCTCGTATCTGAACATCAACGACATCGCCGCGATGACCAAGCGTCCGCAGGACGTGCTGGGCATGCACTTCTTCTCGCCCGCCAACGTCATGAAGCTGTGCGAAATCGTGCGCGGCGAAAAGACCGCGCCGGATGCGCTGATGACCGCGGTGGCGATCGCCAAGCGTATCGCCAAGGTGCCGGTGGTGGTTGGTGTGTGCGACGGCTTCGTCGGCAACCGCATGCTCGCCGCCCGCGGCAAGCAGGCCGAGAAGTTCCTGTTCGAAGGCGCGCTGCCGCAGCAGGTCGACGCCGTCCTCACCAAGTTCGGCATGCCGATGGGCCCGTTCGCGATGGGCGATCTCGCCGGTCTCGATATCGGCTGGCGGTCGCGTCAGGACCGCGGCATCAAGTCGGAAATCGCCGACGCGATCTGCGAAGCCGGGCGCTTCGGCCAGAAGACCGGCAAGGGCTACTACAAGTACGAAGCCGGTTCGCGCTCGCCGCTGCCGGATCCGGAAATCGAGAAGCTGATCGAGGAAACCACCGCGAAACTCGGGATCAAGCGCCGCCAGATCGATGATCAGGAAATCCTCGAGCGCCTGATGTACCCGATGATCAACGAGGGTGCGCGCATCCTCGAAGAGAAGATCGCGGCGCGTCCGAGCGACATCGACGTGGTCTGGCTCTATGGCTACGGCTGGCCGATCTATCGCGGCGGCCCGATGTTCTACGCCGATCAGGTCGGCCTGAAGAAGATCGCGGAGCGTCTGTCCTTCTACGCCAAGCAGACCAACGATCCGTCGCTGGAGCCGACCCCTCTGCTCAAGCGTCTGGCGGACGAAGGCAAGACATTCGCGTCGCTCGCCAAAGGCTGATCCATGACCCGGCCGGGTGAACAGTACTATCCGCAGGGTGTGCGCTGGGATTCACCGATCCCGCGCAGCACCCTGCCGGATTTGTTGTCGACGGCGGCCGCGGAATTCGGCGCGCGCACAGCGATCGAGTTTCGCGACCGTCCGATCAGCTTCATTCAGTTGAAGGACATGGCCGATGTCGCCGCGTCGGCGTTTCTCCGTGCCGGCTACGGTAAGGGATCGTCGATCGCGCTGTTTCTGGGAAATTCACCGGATCATCCGGTGAATTTCTTCGGGGCGCTGAAGGCCGGTGCCCGGGTCGTGCATCTCTCGCCGCTCGACGGCGAGATCGCGCTGACCCATAAGCTGAAGGACTCCGGCGCACGCATTCTGGTCACCAGCAACCTTGCAACGCTGTTGCCGACCGCACTGAAGTTTCTCGAAAAGGGACTGCTCGATAAGCTCATCGTCTGCGAGGATCAGACCTGGGGCGATGTCGGCAATCCACAGGCCGCAATTCCGTCGAACCCGGCGATCGTGACCTTCAAGGATTTTATCGAGGACGCGCAGCCGCCGTCCGCGTGGCCGCAGATCGACATCGATGCCATCGCGCTGCTGCAATATACCGGCGGCACGACCGGATTGCCCAAGGGTGCGATGCTCACCCACGGCAATCTCACTTCGGCGGTCTCGATCTACGATGTATGGAGCGCCAACCAGAAAGCCGAGCGCAACACCATCGAGCGGGTCATTCTGGTTCTGCCGCTGTTTCATATCTACGCGCTGACGGTTGTTTTGTTGCGCACGCTGAAAAACGGCGATCTGATCTCGCTGCATCAGCGTTTCGATCTCGACGCCGTGATGCGCGATATCGAGGTGAAGCGTGCTACGGCGTTTCCCGGCGTGCCGACCATGTGGATCGCCATCGCCAGTCTGCCCGATCTCGACAAGCGCGATCTGTCGTCGCTGGCCTTCGCAGGCTCGGGCGGTGCGCCGCTGCCGGTCGAAGTCGCCAAAGTGTTCGAACGCAAGACCAGGCTCGCATTGAAGAGCGGCTGGGGCATGACCGAGACCTGTTCGCCCGGCACCGGCCATCCGCCGGAGGGTCCGGAGAAACCCGGCTCGATCGGCCTGATGCTGCCGAGTATCGAGATGGACGTTGTTTCGCTCGACGATCCGAAACAGGTGATGCCTGTCGGCGAGACCGGCGAAATTCGTGTGCGCGGTCCGAACGTCACCAGGGGTTACTGGAATCGCGAGGCGGAAACCGCCGAAGCTTTCGTCGGCGACCGTTTCCTGACCGGCGATATCGGCTACATGGACAGCGACGGCTATTTCTATCTGGTCGATCGCAAGAAGGACATGATCATCTCCGGCGGCTTCAACGTCTATCCGCAGATGATCGAGCAGGCGATCTACACCCATCCATCGGTGCAGGAAGTCATCGTGATCGGCATTCCCGACGATTATCGCGGCGAAGCCTCCAAGGCGTTCGTCACGCTGCGCGCCGGAGCCGAGCCGTTTACCATCGAAGATTTGCGCGCTTTCCTCACGGGCAAGCTCGGGAAGCACGAATTGCCAGTGGCGGTAGAGTTCCTTAAAGAATTGCCGCGCACCAGCGTCGGCAAGCTTTCCCGTCACGAATTACGCAATCAACAACGTCAGAATACGCAACAACCCAAACTTGCAACAGGAGGTCGCTCATGACCGAAGCCGTTATCGTTTCCACCGCCCGCACGCCGATCGGCAAGGCCTATCGCGGCGCGCTCAACAACACCGAAGGCGCGACGCTGCTCGGCCACGCCATTGAGCATGCGGTCAAGCGCGCCGGCATCGATCCTGCGGAGATCGAGGACGTGGTGATGGGCGCCGCCATGCAGCAGGGCGCCACCGCTGGTAACATTGCGCGCAAGGCCGCCTTGCGCGCCGGTCTTCCGGTCACGGTCGGCGGCACCACCATCGACCGCCAGTGCGCCTCGGGCCTGCAGGCCATCGCAGTCGCTGCACGTTCGGTGATCCATGATGGCGTTCAGATCGCGGTCGGCGGCGGCGGCGAGTCCATCAGCCTTGTGCAGAACGAGCACATGAACCTGTTTCACGCGGTCGATCCCGCGCTGAAGGCGATCAAGGGCGACGTCTACATGGCGATGCTCGATACCGCCGAAGTCGTGGCCAAGCGCTACGGCATTTCGCGCGAGAAGCAGGACGAGTATTCACTCGAGAGCCAGCGACGCACCGCAGCCGCGCAGCAGGCCGGCCGCTTCAAGGACGAAATCGCCCCGATCTCGACCAAGATGGCTGTCGTCGACAAGGCCACCAAGGAAGTGTCCTACAAGGACATCACCCTGTCGCAGGATGAAGGTCCGCGTCCGGAAACCACCGCGGAGGGCCTCGCAAGCCTGAAGTCGGTGCGCGAAGGCGGCTCCATCACCGCCGGCAACGCCAGCCAGTTGTCGGACGGCGCCAGCGCCACCGTCATCATGAGCGACAAGGAAGCCGCCAAGCGCGGTCTCAAGCCGCTCGGCATCTTCCGTGGTTTCGTCGCCGCCGGCTGCGAACCGGATGAAATGGGCATCGGTCCGGTGTTCGCGATTCCGCGTCTGCTTCAGCGTCACGGCCTCAAGATCGATGACATCGACATGTGGGAGCTGAACGAGGCTTTCGCCGTGCAGGTGCTTTACTGCCGTGACAAGCTCGGCATTGATCCCGAGAAGCTCAATGTCAGCGGCGGTTCGGTTGCCGTCGGCCATCCGTACGGCATGACCGGCGCGCGTCTTGCGGGCCATGTCCTGATCGAAGGCCGCCGCCGCAAGGCGAAGTATGGCGTGGTCACCATGTGCATCGGTGGCGGTCAGGGCGCTGCCGGCCTGTTCGAAATCCTGCAGTAAGCGATCTTCACCTCTCCCCAATGGGGAGAGGTCGCGAGCGTAGCGAGCGGGTGAGGGTTCCGGAGCGTCAGATCGGACATCCAGCGCCCCTCAGCCCAGCCCTCTCCCCATTGGGGAGAGGGAGCAGGTCGCGCCCGCTGCGAAATCAGAATTTCAGAATTATCGTTTTTGAACGAGAAACTCAGGAGGACCCCCGTGGATCTCAATTTCACTCAGGAAGAAAACGCATTTCGCGACGAAGTGAGAACGTTCTTCCGCGAAAACATTCCGCCCGCGA
The DNA here is from genome assembly GCA_017308595.1 of Afipia sp. Classification (GTDB taxonomy): domain Bacteria; phylum Pseudomonadota; class Alphaproteobacteria; order Rhizobiales; family Xanthobacteraceae; genus Afipia. The sequence goes on from JAFKER010000008.1 coordinate 163,576, forward strand.
TGCACAAGAAGCTGATCGACGGCGGTCATCCGAGCAAGGAAGACATCATCACATGGACGCGCATCCTTCATAAGAAGGGCTGGGCCGTTCCGCATTGGCCAAAGGAATTTGGCGGCACCGGCTGGTCGCCTGCCAAGCAGCACATTTATCTTGAAGAGCTGCAGGCAACGCCCGCGCCGTCGCCGCTGCCGTTCGGCGTCAACATGGTCGGCCCGGTGATCTACACCTTCGGCAGCGAAGAGCAGAAGAAGTATTACCTGCCGCGCATCGCCAATCTCGATGACTGGTGGTGCCAGGGCTTCTCCGAGCCCGGCTCCGGCTCCGACCTCGCCTCGCTCAAGACCACTGCAAAGCGCAAGGGCGACGTCTACGTCATTAACGGCCAGAAGACCTGGACCACGCTCGGCCAGCATGCCGACTGGATCTTCTGCCTCTGCCGCACCAATCCGGAAGCGAAGAAGCAGGAAGGCATCTCGTTTATTCTGATCGACATGAAGTCGCGCGGCATCACCGTGCGTCCGATCCAGACCATCGACGGCGGCTTTGAGGTCAACGAAGTGTTCTTCGATGACGTCGAGGTGCCGGTCGCCAACCTGGTCGGTCAGGAAAACAAGGGCTGGGATTACGCAAAGTTCCTGCTCGGCAACGAGCGCACCAACATCGCCCGCGTCGGCATGTCCAAGGAGCGTATCCGCCGCGTCCGCGAACTGGCGTCGAAGGTCGAGGCCAACGGCAAGCCGCTGATCGAGGACGATCGTTTCCGCGAGAAGCTCGCCGCCACCGAGATCGAACTCAAGGCGCTGGAACTGTCGGTGATGCGCGTCATCGCCAACGAGACCAAGAACGGCAAGGGCAAGCCGGATCCGGCCTCCTCGATCCTCAAGATCAAGGGCTCCGACATCCAGCAGACCATTTCCGAACTGCTGGTCGAGGTCGCCGGTCCCTTCGCCGCGCCGTACATTCCTGAAGAAGGCATCGGCAACGAGGAAGCCGGCTGGGAGTCGCATACGGCTCCGCATTACTTCAACTACCGCAAGGTCTCGATCTACGGCGGGTCCAACGAGATCCAGCGCGGCATTATCGCCAAGGCGGTGCTGGGACTTTGAACCATCGTCATTCCGGGGCGCGCGACAGCGCGAACCCGGATTCTCTATCAGGACTTGCGATCTGGATTCCGGGCCTGCGCGATGCGCGCATCCCGGAATGACAGGCCGGGTCATCAAGCGAATGCTTCGAGCACAGGGATTGTAAAATGGATTTTGATTTGTCCGAGGAGCAGCGCCTCCTGAAAGACAGCGTCGACGGGCTGCTGGCTGACTCGTATGACTTTGAGCAGCGCAAGAAGTATGCCGCAGAGAAGGACGGCTGGAGCCGTCAGGTCTGGGGCAAGCTGGCAGAGCAGGGTCTGCTCGGCCTTCCGTTCTCGGAAAACGACGGCGGCTTCGGCGCGGGCGCGGTGGAAACCGCGATCGTGATGGAATCGCTCGGCCGTTCGCTGGTCCTCGAACCCTACCTGACCACAGTGGTGATCGGCGGCGGCTTCCTGCGTCACGGCGCTTCCGCCGAGCAGAAGGCCGCGCACATTCCATCCATCATCGACGGCAGCAACACGCTGGCCTTTGCTCAGCTCGAAAAGAATTCGCGTTACGATCTTGCGGATGTCTCCACCACCGCGAAGAAAAAGGGCGACGGCTGGGTCATCCGCGGCGAGAAGTTCGTCGTGCTGCATGGCGACAGCGCCAGCACGCTGGTCGTGACCGCGCGGACTTCCGGCGGCCAGCGCGACCGCGACGGCATCGGCGTGTTCCTGGTGCCGGCCAATGCCAAGGGCGTGCACATCAAGGGTTACGCCACGCAGGACAACATGCGGGCAGCGGACATTACGTTTGAGGACGTCGAAGTGGCCAAGGATGCCGTGCTTGGCGATCCGGCCAAGGGACTTGCGCTGGTCGAGCGCGTGGTGGACGAGGCTCGCATTGCGATGTGCTCCGAAGCCGTCGGCGCGATGGAAGAGTCGCTCAAGATCACCGTCGAGTATCTCAAGACCCGCAAGCAGTTCGGCGTTGCCATCGGCACTTTCCAGGCGCTGCAGCACCGTGCCTCCGACATGTTCGTGAATCTCGAGCAGGCGCGCAGCATGGCGCTGTTCGCTGCGATGGCGACTGACCTGCCGGAAGACGAGCGCGCAACGGCGGTCGCGGCGGCCAAGGTGCAGGTCGGCAAGTCGTCGAAGTTCGTCGGCCAGCAGTCGATCCAGCTTCACGGCGGCATCGGCATGACCATGGAAGCGTCGATCGGTCATTACTTCAAGCGGCTGTCGATGATCGAAAGCTCGTTCGGCGACACCGATTATCACCTGCGCCGCGTCGCGGCGGCAGGCTCGCTGGTCTGATACGCTGCCGCTTCGGTGTGGAAGGAATCGTTTCGCACAGACTCTCAACACGTCATGCCCGGCCATAGCCGTTCGAAGAACGGCGTTCTAAAGAACGCCTATGTGCCGGGTATCCACGTCTTGAGGATGTCTCACCAAGGAAGCGTGGATGGCCGGGGCAAGCCCGGCCATGACGGAACGCAAAACACACGTCAACATGAGGTGCCTTGATGCCAGCCTCACCTTTCGATCTTAGCGGAAAAGTTGCCGTCATCACCGGATCGAGCCGTGGCATCGGCCGCGCTTCGGCGGAAATGCTGGCGCAGATGGGCGCGAAAGTCGTCGTCTCCAGCCGCAAGGCCGACGCCTGCGAGGCTGTTGCGGACGGCATCCGCAAGGCGGGCGGCGATGCGCATGTCATTGCTTGCAATATCAGCCGCCGGGAAGAGGTCGATGCGCTGATCGCGGGCACAATCAAGCATTATGGCCGGATCGACGCTTTGGTCTGCAACGCGGCGGTGAATCCCTATTATGGCCCGTTGCTCGATATCACCGACGAAGCCTTTGACAAGATCATGGGCGCCAACATCAAGAGCAACATCTGGCTCTGCAAGCAGGCAATGCCGCACATGGCCGAGCGCGGCGGCGGTTCGGTTGTTATCATCTCAAGCATTGGCGGCCTGCGCGGTTCGACTGTGATCGGTGCCTACGGCATTTCCAAAGCCGCGGATTTCTCGCTCGCGCGCAGCCTTGCAGGCGAGTGGGGTCCGAAAAATGTGCGGGTCAACTGCATCGCGCCGGGTCTGGTCAAGACCGACTTTGCCCGCGCGCTGTGGGAGGATCAGGAGAACCTGAAGCGCCGCACCGCGACCACGCCGCTGCGCCGGATCGGCGAGCCGCACGAGATCGCGGGCGCCGTGGTCTATCTCGCTTCCGATGCCTCGACCTTCATGACCGGCCAGACCATCGTGATCGACGGCGGCGTGACCACAGCGGCGGTGTAGGACCTCGCTAATCCGTCCAGTCGTCATTCCGGACGGCTCGCAAAACGAGCCGATCCGGAATCCAGAAGAGTTCATCGCACCAACCTCTGGATTCCGGGCTCGCTCACAAAAGTTCGCGCCCCGGAATGACCCAGATACACATATTGACGCCCGCCCGCGTAATCGCTTTGTTTGCGTTTCGAAACAGAAACGAAAAGCATCTGAGGAGACGGCATGGCGTCCCACATTCTTGCGATCGATCAGGGCACGACCTCGTCGCGCGCCATCGTGTTTCGCTCGGATATTTCCATCGCCGCGCAGGCCCAGCAGGAATTCCAGCAGCATTTTCCCGCTTCGGGATGGGTCGAGCATGAGCCGGAGGACATCTGGACCTCGACGCTGGCGACCTGCCGCGAGGCGATGAGCAAGGCGGGCGTGCAGGCGTCCGACATCGCCGCCATCGGCATCACCAACCAGCGCGAAACCACCGTGGTCTGGGACCGCGCCACCGGCCGCGCGGTGCATCGTGCCATCGTCTGGCAGGACCGCCGCACCGCCGAGATCTGCACGAAGCTGAAAGCCGACGGCCATGAGCCGCTGGTCACCGCCCGCACTGGTCTTATCGTCGATCCGTATTTCTCCGGCACCAAGGTGGCCTGGATTCTCGATCATGTTCCGGGCGCGCGTGAACGCGCCGAGCGCGGCGAACTGATGTTCGGGACGGTGGATTCGTATCTGCTGTGGCGGCTGACCGACGGCAAGGTCCACGCCACCGATGCCACCAATGCCTCGCGCACGCTGCTGTTCAATATCCACACCGGCCAGTGGGACGACGATCTTCTGAAGCTGCTGCGCGTGCCGCGCTCGATGTTGCCGGACGTGCGCGATTCCTCCGCAAGCTACGGCACCACGGTGCCCGAATTGCTCGGCGGCTCCATTGCGGTGCGCGGCATCGCTGGCGATCAGCAGGCCGCGACCATCGGTCAGGCCTGCTTCACACCGGGCATGATGAAATCGACGTATGGGACAGGCTGCTTCGCGCTGCTCAACACCGGCACGACAGCGGTGACGTCCACCAACAAGCTGCTGACCACGGTGGCTTATCAGTTGAACGGCCAGCGCACCTATGCGCTCGAAGGCTCGATCTTTGTCGCAGGCTCCGCCGTGCAGTGGTTGCGTGATGGGCTTGGCCTCATCAAGCAAGCCAGCGAAACAGGACCGCTGGCGGATTCCAACGATACGATGCAGTCGGTCTATCTGGTGCCAGCCTTTGTCGGCCTCGGCGCGCCGTACTGGAATCCGCGCGTGCGCGGCGCATTGTTCGGCCTCACGCGCAACACCGGCCCAGCAGAGCTGGCCCATGCGGTGCTGGAGAGCGTGTGCTACCAGACCTACGATCTGTGGGCGGCGATGCGCGCAGACTGGCCCGAGGCGAAGGAAGCCAACACGGTGCTGCGTGTCGATGGCGGCATGACCGCGTCGGACTGGACCATGCAGCGTCTTGCCGATCTGCTCAATGCGCCGGTGGACCGGCCGATGATTCAGGAAACCACTGCGCTCGGGGCGGCCTATCTCGCGGGACTGAGCGCCGGTGTTTATCCCGAGCCGGCGCGCTTTGCGGACTCCTGGCGGCTGGAGCGCCGCTTCAGGCCGAACATGTCGGACGCGACGCGCTCGCGCAAACTGAAAGGCTGGTCGCGGGCCGTGAAGGGCGTACTCGCGACGGATGACGGCGAGGAATAGGCGCGCATTGAACACCGGCTTGAAGCGATTTATCGCAACTGCAGTTGCGCCTTTTTAACGGTTTTAGCAGCAGACTGGACTCAGCCGCGATTGCGGCCTGGTCTTGTTTATCAGGAAGTTCAGTAAGTCATTTTTCAGGGATTATCCTCATGTTGCACCGCCGTGCGTTTTGCGCTTGCGCTTCAGCCGCCCTCGTTTCGTCGTTCGCCTCGAACAATGCCGATGCCGTAGAGGCCGCCTGCGCGGTCATGACCGGCGATCGTCAACGCGCGCTCAACCCGGACGAGGCGCTGGCGCGGCTCAAGGAAGGTAACGAGCGCTTCGTCGCCGGCAAAACCATCAATTGCGACCTGATGCAGCAGGCACGGGAAACCTCGAAGTCGCAGGCTCCATTCGCCGCCATCGTCAGCTGCATGGATTCGCGTGTGGCGCCCGAGCTTGTCTTCGATCAGCGGATCGGCGACGTGTTCTGCACCCGGGTGGCAGGCAACTTCATCAACACGGATTTCCTCGGCAGTCTGGAATATGCAACCAAGGTCGTTGGCGCGCGGACGATTGTGGTGCTCGGTCACAGCGACTGCGGCGCCATCAAGGGTGCGATCGATCATGTCAAGCTCGGTAATCTGACGGCGACGCTCGCTCATATCCAACCGGCCGTGACGGCGAGCAAGACCAGCGGCGAGCGGACTTCAAAAAATGCTGCCTTCGTTCAAACGGTGGCCGAAACCAATGTCAGGATGGGCATGGCAGCGCTGACCGCGAAAAGTCCGGTGATCAAAGGCCTGGTCAAGGCGGGCCAGCTTCGCATTGCCGGCGCGATGCAGGATCTTCCGACCGGTCGCGTGAGTTTCCTGGCATAATTCACGGACATGGCGGCCGGAGAAAATTCCGGCTGCCATGATATCAGGCAGTCATCGCAGATGGCGAGGGGTGATCGCTTTCAATAATATTGAAGGCTGACTGCAGCTTTTTGAAAGCAGGGTTCGGCATCCGAGGTCACCAATCTGCTTGCCAGCCGGGTGCTTTGCCGGGTGTAATCATCGTCCTGCGACGGAGGTTACCCGATGAACCTGATCGGCCAGTATGATTCCCCTTTCGTGCGCCGTGTTGCGCTTGCGCTGCGCTTTTATGGAATTCCGTTCGAGCAGACGCCGTGGTCCACCTTTGGCGATGCCGAGAAAATCGCGGTCTATAACCCGCTGATGCGCGTGCCGACGCTGGTGCTGGACGACGGCGAAGTGCTGATCGAAAGCAACGCCATCCTCGACCATCTCGATGAACTGGCCGGGCCGTCGCGCGCAATGATCCCCGATTGCGGCCATGTGCGGCGCGAGGTGCTGCATGTCTGCGCGCTGGCCACCGGCCTCGCCGACAAGGCAGTAAGCCTGCTGTATGAGCGTGTGTTGCGCGGCGAGGAATCCAAACGCTGGGTGGAACGCTGTCGGGCTCAGATCGCAGGCGTGCTTGCCGTTCTCGAAAGCGAACGCGCGAAGATCACGACACGCTATTGGTTCGGCGACCAGCTCAGCCACGCCGATATCGCAGTGGCCTGCGTCGTCCGGTTCACCCGCGAAGCTCATGCGGGCCTGTTCGATGTGGCGCGCTATCCGTCGCTCGACAGTCACGCGGCAACCTGTGAGGCGTTGCGGCCGTTTCAGGAGATCGTGCAGCCGCTGGCGCCGCCGAACTGAAGCGCATGGGATCGAAAGTTAAAGACTGCAGAAAAAGGGCTGCACAAGAAAATGGCCGGAGCGGACTCCGGCCATTTCGATTTGTTCGTACTCGATCTTACTGGCAAAGCTGCCGCTGACCGGCCTGGTTGGTGAACACAGTGCCCGGCTGACACACAAAGCCGTTACGCGCTGCGTAGTTGGGCGAATAGGAAATCGCCACGCCGTCATAGTTGTAGCCCGCCGCATACTCCGGTCCGCCATAGGCATACGTGTCGCGATAGGCGTAACCGTCACGATACGGACCGCCGAACGGTGCGGTGGCGATCGCGCCTGCAGTGTTCACGGCGCCAGTCGCGATGGCTCCAGCCGTGCCGACGGCGCCGCCGACAACATCAGCAGGCCAGAAACCGGTGCTGCGGTTGTCCCAGCCGCGGTTGTTCCAGTCATCGCGGTCGACGCCGTAGGCGCGATCACCCCAGCCGTTCGATGCACTCCGCATATAAGCTGCGTCACGATTCTGCATCCGCGCGCTGTGTCTCTTATGCTTCATATGCTTGGAACTGTGCTTCATCGACTTCATGGGCTTCGATGCACTGTTCTTGCCTTGCATCTCGGACGCCGGCTTTGCGGTATCCTGCGCAAGGGCTGGCGTTGCGATCAAAGCGGTTGCAGCCGCAGCGGCGGCGAAAAAGCTCACCTTGTTCATGTTGGCTCCTTATGTGAGTTGGCGGCGCACCAACGTCTCATTCAGGAGGGTGTTCCCGGTTCCATCGCGATTGACGTCACAGGGGCGTGAAACGCGCTATCGTGAAATGTCGTGAACTGCCACACATATGGCGTCGTCCCCGCCTGAGCGGGAACGACATCTTACAAATGAACCGGCTTCAGCGCGCAATTGCGTCCGCGACGGGCTTTCCGTTCATGCGCAGATGCATTGCGCAGGCGCATCCCGGCGGATGCTTTGCCAACGGCAGTTCCGCTACATCCGGCTCGTCGGCTTCGGGGCGTGCATCGCGCGAGGGAATGTAATTGAGGATCGGCGCCAGCCAGCGCTCGATCTCTTCCGGTGTGACGCCCTTGCGCTCGGCATAGTCCTCGACCTGATCGCGCTCGATCTTGCCGACGCCGAAATAATAGCTCTCCGGATGGCTGAAATAGAGTCCCGAAACCGAAGATCCTGGCCACATCGCAAAGCTCTCGGTCAGCGTCACGCCTGCGGTGCGCTCCGCATCGAGCAGCTTGAACAGCGTGGCTTTCTCGGTGTGGTCGGGCTGCGCCGGATAGCCCGGCGCAGGACGGATGCCCTGATACTCTTCGAGGATCATCTGGTCGGTCGAAAAATTCTCATCTGGTGCATAGCCCCAGAATTCCCTGCGCACGCGCTCGTGCATCCGTTCCGCGAAGGCTTCGGCCAGACGATCCGCCAGCGCCTTCACGAGAATGGACGAGTAATCGTCGTTCGAGTTCTTGAAGCGATCGGCAATGACGTCTTCGCCAATGCCAGCGGTGACCACGAACATGCCGATATAGTCCTGCACGCCCGTCGAGATCGGCGCGATGAAGTCGGACAGCGCGGCGTTGAAACGGCCCTCACGCTTCTCCAATTGCTGGCGCAAGGTGTGCAGCGTGGTCATCGGCTTGGTGCGTGCTTCGTCGCTGTAGAGAACGATGTCGTCGCCTTCAGCATTCGCAGGCCAGAACCCGATGGTCGCGCGGGCTGTAAACCATTTTTCCTCAACGATACGCGCCAGCATCTTCTGTGCGTCGTCATAGAGTGCGCGTGCAGCTTCGCCGACCTTGGCGTCGTCGAGGATCGCCGGAAAACGTCCCGCCAGTTCCCAGGTCTGGAAAAACGGCGTCCAGTCGATGTAGTCGGCCAGTTCCTTCAGCGAATAATCGCTGAAGCTCTTCAGGCCGATGAAAGCGGGCTTTGTCGGCTGGGTCTTGCTCCAGTCGATCTTGTGGGCATTGCCGCGCGCGGCTTCCAGCGACAAGCGCTTCTTGTTCTGCTGCGCCTTGAAGTGCGCATCGGAGATCTTCGCGTAGTCGGCGCGGATCTCGCGGGCATACTCGGCTTTCTTCTCCGGCGAAAGCAGCGAGGAGGCGACGCCCACTGCGCGGCTGGCATCGTTGACATGCACGACGGGACCGCGCCTGTAAGCGGGATCGATCTTCACGGCGGTGTGCACACGGCTGGTGGTGGCACCGCCGATCAAGAGCGGAATATCGAGGCCTAGGCGCTCCAGTTCGGCGCCCATGAACACCATTTCATCCAGCGACGGCGTAATCAGGCCTGAGAGACCGATAATGTCGGCGTTCTCCGCCTTTGCCGTCTCGATGATCTTCGAGGCAGGCACCATCACGCCAAGATCGACCACCTCGAAATTGTTGCACTGGAGCACAATACCGACAATGTTCTTGCCGATGTCGTGCACATCGCCCTTCACCGTGGCGAGCACGATCTTGCCAGCGGAGTTGCGGCCGTCGCCTGCAATGCCAGCGGCCTGATTGCGCGCCTTCTCTTCTTCCATGAACGGCATCAGATAGGCGACCGCCTGCTTCATCACGCGGGCGGACTTCACCACCTGCGGCAGGAACATCTTGCCCGCGCCGAACAGATCGCCGACGACGTTCATGCCGTCCATCAACGGACCTTCGATCACATGCAGCGGCCGTTCCACCGTGAGGCGCGCGGCTTCGGTATCGGCGTCGATATATTCGGTGATGCCGTTGACCAGCGCGTGGCTCAGGCGCTTCTCCACCGGCCATTCGCGCCAGGCGAGGTCCTGTTCCTTGACCTGCTTTTCCTGACCGCGGAATTTCTCGGCGAGTTCAAGCAGCCGTTCCGATGCACCCGGATCGCGGTTCAGAATCGTGTCTTCGCAGACCTGGCGCAGTTCCGGATCGATGTCGTCGTAGATCACCATCTGCCCGGCATTGACGATGCCCATGTCCATGCCCGCCTTGATGGCGTGATACAGGAACACCGAATGCATGGCCTCGCGCACGGGCTCGTTGCCGCGGAACGAGAACGAGAGATTCGAGACGCCGCCGGAGATGTGGGCATGCGGCAGGTTCTGCCTGATCCAGCGCGTGGCCTCGATGAAATCGACACCGTAATTGTTGTGTTCTTCGAGGCCGGTCGCGATGGCGAAGATATTCGGGTCGAAGATGATGTCCTGCGGCGGAAAGTCGAGCTTCTCGATCAGCAGGTCATAGGCACGTTTGCAGATTTCGATCTTGCGCTCGAACGTATCTGCCTGTCCGACTTCGTCGAAGGCCATCACCACAACGGCCGCGCCGTGGCGACGGGCGATGGATGCTTCGTGCAGGAATTTGTCGACGCCTTCCTTCATGGAGATCGAGTTGACGATCGGTTTGCCCTGCACGCATTTCAAGCCGGCCTCGATCACGTCGAATTTCGACGAGTCGATCATCACCGGAACACGGGCGATGTCCGGTTCTGAGGCAACCAGATTGAGGAAGTCGATCATCGCTTGCTTTGAATCGAGCAGGCCTTCATCCATGTTGACGTCGATGACTTGCGCGCCGTTCTCGACCTGATCGCGCGCCACCTGCAGCGCGGCGGTATAGTCGCCGTTCTTGATCAGCTTGCGGAAGCGCGCCGAGCCGGTGACGTTGGTGCGTTCTCCGACGTTGACGAAGGGAATGTCAGCGGTGAGGTTGAACGGCTCCAAGCCCGAAAGGCGCAGCAGCGGCGGAATTTCAGGGACGATGCGCGGCTTGTGCGGCGCGCAGGCTTCGGCAATGGCCTTGATGTGCGCGGGCGTGGTGCCGCAGCAGCCGCCGACCACATTGACCAGGCCAGCCTGCGCGAACTCGCCGACAAGGCGCGCCATGTATTCCGGCGTCTCGTCATACTGGCCGAATTCGTTCGGCAGGCCCGCGTTCGGATAGGCACAGACCAGCGTGTCCGCGACGCGGCCGATGTCCGCGATATGCGCGCGGAGGTCTTCGGCGCCCAGCGCGCAGTTGAAGCCGATGGTGATCGGATTGGCGTGCTGGACCGAGTACCAAAACGCTTCCGGCAACTGCCCGGAGAGCAACCGTCCCGACTTGTCGGTGATGGTGCCGGAGATCATCACCGGCACATGGATGCCGCGCGCCTCGGAGATTTCCGCAATCGCATAGAGCGCGGCCTTGGCGTTTAGCGTGTCGAAGATGGTCTCAACGAGAAGCACATCAGCGCCGCCGTCGAGCAGTCCGTTGATCTGCTCGCTATAGGCGATGCGCAGGTCGTCGAAGGTCACCGCACGGTAGCCGGGATTGGCGACGTCCGGCGAAATCGACGCGGTGCGGTTGGTTGGGCCGAGCGCGCCGGCGACAAAGCGCGGCTTGCCATCCTTCGCGGTGGCACGGTTGGCGGCATTGCGTGCCAGCTTCGCGCCGTCGCGATTGAGTTCATAGGCGAGGTCGACCATGTCGTAGTCGGCCTGTGCGATGGACGTGGACGAGAACGTATTGGTCGCGACGATGTCCGCGCCCGCGTCGAGATAGGCGAAGTGGATGTCCTCGATCGCCTGCGGCTGGGTGAGGATCAGAAGGTCGTTGTTGCCTTTGACGTCGCGATGGAAATCCTTGAAGCGCTCGCCGCGAAACGCCGCTTCATCGAATTGCAGGCCCTGGATCATGGTGCCCATCGCGCCGTCGAGCACGAGGATTTTCTCGCGGGCGAGCGCGCGGAAGCGGTCGGCGGTCGGCGAAGTTTTCAGGGTCATGATATCACGCAGCCTTCTGCGCGCCGGTCGGGCGAATGCCGAGCAGGTGGCTGATCGCGAACACAAGATCGGCGCGGTTCATCGTATAGAAGTGGAAATTCTCGACGCCCTGCTTGGCCAGTTTTTGCACCTGGCCAGCGGCGACGGTTGCGGCCACGAGGCGGCGCGTATCGGCGTCGTCGTCGAGACCTTCGAACTTGGCTTCCAGCCAACCGGGAATGGTCGCGCCGGCGCGGGTCGCGAAATTCTTCGCCAGCTTGAAATTCTGCACGGGCAGAATGCCCGGCACGATAGGGATCGTGATGCCTGCCGCTTGGACGCGGTCGAGGTAACGATAGTAGAGGTCGTTATCGAAGAAGAACTGGGTGATGGCGCGGGTTGCGCCCGCATCGACCTTGGCTTTCAGTGCATCGATATCCGCATCGATGCTGGTGCTTTCCGGATGCTTCTCCGGATAGGCCGAGACACTGACTTCCATGTCGGGATGATTGCGCCGGATAGCCGCAACGAGATCGGAGGATTGATGATAGCCATCGGGATGGGCGGTATATGCTGTGCCGATGCCCGTGGTCGGATCGCCGCGCAGCGCGACGATGTGACGGACGCCGACCTCGTGATAGCGCGCGACCACGTCATCGATGTCCGCCTTGGATGCAGCGACACAGGTGAGATGCGCGGCGGGCGTGAGCTTGGTCTCGCCGAGAATGCGGGCGATGGTCGAATGCGTGCGCTCACGGGTCGATCCGCCCGCGCCGTAGGTCACGGACACGAAATTCGGCGTCAGGGGCGCGAGCCGGTTGATGACCTCCCACAGGCCGCGCTCCATCTCCTCGGTCTTCGGCGGAAAGAACTCGAAGGAAATCGCTGGACGCTTTTGTCCACGCGGTTCGGCAGGGGCGGCTGTATCGCTCGTCACGCTTCTCAACTCCAAATTTTGATGGCTTTGCGCGGGACAAGTCGGGCTGCCGCTACGCGCCGGGGTGCGCCTTCATTCGGCCTTTTGGGCCGGACTTCGTCACCGTTTCGCCGTTCCGAGCAAAATAAGCGAAGACAAAGGCTTCCGACAGCCCATCTCCTGCAAAACGAGTGTGGGAAATTGCCCAATATAGCCGATTGAATTGATCCGTGAGGGCAGAGAATACGGTACTTTTAACCTGAATACGGACAAAAATAGCCAAAAATGGCCTGATTTATTCAAATTTCGGGTTCGTTTCCACATTTCCAGGTGGGCTAATTTTCGATAATCGATCTAATATGTCGTGTGTTTGCCCACAAGAGTTTGGCCGCGCCTGGTTGGGTGACATGCGCGCCAGTGATTTGACCGCTGACGGAGAGCCACTAGCTTGGGTTTCATGACCCCGCTTTCCGTTCTCGACCTCTCGGTCGTCACCACCGGCACCAAGCCTTCGCAGTCGCTGCGCAACAGCATCGATCTGGCGCAGCATGCCGATCGTCTCGGCTATACGCGCTACTGGTTGGCCGAACATCACAGCCTTGCCTCGGTCGCGTCACCCGCGCCCGAAATCATGATCGGCCAGATTGCAGCAGCGACGCAGCGCATCCGCGTCGGATCGGGTGGCGTGATGCTGCCGAACCATGCGCCGATCATGGTGGCCGAGCGGTTCAAGATGCTGGAAGCGCTGTTTCCCGGCCGCATTGATCTTGGACTTGGCCGCGCGCCCGGTACCGACCAGACGACGATGCACGCGCTGCGCCAGCGGTTCGACCCGCGCGGCGGAGATGATTTTATCGAGCGTCTGATCGAGCTGACGTTGTGGGAGACACGCAAATTCCCGGAAGGTCATCCCTATAACAACGTGTTCGCGATGCCGGACGATGCGCCGTTGCCGCCGATCTGGCTGCTCGGATCCAGCGATTACAGCGCGCAGTTGTCGGCACAGGTCGGCATGGGTTTCGCATTCGCGCATCATTTCGCGTCGCATGACGCAGCCGATGCGATGATTCACTATCGCGCGCATTTCAAGCCATCACACTGGCGCGAGACGCCTTACGCGATCCTTGCGATTGCCGTGATCATGGCCGAGACCGATGAAGAGGCTGACCGGCTGGCATCTTCCGCCGATCTCAATCGCCTGCTGCGCGACCGGGGACAATATCGTCCGCTGCCGAGTATCGAGGAGGCGCAGGCCTATCCGTATTCCGATGCGGATCGCGCGAGTATCGCGCGCAACCGCTCGCGGCTGTTCGTCGGCTCAAAGCAGACAGTGATGGAGAAAATCACGCCGCTGATCGAGGTCTGCAAGGCGGACGAAGTGATGGTGATCACGGCGACCTACGATCACGACGCGCGCAAGCGGTCCTATAGTCTGCTTGCGGACGCATTCGGGATCGGAAAACAGGCGGCGGCGTAGTTCGCCTTATTCCGCAGCCTTTTCCGTAAATGCCACGCGGAAAGGATGCGCCGGATAGACGCCGACGATGCGCAGTTCTTTCGAGAAAAACTTCAGTTCTTCCAGCGCAAAAGCAAGGTTCTTGTCGTCGGGATGGCCGTCGACATCGGCATAGAACTGCGTGGCGAAGAAGTTGCCCTCCACCATGTAGCTTTCAAGCTTGGTCATGTTGACGCCGTTGGTGGCGAAGCCGCCCATGGCTTTGTAGAGCGCCGCCGGCAGGTTGCGGACGCGGAAGACAAACGTCGTCACCAGCGCCCCGGAGCCTTTCTCCGGCCAGACCGGCTCGCGCGCCAGGATCACAAAGCGCGTGGTGTTGTGGCTCTCGTCCTCAATGTCCTCTGCGAGAATGTCGAGGCCGTAGATATCGGCGGCGAGGCGCGGTGCAATGGCCGCGCAGCTCTTGTCGTTCCGTTCGGACACGATGCGGGCCGCGCCGGCGGTGTCTGTTGCAATGATCGGTTTGATGCCGAGCTTGCGGATGATGTTGCGGCACTGTCCGATGGCGTGGACATGGCTCTCGACCGTCTTGATGTCGCCGAGCTTGGCGCCGCGCAGCCCCATCAACTGATGGCGGATCGGCAGAAACCATTCGCCGACAATGAAAAGTCCGGACTGCGGCAGCAGGTGGTGAATGTCGGCGACCCGGCCAGCCAGCGTGTTCTCGATCGGGATCATGCCGAGTGCGGCCTCGCCCGAGGAGATCGCGGCGAGCGCGTCCTCGAAAGTAGCGCAGGGCAGCGGCGTTGCGTCAGGAAACGCCTCCGCGATCGCGATATGCGAGTTGGCTCCGGGCTCGCCCTGGAAGGCGATTTTCATTGGTTGGGTCATGATGGTCTTCCCGCCAGCATCTGGCGTGCGATCTCAAGGTCATGAGGCGTATCGACGCCCAAAGGCACGGTGTCAACCACGGCGACATCGATCCGCATTCCAGCCTCCAGCGCCCGCAGTTGTTCGAGCTTTTCGCGGACCTCGAGCGGCGAGGGCGGCAGGGCCACGAACCGCGTCAGTGCGCTGCGCCGGTAGGCATAGAGGCCGATATGATGATGGCGCGGGCCATCGCCATAAGGCGCGGTTGCACGGGTGAAATACAGCGCCCGCAGCCTCGTGGCGCTGAGCGGGGAGCCGACCACCTTCACGACGTTGGGATTGGTATGTTCCTCATCTTTCGCAATGACGGCGGCAAGGGTCGCGATATCCACCTCGGGATTGTCGAAAGGGGACAACACGGCCCGGACGGCCTCGGGGTCGATGGTGGGCAGGTCGCCCTGAACATTGATGATGGTGTCGATCTCGCCTGCGCTATCCAAAGTCTGAAGCGCCTCGAAGATCCGGTCGGAGCCGGAGGGATGGTCGGCGCGGGTCATGACGGCCTCACCGCCATGGCTGGTGACGGCTGCCGCGATATCCGCCGAATCCGTCGCCACCACGACCCTTCCGATTCGCGCCGCTTCCGCCCGGCGAACAACCTGGACGATCATCGGGAGCCCGCCGATATCCAGAAGCGGCTTGCCCGGCAGGCGGGTGGCGGCCATGCGGGCGGGAATCAGCACGAGAGCGCGGGTTTTTGTCATCGGAGGCAGGCGGCTCGGACAGCCAGATTTATGAGGAAATAACGGGCGTTTTCAAAGGGTCGCGCGTTTATACGGGTTGCCAGAAGGCAGGCAAACCGTTATCTCGATCCCGCTGCCAGTATTGCGCCGCACGACGGCTGCCGGTAGTAAATTTCATGGCCATTTCCCGGCCGCAGACATCGACCTAACGGCCCCGGAGCCTGATCCAAAATGGACTCCTTCGAACTCAACAAGATCATGGGCGCAGTGCTTGGCACCTGCCTCGTTCTGCTCGCGACCAACATGGCCGCCAACGCTATTTTCGCGCCAAAGAAGCTGGAAAAGCCCGGTTTCGAGATCGCGGTGAAAGAAACCGATGGTGCTGCTGGCCCGGCGGCTGCTGCTGCACCGAGCGAGCCGATCGAAAAACTGCTCCAGACCGCTTCCATCGAGAAGGGCGCTGCCGCCGCCAAGAAGTGCGCGGCCTGCCATACCTTCGAAAAGAACGGCGCGAACAAGGTCGGCCCGAACCTCTACGGCATTCTCGACGACGAGGTTGGCCATGGCCGTGGCGGCTTCAACTTCTCGGCTGCGATGAAGGGCAAAGGCGGCAAGTGGACTTACGACAACCTCAACAAGTTCATCGCCAGCCCGAAGGGTTTTGTCCCGGGCACCGCGATGGGCTTCGCCGGCATCAGCAAGGACAGCGAGCGTGCTGACCTGATTGCCTACCTGCGCACACTGGCTGATACGCCTGTGCCGCTGCCGACCGCGAGCAAATGAGTCTCAGGCGGGTGACCGAAATTTAATTCAAGAACGGCCAGGCTTGCCTGGCCGTTTTTGCGTTGGAATTGCTGTTGTTTTCGTGCCGGACATTTCGCCGCAAAGAACCTGCGGGTACGGGCTGGCATCATATCCAAAAACCGACATAATCGGCCAAGACGTTGCTTAGTGATCCGGTTCTGACATTCGTATGATGTTGTCTCGGGCGCTTTACGAATGTCAGAACCAAAGGATCACTAGAATTATTATCTGCGAGTGCCCTTTCGTATCCGACGTTCGTTCGGAAGGTGCCGCAGAATGAGGCGAACGCCGGATACGGGACACTCGCATCTGTTTTTCGATCAGCAACAGGAACATTCGATTTGAGCATTTCCCGGCGCAGCCTTCTTCAGAGCGGTGCGTTTGTCGCCACGGTTCCGATGCTGAAGGCGACAGGGCTGGATGCGATCGCTTCCGCGCACGCCCAAACAGCCGCACCTGAATGGAAGCATGCACTGTCGCTGTTCGGCGACATCAAATATCCCGCAGGCTTCACACGGTTTGATTACGTCAATCCGGATGCACCCAAAGGCGGCAGCACGCGGCAGATTTCGATCGGCACGTTCGACAACTTCAACTTCGCTGTTGCGGGCGTGAAGGGCAATATCGCGCCGGCCGTGATGCTGATCTATGAATCGCTGATGGTGCAGTCGCTGGACGAGGCCAGCACCAAATACGGCTTGCTGGCCGAAGCCGCGATGCATCCTGATGATTTCTCCTGGGTCACCTATCGTCTGCGCAAGGAAGCGCGCTGGCATGACGGCAAGCCGGTAACGCCGGAGGACGTGCTGTTCTCGCTCGAGGTGCTGAAGAAATACAGCCCGATGTATTCCTCCTACTACAAGCATGTGGTGAAGGCGGAGAAGGTCGGATCGCACGAGATCAAATTCACCTTCGATGCGCCGGGCAATCGCGAATTGCCAACCATTGTGGGCGAGTTGATCGTTCTTCCGAAGCATTGGTGGGAAGGCACCGACAGTGAAGGCCGCAAGCGCGACATCGGCGCGACCACACTGGAAAAGCCGCTGGGCTCGGGCCCTTATGCGATCAAGGATTTTGTCGCAGGCCGTTCTGTGACGGTGGAGCGGGTGAAAGACTACTGGGGTTTGAAGACACCGGTGCGTGTCGGTCAGCAAAATTTCGATGAAATGCGTTTTGAGTTCTTCCGCGACACCACTGTGTCGCTCGAGGCGTTCAAGGCGGATCAGGCGGACTGGACCGTGGAATCCTCGGCCAAGAGCTGGGCCACGGCCTACGATTTCCCTGCGGTGAAAGATAAGCGCGTCTTGCTGGAGGAGTTTCCGATCAACGACTCGGGCCGGATGCAGGGTTTTGCCTTCAACATCCGCCGCGAACTGTTCGCGGACAAACGCGTGCGCCGTGCGTTCAATTATGCATTCGATTTCGAAGAGATGAACAAGCAGCTCTTCTACGGCAAGTACAAGCGTATCAATAGCTACTTCGAGGGAACGGACCTCGCCAGTTCCGGAATTCCGGTTCAGAAGGAATTCGAAATTCTCAAAGAGGTCTACGGCGATATCCCGCCGGAGGTGATCGCGAAGCCTTACGAGAATCCCGTCGGCGGCGACCCGGAGAAAGTGCGCGACAATCTTCGCAATGCGACGCGGCTGCTTCGCGAGGCGGGCTATGAAGTGCGCGACGGCAAACTGGTCAGGAAGGACGGTACGCCGGTCGTGGTTGAATTCCTGCTGGATAACCCGTCGTTCGAGCGCATCGTTTTGTTCTACAAGCCCTCGCTGGAGCGGCTGGGCGTCACCGTGAATGTTCGCACCGTCGACGACGCGCAGTATCAGAACCGCGTGCGCAATTTCGACTATGACATCATCTCGGACGTTTGGGCACAGTCGCTGTCGCCCGGCAACGAGCAGCGGGATTTCTGGGGCACGCCGGCGGCGGATATTCCCGGCTCGCGCAACACCATCGGGATCAAGAATCCGGTGATCGACAAGCTGATCGACAAGATCATTTATGCGAGTGACCGCGAGACGCTGGTGGCCGCGACCAAGGCGCTGGATCGCGTGCTGCTCTGGCATTATTACGTCGTGCCGCAGTTCACTTACGGATTCCTGCGAAGCGCGCGGTGGGATCGCTTCAGCCATGCGCCGCTTCCGAAATACGGCCGCTCCGGTCTGCCATCGCTGTGGTGGTACGACAAGGAGAAGGCCGACAAGATCGGCAGGCGTTCTTGACCGGGCTCTCGCGGCGGCGCGTTCTCGTTCTTGGCGGCAGCGCCGTGGCTGCCGCATGGACGCCGCTTGGTGCCGCGGCTCAATCCGCTGTTGAGGCTGCACCCGAATCCCATGGCATGTCGGCCTTTGGCGATCTGAAATACCCCGCGGATTTCAGGAATTTCGACTATGTGAACGTCAGTGCGCCGAAAGGCGGCGTCTTCTCGACGATTCCGTCTCTGCGATCCTATAATACGTCGTTCCAGACTTTTAATTCGCTCAACAGCTTCATTCTGAAAGGCGATGGCGCCTTTGGCATGGATCAGACCTTTGCGTCGCTGATGGTGCGTGCAAGCGACGAACCGGATGCGATGTATGGCCTGGTCGCACGTTCGGTGCGGATTTCGCCGGACAAACTGACTTATCGTTTTACGTTGCGGCCCGAGGCGCGCTTCCACGATGGCACGAAGATCACCGCGAAGGACGTGGCATTCTCCCTGACGGTGCTCAAGGAGAAGGGGCATCCGATTATCCAGCAGCAGTTGCGCGACATGACCCGGGCGGAAGCCGGCGATGATGCGACCGTGACTGTAACGTTTGCCGACAAGCGCGGCCGCGATGTGCCTCTATATGTGGCCGGCCTGCCGATTTTTTCGAAGTCGTATTACGACAAGAAGCCGTTCGAGGAATCCACGCTCGACATTCCGCTCGGCTCGGGACCTTACAAGGTGGGACGTTTCGAGGCAGGGCGCTATATCGAATACGAGCGCGTCAAGGATTGGTGGGCGAAGGATCTGCCGGTCTCGCGCGGCGCCTTCAATTTCGACACGGTGCGTTACGAATTCTATCGCGACCGGGATGTCGCATTCGAAGGTTTCACCGGCCGGAATTATCTTTATCGCGAGGAATTCACAGCGCGCATCTGGAATACGCGTTACGATTTCCCGGCGATCAAGGATGGCCGCGTGAAGCAGGAGAAGTTGCCCGACGATACACCGTCAGGTGCACAAGGCTGGTTTCTCAACATGCGGCGCGCGCAGTTCAAGGATCCGCGCGTGCGTGAGGCTCTGATCAACGCCTTCGATTTCGAGTGGACCAACAAGACCATCATGTACGGCGCCTATGCGCGCACGGTCTCGCCATTCCAGAATTCCGATCTGATGGCCGAAGGCCCGCCGCCGCCAGAGGAATTGAAGCTGCTGGAGCCGTTTCGCGGACAGGTGCCGGACGAGGTGTTCGGTGCGCCGTTTGTCCCCCCCGTGAGCGATGGGTCGGGGCAGGATCGGGCGCTGCTGCGCAAGGCGTCGCAATTGCTGCAAGACGCGGGTTACCCCATCAAGGACGGCAAACGCCGCTTGCCGAATGGCGATGTGTTCCGCATCGAGTTCCTGCTCGATGAACCGGCATTCCAGGCGCATCACGCGCCTTACATCAAGAATCTTGGCGTACTGGGAATCGAGGCCAGCGTGCGGCTGGTCGATCCGGTGCAATTTCGCGCCCGCGTCGATGACTTCGATTTCGACACCGCGATCCAGCGATTCAGTATGTCGACGACGCCAGGTGATGCGATGCGCACCTTCTTCTCGTCGCAGGTCGCCGATATCAAGGGCTCGCAGAACTTGTCGGGCATCAAGAATCCCGCAATCGATGCGCTGATCGAGCGGATTATCGCTGCCGAGAACCGCGACGAACTCCGCGTCGCCTGCCGTGCCTTCGATCGCGTGTTCCGCGCCGGCCGTTACTGGGTGCCGCAGTGGTATTCGGCGAGCCATCGCATTGCCTATTGGGATGTATTTGCCCATCCTTCGAACATTCCGCGATACATCAGCGGTGTCGGTACGCCGGATCTGTGGTGGAGCGATGAGGCGAAAGCCAGAAAGCCGGAGCAGGCTGCACCGGCCAAATCCGAGCAGGCGAAATAATCCATGACCGCGTATATCGCCCGCCGCATCCTGCTGATGATTCCCACCTTGCTGGGGATACTGTTCGTGTCCTTTGTCGTGGTGCAGTTTGCTCCCGGCGGGCCGGTGGAGCGGGTGATCGCGCAATTGTCCGGTTCGGACACCGGCGCAAGCTCGCGCATCTCAGGATCATCCGGCGGCGATTTCGCTTCTCGCCCACAGGCAGGGGCATCTGCCGATGCGGTGTCCTCTAAATATCGCGGCGCGCAGGGGCTGGATCCGGATTTCGTCAAGAGTCTTGAAAAGCAGTTCGGTTTCGACAAGCCGGCGCCGGAACGCTTCGCGCTAATGCTGTGGAATTTTGCGCGCTTCGACTTCGGCAAGAGTTATTTCCGAGACGTCAGCGTGATCCAGCTCATTAAGGAAAAGCTGCCGGTGTCGATGTCGCTTGGCATCTGGATGACGCTGCTGACCTACCTGATCTCGATCCCGCTCGGCATCCGCAAGGCCATTCAGGACGGTTCGAAGTTCGATACCTGGACATCCGGCATCATCATTATTGGGTTTGCAATTCCAGGCTTCCTGTTCGCGATCCTGCTGATCATCCTGTTCGCAGGAGGATCGTTCTTCGACATCTTCCCGTTGCGCGGTTTGACATCGGACGGCTGGTCGCAAATGCCGTGGTACCAGAAGATCACCGATTACTTCTGGCACATCACGCTGCCGCTGATCTCGATGGCGCTCGGCGCATTCGCCACCATGACGCTGCTCACGAAGAACTCGTTTTTGGACGAAATCCGCAAGCAGTATGTCATGACCGCACGCGCCAAGGGCTGCAACGAACGGCAGGTGCTGTACGGGCATATTTTCCGTAACGCCATGCTGATCGTAATCGCCGGATTTCCCAGCGCCTTTATTCATGCGTTCTTCTCCGGCTCGCTCCTGATCGAAACCATCTTTTCGCTCGACGGGCTTGGCTTGCTCGGTTTCGAGAGCGTGCTCAATCGCGATTATCCGGTGGTGTTCGGTACGCTGTTCATTTTTTCACTGGTAGGTCTGGTCGTGAATTTGATTTCCGATCTCGCCTATATGTGGATCGATCCGCGGATCGATTTCGAGGCACGCGAAGTATGACGATTGCTTCCGCACCTCCGGTGGAGACCACGGCGCAGTCGCCGATGGGCGAAGCTGTGCCGCCGTCGCGTCACCCGCTTGGTATTTCACCGCTCAACCAGCGTCGCTGGCGCAATTTCAAGTCCAACCGGCGCGGCTACTGGTCGTTCTGGATTTTCGCGCTGCTGTTTTTCATTTCGCTATTCGCCGAACTGATCGCCAACGACCGGCCGTTTCTGATCAAGTTCGATGGCAAATTGTATTTTCCAGCGTTCGTGACCTATCCCGAAACCGCGTTCGGTGGCGACTTCGAGACCGCGGCGGATTATCGCGATCCTTACTTGCAGAAACTCATCAAGGAAAAGAACGGCACGGTGCTTTGGCCGTTGATCCGCTATTCTTACGGCACGCATAATCTTGACCTGCCGACGCCCGCGCCGTCGCCGCCGACATGGATGCTGACCGAAGCCCAATGCAAGGCTGTGGTGGAGAAGAAGGGGCTGCGCGGCTGCCGTGATCTTGAATACAACTGGCTTGGCACCGACGATCAGGGGCGTGACGTTGTCGCGCGCCTTATCTATGGCTTTCGTATCTCGGTTTTATTTGGCCTCGCGCTGACGATTGTCTCGTCGGTGATCGGTATCGCGGCTGGTGGCATTCAGGGCTATTTCGGCGGCTGGGTCGACTTGCTGTTTCAGCGCTTTATCGAAGTCTGGACTGCGATCCCCTCGCTTTATCTTCTGTTAATCCTGTCGTCGGTGCTGGTGCCGGGATTCTTTGTGCTGCTGGGCATCCTGCTGCTGTTCTCGTGGGTGTCGTTGGTCGGTCTTGTGCGTGCGGAATTTTTACGCGGGCGCAACTTCGAGTACATTCAGGCGGCGCGCGCGCTCGGCGTTTCGAACGCTACCATTATGTTCCGCCATTTGCTGCCGAACGCCATGGTCGCGACCATGACGTTCCTGCCATTCATCGTGTCGTCGTCGGTGATGACGCTGACGGCGCTGGATTTCCTTGGCTTTGGCCTGCCGCCCGGCTCGCCGTCGCTCGGTGAATTGCTGTCACAGGGCAAGGCCAACGTGCAGGCGCCGTGGCTCGGCTTCACCGGGTTCTTCTCCGTCGCGATCATGCTGTCGCTTCTGATCTTCATCGGTGAAGGCGTGCGTGACGCTTTCGATCCGCGCAAGACGTTCAGGTAGGATCATGTTGGACTCGATCAACCAGCCCCTGCTCGATGTGCGCGATCTGTCGGTAGCCTTCCGTCAGGGCGGAGCTGAAAGCGTTGCGGTCGACAAGGTCTCGTTCTCGATCGAACGTGGGCAGTGCGTGGCGCTGGTCGGCGAATCCGGATCGGGAAAATCCGTCAGCGCTTTGTCGGTGCTGAAGCTGTTGCCTTATCCGACCGCGCATCATCCGAGTGGAAGCATCCGCTTTAAAGGGCAAGACTTGCTCGGGATGAGTGAGAATGAGATTCGCGGCATTCGCGGCAATGACATCTCGATCATCTTTCAGGAGCCGATGACCTCGCTCAATCCGCTTCACACCATTGAAGCGCAGATCGGCGAGGTGATCTATCTGCACAACGGTGTGCGCGGCGCGAAGGCGCGGGAGCGCACGCTGGAGTTGCTGACGCAGGTTGGTATTCCAGAGCCGGAGACGCGGCTTGCCAGCTATCCGCACCAACTGTCCGGCGGTCAGCGCCAACGCGTGATGATCGCCATGGCGCTGGCGAACGAGCCCGATCTTTTGATCGCAGACGAGCCGACCACCGCACTTGACGTGACGGTGCAGGCGCAAATCCTGAAGCTGCTTGCGGAGATACGCTCACGCCTTGGCATGAGCATGTTGTTCATCACCCACGATCTCGGCATCGTACGGCGCATTGCCGATACGGTCTGCGTCATGAACAACGGAAAAATCGTCGAGCAGGGGCCGGTGGAGCAGGTCTTCACCGCGGCTCAACATCCCTATACCAGGGCGCTTCTCGCAGCAGAGCCAAAGCCCGATCCCGCGCCGCCACGGCCCGATGCACCGGTGGTGATGTCGTCGGACGATCTCAAGGTTTGGTTCCCTATCAAACGTGGATTGCTGCGCAAGACGGTCGGACACATCAAAGCCGTCGATGGCGTCAGTGTCTCGGTGCGTCAGGGCGAAACGCTTGGCGTGGTCGGTGAATCCGGGTCCGGCAAGACCACGCTGGGCCTCGCATTGTTGCGTCTGATTTCGTCGAACGGACCGATCGTGTTCCTCGGCAAGGATATTCAGGGCCTGAAGTTCAAGGACATGCGCCCGGTTCGCCGCGACATGCAGATCGTGTTTCAGGACCCGTTCGGCGCGCTCAGCCCGCGCATGTCAGTCGGCGATATCATCGCGGAAGGTCTCGGTGTGCATCAGCCATCCTTGAGCGAGGATGAGCGGGAGGCGCGGGTTGTGAAAGCGCTCACCGATGTCGGGCTTAACCCCGCGACGCGCTTCCGCTATCCGCATGAATTCTCCGGAGGACAGCGCCAGCGCATCAGCATTGCGCGTGCCGTCGTACTGGAGCCGAGATTCGTGGTGCTGGATGAGCCGACCAGCGCGCTCGACATGCTGTTTCAGGCCCAGATGGTGGATCTGTTGCGCGATCTGCAGCGCAAGCGTGACCTGACCTATATGTTCATTTCCCATGACTTGCGCGTCGTCGCGTCGCTTGCGAGCAACTTGATCGTGATGCGTCACGGCAAGGTCGTGGAACAGGGCGTGGCGGCTGATCTGTTCAAGAATCCAAAAACGGATTACACGCGCGCCTTGTTCGCGGCGGCTTTCAATATCGAAGCCGCGCCGAACATTGTGCCGGAAATGTAAATCCTAACCCAGCCGCTTGATGCTGGTGACGTCGCTGCCCGCCGCCTTGATGCGCGCAATCGCCGCTTCTGTCGGCTCGATGGCCGTGGCCATGTGATACGCGTTGGCATGGACAATCGTGCTCTGGTCGCGAACGATGGCGACATGGCCCTTCCAGAAAATCAGATCGCCGCGTTTCAAGTCTTGCCATTGTAACGGAGACAGCGCGGTCCCGAGCGCGGCTTCCTGCATGTCGCTGTCACGCGGCGCGGGAATGCCTGCTGCGGTAAGGGATGTCTGCACCAGCCCCGAGCAGTCGATGCCCAAGCTGGTTCGTCCGCCCCACAGATAAGGCGTCCCTGCAAAACGCTCGGCGATCGCAACAAAGTCTGCTTCTGTCGCACCGAGCGGTGCGATGTGTTGCGCCGGCACGTAATGGCGCTGGCTCGTTATGGCAAAGACCCCGTCGATCTTCGTGATCTGAAGTTGAGCGCCCATCGGCAGGACTTCAGTTGGCGGCAGTTTGATGGACGGTCCGGGGAAGGCGAACGTGCGCAGGGTGGTTACCTTATGCGTTGGCGTCGTGCGCGGCTGGACCAGCGCGATGTCGGGCAGCCAGCCCACATAGCCATCGGACTTCAGCTGGCCCCAGGCCCAACCCTCTGCATCCCGCTCATAGATGACGACGCGCTCGCCCTTCAACGCTTCGGTGTCGAGCGCTGCATTGTGCGACGGCTCCCGCCGGACCGGCACAACGGGATCAAAAATCTCGAACTCGGTCCCTTCGACAAACTGCGCGGCGGTGACCTTGCCTTCAAGATGTTTTGCGGCGAGGTCCGGCCGCGCCGGTGTCAGCCGAGGGTCAAAGCTTCGGTCAGCCATAACGCTCGCTCAGGAGCTTGTAGACGGCGCGCGCGGCCTGGCATTCGCCACCCTCGGGTTTTGCGGGCTTTGCGCTCGGCGTCCAGCCATAGATATCGACGTGTAGCCAGCTTTTGGCGCTTTCGACAAATCGCTTCAGGAACAGCGCGCAGGTGATCGAACCTGCGAACGTGCCGCCAGGCGCATTGTTGAGGTTCGCGGTCTTGGAATCCAGCCAGGCGTCGTAAGGCATCCACAGCGGCATGCGCCATAGCGGATCGTTTTCGGTACGGGCATGGCGCGCAACATCTGCCGCGAGCGCCTCGTCGTCGGTATAGAACGGCGGCAGATCCGGCCCGAGTGCCACGCGAGCCGCGCCGGTCAGTGTGCCGAGATCGATCAGAAGGTCCGGCTTTTCTTCATCCGCCAGCGCGAGTGCGTCGGCGAGCACAAGACGGCCTTCGGCGTCGGTGTTGCCGATCTCGACATTGACGCCCTTGCGCGACGGGAAAATATCCAGCGGCCGGAACGCATTGCCCGCAACGGAATTCTCGACAGCTGGAATCAGGACGCGCAGCCGCACTTTGAGCTTCGCGTCCATGATCATCTGAGCCAGCGCGAGCACATTGGCCGCACCGCCCATGTCTTTTTTCATGATCAGCATGCCGCTCGACGGCTTGAGATCGAGACCGCCGGTATCGAAGCAGACGCCTTTGCCGACGAGGGTAACTTTGGGATGCGATTCATCGCCCCAGGTAATGTCGATCAGGCGGGGGGCGCGGCTCGAAGCCATGCCGACGGCGTGGATCAGTGGAAAATTCTGCTTCAGCAGGTCGTCGCCAATGATTGCGCTGTATTTCGCGCCGAACTTTTCCGCAAGCGCCTTCGCCGCCTGCGCAAGTTCATCCGGCCCCATGTCGTTGGCGGGCGTGTTGATCAGGTCGCGCGCCAGCGCTGCCGCGTCCGCCATCCGCGTGATTTCGGTCATATCCACGTCCGCGGGCGGAAGGAGTTTTGCGCTGGGCGCATCGTTCTTGCGATAGCGATTGAACCGATAACTCCCAAGCGCGAAGGCGAGCGCAGCAAGCCGCATGTCGTGAGGCGCATTGGCAAAACTGTAGGTGCCTGCCGGAAGCAGGCCGGGTAATTGTCCCGGCCTGAAGAGATCGCGCCATTCGCTGGCCTGATCCTCAATGCCGAACAGGACATGGGCGAGGGACCCGTCCTCCGCAGGCAGAGCCAGATACTGGCCGGGTTTGGCTGCAAAGGCATTGGCTTCCGCGAATCGCCGGGCAGCAGTGGGGAGCGTCGCGCGGATGGAATCCCAGCTTGATTTGGAGGCGAAAGTAATGGGAACGGGGCGGGCGTCGGTGGAACTCGTAAAGGCAGGATGCATGGTTGTCCCGGATAGCGGCAAGGCAAGGAACTGCATTATAGCAGCGCGGCGGCGCTGTGCAGCAGGGCCAAAGTGGTGTTTTGACACGCTGTTTTGGTCAGGTGTTGCCGCTGGATCGGTTGCGAAGTCCGCCGGATTAACCATGCATTAGGGTTAACAGTCTATTGCTGCGACATCCGGCTTCGCCACCCTCGATAGCGAGTCCATGCGTCATGCGTAATCCTTCTCCGTTGTCCCGGCTCCTCGGCTCTGCTGCCGTGGCGATCCTTGCTGCGGGTCTGGCCGGGTGCCAGACTGCGCGCTCGCCGGATATCACCGGATCGCTCAATGCGCGGGCGGAAGCCGCGCCCGATCAGGCGCCGCCTGATGCGATTCAGGCTCTTGGCGAGCGCTACCGCGCCAATCCACGCGATACCGCTGCCGCACTCCAGTACGGACAGGCCTTGCGCCAGAACGGCCAGCGTCAGCAGGCTGTCGCAGTCATGGAACAGGCGACGATTGCCAATCCCGGCAACAAGATGCTGCTTGCCGCTTATGGCCGCGCGCTGGCTGATAATGGAAACTTCAAGCAGGCTTTTGACATTCTGAGCCGCGCGCACTCGCCGGCAAATCCCGATTGGCGAATCCTCTCGGTTCAGGGCACCACACTCGATCAGATGGGCAAGCACGAGGAAGCGCGCCGCTATTACATGAGCGCGCTGAAGATTGCGCCGGAAGAGCCCTCGGTGCTGTCCAATCTCGGGCTGTCTTATGTCCTGTCCAAGGATCTGCCCACGGCGGAATCGGTTTTGCGCCGGGCCTACAATCGCGGGACGGCTGACAGCCGAGTCCGTCAGAATCTCGGATTGGTCGTCGGTCTGCAGGGGCGCTTTGCCGAAGCCGAGTCCATCGTCAAGGCCGATCTGCCTGCGGATGAAGCGGAGGCCAATGTCGCGTACTTGCGGCAAATGCTGAGCCGTGACGGCCGTTCGCAAAAAACCGCCGCTGTAGAATCCGGCCGCTCATAAAACCCGACATTGTTTCGCGCGCAGTCCAGCAGGCTGTTCCAGCTCTTTGGAAACGGCAGGCGGGATTCCGGTTGCAAACCTTGCCGCGGATGACGGCAGATGCCGGATTCGCAAAGCCGCGGCGGATGTTTTCCGCCGCGCCTTGTTACTTCATGTATTCGGAGACCTTGATGCCGGTCGGGCCGAGAATGACCACGAACAGCACGGGCAGGAAGAACACGATCATCGGCACCGTGAGCTTGGGGGGCAGCGCGGCCGCCTTCTTTTCCGCCTCGTTCATGCGCATGTCGCGGTTTTCCTGCGCCATCACGCGCAAGGTCTGCCCGAGCGGCGTGCCGTAACGCTCTGACTGCTGCAAGGCGAGACAGACCGATTTCACGCCCTCGGTACCGGTCCGCTTGGCCAGATTCTCGTAGGCCATCTTGCGATCCTGAAGGTAGGACAGTTCCGCTGTGGTCAGCGAGAATTCCTCCGCGAGCGGAATCGACTGGCTGCCGATCTCCTGACTCACCCGGCGAAATGCCGCTTCGATCGACATGCCCGACTCAATGCAGATCAGCAGAAGGTCGAGCGCGTCGGGAAACGCGCGCTTGATCGACAGTTGCCGCTTGGTGATCGCGTTCTTCAGGAACAGCATCGGCGCCTGCATGCCGAGCCATGTCGCGCCAAGGCACATGCCGATCTTCATCGGTGTTGGCTGCTGCATGTTCGAAAGCACAAACACATAGAGGATAGCGCCGATCAGAAAGACGATCGGCATGACCAGGCGGAAGAACAGGAATGTGATGTAAGGCGCCTGGCCGCGGTATCCGGCCATGACAAGTTTCTCGCGAGCCTCTTCCTGGGCAACCCATTTGCCGAGGTTGAAGTCATCGACGACCCGCTGAACAAGTTGCTTCGGAGACTGGCGCAGCGAGACTTTTTCATTGCGATTGAGGCGTTCGCGTTCGCGCTGGCGCATTCGCTCGCGCTCGCTCGCGACCGCTTTCATGCGCTTGGAAAGGCCCTCGCCCGCGAACATCGGAGACACCAGCGCATAAGCCGTCGCCGCAGCGGCGATCGCCGCCAGCAGCATGGTCATGAACCGGACGTCGTGGAATTTTTCGATGAGAAGATCGACCAGCATGATGCCTCGTCAGAAATCGAAGTTGATCATTTTCTTCATGACGAGAATACCCATTCCCATCCACATGACGCATCCGGCCAGCATCAGCCGCCCGGTCGGGTGGGTCCACAGCAGCGAGATGTAATCGGGCGTCATGATGTAGACCATGATCATGACGATGGGCGGCAGCGCGCCGATGATGCCGGCGGATGCTTTCGCCTCCATGGACATCGCCTGAATTTTTGCCGCCATTTTCCGGCGATCGCGCAGCACTTTCGACAGGTTGCCGAGCGCTTCCGACAGGTTGCCGCCGGACTTGGTTTGAATCGCGATCACGATACCGAAGAAGTTGGCTTCCGGCAGCGGCATTCGCTCGTAAAGACGCTGGCAGGCTTCACCCAGCGGCATGCCGATGGTCTGGGTCTCGATAATGGCGTTGAACTCGCTGCGCAGCGGTTCGGGCGCATCTGCCGCAACGACCTTGAGCGAATCGAACAGCGGAAGGCCGGCCTTGATGCCGCGCACGATCACGTCGACGGCATCTGGCAGGGCATCGAGAAACTTCGCTTCACGGCGTTTCTTGAGGAAAGCCAGCAGCCAGCGCGGCAACCCAAATCCGGCGGCAAACGCGAAGCCGATCGCCGGCAGCAGCGGGACGCCGCCGAAAAAGGCCGCGAACATGACTACCGCGCCAAGTATGCCGGAGCCGATCATGAACTGTTGTTTCGTCCAACCGAGGCCGGCCTGGCTGATTCGGGCATCGATCGTCAGTTTCTGAGATTGAACGAGCCGCTGTTCCAGCTCCTTCATGGATTCTTCGACTTGAACCCGGCGAACGCGCGCACGGTCATCGACGCGCAGCGCCGTCGGTTCTGCCCGCGCGAAGGACGCGCGGCGCTTCTCGGCCTGCTTTTCGCCGGACAACAGCGGATAGATGAAAACCCACGCCAGCCCGCCCACGGTGACCGTGGTGAGAAAAGCCAATGCCAGCGTCTGCATATCCATGGCCGCGTTCTCTATATATCGGCGGCTTCGGCCGCGTCGAGCGCCGCCGCGAGCCGCTTTTCTTCGCTGTAATAGCGGGCGCGTTCCCAGAATTTCGGACGGCCGATACCCGTCGAGCGATGCCGTCCGATGATATTGCCGTTCAGGTCTTCGCCCATCAGGTCGTACAGGAAGATGTCCTGGGTAATGATGGTGTCGCCTTCCATTCCCATCACTTCGGTGATGTGAGTGATGCGGCGGGAGCCGTCGCGCAGACGCGCGGCTTGAACGATGACGTCGATAGATGCGCAGATCATTTCGCGGATGGTGCGCGATGGCAGGGAGTAACCACCCATCGTGATCATGGATTCACAGCGAGACAGTGCTTCGCGCGGATTGTTGGCGTGCAGCGTCCCCATCGAACCGTCATGGCCCGTGTTCATCGCCTGCAGCAGATCGAACGCTTCGGGGCCGCGGACTTCGCCGACGATGATGCGTTCAGGGCGCATACGCAGGCAGTTCTTGACCAGATCGCGCATGGTGATCTGGCCTTCGCCTTCGATGTTGGGCGGGCGCGTTTCGAGGCGGACCACGTGCGGCTGCTGCAGTTGCAGTTCCGCGGCGTCCTCACAGGTGATGACGCGCTCGTCTTCATCGATGTAGTTGGTCAGGCAGTTCAGCAGCGTGGTCTTGCCGGAGCCGGTGCCGCCGGAGATCAGCACATTGCAGCGGACGCGTCCGATGATCTGCAGGATCTGGGCGCCTTCCGGCGAGATCGCGCCGAATTTGACGAGCTGATCCAGCGTCAGCTTGTCTTTCTTAAATTTGCGGATGGTCAGCGCAGGTCCGTCGATCGCCAACGGAGGTACGATGGCGTTGACGCGCGAGCCGTCGGCGAGGCGCGCGTCGCATATCGGGGAGGATTCGTCGACGCGCCGACCGACTTGACTGACGATGCGCTGGCAGATGTTGAGCAGCTGCTGGTTGTCGCGGAATCGGATTCCTGTCTTCTGGATCTTGCCGCCGACTTCGATGAAGACAGTGCCGGCGCCGTTGACCATGATGTCGGCGATGTCGTCGCGCGCCAGCAGCGGTTCGAGGGGGCCGTAGCCAAGAACGTCGTTGCAGATATCGTCGAGCAGTTCTTCCTGCTCGGCGATGGACATCACGATATTCTTGATCGCAATGATCTCGTTGACGATATCGCGGATTTCCTCGCGCGCGGACTCCACGTCGAGCTTTGCCAGCTGCGCAAGATCGATGGCTTCGATCAGTGCGCCGAAGATTGTTGCCTTGACCTGATAATAAGTGTCGGAGCGCCGTGCTTCGACAACGGGCGCAGGCGTTTGCGGACGTGCTGGCGATAACGGAGGCGAGGCGACGCTCGGCGTTGCCGGACGCGCTGCTGCGGGTGCCATGTCCGGCACGCGATCCGGAACCGGTACAGTCCGGATGTCGGCTTCTGATCCGCTACGCTTACCAAACACGACGATAACTCCACGCGATAGCTACTTGGCCCGAAGTTTTCCGAGCAGAGGCGCCAGAAACGAATTGCGCGGCTTCTTGGCCTCGCCGCGGCCGGTCAGGCGCTGCGCAATCTGCAAAAACAGTTCAGAGGTGCGATGGTTGGCCGCAATCTCGGCAATCATCTGGCCATTGTTCGCCGCTGCGCCGAAGATCTGCGGCTCGAACGGAATGGTTACGATCGGCTGGCTCTCGATGGCCTTGGCGAACTCGCTCGTCGAGATTTCGGGCCGCTTCGGAACGCCGGCTTGATTGATACAGTACAGCGGCGGCCGGTCATTCGGCCGCGCGGCCTTCAGCGTGTCGAACATGTTCTTGGTGTTGCGCAGATTGGCGAGGTCCGGCGTAGCGACGATCAGGATGTCGTCGGCGCCCACCAGCGCGCGCTTGGTCCATC
This sequence comes from Afipia sp., assembly GCA_017308595.1. GTDB lineage: Bacteria > Pseudomonadota > Alphaproteobacteria > Rhizobiales > Xanthobacteraceae > Afipia. Next base: position 195,168 of record JAFKER010000008.1, read on the forward strand.
CGGTCCACTGATGCGGAACGTCGAGAACGATGCAGGGCATCGTCGTGCGCAGCGTGTCGAAGATCGAATCGAAGGCTTCCGAACCGAAATCGTAAACGCGGTCGAGGGTCGCGGGCGCGGCAAGCAGGCTGAGATGATCGGTGCACTTCGACAGCAGGCGATCGACGAAGGCGGTATCGATGCGATCCGGAGAAAATACGGCGTCCGCAATCCCTTGCGGAGGGTCCTGATTATAGTCGAGGCCAGCGGTTCCGAATGCCAGATCGAGATCAGCGACGACCGAATCCAGCGCGAGATCGCGCGCGATTGCCCAAGCGACGTTATGCGCCACGGTGGACGCGCCGACGCCGCCCTTGGCGCCGACGACAGCGACGATCCGGCCGACGGCCTTGGCTTCGGGCACCGAGAACAAACCGCAGATCGAGCGCACGACGTCGAGCGGCGCAACAGGTGCGATCACGTAGTCGCTAATGCCGCGCCGGACCAGTTCGCGGTACAGCACGACGTCATTGACGCGCCCGATGACAATGACGCGCGTACCGGCGTCGCAAACCGTGGCGAGCTGGTCGAGGCTGGAGAGAATGTCGTTGCGGCCTTCGGTTTCGAGCAGGATGACATTCGGGGTCGGCGCGGTGCGATAAGCTTCGATGGCTGCAGTCATGCCGCCCATCTGAATCTTCAGATGCGCCTTGTCCAGCCGCCGGTCTTCACCCGCGGACTGCACAGCCGCAGCGGTTTCGACGGTTTCGCAAAAGGCTTGAACCGACACGCGTGGCGCGGGAGCAATGTGCTCCTCGGCGGCTGTCGAGCCCGCTCCGTCTTCCTGATCTTGACGCGCGTAACTAATCATTTGCCCACTTCGCTCAGCTTTGCCTTGTCTGCTTCAGGATATTGAGTGGTTGTGGTCGTGCCCTTGCGGTACTTGTCGAATGCCATGCTCCGGCGTGGTGTGTAGGCCGGACTTTCTGCGCGCGGTTGAACGAGATCGGAAGGGCTATCGACCATCGCCGCAAGGTTGCGCTGGGTGGCGCAACCCAGATTGTAATAGGGCCGGTTCTCCAGATATCCCTTGTTCTTGATGGATGGTCCGAGATCTTCAGGCCACACGCCGCAGGGACCCGCATCAGCGGTGATGCGCGGATAGTTGACGCGGATCGTCGCAAACTGGCGGGGGTCGGTCGGTCGATAATTCCTGATGGTGATGCCGCGCGGCGGCACGCCAGCCGCAGCCAGGATACCGCGAATTTCGCGCAGGGAATCAGCCGCAACGCGGGCATTCGGCGTATTGACCGGCATGTCGATCACGATGCCGCCGGTGCCCTCGCGCAACCATGTTTCCGCAAGGCCGGCGATGTCCGAGCGTTGCGCGCTGGTGAGCCCGCCGCGACCGGTGCCGACGAAGACTTCGGTAGTCCGGTTAGCTTCCTGAACCACAATCGGATGACGCTGGCGGTAATCGTTCGGAATGCTGCCGGTGACGGTGTCCTGATCGGTATGGGTGCAGGCGCCTAACGCCGCTGACGCCCCGAGAAGGGCGACTGCGATCCGCAGGCTGCGCTTGAGATTGGGTACTCGCGTTATCATTGCTACTGTCCTTGTCCCATCTCAGTCGGTGATGAAGCCGTAGGTCCCGCGATACTTGCGGCCCGGCTCGACGCGTCCGGGAACGCCGTAGATGCGGTTGATGTTGCCGAGCAGATCCGACTGCGGGTCCGCAGCATCGGCGAAGCCGTCGTCGGGACGCGACAGATCCTTCTGCGCGACAGCGCGTACAATGTACGGCGTCACGAGGACCATCAGCTCGGTGTTGCGGTTGACGTAGTCGCGGCTGCGGAACAGCGTGCCGAGCACCGGCAGTTGCGACAGGCCGGGCAGGCCGTTGATCGATTGCTTGGTCTGCTCCTGAATGAGGCCGGCCATCGCCATCGAACCGCCCGATGGAATTTCCAGGGTGGTTTCGGCGCGGCGGGTTTTCACCGATGGAATGGTCAGCGTGCTGCCCGACTGGTCGAGCGTGATGGAGTTGTCGGGCGACAATTCGGAGACTTCCGTCAGAACGCGCAGGCTGATGCGGCCTTCGGCAAGCACCACCGGCGTGAAGTTCAAGGTGATGCCGAACTTCTTGAAGTCGATTTGCGTGGTACAGGCGCGCGAGATCGGGTCGCAGGTATAGCCCTTGGGAAGCGGGAATTCGCCGCCAGCCACGAAGGTCGCGGATTCGCCGGAGATTGCCGTCAGGTTCGGTTCCGCCAGTGTGCGCACGACGCCGGCGCTCTCCATCGCGCGCATTGTCGCTGTCACTGACGGGACACCGGCCGTCGAACCGAACGAGCTGATCAGGTTGTTGCCTGCAACAAGCGGGCGCCCGTAGGCCGTGAACGGGTTGGTATTGTTGAAATTCACAACAGCGGTGCCGTAGTTCAAATTCGCGCTGAGGTCGATGCCGAGCTGCTTGATGATGTCGCGCTGAACTTCGGCGACGGTCACCTTCAGCATGACCTGGTCACGGCCACGAACTGCGATGCTGTTCACAACCTTGTCGGGGCCGCCGACGAGACGCGCGGCCATTTCCTGCGCCTGCTGTGCTTCGGCGGGGTTGGCCGCCCAGCCCGACAGAATGACGCCGTCGCCGACGCCTTCAATCCTGATGTCCGACTGCGGAAATGCCTGCTTCAATGCGGCACGAACGCCGTTGAGATCGCGCGTTACGGCGATGTCGTAGGCGGCGATCTGCTGACCGGCGGAATCGAAGAAGATGATATTAGTCTGGCCAACTGCCGCGCCGATGATATAGGCCCGCTGGGCCGAGCGCACGACGGCATTCGCGATCTTCGGATCGGCGACGAGAACGTCCTTCACATCGCGCGGGAGATCGATCACGACGGATTTTCCAATGCCAAGCGGCAGGAAACGTGCGTTCAACTGGCCGCCGGATGATGCGGCAGCGGCAGACGCGCGGTAGTCGCTCGCAATCACCGGCGACAAGACCGGATTCAGTGTCAGCGCACAGATGGCCGCATACGACAGGGCACGCACCATGAAGGTCCGTACAGGTGCCTGATGTCCCTCTCGCCTCATCTTCCCCGTCCTCTCGATCACTTCCGTGTCGTCATGGTTGTTGGAACGCCGTAACGAACGACGTTGACGCTGTCGCGCTTCATGCTTTCGTCAACAGCGACGTCATTCTTGTTGGCGTCGACGAGGCTGCGCAGGGCGAGAGACAGTGTTCCAGCCTGCCGTGCGCGCGCCAGCGATTCTGCCTGATCGGGCTTCAATTCGAGCGTTGCGGTCTTGCCGACCACGACTTTTTGTCCGTCCTTCTCGCCGACCGTCTGGTCGATGGCGAGAACGCGAATGTTGGTGAGAATGGTCTCGGAGTTGATCGAGTCGGCGCTGCCGGGCCGATCCGCACCTTTGTCCCGCTTGGTCAGGATCACATCGACCTTGTCGTTCGGCAGGATAAAGCCGCCGGCGCCGGTTTCCGGCGAGATTTCGGTCGAGATCGCGCGCATACCGGTTGGCAGGATCGCGGCCATGAAGCCGGACCCGTTGCCCTTCACGAGTTTGGTTTCGCGGATCGGTTCCCCCGCCAAGAATGGCGAGCGGGCAATGGAGCCGACGATCTGGCTCATGGCCTCGGCGCGGTCAGTCTTGCGGATGAAACTCGAGCTTGCCGTGGATGAGGGCCAAGATTGCCACTGGAGATCATCCGGCGTCACCGTCTGGCCCAGCGCGATATCCGAACGGGCGACCAGAACGTCGGTGGTCTCCATCGTCACGGGCATCTCAACGGGCTTTGGGCCGGAGTTGCTTGCAAGATATGCAGCGGCGCCACCGGCGCAGACAGCAATGCTCAGGACGACAATCCGCGCGGTATTCATACGCTTCACTTTCCACATCACGCCGCGACGTCGGACCCGTCGCTGTGGTGGGATTTGACCAGCTAAACGTCAAAGCATGGTTAATGAGGCGTATCTAAATCGCGTTAATGAGAAGTTGCGATGGCTCAGTGGCCGATGAAGCGCGTCAGGTCGACGGCTTTCATCCATTCGGTTTCCGGATAGATCATGAGCGCGCCCAAGGCGAGTGCAATGCCATAGGGAATGCCGCTGTCCTTGCGGTGAAGCCGCTGCAGCCATTCCTGCGAAACCAGCGAGTAGGGCAGCGGCCACTGCCGGAACTGAAGCATGAGAAGTGTCAGCGCGCCGCCGAACAGCGACGCGTAGACGAGATAGCTGGCGAGCGGGGGAAAGCCGAACCAGAGTCCGGCCGCAGCCGCCACTTTGGCGTCGCCACCGCCGATCCAGCCGAAGGCAAAGCAGGCAAAGGCGATGACAAGCACGGTCAGGCCGGCTCCGGTATGCATGGCGATGTCGGCCAACGGCATGCCGCTGAAGCCCGCCAATATGAAAAATCCCGCGACCAGCAGTAGCGAGACCCGGTTTGGAATGGTCATCGTGAACAGGTCGCTTGCGGCGGCAAAGGCCATCAAGGCGGGAAACAGAAAGACGCGTGCGAGGTCGAGGATCATGAACTTGCCAGGTCTTGCCGAGGGTAAAGGGTCTTGCCGAGAATAAGCGCCGCAACGCGCTCTGAAACGAGCGAAGCGGCAAGTTAACCGGCAGAAATGAACAATCCTCGAATGCCAGCTACAATATGCTTACGATCCGGAACAAGGCTGTCAGCAGTGCAAGCACGAGAGCGGCGCATACCAGCCGGATAGGCTCAGCGCTGGAAAGCGGCGCGAACAGTCGCGCGGCCGGGAGTTTAATATGCAGGCCTTTGGCGGGGGATGGCTTCATACGCGGTACGCTGATGGACAGGACGCAAAAAAGGCTTCGGTTTCCCGAAGCCTTTTTTTAAGCGAGCAGTCGCCTGCTTACTTGATCGACGAACCGATGGTCGAGAACTTGGTGTTCAGGGTGGTGCCCAGACCGTTCACGGCGGCAATGATTGCCAGCGAAATGCCGGCGGCAATCAGGCCGTACTCGATCGCGGTGGCGCCGGATTCGTCCTTGACGAAGCGAGCAACGAGCTTGGTCATCTGTAACTCCATTTATACACGTGGCTGTAGAACTCTGGCCGTTGCGGCGGCGGAAACCACCGTGACCATGAGGTGAACCTACGCAGGAGGAATTGCAGCGCAGTTAATTCGATTGCCGAAATATCCGGGTATTCAGTTCTTCTTGCGGACGGTAAATGCTGCTTTAACGCTTGCGCAAAAAGCCTCGCGCGCGTTCCCCGAACTGGATCGCGCATATCTTCGTTGTGATGTGCCGGATTGGGAGAGGCGGGGCCTCAGGCAACGCTGGACCCATACAATAAAGGCTCCGGTGACCCGGAGCCCTAATGCAGCAGTCGTGCGTACCGCTTACTTGATCGACGAACCGATGTCCGAGAACTTGGTATTGAGAGTGGTGCCGAGGCCATTGACGGCAGCAATGATAGCCAATGCGATACCGGCTGCGATCAGACCATACTCGATGGCGGTCGCACCGGACTCATTCTTGAGGAACTTTGCAACAAGCTTGGTCATCTAGATTCTCCGTTTGCACACATGCTGTGGAATTCAGGTCTTCGCGAAGCTGGAACTCCGTGACCGCGGTGAGCCTAGAAGTGAACGCCCTCGGAAGAGTTAACGGGAACCGGGAAACTCGCGAATATCCCGCGTAACTCCCAAACCGGTAAGTTCCCGGATAACGCGGTTCCACAAATTTATGGAACTTTCTGCATCGTGCTGAACTGCCGGGATTTTTGCCGTCTGACAGGCCGGGGATTTACCCCTGTTTGCAGTTCATTCATCAATTAACGGCAGATTTGCCATGTCGGGCGCCGGCACCGCTGCGTATCGCTTTTGCCGGCTTGTACACGCCCCGGAGTAAAGTATGTCGATCCAGGTCTTGCCTCGCCGCACAAAGGCGTCCGCCGCGTTGTGGTCTCTCGTTGCCGGGCTTCTGATATGTCCGATTGCTGTATTCGCCGGCGATGACGATATGGTCGCGGTGGTTGTCGATCAGGCGAAGGTGATCAAGCTGCCTGAAAAGGTCGCCACGATTGTTGTCGGAAACCCTCTGATCGCCGATGTCACCCTTCAGCCGGGTGGAATGGTGGTCGTGACTGGCAAGGGTTACGGCTCGACCAACATGATTGCCATGGATCGGAGCGGCGGTGTTCTGGCCAACCGTTCTATTCAGGTTGAAGGCCCGATGGACAAAATGGTGACGGTCTATCGCGGACTGGAGCGGGAATCCTACAGTTGCACGCCGGTTTGCGAACGGCGCGTGACCCTTGGCGACGGCCGCGCCTATTTTGATGCGACCCTTGGCCAGACCAATATCCTGAATGCTCAGGCCAGCGCCGCGGGTGCAAAACCCTGACGCGATCTCGATCCGTTAACAAATAGTTAATGCCGCGCCGCATCTTGTTCTTACCCGGCGCAAGCATTCAACAATCTCTGTCGTCTAGTCTTGGCGGTAGTTACTTCCGCTGAGGTCATTCGATGCGCCCGCCCGCAACATCTTTGAACGCTATCCTCAAGGCCATGCGCCGCTTCCGCCGCAGCCGGCGAGGCTCCGCAGCAGTCGAATTTGCATTCGTCGCTCCGCTGTTCTTTGTGTTGTTGTTCGCAATCATCGAGACGGCGCTGGTGTTTTTCGCGGCGCAGGTTCTGGAAACCGGCACGCACGATTCCGCGCGCCTTCTTCTGACGCATCAGGCGCAAGACAACGGCATGACACAGGCGCAGTTCAAGCAGGATCTTTGCAATCGCGTAAATGTCCTGCTCAGCTGCGATGGCGTCTACGTGGACGTGAAGTCGTATGCCGAGGGCACGGCAGTGACCATCTCGGATCCGATCGACGGCTCCGGAAATTTCGTCAACAACTTCACTTATCAGACTGTTCCGGCGGGAAGCACGAGCACCGTTGTGGTGCGGGCTTTCTATCAGTGGCCGATGTTCGTCACCGGGCTTGGCTACAATATCGCAAATATCGGACGTAACACGTCCAGCAGCAAACGGTTGCTGGCAGCGACGGCTGCGTTCCGTGTCGAACCTTGATGGGCAAACGGTCATGAAACGGATGTCGCGCACCATGAACGCGTTTCGGAATTTTCAGATTCTTGTCCGGTTTAGGCGAGACAAGCGCGGCGTCGCGGCCGTCGAATTCGCCTTTATCGTGCCGCTGATGCTGGTGCTTCTGTTCGGGATGATCGACACGTCGAGCGGTGTGGCCATCGACCGCAAGGTGACGCTGACAGCGCGCACCCTCTCCGATCTTGTCTCGCAGGGCTCCAAGGTCACGTCCACCGACATCTCGAACTTCTTCAAGATGGGCAGTGCCGTCATGACGCCATACAGCGTCACGCCAGCGACCATGACGCAGAAAATTACGCAGCTCGCCGTTGACAGTTCAAAGAAGGTCAAGGTGGTTTGGAGTTACAGCGGAAGCGTCAGCGGCAACACCGTTACGGTGTCAGCGGGCTATGCCAAAGATACGGTCGTCACGACGGTGCCGGCCAATCTTCTTGTCGCCAACACCTATCTGATCTGGAGTGAAGTCGGATACACCTACACGCCGATTACCGGCTACATTATGGGGAAGGTCGGAATTCCGATGTCCGAGGAAACCTATACGCGGCCTCGCCAGTCCGACAAGGTCGACTATACGAGCTGACCGCGTTCAGCAGGCTCCGCCCGTCCCAATCGGGCTGTGACACAAAAAAGGCCGTGCGATCCGCACGGCCTTTTCCGTATTCATGTCTCGGTCACCGAAATGTATCGCAGCGTCAGCTGCGAAAATTTCAGTTAGCCGGCGGCGCGAAGGTTGTCCGCCGACGACTTGCCCGAACGGCGATCGGCAACGATCTCGTAGGAGATCTTCTGGCCTTCACGCAGCGTTCCCAGGCCAGCGCGTTCGACGGCGCTGATGTGAACGAACACGTCATTTCCGCCGTCATCCGGCTGAATGAAACCGTAGCCCTTAGTCGCGTTGAACCACTTCACAGTTCCCATGCTCACGCAGGTAGTCCTTCTCAAGATAGATATTTCATGGCCCACGAATGAGCCGGTGAGATCGAAATTTGGATGAGGTCCGTCAGCGTCTAAACCGGCTGTACCGGTGGATAGCTAGGTCGTCCGGCCGAAGATCGATCAACGGATATTAGGTGAAAATCGGCCTTAAAACAATCCTGACGTGCGCGGATTCTGATACCCGCGCCCCGCGCCCCATATTGGCGGGATCGCGCATAGCGTGCGCGATCCCTTCTGAACCGGAGGGAAGCCGTTACCTGCGGCGAAATTGGCCGCCGCGCGGCGGGCCGCTGCGGGGAGGTCCGCCAGCGCCGGCGGGACGTTCGTCCTTGTGCCGGAAAATCAGGCGGCCTTTTTCAAGATCATAGGGGGACATCTCGATGGTCACCCGGTCACCCGCCAGTGTCTTGATGCGGTTTTTCTTCATCTTGCCTGCGGTGTAGGCAACGATTTCGTGCCCCGCATCAAGCTGGACGCGATAGCGCGCGTCGGGAAGGATTTCGGTCACCAGTCCTTCAAACTGGATCAGTTCTTCTTTCGCCATGGGGTCTCCAAGTCTCTGAAATTGAGTCTCTAATGTGCTGTTCAACAAAAGCTACGAACGCTGCGGGCGCTGATGACGCTTATGGTCTTGCGCCTTCGCAGGCCGGCTTTCCCGGTGAAGAAATGCGACGCCCTGAATACCATCGCCGCCATTGCCGTGAGAAGAGCGTGGCTGCTCATGACGGACATTTTCGTGACGTCCGCCACCCTCATGACGGTTGGTCTGGACCATGCCGTTACCACCGCCCGGACGCCTGCGGCGGCGGGGGCCTTTCGAGCCGGGTGCGCCATCGTTTGCGCGGGCTCCATGGTTGTTGGGGTTGTGTCCGTGACCGTGGGATGAGCGGCCCTGACGCTGCTGGGTAGCCCCGGCCGGTCGCTGCTGTTGCTGTCCGGGCGTACGGCGGTCTTCCTTCGGCAATGTCACCTTGATCAGGCGTTCGATATCGCGCAGGTAGCCGAGCTCCTCCGCTCCCGCCACCAGCGAAATCGCGGTGCCGTCTGCGCCGGCACGCGCGGTGCGGCCGATGCGGTGGACGTAGGTTTCCGGAATGTTGGTCAGGTCGAAGTTGATGACATGGCTGATGCCGTCGACGTCGATGCCGCGGGCGGCGATGTCGGTGGCGACCAAGGTCCGGATGTCACCGGTCCGGAACGCCGCCAGCACGCGCTCGCGGTGGTTCTGCGACTTGTTGCCATGGATGGCTTCGGCCGGAATTCCCGCCTTTACAAGGCCTTTTACGACCTTGTCGGCACCGTGCTTGGTGCGGGTGAAGACCAATGCGCGGTTGACCTGCTCGGTCTTGAGAAGCTGCGCCAGAACGGCGGGCTTTGCCGAATGATCGACCTGCAGCACCTTCTGCGTGATGCGTTCGACCGTGGACGATACCGGCGTCACGGCGACGCGCGCCGGATCCTTCAGCATCTGGTCGGCGAGATCGGCAATGTCCTTCGGCATGGTTGCGGAGAAGAACAGGGTCTGGCGCTTGATCGGCAGCTTGGCGACGATTTTGCGGATGTCGTTGATGAAGCCCATGTCCAGCATGCGGTCGGCTTCATCGAGCACCAGAAATTCGACCTGGTTGAGTTTGAGCGCATTGCCCTGAACCATATCGAGCAGGCGGCCGGGGGTTGCCACCATGACTTCTACGCCCTGCATGACGGAGCGGACCTGACGGCCCATCGGCACGCCGCCGATCGCCAGCGCCGAGGTGAGGCGCATATGGCGGCCATAGGCATTGAAGCTGTCGAGGATCTGGCCGGACAGTTCGCGGGTCGGGCTCAACACCAGCACGCGGCAGGTCTTGGGCTGCGGCTTGATGCGGTTTTCCAGGATGCGATGCAGGATTGGGAGCGCGAAGGATGCGGTCTTGCCGGTGCCGGTCTGGGCGATGCCGATGACGTCGCGGCCGGTGATGGCGATTGGAATGGTCTGGGCCTGGATGGGAGTGGGCGTGACGTAGTTTTCTTCTTTGAGCGCACGCGAGATTGGATCGGCAAGGCCGAAATCCTGAAAGGAGGTCAAAAGGGTATCTTTCTATGAGTCGCAACGCGCGCCCGGCGGGATGCCGGGTGCGGGCGGGTGTCGGAGACACCCGCGTGTCTGGGGCGTCGGCTTCGGTTAGCTGAAGGGGCAAGCCAGAAACCGTAAACGGGATCAGTACACGCGGCTCGCAAAGACCCGATGATTCTCAAGGTCGTGGCGCTGATATGGAGCAGGAACACGGCACTTTCAAGGTGAAATCGGTCCCGGGGGCCTCGCGGAGCTATTATGGTTGGCAAGGCGATAGGGTAGCGTCGGCGGATCATTTGCACGGATTTTATACATCGTCGAGTTGTTGCAAATTTTTTATGCAAATGCCTTTTGCTTCGTCAGGAAAGCCGCGCATAAATTAGGCAGCAAAAATACACTTCGGCATCAGATCGAATTTTCCTAAGATAAATCAGATGATTAGGTGAAACCTCGCCATGGCATAGTTCTTGCGATTCCCTTAACGCCGCCGGCCGGAGGCCGTCGCACAGCGTTTCACGTCTGCGTCAGGGAGATGACATCGCATGACTAGGCATTTTAACACCGCTGCAGTTGCACCACTCAGCCGCCGTAAATGGTTGGCCGCAACTGCGGGTCTTTTTTTGGGTCTCGCCTCGGTTGGCGGGGCAAAGGCACAGGACACCATCAAGGTCGGCGTCCTTCATTCACTTTCAGGAACGATGGCCATCAGCGAAACCACGCTGAAGGATACGGTGCTCTTCCTCATCGATGAGCAGAACAAGAAGGGCGGCGTTCTCGGCAAGAAGCTCGAGGCGGTCGTGGTCGACCCGGCTTCGAACTGGCCGCTGTTCGCCGAAAAGGCCCGCGAACTGATCACCAAGGACAAGGTGTCCGTGGTGTTCGGCTGCTGGACCTCGGTGTCGCGCAAGTCCGTGCTGCCGGTGTTCAAGGAACTGAACTCGATCCTGTTCTATCCCGTGCAGTACGAAGGCGAGGAGAGCGAGCGTAACGTGTTCTACACGGGTGCGGCTCCGAACCAGCAGGCGATCCCGGCGGTCGACTATCTCGCCAAGGAAGAGAAGGTGCAGCGCTGGGTTCTGGCCGGCACCGACTACGTTTATCCGCGCACCACCAACAAGATCCTTGAGGCCTATCTGAAGTCGAAGGGCGTCAAGGCCGAAGACATCATGATCAACTACACCCCGTTCGGTCACTCGGACTGGCAGACGATCGTGGCTGACATCAAGAAGTTCGGTTCGGCTGGCAAGAAGACGGCGGTGGTTTCGACCATCAACGGCGACGCCAACGTTCCGTTCTACAAAGAGCTCGGCAACCAGGGCATCAAGGCGACCGACATTCCGGTCGTTGCGTTCTCGGTCGGCGAAGAAGAGCTTGCCGGCATCGACACCAAGCCGCTGCTCGGCCATCTGGCTGCCTGGAACTACTTCCAGTCGATCAAGACCCCGGAGAACGAGGCCTTCATCAAGTCGTGGCAGGCCTACACCAAGAACCCGAAGCGCGTGACCAACGATCCGATGGAAGCGCATGTGATCGGCTTCAATATGTGGGTGAAGGCCGTCGAGAAGGCCGGTTCGGTCGATCCGGACAAGGTCATCGACGCGCTTCCGGGCACCAAGGCGCCGAACCTCACTGGCGGTGTGTCGGAAATGCTTCCGAACCATCACATCACCAAGCCTGTCTTCATCGGCGAAATCAAAGCTGATGGTCAGTTCGACGTGGTGTGGAAGACCCCCGGCCTCGTGGCTGGCGATGCATGGTCGAAGGAGCTTGAAGGCTCCAAGGACCTGATCGGTGACTGGGTTGGCAAGAAGTGCGGCAACTTCAACACCAAGACCAACAAGTGCGGCGGTCAGGGCTCCTGATCTGTCCCGTGTCTCGATCTGAATGATCGGAAGGCGGCGACAGTCGCCGCCTTCCTCTTACCTCTGCCGGGGTTGTCACGTGCTCTTTTCATTTTTTCATCGCTGCCGCGCGGCAGCTATTGCGCTGATGCTTGTGGCCGTCTCAGGCGTGCCGGTCTTCGCCGGTCCTTTTGAAGATGCCGTCGCACAGTTCGCCAACGACTCATTTTCCGATACCGAAGCTGCGGTCGGCGTGCTGGCGACCAGCGGCAATCCGCTGGCTTTCCCGATCATCGATGCACTTGCGGATGGCCGCCTGCTGGCCGATCCGCAGAGCAAGAAAGTTTTCGTGAAGGACAAGGGCGGCAAGGTCATCGATGCCGCGACCGGCGAGGCCGCAACGGCACCGGCCGGAGCCGCCGCGGTGCGCCTCAACAATCGTTTGCGTCGTGGTGTCGAAGCTGCGCTGGGCGGACTGACCCTGTTGTCGCCTGATCCAGCCAAACGCATCCAGGCGGCACAGTCGGTGTTCAAGAGCCATGACGCGGCTTTCCTGCCGGTGGTCGAGACCGCCCTGCAGAAGGAAACCAACAGCAGCGCGAAGCGCGCATTCGCTGAAGCAAGGGCTGCGATCATTCTATTCGACCCGAAGGCATCCGAGGCTGACAAGCTCGATGCCGTATCGGTCATTCGCGAGCGCGGCGATCAGGAGGCATTGGCACTTCTGACAGGTCTTTCCTTTGAACCGCAGTCTGCGCTCGGACGCACATCAGCCGCCGCCATCAGCGCGATCCAGAGCAAGCTTGCGATCTGGGCGACGGCGCAGAACGCGTGGTATGGCCTCTCGCTGGGTTCGGTGCTGTTGCTCGCCGCCATCGGCCTTGCCATTACCTTCGGCGTGATGGGCGTCATTAACATGGCCCACGGCGAGATGGTGATGATCGGCGCTTACGTCACCTTCATGGTGCAGGAGGTGATTCGTAATCAGTATCCCGGGCTGTTCGATTACTCGCTGCTGATCGCGGTGCCGCTGGCGTTTCTGGTCGCGGGCCTGATCGGTGTCATTATTGAGCGCAGCATCATCCGCTTTCTTTATGGCCGTCCATTGGAAACGCTGCTCGCGACATGGGGACTGTCGCTGGTGCTGCAGCAGGCGGTTCGCACTATGTTCGGCCCGACCAACCGCGAGGTCGGCAATCCGTCATGGATGAGCGGCGCGTTCGAGATCGGTCAGATGACGATCACCTACAATCGCCTATGGATCGTGGTCTTCACGCTGGTCGTGTTCTTCCTGCTGCTCGGCATGCTGCGTTTCACCAGTCTCGGGCTTGAGATGCGCGCGGTGACGCAGAACCGCCGTATGGCGGCGTCCATGGGGATTGCGACCTCGCGCGTCGATGCACTGACCTTCGGCCTCGGCTCAGGTATTGCGGGTATCGCCGGTGTGGCGCTGTCGCAGATCGATAACGTCAGCCCGAACCTCGGCCAGAGCTACATCATCGACAGCTTTATGGTCGTGGTGTTCGGCGGCGTCGGCAATCTCTGGGGGACGCTGGTGGGTGCGATGACGCTCGGCATTGCCAACAAGTTCCTTGAGCCGGTGGCGGGTGCTGTTCTCGGCAAGATCGCGATCCTCGTGCTGATCATCCTCTTCATCCAGAAGCGGCCGCGCGGTCTGTTCGCGCTTAAGGGCCGGTCGGTGGAAGCATGACGCCGTACTTTCTCACCCGATCGCTCAACAAGAGCGCGACCGTCTTCCTGCTGATCGTGGCTGCCGTCGGCATTCTTGTGCCGCTGTCCAATCTTTTGCTGCCCGCGTCGTCGCCGTTTCAGGTGCCGACTTATCTGATGGCGCTGTTCGGAAAATATCTCTGCTACGCCATCCTCGCGCTCTCGATCGATCTGATCTGGGGTTACTGCGGCATCCTCTCGCTCGGCCACGGCGCCTTCTTCGCGCTCGGCGGCTATGCGATGGGCATGTACCTGATGCGGCAGATCGGCTCGCGGGGCGTCTACGGCAATCCGGTCCTGCCGGATTTCATGGTGTTCCTGAACTACAAGGCGCTGCCGTGGTACTGGCACGGCTTCGATATGTTCTGGTTCGCGGCCATGATGGTGCTGCTGGTGCCGGGACTGCTCGCCTTCTGTTTCGGATGGCTGGCTTTCCGTTCGCGTGTCACCGGTGTGTATCTTTCCATCATCACGCAGGCGATGACTTATGCACTCCTGCTGGCGTTCTTCCGCAACGACTTCGGCTTCGGCGGCAACAACGGTCTGACCGATTTCAAGGACATCCTCGGCTTCAACGTGCAGGCGCAGGGGACACGGGCCGCTCTGTTCATGCTGTCGTGTCTGGCATTGGCACTGGCATTCCTGATTTGCCGCGCCATCGTCACCTCGAAACTCGGCAAGGTGCTGATCGCGATCCGCGATGCGGAATCGCGCACGCGTTTTCTCGGTTACCGCGTTGAGAACTACAAGCTGTTCGTGTTCACGCTGTCGGCCTGCATGGCCGGTGTCGCGGGTGCCTTGTATGTGCCGCAGGTTGGCATCATCAATCCGGGTGAATTTGCCCCGGGCAATTCCATCGAAGCCGTCATCTGGGTCGCAGTCGGCGGACGCGGCACGCTGATCGGCGCTGCGCTTGGCGCGGTGGTCGTCAACTACGCCAAGACCGTCTTCACGTCCGGTGTCCTCGCGCCGTATTGGCTGTTCATGCTTGGCGCGCTGTTCATTCTGGTGACGCTGCTGCTGCCGAAGGGCATCGTCGGCACCGTCAAGGATTGGTGGGCGGGGCGTCGCGAACAACTTGCGGCGGATGAAGCCAGCGCGGCGGCGGAAGACGGCGTCACCAAGCCGAGTGTTGAATCAAGTCTCAAACCAGGTCTCGCGGAGTAAGGCACATGAACGTCATGGATACCCGCGCCACCTCCGCGATGCTTTACCTCGACGGCGTGCATGTCTCGTTCGACGGCTTTCATGCCATCAACAACCTGTCGCTGACCATTGCGCCCGGCGAGATGCGTGCGATCATCGGCCCCAACGGGGCCGGAAAAACCACGATGATGGACATTATCACCGGCAAGACCAAGCCGGACGAAGGCGACGTGCTGTTCGACGGCAAGGTCGATCTGACGCGACTCGATGAAACGCAGATCGCCGAACTTGGTATCGGGCGGAAATTCCAGAAACCGACGGTGTTCGAGAGCCAGACCATCGAAGACAATCTGCTGCTGGCGCTCAATGTCGATCACAAGGTACGCGGCACGCTTTTCTGGCGCGAGACGCCGGACGAGAGCGAGCGGATCGAGCGTGTGCTGGAGACCATCCGTTTAAAGGATTCGCGCGATCGCCTGGCAGGCGCGCTTTCGCATGGGCAAAAGCAGTGGCTCGAAATCGGAATGTTGCTGGCCCAGGACCCGAAGTTGCTGCTGGTCGACGAACCTGTTGCAGGCATGACCGATGTGGAGACGCATCAGACCGCGGAGCTGCTCAAGGAGATCAACAAGGAAAAGACGGTGGTCGTTGTCGAGCATGACATGACGTTCGTGCGTGAACTCGGCGTCCGCGTCACCTGCCTGCATGAAGGATCGGTTCTTGCGGAAGGCACGCTCGATCAGGTCTCGAACAACGAGCGCGTCATTGAAGTATATCTGGGGCGTTAGCGCATGTTGGATGTAAAGAACATTACTCTCTATTACGGCGCGGCGCAGGCATTGCGTGGCGTTTCGCTCACCGCGGAACCGGGCAAAGTGACATGCGTGCTGGGCCGCAACGGCGTCGGCAAGACGAGTTTGCTGCGTGCCATGGTCGGTCAGTATCCGATCAAGGATGGTTCGATCACGTTCGATGGTGCTGACCTTGGTCCGTTGAAGCCCTATGAGCGCGCGCGCAGGGGCATCGGATTCGTGCCGCAGGGCCGCGAAATCTTTCCGCTGCTGACCGTCGAGGAAAATCTCAAGACCGGCTTTGCGCCGCTCAAGCGCGACGATCGCACCATTCCGGACGATGTATTCTCACTGTTTCCCGTGCTGAACACCATGCTCGGGCGGCGGGGCGGCGATCTCTCCGGCGGTCAGCAGCAGCAGCTCGCCATTGGGCGGGCGCTGGTGATGCGGCCAAAACTGCTCCTGCTCGATGAGCCGACCGAAGGGATTCAGCCGTCGATTATCAAGGATATCGGCCGCGCCATTTCCTATCTGCGCAGCCTGGGGACGATGGCGATCGTGCTGGTCGAACAATATCTCGACTTTGCCTGCGAGCTCGGCGACAATTTTGCGGTGATGGATCGCGGCGCGGTAAAATATACCTGCGACCGCAGCAATCTTGATCCCGTCGAGATCAGCCGCCAGATGGCGCTCTGACGGGACAACTACCGGCCGGAACAGATGCAAAGCGGGATCATATCGTCGGCGGATACTTTCTCGGCCAACCGGGCGGTTGGCACTGTGAAGTTCGACGTGCATCTGAAGGATGGCGCAACGCGGCGGCGAGAACTGCATGAGTCCGGTTCGCTCCGCGTTCGCTTTCCCTCGCCCGAACAAAAGGGTCTTTCGGCGGTGTTCGTGAACACGGCGGGCGGTGTTGCCGGTGGTGATCGCTTTGACATCGATATCGCCGCCGCAGACGGCGCGCATCTCACCGTCACGACCGCCGCGGCGGAAAAGGTTTATCGGTCCCATGGGCCGGAAGCGCAGGTGAACATCGCGTTACGCGCGGGAGCTGATGCGCGTCTGGCGTGGCTGCCGCAGGAAACCATTGTGTTCGATCGTGCCCGTGTCGCGCGCCGGATCGACATCGACCTGTCGCCAACAGCATCGCTGCTGCTCTGTGAAATCGTCGTGTTCGGCCGCGCCGCGATGGGCGAGACCATGACGAACGGCAGTTTCATCGACCGCTGGCGGATGCGGATCGGTGGCAAGCTTGTCTTTGCGGAGACAGTGAGGCTTGACGGTGACATTGCCGGGAAGCTCGCCGGTCGCGCGGTCGCAAACGGCGGCGTTGCCATCGGCACGGCGCTGATCGTGCCGGGTGACGAAGCCATCGTCGAGCGTGTTCGCGAAGCATCCGAGGCTTGTGGTGCGGAAGTTGGCATCTCGGCATGGAACGGATTTGCAATCGCGCGCTTCTGCGCTCAGGATGCCGCAAAGCTCCGCACCGATATGATGAAAGTGCTGGAACGTGTGAGCCCGTCGGGCTTGCCCAGACTCTGGCTCAACTAAAATTCTGACAGACCGGATATTGCCCGCATGAATTTGTCTCCCCGCGAAAAAGACAAGCTCCTCGTTTCCATGGCTGCCATTGTTGCGCGGCGACGCCTCGAAAGGGGTGTCAAACTTAATCACCCCGAAGCGATTGCCATTATCTCAGATTTCATCATCGAAGGCGCACGCGACGGTCGCACGGTTGCCGATCTGATGAAGGCTGGCGCGGAAGTGATTACGCGCGAGCAGTGCATGGACGGCATTGCGGAGATGATCCACGACATTCAGGTCGAAGCGACGTTCCCGGACGGAACGAAGCTCGTGACCGTGCATGAACCGATCAGGTGAGGACAAACAATGATCCCCGGTGAGCTCTTCATCAAAGACGGCGACATCGAACTCAACGCAGGCCGCAAGACGACGACACTGACGGTGGCCAACACCGGCGACCGGCCGATTCAGGTCGGCTCGCACTATCACTTCTTCGAAACCAATCCGGCGCTGAAGTTCGACCGCAAGAAAGCGCGCGGCATGCGCCTCGACATTGCTGCGGGGACGGCAGTGCGTTTCGAGCCGGGGCAAACGCGCGAGGTCCATCTCGTTGCACTGGCAGGCAAGCGGACGATTTACGGTTTTCGCGGCGACGTAATGGGCAAGCTGTGAGCATTTTTCGCCGCACATGCCGGCGTCATCCTGAGGTGCGCGCGCTTTCTTGCGCGCCTCGAAGGATGAGCCGCGTGCATGAATTCAGTCATCCTTCGAGGCTCGCCGCAAGAGCGGCTTCGCACCTCAGGATGACGCATCTCGCCAGGGGAGCCGTCTGATGGCCACCAAAATTTCCCGCTCGGTCTATGCGGACATGTTCGGTCCCACAACGGGGGATAGGGTCCGGCTTGCGGACACCGATCTCATCATCGAGGTCGAGAAGGATTTTACCGTCCATGGCGAAGAGGTGAAGTTCGGCGGCGGCAAGGTGATCCGCGACGGCATGGGCCAGAGCCAGATCACCAATAAGCAGGGCGCCGCGGATACCGTCATCACCAACGCGCTGATCGTGGATCACTGGGGCATCGTCAAGGCGGACATCGCGATCAAGGATGGTCTGATTTCGGCGATCGGCAAGGCGGGTAACCCGGATATTCAGCCGGGCGTGACCATCGTCATCGGCCCCGGCACGGACATCATCGCGGGCGAGGGCAAGATTCTGACCGCAGGCGGTTTCGATTCGCACATTCACTTCATCTGTCCGCAGCAGATCGAGCACGCGCTGATGAGCGGCGTCACCTCGATGCTGGGTGGCGGCACCGGTCCATCGCACGGGACTTTCGCCACCACATGTACGCCGGGGCCATGGCATATCGCGCGGATGATCCAGTCGTTCGATGCATTTCCGGTGAATCTCGGCATTTCCGGCAAGGGCAATGCGTCGCGTCCGGCTGCACTGGTCGAGATGATCAAGGCCGGTGCCTGCGCTATGAAGCTGCATGAAGACTGGGGTACCACGCCTGCGGCCATCGACAATTGTTTGTCCGTTGCGGACGATTACGACATTCAGGTGATGCTGCACTCGGATACGCTGAACGAATCCGGCTTTGTCGAAGACACGATCAAGGCGTTCAAAGGCCGCACCATTCATGCCTTCCACACAGAAGGCGCGGGCGGCGGCCACGCGCCGGACATTATCAAGGTCGCGGGCCTGAAGAATGTGCTGCCGTCCTCGACCAATCCGACGCGGCCATTTACGCGGAACACCATCGACGAGCATCTCGACATGCTGATGGTCTGCCACCATCTCGATCCGTCGATCGCGGAGGATCTGGCGTTTGCCGAAAGCCGCATCCGCAAGGAAACCATTGCGGCGGAGGATATCCTTCACGATCTCGGCGCGCTTTCGATGTTGTCATCGGACTCGCAGGCCATGGGCCGTCTTGGCGAAGTCATCATCCGCACCTGGCAGACCGCGGATAAAATGAAGAAGCAGCGCGGCGCCTTGCCGGAAGACAAGGGGAAGGACAACGACAACTTCCGTGTGAAGCGCTACATCGCGAAATACACGATCAATCCTGCGATTGCGCATGGCGTCTCGAAACTGATCGGTTCGATCGAGAAGGGCAAGATGGCGGACCTCGTGCTGTGGTCGCCCGCGTTCTTCGGCGTGAAGCCCGATTGCATCGTCAAGGGGGGCACCATTGTCGCCGCGCCCATGGGAGATCCGAACGCATCGATCCCGACTCCACAGCCGGTACATTACCAGCCGATGTTCGGGGCTTACGGCAAGGCACGGACGGCCTCTTCCGTGGTCTTCACATCGAAGGCGGCAGTTGCGGGCGGACTCGCCAAGAAACTCGGCATCGACAAGAAGCTTTATGCTGTTTCAAACACCCGTGGCGGGATCTCGAAGAAGAGCATGATCCACAATGGCGCAACGCCGAAAATCGAGGTCGATCCGGAGACCTACGAGGTCCGCGCCGATGGTGAATTGCTGACCTGCGCGCCTGCGGAGGTCCTGCCCATGGCGCAGCGCTATTTCATGTATTAGGGTCCGCCCACGCCAAGAAAACGCCGGGAGGATACCTTGATTTACGTTGTTGCGACCCTGACCATCAAGCCTGAGACGCGTGCAGACATTATTGCCGCCGCAAAAGCCTGCATCGCGGAAACCCGCAAGGAAGCAGGCAATATCGCTTACGATCTGCACGAGAGCGTGACCGATCCGACCAAGCTGGTGTTTGTCGAACAGTGGGAAAACGCCGAGGCGCTGGTGCCGCATCGCTCTATGGAACACATGAAAACCTTCGGCCGCGTCGTGGTGAAGTGTCTTGCCGCACCTCCAAAGATCGAAGTGATCACGCCGGCGAATGTGGAAGTCCGATGATCTACGTCGTTGCCACGACCAAAGTGAAGCCCGAGCATCGTGCGGCCTATGTCGCCGGTGCGAAGGACTGCATTACGGAGACGCGCAAGGAGCCGGGCTGCATCGCTTATGATCTTCATGGCAGCGTATCCGATCCGGATACGTTCGTGTTCGTCGAGCGCTGGGAAAGCCACGATCATCTCGCGGCCCATCGTCTCACGCCGCATCTGAAAGCCTGGCGTGCGCTGTCCGGCCCGTTCAAGGCGTCACCGACCGCTATCGAAGTGATCATTGGCGGCGAAGTTCAGAAGCTGACGTCATGATCCGCGCCGTGCAGGTTCGACCGCAAGTTCGCTGGACCGAGGCTGCCGCCGATACGGTGGTGCTCGATTTCGACGACCGTCATCGCCGTCGCATGGCGATGACGGGAACGCGCGGGCTGGAATTCCTGCTGGATCTGGAAGAAGCGATAGCGCTGCGCGGCGGCGATGCGCTGGTGCTGGAAGACGGGCGGCTGATCGAAGTGGTCGCCGCGCCCGAGCCGCTGGTGGAAATCCGAGGCGCCGATCCCCATCATCTGGTGCGGATCGCCTGGCATCTGGGCAACCGCCATCTGCCGACGCAGATCGTCGGCAAGGGTCTGCGCATCCGCCGCGATCATGTGATCGAGGATATGGTGCGCGGTCTTGGCGCGCGTGTCATCGCCATCGAGGCGCCGTTCGATCCCGAAGGCGGCGCTTATGCCAGCGGCGGTCATGCCGGACATAGCCATGACCATCACGACCACGGCCACGCGCATCATGGTCACGCCCACCATAGTCATGACCATCATCATGATCATGACAAGCATGACCACGATCATCACCACGGTCACAGCCATGCCCATGACCACGGGCACTGATCGCGATACTCACGCCTTTGCCGCTGAGACGGAAGAATCGGCTGCGCTGTTCCGGTTGATGACATGGTTGTCGCCTTCGTTTCCCGTCGGTGCATTTTCCTATTCCAGCGGAATCGAATGGGCCGTCGAGGCGGGTGACGTCACCAGCACGGCCACATTGCAGGATTGGCTGACAGCAATGTTGTTGGATGGCGCAGGCTTTTGCGATGGCACATTGCTGTGCCATGCCTATCGCGCTGCCGCGGCGGCTGATGGCAAGACTCTGAACGATGTTGCCGAGCTTGCCGCGGCATTCGTTCCGTCGCGAGAGCGGCATCTGGAAACCACCGCGCAGGGGCGCGCCTTTGTCGATATCGCGCGTTCGGCCTGGCCTTGCGAGGCGTTGAATCTGCTGGCGTCGCACGTCACCGGCCCGGTGACTTATCCGGTCGCTGTCGGGGTGACGGCGGCAGGGCATCGCGTTCCGCTTGGGTTGACGCTGCACGCATTTCTGCATGCAACCACCTCGAACTGGATTTCGGCCGGTGTCCGTCTCATTCCGCTCGGGCAGACAGACAGCCAGCGCGCGCTGGCATCATTGGAGCCCGTCATTGCCGAGACGGCAGAAAGATCACTCGGTGCTTCGCTTGACGATCTCGGCAGCGCGACATTCCGCGCCGATCTCGCCAGCATGCGCCATGAAACGCAATACACCCGGCTGTTTCGATCCTGAGAAAGGTTTTGTGATGAGCACCAGCATGAACGGCCCGCTTCGCGTCGGCATTGGCGGCCCGGTCGGATCAGGCAAGACCGCGCTGATGGATCTGCTCTGCAAATCGATGCGCGAGCGTTATCAGATCGCGGCGATTACCAACGATATCTATACCAAGTGGGATGCGGAATTTCTTGTTCGCTCCGGTTCCCTGACACCGGATCGCATTGCGGGTGTTGAAACCGGCGGCTGCCCTCATACCGCGATCCGTGAAGATGCCTCGATGAATCTCGCCGCAGTGGCCGACATGCGGATGAAATTTCCAGACCTCGATCTGGTGCTGATCGAATCCGGTGGCGACAATCTTGCGGCAACCTTTTCGCCGGAACTGGCTGATCTCACCGTCTATGTCATCGATGTCGCGGCAGGCGACAAGATCCCCTCAAAGGGGGGCCCCGGCATTACCCGCTCGGATCTTCTTGTCATCAACAAGATCGACCTCGCCCCCCATGTCGGTGCGTCGCTCGAGAAGATGGACATCGACGCGAAACGCATGCGCGGCGAGCGACCCTTCGTCATGACCAACCTGAAAAAGAACCAGGGACTGGATAGGATCATCAGTTTTATCGAGACGAAGGGCGGCCTTAGGGCAGCGGCAGGCGGCAAAGCGAACTGACGGAACCGGGCGCCACCCGCGCAGCCACATCGACTCTGTCAGGAACGCTCCTGCCACGGCGGTGTTAGTCCTGCATGAAGCAGACATATTTTCCAGAACCGGGCAGGGACTATAGCGGCGTCTTTCTGGGCGCCATCCTGCTTGGGATTATCGCTGTGGTGGTCGGTCTGATCATGGCCGCTTCATAAGCGGTTGCGCCGAACGACTCCGGGGAGGCGGGCGGCGCATTTACCATGATGGCGGAGGGGTATATTTTCCCCCCGAAGGAACCATATGGCGTTACTGACATTAATCTCATCACGACGCGTTTATGCCGGTTGACCCGGAGAACGTCTCAGCAGAGTAATCATGACGACCATTTCGGAGTTCGCGTCCTCTCATTGCATCTCCCGGGCTGGCTTTGCCGGCTCAGGCTTATTTTCATCTCTTATTGCTTTCGAGTAAGTGCGTGCTCCGTCTTGGCCTGATCATTGGACTGATGGCGATCATCGGGGTCATTATCTCCGGTCTCGTGGCTATGAAGGTCTATGATCAGGAGTTGTCGATCGGCAGGATCGATCTGGCCCGCTCGGTAGACACCCATGCAAGTCTGGTACAGGAGCGCTTGAGCGAGCGTGAACTTCTCGCCCGCGTTGCAGTCGGGTTGTTTCGGTTCCCATCGGCCAATATGGCCACAGCACTGCAGCCGCTGCGCTCGTCGATCTACGCGTTCAAGACCGACTTTCTCGTGGCGAGTTGGGTTGCGCGGATTTCGCGTTCGGACTTCGCCCGCGCGCAGAATGACCTGAAGATTGCGGGCTTTCCCAATCCCGTGCTTCGGAACGTGGATGATTCGCTGTTAAATCCCGCGACGGTGCCCGATCCGGCTACCGTTGTCATGGATGTCGAGCCGCAAAACGATGAGACCAAAGCGTTTGTCGGGCGCATTCTCGACAATCATCCGGTCATTGCGCCGATGTTGAAGCGCGCTGTGGAGGAGGGCCGGCCGGTGTCCTCCGATCCCTTTGTGCTGCTGCGTGTTGGCGGGCCTATGGGGATCGTCCTGGCGTCTCCGGTCCATACCGATACAGGCACCAGCGTCGCTGGATTCCTGACGATTTCCTACAAGATGGCGCCGCTGATGCTCGCCAACGAGAGCCAGTCGCTGTTTTCAGTTGCACTGCGCGATCCGCGAAATGCATCGGACAATCTTGTCGGGGACGCCGATGGCAATGTGACATCCGTACCGCTGCAGTTGGATGCGGCAAATCCGCCATTGGTACGGGTGGTGTCCTTCGGCGCGCGTGACTGGACGCTGATTTATTACGCCAAGACAAATCCGGCGACGCGAGCCCAGGAACTTGCGGGTATTGTCACGCTGATTGGTGTGGCGCTGACGCTGATCCTGTGCGGTCTGTTCGGATACGTCTCGTACAACAACCTGCGGCTGAGCCGGGAAATCCAGACCCGGATCGATTTCGAGCGCCGGCTGACGGCCGTGATCGACGAACTCAATCACCGGGTGAAAAACATCCTGGCCGTTATCCAGTCGATCGTGACCCGGACCATGCGCCATGGCGCGGACATCGACATTGCGCGTGATCTTCTGATCGGACGAATTCATGCGATGTCACACGTCGTTTCGCTGTTGAGCGAAAGCCAGTGGCAAGGCGTCAAGCTCAAGGGATTGTTCGAACCGCGTGCAATCCCACATGCCGATCGTATCGCGCTGAGCGGGCCTGATATCACGGTAAGCGCGCGGGCAGCGCAAAGCCTTTCGCTGCTGTTTTTCGAACTGGCGTCTCACGCGGACGAAGGCCTGTCGCTGGTCGGAAAGCATCCGCATATTGTCGCGAACTGGAGTGTGAGTGCTGCACCGGATGCGGTGTTTCATTTCCGGTGGGAAGAATTCAACACCAGTTCTGCGACCCGCAGGACGGACAGCGAATTCGGCATCGTTCTTCTGGATCGCGTTGCGCCTGAGGCGCTGGGCGGCACGTCGAAGCGTTACTTCACCGATGTCAGCTATGTCTACGAACTGACGGCTCCGATGGAGACAGTGGTGGACGAGACCGAAATGGACCGCACTGAACGCATCAGCAAGCCAGTGAAGCGCTGACCGCGGGGCCGGAACAAAACAGTCTGGCGATGCATTGAGCCGCATTGGCTGATGCAGAGGAAAATAACATGGGACGCTATTTGTTATTGTGGTTGCTCGGGATTCCAATCCCGGTGCTGGTTTTGATTTGGGCTTTTGGCGGGCTCAATTAATCGACCGGATTTATGAAGAAAGGCGGCCACGCAAATGGCCGCCTTTTTTGGATCCGTGGTGGCGCGAACGGACGCCTAGCCGCTGCCGCCACCGATCACGGCGCGGATGGTGTCATCCGGTCCGAAATCCTCGGCGCCCTCGACATAGAGCAGAGCGCTGAGTTTCGAGCGCGCACGATTCACGCGACTCTTGATGGTGCCGACCGCGCATCCGCAGATCGCCGCCGCGTCTTCATAGGAGAAGCCGGAAGCGCCTACGAGGATAAGCGCTTCGCGCTGGTCCTGCGGCAGCTTGTCGAGAGCCGACCGGAATTCCTCGAACTCCAGATGCGAACTCTGAGCGGGCTGCGACTTGAGAGTTTTGGCGTAGCTGCCATCGGCGTCCTCAACCTCTCGCCGGCGTTTGCGATAATCGGAGCGGAAGAGGTTGCGCAGAATTGTGAACAACCATGCTGGCAGATTCGATCCTGGCTGGAAGGAGTCGATATGCGCAAGCGCGCGCAACAGCGTTTCCTGAACCAGATCGTCAGCGCGATCGGCATTACCGCTGAGCGAAATTGCAAACGCGCGCAGGCTCGGCACGGTCGCAAGAATATCGTCGCGAAGTGAGTCTGTGAGAGGCATTAGTCCCTCCCATCTTTTGTCGGGTCTCCAGCGATCTGCGCGGCAGCTTCCTGTGAGTCGAGCTGGCGAATCAGATCGGAAAAACGATCCGGCACGCCCTGACGCACAACGTCGTCGTACATGGCGCGCAACTGATGCCCGATACGGGATTGGATTTCAGCATTCAGGCCACCTTGCTTTCCGGCTCCGGTGGCGGCCTTTCCTTGTGGAGGCTTCAAATCTTTCATTGGTGAGGTCCGTTGTCGTCCCATACCGCAACTAGTGTATAACTAATTGAAAATATGGGAGTTTTTGTTCCTTCGAAGCCTTTCAGCCCCATGATCATGCCCTCGACAACGGGAGGATGGCCGGAAAGTTCCGAGGCCAAGGAACTTTTCTCGGGATAAAGCGTAGTTAGCTGGGAAGTGGGAACCCGGCTGTCTGTCGGCGGTACCATTGGAAGTGATCCACGAATGATGATTGATTGGAGGGGGTATGTCTCGTTCTCAGCTTGTTGCTGAACATCTGCCACTGTTGCGTCGCTATGCCCGTGCGCTGACCGGTAGCCAGGCATCCGGCGACGCCTATGTGGCGGCGATGCTGGAGGCCCTGCTTCAGGATTCGACTCTGCTGGAAGAAAAATTGGGCCCGCGGGTTGGGCTGTTTCGGTTGTTCACCCGGATCTGGAACTCCGTTTCGCTGAACGAAGGGGCGGAGAAGGTCCCGGCGCAGGCAGCTTCAGAGCAGAGGTTGTCGAGCCTGACCGCACCAACGCGTCAGGCCTTCCTGTTGTTGTCGCTGGAAGGTTTTTCTGAGGAGGAAGTGGCCCACGTCCTCAGCACTGACGTTGAAAAGGTGCGTGAGCTGGCGGACGCGGCCGGCCGCGAGTTGGCGGCGGAGATCGCGACGGATGTTCTTATCATTGAGGATGAGACCTTCATTGCGATGGACCTCGAGAGCTTGGTCAAGAACCTCGGTCACAATGTTATCGGTGTGGCGCGGACCCACACCGATGCCGTTGCGCTTGCAAAGACCAAGCAGCCCGGCCTGATCCTGGCTGACATTCAGCTTGCGGATGGCAGTTCGGGGCTCGACGCAGTGAACGAATTGCTGAAATCATTCGAGGTGCCGGTTGTGTTCATCACGGCCTATCCGGAACGTTTTCTCACCGGCGAGCGGCCTGAGCCTGCCTTCCTGATCTCCAAGCCGTTCCAGCCTGCGATGGTTTCCGCTGTGGCCAGCCAGGCGCTGTTCTTTCAGCGCAATTCGCGCAGCAGGCCGAAAGCAGCGGCGTCCTGATCATCCTTTGCAGGTGAAAAAACCGGAGCGTTTTTAGCGCTCCGGTTTTTTTTGTGTCAGGGACGGATCAAAAAGAAAGGGGTGCGGCCGGCATCACCACGGCCACACCCCCATGGGCCGGTCGATTAGGGGCAGGGGGATTGACCGGCTTCGGATACGACGCGCGCTTCACGATAATGTTCCTGTCATCTCCGGATTTTTCTTAAGACCTGCATCCGGGTGCGCGGGAACGAAAGCCGCGCGAGGCACGTTGTTTTGCCGAGCCGCGATTGTGCGGCATGGCAATGCGTGAGGCGGGAGATGGCTAGTCTGGCTTCTGGAACTCTCGGAGTGATGGCAGGCGTGCTGGCACTGGGTGCCGTGCATCTGGAAGTGTCGGCCGGCAACGGTCTGCTTGGCCAGGTGCAGCGCGGTGATGCGTCGTTGGCCGCCCCAGCGCGCCCCGAACCGATCATGGTCAATGTCGATCGCTCAGCGAAGGGCGACCGTGAGGCTGTCGGCGCGCCTGTTAACGGTGTGACGATTTCGTTCAAGGTGCCGGGATCGGACGATTCGTCGGTGATGGTCCGTATGCCGTCTGGCGATGCCGCCGATGCACGCAAGGCTCCGGTGTCGACAGTGGGCAAGGGATCGTCTGCGGGCAGTCGGCCCGTCGCCTGCGAGCCTGTGGTGAGCGTTTTGACCGCCGTCGCGAAGCAGCTCGCGCCGGGCCGCTGCATCACCTGATAGCTGATTATGTTGCTGAAATGACAAAAGAGCGCCCTCGGGCGCTCTTTTGTTTTGAAGGGCTGGATCCGTTATTCTTCGGACGATGGTTCTGCATCGCCCTGCCGACGGCTGGCCATCAAGCCAAGCGCAATCCCGCCAATGGCGATGATGGGAACGATGCGTTTCAGCCCGATGGTTCGCACGATCTGCAGTCCGGCGGCCAATACCATCGGATCGCTGAGCGCCGCCTGCATGGTGGATTTGGCGGCTTCGACCGGCTTCTCACGAATTTGCTTTTTGCGCACCATGTAGGCAATCGCGGCCAGCATGGTGGCGACAAAAAAGACGCCGGCCCCCGCGAAGCAGGCCTGCAGCAGCCCGTATTTTTGCAGCACAAAGACGAACGCCGCAGCGCACAGGAAGCAGGTGGTGACGAACAGCAGAACGGCGACGGCGATGGCGAGCGACGTCAAGCGCAGGGCGCTGCCTGTGCTTTCCCGGAAATCATCCATGAATTTCTGAAGCATCGAAAATCCGATCAATATCCATCAACGAAAGGCGCCACCGGCAGGCCGCCGATGGCGCGGGATGACCGGCGTCAGCGGCGCCAGGTCACGCCGATCAGAAAGCCGAGGCCGACGGCGAGGCCGACTGCCGCGAGCGGGCGTTGGGTGATGGCGTCTTCGAGGGATTCTTCCAATGTCCCTGCATAGTCCTGGGCGGCGTCCAGCGCCTCGCTGCCGCGTTTTCCCGCATCTGACATCAGGGAATCCACATTGGCGCGGGCCTGCTTGTAGGTCCGCCGGGCCTGTCTGCTTGCATCGCCCTTGAAGGCTTCGATGACATCCGAAATCTGGTCGGCAAGTGCTGAGATATCGTTTTTCACGGCTTCTACATCCTTCTGCAGGCGGTCATAGGTGGCTTTGTCGGTCATGTTTCTCATCGCGTCTTCACCGTCGGTGCTCGACATCAAAAACTCCCCTGGTGTAGGCGGTTGCTCGGTGCAAAAACGCGCCGTTGGGCTTAAGGTTCCAAGGGGATTAGTCGCCGGGCAGCTGGATGTCCTTGACCGGCATCAAGTGCTCCTTGATGACCAGCCCCACGATCAGGATGGGCGACGAGAGAAAAGCGCCCATTGGTCCCCATAGCCAGGTCCAGAACGCCAGGGCGATGATGACGGCGAGTGCATTTAGGGCGAGCCGCCGCCCGATAATGGTCGGCGTGATAAAGTGCCCCTCGATAAAAGCGACGACGGCAAAACCCGCGGCGGCAACCAGTCCTCCCCCCAAAGTGGAGGCGGTCACCACTCCGACTGCCGCGAGGACCACAAAGGTCACGATCGGCCCGATAATCGGAATGAAGTTCAGTGTGGCGGCAAGCGCGCCGAGGCCCGCGGGATTCGGCATTCCGGTCACAGCGCAGATCAATCCCGTAGCCACTCCAAGGCCCATGTTGATCATGGTCACAGTGAGAAGGTAGCTGCCCAGGCTGCTCTCAATAGCGTTCAAAATGCGCAGTGTCCGCAACCGTGAATCATGATCCCCGAAAGTCAGGACAAGGGCGCGGCGCAGATCCGGCCAGCTCGCGATGAACAGCACGAGTACCGCCAGAAACAAAAGAAGCTCGGTAAATGTCGGCGAAAGGAATTCCAGGGTTGGCTGAACCCATTCGATTTTCGGCAGCGGAAAACCGGCGTCTGACGGTGTGCCGCCAAACATGCCTTGAACCTGGTGCCAGAGCGCAATGGGCCGGTCGAAAATATGGAATTTTTCCTTGAGCGATGACTGAAGCTCGGGAAGCTGACTGGTCCAGTCCATCACCGGAGCCGAAATCAGTGCCACCATGAACGCCAGTCCCGCGCAGGTCGCCGCAACGATGAGGACGGCCGAAACAGAGCGCGGAATGCCGTAGCGTTCGAAGAGCTTTGCGGCCGGTGACAGCATGGTGCCGACAATCAGTGCTGTCGCTGTTGGAAGAAAGAAAGCTCGACCGACATACAGCACTGCAACGATGCTGATGATCAGTAAGGCAAGGAGGCAAAACGAGACGATGTCGGCGTGGCTAAAGCCACGAAATGGCTGATCTGCACTGTCGTCCGGTGGAGAATCCACCGGACGAATGGCGTCGCGCACCTTTCTGCGCAGATCGGTCAACGTCAGATTCTGCCGAGCAACAGCAGGATCACCACGATCACCAGTATGGTGCCGACGATGCCCGAAGGGCCGTAGCCCCAGTTGCCGCTGTAACCCCAGCTTGGAATGACGCCGAGCAGGATAAGGATCAAAAGAATAACGAGAATTGTGCCAAGTGACATGATGAAGTCCTCGATTTTCTGAACCGGCCCCAGACGGCCTTCGGCAGCGGTAACCGGCATCCCCACTCAATGTTCCCGATGTTCGGCGCGAACCGGTATCGGGTCGGCTTGCACTAACCAATGGCGCAACGACTGAGCCGGAACCAAAAGCCGTGGTGCCGCGTTCGTCTCGTGTCCGCATCACGCGATGCCCTCTTGCAGGAATCGAGGCAGGCCATGACCCATTCGACGCAGTCTCCCAAAGGAATTCAGGTGCTTCGGAATTCGGTTGCTCAGGCTTTCGCGAAGTCCCGTTGCGGATGGATTGCTGCCGCGATCCTGCTGCCGGTTGGTCTGGCAACGCCGGCGATGTCGCAAACGCTTGGTTACGCGGGATATGCGACCGCGCCTTCGCAGGGATCGTTCTGGTCGGACCAACAGTCGTTGCCGACCCCGAATATGACCGAGGATGAAAGCGACAGCACTGCTGTCCTGCCGGAGCGGCTGCAGCGCAAGATTGTCTCCTATGAGACGCGCGAAGCGCCGGGCACCATTGTCATCGATACCGGCAACACAGTGCTTTACTACGTTCTCGGTCAGGGCCGTGCGATCCGCTATGGCGTCGGCGTTGGACGCGAAGGGTTTACCTGGTCCGGCGTGCAGACGGTGTCGCGCAAGGCGGCGTGGCCCGACTGGCATCCGCCCGCAGAGATGATCGCACGTCAACCCTATCTGCCGCGGTTCGTCGCGGGCGGGCCGGGTAACCCGCTTGGCGCAGCTGCGATGTACCTCGGCTCGAGCGCCTATCGCATTCACGGCACCAATGATCCGTCCACCATCGGCAAGTTCGTCTCCAGCGGATGTATCCGTCTGACCAATGAAGACGTGCAGGATCTGGCTAGCCGCGTCTCGGTTGGGACAAAGGTGATTGTGCTGCCCAAGAACGGGCGGATTGAAGCGAATGCAGCGAAGCGCATCGCGCCTGGAGCTGGCGCACTCAAGCCGATGCGGATCAGCGCGTCCCAAAACATCAAATTGTCCGGATTAAATTGAGTCAAAATTTGCGCAGGCGATATACGGGATGAACAAGGCTGAAGAGGGCACCATGGGTAAGTTCGAGTTGTATCGTCGACCGGCTGCTGCGGCCGTGATCGCATGCGTCGCCCTTGCGACCAGCACGCCGTCCGCGCAGGCTCGTGACTTCTTCACGTCTCTCTTCGGCGGTTTCGTGAACGCGCCGGCGCGGACTGTGTCGATGCCGTTTGCATCACCGGATTTTGGCGATGCGCCCGCACCCCCGCCGCGTGTCAACGTCTATGGCGGCAGCTACGGATCGACGACTTTCTGCGTGCGGACGTGCGACGGGCGCTATTTTCCGGTGGTTGCTTCCGATGGGCAGACCAAGGCCGAAGCCTGCAAGAGCTTCTGTCCTGCAGCGGAAACGAAAATCTATCATGGTGGCTCGATCGACAACGCGGCAAGCGACACCGGCCGGTCTTATTCCGATCTCCCCAACGCATTTCGCTATCGCAAGGAGCTGGTCGCCGGCTGCACCTGTAACGGCAAAGATCCGGCGGGGCTTGCATCGGTCAAGATCGAAGACGATCCGACACTGCGTAAGGGCGATATTGTGGCCGGTGCGAATGGGTTGATGATCGCCGGAGCCAGCCGCCGGAGTGCAGCGTTGAATTTCACCCCGGCGCCGAAATCCATCCGCGCGAAGTTTGAGCGCCTGCCCGTTGTCGCATCCCAATAGACCTTGGATGGATCGTTGTTCCCGCATGGGAACCAACCTCGCTGCTAGCCGTTGATAAGCAGGGAAGCGGGACGAGGTCTCGCCCCTGCTTTGACTGCATGAAGGGGTTGTCATGTCCTTGCTAATCAGCGTGCTGATCACGTTTCTGGTCGTTATTCTCGTTCTTTATCTGGTGAATCTTCTGCCGATTGACGGCCGCGCCAAGCAGATTGTCCGCGTCATCGTCATCATCATCGGCATCATCTCGATCCTGAAATATCTCGCGGTGTTTTAGCGCCGCAGTTGCGCAAATAAAAAGCCCCGGCACAGGCCGGGGCTTTTTTTATTCAACAGACGCGGCCTACTTCAGCGTACCGAACCAGTCGTCGACGTCTTTCTTGACCTGATCCTTGGCGTATCCGTAGCGCTGCTGCAGCTTGCCTTCGAGCTGTTCGCGGCGGCCCTCGATGACATTGAGATCGTCATCGGTCAGCTTGCCCCATTTCTCCTTCGCAGCGCCCTTGAATTGCTTCCAGTTGCCTTCAACGCGGTTCCAATCCATCGTCGTCCTCCAGTGTTGGAAAGACTGATAACGGCAGTGCAATGCGATCGTTCCAACCGGATCTGCGGCATCACGTCATGCGTGTTACGCTGAATTGAATCAGAAACCCCGGCGCGAAGCCGGGGTTTTCTTCATAAGGTTTTAGTTGTCAGCCTGCGGCTTTCGCTTCCTTGCGGCGTGCATGCAGAATGAACTCGGTGTAGCCGTTCGGCTGTTCGCGGCCCTTGAACACGAGATCGCAGGCAGCCTGGAAGGCAATGCCGTCGAACTTCGGCGCCATCGGCTTGTAGAGCGCATCGCCGGCGTTCTGCTTGTCGACGATTGCCGCCATGCGCTTGAGCGACTCCATCACCTGATCCTTGGTGACGACGCCCTGATGCAGCCAGTTGGCGAGATGCTGCGCGGAGATGCGCAGCGTGGCGCGGTCTTCCATTAGGCCGACATCGTGAATGTCCGGCACCTTGGAGCAGCCGACGCCCTGATCGATCCAGCGCACGACATAGCCGAGGATGCCCTGACAGTTGTTGTCGATCTCCTGCTTCACATCGTCCGGCGCCCAGTTCGACTGCGAGACCGGAATGGTGAGAATGTCAGACAGCTTCGCCTTGGTGCGTGACTTCAATTCCTTCTGCCGCGCGCCGACGTCAACCTGATGATAGTGCAGGGCGTGGAGCGTCGCGGCAGTCGGCGAGGGGACCCATGCGGTCGAAGCGCCAGCCTGCGGATGCGCGATCTTCTGCGCCAGCATGTCGGCCATCTTGTCGGGAGCAGCCCACATGCCCTTGCCGACCTGTGCGTGACCCGGCAGGCCATTGGCCAGACCCGTATCGACGTTCCAGTCCTCATAGGCCTTGATCCAGGGCTGCGCTTTCATGTCGTTCTTGCGGATCATCGGACCCGCTTCCATCGACGTATGGATCTCGTCGCCGGTGCGGTCGAGGAAGCCGGTGTTGATGAAGCAGATGCGCTGAGCGGCATTCTGGATACAGGCCTGCAGATTCACCGTGGTGCGGCGTTCCTCGTCCATGATGCCGACCTTCATGGTGTTGGCAGGCAGGCCGAGCATCTTTTCGACGCGGCCGAAAAGCTCGACTGTGAGCGCGACTTCGTCCGGGCCGTGCATCTTCGGCTTGACGATATAGACCGAGCCCTTGCGGCTGTTCTTGAGCTTGCTCTTGCCCTTCAGGTCATGAATGGCAAGCAGGCCGGTGACGGCGGCATCGAGAATGCCTTCCGGAATTTCCTTGCCTTCGCTGTCGAGCACGGCGTCGGTGAACATGTGATGGCCGACATTGCGGATCAGCATCATGCTGCGGCCGTGCAGGGTCACCGTGCCCTTGCCATCCGCGGTGGTGTAGGTGCGGTCGGCATTGAGTGCGCGGGTCAGCGTCTTGCCGCCCTTCTCAAAATCGGCGGAGAGGGTGCCATCCATGATGCCGAGCACGTTGCGGTAGACGAGGACCTTGTCCTCGGCGTCGACAGCAGCGACCGAGTCTTCCATGTCGAGAATGGTGGACACGGCGGACTCAAGGATCATATCGGCGACGCCGGCCGGATCGTCCTTGCCGATGGTGTTGTTGCGGTTGATGACCACATCGATGTGCAGGCCGTTGTTGACCAGCAGGATCGAGGTCGGTGCGGCGGCATCGCCCTGATAACCGACGAGCTGCGCCTTGTTCTTGAGTGCAGTCGCATTGCCGCTCTTGAGCTTGGCGGCGAGCTGGCCGTTTTCGATGTGATAGGCGGTGACGTCGCTGTGGTTGCCGGTGGCGAGCGGCGCAGCCTGATCGAGGAATGCCTTGGCTTTTGCAATCACCTTGTCGCCGCGGGCCTTGTTGTAGCCCTTGCCGCTCTCGCTCGGATCGTGCGGGATGGCGTCGGTACCATAGAAGGCGTCATAGAGGCTGCCCCAGCGTGCATTCGCCGCGTTCAGCGAGTAGCGCGCATTGGTCAGCGGCACGACGAGCTGTGGACCGAACATGGTGGCGAGTTCTTCGTCGACATTCGCTGTCTGCACGTCCTTGGTCGCGGGCTCCGGCTGCAGATAGCCGATCTGCTTCAGGAAGGCGGTGTAGGCATCCATGTCGAACGGCTTGCCTTTGTTGGCCTTGTGCCAGTCGTCGATCTTGGCCTGCAGGGCGTCGCGGGTCGCGAG
Organism: Afipia sp.; assembly: GCA_017308595.1. Classification (GTDB taxonomy): domain Bacteria; phylum Pseudomonadota; class Alphaproteobacteria; order Rhizobiales; family Xanthobacteraceae; genus Afipia. The sequence goes on from JAFKER010000008.1 coordinate 229,025, forward strand.
CAGTTCGCGGGTCCGGGGCGCCAGATCCCTGACGATGCCGGCCAGACCCGCCCAGAAGGCGTCCGGAGCAATGCCGGTGCCGGCGGTCGCTTCCTTGGCGATAAAGTCGGACAGAACAGGAGCGATCTTCAAACCGCTGGCGTCGATACGTGTCATGATAAATCTCACGGAAAACGGCGAAAAAGCACGCCGTTCTGGGGCTTCAGGATGAGGTGAAGAGATACCGCTAGAAAGCGGCAGGACCGGGCCACTTTTAACGCCAAACCCGAGCAAAAGAGAAGGCCCTTCCCCGGTCTGAAAGGCGTATACCACGGTCCCTCAAGCGATTGCATTTTCACCCAGTTATGGGTCCCGGTCGTCCCCGCGAAAGCAGGGACCTAGAACCGCTTGGACTGGATTTTCGCTTGCGCGGGAATGAGCGGATAGATCGTGCCGGCTTGAACGAAGCCGGCTGCTTCGCCGTGACGGAGATACCTGCGCCTCGCGCCCGTCAGATATTGGCTGCGAGATCGTTCAGTTCGCCGAACAGCACGCCGGTCTCGGCCAGCAGACGTTCGATCGCATCGGCCCCATCGGCGACCGCGCGTGCCGAGGTATCGATGACGAGTTCAGCATTGGCGGGCGGCTGATAGTCGTTGGCGATACCGGTGAAACTTGGCAGGTTGCCCGCGCGTGCCTTGGCGTAATGGCCCTTCGGGTCACGGCTCTCGCAGACTTCTGCTGGCGTTGCGATATAGACTTCCCGGAACAGGTCGTCAGCGATGCGCCGAGCCTGTGCGCGGTCTTCGCTGGAGGGCGAGACGGCAGCGACAATGGCGATATGGCCGTTGCGCGCGAGATGCGTCGCCATTTCGGCAAGACGGCGGACATTCTCCGCGCGGTCTTTCGGCGCGAAGCCGAGATCGCCGTTGAGTCCGGCGCGCAGCGTGTCGCCGTCGAGCAGCAGCGGGGAGCCGCCGCGTGTAAACAGCTTGCGCTCCAGTGCGCGCGCCAGGGTGGATTTTCCCGAGCCGGGCAGACCGGTCAGCCAGACCACGGCGCCGCCATGGCCGTAACGCGCCGAGCGTTCGTCGAGACGCAGCGCAGACTCGACCGGCACGATATCGATGGGGATCGCGCGCTGGCCCGAATCGACACTCAGCACCAGACCGCCGCCCGCAATGCGGCCGTTGATCTCGATCACCAGACGGCCGGTGCGCGGATTTTCGGTATAGGGATCGGTCGCGACTGGTTTTGCCAGCGCGATGTCGATTTCACCGACGTGGTTTCGGCCAATGTCAGTGGCTGCGACGCTTTCAAGTTCGCCGGGATCGACCGCCTTGTCGATGGCAACGATGGTCGCGCGGCTTTCCATGGTGCCGAGGCGCACCAGAACCGATGCGCCTGCTTTCAGCGGCGCATCGTGCAGCCAGAAAATACGGGCGCGCAGGCGTCGTGTGTCCCGCGGCGCAGCCTTGACGTGGGCAATGACGTCACCGCGTTCCAGAAATAGCTCGCGGTCCAGCGTGATGCCGACGGAACGGCCCGCGCCTTGCCGCACGAGCAGCGGCGTCTGCGGCCAGCTTTCCACCGACTTGACCTTCGCTACCTTGCCCGCAGGCATGATTACGATTTCATCGCCGGTGCCGATGTCGCCGGACTCCACACGGCCCGCGACAATGCGGCGGTCATCGAATTTGGTAATCGCCTGCACCGGCAGACGCAGCGCCAGTTCATCGAGCGGACGAGCCGGGGCCAGTTGATCGATGGCTTCGACGACGGTCGGGCCTTGATACCAGTTAATGTTAGCCGTGCGCTGGGTGACACCGTCGCCATCGCGCGCGGAAATCGGAATCACGGCGCTCGGCGTGACGCCAAGTCCGGTGAGATGCGCCGAGATTTCGTCGCTGATCTCGCTGAAGCGCGCAGCGCTGTAATCGACGCGGTCCATTTTGTTGACCACGATGGCGACCTGCTTCACGCCGAGAAGATGCAGCAGATAGCCGTGACGGCGAGTCTGGTCGCGCACGCCTTCCAGCGCGTCGATAATGAGAATTGCGCCGTCCGCCTGCGAGGCGCCCGTGATCATGTTGCGCAGAAATTCCGCGTGGCCCGGCGCGTCGATCAACACGACATCGCGCGAAGGTGTTCTGAAGCGGATTTGCGTGGTGTCGATCGTGATGCCTTGGTCGCGCTCGGTCTGCAGTGCATCAAGAAGAAACGACCATTCGAACGGCATGCCGCGCCGCGCGCTGACGGCTTGCAGCATTTCCAGTTTGCCGTCGGGCAGGCTGCCGGTTTCATGCAGCAGGCGGCCGACCAGCGTCGATTTGCCATGATCGACATGGCCGACAATGACGATGCGCACCTGCGGACGGGCGAGCTCGGCCGTTACGGGCGCGAGGGAGGCTTTGGCGACGGCGATATTCATCGGAATACTCATTCAACGTCAGAGATAGCCGGCGACGCGAAGCCGCTCGAAGGCGTCTTCGGTTTCGTGGTCGAGCGCGCGACCGGCGCGTTCCGGAATTTTCGTGGCTTTCAGCTCGGCGAGAATTTCCTCGATGTTCGAGGCATCCGACACGACAGGATTCGTAATGTCCTGATCGCCCAGCGAGCGGTAACGCTTGCCGTTGTTCGACAGATAGAGCGGAATGATCGGAATGTTCTCGCGCTGGGTGTAGGCCCAGATATCTTCCTCGGTCCAATGCAGGATTGGATGGATGCGCAGATGCGCGCCCTGCGGCGGCGACGCGTTGAAGTGATCCCAGAATTCGGGCGGCTGATCGCGGACGTCCCAGCCGCCTTCCAGGCCGCGCGGCGAGAACACACGCTCTTTCGCGCGCGTCGCTTCCTCGTCGCGGCGGATGCCAGCGATCAATCCGTCGAAGCCGTACTTGGCGAGGGCAAGCTTGAGGCCTTCGGTCTTGCGCGCAGCGGACCGTGCCGCAGGCGGCAATGTCGGATCGATTTCCTCGATAGGCGGGCAGTAATCGACTTTAAGATCGAGATCCCATTCCTTCGCGTATTGATCGCGGAAGGCGTACATCTCGGGAAATTTCTTCTGCGTGTCCACGTGCAGCGCGGGGAACGGCACCTTGCCGAAGAACGCCTTGCGCGCCAGCCAGATCATCACGTTGGAGTCTTTGCCGAGCGACCACAGCAGCGCGAGCTTCTTCAACCGCGCGAAGGCTTCGCGGAAAATATAGATGCTCTGCGCCTCGAGTTCATCGAGATGATCCATCGATGGGGCAACGGGCCTGGCGGCGAGGACGGATTTCGGTGCGGAAGAAGCTGCCAGAGGAGGTGTTACGTGGGTCGTCATGGGATCACTCCGTCCCGGACGGGCGATGCCCGCAGGCCGTTTTCAGCGCGGGACGCAGCGGCACTCGGGCGAGGCAATTCGCCATCCAGATGTGACACGAGAAGATGCATCTCTTTTGCGCGTGCTTCGTGGTACGAATTTCTAAGTTTGCGATGCAGCGTAGAAGAAATAATTTTCTCTTTAAGCCGCTTGCAAGATACATAAATAGAAAATAATTTCAGTCAACCCCGTAATTGGGGAGCGGAGTTTCACATGCGGTTTCTGCCGGTTTTTCTCGATCTGCAAGCCGGGCCAGTTGTTCTGGTCGGCGCGGGCGAACCTGCGCAGGCAAAATTGCGCCTGTTGCTGGCAGCCGAGGCGCGTGTGCGCTGGTTCGCGACCGATGGGCAGCATGATGTGTCACGGTTTGATGCCGCCGCGGCATCGCGCGTGGAGTTCGCGAATGATGATCCGCTCACCGCAGATCTTTCCAACGTGATCGCGGTTCTTTGCGCAGGTGCGGGCGAGACGGGCCATGCGATGGCGTCGCGTGCCCGTTCACTCGGTGTCCCTGTCAACGTGATGGATGAAGTCGCGCATTCGACCTTCATCTTCCCGGCCATTGTCGACCGTGGCGATGTCGTCGTGGCCGTCGGCACCGGAGGCGCTTCGCCTGTGGTTGCGCGCCGTGTGCGCGAGCGTATCGAAGCTATGCTCCCGGCGCGGATCGGCGATCTCGCGTCATTCGCAGGTCGCTGGCGCGACGCGATAAAGGCGCGGCTTCCCGACGTGGCGATGCGCCGCCTGTTCTGGGAGCGCGTCATCGATGGACCGATAGGCGCTGACGTGCTGGCGGGACGTATCAGCGATGCCAATTGCAAGCTGACATCGCTTCACGATCCCGTGGCGTTTGCTGCAAGTGGCGGCGAAGGCATCGTGACATTGGTCGGCGCAGGGCCGGGCGATCCGGATCTTCTCACGGTGAAGGCGCTCCGCGCGCTGCAGGATGCGGATGTCGTTTTCTACGACGATCTGGTCTCGCCGGAAATTCTCGACCGCGCGCGGCGTGACGCTGCGCGGGTGCCGGTCGGACGCCGCGTCGGCAAGCCCGGCATTGGACAGGACAAGATTCATCGCCTTCTGATCGAAGCGGCGCAGTCCGGAAAACGAGCTGTGCGCCTTAAGGGTGGCGATCCGTTTATCTTCGGGCGCGGCGGCGAGGAAATCGCGGCGCTGCGTGCGGCGGGCGTTGCTTATGCCGTGATCCCCGGCATCACCGCGGGCCTCGGTGCGGCTTCGCAATTCGAAGTGCCGCTGACCTACCGCCAGGAAGCGCTGCGCATCACCTTTCTCACCGCGCACAAGGCGGAAGATGCCGGCAATGTCGACTGGTCCACACTCACCGACACCAAGATGACCGTCGTCGTCTACATGGGCATGACTGCGGCCCCAAGCATTCGCGAAGGCCTGCTTGCCGCAGGACGCTCGCCGGAGACACCGGTCGGCGTGTTTGCGCGCGTGACACGCACAGACTCGCAGGCCGTGGTTGGCACGCTTCGCGATCTCCCCTCGCTCGCCGATCAGGTGACGGCCGGTCCCGCCATTCTGATCATTGGCGATGTCGTTTCCCGCTCCGCCCCGTGGCGGAACGGGCAATTCCAAGCAACCCCCGATGACCTCATCTCTGACCTGTTAATGGCTGCCGAATGACCTCACCTCTGCAACAGAAGATCAAGATCGCCGGTCCCTCCATCGTCACCGCCAACCGCACCCGTGACGGCGCCGTGATCTATCGCACCTCATCTCACGATTGGTCTGTGAAACTCGATGACGCGGCCATCGTTCGTAATGCGGACGATGCACGCGCCTTGCTCGCTGAATCCGTCGCCGACGACATCGGTTCGGTGGGCGCCTATATCGCGCCGGTTGAGATTGGCGAGGACGGAATCCAGCCCGGTAACTTGCGCGAGAAAATCCGCCAGCAGGGTGTGACCATCGATCTTCTCGTCTCGGCCTGAGCCGCGACAGTTTCAAGGCAGGTTTCTGCAAGGCTTTTGTGATGTACGCTTACGACGAACTCGACCGGACCATCGTCAACGAACGTGTTTCGGAGTTTCGCGATCAGGTCGCGCGCCGGCTCTCCGGTGAACTGACGGAAGACGAATTCAAGTCGCTCCGGCTGATGAACGGCGTCTACCTGCAGCTCCACGCCTACATGCTGCGGATCGCGATTCCGTACGGCACCTTGTCGTCGAAGCAGCTCCGTGCACTGGCTCATGTCGCGCGTAAGTACGATCGCGGCTATGGTCATTTCACCACGCGGCAGAACATCCAGTACAACTGGATCAAGCTCGCCGAGATTCCCGACGCGCTGGAGCATCTTGCCAAGGTCGGCATCCATGGCATGCAGACCTCCGGCAATTGCATTCGCAACGTCACTTCGGATCAGTGGGCGGGCGTTGTACCCGACGAGGTCGAGGACCCGCGCATCTGGGCGGAAATCCTGCGACAGTATTCAACGCTGCATCCGGAATTCTCGTTCCTGCCGCGCAAGTTCAAGTTCGCGATCACTGCTGCGAATCACGACCGCGCGGCGATCAAAGTTCATGATATCGGGCTGCGCATTTACAAAAACGCCGCGGGTGAAACGGGATTCGAAGTGCTGGTCGGCGGCGGACTCGGCCGCACGCCGTTCATCGCCAAGACCATCAATGAATTCGTCAGCCGCCGCGATATCCTGAGCTATGTCGAGGCGATCCTGCGCGTCTACAATCAGTATGGACGCCGCGACAACATTTACAAGGCGCGGATCAAGATTCTGGTCCACGAGCTTGGCATCGAGAAGTTCAAGCAGGAAGTCGAGGAAGAATGGGCGCAGATGCGGGGCGGCGCGCTGGCGCTCGATGACGCCGAGATCGAGGATATCCGCTCGCGATTCTTCTATCCGGGCTATGCGAAGCTTGGCGATACGCCGCCTGAATTGACCAAGGCACTGCAAAATCCGAATTTCGAAGCCTGGTACAGGAACTCGGTCGCGACTCACAAGCAGGCCGGTTACAGCATTGTGACGCTCTCGCTGAAGCCGGTCGGCGGTCCTCCGGGCGATGCCACGGCTGAACAGATGGACGAGATTGCCGATCTTGCCGACAAGTATTCGTTCGGTGAAATCCGCGTCGGCCATGAACAGAACCTCGCACTGCCGCATGTCGCCCAGCGCGATTTGCCGGCGCTGTGGCGCGCGCTCGACAAGATCGGTGTCGCGACGCCGAACGTGAATCTGGTTACCGACATCATTGCGTGCCCCGGCCTCGATTATTGCTCGCTCGCCAACGCGCGCTCGATCCCGATCGCGCAGGAGATCACGCGCCGGTTCGCCAATCCTGACACGGCTAACTTGATCGGCAGGCTGCACATCAATATCTCGGGCTGCATCAATGCCTGCGGCCATCACCATGTCGGCCATATCGGTATTCTCGGTGTCGAGAAGAACGGTGAGGAATTCTACCAAATCACCATCGGCGGCCGCGCAGATGAGAACGCCATGCTTGGTAATTTGGTGGGGCCTGCGGTGCCGTTCGATCAGGTGGCCGATGTCATCGAGGACATTGTCGAGGCCTATCTGGCGCTGCGTCAGCGGCCGGATGAATTGTTCGTCGATGCGGTGAAGCGTCTTGGTGTCGCGCCTTTCAAGGAGCGGGTCTATGCCACTCGTTAAAGGCAACACGGTCATCGCTGACGAGTTTCTGCACCCTGCCGATGATGCAGACCTTCCCGCTGCGGGTGCCGTGTTGGTTCCTGCTGAGCGCTTCTTGAAAGATCCGGAAGCTGTTCTGGCTCGCAAGGAGAAGATCGGGGTGATCTGGCCCAACAGCCGCGATATCGACGATCTGTTGCCGTATCTGGATCGACTGGCGGTGGTCGCGCTGGTGTTTCCGGTGTTCCGCGACGGCCGTGCCTATTCGCAAGCGCGGCTTTTGCGCGAACGTCACACCTTCAAGGGTGAGTTGCGCGCCACCGGACAGGTGCTGCGCGATCAGTTCCTGTTCATGCTGCGCGCCGGATTCGACGCCTTCGAAGTAAAGAAGGAGAAGGACGCGCAGGTGTTTGCCGACGTCGCCAAGCGCTTCTCCGTCTTCTATCAACCGACCGGCGATGGCCGCGTCACTGCGTTTCACCGTAGAATGATGCGTCTTCCGGAAAGTGTCCGGTTATGAGCACGGCGGTTCCAGCGTTCCTCTCGCAAGCGTCTGCCGACGTTTCGTCTGCGCTTGTTGTGGCGGAGGCCGCTGAGCTTGATCGCGCGCTCGCAAATGCGTCGCCGACGGAAATCATTGCCGCTGCGGTCAAGGCCGTAGGCCGAGACAAGCTTGCTGTGGTGTCGTCATTCGGCACGGAGTCTGCGGCGCTGCTGAAGCTGGCCGCCGATGTGGATCCGGCAATCCCGGTTGTGTTTCTCGATACCGGCTGGCTGTTCGAGGAAACGCTGGCCTATCGCGACACACTCATAAAGTTGCTCGGCCTGAGCGATGTGCGCACGATCCATCCGTTGAGCGATGCGCTCGCGCGCGAGGACAGCGATCGCGACCTGTGGTTCTCCAATCCCGATCAGTGCTGCTACATCCGCAAGGTGGAGCCGCTGGCCCGTGCGCTGTCATCCTTCGATGGTTGGATCAACGGGCGCAAGCGATTTCAGGGCGGCGACCGTGCGTCGATTCCCGTGGTCGAAGCCGATGGCGCGCGGCTGAAGTTCAATCCGCTTGCGAATGCGACGCTGGATGAACTCAAAGCGCTGTATGCGACGATGAACCTGCCGCCGCATCCTTTGGTCGCATCAGGATTCACCTCGATCGGGTGTATGCCTTGCACGAGCCGTACGCTTCCCGGCGAGGACGCGCGCGCAGGCCGCTGGCGTGACAGAGGCAAGACAGAATGCGGCATTCACGTCACCAAAACTCCGTAAAATTTTGTCTTCTTGAAAGCCGAAGTTTCTTGGAACGTTTGCCCAGCAATCCTGATAAGAATGAAATCCGGTTTCGTTGACAGAACCACATGATTTCCAGAGTTTCACCTCTTCCTGATGACGATGATGTCGTCACATCGAATGGAGATTGAAATGGTTCGCAATTCGTTTGTCGGCCGTCTTCTGGTGGCCGGAAGTCTGATCTGGGCGGGCTCGGCGCTCGCCGCAGACGTGTCGCTGCTCAATGTGTCCTACGATCCGACGCGCGAGCTTTATGTGGAATTCAACAAGGCCTTCTCCGCCGCCTATCAGAAAGAGAGCGGCAAGAGCATCGAGATCAAGCAATCGCATGGCGGCTCGGGTTCGCAGGCGCGCTCGGTGATCGACGGCCTGCAGGCGGACGTGGTGACGCTGGCGCTTGCCTATGACATCGACGCCATCGCCAACAAGGGTCTTCTGAAGAAGGACTGGCAAAAGAGCCTGCCGCAGAATTCGTCGCCGTATACGTCGACAATTGTGTTCCTGGTGCGCAAAGGCAACCCGAAGGGCATCAAGGATTGGGACGATCTGGTGAAGAGCGGCGTTCAGGTGATCACGCCAAATCCGAAGACTTCGGGCGGCGCGCGCTGGAATTATCTGGCGGCCTGGGGCTATGGCCTGAAGAAGTTCGGCTCCGAGGACAAGGCAAAGAAGTTCGTCGGCGATATCTACAAGAACGTACCGGTGCTCGACACAGGCGCGCGCGGCTCGACGGTTACGTTTGTCGAGCGCGGCGTTGGTGACGTATTGCTTGCGTGGGAGAACGAAGCCTTCCTCGCGGTGAAGGAATTCGGCAAGGACAAGTTCGAGATCGTGGCTCCGCCGCTCTCGATCCTTGCCGAGCCGCCAGTTGCGGTGGTGGACGCCGTCTCCGACAAGAAGGGCACGCGCAGCGCTGCTGAAGCCTACCTGAAATACTGGTACACCAAGGAAGGCCAGGAAATCGCGGCGCGGAATTTCTATCGCCCGCGCGATGCTGCAGTCGGTGAGAAGTATGCGGACGCCTTTGCGAAGGTTGAGCTTTTCACCATTGACGATGTATTCGGCGGCTGGACCAAGGCCCAGAAGGAACACTTCGGTGAAGGCGGCGTTTTCGATCAGATTTACAAGAACTGACTCAGAACGCGGAGTGATGGGGGCATCGTGAGCGGGAGGGCAGGACGACGACGGGCATTGCCGGGCTTTGGTCTCACCATGGGACTGACGCTGACATGGCTATCGATTATCGTCCTGATTCCGCTCGCGGGCCTTTTCATCAAAACATCTGAACTCAGTCTCTTCCAGTTCTGGGACATTCTCACCGCCCGACGCACCCTAAACGCGCTGAGGATTTCGTTCGGTCTGGCGTTTCTGGCCGCACTGGTCAATCTGGTGATGGGAATGATCATCGTCTGGGTGCTGGTGCGCTACAGGTTTCCCGGCCGCCGCATCTTCGATGCCATCGTTGACATCCCGTTCGCACTACCGACCGCGGTTGCGGGTGTGGCGTTGACCGCGTTATTCGCACAGAAGGGCTGGCTCGGCGCGCCTCTGGCTGCATGGGGCATCAAGGTCGCGTTCACGCCGATCGGCATTTTCGTGGCGATGATTTTTATCGGTTTCCCGTTTGTGGTGCGCACGGTGCAGCCGGTGCTGATCGATCTTGAGATCGAAGTAGAAGAAGCGGCGGCCTCACTCGGCGCGTCGCGCTGGGATATTATCCGCCGTGTCATTCTTCCCAGTCTCACGCCAGCCATTCTGACGGGTTTTGCATTGGCTTTTGCCCGCGCCGTCGGCGAATACGGTTCGGTGATTTTTATCGCAGGTAACCTGCCGAACGTGTCGGAGATTGCGCCGCTCTTGATCGTGATCCGGCTGTCTGAATTCCGTTATGCGGACGCGACGGCCATCGCGGTGATCATGCTGGTCGTCTCGTTCCTGGTCATTTTTACCATCAATCGTATTCAACGCTGGGCGCAGACGCGCGGCGTTGCGGTTCAGGTCTGAGCATCGCCATGGTGATTAACCGGCCAAAGTCCACGTCCGCGCATGAAATTCGCACCGAGCCGTTTTTGGTGCGCTGGACGCTGATTACGATCGCGATTCTGTTCCTGACGATCTTTGTCGTGTTGCCGCTGGTGGTGGTGTTCACCGAGGCCTTCTCGCGCGGCGTGGGCGCTTATTTTTCGGCGCTGTCCGATCCGGAGGCCTTGTCGGCGATCCGGCTGACACTGACGGTTGCGGCGATCTCGGTGGGCCTCAATCTGGTATTCGGCGTGATCGCGGCATGGGCCATCGCCAAGTTCGAGTTTCGCGGCAAGGTCTTCCTGATCACGCTGATCGATCTGCCGTTCTCGGTCTCGCCGGTGATCTCCGGTCTCGTGTTCGTTCTGCTGTTCGGTGCGCAGGGATTTTTCGGGACATGGCTGCAGTCGCACGGCATCCAGATCCTGTTTGCGGTGCCGGGCATCGTGTTGGCGACGACCTTCGTGACCTTCCCGTTCGTGGCGCGCGAACTGATCCCGCTGATGCAGGAACAGGGCACCCAGGAAGAGGAAGCGGCGATCTCGCTCGGCGCCTCCGGCCTGCGGACCTTTCTGCGCGTCACAATTCCCAACATCAAATGGGGCATTCTCTACGGCGTGTTGCTTTGTAACGCCCGTGCCATGGGCGAATTCGGCGCGGTTTCTGTGGTTTCGGGCCATATTCGCGGCGAAACCAACACGATGCCGCTGCTCGTCGAAATCCTCTATAATGAGTACCAGTTTGTGGCTTCGTTCGCGATCGCGTCATTGCTCGCATTTCTGGCGCTCGTGACCCTGATCGTGAAAACGGTGCTCGAAAGCCATCTCGAAGAAGGACAGCCTGCAAGTGACGATTGAAGTCCGCAACATCGTGAAGCGATACGGCTCTTTCGCCGCGCTCGATCATGTCGATCTCAAGGTCGCGACCGGCGAACTGGTCGCGCTGCTCGGCCCGTCCGGCTCAGGCAAGACCTCGCTGCTGCGGATCATCGCAGGACTCGACTGGCCCGATGAAGGCTCGGTGATCTTCGACGGCGAGGATGCGCTGTCGCGCGGCGCGGGTGAGCGCCATGTCGGCTTCGTGTTCCAGCACTATGCGCTGTTTCGTCATATGAGCGTGTTCGAGAACGTCGCGTTCGGTCTTCGCGTGCAGCCGCGCGCCATCCGCAAGGACGAGGCGCATATCAGGAAGCGCGTGAAGGAGTTGCTGGATCTGGTCCAGCTTGATTGGCTGGCGGATCGTTATCCGAGCCAGTTGTCGGGCGGTCAGCGCCAGCGTATCGCATTGGCGCGTGCGCTGGCCATCGAGCCGCGCATCCTGTTGCTGGACGAGCCGTTCGGTGCGCTCGACGCCAAGGTGCGTAAGGAACTGCGCCGCTGGCTGCGCCAGTTGCATGACGAGATTCATGTCACCTCGATTTTCGTCACCCACGATCAGGAAGAGGCGCTAGAAGTCGCCAACCGCGTGGTGGTGATGGACAAAGGCAAGATCGAACAGATCGGAACGCCCGGTGACGTCTACGACAATCCCGCCACGGCCTTCGTTCACGGCTTTATCGGCGAATCCATCGTGCTGCCGGTGCAGGTGTCGGACGGCAAGGTCCGTCTTGGCGAGAAGGTGCTGAACCTCGAGCCGCGCGATGCCGTATCGGGGCCGTCGAACCTCTTCATCCGCCGCCATGATGTGTCGATTGTCCCGGCAGGCAGCGGCATTCTTGAAGGCGACGTTAAGCATGTGCGTGCATTCGGCCCGACCCAGCGTGCGGACGTGGTGCTGCATAATGGCGCGAACGAAACCCTGATCGAGATCGATGCTCCGCGTGACCGCGACCTCAAGCCCGGTGATGTGGTCAGCCTGCAACCTCGGCGTTACCGGTTGTTCCCTGCGGGAGCGTAGTTAGAATGACCGTCATGCGCGGGCTGGACCCGCGCATCCATCAAAAGAAGAGTCTTTCCAAGGAGATGGATTGCCGGCTCAAGCCCGGCAATGACGATTTGAGTGAGTAGCGGCCTCTGTGTCCCGCTTCATGGTTCCCTCTCGGTCCACCCCGCGTTCACCTTTCAGCCACTGTTGGTGTGCAACAAACCCTGACCAAACGGTTGGGGACTCAGATGATACGCGTGGCGGGGGCCATTCTGGCGCTGACAATTCTGGCGGGGTGCACGTCCGACAACGGGCCGTCCACCGAACAGCCGGCCTTCTACATCAGCATGGCCAATGCGGGCGCAAAGCTCGATGCGAACGTCGCCGCCTCCATGATCTCGGGTTACCGTCAGAACAACGGCCTCAGCGCAGTGCAGGTCGATCCGCTGCTGATGAAGGCAGCCGAGGCCCAGTCGCAGGCCATGGGTGCCCGCAACAAGCTCGACCACAACGTGGCCGGGCCGCTCGACAAGAGGATCAAGGCCTCGGGTTTCGATGCCACCAAGGCGGTCGAAAACGTCTCGGCCGGCTATCACACCCTGGCGGAAGCGTTTTCGGGCTGGCGGGATTCGCCCCCCCATAAGGCCAACATGCTCGCCAGCGGTGTCACAAAGATGGGCATTTCGGCGGTCTATGTCCCGAATACCAAGTACAAAGTGTTCTGGACGCTGATCCTCGCCGCCCCGGACGCGCGCTAGATAAACCTTCTGTGACATTCCTTACATTTTGGCCAATTGACGCGGCTGCGAAGTGAGGCCACCGTGCCGCAACATCGGTTCCCTCCGGTGGTTCAGTGATGGCCTATGGATCAGTCTTCCCCCGATAAAGAGACCGCTTCGATCCCCGCGCAGGCTCAGCGTGTGCTGGTGCTGCAAGGCGGGGGCGCGCTTGGCTCCTACCAGGCCGGAGCCTATCAGGCGCTCTGTCATCATGACTTCGAACCTCAATGGGTGGCGGGCATTTCCATCGGCGCGATCAATGCAGCCATCATTGCCGGAAATCCGCCAGAGACACGCGTCGCCAAGCTCAAGGAATTCTGGGAGATGGTGTCGTCGGGATCGGTCGTGCCGTGGGCGCCGCTGGTCAGAACCGATCAAGCCCGCTCGGTCTTCAACGAGACCAGCGCCGCGCTGATCGCCACCTTCGGTGTCCCCGGCTTTTTCTCGCCGCGTTTCCCGCCCGCACCGGTGTGGCCGGCGGGCAGTCCGCAATCGCAGAGCTATTACGACACAAGCCCGCTGCGTGCGACACTGGAGCGGCTGGTGGATTTCGACCGGATCAACAACGACGGTGTCCGTCTCAGTGTCGGTGCGGTAAACATCAAGACCGGAAATTTCGAGTATTTCGACAATCACAAGTTCCGCAAACTCGGCAAGAAGATCGGCCCCGAGCATATCATGGCGTCCGGTGCGCTGCCGCCGGGTTTTCCGCCGGTCGAGATCGAGGGCGAGTTCTACTGGGACGGCGGCATCGTCTCGAACACACCGCTCGATTATGTGCTCGAGCACGAGCGTGACAATGATCTTCTGATTTTTCAGGTCGACCTTTTCAGTGCGCGGGGCGAGGTGCCGGCCACCGTGCTGGAAGCAGCGGAGCGGGAGAAGGACATCCGCTATTCCAGCCGCACCCGCATGAATACCGACATGAACAAGAAAATCCATGATGCGAAGAAGGCAGTGCGCGAACTGATCGCCAAGTTGCCCCCGAGCTTCAAGGATGATCCGCTGGTCACGATGCTGAATGAGGCTGCGAAGGAAAATACGGTGACGGTCGTGCACCTGATTTATCGCAGCAAGCTGCACGAAACATCATCGAAGGATTACGATTTCTCCCGCATCGGCATGACCGAGCACTGGACCGCCGGGGAGCGCGACGTCTACGCCTCCATGAATCATCCGGAATGGCTTACCCGGCCGCAGTCCGGCGAAAGCATGGTGACTTACGATCTTTGCGAAGCGGGATCTGAGAAAATCAAGTGAGTGAAAACAGGAGCGAATGATGGGTACTCTTTCTGGCAAGACGGCAGTCGTAACCGGCTCGACCAGCGGCATTGGCCTCGCCTATGCGCGTGCTTTTGCAAACGCCGGCGCCAATGTCGTGATCAATGGATTCGGGGCGCCGGCCGACATCGAGAAAGAGAGGTCGGCCATCGAGAAGGATTTCGGTGTCAAGGCCGTGCACTCTCCCGCCGACATGACCAAGCCGGAGGAAATCGCCGAGATGATTGCACTTGGCGAAAAGACTTACGGTTCGGTGGACGTTCTTGTGAACAATGCCGGCATCCAGTTCGTCTCGCCGATTGAGGAATTTCCGATCGACAAGTGGAACATGATCATCGCGATTAACCTGTCGTCGGCATTCCACAGCATTCGCGCCGCGGTGCCGGGCATGAAGAAGCGCGGCTGGGGCCGCATCATCAACACGGCATCGGCGCATTCGCTGGTCGCCTCACCCTTCAAGTCGGCCTACGTTTCGGCCAAGCACGGGATCGCGGGCCTGACCAAGACCGTGGCGTTGGAGCTTGCGACCCACAAAATCACCGCCAACTGCATTTCGCCGGGTTATGTCTGGACACCGCTGGTGGAGAAGCAGATTCCCGACACCATGAAGGCGCGTGGCATGACCAAGGAACAGGTCATCAATGACGTGATGCTGGATGCGCAGCCGACCAAGGAATTCGTGACCGTCGAGCAAGTGGCCGCGCTGGCACTGTTCCTGTGCGGTGACGACGCGGCGCAGATCACCGGCGCGAACCTGTCGATCGACGGTGGCTGGACGGCGGCGTGAGAGGTGCCGTCATTCCGGGGCGTGAGCGTCGCAAGCGAGCCCGGAATCCAGCGGTTGTTTCCGATGAACTCTTCGAGATTCCGGGTCCGCGCCAAGAGCGCGTCCCGGAATGACGTGATGCGGGGAGGCCTTAGCTTTTCTTGCCCCACGCCAGAACGTGGAAGCCGAGGCGGCTGCGGGTGATCCAGAACAGCAGGATCGTCTCGAATACGAGTGCGATGGAGGTTGCGGCGGCAGCGCCGTAACCGCCGAAGCGCGGCACCAGCAAGATGCACAGCACGAGATTGACCAGAAATGCCAGCGCATAAGCCAGCGCGCACATGTTCTGGTGTCCGAGCATGTTGAGCAGTCGCTCAACCGGGCCAATCGCTGAGCGCACGATCAGACCGATCGCCGCCACAAACATGATGCCGTAGCCTGCGGTGAATTGCGGGCCGAACAGCCAGAGCAAAGGTTCGCCGAGTGCCAGCAGCACAGCGGTTGCCGCGACCGAAGGCCAGAACGTCCATTTGATGGCATGAGCAATGTAGGCTTCGAGCCGCTGCTTGTCGCCGGAGGCGTGGTATTCGCTGAAACGATGCGCGGTGGTGGCCGACATCGCGTAGTGAATGAACGATACCAGCGCAAGGGTCTTCACCACGGCGAAGTACACGCCAACCTCTTCCGATGAGCGGAACTGCTGCAGCACCAGCACGTCGGTGTACGACAATAGCAGGTAGAAGCCCTCGACCATCATGATCGGCAGCGAGACTTTCAGCCACGCGCGAATCTCGTACGTCTTCGGCCCCGGTGCGACGCTGGCACTGAGGCGGCGGTTGAGCACGATCAATTGGCCGATCATCGCGATCCAGACCGCAGCGGCGCTGGCGATCATTGCGGCGGTCGCGCCGAGATTCATGCCGATCACGACAGCGCCTGCCGTAAAGCCGATGATCAGCGTCTGCCGCACGATGAACTGCGGCATCAGGCCGAGGCGCATCCAGTCATGGGAGCGCGCAAGGCCGTCCTGTGTGTTGGCGACAACGAAAGCGGGCAGGGTGAGGCAGCCGATATAGAGCGGCACAATGATGTGCGCGTCGATCCACGGCGAGAGGATTGTCACGATAGCCGCGAGCAACAGCGCCACGGCGCTCGAGGCCGCGAATGTCATCCAGCGGCTGCCGGAGAGGAAGCCGCGCAGCATCGAAAGCTCGCCGCTGGCGCGATATTCGGGGATGATCTTCTGCGCGGAAACGGCAATACCGAAATCAAGCACGCTGCCGAGCAGCAGCACCCAGGTCCAGACATAGACATAGATGCCGTAGTCCGAGCCGCCCATCCAGCGGGCCAGCAGCACCTGCGAGAAATAGGCGAGGCCGGCACTCAGCACGCGAATGAGAAAGACGGTGCCGGCGAGCCGCTTGGTCAGCGACGCTTCGGACGTGCCGGTCAGCACACCGCCAAAGAGACTGCGAAGCCGCGCGATCAGGCCCGCGGGCTTTGCGTCCGACGCGCTTCGAGCTTCCACAACGGCCACGGCATTCCATCCCGATCCGCCCTTATGGCGGCAGGATGCGCCTTAGCAAGGATTCGTTAAGATTTGGTTGGATCGGGTAACCGGATCGTCAGCCTTTGAACCCGCCGTCATCCAGAAAAGCGGCTTCTTCCGGTGTGGTCGCGCGGCCCAGCACGGCGTTTCGATGGGGGAAGCGGCCGAATTCGCGGATGATGTCGGCGTGCAGCTCTGCCCATTTCAGGCTGTCGGCGCTGAGCGATTTGAACAGCGCGATGCTGCGCTCCTGATCCGTCATGTCCTCGGAATGTTCGAACGGCAGATACATGAAGGCGCGCATCTCCTGCTCAATGCGCCGGTCGCGGCTTTCAGCGATCGCGCGCGTGGCAACGCTGCGGGCGAGTGCATCCGTTGAAAACGCGCGCGCATCATTGCGGAACATGTTGCGAGGAAACTGGTCGAGCACGATCAGCAGCGCAAGCGCACCCTCGTCGCTGTCCTGCCATGCGCCGAGTTTGCCATCGCGCGCCGCCTCCCATGTGTCCATGAAACGATCGCGCAGTTCCTGATCGAACGCATCGTCTTTTGCGTACCAGCGCTCATATCCGGCGTTGCGCCAGAAGGTGATGATGTCGGATGGAGTGGGAAGTGATTGAGTCGTCATGCGTAGACGCTTCTTCCGTAAAAAGCTCCGGCAGAGAATCCAGATAACATTCCTGCGATGGAGAAAAGTTGTTGTGTGACTTGGTGGTACTGCCGGGGCAAAAATCCCAACTCAACCCATGCATACATGGCGAATCCACCTCCGATCAATCCAACGATCGGTATGACCAACAACGCTAAAATGGGGCGCTGTCCCTTTAGAAGAAGATAAGTCAGAGGCAGAAGTACAAACGTCACGGGCGCCGCTAACACCGCGGCTATAAGCAATGATGCTAAATAGATCGGAAAAGCGACTATCGCCAGCAACGAGAATGGCGCAGTCGCAATCAGTATGATGGTGGTGCCAACAAAAGCGGCAATCAGCGTCGCGATGATGCTGATCGTCAATACTCTGGGTAGTTCAAAAATATCCGGTTTTTGCAAGTAAGCCTCCGAGGTGCCTGCCTTCGCCGGGATCGATTATAAAACAGCCCCTTCCTGCGAGTGCGGGAAGGGGCCGGGAAGTCGCGTACAACGAGTCAGATCAGCTCGCCGCTGCCGCAGCCTTCGGCTTTTCGTCGCGCAGTTCGCGGCGCAGGATCTTGCCGACATTGGTCTTCGGCAGGTCCGTTCTGAACTCGACGTGCTTGGGCACCTTGTAGCCGGTGAGTTCCGTGGCTGCGAACTTGATGACGTCCTGCGCGGTGAGGTTCGGGTCTTTCTTGACCACGAAGGCTTTCACGGCTTCGGTCGACTTCGCATCGGGCACGCCGATCACTGCGCATTCGAGTACGCCCGGATGGCTCGCGATCACTTCCTCGACTTCGTTCGGATAGACGTTGAAGCCGGAGACGAGGATCATGTCCTTCTTGCGGTCCACGATTTTGGTGTAGCCGTCCGGCGACATGATGCCGATATCGCCGGTGCGGAAGTAGCCATCGGCTGTCATCACTTTCGCGGTTTCCTCCGGACGATTCCAGTAGCCTGCCATCACCTGAGGGCCCTTGGCGCAGATTTCGCCGGCTTCGCCGAGCGGCACTTCGTTGCCGTCGTCATCGCGGATCGAGAGCCAGGTCGAGGGCACAGGAATGCCGATCGAGCCGGAGAACTTGTCGGTGTCTGCAGGGTTGCAGGTCAGTGTCGGCGATGTCTCGGACAGGCCGTAGCCTTCCGACAGCGCCACGCCGGTCACCTGGGTCCAGCGATCCGCCACCGGCTTCTGGACGGCCATGCCGCCGCCGAAGCAGCTCTTCAGCTTGGAGAAGTCGAGCTTGTCGAAGCCGGGCGTATTGAGCAGGCCGTTGTAGAGTGTGTTCACCGCCGGGAAGCTGTTGACCTGATACTTCGACAGTTCCTTGACAAAGCCCGCCATGTCGCGCGGGTTCGGGATCAGCAGGTTGACGCCACCGGCGCGCACGGCGAGCAGGAAGCACGCGGTCAGCGCGAAGATGTGATAGAGCGGCAGCGCACAGACGATGAAAAGCTGATCGACATGCGGCGGCTTCTTCAATGCGGGCTGCAGCCAGGCGTCATTCTGCAGCACGTTGGCGAGAATGTTGCGATGGAGCAGCGTTGCGCCCTTCGACACGCCGGTGGTGCCGCCGGTGTATTGCAGGAACGCGACATCGTCGCCGGTCAGTGTCGGTTTGGCCAGTTTGAGCTTCCGGCCCTGAGCCAGCGCATCATTGAACGAGACGGCGCTCGGGATCGAGTAAGCCGGAACCATCTTCTTCACGTTGCGCACGACGAAGTTGACGATCACGCCCTTGAAGCCGAGCAGGTCGCCCATCGATCCGATGATGACGTGCTTGACGCTGGTGTTTGGCAGCACCTTTTCCAGGGTGGTGGCGAAGTTTTCCAGCAGCAGGATGGCTTCGGCGCCGGAATCCTTGAGCTGATGTTCAAGTTCGCGCGGCGTGTAGAGCGGATTGACGTTCACCACGGTATAGCCGGCGCGCAGGATGGCGCTGGAGGCGACCGGATTCTGCAGCACGTTCGGCATCATGATGGCGACGCGCGCGCCCTTCTTCAGGCCCTTGCTCTGCAGATAGGCGCCCACGGCGGCCGACATCTCGTCGAGCTCGCGGTAGGTGATCGCCTTGTCCATGCAGATGAAGGACTTGCGGTCGGCGAATTTCTTGAAGCTTTCCTCGAGCAGCTCCACCAGCGACGGATATTGATTGACGTCGATGTCGGCGGGCACGCCGGCGGGATATTGCTTGAGCCAGATACGTTCCATGATGACTCCCCTCGAATGTTTCGTGACGGCCCCCGTCTTGAGGCGGGGTGCGCGGTTCTACAGGTATTGGAAGAAGTATTGAGCGAAGCTGCGGGCCATAGCAAGCCTGTGCGTACTAAGGACGCAGCCTGGAAGGTTTCTAGGTTACTGGCGCTGCCGAGACGGGCTTTTGCAAAGCACCATCACGGCCCGGTGAACTAGCCGCGGGGCGATGCGTCGGGCTTCTGCTGCGCGGCAGGCTTGGCTGCCGGCTTGGCCGCGGGTTTCGCTGCCGAGCTGCCTGCGGCTGGCTTGGCGGCAGGCGGTTTTGCCGCTGCCGGTTTGGCGGCCGCGTCCGGCTTCTTGTCAGTCTTCGGAGCTGGCTTGGTCGCGGGAGCCGCCGCGGCTGCTTTCGGCTTTGGGGCCGCCGCTGCCGGCTTTGCGGCAGGTTTGGCGTCCTTCGGCTTGGTTGTCTCGGCCTCCGGTTTGGCCGCCAGCTTGGCCGCCTTCGCGCCCTTGGCCCCCTTTTTCCGTTTGGCCACGGATGCGGCCTGGTTCGCCGCCTCGGCAGCGTCAGCCTCGAGGATGGCTGCACCGGTACGGGCCGGGCCCGTATAGACGATCACCGGCGTCGCCGCGGCGGCGGGCATCGCCATCAGGTCGGAGACTTTCATGGTCGGAGCCTGAAGGCCGGCCGTGAACATCGATATTCCGGAATCGGCGCTGTTGCTGTCCGCCACGATGTCCGGATCGTCTTCCTCATTTTCCGCGGCGGGCCGCTTGCGTTTCGGGCCGCACATTTCGTCGCGCAGGTTCGGCGGCGACGCATCGATCGGTGCGAGGGAATCGACCGTGCCGAGCGAGGGCTTGAGCCAGGACAGTTTGTTGCCGTTAAAACCGCGCTCGAGCAACTGCGCCGCCTTGAGTGCGCGCTGCGCGGATGATTGCGCACCAAGCACGACGGCGATCAGCCGCTTGTTGTTGCGCGTCGCGGTGGCGACAAGATTGAAGCCCGACGCGCAGATGAAGCCGGTCTTCATGCCGTCGGCACCAGGATAACGCCCGATCAGCTTGTTGAAGTTCGCGGTGATGCGGCGGCCGAACTTGATGGCCGGGACATGCATGAAGTACTCGTATTCGGGCAGGTCGCGGAAAACTGCGCGGGCCAGAATACCGAGATCGCGTGCGGAGGTGATCTGCCCCTCTGCGGGCAGGCCGTTCGGATTGACGTAGCTGGTCTGCGTCATGCCGAGCCGCTGTGCCGTCTTGTTCATCTCGGCTGAGAAGCCGTCGATGGATCCGCCGACGCCTTCCGCGATCACAACGGCGATGTCGTTCGCCGACTTCACCATCATCATTTTGAGCGCGTTATCGAGCGTCACCTGCGTGCCGGGCTTGAAGCCCATTTTCGAAGGCGACTGCGCAGCGGCGGCCGGCGACACGGTGAGCAGTGTGTCGAGAGTCATGCGGCCTTCCTTGACCGCCTTGAGCGCGACATAGGCCGTCATGATCTTGGTGACGGAGGCCGGATACCATGGATAGGTGGCGTTTTCCGCCTGCAGCACCTTGCCGGTGTCCGCTTCGATGAGCAGCAGGGCTTCGGCCTGCGCCATACGCGGACTTGCCGCGAGCAGAATTGCGGCAACGAGCATGAGCAACGGCGTGAGCCGGAATGAAGTGAAGAGAGGTGCCACTACCGCGATCCGGAGATTGAGAACATGCCTGCGGCGAATGAAACCATGGTCTCCTCGGCGTGTTGCATGCGGGTTTCCAAGAATGATCCGGAGCGGCAAATCAGATGCGCTGTCGGGCACAATACTTATACCGGACGGCGCGCCTCCGAACAGGGGTTTTCAGGCTCATTCGGGGATGAAATGGGCCATAATTTGACGCTTTTCCCGATCCGGACACCGACATCGATTCGTTCCATGGCCACAGGCCGCGGCCTATTTGTCCTTTGGTGGCGGCGCGGTAATTTTGACAGTGATGTTGCGCGTGACGCTGTATTTGCCGCTGGGACCGACATCGAGAATCCACACGGTGGCCTTGAAGTCGGCTGCGGTCTCTGAGGTGGCGGTCACTTCTTCGGAACAGTCCACGGAGTCGCCATTGCGAAACTGACTTCGAATAATGCAATCGGCGAAGCCGAGCTCGACAATGTTGCGCTTGTCACAGTTGGGACGGTTGCCGACATTGATGTTGCGCTGGCCGTGATATCCGAAGCCGCGCCCATTCTTGTTCGTCCTGCCATGTGATCCGCCGATCTTGATCGGGACGAAAGGTATCGGAATCGTGAGGCCAAAGCTTCCTTCGGTGCTGCGTGTTTCGGTGCCGGTGACGTCGAGTTTGGCGAACATTCGCGTGGCATCGATGTTGTATCGCTTCAATTTCGTCGCAGCCTGATAAAGTTCGCAGGCGACCGAATTTTCGATGACCGGACCGTCGAACACACCGAGGCGCTTTTCCGCCAGTGCCGGAGCCGCGCCCATAATCGCGCACCAGCATAACGCCATAAGCAATCTCATCGCCGAATCTCCAAAAGAATAAAGTATTCGTGCAGGCTAACGGCGGGGGCGAAAATCAGGCAAGCTAAAAACGGATTTGTCCCGCGCGACATGCGCGGCGCGGTCAGGGGCGAAGCAAGGCCGCGTGTTCGCCTCCTGCAGTCTGCTCCTGCACCATGAACTGTGCCCGTGCGAGCTTGGCGAAATAGCCGCCGCTGGCCACTAGTTCGTCAAAGGTTCCGCTTTCGATCACCTTTCCCTTGTCAAAAACCAGAATCCGGGTGGCATTGCGGATGGTGGACAGACGGTGCGCGATCACGAAGGTGGTGCGGCCCTGCATGACGGTATCGAGCGCTGCATTGACCTTGGCCTCGGTCACCGCATCGAGCGCGCTGGTGGCTTCGTCGAGGATCAGGATCGGCGGGTTTTTGAGCAGTGCACGCGCGATCGACAGGCGCTGGCGCTCGCCGCCGGAGAGCATGCGGCCACGCTCGCCGGCATTGGTGTCGAATTTCAGATCGCTGCGCTCGATGAAGTCGAGCGCCTGAGCGCCCGCGGCTGCGGCGCGCAGTTCCTCGTCGGTCGCATCGGGCTTGCCGACCCGCAGGTTCTCGGCAATGGAGCGATTGAACAGCAGCGCCTCCTGAAACACCACGCCGATGTTCCGGCGCAGCGCCGCCAGCGTCATGCCGCGAATGTCCATGCCATCAATCTTGATGAGGCCGGACTGCGGATCGAACGCGCGATGAAGGAGCGCAATGGCGGTGGACTTGCCTGCACCGGTTTCGCCGACCAGTGCAAACGTCTGCCCCGGGAGTGCCGTGAACGACACATCCTCCACCGCAGGCCGCTTGCCGTCATAGGAGAATGAGACGTCATTGAATTCCACAAGGCCGGTGAGGCGGCCGGGATCGATGGCGTCGGGCCGGTCGCGCACGGCAGGCACGGCATCCAGCACATCGAAGAATTCGCGCAGGCGCGGCGCCTCCATGAAGACGCTGTTGATGAAGCTGACCACTTGCTCAAGCTTCTGGATTAGCATGGTGGCGAAGGAGACGAACATCACGATTTCGCCGACGCTCGCCTGCCCCCTGCTGTTGAGGATGATGCCGACTACGAAGATCGCGAGAATGGTGATAGTGGTGGACGCGCGGGTCATCACCGCGACCAGCGCCCACCATGACAGCACCGGCAACTGCGCCGACAGCAGTTTGTCGGCGACGCCGCGCAGGCCCTGCACCTCGGCTTCGACCCGCACAAAGCTCTGCACCAGAGCGACATTGCCGAGCGCGTCGGACGCGCGGGCGGCGAGATCGCCGTAATGCTCCTCGACCTCCATCTGAAGGCCGTAAGTCTTGCGCACCACCAGCGTGGTCAGGATGGTGAAGACCACGCACAGAATGAACAGCAGGATTGCGAGCCGCCAGTTGATATAGAGCGACAGCGGCAGCAACACGACGAGCGAAACGATGGATGCAAAATGCTCGCGGAAGAAGCTCAGCCACAGCCGCCACAGCGCATCGGTGCCCTGAAGCATCACCTTCATCAGCCGTCCGGAATGCGTGCCGCTGTGGAAGGTCAGCGGCAACTGCATGATGTGTTCGAAATAGCTTGTGAGGACGGCTTGACGCTGGCGATGTGCGAGGCGATCCGCCTGCAATGCGACGAAGGCACTGCACACGATAGTGAACAGCCCGAACCCAACCCATGCGCCGAGCAGCGGCCATGGCGACGTGATCGCTGCGCCGAACAGCGTGTCGGTGCTCTGCTTGCCGGACAGCACGTCGATGATCCGCCCGAATAGGACAGGCTCGGCGAACTGCGCCACGGCAAGCGCAAGGTTGGCGATGGCGAGGAACCAGCCGAGGCGGGATTCCTTGCCCAGCAGTTCGAGGACGCGAATGTAAAGACGGATCAACGGACGGGCCTTGCGGGTCTGGCGTTAGCGAAAGCGCCGGTATCCTAGCCGGGGTCGGCAGCCGAATACAGAGTGGGAGGATGCGGGGCAGTGCCGTTATGCACTCAATTGATTTTCGGGCGATTGGGTCGCGGCGCGCCGGCGGAACCATTCAGATGTCCCCGGCTTGTCGGTCATACCCTCAACCGGAGATGGTCATGACAAACACAAAAGGCAGAACCGTGAGTGTCGTCCTGGCTGGCGCAGCGGCGCTGATGCTCATGGGGTCACCGGCCTTGAGCCAGCAGGATCTGACCGGAATGGTGACCAAGATTGACCGCACCCGAGGCACTATTGCGATTCAGCCGGACCAGAGTGGAACTGTCGGATCGAGCGCTGGCGGTCCTGCGGGTGAATTCAAGGCGCAGGATCGCGCGTCTCTGGATGCGGTCCATGCCGGTGACAAGGTGAGCTATTCCGTGACCGAGGTGGGCGGGGTCAAAACGATCACAAAGCTGAAGAAGCAATGATGCAGCGCCTCAATTGATCTTGCGGATAACAACGTCGGGCAGGAAGGCGATTGGTTTGACCGGGTACCTGTTTGCGCCCTTTTGACGATATGACATATCCTCCAGAGCAGGGAGGATATATGCGCGCATACGTTCTCAATCGCTACGGCGGCCCTGATGGTTCGCGGCTTACAGATGTGCCGGAGCCTGCGCCGGGGCCGCGCGATCTTCTCATCGCCGTACGGGTTGCCGGTCTGAACCCGGTCGATTTCAAATTCCGGCAGGGAAAGCTGCGGGCGATCCTGCGACCGAAGCTTCCACTGGTACTCGGCAATGAACTGGCGGGCGAAGTCGTTGCGACGGGCCGCGATGTGACGCGGTTTCGCGCGGGCGACCGGGTGTTTGCCCGTGTCGCGAAAGGGCAGGCCGGGGCGTTCGCCGAACAAGCCTGCGTCGACGAGAGTTATGTTGCGCACATGCCCCGCAACCTGGATTTCACGGCTGCCGCAGCGGTGCCGCTTGCGGGGCTGACGGCGCTGCAGGCCTTGCGGGATGAACTTCATGTCAAGCCGGGACAGAAGGTATTTATCTCGGGCGGGGCCGGAGGCGTCGGCACCTTCGCCATTCAGATCGCAAAATGGCTCGGTGCGCATGTGACAACAACGGCGTCGAAGAGAGGCGAGGCGCTGGTTCGTTCGCTCGGCTGTGACGAGGTGATCGACTACACGACGCAGGACATTTCCAGCGTGAGGGATCGGTTTGATGCGGGATTCGACCTGATCGGCGGTCAGACCCTGGATCAGATGTTCGGACTGATGAAGCCCGGCGCAACAGTTGTATCGGTCGCCGCGATGCCGGAGCCGCAAACCGCAATCCGGGATCTCGACGGTAGCGCGCTTCTTTCCGCGCTGTTCTGGTTCGCAAGTTACGGCATCCGGGCGCGCGCGCGGCGAGCCGGTGTCCGTTATCGCTATCTCTTCATGCATCCGAGTGGCGATGATCTCGCGGTGCTTGCCGGACTGATCGAGCAGGATAAGTTGAGGGTTATTGTCGACCGGACTTATCCATTCGCGCAGATCGCCGAAGCTCTCGCTTATCTCGAAAGCGGGCGTGCCAAGGGAAAGGTCGTTGTCACGGTCCCGTAAGGAACGAGCAACGGCCTGCCGGGGTCGGTCATTGCACTGTAGTCGGCCTAATTGATCTTGCGCGCGTCCGGTGGCGGCAGAAACGCATCGTCGAAAATATCACCAGCCGACGGGCGTCTGCGGAATTCGTAGTCATCTGCGATCTGGCCGATCCCCGCATCGAAACGGGTCGCTTCAAGGTTGCCGAGACCGTTGCGCTTGACCTCTTCGGTAAGGATATTGTCCGCAAACACAGCGCGCAGCCGCTCCAGTTCAAGGTCGCGCGCGCCATTGCTCATTTGCGCCAGTACGTCATCGACGGCGTGAGCCGGATCTTTCACGGACAGACGAAGACCGGCGATGGTGGCGCGGATAAAAGCCTTTACTGCGTCCGGATTGGCGTCCGCGAATTTCGGATTGACGATCAGCGCGTGTCCATAGACCTCGCTGCCAAAGTCGGAGAAGCGCAGCACGACAAGATCTCCGGCCGGAACGCCGCGATCGCGCAGGTTGATTGCGGACAGAAACGAAAAGCCGGTCACGGCATCGAGCTGGCCGGCGGAGAGCATCGGCTCGCGCACTGCCGGGCTGATCTTTTCGCTTTTGATCTTGCCGAGCTTGATATCGTTCTTGCGGGCAACGGCGGGCCATAGCCGCGCAGCGAGATCGCCATCGACGATACCGATTTTCTTGCCTTCGATATCTCCCATGGTGGCGATCTCGCGGCTTTTGCGTGCGATGATTGCGTAGGGCGCCTTGTTATAAAGCACGAACACCGCCTTGACCGGAACGGAGCCCTCCTTGTCGCGGTAGCGAATGAGTGCGTTGATGTCCGCCAGCGCCATGTCGCTGGTGCCCGAGGCCACCCGGGTGATGGCGTCGACCGAGCCATTCGCCTGTCCTGTTGTCACGTTGAGATTCTCGGCGCGAAACAGGCCTCGGGCGGATGCCACCACGAACGGCGCCGCGGCACCATCGATCGCGCGGTCCAGCGAGAACTGCAGCGCCGTGGCCGCCATAGCCGGCGCTGATCCCGCACAGACCCATGCCAGCAGCGCCAGCGGCAGCAAGGTCTTGGGAAGGAGGCGGCGATGGATTTGCATGGTTTGTGCGGTCTTGCAGGCTGCTGTTCGCAGCTTCTGGATCTTGCTGTGCTGGGTCATGAAAAGCATACAAGGTCGCGCGCGTCACCCTTTGATCTTTTCCGCGCCAGTTTGCCGCAATTTCGCCGCTTCCCGTTCAGCTTGCATTCGGCTTACGGAACCTAATGTAATAGGCGGGGTTATCCTTCACTGGCCTGTTCAGGCCGGGATGACCTATGAGGACGTTGAAATGTTCATTCGTAAGACTTTGCCTTCGCCTTCAAGCCGAGCTGTGGTTCTGGCGACGGCTGCTGCGCTGGTCTTGACCTTCGTTGAGCCGCCGGTTGCGCAGGCTCAACCATTGCCGGCGTCAGCGGCGAAAGCTGCCTCCGCCGAGCCTGCGACCGCCAGCGAGGCGACTGATTTCAGTTCGCGCGCGCGCCGCCGGGCGGTTCGCCGCAACTACAACAATGCAGCCGGTGCCGCCTTCATGGGCATGGCGCTCGGTACCATGGGCGCGATCGTCGCCGAACAGCGCCGCCGCGATTATTACCGCGACAACTACTATTACGGTGGAGGCCCTTATTACGGCCGCCGCTACTACGGCGGTCCTGCCTACTACGGCGGATATCCGTATCAGGGTGGCGGATATTACACCGTCCCCCGTTATTGAGATTGGACTACGTCGCGAGCCAGTCGCCGGGAGCAATCCCGGCGACTTGCTTTTTGGGCCTATTTTCAGTCATTTGGCGCCCTCGTTAACGCGCTGGCGAGAGATTTCATCTAGGTTTAAGCCATGAGTGATTCGCTAGAACGGCTTTATCACGCTGTTATCGCGGCCAAGGATCTCGATCCGGCAACGTCGCGTACGGCACGGCTGTTTCAGCGTGGCCCTTCGAAGATGGCCAAGAAATTGGCCGAAGAGGCGATCGAGGTCGTGATTGACGCGGTCAACGGCGACAAGGATGCGGTGGTCCGGGAAAGCGCCGATCTGCTCTACAACCTGTCCGTTCTCTGGGTGGCGGCAGGCGTTCGCCCCGAGGATGTATGGGCGGAAATGGATCGCCGCGAACGGGCGCAGGGCATCGCCGAGAAGCTCCCGAAAGCGTCCGAACATAGGCTGAATGCCAAAGCCGTTTCCGACGAGTCCCGGACGAAGGTGATTGGCGGCATCGCGCCCGCCCCGGTGACGGAAAACGTGGCGCGGCGACCAATTGTCGCGCTGCAAGGCGGCCGGCTGAAAAAGCGCCGCTGACCAGCGGCCAAATTACACGTTTCCACACATGGACAAATTGCCCGGACGGTGGTTCATCGCGCCATGCTGAGACGAATGTATGACTGGTGCATTGCCGCCGCCGACAAGCCCTACGCCCTCTGGCTGATGGGGGCGGTGTCGTTCGCGGAAAGCTCGTTCTTTCCGATCCCGCCAGACGTCATGCTGATCCCGATGTCGCTGGCGCGTCCCCAGAAAGCCTGGCTTTACGCGCTGGTCTGCACGGTGACGTCGGTGGCGGGCGGTGTTGTCGGCTATGCCATCGGCGCGCTGCTTTATGACAGTGTCGGACAGTGGCTGATCAATCTTTACGGCTACGGCGACAAGGTCGAGGCATTCCGCGCGTCTTACGCCGAATATGGCGCGTGGATTATCCTCCTGAAGGGCCTCACGCCGATCCCGTACAAGCTCGTGACCATTACGTCGGGCTTTGCAAACTACAATCTGCTGCTGTTTGTGGTTTTTTCGGTCATCGCACGCGGCGGCCGGTTCTTTATCGTCGCGATCGTGCTGAATCGCTACGGCACATGGATCCGTGAAGTCATCGAAAAGCGCCTCGGGCTTTGGGTCGCGATATTGGCTGGCGGCCTGGTGCTCGGGTTCATCATCGCTTTCCGGTTGTTCTAGGAAACGGCTGCGTCGCGGGGTCATATCGGACTTTTCCCTGCGGCACTGGCGGGATACTGTCAGACATGTCCAACCACGCTGGCGATTTGCTCGTAGGTGCAGGCGGACGCGTAATCCTGATGGTTGCGGCCTTCATGATCGCGTGCGTGCCCCCGGCTCTGTCACAGCAGCCTCAGGCCGCGCCATCGCCGCAACAGCCAGCACAATCCCCCCAGCCCGCGCCGCCGCCTGCCGAGCGGAGCAATCCGGGGCTGGTCGAGGAAATCGGCAAGCTGCTGAAAGACTCCGCGTCCGGCCTGCGCTCGACGCTGCCGAGTCCCGGACAAGCACTCGATGGTCTTAACTCGAGTGCGAAGGATGCGACCGACAGTCTGAAGCGGATCGCGCCGCTGTCCGGGCAGACCATGGCAACCGGGCGCGCGCTTTGTCCGGCCGCGGCTAACGGCTCACCTGACTGCAAACTTGCGGCAGAGCAGCTCTGCAAGGAGAAGGGCTATGGCGGAGGCAGCAGCGTCGATATTGAATCCACGCAGAAATGCTCGGCAAAAGCCTATTTTTCCGGCCAGAGCGCATGCCGGACGGAGAATTTCGTCACCCGGGCCGTATGCCAGTAAACGTGTGCCAGTAGACACAAGCCTCTTTCAAGAAATACGTGTAGCCCCTAAGACCGTGGCGAGTGCTGCGGCCCTGTGCCTGCGCGTGTTTCATTCTGCGGAAGAGGATTTTTTCGATGTCGATGCCTGCCTTGTTCAAAGGTCGCCTTTCGATTCCGGCGATCGGGTCGCCGCTGTTCATCGTGTCCGGACCGGATCTCGTCATCGCGCAGTGCAAGGCGGGAGTTGTTGGCTCGTTTCCCGCGTTGAACGCCCGGCCCGCCGCGCTGCTCGACGAATGGCTGCACCGGATCAAGGAAGAACTCGCTGCGCACGACAAGGCACATCCCGATCGGCTGTCCGCTCCGTTCGCCGTCAACCAGATTGTCCATAAGTCGAACAACCGTCTCGATCAGGATCTCGCGGTCTGTGAGAAGCACAAGGTGCCGATGGTGATCACGTCGCTCGGCGCGCGGGAGGAATTGAATCAGGCTGTGCATGCCTGGGGTGGCATCACTTTCCATGACGTTATCAACCAGAAGTTTGCACACAAGGCGGTCGAGAAGGGTGCCGACGGTCTTGTATTGGTGGCAGCCGGCGCTGGCGGTCATGCTGGTGCGATCTCGCCGTTCGCATTTGTTGCGGAGACGCGGCAGTGGTTCGATGGCCCGATAGCGCTGTCGGGCGCGATGGGCAATGGCCGCGCGATCCGCGCTGCGCGCGTACTCGGCGCCGATTTCGCCTATATTGGCTCGGCTTTTATCGCGACCAATGAAGCCAACGCTCCGGAAAATTACAAGAACATGATCGCGGCATCATCCGCCGACGACATCGTCTATTCGAATTTGTTCACCGGCGTGCACGGCAACTATCTCAAGCCGTCCATTGTCGCCGCGGGTATGGACCCGGACAATCTGCAGGTTTCCGATCCGTCGAAAATGAACTTCGGCACCGATGCCAATGGCGAGCGCAACAAGCCAAAGGCATGGAAGGAAATCTGGGGCAGCGGTCAGGGTATCGGAAGCGTCGACAAGGTGATGCCGGTCGCCGAACTGGTTGCGCGCTTCAAGAGCGAATACGAGGCGGCGGCAGACGCGCCGCTCCAGTAAGGAGCCCGTGCCGAATTATGGAAGCGGTCTTTCGCGTTGAAGGCAATCGTGTGATGACCAGCGAGCATGCTGCGGGTCCCTGGGATCCGAGCATGCAGCATGGCGGTGCGCCTTCGTCACTCATGGTGTGGGCCGCTGAACGCATTCCGACAGCGCAACCGATGCATGTCGCGCGGCTGACCGTCGATCTGATGCGTCCGGTGCCGGTGGCGCCGCTCACCATCGACACCGAAGTGCTGCGCGAGGGGCGGAAGATTCAACTCTGCATGATCCGTCTTCTCGCAGAGAGTGTCGAGGTCGCGCGCGCCACCGTTCTCAAGATCAGGACGCAGGCGAACGTATTTCCTCACAAGACCGTCGGCGAAGCACCTCTCGATCTGCCACTGCCTGAGGTCGGCGCAGTCGATGAAGCGGGGAATTCCAGCAAGTTTATTCAGGGTCTGACGCTGCGCGCCGTGCGCGGCGGTTTTCTCCAGCCCGGTCCCGGCGCGGTCTGGTTTCGCGCCAACCGCCCCATGGTCGAAGGTGCCGCGACCTCGCAGGCCATGCGGGCGGCCCTCGCCGCGGATTGCTCCAATGGCGTTTCCTCCGAACTGGACTTCAAGGTGTGGAGTTTCATCAATGCCGACCTGACGGTGACATTTGCGCGCGAGCCAATCGGGGAGTGGATCTTGCTGAACTCGAAGATGACGCTGGGCGCGGATGGTGCCGGGCTTGCCATCTCTCGCCTCGCAGACGCTTACGGATATTTCGGCGAAGCGATCCAGTGTCTCGTGGTCGAGCCGCGTTAAGTGGAGCCGGCGAATGAGATGGCGGATTGCCTTTTCACTGACGGTTGCGCTGCTTGGCCTGCCGCTCGCGGCACAAGGCGCCTTCGCCACCGGCAATCTCGACTGCGCGATCGATGACAAGCAGGTGAACTTTGAACTGTTCGCCCTGACCGGCGGCGCGGGAGGAATCGGTTAGGTCAATCAGGGATCGATCGCAATCACGGTCGGTGACGGCAAGAGGCTGCGGTCGGTGCTGCAGTCCGGAGAAGAAAAGCAGTTCAAGGGCAAGGTGAAGTGCGGCTGAATCGCAGCTTCCTCTGCGACGCCTAGTCGGCCACCTTGGTAAGGACCGCCTTGAACGCGAGGCCTGGAAATTCCGCGGCAGTCCCCTCACAGATCGCAAATTCGCCCCTGACGGTCCCGTTGAAACTGATCCGGACCTCGTCGTGCCCGAACACGGAGGGATGATCCGAATCCCGTGTATGCCGGAGGCTTGATATGGACCCGGTAAACGACTGACCGTTCTGGGTGTAAGAGCCGACATAGGCGAAGGCTGAACTTCCGCCGCGAAGTTTTCCATTCTCCGCATGGATCACACCCAGCGCCTTCCCGCGGGGCGTTTCGAACTCAACTTTGTATAAACCTTGAAGCAATGCAGTGTTTGCGCCTGCGGCGGTTGAACCACTTGCGGTTGTTGCGTGGGCCTGATGGGGCATTGGTTGTCATTCCAGAATTACTTGAGACCGGGGAAGCTGTCTCTGACGTACGTCGACGAGCGCGTATTCGAAATAGAATCAGGCGATAATGCCGTCATCGAAGATGACTCGCCAATGGTTCGGTCTTGTAGTTTGGCCGTCATAGACAAAGACTTGGTGCCCCTGACCGTCATCGCGTCTGCCTCGTATCATGCTGATTTCATGATCATTTTTGACATGAAAAAATATGACACCAACGGCCATACCCACATTCTTTCTGAATGTGGGGAGACACTTATGGACGGCCTTTTAGCCGGTCTGCGCCGATCCTCCAATCGAACAAAAGTTTACCGGGGCAACAGTTCGTAACAGTCGTTACGGTGTTGTGAGCCGATGAGTTCTGCACCCTTGCCGCAGTACTGAATCATCGTCTCAAGCGAGCCTTTGCCTGGATCGTACGGCTCGACTTTCACTTCACCGAAACGACGAAGCTGATGTGCTGAACCAGCGACCTGCGGAGGGCTTGTCCCTCTGGACGAAGTGCGACGACAGCATGAACGTGAAGCAAACCGAACTTCAATAACTCGCTCGCTTCACGGGCCGACATCGTTCCCTTTGAGCCTGGAAAGTCGACGTACGAAATACTCAACGGCTGCCGATAACGCTTTCGGATATGCGCGGGTGTCAACGATTGACCAGACT
Organism: Afipia sp.; assembly: GCA_017308595.1. GTDB lineage: Bacteria > Pseudomonadota > Alphaproteobacteria > Rhizobiales > Xanthobacteraceae > Afipia. The sequence goes on from JAFKER010000008.1 coordinate 261,258, forward strand.
CCCGATCTGCAACTTGATGCGCTGCGCTCGGCAGGGGTTTCAAGAATTTTCGTTGAGACTGCATCTGGTGCGAAGGCCGATCGCCCAGAGCTTAAAGTTGCGTTGGATTACGTCCGTCCGGGGGACGCACTTGTTGTCTGGAAACTTGATCGGCTTGCAAGATCAATCACCCAGTTGATTTCAACTGTAGAATTGCTGGACTGAAACGATTGCGGATTTCGATCTTTGACCGAAGCAATCGACGCAACGACTCCCATAGGGCGTCTATTACTCCATATCTTTAGTGCGTTGACTAAATTCAGGCGGAGCGTCATCCGGAAAAGGGCGGCAGCGGGACTTGTTGCTGCAAAGATTCGGGGGCAGATAGGCGGACGGCCCAGGGCGATGTCGGAGCAAGACATTGCCGCTGCGAAGGCGCTTATTCGCGATGGCAATCTCACGATAAACAGGTTGCGGATCGAATGGGCGTCTCCGATGCGACGCTTTACAAGTATGTCCCACACCCGAGGACGATAGCTTAGAGGACAAACTAGCGTATATGTTTGGCGGATTGGTAGACGCGTAGTCCAAAAGTCTGGCTTTGCTATTTGCCTTCCGCAAACTTGCTGCATTCGCTAGGCGTCGATATTGTTATCGTCGGAAACATATAAATGAAAAAAGCTGAGACTTTACTAGCAAGATTGTTGCAACTGGACGTGTTCGGATGCGTGGGCTAATTCTCCGAATTCGTCGTCTGGCCGGCCGCCTTTTACGTTGGGCGGTAGGATCGAAGATGTTCACTTACGAGCAGTATCAGCCACGCCCGCTGCGTCTTCCTTCTGAAGGTGTCAGTTCGTGGTCTCAGACTGACGGTCCTTCATTTGCGATCGTCACGCCGTCGTTCGGGCAAGGAAAATTTTTGCGCCGTACGATAGACAGTGTTCTCAATCAGAATTATCCGCATCTTAGTTATACGGTTCAGGATGGTGGTTCTAGCGACGAGACCCTTGAGATACTAAAGGCATACGGAGCCCAATTAGATTGGCGGTCGGTACCAGATCGTGGGCAAGCTCACGCGATAAATTTGGGTTTCCAGCGCGTGTCGGGAGATTTGATGGGCTGGGTCAATAGTGACGATATGCTCACGCCCGGGACGTTACATTACGTAGCTGATGCCTTTTCAAGCCACCCTGAAATAGATGTATTTTACGGCAATCGCATCTATGTCGATGCGATTGATCGAGAGATCGGCCGTTGCATCCTCCCGCAGCATCATGACGAAACGCTGAGATGGATGGATTTTGTGCCGCAAGAGACAATGTTTTGGCGGAGAAGAGTCTGGGAGCAAGTCGGGCCGCTGAATGAAAGTTTTCGGTTCGCCCTTGATTGGGATTTCTTATTGCGCGCGAGGTCCAAAGGATTTCGCATGAAACGATTGTCCCGGTTTCTGGGATGCTTTCGCGTGCACGATGAGCAAAAAAATGTGCTCCTCAAAGATATTGGCGATGAGGAAATGAAGATGTTGCGCGAACGAGAGTTTGGTGCAGTACCCTCGCTTACCGAGATTCGTCGGGGAGTTTTTGGTTATACGCTACGGCATGGTTTTCTTCATCGTGCTTATGTCGCTGGTCTCTATCGTGTTTAGTGCTGGCCACAATGGATCTCGCGCGCTTGTTACGCTGGCAATAGGTGATCGTTACCGCGACATGTTCGAACGACATTGCCGATCCAATTGGTCGGCTTATGCGGAGCGCCACGGATGTGATTTGATCGTCATCGATACTCCGATAGATCGAACTGAGAGAGCTTTTGCTCGATCGTTACATTGGCAAAAATGCTTGATTCTGGAGCACGAGCAAGTTGAAAATTATCGGCAAGTGGCGTGGGTAGACGGCGACATCGTTATCAATCCATCCGCCCCTTCAATATTTGACAATGTTGATGATACCAAAATTGGTGCCGTAGATGAATTTGGATCTCCGGACCCTGCGACGTACCGACGTTCGCTTGCGTCGCTGTATTTGCGGTTTCAAAGAACAGGGGTTCCGTTTGTCCGAAACCTCACTCCCGAAGAATTTTACCGGAATCGAGGGCTTCCAGAGCATCGGGAAGTGGTGCAAACAGGCGTGCTCGTTTGTTCACCCCAGTATCATCGTGAAGTATTGCGTAAGGTCTACGAGTGCTACGAAGAAAATGCCATGGCAGCTTCAAATGCCGAAATGGCGGCTTTGTCGCACGAAATACTCAGTCGCAATCTAATAACTTGGATAGACCCCAGATTTAATTATCAAGTTTTGATAGGCGCAGAACAAAATCGGATAGAGAATGTGACAACGTTGCGGACGTTTCGCGACCCCGCTGCAGTTGGCTCGATTATTCCGATTTTAAAGCAACTTCTTGATCGCGCATATTTCCTTCATTTCGCCGGATGCCAAGCCTTGATGAGTTATTTAGAGTGGCCTAGCTCTCAATCTGATCTTTCAGTGCCTTAGGCGCGAGAGCCTCTCGGCAATTTCCAATCGTTTTTTTGCTGTTCCACTAAATGCGATTTGTTCGGTCCAAGCGTCGCAATCAACATTTCGTTCGATACCGAAGGGATGATTTAGAGGAAAGTTGATTTCCCTGGCGGGGATATTTGCAAAGATTGATTTTATCTCAAGTGTGTGGGTTGCTTCTTTTCCAAATCCGATATTCTCGACCATGTTTTGCGATGGCTGGACTGCCAGCAGATTTGATCGCCAACAAGAGAAAACCAGGGAATAGTCCCAGGTATCGAGTCCGGACTTCACCCGGTCGAATATTCGCGTCCAATAGGCCGTAGCGAGCGGATCGGCTAATAGTTCGGACAGCCACGTCGCGTCGCGATCGCGGTTCCATGAAGTCAGATCTGCGTCGTATATATCCCAGGTACGTCGCCAGCAGGCCCAGCCCCATAGAAGCGGATAGCGTGAAAAAAAGTAACTCTCGGCGAGCTTGTCCCGGCCGAACTGAAAGTTAGCGCCGCCGATCAGGCCGATCCGTTTGTCGTCACGATACTTTTGCAGAAGCTCTTCGCAAAACGGAAAGAAACTCGAGCTTGGGATGCAGTCATCCTCCAGGATGATGGCTTGCTCCACCAAATCGAAAGACCAGGAAAGACCTGTTTGAATGCGCTTTCTGCAACCAAGGTTGACTGGCGAAACATTGAAATCGACTTTTGCGTCCCAATCGACGCCATCGATGATCTGCAAAACCTCTTTGCAGAGGCGGCTATCGGTAGCGTCGTCTTTCTTTGGGCCGTCCGCAATCACGAGAACATGGCGAGGTTTCGCCACCTTCAACGCATCGAGGACGCGTTGCGTCTTCTCTGGCCGATTGTATACGCACAACACCACGGGGGTTACGACGGCTTGCTGCGTCATGCTTGCTCGCCGCGTCGGCGCCGAACAATGGTATTCAGAATTCCCAAGTAATCGCGTATAGGCGTTTCTGCGACTTTACCTAGATTATGCTGGTGAATCCTTCTCTTGAGAACAACCTCAGGAATTGCTCCAGTTTTGATGTTCTGATCGATGGCGCGAGCCCACCATTCGATCACTTCGCCGACGCGCCATTCTGAAGAATATGGGCCCACACGCCAGAATGTCTCCCGTGTCATTAGCATAAGACCCGGGAGATTCGCGGGGGTCGCCTCTGTGTGTTGGACAATCTGGCCGGAATCGGAGGTTGAAAACTGAATCATCTGACCAGAAACGATCTCTATCTCTGGGTTTTCAGCCAGGAATGCCAACTGGAGTTCCAGCTTTTTATGCGACCACAGATCGTCCGCGTCGAGAAACGCTATGTATTTTTGCGAAGCTATATCCGCCCCGCGATTTCTCGCAGTTGCTTGTCCGAGAGGGGGCTGTTTCTCATAGATGACGCGGGAAAAGCGCTTCACTATTGAGGCCGTGTCATCTTCCGATCCGTCATCAATAACAATCACTTCTGTTGGAGCTAGTGACTGCTCGTAGACACTCTTCAGGGCGTCTTCGATAAATGCCGCCCCATTTCGAACCGGGATGATGGTTGATACCTCAGCGGTAGGCATGTGTGGGCCTCTCATCGGATATGTAAGACAATATTAGCAAGATTCTATTCGATGTGACGGCTCCGGCCGTTAATTTTTAAGATGCGGTATGTGAGGCTTCAGTCCATTCGAAAGTCATGTTGCCTACGAATATTCCAAGTCGGCGATCGTCATTCGATATCCCACGAGATTTGGGCGAACGGGGATTTGGAATCAGGAAAGTTAGTATGAGCGATTGGGAGGCCAGCGCCTCCTTAGGGATAAGCAAAATGCGTTGATGTGGCAGGCGATCACCTCTTCCAAACTTCCAATCTGGAAGGCGCACGCCATTGGCCCACATTTTAACTCGCATTCGCCGGAAGCGCGAAACTAGCATCGGAGATACGATCATCCCGATTTGCAGGTCCTGTAAGGGCGAACTGATGTCGATTGCAATTGCAGCTTCGCTATCGTCGGTCCATCGTCCCTGAACTTCTGGATCAGACCACCCGTACAGCAATGCGCCCCTCGTATTTCCTGACAACGAGAAGTCTATCGGGCCGCTCTTTGGAGAGGGGAGTGTGCGGCTCCGTAAGGCGAGAATACGAGACTTTTCCAGAAGGCGTTGAGTAACGTGGCGCAACCAGATTGGATGCCACGTTGCTTTCAGTGCAGTCATCGCAAATGCGATACCACAGTGGGCCACAACCCACTTTTCCTTGAGCCAAGAGCAGATCGCAGGCAGGGTTCGGCCATCGGTCAGTTCGCGGCTTCTCCGCCGATAATTCTGAAACTGAAGGAACGCACCCGCTAGCGATGATATCCTCGCTGGGTCTTTTCCCCTTAACTTGTAATCGAGTATCTCTACGCGAGATATTGGCTCGCGCTCAATCGCCGCCTGAATAACCCCCGGAACTGCAATCTCAAGATTCTGAGCCAAATACGTTATGGACTCTCGAACGGGAGCAAGTACGTGCCTTTGACGCGCTTGTCTCAGTAAGTAGTCCCAATCGAAATCGGATCCCTTGGTTCGAAATATCACGACCGCATCAGCAGCCCAACGCAACGCACCATTTGGATCCCATGGTGCTCCATGGACGAAGGCGTGGAGGATCTGATCCTCAAAACTTGGGACGCAGCAGGAGAGATCGCCAATTTTTGTCTGAACGACGCGCGACCAAAGTTCGTCATCCACGCATGGCCAGCGGCTTAATTTTAACATCTGCCAATGCAGATCAAGAAAAATGTGCTTACCTTTTTCGAATCCGTAGCCCTCGGACCGCTCCATAACTTCCTGCTTGATGAAGTTGGTCGTGCCGTAGTGGGGCCACCAGCCGAATTTGGTAAGCAAATCGAGAGCCGCTTCCGCGTCCGAAGGGCGAACCAGAAGATCCACATCTCCCATCGGTCTCAGCGCCATCTGATCCGGAATGGAAGCTACAATCGCCATGCCTTTCAAGAACGAAAATTTCACTCCAGTCTCGTTGAATGCTTTCAATAGAGGCGTGGACTGGAGGATCAGGTTGCGATTTGAGAACCAGGCATAGCGTGCGATTCCGCGAAGACGATCCATGATAGGATCTTCGATATCGTGAGCTCGGAGATTCTTGTGTAGGAGACCCAAGATCCGTTGAGAGCCTAGAGTAAGGGCATCAAAGTCCAGTTTATCGCGCCAAACCGCATACGACTTCATTGCGGGCGCTCCTGTTAGAAGTGCCGCGCGCAATAGGTGAGTTTCGGCTTCGTTAGGAACAGGCATGATTCAATACAATATGTAAAATGGCGTGATTTTAACCGTTGGTTCGGCGGGTCAGGACTGACTCTTTAAGAAATTGAAGAAGTTCAGACCGATATATCGATCCATCAGTTACGTAGGAAAGATTGCTGGCATGAACGCGCTTTTTAAGAACGACGTCATCCAGAATCCCTATGGCTCTTCCTGACTCGCGTAGTTTGGCAAACCAAATGAGATCGTTTGTGATCTGCCATCTGGATTCAAACGGGCCGAAATCCTCGAAAATACTGCGCCGTATCATGCTTGTGCCCGGCATATAGGCAATATGCGATCCTTCAAGAAGGGAAGGTTTGAAGCCCGGAGGTATCGATTGTCCGTCACTCAAGAAGTATTGGACTCGTCCCACCACGCATTCGGTGGAAGGGTGGTCGGAAAAATACTTCAATTGTTCCGCGAGCTTTGTTGCGGACCAAATATCGTCGCTATCGAGCAGAGAAATGAAATCCGATCGGGCGGCTGCAATTCCGACATTCCATGCATGTGCAAAGCCAGCTCCGTTCTGAGGTAGCACTTTCACTCGCGGATAGGATTCTGCAATGCGCCGGGTGGCATCAGTTGAATCCGCGTCGACGATAATGATCTCGAGATCGCTGAGAGTCTGAGCGGCCACGCTGTCTAGCGACTCAACAAGATATCGTTCGGCATTCTTTGTTGCCATAACGACGGATACAGCGGGTGAGCTTTCGGCGGCCATGGTAGTTATCCGTAGTTCATCGGTGTGCTTCGATCGAGTTTTGTTACTCTAGAAGGATTCCAACTTTGCGGGCAGATTCTTTGGCTTGTTCGCGTGCACTTGCTGCGAAAGTGACGGACCCTGACTCACGAGCTGCATGTGATAGATGCCAGTATACTCGCCAGTGGTCAGTTCCAAGCTTGATTGACTGATTGAGTTCAGTGGCTGCCATGGCAGGCCGTCCCAAGAATCGGAGCATCAGGCCGGCCCAGAAGCGGAGCGATGGGTCGTTTGGAAAGTAGTTTCGATATTTAACCAGGGTTTCGAAGAGGCTGTCTGACAAACCTGCGATTTTCTCTTCTGCCGCGACTGCTATCTGGCTGCCTTGGCGGTCAAGCGTCGCTCGAAAGTCAGCGCCGATTTCTCCTAGCGACGACAAAAAGAGCAATGCTCCGTCAGTGTTTTCAGCGGTAGAGTTCTCGCGCCTCAGCGGAAAATGTTTAGGCTTGCGCATGAGCTCGCCATAAATGCCGTTGAATTCCTTCGCCATTGTTTTTGCGTCGAACTGTCTTCGCGCGTAGTCGCGTGCGTTCGCGCCGAGACGGGTCCGTTCATCGGGGTTTCTGAATAAGAACTCGATCGCGTTGACGTAACTTCTGCGATCCTGGGCGATAATCCCCGTTTCACCATGTATCACACGGTTGGCTGCGCCACCGTATGGCAAGATTACAGGAGGAATTCCTGCTTGCATGGATTCTTGTAATACGAGTTCGCCGGTGCTGTAGTTGTCGCTGGACAGCGGATATCCAAATACGTCGATGGTGCTCAGTGCTTCGCTGATATTTTCTATATGACCGCGAAATTCAAAACGATTATCGCAACCTAGCTGTTTAACCTGTCGTTTCAAAATGGCTTCCGCAGGACCCTTGCCGAAAATCATGACACGAGCGGAGGGTATGTCGATCTCTGCGTGCATGGCGACGAAGTCGCGGTGCATTTTCGAAAAGCTTAGAGTTCCAATATATCCGATATTGAACGTCGAATGATCGACGCGTTCATATGTGCTTAGTCTGTCCGCATCCGCACTCGGTAAAATGAACTCTATCCTGCCTTTCCCTAGACTGGAGTTCTTTAAAGTCGAGGTGTCCGTGGCGATCAGAACGTCTGCGATTTCAGATATGTTAGGTGTGACATGATGAGGCGGGTGCTCACCATTCACGTGTAGCCAGACCAGAGATCGCATCGCAGGTAGGTCTGCATTTAGTAAAGAATGGAGTTCTGGTGTATTCCAGAAATGAAACTGAACGATATCCGCGCGCTCTAGTGTCGCGAACAAACGGTTTTTTTGTGGAGTTAAAACCTCGGCTCCGACGGACTTGGCAAGGTTGGTCGCCTGCTGATCAGGCTGTTGCAATGAGAGAATGGAGTGGTTGTAACTTCCGGAATGGTGGGAGTGCTTTGCAAGGCTAATCAAAGCTCGTCCTGCTCCGCCGAGCGAAAGTTGTGGAATGACATGAGCAATCAGTAGGGGCTGTTCGCTCATGTTGTTCGCGGTCTTCTGTTTCGAGACATTGCAAGGTCTTCGATCAGGCGCTTTAAGAGTCCGGGAATCTGGTGAGGCGCGGTGCCAAGATTGAGGTGATACGCCGGCAGACCATCCAGCATTCGGGTCAGGCGTGAGAGTACTTCTCCTCCAGCATTCGGAAGCATAGCCGCCGATTGGGATGCCATCTGAACCACCGCAGTCGCTAGCGGGGCAGGGCTGAGTGTAGGCGATGCATCACCCGTTTTTCGCGGCAGCAGAACCCCTAGCAGGGGGTAGCCGGAAACAAGGCGTTCGGGAAAATGGTGCTGCAGGTAATGCAGACTCTTTTCATTCGGCGGATCTTCGGGATTGCTTTTTGGATAGGGTAAAGCTGCCCAGTCATTGTCGTGGATGCGGGAGGTGCCGTAGAGGCTATGAACAGCCGGCTCCATGTCATTCGACACTGCACAAAAATCATCAGAAACGAAGGAGAGACCGCCCGCGAGTGAGCCGGTGGCGGTATTCGATTTTCCGGCGCCTCCCTGACCAACGATGAGAAGCCCGCCCCTTGCCGTACCAACGCTCGCGGCATGAACGAGTTGGCGCTGGTGAAAAGGCATAATCCAACCCAGGACCGGTCGAAAGGGAACTGCTCTTTCGTAAGAGGGCATTCGACCAAAGTCCGCGATGCAAATCACCGTAACTCCGCTATCAGAATCAAACACGCTCAGCGTGCGGCTAAGCGGCTGATAGGCGGCGTAATAACGCCCATCGTGAAATCCCTTAAATTCCCCACGTGCGGTGAAGTCTGATTTAGCGCAGGGTGCCGGCGGCATGTTGATGCCGGTTTTGGACACATCCCAAATGCGGATTGTTTGCTGGAATTCCCCTGCCGCCGGTGCGCGACTTACTCTCAAATGTTCGAATGGCCAAGATAGGGTGTCCGGCAACGGTGCCCCGGCAAACTGTATTCGAAAATCAATATCAGCAATTTTGTAGTAATTTTCGCTGGGCTGCCCGTGAGCGTTCGCACGGAGCCAGCCCTCATTCATGGTGTCGAAGTAATCGCGTGCGGCGATGGTCATCTCAAATTACTGTGGCGGTTAAGTCTTCGCCGCTTGATGGCCCCCTGGCTTGAGCACAGGCCAACCGGCTTCGTCCACCTCGTGGACCGGATCCAGGAGAAGCAAATCCTGCATGTCATTGTATATGACCATGGCCGGTGAGCTAAACGGCTTCTTGATGGCGGTTGCAGCAGGTTGTCGGGGCGTTGAGATACTTGGGTCACTGCTTAAAGTGATAAGGTTTTCGCCCACCATTTTGGAAAAGAAATCGAGAGTTTCCGTTTCCACGAGGTCCTGCGGAGCACTATAAAACTCCGAAAGAAACTTCGCAGTTTCTCCAACAGTCATTCCCGAAACAACACACGTCCAGATTTCGGCACTCACATCCCGCAGGTTATAATACGTGCCGTTTTCGAGGTTGACCGCGAGAACTTCACCATCAAACATTTCGAACGCAACGCTTTTGTCATTGACGCGGTATCTATCTGATAAGCTCATGATAAACCTAACTAAAATATTATCGCTTACGTGGTAGTGGATCACACAAGCGGGTATTTCGCAACCTTTCGGCGGAGACCGGGGTGACCCACATAAGGTCTGCCCCACAGAAGGCGCAGAGAGCCTTTGGGGAGTGCGGATATCAGAGCTGGGAGCAAGCCACCTTGGAAACACCATTGCTGAAGGGTGACACGGCCATTGTTACAGGTGCCGGCGTTGGAATAGGTCGGGCGATTGCTGAAGCCTTAGCCCGAGAAGGCGCGAAGGTACTTCTAACCGATATCAATGAAGCAGCATGTAGCACGGCGGCTGAAACGCTCAGGAAAGAGGGGCATGACGCCATTTGTCTTGTTGCGGACCTTGCTGATGCATCCGCTTCCGCCCGGATATTCGATGCCGCGCTCAAAAAGTTTGGTCAGGTATCGATTTTTGTACATTGCGCCAGTCCTTATCATCAAGAGGAAAGTGTTTCGACTCTGGCCGAAGATGCTTGGACTCAAATGTTCGACGTAAATGTCAAATCAGCACTTCGGATAGCCAACCTGTGTGCCACTCATATGAAAGAACGCGGCATTAAAGGTCGTATGCTTCTGGTTACATCATTGCATGCAGAAACGCCGCGTGGTGTCCCCCACTACAGTGTCGCAAAAGCCGGCCTGACTGCTCTCATGAGGGAACTCGCAAAGGCTTATGGTCCCCACGGGATACGCGTCAACGCGATAGCGCCTGGGATCGTGTCAGCTAACTGGTTTCCTTCAGCTGACGCTCTGGCCAATTCAGTAGCAATGCGAAGATTGGGTCGACCAGAGGAAGTGGCGGGTACTGCAGTTGCCTTACTCGCCGATCGTTTTTCGGGATATATAAATGGCACCACGGTCGTTGTTGATGGGGGGCTGTCATTGCATAACTGGATACCCGGGCCGAGAGGTTAGAATCTTAGCTACGCTATGAGCTACAAAAGCCGCCAGATCATAAAATGCAAAGTACTTAGCAGTCAGAAAATCACAACGATACAGCGCGCTGACAAGGGATAAATAGTCGATGCACTTGAATAAACGGATTCTCGTAACTGGGGGCTCGGGGTTTATTGGCTCTCATTTATGCGATCGACTTTTAGAACAGGGACATGAGGTTCTGTGCGTAGACAATTTCTACACCGGTGCGCGTCGTAACATCGAGCATCTTTTATCGCACAAACACTTTGAAGTGCTGCGGCACGATGTGACCTATCCGCTCTCCGTTGAGGTCGATCAGATTTATAATCTGGCCTGCCCAGCTTCTCCCATCCACTATCAGCACGATCCAGTGCAAACGACGAAGACGATCGTTCACGGTGCTATCAACATGCTTGGCTTGGCCAAGCGCTTGAAGGCAAAAATTCTGCAAGCATCGACTTCGGAGGTTTATGGCGATCCGACGATGCACCCGCAAACAGAAGGCTATTGGGGGAACGTTAATCCGATCGGGCCGCGCTCTTGTTATGACGAAGGCAAGCGCTGTGCTGAAACGCTTTTCTTCGATTACTGGAGACAGCACGCCACACGGATCAAGGTTGCGCGTATTTTTAATACGTATGGACCGCGAATGCATCCGAACGATGGCCGAGTTGTTTCCAATTTCATCGTGCAGGCATTGTTGGGAAAGGACATCACGGTTTATGGCGATGGATCGCAGACGCGTTCGTTCTGTTTCGTCAGCGATCTAATAGATGCTCTAATTCTTATGATGGAGAGTGGTGACGATACGACCGGCCCGATAAATCTTGGTAATCCTGAAGAAATTAGTATCAGGGCCCTTGCTGAAACAATAATCGAACTGGCCGATTCCAAATCAGCGATTGTTTCGCAACCCTTGCCTCAAGACGATCCGCAGCGGCGCATGCCCAGTATCGCTGTCGCGCGAGAGAAGCTTGGCTGGGAGCCCTCCGTGCAACTCCGAATAGGTCTGCTGGAGACTGTGAATTACTTTAGAAGCGTATTGTTCCTATAGTAATGTATCCCTTGCTTCAGCGGCCCTAATCTTCTTCTCTTCCATGCGACTTGCAATTCGATGCAGGCGTTAGAAGGAGTAGCCGTTTAGAAGGGCGCGCCCCCAAACTGAGATCGTTCGTCGATGTTCGCCCAGATATCGGGATGCGAAGGCCTTCTCTAAAGGACGCTCGCAGTCATGCACAAACACCGTCCCACCCGGTGCCACGAGGTTTGCTGCGGTCACGATGCTCTGGGAGCGGCCGGGGAGATGAGGTGCGTACCCGGCGGGTCCGTCAACCAACACAATATCCCACGACTTGGCTTCGATGCCATCGGGAAGATCAAGCTTGAGACTGTCGCCAGAGTTGATCTGCTCAGCCCATTTCTCAACCCGCGTTTCGTAACTCACCTTGGCGATTTCCGCTGTCGTAAGCCTGGGACGGATCTTGTCGATCCACTCCTGATCATCCTCTATGAAGATGGTTCTTCCATCGCAATTGATGCGTTCCCAGAATGAAGAATCATTCCCGCAGCCAAATACGATCAATCTGCATTTCGGTAATCTCAAGATAGCGTTGACGATGGGTGCCAGTTCCGCTGGCTCCAGCTGAATTCCACGCAAGTCGGCTTTTTCAATTTCGACGATTGAAGCAGTCGTCGCGGCCGTGCGGGCCGCATGACTTGAGCCCTCCAGTCTCTGCAGATGCGCCTCAAAACGGTCCCACGTCACCATTCCGCTAAAGTCGCCATAGGGCCATTCGCTAAAGGCTTCCGGTCTTCCACCGAGCTTCAGTCTAAGATCATCAACCAGCTCCAGGAAGCGGGTGCGCTCATTTTTGATGCGAGCGAGCGTGCGTTGACGAATGTAATCTCTTGGAATCTGTCGCGCCTTCAACTCAAGAACGGCATTCTTGACGGCATCCGCGGCAGGCTCGCAGATGACGCAATACTCGGGGTCGAAATAGACGTCGCGGCCTCCACGGCTCGGCGTGCTCACCACGCCTAGACCCGCCAGCATGTATTCCATAGATGCATAATTTGTTCCTTCAACCTCGGAGAGGCAAAGGCCGACCCGCGCTCTGTTCAATGAGGCATTCGTTTCCGTCTGACTAAGGCGGCGAGGGCGGCCGTCAATCAGTGGATTCAGCAGAACGTGATGAGGTCGCTCGCGTCTGATTTGCTCGAGCCGAGCCTGTTGAGCTTTCTCATATTCACCAGACCCGTCTAAATATCCAAGGTAGGCGAAACTCTCGATTTCTGAGGTTAGCTCATAGCGCTTGTCGGCAACAAAGCGTGCATTGTATATCGCATCGAACTCCACCGCGACATCCGGGAGAGGACGAAAGATTTTATCGGAGACTGTGAAGTTCTTATTGAGGAAGAGTGCCGTTAAACCCTCTGCCGCAAGCATATCTGCTTCCCGCTGGGTGTTGCCCATGAAAACCAGACGATGATCCGGATAAAGTTTCTTATGTTCTCGAGCGGAATTGCCTATTGCGGCAATCTTAGCGGATTCTTCTATGGACCAAGTCGGATAAATAAGGAATGCAGCGGGACAATTGCCAAAATGACGACCGAAAGCTCCTGCTATTCCGGTCCACTCGTCGTAGGCGATACCTGATTTGATAATCAGCGGATTTTGCGAAAGCACTGCGATAGGCCCGAAATCCCTGAATCCCTGCGGAGGCGGAAAATAGCGCAACGGATGTGATGGCGTTATCGCATGGGTGGCGCATTTTCGCGTTCGTGGGAGAAGACGATCCGTCAAGCGGGATAGAAAGAGCCGCGTCATGCGCTTACCAAGGCGCAGGATAAAGCCAAGGGGTAGCCGCTGGGCCAGCGCCGCTTCCACCAGTGGTATTAAGGCGCGGGCGCGCAGTCTCTTGGGAAGCTCAGTGAGTAGCTCACTGTCCCCTAGTGCAGTTCTCATCTTACTTAGATGGCGCGCGGCAGAGAGTATAAATGCCGAAGAAGCCTCCGGTGGATTCCCGGACATGGTGATCGATATCTGCTCAGGGACTCCCCAAAATCTCTCACCACCCAGAAGGGGCCTGAAACGTTCGCTCTGGCTGAGAATGAAGTCGGTGGTTTCCTCGGCAAGCTTGCGATGGAGTCCCTCGAACTCGGCTCTGCCGCTGTGACTTCCAGCGAGACTCTCTCGCAAGGCAAAGTAATTCGCATCGTGAAGCCGATAAAACGATAGTGGTTGGTCAATCAAGGCCGAACCGCCTAAAGCTTGGCAGAAGGGATTCACATAAGCGTCGGATGCGCGCATATATGGACGTTGAGGTTGCCCTTTGCAGATAATCGATAGGATGCTGCGTCGATACATATTCGCGGAGCCTGGCGACCAAAACCATCCCACATGCCACGGCGCAATCGAGGATACTTGGTTAGTAAGAGAAGAATATTGACCTGCCCCCCTGATTGCCCTCGTTTATAAGTAGACTCTGTTCTGGTTTTCGCCCCTGCTGGAGCGGTTGGCGAACTCGGTCGGTGTAAGCCCTTTGAGGCTCGTGTGGGGTCGGTTGGTGTTGTAGTCGATCCTCCAGTCCTCGAT
>JAFKER010000009.1:0-274380 GCA_017308595.1 Afipia sp.
TCAAAGACCGGGAGCGGGCATTCCTCCAATGACGGCAGGGAGATCGGTTAGTCCCTAGGCCGGCCCGCTCGGACGGCCTCGACAATGTCGATGGCGGCCCGGACGCCGCTCTCTATATCCAACTGAGAGTTATCCAGCAAGTATGCATCTGAGGCGGCTTTTAAAGGCGCCGCGGCCCTGTTCCGGTCGCGTTCGTCGCGCTTGAGGATGTCGGCCAGCACCGCAGCCTCATCCGCCGCCTCACCTCTGCCAAGAGCCTCCAGCGTCCGCCGGCGGGCGCGGACATGGGGGTCGGCCACGACGAAGATCTTCACATCGGCATCCGGGCAGATCACGGTTCCAATATCGCGGCCATCCAGCACCGCTCCCGGCGGGTCGGCGGCAAACTGACGCTGGAAATTGACCAATACTTCCCGAACCTTGGGGATGGCGGAGACAACTGAAGCGGCGTCCCCCACTTTCTGGGTCTTCAGCACCGGATTGCCGAACTTCTCCGGGTCCAGCTCCATGGCAGCGGCAACGGCCAGCGCCTCGTTGCCCAGGTCAAAGCCAGCTTCGAGCAGGGCAAAGGCCACCGCGCGATAAATCACCCCGGTATCCAGATGACGGTAGCCGTAGTGATGGGCCAGGCGCTTGCCGAGCGTGCCCTTGCCCGATGCCGCTGGACCGTCGATGGCGATAATCATGAGAAATCCGCTCCCAGGCCGCGCATCATCGGAATGAAGTCCGGGAAGCTCGTGGCGATAAAGCCGGTGTCGTCGATCTTCACCGGCGCATCGGATGCCGTGCCCATCACCAGCGCAGACATCGCAATGCGATGGTCCATGTGCGTGGCGACAAGACCGCCGCCGGGCACATGCCCCTTGCCATTGACGATCATGTCGTCGCCGGAAATCTCCACCTCAACGCCGTTGACGCGCAGCATTGCCGCTGTCGCTTCAAGGCGATCGGATTCTTTCACGCGCAATTCCTGAAGACCGCGCATGGTTGTGGTGCCTTCTGCAAATGCTGCAGCGACAGCAAGCACGAGATATTCGTCGATCATCGACGGCGCGCGTTCCGGCGGCACCGTGACGCCGCGAAGTTGCGACGCGCGCACGCGAAACTGTGCCATCGGCTCGCCGGCATCACCGCGCAGGTGGCTTTCCTCGATCGAAGCGCCCATTTCGCGCAATGTCGTGAAAAGCCCTGTGCGCAAGGGATTTGTCATGATGTCGGTCAATGTGACGTCGGAGTCGGGCACGATCAGTGCAGCCACGATCGGGAAGGCGGCGGATGACGGATCGGCAGGCACAACGACGTTGGCGCCGTGCAATTCAGGCTGACCGGTGAGCGCAATCCGGCGGCCGTGGGCGCCTTCGTTCGTCGTGACGATGTCCGCGCCGAAATGCGCCAGCATCAGTTCGGTATGATCGCGGCTGGCTTCATTCTCAATGACGGTGGTGATGCCGGGCGCGGACAATCCCGCCAGCAGCACCGCCGACTTGATCTGCGCCGACGCCACGGGCGTGCGGTACGTCACCGGGATAGGGTCGCGCGCGCCCAGCAGCGTCATCGGCAGGCGGCCGCTGTCACCGCTTGAGGTCACCTTCGCGCCCATCAATTCGAGCGGGTCCAGAATCCGGCGCATGGGCCGGCTGCGCAGGGACGCGTCGCCGTCGAACGTCGCCGCGACCGGGCATCCCGCCACGGCGCCCATGGAAAGGCGGCACCCGGTGCCGCTGTTGCCGAAATCGAGCGGTGCGTCGGGTGCCTTGAAGCCCCCGACCCCGACCCCGCGAACCGACCAGGCACCCTCACCGGTCCGCTCGACCTTCGCCCCGAGCGCGGCCATGGCCTTGGCGGTGTTGAGGACGTCCTCCCCCTCCAGAAGTCCCGAAATCCGGGTTTCCCCGACCGCCAAAGCGCCCAGAATCAAGGCCCGGTGGGAGATGGACTTGTCGCCCGGCACGCGGACACGGCCGCTGAGCGGGCCCGCGGAGCGCGATTCCAGCGGGGTTGGGGTGGTGGAATGGGTCAAGATGGCATTTCCCTCAATTCAGCCGGGCTCCTACCACGGGGTTTGCAGGACGTCACGGGCCGGTCATTTATCCGCCAAACCGCTATTGACAGCGGCGGTGCAACTAGCCAAGTGAAGCACCGCTTTTTCAAGACATCCTCAGGACTATAAACCGTGGCCAAAGCCGATCTCGGAACCAAGCGCATTTGCCCGACCACGGGCAAAAAGTTCTATGACCTCAACAAGAACCCCGTGATTTCGCCGTATACCGGGGAGATCGTGCCGATCGCTCCGGTTCCGCCGCCGCGCACCCGCGCGGATGCAGCTGCACGGGCCGCCGCCGCCAACGCCTCGAGCATCGTGCCGGAGCCCGCCGAGGCGGAAGAATTGGTTTCGCTGGAAGAGGCCGATGCCGAGGAGAACACCGGCAAGGTCAAGGCTGTGATGCCGGAGTCCGAGGACGATATCGAGGTCGATGAGACCCTCGATGACGACGATGATGATGATTCGACCTTCATCGCCGAGGACGAAGAAGACGATGAAGACGTCACCGACATCATTGGCGACGTCTCCGGCGATGAAGAGACTTGAGATAAGTTCTCAAGTGTGATTTTTGGCGCGTATTCGCGAAGCGGACATCCGCTTCGCGTTCAAGCCGGACCGGTTTGATACGCGTACTTGATGCGCAAGACGCTGCACTCCCCAAAGTGCAGCGAGGTGTTCGGGGCCATAGCTCAGCTGGGAGAGCGCTTGCATGGCATGCAAGAGGTCGGCGGTTCGATCCCGCCTGGCTCCACCAACCTTCGCAGGCGAGGCCTGCGTCACACGACACACGCGTCGCTCCACCGACCACTGCATCAATGTATCCGTTCGCTCACTGAACAACGCGGCGCTGCAGCATGCGTGTGCGCATGGATGCCACACGGCCGCGATATTGACGGCGCGTCGCGAATTCTTCCAATGTGATGGCGCGCTGCAGCCTGCGGCGTCATTTCAATTCGCTGATCGAAGGTTGATCCCATGACATCTCAAACCGCGACCGGTGCGATGGCCGGACTGCGCGTCGTCGATCTGACGCGCGTGCTCGGCGGTCCGTACTGCACGCAGATTCTTGCTGACCATGGCGCGGACGTTGTGAAAGTCGAGCCGCCTGCGGGTGACGAGACCCGCGACTGGGGCCCTCCGTTCCACGACGACGACGCGGCCTATTTCATCGGCACTAATCGCAACAAGCGCTCTGTGGGCCTCGACCTCGCATCCGAGGGCGGCCGCACCGTGCTGATGAAGATGCTCGAAACCGCTGACGTGCTGATCGAAAACTTCAAGCCAGGCACGCTCGACAAATGGGGCATCGGCAACGATTTCCTGCGCGCGAAATTCCCCAGGCTGATTCACTGCCGCATCTCCGGCTTTGGCGGTGACGGACCACACGGCGGACATCCCGGCTACGATGCAATCATCCAGTCCATGGTCGGTTTGATGGCATCGACCGGATCGCAGGAGAGTGGCCCCACGCGCATCGGTGTCGCGCTGGTCGATATGTCGACGGGTCTCTATGCGGCGGTCGGAATCCTGATGGCGCTCGCGGAGCGGGCCAAATCCGGCAAAGGGCAGTTTCTCGAAACGACGCTCTATGAGACCGGCCTTGCCATCATGCACCCGCATACCGCCAACTACTTCATGCACGGCAAACCGCCGGCGCTGACCGGAAACGAGCATCCGAATCTGGTTCCCTACGCGGTGTTTCCGGCACGCGACGGCAACATCTTCATGGGCGTCGGCAATGACGGCACCTTCCGCAAGCTGATGAAGGAGTTGGGGCGGCCTGAATTGGGCACCGATCCGCGCTTCGCGCGCAACCGCGATCGCATTGCCCATCGCGATGAGCTGCGCGCCGTGCTTGTCGACATCCTCAAGGATTTCGACAGCGAGCCGCTGTGCCGCCGCCTGCTCGCCGCCGGACTTCCGGCCGGTCCCGTGCAATCGATCGACAAAGCCTTGTCCAACGAGCACACCAAGGCTCGCGGCGATGTGATCGCGAAAGACTGGTACAAAGGCGTCGCCTCGCCGATCCGGTTCGACCGGACCAAGGCCAGCCTGCGCCATGTGCCGCCGAAATTCGCCCAGCACACCGACGAAATCCTGGGCGAGTTCGGTTATTCGGCAAAGGAGATTGCTGATCTTAAAGCGGCCGGCGTGGTCGTTGAGCAACGCAAGCGCTGACGCCAACGCAAAACTGCGAATATCCGGGCGACGGTCATCACGGCCGCCGCCCGTTTTCTTTTGCCGACCGGAATTCGCGTGGTACTCCGACTCATTTAGGGCTTCCCTCAGGCGACCCTCCCCGCTTACCATCGCCGCCGTCACCGGCACGTCATCCGGCGCTGTTACCGCGCAAAGATGATGACGGCTTTCTGGGAGAACCATTGATGACACGTCGCCAGATCGGCTTGCAGGCTGTCTTGGGCCTGGCAGCTTCCACCTTTTTTGCTTTCGCAACTCCTGCCCAAGCGGTTACCGAGATCCAGTGGTGGCACGCCATGACCGGCGGCAACAACGATATCGTCAACAAGCTGGCAGCGGATTTCAACGCTTCGCAAACCGACTACAAGGTCGTTCCCACCTTCAAGGGCAGCTATCCGGACACGATGAACGCGGGTATTGCCGCGTTCCGCGCCGGCAACGCACCGCATATCATCCAGGTGTTTGAGGTCGGTACTGCAACCATGATGAGCGCCACCGGTGCAATCAAGCCGGTCTACCAGCTCATGAAGGATGCGAACGAACCGTTCGATCCGAAGGCTTATCTGCCGGCGATCACCGGTTACTATTCGACGGCGAAGGGCGACATGCTGTCATTCCCCTTCAATTCCTCGTCGATGGTGATGTGGGTCAATCTCGACGCGTTAAAAAAAGCCAACATCGCGGAGATTCCGAAAACCTGGCCGCAGGTCTTCGACGCTGCGAAGAAGCTGAAAGCCGCGGGTCATGCGACCTGCGGATTCTCCAATGCGTGGGCGACCTGGGCGCATATCGAGCAGTTCTCGGCCTGGCACAATGTCGCCATCGGCACCAAAGCCAACGGTCTCGACGGTTTTGACACGGTCTTGAAGTTCAACTCTCCGCTGCACATCAAGCACCTGCAAAACCTGATCGACCTTCAGAAAGACAAGACCTACGACTATGCCGGGCGGACCAATGCCGGTGAAGCCCGGTTCGGCTCAGGCGAGTGTCCGATCTTCCTGACATCGTCGGGCTATTACGCCACCGCCAAGAGCACGGCGAAATTCGCCTTCACCTCGGCCCCGATGCCGTACTATCCGGACGTTGCCGGCGCGCCGCAGAACTCAATCATCGGCGGCGCCTCGCTGTGGGTGATGGGCGGCAAGAAGCCAGACGAATATAAGGGCGTTGCCAAGTTCTTCACATTCCTCTCCGACACCGACCGTCAGGCCAGGCTGCATCAGGAATCGGGCTATCTGCCGATCACCAAGGCGGCCTATGAGAAAACAAAGGCCGACGGCTTCTATGAGAAAAATCCGACGCTGCAGACGCCGCTGAAGGAACTCACCAACAAGGAGCCGACCGAAAACTCGCGGGGCCTGCGCTTCGGCAACATGGTGCAGATGCGCGACATCTGGGCGGAGGAAATGGAAGCCGCGCTCGCGGGCCAGAAATCCGCCAAGGACGCGCTCGACTCGGCCGTCAGCCGCGGCAACGCCATGCTGCGAACGTTCGAGAAGACCGCGAAGTAAAGCTGCGGAGCGCGGCGACCATGAAACTGACCGCGCTGATCCCGATGTTGAGCGTGCGTTACCTGCAAAGGAGCATCGCATTCTATCGGGATCGGCTCGGTTTTCATGTCATCAACGCTTTCGGTGATCCCTCACCGAAATGGTGCATGCTGGGGCGCGATGCCATCAAGCTCATGCTCAACGAGCCTCCCGCGGCGGAAACGGACGCCCTGTCACCGCAAGCCAAAGACTTTCAGGTTTACTATTTTTATCCTGAGGACGTCATTGCGCTTCACGAAGCATGGGCGCGCGACGGCTTGCCCGTGACAGATCTGCGCGTGACCGGGTATGGCATGAAAGAATTCGAACTGCGCGACCCCGATAACTATTGGCTATGGTTTGGGCAGGAAACCGCCGATCCTCCGACGGTGCACGAGTGACGGTCTGAATGGAAAAGTCGGCCACCTTCAACAACAGGCTGCTGCCCTACCTGCTGCTCGCGCCGCAGCTCGCGATCACTTTCATATTCTTTTACTGGCCCGCCAGTCAGGCGATGTGGCAATCCTTCCTGCGCGAGGACGCGTTCGGACTGACATCCCAGTTTGTCGGGCTTGAAAACTATCAAACGTTGTTTGCGCAGCCTGAATACTACAAGGCGATATGGGTCACGGTGGTGTTCTCCACCCTGGTCGCATTTCTGTCGCTCAGCATCGCGCTGCTGTTCGCAACACAAGCCGACAAGAACCTGAAAGCAGCGCCCGCCTTCAAAACCTTCCTGATCTGGCCTTATGCCGTCGCGCCGGCCATCGCCGGCGTGCTGTGGATCTTCATGTTTCATCCTTCGCTCGGCACGCTGGCGCGGCCGCTGCGCGGTTTCGGTTTTGACTGGAATCCCCTGCTCAACGGCAACCACGCCATGACGCTGGTGGTGATGGCCGCGGTCTGGAAGCAGATTTCCTACAACTTCCTGTTCTTCCTTGCGGGCCTGCAATCGATCCCGAAAAGCGTGCTGGAAGCCAGTGCGATCGACGGAGCCGGTCCGCTGCGCCGATTCTGGACCATCGTGTTTCCGCTGCTCTCACCCACGACATTCTTCCTGCTGGTCGTAAATGTCGTCTATGTATTCTTCGACACGTTCGGCATCATCGACGCGGTGACAGGCGGCGGCCCGGCGGGCGCAACCACGACCATGGTCTACAAGGTTTATGCCGACGGACGCCTTGGCGGCGACCTCGGCGGCTCAGCCGCCCAATCGGTGGTGCTGATGGTCATTGTCATCGCACTGACCGCCGTGCAATTCCGCTATGTCGAACGCAAGGTGCAGTACTGATGGTCGAGCATCGTCCGCTGCGCGATTTCATCGCCTATGCCATCCTCATCTTCGGCATTTTCATTGTCGTATTCCCGGTCTATCTCGCGCTGATCGCCTCCACACACGACGCCGCCACGGTGGTCACCGGACACATGCCGCTTTCTCCCGGCGGGCACACGCTGGAAAACTACTACCGCGCGATCTTCGTCGGCGGCACGCGAACCAGCCGCGAGCCCGTCGGTCAAATGCTGATGAATTCATTCATCTCCGCGACCGGCATCGCGGTTGGAAAGATTTTCATTTCCATCCTCTCGGCCTTTGCGGTGGTGTATTTCCGCTTTCCGTTCCGCAAGACCGCATTCTGGATCATCTTCGTCACACTGATGCTGCCGGTCGAGGTCCGCATCTATCCGACCTACAAGGTTGTTGCGGACCTGCACATGCTCGACACCTATGCAGGCCTGATCTTGCCGCTGATCGCATCCGCGACGGGCACACTGCTGTTCCGGCAATTTTTCATGACCGTTCCGGAAGAGTTGCTGGAAGCGTCGAAGATCGACGGTGCTGGGCCGTTTCGATTTTTCAAAGATACGTTGCTGCCGCTGTCGGTCACCACGATCGCCGCGCTGTTCGTGATCCAGTTCATCTACGGCTGGAATCAGTATCTTTGGCCGCTCCTGATCACCACGCAGGATTCGATGCAGACCATCGTGACCGGCATCAAGAAAATGCTCACCACCACGGACGAGCTTGCTGAGTGGCAACTGGCGATGGCCACCGCGATTCTTGCCATGCTGCCGCCGGTGGCTGTCGTTGTGTTCATGCAGCGGCTGTTCGTGCGCGGTCTTGTTGAAACAGAAAAGTAGCTGCTGGAAGTTTTAAGGAACGAGCATGTCGAATGTCGTCCTGCGCAATGTGAAGAAGACCTATCCCGGCGGCGTGGAAGCCATCAAGGGCATCAACTTCGAAGTCGGAGACGGACAGTTCTGCGTGCTGGTCGGACCAAGCGGCTGCGGAAAGTCCACGTTGCTGCGCATGGTGGCTGGTCTTGAAACCATCACCAGCGGCGAAATCGACATTGGCGGACGCATCGTCAACCAGATCGAACCGGCGGATCGCGACATCGCCATGGTCTTCCAGAACTACGCGCTCTATCCGCATATGAGCGTCTACAACAACATGGCCTACGGCCTGCGCAATCGCGGCACGCCGAAAGCGGAGATCGATACGCGGGTGCGCGAGGCCGCGCAGATTCTCGAAATCACGGCGATGCTGGAGCGCAAGCCGCGGCAACTGTCCGGCGGTCAACGCCAGCGCGTCGCCATGGGACGTGCCATTGTGCGCCAGCCGAAGGTATTTCTGTTCGACGAGCCGCTGTCGAATCTCGACGCCAAGCTGCGCGTCGCCATGCGCGTGGAAATCCGCAAGCTGCAGCGCCGTCTCAAGACCACGTCGATCTATGTCACCCATGACCAGATGGAGGCGATGACCCTCGCCGACATTCT
Source organism: Afipia sp. (assembly GCA_017308595.1). Taxonomy (GTDB): domain Bacteria; phylum Pseudomonadota; class Alphaproteobacteria; order Rhizobiales; family Xanthobacteraceae; genus Afipia. The sequence continues at coordinate 8,551 of JAFKER010000009.1, forward strand.
TGTCGTGATGAATGCCGGACAGGTGGAGCAGATCGGCTCGCCGCTCGATATCTATCGCAAACCGGCGACCACCTTTGTCGCGTCCTTTATCGGCGCGCCGCCGATGAACCTACTGCCGGTGGCAGCCAACGATCTCGGCGGATTGCTCGGTGCGCTGCAGATCAAGGTGCCCGGCGATGCCATTCTCGGAATTCGCCCCGAGGATTTCGCGCTGGCGGGAACGACAACGCCGGAGAGCCTGACGCTCGATCTGACTGCAGATGCCATTGAGCGGGTCGGCGCCGAGACCTACGTTTACGGGACGCGGACGCGGGACGCTGCCGGGCCGGCGGTCAGCGCGAAACCGGGCGACCTGGCACCGGGCGAGATCATTGTCCGGCTGCCCGGCGAGGCCGCACCCGCCATCGGCGAGCGCCTCAAGGTTTCGGCGGACCGCGGCAAGCTGCACCTGTTCAGCCCCGACGGCCGCAGCCGGATCGGCAGCTAGCTGGATTCTCACCTGTTTACGGGACTTTAGGGGTGCTTGAACCCACAGGCATCGATCGCCATATTTGTTCTAACCGGCCGGCCATAAGGCGACCGGGAACCCAGGAAGGAGCGCCGCAAGGGCTCCAACCCAAAGTCGCTTCGAGAGGACTTTGAGAATGTCTCGTGTTCCTTCCCTATCGTCACCGTTCCTTTTGGGATTCGACGAAATCGAGCGTGCGCTCGATCGCGTCGTGAAAGGCGCAGACGGTTATCCTCCTTACAACATCGAACGGTGCGGCCGTGACGAAGGCCAACCCGAACGTCTGCGGATCACGCTGGCGGTCGCCGGTTTTACCCGCGATCAACTCGATGTAACCACTGAGGAAAACCAGCTCGTGATCCGGGGCCGCCAGCAGGACGACAAGACCCGGCAGTACATCCACCGCGGCATCGCCGCACGCCACTTCCAGCGCACCTTTGTGCTGGCGGACGGGATGTATGTCATCGGCGCAGATCTGAAGAACGGCCTGCTGTCGATCGATCTGGCTCGTCCCGAGCCTGAACGGGTCGTTAAGACGATAGCCATCAATGAACACGAATAATGGAACGAGTAGCGGACTCGACCGCTTAACACCTGCAAGGAGTCGAGACCATGACTGAAGGTAGTGTCATCTTCGAACCCGCCGTCTCACTGGAGGCGCTGGCAACCCTGGGCGAAGGCCACATCGCCTACGTCAAACAGATTCGCTCGGAAGACGTGCCGGGACTTTTCCCGCAGGCGCCGCAGATCGCGCCGGGCCTGAAGCTGTTTGCGCTTCATGCCGCCGACGGCACGCCGATCATGCTGACCGACAGCCGCGAGGCGGCGATCGCGAATGCGTGGAGCAACGAACTAGAAACCGTCAGCGTTCACTGAGCAGGCCGTACGCCGCGCAGTGATGCAACGACCGGATATGAAGCGGCGGCGCGGCGAGCGCTGCCGCTTTTGTTTTACGCCGATTGTCATCATGCGCAGGCTTGACCCGCGCATCTATCGCTCTTCTTAAGATGAATTTCTGAGGAGATGGATTGCCGGGTCAGGCCCGGCAATGACGCTCCATTAGGCCGCTGTCGCAGGCGGCAGCGCGAGCACTGAATACAGTGCCTCCGCATCCTTCGACGCGCGGAGCTTCTTGGCGATCTCTTGGTCGCGCAAGAGACGCGCGATGCGCGCCAGCGCCTTCAGATGATCCGCACCGGCACCTTCCGGTGCCAGCAGCAAGAACACCAGATCAACCGGCTGGCCATCCATCGCCTCGAAATCAATCGGGCGATCGAGCCGCGCGAACAGGCCGGACAGCTTGTCGAGTTTCGGCAGCTTGCCGTGCGGAATCGCCACGCCATAGCCGACGGCCGTCGTCCCCAGCTTTTCGCGCTGAAGAAGCACCTCGAAAATCGAGCGTTCGTTCTGTCCGGTCAGAACGGCAGCGCGCGCCGCGAGCTCCTGAAGCGCCTGCTTCTTGCTGTTGACCTTCAAAGCAGGAAGAATCGCCTCCGGTGCGACCAGATCGGTAATCGTCATGGAACGTTCCGAGGATAAGTTAAGCTGTTGGTGGACTTGTTAAATCGGTCTCTCACCGGGTGACGTCAAGGGCTCCTCGCGCCAACCATGGCCCGCGTCCCTGAAAGGCGGCGGACCATAGTTAGGCTTATTCAAGGCGTCAATGGCGAGCCGACTCGGCGATCGCCGGAGGATCCACCCAGCCCACATTCCCGTCCGGCCGGCGGTAGATGATATTCACCCGTCCGCTGCTGCCATGCTGGAACACCATGACCGGAGCGCCGGTCAGATCGAGTTCCATAACCGCCTCGCTCACCGAGTAGCGCTTCAATGAGGTGGTGGCTTCGGCGATGATCACGGGATTGAATTCGTTGACGTCATCTTCATGCGATGGCGCCTCGATCACATAGCTGGGCGCATCCAGGTCCACACCATTGAGATCGGACAACGCGGCGGTCGCTGCATAGGACTTGCGCGCGGACCGATCCTTCAAGCGGCTCTTGTAGCGGCGCAGGCGCTTCTCGATCAACAGCAGTGCCTGATCGGCGCTGGCGTATGCGTCCGCAGCCATGGAATCCGCTTCAAGCGTGATTCCCGAATCCAGATGAAGCGCACAGTCGGTACGAAAACCAAAACCATCCTTACTGAGAGTGATGTGACCCGAGTAGTTGCCATCGAAGTACTTGCGCAGCACTTCGTCAGTGCGTTCGCTCACGCGATCGCGCAGGGCTTCACCGATGCTGATGCTTTTTCCAGAGACCCGGAGTGTCATGTCTTTCCTCACTTGCTTCTTCGGACTTGCAGTTCGGATGAAGGAGCGTTCCGCTTCTTGAGGGCGCAGTCAAGCGGTAGCTGTGTCGCGGGACCTGTCGGCTGGAGAGGCTGACGTTAACGCAGTACCGAGCATGCTCTGCTTGTCGCGGCGGCGCTGCACGGACGAGGGAATACGCATGGCTTCACGATATTTTGCGACCGTGCGCCGGGCTATATCAATGCCATCCCCGCGCAATCGTTCCACGATAGTGTCGTCGGACAGAATCGCCGTAGGGTTCTCCGAATCGATAAGCTGTTTGATGCGGTGCCGCACAGCCTCTGCGGAATGCGCGTCACCACCATCCGCCGACGCGATCGAGGCGGTGAAGAAATATTTCAGTTCGAACGTACCGCGATTGGTCGCCATATATTTATTGGCGGTGACGCGGGATACCGTCGATTCATGCATCTGGATGGCATCCGCAACCGCCTTCAGATTAAGCGGGCGCAGATGCGCAACGCCCTGGGTAAAGAAGCCATCCTGCTGGCGGACGATTTCGGTCGCGACTTTCAGAATCGTCCGTGCGCGCTGATCGAGCGCCCGCACCAGCCATGTCGCATTCTGCAGGCAATCGGTGAAATAGGACTTGTCGCCATCCTTGCGGATGGTTTTCGACAACTGCGAATAGTACGTCTGATTGACCAGAACTTTCGGCAAGGTGTCGCTGTTGAGTTCGACATGCCAGCCGCCGTCCGGGCCGGGACGAACATAAACATCCGGGACCACGCTCTGTGCCTTGGCGGATCCGAACTTGAGACCCGGCTTCGGATTGAGATGACGGATTTCGCCGATCATATCGGCGATGTCTTCGTCATCGACGCCGCAGATTTTTCTCAACGCCGCGATGTCGCGCTTCGCCAGCAGATCGAGGTTTTCGACCAGCGCCTGCATCGCAGGATCGTAGCGGTCGCGTTCTCGCAACTGAATGGCGAGACATTCGCTCAGGTTACGTGCGCAAACGCCGGGCGGATCGAACTTCTGCAGCACGGAAAGAACGGCTTCGACATCCTCACGCGAGGTGCCGAGTTTTTCATGCGCGTCGCCAAGGTCGGCAGGCACGTAGCCTGCTTCATCGACGAGGTCGATCAGATACTGTCCAATCATCCGCCGCACGGGATCGGAAAACGCAACGGCAAGCTGCTCGGCGAGATGATCGCTGAGGGTCGCCTCGGCCGCAACAAATGCCTCAAGATTGTAGTCGTCGTCGTTCGACGCGCCGCCGCCCCATTCGGTGTAAGCCGTCGGCGCAGCATCCTGCGCATTGCGCGCCGCGGCGTCCGCCGGCTCCTCCGGAAACACGTTTTCCATGCCCGTATCGAGGGTCTGCTCGATCTCGCTGCGGCTGCCGAGATCCGGCGCCATCCACTCTTCGGCGCCAGCCTCGAAACCGTCACCCGTGCGTTCACCATCGGAGCCTGACGTGAACTCGGCATTGTCGGAGAAATCCCCGTCGCCATCGCCCTGGGCGACAGGCGGCTCGCCGTGATCCGGAGCCCCGTCCTGATTGGCGCGCTCCAGCAACGGGTTGCGCTCAAGCTCGTCCTCGACGAACGCAACCAGATCGAGATTCGACAATTGCAGCAGCTTGATCGCCTGCATCAGCTGCGGCGTCATCACCAGCGACTGCGATTGACGGAACTCTAATCTTTGCGTCAGTGCCATAAAAACAAGGTCCGGCCCGTAAATTGGTCCGATTCTTGCTTATACTTTTCCTGAGAGCTTGTACACGGCTTGACGTTCTGAAAATGCAGGCTGCAGCCAAAGGCCGCCCATCAGGGTAAATCAGAGCCGGAATTCTTCACCAAGGTAAAGTCGGCGCACGTCCGGATCGTTGACGATCTCGTCCGGGGTGCCCTCGGTCAGAACCTCGCCCGCATAAACGATGTAGGCGCGATCGGTCAGGCCAAGCGTTTCGCGCACATTATGGTCGGTGATCAGGACGCCGATGCCGCGCTGGGTGAGGTGCCGCACAAGCTGCTGAATGTCGCCCACCGCAATCGGGTCGATACCGGCGAACGGTTCGTCGAGCAGCATGTAGCTCGGCCGAGACGCCAGCGCGCGGGCGATTTCGACGCGCCTCCGCTCGCCGCCGGACAACGCAATCGACGGCGACTTGCGCAGGCGGGTGACGTTGAATTCCTCAAGGAGAGAGTCCAGTTCGCGTTCGCGCTTGCGCTTGTCGGGCTCGACCACTTCGAGGACCGCGCGGATGTTGTCTTCCACCGACAGGCCGCGAAAGATCGACGCTTCCTGCGGCAGATAGCCGATCCCGAGCCGCGCGCGCTGATACATCGGCAGTTGCGTGACATCATGACCGTCGAGTTCGACGCGGCCGCGATCAGGCTTGATGAGCCCGGTGATCATGTAGAAGCAGGTGGTTTTACCAGCACCATTCGGCCCCAGAATGCCGACGGCTTCGCCGCGCCGAACGTACAGGCTGACGCCGTGCACGATCTTGCGGGTGCCGAAACTCTTCTCGACGCCATGAATAGCAAGATAGCCGGCATGCTGCGTGCGCGGCGCGGCTGCGTGACCTGCAGTTGCGGCCCGGTTACGCGGCTGCTCCGGGACGGGATCGCGCGGCAGGTTGCGCGGAATCGGCGGCGCGTCATGAGTGAAGGTCGAGGATTCGTTCGGCGCCAGAGGCGGCGGCTCGCGGGAGACCGCGGCCATCGCAGCCTCGCGCCGGACCGGCGCAGCATCACGCGATGCTGACAGCGGCTTCTCACCGGCGGCCGGCTTGAAAATATCTCCCATCCGCGCAGCAAGGGATGTGATGTCCCCGCGCAGCCCCTCCTGATGCGAGCGCGCAAAGCCCTGACGCCCCCGCGCTGGGCCCTTACGACGAAAGATGCGCAGGAAATCCACCATGCCGTTTCAGATCAGCCCCTGGAGCGTTGCCTGAGCATGATCGAGCCGAGGCATCTTGCCCACTCCAAAATGTTCAGGCGCCGGGTGATACAGGCACAATGCACCGGGTTCAACCGTTGCGCTTGCGCATATTTGGCAAGTCATTGAGCTTGAGGGGTTTTCCTGGCGCTCCGGGCGCGGATTGCGCCCCGCCGCCATTGCCGCCCTGCTGTGCGCTGCTCGGTGCGGCCTGGAACACGCCCTGCACGCGCCCGCTGTTTGATTCGACCCGCGAAACACCTGTCGTGAGATCGACCACCAGCCGGTCGCCGCGCAGCACGTTCTTGTCCTTTGTCAGCAGCACATTGCCGTGCATCGTGACCGTATTGGTGCGCATGTCGAATACGCCGCGATCGCCGGTAACCGTCGAATCCTTCTGCGTGACGGTGACGCCGCCCTGTGCCTCAAGCCGCTTGATCGATGAACTGCCCGCCGGTCCCGGCGTCGCCGCCTTCATCGCGGATTTCTTGCCCGACTGATCGTTGTCGTAGAACACCACCAGCGTCTTGCAGAGCATGGTGGTGTCGCCCTGCACCACCTTCACATTGCCGCTGAACGTCGCGGCCTTATCCTTGTCGCGCATTTCAAGCGACGCGGCATCGATCTGAATCGGCTTGTCTCTGTTCTGCGAAAAACCCTGCATCGCGTTGGGCACGCCTGTCGCCGTGCTTTGCGCGCGCGCATCGTTCACCGCGAACAGGGCAATGGCGACAATCGCCACGGACAAAATCCGTAAAACGGTGAGAGCATTGGAAGACATACAAACCTTCATCATCCGAATCGTCATTTCGCCGCTGCATCCCGCGCAGGCGCCTGATTGTCTGTTGATCCATCCCGCGGCGGCTGATCCGGAATCAGGATCATCGACACACCACCATCGAAGCGAACCAGCGCTCCGTTCTCCGTGATTCGAAGACGATTTGCATCCAGCGTGCCGTTCAGCAGCTTCACTGCCACGGGCTGATCCGACGACACGGTGCCGCCGCCGAGATCAACCGTCGCCTGAGTCAATCGCGCCTCATAGCCCGTACTGGATTGCAGGAAGATATTGTCCTTCAGATCAAGCAGTTGGGTCTTGGTATCGAACAGCCCCGTCTTGGCGTCCATCGTGATACCGGTCTTGTCTTCCATCTGAACCTTGGCGCGCAATTCGTGCAGTTCGACGTTGTTCGGTTTGGTCACATCCTGCACGGCGGACTTGGCCCAGAGTTCATAGGGCCGCTGGTCCGGCGTGAAGCCGGCCAGATGCGGCGAGTCCATCGTGATCTTGGTGCCCGAAACGCCGAGCTTGCCGACATCGATGGGAAGCTTCGACAAAATCCGGAACGGGTTGAACAGCGAAATACCGACGATCGTCAGCATCGCCGCAGCGACCATTACCGGCACGGCCAGGCGCATCTGGCGCACGCGGCGGCTGTGACGCCGCGCTTTCGCGTAGCGCGCGTCCGCAGCAGCCTGATAGCTCTGGCCCTGAACCGAATACACATCTGCTCCGAAGCGCCGGAAAGTTCCGGTCATTCTACCAAGGGCGCCGCCGTTTGCAGCCCGCCATTTGCCTCACCTGATCAGGAGTTTGGCAACGGGACCCTACAAGCACCCGGCAAAGAGCAAAAAAGTGACCGAAACCGGGCAAACTTCACGGCAAATGGCCGAATTATGAATGCGCGAAAATATCGTCGTTTTCCCAGCCCTGCAGGTCGAGCTTGGCCCGCGTTGGCAAAAACCTGAAGCAGGCTTCCGCCAGGGCCGCCCGGTTCTCCCGCGCCAGCATGGCGTCAAGCTTGTCGCGCAGCGCATGAAGATGCAGCACATCGGACGCGGCATAAGCGAGCTGCGGATCGGTCAGCGTTGCGGCGCCCCAGTCGCTGGATTGCTGCTGCTTCGACAGATCGACACCGAGCACCTCGCGCACGAGATCCTTCAATCCGTGGCGATCCGTATAGGTGCGTACCAGCCGCGATACGATCTTGGTGCAGTAAACCGGCTCCGGCATCACACCGAATGTGTGAAACAGCACCGCAAGATCAAACCGCGCGAAATGAAAGATCTTGGTGACCTTCGGATCGCCGAGCAGCTTTTTCAGGTTCGGCGCGTCGGTGTGGCCTGCGGGAATCTGCACCACGTCGGCGGTGCCATCGCCATTGGAGAGCTGCACGACGCATAGCCGGTCGCGATGTGGATTGAGTCCCAGCGTCTCGGTGTCGATCGCCACCGATTGCGTATAGCGCGAAAGATCCGGCAGGTCGCCGCGATGCAGACGGATGGTCATGGTCGATCAAAACCTTTGCAATGCTGATCGTTCGAATCGAGGGCCTAAACTACCGCCCAAAATCCACGCCGACGAGAAAAAACAGGCTTCAGCGCCACAGGCCAAGCGCCGCCCACTTCGATTCAGGGATCACTTCACCGATCTTGTAGTTGAACGACAGCACCTTCATGTGGTCGGCTGACCCCTTGCAGGCGAAGGAGAAGGAATACCACCGCCCCTTGCTGCGGAAAGCGCCGCCCTTGCCGGTCACGGTATCGCCGGCATGAACGGGATGCGAGATCACGTCGGTCTTGGCGCGGTCGGGATGATAGGGATTGGCGTCGCGGTCGATCCGGCTCATCGCTTCAAGATCGCAGACCTGTTCGAGGCGCGTCTGCGGATCGAGCTTCTTGAGGCTGGCCGCGAATCGCGGGTCCATCGCCAAGGCGGATGTTACCGGCAACAGAACAGCGAGCAGGATAACGGCTGATTTTTTCACAAAAGCACCACTGGGGAAGATTGAGAGAGGGGTGCGCTGTCCGGAAATCCGGCCTCCGAAGGGAGGGCTTAAGATGGATGGTGCCCAGGAAAGGACTCGAACCTTCACGCCTTGCAGCACAGGTACCTGAAACCTGCGTGTCTACCAATTCCACCACCTGGGCAGTGGAGGGGTTAGTAAGGACAGGCCGCACGCTTGTCAAATTGCACGGATGCCCCGATTCCGGAGTTTTGTCCGCTTTTTTGCAGCACGCCTGATGGCGGAATGGCCTATACAGCGCGGGGATGATGGCGTATCGCGGAAATCGGCGCCGCCGCCGTCCCATCTCGTCCATTTGCGCAGGAATCACGCATGTCAGCCCCCATCGATACGCTCGTCACGGTCTTCGGAGGATCCGGTTTTCTCGGCCGGCACGTGATCCGGGAATTGGCCAAGCGCGACTATCGCATCCGCGTCGGCGTCCGCCGCCCGGAACTGGCCGGCCACCTTCAGCCATTGGGCCGGGTTGGTCAGATTCACGCCGTTCAGGCCAATGTCCGCTATCCGGCCTCGGTGCAGGCCGCCGCCAGCGGCGCCAGCGTTGTGATCAATCTTGTCGGGATTCTCGCCGCGAGCGGCGCGCAGACATTCGAGGCCGTTCAGGACAAGGGCGCGGAGACCGTGGCGCGCGTGGCGGCCGGCATCGGCGCGCGCATGGTGCATGCGTCGGCCATCGGCGCCGATGCAAATTCAACCTCGGACTATGCCCGGACCAAGGCCGCGGGCGAAGCCGCCGTGCTGGCTGCGGTCCCCTCGGCCACGATCGTCCGCCCCTCGGTGGTCTTCGGCCCGGAGGATCGGTTCACCAATCGCTTTGCGGGCCTCGCACGGCTCTCGCCGATGCTGCCTCTGATCGGCGGCGGCCTGACGAAACTACAGCCGGTCTATGCCGGTGACGTCGCCACCGCCATTGCGGACGCGGTCGATGGCAAGACGCAGGCAGGCGCGACGTACGAACTCGGCGGCCCCGAAGTAATGACCCTGCGGGAGATCATCGAAGACATTCTGAAGATCACCCAGCGTGACCGGGTGCTGGTGCCGCTGCCGTTCGGCCTCGCCAAACTGAAGGCGTTGTTCCTGCAGTTCGCGCCGGGCGACTTCAAGCTGACGCCGGATCAGGTCGAATTGCTGCGCACGGACAATGTGGTATCGGGGGCCGCGAAGGCCGTCGGCCTGACGCTGGAAGGTCTCGGCATCACGCCGGATTCGCTCGAAGCGGTGACACCGTCCTATCTCTGGCGCTACCGCAAGACCGGACAATTCGCGCACAAGGACGCTTAAGCAGCGGTTCCGGTCGTCCCGGCAAGCGAAGCGCAAGCCGAGACCCATAACCACCGCACTCTCCGTTCAAGAGAATTGTGGGCAAGTCCTTACAACAATCATCGACAGGGATGATGGGTCCCGGCATTCGCCGGGACGATGCTCGTTGCTACTTGCCCAGCGCCAGCGCGATCAGGCCGAGCGTGCCGACAATGACGCGCCACCACGCAAATAGCGCGAAGCCGCGCTTGGTGACGAAATCCAGAAACGTCTTCACCACGATAATCGCAGTGATGAACGACACCACAAAGCCGACGGCGATCACCAGTCCGTGGTCCATCGTCATCTCGCCGCGGCTCTTGTAAAAGTCGTAGGCGAACGCACCGACCATGGTCGGGATCGCGAGGAAGAACGAGAATTCCGCCGCCGCGCGTTTGTCCGCACCGAACAGCATCGCCGCGACAATCGACGCGCCCGAGCGTGACACACCGGGGATCATTGCCGCGCATTGCGCGATCCCGATGCCGAGATACATCGGCAGCGAAAATGCAGTGGCGTCGTGATAGCGCGGGTTGAGATCCTGCTGATCCACCCACAGCAGCACCGCGCCGCCTGCGATCAGCGAGAAGCAGACCACCCACGGATTGAACAGCACGCTCTTGATGAACCCGCCGAAAAGCAGCCCAAGAATCACAGCGGGAAAAAACGCCAGCAACACGCCGATGACGAAGCGCCTCGCCGCGGGATCGGAAAACATGCCGACCGCAATGCGCCACAATCTGCCGAAATAAATCACCAGAATCGCGAGAATCGCACCGAGCTGGATCATCACCGCGAATGTCTTCCAGAAATTATCGCGGTCCAGATCCATGAAGCGCTCCACAAGCAGCAGATGGCCTGTGGATGAAACCGGAAGGAATTCAGTCACGCCCTCGACGACCCCGAGAACGACGGCCTTCAAAAGATCAGCTAGCATCTGGGATGATCCGAAGTGCTGGAAAGTTCCTTGAACTCGCGCCCTTGTCGCCCATTCGCCGTGTTGCCGCAACGGCAAATCCGTGAAATTGGAGGGGACGGTAAGCGACCGTTTTACCTGCCTGTCGGACACTCCCGCCACGTCTCGATTTGCGCATTAACCGCCCTTCGAGACCGTTTGTTAAACCTAATCTGAGCATCTGAAGCCGCATGTTCACACTGTTCCATCACCCGTTCTGTCCACGATCCCGCTTTGTGCGGCTCGCGCTCGGCGAACACGGGCTCGACACGCGGCTTGTGGAAGAACTGGCCTGGGATCGCCGGGAAGCATTTCTGGCTCTGAACCCGGCCGGGGATACGCCGGTGCTGATCGCCGAGGGCACACCGGCAATGCCGGGGCCAAGCCTTGCCGCTGAATTCCTCGACGAAATTCATGGCGCGCCACTCGGCGATCATCGTCTTTTGCCGCGTGCCATGAACGACCGCATCGAGGTCCGGCGCCTGATGTCGTGGTTCAACGACAAGTTTTTCGAGGAAGCCAGCGGCCCTCTGGTCACTGAGCGCATCTACAAGCGCTTCATGAAACCAGACCAGGGCGGCGGCGCGCCCTCGACCGACGTTCTGCGCGCCGCAAAGGCCAATGTGCGCTATCATCTGGCCTATATCGGCTGGCTGGCGCGGACGCGGAATTTCCTGGCCGGCGACCAGCTCACCTATGCCGATCTCGCCGCCGCAGCCCATCTGTCGGCGCTGGACTATCTGGGCGATGTGCCATGGAACGAAGACGACGCAGCCAAGGCGTGGTACGTGCGGATCAAATCCCGCCCGTCGTTCCGCCCGTTGCTGAGCGAATGGATGGCGGGCGTCCCGGCCTCGGCACATTACGTGGATCTCGACTTCTGACACCCCCGGCAGATGCGGCGGCACTGAAAGCCGCCCTCGCCACGGAGGCACGCGCCAATGGCTTCTCCACCCTCGGCGTCACCGATCCCGACTCCATCACCGGCGCACGCGAGCGGCTGCAGACCTTTCTCGATGCGGGTGCGCATGGCGACATGGACTGGCTCGCCAATGAACCCGCGCGCCGCGCCAGCCCGAAGGTGCTGTGGAGCGAGGTACGCTCCGTCATCATGTTGGGGATGAACTACGGACCGGACGAGAACCCGCTGGCCCTGCTCGAACGGAAAACCATCGGCAACATTTCGGTTTACGCGCGCGGCGACGACTATCACGATCTGATCAAGAAGCGGCTCAAGACTGTTGCGCGCTGGCTGATCGCGCAGGCCGGCGGCGACGTGAAAGTGTTCGTCGACACGGCCGCCGTGATGGAGAAGCCGCTGGCCCATGCCGCAGGTCTCGGCTGGCAGGGCAAACACACCAATCTCGTCTCGCGCGAACTTGGCTCATGGCTGTTTCTCGGCGCGATCTTCACCACGCTCGATCTGCCACACGATCGGGCCGACGGGAATCACTGCGGCTCGTGCCAGTCCTGCCTCGATATCTGCCCCACGAATGCGTTTCCCGCTCCTTACCGCCTGGACGCGCGAAAATGCATTTCGTATCTGACCATCGAGCATAAGAGCGCCATCCCGCGCGAATATCGCGAAGCCATCGGCAACCGCATTTACGGCTGCGACGATTGCCTCAGCGTGTGCCCGTGGAATAAGTTCGCGCAGGAAGGACACGAGGCGAAACTCGCCGCGCGCGATGAGCTGCGCGCACCATCACTCGCCGAACTGTCCCGGCTTGATGATATGTCGTTCCGCGCGCTGTTCACCAAGTCGCCCGTGAAGCGGATTGGCCGTGACAGATTCTTGCGCAATGTCCTGATTGCGATCGGAAATAGCAGCGAAGCATCGCTGGCTGCGGACGCGCGCCGCTTGCTCGACGATGCGAATCCGCTGGTGCGTGGAGCGGCGGTGTGGGCGCTGTCGCGCCTGCTTCCGCGAGCGGAGTTCGTCGCGCTGGCGGACACCCAGTCGAATGACGCCGACGAGGATGTTCGTGAAGAGTGGACGGCCGCTTTAGCCTAATTCGTCATTCCGGGGCGCGAGCGCTTGCGAGCGAACCCGGAATCCAGATGTGAGAAGATGAACTCTTCGAGATTCCGGACCAGCCCGTAAACGCGGTCTGTCCGGAATGACGGCTTGACGTTTTTACTTTCCCAAATGCCGCTGCATCTCCGGCCGCGCCTTGAGCGCCGCGCCCTGTTTCGCGACAATTTTCGCGATCCGCTCCGGAGCGAAACTCAGATCGACAAACGCCGGCGCGGTGTTCGCGACCTCGTGATATTCTGCGATCATTCCGTCGCGCAAGGCCATGATGGCAACACCTTCGAACATCGCCCGCGCGCCCTTCGCCTCCGGCAAGGTTGAGGCGTAGCTGAACGTGTAACGCGCATAGAGCGTTTTTCCGTCGCTGACGGGATCGTGCATCACCCAGCGGAAGTCTTTCGCCGTGCGATAAAACCAGTCGTCGATCATCTGCGTGATTTTCTCGCGGCCTTCGAACGGGCCGTAGAACACGTCGTGATAGACGCCATCTTCAGTGAAGAGGGATGCGAAGCCCTTGCCGTCACGCTGTTCGACGGCGCGACAAAAATCCCGGAGAAGCTTTTCAAAGGGCATGACGGGCTCCCGCTTTTGCTGGCTGGTTATCCGTTCGCGAGTTCACTCACCGCGCCCAGCATCCGCGCGATGTCCTGCGGACGCGAGAGGCGATGATCGCCATCCTGCACCAGCGTCAGCACCACGTCGTCACTCGGCAGACAGTGCGTCAGCGCGAAGGCGTGCCGCCACGGCACATCGGGGTCCTGCGCGCCCTGAAGAATGCGGACCGGGCACCCGACATCGATGGTGCCGCCGAGCAAAAGATGATTGCGGCCCTCTTCGATCAGATTGCGGGTGATGGGATAGGCTCCGTCGCCATAGTCGGACGGACGATGCCAGACGCCCTTGGTCATGATCTCGTCGCGAATGTCCTGCGAGAAGCCTTTCCACATCAGCTCTTCGGTAAAATCAGGCGCGGGCGCGATCAATACGAGACCGGCCAGACCAGCGCGCGCGGCGGGACGCTTTGCCAGCGCACGCGCCAGGAGCAGCGCCATCCAGCCGCCCATGCTTGAACCGACCACGATCTGCGGGCCCTCGCAGAAGGCATCGAACACGTCGAGGCTTTCCTCGTGCCACTGTCCGATGGTTCCGTCGGCGAAGCTGCCGGAGGACTCGCCATGCCCGGAATAATCGAACCGCACATAAGCACGGCGATGCGCCACCGCCCAATCGTCCAGCGCCTGCGCCTTGGTTCCCTTCATGTCGGAATTGAACCCGCCAAGCCAGAATACGCCCGGAAGGCTGCCCCTGCGCTTTCGCACAGCGATGCGCCGTTTTATCCCGCTCCCACCGACCTCGATGAACTCTGGCTCCGGCAAGGCGGAACTACCCGATAGATCGCTCATGAAAACTGCCCCGTTTCCAAACCGTTATGACGGCGCATCGCACGTTTCGTCAACGCAGCCAACCTGAGAAGAACCCACGCATCGTGCTTGCGGAGCGAGCCATGGGCCTCTATGTGGAGCGGGCCTCAAAGAACGCGCCGGGGCGCATTTGTCAGGCATTTTACGGTTTCATGGCTGATCCCCGCAGATCAGCGGCAGTCCCGGAAAATGCACGGTAAAGCCCGCGCGCGCTTGCCCGGCGGGCCTTAATCCTTCAAAATGATTGCCTTGTTCACAACACTGGAGATACCCCATTCGCCGTCCTAACAGAGCCCCGGCTCCCGCCGCAAAAGACGGGCCGCGCATCAACGATGAAATCCGCAACCTTCAGATTCAGCTGATCGACCAGAACGGCACCAATGTCGGCACAGTCGAAACGGCGATCGCGGTGAAAATGGCGATGGAGGCGGGCATGGATCTCGTCGAAATCTCGCCGAACAACGATCCCCCTGTCTGCAAGATCATGGACTACGGGAAGTTCAAGTATTCGGCGCAGAAGAAGGCCGCCGAAGCCCGCAAAAAGCAGAAGACCGTCGAAATCAAGGAGATCAAGCTCCGCCCGATGATCGACGATCACGACTATGACGTGAAGATGCGGGCGATGCTGCGGTTCTTCGAAGAAGGCGACAAGGTCAAGATCACGCTGCGTTATCGCGGCCGTGAAATGGCGCACCAGGAAATCGGCACCAAGCTGCTCGACAAGGTGAAAGCCGCCGTGGCCGACGTCGCCAAGGTCGAACAGGACGCACGCTTCGAAGGCCGCCAGGTCGTGATGGTTCTGGCGCCGCGTTAAGCGAACACGGTTGCGGAAAATAAAAATGGCGCTGCAACCGCAGCGCCATTTTCGTTTGAAGAGGTCGTAACGGCTTAAGCGCGGGTCGCTTCCCAGCGGCCGGAGCACGCCGTGCTCGACGACTTGCCGCTCCACTGGCCCGAACCGGAATTGGCAGAGAGCTTGCCGCTGCCGCTGGCCTTCTGGTCGCCGCGCGCGATGGTGACGCTGACTGCGCCGGCGTCGCCGACATGGCCGGAAATGTCGAAGCTGCCGTCACCGGAATAGCTGACCCGGCCGCTCTCGACCTTCACGGGATAGCTGTAGGCCGGATCGCAATTGCCAGACTGGGTAATGATGGTGACGCGCCATGCGCCGTCGAATGCCGAACCCGCCTTGGCCGAGGTCGCCAGCATAATGACAGCCGTCAGCATCGCAGCGGCAAGGACCGCCAGAGCGAACAGCCGGACGGCAGGATTTTCAGAAAAAGCCATTGTCTTGGCGCGCGCGGCCATTGGGGTGTCCCTCACATGTGGTGGGTGCTGGACCCGATATAGGCAGATTGCGGCAAGACTTCTAGCGCAGCGCAGCAAATACGGTCTAATTTTGAAAATATCTAATTATTCCAATAGTATATTACCGGTTGGCCTCCCAGCGCCCGCTACACCGGGCGCCGTTGAGCAGACCGCTCCAGCGTCCTGATCCGGATGTTCCGGACAGGCGCCCGCTGGCCCGGCCCGAAGACCCGCCGCTGGAAATGGCCACGCTCACCGCGCCGTTTCCGCCGATCCGCCCGCTGATGGTGGCGCCGCCGGTCGAGACCAACCGCCCGCCGCTGATGTTGAGCGGAAAACTGTAGGCGGCATCGCAGTTGCCGGACTGGGTAATGATGACGACGGTCCAGGGACCGTCGAACGAGGCGGCCCGAACGGAAGAACCGGCGAACAGGACGGCGGCGGCGACGGCAAACGGGGCTGATCGTTTCAGGACGCTGAGGATCATGGGAGGGGCTTTCCGCTGGGAGGGACTGAGGCCTTTCGGAATAGTCGCTGAAACGGTTCCCTGCGTTCAAGAGCTCCCGTTAATCGTTGCCAATTCGCCGATCCTCTGCCATAAGCCGAGCCTTCGTCGCCCGGCTGATCAAGGGCTGCCGTGGCGACGCCAGTGCTGATTTTCTCCATACGGGATTAAATCGAGCATTATCAACGCTCTAACGAGCATTTCAGCCGTAACAGCGCCTTTCGGGGCGGATTTGTTTTGCGGCAACAGGAGAGCCAAATGCCCAAGCTGAAGACCAAGTCGGGCGCCAAAAAGCGCTTCAAAGTGACCGGCACCGGAAAGGTGATGTCCGCCCATGCAGGCAAACGCCACGGCATGATCAAGCGGACGAAGAAGCAGATTCGTCAGCTGCGCGGCACGCGAGTGCTGTTCAAGACGGACGGCGACAACATCAAGCAGTACTTCCTGCCCAACGCCTGATCCTCTGGCCGCGTTCGCGCGGCGCATCTCGCAATCCCGTTTCACTTTTCCAGATGAAGGACATTCATCATGTCTCGCGTTAAACGCGGCGTCACAGCTCACGCCAAGCACAAGAAAGTCTACAAGGCCGCCAAGGGTTTCCGCGGCCGCCGCAAGAACACCATCCGCGCCGCCAAGGCCGCCGTCGACAAGGCAGGCCAATATGCGTTCCGCGCCCGCAAGCTGAAGAAGCGCACCTTCCGCGCGCTCTGGATTCAGCGCCTCAATGCAGCCGTGCGTCCGTTCGGCATGACCTACAGCGTGTTTATCAACGGCCTCGCCAAGTCGGGTGTCGTTGTGGACCGCAAGGTGCTGTCGGATCTCGCGATCCACGAACCGGCGGCGTTCCAGGCGATCGCTGAAAAGGCCAAAGCCGCGCTTGCGGCCTAAGCCTGCCGATAGCCGCGTTCGCGGCTTAGGCTTGCCCCTCTTGTACGAGGCCGATACGACCGGAGCGTAACAACGCTCCGCTGCGTTCGGCTGGGTGACATCATCCCCGCCGGACGGTTCAACTGAAACCGTTCTGCTGGGGCTTGCAATGTCCAACCTCGTTAAACTCGAATCCGAAATTCTTGACGCCATCGCCGCTGCTTCTGATGAAGCCGCGCTTGAGGCCGTGCGCGTCGGCGCGCTCGGCAAGAAAGGCTCGATCTCGGCGCTACTGGCCACGCTCGGCAAGATGTCGCCGGACGAACGCAAGACCGAAGGCGCCAAGATCAATCTCGCCAAGGACAAGGTGACCGAAGCGCTGACCGCGCGCCGCGACATTCTCAAGAACGCCGCGCTCGATGCGCGCCTTGCTTCCGAAGTCATCGACGTCACGCTGCCGACCCGCGAAACGCCTGCGGAGCAGGGCCGCATCCATCCGCTGTCGCAAGTCTGGGACGAACTCGTCGCCATCTTCGCCGACATGGGATTCTCGGTGGCGGAAGGTCCGGACATCGAGACCGACGACTACAATTTCACCAAGCTGAATTTCCCCGAAGGCCATCCAGCGCGGGAAATGCACGACACCTTCTTCTTCAACCGCAAGGAAGACGGCTCGCGTCCGCTGCTGCGCACGCATACGTCGCCGGTGCAGGTGCGCACCATGCTGAGCCAGAAGCCGCCGATCCGGGTGATCTGTCCCGGCCGCACCTATCGTATCGACAGCGATGCGACGCATACGCCGCAATTCCATCAGGTCGAGGGCCTTGTCATCGACAAGGGCTCGCATCTCGGCCACCTGAAATGGATTCTTGCGGAGTTCTGTAAGGCGTTCTTCGAGGTCGACAACGTCAACATGAAATTCCGCCCGTCGTTCTTTCCCTTCACCGAACCGTCGCTGGAGGTCGATATCCAGTGCCGCCGCGACAAGGGCGAGATTCGCTTCGGCGAAGGCGAGGACTGGCTGGAGATTCTCGGCTGCGGCATGGTGCATCCGAACGTGCTGCGCGCCTGCGGCATCGATCCCGACGTCTATCAGGGCTTCGCCTGGGGCATGGGAATCGATCGCATCGCGATGCTGAAATACGGCATCAACGACCTGCGGCAGATGTTCGAGAACGACACCCGCTGGATCAATCACTACGGCTTCAAGCCGCTTGAAGTGCCTACGCTCGCTGGAGGGCTGTCGTCGTGAAATTCACCCTCTCCTGGCTGAAAGAGTATCTCGACACAGACGAGCCGCTCGAAAAGATCGCCGACAAGCTGACCATGATCGGGCTTGAGGTCGAGCATATCGACGACAAGGCCAAGGCGCTGGCGCCGTTCGTGATCGCGAAGGTGATCTCCGCCGAGCAGCATCCGAACGCCGATCGCCTGCGCGTCTGCATGGTCGATTACGGCCAGATCGCCAATGGCGACAAGCCGCTGCAGGTGGTCTGCGGCGCGCCGAATGCGCGCGCCGGCCTCATCAGCGTATTCTCGCCGCCGGGCACCTACATTCCCGGCAAGAATATCACGCTCTCTGTCGGAAACATTCGCGGCGTCGAAAGCCACGGCATGTTGTGTTCGGCAGCCGAGCTTGAACTCTCCGAGGATCACGACGGCATCATCGAGCTTCCCGCCGACGCACCGGTGGGCAAGGCGTATGCGGAATGGGCCGGGCTCGGCGATCCGGTGATCGAGATCAATCTCACGCCCAACCGTCAGGACTGCACAGGCGTGCACGGCATCGCGCGCGATCTCGCAGCCGCCGACATGGGCAAGTTCAAGGACCAGCCGCCAAAGCAGATCAAGGGTGAGTTCCCTTGTCCGGTGAAGGTCACCATCGAAGACGAGACGCTGTGTCCGGGCTTCGCATTGCGCCTCGTGCGCGGGGTCAAGAACGGTCCTTCGCCGGAATGGCTGCAGCGCCGCCTGACCTCGATCGGCCTTCGCCCGATCAATGCGCTGGTCGACATCACCAACTTCATGACCTTCGACCGCGCACGGCCGCTTCATGTGTTCGACGCCAAGAAGGTGAAGGGTAACCTCACCGTGCGCCACGCGCGCAACGAGACCATCATCGCCCTCGACGGCAAGACCTACGCGCTGGACGACAGCGTCTGCGTCATCGCCGACGAGCATGGTGTCGAATCCATCGCCGGCATCATGGGCGGCGAAGCTTCCGGCTGCGACGAAACCACCACCGACGTACTGATCGAATCGGCTCTGTGGAACGAGATCAACATCGCGCAAACCGGCCGCAAGCTCGGCATCAATTCGGACGCGCGCTATCGTTTCGAGCGCGGCGTCGATCCGGCCTTTATGGTGCCGGGTCTCGAGATGGCAACGAAACTGGTGATGGATCTGTGCGGCGGCACACCGTCCGAGGTCGTGGTCGCTGGACGCGCGCATGGCGACGACCGCATCATCGAATTCCCCCTGAGCGAAGTGAAGCGCCTTGCGGGCATCGAAGTGCCGTTCCCGCAGGTCAAAACCATTCTCGCTCATCTCGGCTTCATGATTGCCGGCACGGGCCCGGTGGTGAAGGTCGCCATTCCATCATGGCGCAGCGACGTCCATGGCAAGGCCGATCTCGTGGAAGAGATCGTGCGCATTGTCGGCGTGGACAGTGTGCCGCTGACCCCGTTCGAACGCGGCGATACGCCGCGCAAGCCGGTGCTGACCCAGCTTCAGCTCCGCACCCGCCGCGCCAAGCGCGCGCTGGCAGCGCGCGGCATGCTTGAGGCCGTCACATGGTCGTTCGTCTCGAAGACGCAGGCCGACCTGTTCGGCGGCGGCCAGCCTGATCTGACCCTCGCCAATCCGATTGCGTCGGATCTCTCCGACATGCGCCCCTCGCTCGTCGCAGGCCTGATCGCCGCGGCGCAGGCGAATGCGGATCGCGGCTTTCCCGATGTGGCACTGTTCGAAGTCGGGCAGATATTCAAGGGCGATCAGCCGGAAGATCAATTCATTGCCGCCAGCGGCGTGCGCCGCGCGCAAGCCTCATCCAAAGGCGTCGGCCGTCAGTGGTCCGGCAGCTTCACCGTCGATGCGCTCGACGCCAAGGCCGATGCGCTCGCCGTGCTGGCCGCCGCCGGTGCGCCAATGCAGGGACTGCAGATCGTCTCCGCGAAGGACTCGAAGAACTTCCCGGCGTGGCTGCATCCCGGCCGCTCCGGCGCGATTCAGATCGGCCCGCAGAATGTGCTCGGATATTTCGGCGAGCTGCATCCGCGCGCACTGGAAACCCTGAAAGCCGATGGTCCGCTGGTGGCGTTCGAAGTCATTCTCGAGCGCATTCCCGATGCCAAGGCGAAGCCGACCCGGGCCAAGCCGCTGCTGGAGCTGTCGCCGTTCCAGCCGGTGTCGCGCGACTTCGCCTTCATCGTCGATCGCAACGTCAAGGCGGGCGACATCGTGCGCACCGCGCAGGCGGTCGACAAGAAGCTCATCACCGGCGTCACCGTGTTCGACGTCTATGAGGGCAAGGGCATCGACGAGACCAAGAAGTCCGTCGGAATCGCGGTGACCCTGCAGCCGCGTGAAAAGACCCTGACCGATCAGGAGATCGACGCGGTCGCCGCGAAGATCGTCGCGGACGTGACCAAGAAAACCGGCGGTGTGTTGCGAGGGTAGGACGCACTTTTCGTGATTACGAGCGAACGGGTCCGGCTCCGCCGGCCCGTTGATAAACTCCGCGAAGCAACCCATTCTTGAAAACACAAGTTGGATTGCTTCGTTGCCAACGCTCCTCGCAATGACAGTTTATGTCTGATCTACAGCATCAATTCCGTGGCCAGAGTACGCCACGCGGCCCCGTCGGCAACGGCTCCGCCGTTGCGCGTGCCCGTGTACGCTTTTTCTTCGCAGGCGCCTCCGCAACCGGTGCATCCTTGAGGGCGCCGATCTTGCGCAGCGCGGCGTCCCCGGCACGCTCGCCGGATTCCCACGCGCCGCCCACCGTGCCCCACTGGGTTTCGTGCACGGCATCGCCTGCGAAGAACACGCTGCCCATCGGCTCCATCAGGATCTTGCGTCCACTCTGGCCACCGGGAGATGCCGCCGACATCGCGCCGAACACATAAGGCATGTCGTTCCAGCGCGTCGCTGTTGTGCGCTTGGCGATGCTCCTGACGTCTGAACCGAACAGTTTCGTCAACCACTCCGAAGCGAACGCCACCATCGCGGCTTCGCCCTTCGCGGACAATTCCGCGCCGAACGATCCCGCCACATCGACTTGACACAGCGACGAGCCCCCAAGATTGGCTAGCAGGAAACCCGTGGCGC
The DNA here is from genome assembly GCA_017308595.1 of Afipia sp. Lineage (GTDB taxonomy): Bacteria > Pseudomonadota > Alphaproteobacteria > Rhizobiales > Xanthobacteraceae > Afipia. The sequence continues at coordinate 29,788 of JAFKER010000009.1, forward strand.
GATCCGTGCTCTGCTCGATCACGATATCATCGCGCGACAAACCGAGCGGATTGCCGGGCAGTTCGAGCGCAATGTGATCGTAGCTGCCGAGCATCAGCTTCGACGCGGCGTCCTGCTGACGCTTCGGCAATTCGGGCACGAACTTGATCTTGCCCGACAACAGCGCATTCGGCGATGCGGTGAGGATGACGGCCTTTGCAGTGATGGTACCCGCAGGCGTCTCGATCTGCGCGTCCTTTCCGCTCCACGCAATGCGTGTCACCGGCGCGGACAGCACGATGGGAAGCCCCTCGCCAAGCTTCGCGATCAACGTGCCCAAGCCCTGGCGGCAGGCCAGCGGCGCATCACGCTGCGCCATCGCAGCGAAGTCGAGCGCGGAAAGATCCTTCAGGTCCCTGCCCGTCGGCTGCGTGCCGAGAACGAAATCCGTCGTGCCTGCCCAGACGCCGATATCCTTCGGCAGCGCCGCCGCCGCGGGCATGTCGGCCTTGCCGCGCACCGCATCGCCGATCGCGCGATTGGCGCGCACCAGGTTGGCGAGAAAATCTTCCGCTTCGCCAGCACGCGCATTGCGGCGTCCGATCCGGATACGCTGACCGCGCGAAGCGGGCATCAAATCCATACTGACGCCGCGCGCCAGCTTTGCGATCGGCGAGCTGTCCGGATTGTAGAGCCAGCGCGCGCCCCGGTCGAACGGCACATCGAACGCCGCCGAATCGGTGACGCATCGCCCACCGATGGCAGGAGTAGCCTCGATCACGATAACCTTGCGGCCCGCGGCAGCGATGCGGCGCGCGGCAGCGATACCCGCGGCTCCGGCGCCGATCACAACGATCTCGGCATCGCGCGGCAAGGGCGCGGCGAATGCGCGCGATGCAATCGGCGACAACGCCATCGCAGCCGAACCCGCCAGAAGATCGCGCCGGGTAATTGTCATGTCATGGTTTCCAAAATTCGACCAAAAGCGGGAACTTCGAGCGAACTTGCAGCATCAAAGGCCTCGCGGCAACGGTCATGGTGAATGTTTGATTATTCCCCCGCATTGTGCATGAACTAAATTGAAATCGCTTCCGACAACAATAGGGAAAGACAAAGCGGCCAGAACGTGCCGCGACCGGGAGAGAACCATGGGCTTCGTGCTCGATACCGTCGGCAAGGTGATTGCCGGTTACCTCCAGAAAGAGGTTCCGGGATATGAACCTTTCACGCCAAGCGATCCAGAGCGGCTGCGCGGGCTGATCGAACCCGGCGACGTGCTCTTGGTGGAAGGTAACAACCGCGTCTCCGGCATCATCAAGTACCTCACCCAGTCGACATGGTCTCATGCCGCGCTGTATGTCGGCCCCGTCGATGGCGCGGTCGAGCCCGATGGCGAACAGCATGTCCTGATCGAAGCCAATATCGGCGAAGGCGTCACCTCCGCGCCGCTCTCGAAATACTTTTCGTATCATACCCGCATCTGCCGTCCGGTCGGGCTGTCCTATGAGGACCGCACCACCGTCTGCCGCTACGCCATCAACCGCATCGGCTTCGGCTACGACACAAAAAATATTCTGGACCTGATGCGCTTCCTCATTCCGCTGCCGATTCCGCAGCGGTGGCGGCGGCGCATGATCTCGCTGGGCTCGGGCGATCCGACCAAGATCATCTGCTCGGCGCTGATCGCGCAGGCGTTCGGCGCGGTGCGCTATCCGATCCTGCCCAAGATCACCCAGGCGGCCAGCCATCAGGCCCGGCGCGAGATCCTGCACATCCGCGATTCTTCGCTCTACATGCCGCGCGACTTCGACATCTCGCCTTACTTTGAAATCGTGAAGCCAACTATCGTGCGCGGCTTCGACTACACGGCCCTGCACTGGGCCGACACCACAAAGCCGTCCCCGGAGGTGGCGGACGAAACCGATCCCTTTCCAGAGGGAATCTTCGAAACGCCAGAGGCGCCGCTCGCGCCTGCTGCGGCGTTTGAGCAGGATGAGGCGGAACGCGAACCGTCGCGCATCCTCGCTGCCTGACCTGGATTCCGATCTGGAAAAGAGCGGCTAAAAGAATCCGCTTTTGCAGCCTGCCTGCTGCCCTTCAGCCCTTGCCGAACCCGTCATGCATGTCTAATTCCCTCGCGAACTCACGGTGAGTTCTGGAGGGTTGCCAATGCTCGACGCCGCCACCAAGGCGCTGTCCCAGATCCTGTCGCCGCCGATGCGCGCCATTTTGTGGAAGTCGGTCGGCCTCGCTCTGGTGTTGATTGCCGCGACTGCCGTAAGCCTGCAGCGGCTCTTGAGCTGGCTCGCCGGATCGGGCGAAGTCTGGGCGGAGACCATGGCCGGCTCCGACTACCACACCCTCATCACCATCATTTCATGGATCGTCTCGATCGCCGCCGGCCTCGGCATCGTGGTCGGCGCGGTGTTCCTGATGCCTGCGATCACCTCGCTGGTCGCCAGCGTGTTCGTCGATGATGTCGCCGACATTGTCGAGCGCCAGCATTATCCGGCCGAAATGCCGGGCAAGGCGCTGCCGATTGGCCTCGCAGTTACCGAGGGCACCAAGACGGCGCTCCTGACCGTGCTGGTCTATATCGTTGCGCTGCCTTTCGTGCTGCTCGCGGGCGCAGGCTTCATTGTGTTCTTCATCGCCACCGCATGGCTGCTCGGCCGCGAGTATTTCGAACTCGCCGCGATGCGCTTTCGCACGCCGGAGGAAGCCAAGCTGCTGCGCAAGCAGAACAGCGCTACCGTGTTCACGGCTGGCCTTTTCATCGCGGCCTTCGTGTCGATCCCGATTGTGAATCTTGCGACACCGCTGTTCGGCATGGCCTTCATGGTTCACATGCACAAGCGGCTGTCAGGCCCACGACCCGAACTGCTGGAGCCGGTGCGGCGGACCAGCCTGCCGACGGCCTAGTTCAATACGGGCGTCATTCCGGGGCACGAGCGAAGCGAGAGAGCCCGGAATCCAGAAGTTATTCCGATGAGATCTTCTGGATTCCGGATCAGCGCGCTGCGCGGACTGTCCGGAACGACAGTAAATTTTGAAACATCAAACCGTCTTCTCGGGCCACCGGCACAGATCGTTAATGATGCACACCTCGCAGCGCGGCCTGCGCGCGATGCAGGTATAGCGCCCGTGCAGGATCAGCCAGTGATGCGCGTGACGCGCGAATTGCGGCGGAACGATCTCGAGCAGCCCAAGCTCCACCGCCAGCGGCGTCTTGCCGGGCGCGAGGCCTGTGCGGTTGCCGACGCGAAACAGATGCGTATCCACTGCAATGGTCGGCTCGCCGAAGGCGATGTTCAGCACCACATTGGCGGTCTTGCGGCCAACGCCAGGCAGCGCCTCCAGCGCAGCGCGGTCGCGCGGCACTTGACTGCCATGCAGCACGATCAACTGCTCTGACAAGGCAATGACGTTCTTCGCCTTGGTCCGGTAAAGACCGATGGTCTTGATATAATCGCGCAGCCGCTCTTCGCCGAGCGCCACCATCTTCTCGGGCGTATCCGCCACCGGAAACAAATGCCGCGTCGCCTTGTTGACACCGACGTCGGTGGCCTGTGCCGACAATGCGACAGCCACCAGCAGCGTATAGGGATTGAGGTGTTCCAGCTCGCCCTTCGGCTCGGGATTGGCGCGCTGGAAGCGGCTGAAGGCCTCGACCACCTCGGCCTCGGTCCAGGGTTTCGGCTTGAGTGACTTCCGCCTTCCCGCTTTTGGCTTCGTCGATTGCGTCGCAACGATCTTCGGCGGCATCACAGCAGCACGCGCCTTTACCGGAGACTTCGAACGGGATGTGATCGCCTTTTTCGCCATGATCCCGGTATAGGCATGATCCGGAAACGTGGGAACAGGTTTCGGCGGTCACCAGACCTGAAATGCGCTAGGATCAACCCATGAGTGACACCCGACTAGACCCCTCGCAGATTGCGGACACCGTCCTGTTCAGCGCGCGGCTGACCCCGCACCGCTCGCTCAGCCGCAATGGCTTCATCGCGTTGATGGTCTTTGTCAGCGTTGTCAGTTTCGCGGCAGGCCTCGCATTCCTGCTGATGGGCGCCTGGCCGGTGTTCGGATTCTTTGGGCTCGATGTCCTCATTATCTACTGGGCGTTCAAACTGAATTTCCGTCATGCCAGGGCGACCGAGGACATTCTGGTGACGCCGTATGAGATCCGGGTCCGTCGCGTCAGCCATCGCGGACATGCGATGGAATGGACGCTCAATCCGATGTGGGTTCAACTCGAGCGAAAATCCCACCCTGAATTCGGCATTGAAAAGCTCTACCTGGTGTCGCGCGGGCGGCGCCTGTCCATCGCCAGCTTCCTCGGACCTGATGAAAAGGAAAGTTTTTCCAAGGCATTGCTTGAGGCGATTCAAGCTGCCAAGCGTGGACCGACCTACAACCCCATCACCTGACAAAAGCAGGAAACGGGTGGCTGAGAGCAACCCGACATTCTAAATCCGGATCATGATGGACACTTGACCGTGGATGCCGCCATGATGACCAACGCGATGAAAGAATTCTCCCTCGACGATCTGCATCTTGCGCGGCCCTCCAAGCAGGGCGCGGCGCTGCGCGACTACGATTCCGTGCGGCGCGCGATCGGGTTCATTTCCGAACAGTGGCGCACACAGCCGACCATCGAGGCGATGGCGGATGCCGCGCATCTGACCCCCGACGAACTGCATCACCTGTTCCGCCGCTGGGCTGGCCTCACACCGAAGGACTTCATGCAGGCGCTGACGCTCGACCATGCCAAGCGGCTCCTGCGCGATTCCGCCAGCGTGCTCGATGCTGCCTACGATTCCGGTCTCTCTGGGCCGGGACGGCTGCATGACCTGTTCGTCACCCATGAAGCGATGTCGCCAGGGGAATGGAAGAAGGGCGGCGAAGGCATGATGCTGCGCTATGGCTTCCATCCCTCGCCGTTCGGCATGGCTGTCGTTATTACGAGCGAGCGCGGGCTTGCGGGACTTGCCTTTGCGGATGAGGGCGAAGAAATCCCGGCGCTGGCCGACATGCAGCGCCGCTGGCCGCTGGCGACTTATATCGAATCCTTCGCGGAAACCGCGCCGTTCGCCAAACGTATTTTCGACTCCACACAGTGGCGCGCGGACCAGCCGCTGCGCGTGGTGTTGATCGGCACTGACTTCGAGGTGCGGGTGTGGGAGACGCTCTTGAAGATTCCGATGGGCCGCGCGTCGACCTACTCGGATGTCGCGTGCAAGATCAATTCGCCGAAGGCGTCACGCGCCGTCGGCGCGGCAGTCGGCCGCAATCCGATCTCGTTCGTGGTGCCGTGCCACCGCGTGCTCGGCAAGAGCGGCGCGCTCACCGGCTATCATTGGGGCGTCACGCGCAAGCGCGCGATGCTCGGCTGGGAAAGCGGACAGGCAGCGGGAGAATAGCTGCCGCACTCACAGGGCGTCATGCGCGGGCTTGACCCGCGCATCCATCACTCTCCAGAAAAATGGATTGCCGGGTCAAGCCCGGCAATGACACCTCAGATTCGCTTACCCCGCCAGATCCTTTACCGACGCCACGGTCGCGTCCGCGTTGAGGCGATAGACCACCGGCGCGCCGGTACCGAGTTCGCGCTTGAGAATCTGCTCCGGCGTCAGCTTTTCCAGCACCATGATCAGCGCGCGCAGCGAGTTACCATGCGCGGCGACCAGCGTGCGCTGGCCGCGCAGTACGCAGGGCAGGATTTCCTGCACGTAGTAGGGAAGCGTGCGCGCCAGCGTATCCTTGAGGCTTTCGCCGCCCGGAGGCGGCACGTCGTAGGAGCGGCGCCAGATCAACACCTGTTCCTCGCCCCACTTGGCGCGGGCATCGTCCTTGTTCAGGCCGGAGAGATCACCGTAGTCGCGCTCGTTGAGCGCGACGTTGCGCGTGATCGGAATTCCGCTCTGGCCCATTTCGTTGAGCGCGAGATCGAGCGTGCGCTGCGCGCGCGTAAGATCCGATGTGAACGCGACATCGAACGCAAGACCTTCGTCCTTGAGCTTGCGGCCGGCGGCGATGGCTTCCTTGACGCCGAGATCGGTGAGGTTCGGATCTTTCCAGCCGGTGAAAAGATTCTTGAGATTCCATTCGCTCTGGCCGTGACGCACCAGCACAAGAAGACGTTTGCTCATTCGTTCCGTTCCGATTCCAGAAGTTGTCAGTTACCACCAAGACCCAGCACGTCGGCCATGGTGTAGAAGCCGGGCTTTTTGTCCCGCGCCCACATCGCCGCCTTCAGCGCGCCGCGCGCGAAGATCATGCGATCTTCCGACTTGTGCGCCAGTTCGATGCGTTCATAGGGCCCCGCGAAGATCACGGTGTGATCGCCCGTGGCGGTGCCGCCGCGCAGCGTCGCAAACCCGATGTCGCCCGGATTGCGCGCGCCGGTATAGCCGTCGCGCGAACGCACCGAGCGCTGCGCAAGATCGACGCCGCGTCCTTCAGCGGCGGCCTGACCGAGCAGATAGGCGGTGCCCGACGGCGCATCGACCTTCTGCCGGTGATGCATTTCGAGAACCTCGATATCGAAGTCCTCATCGAGCGACTTCGCCACCTGCTTCACCAATGCAGCAAGCAGATTGACGCCGAGACTCATGTTGCCGGACTGCACGACAATCGCCTGCGATGTGACGCTCCTGATCACCGCATTGTCCGATGCCGACAGCCCGGTGGTGCCGATGACATGAACGATGCCGCGCTGCGCGGCGATGGCGACATTGGCGATGGTCGCGGCGGGCACGGTGAAATCGAGAATGCCGTCGGCGTCCTTCGACATGGTCCAGAGATCGCCGGACACTTCGACCCCGTTGCCGGAAAGACCGGCAAGCAGGCCCGCGTCTTTGCCCAGAAGATCGGATCCCGGCGCTTCCAGCGCGCCGGCGAGGACGACCCCTTCCGTCTCGGCAATGGCGCGGATCAGGGCCCGGCCCATCCGGCCCCCGGCTCCCGCAACAATCAGGCGCATATCGGCCATTTCCAGCCCTCAAAACTGTTTCAAAACTTGCTTTTGGCGGTATAGCGGCGCGAAGCCACGGCGGCAACCGCGCTCCGCCAGAAGTCACGCAGGGGTCACGCGAGAAGCCTATTCAGGGGCCCCTCTTGAAGGACATCATCATGCGCCTCCTGCCCGCCCTTTCCGCACTTACGCTGACGATCGCATCTGCGCTGGCCCCTGCTGCTGCGGCGGGACGAATCGGAGGCGACAATGCCTTCTCGTTCGTGGCGCTCGGCGACATGCCTTATAACGTGCCGGAGGACTATACGAAGTTCGACCGGCTGATTGCGGCGGTGAACACACTCAAACCCGCCTTCACCCTGCATATGGGTGATATCAAATCCGGCAGCCTGCCTTGCAGCGATGAAGTGCTGAAGAAGAGCTACGACCAGATTCAGACTTTTCAGGGCGCGCTGGTCTACACCATCGGTGACAACGAATGGCTCGATTGCCATCGCAAGGCGGCGGGCGGCTACAATCCCCGCGAGCGTCTCGCAAAGCTGCGCGAGATGTTTTTTGCAAACCCCGAAAAATCTCTCGGCCAGACCCCGCTCGGAGTGGAGAGTCAGGCGAAGCTGATGCCGGAGTTCTCAACCTATGTGGAGAATACGCGCTTCAGCAAAAACGGCGTGGTCTTCTTCACCGCGCATGTGCCGGGTTCGAACAATGGTTTCGAGGCACAAGACCTTGAAGGCGTCAAAGAGTTCTTCGCGCGCGACAAGGCCAATATCGCCTGGATCAACGCCACCTTCGCCAAGGCAAAGGCCGACGGCGCGAAGGCAATCGTGATGTTCGTGCAGGCAGAATTCGACGAGTCGCGTTTCCAGAACGGCGCGATGCCGCGCCAGTCCGGCTTTACCAATACACTTGACGCGATCGAGGCCGGTGCAAGATCATTCGGCAAGCCCGTGCTCCTGATCCACGGCGACGAGCACTATTTCTCGATCGCCCCCTTGCGCAACAGCAAGGGCAAGCCCATCCCCGGCGTCAACAAGCTGATGGTTTACGGCGATACGCTTGTTCACGCGGTACGCGTGCTGGTCGATCCCGACAGCAGCAATGTGTTCGGCTTCGTGCCGCTGATCGTGCCCGAGAACGGAATGGGGAAATAGGGCTCGTCATTGCAAGCGCAGCGAAGCAATCTGTCATCTGCCTGTGAGGAAAGATGGATTGCCTCGTCGCCATGCTCCTCGCAATGACAAAGCCTCTGCGCTTCAGCCCTTACGGCTGTTCGCCGTCATAACCTTCGATGATGATGATCTCACCGTTGGAATGCGGCGCGCGCGCCTTGACCAAAGCCTGATATTCCGGTGACTTGTAGCAGGCGAGCGCCGTCGCATAATCCTTGAACTCGATCACGACATTTCGCGAACGCGCCGGACCTTCGTGGGCTTCATGGGTGCCCCCGCGCACCAGAAACTTCGCGCCGTACTTCTTGAACACCGCACCGTTGTGCGCCACGTAATCCCGCTTGTAACCATCGAGGTCGTGCACATCCATCCGCGCTACCCAGTAACCCTTGGCCATTTTCTTCTCCCTTTTTGACTAGCCGCCTGCTTCAACAATCTCTGCGACAATGCTGTCCGCTGCCGCTTTCGGGTCCGCCGCTTCTACGACCGGACGGCCGACCACGAGATAATTAGCGCCTGCCGCAATCGCGCGGCCAGGTGTCATGACCCGCTTCTGGTCGCCCACCGCCGCGCCAGCAGGGCGAATGCCCGGTGTCACCAGCGCCATTTGCGGGCCGACAATGCCGCGCACGGCGGCAGCTTCCTCGCCGGAACATACCAGACCGTCGACGCCGAGCGCCTGCGCCTGCAGCGCGCGTGCTTCCACCATTTCCGATACACTGAGGCGATAGCCAGCCGCGTGCAGATCGTCCTCGTCGTAGGACGTCAGCACGGTGACTGCGAGAATCTTCAGCGACGATCCGCGCGCCTCCACCGCCGCTTTCATCGTTTGCGGATAGGCATGCACGGTGGCGAAGGTCGCCCCTAACTTTGCAATGCTTTCGATTCCTTTCGCGACAGTATTGCCGATGTCGTGCAGCTTGAGATCGACGAACACTTTCTTGCCGCGTTCGGCCAGCTTCGGCACCAGCGCAAGGCCCCCGGCGTAGCCGAGCTGATAGCCGATCTTGTAGAAGCTCACGCTGTCGCCGAGCCGCGCGATCAGTGCCTCTGCGGCCTCCACGCTGGAGAGATCGAGCGCGACGATCAGCCGGTCGCGCGAGTCAATGTGTGCTGGCTTCATGGTTTCTCACGTCATTTGCTGGGCGACGTCGATCAACTGGCGCAGCGTTCCGCGCAGCAGCTCGGCATCGGCCGGATTTTTCAGGCGATCCATTTCATCGAACGCCTGATCGGCGAACGACAGTCCCATCTGTTTCGGAATCACCGTCGCGCCGCAGCCCAGCGCCAGGATCTGGCGTAGCGCCATCAGCACGCGAAGCCCGCCGAATTTGCCATCCGATGCGGCACCGATGGCGAAAGCACGCTCGCGAAATACCTGACCGAATGTCTCGTTGCGGTCGCGCACCCGCGTCACCCAGTCGATCGCGTTCTTCAAAAGCGGCGGCACCGACGAATTGTATTCCGGGCTGACGATGAAGACACCGTGATGCGCGCCGATCATCCGCTTGAGGTTTACCGCATTGGCAGGCACGCCGGATTTCGCTTCAAGATCGCCATCGTAAATCGGCAGCGGATAGTCGCCGAGCGAGATCAGCGTGACATCGACATCGAGCAGCGCCAGCTCCTTGACGGCTACGGCAGCCAGCCGCGCATTGATCGAACCAGTGCGGATCGAGCCGGGAATGACGAGGATTTTCAGTGCAGGCATAGGGTCAGAACTAGAGCGTTTTCCCGAGAAGGGAAAGCCGGTTCGTGCCTAGCCCTTGCGATAGACCCAGACGCGCGCGGGCGGCAGGTTCATCCAGATCCGTTCCGAAGCCTGGGTATGAACGCCGGGCAGGGATTTCGGGATCGGCGGCGCCACCGAGTAGGTGAACTGGATGAAGGGCGCGCCGGCTTCCATCTTCTGGAACGCATCGCGCATCAGCTTGACGCGGACCAGCATCGGCTTGGTGACCAGCGGCAGGCCGGACACCATCGCGGCGGCGGGCTCTTTCCAGTCCGCCAGCGTCTGGTCGAGATTGTAGGCATCACCCTGGATCACGGTCGCCTGCGGGTAGCGCTCGCGCAGCAGGGCGCAGAAACCGGGATCGTATTCCACCAGCACGAGGCGCTTCTCAGCCACGCCATGGGCGATCAGCGCATCGGTGATCGCGCCGGTGCCGGGGCCAAGCTCAATAACGGGGCCATCGGAATGGGGATCGACGTAACGGGCAACCGTGCGCGCCAGCACCTTGCTGGAGGGCATGACCGCGCCCATGTGCAGCGGTTTTTCAATCCAGGAGCGGAGAAAACGGACCTCATCATCGAGACGAAGCGGCTTTTTCAACGCACGCACAGTGGACTGGGGAGCCATGATACTTCCAACGGAGCCCAGGACGGGCGAGACGTCAAATTTCCTTCACAATGGGGTACCGACGCAAGCGAAAAGCGTCAAGAACGCGTCGCAGGACGCGCTTAGGGCTAATTGGCACGGGTACCGAAGAAGTCCTTGACCATCTTGAAGAAACCGGCCGCTTCAGGCTGCGTGTCGCCGGACGACAGCTTTTCGAACTCCGCCAGCAGTTCTTTCTGCTTTTTCGTGAGATTCTGCGGTGTTTCGACCACGACCTGCACATACATGTCGCCCGTCTGCCGGGAACGCAACACAGGCATGCCTTTGCCCGCCACACGGAAGCGGCGGCCGGACTGGGTGCCCGAAGGCACTTTCACCTTGGTTTTCGCCTGATCGATGGTCGGCACTTCGAACTCGCCGCCCATGGCCGCCGTGACCATTGAAACCGGCACGCGGCAATGCAGATCGGCACCGTCGCGCTGGAAGAACTTGTGCGCGGTCAGCGACAGGAAAATGTAGAGATCGCCTGCGGGACCGCCCTGCACGCCCGCCTCGCCCTCGCCGGCAAGACGGATACGGGTGCCGTCCTCGACGCCCGCCGGAATGTTGACCGACAACGTGCGCTCTTTCTGTACGCGGCCCTGGCCGGCGCAGGACGCGCACGGGGTTTCGATCATCTGGCCGCGGCCTTGACAGCCGGGGCAGGTGCGCTCGAGCGTGAAGAAGCCCTGCGCCTGACGGACACGGCCCGCGCCGCCGCACATCGAGCAGGCCTTCGGCTTGGTGCCGGCCTTGGCGCCGGTGCCGGAGCAGGTTTCACAGGTCACCGCGACGGGAATGTTGATCTGCGCGGTCTTGCCGGTGAACGCTTCCTCCAGCGAAATTTCCATGTTGTAGCGCAGGTCCGCGCCGCGCTCGCGGCCGCCACGGCCGCCGCGCTGTCCGGCCATGCCGAACAGGTCCTCGAAAATATCGGAGAAGGATGAGGCGAAGCCCGCGCCGAAGCCATGGCCGCCGCCCATGCCGCCATTGCCCTGTTCGAAGGCAGCATGACCGAAGCGGTCATAGGCGGCGCGCTTCTGGCCGTCCTTGAGAACCTCGTAGGCCTCGTTGATTTCCTTGAAACGAATCTCGCTGGTCTTGTCGCCCGGATTCTTGTCCGGGTGCCATTTCATCGCGAGCTTGCGAAAGGCGGTCTTGAGGCCGGCGTCGTCGATCGTGCGCTCGACTTCCAGCGTCTCGTAATAACAGGCCTTAGACATGGCTGATCTGGGTCATGCGAGTCTGGATGAATGTTGGTTCGCCGCGAAAAGCCTCCCCATGACGGGGAGGCTTTCGCTTATGCGGTTACGCGGACTTCTTGCCGCTCTTATCGTCGTCGACTTCCGTAAACTCGGCGTCAACGACATCGTCCTTCGCAGCATCCTTGGCGGCATCCGCCTCAGCCTGCTGCGTGTACATCGCTTCGCCCAGCTTCATGGAAGCCTGCGCCAGCGTATTGGTCTTGGTCTTGATGGCTTCGGCGTCGTCGCCCTTCAAGGCTTCCTTCAGATCGGCCAGCGCATCCTCGATGGCCTTGCGCTCGGGCTCGCCGACCTTCGATCCATGCTCGGTGAGCGCCTTCTCGGTGGAATGCACCAGCGCGTCGGCATGGTTCTTGGCATCGACCGCCTCGCGGCGCTTCTTGTCCTCGGCCGCATTGACCTCGGCATCCTTGACCATCTTCTCGATGTCGCTGTCGGACAGTCCACCGGACGCCTGAATGCGAATCTGCTGTTCCTTGTTGGTCGCCTTGTCCTTCGCCGACACGTTGACAATGCCGTTGGCGTCGATGTCGAACGTGACCTCGATCTGCGGCATGCCGCGCGGCGCCGGAGGAATGCCCATCAGATCGAACTGACCGAGCATCTTGTTGTCGGCCGCCATCTCGCGTTCACCCTGGAACACGCGAATGGTGACCGCGCCCTGGTTGTCCTCGGCGGTCGAGAACACCTGGCTTTTCTTGGTCGGGATCGTGGTGTTGCGCTCGATGATGCGCGTGAACACGCCACCCAGCGTTTCGATGCCGAGCGAGAGCGGGGTCACGTCGAGCAGCAGCACGTCCTTGACGTCGCCCTGCAGCACGCCGGCCTGAATCGCAGCGCCAATGGCGACGACTTCGTCCGGGTTGACGCCCTTGTGCGGCTCCTTACCAAAGAGCTGCTTCACGATTTCCTGCACCTTCGGCATGCGCGACATGCCGCCGACCAGAACAACCTCGTTGATTTCGGCAGCCGAAAGACCCGCGTCCTTCAGCGCCTTGCGGCAAGGCTCGACCGTCTTCTGGATCAGATCGTCCACCAGCGCTTCGAACTTGGCGCGGGTGAGCTTCATGGTCAGGTGCTTCGGACCCGAAGCATCCGCTGTGATGAACGGCAGGTTGATTTCGGTCTGCGTGGTGGACGACAGCTCGATCTTGGCTTTTTCAGCGGCCTCCTTCAGGCGCTGCAACGCAAGCTTGTCGTTGCGCAGGTTGATGCCCTGCTCCTTCTGGAATTCGTCGGCCAGATAGCCAACAAGGCGCATGTCGAAATCTTCGCCGCCGAGGAAGGTGTCGCCGTTGGTGGACTTCACCTCGAACACGCCGTCACCGATTTCAAGGATCGACACGTCGAACGTGCCGCCGCCAAGATCGTACACCGCGATGGTGCCGTTCTTGGTCTTGTCGAGGCCGTAGGCCAGCGCGGCCGCGGTCGGCTCGTTGATGATGCGCAGGACTTCAAGACCTGCGATCTTGCCGGCATCCTTGGTGGCCTGACGCTGGGCGTCATTGAAGTAGGCCGGAACGGTGATGACCGCCTGATCGACCTTCTGGCCGAGATGAGCTTCGGCGGTTTCCTTCATCTTCTGCAGAATGAAAGCGGAGACCTGCGACGGCGAATAGCTCTGCCCGTCGGACTCGACCCAGGCGTCGCCGTTGGAAGCCTTCACGATCTTGTAGGGGACAAGCTTCTTGTCCTTTTCGACCGTCGGGTCGTCGTAGCGGCGGCCAATGAGGCGCTTGACGGCGAAAATGGTATTTTCCGGATTGGTAACAGCCTGGCGCTTGGCCGGCTGACCGATGAGGCGCTCGCCGTCATCGGTGAAGGCAACGATGGACGGGGTCGTCCGCATGCCTTCGGCATTCTCGATAACTTTCGGTGATTTTCCGTCCATCACGGCGACGCACGAATTCGTGGTGCCGAGATCGATCCCAATGACCTTTCCCATGGTCTTTTCGTCCTTCCTTTTGCGGCAGGTTGGCCGGGCCCTGTCGGCGCACCAATCCCAACCCCCAGATATCAAATGTTCGCGACGTCGCGACGCTTCGCCTCATATAGGAGGGGGGTATGGGCCTGCAAGGACCAGCCCTTGTAAACAGCAGGGAAAATAGAATTTTCCGCTCCCGACAAGCACCTCCGGCGGAGCCGTTAATGCGTCAATTTGCAACGATTGGGGCCTTGATCTGTTAGCCCGGCGCAGAAACAGTCTGGCCTCGCACGGATCGGACCTCGCTCACCGGGGGCCGACCATTGAACGGCCTCAAAGCGACATCAGTCAGGGTTCATGAAAACCATCGTCCGCGTTCTCGCCATTGCCTCTGTCATCGCCTCTTCCCCGGCTCTTGCCGCCGACCCCGTGTTCCCCTCCGGGGCGCGCGTCGGCCTTGTGCCCGCCGAAGGACTTGCCGTGGCGAAGGAATTCCTGGGCTTTCAATCCGAGGACCAGAAGGTCAAGGTCGGGGTCGCGGAAATCCCCCCTGAGGCCTTCGCAACCGTCGAGACCGCCGTCAAGGAAGGCAAGCCGTCCCCCACCGGGGTCATGCCCGAGGCCTTCGAGACCGCCGCCGGCAAGGCCTTCATCACCTCGGACACCGGCAAGGACGGGACCACCACGGTGAAGATGTATTCGGTCATCATCGCAGGCGACAAATTCACCGGCTACATCATTGCGCAGGCGCGCGAGGACGCCGCAAAGCCCATGTCCGATGAAGCGATGCGCAAGATGCTGGCATCGGCAAAGCTGCGCAATGAAGTTCCGACCGACGAGCAACTCAGCCTGATGCCGTTCAAGATCGGCGAACTCAGCAACTTCAAGACGGTTCGCACCCTCGCGCCGCGCTCATCGATTCTGCTGACCGACGGCACCGAAGACACCACGCTCGACGGCGCACCTTACATGGTGATCGGCCTCACCGCAGCGGGCCCGGAAAAGCCGGATGATCGCGGGCGCTTCGCGCAGCAGGCCGCTGCCGCCATTCCCGGAATCCGCAATGCGCGCATCACCTCGAATGAACCGATGCGCATCGACGGCACGCCGGGATACGAGACACGGATCGATGCGGTCGCCGGCAAAGACGACACCCCGGTCACCGTGGTGCAATGGCTGAGATTCGGCGGCGGAACGTCGCTGCGGATTATCGCAAGCGCGACACGCGAGGATTGGCCGAAGGCATTTCCGCGTTTCCGTGCCGTGCGCGACGGCATTGATCCGCGCTAAACTGAAACGGCGTCATTTCGGGCACTCGCTGTTGCGAGCGAGCCCGGAATCTCGCGGTTGCTTGCGATGAACTCGTCAGGATTCCGGATCATCACGCAACGAGCGCGATGTCCGGAATGACGTTTCTTGATTGTTAGCTTTAGCTCTTTGCGCCGCCCTTGGAGACCGCGACCAGCGCCGGACGCAGCACGCGCTCGCCGATGGTGTAGCCGCCCTGCACGACCTGCACGACGGTGCCCGCAGGCACCGATGAATCCGGCACCTCGTACATCGCCTGATGGAAGTTCGGATTGAACTTCTCGCCGAGCGGATCGAGCTTCGAGACGCCGTTTTTCTCGAGTGCCTTGTGCAGCGACTTTTCAGTCAGTTCGACACCCTCGATCAGCCCCTTGAGACCGGCATCGGCGGCCTCGCGCGCTTCCGCTGAAACAGCATCCAGCGCGCGCTGCAGGTTGTCGGCAATGTCGAGCACGTCGCGCGCAAACGCCGTGATCCCGTATGTGCGCGCATCGGTCACTTCCTTCGCGGTGCGCTTGCGCAGATTCTCCATCTCCGCAAGCGTGCGCAGCATCCGGTCCTTGGCCTCGGCAACATCCTTGGTGAGCGCTTCGACGGAGCCTTCCTCCGGATCGTCAGGCATCACATAAGGCTTTGAGACCACAGGCTCCTTGTCATGCACGGAGTTCTGCGCCGCCTCCGGCGCCGCCCCGTCCTGCGGTTCCTTTTGCCCATTGGAATTGGCCATCGCTTACCCTTTTCAGCAAATCGTCTTCGTCAATGTCGGATTGTTTCGGTTGTTAGCCCGCATATCGTGCTTTAAGCGCGGAAAATCAAGCGTGAAGCACTATTTACCGACCAGCTGGCTGACGATCCGGGCTGCATAATCCACCATCGGAATGACCCGCGCATAATTCAGCCGCGTCGGACCGATCACCCCAAGCACGCCAACAATGTGCCCTGCGCCGTCACGATACGGCGCTATGATGGTCGAAGAGCCGGACAACGAAAACAGCTTGTTTTCCGAGCCGATGAAAATGCGCACGCCGTCGGCGCGCTCGGCACGGCCGAGCAGATCAATCACACCCTTCTTGGCTTCGAGATCGTCGAACAGCAGACGCACGCGCTCGAGATCTTCCATGGCGTGAAGATCTTCCAGCAGGTTGGCGTGACCGCGAACGATCAGCTGCCGCTCGTCGCTGGCGCCGCCAGACCAGCTTGCGATTCCTGCCGTGACAACTTTCTGCGTCAACTGATCAAGCTCGCTGCGCCCGGCGGTCAGGGCGGCTTCGAGCTCACCGCGCGCCTCCGCAAGGGTGCGGCCGCGAATCCGCGCATTGAGAAAATTAGACGCCTCGGTCAGCGCCGATGACGGCACACCCGGCGGCAACGGCAGCACGCGGTTCTCGACCTGACCGTCTTCCGCCACCAGCACGACAAGAGCCTGCGTCGGCTCCAGCCGCACAAACTCGATATGCTTGAGCCGCACATTGGATTTTTGCGTCAGAACAACCGCAGCAGCGCGCGTGAGACCGGAGAGGCGCGTCAGCGCTTCGCTGAGCGCGGCTTCCACCGAGGGCGCACCGCCGACGGATTTCAGCTGATGCTCGATCGACTGCCGCTCCGGCTCCGACAAATCGCCGACCTGCATCAGCGCATCGACAAAAAAACGCAGCCCCAGTTCGGTCGGCAAGCGGCCCGCCGATGTATGCGGCGCGTAGATCAGCCCCAGTTGCTCGAGATCCGACATCACGTTGCGCACCGACGCAGGTGACAGCGGCATGGTGATCAGGCGCGAAATGTTACGCGAGCCGACCGGCTCGCCGGTGGCCAGATAATTCTCGACGATTTGCCGAAAAATATCCCGCGACCGCTCGTTGAGCTGCGCCAGCCCGGCATTCGGCGTGATCAGATGACCTGTCGGCTCGTGGTGGGCCAATTCGGGCTCCAAACGGGTTGTTCTTGCTACAATTGTCCATCGCGCGGCGTCATGACAAGCCGCATTCTTCCAACATCCTTATCTTCGCTCGATCTTCCCTTGCCGCTGCGGTCCCAACCCCCTAAAAGCAGCGCCAAATCAAGGTTTCCCGGAATTTCAGGAGGTTTTCCATGCGGCCAAGCCGTCGTGCGCCCGACGAACTGCGCCCCGTCACTTTGGAACGCGGTGTGGTCAAATACGCCGAAGGTTCCTGCATGGTGAAGTTCGGCGACACCCATGTGCTGGTCACCGCCACGCTGGAAGATCGCCTGCCGCCATGGCTCAAGGGCCAGGGCCGCGGCTGGGTCACCGCGGAATACGGTATGCTGCCGCGCGCCACTCATGAGCGCATGCGCCGCGAATCCGCCGCCGGAAAACAAAGCGGCCGTACTGTGGAAATCCAGCGGCTGATCGGACGTTCGCTGCGCACCACCGTCGATCTCGTTGCGCTGGGCGAACGCCAGATCACCGTCGACTGCGATGTCATCCAGGCCGACGGCGGCACCCGCACCGCGTCGATCACCGGTGCATGGGTCGCGCTCGCGGATTGCCTGCAGTGGATGAAGGCTCGCAACATGCTCAAGAACGACAACGTGCTGCGCGACAACGTCGCCGCAATCTCGTGCGGCATTTATAACGGCACGCCTGTGCTCGATCTCGACTATGCGGAGGATTCCGAGGCCGAGACCGATGCGAATTTCGTGATGACCGGCGACGGCCGCATCATTGAAGTGCAGGGCACCGCCGAGAAGACGCCGTTCTCGCAGGAGGAGTTCCTGAACCTGATGGCGCTGGCGAAGAAAGGCATCGCGCGGCTGGTCGACCTGCAAAAGATGGCGGTGTCGTAATTTCGCGCTTCCCACCACGCCGTTCACGGATAAGCATTGCGCATGAGTGATCATCGCCGAATCACCGGCCGCCTTGTGATCGCGACCCACAATCCCGGCAAGCTTGCCGAGATGCGTGAACTGCTTGCGCCGTATGGCATTGAAGCGGTGTCGGCGGGGGAACTTGGCCTCGCCGAGCCGGAGGAAACCGGAACGACCTTCCAGGCCAATGCACGCATCAAGGCCATTGCGGCGGCGAACGCGACGCAACTTCCGGCTTTCGCCGACGATTCGGGGCTTGTGGTCGATGCACTCGATGGACAACCCGGCATCTATTCGGCGCGCTGGGCAGGCGAGGACAAGAATTTTCTCGCGGCGATGACGCAGATCGAGCGCCTCCTGCAGGAACGCGGCGCCAAGGAGCCAGCGCAGCGCACCGCGCATTTCGTGTCCGCATTGTGCGTGGCATGGCCCGACGGACATCTCGAAGATGTCGAAGCGCGTGTCGACGGTACACTGGTCTGGCCCCCGCGCGGCACGGCGGGCTTCGGATACGATCCTTCATTTCTGCCTGACGGTCACAGCCGCACCTTCGGCGAGATGACCAGCATCGAGAAGCATGGCCTGCCGCCGCACGGCATGGGTCTCTCCCATCGCGCAAAAGCCTTCGTGAAGCTCGCGGAGATGTGCCTGACATGAGCAGCGGCGCGAAAGAAGCTTTTGGCGTCTACGTGCACTGGCCGTTCTGCCTGTCGAAGTGCCCGTATTGCGACTTCAACAGCCATGTCCGTCACGCGCCGATTGACGAATTCCGCTTTGCCCGCGCCTTCGAACGCGAGATCGAAACCACGGCGGAACGCACCCCTGGCCGCGAGGTCACGTCGATCTTTCTGGGCGGCGGCACGCCATCGCTGATGCAACCGCAGACAGTCGGCGCGATCCTCAATTCCATCGCCAAGCACTGGACCGTCGCACCTGACGTCGAAGTCACGCTGGAAGCCAATCCGACCAGTGTGGAAGCGACGCGCTTCAAGGGTTATCGCGCGGCGGGCGTGAATCGTGTGTCGCTCGGTGTGCAGGCGCTGGACGATGCGTCCTTGAAAGCATTGGGCCGTCTGCACACAGCACGCGAAGCATTGGATGCGGTGGCCATCGCGCGCTCGGCGTTCGACCGCTATTCCTTCGATCTGATCTATGCGCGGCCGGACCAGACCCCGCAGATGTGGGAAGACGAGTTGAAGCTCGCGGTGGCGGAAGCCGCCGAGCATCTGTCGCTCTACCAGCTCACCATCGAACCGGAGACGCCGTTCTTCGGCTTGCACGCCGCGGGCAAGCTGAAGATTCCGGATGAGGCTGTGGCACGCGCTCTCTACGATGTGACGCAAGAGGTGTGTGAAAAGCTCGGCCTGCCGTCCTATGAAATTTCCAACCACGCGCGGCCGGGCGCGGAATGCAAGCACAACCTCGTTTACTGGCGCGGACAGGAATATGCCGGCATCGGGCCGGGTGCCCATGGCCGTCTCGATATCGACGGCATCCGCCACGCGATCGCCACCGAGAAGCGGCCGGAAACCTGGCTGATGCGCGTCGAAGCGCAGGGCCACGGCGTGATCGGCGACGAACTGCTCAACAGCGAAGAGCGCGCCGACGAATATCTTTTGATGGGACTGCGGCTGGCGGAAGGCATCGATCCGGTGCGCTACAAGGCGCTGTCCGGACGCGCGCTCGATCCGCGGCGGATTGAGATCCTGCAGGACGAAGGCGCCATCATCGTCGAGCCTGACGGACGTGTGCGCGTGACCATGCAGGGATTTCCGGTGCTGGATGCCGTGGTCGCGGATCTGGCGGCGTAATTTATTAAGCCCCGAAGCTCTTCGGCGAGCCTGCGACGAT
Organism: Afipia sp.; assembly: GCA_017308595.1. Taxonomy (GTDB): domain Bacteria; phylum Pseudomonadota; class Alphaproteobacteria; order Rhizobiales; family Xanthobacteraceae; genus Afipia. The sequence continues at coordinate 49,460 of JAFKER010000009.1, forward strand.
CGTGCCGCCGGTCGGCCCCACCCGCATCACGGCGAGGCCGCGTTCGTTGGTGCCGTCGCCGCGAAAACGGAACAAGCCATCGATGCCCGCAAAGCCCGACGGATTGGTGAGAACCTCCGGCGAGAAACGCTGACCACCCTGGGTGCGCGCCAGCGCCGCAACCAGCGCAACACCATCATAGGCCAGCGTCGCGGTGCGGACCGGATCGCCGCTATATTTGGCGCGATAGCGCGCGGAAAAGCTGCGGAAACCCGAAGGGTCCGGCGCTGCATAGAGTCCGCCGCGCAGGTTGGCGTTACCGAACACACGCGGATTGTCCCACAAACCCGTGCCGAGCAATTGCACGCGCTTGAGATCGGCGCCGCTCGAAACGAGCTGATCCGCGACAGCCGTAAGCGCGTCACCGTCATCCGCCAGTAGCAGGGAATCCGCGCTCGCGAGAGCTTGCACAATAGCGGCTGAACCTTGTGCACGGTCGGCACCATATTTCTCGAACGCAACAAGGCGGCCGCCCTTGCGGGCCACGGCCTGCTTGAACGCCACCTCGACCACATTGCCGTAAGCGTTCTCCGGCAGATAGGCCGCGAACGACCGCTTGCCTGTCCCCGCGGCGTAATCGACGATGCGGGTCACATCGGATTCAGGCAGGAAGCTCAGCAGATACACCCCGCGCCCGGCGACGCTGGAGTCGGTCGAGAACGCAATCACCGGAATACCGCGATTGCGCGCGACCTGCGCCGCGCCTGGCACCGACTGCGCGAACAGCGGGCCAAGAATGATTTCCGCGCCTTCATCCACGGCCTGTTGCGCGCCTTGCTGCGCCCCCTGCGCATTGCCGCCATCGTCCTTGATCAAAAGCTGAATGTTCGGATTCTGGAATTCCGTCAGGGCCAGTTCCGCGGCGTTGCGCATCGACTGCGCCGCGGCACCCGCATTGCCCGCCGCCGACAACGGCAAGAGCAGGCCGACCTTGACCTGACCGCTGCCCACCGCCGTTGGCTGCTGCGGTGGACCCGCCGGCTGCTCTCCGCCGGGAAATGGCGACTGCATGCCGCCCGCACATCCGGCAACGAGCGGCGCACCCAGAATCAGGCCGATGGCGCTGCGGCGAGTCGCTCCGCTGCGGGAAGGCTTGGGGGGAAAGTGCGCAACCATCGTTTCTCTTCCGGGCATTAATCCTCGGACACATCTGGAAGAGGATTCGGGCATATTGTCGGCTATAAGCGAGCCGGATCAAAGGCTTTTCGCACGCCCAGGCATAACCGGACATGAACGGGTGTTGCAGGTGCGAACAAGACGCAGCGGCGCTTCAGCGCTAGATTATCGAAATGAGTGCCAAATTGTCCCCCGCTCCATCACCTGATTCCAACGGTCCCGCCCGCAGCTTTGCTGTCGCCGGACAACTCGTCAGCGCACCGAAAGCTGCGCCAGGACTTTATCTGGTGGCCACGCCGATCGGTAATCTGGGTGACATCACGTTGCGGGCGCTGGAAACGCTCGCCGGTGTTGACATCATCGCCTGCGAAGACACCCGCATCACGCGGCGGCTGCTGGAGCGTTTCTCCATCACTGCGACTCTCAAGCAGTATCACGAGCACAATGCCGAACAGGCGCGGCCAAAAATTCTGGAGGCGCTCGCGAGGGGATCGTCCATCGCGCTGGTATCAGATGCCGGAACACCGCTGATCTCAGATCCCGGATTCAAACTGGTGCGTGAGGTGAGCGCGGCGGGCTTTCCCGTGATCGCTTTGCCCGGTCCCTCGTCGGTGCTCACAGCGCTGTCGGTCGCCGCGCTGCCGACCGACCGGTTTTTCTTCGAAGGATTTTTGCCCTCGAAGCAGAACGCGCGCCGCACCCGAATCGCAGAGCTTGCGCGTATCGACGCCACGCTGGTGATGTTCGAAAGCGGCGCGCGGGTGCAGGACAGCCTTCAAGACCTTGCTGGCATCATGGGCGAACGCGATGCCGCGATCTGCCGCGAAATGACCAAGCTGCATGAAGAGGTCCGCCGCGCGACGCTCGCAGAGCTTGCCGCCATATCCGACACGCTCGAAACCCGGGGCGAATTCGTGCTGGTGGTGGGCCCGCCCGCGGCAGACGTCGGCATGGATGACGCCGCGCTCGACGACCTGCTGCGCACCGCCCTCACGCACAGCACCGTCAAGGATGCGGTTGCGCAAGCGGTTGATGCATCCGGCCGCGCGAAACGCGAGGTCTATGCCCGCGCCCTCGAACTGTCGAAAGAACCGCGGAGCGGCGATGACGACTGACGATCCGCTTCGACCAATTTCGCGAACCCTCAAACGCCGCGGCACCATCGCGCCGACGAAGCCAGCCCCCGAAGACGCCGCGGCGAAGACTCCCTCGCCCGCACGCGTCGCAGCCTTTCAGACCGGGCTGTCCGCCGAGAGCAAGGCCAGCGCTTATCTGATCGCCAAGGGCTACCGCATCCTGGCGCGGCGGTTTCGCACGCCCTACGGCGAAATCGACATCGTGGCGCGCAGGCGCGGCCTGCTGGCCTTCGTTGAAGTCAAGGCCCGCGCGTCACTGGACGAGGCAGCCTATTCTGTAACCCCGCAACAGCGGCAGCGCATTGTCGCCGCCGCACAGGCATGGTTGATGACCCATCCCGAGCATGGGGATTTCGAGATGCGGTTCGATGTGGTGCTGATCGCGCCGAAGCACCTTCCCAGGCATCTCATGGCGGCGTTCGACGCAGGCGCGTGAGACGAATGAACGGCAGGGTTGCGTGCGAAACCTCTGGCAACGGGCGCTGAAATCGCACAGATTGCCGCCGCAGATTCAACAACCGGATTTAAAGCATGAAGCTGAACGTCGCCGTCCAGATGGACCCCATCGCGCGGATCAACATTCGCGGCGACTCCACCTTCGCCCTACTGCTGGAAGCACAGAAGCGCGGTCACGCCATCTCCTACTACACGCCTGAGAAACTTTCGCTCAGAGGCGAGCAACTGGTCGCGAGCGTTCAACCGCTGACGGTGCGCGATCAGGAAGGCGATCACTTCACGCTGGGCGAAGCGACACGCGTTGATCTTGAATCCTTCGACGTGATCCTGCTGCGGCAGGACCCACCATTCGATCTCGCCTACATCACCACCACGCATTTCCTCGAACGCATTCATCCCAAAACACTGGTGGTCAACAATCCGGCCAGCGTGCGCAACGCGCCGGAAAAAATCTTTGTAATGGAGTTCGCGGACCTGATGCCGCCGACCCTGATCTCGCGCGACAAGGACGAAATCAACGCGTTCCGCGCCGAGCATGGCGACGTGGTGATGAAGCCACTTTACGGACACGGCGGCGCAGCCGTATTCCGCATCACGCCGAACGATATGAATTTCGGCTCGCTCTACGACATGTTCTCGGTGACATTCCGCGAGCCATGGGTCATCCAGCGCTTCCTTCCCGAAGTGAAGCACGGCGACAAGCGCATCATTCTTGTCGATGGTGAATTCGCCGGCGCGGTCAACCGCGTTCCGGCCGCGGACGATCTGCGCTCTAACATGGTGCGCGGCGGAGCGGCCGCGGCGACGGACCTCTCTCCACGTGAACGTGAGATTTGCGCGCGGCTCGGACCCAGCTTACGCGAACACGGGCTGCTGTTCGTCGGCATCGACGTGATCGACGGCCACCTGACCGAAATCAACGTCACCTCGCCGACCGGCATTCGCGCCATCGCGCGGCTTGGCGGCCCCGATGTCGCAGCGAAAATCTGGGATGTGATCGCCGCCAAGCGCAAGTGAACGCGCGATCCCGTCTTTATGGCAAAAGTGGTGATCGCACAGCGGACAAATAACGATTCCAAACTGGAAGCGCTCTAACGGTTGTTCGATACCGCAGTTACCCACGCTGCATCCCGCATACCGGCTTCATGACAATTTGTTCATGAAACCGGGGCGACATGACTTTTCAGCGTAGTTTTTTGGCCAGTACGGCCCTTCTCTCTTCTCTCGCATCATTCGAAGCCGCCTTCGCGCAAGAAGTCACACAGCTTCCGACACTTCAGGTGCATGACGAACTCGCAACCTCGGTTCAGCGCGCCAACCAGCTGCGGCACAATTCCCCGAACGCCAAGATCGTGATCGAGGCGGAGCAGCTCAATCAGTTCAACGACCAGAGCATCGGCGATGCAATCCGCCGCCTGCCCGGCGTGACATTCTCAAGCCCCAATCGGTCGCGCTCCATCAAGCTGCGCGGCCTCGGCAAGGAATACACCACGGTGCTGCTCGACGGCCGTCCGATCATCGATGGCGACTCGTCGCGCGCCATGGAAGTTGACCGCATTCCGACGATTTTCGTCGAACGGCTCGAGATCACCCGCAGCCCGCTCGCCTCCGACGAGAATCCGGGTGCCGGCGGCACCATCAACATCATCACCAAGCGCAATTTCGGTCCAACCGGCGGCGCGATCTCAGTCGGCGGCGGCCATGTCGAGAATTTCGGCACCGCAGGCGATGTGTCGGGCTGGACCGGAGGACAGGCCGGGCCAGTGCGCTACTTCATCGGAGCCGGCTATCAGCGCCGCCTGCTTGAAGAAAGCAACAACACGTTCAACTATGCGGGCGTCAACAGCACGCCGAACCGTGCGACCTACCAGGACCAGAAGCGCACGTTCGACGAATATACCGCGCTCGGACGCTTCGAGTTCAAGGCGAGCGAAACCGACACCTTCACGGTGTCTCCGACCTATCTGCGCACCGACGAACTGCGCGCGCAGACCGAGAGCCGCACCAATGCCGCGATGACGTATATCGATCGCCGCACCATCGAAGAGAGGAGCCGGATTCGTGAAAGCTACGGCAGCTTCTTCGAATGGGCGCACGACTACAACAACAGCGTCAACGGACGTCTCTTTGTCGACGTCCAGCAAGCCCGCGAGGACACCACGCGCACCAGCAGGCAGAACAGCTACAACTCATCCGGCACGCTGACCGGATCGACGCCGGGCTATACGTTCAACCCGATCGACCTCAATCGTGTCGCGCCGGGCGGCAAGCTGGTGGCGAACTGGAATGGGCACACGACCGAAGCGGGCGCGGGCCTCAACCGCCTGACACGCTCGGAAAATGACAGCGGCCGAACCGACGGCTCCCGCACTTACGACATTACCGAAGACGTCTATTACGCCTATCTCAGCGACAGCACCTCGCTGCTGGGCCCTGACAAGCTGACCGCAGGCCTCCGTCTCGAGCACAGCATCATGGCGACACGCACCAACACGGGGCTGTCGACCGATCGTGACGACACCAATCTCAATCCGTCGTTGCAGTATCGATATTCGGTCATTCCCGATCTCGATCTGCGCGCCGGTATCGCACGCACGGTGCGCCGGCCCGACCTGCGCGACCTGACGCCGACGATTCGTTCCGGCTCGAACACACCCGCAAATCCCGACACACGCGGCAACCCCGAAGCCAATCCTGAAAAAATCTGGGGCGCAGATGTCGGTGCGGATTATTACTTCTACGATCGGCTCGGCATCCTGTCCGCCAACGTCTTCGCACGGTCCTTCGAAGACAAGCTTGAGCGCAGGCTGACCTACGGCTACGCCGGCCAGCCCACCCGCTGGATTTCCGAACTGCGCAATGCCGGCAATGGCGAGGCCTATGGTTTGGAACTGGATGGCCGCGTGCCGCTGCGCATGCTCAACATGCCGAACCTGACGCTCTGGGCCAACGCGACATTCGTCAAAACGCAGTTGACCGACCCCGAGACCTTGCAGACGCGGCGCTTCGCGGAACAGCCCGATGTCGTCACCAATGTCGGCGTCGACTACTATGTCGAAGCCTGGCGCACGACGTTCGGCCTCAACTACAACCGCGTCTACGGTTACTCGCAGGATATCCTGCAGCGAACCGCCAGCGTGCCCTTGACGAACGCGAACGTCCGCACCGAGTACAACACGCTCAACCGACTCGATGCATCGATCAAGGTGGCGCTGACGCCGAACTGGAGCATCGCATTCTCTGCGCTCAACCTGACGCGTCCGAAGTTCCGAACCACCCAGACGACGTTCACGACCGCGGGCCTGGTGGACAGTGTGGTGAAATACGACGAGCCGACGCACAGCGTCTATTACGTTCGCACCAACTACACCTGGTGAGCAGGCCGAAACCTCCAGGGCGGACGAGAGACGGGGTCGCTCCGGTGACCGGTCTTTCGTCCGCCGCTTCGGCCGGCGGACAACCTGCATTTGCTTTAATTAATTGCTGACCACCTTCTGACAATCTGGCCTCCGGAGGCGTGCGCGGCCACGGGATCGGCGGTATGCGTGCACCCCGAACAGGCTGGGCCCCATGGCGATTGAAGTCTTTTCCGGCACGTCCATTCCGCGCGAGCTCACCACAGCAGCGATGGAATTCCTTTGGGTAAAGTGGAAAACCCTCCACGATACCAATGACTTGACGTTGCAGCGCTTAACCGAGGAATGCAGCTACGAGCTGCGCTCTAACTCGATCCATCTGCTGAGCGTGAATGACGACTTCGTCTACATGTATGTGGGCGAAGCGATGCAGGCGAATGCCGGCGAAAGCCTCGCGGGCACCCTGCTGTCCCAGCAAATCAACCCGCTCAAGCGCGAGTTCGCAGATGTCTATCGGCACGTCGCCAAGCGTCTGACGCCCGCATTCGTGCGCTTTACCGCAACCTGGTCACAAAGCGGCCAGCTCTGGCAGCGTCTCGTGCTGCCGATCCGGGTGACCGATGGCACGGTGATCCTTGTGGTCTATTCCGAGCTCATCAATCACCAGACCGAAATTTACGATCATCTGTTCCGCACTGCCCCGGACGCCATGATCATCGCTTGTCCCATCACCAACGACGCCGGTCATGCCACCGACGGCTGGATCCTGATGATGAACGACCGCGCTCGGCATTTGCTGCGTTTCGACGGCACCATCGGCAATCTGCGCCTGACGCAATTGCCGCAATTTGCCGGCGTCGACCTCTGGGGTCGGCTTTACGCGCCGAAATCCGCTGCCGCAGCCACACCGGTGACCACCGCCGACTTCGATGTCGAGATCATGCGCTTTCCGCATGTGTTCGGACTTCGCATTTCGCCAAAGGCCGCGCGGCTCGACGCCGACGCAGCGACGCTGGTTCCCGGCATGGGCGCCGCAGCCAGCCAGTCCGCCTGATTTCAAGAAATAGCTTTGCCTGCGCCCCTTTCTTCCGGGGCGACGCGCACACGCATTTGCCAGCAAACCTAACCTAGCCGCACAGCCGCCCGCTCTCAGGCCACCGTCGGAATGAGCGAGGGCCGCTCGCCGGCAGCCGCCTTTTCAGAAGCCACCCCGTGTTCCCGAAATGTTCTTGCGCGTTGCAAAGTTCCTGCTAAAGTTATGGCGGGGGCGAAGGGGCCATGGTTCAGCGCGTTTCCACAGTGGCATTTGAGGGAATCGAGGCCCGCGCGGTGGACGTGCAGGTCCAGGTCGCGCCCGGTTTGCCCGCCTTTGCCATCGTCGGCCTGCCTGACAAGGCGGTTTCAGAAGCCCGCGAACGGGTTCGCTCCGCCCTGATCGCGTCTGGGCTGGCGCTGCCCGCCAGGCGAATCACCGTCAATCTCGCGCCCGCCGACCTGCCCAAGGAAGGCAGTCATTACGATCTTCCCATCGCACTCGGATTGATGGCGGCTATCGGCGCCATTCCGCCCGATGCGCTCAGCGGATTTACGGTCCTCGGCGAACTCGGGCTCGACGGTTCGATCGCACCCGTGGCGGGCGTGCTGCCTGCGGCCATCGGTGCAAATGCGCGCGACGAGGGGCTGATCTGCCCCGCGGCCTGCGGTGCGGAAGCCGCGTGGGCCAGCCCCGAGATTCAGATCGTTGCGGCGGCATCCCTGATCCAGATTGCCAATCACTTCAAAGGCACGCAGGTGCTCTCGCGGCCGGAGCCGAAAATCGCCGAACGCCAGATCGGATCGCTCGACCTGCGCGACATCAAAGGACAGGAAAGCGCCAAGCGCGCGCTCGAGATTGCTGCGGCCGGCGGCCACCATCTCCTGATGATCGGCAGTCCGGGTGCGGGAAAATCAATGCTCGCCGCGCGGCTGCCCTCGATCCTGCCGCCGCTGTCGCCGTCCGAACTGCTCGAAATCTCGATGATCGCTTCTGTCGCCGGCGAGATCGACGGCGGCGCGCTGACCTCACAGCGGCCATTCCGCGCACCGCATCATTCCGCAAGCATGGCCGCGTTGACCGGCGGCGGCATGCGGGCAAAACCCGGCGAGATTTCGCTCGCCCATCATGGCGTGCTGTTTCTCGACGAGCTGCCGGAGTTCGATGCGCGGGTGCTGGATTCGCTGCGCCAGCCGCTCGAGAACGGCGAGGTGTCGGTCTCGCGCGCCAACCACCGCGTCACTTATCCCGCGCGCTTCATGCTTGTGGCCGCGATGAATCCATGCCGTTGCGGTCATGCCTATGAACCCGGCTATGCCTGCAAGCGCGGACGTATCGACCGCTGTACCTCGGATTATCAGGGACGCATTTCCGGGCCACTGATGGATCGCATCGATCTGCGTATCGAAGTGCCCGCCGTCACGGCTTCCGACCTGATCCTGCCCGCGCCCGCGGAAGGCTCCGCCGAAGTCGCGGCGCGTGTCGCTGCGGCCCGCGCGATTCAGACCGCGCGCTATACGGCGATCGGCCTGCCGCAGATTCGCACCAATGCGGAAGCGCCTGCCGCCGTATTGGAAGAGGTCGCACGCACCGACGCGCAGGGACAGAAACTGCTGCGCGATGCCGCCGAAACCATGCGCCTGTCGGCCCGTGGCTATCATCGCGTGATGCGGGTCGCGCGCACCCTCGCCGACCTCGATGGCGCCGAGACGATAGGCCGGCTTCATCTTGCGGAGGCCCTGTCCTACCGCGCGCTGGCGGAAGATTCGCGCCGTGCGGCGTGAGCGAAATCCCGCGCTGACAACGCTTCCGTAACGATCTCTCTTTACACTTCACAAACCATAGGCCGCCCGTTGCGTGGCTGTGGCGCATGATCCGGATCGCCAGTGCGGCGTTCCGCGCGACCATGCCGAGTTCGTGTTGAGTGAGTGGCGTCCATGCGTGTAACTATTCTGGCTTCAACGATTCCATTGCTGCTGGCCGGTGTTGTCGCCGGCGGTGAGATGATCCCGAGCGCGAGTCCCTGCATCGGCATGGGCCGCGCCTCGATGCAGATCGCGACGGCGCCCTGGCAAAATCCGCTCCATGTCAGCTTCACCGACGATCCGGAATATGCCACCGTGCGGGTTCAGGTGGTCGATACGGCGGACATGGCCGATTTCACCGTAACTGATGGCGCGATGACCGCGGACCCCGACAGTTGCGCGGTGACGCGTGACACCGCGTTCGTCAGTATTTCCGACCGGCACCTGGCCGATTCCGATCCCGTCATCTATCTGTCCCGCGAACCCGGCGCGGACTACCGCGTCTTTGTGCAATCGCGCGCGTTCAGCACGAAGGACGCCGCTGCGCTCGTGGTCAGCGCGGGGCGCCGCGTGCACATGGCCGAGCGGTCGATGTGAGGCGTTAACGTTCCATTAGCCATGTTTGAATCGCCCGCGGCGATGCCCGCGCGCTTCAAGCACTTCGAAACGTCCCCGCCACATCCTGCCTCCAAACCCTTCCTACTGTGATCCAGCCGCGGAGTGGCCCCTTATGTTGCGAGCCTTGCGTATCAGGTCGCGCCTCCGCCGGTTTGCCCGACGCCATCCCTGGATAAACGTCACCCTTCGCTCGGTGACGATCTTTTCCGCCACCTTCGGCGGCGCGTATGGATTTATCACCGGAAGCCGGAGCGAAGCCTACGATCCGCACGCCTTTGCGCTCGGCGCAAGTTTCCTGTTTGCCGTTGCATGTCTTGCGCTTGCGACACTCAGCATGCGGATGCGCTGGCTGCGTAAGAAGATGCGCAAGATCGAGATGCACAACGAGGCCCTGGCCGATCGCAACTGGGAGCTGAAGGGGGCCGAGGAACATGCCCGCAGCCTGTTCGAATCCCAGAGCGATTTGATCGTGCTGCGCGACGGTGACGGCGTCATCACCTCGGTCAACGATTCTTACTGCGCGCTTGCGCGAAAGCCGCGCGAGGCTCTGATCGGGACACGCTTCGCGCTGCCCGTGCTGGAACAGGGCGCCGTTGCCCTTGAGCCGAATGGCACCCGCATTCACGACCAGAAGATCGACAGCCCTCTTGGACCGCGCTGGATCGCCTGGCGCGAAGGACTGATCCGCAGCGACGCGCACCAGCCCGCCGACGTGCAATGTGTGGGCCGCGACGTCACCGACCGCACGGGCACCGAGCGCGCACTGGCCGAGGCACGCGATCACGCCAATACGGCGAACCGCGCCAAATCGAAATTCCTTGCCATGGCGTCGCATGAAATCCGCACGCCCTTGAACGGCATCATCGGCATGAGCAACCTGCTGCTCGATACATCTCTCACCGCCGAGCAGAGGACCTATGCCAAGGCGGTCAAGACATCCGGCGACGCGCTGATGGCGTTGATCGACGAACTGCTCGATTTCTCCAAGATCGAAGCCGGCAAGATCGACCTTGAGCAGCGTCCGTTCGCGCTCGCCGCCATGATCGAGGACATCACCGAATTGCTCGCGCCACGCGCGCAGGCGCGCAAGCTCGAGATCGCCTCCTATGTTGATGAGCGTCTGCCGCAGGAGGTGCTTGGCGACGCCGCGCGGCTGCGCCAAGTGCTGCTCAACCTTGCAGGCAACGCCATCAAATTTACGCAGACCGGCGGCGTTGCGCTGATCGCCGAGCCGGGCATCTGGCCGGGAGAAGTCTCGTTCATCGTGCGCGACACCGGCATCGGCATCGCCCCTGAGGCGCAGCAGCGAATCTTCCGCGAATTCGAACAGGCGTCCGAGGGCACCGCCCGCGATTACGGCGGGACGGGTCTGGGCCTGAGCATCAGCGACCGCATTGTCCGGCGCATGGGCGGGCGGATCGCACTGGAAAGCAGCGAAGGTCACGGCGCGACGTTTGAATTTTCCATCCCGCTGGCCGCCGCAGATCACGCCAATGAGGCGGCGCCAGCCTTCATTGCGCCAGACCTGACCGGAAAATCGATCATGCTGGTGGCGCCGCAAAGCATCGAAGCCTCGCTGATCGCACGGCGGCTGGAGCGCTGGGGCGCCCAGACCTGCACCGTGGCAGACGCATCGATTGCACGTGCGCTGCTTCCGGAACGCTCGTGGTACGCCGTGCTGGTCGATTGCGGCAACGGCAATGCACTGCTGCGGGATCTCGGCGAAGCCGCCATGCGCCACGCCACTCATCGGATCGCGATGTTCACGCCTGCAGAGCGCCGCGACATGACACCCGCAATTGCCCCCGCCTATACCGGCTATCTGGTGAAACCGTTGCGCGCGGCATCGCTGGCGGCGCGGCTGGCGGCTTCAGGTTCTTCGCTTGCGCCGGAACTCTCCAGCGACGAGGTCCCGGCGACCGATATGACGCGCGCTCCGATGCCGCTCGATGCCGCTCCGCACGCTCTTTCGATTCTTGTCGCCGAAGACAACGAGATCAACGCGCTTCTGATCCGCTCGCTACTCACCAAGCTCGGCCACGCACCGGTCATCACCACCGACGGCGAGGCTGCTCTCGAATCGTGGCTTGCAGCCGACACCGCAGGCGCGCCTTACGATCTCGTGCTGATGGACATCCAGATGCCGAGGCTCGATGGCATCAGCGCCACGAAACGCATTCGCGCGCATGAAGCAGGTCGCAGTGCGCAGCGCACCGCCATCCTTGCACTCACAGCGAATACGCTGGTGGACGACCGCTACGCCTGCTTTGAAGCCGGAATGGACGGTTTCCTGATCAAGCCGCTTGACCGTGAGAAACTCTCGGAAGCGCTGGCGGCGATCCCTGCAAGAAGCACGACTCCAGCGGCGATTCCGGCACGCCTGGCGCTGTCATAAATCCGTATCACGACCATGATTATTGAAGCCTCAGGGCCGCGCTTGGCGAATCAACGTGCGCGGCCGCGAGGAAGCCATGAGCGGCAACAAACCGGCACCAGCGAAGCCGGGCACAAATCTCAAACCGATTGAGCGGCAGAGCGCTCGACATCCACTCGACGCGTTTCGTCATAATCCGCTGGTGCAGATGTTACGGCCGACCCATGCAAAGTCGGCGGCGACCGCCGCTGCCACATGGCTGATGCCAAATCTTCTGCATTCAAGCCTGCGCGGCGAAGCCTTGCCGGATGTGATGCAGCCCGCGCGCCTCGGCAAGATCGGTGCGCTGGAAGTTCGTCTTGCGCAGACCAAAAGCGATGTGAAGCGCGCGCAAAAGCTGCGTTATAAAGTGTTCTACAAGAACGGAGCAGCCATCGCGGATGCAGCGACCATGCTGGCGCAGCGCGACAAGGATGCATTCGACAAAATCTGCGATCACCTGCTCGTGGTGGATCACGCCGCCAAGCCAACCATGAGCGGCAAGCAGCCCGTGGTCGGCACCTATCGCCTGCTGCGCCAGGACGTTGCCGAAAAGCACGGCGGTTTCTACACCAATGACGAGTTCGACATTTCAGGACTGATGCAGCGGCAGGCGGGCCTGAAGTTTCTTGAACTCGGACGCTCCTGCGTGCTGCCGCCCTACCGCACCAAACGCACCGTCGAGTTGCTCTGGCATGGCGTGTGGAGTTATGTCCGCCGGCACAATCTCGATGTGATGATCGGTTGCGCAAGCTTTGAGGGCACGAACCCCGACGCACTCGCATTGCCGCTGTCATTCCTCCATCACTACGCTACCGCGCCGGAAGGCTGGCGTGCGAGCGCGCATTCTTCGCGCAGGGTGGAGATGAATCGCATCGCGAAAGAGAACATCGATACCAAAGCGGCGCTGCGCATGTTGCCGCCGCTGATCAAGGGTTACCTTCGCGTCGGAGCCTTCATCGGCGACGGCGCGGTGATCGACCACCAGTTTGGCACCACGGATGTACTGGTTGTCATGCCGGTGTCGGCCATCTCCGGCCGTTACCTCGATCACTTCGGCGCTGACGCGACGCGTCACGCGGCGTAGGCAACAGCTTTGTCATTCCAGCGAAAGCCGGAATGACAAAGAAAAACTTACAATCGCCGCAGCTGAACGTCCTCGATGACATGATCGCCGCCCTTCTTGAGGATCAGCGTGGCACGCGGCCGCGTGGGCAGGATATTCTCTTCAAGATTGACAAGGTTGATGGTGGTCCAGAGCTCGAGGGCTCTCGCGGTCGCTTCCTCGTCGGAGAGCTTTGCATAACGATTGAAGTATGATCGTGGATCGCGGAACGCCGTGTTACGCAACGTCAGGAACCGCTCGACATACCATTCGCGCAGAACCGGCTCGTCCGCATCGATATAGACCGAGAAATCGAAGAAGTCCGACACATAGGGCACCGCTTTGCCATCGCGCGGCAGGCGCCCGGTCTGCAGCACATTGACGCCTTCGACAATGAGGATGTCCGGTCGGTCGACCTCGACTCCCTCGTTCGGGATCACGTCGTAAGTCAGATGCGAATAGACCGGCGCTCGCACGGGGCGGCGACCGGCCTTGATGTCGGACAAGAACGAGAGCAGCGCGGGAAGATCGTAGCTTTCGGGAAAGCCTTTCTTCTGCATCAGGCCTTCACGTTCCAGAACCTCGTTCGGATAGAGAAAGCCGTCTGTGGTGACGAGATCGACCTTCGGCCGCGGCGACCAGCGCGCCAGCAGGGCCTGCAGCACGCGCGCGGTGGTGGACTTGCCAACCGCCACCGATCCGGCCACGCCAATGATATAGGGCATCTTGCGGTCCTCGATACCGAGGAAATGCCGCTGCGCCACGAACAGGCGCTGAGCCGCAGCAACATAGAACGACAGCAGACGCGACAGCGGCAGGTAGATTTCCTCGACCTCTTTCATGTCGAGACGATCGTGCATCGAATGCATCCGCGCGATTTCCTCGGCGGTCAGGGTCATCGGCATGTCGTCGCGCAAGGCGGCCCACTGCGCGCGCGAGAACACGCGATAGGGATTGTACTGAACCTGTTCGGCTCTCACATCCATGAGCCAGTCCTCCTGTCCGGCCTGCGCGTGTCCCCGCGCCGGCCGAATTGACCTAATCACGCTTGCGCGCAGCCTTCTCTTCAAGCCCGGACATTCCCGTCCGCTGCGCCAATGCTGCTTCGACATCCGTCAGACTGACGCCGCGCGACTTCAGCAGCACCAGAAGATGGAAAAGCAGATCAGCACTCTCGGCGATCAGGTGACCGCGATCGTTCTCGATGGCCGCGATCACAGTCTCGACCGCTTCCTCGCCAAGCTTCTTGGCGCAATGCTCCGGACCCTTGTCCAGCAACTTGCGTGTATAGGACGCGTCGCCTCCCGACGCCGCGCGGGCATCGATGGTGGCTGCGAGATCGTGGATCGTAAAACCGCTCATAAGCTGCCTTCTATCACTTCCGTACTCCGGTAGGGAGCGCAAAGAGCTGATCCGATTCAGGTATTTGGCATTCCGGACACATCGACCACGCGCCTCACGGATCGAGCCGCATCGGCAGGCCCGAGCGGACCATGTGCTCCTTGGCCTGACGAATGGTGAACTCCCCGAAATGGAAGATCGACGCGGCCAGCACAGCGGTCGCGTGTCCTTCACGGATGCCCGCCACCAGATGATCGAGATTGCCGACACCGCCCGATGCGATCACCGGCACATTCACGCTGTCGGCAATGGCACGGGTCAACGGAATATCGAAGCCCTGCCGGGTGCCGTCGCGATCCATCGAGGTCAGCAGGATTTCGCCCGCGCCCAGCGCAACCACTTCCTGCGCGTATTCGATGGCATCGATGCCGGTGGACTTGCGTCCGCCATGGGTGAAAATCTCCCAGCGCGATCCGCCGCCGGACCGCGCAACGCTTTTTGCATCGATCGCAACCACGATGCACTGGTCGCCGAACTTCTCCGCGCCTTCCTTGACGATCTCGCGCCGCGCCACGGCCGCAGAATTGATCGAGACCTTGTCTGCGCCGTGATTGAGCAGGGTGCGGATGTCATCCACCGTGCGTACGCCGCCGCCCACCGTTAGCGGCATGAAGCAGGCTTCCGCCGTCCGCCGCACCACGTCGAGCATCGTACCGCGATTTTCATGGGTGGCGTTGATGTCGAGAAAACACAGTTCGTCCGCGCCCGCCGCGTCATAGGCAATCGCAGCCTCGACCGGATCGCCCGCGTCGCGCAGGTCTACGAAATTGACGCCCTTGACCACACGGCCATCCTTGACGTCGAGACAGGGGATGACGCGGACTTTAAACATAAGAATCCCGGACCATTATGCCGCCGCCCTTGCATTGCGGATGAGTGTCAATGCTTCCGCCGGATCAATGCGGCCATCGTAAAGTGCACGGCCGGAAATCGCGCCTTCGAGCTTTTTCGCGCGCGGCGTCAGCATGGCTTTCACATCGTCGATGGAAGCAAGGCCGCCAGACGCAATCACCGGAATGGAGATCGCATCGGCCAGCGCAATGGTTGCCTCCAGATTGAGGCCCTTGAGCAGGCCGTCGCGAGCGATGTCGGTGAAGATGATCGCGGCAACACCCGCATCCTCGAAACGCTGCGCGATATCGAGCGCGGTCACGGTCGAGGTTTCCGCCCAGCCTTCGACAGCGACCTTGCCGTCGCGCGCATCGAGGCCCACTGCAACCTGGCCCGGAAACTTCTTGGCGGCCTCTTTCACCAGCGCCGGATCGCGCACGGCAGCGGTGCCGATGATCACGCGGCGAATGCCTTTCGACAGCCATGCCTCAACTGTTGCGAGATCACGAATGCCGCCGCCAAGCTGCACCGGAAATTTCACGCTCTTGAGCATATCTTCAACAGCGTGTGCATTCACCGGTTTGCCGGCAAATGCGCCATCGAGATCGACCACATGCAGATATTCAAAACCCTGCGTCTCGAATGTCTTCGCCTGCGCTGCGGGATCGAGATTGAATACGGTTGCGCGCGCCATGTCGCCCTGCTCAAGGCGCACGCACTGACCGTTCTTGAGGTCGATAGCGGGAAAGAGAATCACGGCTTCCACTTCAGAAAGTTCGAGATCAGGGCCAGACCGAAGCGCTGGCTCTTCTCGGGATGAAACTGCGTGCCGATGGCGGTGTCCTTGCCGACAATCGCGGTGACGGGACCGCCGTAATCGGCGCGCGCAATGATGTCCGCCTCGCTGGCGGCATTGAGGTGATAGGAGTGCACGAAATAGGCGTGCCGGCCGTTGTCGCCCAGTGGCAGCTTGTCCAGCACCGGATGCTCTCGCACCAGATCGAGCGTATTCCAGCCCATGTGCGGGATTTTCAGCTCTTCGTCGCGCGGCGCGATCTTCACCACGTCGCCCGCGATCCAGTCGAGGCCGGGCGTGGTGACATATTCCTTGCCCTGCGTCGCCATCAACTGCATGCCGACGCAAATGCCGAAGAACGGGCGTGCCTTGCTGCGCACCGCCTCCGTCATGGCGTCCACCATACCGTCGAGACTGTCGAGGCCCTTGCGGCAATCGGCGAATGCGCCAACACCGGGCAGCACGATTCGGTCGGCACGAAACACCGTGTCGGGATCGCGCGTCACCACAATCTTTTGCGGCTGTTCGCTTCCGCGCGCGGCGCGTTCGAAAGCCTTCGCTGCCGAGTGCAGATTGCCGGAGCCGTAGTCAATGATGGCAACGCTCACCGCGACGCTCCCGGTTCAGGAAACAGACCAAGGACATTCTGGGGGGCGTTTTGCGGCTGTGCGATCGACGCGCGAGGCAATGGCGGCGGTGCAGCACTCCGGCTGTTGTCGCGAGCCGTTTTCGCATTCCAGCGCTCGAAGAAGCGCCGCTCGGCGGCTTCTTCCGAATCCGCCACGACAATATCGAGCTGACGCCACTTGCGGCGCGACAGCTTCCAGCGGCGCAGCGAACCAGCCTCAAGCCCAAGCAGCAGCGCGATCACCGCCATCACCAGAAAGCGACTTCCGGAGCCAAACCCCGCAGCCGACATCGCGATTTCAGCGACGATGATGAGCGCGATATAGCCGATCAGCGCCAGCCATAGCCGGTGCCATAACAACCAGAGGAATGTTCCGACGAACGCCCAAACATAAAATCCGTCGCGCACGAACACGAGTTGGTCCGGCGCGGTGCGCACATCGCTGCCGTAGTAACTCGCCGGTCCGTGGACCGTGTAAACCGCCATGATCGTTCTCCGGAGCTTCGCTGCACGCGATCCTCATTAGATCGTGCGCCGGGCGATGGTCCAAAAGTGAAGTCCAGCGCATGACCGGCATGCGCGTCAGGTCAAATTAGCCGCCGAGCGTGCCCTTGGTGGAGGGGATCTGCCCGGCCGTGCGCGGATCAATCGCCACAGCCGTGCGCAGCGCCCGCGCCAGTCCCTTGAAGCAGGATTCGGCGATGTGATGGTTGTTTTCGCCGTACAGCGTTTCGACATGCAGCGTCACGCCGGCGTTCATCGCGAACGCATTGAACCATTCGCGCACCAGTTCGGTGTCGAACTCGCCGATCTTGTCGCGCGGAAACTCCGCCTTGAACACCAGCACCGGCCGGCCGGAAATGTCGATCACGACACGCGACAGCGTCTCGTCCATCGGCATGTGAATGCCGGCGTAGCGAGTGATGCCCTTCATGTCGCCAAGCGCCTGCTTCACGGCCTGGCCGAGCGCGATACCGACATCTTCGGTCGTGTGGTGGTAATCGACATGGAGATCGCCGTCCGCCTGCACGGTGATGTCGATCAGCGAATGGCGCGCCAGAAGGTCCAGCATATGGTCGAAGAACCCGATGCCGGTCGCGACGTTGGACACGCCCGTCCCGTCCAGGTTGACCGACACCATGATGTCGGTTTCCTTGGTCTTGCGCTTGATGGTGGCGGTGCGCATGAAATGTGCTCTCCGAACGCGCTTCCTCTGGAAAGAAGCGTCCTTTTAACAGGCACATGACACCTTCGCTACTGCGGGATGAGGCGATTTTCGCCTGAGTTTTCAGATATGGTGACCGGAATTCGATGGCTTCCGGCCCCGATTGCAACGCGAGGGTCCAACCCCTAAATCAGGCCCCTCAATGAGGTAGTTATGCAGGCATCACACGCTGAAATCTGGCACGGGACCACCATTCTGACGGTCCGCAAGGGCGGTAAGGTGGTCATCGGGGGCGACGGACAGGTCTCCATCGGCCAGACGGTCATCAAGTCCAACGCCAAAAAGGTCCGCAAGCTCGGCAAGGGTGACGTGATCGGCGGCTTCGCCGGAGCCACCGCCGACGCCTTCACCCTGTTCGAGCGGCTGGAAGCCAAGCTGGAGCAGTATCCCGGCCAGCTCACCCGCGCCGCCGTCGAGCTTGCCAAGGACTGGCGCACGGACCGCTATCTGCGCCGCCTGGAAGCCATGATGATCGTGGCGGACAAGGACGTCTCGCTGGTGCTGACCGGCACCGGCGATGTGCTGGAACCCGAGCAGGGCGTGATGGCGATCGGCTCCGGCGGTAATTATGCGCTGGCGGCGGCGCGTGCGTTGGCCGACTCCGACAAGGACGCCGAGACCATCGTGCGCCGCGCGCTGGATATCGCCGCCGACATCTGCGTCTACACCAACCGCAACGTCACCCTCGAAACCCTGACCGCATGAGCACAGCGGCGAACGATGCCCTGACACCCGCGCCGCGAGGCCTGTCGCCACGCCAGGGTTTTCTGTTCGCTGTCCTGCTGCTCGCGCTGCAGGCCGCCATTCTTTATGCGATGGGCCGGGTGCCGATCTGCACCTGCGGTTATGTCAAGCTCTGGCATGGCGTGGTGATGAGTTCGGAGAACTCACAGCACATCGCGGACTGGTACACGTTTTCGCACATCATCCACGGCTTCCTGTTCTACGGCCTGACCTGGCTGCTGCTGCCGCGCCTGTCATGGATCGCGCGTCTTCTGATCGCGATGCTGATCGAGGGCGGCTGGGAACTGCTGGAAAACTCCCCACTCATCATCGAACGCTATCGCGCCGGAACCATCTCGCTCGATTACTACGGCGACAGCATCGTCAATTCGATTTCCGACACGCTGGCGATGGTCGCAGGCTTTATCGCTGCGCGAAAATTGCCGGTAATCGCCACGGTGCTGATCGCCATCGTCTTCGAAATCGCCGTTGGCCTGCACATCCGCGACAACCTGACGCTGAACATCATCATGCTGATCCATCCATTCGATGCGATACGGCAATGGCAAAGCGGCCCGCCAATCATCTAGACGTCTTGCCGTTCGGCAAATTCAACAATAGCTGAGACCCATGACAGACTTCTCTCCTCGCGAAATCGTTTCCGAACTCGATCGCTTCATTGTCGGACAGGGCGACGCCAAGCGCGCTGTGTCGATTGCCCTGCGCAACCGATGGCGGCGTCAGCAGTTGACCGGCTCGCTGCGCGAGGAAGTGTTGCCCAAAAACATCCTGATGATCGGGCCGACCGGCGTCGGCAAGACCGAGATCGCCCGGCGCCTCGCCCGGCTGGCGAATGCGCCGTTCATCAAGGTGGAAGCGACCAAATTCACCGAGGTCGGCTATGTCGGCCGCGATGTCGAGCAGATCGTGCGCGACCTGGTGGAGGTCGCGATCCTTCAGATTCGCGAGCGCAAGCGCAAGGACGTCCAGGCTCGCGCGCAGCAAGCCGCTGAAGAACGGGTACTGGATGCGCTGGTCGGCGCAAATGCCGGCGCCGCAACGCGCGATTCTTTTCGCAGAAAGCTGCGGGCAGGCGAACTGAACGACAAGGAAATCGAAATCGAGACGCAAGCCTCGGGCGGCGCGCCGATGTTCGAGATTCCCGGCATGCCCGGCGCACAGATCGGCGCGATCAATATCGGCGACATTTTCGGCAAGATGGGCGGGCGCACCAAGACACGGCGTCTGACGGTGGCGGACTCCCACGAGATCCTCGTCAACGAGGAAAGCGACAAACTGCTGGACAGCGAACAGGTCACCCTGGAAGCCGTTCAGGCGGTGGAGAATAACGGCATCGTGTTCCTGGACGAGATCGATAAGATCTGCGTGCGCGATGGTGCACGGACCGGTGATGTGTCGCGCGAAGGCGTCCAGCGCGATCTGCTGCCGCTGATCGAAGGCACCACCGTCTCCACCAAGCATGGTGCGGTGAAAACCGACCACATCCTGTTCATCGCATCAGGCGCATTTCATATCGCGAAACCGTCTGACCTGCTGCCTGAGCTGCAAGGCCGTCTGCCGATCCGCGTCGAACTCCAGGCACTGACCCGCGACGACATGCGCCGCATCCTGACCGAGCCGGAAGCATCGTTACTCAAGCAGTATGTCGCGCTGATGCAGACCGAAGGCGTCACACTCGATATCACCGCTGATGCGATTGATGCGCTGGCCGATGTCGCCGTGGCAGTGAATTCCACTGTCGAAAACATCGGCGCACGGCGTTTGCAGACCGTGATGGAGCGGGTCCTTGATGAGACTTCGTTTCATGCGCCCGATATGAACGGACAGACCGTCACCATCGACGCCGCCTATGTGCAGAAGCATATCGGCGATCTGGCGAAGAACACAGATCTCAGCCGCTTCATCCTGTAGCAGCTTCGCGTTATCTTCGGATCGTGGTAAGCGTCAGCGATGAACGCTGACGCGCCGACCTCATCGGGCAGGACACGATCTCAGTGGCTGATGATGCTCGCGCTCAACGCGATGCTGATGATCGCCCTCTACATCTATAAACTGCTCTACAACATCCCCGGCGAGGTCTACACCCAGCTTCTGGCCGACTATCATTTCGGCTTCATCAAACGGGCTCTGCTCGGTGCACTCACCGGCCTTCTTTTTCCAACTCTGCCGGTGTGGTCGCCTTATGTCCCTGGAACACTTATCCTGCTTGTGACCTGCGGCCTGTTTTTTCTGGCGTTCCGAAAAATCATCGGATTTCGCGCCGAAACATTGCCTGTGCTGGTGTTCACTGCGGGCTCGCCGGTCTTTCTGAAGAACTTCATTCAGACGCTGGGCTATTTCGACATCTACGGCTGCGCAGCCGCACTGTTGTTGCTGATCGTTCCGGCGAGAAGTCTTGCCTACATCGCCTTGGCCGCGGTGCTGGCTGTGTTGCTGAACCTGATTCATCATATTCAGACGCTGCTCTATCTGCCGACAATCATCGCCATCGTGGTCGTTCGTTTCTATTTGGTGCAGCGTCGCCGGATCAGCCTTGCAGATGTCTTGCTCGGCGGCGGATTACTTGCCCTGATCGGCGGCCTGTTCCTGTACACACAGCTCTACGGCAACGTTCCGGTGCCACGCGAAGAATTCACAGCCTATCTGCAATCGCGGATCAGCGATCCTGCCTTCCGCAGCTATCTCTCGACGGATATCTACTACAATACGCTGGCGAAGGAAATTTCTCACACCTGGACGATCCTGCCCAAGAATCTTCTGCGGTTGCCGGTGTATGCGGCCATCATCGCCTGCCACGCGCCGCTGATTGCATGCTTCTTAAACAGCATGCGTCAGCTCGATACGGGGTCGCGACGCTTCATCCTTGTCGCGCTGACGCTCATCACTCTCGCCTATCTGATCGTGTTCGCCATCGTGTTCGATTATGCTCGCTGGTATTCGAACTGGGCGACCTGCATGATCCTGATGTTTTTCACAATGCAGTATCTTGCCACCACCCGCTCTTCGATTGCCGATACGCCCGCCGCACGGCGTTTCGGATGGATCACTTCACTGATCCCGCGCGTTGGCACCACGATCCCGTTTTGATCGACGCTCAGGATCTTGCTCGCCGCACCCGCACATACAGCGCGCCTTCGCCGCCATGGCCGATATGCGCTTCGTCGAATCCGATCACCACGCTGCGAAACTCCGGAAGGCTGAGCCATTGCGGCACCTGACGGCGCAACACCCCACGCTCCGATTCCGCTCCCACGGTGCGGCCCTTGCCGGTGATGACAAGAACGACACTCATCCCGTCGGTCTGCGCGTGAAGCAGGAAATTCAACAGTACGCGATGGGCTTTGGTCTGCGTCATGCCATGCAGGTCGAGCCGCGCATCGATATCCTTGCGTCCGCGCGAAAGCTTTGAGCGCTCACGCCGCCCAAGCGGCGCAAGTGGCGGCGGCGCTGGCGGCAGGCTCAGAGTTTTTTGCGCGGCTGGCGGAAGTTTCGGTCGAAGTATCGGTCCTGGCGCAACAGGCGATTCGTCCGCTATCTCCTGCGAGATTTTTGCCGGGCGCGGTCGTTTACGCAGCGGTTTAGCCTGTTTTGCCACGCTCTCCCACAGCTCGGTTTCCTCGCGCGAAAGCATGCGCTTTCGCCGGGACACGGGAGGCGGGTCGAGATTGCGGGGACGTTTCATCGGCGATGGCGGTGACGCCGGTGGTGCCGCTTGCGGCGCGCGGGTTCGGATTTCACCGCTGCCGGGGCCGTCGTTTCCGGTGCGGCCTTGGGACGGGCTTCGGGCAGCGGCACCGCCGGCACGGCGGCCGCAGCAGGTGATGCTGCAGGTGCAGGCTGCTCCTTTGCCGTGTCCTTCGAAGTTTCTTTCACACTCTCTTTGGCCGGCTCTTTCGGCGCGTCCTTGACAGGTTCTTTCGCCGCTTCCTTCACCGGTTCGGTCTGCGGAAACAGCTTTGCAATGGTTGCCGACGGACGCTCATCCGGCAATGGCACGGTCTTGCCGCGCGCCACGGGGTCGAGGCTATTTGGCAGCAGCATGACGAATCGCGCCGGGTTCTTCAGGCGGCCGGCAACACGGCCTGCCTCCCCGCCCGCACCAAAATAAATATCAGCACGGGCCGGACCGATAATCGCCGAACCCGTGTCCTGCGCGATCATCAGCTTGCGAAACGGTGTGTTCGAGGTATCCGATTCGATCGGCAGATTGCCTTCGATGAAAAACGGCGTGCCATAGACATGCAGTGACTTGTCGACGGCAATGGATCGTCCCGCCGTCAACGGCACGCCCTGCGCGCCGACAGCCTCGTCGTCCGCCGCCAGCTTGACCTCGCGGAAAAATACATAGGAGCGATTGAAGCGGCGCAATTCCTTCGCACCGTCCGGATTCTGCTCCATGTATTCGCGGATCTTCTGCATCGACATCTGCTCTTTCGGCACGATGTTGCGCTCGATCAGTACGCGTCCGACGGGCGTATACGGATAGCCGTTGTGCGCATCATAGTTGATGCGCACCATCGATCCATCCTCCAGCTTGATCCGCGCGGAGCCTTGAATCTGGATAAACAAGAGATCGGTCTGGCTCTTGAGCCAGACGACTTCAAGTCCGCGTCCGGCAATCGCGCCATCCTCGATTTCGGCGCGATCATAGTAAGGCACCAGCTTGCGGCGGCCGATCTTGCGGAAAACCTGTCCCTTGTTCGGCATGCTGGCGTTGGCCTGCGAATAGCCGCGCACAAACAAGTTCGACGGCCGCCGATACACCGGGACGTTATAAACGTCGGTCTGTACTCGCGACCCATCGACAATGGGCTCGTAGTACCCGGTGACGAAACCCGCATCCTCGCCGATGCGTGAGATCTGCAACGGCGTGAAGTTCTTTTCAAAAAACGCGCGCGCTTTCACGCCGTCGGAAATATCCTCGGCGCGCGCAGCAATGCAGGGGTCGCGCAATGACGTGCCGAGCGCCTTGCTGTCCGCAAGCGGACCTTTCTGCGCGGCAATCGGCTTGCAACTCGTCCGAAATGTCTTGAAGGCAGGAAGCGGATCGTCATCGGACCAGCCGACGACTTCACTCCATTTCAGCGGAGCGTACTGACCGCCCGGAATCTCGAGCGGCCAGATTACAGGTCCGCGTTTTCCGATTTCATGATGATGATGATCGTGGGACGACTGGCGCCCCTCTTGCCTCGCTTCGGCGGCTGTCACGGCAAGGCCGACGAGAAGGCATCCTGCGGCGGCACCAAGCCACGCGCCGAACAGCCCGGCGAATGCGCCGGGCGCTGCCGTGTCCTTACTGTCCGCTTTCCGTCCCAACCAGCTTCCAGTTCGGATCGCGCGAGGAGATGTCACGGGCGAAGGTCCAGACATCTGTGACATCGGTGAGCTTTTCCGGGTTGCCATCGACGACGGTGCCAGCCTTGTCGCGCGTCACCGAGATCATCTGGGAAACGAACCGGATGGTGATCTGGGCGGCACGGTCGCGAACGTCCGCATTGACGATCTCGGCCTTATCGATAGAGGCGAACCGCGTCTCTACCTTCTCGCCGCGCTGTTCGCGCTCCTTGATGGCAGCCTCGAATCCTTCATAGACCTCCGACGACAGGAGATCCTTCAGCGCGCGGCGGTCGCCATTGGCGAAAGCCAGGACGATCATCTCATAGGCGCTTTTCGCGCCACTGACGAAATGCTGCGCATCAAACGACGGATCGGAGCCAGCAACCTGGTCAAGACCACGCGCAAGCGCCGATCCGGACTCGGCGATGCCCTTCCAGCGATCGACAGGAACAGCAGGTTCGGCGGAGGGCGCAAGAGGCGTCTGGTCGATCGTCTTGCCCGGCATCGGCACGACATTATCCGGCGCGCCACGCAGAACATCGCGGGCAGCGCGGTCAAACGGCGGACGCTCGTCACCGGTGCGCTGGCCCAGCACATTACGCAGCCGCAGGAAGATGAAGACGGCCAGAGCCAGAAAAATGATGGTGTAAATATCCACGTCGCATTCACTTTCTGATCGGTGCTGCACGCCGCCCGCGCGGCTACCCGGAAAACACGGTTATACGGGCGTTCGTCGCTCACATGTAGGCACGAAAACCGATCCAGCCAACATCGCACTATGCCGCGCCCCGAACGGCCCGAAAGAGAAGATTTGGGGCATCTTGACGCCGATTTAGCTCGATTCTACCCGATCCGGTGGTCTGGGCCAACCGAAACGCGACAGATCCGGCCCATCGTCCTTGTCGAATGAGGCAAGGCTATGATAGCCACTCGCCCCGACAAGGGCCTGTCCGCACGTGAAAGTTTACCGCGAGGACGCTTTCGCAGGCAGTTCCCTGACCGGATCGCTCCCGCGGCGATTTGATACCCATATTCCCGGAGCGACATAATCATGACCAACGGCAACGGCGCACCCCTCGAGAACGCGGCTCCGCCTCAGTTCAACGTCCTGGCCCAGTACATCAAGGACTTCTCTTTCGAGAATCCGAACTCTCCGGCTTCACTGGCGGCGCAGGACAAGCAGCCCACCATTAACATCCAGATCAACGTCTCGGCGACCGCTGTTGCGGAGCATGACTACGAGGTCTCCCTGTCGATCGAAGGCAAGGCCGAGAACGAGAATTTCACATTGTTCGGCTTCGAGCTGATTTATGCAGGCGTGTTCCGTATCCAGAACGTGCCGCAGGAAAGCATGCATCCGTTCGTGATGATCGAATGCCCGCGCCTGCTGTTCCCGTTCGCACGTGAAATCGTCGCCTCGTCGGTCCGTGCCGGTGGCTTCCCGCCGCTGATGCTCGATCCGGTGGATTTCGTCGGCCTCTATCGCCAGAACATGGCGCGTCAGGCCGAAGAGCAGCAGGGCAAGCCGAGCTGACGCTCGGACGAATCTTCCAAGCTTCTTCACAATGAACTGAGCGAGGCGGACCCGCTTCGCTCAGTTTTCTTTTGTGTATTCGTTCCAGTACGGGGTTCCGCCGAGGGTCGCGACAAATGCCGCGTGCGCGGCGACGTCCGCGTCCGAGATGCGCGGCGCGAGGGGCAGTTCGCGCTGACGGCGCGGCGTATCGGCGGGCCCGACCGTGAAGGACTGCCGCACCTCGGACAGAATCAGCTGCGACTGACGCGCACCGATCAGATCGATATAGACTTCCGCGAGCAATTCAGCGTCGAGCAGTGCTCCGTGCTTGGTGCGGCGGGAATTATCAATGGAGTAGCGCGAGCACAGATCGTCGAGACGGTTCGACACGCCGGGATGCTTGCGCCGCGCCAGTGTCAGCGTATCGATCAGCCGGTCGCGGGGAATCGCGGCCCGCGACGCGCGATCGAGTTCCGCATTGATGAAGCCGATATCGAACATCGCATTGTGAATGACGAGCGGCGCATCACCGATGAACATCAAGAAGTCTTCAACCACCGATGCGAACAGCGGCTTGTCGGAGAGAAATTCGCTCGACAGTCCGTGAACATTGAATGCCTCCTGCGGCATGTCGCGTTCGGGATTGAGATAGACGTGATATGTCTGCCCCGTCGGCATGCGATTGACCATCTCAACGCAACCGATTTCGACCAGACGATCGCCGCGCAACGGATCGAGGCCTGTGGTTTCGGTATCGAGAACAATTTCGCGCATGGAAATTTCCGGAAAAAAGCGGCTGCTCGAATCAAGCCCGCCGTCTGGGCATCTTAACCACTTCCCGAAGGATTTCATCGATCCGTTCCCGCACCGGATCAAGCCCGTGGGATGTGTCCACGACAAAATCGGCGCGTTTGCGCTTTTCGGCGTCGGGCAATTGCCGCGCGAGAATCGCATCGAGCTTGTCCGGCGTCATATTCTCCCGCGCCAAAATCCGCTCGCGCTGAACCTGGGGGTCTGTCGTGACCACCACCACCGCATCAACACGGCTTTCACCGCCGGTCTCATAGAGCAAAGGCACGTCGAGTACCGCCACCGGCACGCCGGATGCTTCAGCATCACTCAGGAACCTGAGCTGATGGCTGCGCAGCATCGGATGCACAATCGTCTCAAGCCGCTTCATGGCCTCGGCATTGTTCACGACCATGGCTGACAGCTTTTGCCGGTCGACCTTGCCATTCGCGGTGCTGCCGGGAAATGCAGCCTCAACCGCCGGCACAGCCTCCCCTTCATAGATTTTATGTACGGTCGCGTCGGCGTCGTAAACCGGCACACCTGCCTCCTGAAACAGTTTCGCCGTGGTGGACTTCCCCATCCCGATCGAACCCGTCAAACCCAGCAGCAACATCAGCAACCCTTTTCGTTCAAGGCTCTTAATCAACTAGACGGCCAGGAGATTCCGGCTGCGCAGAAAACCAAGCAACGGCAGCAGTGGCAATCCCAGAATCGTAAAATGATCGCCTTCAATACGTTCGAACAAATGCACTCCGGTGCGCTCAAGCTGATAGGCTCCAACGCTGGATGTCACGGCGGCACCGGCTTCGCCGATATAGGCAGCGATTTCGCTATCGGTGAGAGAACGCATGGTCATGCGGGCAACACTGACATGGGAAAACAGCGCCGTGCCATCCTTTGCTACACTGACTGCGCTATGCAGGGTGTGGGTTTGTCCGGAGAGTGTCTTAATGTGCGCTGTCGCAGCAGCGAGATCCGCGGGCTTGCTGAAAAGCCGCTCTCCGAGCGCGAGCGTTTGGTCCGCACCAACAACGTACCGTTCCGGGTGCTTCGCCGAAATGAATTTGGCTTTCTCTGCAGCAAGGAGAGCTGCGACTTGTCCGGGATCCGTCAGACCGGAACCTTGCTGAATTTTCCGCTCGTCAATGTCCGCCGGTACTGTTTCCACCGCGATACCGGCATTCACAAGCAGGCTTTTCCGCACCGCGCTCTGCGATGCAAGAATTAAAGGCTGCCGCTCTCGCCATACCGTCACGATTGCGATGCTTTCTGGCGCTGACGATCCGCATAGAGCTTCATGATCGCGGCCGCAGTTTCCTCGATCGACCGGCGCGTCACATCAAGCAATGCCCAATCGAACTTCGCGCTGAGCTTTCGCGCGAAAGCAACTTCCTCGGTGACCGACTGGCGATCGATATAATTGTCCTCACCGGTTTTCCCTATGCCAAGCAAACGATTTTGCCTCACCTGGATCAGACGTTCGGGCGTGGCGTGAAGGCTGACCACCAGCGGCTTTTTCAAAGTTTCGAGCTGATGCGGAATCGGGATTCCCGGCACCAGCGGCACATTGGCCGTACGCACGCCGCGATTGGCAAGATAGATCGAGGTCGGTGTTTTCGATGTGCGGGACACGCCGACAAGAACAACATCGGCTTCTTCCAGTCCTTCGACATGCTGGCCGTCGTCGTGCATCATGGTGTAATTCAGCGCGTCGATGCGCTTGAAATATTCAGCGTTGAGTGTGTGCTGCGCGCCGATCCGGCGCGAGGTTTCCGTGCCAAGATACGCCTGAAACAATTGCATCACCGGACCGATAATCGACAGGCTTGGAATGTTGATTTCCTGGCACTTCGCCTCGAGCCGTTCGACCAGATCCTTCTCCAGCAGCGTGAACAGCACAATTCCGGGTGCCTCCTCGATTTCCGCCAGGACGCGGTCGAGCTGCTTCTGGCTGCGGACAAGCGGATAGACGTGTTCGACGGGCGACACATTGGAATATTGCGCAGCCACCGCACGCGCGACGGTGATCAGTGTCTCACCGGTCGAGTCTGAAATCATATGCAGATGAAAATAATTCCCGGAAGTGGGCATGTCTCGAATCCGTTTCCGCTCAATCCGGCCGCTGTGAAAAGCTGTGAGTCCCTGTGGGCATCATCACCTGAATCCGGCGATAGACGGCACCCTTTGGGATAACTGTCTCTTTCATTCACAGCACTGACTTCGGGATGAAATCCTGCCTTCAGCTGAATGGTAGCGGGGTTGTGTGGATTTGTCTTGGGATAATGCCGAGCGGTTGGCCCTCAAGCACTTGAACCATCGGCTTATTCCAGCCCGCAAACAAACCATCAAATAACGGGCATAAAGTTTGCGGATGTGGATGACTGTTGAACAAGAATGGGAGAGTGATGCGCGAGCGCTAATCACGGTTACACTTAATCAAACTAAGAATCTAAAAAGGATTCTTTAAGGAAGTCGTGCTTGCGGACAGACCGGTTCTCACGTCATCTACCGACGCTGATCAACCCGTGATTCCGCGTTTGGTTCCTGTCGTAACGCGACGGGCATCAGCGCTGAAACATCGATGGCTTAGCAATGAAATGGCTTGGCGATTAAAATGACCCGGCAACCAAGGTCGCTCGACAAACAGTTATAGTTCTCGCGGAAGTCCGATGTACGAATGGATCAAGGCGCTGCATGTGATCGCGGTCATCTCGTGGATGGCCGGCATGCTCTATTTGCCGCGGCTGTTTGTCTATCACTGCGAGGCCGAGACTGGCTCGAAGCAGTCGGAGACCTTCAAGGTGATGGAACGCCGTCTGCTGAAGGCCATCATCAATCCTGCGATGATTGTGACCTGGCTAGCCGGTTTATGGCTGGCCTGGCAAGGCGGTTGGTACGTTTCCGGCTGGTTTCATGCCAAATTTACGCTGGTCCTGATCCTGTCAGGCGTACACGGGTTCTTCACAGCGCGGGTGCGGGATTTCGCCAACGACGCCAATACCCGAAGCCAGAAATTCTATCGTATTATCAATGAAGTACCTACAGTTCTGATGATCGGGATCGTGATCCTGGTGATTGTGAAGCCGTTTTAGCCGGCGGCCTTTTTGATTCCGCGCCAATCCCCTCCTTGCGTGCGACCGGACGATTTTCTATATTTGATTTATCCCACCGAACGCAGGCGGATGTGGTTGAGTCCCGGTCTCATTGTTGGACCGGCCGCCACATCAGGTTCGAAGCCTCCCGGCACCTTCCTCGCTCAAGACTTCTCAACTTGAGACCTGCGGACTTCTGATCACGTTTTGAGTCCGTATGTCGTCAGCAGGCTGAACCTTTCGCTCCCCTCCCCTCTTTTTCTTCACGCTCCACAGGACAACCCCGATGCGGGAAATCAAACTACAAGACCTCAAATCCAAAACTCCGGCGGAGCTTGTGTCCTTCGCTGAAGAAAACGGGGTCGAAAACGCCAGCACCATGCGCAAGCAGGAGCTGATGTTCGCCATTCTCAAACAGCTTGCGATTGCGGAAACCGATATCATCGGTGAAGGCGTTGTCGAAGTTCTCTCCGACGGCTTCGGATTTCTGCGCTCCTGGGACGCCAATTATCTGCCCGGTCCGGACGATATCTACGTGTCGCCTTCGCAGATCCGGCGCTTTGGACTTCGTACCGGTGATACCATTGAAGGTCATATCCGCAGCCCGAAGGAAGGCGAACGCTACTTCGCGTTGCTGAAGGTCAACACGCTGAATTTCGAAGACCCGGAAAAGTCCAAACACAAGGTCAATTTCGACAACCTGACGCCGCTGTTTCCGGATGAGCGCTTTCGTCTCGAACTTGAGGACCCGACCCGCAAGGATCTCTCCGCGCGTGTCATCGATATCGTAGCCCCTATAGGTAAAGGCCAGCGCGCACTGATCGTCGCTCCGCCCCGCACCGGAAAAACCGTGCTGATGCAGAACATCGCACATTCGATCACGGCCAATCATCCTGAGTGCTATCTGATCGTTCTTCTGATCGATGAGCGTCCGGAGGAAGTCACCGACATGCAGCGCTCGGTGAAGGGTGAGGTCGTCTCCTCCACCTTCGACGAACCGGCGGTGCGTCACGTTCAGGTCGCCGAGATGGTGATCGAGAAAGCCAAGCGTCTGGTCGAACATGGCCGCGACGTTGTGATTCTTCTGGACTCGATCACGCGCCTTGGCCGCGCCTACAACACTGTCGTTCCGTCATCGGGCAAGGTGCTGACCGGCGGTGTCGATGCCAACGCTTTGCAGCGTCCGAAGCGTTTCTTCGGCGCCGCGCGCAACATCGAAGAAGGCGGATCGCTTACCATCATCGCGACCGCGCTGGTGGATACCGGCAGCCGTATGGACGAAGTGATCTTCGAAGAGTTCAAGGGCACCGGCAACTCGGAACTGATTCTGGACCGCAAGGTCTCGGATAAGCGCACTTTCCCTGCGATCGATATCTCGCGCTCCGGCACGCGTAAGGAAGAACTCATCACTGATCCGCAGCTGCTCAAGAAGATGTATGTCCTCCGCCGCATCCTCAATCCGATGGGGACCATGGACGCCATCGACTTCCTGCTCGATAAGCTTCGCAACACCAAGAACAACGCCGAGTTCTTCGATTCGATGAACACCTGATCCGGTCGTCCGATCTTTGGACGAATCAGTTTGAGATGCCCGGCCTTGTGCCGGGCATTTTGTGTTGGGGTTGGATAGTTTATTGCAACGCAGCATTTCTCATGCTGCACGCTTTATTGCGCTATGTTGCGATGCAGCAATAGTAAGAGTCTGTGCCGAAGGAATTTTTATTGCCTGTTTTGGACGTGTTCGCCAAATAGGCCATGCAATCTCCCGACCAGACCATCTTTGCCCTGTCGTCCGGCCGCGCGCCGTCGGCCATTGCCATCATCCGGGTGTCGGGTCCGCAGACTCGCGTCGCCGTCGAACGGCTGTGCCGGAAGTTGCCCTCGCCTCGCCGGGCGCATTTCGCCACCTTGAGGGATCTGGACGGCAGCGCCATCGACGAATCGGTCACGCTCTGGTTTCCCGGACCGCACAGTGCCACCGGCGAAGACGTCGCGGAATTTCATGTCCATGGTGGCCGCGCGGTGATTGCCGCGATGTTCGATGCGCTCGGCGCCATCGACGGTTTGCGTCCTGCCGAGCCA
The DNA here is from genome assembly GCA_017308595.1 of Afipia sp. Lineage (GTDB taxonomy): Bacteria > Pseudomonadota > Alphaproteobacteria > Rhizobiales > Xanthobacteraceae > Afipia. The sequence continues at coordinate 80,981 of JAFKER010000009.1, forward strand.
GGAGAGTTCACGCGCCGTGCGTTCGAGAACGGCAAGCTCGATCTCACCGAGGCTGAAGGTCTTGATGATCTGATTCATGCCGACACTGATCGTCAGCGCCGTCAGGCATTGCGGCATCTGAAAGGATTGCTCGGTGCGAAAGCGGAAACATGGCGACAGCAGATCATTGAAGCGTCGGCATTGATCGAAGCAGGAATCGATTTCTCCGATGAAGGCGATGTATCGGCGGAGCTCGTAGCGCCCGCACTGAAAAAAATTGCGGCGCTGAAATCGGAAATTCAAGAAACCCTTATTTCATCGGCACAAAGTGAACGTCTGCGCGAAGGCCTCACGGTTGCGATTGCTGGCCCGCCGAATGCCGGCAAGTCCACACTGCTCAATCGTCTGGCGCGGCGCGAAGCTGCAATTGTCTCACCGCATGCCGGCACAACGCGTGACGTGATCGAAGTACATCTTGATCTCGATGGCTATCCGGTGACCGTGATCGACACCGCCGGTGTGCGTGAGACTCTCGATCCTGTCGAACAGGAAGGTGTGCGCCGCGCGCGTGATCGTGCGCGCACGTCAGATCTGGTGCTGTGGCTTGTCGATGCGAAGGACGAGGTCGTGCCGCTGCCGCAAAATGGCGACGATCACGCGCCGGTCTGGATCGTGCGCAACAAAGTCGATCTGGTTGGCGGTGAGGACGCAGGCGCAGTGACGGCGCAGTTTGATATTTCGGCCGCGCATGGGGAGGGCGTTCCTGACCTGATCGCGGCGCTGGTGTCTTACGCCCAGGAGTATTTCGGTTCGGGAGAAATGGCGTTGGTCAGCCGCGCGCGCCACCGCGATCTCCTGCAGGAGACTGTCATGGCGCTGGATCGGGCAGGGCGTTCAGCCGAGAAGGGCGATGAGCTTTTGGCCGAGGAATTGCGAATCGCGATTCACTCGTTAGGGAGCCTGACGGGCCGGGTGGATGTTGAGGATATTCTCGATATGATTTTTCGGGAATTCTGCATCGGGAAGTAGGTCAATGACCCAGTTTTGGTTTTAGTCGGTCATTGGCCCTGTTTCACGTGAAATGAGTTCCAGCCGGTCTTTGTTTCACGTGAAACAAAGGTTGGAACATTCCATTCGTTTCACGTGAAACAAATTGAGCGATTTCCGTCTTTCAGCTTTCGCACCAAAGCGATAGAAGTGCGCCCATGCAGACATTCGACGTCATTGTGATCGGGGGAGGCCATGCCGGCTGTGAAGCCGCGGCAGCATCCGCACGCATGGGCGCGAAAACTGCGCTGGTGACTCACCAGTTTGCGACCGTGGGGGCCATGTCCTGCAATCCGGCCATTGGTGGTCTTGGCAAGGGTCATCTGGTCCGCGAGATCGATGCTCTGGATGGCCTGATGGGACGGATCGCGGATCGCGGCGGCATCCAGTTCCGGGTTTTGAACCGCCGGAAAGGTCCGGCGGTGCGCGGACCCCGCGCCCAGATCGACCGCAAGCTCTATGCAGCGGCGATACAGGCTGAAATCCGCGATACGCCCAACCTGACCGTGATCGAAGGGGAGGCGGACGAGCTTTTGCTGTCCCAAGACCTTTCAAATGCCCGGATCAGCGGAGTTCGCCTGGCCGATGGACGTGAGTTCGCTGTCGGCGCGGTGGTTGTGACTACAGGGACTTTTTTGCGCGGTCTGATCCACCTCGGCGAGACAAATTGGCCTGCGGGCCGGGTCGGGGAAGCGCCAGCCATGGGCCTGTCGAGGTCTTTTGAGCGCGCCGGCTTTGTGCTGGGCCGTCTCAAGACCGGAACGCCGCCCCGCCTCGATGGCTCGACCATCGATTGGTCCGCCGTGGAAATGCAGCCCGGAGACGATCCAATCGAGCCGTTTTCAGTGCTGACGGACAGGATTACGACCCCGCAGATCGAATGCGGAATCACCCGGACCACCAACGCGACCCATGAGATCATCCGGGCGAACGTCCATCGCTCGCCGATGTACTCCGGTCAGATCAAGAGCACCGGGCCGCGCTATTGCCCGTCCATCGAGGACAAGATCGTCCGCTTCGGCGACCGTGACGGCCACCAGATCTTTCTGGAGCCGGAAGGCCTCGACGACACCACGGTTTACCCCAACGGCATCTCCACATCGCTTCCGGAAGAGGTCCAGCAGGCCATTTTGGCCAGCATTCCAGGCCTTGAGCGGGTGAAAATGGTCCGGCCGGGCTATGCCATCGAGTACGATCATGTCGATCCACGTGAACTCGAGCCAACCTTGCAGACCCGGCGGGTGCCGGGACTTTTCCTGGCTGGGCAGATCAACGGCACCACCGGATATGAAGAAGCTGGTGCTCAGGGACTGGTCGCGGGACTGAATGCGGCGATCCTGGCGGGGGGCGGAGAGCCTGCAGTGTTCGACCGGGCTGACGGCTATCTCGGGGTGATGATCGACGATCTGACATCCCGAGGTATCACCGAGCCGTACCGGATGTTCACCTCGCGAGCCGAATATCGCCTGACCTTGCGGGCGGATAATGCCGACCAGCGTCTGACGGATCGGGGCATTGCCCTTGGATGTGTCGGCACGGAGCGGGCAGGGCGCCACGCCGCCAAGATGGTTGCGCTCAACGCCGCCAAGTCTTTGGCGAAGTCGCTCTCGGTGACCCCGAACGAAGCTGCCAGGCACGGCCTGATGCTCAACCATGACGGTCAGCGCCGGACAGCCTTCGAAATGCTGGCCTATCCAGATGTGGAATGGGTGAATGTCACCTCCATCTGGCCGCAGCTTGGCGAGATGGATCCGAAGATCGCCGTCCATCTGGAAATTGACGCTAAATACGACGTCTATCTGGAGCGGCAGGCCGCCGATGTGCAGGCCTTCCGCCGTGACGAGAATCTCATCCTGACCGATGTCGATTATCAGGCCGTGCCTGGCCTCTCAAATGAAGCCCGGCAAAAGCTTGAGAAAGTTCGCCCGCGAACCATCGGGCAGGCAGGCCGAATCGAAGCCATGACCCCGGCGGCGCTGGCGATCCTGGCGGCCTATCTGCGCCGCGAGGCACGCCGCTCCTCGGCCTCGGCCTGATCATGGCCAAGCCGGCCCCCATTTCCATCTCTGCTGCTGACAAGGCGGCGGCTTTAAAGCTCACGCCTGTTTCACGTGAAACGGAGGTGCGGCTGGATCGCTATGTCGATCTCCTGATGGCGTGGCAGGCCAAGACCAATCTGATCGCGCCCTCGACCCTGCCGCAGCTCTGGACCCGGCACATCTCCGATTCGTTGCAGCTTCTGGATCTGGCTCCGAATGCCCGGCACTGGCTCGACTTCGGCAGCGGCGGCGGATTTCCCGGGGTGGTGCTGGCCTGCGCAATGGCGGAGTATCCGGGCGCGAGCGTCCAGCTTGTGGAGCGAATCGCCAAGAAGGCCGCCTTCCTGCGCGAGGCGCTGCGGGTGACCGGCGCGCCAGGCTCGGTTGTCCTCGCTGATATCGGGGATTATGTGGATAGCTTGAAGGCGCCGGTCGATTGCGTCACTGCCCGTGCGGTGGCTCCATTACATATGCTCTTGGGCTTCGCGGCGCCTCTGGTGCAGCGCGGCGCCAAAGCCTTGTTCCTAAAAGGACAAGATGTAGAGTCCGAATTGACGGAAGCTACTAAATATTGGAATATACAGCCCCTTCTTCATCCCAGCCGCACCGGCGGACACGGCTGGATCGTCGAACTCAACACAATTGAGCGGCGATAATCAGTCCGCAACAGTAAGGCATGGCCAGACACATGGTTGGCATCGACGGAATTTTTCAGGACGAGAACGGCACTTCGGCCAAACCGGGGCACCCCCGGATTCTGGCGCTGGCCAATCAGAAAGGCGGCGTCGGCAAGACCACGACCGCTATCAATCTCGGCACGGCGCTGGCGGCCATCGGCGAGCGGGTACTGATTGTCGACCTCGATCCGCAGGGCAACGCCTCGACCGGCCTCGGCATCGACCGCCGCAACCGCAATTGTTCGACCTACGATGTGCTGGTCGGCGAAGCCAAACTGCGCGAAGCGATCATCCCGACCGCGGTTCCTCGCCTGCATATCGCGGCTTCGACCATGGACCTGTCGGGCCTTGAGCTTGAACTCGGCACGACGCGGGACCGCGCCTTCCGTCTGCGGGACGCGATCGCCGATCTCAATGTCAATGTCGCGCCGGACGCTGATTATACTTACGTGCTGGTCGATTGCCCGCCGTCGCTCAATCTGATCACCGTGAATGCAATGGCGGCGTCGCACGCGATTCTTGTGCCGCTGCAGTGTGAGTTCTTCGCGCTCGAAGGTTTGTCGCAGTTGCTGCAGACGGTGGAGCAGGTGCGATCGACCTTGAATCCGACGCTGTCGATTCACGGGATCGTGCTGACCATGTTCGACTCGCGCAACAACCTGTCGAATCAGGTCGTCGCCGACGTACGCCAGTTCATGGGCAACAAGGTCTACAACACCATGATCCCGCGTAACGTGCGCATCTCCGAAGCGCCGTCTTATGGCAAGCCGGTGCTGGTTTACGATCTCAAATGCGTCGGCAGCGATGCGTATCTCAAGCTCGCAACGGAAGTCATTCAACGCGAGCGCGAACTGCGTTCGCACTAAATATTTTGTCGGCGTTTGAGATCAGGTTGACGTGATGTCGGGAGTGCGTGGTTTGGGTGCGAGGGATGCGGCGATGGCCGAGGAGCGTTCGCGACTGGGTCGCGGTCTTGCAAGTCTGATTGGCGATGTCGGCGGAGAGGCCGCTCATGTCGAGCGGCCGTCGCGCACGCCGCGCCGGGTCCCGATTGAATTTCTGAAAGCCAATCCGCGTAATCCGCGCCGCACATTTTCCGATGCGGAACTTGAAGAGCTTTCATCCTCGATCAAGCAGCATGGCGTGATCCAGCCGATTGTTGTGCGACCTGTAAAAGGTGCGACAGATCGTTTCGAGATCATCGCCGGAGAGCGCCGCTGGCGCGCGTCGCAGCGTGCCGGTCTGCATGATGTGCCGATCGTCACGGTCGAAGTCACCGACAGCGCAGCGCTCGAAATCGCGATCATCGAAAACGTGCAGCGTTCGGACCTGAACGCGATGGAAGAGGCGCAGGGCTATCATGCGCTCGCCACCGAATACAAACACAGCGCCGAGGAAATTGCCAAGCTCGTCGGCAAGAGCCGCAGCCATGTCGCCAACATGATGCGTCTGACCAGACTGCCGGATCAGGTTCAGGCTTACATTGCAGAAGGCAAGCTGTCTGCCGGTCATGCCCGCGCGCTGATTAACCTGCCGGACCCTGCGGCTGCAGCGAAGCGGATTGTTGAAGAAGGTCTGAACGTGCGCCAGACCGAAGCACTGGCGCATGAAGAAGGCGTACCTGAGCGCAAGCCGCAGAAGACGCGCGGCGCGGCAACGGCGAAAGACTCCGACACCGTTGCGCTTGAAAAGCGCGTCAGCGATGTGCTCGGGCTCAAGGTCAGCGTCGATCATCGCGATCCTGGCGGCACAGTGCAGATCAAGTACAAGGATCTGGATCAGCTCGACGAGATTTTGCGCCGTCTCGAGGCGGGCAAGTAAGACTAGCTCCGCCGCCGCGCATTCACGGCAATAGCCAACAGCGCGCGCTGACCGATAACCTCGGCCAGCGATGATTGTTTGCGCATGTCGAATGCCGCGTCAGCAAGTTGCGCCATGGCACGCGCCATGCGTTCCGTGCTTGTGTTGCGCAGCGCCGTCTCGACCAGCGCCTTGCGCGAGAAGTGCAGCCGCGGAAATCCGCTCTCAAGCGCCTCAAATTCACTGCGGCCTTCATCGACAGATAGTCGCGCCTTGTGGAGCAACGCCGCATGACGCTGCGCCGACATGATAATCAGGCCGGGATAGGTGCCCGCCGCAATGGCTTTGGCAAACAGCGTTTCGACGTCGGCGGCGCGCCCGGCGAAAGCACTGTCCACGATGGGATCGAGCGCCAGCCCCGAAGCGTCGGTGACAATCGCGAGCACGTCATCGAGCGTGACTTCGCCTTTGCCATGGGCGTAAAGCGCGACTTTCCGGATTTCATTGCGCGAGGCCTGACGGTCGCCGCCCAGCAGCGATGTCAGCGCCGCGCGCGCGTCCGGCGCGATCCTCAGGTTCGATGCGCGCAGTTCGTCGTCGATCAGTTTTGCAAGATCGCGCTCGGTGTCGGCATAGCAGGCGATCGCAACCGCCGTTTTTGCTTTTTCGCAGGCCTTGCGCAGCGGCGCATCGGGGCGCAGTTCGCCAGCCTCGATCACGATACGGCAATCTTTCGGCTGCATCTCCGCCAGCGTATCAATGCCGCTTGCAAAGCTGCGCGTGCCCGCCCGGATACGAATCGCGCGGCGGCCGCCGAACAGCGGCACCGTCATGGCCTCTTCCACAAGCCGCGATGGTTCGGCGGCGAGTTCATCGCCGTCCATGCGCACCAGTGAAAATGGATCATTCGGATCGTCGACAGCCGATGCCATCAGGGCGTCGGCGCGTTCACGCACCAGGCCAGTGTCGGGACCATAGAGCAGGATAATCGGCCGCGACGGGTCGGGCCGGGTTAGAAACGCGTCGATCTCTTTCCCGCGAAGCGCGACCACAATTATCTCGAAGCTGTCGGCAGATCAGGTGCCGGCGATAAAGAACGATGCGAGACGCTGATTGATGTTGTCCGCGATCACCTTGGCGGCGCGGTCTTCCGCGTCGCGCAATCCGCGAGAGCGGGCGAAGCGCTGCGCCTGTCCCGGAATATCGTAGGACACGCGCGCGAAGGTGGTGCCGGTCAGCACTGTCTTGTCGGTGGCGTTGTCCTTCAACTCATAGGTCGCATCGATACCGTAGTTCTCGATGTCCGGCCGGGCCGTGGTCGGGTCGACGATGATCGAGAGGCGTGTGGTGCTGATGCGCATCAACAGGCGGTGCGTCGGCGGTCCGCCTACGGCGCTCCCGTACATGCTGAACATCAGATGGTTGCGAATCTCGACGCCGAGCCGTGCTTCCCGCGAGCCGTTCGGCAGATTCAACGGCGGAACCTCGACGCCCTGCAGCTTCTCCCGGAGGGCTGATCCGCCCGTGGCGCTGCGTTCGCCATACATCGGCTGGAAGCACCCAGCTGTCAGGGCCGCAAGGGCCGCCACGGCGATGAACCGTGCAGCGATGCGCGTACTAAACCACGACATTCACGATCCTCTGCGGAACGATGATGACTTTTCGGGGAGATTTCCCGTCCAAGGCCGATTTTACTGCATCGAGTGCCAAAACGGCAGCCTCAATTTCCCCGTTTGAAGCATTTCGGCTGACCGTGACATCCGCGCGCTTCTTGCCATTAACCTGCACGGGGAGCGTAATTGTGTCATCGACCAGCAGTTTGGCCTCGGTTTCAGGCCAACTGGCTTCCGAAATCAGGCCTTGGTGGCCCAGAACCTGCCAGCATTGCTCGGCGAGGTGCGGCATCATCGGCGAAATCAGCCGGGCCAGAATGTCGAAGGCCTCGCGGGCGGCGGCAGCCACAGCAGGGTTCGTTTCCAGCAGCTTTGCCGGGCCGTCGACCACGTCCGCCAGCGTGCCGACGAAGGAATAGAGCTTGGCGATCGCGGTGTTGAAGCGGAGCCGCTCGATCGAGGTCGAGATTTCCGCGAGAGTGCGATGAGAGGCACGGCGCAAGGCCAGCGCCTCTTCGCTGTCGCCGATTTGCGTGCCTGACTTCGGCAGATGGGGGACTGCGACATTCACCAGCCGCCAGACGCGCTGCACGAAACGGCTTGCGCCCTGCACGCCTTCCTCGCTCCAGATCACGTCGCGGTCGGGCGGCGAGTCGGACAGCATGAACCAGCGCGCGGTGTCGGCGCCGTAGGTGCCGATAATGTCGTCGGGATCGACGGTGTTACGCTTCGACTTCGACATCTTTTCGATGGAGCCGATTTCGACAGCTTCTTTGGTCGTCAGCAAGGTTGCCCGGCGCTTGTCGCCGACAGTCTCGATGCTGATCTCGGCCGGGGATGCGAAGGTTCCGTCCTGCTTCTTGTAGGTTTCGTGCACCACCATGCCCTGCGTGAACATGCCGGCAAACGGCTCGTCCATCGCAACATGCCCTGTCGCCTTCATCGCGCGGGTGAAGAAGCGCGAATACAGCAGATGCAGGATCGCGTGCTCGACGCCGCCGATATACTGGTCGACCGGCATCATCCGGTTGGCGACCGCAGGCGTGGTCGGCGCATTCTCGTTCCATGGATCGGTGAAGCGCGCGAAATACCAAGATGAATCGACGAATGTATCCATCGTGTCGGTTTCACGCGTCGCCTTGCCGCCGCATTGCGGACAGGTGACGTGCTTCCAGGTCGGATGGTGGTCGAGGGCGTTGCCCGGTTTGTCGAAGGTCACATCTTCCGGCAGCACGACGGGCAAGTCTTTTGCCGGCACCGGCACCACGTCGCACTTCGGGCAATGGATGACGGGAATCGGACAGCCCCAGTAGCGCTGGCGCGAAATACCCCAGTCGCGCAGGCGGAAGTTCACCTGCCGCTCACCGACAGGTGCATTGCCGCGCGTCGTGTTTTCAAGGCGTTTGGCGACATCTTCCTTCGCGGCCTCAATGGTCATGCCATCGAGGAAGCGCGAATTGATCATCCGCCCGTCGCCGTCATAGGCGGTGTCGGTAATGACAAAGGATTTCGGGTCGACATCCGGCGGACAAACCACCGGCGTGTTGCCGAGATTGTACTTGTTGACGAAGTCGAGGTCGCGCTGGTCATGCGCGGGGCAGCCGAAAATCGCGCCCGTGCCGTACTCCATCAGAACGAAGTTCGCGACATAGACCGGGAGCTTCCAGTCAGGATCGAACGGATGCACGGCCTTGATGCCGGTGTCGAAGCCCTGCTTCTCGGCGGTGTCGATGATTTCCTGCGCTGTGCCTTGCTTCTTCGTTTCGGCGATGAATTCGGCAAGCTTCGGATTCTTCTGCGCCGCCGCCTGCGCCAGCGGATGATCCGCCGCGATCGCCATGAACTTCGCGCCGAACAGCGTGTCGGGACGCGTGGTGAAGATTTTCAGTTCGCTTTCGCCGCTCGGCGCGGTCGCCGCATCCAGCGCGAAGCGGATCAAAAGGCCTTCGGAACGTCCGATCCAGTTGCGCTGCATCAGGCGTACTTTGTCGGGCCAGCGGTCGAGCGTATCCAGCGCGTCGAGCAGTTCCTGCGAGTACTTCGTGATCTTGAAGACCCACTGATTCATTTCGCGCTGTTCGACCACGGCACCGGAACGCCAGCCGCGTCCGTCGATCACCTGCTCGTTGGCGAGTACAGTCATGTCGACCGGGTCCCAGTTGATCTTGCGCTTCTCGCGCTCGGCCAGCCCCGCCTTCATGAAATCCAGAAACATCTTCTGCTGATGCTTGTAGTAGCTCGGATCGCAGGTCGCGAATTCGCGCGACCAGTCGAGCGACAGCCCCATGGTCTGGAGCTGTTTCTTCATCGTGGCGATGTTTTCGTAGGTCCACGCCTTCGGCGCGACCTTGCGCTCGATCGCGGCATTTTCCGCCGGCAGCCCGAAAGCATCCCACCCCATCGGATGCAGCACGTTGTGGCCCTTGGCGCGCATGTAACGCGCGACCACATCGCCCATGGTGTAGTTGCGGACATGGCCCATGTGGATGCGCCCCGACGGATAGGGGAACATCTCGAGCACGTAGTATTTCGGCCGTGGATCGTCGTTGCGCGTGGCGAAGATCGCCTGTTCGTCCCAGATCTTCTGCCACCGCGGTTCGGATTCGCGGGCGTTGTAGCGTTCGGTGCTCATCAGGTCGGTCGTCTGCCAAAGGGGAATAATGTGCGGCAGACTAGCCACAAAAGACCGCGACGGGTCAACGCTTTAGGGCGCGAATCGGCCCTGCGCGGCCTAGCCGGCGAGCGAAACAGCCGGCGGGGTGGGCCGGATCAGGCCATGCGCGACCACGGCGTTCCGTCCCCGGCGCTTGGCGGCATAAAGAGCCGTGTCAGCGGCCTCGATAAGATCATCCTGGGGCTGGGCGGCACCGGGGACCACGGTTGCAACCCCGACGCTCACCGTGACAGCCTTGGTCGGGCTGGTCAGATGTGGAATTGCGAGGTTTTCGACCGCCGCACGAACCGCCTCACCGGCCTGCATCGCGCGGGCTGCGTTACCACCCGGCAACAAAAGACAGAATTCCTCCCCACCGTAGCGGGCCGCAAAACCGCCAAATGAATTGGCCATGGCTCCCAGCACCTCGCCGAGGCGCTTGAGGCAGGCGTCACCCTCGGGGTGTCCATAGGTGTCGTTGAACAACTTGAAGTGATCGACGTCGATCATCAGCACCGAAAGCTGTCCGTCGGACTGCAGTGCTTTCATCCATTCGAATTCGAGCCGGCTCTGGAAGCCGCGGCGATTGGCCAGACCCGAAACCAGATCATGCGACGCGATGACGGTCAGCCGATCGTTGGCTGCGAGCATTTCGCGCTCGCGCTCGGACAGTTGAGAGGCCATCGCGTCAAACGCCCTTGCAAGAGGGACGAATTCTGCCGGGAGCCCAGCGCCTGACGCGCGCGCCGACAGTTCGCCGCGGCCGAATCGGTTGGCCATATCCGTCATCATCCGCACCGGGCGCATGATGAGACGCTCCCCCGCGAACCACGCACCGAGCAAGGTGAAAATTCCGACAAGCGCAAGCTGAATATAGGCGGTCCGGATCTCGCTGTTGATCTCGCTGAGCATCAGCGGTTGATTGATGCTGACGATCATGCGGGCACGTGTGCCGGTTACGCGGGCGAACGACACGGCTTTCTTTTCGCCATCGGCCGATTCGAACGAAATCGAACCGAACTCACGATCGAGATTGATCTCGCGCAGCGAGACCGCTTCCAGAAGCGAAGTGTCTTTCAGGGGGCGCCCGATAAGGCTTGCGGCGTCTTTGGATGCAGCCAGAATGGTTCCTCTGCCGTCCACCAGCAAGACCGACATCCCGGCACGCATGCTGCGATTGCTGATAAGTTGCGACATCCATTTCAGGTCGATCGAGGCAATGATAAGGGCCTCGCTATTGCCCTCGATGGCCGAAACCGGATAGGCGGCGATGATGGTCGGCGTACCGGAAGGCCGCGCGACGATATAATCGCTTACGACGAATTCATGCGTTTCCATCGCGCGCTGGAAATAATCGCGGTCACGGATATTTGCGCCGATAAAAGCGGATTGCGTCGAACACTGGATGGTGCCGTTCGAGTCCACCAGATTCAGCGAGCGTATCCAGGGCAGGTCCACGCGCAAGCTGGCGCGCAGGATGGCGCAACCCCGGCCCTGCTGCGCGGCCGTCGCATAGATATACGCAGAAGATTTCAGGACGGCCTGTACCGTCGAGATGATTTCGCGCTGGGCGTCGGCGGTATGTTTGGCGAGTTCGGACAGCTCGTGGGCGGCTTGCGCGATCTGTTTGGATCGCGTCACTTCAAGGATACGTACCCGGTCGAGCATCAGAGGGACGACAAGAATCAGTGCCAGAATCACAAGGCGCGCGCGAATCCCGAGCAGCGCCCTGAGTTTTGACGTGTTGCGGCCGAGTCTGGCGATTGACATTGGTATTCCCTTGCCCCACGCCAACACCTACAAGAAAGGTCTTCAAAGACCCTTTCCCGATTTCCTTAAAATTCGAATGATCGCCATATTTGACGCAGGTTTAGCTCGATGGCTGTGGATAAGATGACGCCGGTAATATCCGATTCACCAAACGGGTTCGCCGAAGTCGAGCGCGCGATTTCGCGTGCATGCCGCGACGCTGGTCGTGAACGATCTTCGGTTACGCTTGTCGCGGTGTCGAAAACCTTCGATGCCGACGCAATCACGCCGGTGATCGAAGCGGGCCAGCGCGTCTTCGGCGAGAACCGCGTGCAGGAAGCCAAATCCAAATGGCCGGATTTGATGGCGAACTATCCGGATATCGCACTGCATTTGATCGGGCCGCTGCAGTCGAACAAGGCAAAGGAAGCGGTCGCGCTGTTCGACGCCATTCACTCAGTTGATCGTGCCAGCCTGTGCGAAGCGCTGGCGAAAGAGATTGTTAAGCAAGACCGGCACCCGCAGCTGTTCGTTCAATTGAACACCGGAGAAGAGCCGCAGAAGGCAGGTATCGCACCGGCCGACGCCGATGCATTCATCGCCAGTTGCCGCGATGTTTATGGGTTGCGGATTTCAGGCTTGATGTGCATTCCGCCGGTGGACGATCCGCCTGCGCCGCACTTCGCGCTCACGGCAAAGATCGCCGCGCGTAACGGACTGTCATTGCTGTCGATGGGCATGAGTGCGGATTTCGAAACCGCGATCCAACTCGGCGCGACGCATGTGCGCGTCGGATCGTCGATTTTTGGAAAACGGTAGCTACCCGATCACGATCTTTGTCCGCGGCCCGATCCGCTCCAGCAAGCGCAGCATCGCGCCCCGGGTCAGCCCGACACAGCCTGCGGTGGGTCCGAATTTTTCGCGCGCCAGATGGATAAACACGGCGCTGCCGCGTTTCGCGATACGAGGCTTCGTATTGTGGTCGATCTCGATAATGAAATCGTACAAGTGATCCTCGCGCATCAGCCGGTCGCCGGCCTCGCCCGCCTTGCGCGTGACTGCACGATTATAGTGACGGTCGGCGGGATCTTCGGACCAGGCGTCGGCCGGCGTGATCGCGCGGACGGGCAGATGTGTCTTTGGCAGGGGATGCCTGTCGGCACGCCACCACAGCCGGACTGGGCGGAATATGCCGCGCGGGGTGGCGCCGTCGCCTTCGAACTTGTTGGCCTTGATTCCGCCGCGTCCAAGCGCGACCGGTAGAACGTGGGCGCCGGCAGTGAGCCAGCCTTGGGTCGGACGACCGGCGGCGGCCTGGATCGCGATGGCCGACAAGGGCCGATCACGTAATGGTGTTTGGTAAGTCCTTGGAAAGCCTAGATTTCCCATAACTGCTTTCGATGATTGCGCATAAACCCAGCTTGCGCTTTCGCCTGCAAATGCTCTATTTCGCTGAGGCTCTTTGAGATATGCCCCTTCGAGATCGCTCTCAAAGTCCTCTTTTACAAGCCAAAATTTAAAGGACCGGATGGTATGCCCAACGCCCGCAAGATCCTGATCGTGGATGACGATACCGATCTGCGCGACGCTCTTGTGGAGCAACTGTCGCTGCATGAGGAGTTCGAGGCTTCAGCGGTCGATACCGGCGCAAAGGGTGCGCTTGCCGCCAAAAGCAATTCCCCTGATCTGGTGCTGATGGATGTCGGGCTGCCGGATACCGATGGCCGAGAGGTCGTGCGCAGTCTGCGCAAGGGCGGCTTCAAGTCGCCGATCATCATGCTGACCGGCCATGACACCGATTCGGACACGATTCTCGGCCTCGAATCGGGCGCGAATGACTATGTGGCGAAGCCGTTCCGTTTCGCCGTGCTGCTGGCGCGCATCCGGGCGCAGCTTCGCCAGCATGAAGCCAGCGAGGATGCGGTGTTTACCGTCGGCCCCTACAGCTTCCGCCCCGGCTCGAAGATGCTCACCGGTGCCAATGCCAAGAAAGTCCGGCTCACCGAGAAGGAAACCGCCATCCTGCGGTTCCTCTATCGCGCCGGGCAGATGCCGGTGTCGCGTGAAACCCTGCTGCAGGAAGTCTGGGGCTACAATTCGGGTGTCACCACCCACACCCTGGAAACGCACATCTATCGGCTGCGTCAGAAGGTGGAGAAGGACGCGGCGAACCCCGAAATTCTTGTGACTGAATCCGGGGGCTATAAGCTGGTGCCATGAGCCGAATCACCCGGCGCTTGGAAGAAGCGCTTCATGGCCATTGAAGACGACATCGCCCTGTTCGCGCGCGTCCCGACATTGAGTTTGTTGGGCGCAGCGGCATTGCAGGTGCTTGCCATTGGCGCCGAGCAGCGCGATTACGGTTTCGGCGAAAAACTGTTCCAGCAGGGTGAACCGGCGGATTCCGGTTTCATCGTCCGGCGCGGTGCGTTTCGTATCGCGTCCGATGACGGGCAGGAAGCGGTGGCTGGCGAGAATGTCCTGATCGGTGAACTCGCGCTTGTTGTGGCGATGGCGCGGCCAGCGACGGCTGTTGCGCTCGAACCTTCATCGGTGCTGCGCATTTCGCGCAGCCTGTTTCAGCGCGTGCTTGAAAGCCATCCGGAAGCCGCCCGGCGCTTGCGCGATGATTTCGCGGCGCGCTCCAATGCGGCGCTCGGTGCGATGACGCGGGTGGGCGCAACGCTGCGCTAGTCCCAGTTTCACTACTTCAAACGTCGAGCACCGCCGTCACCGGAACATGGTCCGACGGACGTTCCCAGCCGCGGGCATCACGCGTGATCCTGAAATCACGCACGCTGTCGCCGAGCGCCTTCGAAACCCAGATGTGATCGAGGCGGCGGCCCTTGTTGGCGGCGACCCAATCGGCGGAGCGGTAACTCCACCATGTATAGACTTTCTCCGAGAGCGGAATCCGCTGCCGTGCAATGTCGATCCAGTCTCCCTTAGACTGAACCGCCAGCAGCTTCTCGCATTCGATCGGGGTGTGCGAGACGATCTTCAAAAGCTGTTTGTGCGACCACACGTCATGCTCATGCGGCGCGACATTGAGATCGCCGACAAGAATATGCCGATCGTTGGGTTTGGGATGCAGCGGCTCGCAGTCGCGCATTTCGTCGAGGAATGACAACTTGTGCTCGAACTTGGGATTGAGCACGGGGTCTGGAATATCGCCGCCCGCCGGGACATAGAAATTGTGCAGCGTGAGTGGCCGGCTCATCTGCGCCTGCGCGCCGAACGCCACCGAAATGTGCCGAGAATCGACCTTGCCGCAGAACGTGCGCACGTCGCGCGACTCGAATGGAAGTTTCGAGACGATGGCGACGCCGTGATAGCCCTTCTGGCCGTTGAGCGCGACATGTTCGTAACCGAGCCGTTTGAAGCGCTTCAAGGGGAATGCATCATCGACGCATTTCGTTTCCTGAAGACACAGCACGTCCGGCCGCACGGCCTTGATGAACTTCGCGACCAGATCGATGCGCAGGCGCACCGAATTGATATTCCAGGTGGTGAGGGTGAGGCGCATGGCGGCAGGCGGTGAGAGAGACGAGATAAACCGTTAGCCGGTTTTATCCGCCTGCTCCAGTGTGGCCGTGCCGATATGCACCAATAGGCGGGCTAGTTCTGATTGGTGTTGTAGTTGGTGTAGTCGATCTTGAACATGCCGGGATCGAGCTTCTTGGTGGTGTCCAGGTTATAGACCGCGACGGTGGTGTCGTAGCCTTGCGGATCTGTGACGGTCCACTGCTTGAGCTGATTGTCCTTGGCGCCGATCATCAGCATCAGTCGGCTGGTGCCGACCAGAGCCTGCTTTTCTTCGATGGTCACGCTGATGAACATATCATCGGAGCCGATACCGACCACATTGGTGTCGCGCAACAAATCGATGCGGTCGGCCAGCAGATAACGCAGCGGCGTCTGCGACAGCGGATACACATCCTGTGTTGCAAGCCTGCGGTCGCGCACGATGACCGATGATCCATCGGCGACCAGCGCGATGGGCGATGGATCGTCGTACTCGAAGCGGATCTTGCCGGGTTTCTGGATATAGAAGTCTCCGGTGGAGCGCTTTCCGTCGGGCCCGACCTGCACGAAGTTACCCGAGACATTCACAAGCGACGACAGATAGCTGCTGACCTTGCCCGCGAGCGCCTTCTGGTTGTTATCGAAATTCGGCGTGCTGCCGCCAAACAGGTTGCGCAGATCCGGAATGATCGGTGTCGGGGGCGCAGCGGCGGACGGGGCCGGGGCCGACGGATTCGGCAGGGCTTGTTTCGGCGTCGGCGTGTCAGCGCGCTTCGGCGCGGGTTTGGGCACGGGAACTGCCTGAGCCGAAGCCGCCGGAATCATGAGTACGGCGGCAATAACGGCGGCGAGCGCCGTCACGGGCCATTTCGCGTCCAGAAGACGAGACGCGCGGAACGGCTTGCGGCAGAACGGCTGATTGCGATGAAGTTTTCTCAACGGTCCGTCCTGTCGGATGCTCTGTGATCTTCCCGCCGGGGCTATCCCCAAGCTATGGCGATTTCGCGGCTGCGAATAGCGGGGATTTAGCCAAATCGTTCTTCTTCCTCGCCCACCAGAATTTCGCGTTTTCCGGCGTGGTTGGCCTGGCCGACGATACCTTCCAGCTCCATCCGCTCCATCAAGGTGGCGGCGCGGTTGTAGCCGATTTGCAGGCGGCGTTGAATGTAGCTGGTTGAGGCCTTGCGGTCGCGTTTGACGATGGCCACAGCCTGCTGGAACAGATCGCCTTCGCCGCCATTGGCGCCCATGCTGGTGCCGTCGAACACGGCATTGCCGTCCTCGTCGGTTTCCTCTTCCGCGGTGACCGCTTCGAGATATTCCGGCTGGCCCTGCGACTTGAGGTGACGGACGATCTTTTCGACTTCTTCGTCCGACACGAACGGGCCGTGGACGCGGCTGATGCGGCCGCCGCCGGCCATGTAGAGCATGTCGCCCTGACCGAGCAGTTGCTCAGCGCCCATTTCGCCGAGAAGCACGCGGCTGTCGATCTTCGAAGTGACCTGGAAGGAAATGCGGGTCGGGAAGTTTGCCTTGATGGTGCCGGTGATGACGTCCACCGACGGGCGTTGCGTCGCGAGGATCACGTGGAGACCTGCAGCGCGCGCCATCTGCGCGAGGCGTTGTACTGCGCCTTCAATGTCCTTGCCTGCGACCATCATCAGGTCGGCCATTTCGTCGACGATGATGACGATATAGGGCAGCGGTTCGAGTTCGAGCTTCTCTTCCTCGTAGATCGCCTTGCCGGTTTCCTTGTCGAAGCCGGTCTGCACGGTGCGAGTCAGTTCCTCGCCCTTGGCCTTGGCCTCGGCAACGCGGGTATTGTAGCCGTCGATGTTGCGGACTCCGAGCTTCGCCATGTTCTTGTAGCGTTGCTCCATCTCGCGCACGGCCCATTTCAGCGCGACGACAGCTTTCTTCGGATCGGTCACGACCGGCGTCAGCAGATGCGGGATGCCGTCATAGACGGAGAGTTCGAGCATCTTCGGATCGACCATGATGAGACGGCACTGATCCGGGCGCAGGCGATAGAGCAGCGACAGGATCATCGTGTTGATGCCGACCGACTTGCCCGAACCAGTGGTACCGGCGATCAGAAGATGCGGCATACGCGCCAGATCGACGATGACGGGCTCGCCGCCGATGGTCTTGCCGAGGCACAGCGGCAGCTTCGCGGTGCTGCCGGTTGCTTCCTTCGCGTTGAGCAGTTCGCGCAGATAAACCGTCTCGCGCTTGACGTTCGGCAATTCGATGCCGATGGCGTTGCGGCCGGAGACGACCGCGACACGCGCGGAAACCGCGCTCATGGAGCGTGCGATATCGTCCGCAAGGCCGATCACGCGCGAGGACTTGATGCCAGGTGCGGGCTCGAGTTCGTAAAGCGTCACGACCGGTCCGGGACTTGCCTTGACGATCTCGCCGCGCACGCCGAAGTCCTGCAATACGCCTTCCAGCGCGCGCGAATTGGTTTCAAGCTCGTCCTTGCTGAGCGTGAAGCGGTCCGAGGCCTTGGGTGCGGCGAGGACGGAGATCGGCGGCAGAACGAAGACACCCTTGCGGCCGGACGGCTTCGGCTCGGCGCGCTTGCGGGCGCGCGGCGCGGGCTCCTCTTCCTCTTCTTCTTCGTCTTCTTCCTCGGGCTCTTCCTCTTCGTACTCGTCCTCGGCCTGCGGCACCAGAGAGGGTGCACGCCGTCCGTTGCCGAGGTTCGGCTCCATGCGTTCGAACGAGCGGGTGGAAGAGGATTCCGTGCGTCCAACAGCCATCGCAAACAGGGCTGACGCCATCCGCATGATGCGCGCCTTCGCGCTCATCGCGGCGTGGACCAGCCATCCCAGCGAAATCGAGCCCCGATCGTTATCCTCGTCTTCGTCTTCATCCTCGATCATCGGTGGACGTGACTGTTCGACAATCTTCTCCTTGGCGCCCGCGCCGCATGCGAAAGCGAAACTTCCGATCATGGCTGCGAACAGGATGATGCCGAGGACGATGCGATAGATCGTGCCGGGCGGGCCAAACACGACAGCGGGAAAGCGCACCAGCGCATCGCCGACTACGCCGCCAAGTCCGGTCGGCAGCGGCCATGCGCCGCTGCGCGGCAGGCAGCTTGCAAATCCGGCGGCGATCACCGCGCACAGAATCCAGCAGGCAACACGCAAGGCCTCTCGATCAAACAGACGATGCGTGACCAGCCGCCAGCCCCACACGGCGACCGGTAGAATGAGCATGATCGAGCCGAGGCCGAGAATCTGCATCAGCATATCCGCACCGATTGCGCCGGGGCGGCCCATCAGGTTGCGGATAGCGCCGGAGGTCGCGTGGCTGAGGCTTGGGTCTTGCACCGACCATGTCATCAGCGCAGCGGCGACCACGCAGGACAGCGCGATCACGCCGAGGCCGGTCAGTTCGCGCAGGCGGCGCGCGAGCATTTCGCGGATCGGATCGGAGATCTGGCCGACGATAGGGATGACGCGTTCGATCGCTGGCATGATGGACTAACCTTGCGGCTCGCTCAAAACCTCGACCATGCGATGCAGGGCCTCGGCGGTGGTTTCACTGTCTTGCACCATGGCGACACGGATATAACCGGCGCCGGGATTGCTGTTGTCGGACTGCGGACGCGCCAGATAGCTTCCGGGAATGACGCGCACGCCGCCGTCCTTGAAAAGTTTTACGGTGGCGGCCTCGTCGCCGCCATGCGCGGAGACGTCGAGCCAGATGCAGAAGCCACCGGCGGGGCGCTTGTAGCCGAAACGGTCGCCAAGGATCTGGTCGGCGAGATCGAATTTGATCCGGTAGAGCCTGCGATTCTCCTCGACATGCGCTTCATCGTTGTAGGCGGCGACAGCGACATGCTGCAGCGGCACCGGCACCTGAGGCGCCGCAACGTTGCGCAATTCATGAAAGCGCGCGAGAAACTTGGCGTCGCCGGCAACGAAGCCGACACGCATACCCGGCAGGTTCGAGCGCTTCGAAAGCGACTGGAATGCGACCACATTCGCGAAATCATTGCCAGCCGATGCGAGCATGCTGCCCGGCGCATCCTGTGTGTAGATTTCCGAATAGCATTCGTCGCTGAGCACGATGAAGCCGTAGCGGTCGGCGAGCTGTTTCACGCGATCGAAGTAAGCGCGCGAGGCGACAGCGCCCTGCGGATTGGCGGGTGAGGCGAGATAGAAGGCAACGGTGCGCTCGAGCGTTTCCGCACTCAGCAAATCGAGATTAGGCAGGAAACCGTTGTCGCGGGTGGTCGGCAAAAACACCACTTCGCATCCGGCGGCGCGCGCCCCCGCGGCATAGGCCGGATAGAACGGATTTGGCATCAGGATCACAGGCGCGCCCTTGCGCGGCGCGACATAGCGCGCGGCGGCGATGGCCGCGAAAAACAGGCCTTCGCGGCTGCCATTGAGCACCAGAACTTCGGTTTCCGGATCGACGGCCCGCGCAAGGCCGAACCGCCTTGTTGTCCAGGCGGCTGCGGCCTGGCGGAACGGCTCGATCCCTTTGGCGATCGGGTAACGCCCGAAGTCATTGACATGATTGGCTAAAACCGGGCCGACAAAGCCAGGCACGGGATGCTGCGGCTCCCCAAGCGACATATTGATCAGGGGCTTGCCGGGTTTGTAGGGGCTCAGGAGGTCGGCCAGCCGGGCAAAGGGCGAGCGTTCGCTGGCCGATGCGCCACCTTGGGCGCCGGCAGCGGCCGCCGGGCGGGAAGAAGCGGTTATGGCCATTCGAAAAACGCCAGCACTTTCGGTCCGTTGATCCCCTCGGGAAGGGCCCTGAGGAGCGCGCGGATTTGATCACATCACCATAGGTGGGGCGAGGTTAAGACGCGATTAACCATCGTGCCTCGGACGCATTTTCGCCGCTTCCGGGATGCCGCTTGCGATCTCGGGCGGAGGCAAGAAAAAGGGCTCCAGCTTGCGCTGGAGCCCTCCGACGGACGGGGCATTGCCGGGTTTGTGCCCCAACCGTTGTTCGTGTCGCGGCTTACATGTTGTAGGCGCGCTCCGTGTGGTCGGTGATGTCGAGACCTTCGCGCTCCGCATCGACCGAGACGCGCAGGCCGACGATCACGTCGACGACCTTGAACAGGATCGCCGAGCCGATGCCTGACAGCAGCAGCGTGGTGCCGACGCCCCAGAGCTGCGAGATCATCTGCGCAGCGAAGTCGTAGTCAGCGACCTTGCCCGTCACGTAATCCATGACGCCCGTGCCGCCGAGGGCAGGGTTGACCAGGATGCCGGTGCCGAGAGCGCCGACGATGCCGCCGACGCCGTGGACGCCGAACACGTCGAGCGAGTCATCGTAGCCAAGCGCGTTCTTCACGACGGTGCAGAAGAACAGGCAGACCACGCCGACAACGAGGCCGAGAACAATCGCGCCCATCGGACCGGCGAAGCCGGCCGCCGGCGTGACGGCAACCAGACCTGCGACGGCGCCGGACAACGCGCCGAGCAGCGACGGGTGACCCTTGATCATCCATTCCGCGAACATCCACGACAGAGCCGCCGCGGCGGTCGCGAGGAAGGTGTTCACCATGGCAAGAGCGGCGCCGCCGTTGGCTTCGAGGTTCGATCCGGCATTGAAGCCGAACCAGCCCACCCACAGGAGCGCAGCGCCGATCATGGTCATGGTCAGCGAGTGCGGAGCCATCAGCTCCTTGCCGTAGCCGGTGCGCTTTCCGATGATGAGGGCGCCGACAAGACCGGCGATACCTGCGTTGATGTGCACAACCGTGCCGCCTGCGAAGTCGAGCGCGCCCTTCTTGAAGATGAAGCCGCCGTCAGCCATGACTTCGTCGAGCTTCGCCTGCGCCGCCGTCTTTGCAGCACCGTCAGCCGCGGCTGCAAGAGCCTTGACTGCATCGCTGATGGCGTCCGGGCCTGCCCAGTACCAGACCATGTGCGCCATCGGGAAGTAGATCAGCGTCACCCAGAGCGGAACGAACAGAGCGACCGCTGCGAACTTCGTGCGTTCAGCGAAAGCGCCGATGAAGAGGGCTGGCGTGATCGCCGCGAAGGTCAGCTGGAAGCAGAAATAGACCATCTCGTTGATGTTCGCATCGACGCTGAAGGTCCCTGCCGCTGAATCGGTGGTGACGCCGGCCATGAAGGCCTTCGAGAAGCCGCCGATGAACTCGGAGCCGCCGGTGAAGGCGAGGCTGTAACCGTAGATCGCCCAGATAATCGCGACGATGCAGACGGTGTAGAAGACCTGAGCCAGAACCGAGAGCATGTTCTTGGAGCGGACCAGGCCGCCATAGAACAGGGCGAGGCCGGGGATGGTCATCAGCAGCACGAGAACGGCTGATGTCATGACCCAGGCATTATCGCCTTTGTTGATGGTCGGCGCTGCATAGGCGGCGGTCGTAGCGAAGAGGCCGACGGCGAGAGCTGCCAATCCCGCGCTGGTGGGACGCTTGAACGTCATTTGTTTGTACTCCTGATAAGATGAGGTTTGCGCGAAATCAGAGCGCCGCGTCATCGGCTTCGCCCGTGCGGATGCGCACCGCATGGTCGAGGTTGATGACGAAGATCTTGCCGTCGCCGATCTGGCCGGTCTTTGCAGCGCCGGTGATCGCTTCGATGGTCTTGTCGACTTGAGCCGAGGCGACAGCCACCTCGATCTTGATCTTGGGAAGGAAGCTCACGGCGTATTCAGCGCCGCGGTAGATTTCCGTATGGCCCTTCTGGCGGCCATATCCCTTGACTTCTGTCACCGTGAGGCCGTGAACGCCGATGGCGGTCAGGGCATCACGGACTTCTTCCAGCTTGAATGGCTTGATGATGGCCATAACAATTTTCATGGGTTCTTCCCCGCTTGGGCCCGGCCGTACTGACCGGGCGATCTCGACTGAGGGTCACCGCGCGAAGACAGATCACTCCACGGGCACAGCCGGGTCCCTTAGAATCAAATGCCGTGCCAACACCGCCAAAATCGCTAACAGTTTATGAATCCGGGGGTTTTCGCCCCGGAGAGGGGTGCGCAGGAAACAGGCGGTTTGGTGCCGCCTAAAAGATCGACAGAAATGCCAAAAACATAGGCAGGACAGACCGCCGACACATTCGTGCCCAGCGGACGAGCAAAAGGTATCCGGGCACGCAAAAGCGAGCCGATCCGGTTCGGATTGTGATGCTTATTGGAGAGCTTCGCCGTGCTGGGTGATGTCCAGCCCCTCGACTTCGTGCTCGTGGGACACCCGCAAGCCCGCCAGTGCGTCTACGACCTTGAGCAGCACGAAGGTCATGCCCCCGGTCCAGACGAAGACGACCGCCACACCGTAGAGCTGGGTCAGCAGCAGCTTCGGATTGCCTTCGATCAGTCCGGCGGTTCCCCCGATGGCGGATGTGGCAAAAATCCCGGTCATCAAGGTGCCGAGCAGGCCGCCGATGCCGTGAATGCCGAAAACGTCGAGCGTGTCGTCGTAATTGAAGCGGTGCTTGAGGCTGGTGCAGGCCCAGTAGCAGATGGCGCCGGCCATCACGCCGATCACGATACCATGCCACGGTTCGACAAATCCCGAGGCCGGCGTGATGGTGCCGAGACCGGCGACGGCGCCTGAGATCATGCCGAGCACCGATGGTTTGCGCCGTGTGACCCATTCGATCGCGGTCCACGTCAGCGCACCGGCGCAGGCGGCCAGATGGGTCGAGAAGATCGCCATCACCGCGCGTGAATTGGCTTGCAGGGCCGAGCCGCCGTTGAAACCGAACCAGCCGACCCACAACAGGCCGGTGCCGATCACTGCGAGCGACAGGTCATAGGGCGAGAGATTCTCGGTGCCGTAACCGCGTCGGCGGCCCATCACAACAGCAGCAACGAGTCCGGCGGTGCCTGCGCTCAAATGCACGACGAGGCCGCCCGCAAAATCAAGTACGCCTGCCTGCGCGAGAAAGCCGCCGCCCCACACCCAATGTGCGAGCGGGATATAGACCAGCGTGAACCAGCCGATTGAAAACAGCACATAGGATGAAAACCGCATGCGATCCGCAACAGATCCGGCGACCAGCGCCACGGTGATCACCGCAAAGGTCATCTGGTAAAGCGCGAACAGAGCTTCGGGAATCGTCTTTGCCGCGCTGTTGACGCCGTCCATTGTCATGCTGGACAGAAGAATGCGATCGAGCGAGCCGAGCCACGCGCCGTCGCCGGCAAAGACGAGGCTGTAACCGTAGATCACCCAGAGAATCGAAATCAGCGCGACCGCGACAAGGCTTTGCGCCATGGTTGCCAGCACGTTCTTCTTGCGCACCATGCCGGCGTAAAACAGCGCGAGACCCGGAATGGTCATCATCAACACCAGCGCAGTCGCCATGATCATCCATGCGGTGTCTGCGGTGTCGATTTTGGGCGTATCGGCGAGAGCTGGCGTTGTCAGAGCGATCGCAAGGCTTGCGGTAGTAACCGCCGTAGCAACGAATGCGATCGCACGCGGCAATTTCAACATGGCAATCCCCCCGCCCGGAAGACCTTGCGGCGTCTTGCGCGCGCCGCTGCAGTCGTAATGCTTAATCTCGTTTGAGCATGATCTCGCTAGATCGGCTTTCGCCTTTTCGGGATCATGCCCGCAGTTAAAATCAAAGTGCGTCGTTGTCGGTTTCGCCGGTGCGGATGCGCACGGCATTCTCGATCGGTGTGACGAAGACCTTGCCGTCGCCGATCTGGCCGGTGCGTGCGCCTGCGGTGATGACCTGAACGGCCTGATCGGCAAGATCGCTTCCAACCGCGATCTCGATTCGCAGCTTGGGCAGGAAATTCACGATGTACTCTGCGCCCCGATAAATCTCGGTGTGCCCCTTCTGGCGGCCGAACCCTTTCACCTCGGTGACGGTCATGCCGTGAACGCCGATCGCGGTCAGGGCCAGGCGGACCTCTTCGAGTTTGAAGGGTTTGATGATGGCGGTGATCAGCTTCATGGTCGCTCTAGGTCCTTGAAATCAGCACGGCAGACGTCCTGCGTCTTTACGCGCGCAGGCGGGAAACCGCTACCTTTTTGGGCAGGACGAGAGAAAAATATGCAGGCGGGTCCAAAAACCGTTGCGGGTGCGCGGCGTCCGTTTGTAGCATCGGCGTTCTCGGGGGCGAGATCGATTGCGGTTTACTGATGTGCTGCGGGACAGGTGTCCCCGCGGACGGTCCGGCCCTCCATTTTCCGAACGAGAAGGGATGATCATGCCGGGCCGATCTTGGTTTGTTGCTGCCGGAGAGAAGCAGGAGGGTCCGTATTCCGAGGAGGAATTCCGCGACCTGATCGCCCGTGGACATATCCGGCCGGACACATATGTCTGGGCCGACGGCATGCAGGAATGGAAGTATGCCGGAGATATTCCCGGGCTGCTGTCGCCCGGTCGCGCACCGCCTCCAACGCCACGTCCCGGCGTGCCGATGCCATCCGCGAACGCCGATCATGGCGGCGGATCGCTGTCTGCCGAGTTCAGCATCTGGGAAATGCTGGGACGCGCGATTGTTTTCGTGATCGGCTTTTTGCTGGTCATTCCCGCGCCGTGGGTGGCGGCAAGTTTCTATGGCTGGATGATTTCGCGCATTCATGTGCCAGGCCGCGGCTATCTCGGCTTCACGGGCAAGCCGCTCGACATCTGGTATGTCTTTGTCGGACTCGCGCTGATGACCTATATCGGCGGGGCTCTCGACATTCCCTTTTTGAGCTTCGTCTTGTTTCCGTTGCAGGCCTATCTGTCCTGGATGACGGTGCGCTGGGTGATGGCCAATCTCACGGCGGAAGGTCGGCCGCTTCAGCTCAGTTTCGACGGCAGCCCATGGGGCTATATCGGCTGGTACCTTTTGCTGGCGGTGTCGTTCATCACCATCATCGGCTGGGCATGGGTCATCGTCTACTGGATGCGGTGGATCTGCAGCAACATCGGTGGGACCCGCCGCGCGATTTCGTTCAACGCGACCGGGCTCGAGGTTCTGTGGCGAACCCTTGTTTTCTCGATCGGCTGTGCCTTGCTGATTCCGATCCCATGGGTGATGGGATGGTACACCCGTTGGTACGTCTCGCAGTTTTCGGCGGCAGAGCGCCTGGCGTAACGACGCCAGCTGTCGATATGAACTTGAGGCCGCCGGTTATGCCGGCGGCTTTTCCTTGCGCTCGCGCAGCGAGCCTTCCTGTGCGACAGAGGCCACCAGCGTGCCGTCCTGCTTGAAAATCAAGCCGCGCGTCAAACCGCGTCCGTCTTGTGCGCTCGGCGAATCCTGACTGTAGAGCAGCCACTCGTCGGCGCGGAACGGGCGATGAAACCACATCGCATGATCGAGACTGGCAGGCATCATGCGATTGTCGAACAGCGTGCGGCCGTAACGCGCCATTGCGGCATCCAGCAGCGAGAAATCCGATGCGTAGGCCAGCGCACACATATGCAGCGCCGGATCTTCGGGCAGCTTCGCGACCGTGCGAATCCAGACATGGATGCGTCCGTCGTCGATTTTCTGGCCGAAGTACCGGCCAAGCTCCACCGGGCGCAATTCGATCGGCCGATCGGATTCGTAATAGCGCCGGATGAAGTCCGGCATGTTCTTGAACATCGGTTGCTTGGAGACTTCTTCCGCGGTCAGTTTCTCCGGCGGCGGAACATCCGGCATCTTGTCCTGGTGATTGAACGAACCTTCCTCTTCGGCGTGGAATGACACCATGATGGAGAAAATGGCGTTGCCGTGCTGGATCGCAGTCACGCGCCGGGTCGAATAGCTCCTGCCGTCGCGCAGCCGTTCGACCTCGTAGATGATGGGAATCTGCGGATCGCCCGGCAGGATGAAATAACAATGCAGCGAATGCGGCAGCCGCTTCTCGACATTCTCGACGGTGCGGCAGGCCGCAACCATCGCCTGACCGATCACCTGCCCGCCGAATACACGCTGCCAGCGGGTCTTGGGACTGACACCGCGGAACATGTTCACCTCCAGCTGCTCGATATCGAGGATCGACAGCAGATCAATCAGGCTTTTCGACATTCACAATGTTCCGATCTTCGGCATTTAGGGGATGCGGAGCGGTTTCCGGTGACGCGCAAACCCTGATAAACAGCGCAAGTCCATGATCTGGACCCATTCTTGGGGGCATCTTTCCCCCATGGCCGGGCCGGAGGCAAGGGCAGCCATGACGCGAAATGCACCTATGAAAGTCCGGATCTCATGTCCTCACAACGCAGCATCGTGATCGGAGGCGGCGCTTTCGCCGGCCTGGGGCTGGCGCTGGCGCTGCGGCAGGGTCTCGGGCCCGAGATTCCAATTGTCGTGGCGGATCCGGCTTTCGCGATGAGGCCGAGCCGCGATCCGCGCGCGTCCGCCATCGTCGCCGCCTGCCGCCGCCTGTTCGAGGTGATCGGCGTTTGGGACCAGGTGGCCGGGACGGCGCAGCCAATCCTCGACATGGTGGTAACGGACTCGCGCCTTGAAGATGTGACACGGCCGGTCTTTCTGACTTTCGGCGGTGAGGTTGAGCCCGGCGAGCCGTTCGCGCATATGGTCGAGAACCGGCTTCTGATCAATGCACTGGTGGCGCGGGCTGAAGCTGAAGGTATCGAGCTCAATGCCGTCGCCGTCTCAAGTTATGACGTGCAGGGCGAGGGTACACGCGTCACGTTGAGCGATGGTCGCATGATTGACGCGAGCCTTCTGATCGCTGCCGACGGCGCGAAATCGAAACTGCGCGAGCGCGCGGGCATCGCGACTCACGGCTGGGACTACGATCAGTCCGGCATTGTCGTCACCGTGGGACACGAGCGCGATCACCAAGGCCGCGCCGAAGAACACTTTTTGCCCGCCGGTCCATTTGCGATTTTGCCGCTCAAGGGCAATCGCTCATCGCTGGTCTGGACCGAGAGCCGCCGCGAGGCGGCGCGGATCATCGAACTGCCGGATGCCGACTTCCAGGCCGAGCTGGAAACGCGCTTCGGTCTTCATCTCGGGGAAGTCGAGGCGCTGGACAAGCCGCGCGCGTTTCCGCTCGGCTATTTCGTCGCGCGTTCGTTCATTGCCGATCGCCTCGCGCTGGTCGGTGACGCCGCGCATGTGATTCATCCGATCGCCGGTCAGGGCCTCAATATGGGATTGAAGGATGCTGCGGCGCTTGCGGAAGTCATTGTCGATGCCGCGCGGCTTGGCATTGATCCCGGACAGGCCGATGTGCTGGAGCGCTACCAGCGCTGGCGGCGGTTCGACACTGTGGCGATGGGCGTCGCCACCAATTCGCTGAACATGCTGTTCTCGAACAAGTCGACGCTGCTTCGCACGGTGCGCGATATCGGGCTCGGCCTTGTCGACCGCGTGCCGCCGCTGAAAAGCGCGTTCATCCGGCAGGCTGCGGGCCTGTCCGGCGAAGTGCCGCGCTTGTTGCGCGGCGAGGCGCTGTAGCGCCTCCGTTATGCGGAGAGTTTCGCCAGCTGTTCACCCATCAGGCGATGCAGCAGATTGATCGCTTTCAGCGGCCGCACCATCACCTTGAAATGCGTGATCTGGCGTCCGTCATCGCTGAAGGTGATGATATCGACGCCGTTGATCTTGATGCCTTCGACTTCATTCTCGAACTCAAGCACGGCACCATTCTCGTTGCGCCATTCGCCGAGGTACTTGAAGCCGGGGCCGCCGAGAACGGAGCCTGCGCTGGCGAGATATTTGAAAGTAATGTCGCGTCCGCGCTGCGGGGTATGGACGACCGGGCTTTCGAACACGGCATCGGGATGAAGCAGGTCCCACAGGACCTTCTCATCGGGAGATTTGATGAACTGGTGCCAGCGTTCAAGAGCGTAATGTTGCATCGGGCATCTCCGGGATTGTGATAATCGGCAACGCGGCGCGTCAGCGGCGGCGCCGCAGATGAAAGTCTGCGCTCAGTCGAGCCGGCGCGCTTCTTCGGGGAGCATGATCGGAATGCCGTCGCGGATCGGATAGGCCAGCTTGGCCGAGCGCGAAATCAGCTCCTGCCTTGCGCTGTCAAATTCCAGCGGGCCCTTGGTCTGCGGACACACCAGGATTTCCAGCAGTTTCGGATCGACGCCGCTTTCGGGGCGCTCAGACGGCAAGGTCATCGGTCAACTCCACATCTATAACTGGATCGCACTCTTTTCTTTGTATCACAACTCGGACAGTCCGAATCAACAGCTTGATGGGGTCGTTGTCGCAGACGCTACTTCGGCGCATTGGCGATCCCGATCAGTTCATCGAGAATCTCATCCTGCCGTGCTTTCGGCAACGGTTTGTCCGAAAGCGAGAACCCGAGAAAGGCCCAATACAGAACCTGTGCGCGTGCCCGCGCCGTAGCGCGTGGACATCCCTGCGCTGCGAATTGATCCTCCATGTAGGACAACCGCCGCTTGTCGATGGCATGCACTGCTGCGAGAGCTGCCGGATCGACGATCGCCCAGCTTCGTACCGCAATCTCCAGCGGCAGTCTCCTGCCGAACGCGCGGCGCAGCAATTCGTCGATGGGGCTTTTGTTCTTCGGCAACTGTTCAAGGTTCGCGATGATCTGCTCGGTCGTGATCTCTCGCCAGTGTATGAGCAGTGCTGTGCGGAACGCGGCGACGTCGGCGAAATGCCAATAGAAACTGCCGCGCGACACGCCCATGGCCTTGGCCAGCGGCTCGGCCTTGAGCGCAGTGAACCCGCTTTCGGTCAGGGTTTTCAGGCCCTGATCGAGCCAGTCTGTGGCGGAAAACTGATCGGCTCTCGGGCGGCGCTTGGACGGCGTTCTCATCGATTTCACCATACATAACTGTATTGACAAGCGCCAGCGCCGAGATACTCTCACCATACAGTTATGTATGGCTAAGGGAGCGGGCGATGCGCGATCTGTTGCTGCAAGCCGCGGGTGTTCTCGCGATCATTGTGGCGCTGATTCACGGCACGCTGGGCGAAACGAGAATTTTCGCTCAAACCGACCGCAGGATCACCATCGAGCCTCCGCAACTACGAACGCTGCTGCGTCTTGTCTGGCAGACCGGCACCGTGGCGTGGATCGGCGGAGGTGTTCTGCTGTTCACCGCGCCTCTGATGGCGTCGGATGTCGCGCGCCACTGGATCATTGTCACGATGGCTGTGGTGTTTGCCTTCGCGGCGATGGCAAATGCATGGGCCAAGCGTGGCCGGCATTTCGGCTGGATGTTGCTGAGCGCCGTGGTGGTGATGGCGATCGCGGGTTACTGATCCCGCATTTACTGCAACGGCGGATCGCCGGACGTCTGCTTCTTGGCGAGATCCATCTCTGTCACAGCGATCAGGATTTCGGCGCGGGTCTTGAGGTCCGGCGCTTCAAGCAACGCCTGCTTCTCCGCCGGACCGTAAGGCGACATCATCGCGAGTGCATTAACCAGCGCTTCGTTGGGGGCGCTTTCAATACCCTCCCAGTCGACCTTGAGCTGGTTGGCCTTCAGAAATTGCGTCAGCGCTTCCAGCAAGGCCTTGCGGTCGACCTCCTCCTCGCCCTTGCGGGCGACGAAATCGTCAGGGAATGCGCTGAAGTCCACGCCGCACTGACGGTAGGGCGTCAGCACGGTTTTTTCCTCGAGTACCCTGAAGCGTGCAACGCCGGTCAGTTCGAGAATGTAGCGGCCGTCGCCGGATTCGGCGAGTTGCGTGATGCGGCCGACGCAGCCGACCTTGAATAAAGCCGGCCGTTCTTCGCTTTGGGAGTGGGTCACGTCGGGCTGAATCATGCCGATCAGGCGGTGACCGTCGCGAAAAGCATCGTCGACCATCTGAAGATAGCGCGGCTCGAAGATGTTGAGCGGCATCTGTCCGCGCGGCAGCAGCAATGCTCCCGGCAATGGAAACACCGGAATGACCTTCGGCAGATCGGCGGGGCCACGATATTCAGCATTGATCGGCATCCGCGTCCCTCACTCAGGCGCGAGAAGCCCCATAAGGGCTTCAGGAGAAAAGGATCGTCGACAGGCGCTTGCGGGCGTCCACGGTCGCATCGTCATCCGGACCCCAGGCCTCGAAGAACTGAACAAGCTTCCTGCGCGCGCCGTCGTCGTCCCATTTGCGATCGCGCCTGACGATGTCCAGCAGGTGACTGGCCGCTTCGGCGCGCTTGCCGCCGGCATTGAGCGCGACAGCGAGATCGAACCGCGACTGATGATCCATCGGATTTGCGGCGACTTTCTGCTCGAGTTCAGCCACCGGACCAACATCTTTCGCCTGCTCGGCGAGATCGAGCATGGTCTGCACGGCGGCAATCGCAGCGTCGTTGCGCTTGGACTCCGGAACCATCGCCAATGTCTGCTTGGCCTGTTCAAGAGCGCCCGCCGTGACATAGCAGCGGGCCAGCCCGGCAAGAGCCGTGAGGTTGGTGGCATCGACCGAAAGCACTTCGGCATAGATCGAGGCAGCGGTGGCGGGATCGCCCGCCGCCATGGCGGCTTCGGCCTCTTTCAGAACCTCGGCGATATCGCCTTCCGGCGAGGGCATACCCTTGGTCAGCTTGTCGATGAAAGCGGTGACCTGGCTTTCGGGGACCGCACCCATGAAACCGTCGGCTGGCTGGCCGTTGACGAAGGCGATCACGGCGGGAATCGACTGAATCCCCATCTGTCCCGGAATGGCGGGATGCTCGTCGATGTTCATTTTGACCAGCTTGACCTTGCCTTTCGCAGCGCGAACGGCCTTCTCGATCACCGGCGTCAGCTGTTTGCACGGGCCGCACCAGGGCGCCCAGAAGTCGATCAGCACAGGCTGGCGCTTCGATTCCTCGATGACGTCCTTCACAAAGGTCTGGGTCGTGGTGTCCTTGATCAGGTCCGGCGGCAATCCCGCCCCAGCCCCTGTGCCTTGGTCGATAATGGTCACGTTGATCCTCGCCTGCCGCATGTTCTGGAAAGAGTTGAGCCGCTTCTAGCATGCCTCCGGCCGTTTCCGGCAGCTTCGATCCGCCGCATGGCAACTGGCCGATATGCAAGAACACGCAATTTTCCGCGTCACGATGGCTCACCATCGGGCCGGAAAGCGCGCAAAGCCACAGATGGAGGCCTTTTGGCCGATTTTCAATCGGGCCAGACGCGCCCCGGGGCAGCGCAATGGGGCAAACGCCAGCGAAACCATCGATTTGGGCCAAAATTTCCGGAACCGGGATTGCAGATTAAAGGATTCGACCTGTTGCATTGCATGGCGGCATTTGGCATAGGATGGCCGGGCGGCGCGCTTCGCGCCCGCCTATTATTCTGCGATGCGGGTGTAGCTCAGGGGTAGAGCACGACCTTGCCAAGGTCGGGGTCGAGGGTTCGAATCCCTTCGCCCGCTCCAGAAATTCTCGAATGAGAATCTTGGCCGGTAGTTACGACAAGATCGTTGCTGTCGAATGACAAGCCGCCGCGAGGCGGCTTTGTCGTATCGAGGCCGCATCGTGCGCCATTGAGAAAAGCCGATCGCTCCCATCCACTCCGCAGCGGGATCAGCAAAAAGGCCGGGTTTTGACCCGGCCTTTGTTGCGCTGGATAGGCGGGATCAAGCCCGCTGCGATTCGTAAGCTTTCAGATGCGTATAGACGATACGCAGCAGTGGCACGTTGAGCGCACCCTTCTTGTTGGTCTCGGCGCGATGGATCAGGTCGCCGATGATCTGGTCGGCCTCGATCCGGGCATTGCCGCGGATGTCGCGCAGCATCGACGCGGTGAGCGGCGAACCCGGCGCAAACAGCAGGCCTTCAGTGCGGGTGAGAAACTCGGCGCGCGGTGCATGACCGGCGGCTTCGGCCACCGAAGCGATCTCTGCGCGAAGCGCACGGATGAAATCTGCGCCGCCCGGTGCGCCGGTGATATGTCCGGCGGCCGCGCGCATCAGTGAGGTTGCGCCAGCCAGCGTCGCGAGGAACACCCACTTCTCATACATTTCCTGCATGATGACATCGCTGGCACGGGCTTCGAACATTGCGCCCTGCAATGCCGCTTCGATTCGCCTGGCGCGATCGCCCTTCGGCGTACCGCGCTCGCCGAACGACATCGACTGCATCGGGGCCAGATGATGAATCACGCCCTCGGCATCGAGCATGGACGCGACCTGGCATTGGCCGCCCATGACGCGATCGATGCCGAATTTCGCATCGAGCACGTCGAGATGTTTCATGCCGTTGAGGAAAGGAATAATCGCTGTGTCCGGGCCGACCGCGGCTGCGAACGATGCAATCGCGTCCTCGAGATCGTAGGCCTTGCAGCTCAGGATAATGACATCGAACGGCGCGGTGATCTTGTCCGCCACGATGGTCGGTGGATTTTTGAGCGTCACATCGCCGGCCGGACTTTTAATGACGAGACCATTTTTCGCCAGCAGTTCGGCGCGCTTCGGGCGCACCAGAAACGTCACGTCGCGGCCTGCCTGCAGCAACCTGCCGCCGAAATATCCACCGGTTGCACCAGCGCCGATCACCAGAATCCGCATGTCAAATCCACTTCTTGCTGAGTGTTAGGCGTGATCCGGAAACCTGTATGTCAGGATCGGCCTGATTGGGAAGGGACGATCCTTGCTCGAATAACAACGCCTGCGCAAGCGGGGCTCGCGCAGGCGTGATGCTCGGCAGCTA
Source organism: Afipia sp. (assembly GCA_017308595.1). Classification (GTDB taxonomy): domain Bacteria; phylum Pseudomonadota; class Alphaproteobacteria; order Rhizobiales; family Xanthobacteraceae; genus Afipia. The sequence goes on from JAFKER010000009.1 coordinate 113,602, forward strand.
TGCGCCTACCACTTCTCACCGAAGGGCCGGATTTCCAGCTCGAAAGTCCAGGCGCTGCGCGGTTGCTGGTAGAGCAGCCAGTAGGATTCGGCGACCGATGACGGCGGCATCAGGAGGTCCGGATTGTCCAGCGCGTCCGGACCGTTCGCTTCGATGCGGCGCTGGCGCACCCATTCGGTATCGACGCCAGAGTCGATGATCAGATGTGCGACATGAATGTTCTTCGGTCCGAGTTCGCGGGCGGTCGCCTGCGCAACGGCACGCAGGCCGAACTTGGCACTGGCGAAGGCCGCATAACCGGAGCCGCCGCGCAGGCTCGCAGTCGCGCCGGTGAAGAAGATATTGCCTTTGCCGCGCGGGAGCATCACACGCGCCGCTTCACGCCCGGCAAGGAAGCCGGAGTAACAGGCCATTTCCCAAACCTTGCGAAAGACACGCTCCGTGGTGTCGAGGATCGGGAAGTTGACGTTGGCGCCGATGTTGAAGATGCAAACTTCCAGCGGAGCGTGTTTGTCGGCGTCGGTGATGAAGGAAACGATTTCGTCTTCCTTGCGGGCATCGAGCGAGCGCGCGTGAATCTCGCCGCCCGCCGCTTCGATGTCCTTCACCAGCGGCGCAAGCTTCTCGCCGTTGCGGCGACCGGCGAAGACCGTGAATCCCTCGGAAGCGAATTTCTTGGCGATCTCGCCGCCGATGTAGTCGCCGGCGCCGATAACGGCCACGGTCGCGTTTCGTTTGGCCAAGAGTGCCTCCTGTTCGGGCGGTTGACGCACGGCGGAGATGTTTCCGCCGTGCAGGGTTCAAGTCAATTTGATTACTTCGCGTCGTCGTCGATCAATCCGCCGACGAGATCCCAGGCCTTGCCGTTCCAGCGCTGCAGGTTGAGCTGGGTATACATCTTGTTGTTGGTGGCGCTGGTATTCACGACTATTCCCGGCAAGGACATCGGCAGCGCCAGGCCTTTGATGTTGCGGGTCTGCTTGAGAATGTTCTCGCGCGAAAGATCGTTGTCGCATTGCTTGAGCAGGGTTTCCAGGATCACGCCCTGATGCAGGCCGGTGAAGTAGTTGCTGTCGGCGAGGTCGGCGCCCGGCATGTTCTTTTCCATGAAGGCGCGATACAGCTTCACGCCCGCATCATTGGCCCATTTCGGATCGTCCGGGTCTTTGCGGTAGGTGGCGGTCATCACGCCCGTCGAAATGTCGAGACCCGCAGGCGCCAGAACGGCTGCGATCGAGCTCGAGATCAGATTGGTGATGAACAGCGGCTTCCAGCCGGATTCATGCGTCTTGCGGATCGCCTGGGCCGCGAATTTCGGCGTGCCGGCGAACAGCATCACAGTGGCGCCGGAGCTTTTCAGCGAGACGATCTGCGAATCAATGGTGGGCTGGCTGACTTCGTAGCTCGACGCCACGACCTTGCTGTCAAAAGCTTCCTTCAGCTCCGCCTTGAAGCCGTTGATGAAGTCCTTACCCAGATCATCATTCTGATAAAGGATCGCGATCTTGGCGTCGGGCATTTCCCTGGCGAGATAGCGCGCATAAGCGCGGGATTCAGTATCGTAGCTCGGCAGACCGGTGGTGATCATCGGGTATTCTTTGTAATCGGTGAAGCGCGTTGCACCGGTCACGATGAAGGCCTGCGGAATCTTTTTCGCAGCAAGATACTTTGCGATAGCCAGATTGCTGGGTGTGCCGAGGGTCGAGAACATGAACGCGACTTCGTCGGATTCCACCAGTTTGCGGGTGTGTTCCACGGCCTTGGGCGGGCTGTAGCTATCGTCCATCGCGATCAGGTTGATCTTGCGGCCATTGACGCCGCCCTGTTCGTTGATGACGTTGACATAGGCGATCAGCGATTTCCCGACCGCGCCGAGAGCCGAGGCGGGTCCGCTGAAGGGAAACACCGCTCCGACTTTGATCTCGGTTGCTGTCACGCCGGGCGCATCGGCCGCCATCGCCGAAAGCGGCAGTCCGGCTAGCAACAGTGCGGCCGTGGTGGCCTTGAGGACGGATCGTCTCAGCATTGGTCGTCTCCCTTGACGTGTTTTTGGGTCGCCGGATTGGCAGGCATCCTCGACCATGTCTTCGACCAATAGAGTTCTAATATAGAACTGTCAATCCTAAGCGCCTTGGCTCGAAATTATCGCGATGCACAAAATAAAAGGTTCGCCTGGTCCCAAGTTGGCGGTATAGTGCATACCAAATCAGAATTGATCGCGTCCGAGGCAGATGCGATGGCGCGGAGAAGCGATATGAAGTGGGATCGCCTTGACGAAGAAGCCTGTTCGATGTCGCGCACAGTCTCTGTCATTGGCGACCGCTGGACGCTTCTGATCCTGCGCGACTGTTTTCGCCGTATCCGGCGTTTCGATGAATTTCAGTCCCGTCTCGGCATCACGCGGCACCTCTTGGCCGAACGCCTGCGCAAGCTGGTGCGACAGGGTGTGTTGCGCAAGGTCGCCTATCAGGAGCGGCCGAAGCGCTACGAATACATTCTGACTCAGAAGGGGCTCGAACTGCATCCGATCATGATGGCCATCGTCCACTGGGGCGACGTGCACATGTCGGATGAGCGGGGACGGCCGGTGCTTCATCAGCACAAGAATTGCGGCCACCATTTCGATCCGGTGATGACCTGTTCGGTTTGCCACGAGCCTCTCGCCGCCAAGGAAGTGCATGTGCACCCGGGACCGGGTGCCGACAGGTCGAAGACCCTGCTTCCATCGCTCGAACAGCAGACGATGGATTGATTTCGGTCTGCAAGCGAACCGAGCACGGGAGTTGTTATCTCTCGACTTTCAACGGCATGGCTGTCACGACTGGGACGTCCCTCGGCGACGCACAGGAGCGGCCAACATGCTCACGGTTCATCATCTCAACAATTCCCGCTCGCAGCGCGTTCTCTGGCTGCTGGAAGAGCTCGGCGTGCCTTATGAGATCGTGCGCTACCAGCGCCTGCCCTCGATGCTGGCGCCGAAGGAACTGCGCGCCATCCATCCGCTCGGCAAATCGCCCGTCATCACCGACAACGGCAGTACCATTGCGGAATCGGGTGCCATTGTTGAGTACATCGTCGAGACTTACGGCAACGGCCGCCTGATCCCGCCGCCGAAAACGCCGGAGCGGCTGCGCTACACCTATTGGCTGCACTACGCGGAAGGTTCGGCAATGCCGCTGCTGTTGCAGAAGCTGCTGTTTACGTTGGCGCCGAAGCGCGCACCCGCACTGATGCGGCCGCTGCTCATGCCGGTGTTCGGCAAGATGCTCAACACGCTGGTCAATCCGCAACTCAAGCAGCACATCGCCTTCTGGGAGGGGGAACTCACCAAGAGCGAGTGGTTCGCCGGCAACGATTTCACCGCCGCTGACATTCAGATGAGTTTCCCGCTGGAAGCGGCATCCGCCCGCGCCGGTCTCGATGCAAGTTACCCGAAAGCCTGGGCCTGGCTCGAGCGGATTCACGCTCGCCCTGCCTATCAGCGCGCGCTTGAAAAAGGCGGACCATATCAGGTCGGACGCTAGTTCACGTCACGGCAGGAAATCCGAACAGCCGCTGCGGATTGTCGACGAGAATGCGGTCGCGCAAGGTGTTGTCCGGCACCCAGTCGGCCAGAAGATCGAGCAGATCGCACACGCCCATCATCACGCCCCAGTTGGCGACATGCGGCCAGTCCGATCCCCAGACACAACGACCGGGCGCGGCTTCGATGGCGGCGCGAGCGAAGGGAATCGTATCGCGATAGGGCGGGCCTTCCACGGTGTTGCGATACGCGCCGGAGAGCCTCACCCATGCGCCGTCGCGGAGCAGCGAGAGCAAGGTCTGGAAGCCTTTATGGTCCACGCCGGCCGAGGTCGGAAAGTGACCCACGTGATCGATCAGGAAGGGCACCGGCAGTTTCGACAGCCGCGGAGCAAGCTCAGGAAGTTGCCGCGCATCGACAAGAAATTGCAGATGCCAGCCCATATCCTTGCACAGCGCGGCATAGTTTTCGACCTGCGCAAAGCCAATGCCGCCGCCGTAAAGCACGTTGATGCGCAGGCCGACCACGCCCGCGTCCTTCAGCGAATTCTTCTCGGTGTCAGGACAATCAAGCGGGATGACGGCGATGCCGCGCAAGCGCTGGCGATAGGCGCGCAGCGCATCCACCATCAGACGATTGTCGGTGCCATGCACGCTGACTTGCGTCAGCACGCCGTACGTCATCCCCGTTGCATCCAGCATCGCGATGTAGTCACGCGCGGTCGCTTCCGGCGGCGTGTAGCTGCGCTCCGGCATGAAGGGATAGTTCGGCGGCAGGCCGATCACATGGGCATGGGTATCGACCGCGCCGCGCGGCACCGTAAAGCGTGCCGGACCGCTTTGATGTGGTTGAGGCCCCGGACATGCCGGGGCCTCGTTTGGTGGAACGTGTGAATCAGGCATCGGCGTGAAGAATCCTGCCGCGTGTTTCCGGCAGGGCGAAGGCTGCCAGGAAGAACAGTCCGTAAGCGAGCACGGCGAAGATGCAGATGGCATTGCCGAGCGTGGTCGATGTCGACAGCCAGCCCACAAGAAACGGGAACAGCGCGCCGATACCGCGGCCGAAATTATAGCAGAAGCCTTGTCCCGAGCCGCGCAGCCGCGTCGGGAAAAGCTCCGTCAGGAATGCGCCCATGCCGGAGAAGTAACCCGAAGCGAAGAAGCCGAGCGGGAAGCCGAGCAGCCACAATACCTCGTTGGACAACGGCAGTTGCGTATAGGCGAGAACGACGACCATCGCACCAAGCGAGAAAGTCAGGAACAGATTGCGCCGTCCGATCCGGTCCGCGAGCCACGCACCGACGAGATAGCCGATGAACGATCCGATAATCAGCGCCGCGAGATAACCGGTGGAGCCGACAATCGAGAGCTTGCGCTCGGTGGTGAGGAAGCGCGGCACCCAGAAGGTGATGGCGTAATAGCCGCCCTGGCAGCCGGTCGCGGCGAGCGAGGCAAGGATCGTGGTTTTCGCGATGGGGCCTGAGAAGATTTCCCACAATGCGGGGCTGTCGCCGGAGACCTTTTGCTTCGCCAGAGTCTCGGCGGCGACCTTCGGTTCTTCGACGTAACGGCGCAGGAAGAACACCAAAATCGCAGGCAACGCGCCGATGGCAAACATCCAGCGCCATGCAATATCTGCGGGCAGATAGGAGAACAGAAGCGCCTGCGACAGCACCGCAAGGCCCCAGCCGACGGCCCAGCCTGATTGGACCGATCCAACCGCGCGGCCGCGATATTGCGGGCGAATGACTTCGCCCATCAGGACGGCGCCTGCCGCCCATTCGCCGCCGAAACCGAGGCCGAGCAGGGCGCGCGCCACCAGAAGCTGATCGAAGTTCTGTACAAAGGCACAGACCAGCGAGAAGAACGAGAACCAGATGATGGTGATCTGCAGTGTCTTGACGCGTCCGATGCGGTCGCAGAGATAGCCGGCAAGCCAGCCGCCGATGGCTGAGGCGAGCAGTGTGACGGTGCCTGCAAGACCGGCCGTGCCGGGATCGACCTTCCACATGGTGATGATGGTGCCGATCACCAGCGGATAGATCATGAAGTCCATGCCGTCGAGCGACCAGCCCGCGAAGCAGGCCCAGAACGTGCGGCGTTCCGGTTTGTTCATGTCGCGATAGAAGGCGAGAAGGCTGCTGTCCTCGATCGGCGCAACTTCCATCGCGCCGGGCTGTTGAGCCGTACTCATGGTGGATGCTCCCTATCGTCCGCGGCGTTGTTGCGACCCTGCGCTCGCCGCGCATCGCGAGGGCTTAGGCCGCGTGACGTCGTCCGGAGGCCCGTGCGGCAAATACTACGCGCATCATTTTACCTGTCATCTGGCAAATGCAGGCCGCAGGTCTGAAAGGCTCTAATAACCGGCCGCTTCCGCTCCGCGCGTGCGGGGATCGGGCGCGCCGAGCAGGCCATCGGGCGTAATTGCAATCGAATTGGCCGAGGTTTGGCCGAGCGGCTCGATGACCTTGTGTCCGCGCTCACGCAGCGCAGCAAGCGTTGCTTCGGAGAAACCGCGCTCGACGCGAACCTCATCGGGCAGCCATTGATGATGCAGCCGCGGCGCCGAAACCGCCGCGGCGATATTCATGTCGAAGTCGATGGCATTGAGGAGGACCTGAAGCACCGCTGAAATAATCCGGCTCCCGCCGGGCGAACCGGTCACCAGCACCGGTTGGCCGTCCTTCAGCACGATTGTCGGCGACATCGATGACAGCGGACGCTTTCCGGGTCCGGGCAGATTGGCTTCGAAGCCGACAAGGCCGTAGGCGTTCGACGCGCCGGGTGCTGCGGTGAAATCGTCCAGTTCATTGTTGAGCAGAACGCCGGTGCCCTCGGCCACGAGCCCGAGGCCGTAGCTGAAGTTTAGCGTGTAGGTGTTGCTCACCGCGTTGCCGGAGGAATCCACCACCGAGTAGTGCGTGGTGTTGCTGCCTTCGCGCGGGGAGGTTGCCGTGGCTTCGCTCCAGGGTGTGGCTTTCGACAGGTCGATGGTGGCGCGTTGCCTGGCGGCATAGTCCTTTCCGGTCAGTTGAAAGGTCGGCGCGTTGACGAACGCCGGATCGCCGAGATAGCGCGCACGGTCGGCATAGGCGCGCTTCATCGCCTCGATCGTGACGTGAAGCGCATCGACCGAACCTGCGCCCATTTCCCGCAGCTTGTAGCCTTCGAGAATGTTGAGCGTCTCGATCAGCACAGTGCCGCCCGACGAGGGAAGCGGCATCGAAACGATATCGAAGCCGCGATAGGTGCCGCGCACCGGCGCGCGAATGACGGGCCGATAGTCCTTCAGATCGTCGCGGGTTATGATGCCGCCCGCAGCCTGAATGGCGGCGGCAAGCCTGTCGGCGACAGGCCCTTCGTAGAACCCACGCACACCGTGCGCCGAAATCGCTTCCAGTGTGGTGGCGAGATCGTTCTGGATCAGCCGGTCGCCGGGCTGCAGCGATGTGCCGTCGGCGCGCGAGAAAATCCTCGCGCTCGAAGGCCATTTTGCCAGCCGACGGTGCCAGTCAGGCAATGTGTCGGCGGTATCGTCCGCGATGAAAAAGCCGTCGCGGGCGAGCGGGATTGCGGGTGCGATGAGGTCTGCGAGCTTGAATTTTCCGGAGCCGTATTTCTCAAGGGCGAGCGCGAGCCCTGCGACGGTGCCCGGTACTCCAACGCCGAGTGCCTGGTCGCGTGACTTTTTCGTATCCGGCTTGCCGTCATCGCCGAGAAACATATCGCGCGTCGCGGCGGCTGGGGCGCTTTCGCGATAATCGATGGCGATGTCTTCGCCGCTTGCAAGATGGATCATCATGAAGCCGCCGCCGCCGATATTACCGGCGCGTGGATAGGTGACGGCCATGGCGAATCCGGTGGCGACCGCGGCATCGATGGCGTTTCCGCCGCGTGACAGAACGTCACGGCCGATCTGTGCCGCGATCTTTTCCTGTGCGACCACCATGCCGTGCTTCGCGGCAACCGGGCGGAGGGTCTCGATCGCTGGCGGCGCATAGTAGCCATGCCGCGAGTCCTGTGCGAACAGGCGCGAAGACGACAAGCTTATGACGCACGCGGCCAAGGCGAGTAAGCTGCGTTTGGTAAACAGGATCATAAGCTACTCCGGCGATCCGCGCTCGATGACGCAAACGTCCGATTCAGGGCACTGGGTAAAAACGCGGTGGCAATTGACCCGCCGCACTATATGGTTTTGCTGCAGCGTCGAACAATGTCCGGCGCTGATTCGGCAGGAAATTCGATCATGGCTCAAGCTGTCCAGGTGCATGACAGTCACGCGTCCGCGCCGCAGCGGACGTACCCACCGCGTTCGGCGGTTTGGGGCTGGATTTTTTTCGACTGGGCCGCGCAGCCATACTTCACTCTGATCACGACCTTCGTGTTTGCGCCCTACTTCGCCTCGCGTGTGGCATCCGATCCGGTCGCGGGCCAGTCGAGCTGGGGTTATGCCACCGCGGCGGCGGGACTGGTGATCGCCATGCTCTCGCCGGTGCTCGGCGCTATCGCCGATGCGGGTGGCCGCCGCAAGCCATGGATCGCGGTGTTCGGTGCGCTTCTTGTGATCGGCTCGTCGCTGATGTGGATCGGAAAGCCCGGTGATCCATCGATCATCGTGCCGCTGCTGATTGCCTATGCGATCGCGACCATCGGCGTGGAATTCGCAACCGTCTTCAACAATGCGATGATGCCGACACTGGTGCCGCCCGAGCGCATCGGGCGGTTGTCCGGCACCGGATGGGCCACCGGTTACGTTGGCGGAATTCTGAGCCTTGTCCTTGTACTCGGCTTCATGGCGGCGAATCCATCGACAGGCAAAACCCTGTTCGGCCTCACGCCGATTCTTGGCCTCAACCCCGCAGAATTCGAAGGCGATCGCTTCACCGGGCCGCTGACCGCGATCTGGTTTATCATCTTCGTGCTGCCGATGTTTTTGCTGACACCCGATCATGCTGCAAAGATGCCTGCGCGGGGTGCGGTTCGTCAGGGCCTGCAGGAACTGCGCGAAACACTGGCGCGATTGCCGAAGACGCCCTCGATGCTGGCGTTTTTGATCGCCAACATGATTTATATGGACGGCCTCGTGTCGCTGTTCGCGTTCGGCGGCATCTATGCCGCAGGCACGTTCGGCTGGAATACGATCCAGATTGGCACGTTCGGCATTCTGCTCGCGATCTCCGGCACCATCGGCGCGTGGCTCGGCGGGCGGCTCGATGACAAGCTCGGGCCGAAAACGGTGGTTGCCGGAAGTCTCATGATTCTTCTCGGCGCGATTGCTTCGATCCTGCTCATCAGCCGCGATACGATCTTCTTTATTCCGGTGACGCCGCCCGTTTCGGATGGCGGCCTGTTCGCGGCGCCCGCTGAAAAAGCCTATCTCGCGCTCGGGTTTCTGATCGGCCTCGCCGCGGGTCCGATGCAGGCGGCATCGCGGACCATGCTGATTCGCCTCGCGCCGAAAGACCGCATCACGCAATGCTTCGGCCTGTTCGCGCTGACGGGGAAGGTCACGTCGTTTTTAGGCCCGCTGCTGATCGGGCTAGTGACGGCCGCCGCGAACAGCCAGAAGGCCGGAATGGCCGTGCTGGTGCTGTTCTTCGCGAGCGGCCTCATACTCCTGACGCGCGTGAAAGCTGAAGCCGTTCGCGCACGCCCGGTCTGATCAGTGCTTGAAGTGCCGGGTGCCGGTGAACACCATGGCGATGCCGTGGGCATCGGCGGCTTCGATCACCTCATTGTCGCGCATGGAGCCGCCGGGCTGAACAACGGCGGTTGCACCAGCTTCGATCGCCACGAGCAATCCGTCGGCGAACGGGAAGAAGGCGTCGGACGCGACCACCGAGCCCTTGGTCATCGGCGCAGCCAGTCCCAATTCCTTTGCAGCATCTTCCGCCTTGCGCGCGGCGATGCGCGCCGAATCGACACGGCTCATCTGGCCCGCGCCGATGCCGACGGTGGCGAGATCCTTCGCATAGATGATGGTGTTCGACTTCACATGCTTGGCGACACGGAACGCGAACCGCAGATCGTTCAGTTCGGCCTCGGTCGGTGCGCGCTTGGTGACGGTCTTGAAAGTCATGTCGTCGACAACCGCGTTGTCGCGCGACTGTACCAATAGTCCGCCCGCGACCGTCTTGGTCATCAGGCCTGCAGCACGCGGATCAGGCAAGCCGCCCGCCAGCAACAGGCGCAGGTTCTTGCGCTTGCCGATAATGGCGATCGCTTCATCGGTCGCGTCCGGCGCGATGATGACTTCGGTGAAAATGCCGGCGACGGCATTCGCCGCGTCCGCATCGAGCTTGCGGTTGAAAGCGATGATGCCGCCATAGGCAGAGGTCGAATCACAGGCGAGCGCCTTGCGATAGGCGCTTGCAAGGTCCGCTCCCTCCGCGACGCCGCACGGATTGGCGTGCTTGACGATAACACAGGCCGCCGTGCGCTTGGCGTCGAATTCCGAGACGGCTTCATAGGCCGCGTCGGTATCGTTGATGTTGTTGTAGGACAGTTCCTTGCCCTGCAACTGGCGCGCGGTGGCGACGCCGGGGCGGCGCTCGGGCGACTTGTAGAACGACGCCTGCTGATGCGGATTTTCGCCGTAGCGCAGCGCTTGGATCAGCTTGCCGCCGAAAGCGCGGAAATCCGGGGCTTCGATCTTCAGCTGTTCGGCGAACCAGTTCGAGATCGCGGCATCATAGGCAGCGGTGCGTGCGTAAGCTTTCTGCGCCAGCTTCCTGCGCAACGACAGCGTTGTCGCGCCGTTGTTGGCGGCGAGTTCATCCAATACAGCCTGATAATCGGACGCTTCGACAACCACGGCGACATCGTGATGGTTCTTTGCCGCGGCGCGAATCATCGCCGGGCCGCCGATGTCGATGTTCTCGATGCAGTCGTCCTCGGACGCGCCTTTGTCGACGGTTGCTTCGAACGGATAGAGATTGACCACCAGCAAATCGATCGGCGCGATGCCATGATCTTTCATGCTGCGGGTGTGATCGGCATTGTCGCGGATCGCGAGCAGGCCGCCATGCACATTCGGATGCAGGGTCTTGACCCGCCCGTCCATCATTTCCGGGAATCCCGTCAAATCGGAAACATCGCGGACCTTCAGGCCGGCCTCGGCAATGGCCTTGGCGGTGCCGCCGGTGGAGACCAGCTCGATGCCGATGCCTGAGAGTGCGCGTGCGAACTCGATCAGACCGGATTTGTCGGAAACGGAAAGGAGTGCGCGCGTGACACGGCGCGGGTGGTCAGCCATGAGATAAGGATCCTGGTTCGATAGATGTCGCCGGGTAGCACGGTTTTTCGCCCGGCAAAACGGTGCAATTCGCCAAACTGTTGCTTTTTTGAGGGCAACTGAAACAGGATAAAATTCAGCTGTTTAAAGCGGCAATTCCGGCTCCCGCCGGGCGTCGCGGCGGGCGTTGGTGACGGAAGCGGAGGCCGACGAGCGGGTAAAGCTCCAGCGCACGCTCGGGGAATCCTTTCGCTGCTGCCGGATCACGATCTGGGATGTCCGGCGCGGGCCGTCCGACCCGGCCAGAAACACGCTGTCTTCCAGGTCGACCTTGTCGTGAGGGGCCTCGAAGGTCCAGACGTCACGGTTGGGCAGCACCAGCATCACGCCATGCGCGTCGGTCAGGCGGTTCGCCTTGACCGACGGATGCAGATGAAATCGCAACACATAATCGTCGGGCTTGTTGCGCGTTGAGGAGCCCGATGCATTCAGTAACGTATCCTCGCCATCAAGACGGCTGCCGTCGCCGGAAAGCGTCAGGCTGCGCTGATGGACGACCCCGAATTGCCGCGCATAGGCGTCATGGGTTGCGGTCAACTGGATATTGTCGTCGTCGGCTTCGCGGAACACGCCCACATTGGAGGGGCCGGAGACAATCGGTGCGCCCTGCAGCATCCGCTTCATCGCCGGCAATTCGATGAACTGGCACGACGATGTGTCGTGGCAGATCAGGGTCGAATGCGCCGCCGTCGAGCGCGCGAAGGAGCGCCAGTTGTCACGACTGGTGGAAGGAATCCCGCAATTGACCACGATACGCCCGGTGCCGGACGACAATTCGAACGACAGGCACCCGGCGTGAGCATCGCGGCTGACTGCCGGTGCGGGCGGCGCGCCCGTGTCCATGATGATCGCGGTCGAACCTGCATCGAGGCGCTGAAAGCCCGAATGCGGCATGTTCGACATCGGAATGCCATGGGTATCGTCATAGGCCAGCAGCGTCGCGAGCAGACCCGAAGGCGCGCTGCTCATGCCGTTGAACAGTGCGAAGCTGCCGTCACCATGCCGAAAGAAACGCAGCATCGGCATCATGCGGTCGATTGCGTTGAGAAGTGCAGGCGGCGGCGCAATGTTGCGCGCCGTATAGGTCTGGCGCAGCGGCAAAAGGTCGGGCAGCAGTTCGATCAGCGCGCCGGGATTTCGCGAGATGTGTCCGCCATCGGGCAACAGTTGCCGTTGCAGTTCGTCGGATAGTTTGCGCGATGCGGACTTGATGTGCTTGGCCTGATTGGCGAGGCACAGCGAGGCATAGCACAGGGCGATCAACACCTGCAGGCGCGGCACGCCGTCGGGAATGTCGACCATGGTGTAGCGCAGATAGCGAATCTCGCGGGTCAGGCTGCGCAGGAAGCGCCGATAGAATTTTCCGTCGGCATCGTTCAGCACCAGCGGCGCCTGCGACAGCAGCGAGATGACACGCCGCGCCAGCACATCCGCGCGCCAGCCGATGCCGCGCTTGCGGATTGGTTTTGAAATCCAGTCGTCGATCAGTGCGCGGGCATTGGCCCGGGTGATCGCGGAATCGGCGGCGCGCAGATGACGCAGCCAGCCGAAACCGAGCAGATTGGCTTCCCAGTCATCCGAGGGCGGATCGAGTTCGAAAATCGAGCGTCCGTGCGAGGTGACGATCTTGCCCGCGAACACAAAGCGCCCGGCATAAATTTCGGAAGCGCGGGTGGCGTCAACCGTACGAAGGTCATTCGGCGCGATCAGCAGCCGGTCGGTGCGGCCCGGCCAGAATCGCGACAGGGCAACGGACTGCCCGCTGGCGCGCGCGAATACGGACCGCGCGGCGCGGCCAAGCAGAAGCGATGAGATCCGTCGTCGGTAAGCAACCGCCACGAGCGCCCTGTTCCTGATCGCGCTGGGGGGAGTCCTCCGCCGCCAGCCCTGACCGTTCCCCATGAACCGATAGAAACCCGCGCGGGGTACCGCACCCGCGCCGCGAGAATCTTTCGCGCACCGTTGTAATCCGGAAATGGCCGCAAGGCACCCCCGGCACATCTCCAAGTAATCTTTGGGAAATTCACCGATGAGTGTCGCAAAAGCCGATTGAGGCTTCGGTTATTTGCGAATCACTTGCCGCGAGGGATCAGGATTTGACGAGACGCGCCGCGAAGAAGCCGTCGAGCCCGCCGAGGCGCGAATCGGCGTGCGCGAGATGCGATGGCAATGTGCGGATGTCGCCGTCGGGTGTGAGGACTTCATCCAGTCCGGCCACTTCCTCGCGGCTGACCGGGGCACGGCGCAGGCCGGATTCGCTGAGGATGCTGGCGACCGCCTGCTCGCCTTCCTCGGGTTCCAGCGAACAGGTGCAGTAGATAAGAGTTCCGCCGGGCTTCAGCAGTGTGACGGCCTTCTGCAGCATGCGCTTTTGCACGGCGGCGAGGGCGCCGATGTCGGATTCCTGTTTCAGCCACGCCACATCGGGATGACGCCGGATCGTGCCGGTCGCAGCGCAGGGCGCGTCGATCAGCACGCCGTCGAACAGGTCTCCCGGCGGTTGCCATTCGGTGGCGTCAGCGACCGCCGTGTCGGCGGTGAGTGAGAGGCGCGACAGATTTTCGCGCAGGCGTGCGATGCGGTTGGGCGAGCGGTCGACGGCGGTGACCCGCGCGCCGGCCTGGACGAGTTGCGCGGTCTTGCCGCCGGGCGCGGCGCACAGATCGACAATGGTCTTGCCTTGAATGTCACCGAACAGCCGTGCCGGCAGGGCGGCTGCCGCATCCTGAACCCACCACGCGCCTTCGTTGAAGCCGGGAAGCATGGTGACCGATCCATGCAGCAGTGTTCGCACCGTGCCGGTCGCGAGCGCCTCACCGTGCAGGCGCGCCGCCCAACTCTCCGGATCGGATTTGACGGTCAGATCGAGCGCAGGCTCAACGCTGATGGCGGCCGCCATCGCGCGTGTTGTGTCGTCACCATAGGTCGCAGTCCACCGCGCGACGAGCCATGGCGGCAAATCGAGCATCTGCGACTGTACCTCTTCGATCAGCGGCTGACCCTCGCGCGCGCATCGGCGCAGCACCGCGTTGACGAGGCCGGCATACTTGGCTGCGCGGCGATCCGCCTGCACCAGCCGCACCGACAGATCGACGGCGGCATGATCGGGAACATCCATCCATAGAATCTGAGCCGCGCCGATCAGCAATGCGCTTTGCGCGCGCGGTGCGTCGCTGGGAATGCCGCGATCGAGCAGGCGCGACAGCACATGGCCGAGCGTGCCGAGCCGCCGCAGGATGGTTGCGACCAGCCGGCGCATCAGTGCGCGATCGCGATCGGCAAGCGTCTTCAGTCCGGGATGTGCACCGGGTCCATCGAGCTGATCGTCCAGCATGCGATGCTTGTGCAATACGCCGTCAAGAATGTCGGCCGCGATCCTGCGCGCTGCGAGGCCCGGTACCTCGGTGGGCGGGACAAATCTTGAAGGCTTCATGCGGCAAAAAACATTCGCTGGCGGGACACACGCGACGGATATCGCACGGAAGGGAATACGTGGCACCGGAATATGCCAAATGTAAGAATAGCGCCCTGTTCGATTTATCCTGTCTTCAAAATGCAAACAGGTTCACAGACGGGCGGCGATTGTCGTAGGAGTGCATCGCGTGCGCGGACCTTGATCCGGCGCCCTGCGTCTCTAGATTGAAATTTCGGCTCTGACCATCCGGGAGTGTCAGCCATGAACGATGACCCGTCTCGTCTCCATCCTGTCGATGCCGATTCAGCCCCAGCGCGCAAACCGTTGTCGCCGCAGGCCCAGCGGGCGCTCGCCGAAGCCGAGGAGCGCCGTAAGGCGGCGCAGGCCGAACAGTGGCCCAAAGAGATTCAGGGTCCGAAGGGACCTGAACCCACCCGTTTTGGCGACTGGGAAGTGAAGGGCATCGCTTCGGATTTCTGAGGCTAGGTAGGACTACGGATCGGGGGAATCCTGCTTGCCCACCGGAGTGTTTTGGTCCTATTCTAGGGATATGATCCTAGATCGATCTGTCCATCGACCGGCGCGATTGTCTCTGCCGGGTCACCGCCCGGTATATGGCGCCCCGTTCTGGCTGTTCGGTGTGATTTTCGCCGCCGGAATTGCGATTGGAACCGTGATGCCGGGCCGCGATCGGCTGCCATGGGCCGAAGCAGCCGAGCGAAGCGCCGCGCCGTCCTTGCCTGCGGCAACATGGAGCCGCGATGGCAACATGGCCGTGCGTCACCGCGTTGAGGTGGTGCGTGTCATCGATGGCGACACGTTCGAGGCGCGGGTGCATCTGTGGCCCGGACTTGAGATGATGACCCGGGTACGGTTGCGCGGAATCGATGCGCCGGAATTGAAGGCCGCATGCGCGGAGGAATCGCGCATGGCGGAAGCGGCGAGCGAAGCGCTGCGCGTGCAACTCGCCGACGGCGATGTGACGATCTTCAATATCGGCCCGGACAAATACAACGGCCGCGTGGTCGCGGACGCTGCGACGCGCCGCACACCGAGTGTTTCAGCGGCACTGCTGTCTGCGGGCTATGCGCGCCCCTATCAGGGCGGCAGGCGCAGCGGCTGGTGTTCGGCATCGACGCGATAGGTCGCATCAATAAAAAAGCCGCGTGATGACGCGGCTTTTCTTGGTTGGAATGTTGCGCAGTTCAGCGCGAGGTGACGATCACCGGTGTGCCGACCTCGACGCGGTTGAACAAATCCGAGATGTCCTGATTGTACATGCGCACGCAGCCGTAGGAGACATAGCCACCGACCGAGTTCGGACGGTTGGTGCCGTGAATCGCATATTCGCCGCCCGCCAGCGTCATCGCAGCGACGCCCATCGGGTTGGACGGCGAGCCGCCGGGGATCACATCGGGAATGCTCGGATTGTCACGCTTCACGTCCGCTGGCGGCGACCATGCCGGCTGACGATATTTTCCGTCGATGCGCGTCGCGCCGGCCCATTGCTTGCCAGCCTTTCCGACCCCGACCGGGTAACGCAGCGCCTGGCCTTCGCCGAGAATGAGATAAAGCCTGCGCTCGTTGGTTTTCACCACGATGGTGCCCGGTGCGTAACCGTGCGGAGAAGCCACCACGGATGGCGCGGCTTGCGTGGCAGTGGCGGATAATCCGATGGCAGAGAAGCCAACGGCTGCCGTGGCTGCGAGAGTCATCGTCAGTTTACGCAACATCATCGTCTCCAGTCTTTCGATTCGTCGCAGGGTCACATGGAACCCGCCGTCGCGGACCTTTGGGCGCATTTTGCCGCAGCAGCTTCAACAGCACCTTAGCGCCGGGCATGAAATGCAGATCGCGCGGCGAAAAAAAGAAAATTCCGGCGGCAAAGTAAATGCCCGGAAAACAACACCCCGCCCCAAACGGCCTTGGGCCGGGTGACATTTTTGTGAGCGCTAGCCGAGAGTGAAGGCCTCGTGCACTGCGGACTGTACCGCGCCACCGGTCACCGCGCCTCCGCCTGCGACATAGATCCAGTCGCCGATGGTCACGGCACCCACGGCATGGCGCGGCGTCGGCATCGGGGCATGGCTCTGCCAGGTGTCGGTGTTCGGATCGTAGCTTTCCATCTGACCGAACACCTTGCCCTGCGTGATCTTGCCGTCGCGAACCAAACCGGCTTCTCCGCCCATTGCGAACAGCCGGTCGCGATAAATCACAAGACCATGGCCTGAGCGCGTTGTGGGGAGAGGCGCGCGCAATTCCCATGTGTCGCGCTCGGGCAGATACACATGATGCAGCTCTGTGTTGTACTCGAAAGTGTTGAAGCGCCCGCCGATGACGTGAATGATGCCGTTATAAGCAACGCAGCCGACATGATCGCGTGCACCCGGCAGCGCCTTCAGCGTGGTCCACTTGTCGGCCTTCGGGTCATAGACTTCGTGCCAGCCGACGCTTGCGCGCTCCATGGTCGGCTCCGACGCGCCGCCGATCAGATGGATGCGCCCGTTCAGGACAACCGCAGCACCTGCGCCGCGCGGACGCGGCAATGGTGCGATCTTGTCCCAGCGATTGGCCGCGACGTCATACGCATAGGCATTGTGATCGGGATTGCGGTTCTGTTCGATGAACCCGCCGAGTGCGTAAACGCGGCCCGCATCGGCGGCGACGGCAACGTGATTGGCTCCGCGCGGCAGCGGTGCGCCGTCGAACCAGACATCTTTCTCAGGGTCGTAGATATGATGATAGGTGCGATCGACCCGGCCCTCACCATAGCCACCGACGATATGCGCGCGGCCCGCCCAGCCGGTGGCCCATGCCATCTCGCTGCGCGGCAACGGTAACGCCGCGCGTGTCATCCAGCGGCCCTCCGATCCCTTGGGTGCAGGGCTGTCGACCACGCGCTGTGCCTGCTCGTCGGGCGTGATGTGATGCGGCGCGTTGGTGCGCAGGCCGGTGAACGGCTCGGAAGAAGGGGCCGCCTGCGGAAGCGGCGCATGCTGATGCCGGGTGTGCTGTGCGTGGACGGCCGTTGCGCCGAATGCGAGCGATGCGGTGCCTGCGAGAAATTGCCTGCGGTCCATTTGCGGATTCTCCATGCGCTGACCCGCCAACGGTATCACAGCTTGCATCGCGACGGCGTGACGTCCGCGCGGCAAAAAGTGCCGCATCCGGCAAGTTCACACGGGCAGCGACAAGAAGAGCAGCATCAATATCGCCAAAAAACCGTTTGATCTCATGGCGCCGCGCCATGGCTGCGCTTGGCATGTGCCTTGCGTGGTTGCATGTGAAACAACTGAGAGAGCAGCATGCGTATCGATGCGGGATCTTATTTTTACCGAAGCAGTCAGGCGTCTGCCGCGACGGCGCCGCAGGCTTTTGCAGACACCGCAGAGACGGCAAAGTCCGGGGGCAATGCGGAATCATCGGGCGTTACAAAAGCCGATTTCACCGGCATGACGCGGCAGCAACTTTTCGACTGGATGAATGGTCAGATTCGCTCCGGTGCGATGTCGCTGGATGAGAGCACGCCGTTCCTCGGCATGACGCTAAAGATCGATGCCCAAACCATGCAGCCAGTGGACATGGCGAGTGACACAACGCCGATCGATTTCATGGACAGGGCGAAACAGGGAATCGCGGGGGCCTTGTCGCGAGGCGATCAGGATGGGGCCGCGCGTCTGCAAGCTGCGCTGGGTACGATGCAGCGCTATCAAGGTCAGGTGACCGGTATCGATTTTCGTGCCTGATGACCGGAGGAAATCGACCCCGCGGAGGAACCGTTACTTCCTTTCGCCTTTCGGCGGTTTCGACGTTGGCTTCACCGCTTTAGGCTCATTTTCCTTCGGTGGTTTCGGGCATGCGCCGACATAGTCGAGCTGCACCTTGGCCTTCTGGCGCTCGCAATCATTTGCATAGGTCTTGCCATTGCAGCCGCAAACCGGCCGATGAATCTGCATGCAAAAGGCCGGAGCCTTGTCGCATTGGCCCGGCGCGTCGGCGGTCTGGCATTGACCGGCGGTTCTTTGGCACCAGAGCGCTGAATTACAGGTGATGTTCCCTGTGCCGCCGCAGGCCTCACCAAGATTGGCTGCTTCCAACTGGCCTGACCCAATCGCCATGCTGAGCATGGCGATCAGGATTGCGGCAATCAGTTGAGTGAGGGGTGTTTGCAAGGAAATCTCCGGCGGCAACCCCAGCGTCAGCCGCTGGCTTTCTTGTTCTGGCGGTTGTCCACCAGATCGTTGACCACCATCGGATCGGCCAGGGTCGAAGTGTCGCCGAGGCTGCCGTATTCATCTTCCGCGATCTTGCGCAGGATGCGGCGCATGATCTTGCCCGAACGTGTTTTCGGCAGGCCGGGTGCGAACTGAATCAGATCGGGCGAGGCGATCGGCCCGATGTCCTTGCGCACCCACGCCACCAGTTCCTTGCGCAGCGTTTCGGTGGGCTCGATGCCCTGCATCAAGGTGACGTAAGCGTAGATGCCCTGGCCCTTGATATCATGCGGATAGCCGACCACCGCAGCCTCCGACACCGCATCATGCGCCACCAGCGAGCTTTCGACTTCCGCCGTGCCCATGCGGTGACCTGAGACGTTGATGACGTCATCGACACGGCCGGTGATCCAGTAATAGCCGTCGGCGTCACGGCGGCAACCGTCACCGGTGAAGTATTTGCCCTTGTAGGTCGAGAAGTAGGTCTGCTCGAAACGTGCATGATCGCCATACACCGTGCGCATCTGGCCCGGCCATGATTTCGCGATGCAGAGATTGCCTTGCGCTTCGCCGTCGAGAACCTTGCCGTCGGCATCGACGATCTCCGGCACCACGCCGAAGAACGGCTTGGTGGCCGAGCCTGGCTTTTGCGCGATGGCGCCGGGGAGCGGCGTAATCAGAATGCCACCGGTCTCGGTCTGCCACCACGTATCGACGATGGGGCAGCGGGAATCGCCGACCACGCGATAATACCATTCCCAGGCTTCGGGATTGATCGGCTCGCCGACCGAACCGAGCAGGCGCAGCGAAGCGCGCGAGGTTTTCTTCACCGGCTCGTCGCCGCTCTGCATCAGCGCGCGGATCGCGGTGGGTGCGGTGTAGAAGATGTTGACCTTGTGCTTGTCGATGACATTCCAGAACCGCGAATTGTCCGGATAGTTCGGCACGCCCTCAAACATGAGCGTGGTCGCGCCGTTGGCGAGCGGTCCATAGAGGATGTAGCTGTGGCCGGTGACCCAGCCCACGTCGGCGGTGCACCAGTAGATGTCGCCTTCGTGATAGTCGAACACATACTGATGCGTCATCGACGCGAAGGTGAGATAGCCGCCGGTGGTGTGCAGCACGCCCTTTGGCGTACCGGTCGAGCCCGACGTGTAGAGAATGAACAGCGGGTCTTCCGCGTTCATCGGCTCCACCGGGCAGTCGGTGTCGACCATGGCAGCGGCTTCGTGGTGCCAGACGTCGCGCACCGGATCCATGTCGACTTTGCCGCCGGTGCGCTTGACCACGACGACCCAATCGACACCGCCGGCCTTGGCGATGGCCGCGTCGACGTTGGCTTTGAGCGGGACCTTCTTGCCGCCGCGCAAACCTTCATCCGCGGTGATGATGACCTTGGATTTGCAGTCGATGATGCGCTGTGCAAGCGAGTCGGGCGAGAAGCCGCCGAACACCACCGAATGAATCGCGCCGATTCGGGCGCAGGCCAGCATGGCGTAAGCCGCTTCCGGAATCATCGGCATGTAGATGGTGACGCGGTCGCCCTTCTGGACGTTCCGTAGCCGCAGGATGTTGGCCATCTTGCAGACTTCGTCGTGCAGCTCGCGATAGGTGATCTTTTTGGAGTCGGACGGATCGTCGCCTTCCCAGATGATGGCGACCTGATCGCCCCGCTTGTCGAGGTGGCGGTCGATGCAATTATAGGCGGCGTTCAGGACGCCATCCTCGAACCACTTGATCGAAATATTGCCCGGCGCGAACGAGACGTTCTCGACCTTGGTGAAGGGCTTGATCCAGTCGAGGCGGCGGGAGGCTTCGTCAGCCCAGAAGCTGTTGGGGTCTTTGACCGAACGCGCGTACATCTCGCGGTATTTGGCATCGTCGATAAAGGCGCGCTTCGCCCATTCCGCGGATACGTCGTAGATTTTATCGGACATGACTTCCTCATTCCCTCCACGCAGGCCGTCCGCGTCGCAACATGCGCGCAGCTTCTTCTTGGTTTTGCATTATGCGCCTGTGCATACATCAGCGACAAGCTGCGGCAACTAGGACTTTTGTCGGACCTGCGATTTCCTGTGCCATTTGAAGGAGATGACGTGCGATTTATGCCGCTCGCAACAGGCCCCAAACCGCCGTTTGCTTGATTTCGGCATCTTCCAGGTCGCGGGTCACCGGCACCCTGTAATCGGCGATCCGATGCAATTTGTCGCGGGGGAGGTAACTGCGGCCGGGGTCGCCGATCAGGATGGTGGCGCCGCGCGCCGCGTGTCCGGACAGAAAATCGAAGGCGCGTTGCGCAGTATCGCGCTCATAGAAGATGTCGCCGGCCAGAACGACGTCCCATTCACCGGGATTGTCAGCGGCGAGCAGATCGCTGTCGCAGGTGGCGAAGATCACGCCGTTTTCCTCGGCGTTCAATGCCGCTGCCGCGCAGGCAAATGGGTCAATGTCGGCAACAGTCACCGCCGCTGCTCCGGCCTTCATGGCAGCTATGCCGACGAGGCCCGATCCGCTGGCAAGATCCAGCACCGTTCTGCCGCGCACCAGATCGGCATTGTCGAGAACGTAACGCGCCAGCGCCTGCCCGCCCGCCCAGGCAAAAGCCCAGAACGGCGGCGGCAATCCGGCTTCGCCAAGCTCTTCTTCAGTCTTATGCCAGAGCGGCACGGCTTCATCGGCGACGAACAGCGAGATTTCCGGCGTCAGCGGCACCGGCCGCAGCCGCGTGTTGGCGCGGATGAACGCGGACTTGTCGGTGATGCTCTGCGGCGAAGCCTGTTCCATAAGGCGTCTCACCGCAGTTCGCCCGTCAGGTCAAGGCAGATGGGAACAAATGCCGCGCCGGGTAATTGTGCAGTTCATGGCTGACGGTCAAACGATCGCTGATCTGAGAGAGGCTCCCGGCATCGTAGCGCCGGAAGCGCCTGCGCCGTGCGATCCATCGTCGGTCGGGCGCCTCGCCAAAAAGCTTGGGTTGAGGATCGGCGATCAGACCGAATTCGACATTCGCCGCGTCAAGCGGGGCAAGGGCTTCTCCTTCATTCGCGCCAATGGAAAAGCTGTGCGCGATGCCGCCACGATCAAGCGCTTCAACGCCATGGCAGTGCCGCCGGCCTATGTCGACGTGCGTTACGCCAGCGATCCGGCATCGCATCTTCAGGCCGTGGGCCGCGATGCTGCCGGGCGTCTGCAATACCGCTACCACGCCGATTGGGAAAAGGTGCGCGAAACCCGCAAGGCGCGCCGTCTTGCGCGGCTGATCGAGGTGCTTCCCAAAATTCGGCGGAGTGTCGCGCAGCATCTTGGCGGCAATGGTCCGACGCGCGAGTTCGCTCTTGCGGCCGTGATCGAACTGGTGGCGCGCACGGCGATCCGGCCTGGCAATGAATCCTATGCACGGCTCAACGGGACGCGCGGTGCAACGACGCTGCTTAAAGGTAACGTCGCGATCGAAGATGACTGCATCGTTCTGGCATTTCGTGCCAAGGGCAATAAGGCGGTACGCAAGGAGTGCGATGCCGCGCGCCTTGTCCGCGCGGTGGACATTCTGCGCAAGCTGCCGGGGCGCAGGCTGTTTCAGTATCGCGACGACACCGGCGTCGTGCGCACGGTCAGCACGCCGCAGGTGAATGCATTCCTGCGTGAGATCGCCGGCATTCGCATTTCACTGAAGGACTTTCGCACCCTGATGGCGTCGGCCGCTGTGATGGAATCGCTGGCGCGAGTGGTCCCGGCCGAAAGTATGCGCGCGCGCCGCAAGCAGGTGCTCGAAGCGGTGCGAGCTGCTGCGGACGAACTGTCCAATACGCCCACGATCTGCCGCAAAAGCTATGTCCATGACACGATCGTCACGGCATTCGAGGACGGTATTCTCGAGCGCTTCGCGTCAACCTTGAAGGGCTGCCGTTCGCTCGCAAGGCGCGAACAGATTCTTGCGAAGGTGGTTTTGACCGCGGCAGGGTGAGGCTAGATGCCGCCCATCTTGCAGACGAGTTTCCATTGGTCCGGCGTCACACTCTGCACGGACAATCGCGACAGCTTCACCAATTCCATGTCGGCGAGCTTCGGCTCGGTCTTGATGGCCTCCAGGGTCACCGGAGCCTTTAGCGGCTTGTCGGCTTTGATATCGACGCAGACAAATTTTCCGGTCTTGTCGGTCGGATCGGGATAGTGCTCCTTCGCGATCTCGGCGATGCCGACGATCTCCTTGCCTTCGTTGGAATGATAGAAGAAGGCGCGGTCGCCCTTCTTCATTTTCATCATGTTGAGCTTGGCGCTGTGGTTGCGCACGCCGGTCCAGGCCTCGCCCTTGGCGCCTTTGGCGACTTGCTGGTCCCAGGACCAGACCGAGGGTTCCGATTTCACGAGCCAGTAGTTCATGCTTGTTTTCCTTATGGCCGAATTTCAATTGGCGTGCCGGTAGCCACCAATCGCCATATCTCTTCGATTTCGCTGTTGGTGACAGCGATACAGCCATCGGTCCAGTCGCGGCTCAGGTGAAAACGATTTAGCCAGCTAAGTCCGTTGGGGAGCCCGTGGATCATGATATCGCTTCCGGGAGACACACCGTATCCCTGAGCGGTCTTACGATCTTCTGCATTGGGATAGGAAATGCGCAATGCAAGATGAAAGCGACTGCGTGCGTTCTTGAACTCGGCTGTGTATATCCCCTCGGGTGTCCGGCCGTCGCCCTCTTTGGCTTTATGACCTATCGGGGAGAAACCGAGAGAGACCTCGTAAGATTTGATGATTTCATTTCCACGGAACAAGCTAAGTTGCCGCGCCGATTTATTGATCTCAACCCGCGTAGCCCGCTCTTCTGCGGGGGCCAAGTCGGGTGTCCGACGTCCGATTTGAAAGAAATCCGACACGATAAGAACGACGAGCCCCACGGCGAGAATTGAGCCTATCAGGACGAAGGCGCGTCGCATCTTGTCATCCTTCCGCGCGGAACGGCCGCGTGAGCAGCGCCTCAATGGCCGCATCGACAGTTACCCTGCCGCCGAGAATAGCTGCGACTGCACTGGCCACAGGCATCTCGACATTCTTTTCAGCCGCAAGCTCGATCAGCACCGGCGCGGTGAACTCTCCTTCCACAAGCTTGCTGCGGTTCGGCGCTTCGCCGCGCCCGAGCGCAAGCCCGAGCGAGAAATTGCGCGATTGCGGCGTCGAGCAGGACAACAGCAGGTCGCCGAGGCCAGAGAGGCCTGCAATCGTTTCCGCGCGTGCGCCGCAGGCGAGACCGAGCCGCATGAGTTCTGCGAAGCCGCGTGTGGTCAGCGCCGCCAGCGCGGACGCGCCGAGTTTCCGGCCCGCGACAATGCCTGCCGCGATTGCCAGGACGTTTTTGGCTGCGCCACCGATCTCGACACCGCGCACATCGGTTGAATGATAGGGGCGGAAAGTGGCGGAGCCGAGCGCATGGACCAGCGCTTGCGCCAAAGTTTCATCGGCTGTCGCAAGAGTAACGGCGGTCGGCAGTCCGCGCGCGACATCGACATCGAAACTCGGGCCTGACAGAATCGCAGGCACGGCATTTGGTGCAACGTCCGCGACAATTTCGGTCATGAATTGATGCGTGCCACGCTCGATCCCCTTGGCGCAGACGATGACCGGTGTGCTTTTTGCAAGATGCGGCGTGAGCGCCATTGCGGCTTCGCGCAGGCTTTGTGCCGGCGTGACCAGCAGGATCGCGCTCGCGCGGGAGGCCTGCGCAAGGTCGCTGGTCACAGCGATGGCTTTTTCGAGCTGGATGCCGGGAAGTTTCGGATTCTCGCGCGTTTGCGCGATCTTGTCCGCAGCGGCAGGGTCGCGGGCATAAAGTGTAACGTCTCGTCCTGCGCGCGCCGCGGCATTGGCGAGTGCCGTGCCCCACGCGCCTGCGCCGACGACAGAAATGGTCTGATGACGGACCATCTTAATGCCGTGCCCGCGTATTCGCGAATTTCAGCGGCGTCGAGGTTGTTTCATCGAGCTTCCAGCGTGCGCGGGGCGCGCTATCCATGTCGTCGATCATTTTCAGCGCCAGCCGCTCCGCACCGGCCCATGCGATCATCGCGCCATTATCGGTGCAGAGCGCGGGCGGCGGAACGATCAGCGTGGTCTGCGCGCGGCCTGCGATTTCGTGCAATGCGTTGCGGATCGCCAGATTTGACGCAACGCCTCCCGCTGCGACCAGCGCTCGCGGTGGTCCGAATTTCTCGTGGAACAGTCGCAGGCCCACGCTGATCCGGTCCGCGGTGACTTCGAGCACGGCAGCCTGAAATCCCGCGCAGAGATCGGCGACATCCTGCGGCTCGAACGGCATCAGGCGCGTGGCTTCATTGCGCACTGCCGTTTTCAGGCCGGAGAGCGAGAAGTTCGCATCAGGCCGCCCCACCATCGGACGCGGAAAAGCGAACCGCGCTGGATTGCCATTGGCCGCCGCGCGCTCGACCTGCGGTCCGCCGGGATAAGGCAGGTCCAGCATTTTGGCGACCTTGTCGAAGGCTTCGCCCATGGCATCGTCGAGCGTGGTGCCGAGCCGGACATATTTTCCGACGCCGAGGACCGCGACGATCTGTGTGTGCCCGCCCGACGCCAGAAACAGGCAATAAGGAAACATCAGCGGTACTGTGAGGCGCGGGGTCAGTGCGTGAGCCTCGAGGTGATTGACGGCGATCAGAGGTGTGTTGTGCACCAGTGCGATGGCCTTGGCAGTGGTGAGGCCGACAATCACGCCGCCGATCAGTCCGGGGCCGGCGGCGGCGGCGACAGCGCTGAGATCGCCGAAGCCGATATCGGCTTCGGTCATGGCCGCGCGGACAATCCCATCGAGCATGTCGACATGCGCGCGCGCGGCGATTTCGGGGACCACGCCGCCGAATGGTGCATGTTCCTCGATTTGCGAGCGCACGATATTGGAGAGAATCTTGCCTGAACCGTCGCGCTGCCGTTCGATCACGGCCGCGGCGGTTTCATCGCAGGTGGTTTCGATCCCCAGCACCAGTGTGCGCTTGCTTGCCAATTTCAGTCCTTGCGTTTGCGGCCAATCCGGCGTTTCCCTTGAGCCCGCCAACCAGCTGTCATTGAGGGAGTTCATAACGTGAAATCGTCAGGCGGGCTATCCTTGCTTGAGATGCATGGAGCTTCATAAATGGCCATTCTTGTCACACGTCCGGCGCCGGATAACGAGAAAGCCGCCACGGCGCTGCAGGCGCGGGGGCATGACGTGCTGCTGTCGCCGATGCTGCGATTCGAGGCCGCCGCATTCGAGGATGACGGTGCGATCGCTTTCGATGCGGTGATCTTGAGCAGCGCCAATGCGGTTCGCGCGATCGAAAATCACGCCATTCGTCCGCGGTTGACGCTGCTGCCAGTGTTTGCTGTTGGTGAACACACCGCGCGGGTGGCGCGCGACGCCGGTTTTACCAACATCACGGTCGCCGATGGCGACGCCATATCGCTGCGTGAACGCATCGTGGAGAGCGCCGCAGCGGGTAAACTGAAAAAAAAGGCGTCACTCTGTTATCTCGCAGGCTCCGATCTTTCGCGTGATCTTGCCGGGGAACTTGGCGCACGGGGATTTACCGTGACGACCCGCACCGTCTATCGCATGGTTCCGGTTGCGGGCTTTACCCGCGCCGCCAGCGACGCATTTCGCGCCGGGACCATAGAGGCTGTTTTGCATTATTCCCGCCGCAGTGCGCGCGCTTATCTCGATGCGGCAAGGGCCGATGGTGTCGAGATTTCCGCTCTGGCATTGCCGCAGTGCTGCATTTCCGATGCGGTTGCCGGCGTTTTGCGTGAGGCCGGTGCAATGCAGGTGGCAGCCGCGCGCACCCCGGACGAAAAAGCCCTGCTGGATGTGGTGGAAAGAATGATTAAGGCATCGTCACTTTAATTGAGGCGGGCGAGGCGGCAAGAATCTGCTAGTGTTGCGGTTCGCAAGGAGTGTTCGATGGACGACGACAAGCAAGACAAGCCGGGCAGCGGCGATGCCGCAAAGCGGCCGCCGCCAACCATCGAGCTGACGGCCTCCGATGTCTCCGAAAGCGCGCCTGCATCTGATGCATCGCCCGAGGTGAATGACGCTGACAAGCCTGCTTCGGAGAGTCCTGAACGGGACCCCGCGCCAGAAGCTCCGTCGCGTGGTTCGTCTATTCTTCTCTCGGCCCTGACGGGTGCCGCAGCCGCGGCGCTGGTTCTCGGTGTGGCCAAGTCGTCCGGCTGGCTCGATACGCCGCTACCGAAGCCGCCAATTGATGTTGTCAGCAAGAGCGATGTTGACGCGCTCGGCACGCGCGTCGCAAAAATCGAATCCGATGCAGCAAAGCCTGCGCCCAAGCCGGTAACCGATCCGGCGCTTGTGGCGCGTTTCGATGGGTTGGAGAAATCGCTGACATCGCTGCGCGGTGAGGTCGCCGTCGTGCGCGGACAAAGCGAGAAGGTCGCCGCGGCGCTCGGCGAGATCAAGTCCGCACCGCCGCAGGGCGTGATAGCGCAACAGGCCGCATCCGTTGATGCATCGGCGCTTGAAGAGCGCCTCGACAAGATCGAGCGCGCCACTGCGGCGCTCAGTACTGCGGCCGCCGCGCCGCCGCAACCGCCTGCCGAAGATCCGAAGCTGCACAGGCTGACCGCGTTGATCGATCTTGAAAAGAGCGTGCGGCGCGGGTCGCCTTACGTGACCGAGCTTGCTGCCGCGCGTTCTGTTGCCGGGGACGCCGACACGCTCAAGGCGCTCGATCCATTTGCGCATTCGGGCGTTCCCGATGCGGAGACGCTCAGCAAGGAATTGAGCGCGCTGCTGCCGCAACTGACGCCGAAACCCGACGTCCCGCCTGCGCCCTCCGGCGTTGTCGAGCGCCTTCAGCAAAGCTTTGCAAAGCTGGTGCGCATCCAGCGCACCGACGCGCAGGCGAGCGGCGCTGCCGGCATCGTGGCGCGCGCAGCATCCGCTGCGCAGCGCAATGATCTGAATGCGGCGAAGCGTGAGCTTCTGCTGTTGCCGCCACAGGACCTCGCCCTGGTGCGGCCGTGGATTGCGAAGGTTGACGGGCGCGAGAAGGCGCTGGCGGCTGCGGAGCAGTTCACGATGGATACATTGACTGCGATTTCGAAACCGGCGCGATAGGACATGTCATGATCCGGATTATCCTATTCCTGTTTCTGATCGGCGTTGTCGCGCTTGGCGCCGCCGTGATCGCCGACCAGACCGGCGATGTCACACTGTCGTGGAATGCCTGGCGCGTCGACACGTCCTTGCCGGTGCTTGCGCTCGCGCTTTTGGTGGTCGTGTGCGCTTCAATGCTGGTATGGGCGATCATCCGCGGTTTTCTGCGCGCGCCGGAGCGTCTGCGCAAAATGAGCCGCGAGCGCCGTCAGGCAAAGGGGCGTAATGCTATCACCCAGGGGCTGATCGCCATCGGCACCGGGGATCATTTCGCCGCGCGCCGTCATGCGGATGTGGCAAAGCGGATTGCCCAGCATGACCCGCTGGCGATGCTGCTGCATGCGCAAACCGCGCAGCTTCATGGCGATAGCGAGGGCGCGCAGCGCGCCTTCCATGCCATGGCGGAGCGCAAGGATACGCGGTTGCTGGGCTTGCGCGGACTGTTCGTCGAGGCACAGCGCCGCGACGATGCCTATTCGGCGGTTGCGCTAGCCGAGGAAGCCTTGAAGACCGCGCCGGCATCGGCCTGGGCATCCCATGCGGTGCTTGGCTTCCGTTGCAGCAAGGGCGACTGGGACGGCGCTCTGAAGATTCTTGAAAACAATCTGGCGGCGGGATTGATCGATCCCGCTCCATATAAACGCCATCGCGGTGTTCTTCTGACGGCGCGGGCGCTTGATCTCGAAACATCGGAGCGCGACAAGTCGCGGACCAGCGCAATGGAGGCGGTAAAGCTCGCGCCGACGCTGGTGCCCGCCGCGACTCTTGCCGCAAAGTTTCTCAGCGAGAACAACCAGACCCGCCGCGCCATGCAGGCGATCGAGGCCGCATGGATCGCGCAGCCGCATCCCGATCTCGCCGACGCCTATGCGCATGTGCGTCTTGGCGATTCAGCCCTCAATCGTCTCAGCCGTGTCGAGAAGCTCGCAGCAAAAACGCCGGGACATATCGAAGGCGCGCTCGCGGTGGCGCGCGCGGCGATCGATGCCGGTGAGTTCGCCCGTGCGCGCGAGGCGTTGGCGCCGTTCATCGAGACGCCGACGCAGCGTGTCGCCATCCTGATGGCCGAACTTGAACGCGCGGAGCATGGTGAGAACGGAAATGCGCGGCTCTGGATGCAGCGCGCGGTGCGTGCCGCGCTCGACCCGGCATGGACGGCGGATGGGTATGTGTCCGAGCGCTGGCGGCCGGTGTCGCCGGTCAGCGGACGTCTCGATGCGTTTCAGTGGCTGACGCCGGTGGCGGCGCTTCCGTCCGAGAAAGCGCCGGTGCTCGAGGCCGAGATTGCGGACGAGCCCGCGCTGCCGGCTCCGCTGGATGTGACATCTGCGGCTCCGCTGCCGCCGCCCGCAACGACGCAGGATAACGAGCCGATGGCTCCGGCGGAGACGCCGGCGGTTCAGGCGGCTCCTGCGGTTGCCCCCGTGGCGGCCGATGTCCCGCCGCCGGTGTTTCGTCCCCGCCGCGATATCGAAAAGCCGGATGCGGCGCGAATCCCGGTCGTGATCCCGATTGTGCGGGCTCCGGACGATCCGGGCGTTGCCGATGAGACGGTCCATGACGAATTTGACGATCCCGATCGTCCGGAACCGGCGCAGCAGGGCGGGTGGAAAGGATTTTTGTCCCGTCTTGTCAGTTGATTAGGAACCAGTTCGTCCCGCGTCCGATCACGCCTCATTCAGGCCAGATAAAGCGTCCCGCCATGTTGCAAAGAGGGGCGCTGGCAAGTATCAGATGCGGATACTGATTTCGCGTTTTGCCGCCTTAGCTCAGCTGGTAGAGCACATCATTCGTAATGATGGGGTCGTAGGTTCGAATCCTATAGGCGGCACCACTTTCCCTGACTTCCATCACAATCGGGAATTGGTCAGGAAGGTACGGGAATGTAATTCCGTACAATCGCGCACGCACTCGAAACCCGTTTCCGATTAAAGGTTTCAAGATACGCCTTGGGTAATCCGTCAGCGCCGCTGATCCTGTGACACGTCGGTCCATGAAACAGTGGAAGTGCTGGCGGTGTCAGGACAGACCTCAAAATGCGCCATCGTTCGGCTGTTTGAGGCGACGGGCCGTGCGGCACTCTCCCACACATGCGCTCTCCTGCTTCCCAGATGTCCGCTATTCTCCGCTGAGTGTTTTGCGCCAGGTTTCTATGACCGAGCCGCTATGTAAACCGCCGTCATCGGTCTTGCCTGTCACGCCGAGATCAAAGACCGCTTTGTATCGGGAACGATTGTCAGTGAGGTACTTTGCCTTTTCCTTCTCATCCAGCGTGGCGTTGAGGGGATCGACGACGCCTTTGTACTGAATGCCGATGAAATACGGGAAGCTTGCCGCGCTCATACGCTTACGGTGCGAGACGTCGGCGCCGAACGTTGCAACGTAATGATAGGTGGCGCGTCCTTGCTCCGGAACGAAACTTTCGATGCCGTTGAAGAAATCGAGGTCTCCATATCCGGCGATGAACTCGTGATCTTCCGCAAACGCTCCCGTAACGGCTTTGAAGAGGAACTTGTCCTGATCCGCAATCTGAAAGCTGACGGGCAACACCTCCTGACCGATATCCGGCCCCCACAGATCTGAAGCTTTCAGGAGATAATTGCGAACCAGCGTATTCTTGCCAGAGGCTCCACGAACACTTGCCTCCCAATAGACATATCCCTGGGTATCGCGTTTCAGTTTGTTACTTTGATTGAAGAACTTGATCTCTGCCGCGAGTTTTGCATCCTCGCCCGCATATTGCACCGGTCCGCCTGTCCCCATGTCACGATAGAGGATTTCATCTTTGGCTTTCTGGAAAAGATTGAGGATCTTGTCGCTCGAATCGTTGCTGCGGTCCCAATTGCGCACCGCCCATTCCGGCATGGAGCTTCGGTGGCCTGTTCCACCCTTGGACATTTCCAGCCAGCTGCGTTGCAGGTAACTGCTCTTCAACGTCTTGATGCCGGACGATTTGTCCTTTGAACTGTAACCGAGAGGCCCGTAGATCGGATAGCTGTCGATCGCATAGCCAACGACCTTCGAATGCTCGCGTACGCCGCGCCAGTAGGGGTCTCTAAGCTGCTGAAGCAGTTCATTCGACATCTGGTGGTTATGAAAAATGCCGCGACTTTTTGGGAATTGCGGCAAATTGCTAGGCGTGGCGTGTGCGATGTCGGAGTTCACGATCGCGGCCTCCGCTACGTTTGCGTTATAAGCAAAGGCCCCCTTGTCCTGATAGGAGAAGGTGTCGCTGTAATTGAAGATGCTGACCCCGTTCACGAATAAACCTACTGCGCCCTTCGACCCGAATTCGTGGACCGGGCGCGTGTCGGGCTTTGGTTCAGCAGAAAACTTGTAGACGCCGTAGATGTTGCCCGGCTTGAAACCGGAAAAGAGTTTCGGAGTCTCCATCTTGTAGTCGGGAAGACCCGTCGTATAGACCAGAACATGGCCGAGATCGCTGGAGACTTCCAGCGCAACAATGTCTGCGGGAATGCGTGACACGACCTTCCCCCATATCGGGGTATCACTCATGGCAAAGCACGGCTTTGCCTGGCGGGCATTCACCCATAGGTTAGGAAGAATGGACTTGCCGACCGGCGAAGTGAGCAGGCTCTTGAGTGCCGCTTGCTCATTGTACGGAGCAGTGAAATTCTTGCTCAGCTTCGCGTTGAAGAACGTTGCCGTCGGGCATGTCTCTAGTTTCCGATTTTTTACTGCTGACGGGCTATGAGCGAAGGCCGGAAGTGTGGCGCCCAGCGTGAAGATTCCCGCCGCGCCAAGCACAAAAATAGAGTGCTTTGAAAAATTTCGAAAATGCCGCGCTCGAACGTCATTCCACATTTCTGCTTTCTCACAATTGCGCTGTTTGCTTGATTGTCGGCACGATTCGCCTTGCACTTAAAATTATTCCGACGCGGAGAAATAACCCCAGGAGGTCATCGACAAGCGGCCCGGCCCACAGGTGGCACAGCAGCAGCGTCATTGCAGCGACCACAGGGTAACGTGCAATGAAGAGAAACATGATCTCATCGTTCGTGCGGCGGCTTGACCTTGATTTGAGGCCTTGAAGTGAAGCTCTGTTTCAGAACAATCCACGTATCCTGTGCGAGAGTAGTCAGGCTGTACGTCTCATAACGACGTTAATCCAAGATACGCTGCCTACAGACACGGAACAGAATTTCCGTCGAGCCACCGGGCTAATCTGTCTTCACACCCGCCGCTTCAACAATCGGTTTGAAACGCTCACGCTCGCTCTGGATGAATGCACGCGCAGTTGCCGGCGTAGAATCCGTGATCGGATCAATCCCGATTTTTCCCAGCTGCTCCTTAAAGGACGCGTCCGCCATTACGCGCGCCGTCGCCTTGCTCAATTTCTCGATTATCGCTGCCGGTGTAGCAGCAGGCGCAGCCACGACACTCCACAGGCCCGCCTCGAAATCATTGATCCCAAGGGCTTCGTTCACCGTCGGAATATCGGGAGCAAGCTCGGACCTCTTTGCTGAAGCAACAGCGAGGATGCGCACCTTCCCGCCACGAAACTGTTGCAACGAGGTGCCAACAGTGTCGATCACCATTCCAATCTGATTGCCCAGCAGATCATTCATAGCGGGAGCAGAACCTTTGTAGGGAATGTGCGGGATATCGAGTCCGCCCGCTTTTGTCTTGAACATCTCGCCGGTGAGATGAAGGAAGGTGCCGGTGCCCGGCGAACCATATTGAAGTTTACCGGGATTGGCCTTCACGGCAGCGACCAGGGATTTCAGATCGCCCGGCTGCGACAAATTCACCGCGATCACGGCGGGCGCTGACCCGACAATAGCGACGGGCGAGAAATCCTTCAGCGAGTCATACTGTGGATTCTTCGAGAGGAGATTGTAGAGGCCGTGCGTCGATGCCGTTCCGAACAGCAGCACATAGCCATCCGCGGATGCTCGCGCCACCTCAGCAGAGCCGATCGCACCGGCCGCACCTGCCTTGTTTTCGACGATCATCTGCTGCCCCAGAGCGGCAGACATCCGTTCCGCGTATTGCCGCGCAAAAACATCCGTCGGCCCGCCCGCTGCAAAAGGAACAATGAGCCGGATCGTTCGCGATGGATAGCTATCCTGGGCGAATGAAGACGTGATCAGAGCTCCGAGACAAAAGGCCGCCAGCGCAAATTTCTTCATAGTTTCATCCCCCCAGTATCTTCTTGTAGCGATGTGTTGTCAGAGACCGGCATCCCGCCAGTTATCGGCCGGCTTCTCCGGATGCGGTGTCAGCCCGGCGCGTTCGACGGCCATGATGGCGGCGTACTCGTCTTTATCTGAGGCGTCGCCGCTGATACCGACCGCGCCGATGACGTCTTTCCTCGCGTCAATCACCAGCACTCCACCGGGCACGGGGATGAACCTTCCATCGGACGCCGCCGCAAGGGCGCTCTGAAAAGCGGGGCGTTCCCGCAGGCGATCCCTGATCGTCCGGCTCGATATGCCCATGCCGAGCGCGCCCCAGGCTTTTCCGAGCGCGATATCCGCACGAAGGATTCCAGAGCCATCCTCGCGCTTGAGGACAACAAGATTGCCGCCGGCATCGAGAACCGCGACAGTCAATGGCAGCAGCTTGACCTCATGACCCACCGCTATGGCTTCATTCGCGATCTTTTCGGCGACCGCGAGCGGCATCGAAACCTGCAGTCGGTGCACATAGTAGTCGTTCACTTGGCCGACCTCCGGATCATCCTGTTTGTCAGTTCACACGATTTTCAAGCGTGCCGATGCCTTCGATTTCGCACGATACGACGTCGCCAGCCTTGAGGAAGTTTGGCGGGTCCATCGCATAACCGACACCCGAGGGAGTTCCGGTTGCGATAATGTCGCCAGGCTCAAGGGTCAGCCCCTGAGACAACTCACTGATGAGGCGGGCAATCGAGAAAATCATGCGCGCTGTATTGGATTGCTGCCGCACCTCGCCATTGACGCGCAATGTGATGTCAAGCGACTGCGGATTGGAAATCTTCTCCCGCAAGACGACCCAAGGGCCAATGGGGCAGCTTCCGTCGAGCGCCTTGCCCTTGAACCACTGGTCATGCCGCCTTTGAAGATCGCGCGCGGTAATATCGTTGATGATCGTGAAGCCGAAGATGTGATCGAGAGCGGCAGCTTCGGTAATATTGGTCCCGCGCTGGCCAATGATGACGCCTAGCTCAACTTCATAATCGAGCTTCTCGGTGACATCCGCGTGCAGTGGGATCGGAGCCCCGGCACCAATAATTGTGGTCTGCGGCTTTGTGAAGAACTGGGGAAACTCCGGCAGCTTGGTCTCAACGCCACGCGCTCGATAGCCCTCGTTGACGTGCTCGACATAATTCCTTCCAACGCAAAAGACGTTCTTCCGCGGCTTCGGGATCGGAGCCAGAAGGAGCGCCTCCGACAATTCGCCAGTCGCGTCCGGCAGTTCCCCGACTTCGGCCATGGCGGCAAGCTGCCTGGCAGCCGCAACGCCAGTCTCTCCTGCTTCTATCAAGGAGGTCAGGCTATCGAAGATAGAAGGAGGTGTGCCCTCGCCAGAACTCGCATGAATCAACCGCGCCTTCTGGAGGTCGAGGATTCGATCGTTTTTGAGCAATATCCCCAGGCGGTCGCCTGCCGCGCTGCGAAATGTAATAAGCCGCACTGTCGCCTCTTTAGATAAACTATATAATTTGGTCTCTGAGAGATAAAATATACATTTTCAGGGAAATCAACAGTCAAAAGTTGTTTTTTTGAGGCCGTTCCTAGATACCTGTGTGACCCTCAACACCCTCACGGCCGCTTCATGGACTCCGCTCACCGAGATTCTCCGGGCACGCTTGCCACCATCGCGTACACAAAGCTGCGCCAGGATCTCATCCACGGCGCGTTCGATCTCGGCAGCAAGCTGCGCATTCAGGCTCTTTGCGAGCGTTACGGGATCGGGCTCAACCCAATCCGTGAAGCGCTTAATCGGCTTTCAAGTGAAGGATTTGTGGTCCAGACCGACCAGCGGGGATTTCAGGTGGCTGAACTCAGCATCGGAGATCTCGAAGAACTCACCAAGGCACGTTGCTGGCTGGACGGCCTCGCCTTGCGAGAGTCAATTCAACACGGCAACCAAGAATGGGAAGAAGGCGTGGTGCTCGCATATCATCGCCTATCCCGCCTGCCGCGATATCTAGACAGCCAACCGGCAGTCAGAAATCCCGACTGGAGCAAGGCACACAAGGCGTTTCATGTGAGCCTGCTGTCGGCCTGCGGTACGAAATGGATTGAGGATTTTTGCGACCAGATGTTCGATGCCGCGGAGCGCTATCGCAACACAGCGCGCATCGCCGGACCGACAAGCCGAAGCGACCTGGATGAGCATCGCGCCATCATGGAAGCCACAATCGCACGGAAGGCTGATCTCGCAGTCGAGTTGCTGACCCAGCATTTTCAGTTGACCTCACAACTGGTCCGCAACGTCCTTGAAAACAAGTGAGAGGCTGACCGAACCAATTATCGGATAGTTCACGGAGCCTATTGATAAAATTACCTGAGCTGAACACTCCGTGCCGACTGGTGACACTTGGTCAAACGTATAATCAGTTGCGCGCAGATTAGCTGATGTTTCCCTATATGCGGGAGATCGCCGTGGCGGGCTTTTCCATGGCCGTCCCGGAACGCCTTGCGTTGTACCCGCATACCCTGTTAGCAATTACCATAATACCGGAATTTCTTGCTTCGTAATGACGGGGTCGTCGGTTCGAATCCGATAGGCGGCACCACTTTTGCAGCGACAGCCGATTTTATACTGACGTTTTTTTCAAGATTATTTGGGCGTGCCTTTATGCTTCGCCGTCTTTTCGGGCTTGCCACGAGCGCAGCCGACCGTGGTGCATATTATCTGCGTGTTATGGTCCCCGCGCAGATTGCAGCGCGCAATTCTTCGCGCGATCTAAAGCCGGTTCAGGATCGAACCGCAGCCATACAAGCCGGCGACATGATCGTTTTTTGCGTGCTGCGCGATGATGCGGAACGCATACCCCTTTTCCTTCAGTATTACCGTGACCTCGGCGTCGGTCATTTTATCTTCATCGACAACGGTTCGGGCGGCCGCTTACAGGGCATCGTTGCGGCGATGTCTGACGTATCGCTCTGGCGCACGGACGCCAGCTACGCGCAATCCTGCTCCGGTGCTCACTGGCTGAATCATCTGCTCAGGACCCACGGCGTGGGACACTGGTGCCTGACGGTGAATGCCGATGAATTGCTGGTCTATCCGCATGTTGAAAGCCGATCGCTGCGCGAGCTGACCGAATATCTGTCCATGAAGGGATTGCCGCATCTTCCCTGTCTTGTCATCGATACGTATGCGGAATCTGTTGAGTCAGATTTGCCGTCAGGAATCGATCCTCGGGAGGGGTCCCGCCTCTTCGACAGATCCGGTTACACATTCAAGCCTGCCGGAAGAGGGTGCCTTGTTCAGGGCGGTTCTCGCGCACGAATGTTTTTTTCCGAAGATTTGGATCGTGCTCCCGCTTTGAACAAGGTGCCGCTTGTTCTTTGGAGCAGGCGAAGTCTCTATCTGAACTCTACACATCAATTGGCGCCAAGAGGCCTGAATTCCTGGATGCGAAATGGGTCCCTTCGCGTCACGGGTGCGCTGCTTCGCTCTGAAGACGCCGACCTGATGCAGGACAAAAGCGGGAAGGACTGGCGAGTACCCGACAGCGCGCCTTATCGTTCGTCGCAGTCTCTTATCGATTGCGGTTTGATGACAGCCGGGTCGTGGTTCTAGCCATGAAGCTGGCCGCCATCGTTCTGATGCATCACCGGCCGCGGCAGGCGATAGAACTGATCGATCTTCTTTTGCAAAGAGATATATCCGTCGTTGTCCACGTCGATGCCAATGCAACGGACGATCTGCTGAAAA
This sequence comes from Afipia sp., assembly GCA_017308595.1. GTDB lineage: Bacteria > Pseudomonadota > Alphaproteobacteria > Rhizobiales > Xanthobacteraceae > Afipia. Next base: position 150,096 of record JAFKER010000009.1, read on the forward strand.
GCGTTCAGTCGGCGCTGGCTGGCCGCGGTGTAGAGTTCGCCGACAGGGTCCGCTGTGCCTGGGGCGAATTCTCGATTGTCCAGGCGACATTGAATGCGTTGCTCACCATCGCGCGAATCGGCTGGCGTCCGGATTACGTGATGTTGCTTTCGGGAGCCGATTTTCCGATTCGGCCTCATGGCGAGCTGGTGAAATTTCTCGATACGCATCGCGGTTTCGAATTCATCCAGTCCTGCCCGATCACGCAGCCGTGGGTTCGGTGCGGCCCGCAAGCGGAACGTCTGGAGCACTATTTCCCGGCTGGCTGGCGAGCCTCGCCATCGCTGTTCGATCTCTCCTTCAGCATCCAGAGCGTTGCCGGAATCAAGCGGCGCTTGCCGGACGGCATCAGCCCTTACATCGGCTCGCAGTGGTGGGCGTTGACCTGGCCGACGTGCGTATCGGTGCTGGATTTCGTTCGGTCGCGACCCGACATCAGAGCCTTTTTCAGCACGACTCTGGTGCCGGATGAAAGCTATTTTCAGAGTCTCGTTCGAACTCTTGTGCCCGGCGACCGGATCGCAAACAGCAGCCTGACCTATTCCGAGTTCGACGAGGATGGTCAACCTCTGACGCTTCACAACGATCATCTGCATTATCTCGAGCGTCAGCCATTTTTCTTCGCCCGCAAATTCTCGCCGCATGCCGGATTTTTGCGCAAGCGTTTGACGGGGGTTTGGTTGTCCGAGGACAACTCAAATCAGATATTGCAGGCGTGCCGCGTGCCCGATGGCAGCTTTGAGCATTTCGTACAGGCGGAACGCCACGGATCACCGGGCCTGCCGCTTTGGTTCAAGGCTGCATCTGATTCCGAATCCGATCCTTGATGAGCCTTGCGCCGGCGCCAGGCCCGTGGCGGAATACGCGCTCACCCCACAAGAGTGGCCATCTGTTTCGTTGCCGCCGTGCCTGCGGCGAAATAATCCAGCTCGGCTCAATTGCGACGCGCCGGATTGCTTCGCTCGCGATGACGTGTACGGTCGCTTCCGGATCGCGTGATAACCTTTCTTTTGATGCTGGAGCTGCAGCGTATGAGCATTGCCGAAGGTCTTGATGCGCGAGCGAAGCGTGCGCCGCTGATCCCGCCGCGGCCGCCGCTCGCGCCGGATGATCTGTCTGCGCTCGGGCGCCTTGCGCTGATCCGCAGCAATGCGATCGCAAGCTGGGGTCCTCGCGCCTATGAGGAGGACATTATCAGGGGGCGCTTCTTCGGCCGCAGCAGTTTCATCCTCAACACGCCGGATGCGATCCGGCATATTCTTGTCGAGAATTACGAGAACTATACCCGGACCCCCGCAGCGTTCCGCGTGCTACGGCCGATTCTTGGCGAGGGCCTTTTGCTGGCCGAAGGCAAGGCGTGGAAAAACCAGCGCCGCACGCTGGCGCCTGCCTTTGCGCCACGCGCGATTCCGCTGCTCGTTCCGCACATGCTGGCCGCGACAGACGATGCGATCGGTACGCTGCGGATGCAAACGGGCGTGCCGATCGATCTGCGCGAAGCGATGCAGCGGCTTGCGCTGGATATTGCCGGGCGCACCATGTTCTCGTTCGAACTGGAGAAGCATGGCGCGGCTTTGCGCGGCTTCGTCAACGAGTACGGCGAGCGACTTGCGCAGCCGCGATTTCTCGATCTGCTGTTGCCGCCGGGCTGGCCCAGCCCACGGGATATTTCCCGCGCCATGTTCCGCCGGCGCTGGACGCGCTTCATGGGAAATCTGATCGCCGAGCGGCGCGCCATGACGAGCCAATCGGGCTCCGGCGATGCCGCGCCACGCGATCTGTTTGATTTGATGGTAGCGGCGCGGGATCCGGAAACGGGTGAGGCTTTCACCGACGAACAGCTTGGCGATCAGGTTTCGACCATGATCCTTGCAGGCCATGAGACCACGGCAACGGCGCTGTTCTGGTCGCTCTATCTGTTGGCGCTCGATCCGGCGACCCAGGATGAACTGGCTGCGGAGGCAAAAGGCGCGCTTGCAGGCGGGCCGCTCGACGCGACGCGGCTGACGTTCACCCGCGCGGTGCTGGACGAGACCATGCGGCTGTATCCGCCGGCCTTCCTGATCGTGCGTGCGGCGGCTGGTCCTGACACGGTGCCCGGCGCAGATATCGCGAAGAAGGATGTGGTGCTGATCTCGCCCTGGTTGCTGCACCGGCATGAGAAACTCTGGGATCAGCCCAATGCTTTCAGGCCATCGCGTTTCCTGTCTGGCAACGCGCCACCGGATCGGTTCGCCTACCTGCCGTTCGGCGTCGGTCCGCGCGTCTGCATCGGCGCGCAGTTCGCGCTGACCGAAGCGACGCTGGCGCTCGCCAAGCTGGTCGCTGCCTTCCGGGTCGAGCTTCTCGAGCGCGAGCCGGTGACGCCGGTTGGCGTGGTGACCACGCAGCCGAATCGCTCGCCGATGTTTCGGATTACGCCGCGCACGGCCTGATGCGTCAGGCCTCACCGCGCCTTATTGCGCTGCGACAACGCCGGTAAGTTGATAACACGCGGGCGGTGTTCTTATTCCAAAGTCTTAGAAACTATCGGCGCAAGCCGCGTCGAAGAGTCGCATTCATCCGATCATTCTTGCCAAACCTCCCCGCAAGCCTTTGTCTTGCCATCAATCAAAAAAGGTCCGTTCAAAAAGAGCGGGCTCATCAGGGGAGAACGCCATGACGAAACGACACAAAGATAAAACCTCCACGGACAAAACCTCCAGCCGCCGTAACTTTCTGAAAGTTGCCGCAGCCGGGGCCGCTGCAAGCGTTGCAGCGCCGGCCGCGCTCGCCCAGAGCGGCCCGATCGCCATGCGCTTCCAGAGCACGTGGCCGTCGAAGGATATTTTCCACGAATACGCGCTCGATTACGCCAAGAAGGTCAACGACATGACCGGCGGCGATCTGAAGATCGAAGTGCTGCCTGCGGGCGCGGTGGTGCCGGCGTTCCAGCTGCTCGAAGCCGTGTCCAAGGGCACGCTCGACGGCGGCCACGGCGTGCTCGCCTATCACTACGGCAAGAGCAATGCGCTCGCGCTGTGGGGGTCGGGTCCGGCTTACGCGATGGACGCCAACATGCTGCTCGCCTGGCACAAGTACGGCGGCGGCAAGGAGCTTCTGGAGAAGCTTTACAAGTCGATCGGCGCCAACGTCGTCTCGTTCCCGTATGGGCCGATGCCGTCGCAGCCGCTCGGCTGGTTCAAGAAACCGGTGACCAAGGCCGACGATCTGAAGGGCGTCAAGTTCCGCACCGTCGGTATCTCGATCGACGTGTTCACCGGCATGGGCGCCGCCGTCAACGCGCTGCCCGGCGGCGAAATCGTCTCGGCGATGGATCGCGGCCTGCTCGACGCGGCTGAATTCAACAACGCCTCGTCGGATCGCGTGCTCGGCTTCCCGGACGTCTCGAAGGTCTGCATGCTGCAGAGCTACCATCAGAACGCCGAGCAGTTCGAAATCATGTTCAACAAGACCAAGTATGACGCGCTGCCCGAGAAGATGCGCGCCATTCTCGACAATGCGGCGGAAGCCGCAGGTCAGGACATGGCCTGGAAGGCGATCGATCGCTATTCCAAGGACTATGCGGAGATGCAGTCCAAGGACAAGGTGAAGTTCTACAAGACACCGGACTCGGTTCTGCAGAAGCAGCTCGACATCTACGACGAGGTCGTCACCAAGAAGTCGTCGGATCCGCTGTTCAAGGAAATCGTGGAATCCCAGCTGGCTTTCGCCAAGCGCGCAACGCAGTGGGAGCAGGACACGATCACCAACCGGCGCATGGCGTATAACCACTACTTCGGGCCGAACGCCAAGAAGAAGACCTGACGCAATAATCAGCACGAACAAGGCATCATCCGGGATGGCGATCCCGGATGATGCTTCGTATCGTTTTCGATGATCGCTCGGACTCCTTCAGAACAAGTGGCGGCCTCCCATGAATGCGCAGCGCGTTCTCCATAAGATAGACGGCATCAGTACCTGGACCGGCAAGGCCGCGGCGTGGTTGATCATGGGGCTGATGCTTCTGGTCTGCGCCGAAGTCTTCAAGCGTTACATCCTCAACATGCCCACGGCGTGGATCTTCGACGCCTCGAACATGATGTACGGCACGCTGTTCATGATCGGCGGCGCCTACACGCTGGCGCAGAACGGTCATGTGCGCGGAGACTTTCTCTACAGCTCGATGCGCCCGCGCACGCAAGCCTCGCTCGATCTGGCGCTTTATTTTCTGTTTTTCCTGCCGGGTATTGCCGCGCTGCTGTATGCCGGTTGGGGTTATGCCGTCGATTCCTGGCGCATCAACGAACACTCCAATGTCACCGCCGACGGGCCTCCGGTCTGGCAATTCAAGTTCATGATTCCGCTGGCCGGCGCGCTGCTGTTGCTGCAGGGCGCGGCCGAAATCATGCGCTGCGTGATCTGTCTCAGGACAGGCGCATGGCCGAGCCGGCTGAAGGACGTCTCCGAAATCGATGTGGTCGAGGAGCAGCTTGCGCACAGCGAGCATGTCGATGAGGAAACGCGCAAGCTCGCCATCGAACACGCGCAGGATATTGAGGAAAGCGCGCGCCAGCGCGGCTTGGGTGGAGACCAATCGAAATGAGCGATCCAGCACTCGGTCTCCTGATGCTCGGCCTGATCGTGGTCGTCATCATCATGGGCTTCCCCACGGCGTTCACGCTGATGGGGCTCGGCATGTTCTTCGGTCTGTTCGCCTATCACCGCTCGGGTGAATCGTGGGCCGACAATCACATCTTCGACCTGATGGTCCAGCGCACTTACGGCGCGATGACCAACGACGTCCTGATCTCCATCCCGCTGTTCGTCCTCATGGGCTACGTGATGGAACGCGGCGCGCTGGTGGACAAGATGTTCTACTCGATCCAGCTGGCGTTCCGCCGCGTGCCGGCGTCGCTGGCGGTGGCGACGCTGTTTGTCTGCACGTTCTGGGGTATCGCCTCGGGCCTGGTCGGCGCGGTGGTCGTGCTGATGGGCGTGATCGCGTTCAATCCGATGCTGAAGGCGGGCTATGACGTCAAGCTGGCGTCCGGCGTCATCACGGCCGGCGGCACGCTCGGCATCCTGATTCCGCCATCGGTCATGATCATCGTCTATGCGGCGGTGGCCGGGCAGTCGGTGGTCAAGCTCTATGCCGCGACGATGTTTCCGGGCTTCTTTCTTTCGCTGCTCTATCTCATCTACATCATCGGCTGGGCGCTGCTGAATCCCAAGATCGCGCCGAAACTGTCCGAGGAGCAGACACGCGTCCCGGTCCGGCCATGGATCGCCGAACTGCAGCGGTCTTATTCGGCCAGAATGCTGCCGGCATTTCTGGGAGCCGTCATCTCGCCCGCAAGGGCGCTGGCGATCACTGCCGCCGACGTGCGCGTCAGCTACGGCCTGCTGCTGAAGAATCTCGGCTTCGCGTTGGTGCCGCTGGTGATGGCGGTGGGCACGTTGTGGGGCGCGTGGTGGTATGTGGTGATCTACCAGCAGCAGGGAGTGGAGCCGCCGCCGCCCGCTGCTGTCACGCAGCAACTTGGTGCGGGAACGCAGTCGGCAGAGCCCGCAGAAGAAAAGCTGCAGGAACTGGGCGGCGCCTCCGCGGACGAGGGAAAGAGCGAACCTGAGACCTTGCAGCAGATGGGCAGCGCCGAACTGCGCGCCCAGATACAGGGCGTGCCGGCGGATGCGGGGCCGCCGCATCAGTTCTACGTCTACTTCGGGTTCACGTGCGCGATTATCGGGCTGATCCTGTTTTACTATTACTGGACCATGGGGGCGGAGCAGTTCGAGGTGCTGCGGCTGCTGGTGGCGTCGGTGATGCCGCTCGGTATCCTGTCGGTGCTGGTGCTGGCGGTGATTCTGCTGGGCATCACCACGGCGACGGAGTCCGCGGCGGTGGGTGCGGCGGGCGCGTTCCTGCTGGCGTTCCAGGCCCGGACTCTCGACTGGAAGAAGACCAAGGAGGCGGTGTTCCTCACAGCGAAGACCACTTCGATGGTGTGCTGGCTGTTCGTCGGGTCGGCGCTGTTCTCGGCGGTGTTCGCAATTCTCGGCGGCCAGGCGCTGCTCGAGAGCTGGGTGCTGTCGATGAATCTCACGCCGACGCAGTTCATGATCCTGTCGCAGGCAATCATCTTCATCCTCGGCTGGCCGCTGGAATGGACCGAGATCATCGTGATCTTCGTGCCGATCTTCCTGCCGATGCTCAAGCACTTCGGCATCGATCCGATCCTGTGGGGCGTGCTGGTGTTCGTGAATCTGCAGGCGGCGTTCCTGTCGCCGCCGGTGGCGATGTCGGCGTTCTATCTGAAAGGCGTCGCGCCGAAGCATGTCACGCTCAACCAGATCTTCGCTGGCATGATGCCGTACATGCTGATCGTGATCGTCTGCATGGTGCTGATGTATCTGTGGCCGGGCATGACGCTGTGGCTGCCGAACTATCTGTACGGGAACTGACGCAAAAACGTGATCGGCCGGAGCATGTCTCCGGCCGATCTGACGTATCCATTACTTGGATACCCGGTAGGTCTGCCGTAAACTGCGGCCATGAGCGACTTTAATTCCCTGTACGCGACCCTGAAGCAGACTGCCGATCCGAAGGTGGCCGCAGCGATCCAGACTCTGGTCGAAACCGGCGCCGATCATGAGCTCAACCGGATCAACCTGATTGAGTTCGCCGCCAGAACCGGTCTTGCCGAGGAGAAGGTGATCTCGGGGTTTCTCCATGCCTCGCAGATCGGCATTTTCGATTTGACCTGGAACGTGCTGTGCCCCGGCTGCAGCGGCGTGCTCGGCGCGCATGACACGTTGAAGCAGCTTCAGCCGGAGGACTATCATTGCGGCCTGTGTGCCGCAGGTTATCAGGCCTCCATCGACGATCAGGTCGAGGTCGCTTTCACCGTCAGCCCGCGCGTGCGGCGGATTGCTGCGCACGATCCTCATACGCTCCCAAGCTGGGATTACTGGCGGCAGATTTTCTGGAGTTCGGGGATCGACTTCAACGAAGATTCGTTCTCCCGTCTCGTGAACGAGGCGACGCTCGAAGCGGTGGAACTGGCCGCGGGCGAAAAGGCGGTTGTCTCGCTGCAATTGCCTGCTGAATTCGTGATCGTGTTCGAGCCGGTGACGCATTCGGCGCTGTTCCTCGACGTCAAGGGCGAACCGACCAAAGAGAAGCAGAACGCATCGCTGACCTTCGATGGCGTGCATGCGCCGACCGGCACAGTCGAAATGCGTCCCGGTCCGCTGCGGTTGACGCTGGACAATCAATCCAGAAACCGGGTTCTGCCGTCGGTGTGGATCGCGGGCGATGCGCTCCACGATCTGCTCGGCAAGCGCAAGCCCATCGTGACTGCAAAACGGATCCTGGCGAACCAGACGTTCCGCGATCTCTACAAGGCCGACAATCTCAATATCGATCAGCGCCTCAAGATCACATCGCTGACATTCTTGTTTACCGACCTGAAAGGGTCGACGGCGCTTTACGAGCGCGTGGGGGATCTCGCGGCTTTCGATCTGGTCCGGGCGCATTTTCGCGCGCTGCTGGAGATCATCGCGTCGGAGGCAGGCGCCGTGGTCAAGACCATCGGCGACGCGGTGATGGCGACCTTCGTCCGGCCCGAGCAGGCGGTCGCCGCCGGCATTCGCATGCGCAAGGCGATGGACGACCTGAACGAGGCGCGGGGGACCAGCGACCTGCTGGTCAAGATCGGGATTCATGAGGGCGCCTGCCTCGCGGTAATGCTGAACGAGCGGCAGGATTATTTCGGCCAGACCGTCAATATCGCGGCGCGGGTGCAGGGGCAGGCCACCGAACGGGCGATCAATGCGACCGGACCGGTGGTCAAATCCCCCGCAGTGATGGAGCTGCTGGCCAAAGCCGGCCTGACTCCGGCGGAAAAAACCGTTGAATTGCGGGGGATTTCCGACAGCGTGGTGATCTATGAAATCCCGTGACGGGATTGTGTCGCCAGCTCCCGGGGGATGCGCCAGGTCTGCGGAACCCGCCTGAGATTGCCAGAGTTTCATTTTCAGGCCATAGAACCTGACGATCTTGTGCCTTAGATTTTGTCCGGGCGTGACCTTGCGGAAAGCTGCATGTGCTTTTTCGGGTGTCGAGCCTTCGTCAGGTCCCGTTTTTCGATAGCAGAGATTGATGCTCGACAGATTGCGCCACTTTATCGCCGACGTTGTTTCCCCTTCCGGAACAGAGACGCGCACGTTTGCCGATGGCGACTATCGGCTGGCGGCCGCCGCGCTGCTGATCCATGTGATCTCGCTCGATGGCGAGCCGTCGGAGGCCGAGAAGCGCAAGCTTCATGCGCTGCTCGAGTATCGTTTCGATCTCGATCAGGGAACTGCAGCGAAGCTGATCGCAGACGCGACGCTGGCCGAGGGTGAGGCTGTCGATCTCTATCATTTCACCAGCGTGATCATGCGCTCGGTCAACGAAGAGGGCCGTCTTCGCATCATCGAGATGATGTGGGAGCTTGTTTTCGCGGATGGCCATGTCACTGAATTCGAAGACAATGTTGTGTGGCGGGCCGCGGATCTGCTCGGCATTTCAGCGCGCGACCGGCTCAATCTCAAGCATCGTGTCGCCGACGGACGGCTGGCGTCCGACACGACGATATAGCTGCCGTTTTTTATGATTTTTTTCTTTCGCTTTTTTCCCGCCAAACTTGAAACGACAACATGACTTCATGACCAAACGTGTCACGCTCATTACGGGCGCCTCTTCGGGCATCGGCGCGGAGCTGGCGCGAATCTTCGCGTCGAACGGTACGGATACCGTGCTGGTCGCACGCCGCGAGGATCGTCTTCAGCAACTCGCCAGTGAGATTGCCGCTGCCGGATATTCACGTCCGGAAATCCTGGCTTGCGATCTTTGCGCGCCGGATGTCTGCGAAAAGATAGTGGCTTCGTTAAAGGCGATGGATGCCGAGGTTGAAACCGTGGTCAACAATGCGGGTTACGGCCTGTTCGGCGAGGCCATCGACCTCGATCGGGCCCAGCAGCTGGCGATGGTCGACCTGAATGTGCGCGTGCTCACCGAACTGACCCTGCGCTTTGCCGACAGCATCGTTCGGCACCGCGGCGGCATTCTCAACGTCGCCTCGATCGCGTCATTCCTGCCGGGGCCGCGCATGGCGGTCTATTACGCCACCAAGGCCTATGTTCTGTCGTTCACCGAGGCGATGCGGGGCGAACTCGGGCCGAAAGGCGTGCGGGTCACGGCCCTGTGTCCGGGCACCGTGCCGACCGAATTTCAGGGCGTTGCCGGCTTCAAGCCGGGGCTGGATTCGGCGGTCCTTAACCTGTCGGCGGCGGCAGTGGCGCGGGCCGGATATCGCGGGCTGATGTCCAACAAGCGGCTGGTGCTGCCGGGCGTCGGTGTGCGGATGATCCCGTTCCTGCTGCGCTTTGCGCCGCGAAGCCTGGTGCTGGCGTCGGTCGCGCGGGTACAGCAGAAGCGTTAGGGGTAAAAAGCCCGCCCGCGCAGGTCACCTGCGCGTAATTCCGCCTCGACGGCCCTCGCGCAACACAATATTTTCCAATTCGGCGTTCAATGGAGACGCTTATCCTCCGCTGGGGATGGAAAAGACGATTCGATGCTGCGGCCTGACGGAAATCGCCCCTTCGATTGCGGCCTTGAGACTACTGGTCCGACAACGTTTGGCCTCACCGCATGCGGCCGGTTTACCGCACTTCCCGTGCTGATCGTTCTCCATGGACCGATGTCGACACCGGGCCGGGTCGGTAATGCGCTACGCGCGATGGGGCACCCTCTCGATGTCCGCCGCCCGGTGTTCGGCGATCCGCTTCCCGAAACGCTCGACCATTATGCCGGGGCGATTATCTTCGGCGGCCCGATGAGCGCCAACGACAACGACGATTTCATCCGCCGGGAGATTGACTGGCTCGCGGTGCCTCTGAAAGAGCAGCGCCCTTTCCTCGGCATTTGCCTTGGGGCGCAAATGCTTGCCCGGCATCTCGGCGCCAAGGTCGGTCCCCATCCGCAGGGCCGCGCTGAAGTCGGCTACTATCCGATCCGCCCGACCGAGGCGGGCCGCAGGATTTGCTCGCATTGGCCCGATCACGTCTATCAGTGGCACCGCGAAGGATTCGAACTTCCCGCGGGCACTGAACAGCTGGCCGAGGGCGATGATTTTCCGGTGCAGGCGTTCCGAACCGGACGCTCTTTCGGAATCCAGTTTCATCCCGATGTCACTCACGCGATGCTGCATCGCTGGACCACGCGGGGACATGAGCGCATGTCGCTTCCGGGGGCACGCAATCGTGCGGAACATTTCAACGGACGCATGGTCCATGATCTCGCGGAGCGTGCGTGGCTGATGGCCTTTCTTGATGGCTGGCTGCACCGGCCGCCTGCGGGTGAAACCCGCAGTTCTGTCGCATCACTCGCGGCGGAGTGATGTGAGGCCGGCGAAATGGATCAGGACAGCTTCGCGCGGCTGCTGAATGATTTCACGCTGTCTGCGGAATCCGGTGATGGCGAACGCTTTGCGCGCCACTTCACCGAAGACGCCGTCTACTACGATTACATTTATGGCGCCCATCAGGGCCGCGCCGAAATCGCCCATATGATGGAGCATCTGTTTCATCGCGACGCGGGTGACGATTATCGCTGGGAAATGTTCGATCCGGTCTGCAATGGCGACACGGGCTATGCATGGTCGCTGTCGAGCTTCACGTCAACGGTGCCGCAGTTCGCCGGCCGGTTTGTGGTGATCGATGGAATGAGCCGTTTCGTGCTGCGCGGCGGGCTGATCGCGGAATATCGCGAATCGGTCAATGGCGGCGTCGCCATGGCGCAACTCGGTGTCGAGCCGGAGCGTTTGGTGAAAATTCTCAAACGCTGGTCCGGCTGGCTCAGGGATCGTCCGGAAACCATCGACTATCTCGCGCGTTCCCGCCGCGCAAAGGTCCCATCGAAATAGTCTTCGGGAAACTTATTCCTTCGCCGTTGTCACGATCTTGATTTCCGACGTCAGCGTGCGGTGGACCGGGCATTTGTCGGCGATTTCCATCAGCTTCTTGCGCTGCTCGTCATCCAGATCGCCCTCCATGGCGATCACGCGATCGATCTTGCTGATCATGCCTTCCTTTGTTTCGCAGTCTTCGCAGTCCTTGGCGTGGATCCGGCTGTGCTGCAGCGTCACCGTGGTCCGCACGAGCGGGATCGATTTCCGCTCGGCATAAAGCCGCATCGTCATGGAGGTGCAGGCGCCGAGCGCGCCGAGCAGAAAGTCGTAAGGGCCGGGGCCGCTGTCCATGCCGCCGACTTCGACAGGTTCATCCGCGAGGATGCGGTGCTTGCCGGTGGCGATCACGTTCTGAAGCTTGCTGGCGCGGGTTTCGCTCACCACGACGGTGCCGGCTGGTGGATCGATAGTGCCGGTCTCCACGGCAGGCGGCGCATCGAGATAGCGCATCGCCCAGGCGGCGATCATATCCGCGACATAAACGGCATCACGCCTCTGCGACAACAGATGATCGGCGCCGGTGAGTGAGATGAAGCTCTTGGGATGTTTCGCCGCCACGAACAGATGCGTCGCGTTATCGATGCCGACCGTGTTGTCGGTCGGTGAATGGAACAACAGCAGCGGCTTGTGCAGTTTGGCGACGGTCTGCGTGAGCTTGTGCTCGGCGATGTCGTCGAGAAATTCGCGCTTGATCCGGAATGGCCGCCCGGCCAGCGAGACTTCAAGCTCACCTTTCTCGCGTATCTCCGGAACCTGTTCCTTGAACCAGTGTGTCACATGCGAAGGATCCGACGGCGCGGCGACGGTCGCGACACATTTGGCTTCCGGGATTAGCGGAGTCGCGGCCAGAATGGCGGCGCCGCCGAGGCTGTGGCCAATCAGGATTGACGGCGCTTGCCGTGTTTTGCGCAAATGGTCTGCCGCCAGCACGAGATCGCCGATGTTCGATGAGAATGTCGTGTTGGCGAATTCACCCTCGCTGGCGCCGATACCGGTGAAGTCGAACCGCAGCGTGGCGATGCCATGTTTCGCCAGGCCTTCCGCGATCCGCTTTGCGGCGAGCACATTCTGGCCGCAGGTGAAGCAATGCGCGAACAGGGCGTAGGCGACCGGTGTCCCATCCGGCCAATCCAGCGACGCGGCCAGCATTTGCCCGTCCGAGCCGGGAAACTGGAATTTTTCGGTGGTCATGATGCACCCTTTCGCGACATGCGCTTTCGGCGCAGTGTAGCGCATTGGATCGCGGCTTTGGATAAAGGCTTCGGGATCGTGCAGTGAGGAAATTGGTGGAGCCAGGCGGGATCGAACCGCCGACCTCGTCATTGCGAACGACGCGCTCTCCCAGCTGAGCTATGGCCCCTTGATCGGCCGACCAAATGGCGGCGGCGGATGAAGTGACGGCCATTTACAATCCCGATCATGGCCAAGTCAAGAACGCCCAAATCAATGTTTACGGCGCTGGTATCGGCCCGGAATGCTGGCCGGTTCGGTGACCGGATCGCGCGCAAAACATAGGCGGGGCGGCCCGGTTTGGGCTGGTTCAAGGCCTGCCCGGCCTGGAAACCTCCCTTGTTTGCGCCGCCGCGAAACGCTATTGAGGCGGACATCCACGGAAGCGAGCGAAGGACATCGGCCCTGCCATGCGCGCCATTCTCGACATCATCAACGTCATTCTGGATTTGTATGTCTGGCTGCTGATCGCCTCGGCGATCCTGTCCTGGCTGATCGCCTTCAACGTCGTGAACACCCGCAATCAGTTCGTCGCGTCGGTGGCGGAGTTCCTCTACAAGATCACCGAACCGGTGCTGCGGCCGATCCGGAACATCATGCCGAATTTCGGCGGTCTCGATATCTCGCCCATCATCGTCATCCTGATCATCATGTTCATCCAGCGCGTGATTGCCTATTACATCTATCCGAACGTGATCTGATCGCACGAGGTCTGCTGGTTCCTTGTCTCTCCCGTGGCGCTTTTCCGTTCAAGGCATCAGCGTCGCGTTGCGCGTCACGCCGCGCGGCGGAATGGACGCGATCGACGGGATTGAAACGCGGGCCGATGGCCGCAGCGTTGTAAAGGTCCGGGTCCGCGCCATCGCCGAAGGCGGCGAAGCCAACCGCGCCGTGACCGAACTGCTTGCCAAGGCGCTTCATGTGCCGAAAAGCCATGTCCGCGTGCTGTCGGGTGCCACATCGCGCCTGAAGCAGGTGGCGGTGGACGGCGATCCGAAAAAACTGGGCGATGCCCTGCAAGCTCTTACGACAAAGCCCTGACCAACAAGTCCTGACGAAAGACGTCCAATGCCGGTCAAAATCATTGATGGAAAAGTCATTGCCGCCGATCTGCGCGCCCGCGTCGCGGATGAAGTGGCGCGCGTGAAGCGCGATCATGGTCTGACGCCGGGTCTCGCTGTGGTTCTGGTCGGCAACGATCCCGCTTCCGAAGTCTACGTTCGCAACAAGGCGAAGCAGACCGAAGCCGCAGGTATGGCCTCGTTCGAATACAAACTCGCGGCGGATACGGCGCAAGCGGATCTCCTGGCGCTCATTGCGAAGCTCAATGCCGATCCCGCCGTGCACGGCATTCTGGTGCAGCTTCCGCTGCCGAAGGGACTGGATACGCAAGCCGTCATCAATGCGATCGATCCGGCGAAGGATGTCGACGGCCTGCATCCGATCAACGCGGGCCGGCTTGCGACGGGTCTTACGGCGCTCACGCCCTGCACGCCGCTTGGCTGCATCATCCTTGCGAAGACGGTTCACACGTCGCTGGAAGGCCTGAACGCGGTCATCATCGGCCGGTCAAATCTGGTCGGCCGCCCGCTGGTGCAATTGCTGCTCAACGAGAATGCCACGGTGACCATCGCGCATTCGCGCACGCGCGATCTGGCGAATATCTGCAGGCAGGCCGATCTCCTGCTTGCCGCCGTCGGCAAGCCCGAGATGGTCAAGGCCGACTGGATCAAGCCCGGCGCCACTGTGATCGATGTCGGCATCAATCGCGTCACCGGCGCGGATGGCAAGAGCAGGCTGGTCGGCGATGTGGCCTATCAGGAAGCGGCTCAGGTGGCAGGCGCGATCACGCCTGTGCCGGGCGGTGTCGGCCCGATGACGATTGCCTGTCTGCTGGTCAACACCGTGCGCGCCGCCTGCGCGATCAGGGGGATTGGGGCGCCTGCCGTCTAGCCCTTACGGCGTGGCGACGTTCTGCACCAGCCGCCGGTAAAACCGGATCATGTCGGCATAGTTCGCGACACTAAGCCGTTCGTTGGTGCCGTGAAAGCGCTTCAGGTCGTCCGCCGTCGCGCGCACCGGCGAAAAGCGGAAGATGTTGTCGGTCACATCGAGATAGTTGCGCGAGTCGGTGGCCGCGACCATCAGGCCGGGCACCACCAGCACATCGGGAAAAATTTCGCGGATGGTGCGGTTCACCGCCTGATAGCTCGGCGTTGAAGTGGACGTTCGTGGCGGCGGATTGGTGTTGCCGGGATTCGGTGTCACCTTGATGCGGTCATCCGCGATCACGGATTTGACGCGTGCGATCACGCTCTCCTCGGTCTCGCCGGGCAGCAGGCGGAAATTCACCGTCGCCTCGGCGCGGCCCGGCAGCACGTTTTCCTTGTTGCCTGCATTGAAGATCGTCAGCGCCGTGGTGGTGCGGATCGCCGCTGCGGTCTGCGGAGTCTTCTCCAGTTGCGCGCGCACGAGAGGTTCCAGCAGCCATAGATTCGACAGCGCAAGGCGGCTGCCGAAATTCATTTCCGGCGCGGCGGTTTCCAGCGTCTCCCGCATCACGCCGCTGACGGAAGCCGTAAACGGCCTGCTTTCCAGCCGCGCCAGCGCGGCGCTCAGCGTGCCGATGGCGGTGTCGCGCGGCGGCAGCGAGGAATGTCCGGGTGTCGCGGTGGCAGCCAATGTGAGTGTGACATAGCCTTTCTCCGCGACGCCGATCAGAGCCACCGGCTTGTCGACGCCCTTGAGAATGCCGTCGGTGATGAGCAGCCCTTCGTCGAACACGAAATCGAGACGCACGCCACGCGACTGCAGCAGCTTCGAGATCGCCGCGGCCCCGCGCTTGCCGGAGACTTCCTCGTCATGTCCGAAGGCGAAATAGATCGTCCGTCTGGGCTTGAAGCCGTCTTTCGCAAGCTGCTCGGCAGCCTCCAGCATCGAGAACAGGTTGCCCTTGTCGTCCCACGAGCCGCGGCCCCAGATGAAACCGTCCTTCACCTCGCCGCTGAACGGCGGCACCTGCCAGTCGCCTTCGGTGCCGGGTGCGATCGGCACCACGTCCTGATGCGCCAGAAGCGCGATGGGTGGCGCCTTCGGATCACTGCCTTCCCACGTATAGAGCAGGCTGTAATTGGCGACGACCTCGCGCTTCGCTGCAATGTGGAAGGCGGGAAAGCTTGTGGCGATCAGGTCGTGCAGCGCGCGAAACGCATCCGCGCTTTGATCGGCATCGCTGGCACTGGCGATGGTCTGCAGCTTTACGGCCTCGCCGAGCCGCTGCGCGGCGGCGCTCTCATCGACGGCGACGGGAGCAACCGGCGTCACCGCGATCTGCTGCGATGACTTACGCCACGTATTCGCCACCAGCACGGCGGCGAGGACAATCGCCGCCGCGATCAGCAGCAGCGCGATATTGCGGAGGATTCGGAGTGCACGGCGCATTGTCTGAATCCCTGGGGCCGTTTGTACGATTACTTTTTCTTCGCGCGCTCGATGCCCTCGACGATCAGCTTGCGTGCCTCGTCGGCATTGCCCCACCGCAGCACCTTCACCCATTTCTTGGGTTCGAGATCCTTGTAGTGTTCGAAGAAGTGCTGGATCTGCTGCAGCGTGATTTCGGGAAGATCGCTGTAGTTGATGACCTTGTCGTAGCGCTGGGTCAGCTTCGAGGTCGGCACCGCGATGATCTTCTCGTCGCCGCCCGCTTCGTCTTCCATGAACAGCACGCCGACCGGGCGCACTGCGATCACCGCGCCGGGCACGATGGCGCGAGTGTTGGCGACCAGCACGTCGCAGGGATCGCCGTCATCGGAGAGCGTATGCGGAATGAAGCCGTAATTTCCCGGATAGCGCATCGCCGTGTAGAGGAAGCGATCGACCACCAGCGTTCCGGCGTCCTTGTCCATCTCGTATTTGATCGGCTCGCCGCCGACCGGAACTTCGATGATGACATTCACTTCGTCTGGGGGATTCTTGCCGATGGAAATCGCGTCGATGCGCATGACAGGCCTTGTGGTTGTTCGGTCGTAGGCGCTGGTTAGCGAATCCGGACGGATGCCGGAAGCCGAAAAAACGGTCCAAAAGTATCAGGGCGGAAAAGAGAGGCAGGCGGCCGGGCCTCCGGCCGTCCAGGCGCAGATCAGGCTGTCCAGGCGAATGCGACCTTGTCCAGCGACTTGCCGCCGAACCGCTCCGAGGAGCGTGCGACCATCCGTCCGCCGAGGGTGCGGTAGAATTCGACCGCCGGCTCGTTGTCGGACAGCGCCCAGATCACCATGCTCTTGAGCCCGCTCTGCCCGAGATCGCGCTTGGCGGAGGTGAACAGGCGGCGGCCGAAACCGAGGCCCTGAAACTCGGGGCGCAGATAGAGTTCGTAGATCTCGCCTTCAAAATGCAGGCTGCGGGCGCGGTTTCGGCCGTAATTGGCGTAGCCGGCGATCTTGTCGCCGAAGCACAAGACGCTGACCCGGCTGCCTTTCCGGATCGCTGAATCCCACCACTGCGGGCCGCGGCGGTTGATCAACTTTTCGAGTTCAGCGCCAGGAATGATTCCCTGATAGGCCGCGCGCCATGCCTCGTCGTGCGTGGCAGCAACTGCGGACGCATCAGACGCCTTGGCCGGACGAACTTCGATAAGGATCGTGCTCATGACGCAATCAAAGCAACTCGGAGGGCCGCCTTCAAGGTCCATCGTTAATTATCGGTTAATATGTGAGGTTTTTGCATCAGGTGACGTGTGATCTGTGCCGAAAGAGGACAGATGTGCGCTGCATGGCGCTTGGCTTGGCGGCGCGGCGCAGGCAATGATCGCCGCAGATGACAAAAAACGCATTGCTCAAGGCCGCAGCCCTGCTTCTTGCAGGTGGCTTCCTGTCACAAACGCCCGTTTGGGGCGAGACCAGGCTGGGCCCGCAGGGGGCCGAGTCGGGCCCAAACCGCCGTCAGGACTGGCTGGTGCCGACACAGGATCAGATCACACCTTCGCGAGCGGTGCTGTTTCGCCCGCCGGGCAAAGGCCCGTTTCGGATTGCGGTGATTGCCCACGCCTCGACCCAGAACCGGCTGGCGCGCGCGCAGATGCCGCAGCCGGACTACCCCGCGTTGACGTCGGCGCTGGTGGCGAAAGGTTTTGCGGTGCTGGTGCCGCAGCGGCTCGGCCATGGCAAGACCGGCGGGCCTTACCTTGAGGATCAGGAAGGCTGCGACAACGCCGAATATGCGATGTCGGCGCGCACCACCGCTGAAGAGATCGCGATCGCGCTGGCGTTCATTCGCGCACAGTCGTTCGCGCGAAAAGATGCTTCCGTCATTGTCGGCCACTCAGCGGGCGGGTGGGGCGCGCTGGTGCTCACCGATCGTAGCCCCAAAGACATTTCTTCAATCGTTGTGTTTGCGCCAGGCCGTGGCGGCCGCAAGGACGACCGCGCGAACAGTATCTGCGCGCCGGACAGGCTGATCGCGGCGGCGAAGGAATTCGGCGAGGACGCGCGCGTGCCGGTGACGTGGCTGGTGGCCGAGAACGATTCGTATTTTCCGCCGGAGTTCTCAAAGCAAATGGCCGACGCGTTCATCGAAGCGGGGGACGACAAGGTGGATGTTCAGGTGCTGCCGCCTTTCGGCAAGGAAGGCCATTGGCTCGCGGAAGCGGGAGAAGAGGCGATGCTTGCGGCGCTGGTTGGAAATGCCGCAGGGTTGACTATGCAGACGTCGCCTGTGCAGGGCGCAAGCGTGAAGAAGAAGCCCTGAAATCAGATGGGCTTCTTCCAGTTGCGCAGCGTGCGCTGCTTCCAGATCTACTTCGTGGTGTAGCCGCCGTTGACCAGGATGGTCTGTCCCGTCATCCACCAGCCGTCGGAGACCAGAAAGCGAATCCACGGCACGATGTCATGGATGTCGGTGAGGCCGGTTCTGGTAAAGGACGAGAGCGCCGCTGCGGTCTTGTGGTAGGCAACTGCTTCCTCGCCTTCCGCCGGATAGAAGAACGGCGTGTCCATCGGGCCGGGGCCGATCGCCGTCACCGAGATTCCGCGTGCGCCGAGTTCTTTCGAGGCCGCGCGCGTGAAATGTTCGACCGGCGCCTTGGTGCCTGCATAGGCCGCGTAGAACGGCGTGAACGCGCCGAGCAGCGACGTCACCAGCGTGCAGATCTTGCCGTTGTCATTGAGATGCTTCCCCGCCTCCTTGAGGAAGAAGAATGCGGCTTTGGAATTCACCGCCGTCATCTCGTCGTATTCGGCTTCGCTGATCTCAACGAGCGGCTTCTTCAGCACCTTACCGACGGTGTTGATGGCGATGTCGGGCTTGCCGACGGCTGCAACGACATCCGTGAAGAGCTTTTCGACCGCGCCCGCGGTGGTGAGATCGGCTTGAAATGCAACGGCCTCCGAGCCGGCGGCCTTGACCGCCGCGAGTGTCCCGTCGGCGATGCTCTTGGTGGCGGCGCTGTTGTAGTGAATCGCAATGGCCTTCGCGCCATAGGTGGCGAGGTCCCGCGCGAGCAGGCCTCCCAGATTCTTTGCGCCGCCCGCGATGAGGACGGTTTTTCCCCTGATGCTGTGGTCGGTCATGTCTGGCTCCCGCTGGGTGATGGATCGTGGCACCCTATCGTCCGGGAAAAGATGTATAATCTGGTGGAATCTGACATCATTTGTCAGAATTTTCGACCAATGGTGCGCCGTGGATCGCATTGATCTGTTTCGGGTTTTTACGCGGGTGGTGGAAAGCGCGAGCTTCACACGGGCCGCCGACACGCTGGGATTGCCGCGGTCGTCGGTGTCGGCGGCGATTTCGGAGCTTGAAACGCGCGTCGGTGCGCGGCTGCTTCATCGCACCACGCGCCGCGTCGCGCCGACCCACGATGGTGCGGCTTTCTATGAGCGCTGCGTGCGCCTGATCGGCGAAGTGGAGGAGGCGGAAGCGCTGTTCCGGCGCGGCACCGACGGTCTTGTCGGCAAAGTGAAGATCGACATGCCCGGACGGATCGGGCGGCTGATTGTGGCTCCGGCGCTTCCCGAATTTCTCGCCCTGCATCCGCATATCGAGGTTGAACTCGGTGTGACCGATCGCGCGATCAATCTTGTCGAGGAGAATGTCGACGGCGTGCTGCGCGTCGGGCCGCTGGCGGATTCAGCCATGATCGCGCGGCCGATCGGCGAGCTGGCGCTGATCAATGTGGCAAGCCCGGTCTATCTCGAACAGCACGGTATGCCGAAATCACCGGGCGATCTTCATTCGCATCTCGTAGTGAAATACGCTTCGCCCACCAGTGGCCGCATTGAAGACTGGGAGTGGCTCGATCAGGCGCAGGTTCGGACAATGCCGGTTCGGGGCCGTGTCACCGTCAACAGTGCGGAAGCTTACATTGCATGTGCGCTTGCAGGCCTCGGCCTGATCCAGATTCCGGCCTATGATGTCCGCGATCATCTGGACGCAGGGGAGCTGATCGAGGTGATGCCGGAGCATCGTGCGGCGCCCTTGCCGCTGACGCTGCTCTATCCGACGCGCCAGCAACTCTCGCACCGTTTCCAGGTTTTCTCCGGCTGGCTCGAAGATTTGCTCCGGCGTCGCGTCCTGCGTTAGCCGGTCGTCGCCTGCATTGCTTCCTTTGCCGCGCGCACACCGCTTTGCTGGGCGCCGTGAGCGGTGGTGAAGAAATCGGGCGAGGTCGCTTCGCCTGCAAAAAAGATGCGATCGTTCACGGGTGCGGCGAGCACCGCACGCTTGTCCGCGTGACCGGGCAGCGCATGGGAGTACGATCCTCGCGCAAAGGGATCGCGCGACCAGTGGGATTCGCCGAGCGGCGTCAGTTTCCCGCGATAGTTTGAGCCGAGCAGGCCGACGATTTCATCGATAGCCGCCGCTGCCATCGCGCCTGCGCCCGCGTCTTCCAGGTCGCGCGCATGGCGCCCGCCGAAAAACCCCTCGATGCAGTTGCGCCCGAACGGACGCAGATGATAGGTGCCCATCGCCGTGCGCATGGTCGCGGCGCGCAGGTTGCCGTCCTTCGGCAGATCATGATTGCCATTGAGCGCGAGCATCACCTTGTCGTCCGCGCCGAGCGGCAGGTTGGTTGCGGCATCCACCTTGTCGGGAAGCGCGGGCGAAAAGCGGATCGCTTCCGCCGCGATCAGGTCGGTCGGCACGCAGACGATGACCTTGTCCGCGGTCAGCGTGCCCTGCGATGTCTCGATGCGGATGCGCGCGCCCGCGTGGTCGATCAGCGTGACGTTGCAGTTCAGCGCGACGTCGCACGGCGCGCCATAGGCCGCGATCAGCGCGCCGTAGCCGCGCGGCACCCGCCAGTTGATCTCTGTGTCTTCATACGCCTCAAAGTCCTTCACCGAAACCTGATCGAGTTCGCAGCCGTTGATGTAGGTCGAGATGGCATCGATCATCGGATTCCAGCGATTGCCGGGTTCGAGATAATCGGACGCGGCGCTGTCCTGCGCGCGCCTGGCAGCGGCCTCGGTGCGCGTGAAGAACGCATCGAGCGCCGCAAAAAATTCGTCGCGCTCGGCTTGCGGAAAAATCTCCTTGTAGCTGCGCTGTCGCCACGGCGGGAGTGAGCGTTCGATCTCGAATCCAAGTTTCTCCGCAATGGCGACGAACGGGTTCTCGTCGGCGGAATGCAGCCAGCCGCAGCCGAGGTCGAAGGGGATGTTGTCACCGACGACCATGGTGTGGGCGCGCCCGCCGATCCGGTCGCGCGCTTCCAGAACGATGGATGAAAGGTTCGATCCTTCCAGCGTGCGCGCTGCTGCGAGGCCGGCGGCGCCAGCGCCGATGATCGCGACGTCGATATGGGAGGGAAAGGTCATGAGCAGGTACGGATGCGATTATGGGAGGATTTGTGCCTGAAATCCACGGAGTTCAACCCTTTGCAGTTTCGCGCATCACGTCAGCCCATGCGCGGAAAGCCTTGTCTCCGCCGCTTGCGAAGGCGCGGGCCATAACGCGGCGCTCATGCTCCGATGCCAGATTCTCCACCTTCCGTCCTGCCGCGGTGAGCCGAAGGATCTTGAAACGGTGCAGTGCAGGGTGTGGTGCCGTCGTGACGTAGCCCTTGTCGATCAGCATCGTCATCGGGCGGTGAAGAGCCTGCTTCGAAATGTCGAGAATGATCAGCAGGTCGGAGATCGTCAGGTCGTTTCCGCGTGCGATGGAATACAGGATGCGATGATGCACCCGCGTCAGCCCGAGCGTGGCGAGATAGCGATCCGCCTCGCGGGTCATGCCGCGCCAGCCGAAATACATCAGCTCCAGCGCCTCATCCATCGGGTGCAGTTTTCTCAGGTCAATAGTATTGACCTGAGAATTGACCGGTGTCAGTGTGGCGGTGGTTTTGGAGGGCATGGTCATGAACCGGAGCGAGGCGGCGTCATATGCCGCGCGTTGGGCGGAGAACTGGAATCGCGTCAACATCGACGCGATTGCGGATGGATTTGCAGACGATGGCGAAATGCGCAGCCCCCATGCGGTCAAGATCGTGGGCGATGCGACGGTTCGCGGGCGGGAGGCTATCCGGGCCTATTGGCACGCGCTTTATGGCCATGTCACGAATCCTCAGTTGACGCTGGAAGATATCGCTTTCGATGAATTCACCCAACGGCTGATTGTGTGGTGGCGGGCCGATTTGCCGTCCGGCACCTTTCGGGCCAGCGAGATGATGCAGTTCAACGCCGCCGGCGAGGTGGTGCGCAGCGAGGCGTATTATGGCGCCGCATGAGCGGTGTCTGACCACACAACAGAAAGATAATCATGCGCGTTGATACGATCCTGCTTGTCGCGAATGCATTGTGGTTCTGCGCGGCCTTCGTGCAATTCAGCCTTGCACAGGCCAACACGGTCAAAATTCTGGTACCGCGCGAGGAGCGTGGAAATCCGCTCGTGCCGACGCTGGGGGCCAGCGTCGCATTCCTCGGCGGGATGAACCTGCCGATCCGGTTATTGAGTGCGTATCTGCTGACCCGGCCGGACTGGTTCGCCGCATCCGGAGTTGCCGTAACGATGTTCGTGTTTTTCGGGGCCTGCCATTTGAGCCAGACCGCCTTCAACATTCCGGTGCTGCTGCGCGGCGGGCGTGTCGGCGTCGCCTATTGGCCGGTGCTAAGCGGGCCGATGCTGCGCATCTTCGTGATCGATACGGTGCTGAGCATTGCGAATTTCAGTTATGCCGCGTCGGTTGCCGCGCGTTAGGGATGCGTGCGTCCAAACTAAAAATGCCCGGCCGAAGCCGGGCATTTTGTATTGTCTGAAAGAGCGGAACGCAGCCGGGGTGCCTTAGCTTGCCAGCGCTTCCTTGCTCTTCTCGGCGCGCTTGCGCTCGTTCGGATCGAGATGGCGCTTGCGCAGACGGATCGACTTCGGCGTGATTTCCACCAGTTCGTCGTCCTCGATGTAGGACAGCGCCTTTTCCAGCGTCATGCGGATCGGCGGCGTCAGGCGCACAGCTTCGTCTTTCGAGGTGGTGCGGATGTTGGTGAGCTGCTTGCCCTTGAGCACGTTGATCTCGAGATCGTTCTCGCGGGTGTGCTCGCCGACGATCATGCCGCGATAGACCTTCCAGCCCGGCTCGATCATCATCGGGCCGCGATCTTCCAGCTTGAACATGGCATAGGCGACGGCTTCGCCCTGTTCGTTGGAAATCAGGACGCCGTTGCGGCGGCCCTGGATCTCGCCCTTATACGGCAGATAGTCGTGGAACAGGCGGTTCATGATCGCCGTGCCGCGCGTGTCGGTCATCAGTTCGCCCTGGTAGCCGATCAGGCCACGGGTCGGCGCGTAGAACACCAGACGCAGGCGGTTGCCGCCGGACGGGCGCATCTCGATCATCTCGGCCTTGCGCTCGCTCATCTTCTGAACGACCACGCCGGAGAATTCCTCGTCGACGTCGACGACGACTTCTTCGATCGGCTCCAGAATCTTGCCGTCGTCGTCCTTGGTGAAGACGACGCGCGGGCGCGACACCGACAGTTCAAAGCCTTCGCGGCGCATATTCTCGATCAGGATCGCGAGCTGCAATTCGCCGCGGCCCGACACTTCCATCGAGTCCTTGTCGGAAGCTTCGACGACGCGCAGCGCGACGTTGCCTTCGGCTTCGCGCATCAGGCGGTCGCGAATGAGGCGGCTGGTGACCTTGTCGCCTTCGGTGCCGGCGAGCGGCGAGTTGTTGACGATGAACGACATCGACACGGTCGGCGGATCGATCGGCTGCGCCTGCAGCGGCGTGTCCACCGTCGGATCGCAGAACGTATCGGCCACGGTGCCTTTGGTCAGGCCCGCGATGGCGACGATGTCGCCGGCTTCGGCGATATCGACCGGCTGACGCTCGAGGCCGCGGAATGCAAGAATCTTGGTGATGCGGCCGTTCTCGACCAGCTTGCCGTCACGCGAGAGAACTTTCACGGCCTGGTTTGGCTTGACCGAACCCGATGCGACACGGCCGGTAATGATGCGGCCGAGATAGGGGTTGGCTTCGAGGATGGTGCCGAGCAGGCGGAACGGACCTTCTTCAACAACCGGCGGCGCGACATGCTTGATGACGAGATCGAACAGCGGCTTCATGCCGTTGGTGTTGTCCTCGGGCGAGGTGCCCATCCAGCCGTTCTTGCCGGAGCCGTAGAGAATCGGAAAGTCGAGCTGTTCGTCGGTGGCGTCGAGCGCGGCGAACAGGTCGAACACCTCGTTGACCACTTCGGTGACGCGCGCGTCGGGGCGGTCCACCTTGTTGATGGCGACGATCGGCTTGAGGCCGAGCTTGAGCGCCTTGCCGACCACGAACTTGGTCTGCGGCATCGGGCCTTCGGCGGCGTCGACAAGAACGATCACGCCATCGACCATCGACAGGATGCGCTCGACCTCACCGCCGAAATCGGCGTGGCCCGGCGTATCGACGATGTTGATGCGGGTGTCTTCCCACTCGACCGAGGTGCACTTGGCAAGAATGGTGATGCCGCGCTCGCGCTCGATGTCGTTCGAGTCCATCGCCCGTTCGACCTGGCGCTGGTTCTCGCGATAGGTGCCGGACTGCTGGAGCAACTTGTCGACGAGGGTGGTCTTGCCGTGGTCGACGTGGGCGATGATGGCGATATTTCGCAAATTCATGTGTGTCTCAAGTCTTCCAGCTATGGGGCGCGGCGCCGCACGAGCGGCTGAGTGCAGGTCCGATGTCGGCTTGCGCACTCGCGGAGCGGATTTGACATTCGCCACCCGGCGTGCCGCGGGTTGGCTCAGCGAATGTCAAATCCAAAGCTCCACGAGCG
Organism: Afipia sp.; assembly: GCA_017308595.1. Classification (GTDB taxonomy): domain Bacteria; phylum Pseudomonadota; class Alphaproteobacteria; order Rhizobiales; family Xanthobacteraceae; genus Afipia. The sequence goes on from JAFKER010000009.1 coordinate 174,619, forward strand.
CATTATTTTGCTGGTGGTTCTTTGATTCTGACATTTGCAAAAGCGGCCTAGGGAACTGGGTGCAAATGTCAGAATCGAACCACCAGTCCCAAAAAACGCGGTGCCCGGTCCAAAAGAACCGGGCACGCGGGCACTCATTGCGGCGCAATATAGTCGGAATTCGCCGAAAAACAACGGCCACAACGGTATTTTATCAGCCCATTTTCGCGTCAAGGCTAATGGGTCAGAGGGCCATATCGGTCCTGTCCCGCAATGTCACAGCACGATGACAGGGTGGCATCGGCCGATCAGCCCGCGTTCGTCTTCTTGCCCGTCTCGTTGTCCGCTTCAGTGGGATAAACGCCGCGCAGGACGTCCTCGAAATGGGCTTTCACGGCCTCGTTGCAGAGGCAGGACCGGGCGCCGAGCGCGGTGTCGTTGCGGATCAGGATGGCCCCGCGCCGGGTTTCCAGAATGCCCTCCGCCTTGAAGGTCTGGATCACCCGGCTGGCATAGCTGCGGCCGACCCCAAGCATGGTCGAGAGTTGTTCGTGGGTGAGGGGGACGAGATCGTCGCCGGTCCGCTCGCGTGCTGACAGGATCCATTTTGCCGTGCGCTGTTCGATGGAGTGGATCGCGTTGCAGGCGGTGGACTGAAAGACCTGCGCCAGCATGCAGTCGGCATAGCGGGCAAACAGGGAGCGCAGCGTTGCCGATGCGGATTTTGCCGCATCAAGTTTGCTGACCCGCAGCCGCGCGACGGGACCGCCGACCTTCACGGTGATGCGCGTATAGGCCGGCAGAAAACCCTGGCTGACGATGCCGCCGACGGCGCCCTCCCGGCCCACCAGAATGGTTTCGACATCGCGGCCGTCTTCGTTCGCAACGAGAAACGAGACGAGACTTGGTCCACACGGAAAATGCACCGTCTCGACATCGTCGCCGGGACTGTAAAGCAGGTCGTCGGCCGTCGCCGCCGCCTGCTCCAGGAACGGCTCAATCAGCGCATAGTCGGGCGCATTCAGGCGCCGCAGCAAATTGTTGAAGGGACGGCCGTCATTGGCGGCCTTCACCGGTTGTCGCGTCATGAGTTCCCCCTGCCGGAGACAACGTACCGCAGGTTCTTGGGTTCCTGTGTGCAAAAGTGCACAGACGCGGGAGTCCTTTTTGTGGTCGGTTCCATGCGGGAACCGGCGTCGCGGCTTTTCGCGCGATATCCGGTGTCTCGGCGGGCGTTCGCTCAACACGTTTTCGGGACAACCCAAATGACAACCACAGACGCGGCTGGGCCGGCGGCTCAAAATCCTGCCGACCTTCCCAGCGATGTCCTCATCGTCGAGGACGACACGCTGATCGCGCTTGACGCCAGCGAGACCATTTCCGGTTTTGGCGTGGCATCGGTGCGCGCTGCGCGCGGAGTCGCCGACGCGCTGGAATTGATTGCCGCGCGTGCGCCGGATTTCGTGCTGCTCGATGTCGGATTGATCCGCGAGAAGAGCTTTGCCGTCGCCGAGCAGCTCGTCCTGCAAAAAATTCCGTTCGTGTTTGTGACGGGATATTCCGGGCCTGCGGCTCTTCCAGCGGCTCTCGCGCGTTATCCGGTGTTGCGCAAACCTTATCTGCGCGACGAACTTCTCGACACTTTGCGCAGGTGGCGCGACTCTGCCTGAGAGATTTACGCGACGTGGCTGCGCGACGACCGGATGTGATTTGAAGACATCTCGAGCAGGAAGGCTTTGCGGTCTGCGACCGCATTGTGAAATTGCTCGAGCGCGATGCTGAATGCCGTGAGCGATCCTTCCTCGATCGCGCCGTCCTCAAAACAGTGCAGCGTGTCGCGCATGATGACGTCGGCTTCGGCCTGCATGGCGTCCAGTTCGTCGATCGAATCCGATTTGCGTGAGGCGGTGAGCATTTCCAGAAGACGCTCGCGCAGATTCGAATTGGTGACGCGTTCGTCCTTGCGCCAGTAGCTCGCGAACCATGCACCGGCGGAGCCGAGCGCGGACAGCACCATCAGGCTGCCCCAGATGTAATCGCTGTATCTGTCGAGGAAGGTCTTTTCCTCGCCATCGACATAGGCGGCCGCGCCGGGATGTGCGGGGATTGCCGCGTCCTTGTCGGTGTCCGGCGTTTCCAGTTTTGCCGTCTGCGGGAATTCGCTCTGGATGGTCTGGCGGACCGAGAACAGCTGTCGCGTCAGGGCGCCGGCAGTGACTTCCGACAGCGATTTCCGCGCCACGATGTGATGCGCAAAAGTGATGGTGTCGATCTTGTCGTCGGGACGTGCCGGCTTCGCACCGAATGCGCCGGCGGGAATTTCGCCGGATTCGTAGACCGGGTATTTCTGCGCGATCGCGTCAGCCGTTTCCAGCGACAGGAAGGTTGCTTCCCGGCCGCCTTTCGTGGTGGCGGCAATGGCGTCGGCCGTGATCTTGCTGTTCAGCGGACCGACCGCGAAAAACGCGTCGAACTTTTCATTCTTGATCGCATCCGCAAAGCCGGTGGTGGTGAACTGGATAACGTGGACCTTGTCCGCGTCGACGCCGGATTGTGTGAGGATGATCTTCAGCAGATTGACGTTGGCCTGGGTGCGGCCGATCACGCCGATGCGCTTGCCGGCGAGTTGCTCGATCTTCTTGATCGCGCCCTTTTTGCTGGTGCCGTTGAGCGCCCACAGCACCGCGAAGTTCTTGCGGATGCTGGCGATAGCCTGCGCGTCCTTCGGCAGCGGGATATCGCCGCGAACGACGGCAAGATCCGTAGTGCCTGCGTTGAGACTGGCCGCGCTCGACGATGTGCCGTCAGTGATGATCGGACGCAGCCGGATATAACGCCGGTCCCGTGAGAAAATCTGCGTGATGGATTGAATGACTTTTACGTCATCGCTGTAGGGTGGACCGACCGCGATCCGCAGATGAACGGGACGGTTGAGCCAGTAGGTGGTGCCGACCACAGCGGCGACGGTCGCCAGAACGGCGGCGAGCACCACAAGGATGGCTTTCGTCTTGTGCGGCCGTGCGGAACCCGGCGGACGAGGGGCATCCGCAGCCATCGATCTGGTAAACATGTCGCCAATGCCCATGGGTTACCGCGCTCTATCCTGCATATCATACCAGAACATGAGCCCGCCCGCAGGTTTCATGTTGCGCAATGGTTAGCGGGCCGAGCGCGGCTTTTCCGTGACCGGGGACCCATCGCGGCCGATATTGGTTTCCGAAGGCGGCCCGCGCGGGGATAAGCTCCGCGGCCGAGGAGAACGATCATGGTGGAACCGCTATCGGCAGATGAACGGCGCGCGGCGCTGGCGAAGCTCAAGGGCTGGACGGAAGCGCCCGGCCGCGACGCCATTGCGAAGACGTTCACATTCAAGGATTTCAACGAGGCCTTCGGCTTCATGACCCGCGTGGCGCTGGTGGCGGAAAAGAGCGACCATCATCCCGAATGGCGCAATGTCTACAAGACCGTCGAGGTGGTGCTCTCGACCCATGATGCGGGCGGCGTCACTGCGCGGGATGTTGCGCTGGCCGAGTCGATGGACAGGATCGCGGGCGTCTGACGTGCGTCTTGTAGCGGGTTGCGCGGTTCCTATGTGAGGGGTGCGGGTTGCATGGGCAGCCGCTGAGGGAACTCGACGTCATGGTTATCGACAACACGGCGCATTTCGATCGCGCGGAAAAACTCGCCAGGGATCCCGAGCGGGTGCGCCGGGATTTCTGGCTCAAGTTCAAGCGCGTTGCTGTGAAGCTGCCGTTCGCCGAGGATCTGCTCGCAGCTTACTACTGCGCCTTCGACCGCGAGACGCCGCGCCAGGTGCAGGCGGCGATTCTGGCGGCGCTTGCCTATTTCGTGCTGCCGTTCGATTTCGTGCCGGACATGCTGCCGGTGCTCGGCTTCACCGATGACGCCGCAATTCTTGCGGCCGCCATCCGCATGGTCTCAAGCCATATCACGCCGGAGCATCGCGAGGCGGCCCATGCGGCGCTGACGCGCGGGCTGGATAAGGACGCAAGTTAAATCTGGAAAATCTCAACTCGTCAGGCCCGGCCATGACGTCGAGAGTTCAACGTATTCTCACATCACGGATGCAGGATCACCTTGCCCATGGCCTTGCGCGCGGCAAGAACCTTGAGCGCGTCGGCGGTCTTTTCCAGCGGGAAGGTGCTGTCGACATGCGACGAGATTTTTCCTTCCGCCGCCCACTTCATAAGCTTTTCGAGCGCGGCCTTTCCAGCGGCCGGCTCGCGGCGCATATGCGCACCCCAGAACACGCCGCGAATGTCGCAGCCCTTGAGCAGCGCGAGGTTGAGCGGAATCTTCGGAATATCGCCTGCAGCAAAACCGATCACCAGGAAGCGGCCGAGCCATCCGAGCGAGCGCACGCCGATCTCGGCATATGAACCGCCGACCGGATCGAACACGATGTCGATGCCCTTCTCGCCGCCGACTTTTTTCAATGCGTCCTTCAGGTCTTCCTTGGCGTAGTTGATGGTGAGATCCGCGCCGTGCTTCTTGGCGAATTCGAGCTTCTCGTCACTCGATGCGCAGGCGATCACTTTCAGGCCGAGTACCTTGCCGAGTTCGCACGCAGCGAGGCCAACGCCGCCAGCCGCACCGAACACCACCAGCGTTTCGCCGGGCTTCGGATCGGCGCGATCTTCCAGCGCATGCAGCGCGGTGCCGTAAATCACGATCACGCCAGCGGCGCGGTCGAAGTCGAGATTGTCCGGAATTTTCACGCAGGAACTGGCGGGCAGCGCGATCTTCTGGCGCGCGCCGTTGTGGCCGCAGGAGGCCGCGATGCGATCGCCGACCTTGAGATCGGTCACGCCTGCGCCGACGCTTTCCACCACGCCGGCGATTTCAGCGGCGGGCGAAAACGGAAACGGCGGCTTGATCTGGTATTTGCCCTGAATCATCAGCAGGTCGAAGAAATTCAGCGCCGCCGCCTTGATGGCGATGACCACTTCGCCGTCGCCCGCGACCGGATCGGGAATGTCGCTCAGGACGAGTTCGTCGGGGCCGCAATACTGCGAGCAGAGAATGGCTTTCATGGCGCACCTGAAAAGTTCGTGGGAGACCCGTGGTCCTTAAGGACACTCGCGGTCTTCTTGCCGGATTTGATGCGGCCCGACAATCGCAATTGCGCAATGGGCGCTTGCGGCATGTAACTATGTTTGAAACACTGGCGCGCGAAAAGGTGGTTCGCGGATTCGCGGCGCTTCGCCACGAAGGAAGAATGCGGCAAAGCGCAGCGGGTTCGCGCTTGCCGTGAGTTAACTTTCCAACAAGCGGTTTGGGGTCTATTGCACATCCCCGCTGCTGCAAGAGCCATCTTCCAGTCACATTATTGAAGGAACCGGTTTTGGTGATGTCCTTTCAACGAGCGATGGTTGTTCTGCTGGCGGCGCTGGTTACCGGCGGCTTCGCCGGTGCTGCAGCCGCCCAGACCGCACAGCCCAAATCCCAGCCTGCGAAAACCCAGCCGTCCAAGGCCGCCAAGCCTGCGGCGAAAGCAGCGCCTGCAAAGTCCTCGAAAGCCGCGGCACCCGCCAAGCCGCCGGCCCCTGCGGCTGCGGGAAATGCTGAACCGTCGTTGATCGGTCAGTTCGGAACATGGGGCGCCTATACCGCGACACCGAACGGTAAGAAGGTCTGCTTCGCACTCGCCAAGCCGTCGTCGTCGAAGACCAATCCGCCGAACCGTCCGCGCGATCCGTCTTACGCCTTCATCTCGACCCGGCCCGGCGAGAAGGTGACCAACGAAGTGTCGATCATGATCGGCTATGCGGTGAAACCCGGCTCCGAAGGCTCGGTTGAAATCGCAGGGTCGCGTTTCGCGATGTACTCGCAGGGCGATGGGCTCTGGATCAAGAATGCCGCCGAGGAAGACCGGCTGGTGGACGCGCTGCGCAAGGGCGCGGATGCCGTGGTGAAGGGTACGTCGGCCAAAGGCACCGAAACCACGGACGTTTTCTCCCTCAAGGGTCTGTCGCAGGCGCTGGACCGGCTCGCCCAGGAATGCCGCCGGTAGTTCCGGCATACCGCAAAGACGGTCGCAATTGGCTGATATTGCCTCTATATAGCGGGGCACGGGACCCAAGGGTCCCGGTGGGCGCGGCCGTGTGCCGCCATTTCCCCGAGACATGTACGATATGACCATGACCGAAGCGCCAGGCATTTTGGAATCAGGCGTCCTCGAAAAAACTGCGCTTGAAACCTATGTGCCGCCGACGAAGCCCTCGCTGGTCGGACTGTCGCGCGCGGAATTGTCGGAGCGGCTTGGCTCCATCGGCGTGCCGGAAAAGCAGCGCAAGATGCGCGCGCAGCAGCTTTGGCACTGGATGTATGTGCGCGGCGCGCAGACCTTCGCCGACATGACCAATGTGTCGAAGGACATGCGTGCGGAGCTTGAGCAGCACTTCACCGTGGACCGGCCCGAAGTCGTGACCGAGCAGATTTCCAACGACGGCACCCGCAAGTGGCTGCTGCGTCTGCCGGGCGACGGTGTCGGCCGCGCGCATGAGGTCGAGTGCGTCTACATTCCCGAAACCGATCGCGGCACGCTCTGCGTGTCCTCGCAGGTCGGCTGTACCCTCAACTGCTCGTTCTGCCACACCGGCACGCAGCGTCTGGTGCGCAATCTCACCGCAGGCGAGATCGTCGGCCAGATCATGGTGGCGCGCGATCGCCTCAACGACTGGATCGATCGCGAGACGCCGAACGGCAACCGCCTTGTCACCAACATTGTGATGATGGGCATGGGCGAGCCGCTCTACAATTTCGACGCGGTGCGCGATGCGCTGCTGATCGTGTCGGACAATGAAGGCATCGGCATTTCCCGCCGCCGCATCACGCTCTCGACCTCGGGCGTGGTGCCGAACATCGCGCGTACCGGCGACGAGATCGGCGTGATGCTCGCAATCTCGCTCCATGCCGTGCGAGATGAATTGCGCAACGAACTGGTGCCGCTGAACCGGAAGTATCCGATCAAGGAATTGCTGGACGCCTGCCGCGCCTATCCCGGCTCGTCGAATTCGCGCCGCATCACGTTCGAATACGTGATGCTCAAGGGCGTCAACGATTCGCTCGATGATGCCCGATTGCTGGTGAAGCTGCTCAAGGGCATTCCGGCCAAGATCAATCTCATTCCGTTCAATCCGTGGCCGGGCTCGAAGTATGAGTGTTCGGACTGGGATCAGATCGAGAAGTTCTCGGAATACGTTTTCAATGCGGGTTATTCGTCGCCGGTGCGCACGCCGCGCGGCCGCGATATTCTGGCTGCTTGCGGGCAGTTGAAATCCGAAACCGAAAAACTCTCCGCGCGCGAGCGTCAGGCGCTGCGCGCCATGGCGATGACGGATTGAGGTGGGGATGGCGCAATCTCTCCGCCGTCATTCCGGGATGCGCCCGCAGGGTGCAGACCCGGAAACCAGCTTTGGAGACAGATGTGGATTCCGGGTTCGCCGTTGCACGGCGCCCCGGAATGACGAAGTGAGCGAATCCAAATCACCGCGAAAACAAAGGGTCTGATCCCCCATGGCCGTCATCGGACGACTGTTCGCTGTCTTCTTCGGGTTCCTTGCGGCGTGCATCGTCGCCAGCATCGTGGTGCTGTGGGCGATCTTCTTTCCGGAGATGAGCGATATGTCGCTCGACATCGATCAGGGCGCCATCAACATGGTGCTCGGCTTCGGGTTCGTGCTGGTCAGCGGTTTCGCGCTTTTGCCCGCGCTGATCCTGGCGCTGGTGACCGAAGCGTTTTCGATCCGCCACATTCTCGCCTATGCGGTCATTGGCGGCGTTGCGGGGCTGTTCTGCTATCTCGGCTTCATTCCGTTCGACACCGTGAACATGACCTTCAACGGCATCGTGCGGCGGCATCTCGAAGTGATGGTCGGCGCGGGCATTCTCGGCGGCGTGGTCTACTGGATGATCGCAGGCCGCAATGCCGGTGCGTGGCGCACGTCGCCGCCCGCACCTCCGCCGATGCCGCCCCTGCCGCGCTGAAAGTTATTTCTTGGCCCAGCGCAGCGCCTGCTCAAGCCGGTCGTTGCCCCAGAACATTTCGCCGCTGGCGGTGGTGAAGGTCGGCGCTCCGAAAAATCCGCGCGTCTGAGCCTCCGCCGTGTTCTCGCGCAGCTCCGCCTTGATGTCCTCGGCCTGCGTGCCTGCGAAGGTGGCGTCCACCGGAACTTTCAGTTTTGTCAGGATGTCTGCGATCACCGTCTGTTCGGAGATCACGCGGTTCTCTGCATACTCGGTATGGAACACGGCACGGCAGAAATCCTCCCCCCAGCTGTCCTTCAGGCCAATCAGCGCGACGCGGCTTGCCAGCACCGCCGATTGCGGGAAGGCATCCGGCCAGCGGAAGCCGACGCCGATTTCCTCGGCGCTGCGCTGGACATCGCGGATCATGTGCTTGCCCTTGACGGGGAACAGGTTGAACGGCGAATCCGTCATGCCCTGTGCGGCGAAGATCGGGCCGAGCAGAAATGGCCGCCACCGCACTGTGACACCGGCGTCGTCCGCCAGCGGCGCGATCCGCATGGACGCCAGAAAAGAATAGACCGAAGCGAAGTCGAACCAGAAATCCAGAACGGGCTTTTGCATGATGGATTGGACACTCCGGCCTTGCCTGTGGTTTCGAGATGTTCTCAGCCTAGCACGGATCGGCAGGGGTGCCGGAATGCGGCGTGTGGCCACTTTTATTCCTCTGCCGGCTCGGCTAAACCCCCGCCATGAACCGGACCGGACTCTACATTGCGCTCGCGCTGTCGGTGGTGATCGGATTGCTGTTCGGCCTTTATCCCGAGCTCGATCTCAAGGTCGCCGCTTTCTTCTATGACGCGGCCACCAAAACCTTTCCGCTGAAGTCGGTGACATGGGCGATGATTGCGCGCGACGGCGCGATGTGGGTGGCATGGGCCCTGGTCGCGCCGGCCATCATCGCGTTCGTGGTCAAACTGATCCGTCCGGTGAAGCCGCTGATGATGTCGGGCCGCGCGATGGTGTTCCTGATGGTTACCATGCTGCTGTCGGCGATCATCATCTCCAATGTGATCTTCAAGGGTCATTGGGGCCGTCCGCGCCCGGTGGTGGTGACGGAGTTCAACGGTCCGCTCGAATTCAAGGCGTGGTGGGATCCGCGCGGCGCGTGCCCGAAGAACTGTTCGTTCTTCTCCGGTGAAAGCGCCACGGCGTTCTGGACCTACGCGCCCGCTGCGCTGACGCCGCCGCAGTGGCGGCCCATCGCCTATGTCGCGGCCACCGCCTTCGGCCTTGCCACCGGCGGATTGCGAATGGCGTTCGGCGGTCACTTTTTCACCGACGTGCTGTTTTCCGGGATCGCCTCGTTTCTCGTGATCTGGCTGGCCTATGCGTTGATCTATCGCTGGCCGTCGACACGGCTGACCGACTACGGCGTCGATGCATGGATGACGCGCCTTGCATGGCCTGGCTATCGCTGGCGGCAGAAGCTGCGCGGCAAGGATGTCGGCGAGACCCCGCGTATCAGGCCGGGGACCGAGACCCCCGCGCAGGGCGCGGCATCCGTCCTGCGGCCCTAGCAGACACGCCGGAAAAGGCCCCGATTGGCGGCCTTCCCATGGCCCGCCAATCTTTCTATAGAAAGCCGGTCCGGCGAGACATGTCTGTCGCGCATCCAAACCGCCTTATGAAACCGCCCAACGAAGCGCCCCGAAGGAAAGTCCGATGACTACGATTCTGAAAAACCTTCCCAAGGGAGAAAATGTCGGCATCGCGTTCTCGGGCGGACTCGACACCAGCGCGGCGCTGCTCTGGATGAAGCAGAAGGGCGCGCGCGTCTTCGCCTATACCGCCAATCTCGGCCAGCCGGACGAGGCTGACTACGACGAAATTCCGCGCAAGGCGATGGAGTTCGGCGCCGAGAAGGCGCGCCTCGTGGATTGCCGCACGCAGCTCGTCCACGAAGGCATCGCGGCGATTCAATCCGGCGCGTTTCACGTCTCGACCGGCGGCATCGCCTACTTCAATACGACGCCGCTCGGACGCGCCGTGACGGGCACCATGCTCGTGTCCGCCATGAAGGAAGATGGCGTCAACATCTGGGGCGACGGCTCGACCTACAAGGGCAACGATATCGAGCGGTTCTACCGCTACGGATTGCTGACCAATCCGGATCTCAAAATCTACAAGCCCTGGCTCGACCAGCAGTTCATCGATGAGCTTGGCGGGCGCGCGGAAATGTCGGCGTTCATGACCGCTCATGGCTTTGCTTACAAGATGAGCGCCGAGAAGGCGTATTCGACAGACAGCAATCTGCTCGGCGCGACTCATGAAGCAAAAGATCTCGAACATCTCGACAGCGGGATCAAGATCGTCAATCCGATCATGGGCGTTCCGTTCTGGCGTGACGATTGCGCGGTGAAGGCTGAAAAGGTTTCGGTGCGCTTTGTGGAAGGGCAGCCCGTTGCGCTGAACGGCCAGACCTTTGCCGATCCCGTCGCGCTGTTCTACGAGGCCAACGCCATCGGCGGACGCCATGGCCTTGGCATGAGCGATCAGATCGAGAACCGCATCATCGAGGCGAAGAGCCGCGGCATCTATGAAGCGCCGGGCATGGCGCTGCTGCACATTGCCTACGAGCGCCTCGTCACCGGCATCCACAACGAAGACACCATCGAGCAGTACCGCATCAGCGGCATGCGCCTCGGCCGGCTGCTCTATCAGGGCCGCTGGTTCGACTCGCAGGCCTTGATGCTGCGCGAGACAGCGCAGCGCTGGGTCGCGCGCGCGATCACCGGCGAGGTGACGCTCGAACTGCGCCGCGGCAACGACTATTCGATCCTGAACACGCAGAGCCCGAACCTCACCTATGCGCCGGAACGGCTCAGCATGGAGAAGGTCGAGGACGCACCGTTCACGCCCGCCGACCGTATCGGGCAACTGACCATGCGCAACCTCGATATTTCCGACACCCGCCGCAAGCTGGATCTCTACACCAAGACCGGCCTGCTCTCGGCCGAGAAGGGCTCGCACATTCCCAAGCTCGACAGCGACAAGGGTTGAGGGAAGGCGTTTCAGCCGACGCTCGAATGAGCAAGCCAGCTTTCCACGGGGACGACATCGAGGGGAAGCGAGTGAATTGCTGGGACTCTTGCATCACGACGCTGCCGCGTCCCCTCCAAACAAAAACGGCCGGGAAATTTTCCCGGCCGTTTTCTTTTTCATTCGCTTGCCTTAGCGCGGTGCGGCGTTGGCCTCGCCGCCATGGAGCAGCGGCGTGATGTTGCGCACCGTGACGCGGCGGTTGCGGCGTTCCGGCCCGTCGGTCGGAACCTTCAAGTACTGCTCGCCATAACCCTGTGACGTCAGGTTTTCGGCAGGCACGCCGAATTGCTGAGTCAGCAGCGTTGCAGCCGATTCCGCGCGGCGATCCGACAGCGACAGGTTGTCGACATCGCTGCCGACCGCGTCGGTGTGACCTTCGATCAGGAACACCGTCTGCGGATTGGCCTGGATGGCGCGGTTGATGCCGTCCGCGATTACCTGCAGCTTCGCCGCCTGATCCGGCGGGATTTCCCACGAACCGGTTGCGAAGTTGATGGTGTCGAGGTCGATCGACGGCATGCGCTGGCGCACCGACGGGCTGTAGCGGATTTCATCGAGCGTGTAGGGACGTTCGATGCGTTCCACCGGAGGCGCCATCAGCGTGTCGTAGATTACCTGCGGCGGTGCTTCTTCCGCTTCGACGATGTAGCGGTTCTGCGGAATGCGCAGGACCGGCGGCGGCAGCGACACGAAGTAACCGCCGATCGCACCGGCAACCACGCCGGCGGCGAGGCCCGCGCCGAAGCCCGGGCCACGGCGGTTGTCGATGATCACCACTTCACGTCCATCCGGTCCGCGGCGGATGCGGCGCAGCAGGTTGCCGCGATCATCGTTGAGCGTGATGATCTGCGTGCCGTCGGGACGCACGATGATGGTGCGGCTGTCGTTGCCCTGACGGTCGACACGTACATCGCGTGCGCCGTAACGGAAGCGATCCACATCGTTGTGACGCACGAACGATTGCCCGTTCGGATCGCGCACAATCACGCGGCCGGGTTCGGTGATGATCGTGCGGCCGCCTTCGTTGCGCTCCTGGCGCTGGCCGCGGAAATCATCGAGCCGTCCGACCGGACGCATGCCGGGCTGCACCGGAATCGGTGTGGCCTGAACCGCAGGTGCGGGCGGCAATGGTGCGGCGATCGGAGCGGTCGCCGGTGCAACGGGCGTACCCGCGGGAAGACCCGGAGGCGGCCCGCGGCGCTCGCCGCGACGTCCATCCGGACCGGGCTGTCCGGGCGCCGGAGGCTGACCGGGAGCGGGAGGCGTCGTCGCATTCGGCGCAGCGCCGGGAGCTGCGGGAGCGGCAGCGCCCGGTGCGGCCGGCGGCGGAGCAGGAGGTGTCGCGCCCGGAGCCGGGGGCTGCTTCACGCCCGGCGGGAGCGGAGGCGTGCCGGGAGCTGCACCTGCTGGCGGTGGAGCGCCATTCGGACGCGGCGGTGTGACGTCGCGCACGCCCGGAGCAACCGGAGGTGCGTTCGGTGGACGCTGTGCAGGCGCTGCGCCCGGCGCAGGCGGTGTCGCGCCGCCCGACGGAGCAGGTGCTGCACCGGGAGGTGGAGGTGGCACTGGCCGTGCAGACGGCGGCGGCGGAGGTGCCGTGGCCGGAGCAGGAGGTGCTTTCGGGGCTGCGGCGGGAGGCGGCGGTGGCGCGTGCGGAGCCGCGCCCGGTGGTGGAGGTGCCTTGGGCGCAGCTGCGGGTGGCGGAAGCGGAGCCTTCGGTGCGGCGGCTGGCGGCGGTGGAGGAGGCGCAGCACGGGGTGCCGCCGGAGGCGGTGGCGGCGGTGCGGCCTTCGGAGGCGCGGGAGGTGGCGGAGGAGCTGCGCGCGGCGGTGCAGGCGGCGGCGGAGGCGCAGCGCGTGGCGGTGCCGGTGGTGGCGGCGGAGCGGCCCTCGGTGGAGCCGGTGGCGGCGCAGGCGCAGCTTTCGGAGGCGCGGGCGGAGCAGCTTTCGGCGGAGCCTTCGGCGCGTTCGGATCGGCAGGCGCCGCTTGCGCGACGACAAATGACGACAGCGCTTCGGCGTGAGCCGGCGCTTGCGTGAACTGAACGGCTGCAATCGCAGTCGTCGTCAGCAGAAGGAGTCGAATGTTCTTCATGAGGCCTCTGGGTGTGAAGAGAAGTAAAGCAGCAACCGCTGTCGCCCGTCGCATACGAACACAGATCAGTGGATAGTGATTAGGCGGTAATGTGGCGAAGATAAAAGGCGATGAACTATTTCGATCATTCGCGCGAATCGGACCATCCAGAATGAATGCACGTTAAGATAACACGCGCAAAGCGGCCATCGTTCTCGCGTCATGAAAGCGTCATTGCGCTGCACACCGCCGCAAGAATTTTTCTAATTGACGGGCGGCGTGCGTGGACGATGCCCCGGCACCTCATCGGGACTGTCAGGCGGCAGCTCGCGCGGAGCGTCAGGCTCTACCGGATCGTTCATCGGCGGCGGTACTTCCGGGCGCGGATTGCCCGGCGGACTTTCCTGCGGCGGCTCGGTGGGATTCCCCGGTGTCGGCGGCGGAATCTCCGGAGGCTCGCCTTGCGGATCGCCCGGAATCTGTGCGTGCATCATCGCATCGCGACTTTCTTGTTTTCGCCGATGTCGGGCCGCGCGCCCGTCGCAGCCGCGACCGCCATCTTGACCGAGCTGATGATCTTGCCGGGCGTGTCCCAGTATTCCGCCTGTGTGGGCACGACCTTCAGCAGGCAGATGTTCGGATCATCAGCCGACGACCACCAGGCTTTTGCCCATGTGGTCCAGAGCTCCTTGATCTTGGCGCGATCGTTCAGGACCGAGGCTTCGCCGGAGATGGAGACATATTTCTGATCGCTGACATCCGCGAAAGCGAGACAGACGGTGGGAAATTTTGCGATGTCGTCGTCTTTCTGCTGTCGCCGGTCGGCGAGGAAATAGAATGCATTCTCGTTGCGGGCGAGATGCGCATGCATGGGCCGCGAATGCGGGTTCTGGCCGTCCCAGCTTGCCAGCATGGCAATGGAGATTTTTTCCGCGAGATCCCATACGCGCGTCACATCGTCGGTGCTTGCCATTGCGGACTCCTGATCTGATTGAAGTGGTCTGAACGAAGCAACGACCGGCGGGACGCTATGTTCCGCCTCGGGCGCAAAGGCCGCAAGTTCCGCTGATATTGACAGAATGGCGGACGGTCACCGAGATAGCAGGAACCCGGCACGGAGGATTCGATGCCACTCGCCTACTGGTGCATTCTGATCGCAGCGTTGTGGCCGTATGTGCTGGCCAAATATGCCAAGGCGGGTTCGGGGGACGACAATCATCATCCGCGCGAAATTCTTGCGGCCCTCGCGCCGCATAAGCGCCGCGCCTATGCCGCGCACCAGAATGCGCTTGAAACCTTTCCGTTCTTTGCCGTGGCGGTCATCGTCGCGCTGACCATGGGCGCGCCGTTCTATGTCGTGAATCTGCTTGCCGTGCTCTACGTCGTGCTGCGGATCGCCCACGCGCTGCTGTACATTCTCGACAAGCCGATGGCCCGTTCGCTGATGTTCGCCGCCGCGATGATGGTGAATGTCGTGATCTTCGTGCTGCCGGCGTTTAGGTAATGACGTCTGGCGAATCGGAATTGTTTCGCAGCCCGTCGTTGCGAGGAGTGCTTCGCTCGCAACGACGAAGAGGAAGCCTCATCTATTTCCGCACCAGCAGCGTGTTGCTGCGCGTCTTGCCCGCGATGCCATAGCCGAGGCCGGTCATGTCCTTGATGCAGTCGTGCAGCCACGCATTGTGCTCGAGATGCTCGATAGCGACGGCGCGCGGCCAGAGTGATTCCGGCGCTTCACGGAAAAACGGCGTCAGCACCCGGTCCTCATAGCCTTCGACATCGATCTTGAGCGCGTCGACATGGGTGACGCCTGCGTCGTGCAGGATCGTCAGCAGGCGATGCGCGGGGACCTTGATTCCGCCCGTCTCGGAAATGTGGCTGGCGCCGAGATTGTCGCCGTCGGTCTCGATCATCAGCTCGCCTTCGGTATCGCCCGCGGCGGCTTTCACCAGCATGAGATTTGTCAGCTTCGAGGCTGCTGCGTTGAAAGCCAGCCGCGCATTGCTCACCGGATGCGGCTCGATGGCGATCACGCGTCCACGCTCGCCGACATGTTTCGCCAGCGCCACAGCATAAGTGCCGACATTGGCGCCGACGTCGACGAAGGTGCCGCCCTTTGGCGCGTGTTCGCGCAGAAAATCCAGCTCCGGCAGATTGTAGTCGGGATTGAACAATGCGCCGCGCTCGGTGCCGCTGGCGAGATGATGCAGCCGGAACGATGCGCCCTGATAGGTCGCATCGATGGGTCCGGAGCCGCACAGATGCACCAGCCGCGACAGCCATGGCCGGAACGCGCCGCGTTTGAGGCCGGAGCCGTGCGCAGCGGCGATCACCGCGCGCTGCAGGGCATTGGGGGCATAGGTGCCGAAAGGCTTCTGATCGTCACGGGTGTCGTCGCTCATGAGCCTGTCATCGCGCACCTGCTCCGCCGTTTCAAGGCCGAAGCGGTGGATGGCGCGGGCCAGCAGCCGCTATTTCAGGCTTTTCAGGAACGAGAGCAGATCGTTGATCTGGTCAGGCTCGAGCGTGAACATCGGCATGGTGGGATGCCCGGTGTCGATGCCTTCGGCGAGCGCCTCCGCCAGCATGTCGAGCGGATACTTCTTGTGCAGCGTCCGGAACGGCGGCGCGATCGCCAGCGGGCTGGGCGTGTGCCGGTCGATGGAATGACAGCGCGCACAGTTCGTCTGCGCGAAGGTGCGCCCGCGCAGTTCGGCGGGCGAGGCGGCGAAAGCCGACCCCGCCATTGCAGTGATGAGGAGCGCGAAACTCAGAATCAGGACGTTATGCATCCTCATATCCTGCCCGTCTTCCGGAGGAATGCGTTGACCTGCATCAATCCGCCGGATGATCTCCGGCGGACTGATGAAGGATCACGCGGTCGCGCTGCGCCCGATGCTGGCCGCTTCAATGGCTGCCTGCTGCATGTTGGCCGACATTTCGCCGGTGACGGTGCTTTGCTCTTCGACGGCGGCGGCGGTCGACGCGACATACTCGTTGACGTCCCGGATGGCCTGTTTGATTGCACCGAGCGCGCCGACCACGTCGCCCGAAATGCCGGCGAGGTTCTGGATTTCCGCGCCGATGCGGTCCGCGGCCTGCTTGACCTGCTGGGCAAGACTCTTGACCTCCGCAGCAACCACGGCGAATCCGCGTCCGGCTTCGCCCGCGCGCGCCGACTCGATAGTGGCATTCAGCGCCAGCAGATTGATCTGTCCGGTGATGTCGCCGATCAATTCCACAATTCCGCTCATCGATTCCGCTGCCGTCGTGAGACGCAAGGCCTGTTCATCGGCGGCTTCCACCCGGCTGACCGCCGCTGTTGCGGTGTCCTTCGATTTCACCATTGCCTCCGCGATTTCCCGCACCGAGGCGTTAAGTTCTTCGGCGCCGGCCGCGACCGATTCCATCATGCCGCAGACATGCTGGTTCTTCATGCGGGCTATGGCCTGCGCCGTGACGTCGCTGGCGTATTTCACGACCTTGAAGGGCTTGCCGTTGAGATCGAGGATCGGATTGTACGAGGCCTGAATCCAGACCTCGCGGTTGTCCTTGCCGAGGCGTCTGTATTCGGCGGACTGATATTCTCCGCGATTGAGCCCGGCCCAGAAGTCGCGATAGGCGGCATCGTTGCGCTCACGCGGATCGACGAACATGCTGTGATGGCGGCCCTCGATGTCGGCCAGGGTATAGCCGAGGGTACGCAGAAAATTGTCGTTGGCGGTGAGGATGGTGCCATCCATCCGGAACTCAATCACGGCCTGCGAGCGGCCGATCGCGGTGATCTGGCCGTCGAGGTCGGCGGTGCGCAGTTTCTGCTGCGTGATGTCGGTGGCAAATTTGACGATCTTGAACGGTGTGCCGCGGTGATCCAGCACCGGATTGTACGAGGCAATGATCCAGACTTCGCGTCCGTTCTTGCCGATGCGCTTGTATTCGCCGCTCTGATACGTGCCGCGATTCAACTGCTCCCAGAACGTGCGATAGGCGGCGCTGCCGCGCGCCGCCGGCTCGACGAACATGCCGTGATGCTGGTTCTGAATCTCCGCCAGCGTAAAGCCCATTGCGTTCAGGAAGTTTTCGTTGGCAGTGAGGATCGTGCCGTCCATCTGAAATTCGATGACCGCCTGCGCCTTGCTGATCGCGGCTGCCTGAGATGCGAATGCGAGGTTCTCCAGCCGGGTGGCGGCGTCGGCCCACTCGACCACGATGCCGGCACGCCGCCCGGCTCCGTCGGTCAGCGGTGTGGCGACAAGATCGAACGAGCGGCCGCCGACCCGGATCGTTGCCCGGTGCGTGGCGGCCAGGTTTTCCAGCAATTTGCGCTGGTGCGCCGGGTTCTTGTGAAAGACATCGATGCTGCTGCCGATCAGCGCCGCCGCGCTGAATTTCGGCAAATCCTTCTGAATGTCGCTTTCGGCTTCCTTCAGGAGCGTCATGACGGCCTTGTTCATGTAGACGATCTTGAGGTCGGCGTCGGCGATCATGACGTTGGCCGTGATGGTGTTGGCTGCGAGCAGCCTGATGGCTTCGCTGTTGTCGGTGCGCCACGAAAACATTGGTCAGTATCCTTTTTGAAAAGCGGGATGGAAATCCGTTGCATCAATCGAGAAGAAGTGAGGTGTAGGACGAAATCGCCAGCGCCATATCGAGCGCGACGTACTTGTCGAGCGTGACAAGGAAGGCTGTCTTGGTCGCAAGGGGCAAATCCGCGTTGAGAATGACGCGAGAGAAATCTGTTTTGATCCGCGCGTAGCCCACGATGTACCATTTGGGATCGAGGCCGATCTGGGAATGGCGAATGCCGACCAGGGATGCGCTGTTGAAATACTGCAGGTCGAGCTGGTTCTCGAACAGCGATCGCCAGTGCTTTCTCTGCGTGACTTTCAGGCGTTGTACGGTCTCGTCGCTGAGCGCGAGCGCGGGGTCGGATTGTCTTACATCCGCGTAGAAGACCTCGATGATGTGGTCGAGCCGGTGCTCGATCAGAAGCCAGATCGCGGCGGCGTGGAGCTGCGCGGTCGGGTCGATGTCGAGAAAGCGAATAAGCTTATCCATCGTGGCTCCGCTAAAATTCAGGCGAGACATACGGTCGCGGTCGGCTTGCCTGTGCGAGGTCTGCGGTATTGAAATCTGGAAAGTACGTGCGGTCAGAACGGGGAATCGGAAGAGCGCAATATCAACGAGGGAATTTTCGGCGCGCGTGATTAATGGACCGGTCCCCTGCATTGATGCAGATTGTTGATCTGCATCAAGTTCGGGAGAGCTTCGTTGAAGCTGCATATGGTTTTGTTCGCAGGGCGATCCTATGTCACGTCCATGCGGCTTTCGTACGCCGAACGAGAGTGCCATCGCGATCCGCATGCTTTAAAGCTGAATAAGGCCTTCACAATGGAGTGGCGGCGCGGTGGTGAGAGTTGTGTCAATGAAATCCGGTTGGCCGTGCGTAACCTGCCCAAATCGTGCTTCCGGCGTTTGTGGTGCATTGCTCGGCAAATCCGTTGAGGGCGCTCCCCAGGAGCAACCCGATTGGCAAAGCTATTACGGCGTTCGCGCGGGCGAGCAGTTGATCACCCGGCATCAGCCATCGGAAAAAGTCTTCATGCTCTGCAATGGCTGGGCTTTTCGTTTCTTTCAGCTTGCGAATGGCCGCAGGCAGATTCTGAATTTTCTGATTCCGGGGGATCTAATATCCGCGGTGACGGTGTTCGAGGAGCGCCCGCATTTTTCCGCACAGGCGCTGACGGAGGTGCGTCTCAGCGCTTTTCTTCGCTCGGAGATTCGAGTCCAGTTCGCGGAGAACTCGGACTTCTCAACGGCATTGGCGCAATCCTGCATTAGCGGCATCAACGATGCGGACGCGCTCATGACATCGCTTGGACAGCGCTCCGCCGACGAGCGGATCGCCTATCTCTTTTTGCATCTGATGCGTCGGATCGCGGCCCGTAATGTGGTGCGTGACCAGCGCTATCGCATCCCGCTGAAGCAGCAGCATATCGCAGATGCCGTCGGCTTGACGCCCGAACATGTCAGCCGCGTTCTCAGCCAGTTTCGCGAGCGCAACCTGATCGAGTTTTCCGGGGGCGTGCTGCATGTGAGAGACGCGGCAGAACTTGAGCGCATCGGCGCACTGACCTGAGAACGGTCCGCGCCTATTCTCGTCCCCGCAGATATTGCTCGAACGGAGAGGCGGCGTGTCCCTCCGTCCTGATGCCCGGATCGAGCGTGTAAAGATCCTGGGCGCGCCCGAGGCCGCGCAAGGCATAGCGGCCCGTCGAAACGAAATGCCGCTTTCCCGGCGTGCCGAGACCGTCGAGAAACGCCGAGGACACCAGAAACTCGCATTCGACCGAACGGCACATCGAGGCCATGCGGCTGACTTCGTTGACTGCGGGACCAACCACGGTGAAGTCGAGCCGCTGCTCGCTGCCGATATTGCCGTAGAACACCTCGCCGACATGCAGGGCCACATAGGCGGTCGTCGTCGGCCTGCCTTCGGATGCGCGCCGCTCGTTGAGCGTCTCGATGTTCTTGCGGAATTGATTCTCCGCCCGCAGCGCCGCGCGCCTTGCCGTGGCCATGTCGTCATTGTTGAAAATGGCCAGAACGCCGTCCCCCATCAGCTTGAGGACGTCGCCGCCCTCGTCATGGATCGCATCGATGGCCGCGCCGGCATAATCGTTGAGGAAGGGGATGAACTCGGCGGGATCGATGGATTCGCCGATGGCGGTCGAGCCGCGCAGGTCGGAGAACCACAGCACGGCATTGATGCGGTCGGCGACGCCGCGCGAGATGCGCCCGCTCAGAACGCGCTCTGCCGCATCGCGCCCGAGATAGACATGACCGAGGGTGCGGGCGATGCGGGCATTGGCTGACGATTTCACGGCAAGCCCGAGCAGCGGCACGAGATCGCGCAACGCACTCATCGCTGTGTCATCGAAACCATCGGGGCGGCGCATGCAGAAAAGCGAATAGACGCAATCCATTTCGCCGATGATGCTGGAATCGTTGAAGCGATGAACGAATGTCGCGAAATGCTTGTGGCCGTCTCCGGCGAGCTTGAGGGTCATCCCGAACCGATCATCGTCGTGACCGATCAGCATTTCGTTCTCGCCGGTCTGCAGCATGGTGTAGAAAGGCGAGCGCTGCCAGGTTTCCGCGGCCTCGCCTTCGCTGGTCGATCCGTATTCGAAGGTGTCGCTTTCGTTCGATTCGACATCGGTCCAGCGGAAGCCCTGTCCCTCGAAGATGGGATGCAGCGTGTCGATGAAAACGAGACCGCGCGACAGTTCGAGCCCGGCGGATCGTGTGCGTTCGCAGAACTCGCGCACGAGGTCGGTTTCGGCAATGCCGGACAGGCCGGCGCCCGCCAGCCAGTTCATGATCTCGAGGCGTGCATTCAGGTCCATGAGGGATTCATTGCGCGGGACCGGCCTCGGCGCAATATCCGGATCGCTCTCTTTCCGGCCCGGATCGCATTTCGGGGTCCGGTGCAAAGAAAACGGCCCATCCGTTTTTCCCGGGTGGGCCGTTGAGATCGCGGGAAGGCAAGGGGATCAGACCTGCCGTTCGACCATCTTGAGCTTGAGGTCGGCGATGGCTTCCGACGGGTTGAGACCCTTCGGGCACGCCTTGGCGCAGTTCATGATGGTGTGGCAGCGATAAAGCCGGAAGGGGTCTTCGAGATTGTCCAGACGTTCGCCCGTGGCTTCATCGCGCGAGTCCTTCACCCAGCGGTCGGCGGCGAGCAGCGCGGCCGGGCCGAGGAAGCGATCGGAATTCCACCAGTAGCTCGGGCAGGAGGTCGAGCAGCAGGCGCAGAGAATGCATTCGTAAAGGCCGTCGAGCTTGGCGCGGTCTTCCGGCGACTGGCGCCATTCCTTCTGCGGGGTCGCGGTGGTGGTGTGCAGCCACGGCTCGATTGAAGCGTACTGCGCATAGAAGTTGGTGAGGTCGGGAACGAGGTCCTTCACCACCGGCTGATGCGGCAGCGGATTGACCTTGATCGCGCCGGCATCGACTTCGTCCATGGCGCGGGTGCAGGCCAGCGTGTTCTGGCCGTCGATGTTCATGGCGCAGGAGCCGCAGACGCCTTCGCGGCAGGAGCGGCGGAAGGTCAGGGTCGGGTCGACGTTGTTCTTGATCCAGATCAGCGCGTCCAGGATCATCGGCCCGCAATCGGCGGTGTTGACATAGTAGGTGTCGATGCCGGGGTTCTTTCCGTCGTCCGGATTCCAGCGGTAGATCTTGAACTCGCGCAGTTCGGTCGCGCCTGCGGGCTTCGGCCATTCCTTGCCGCCGCTGATCGTGGAATTCTTCGGCAGTGTAAACTGAACCATGGTCTCGAACCTTCGCTCGTTCGCTTAAGTCTGTGCGGCGATCAGTACACGCGCGCTTTCGGCGGGATGTACTCGACGTCGTTGGTCATCGTGTAGTTGTGGACCGGGCGGAAATCGAGCGTGGTGTTGCCCTTGCCGTTGATCCACGCCAGCGTGTGCTTCATCCAGTTCTTGTCGTCGCGCTCGGAGAAGTCCTCGCGCGCATGAGCGCCGCGGCTCTCGGTGCGGTTCGCCGCCGAGTCCATCGTCACCACGGCCTGACCGATCAGGTTGTCGTATTCGAGGGTCTCGATCAGGTCCGAATTCCACACCAGCGAGCGGTCGGACACGCCGATGTCGCCGATGCCGCCATAGACCTTGTGGATCAGCTCCTGGCCTTCCTTCAGAACGTCGCCGGTGCGGAACACCGCGCAATTATTCTGCATCACATGCTGCATGTTCTCGCGCAGCTTCGCGGTCGGCGTGCCGCCCGAAGCGTTGCGGAAATGATCGAGCCGTCCGAGCGACAGTTCCGCCGAATTCGCCGGCAGGTCCGGCTGCGAGGCATTCGGGGTCAGCTTTTCGGCGCAGCGGAGCGCAGCGGCGCGGCCGAACACCACGAGATCGATCAGCGAGTTGGAGCCGAGGCGATTCGCGCCATGCACCGACACGCAGGCGGCTTCGCCCACAGCCATCAGGCCCGGCACCACTGCATTGTCGTCGCCGTTCTTCTTGGTGACGACTTCGCCGTGATAGTTGGTCGGGATGCCGCCCATGTTGTAGTGCACGGTCGGAATCATCGGGATCGGCTCGCGGGTCACATCGACGCCGGCGAAAATGCGCGCCGACTCGGAAATGCCCGGCAGGCGTTCGTGCAAAATCTTCGGATCGAGATGATCGAGATGAAGATAGATGTGATCTTTCTTCTTGCCGACGCCGCGGCCTTCGCGGATTTCGATGGTCATCGCGCGCGAGACCACGTCGCGCGAGGCGAGGTCCTTGGCGGACGGCGCATAGCGCTCCATGAAGCGCTCGCCTTCGGAATTGACGAGATAACCGCCTTCGCCGCGCGCGCCTTCGGTGACGAGGCAGCCCGAGCCGTAGATGCCGGTCGGGTGGAACTGGACGAATTCCATGTCCTGCAGCGGCAGGCCCGCGCGCAGCACCATGCCGCCGCCGTCGCCGGTGCAGGTATGTGCTGACGTGCACGACGCATAGGCGCGGCCGTAGCCGCCGGTGGCGAGAATCGTGGTCTGGCCGCGGAAGCGGTGAATGGTGCCGTCGTCCATCTTCAGCGCGATGACGCCGCGGCAGACGCCCTGATCGTCCATGATCAGGTCGATGGCGAAGTATTCGATGAAGAATTCAGCCGAGTGGCGCAGCGCCTGCCCGTACATCGTGTGCAGCATGGCGTGGCCGGTGCGGTCGGCGGCGGCGCAGGTGCGTTGCGCCTGTCCCTTGCCGTAGTCGAGGGTCATGCCGCCGAACGGGCGCTGATAGATCTTGCCGTCTTCGGTGCGCGAGAACGGCACGCCCCAATGCTCAAGCTCGTAGACCGCTGCAGGCGCGTGGCGCACCATGTATTCGATGGAGTCCTGATCGCCCAGCCAGTCCGACCCCTTCACGGTGTCGTACATGTGCCAGCGCCAGTCGTCCTTGTGCATGTTGCCGAGCGAGGCGGAGATGCCGCCCTGCGCCGCCACCGTGTGCGAACGGGTCGGGAAAACCTTGGTGATGCAGGCGGTGCGAAGGCCCGCTTCGGAGCAGCCGACCACCGCGCGCAAGCCCGCGCCGCCAGCGCCGACAACGATCACGTCAAAGGTATGGTCTTCGATGGGATAGGCAGCGCCGTTGGTTGCGGGTGCGCTCTGGCCGTTGGATGCCATCGTTTAAACTCCCGACGACAGTTTGATGATGGCGTAGATCGATGCGAGACCGACCGCGGCCGAAAAGAAATTGTTGGCGATGATCGCCGCGAGTTTGGCTTTCTCGTCGGTGACGTAATCTTCCAGCACCACCTGCATGCCGATCTTCATGTGCCAGACGCTGGCGATGATGAAGAGGATCATGACCACGGCGACCAGCGGCGAGCCGAGGATGGCGGCGGCACCGGCCTGATTGCGGCCGAGCAGCGACAGGATGACGACAATCACCGGAACGAACAGCAGGATCATCGCGATTGCGGTGAGGCGCTGGCGGAAGAAATCCGACGTGCCGTGATGGGCGGAGCCGAGACCGCGCACGCGCTTGAGCGATGTGCGGATGGAGGCTTTTGAGGTGTCCACGCTCATCGTCCGCCTCCGACAACATAGGCAAGGATCCAGACGACGATCGTCAGGGTAATGGAACCGATCAGGGCGGCGCGGGTGAGCCATTCGCGCTCGGACGGGCCGAAACCGTAGCCGAGATCCCAGATCAGGTGGCGAATGCCGCCGAGCATGTGGTGCAGCAGCGCCCATGTGTAGCCGAACACGACCACGCGTCCGATCCAGCTCGACGTGAAGGCCTGAATGTTGGCGTAAGCGCCGGGTCCGGAGGCCGTGGCGATCAGCCACCACGCCATCAAGAGGGTGCCGACATAAAGGGCGACGCCGGTGGCGCGATGAACGATGGACATCGCCATCGTCAGCGTCCAGCGGTAGGTCATAAAGGGTGAAAGCGGACGGTCGATCCTGGGTGCCATGCGCGACTTTAATGGTTGGCGGCACAAGAACGTGCCGACTTTTTATGCGGGATCGGGTTATTAGAGGGCTTCTATTTACGGAGAAGGGGGAACGAGCGCAACGCAGAATTGATGTAGCATTGAACTTATAATCAGTTCTTTGAGTGCGACTTAGCCCTTCTGGCATACAGATTTTTTGTATACCAAGAGAAGCAAGTTCTTCTGCTGAAGCTTGATTCAGCACCTGCCCTGGAAACGGAACGAAATGACAAAGCAACCCGGCTTTTGGGGCGCGGCATGATCGCGGGTCTTCATCTCTCCCAACTGATTGAACTCGCTGTGCTCTTGGTGGCGACCGGGGCGCTGGCGGGGTTTCTTGCGGGCATTTTCGGGATCGGCGGCGGCGCCGTGCTGGTGCCGGTGCTCTACGAATGTTTCCGCCTTGCCGGTGTGCCCATCGATGCGCTGATGCCGCTGTGCATCGGGACATCGCTGGCGATCATCATTCCGACCTCGATCCGCTCATGGCAGGCCCACCACAAGCGTGGGAGCGTCGACATGGAGATCCTGAAAAAGTGGGCGTTGCCGGTTCTGATCGGCGTGATCGCCGGCAGCGTGATCGCGCGCTACGCGCCGGAGCGTCTGTTCAAATATGTGTTCGTCGGTGTCGCATGGTCGGCAGCGGCGCGGCTGCTGCTCGGCAAGGAGAACTGGCGGCTGGGCGATGAGATGCCGCAGGGCTTTTTCATGCGCGCCTACGGATTTTTCATCGGCCTGCTCTCGACGCTGATGGGGATCGGCGGCGGGCTGTTCTCAAATCTGTTGATGACGTTCTACGGGCGCCCGATCCATCAGGCGATCGGCACATCCGCCGGCCTCGCGGTGCTGATCTCGATTCCCGGCGCGCTCGGTTACATCTATGCGGGCTGGCCTGCGGCGTCGCGCTTTCCGGATGTCGCCGCGCTGCAATTGCCGTTCGCGGTCGGGTACATCTCGCTCATCGGCGCGCTGCTGGTGATGCCGACGAGTTTACTGATCGCCCCGCTCGGCGTGCGCGTCGCGCATCTGCTCACCAAGCGCAAACTCGAAATCGCGTTCGGGCTTTATCTGCTGATCGTGTCGTCGCGCTTCGTCGTGAGTCTGGCGACCGGATATTGAGCCACGGAAAGCGATAACGATGAAGAGATCGATATTGTCGGTTTGTTTCCTGGCGCTTGCGGCGATTCCTGCTGTCGCCTCCGACGTGCGCTTGGACAGCTATCGCAATCCCAAAAATGAGTCGTTTCGGAACTTCAATCAGCTTTATCTGGATGGCGTGAAGAGCGGCCTGATGGCCTACAATGCGCGGATAAAAAGCCAGGGCGGACAACAGGCGTTTTGCATGCCCGCCAATCTCGTTCTGACCGTCGAGCAGGCTGAGGACATCATGCTTCGCCGGGCCGACAAGACGGCTGCGA
The DNA here is from genome assembly GCA_017308595.1 of Afipia sp. Lineage (GTDB taxonomy): Bacteria > Pseudomonadota > Alphaproteobacteria > Rhizobiales > Xanthobacteraceae > Afipia. The sequence continues at coordinate 200,202 of JAFKER010000009.1, forward strand.
AGGGAGACATGCTGGTTTCCATTCTGCTGCTGGCGGGACTGCGGGATACGTATCCGTGCGAAAAACCTGAGTCCCGATAGACGGCTTATTGGAGCCTGCTCGCGGTCGGCGGAAGACGGCGGCTATTTCTTGTAAATATCCTTGTAGCTCTCCCGCAGCACGTTCTTCTGCACCTTGCCCATGGTGTTGCGCGGCAGGTCATCGACGAAGATCACGCGTTTCGGCATCTTGAATTTCGCCAGCCGTCCGTCGAGCGCGTGCAGCACTTGCGCTTCATCGAGCGGCGTTTTCCTGTCGCCGACCACAACCGCCGTGACGCCTTCGCCGAAGTCCGCGTGGGGCACGCCGATCACCGCGCTCTCCACGACGCCCGCAATGGCGTCGATCTCGTTTTCGACTTCCTTCGGATAGACGTTGAAGCCCCCGGAGATCACGAGATCCTTGCCGCGCCCGATGATATGGACATAGCCGCGCTCATCGATCTTGCCGAGATCGCCGGTGATGAAGAAGCCGTCGGCGCGCAGCTCTTCCTTGGTCTTCTCCGGCATCCGCCAGTAGCCCTTGAACACGTTCGGGCCCTTCACCTCGATCATGCCGATGGTGTCGCGCGCCAATTCCTTGCCGGTTTCCGGATCGGTAACGCGCACGGAGACGCCCGGCAATGGAAAACCAACTGCGCCCGGCACACGGTCGCCGTCGTAAGGGTTCGACGTGTTCATGTTGGTTTCGGTCATGCCGTAGCGCTCGAGCACGGCGTGTCCGGTGCGCGCGCTCCACTCGCGGTGGGTTTCCGCGAGCAGCGGCGCGGAGCCCGACACGAACAGCCGCATATGTTTTGTCGAATCTTTCGACAGGTTCGGCGACTGTAACAGGCGTGTGTAGAATGTCGGCACACCCATCATCACCGTGGCGCGGTTCATCAGCTTGATCATGAGTTCAGGATCGAGCTTCGGCAGGAAGATCATCGCCGCGCGCGAGAACAGCGTGACGTTGCTCGCCACGAACAAACCATGGGTATGATAGATCGGCAGTGCGTGGATCAGCACGTCGTCTTTGGTGAAGCGCCAGTATTCGACAAGGCTCAGCGAGTTCGAGGCGAGATTGTCGTGGGTCAGCATCGCGCCCTTGGAGCGGCCGGTGGTGCCCGATGTGTAGAGAATGGCGGCGAGATCGTCGCCCGCGCGCGGCACGGTGGTGAAATCCGTGCTTGTATTCGCCGCTGCGTCGCTCAGCGATCCCTTGCCGTCGCTATCGAGGGTTTCGACTCTGGCATGGACCTTGGCCGCGAGCGCGGTGATGCCGTCCGCCTTCGATGGATCGCAGACGATCAATGACGGCTCGGCATCGCCGATGAAGTAATCCAGTTCGTTGAGTGTGTAGGCGGTGTTGAGCGGCAGATAGACCGCGCCCGCGCGCACCGTCGCCAGATACAGCACCAGCGCCTCGACCGACTTCTCGGTTTGCGCTGCAACACGGTCGCCCGGTTTGACCCCGCGCGCCACGATTACATTCGCGACACGCCCCGACAGCGCGATCAGATCGCCATAGCTGATGCGCGTGCCGTCGGCCTTTTCGATGGCGAGACGGCTGGTGTCGTTAAGCCCGTCGAACAGGCGGGAAAACAGGTTGGCGTTCGCGGCAGTGTTCATGCAACATTCCAGTCGGGAGATCGGATTTTTCCGATTTTGACTACACCAAAACCAACACTCGCAGCAACGGAGACAACCGGCATGAGCAATAACAAGAAACGTGTGGCCTGGATCACGGGCGGTGGAAGCGGCATCGGTCTCGCCGGTGCGCAGGAGCTGGCCAGGGAAGGATGGACTGTCGTGATCTCGGGCCGCCGCAAGGATGTGCTCGACGAGGCGGCCGCCGGTATCGCCAAGGACGGCGGCAAGGTCGAAGCCATGGTGCTCGATGTCTCGAGCGCAACGGATGCGGAGAAGGTCGCGAAGGAGATCGTCGCGAAGCATGGCCGCATCGATCTTCTGGTCAACAGCGCGGGCGTCAATGTGCCGAAGCGCAGCTGGGACGACATCACCACCGAGGGCTGGGACAAGCTGGTCGATATCAACCTGTCCGGCGTGATGTATTGCATGCGCGCCGTGCTGCCTGCGATGCGCGCGCAGAAGGACGGTGTCATCATCAATGTCGCATCATGGGCAGGGCGTCATGTCTCGAAAATGACGGGGCCTGCCTACACCACCACCAAGCACGCGGTGCTGGCGCTGACCCATTCGTTCAACATGGACGAATTCAAGAACGGCTTGCGCGCGACGTGCCTGTCGCCCGGCGAAGTGGCGACGCCGATCCTGAAGCTCCGTCCCGTTCCGCCGAGCGCGGAAGACATGGCAAAGATGCTGCAGCCGGAAGATCTCGGGCGCACAATTGCGTTCGTTGCCAGTATGCCGCCGCACGCATGTATCAACGAAATCCTGATCTCGCCGACGCACAACCGCAGCTTTGTGACGCCGACGCTGTTGTAAGTTTTTACTGTGAGCAAAAGCATTTGAACGAGTGGTCGTCCCGGCAAGCGAAGCGCAAGCCGGGACCCATCAGCCCTGTCGGAATCATTGAAGCGCGATTTCAACCGTCATGCTTTTAGCAGGCGGCTCGGTGGTTATGGGTCCCGGCCTGCGCCGGGACGACCCGCGTACTTTGTTCGTCCACGTCGCTGTCGCGGAAAAGTTTCAATCTTCCGAAAATATATTCCTGAAACGCGTAGCCAAAGCCGCCGTAGCTCAGGCATCGACGGCGCGATGATCTGCATCCATGGGCGCCGCCGTCTGTTCCACCGGATGGCCGATGGAACTTTCAATCATCGGGAGACGTCATATGCTCAAGCTCACTTCAACCCGCATCGCCCTGTTGTCCGCCGCCGCGATCGGTGCGCTGGCACTCACTGCGCCTGTTCAGGCACAGGACAAGATGATGAAAAGCGAAATGTCCGGTCAGAAGACCGTAATGGTCGGCGGCGCGCCGATGTATCCATCGAAGAACATCGTCGAGAATGCCGTGAACTCGAAGGACCACACCACGCTGGTTGCCGCGGTGAAGGCCGCAGGTCTTGTCGACACCCTTGCGAGCAAGGGACCTTTCACCGTGTTCGCGCCGACCAACGCAGCGTTCGGCAAGCTGCCCGCCGGCACTGTCGACAACCTTGTGAAGCCGGAGAACAAGGCGACGCTGACCAAGATCCTCACTTACCATGTGGTGCCGGGCAAGCTGAATGCGGCCGATCTTACCGACGGCAAGAAGCTCAAGACGGTCGAAGGCGAGATGCTGACCGTGAAACTCGACGGCAAGAAGGTCTGGATCGTCGATGCCAAGGGCGGCACCTCGGCGGTCACCATTCCTGACGTCAACCAGTCGAACGGCGTGATTCATGTCGTCGATACGGTGTTGATGCCGGCCAGCTGATCGGCCCGCAGACCGCAAGTCCCACGGAATGCGAGACGAATGCGAGCCGGGGCAACCCGGCTCGCGTTTTCGTGATAATCTTCCGCGGCGTTTGATCGCCGGTATCCGGCTGTGAATTTTTCGGCGAAGCGCCGTAACAAGGACTAAACTGCATCCGTAAGGTGTTGGTGACGTCGTGAAACCGGAAACGCTCATGTCCAGCATCGCAGCCGATCATTCCCAGCCCGCAGTGGCTGCCAAGCCCGGCAAGACAATCATCCAGCCCGCATGGGTCCGCATCGTGCACTGGATCAACGCCGTTGCCATCATTCTGATGATTATGTCCGGCTGGCAGATCTACAACGCTTCGCCGCTGTTCAGCTTCCTGACCTTCTCTCATTCCATTACGCTGGGGGGCTGGCTCGGCGGCGCGCTGCAATGGCATTTCGCGGCGATGTGGCTGTTGATGGTCAACGGCCTGATCTATCTGACCCTCGGCCTTGTCACGGGGCGCTTCCGCAAAAAATTATTGCCGATCTCCGCAAGCGGCGTCGTTGGCGATGCGAAAGCGGCGCTCACCGGACAACTCTCTCACGCCGATCTCACGGTCTACAATCAGGTGCAGAAGCTGCTGTATGCCGGGATCATCCTGGTCGGCATTGTGATCGTGCTGTCGGGCCTCGCCATCTGGAAGCCGGTGCAATTGCAATGGCTCACCGCATTGTTCGGCGGCTATGACGTGGCGCGTTATGTCCATTTCTTCTGCATGGCCGCGATTGTCGGATTTCTCGTGATCCATGTCGCGCTCGCGCTGCTGGTGCCGAAAAGCCTGCGCGCGATGATTATCGGACGGTGAGGGGATTTCCAGATGGGACGCATGCGCAAATTTCTGATCCCCGGCGTGGACAAGAACCTGCTCGTGAAAGATGCGCTCAAGGTGATGCCGGACCTGTCGCGCCGCCGTTTCATCGCGGGCGGCGCCAGTCTCGGCGCGCTGACGCTGCTGACCGGCTGCGATGTCACCGACAGTTTCTCCGCCGAGTCGATGTTGGCGCAAATTTCGAAATTCAACGACGCGGTGCAGGCCAGGCTGTTCAATCCGAACACGCTGGCGCCGACTTTCCCCGAAAGCGCGATCACGCGGCCGTTTCCGTTTAACGCTTATTATGCGCTCGACGAAGCGCCGACCATCGACGGCAAGGACTGGAAGCTGGAAGTGCGCGGCCTTGTCGAGAACAAGAAGTCGTGGACGCTCGATGAGTTGTATCAACTGCCGCAGGAGAAGCAGATCACGCGGCACATCTGCGTCGAGGGCTGGAGCGCGATCGGAAGCTGGACCGGCACGCCGCTGCGGCATTTCCTGCAATTGATCGGCGCGGACATGCGCGCGAAATATGTCTGGTTCAATTGCGCCGACTATGACGGCTACAATTCACCGCTCGACATGGCGAGCGCGCTGCATCCGCAGACCCAGATGACGTTCAAATTCGACAACGAAATTTTGCCGCGCGCCTACGGCTATCCGATGAAGATCCGGGTGCCGACCAAGCTCGGCTTCAAGAACCCGAAATACGTGGTCTCGCTGGAAGTCACCAACGACTACAAGGGCGGCTACTGGGAAGACATGGGCTACAATTCGTTCAGCGGCAGCTAGCTCCTATTCATCTCTCCCTGGTCTTACGTGGAGAGAATAGGCGGCCCTTCTCTCGCGTCGTCCCGGCAAGCGAAGCGCAAGCGGGGACCCATCACCCAAACTTTGTAGCTGGGTGATGGCCGGGCGGCGCAGCCAATTGCCTCAAGCCGTGGGTGGGGTGGCTATGGGTTCCGGCTTTCGCCGGGACGATCCTCGTTGATGGTTCCCGACCTATGCGCTGCACGCATCCCTGAGTCCCGTTTGCCTGAAAGGCGGGCATTTGCCCTGCCTGCATCCTTCTGCCTCAAAAGCCGCCGCGGCCGCTTATGCTGCTGACGTAATTGTGAGCAATCTTAACCCGCATTAACTCTCGCAAAATCAGCCACTTATAGGTGGCGCGACATCCGGTCGCCCTGAGGCGTTGTTGCAATGCACACCGGCACGATTCATGCTGTGTTCATCTAGCAAGGATCGCGAACAGGGTCGTATGTGGGGGGCAATCCCGCTCGTTCTGGCTTCCGGTCATGCAAAAACGAGAAGGATGAGAGATGCTAGCGCGCTCGCACGCGGTCACCTCGGGAATCAGTTCAATTGCGCTTCTGTTCGGGGCCGCGGTCCTGCTGTCGGGCTGCAACGAACAGAGCGTCGCTTCGGTGCAGCCGCCGGAGCCGCCGGAAGTCAGCGTCGTCACCGTGAAGGCCGCGCCGCAGGCCATCGTCCGCGAGTTGCCCGGCCGCATTGCGCCGCTGCGGATGGCGGACGTTCGCCCGCGCGTCTCCGGGATCATCCTGTCGCGCACGTTCGAGCAGGGCCGCGAAGTGAAGACCGGCGAGCCGCTGTACCAGATCGATCCGAAGCCGTTTGAAGTTGAATTGCAGGCGGCGGAAGCCGCGCTCGCCAAGGCGGAGGCCGCGTTGCTGCAGGCGTCGCAGCACGCGATCCGCATCGAGACCCTGACCAAGAGCAATGCGGCGTCGCAGGCCTCGAACGAAGTGGCCGTCGCCAATCTGGCGCAGGCCAAGGCGGATCTTGCGGCCCGCAACGCCGACCTGTCGCGCGCGCGTCTCAATCTCGACTACGCCACCATCAAGGCGCCGATCAACGGCATCATCGGCGCGGCGCTGATGAGCGAGGGCGTGCTGGTGGTGCAGAACGAAACCCATGCGCTGGCGACGATCCAGCAGATCGATTCCGTCTATGCCGACTTCACCCAGTCGGTAAACGAGCTCAACAAGCTGCGCCGCGATTTCGACCGCGGCGATCTCGATGCCGTATCGCCGGACGCCGCCAAGGTGCGCCTCGTGCTCGACGACGGCTCGATCTACCCGCTCGACGGCAAGCTCCTGTTCTCCGACGCGAAGGTCGATGCCGGCACCGGACAGGTGACCCTGCGCGGCGAGTTCAAGAATCCGAAGCGCGAACTGCTGCCCGGCATGTTCGTTCGCGTGCAGATCGAGCAGGGCCGCGATCCGGATGCGATCGTCGTTCCGCCGCAGGCGATCCAGCGCAATTCATCCGGCGCGAGCGAAGTGTTCGTGGTGAAGGACGACAACCGCATCGTCGCCCAGCCGGTCCGCACCGGCAGTCTGGTCGACGGCCAGTGGCTGATCACCGATGGCCTCAAGCCCGGCCAGCGCGTAGTGGTCGAAGGCTTCCAGAAGTTCGCCGTCGGCGATGCCGTCAAGGCCAGCGACTGGCGTGTGTCCGGCGAGACCGGACGTCATCTCGACAAGGCCGCCAGCCTCCCCGAACATTCGCAGGTGCGCTAGCGCGCCTGAGAACACTGCGCCGCGCTCGTATGTGTCATTGCGAGCGCCGCGAAGCGATCCCGGCCGGGAGCGCATCAGGCGACAGGTCGATGCAGTCCACGGATACGTCCCGGTATGACGCACATGAAGCCTCTCCCCGGTTGGACGAGGCCACGGCAATTGCTGATGTTGAATATGTGCGGCAGCTCTGAAGCTGCCGGTTGAAACCAGATCCGAGAGAGCGACGATCCATGCCCGCCTTTTTTATCGACCGCCCGATTTTCGCGTGGGTGGTGGCGCTGTTTATTTGTCTGATTGGTCTGATCGCGATTCCGTTTCTGGCCATTGCGCAATATCCGATCATCGCGCCGCCCTCGATCTCGATCTCGACCAGCTATCCGGGCTCGTCGCCGGAGGAACTCTATAACTCGACCACGCGGCTGATCGAGGAGGAGCTGAACGGCGCGTCCGGCATTCTCAATTTCGAATCCACCTCCGATTCGCTCGGTCAGGTGGAAATCATCGCCAATTTTGTTCCCGGCACGGATTCCAATCTCGCGTCGGTCGAAATTCAAAACCGCATCAAGCGCGTCGAGGCGCGTCTGCCGCGTCCTGTGATCCAGCAGGGTATCCTTGTCGAGGAAGCGTCCAGCGCGGTGCTTCAGATCATCACGCTGAAATCCACCGACGGCAGTCTCGATGAAGTCGGCCTCGGCGACTTCATGATCCGCAACGTGCTCGGCGAAATCCGCCGCATTCCCGGCGTCGGCCGCGCCACGCTGTATTCGACCGAGCGCTCGCTGCGCATCTGGATCGATCCGGTCAAGCTGGTCGGCTACAATCTCACCGCCGACGACGTGACCAGGGCGATCACCGCGCAGAACGCGCAGGTCGCGTCCGGCAGCGTCGGCGCCGAGCCGAGCCGCAAGGATCAATCGATCTCCGCGCTTATTCTGGTGAAGGGCCAGCTCACTTCCGCCGATGAATTCGGCGCGATCGTGCTGAGGGCCAATCCGGATGGTTCGACCGTTCGTCTGCGCGATGTGGCGCGGATCGAAATCGGCGGCATGGGCTATCAGTTCACCACGCGGCAGGATGGCAAGGCCATCGCCGGTCTCTCGGTGATGCTCGCGCCGACCGGCAACGCGCTGGCGACCGCCGGTGCCGTGCAGAAGAAGATGGACGAACTGTCGAAGTTCTTCCCCGCCAACATCACCTACGACATTCCCTACAACATCACCCCGGTGGTGGAAGCCTCCATCACCAAGGTCGCGTACACGCTGATCGAGGCCGTGGTCCTCGTCTTCATCGTGATGTTCCTGTTTCTGCAGAATTTCCGCTACACGCTGATCCCCACCATCGTGGTGCCGATCGCGCTGCTCGGGACCTGCATTGCGCTCTACATGTTCGGCTACTCCATCAACATGCTGACCATGTTCGGCATGGTGCTGGCGATCGGCATTCTGGTGGACGACGCCATTGTCGTGGTCGAGAACGTCGAGCGCATCATGTCGGAGGAAGGACTGTCGCCGAAGGAGGCGACCCGCAAGGCGATGTCGCAGATCACCAGCGCGATCATCGGCATCACGCTGGTGCTGATCGCGGTGTTCGTGCCGATGGCCTTCTTCCCCGGCTCGGTCGGTATCATCTATCGCCAGTTCTCGGTGACCATCGTGGCCGCGATCTCGTTCTCCGCGCTGATGGCCCTGTCGCTGACGCCGGCCTTGTGCGCGACGCTGCTCAAGCCGGTGAAGGCAGGACACGGCCACGCCAGGACCGGCGTATTCGGCTGGTTCAACAAGCGTCTCGATCGCACGCGGGACGGTTACAGCCGCGTCGTCGGCTGGTCGATCCAGCGCACCGGACGCCTGCTGGTGCTGTACGCAGTGCTGCTCGGCGGCCTCGTGGTCGGCTTCTCGCGCCTGCCCGGCGGCTTCTTGCCGGTGGACGATCAGGGCTTCATCACGGTGGACGTGCAGACCCCGTCGGACTCCTCGTTCAACCGCACCCAGGCTGCGGTGGAGAAGGTCGAACAATATCTGGCGAAGCGTTCGGGCATCGAGGACGTGACCTTCCTTACCGGCTTCAGTTTCCTCGGGCAGGGACAGAACACCGCGCAGGCCTTCGTCACGCTGAAGGACTGGTCGGAGCGCGGTCCGCAGGATTCCGCCGCCGCCATCGTGGCCGACATCAACAACTCGCTGAAGTCGATCAAGGACGCCAAAGTCTCGGCGCTACAGCCGCCGCCGATCGATAATCTCGGAAATTCATCGGGCTTCTCGTTCCGCCTGCAGGATCGCGGACAGAAGGGTTACACGGCGCTGATGCAGGCCAAGGATCAGTTGCTGGCGGCTGCCAAGCAAAGCCCGGTGCTGCAGAATGTCTACGCGGAAGGATTGCCCGAAGCGCCGCAGGTGCAGCTTGTGATCGACCGCGAACAGGCGGCGGCGCAGGGCGTCACCTTCGCCGACATTAACAGCACGATCTCGACCAATCTCGGCTCCGCCTATGTCAACGATTTTCCGAATCGCGGGCGTATGCAGCGCGTGATCGTTCAGTCCGACAGCGTCGGCCGCATGCACGCGCAGGACATCCTGTCCTACAACGTCAAGAACAGTCAGGGCCGCCTGGTGCCGCTGTCGTCGTTCGCAACGATTAAGTGGATGGTCGGCCCGACGCAGATCGTCGGCTTCAACTACTATCCCTCGGTGCGAATCTCCGGCGAAGCCAAGCCCGGCTACACCTCGGGCGATGCGATCGCGGAGATGGAAAAGCTGACGGCGAAGCTGCCGCGCGGTTTCGGTTACGAGTGGACCGGGCAATCGCTGCAGGAGAAGTTATCGGGTTCGCAGGCGCCGTTCCTGCTCGCGCTCTCGGCGCTGATCGTGTTCCTGTGTCTGGCCGCGCTGTATGAAAGCTGGACCATTCCGATTGCCGTGCTGATGACGGTGCCGCTTGGCATTCTCGGCGCCCTGGTGGCGGCGATGTCGCGCGGACTGTCGAACGACGTCTATTTCACGGTGGCGCTGATCACGATCATCGGGCTTGCCGCGAAGGATGCGATTCTGATCATCGAGTTCGCCAAGGATCTGCGCGCCAAGGGCACGCCACTCATGCAGGCGACGATGGAAGCGTGCCAGTTGCGCTTCCGCCCCATCCTGATGACGGGTCTGGCGTTCGTTTGCGGCGTGCTGCCGATGGTGATCGCGAACGGCGCGGGCGCCAAGAGCCAGCAGGCGCTCGGCACCACGGTGATGGGCGGCATGATCGCGGTCGTGGTGCTGGCGCTGCTGATGGTGCCGGTGTTCTTTGTCGCGGTGACCAAGCTCTTCTCGCGGAACGAGCGCGACGGCGAGGCGTCGCCTGCAAAGGGTTCGAAGCTGGAGCGGGTGATGAACCTGCTCCGCCGCGATCGTTCGGCGCAGAATCCGGCGGGGTAGTTTCTCTGTTCGTCATTCCGGGGCGCTCGCAGCGCGAGCGAACCCGGAATCCATCTTCGCCGCATCTGGATTCCGGATCGGCTTGCTTTGCAAGCCGTCCACAATGACGGCGCTACGCCTTGACCGTCCGCTGACACGCGCACAGCACCATGCCGAGTCCGAGCGTTGCGGCGGACAGCACGAGTCCGTAGGACAGGCCGAACAGGTCGGTGACCGCGCCGGTCGCAAACGGGCCGAGCGTCTGCCCAAGTCCGAAGATCACCGCCATAATACCGATCGCCTTGGGCCAGGCCGCGGGCGGATAGTTCAGCCGCACGAAGGTCGTGGTCGAGCCGACCACCGACAGGAAGGAGACGCCGAACACGCAGGCCGATACGCCGAGAATCAGCGGCGACGTTCCAAGCAGCGCAATCAGCGTGCCGAGCATGGTCATGCCGAGCAGTGTCGCGGTGGCGAAGCCGCTGGCGCCATGGGCAAGCAGCCTGCGCCATAGCCACGGCGCCGTAAGCGAAGTCAGACCGAGCAGGCACCAGAACACGCTTTGGGCAACGGGGCTGCCGCCGCCGTCGCGGACATAGGCGATCATGAAGGTCATGTAGGCGATATAACCTGCGCCGAACATGAAATAGCCCGCGAGATAGAGCGCGATGGGACGCAGCGGAACATCGGCGGGCTTGTCGGCGGTGTCGGTTGCTTCAACATCGATACGGTTGAGGACGAGCAGCACCGTCATCAGCGCGGAGATCAGCGTCAGCGCGCCCCAGACAATCCACCATGACCCCGGACCGAAGTGCTGCAGCAGAAACGGTGCTGTGATCCCCGAAAAAATCAATCCTGTTCCCGGCCCCGTATAGAACAGCGCAAGCAGCAGCGCCGATTGCGCGGGACGGGATTGCGCCACTAGCGCCGCGAGCGCACCGCCGCCGACAAATGTCGCTGCCGCCGCAAAGCCGGAGAGTAGGCGTGCGCCGCTGAGGACAATGAAATTTCCGGACAGGGCGCAGATGCCCAGCGACAGCGTGCAGACCAGCGCGCCGATCCATGTGGCGCGGAACAGGCCGGCACGGCGGATGAATTCGGCGGTCATCAACGCGCCGGCGAGATAGCCGATGGCGTTGACGGTGTTCAGGAAGCCCGCCGCTGAATAGGACCAGCCGAGAGATTCGCGCATGTCCGGCAGCACCAGCGCGTAGGCAAAGCGCGCCATTCCCAGCCCGATGGCGGGCGCCAGCGAGAGCGTCAGAACAGACCAGATGGGATGGACGTCACGCAAGGGCGAGGCAGGGGTCACGAAAGGCTCCGGCAGTGGGCCTCACCATGGCAGTTTCCGCTGCATTTGACCAATCGGACGCAGGCAATGGTGTCTTGCCAATTCTGCAAGGGCGTTTTAGCAAGTCCGCGCAAATTCTATCTTCCGTCATGCCCGGGCATAGCCGTTCGAAGAACGGCGTTCTAAAAACGCCTATGCCCGGGCATCCATCCTCTTCACAGGAAAGCTGGATTGCCGGGTCAAGCCCGGCAATGACGATAAACAAATCGATCGAGGCAATCATCATGGCGACGCATAAGCTCCTCCTTCTCCCCGGCGACGGAATCGGCACCGAAGTGATGGCGGAGGTGAAGCGTGTCATCGCGTGGCTGAACAAGAATGGCACCGCGAAGTTCGAGACCGAAGACGGTCTCGTCGGCGGCTCCAGCTACGACGCCGACAAGGTTGCGATCACCGATGCCACCATGGCGCGCGCGCAGGCGGCGGATGCCGTGATCTTCGGTGCGGTCGGCGGCCCGAAGTGGGCGGACGTTCCTTACGACGCGCGCCCTGAAGCGGGTCTGCTGCGCCTGCGCAAGGACATGGCGCTGTTCGCCAACCTGCGCCCCGCGATCTGCTATCCGGCGCTGGCGGATTCGTCGAGCCTGAAGCGCGATGTGGTCGAAGGCCTCGACATCATGATCGTGCGCGAACTGACCGGCGGTGTGTATTTCGGCGAGCCGAAGACCATTACCGATCTCGGCAATGGCCAGAAGCGCGCCGTCGATACGCAGGTCTACGACACCTACGAGATCGAGCGCATCACACGCGTCGCCTTCGAACTGGCGCGCAAGCGCCGCAACAAGATGACGTCGATGGAAAAGCACAACGTCATGAAGAGTGGCGTGTTGTGGAAGGAAGTCGTCAATCAGGTCCATGCGCGCGAATACAAGGATGTCGAGCTTGAGCATCAGCTCGCCGATTCCGGCGCCATGCAGCTCGTGCGCTGGCCGAAGCAGTTCGACGTCATCGTCACCGACAACCTGTTCGGCGACATTCTCTCCGACATCGCGGCGATGCTCACCGGCTCGCTCGGCATGTTGCCGTCGGCGTCGCTGGGTGAAGTCGATCCCAAAACCGGAAAGCGCAAGGCGCTGTATGAGCCGGTGCATGGTTCGGCGCCGGACATTGCGGGCAAGGGCCTGGCCAATCCGGTTGCGATGCTGACCTCGTTCGGCATGGCGCTGCGTTATTCATTCGACCTGCAGAAGGAAGCGGATCTGATCGATCAGGCCATCGCGGCGACCCTGGCGAAGGGCCTGCGCACCGGCGACATCAAGTCGGAAGGCTCGACCGTCGTCAGCACCTCGCAGATGGGCGAGGCGATCGTGAAGGAACTGGACGCGCTGACGAAGTAAGCGACGGCTGCGGAGCGGAGCGCAGCTTGCCACCGCTCCGCCCTTTGCATCGAAGTTCGTCACCGTCTTGCCTTATGCAAATCGGCATAAAAATGCCCGGCCTGTGCCGGGCATTTTCGACTCAGCGATGCGCTGAAAATTAGTACAGCGGGAACGGGAACGGAGTGCCGGTGTCCCACTGGTCGCCGAGCGGGCGGCGGCTGGTGTAAAGCCGGTCGATCTGCTGGCCGTAGGAGTAGCCCGGCGGGAACGCATAGTCGGTGAACTTGCGTTCGCCCGGCCGCACTTCAGTACCGGCATCGAGCCACGAGCGGCGGGTCACATAAACGCGGGTGCGGCCGCGCTGGTAGACGCGGTTCTCCGCCTTGCGCGGCGGTCCGTCATAGGTCGGGTCGTTTACAACGGCGCGCCGCCGGGTCTGGGCATCGGCGGCGGTTGTGCCAAGTGCGACCACGGCAACCGCGGCGCTCGCGAGCAGGAGCGCCAGAACCTTCGCGCCAGAAGACTTCAAAGCCATTATATCCTCACGGGAATTCCAATTGCGTCGCACCATACCCGCTCCGAACCGGGGTCCACAAGGACCAAAGGGCCACACTCGCCCGGCAACTTCGGGGTCGCTTGGCTCCAACCTCCTAGACCCCCTTTTCGGGCGATTCAGAGCCTTCTCGGCGGGCGCGGCGGCCTGGTATCGGTGGTTTGTGACACCGGCTCGGCACTGCAACGCGCGGACCGCTTCATCCGTTCCTCAAAGAAGCTCTGGGCTGTGGCGGTGGGCAGCATGCCTTTGAGGGTGATGCGGTCGAGCATGCAGGCCAGCGTATGGAAATTCGGCCGCGCGCCACTGGCTTCGCAGTACCAGCCTTTGAGATAGACCGCCGAGGTTTCGAAGCGGCTTAAATAGGAGACGCAGAGCTTGATCTGGCCATCGGAATTGATCTGGAAATTCGCCGCGCGAACCGGCCCGAACCGGGTCTGCAGATCGTAATAGGTGGACGAGCCGAAATACGATGTCCGCAGCAGCGGGCGCAGGCTCGACATCTCCGAGGAATAGTCCCGCACCACAGGCGTGTCCGGATTGGACGGCATGTTGATCACAAGCGTGAAGTCGGTGTCGCGATCGTAGACCTGGCCGTATTGCAGGGTTTCCTGCCAGCCGGCGTTGAATCGCGCGGAATTGGCGCGCGGAGTCAGCCGCGACAGCTCAGGCGCACTGATCTGGATGGAGGCTTTGCTGCTGATGCGGGACGGTTGATCGAAGAAGCTCGTCACGCGCAAAACCACGATGCCGATGAGCGCAAGTACGATCGTTCCAACAATATAGAAGGAATAGCGTACCGTCTTTCCGGCGTAGTCGCCGAGGGTGGAGAGATGGCTTTGATCGAAGGACATTTCGACGTTCCTGACGGTGATCCGCTCAATCGGAAATCAGCGGGCCGCGCAGCAGCGGAATCTCGCCGGATGCAATCCAGTTCGCGGGAGCGACAGTCGCACTACAGGTGTCACGCCGGAGTTCGGCGCGTGCAAACAGCTCGGCTATTTTCGGATCGTTGCCCGCTGACAGCAGAATGAGCCGGTTCAGGGTACAGCCGATGAAGCTGCGCTGGGCTGCGGGTGTTTCGGCCTGGCAGGACCATCCGCTGATCCTGACGCTGGGGGATGTGTAGGTTTTGACAAAACCCAGACAGGCCTGCTTGCCGGGCATGGAGGTTCCACTGAAGCGGATCAGGGCGACCCGCCCGAATTTGGTGTCGACAAAGCCTGCGGGTTCGGTGTCACGCATGGTCTGACCATCCATCCGGGCGGCCAAATCGACCGCGGGGGCGGCAAAGGCGTCCAATTCTCCGCCGGGCCGGTAAATTTCGATTTCCGCCGTGGGCGCCTCGCCCGCCGTCGCTGCCCAGCGCAGGATGTCCTTGCGGCCACCTTCGGGGTGCCGGATAATCTCGTAAGCATCTGTTCTGTCGGATAAATCCAGCTTGCTAATGGCGAAGGCCGGATGCGGGCGGCTGGCCGGAACCCAGCCTGATTGAATAGGGAGAGCGGGGATGCCGGTATTTGCAGCGACCGGCACGGCCGAAACGAGATCGACCGCAATGACCGTCAGGATCGCCAGACCACTCAGATAGGCCAGAATGCGAACGGCCACGGCGCTGCATTCGTCGGCGAAGCTGCGCAGCGCCGGATGAATGCCAGAGGTGTTCGGAAGGGGCTGGTCGAGCTGGATCGGGTTCATATCTCACTCGTCGGACGTTCTGTTCCGCTCTCGAAAACGGGAACGAGCCTCCGCCGTGAACATGGCCGCGAACGGCGTCCTGCCACGTGACGTCACCTGCCCCCGCAGTTGCTTCTGCGTTGTATTTGGGCCGTTTTTCGCATAGAAGCGCTCGCGCTTCCCTTTCCGCAGGCTGCGGTGGCGAAGCATTTTTCTTCGGAGAGTCAACGATGGGTTACAAGGTTGCGCTAGTTGGAGCGACCGGCAATGTGGGCCGGGAAATGCTCAACATTCTGGACGAACGCAGTTTTCCGGCTGACGAGGTGGTCGCTTTGGCCTCCCGCCGCAGCCTTGGCGTGGAAGTGTCCTTTGGCGACCGGACCCTCAAATGCAAAGCACTCGAACACTACGATTTTAGCGATATCGACATCTGCCTGATGTCGGCGGGCGGAGCCGTGTCGAAGGAATGGTCGCCGAAGATCGCGGCTGCCGGAGCTGTCGTGATCGACAACTCGTCGACCTGGCGCATGGACCCGGACGTGCCGCTGATCGTGCCGGAAGTGAACGCCGATGCGGTCAGTGATTTCCGCAAGAAGGGCATCATCGCAAATCCGAACTGCTCGACCGCGCAGCTTGTCGTTGCACTGAAGCCTCTGCACGATGCGGCGAAGATCAAGCGCGTTGTCGTCTCGACCTATCAGTCGGTGTCGGGCGCCGGCAAGGATGCGATGGACGAACTGTTCTCGCAGACCAAGGCCGTCTACACCAATGATGAACTAGTCAATAACAAATTCCCGAAGCGGATCGCCTTCAACGTCATCCCGCAGATCGACGTGTTCATGGAGGACGGGTTCACCAAGGAAGAGTGGAAGATGATGGCGGAGACCAAGAAGATTCTTGATCCCAAAATCAAGCTGACCGCGACCTGCGTGCGCGTGCCGGTGTTCGTCGGCCACTCGGAAGCCGTGAACATCGAGTTCGAGAATCCGATCAGCGCAGATGAAGCACGTAACATCCTGCGCACCGCGCCAGGCTGTCTCGTGATCGACAAGCGCGAGCCGGGCGGTTACGTCACGCCTTACGAATCCGCTGGCGAAGACGCCACCTACATCAGCCGCATCCGCGAGGATGCGACGGTGGAGAACGGCCTCGTTCTGTGGTGCGTGTCTGACAATCTGCGCAAGGGCGCTGCGCTCAACGCAGTGCAGATCGCGGAATGCCTTGTTAACCGCAAGCTGCTTCAGCCGAAGCAGAAGGCCGCCTGATACCGCGGGCCGGTTCGTGATGACGCAAGAGCCTGATCACCAGCCGGCCCCCGCGCCCTACCGGCCCAATTCGGCGCTGAAGCGCGCGGAGGTGGCGTTCGAAACGGTGTTGTTCAACAGCCGCTGGCTGATGGCGCCGTTCTATCTCGGCCTTGTCGTCAGCCTTGCGGTGCTGCTCTACAAATTCGTTTTGTTGCTGCTGGAATTCGTTCTGCATGCCGCCGTAGCGAAGGAATCCGACATCATCCTCGGCGTGCTGTCGCTGATCGACGTGTCACTGACCGGCAATCTTGTTTTGATCGTGGTGTTTTCGGGTTACGAGAACTTCGTCTCGCGGATCGATCCGCGCGGCCATCCCGACTGGCCGGAATGGATGACCAAGGTCGATTTCGCCGGCCTCAAGCAGAAGCTGCTGGCGTCGATCGTCGCGATCTCGGCGATCCAGGTACTCAAGGCCTTCATGAACATCGACGCCACCTTCGATGCGCAGAAACTGGCGTGGCTCGCCGGTATCCATCTCGTGTTCGTGGTGTCGACGCTGCTGATCGTTTGGTCGGACAAGCTCGGCGCGCACGGAGACAACGGCAAGGGCGGACACTAGCCGCCCCCGGCGATACTTGTCAGGACGCCAGCAAACTCTGATAAACGCGGCTAAATTCGTTCGTGGTCTGATCGACGATGGAGAGCGAGCCTTCGGCCACGCCGAAATAGGCGCCGTGCAGATGCAGTTCGCCGCTTTGGACGCGGTTTTTCACGAACGGAAACGTCATCAGGTTTTCAAGGCTGCGTAGAACGGCGGCCTTCTCAATCCGTGTCACGAATTGCTGCATGGTTTCATGATCGCGCTGAGCGACCTTCTCGCCCGGCTTGACGAACATCGACATCCATTTGCCGATGAAGTCGCCGGGTGACAGCGGCGCGCTGTCGTCCACAAATGCACGAATGCCGCCGCATTGTGCATGTCCCAGAACGACGATGTGCTTAATCTTCAGGACCTGATTGGCATATTCCAGCGCCGCCGAGACGCCATGCGCGTTGTCGTCGGGCTGGAACACCGGCACCAGATTGGCAACATTGCGAACCACGAACAATTCACCCGGCCCGGCGTCGAAGATCACTTCCGGCGACACGCGGGAATCGCAGCAGCCGATCACCATGACTTCGGGGGACTGCCCTTTTTGCGACAATTCCTTGTAGCGGGATTGTTCGGTGGGCAGTCGCTGGCTGACAAAGGTCTGATAGCCGGTGAGCAGATGTTCCGGGAAAGCTGACATGGGACCTCGCATTTAGGGCCGGCGTGGTTGACCAATCTACGGCATTTGCAGGCGTCCCGTCGCGGGACCGGCGCACCAAAACCATACCGGCGGTTACCGTTGGCTAACTCATGAGCGTGTGCGGAACAAGCCTTTCGGGCACAAGGGCAAAATGCTACTCAGTCTGCTTTCCCCAATGGAAAGCTCAGCCATGATCCGTCCGCGCCGCAGTGTCCTGTTCATGCCGGGCTCGAATGCACGGGCGCTCGACAAGGCGCGGAACCTGTCTTGTGACGGCGTGATCCTCGATCTGGAGGACTCGGTTGCACCTGACGCCAAGCCGATGGCGCGCGATCAGATCGCGCAGGCGGTTGCCGCTGGCGGCTTCGGCAGGCGCGAGATCATCATCCGCATCAACAACCTGGAATCGCCGTGGTGGCAGGACGATCTGGCCATGGCGGCCGCGGCCCGGCCGGGTGGCATTCTGGTGCCGAAAATTTCGCGGCCCGCTGACATCAAGACTCTTGAAGAGAGGCTTCGCGTTCTCAAGGCCGATCCCGGCATCGTGCTCTGGGCGATGATCGAGTCTCCGCTCGGCGTGCTTTCAGCGCAGGAAATCGCCGCGACCGCACGCGAAGGCGACAAGCGGCTGGCGGGATTTGTGATGGGTCCCAACGATATTGCGCGCGAAACACGGATGCGGATGCTGCCGGGACGCGCGGCGATGTTGCCGCTGTTCACCCATTGCATTCTTGCCGCGCGGGCCGCGGGTATTGAAATTCTCGACGGCCCTTACAACGACATCAACGATGTCGCCGGTTTTGCCAAAGAGTGCGCGCAGGGCCGCGACATGGGCTTCGACGGCAAGACGCTGATCCATCCGGGGCAGATCGATGCCGCCAACGCGGCCTACACGCCGCCCGCGGAAGAGATCGCGCGCGCACGCAAGATCATGGGCGTGTTTGATCTTCCGGAGAATGCCAACAAGGGCGTGGTGCAGCTCGACGGCCAGATGGTCGAGCGGCTGCATGTTGAAATGGCGAAGCGCACCATTGCGATCGCCGATGCGATCGCGGCGTTGAAGGCGTCGTAAGCTTCGCTGAAAAGACGATGGCCGGGACGAAGCCCGGCCATCGTTCAAATCTGAATTTTCCGCGTCTATCTCACAGCCATGGACGCTCGGCTTTTTCCTTCGCCTCAAACACGTCGATCGATTTGCCTTTTTCCATCGTAAGGCCGATGTCATCGAGGCCGTTGAGCATACAGTGTTTGCGGAACGGATCGATCTCGAATTTGATGGCGCCGCCATCGGGGCCGCGGATTTCCTGATTTTCAAGATCGATCGTCAGCGTGGCATTGGAACCGCGATCGGCGTCATCGAACAGCTTGTCGAGTTCTTCGTGGCTGACGCGGATCGGCAGAATGCCGTTCTTGAAACAGTTGTTGTAAAAAATATCGCCGAACGACGTCGAGATGATGCAGCGGATGCCGAAGTCGCCGAGTGCCCATGGCGCGTGTTCGCGGCTCGAACCGCAGCCGAAATTGTCGCCGGCCACGAGAATCTTGGCCTTGCGGTAGGACGGCTTGTTTAGAACGAAGTCCGGGTTCTCGCTGCCATCGTCCTTATAGCGCTGTTCGGAAAACAGCCCCTTGCCGAGGCCGGTGCGCTTGATGGTCTTGAGATACTGCTTCGGGATGATCATGTCGGTATCGACATTGATGATCTTCAGCGGCGCGGCGACGCCCTCGAGGGTCGTAAACTTGTCCATGATGTTCCCGTGAACCGGCTACAGTTTCAGCTGTTCTAAATATATCAACACCGCCGTCAAGGCTATGCGCTGAGGGAGGATACATCATGAACGCCATGCGCCGGTGTCTTTCTGCAGGGTTCGTTCTGACCGCCGGTGCCCTTGTCCTGGCAACGCCGGACAGTGCCCGCGCTGAAATGTGGTGCATCCGCGATTTCGGCAGCGACCGGCCGATCTGCGTGTTTCCCACGGCGCGGGACTGTACGTCGGCCGCGCTGGTCCGGGGCGGCATCTGCGAGCGTGAGCCATTGGGACGCGCCGCAACCGGATCTCAGGATCGCAAGGGTTTATCCCGCGTCAGGTGACGCTGGCTTCGATTGTTTCCATGTCGTCATCGGACAGGCCGAAGTGGTGTCCGATTTCGTGCACCAGGACGTGGGTGACGATGTGGCCCAATGTTTCATCGTGTTCCGCCCAGTAGTCGAGGATCGGGCGGCGATAGAGCCAGACCATGTTCGGCATCGGAGCAATGTCGCCGCTCGACTGAAACGGCAGGCCGATGCCCTGGAAGAGTCCGAGCAGGTCGAATTCGCTTTCGGCTTTTAGCTCCTCAAGCACCTCTGCGGTGGGGAAATCGTCAACCTGAATGATGACGCCTGCGCACAGGTCGCGGAAATGCTTCGGCAGGCGCGCGAAGGCGTCATGGGCGATGACTTCCATCTCGGCAAGGGTGGGGGATTTCGCTGTCGGCCACATCACGCCTGTTTAGAAGGCCCGGCGGCCAGCGCCAAGAGGGGCCGGTGTCGCGGCGGGAGCGGTTGACGCGCGGGCGCCAATCGGAGACGTTGCCGCCATCGGCAGACACGGAGACGGCGCTTCATGACGCGGGCAGGGATCATCGCCATTTTCACAGGCCTTGCTGCAGGTTTTATTGTGATGGCCGTGCCGGGAGCAGCCCAGGCTCAGTCCATGGGGCAGGCTTTGCATCACGGGCTGACCGCTGACGAATTCTCGGCGCAGAGTCGCGAGGTTCTTCGCCGTTCGCCGCGCCGCGTCCGGATTTATCGCGGTTCGACCTATCCCGGTCCGAATTCCAAGCGCGTCTGCAATGCGCATTACGAGCAGGAATACCGTCCGAGTGGAACGGTGATCGTGCCGCGTATGAATTGCTATTGGAGCGGTTAGGACAGGCACTCCGCGTGCCGAGTTCCTGCGTCACCCCTCATCGCGGTCCGGCGCATGACGAGCCACCGTTGGCGGGCCTTGCTGCGTTCATCAATGCGGCGCCTTTATTCAGACCGCATTCACTTTGTCGTTCATAGCCTGAGCATGTCGCCGCCACGATCGATGGATGGTGTCGTGTCGATGCCGCAGATTTTACCGGGATTGGTTAAATCGGTGCGTCATGATCTTGCTGCAAATCCGCAGTCATCCTTGTTCTTGGCCGGGTTTTAGAGGCTCTGCCGTTTCGCCGCCGTTAAGGCTGTTGACGGAACGGGATGAACGGAAATCCGCTATGCGCGTTATCTTCAATCCGCTATGCGCGTTATCTTCAATGTGTCGAGCAATGATCGGAGGAAAATTGTAATGAGAAAGCTTGTAGGAGCCGCGGCGATCGCTGCCGCTCTGTCCTTGGCCGGATGGGTTTCGCTTGTGCCCGCGAATGCGGCGTCACCGGTCACGACTGCTGCGTCACCTGACGCGCGCCAGGCACAAGCCCAGCCGACCGATATCAGCGCCCGCCGCCGATATTACCGGCACTACGGCTACTATGGTCCGCGTTATTACAGGCCGTACTATCGTCCGTATTATCGCCCCTACTATCGTCCGTACTACGGCTACGGGTATGGATACCGGCCCTATTACCGGTCGTACTATCGGCCAGCCTATTATCGGCCTTATCCGTATTATGGATACGGTTATGGCGGCCCGCGTTTCTACGGACCCGGGTTCAGTTTCGGGTTCGGCTGGTAACAGCCGGAACGGCATGAAACAAAACAGGCGCCTGACAAAGGCGCCTGTTTTCGTTTGATCGCAATCAAGGCGCGCAGATCAGTTTGCGTGCCATTCGCGAATATCGACGAAGTGTCCGGCGATGGCCGCGGCTGCTGCCATGGCTGGCGAGACGAGATGCGTGCGGCCCTTGAAGCCCTGACGGCCTTCGAAGTTGCGGTTCGAGGTCGAGGCGCAGCGCTCTTCCGGGGCCAGCTTGTCGGGATTCATCGCAAGGCACATCGAGCAGCCCGGCTCGCGCCATTCGAACCCGGCCTTGATGAAAATCTTGTCGAGACCTTCCGCTTCAGCCTGCTCCTTCACGAGGCCGGATCCCGGCACGATCATCGCATTGACGTTCGCATTGACGTGATGGCCGGCGACGACTTTCGCGGCCGCGCGCAAATCCTCGATGCGCCCATTGGTGCAGGAGCCGATGAAGATGCGGTCGAGTTTGATGTCGGTGATTTTGGTGCCGGCCCTGAGGCCCATATAGGCCAGCGCGCGCTCCTTCGACAGACGCTTTGCTTCGTCGGCGATCTTCTCAGGATCCGGCACGACGCCGGTGATTGAGATCACGTCTTCGGGCGAGGTGCCCCAGGTGACGATCGGCGGCAGCTTCGCGGCGTCGAGACGAATCTCGTGATCGAAGTGCGCGCCCTCGTCGGTGCGCAGCGTATCCCAGTAGCGCACGCCAGCATCCCATGCCGCGCCGGTCGGCGACATCGGACGGCCCTTGAGGAATTCGTAGGCTTTCTCGTCCGGCGCGATGAGGCCGGCGCGTGCGCCGCCTTCGATCGACATGTTGCAGACGGTCATGCGGCCTTCCACCGACAGCGAGCGGATTGCCTCTCCGGCATATTCAAGCACGTAGCCGGTGCCGCCGGCGGTGCCGATTTCGCCGATGATGGCGAGGATGATGTCCTTCGCGGTCACGCCTTCGGGCAATGTGCCGTCGACGGTCGCGCGCATGTTCTTCGCTTTTTTCTGGATCAGCGTCTGCGTGGCGAGCACATGCTCGACTTCGGAGGTGCCGATGCCGTGCGCCAGCGCGCCGAACGCGCCGTGCGTCGAGGTGTGGCTGTCACCGCAAACAATCGTGGTGCCCGGCAGCGTGAAGCCCTGCTCTGGTCCGATGACGTGGACGATGCCCTGACGCTTGTCGTATTCGTTGAAATACTCGACGCCGAATTCGCGCGCATTCTCGGCGAGCGTTGCGATCTGCTCGGCGCTTTCCGGATCCGGGTTCGGCTTGGAGCGATCGGTGGTCGGAACGTTATGATCCACGACAGCGAGCGTTTTCTTCGGCGCGCGAACCTTGCGGCCCGAGTTGCGCAGTCCTTCGAACGCCTGCGGCGAAGTGACCTCATGGACAAGATGGCGGTCGATATAGAGCAGGCAGGTGCCGTCGGGCTGCTCGTCAACCAGATGGTCGTTCCAGATCTTGTCGTAGAGAGTCGTCGCTTTCGCCATGTTCGTTGTCCGATTTGACTGCCCTTCGGGCATTTAGGAGCCTTTCGGCCGCCGGTAGCACAGGCGGCCTTTTTACTCGCTTAACTTTCAGCGGGAAAGTATCCTGATGTCCTGAATCCGAAATTCGCTTGAGGCCGCAGGGCGCTCAGTAGCGAATTTCGGATTCAAAAGGACATCAGCAATGATAAATTCTGGTGTGGTTTTGGTTCGCGAGTCCGCAAATGACCTTGCTGCGGAGAGATGCGGACTTGCGAACCACCACACCAGCCACATAATAGCTTGCCCAGGATCGCACAATGACCGCACGCCCGCCGGTTGCTCCGTATCTCACCGTGTCGCCAGCCGCCGGCGCGATCGCTTTCTACACCGCTGCTTTCGACGCCAAGCAGAAAGCGCTGATGCCGGCGCTCGACGGATTGCGGATTCTGCACTGCGAGCTTGAGATCAACGGTGGCGCGCTGTTTCTCTCCGACGCGTTTCCTGAATTCGGCACTGCGCGCACACCGCTGCCGGGAGAGCCGGTCACCATGTCGGTCAGTCTGGAATTCGCGACCGCCGAAGAGGTGGATGAAGTGTTCACCCGCGCCACGAAACTCGGTGCGAAAGGCGAGGTGACGCCGACTTATTCGTTCTGGGGCACGCGCACCGCGATACTGCGCGATCCATTCGGTCATCGATGGATCATGAACGGGCCGCTGAACCAGCAGAAATAGCAGGGCCGGAAGGGCTCAAAGAAAAAAGCGCGGAACTGGACCGCGCTTTCTTCGAAACCCAGCAGTGCGTGACGCGATTACTCGCCCGAAGCTGCCTTCAGCGATTCTTTCTCGCGATTGTCCTGCTTCTCGACGATGCGCGCAGACTTGCCGCGCAGGCCGCGCAGATAATACAGCTTGGCACGGCGCACCTTGCCGCGGCGCACGAGCTTGATCGAGTCGATCATCGGCGAGTAGATCGGGAACACGCGCTCCACACCTTCGCCGTAGGAGATCTTGCGCACGGTGAAGCTCTCGTGAATGCCGCCGCCATTGCGGCCGATGCAGACACCCTCATAGGCCTGAACGCGCGTGCGTTCGCCTTCGACAACCTTCACGTTGACGATAACGGTATCGCCCGGTCCGAACTCGGGAATGGTCTTCCCGGCGGAGAGCTTTTCCAGCTGCTCCTTGTCGATCTCCTGAATGATGTTCATCGCAAAACTCCATCGGCGGCGCGCCCGGAAGGGGCTGCGCGGAAATTCGTATCCAGCGTCTGCACGGATTGGGCGGTCCTATACGCCAAAGCCGTCCGGTTGTCACCCTTTTGTAGTGTCTTTTCGTAGGCTCGGAGCGACGTTTTGGGCGATTTTAGCCGCCCAAAGGTCCGGCCGCCGGGCCAGGGTCAGCGCCTCGGCTTCCGCCCGCCGCCAGGCCTCGACCCGGGCGTGGTCGCCCGAAACCAGCACATCCGGGATGGTCCGGCCTTCGAATTCCTGCGGGCGGGTATACTGGGGGTATTCCAGTAGTCCGTCCGAGAAACTCTCGTCGGTTCCAGAGCTTAGTTTTCCCATGACCCCCGGCAGAAGGCGCACGCAGGCGTCTATCAGGGCCAGAGCGGCGATTTCCCCGCCGGAGAGGACATAATCCCCGATGGAAACTTCCTCGAGCCCACGGGCTTCTATAACCCGCTGATCGATGCCCTCGAACCGCCCGCAGACGATCAGGGGACCGGGACCCGCGGCGAGTTCCACCACCCTTTTCTGGGTCAGGGGCGTGCCGCGAGGGCTCATCAGGAGACGGGGGCGCTCGGCGGCAATCTCGGCAGCATCGATCGCCGCGGCCAGCACGTCCGCACGCAGGACCATGCCGGGGCCGCCGCCAGCCGGAGTGTCGTCAACGCTGCGGTGTTTGTCGGTCGCGGCATTGCGGATGTCGCGCGCTTCAAGCGACCACACGCCGGATGCGAGCGCGCGCCCCGCAAGGCTGACGCCGAGCGGGCCGGGAAACATCTCGGGAAACAGCGTGAGCACGGTCGCGCGCCACATGGCTCGGGTCCCCGGTTCAGATATCCGTGTTCTGCGGAGAATCGCCGTCGATCTCCTGCGGTCTCACGATCACCACATGGCCGCTTGCGAGATCGACAGTCGGGACGACCTCGTTGCTGAACGGCAGCAGCCATGTCGGCCCTTGCGGCGGAGCAATCTCGATAATGTCGCCCGCGCCGAAATTATGGATCGCAAGCACCTTGCCGATCTCGGCCCCTGCGGGATCGAGCGCGCGTAATCCGATCAGGTCGGCGTGGTAGTATTCGCCTTCTTCGGTTTCAGGCAGTTTGTCGCGATCGATGTAAAGCTCAAGGCCATTGATGCGTTCAGCATCCTCGCGCGTGGAGATGCCCTTGATGACCGCGACCAGATGGTCTTTCGCGATCCGGGCGCGCACCACTTCGAACTGGCGCGCGCCATCTTTGGTCGAAAGCAATCCATAGTCGATCACCGACATCGGGTCTTCGGTGAACGGCCACAGCCTCACTTCACCGCGCACACCGTGCGCGGCGCCGACTTTCGCAACGCAGATGCGCGCCGCCTGAGTCATTCAAGCACTTAGGACTTCGCAGCCTCGGCAGCAGCGGCCTTCCGCTCCTTGCGCGGAACGGCCTTCTCGGGGTTCTTGCGCGGTTCGCGCTTCTTGACGCCGGCGGCATCGAGGAAGCGCATCACGCGGTCCGACGGCTGTGCGCCCTTGGCGAGCCAAGTCTTCACCTTTTCCATGTCGAGCTTGAGGCGCAGCTCGCTGTCCTTCGGCAGAAGCGGATTGAAGTAGCCGAGGCGTTCGATGAAGCGGCCATCGCGCGGAAAGCGCGAGTCGGCGACGACGACGTGATAAACCGGGCGCTTCTTGGTGCCTGCGCGCGCGAGGCGGATAACGACTGACATGTATTTCTCCGTTGGTGTGTTTGAATGGCGTAAAATCTGTTTCGGCTATTTCTTCTTGCCCAATCCCGGAAAGCCTCCGAGACCCGGCAGGGTTGGTTTTCCAAGGCCCGGCAGGCCGGTTCCTGGAAGATTTGGAAAATCTTTCGGCAGCGAAGGCGCACCCTGCGGGATTCCGCCGGGCATCTTCGCCGCGAGCTCTTTCATGGCTTCGGCCGACGGCATGCCGCCTCCGCCAAAGCCCATCGCCTGCGCCATGCCGGCGAGCGGGCCGCGCTGCTTGCCCTGACCCATGGCCTTCATCATGTCGGCCATGTTCCGGTGCATCTTGAGCAGCTTGTTGAGTTCCTCGACCTTGAGGCCGGCGCCTGCGGCGATGCGCTTCTTGCGGCTGGCCTTGAGGACATCAGGATTCTTGCGCTCTTCACGCGTCATGGAATCGATCAGTGCGACCTGACGCTTCACGACCTTGTCGTCGAGATTGGCGGCGGCGATCTGGTTCTTCATCTTGGCGATGCCGGGCATCATGCCGAGCAGGCCGCCGAGGCCGCCCATGTTCTGCATCTGCTGGAGTTGATCGCGCAGGTCGACAAGATCGAACTTGCCCTTGCGCATCTTCTCCGCGACGCGTGCAGCCTTTTCCGCGTCGATATGCGCGGCGGCCTTTTCGACGAGGGAGACGACGTCGCCCATGCCGAGAATGCGGCCCGCGATGCGCGACGGATAGAAATCTTCCAGCGCGTCGGTCTTTTCGCCGGTGCCGATCAGCTTGATTGGCTTGCCGGTGACGGCGCGCATGGAGAGCGCGGCACCGCCGCGTCCGTCGCCGTCGACGCGGGTCAGCGCGATGCCGGTCAGCCCGACGCGCTGATCGAACGCGCGTGCGAGATTCACGGCGTCCTGACCGGTGAGCGAGTCGGCGACCAGCAGGATTTCATGTGGCTTCGCGGCGGCTTTCACCTCCGCGGCTTCCGTCATCATCTCTTCGTCGAGGTTGGTACGGCCCGCGGTGTCGAGCAGCACGATGTCATAGCCGCCGAGCTTGCCGGCCTGCAATGCGCGCTGCGCGATCTGTACCGGCTGCTGGCCTGCGACGATGGGTAGCGTCTCGATGGAGAGATCGCGGCCGAGCACCGCGAGCTGTTCCTGCGCGGCCGGGCGATAGACGTCGAGCGACGCCATCAGAACTTTTTTCTTGTCGCGCTGGGTGAAGCGGCGCGCGAGCTTCGCGGTGGTGGTGGTCTTACCGGAGCCCTGCAGACCGACCATCATGATCGCCACAGGCGCCGGGGCATTGAGATCGATGAGCTGGTCTTCGGAGCCAAGGGTTGCGACCAGTTCGTCGTGAACGATTTTCACGACCATCTGGCCCGGCGTCACCGACTTGACGACGGTGGCGCCGATCGCCTGCTCGCGCACCTTCTCTGTGAAGGTGCGAACCACTTCGAGCGCGACGTCGGCCTCGAGCAGGGCACGACGGATTTCGCGCATGGCGGCATCGACATCGGCCTCGGACAGCGCGCCGCGTCCGGTCAGACGGTCGAGGATGCCTCCAAGTCGTTCCGACAGATTGTCGAACATCGCGGCCTTACCTGTTGCTCCCGAAGGAGATGAAAATCCAAACACGACTGCGCCCGAGGGCGCATAGCGCTGTCGGGCGTTGACCTCCGGCATCGGGTGCCGGGCGGCGGGTCGAAAAGAAAATCTTTCCGAGAAGTGCCGGGGTTAAACCCCCCAAAGCCCGAAAAGTCAAGAAAGGACCGAAAAACGCTGATTCCGGGGCGGGTTGCACCGAGGCCTCCAGGAACTTAATTGATGCCTCACAGGCCGTTTTGGCCTTCTGGGACCCATGAAAGTCACCCGACGCCGCCTTTTTGGTCTGCTTGCCGGTGCGGCGGTTGCCGTGGGCCTGCCATCCGTCTGGATTTCCCGCATGAAAACCTATGCCGGCCCGCCGTCCGATCATTTCGACGGAACTTATTTTTTTGACCCCGACGGCTCGCCGCCCAAGAAACTCTGGGAGGTGCTGCGCTGGCAGATAACCAAGCAGGCCGCGAAATGGCCCGAATGGGCCCCTTCGCCCCATTCCGATACGCCGCCCCCGCAGGTCACCGGCAACAAGGTGCGGTTTTGCTATGTCGGCCATGCAAGCTGGCTGATTCAGACCGCCGGCCTCAACATTCTGGTCGATCCGGTCTGGTCGGAGCGCGCGTCGCCGGTGGCCTTTGCAGGTCCGAAGCGCGTCAACGATCCGGGTATTGCTTTCGACAAGCTGCCGACGATTGACGTCGTGCTGGTCTCGCACGGCCACTACGACCATCTCGATGCACGAACGCTATCGAAGCTCGCGGCAAAATTTTCGCCGCGCGTGATCACCCCGCTCGGCAATGACGTCACCATGATGTCTAACGACGCGGCGATCCGCGCCGAAGGATTCGATTGGAATCAGCGCATCCAGATCGGCAATGGTGTTGCGGTCACATTGGTGGCGACGCGACACTGGACTGCACGCGGCCTGTTCGATCGCAACAAGGCGCTGTGGGCGAGCTTCGTGCTGGAGACGCCCGCCGGGAAGCTCTACCTCGTTGCCGATTCTGGTTACGGCACCGGCACGCATTTCCGCCGCGTCCGTGAAGCACACGGGCCAATTCGCGCGGCGATCCTGCCGATCGGTGCCTATGAGCCGCGCTGGTTCATGCGCGAGATGCACATGAATCCCGAAGACGCGGTGAAGGCGCTAGCGGATTGCGGAGCAGAGATGGCGCTGGCGCATCATCACGGTACGTTTCAATTGACCGATGAAGCCATCGACGCGCCGGTCAACGACCTGGCGACGGCGCTCGATGCGGCGGGCGTTGCGCGCGACAGGTTTGTCGCGCTCAAGCCCGGTCAGGTGTTCGAGATCTGAGTTTGCGGTTTCGTCATTGCGAGCGAAGCGCAGCAATCCATTCTCGGTCAGGAGCTGGATTGTTTTGTCGCTTCGCTCGCTATGACGAGAATTACTGCGCCTTCTGCTTCAGTTCGTAGGACACGCTGACGGAGACGCGCAGGGTCTCCTCGCCCTGTGCCACTGGAGCTGCGGCTGCATCCATGCGCACGGCCATCTTGCGATAGGGCGCTGGGCTCGGCGTGGTTTCTTCCGAAATGCTGATCGGCGCGCCGAGCGCGATATTGGCGGCCTTGGCATAAATCTCTGCCTTGCGCCGCGCATCGGCGATGGCCTCCGTGCGCGCGTCATCCAGTAGTTTCGATGCCTTCGACACCATGAAGCTGATGCCGCTGATCTCGTTGGCGCCTGAGCCGACCAGCACATCGATGGTATCGGCGACTTTGGTGATATCGCGAATGGTGACAGTGACCCGGTTGCTGGCGCGGTAGCCGGTGATCTGGAACGGCGCGTTGGGATTGCGCCCTGGGACGCTCTGCGGGGACAGCGAAAGGCGTGAAGTCTGGATGTCCTTGTCGGCAAGACCGGAATTCTTCAGCGCCTGCAGCACGCCGGCCATCGCCTTGTTGTTGGCCTCGGAGGCTTCGCGCGCGGTTTTGGCTTCGGTGGTCACGCCGCTGTCGATTTGCGCCAGGTCAGGTGGCACGGAAATAGACGCTTCGCCGGTTACCGACACCGTCGGCTGCAGCGTTTGTGCGGATACGGCCGAGGCCATGGTGGCGATGATGGTCGCTGCGAGAGCGGTGCGGACGCGCATTCTCAAAAACTCCAGTTTCGGTCTATCCGGGCGGCTGTTCTACTTCAGCGGCACAAACACGTTGATGACGAGCTTGTCTTCCGTCGTCGTCAGCGGATCGGTGACGTATTCCTCGATGAAAGTATCCTTGGCTTCCTGCTTCTTCTCATCGAGATGATTGGTGATCGCCTCATAGGTGTTGTCCATGTTGTCGTATGAACCGCGATGGACAAATTTCAGCGTCGGGCCTTCTGGCGAGGTGCCGATGCTCATGCCCCGGGCGAGATTTTTGGGTTCCTGATCGACCGGGATTTCGGCCTGATAGGTGAAACCCGCATCGTCGGTCGAGGTGTAGACAATCAAGGACGAACCGGCGGGCTTGATGTCCTGCTTCTCAAGAAAGCCCGACAGGGTTTTCAGCGATCCCACCAGCGTCTCGAAGGCATTGTCCCAGGTCGCGCTACCCTTGAGAATGATGACTTTCTTCGCGGTGAGTGTCTGCTCCTCGCCGAACGGATCGGCGGTCTGTACCTTCGGTGCTGCGGGTCCGGGAGCAGCCGGAGCCTCTGCTGCCGGAGCGGGCGGGGTCGCAGGGGCCTGCGCGGCCGGGGGAGGTGCCGGAGTTTCAGGGGCCGCCGGAGCCGCGGCCGGGGGCGATGATGCGGGGCTGGCCGGTGCAACGGGCGCAGGCGCCTCGGCAGGCGGCGCAACTGCGGCCGGGCCGGGCGGCGGGGCCTGTGTTGGCGCCGTACTCGTTCCAATAGGTATTTTGAACCAGACCGCGGCCGCGATGACCAGCGCCATGGCGACAAGGACGGCAACGCGGCTATTACTCATTCGACGGGTCTCCGGAGGCGGCGCGGGTTATGTTGCGGCAAATCCAGCTTACCACGAACCGCCGTGAACTGGTGGAGTGGATTTGACATTCGCGCCCGATGAGCGGCAATCCCGCAAGCGAATGTCAAATCCAAAACTCCACCAGAAATCTATATTTGTCAGTGGTCCTTTAATTCCAACATTCGCAGGGACCGCTGCTGGAACGGGATGCGAATGTTGGAATTGAACCACTGGCATGAGGTCGAAACGCGGCAATCGCGAGGCGGCACTCGTGCTCTGGTCAAGTTGCTTTGCATTCGCCATATAGCGGGGATCATGAGCGCACTTGCCAACCATAGCTTCGCCAAGATGAACGGGATCGGAAACGAGATCGTTGTTCTCGACCTGCGCGATTCGGCCGCAACTGTCACGCCGGGCGAGGCGCGGGCAATTGCCTCGCCTGCAGGCGCGCCCTACGACCAGTTGATGGTGCTACATCCGCCACGCGTCCAGGGCACCAGCGCCTTCATCCGTATCTACAACAATGACGGCTCCGAGGCCGCGGCCTGCGGCAACGGTATGCGCTGCGTGGCGCGGCAGGTGTTCGAGGAAACCGGCAAGACCGCGCTGACCTTCGAGACGCGCGCGGGCCTGTTGAACTGCTGGCAGGGGCCGTCGCCCGGCCTTTACACTGTGGACATGGGCGTGCCGAAGTTCGGCTGGGAAGATATTCCGCTGGCCGAGGAATTCCGCGACACCCGCTATATTGAATTGCAGATCGGGCCGATCGATGCGCCGATCCTGCATTCGCCGTCGGTTGTCAGCATGGGCAATCCACATGCGATCTTCTGGGTTGATGATATTCATGCCTACGATCTGGAAAAATTTGGACCGCTGCTGGAAAATCATCCGATCTTCCCTGATCGCGCCAACATCACGCTCGCCCATGTGGTCGACCGCGAACATATCGTGATGCGCACATGGGAACGCGGCGCCGGCCTGACCAAGGCTTGCGGCTCTGCCGCCTGCGCGACGGCTGTTGCGGCGGCGCGGCTGAAGCGGACCGAACGCACCGTGCACATGACGCTGCCCGGCGGCGATCTCACCATCGAGTGGCGCGCAGAAGACGATCATGTCCTGATGACCGGCCCGGCTGCGTTCGAGTTCGAAGGCCATTTCGATCCGGCTCTATTCTCAAGCGTTGGTTGAGATGGCGGTCGATGTCGTCACCTTCGGCTGCCGGCTGAACACCGTCGAATCGGATGTGATCCGGCGTGAGGCGGAGAGGGCGGGACTTCAGGACACCATCGTGGTCAACACCTGCGCCGTCACCAACGAAGCCGTGGCGCAGGCGCGACAAACCATCCGCAAGCTGCGCCGCGACCGGCCGGACGCGCGCATCGTGGTTACCGGCTGCGCGGCCCAGACCCAGGCGCAGATGTTTGCCCAGATGGGTGAAGTCGATCGCGTACTCGGCAATGGCGACAAGGTCCGCTTTGAGGCATGGCGCGACACGCGCACTGTTTTCGATGGAGGCGGAGAGAAAGTCGCTGTCTCCGATATTATGGCTGTGCGGGAGATGGCGCCGCATCTCGCCTCCGGGTTTCAGAGCGGTCTGCCGCGCGCGTTTGTGCAGGTGCAGAATGGCTGCGATCACCGTTGCACCTTCTGCATCATCCCCTACGGCCGCGGCAATTCGCGTTCGGTGGCGATGGGGGCTGTGGTCGATCAGGTGCGAGCGCTGACGGAAGCAGGGCACGCCGAGATCGTGCTGACCGGCGTCGATCTGACGAGCTACGGCAGCGATTTGCCGGGTGCGCCGAAGCTGGGAATGCTGACAAAGCAGATTCTCAAGCATCTGCCCGAGGTGAAGCGGCTGCGTATCTCGTCGATCGATTCGATCGAAGCGGATCGCGATCTGCTCGACGTGATTGCGACGGATGACCGGTTGATGCCGCATCTGCATCTGTCGTTGCAGGCAGGCGACGACCTCATTCTCAAGCGCATGAAGCGGCGGCATTCCCGCGCCGATGCGATCGCCTTCTGTAAGCAGGTACGAAGGTTGCGGCCAGACATCGCGTTCGGCGCGGATATTATCGCCGGCTTTCCGACCGAGACCGAAGAGATGTTCGCGCGCTCGCAGGAACTCGTTGACGAGTGCGACCTGGCATTCCTGCATGTGTTTCCATACTCGCCGCGCCTCGGCACGCCTGCAGCGAAGATGCCGCAGGTCGATGGCCGCACGATCAAGGATCGTGCGCGGCGTTTGCGCGCAAATGGTCGGGCCGCGTTGCAAAGGCGGCTTGAGTCGGAAGTCGGCGCGCGGCGCAGCGTATTGATCGAAAGCGCGACGCAGGGACGCACCGAGCATTTCATCCCCGTCGTCGTGACAGGCGGAGTGCAAGGCGCTGTGCAAACAATGACGATTGCCGGACATGATGGCGAACGGCTGCTTGCGTAAAATCTGCGCAGACAGTCTCGCGTGTTTGTTATCTTCAATTTGAATTGCAATTGATGTATGTAAGTTACCTTACATCAAGGCTGCACTCGCAAAAGCGCGGGATAACTTTTCAGAGCGATGATCTTCGGGATCGTTGCAAAGTATCTGATGCTTGAGGAGAAAATTCATGTCGCTCGATTCCGATGTGATCGTTGATCGCCGCCGCATTCGCCGCAAGCTGACTTTCTGGCGCGTGGTGGCTGCGCTGGGTGTGATCGCGGCGCTGGCTGCTGTCGGGGTGCTTGCGTCGCCTTCTGCACGCACGGCGATTTCGGGATCGAACGCCATTGCGCGGGTGAAGATCGATGGACTGATCCGCAGTGATCAGGGACGGGTCGAGGCACTGGAGCGGCTTGAGAAGTCGTCTGCCGCCGCCGTCATCGTGCACATTAATTCGCCGGGAGGCACCACCGCGGGCTCCGAACAGCTTTACGATTCACTCACGCGTCTCAAGGCCAAGAAGCCGATGGTCGTGGTGGTGGAAGGTCTCGCCGCATCGGGAGGATACATCGCTGCGCTGGCGTCGGACCAGATCATCGCGCAGCAGACCTCGCTGGTCGGCTCGATCGGCGTGTTGTTCCAGATCCCAAATGTGTCGGACCTGCTCAAGACTGTCGGTGTCAAGGTCGAGGAAGTGAAGTCGTCGCCGCTGAAGGCCGCGCCTAACGGTTATGAGCCGACGAGTCCCGAGGCGCGCGCCGCGCTCGATTCTCTCGTCAAAGATTCCTATGCGTGGTTTCGCGGGCTGGTGAAGGATCGCCGCGGGATGGATGACGCGACATTGCAGACGGTGGCCGATGGCCGTGTTTTTACCGGCCGTCAGGCCGTAGCACTCAAGCTGATCGATCAGCTGGGTGACGAGAAAACCGCCGTGGCCTGGCTGGTTGCGCAAAAGAAGGTCGGTGCGGATACTCCGGTCCGAGATTTCAGGCTTAACCCCCGCTTCGGGGATATGACATTCCTGCGGGCAACGGCGTCTGTCGCGCTTGATGCGATCGGCTTGGGGGCGCTTGCGCGCCAGGTGGAGCGGTCCGGTGTTGCTCAAGCAGTCGATCGACTGGGGCTCGATGGTATGCTTGCGCTTTGGCATCCGTCGCCAGCGAACTAAGCGCCAAGAAACCGGTTTCAGCCGATCTTCACCCCATTGCGGTGGTTGCGGCCAACAACGGATTCCGGCGTTTGTCACGCGAATTACCCTTGTCACACTTGGAATTAGCGACTTGACAGTTCAAGGCTTTTTCAAGGAAATGTCGAAACCGCACGTCACGGGCCCAGCATTCAATGATCAAATCCGAACTCGTTCAACGCATCGCCGAGCATAACCCGCACCTCTACCAGCGGGATGTCGAGAACATCGTGAACGCAATTCTCGACGAAATCGTTGCAGCGCTCGCACGCGGAGATCGCGTGGAACTCCGCGGTTTTGGCGCGTTTTCAGTGAAGCACCGGCCCGCGCGCGCGGGCCGCAACCCGCGCACGGGCGAGCACGTTCCTGTCGAGCAGAAGAGTGTGCCGTTCTTCAAGACCGGTAAGGAAATGCGCGAGCGGCTGAACCGCGAAGGCGCAGCGGAGACGGCAGCCGCGACCTGATCCCGGCTGTTGCAGTTACTTCAGGGCGCGGCCGCGTTCATCCGCGGACCGGCTTTTGCAGCAGGCAGCGCGGTGAAGCCGTCGTCTTCGAAAAGTGAAAACCTGTCGCGAGGACGCACCATGCTCCGCAAGATTTTCAACGTCCTGGTGATCCTGCCGCTGGCGATCCTGTTCGTGGTGTTTGCGGTTGCGAACCGTCACATCGTCACCCTGTCGTTCGATCCGTTCAACTCTTCCGATCCAGCGCTTGGGGTGTCGCTCCCGCTGTTCGTGGTCATCATCGTGGTTGCCATGTTTGGGGTTGTCGCCGGCGGCATCGCGACCTGGTTCGGCCAGCGTCATTGGCGCCGTGCCGCCCGTCAGCAGGAGGCCGATGCACGCCACGCCCGCGCCGAACTGGCCGGTTTGCGCGAACAGGCCCGGATGACGGCTGCGCGCACCGGCGAGGATCCGGCGCTGATGCCGGGTCTGACCCCGCAATATCCGGCCATCGGGCGAGACAAGCACGGCGCGGCGTTGTAGAACCCGCCGATCACCCCTAAGCCAGCGGCCTGACGTTCAGACCGGCCCATGGCGGAACGTGCCCAGAGACCATGTCAGTTGCGGTAAAAATTTGCGGCCTGTCCACGCGCGAGACCCTTGAGGTCGCGCTGGATGCGGGCGCGGACATGGTGGGTTTCGTGTTCTTCGAGGCGTCGCCTCGCCACGTTTCGCTGGGTGCCGCCCGGGAACTTGGACGGCAGGTGAAAGGCCGCGCGCTCAAAGTGGCGCTGACGGTCAATGCTGATGACGCCATGCTGGAGAACTGCATCGAAGCACTGCAGCCAGGATTGCTGCAGCTTCACGGCGACGAGAGCGTCGCGCGGGTGCGCGACATCAAGCAGAAATTTGGGCTACCTGTGATGAAGGTGCTGCCGGTGGCGACCGCGACCGATTTCGCCGGTCTTCCCGGTTTTGCCGCGGTCTCGGACCGCATCCTGTTTGATGCGCGCGCGCCGAAAGATGCCACCCGCCCCGGCGGCCTCGGTGTGCCGTTCGATTGGCATCTGCTTGAGAACATCAAACTGACAATCCCGTTCATGGTGGGCGGCGGCTTGAACTCCGGCAATGTTGCCGAGGCCATCCGCGTCACTCGCGCAGGCGGCGTCGATGTCTCCTCCGGCGTCGAGAGTGCGCCGGGCATCAAAGATCCCGACATGATCCGCGCCTTCATTCGCGCCGCGCGCGATGCGGACCATGCGATGACACCTTCGAAGATTGCGAGCAGCGTATGAACTTGCCTCTCCCCAATTCCTTCCGGTCCGGTCCCGACGAGCGCGGGCATTTCGGCATTTTCGGCGGACGCTATGTCGCCGAAACGCTGATGCCGTTGATCCTCGATCTGGAAAAGGCCTATGCGGACGCCAAGGCCGATCCGGCGTTCCAGAAGGAGATGAACGGCTACCTGAAAGATTATGTGGGCCGTCCGTCGCCACTGTATTTCGCGCAGCGGCTAACCGAGCATCTCGGTGGCGCGAAGATATACTTCAAGCGCGAGGAGCTGAATCACACCGGCTCTCACAAGGTGAACAACGTGCTCGGCCAGATCATGGTCGCGCGGCGTATGGGCAAGAAGCGCATCATCGCGGAAACCGGCGCGGGCCAGCATGGCGTTGCGACAGCGACGCTCTGCGCCCGCTTCGGTCTTGAATGTATCGTTTATATGGGCGCGGTCGACGTCGAACGTCAGCAGCCCAACGTAATCCGCATGGAAATGCTGGGCGCGAAGGTCGTGCCGGTCCAGGTCGGTGCTCGCACACTCAAGGATGCGATGAACGAGGCGATGCGCGACTGGGTCACCAATGTCGCGAACACGTTCTATTGCATCGGCACCGTGGCCGGTCCGCATCCCTATCCGATGATGGTCCGCGATTTTCAGTCGATCATCGGCACGGAAACCCGCGCGCAGATGCAGGAAGCCGAAGGCCGCCTGCCGGATTCGCTGGTCGCCTGTATCGGCGGCGGCTCCAATGCGATGGGCCTGTTCCATCCATTCCTCGACGACCCAAGCGTCGAGATTTTCGGCGTCGAGGCGGCGGGACACGGCTTGACCAATCTGCATGCTGCGTCGATTGCGGGCGGACGTCCCGGCGTTCTGCATGGAAATCGCACGTATCTTTTGATGGACGACGACGGCCAGATCCAGGAAGGCCACTCGATTTCCGCGGGGCTCGATTATCCCGGCATCGGCCCCGAACATTCCTGGCTGCATGAAACCGGCCGTGTGACCTATCTCTCCGCGACCGACGAGGAGGCGCTGGCCGCGTTCCAGCTGCTGTCGCGTCTCGAAGGCATCATTCCCGCACTCGAGCCGGCACATGCCATCGCCAAGGTGATGGAACTCGCGCCGAAGCGGCCGAAAGATCACCTGATGGTGGTCAATCTGTCGGGCCGCGGCGACAAGGACGTGCCGCAGGTGGGCGACATTCTGAAGGGTAAAAAGAAGTGACCACGCGCATCGACACACGTTTTGCCGAACTGAAGAAGGAAGGCCGCGCGGCGTTCGTGACCTTCGTGATGTGCGGCGACCCGGACCTCGCCACCTCGCTTGAGATCATCAAGGCGCTGCCGAAAGCCGGTGCGGATGTCATCGAGCTTGGCATGCCGTTCACCGATCCGATGGCCGATGGTCCAGCGATTCAGGCCGCGGGCCTGCGCGCGCTGAAGGCGGGCACGACGCTGAAGAAGACCTTGCAGGTGGTACGCGATTTCCGCTTGGGCGATAACGTTACGCCCATCGTGCTGATGGGTTACTACAATCCGATCTACATCTACGGCGTCGACAAGTTTCTTGCCGATGCAAAATCAGCGGGCGTCGATGGCCTGATCATTGTCGATCTGCCGCCGGAAGAAGACACCGAGCTTTGCATCCCCGCGATGAAGGCGGGATTGAACTTCATTCGTCTTGCAACACCGACGACGGACGACAAACGGCTGCCCGCCGTGCTCGCGAATACGTCGGGCTTTGTCTATTACGTTTCGATCACCGGCATCACCGGCTCGGCTGCGGCCGATACCGCGCAAGTGTCGGATGCGGTGGCGCGGATCAAGCGTCATACCCAGTTGCCGGTATGCGTGGGTTTCGGCATCCGTACTCCGGACGCGGCACGCGGCATCGCGCAGGCTGCGAATGGTGCAGTGGTCGGCTCGGCACTGATCGATGCGTTGCGCGCGACGCTCGATTCGGAAGGCCGCGCCACGGCGAAAACGGTTCCAGCCGTTGCCGATCTTGCATCGGCACTGGCGCAGGGCGTTCGCGGCGCGAAACAAGCGGCGGAATAGCGCTTCGTCAACAGGGATATTTGGGCGAAGCCGGGTTGCCCGGCTCCGTTCAGACGTCCATATATCCATTTCACCGAGGCGGAGCCCGTCATGAACTGGTTGACCAACGTTGTCCGGCCGAAGATTCGCAGCATTCTCAAGCGCGAAACGCCGGAGAATCTCTGGATCAAGTGTCCGGATTCCGGGCAACTCGTGTTCTACAAGGATGTCGAGCAAAATCAGTTCGTCATTCCCGGTTCGAACTATCACATGCGCATGGGCGCGACCGCGCGGCTCAAGTCGATCTTCGACAACGAGACGTGGTACGACGTCGCGCTGCCCGAAGTGACGGCCGATCCGCTGAAATTCCGTGACGAGCGCAAGTATGTCGACCGCATCAAGGATGCGCGTGCCAAGACCGGCATGAACGATGCCGTGAAGGTCGGCTACGGCAAGCTCGAAGGCAATCCTGTCGTGGTCGCGGTGCAGGATTTCGATTTCATGGGCGGTTCGCTCGGCATGGCGGCGGGCGAAGCTGTCGTGACGGGACTTGAACTCGCGGTCGAGAAGAAATCACCTTTCATCATCTTTGCGGCGTCCGGCGGCGCGCGGATGCAGGAAGGCATTCTGTCGCTGATGCAGATGCCGCGCACGACAGTGGCGATCCAGATGCTGCGCGAAGTGCAGCAGCCTTATATCGTCGTGCTGACCAATCCGACCACCGGCGGCGTGACGGCCTCCTATGCGATGCTGGGCGATGTGCAGATCGCCGAACCCGGCGCCCTGATCGGTTTTGCCGGCGCACGCGTGATCGAGCAGACCATCCGTGAAAAATTGCCGGAAGGTTTCCAGCGTGCCGAGTACTTGAAAGAACACGGCATGGTGGACATGGTCGTGCATCGCCATGATCTTCGTTCGACACTGGCGCGGCTGTGCCGGTTGCTGACCAAGGTGCCGGCTGCGGAGGGTTTTGAATCGCAGAGCGCGAACTTGCCTGTCGATCTGCCCGCTGCGTCGCCCGCGTGACGTCTCCCGCGGCCAAAGAGCCGTCGCCGTCCTACGACGACATTCTGGCGCGTCTCGCATCGCTGCATCCCAAGCGGATCGACCTCACGCTCGACCGGATGTGGCGCATTCTTGAGCGCCTCGATCATCCCGAGCGCCGCATTCCGCCGGTCATTCACGTCGCCGGAACCAACGGCAAGGGATCGACGGTCGCATTCCTGCGCGCCATTCTCGAAGCTGCGGGTCTTCGCGTTCACACCTATACGTCGCCGCATCTGGTGCGATTCAACGAGCGCTTCCGTCTCGGCAAGGTGGGCGGCGGCGTACTCGTGACTGACGCGCAGTTGCGCGATGCGCTCGACCATTGCGAGCGTGTCAACGCCGGTGAGCCGATCACGATTTTTGAAATCGAGACCGCTGCGGCGTTTCAATTGTTCGCGGAGAATCCGGCGGACATCGTGCTGCTGGAAGTCGGCCTCGGCGGGCGGCTGGATGCGACCAATGTGATCGAGACGCCGCTGGCGAGCGTGATCACATCCATTGGGATGGATCACATCGAATTTCTCGGCGACACGCTGGCGAAGATCGCGACAGAAAAGGCGGGCATCATCAAGACGGGCATGCCCGTCATCTGCGCGGAGCAGCAGCCAGAGGCAGAAGCCGCCATCGAATACGCCGCAAAGCGCCTGCGCGCACCGCTGCACGCGGCGACACAGGATTGGCATGTCAATGTCGAGCGCGGGCGGCTGGTCTATTCGGACGAGCGCGGCCTGCTCGATCTGTCCGCGCCGCGTCTGTTCGGGCGGCACCAGTTCGACAATGCCGGTCTCGCCATTGCAACGCTGCGAGCGATCGAATCGTTGAAACTCGAACCATCTGCATTCGAAAACGGCATCGCTCGCGCCGAGTGGCCCGCGCGGATGCAACGCCTCACGTCGGGCGCGCTGGTGGCTTCAGCGCCGCGCGATGCCGAGATCTGGCTCGATGGCGGGCACAACCCCGACGGCGGCCGTGTCGTTGCCGCTGCGCTTGGCGATCTGGAAGAGCGGGTGTCGCGTCCGCTGGTGGTGATCGCAGGCATGATGGGCAACAAGGACGTGGCGGGCTTTCTCGCCAACTTCGCCGGGCTGACCCGCCATATCATCGCGGTGAAAATTCCCGATCAGGACAACGCGATGGAGCCGAACGTGCTGGCGGATGCTGCTCGTCAACTCGGCATGCGGGTCGAGATCGCGGCGAGTGTCGATGCGGCGCTCAAGGCTGTGGCGAAACTCGCCTACGAAGTGCCGCCGCGCATTCTC
This sequence comes from Afipia sp., assembly GCA_017308595.1. Classification (GTDB taxonomy): domain Bacteria; phylum Pseudomonadota; class Alphaproteobacteria; order Rhizobiales; family Xanthobacteraceae; genus Afipia. Next base: position 240,135 of record JAFKER010000009.1, read on the forward strand.
ATCACCGGCTCGTTGTATCTGGCCGGACATGTCCTTGCGGAGAACGGCACGCCGCCGCGATAACCGGAACGGTCAGAATGCGCCTTGCAGCCATCGCGGATATCGAACGGGCTGCCGTCGGCATTCCGCAGTCGCTGATCCTTTGCTGGCATACGCATATTGCGCGGGCGGTGCGGCTTGGCGACGGAGGCATGATCGTCAATCCCGGCAGCGTCGAATCGCCAGGCTATCGCGACATTGTGCCGTTTCGTCATGTGATGGAAGCGGGCACACCTGATGCGCGCTATGCCATTGTCGAACTGCGGCAGGAGCAATGGCATGTGACCTTCCGCCATGTACGTTATGATCATAACGCAATGACAGCATTGGCGAGGAAGAACGGTCATCCCGATCTGGCGAATGCACTTGCAACCGGATGGATCAGATAGCTGCCGCGCATAAAAAAACGGCCCACTGACGCGGGCCGTTTGTTAAAACTCAAAAGAAAACGATCAGACTGCTGCAGTGATCCACTGCTGCAGCTTTGCCTTCGGCGCGGCGCCGACCTGACGGGAGGCCATTTCGCCACCCTTGAAGATCATCAGGGTCGGGATCGACATCACGCCGTACTTCGATGCGGTTTTCGGGCTTTCGTCGACATTGAGCTTCACGATCTTGACCTTGTCGCCCATGGCGCCGGCGATCTCATCAAGGGCGGGTGCGATCATGCGGCATGGGCCGCACCATTCCGCCCAGAAATCGACCACGACCGGGCCGGTTGCGTTCAGAACTTCCTTGTCGAAATCGGCGTCAGAAACCTTACCCACACTCATGTTGATTTGCCTCGTTGGATGAAAGGCGCGGGCTTTCTGAGAGAATCGCGCCCCGGAAATATGCAGAGAACCTATGAATGCGCCCCCCTGCGGTCAAGGCTGGTCACCGGGACGTGTTTCCGGTCGGGGAAAACCACGTTCTTTAAAACATCCATTCTTTCAACGGGTTGTAGTCGATCGTTGTGCAGGTCGCGCGATGGCGAATGTCATGCGAGCGCTGATTTCAGCTCTGCGTCCAGCGCGGAGGCTGGAATTTCCATCAACGCTGCGGTTTCTGTCCACAACAGCGCACAGCGCACGGCGCGACTTGGATAAAGCCGCTGCAGCACATCGCGATATAGCGCGAGTTGGCGCACATAGGCCTGCGGGGCATCGACCGCTGCGGCCGGCGGCGCGTGATTGGTCTTGTAGTCGACGATCAGCACCTCATCCGGCGTTACCACCAGCCGGTCGATCTGGCCCGACACGAGTGCAGGTTGGCGGCTTTGCCGCATCACGCGTCCTGCGATCGAAACTTCAGCCCGGCTGCCTTGAGCGAACAGAGGCGCAAAAGCAGGAGTCGAGATCAGCGCGATCACTTGCTTTGCCAGCGCCGCGCATTCGTCCTCGGAGAACAGCGGTTGCGCATTGCGCCGCAGGAAGTCTCGTGCGGCAATCTCACGCCTTTCATCTGCAATGTCAGGAAGTGATTGCAACAGCCGATGAATCAGCGTTCCGCGCTTTCGGGCGCGCTCGCGCGCTGTGCGGGCCTCGTCGGTGACGGCAGCGGAATCTTCGGAGCTGTTTTGCGGGGAGTCCGATGGCCGCAGCAGAACGTCCGCGGGGTCCTCCTTCGGCGCCGATGTCTTGAGCCAGTTCGGCAAATCCGTTGCGGCGTCCGCATGTTTTTCGGCAAAAGCAGGTGCCGGCGGTTCGACATCGCCGCTGCGAGAAAAGCGTCTGACCGGACCGTGGGGTGTTTCGATCATGTCGCTTTGAAGCCCTGATGCGTCGAGCCCCTTCTCGATCAGGGTGTACCAGGAGAGCGCCGAGCTTGCCTTGCGGGGCTGAACGCCGCCGACAATGAGCCGATCCGCCGCGCGGGTCATCGCCACGTAGAGCAGCCGGCGATATTCATCCTCGGTGTCTTCCTTCATCGTGTTGCGAGCTGTCGCGACAGGCGCGAGGTCATCATCCTTTTTGCCCGCCCACAAGACGATGCCCGGCGCGCCCGGCGCAGCATTGCCGTGCGGGGGCATGCGGATCAGGTTGACGCGGTGCGAGTCCACCGGTGAGGTCGTGGTGTCGATGAGAAAGACCACCGACGCCTCGAGTCCCTTGGCGCCATGCACGGTCATGACGCGCACTTCGTCGCGCGCGATTTCCATGTCGCGCTTCACTTCAGTGTCGGCTGCGCGCAGCCACGCCATGAAGCCTTGCAATGACGCAGGCGCCTTCTGTTCGTAACTCAATGCAAGTTCGAGAAACTCGTCGATGGCGTCATTGGCCTCAAGACCAAGCCGCGCAAGAATGCGCGCTCGCCCGCCATCGCCGCCGAGCAACCAGGCAAAGAATGAAAACGGCGTTTCCCGCGCAAATCGCCGCTCGTACCGCTCCAGTTGGTCGAGCGCTGCGGCGAGCTTGCCATTTCCTTGCGCGTGTTCGGCCAGCGCGCTGCGCAACGTACCTGTGCGCGCGGGTGCGAGAATCAAAAGGTCATCGTCGTCGAGGTCGAACAGGGGGCTTTTCAGGGCGACCGCGAGTGCAAGATCATCGCGCGGCAGCAGCAGCGCATCGGCAAGGTTCATCAGATCGATCACCGCGATGTGCTCGGTGAGCTTCAGCCGATCCGCGCCCGCAACGGGAACGCCGGCATGTTTCAGGGCCTGAATAATGGCATCGAACGCCTTGCCGCGCCGCCGGACCAGAATGAGAACATCGCCAAAGCTGATCGGTCTTCGGTTGCCGGCGGATCCGGTCATCGTCCGTGCCGCGATCAGCGCGGTAATCTCGCTGCAGACGCGTTGCGACAGACGTACTTCGGGATCGGTCTCGGATACGGCATCGAGCGCCGCGGTCCAGCCCTTGCCGGTCTGCCGTTCGTTGGGTTTTTCAAGTTCCCAGAGGTCAACCAGCGCAGGTGCGGCGTCTCCGAGCGCGTCATGAACGGGATAACCGTTCGAAATCGCGTGGATGCTTTTGAAGATCGAGGCCTCGCGGAATACATGATCCACGGACTGAAGAATGGCCCAGCCAGACCGGAACGAGTGCTTGAACTCGACTGACTCGAACCTGAGCCGTGCATCCTCGAAGCGCGCCTTGATGTCACGGCGGCGGCTGTCGAATTCGCGCGGAGCCGCGCCCTGGAATGAAAAGATGGACTGCTTTTCGTCGCCCACGGCGAAGATCGTGCGTTTGAGGCCGTCGCGTGCGCCCGCACCGGAGGTGAATTCGGAAGTCAGACGGTCGATGATGTCCCATTGGTGAGGGCTGGTGTCCTGCGCCTCGTCGATCAGGACATGATCGATGCCGCGATCAAGCTTGAAATGCACCCATCCTGGCGAAACATTCGTCAGCATGTCATGGGTCTTGTCGATCAGGTCATCGTAATCGAGCAGGCCGCGTTCCAGTTTTTCGCGCCGGTAATGCGCCGCGACCGCGTTCGCAATGACCAACAGGGCATGCGTGCGATCGCGCTGGACGATGGCGCGGCGCTTCGTCAAAAGCACAGCAACGCGATCTTTCTCCCGTTCAAGGATCTGAACGAGGCCGGGGTGAGCATCGCGAATGGCTTTGGTGGTCAGCGACTTTCGCGGGGTGAACTTATCGGTCAGGAAAACAGAAAGATATTTATTGACCTGCTCGGTTCCGGTAAGCGCCATTGCGTCGCGCAGCCGGTTGGCGTGTTCGGCGTCAGTCTTGCTTCCCGTTAAGAGGGTCGCAGCAACCGACAGCCACTCACTGCGCGGCAGATTCGGGCCGTCGATCACTTCGCGCTCAACGTCCTCAATGCGGTCGCTGATGCCGATGCCAAGTGTCGCGGCCACTTGTACGATCGCGGCGTCAACAGTGCCCGCACGGTCAGACCATTTGATGAAATGATCCCGGCTCAGACACGCCTCGCGCACGACGTCCTTGAAGGTGGCATCGGCTGCGTTCGCCATGGCGATATCGAGCGCTTGCCCGGCCGGACTCGCGGGATTTGCTGAAGCCTCCAACAGGACGGCCAGGTTGGCCCGCTCCATCATGTCATTCTGGTCGCGGTCATCCAGCACCGAGAAATGTGCCGGGACATTGGCCTCGAACGGGAATTGTTGCAGCAGCCGGGTGCAGAGTGCGTGAATGGTCTGCACCTTCAAGCCACCCGGCGTCTCCAGTGCGCTGGCGAACAGTTTGCGCGCGCGCATTCGCGTCGCGGCATTCGGCGCTGGCGCGCCGATGCTGCGGATTGCGGCATCGAGTTCGTCATCGGGTATCCGCACCCAGCGGCCGAGCGTGGCGAAAACACGCTGCGACATGTTCGCGGCGGCAGCCTTGGTGAAGGTGATGCAGAGAATTTTCTCGGGCGGCACGCCGCTCAGCAGCAGCCGGATCACGCGGCTGACCAGCACATGGGTTTTGCCCGAACCGGCATTGGCCGCGACAAAGGCGGATACATCGGGGTCCGAGGCGCGAGTCTGCAGCGCGGTGACGGTGTCCGGAATGTTCTGGCGCGGCGTGCTCATTCGTCGCCTCCGCTTGTTCCTGAGGCGGACCATTCCTTGATCCGCGCGAGATCGTCGTAGGTGCCGTAACGATTGGACCACATGGTCAACACGACCGAGCTGTAAGGCTCGCTCTTATTCCTGTAACGCCGCACAAGAGCGGTCAGTTCACGCAGCGCGTCGTCCGCGGCATCGTCCGGGAGTTGATCAGGATCGCTGCGATTGGCTTTCAGTTCCAGCACGCGTTCGTCCCCGGCGGGATTGTTGCCGCTGAGTTTGACATAGACCAGCTGGCTCACCGATCCCCCGGCGGGAATATCGCGAAAGCCGCCACTACGCAGGATCGCCGCTTCCAGTGTAAGTTGAGGCGACAGGCCGAGATAAACCTGCTTGCCGCTCGGCGGATTGCCGGTCTTGTAATCGAGCAGGGCGAATGTCTCGTTGCCGAGATGTTCGATACGATCGGCGCGCGCCGAGAGGGTGAAGACGTGGCCATCCTCCACGGGAATCGTGATCCTGCCGCTGGTTTCGGCGTCGACACGGCTCACTGCATGCCGCCGTTCGTGTTCCCATCCCGCAAACCAGTTGGCGATGCGCAGAAATCGCGGCCACCAGAGTGCGCGTGCTTCAGGGCGATCCATCAGCGGCGCGAAATGCGTGCTCCCAATTTCGCGCAGCGCACCAGCCACATCGTCCGGCAATTCGGTTGCGAACCGCGCGGTGAATTCTCCCAGCGCCTCATGGATGGCCGATCCGCGATCCGCCGCCGTCAGCGGCATGTCCACCGGATCGAGCGGAGCCAGCTTCAGAATCCGCTTCGCATAGATGGTGTAGGGATCGCGGAGCCAGTGCTCGATTTCAGTGACAGACATGCTCAGAGGACGAAGTTCGACGTCCGGCTTCGGCTCGGGACGCTCCACTGGAACAACGCGGTGGGGCCGGTCGAGTTCGTTGGCGTAGCGAACGTAAATATCGCCTCTCTCCTTGATACGCGACCAGAGGTCTTTTCCCGCGACTGCTTCAATGCGGTGCAGGAAGCGCGATGCGACGGCGGGGGCACCGCCGACTTTGGCGGCACGCGTAAGGATCACTTCTTTCGTGCCGAGCAATTGCACGAAGTCGTGCGCGGACAGGCCGATTCGCCTTTCGGGGAGGTCAAGGCCGAGTTGATGCCGCATCGGACGGCTGAGCCAGGGATCGACGCGCGGTGCGGGCGGCCAGACACCTTCGACAAGTCCGCCCAGGATCACGCGGTCGCAATCCGTCAAGCGGGCTTCGAGTGGACCATAGATGCGAAGCGACGCCGTCGATTGCGGACGGCGCACGATACGGTCGCCGAAGGTTGTCTCGAAGACGTCTGGATAATCGCCAAGCGTGAGGTTCAGGCCGCTTGCCGCCGGTTTGCTATCCTCCGGTGACGGATCGACGGTCTGAAACAGATCGTCGAAGGCTTTCGACAACGCGCCGCCATCGGCATCTTCGAAGGCAAGATACACGCCTTTGTCGTCAGTCGTCAGAGTTTTGAGCATGTCGTAATGACGTGCGGCAAACTCCATCAGGTCATGTGGCTTGCCCCGCCGCAGATCCTCCAGCGGCTTGAGGGCCGCGGTCAGGTTGGCGATGAGCGCCTGCACGTCATCGAGATCTGCGTCCTCCAGTTGCGCGCGCGGCTCAGAATGATGAATCGCGGAAGGCTCCTTGCGCCGGAGCCTACCGAGTTCGTCTCGGAAGCGCGCGAAGTCCTGCGCCAGACCTGTGCTTCCCGCCGCAGGCCGCGGGCCGCGCATCACGGCCAGTTCGAGATCGCCAACGGTTTTTGCGAGTGCACCTTGCGCCTGGCCAAGCCGCAATAGCGGATGTTTCAGCAGCGCCAGCAGTGCGGGCGGCGCCAGTTCGTCTGCGACGGTTTGTGCGGCAAGCCGCGCGAAAATGCCAGCCGGCGTATCCATCAGGGAATCGCCACCAGAATCGTCGAAGGCGAGATCCCATCGGCCAAGCGACGCCATGACACGACGCGCCAGTGCACGATCCGGCGTCACAAGCGCCGCAGTCCGGTTGAGTTCGCGCGCCTCGCGCATCGCAACGGCAATGGCGAGGGCTTCCATTTCCGGATTGACGGCTTCAACCAAAGTGAGATTATCCGTCGCGGATGCAATACGTTGAGCGACGGTCTTATCGGCCAGTTGCGTATGCCACTTCTCGCTCGATGTCGCGGGCCGCATCGCCTCGGACATCAGGACCTCGCGGCCATGCGGTGCGGGCGCAGCGAGCGGCTCGACGTCTTTGCGCTTGATGCCGAACTGTGTGAGCAGCCCATGAAGCGCGAATTGCGGATGGCTCCATGCGGCGGGTGTTGCAGCGAGATCTCCGGCGGCAATCGCGCCGCCGATGGAGTTCCACGCTCCGTCATCGAGATTGGTGTCGAGGCCCGGCAATACGACGGCGCCCTGCGGAAGCTGCGCAATCGCATGGAGGAATTTCGCGGTGGCGGGCATCGAGCCGGTCGAGCCCGCTGCAATTACGGGACCTTTCTGACGGGCCTTCAGACGGCTCGCTTCCATCGCAATGAGCAGGTCACGCCGGGCGGCCGGCTCCATGCGATCGATCTGTACCAGATGGGCAGGCCAGTTCTCCTTGGCGATCTTCAGGAAGGCGAGCGTATGCTGCCAGTAGATATCGAGGTCGTCCGGCACGATGCCATCAAGCGCGTCCCAGCCCACACCGCGCGTGACCATGTCGTCCATCAATCGCGCAAGATCCCCCGCCAGCGCCAGTGTTGATGCGGGGCTGCCGACCACGAGAGACGCCGGTTGCCGCTTGGCCCAGGCGGCGACAAGCTGTGCCAGCGTCAGCCGCCGTGCGAGGTCCTCCAGCTTCGGAGGGAGCAGGGAGGCTTCGGGGCCTCCGAGTTGTCCGTCATCGGAAAATTCCAGTTCGTCTTCGTCGACGCTGCCGAGTGCGACGATGCGCGGGAGCATCACGGCATCGCTTTGCAAGACGTCGAGAAACACCTCACGCGCCATGCGGCCAGCACGGCGCGTGGGCAAATAAAGCGTGGCGTCGGCCAGCCGCTCGGGATGCGCACGCGCGTCAAATCCCGCGACCAGCCTGCCATCGACAAGCGCCGAGATCACCGTATGAAGAAACGGCGCAGAAGGTGGGACGTTGAAAACGCGCATGAAAAATCCGATTCGGGATCGGCATCATGGCATGTGGGATCAGGCGAGGGGAGTCTGGCGGGTGGAAGGTGTTTTTACGCCGCGCTGGCGAGCAGGGCGTTTTCCGCAGCAGTTACGGCATCGGGCGTGCCGACATGCATCCACGTCCCGTCGAGCCGCAATCCGAACAACCGTTCCTGCTCGTTGGCAGCGTCGAACATTTTCGTCAGGGAGAATTCTCCCGCCGGTGCATTCCTGAAAACAGCGGGCGAGATGATGGCCGCCCCGGCATAGACAAACGGCACCACCTGATGCTCCTTGCGCTTGCGCAGCGCGCCGTCCGTCAGCATCGCGTAGTCACCCGCACCTGCGTATCCGATGCTGTTTGCGGTCGGTGCCATCAGCAGCAGGATGTCCATGCGCTCGGGATCGAACGCATCAGCAAGGCGGAGCAGGTTTGGATGCACGCCGTCGATCCACATCGTATCGGCGTTCAGGTGATAGAATGGCGCGTCGCCGAGCAGTGGAAGCGCCTTCACCACGCCGCCGCCGGTGCCGAGCACCATATCGCGTTCGTCTGAGATCACGACACGGGGCGCCTGCCGCGTCTTGACGTGCTGCACGATCTGGTCGGGCAGGTAATGCACATTGACCACAGCGGTGGCTACGTCGGCTTCGGCCAACCGGTCGAGAACGTGATCCAGCAGCGGCTTGCCCGCGACAGGAACCATCGGCTTCGGCATCTTGTCCGTCAGCGGCCGCATGCGCGTGCCGAGACCGGCGGCGAGAACCATGGCTGAAGCGGGTTTGGTGGGCATTGCGGTTCTGTCTCAAAAGGCGGCGGCGCAACAGGTGCGTACTCGCGGTAACGGCCGGATACCCTGTATAGCATCCGAATCGGCGCGGCGCGCCTTACACTTGAGCCTGTAATTACACTTTGTGACAGCGATGCGACCCAGTCCGCGATGTGACCCGGTGACGCGCTGTCAGACTTCCACAACCTGTGAACTGCTGGTCCGGCGGGAAGGTTTCTTCTTCGCTTCGGGTTTCAAAAAGCCTGCGCCGATCTGTTCGCCGTTGACCCAGGCGAGTTCGCAACGGCGATAGGCAAGGCCGGTCGAGGACAGCAGAAGAAAGAATTCCTTGAGGTTCAGGCCTTCGACCGACCCCTCCACGGTCAACTTCGCGCCGGTCTCGGAAATATCCTCGACCAGACAATTGCGCCGCCATGTTCCATCGATGCCCATCAGGTGAGCCGCAAAGCCGCGCTCGAAAACCACACGGTCGCCCGCACGCCGTTCCGATGCCATGAGATGTCACTCCGCTCGCAATTTCCGATCGTGGTGGATGCGGCGCCAGAGGCTGCGCTGCACGGTCGTCGGGACCCAAAATATGGGAGTGCTGGCTAACAACCGGTAAAAGTAACGCCGTCAAATGGCGGCTTTGGTCAGCTCACCGGCGGGGGGACATGGGCACCACACCATTCACGGAAGATTTCCAGCGATGGATGGGCCAGGGCGCGGTTGAGGTACGTCCACACCCGTGGCTGATGTCGCAGGTATTGCGGCTTGCCATCGCGGCGGTTGAGACGGGCAAAAGTGCCGAGCAGCCGGGTGTTTCGCTGCGCCGACATGATCGCGTACTGTTGTGCAAAGGCTGCGGGATCGAAGGCGGGATCGGCCCTGCGCCGCTCCTTCACATAGCGGGTCAGCATCGCGATCTCGAGGCTTTCAGGCACGTCGATCCGGGCGTCCTGCAGCAGCGACACCAGATCGTAGGCGGCGGGGCCCATCACCGCGTCCTGAAAATCCAGCAGGCCGACGCGCTGGATACTTTCTCGCTGCGCCAGCCAGATCAGGTTGGGCGAGTGAAAGTCGCGCAGCATCCAGGTCTTCGGCGCATCTGCGAGCTTGGCGAGCAGATCGTTCCAGATCAGCAGGAAGTCGGCCTGCATGTTGCTGGTCAGGGTCACGCCCTTGTCCGGCAGGTACCATTCCTGCATCAACCCGACCTCGATCATCATTGCCTCGTTGTCGAACGGCGGCACCGTGTAGTCGAGATGCGGTGCGAGCGGCAGCACATCGGGCAACGGCTCCCGATGGAATGCAGCCAGCATGTCCACCGCGGCCTGATAGCGATCGGTGATCGGTTTGGGCGGATCGCCGGTGATGAAAGCCTCGCGGCCGAAATCCTCGGTGATAAGGAAACCTTCATCGAGATCGGCGTGGTGAATCGCGGGTGCGGAATAGCCGCGCTCGCGCAGTCCGCCGGCGATGGCGACAAAAGGCCTGACATCTTCGGCGAGGTGCACAGCCTCGCTGTAGGATTTTCCGTCATAGAGCGCCGGTCCGTCGGGGCGACGCGGCGAATTCATCAGGATGGTGGTCTGGTCGTTCTTGGTCAGCCGCGCGTACGAGCGCGTCGAGGCATCACCCGGCATACGCTGACGCTTCGCATCGAGACTGCCTGCAAGTTCGAGAAACTGGCGTAGCGCGGTTAGCCGTTCGACTTTCGCGGCAAGTCTGCCGTAGCCGGTGATTTCGGCAGCGCGTGCGCTCGTTCCGAGCGACGGGCGATGGCTGAGTGCGATGTCAATCCGATCTGGCGGAAGCATGTCAGGTGCGCGCTCCGGCCATTCGATCAGCGCGACAGTGCCTTCCGGGAGCGGTGAGAGCCCGATTTCTTCCAGTTCATCAGGATCAGCGATCCGATACAGATCCGCATGCAGCAGCGGGAAGGGCGGCAGATCGTAAGTCTGTGCCAGCGTGAAGGTGGGGCTCGGCACTTCAAGCTCGTCGTCCTGCGCGAGATAACGGATCAGCGCGCGGGCTGCGGCGGTTTTGCCTGCGCCGAGATCGCCGGACAGGGTGATAACGTCGCCTGCGCCGAGCAGGAGCGCGAGATCAGCCATGAGCTGGCCGGTGGCAGTCTCGTTGGCCAGCGCCGTGTGGAATGTCGCGGGATCGCTCATTCAGCAGCGTGGCGGAAGGTCTGATCGGCGGGAAACTCGCACGTCACGGTCGTACCCTTGCCGACGACGGAGTCGACATAGACCTTGCCGCCGTGCAGTTCGACAAAGGAGCGCACCAGCGACAGGCCGAGGCCTGCGCCGCGATGGCGCGATCCGTTGGCATGGCTTTCGAACCAGTCGAACACCTTGTCCTTGACCTCCTCCGGAATGCCGGGGCCGGAATCGGACACAGAGAACACCACGCTCGAGCTGTTGCGGCGGGCACGAAGGACAACAGTGCTGTTGGACGGTGAGAAGCCGACCGCGTTGGCGAGGAGATTGTAGAGCACCTGCACGATACGCCGCTCGTCGGCGACGAAGTCTCCGATGGAAGGATCGATCTGAACATCGAGCCGGATGTTCTCGCGGGCAAGACGATCCTGAATACCGGCGGTGGCTTCCTCGACGGTCTTGCGCAGGTCCACCGGCCCGAGATTGAGCTTCATCGCGCCGGCATCAATGGTCGCGAGATCGAGAATGTTGTTGCTGATGGCGAGCAGTGCGTCGGTCGAGGTGGTGATGTAGCTCAGATACTCGCTCTGCTTTGGGGTCATCGGCCCGGTCGACGGATCGCCGAGGAAATGCGCAAAGCCGATGATCGATGTCAGCGGTGCGCGAAGCTCGTAGGACATGTGGTGCACGAAGTCGATCTTCATCTGATCGGCGGTTTCGAGCGCCTCATTTCTCTCGCGCAGGGCCCGTTCGACATTCACGGTGTCGGTGACATCCTGGAAGGTCAGCATGGTTGCGCCATCCGGCAGTGGCATGGTGGTGCAGTCCAGCACGCTGCCGTCCTTGCGCTCGAGCCTGAGCGGGACGGAAGAGCGATCGTCAATGCCGGTGATGGCCGCGCGCAGCGTCTGCCACGTCGCGTCGTCATCGAATAACGGGCGGCACCACTTCTCGATGGCTTCAATATGGGGCTGCTGCGCCAATTGTTCCGGTGAGAGTTTCCACATGCGCGCGAAGGGGGGATTGAACAGCTGGGCGCGTCCGTTGCTTCCGAAGACGGCGACGGCTTCGGCAAGATTGTCCAGCGTTTCGCGCTGGACCCGGATCAGGCCGTCATTTTGCCGTGCCAGCTTGAGGCTTTCGGTCACGTCGTCGAAGAGATACGTGACGCCACCTTCCGGATTCGGCGTGGTGACGACGCTGAGTGCGCGGCCGTCGGGAAGATACCAGGTGTCTTTCGCGGGCTCGATGGCGCGGTAGGCCTCGAACAGCTTGTTCTTCCAGGCGCGAAAATCGGGCTGTTCGGGAATCCTGCGGGCGACGCGAAGCCGGTCGAGCACGGTCGAATCATCCGGATTATCATCGAGGAAAGCCCGATCGAGATCCCACAGCCGGCGATAGGAATCATTGTAGAAGGTGAGCCTACGCGATGCATCGAACACCGCGACGCCCGAGGACAACTGGTCCAGCATGCGGCGATGGGCTTCTGCCATACGCTCAAGAGCCGCGCGAAGGCTGGCCGCCTCGGTTGCATCGACCGCGATTCCCGCGCTGCCGCCAATGACATTCAGGGCACAGATGTCGAACATGCGGCGTTGACCGCCGGTAACGATCGGAACCCGTGCTTCGAATGAGGTGTCGCTCGCCAGCGCTTTCGCCATACTGGCGCGATCGTCGTGATCCAGCAGTTCGAGATTGCGCTCGATGGCATCCGCGACCGAGCGTGCATCGGCTGCCTGGGCGTAGGCGGCATTGGCGAAACTCAGCGCGCCGTTGTTGCTGCGTGCCCAGACTGGAAGCGGAACCGCCTCGGCAAAGGCCCGCAGTGCACCGGTTTCTTCCAGCAGATGCGCGTGCCGGATGTTCAACGCCGCAAGCTCCATCCGCACGCCGGAAAGCTCGCGTATCCGCACAATGGCTTGTCCGCCGATGGCCCGCCCCATGGCTTCGATGGTGCGTCCGGCGGCGGTGTGCAGGTTGAGCTGAAAGCCCTCCCCGGCATCGCGCAGATTGTCGATAGCGTGATCCATCGTCAGCGCCTGCTCGGGAAGCAACCAGCTTCCGAACGCGAGAATCCGTTGCGGATGAAATTGATCGGCGCTCTGTGGCATCAGCATCGCCACGTCACCGCTAACATCCGGCCGGTCGTCGCCAGCGGCCCATGAAATCAGAACCTGCGGCTCCGCAAACAGGAGCGCACGAAATCGATCCGCTTCAAGTTGCAGGGCCTGATTGTCCGATCGCAAGTGCGCTTCGGTCCGCGCTGCGCGCAGCCGCGTCCGCATCAGCAGGATTGCGGCGACCACGGAGAAGCCCAGGACGGCGGCGGCCACGCTCAGCGCGGCAACTTCCTGCCGGTCGATGTGAGACAGAACGGTAAGTGCATTGCTGACAAGATCGTCGCGCGCGAAAGCGGGCGCGATTCCGGCCAAAGCCGACGCACCAAGGCCAACCGCGCCTGCGCGCACAATCGAAGTGCACGACAGCAAGGTCCGCCGCATCCCCTCGATCACGCCTGACATGATCTTTCCCAACTGCCGCACACGAATCGAACGACAATATCCTCAACAGGAGTCGCCGGGTAAGAGTCCAGACCGTGAACGTGAATCACGCCGCAAAATAATGACTGCGCAGGCGATTGTGCGGTGCGATTCGAGCCTCCGCGAGGATCGATTTACCGTCCTGTGGAACCAAATCCGCCGCTGCCGCGATCGGTGGGCGACAACGACGCAACTTCCGTCAGATTTGCTTGGCAAACGGCGGCGATGACAAGCTGGGCAATGCGCTCACCGCGCCGGATCGTGAATGGTTCGTCGCCGTGATTGATCAAAAGCACCGAAACTTCGCCGCGATAATCGGCATCCACTGTGCCCGGCGAATTGAGGACGGTCACGCCGTGCTTGAGGGCGAGCCCGGACCGCGGACGCACTTGTGCCTCGAAGCCGGGAGGCACTGCGATCATCAGTCCAGTTGGGACCAGCGCGCGCTGTCCCGGCTGCATGATCGTCGGCGTGTCGTCGGGAACCGCGGCCAGAAGATCGAGGCCTGCGGCATGCGCGGTCTGATAGGCCGGAAGGGCGAGACCCTCGGCATGGGCCATGCGCTGAATTTCGACGGTGATAGCGGAGGTCATTTGGATACTTGTCCAATCGTGTCGGCAATTTTTGCCACAAGAGCGTCGGCGACCTCCTCTTTGGTCATCACCGGCCAGGAATCAACAGCGATATCGGCCGCGGCTTCTGATTTATCCAACGTGAGGATATGGACGGTGTTGCGGTCGCCGCCCATCACGCCGGACGCCGGCGAAACGTCGTTGGCGACGATCCAGTCGCACCCCTTGCGCTTGAGTTTCGCGGTCGCGTTCTCGATCAGGTTCTGGGTTTCGGCAGCGAACCCGATCACGAGGGGCGGCCTGTTCTGCTTCAGCTTCGAGACCGTGGCGAGAATGTCGGGATTTTCCACGAGTTGAAGCGGCGGCATGCCTGAGGACGTTTTCTTGATCTTCTGGTCGCCCGTACTGGCAACGCGCCAGTCGGCCACCGCAGCAGCAAAGATCGCGATCTCGGCGGGCAACTGCGCTTCCACCTGCGCCAGCATATCGCGGGCGGATTCCACGCGGATGACGCGCACGCCTGCGGGATCGTCGAGATCGACCGGGCCGGACACCAGCGTCACGTCTGCGCCTGCCTTTGCTGCTGAGGCTGCAATGGCAAAGCCCTGCTTGCCGGAGGAGCGATTGGCGATGTAGCGCACCGGATCGATCGGCTCATGGGTGGGGCCTGCGGTGATCAGAATTTTCTTTCCGGCTAGCGGGCCCGTGGCCGGAGGGCGCAGAATGGCGTCCGCTGCGGCCGCGATTTCCAGCGGCTCCGACATGCGGCCGACACCGGCTTCATTGGCCTCGGCCATCTCGCCGGAATTCGGACCGATAAAAGCGATGCCGTCGCGTGCCAGCTGCGCGACATTGCGTTTGGTCGCGGCGTTGGCCCACATCAGCGGATTCATGGCTGGCGCCACCAGCACCGGACGGTTGGTGGCAAGCAGGATCGCGGTGGCAAGATCGTCGGCGTGGCCCTGCGCCATTTTTGCCATCAAATCTGCCGTGGCGGGTGCGACCACAATCAGATCAGTATCGCGGGCGAGGCGGATATGTCCGGCATCGAATTCGCTCTGGGCATCGAACAGATCGGTGTAGCAGCGCTCATCTGCCAGCGCGCTCGCGGTCAGCGGGGTGACGAACTGCTGCGCGGCGCGGGTCATGACACAGCGAACATGGATGCCGCGATCCTTGAGGCGGCGGATCAGGTCGAGCGCCTTATAGGCCGCGATGCCGCCGCCGATGATCAGGGTGACGCGAGGCTTGTCTGTCGCGGCATGGATTCGCTGCGGCCTGGGGGCTGACTTCACCTCGGGCGCCCTGAGCGCCGTCGCGCCGACAGGCCCCTCCGCCGCCTCGCGCAGAATCATCCGGACCTCGTCCTCGACGGAGCGCCCGGCCTTGGCCGCGCGCAGCCGGAGGCTGGCCTTGAGGGCTTCATCGAGCTTTCGGACGGTCAGACTGGCCATGGCGGGGTCCCCTGCGCTGCGGGGCTACCCTAACAAATGATAGCATTGCAATCAATTCATGACTGCAATGCTATCATTAGCGAATGCTCCAGAGAATTCCGAGGAACGTCAGGGCGATGACCCATAGAGCAAGGGTCTGCCACCGGTTGCGTTTCGCTTCCGCCTTGCCGATGGCCTCGACGGTTTCGGGCGACAGCACCAGACCGTCACGGGTCATGGCGTCAAACTGGTTGAGGACCGCGACCGATCGCGCGGCAATGGTGGGGAGGCCCGCCAGCACCTTGCCGAGGTCACCGGCGCCGTGCACCACACCCTCTATCTGGCCGATCGGTCCGAGATTGCGTGCAATCCATTCGCGGACCACAGGGTCGGCGGTGGTCCAGATGTCGAGTTTGGGATCGAAGCCGCGCGCGACGCCTTCGACCACCACCATCGTCTTCTGCAGCATGATGAGTTCCGGCCGCGTGCGCATGTCGAACAGGCCGGTCACTTCCAGCAGCAGCGACAGCAGCTTGGCCATCGAGATTTCATCGGCGGCGCGGTTGTGGATCGGCTCGCCGATGGCGCGGATGGCCTGCGCGAAGTTCTCGACCGAGTGATGCGCGGGCACATAGCCCGCTTCGAAGTGGACTTCAGCGACGCGGCGATAGTCACGCGTAATGAAACCGAGAAGAATCTCGGCAAGGAAGCGCCGTTCCTTCGGACCGAGCCGTCCCATGATGCCGAAGTCGACCGCGACAAGGCGTCCGTTGTTATCGACGAACAAATTGCCGGGGTGCATGTCGGCATGGAAGAAGCCGTCACGCAGCGCATGACGCAGGAAATTCTGGATCACCTTGCGGCCGAGATCGGGCAGGTCGATCTGTGCCGCTTCAAGCTTGGCGCGATCATTCAGCGCAATGCCGTCGATCCATTCCATGGTCAGAACATGATGGCTGGTGCGATCCCAGTCCACGGTCGGCACCCGGAAATCCGGATCGTCCTTGGTGTTTTCAGCCATCTCGGAGAGAGCAGCGGCTTCCAGCCGCAGATCCATTTCCATCGCCACTGAACGCGCCAGCGTATCGACGATTTCGATGGGGCGTAACCGGCGGGCTTCAGCGGAGACAGCCTCCATCTGGCGTGCGGCAAACATGAAGTCGCCGAGGTCGCGGCGGAAGCGCCCGCCGACATTGGGCCGCAGCACCTTGACCGCGACGGTCCTGCGAATGCCGTCTTTTTCGATCTCGGCGCGATGCACCTGTGCAATGGAGGCGGCAGCAACCGGTTCGCCGAAGCTCGCAAACACTTGCGTGACAGGCTTATCGAAAGCGTCGGCCACCACAGCTTCGGCTTGCGCTTGTGGAAATGGCGGCAGGCGGTCCTGCAGGCTTTCAAGATCGCGCGCCATCGCAACGCCGACCACATCGGGTCGCGTGGCGAGAAACTGTCCGAGCTTGACGTAAGTAGGTCCGAGCCGCGTCAGAGCACGCGAGAGTTTTCCGCTGGAGGCGGCGCCCCGCCGTTCGATCAGCCGCGCCATGCGCACGGCGAACTGCGCCTGTGGCGGCATGGCGGACGGATCGGCAAACCCGAATACGCCTTCGCGCGCGAACACGTAGCCGGCGCGCGCCAGTCTCAAAATATGAGTGAACGCAGAAATCACAAACGCCAGCCTGAATGAAGCGCGACAATGCCGCCGGACATGACGTCGTACTTGACGCGGGAGAAGCCTGCGGTGCGGATCATGTCCGCGAACGCATTCGGCTTTGGAAACTGCCGGATCGATTCCACCAGATAGCGGTAGGACTCGGCGTCGCCGGTTACTGCGCGTCCAAGTTGGGGGATCACATTGAACGAGAACAGGTCGTAGATTTTGTCGAGGCCGGGCACATCGACGGACGAGAACTCGAGGCAGAGAAACCGCGAGCCGGGCTTCAGCACGCGGTAAGCTTCGCTCAGAGCGAGCGAAATGCGCGGCACGTTCCGGATGCCGAACGCGATGGTGTAGGCGTCAAAACTCTTGTCAGGAAAAGCGAGGGCTTCGGCGTTGCCTTCAACGAACGAGACCTGATGATCGAGGTGCTGTGCCTCTGCGCGCTCACGGCCGACGGCGAGCATCTCGGTATTGATGTCGCAGACGGTGGCCTGAAATCCAAGGCCCGCCGCCTTGGCCGCGCGGAAGGAAATATCTCCGGTGCCGCCAGCGACATCGAGCAGCGCGAACGGAGCATCGGAGCGGGGCGGATTAAGGGCGGTGATCATCGCCTCTTTCCAGAGCCGGTGCATACCGCCGGACATTAGATCGTTCATCAGGTCATAGCGTTTCGCCACGCTGTGAAACACCTCGTTCACCAGCGTCTGCTTCTCGCCAAGCTCCACATCGCGGAAGCCGAAATGCGTCGTTCCGTCAGGCCGTTCCATACTCGTCCAATCCAGGCGGCTTGTTGCGGCGGGACCATAGCCTGTTGCGCCGCAGCGCGCTACATACGTTGGCGTCTTGCGCGGCTTGAGGCTTGACCCCAAGGTTAATGCGCCCGCTGCAGGGGCTTATCATTGTTGATATGGGTATCTGATGCCTGAACTACCCGAGGTTGAAACCGTCCGCCGTGGCCTGCAGCCGGTCATGGAAGGGCAGCGGATCGCGCGCGTCGAGACGCGCCGCGACGGCTTGCGGTTTCCGTTTCAGAAGGATTTTGTCGCCCGGCTTGAAGGGCGGGTCGTGGCGGGTTTGGGCCGCCGTGCGAAATATCTGATGGCCGATATGGACAGCGGCGACGTGCTGCTGATGCATCTGGGCATGTCCGGTTCATTCCGCGTGATGCTTCCAGAAGGTGAAAGCGCGCCGGGCGATTTTCATTATCCGCGCAGCGAGAACCGCACCCACGATCATGTGGTGTTTCACATGGGGTCCGGCGCTGTGATCTCGTTCAATGATCCGCGCCGCTTCGGTTACATGAAGATCATTCCGCGTGCGGAGATCGAGGCCGAGCCTCTGCTGCGCGGTCTCGGCCCCGAACCGCTCGGCAATGAATTCGATGCTGCGATGCTGGCGCAGGCCTGTACGGGAAAGAAGACGTCGCTGAAGGCGGCATTGCTCGATCAGCGCGTCGTGGCAGGTCTTGGCAATATCTATGTCTGCGAGGCGCTGTTCCGCTCGCATCTCTCGCCGAAGCGGCAAGCCTCGACGCTGGCTGATCGCAAGGATGCGCCGACGGATCATGCCAAGCGTCTGGTCGGGTCAATTCACACGGTGTTGAATGCGGCGATCAAGGCAGGCGGCTCTTCGCTGCGCGATCATCGCCAGACTGACGGCGAACTCGGATACTTCCAGCATTCGTTTCTGGTCTATGACCGCGAAGGCGAACCTTGCAAGACACCGAAGTGCAAAGGCACTGTGAAGCGATTCACACAGAACGGACGATCCACCTTCTGGTGCCCGACCTGTCAGAAGTGAGGCAGTTACTTCCTCACGCACACCAGCCGCAGCACCGACGCTTTTGCATCGGAAGAGCCTGACGCAATCGTCACGCCTTTGGCCTTGAGGAAGTCACGCACCGAATCTGCGGACACAAGCAGGGCTTGTGACGGCAAAGGTGTCCCGGCCGGTCCAGCAACAACGGCTGGTTTCAACCGTGCGAGGCCTGCGAACTTTCCGTCGCTGTCGGTTGCTGCCGCGCCCGAGAAACCGAGCGCGGGTTCAGGCGAGAGCGACGTCTCTGCGCCGGATGTTGTCGCGGTTGCGGCGACAGAGCTTACAGTATTGCGCCCGCCCTGATTTTGCGGATCGGCAATGCCGGTGAGACTGATGTTCGGCTTTGTGGTGCCGCTGCCCGCCATCGCCAGCGGCTTTAGCCCGCTCGCGCCGTAAATGCGCAATAGCGCCAGTTCGCGCGCTTCGTCATCCGCAACACGCGTGGCGTTGCCATGGCCCGGGACTGCAATGGTCATGCAGCCCTCGGTGATCTGCCGATCTGTCACGATCGCGCCGTCGGCGCTGACGACGATGCCGGTCGCATACTCGACCTTCTTGCGCGGGGGCGGCCCGGCCTGGGCAACTCCGCCGGGGAACGGATTGTAGGCGCTCGACATCGCCACTGTGACCGGGGTCATGGTGCCTTCGGTCGCCTGATCGTAGAGGATGGTGAGAACGCGGACCTCGTCGTTGCGGGTCTGGCCGCGAATGTAGAATTTCTTCAGGCCCTGCATGCCCGAGAGTACAAAGAAATCCGGCCTGACCACGCTGTAGTCGGTCTTGCGTGCGTGCAATTTCTTTTCGCTCGCCGCGACCGTCGCTGTGGAAGCGTTAGCTTCCTTGCGCCGCAGAAATTCGATCTGGATCGTGCCGGTGGCGGACGACCACTTGGTGCCATTCACGTCGCTGATCACCTGTGGCACCAGCTTTGTCGGCAGGCCGATACGCGCGCCGCTGGTTGCGTCGCTCATGATCTTCCAGCCGACATTCTCCTGCAGCTTCCTTGCGGCTGCGCTGAGCGTGCTGCGTTCCTGAGCGTTCAGGACGCCGGTTTCCTTGGCGCCATGATCTTTCTGGAAGGCTTTGATCGCCGTCACCATTCGCTCGCTGGCCTCGCCGTTGATCGCGCCGTTGTAGAGACTGATCCATGCGAGGTCGGACTGGATGGCGAGGCGTTCGGCCTGCTCCATAGCCTTAGCGGTATCCACCGGAGCCTGTACGCCCGGGCGGATCGGTACCGTCGCGACAGGTTTAGGACCGGTGTGTGCGGGGGCTTGTTTGGGTTGTTGCTTCGCCGCAGGAGCTTGGGCGAGGCCAGCGCCAGGAAAGGCAGCCAGGGCAGCAGCGATCACGACGAGTGGCAATTTCATGAATGGTCTCGTAGCTGACTATAAGCACACTTAAGCATATTGCATGATCCCGAAAAGAGGATACCGGTTTTCGGGCCAGATCATGCGCTAATATACGTTGTCTCCGATGGCGGCGCGGTGGTTCATCCGAGTCAGAGATTAAATGGAATAGGGCCGGTATTGGATCGGCCTCTAAGACGGAAACGAAGACGAGTATGCTGACCTCCGAAGAGTTGGAGCGCTATGCGCGCCATATCGTGCTGCGCGAAGTCGGCGGTCCCGGTCAGGCCGCGTTGAAGGCGGCGCGCGTGCTGGTGATCGGCGCGGGTGGACTCGGTGCGCCAGTGCTGATGTATCTCGCTGCCGCCGGCGTCGGAACGCTGGGTGTGGTGGATGACGATACGGTCTCGTTATCCAATCTGCAGCGTCAGATCATTCATGCGACGCCGGATGTGGGCCGTCCGAAGGTGGAGAGTGCGGCGGACAGGATTCGCGCGCTCAATCCGCATGTGTCATTGCGCACCCATCCGGTGCGGCTGAATGCGGCCAATGCGCTGGAGATTTTTGATGGCTATGATGTGGTCGTCGACGGCTCCGACAATTTCTCCACGCGCTATCTGGTATCGGATGCCTGCTATCTGGCACGAAAGACACTCGTTGCAGGTGCGCTCGGGGTGTTCGATGCATCGCTGACCACCATTCGTGCTCATGACAGGAACGCGAACGGAAATTTGAATCCGACCTATCGCTGCCTGTTTCCGGAAGCGCCGCCGCCCGGCACCGTGCCGAGCTGCGAGGAAGCCGGTGTACTCGGCGCGCTGGCGGGTGTACTCGGCTCGATGATGGCGCTGGAAGCGATCCGAGAAATCGTCGGATTCGGCGAGAGTCTTGTCGGACGGCTGGTGATGATCGATGCGCGGGCCATGCGGTTCGAGACGCTGCGCTATGCGCGCGATCCGTCAAATCCGCTGAATGGCGATGAACCGACGATCAGGGATTTGAGCGGGCACAAGTAGATACTCATCGCGCCTTCAATTGCCGCGCCGGCGCTTCTCCACGACGTTGACCCTCCTTCGCGGGGACGACCAGAAACAACGTCAATCAGTTGCAGATTGGAAATGTAACTACGCCACGCCCGGCAGCACGCGATCCGGCGGGCGGTGGCCGTCGAGGAAGGTGCGGATGTTGATCATCACCTTCTCACCCATTTCGACGCGGCCTTCGAGAGTCGCGGACCCCATATGCGGAAGCAGCACGACCTTGCCTGCTTTCGCAAGGCGGACTAGCTTCGGATTCACCGCAGGCTCTTTCTCATAGACGTCCAGCGCCGCGCCCGCGATCTCGCCATCCTCGATCAGTTTGGTCAGCGTCGCTTCATCGATGATCTCGCCGCGCGCTGTGTTGATGATGTAGGCGTCCTTGCGGATCAGCTTCAGCCGGCGCGCCGAGAGCAGATGGAATGTCGCCGGCGTGTGCGGGCAGTTCACCGAAATGAAATCCATCCGCGCCAGCATCTGGTCGAGGCTGTCCCAATAGGTCGCGCCCAACTCTTCCTCGATCTGCGGCGCGACCGGGCGGCGGTTGTGATAGTGAATCTGCAGCCCGAAAGCATGGGCGCGGCGCGCCAGGGCCTGTCCGATCCGGCCCATGCCGATAATGCCGAGGCGCTTGCCACCGAGGCGATGGCCCAGCATCCAGGTCGGCGACCAGCCCGGCCAGTCCTTGCCTTCGGTCAGGATCGACGCGCCTTCGATCAGGCGGCGCGGCACCGCGAGCAACAGCGCCATGGTCATGTCGGCGGTGTCTTCAGTCAGAACCTTTGGCGTGTTGGTGACCATGATGCCGCGTGCCATCGCAGCCGCCACATCGATATTGTCGACGCCGTTGCCAAAGTTCGCGATCAGCTTGAGGCGGACATCGGGCTGATTGAGAATATCTGCGGTGATCTCGTCGGAAACGGTCGGGACCAGAATATCGGCGGAGCGGACGGCTTCGGCGAGCTGCGCCTGCGTCATCGGGGTGTCGTCGAGATTGAGGCGGGTATCGAAAAGCTCGCGCATGCGCGTTTCGGTGCTGTCGGGCAGCTTTCGCGTGACCACCACCAGAGGCTTTTTCTTACCCGCAACCATTCCTCAGAGGCCCTCGATTATACGCGTGCCCGGACAGTTTGGTCCGGCCGTTCAGTCGACATTAACCGGCCTGTTCGAAGGTAGGCATTCGTTGCCGGTCCGGTGAGCTTTTCGCAGCTTTTCAGGTGCTTGGCCCATAGTCCCTCTCTAGCAGAAGGCCGGGCCAAGACAAGAACCCAGAGGTTTCGCGCCTCTCGCGGTTCCTGAATGCGGGTTGCTCCGGCGGCAGGGGAAGCGGCTTCGGACCGCGCAAGGGAATTTGTGATGAGTTTTGTTCGGAATTTCACCCTCGGTTGCGTCGTGTGGATCGCGTCCTGCGCGAGCGGTCTTGCCGCGAAGGACAAGGATGCGCCCGCTACCACAAGCGGCCTGCCGGTGCCGCGGTATGTCAGCCTGAAGTCCGACCATGTCAATGTGCGCGCCGGTCCCACCAAGGATCAGGACGTCACCTGGATTTACACGCGTTCTGGATTGCCGGTGGAGATCACCGCCGAGTTCGAGAACTGGCGGCGCGTCCGTGATTCGGAGGGCGCGGAGGGATGGGTTTACCATTCGCTGCTGTCGGGCCGGCGTACGGCGGTCATCACCATGAAGAAGAAAGACGATCTGGCTCCGATTTACGATCGCGCCGATTCGGCCAGTGGCATTGCAGCTAAACTTCAGGCCGGTGTCGTTGCCACTGTGAAACGCTGCAACGACGGTTGGTGCCGTATCGCCGGAAACGGCTTCGACGGCTGGATCGAGCAGCAGCGGTTGTGGGGCGTTTACGCCGATGAAAAGGTGAACTGACGCCCTGCTTTCGCAGGCCTTCGTCCTCCGCAGTCAGAATGAAAAATGGCCGGGATAATCCCGGCCATTTTCATTTGAAGTCCATTGAAGCCTGTGAACGTCTCAGCGCTTCTTGCGCAGGCGCACGACCATGTCCACACGAGCGATTTCGTACCCTTCAGGCACCTGCGGCATTTTCTGCAGCATCAGGTGTTGATCGGGAATGTCGACCAGCTCGTGGCTGCTTTCCATGTAGAAATGGTGATGTGCGCTGGTATTGGTGTCGAAATAGGTCTTGGTGCCATCGACGCTGACCTGACGAAGCAGACCGGCTTCGGTGAGTTGGTTGAGCGTGTTGTAAACGGTGGCGAGCGAAACCGGCACCTTGGCGTGGGTCGCTTCCTCGTAAAGCATTTCAGCGGTGAGGTGGCGCCCGCCCTTGCCGAACAGCAGCCAGCCCAGCGCCATGCGCTGGCGGGTCGGGCGGAGGCCGACCGATTGCAACATTTCGTTGACGTCATGCCACGGACATCCGGTCAACGCGGGCACATGGCCATGGTGGCCGTGCAGCTCCTCGTGCTTGTTCTCGGTGATCACAACGTCATCCATAAGGTCACTCATACGCATGGGGACGGCAAACATCCGCCCGCTGGAAAGGCTGTTGCCAAGACTATAGGAAAGGATGCAGTTACATGCAAGTTTTTCGCAACTGGAAGGTCTTGAATCGAGGTAAAAATGGCCTCGAATCTGGCGGTTAGGGCCACTTTGCCCCTGAGAAAGCCTATGTTAGAGGTCCCGGCCATGCTGCTGCAGGACCGGCATGCCAAAACAAGGGATCCAGATGAAAGACCGCCAGAACAGCTACACCTATGAAGAGCTCCTGGCCTGCGGCCGGGGCGAGCTGTTCGGAGCGGGTAATGCCCAGCTACCGCTGCCGCCCATGCTCATGTTCGACCGGATTATCGAGATCAATGATACCGGCGGCGAGTATGGCAAGGGTCTGATCCGCGCCGAACTCGACGTGAAACCGGACCTGTGGTTTTTCGGCTGCCATTTCAAAGGCGATCCAGTGATGCCGGGCTGCCTCGGTCTCGATGCACTGTGGCAAATGGTCGGCTTTTTTCTCGGATGGTCCGGCGGGCCGGGCCGCGGCCGCGCGCTGGGCCTGAGCGAACTCAAGTTCACCGGTCAGGTTCTGCCGAACATCACGAAGGTCGTGTACACTATCGACGTCAAGCGCGTGATGCGCTCCAAGCTCTGGCTTGGCATCGCAGACGGAACGCTGTCGGCCGATGGCGAGATCATCTATCGCGCCAAAGACTTGAAAGTTGGTTTGCTTCCGCCTGGTGCCGCATTGCAGCCGGGAACGTGATGCAGAGTCGATAGGCTCAGGACAATTGAGCTTCGGAATTGCCGGATACAGATCCGGCGCGGGCAGTCGAAGGCGCCGATCTCAAGGCGCAGCAACTAAGGGCGAGGAATCATGAGGCGGGTTGTGGTCACGGGGATGGGCATCGTCTCTTCCATCGGAAACAACACTCAGGAAGTGCTTGCGAGCCTCCACGAAGCCAAGCCAGGCATCACCCATTCGGAAGATTATGCCAGGCTCGGCTTTCGGTCGCAGGTTTTCGGCAGGCCGACGCTGAACCCGGCCGATGTGGTCGATCGGCGCGCGATGCGCTTTCTCGGCGAGGGCGCCGCGTGGAATCACGTTGCGATGGAGCAGGCGATCCGCGACTCAGGTTTGGAAGAGAGCGATATCGTCAATCCGCGCACCGGCATCATCATGGGTTCGGGCGGCCCGTCCGCGCGTGCCATCGTCGATGCCGCCGATATCACCCGCACCAAGGGACCGAAACGCGTCGGCCCGTTCGCGGTGCCCAAAGCGATGTCGTCTACGGCATCCGCGACACTCGCCACCTGGTTCAAGATCAAGGGCGTGAACTATTCTATCTCATCGGCTTGCGCGACCTCCAACCATTGCATCGGCAATGCCTACGAGACCATTCAGGTCGGCAAGCAGGACATCATTTTCGCAGGCGGCTGCGAGGATCTCGACTGGACCATGTCGGTGCTGTTCGATGCCATGGGCGCGATGTCGTCGAAGTACAACGACACACCGGCGACGGCTTCGCGGGCTTATGACGTCAACCGCGACGGCTTCGTCATCGCAGGGGGCGCGGGCGTTCTGGTTCTCGAAGAGCTGGAACATGCCAAGGCGCGCGGCGCGCGAATTTACGGCGAGATTGCGGGCTATGGCGCGACCTCGGACGGCTATGACATGGTCGCGCCATCGGGCGAAGGCGCCGAGCGCTGCATGCGCATGGCGCTGTCGACGGTGAAGGTTCCGATCGATTACATCAATCCGCATGCGACATCGACACCGGCTGGCGATCCTCCGGAAATCGGCGCGATCCGCGCGGTATTCGGCGCAGGCGACAAATGCCCGCCCATCGCGGCGACGAAGTCACTGACGGGGCATTCGCTCGGTGCGACCGGCGTACAGGAGGCCATCTACTCGCTGCTGATGATGAACAACGGTTTCATCTGTGAAAGCGCGAACATCACCGAACTCGACCCGGTGTTCGCCGACATGCCGATTGTGCGCAAGCGCATCGACGGCGCCAAGCTCGGTGCGGTGCTGTCGAATTCCTTCGGCTTCGGGGGCACCAACGCGACATTGGTGTTCAAACACGTCGATGCGTGATTTCATTTTGCTTTTCCGCGTTTGACGGAAAGGCAGGCAGAAGAACTTCAACAATCGGGAATGGGGTGGGCATGATTATCGAACCGCGCGTGCGAGGCTTCATCTGCACGACGGCACATCCCGAAGGTTGCGCCAAAAACGTCCGCGAACAGATCGACTATGTTCTCAAGCAGGGGGCGCTTCCGGCAAGTCCCAAACGCGTCGCGGTGCTGGGGTGCTCGACGGGTTACGGCCTTGCGAGCCGCATTGTTTCAACCTTCGCCGGAGGCGCGGATACCATCGGCGTATCCTTGGAGCGTGAGCCAACTGCGACAAGGACCGGCAGCGCAGGCTGGTACAACAATCGCGCATTTGAAATCGAAGCGAAGAAAATCGGACGGTCTCCGCTCACGCTGGAGGGCGATGCCTTCTCCGACGAGATGAAGGACACTTTCATCGCGCATGTGCGCGAAAAATTCGGACAGCTCGACCTCCTCGTGTACAGCATGGCCGCGCCGGTGCGGACCGATCCGGATACGGGCGTGACCTATCGCTCTGCGATCAAGCCGCTTGGCGCGCCTGTCGAGATCAAGACTCTCAATACGGAAACCGGCGAAGTCTACGAGACCACCATCGCGCCCGCGACAGAAGATGAGGCCACGGCTACGGTCGCGGTGATGGGCGGCGATGACTGGAAGCGCTGGATCGATCGGCTCGCGGATGCGGGTGTTCTGGCGCCGGGCTTCCGCACGCTCAATTACACCTATATCGGCAGCGAACTGACCTGGCCGATTTACTGGAAGGGCACGCTGGGCCGCGCCAAGGTCGATCTTGACCGCAAGGCGGATGCTATTCGCGCGCGGCTTGGTCAGGATGCGTCGCGTGTGGTGGCGCTGAAGGCCGTGGTGACGCAGGCAAGTTCAGCCATTCCGGTGGTGCCGCTTTATGGCACGGTGCTGTTCAAGGTCATGAAGAAACTCGGCCTTCATGAGGGATGTATCGAACAGATCGATCGTTTGTTCCGGACCAGCCTTGGCCCCGACGCCAAGGTCGATGACGCGCTGCGGCTGCGACTCGACGATTGGGAACTGTCTCCCGAGGTTCAGACCGAAGTGTTGCGGCGCTGGCCCCTGCTGTCCACCGAAACGCTCAGTGAACTGGCGGACTTGCCGGAATACAAAAGCCAGTTTCTGCGCCTGTTCGGGTTCGGCCTCGACGGCGTCGACTATACCAAGGACGTGGATCCGCGCATCGTGCCGGGCTAGGCCTATCCTGCAGCCATTTCCGCCGCGCGCTGGAACGCCGGGCGCGCGGCACAGCGATCGAGATAGCGGTCGAAGGCTGGGCGTGTCGGGACCATCTTGAACGAACGCACGGCGAAGTTCAGTCCCGAGCCGATGGCGATGTCTGCGGCGGAAAATTTCTCGCCGAGAATCCATGGGCCTTCTTCCAGCGCGGCTTCAAGCACATCGAACACGCGCTGCGCATCACCCCATCCCGCTGCAACGGGATTCAATTCCATTTTGGTTGCGATCTGCGCGATCGCAGGCTCGATGCAGCCCGGCGCGAAGAACAGCCAGTAGAGATATTTGGCGCGATGCGAGTCGCCAAGGTCAGGTGCAAGCTTGGCCTGCGGATAGCGTTCGGCGACGTAAGCGCAGATCGCGGCGGCTTCTGCAAGCGTCGCGTCGCCGTCCGCAAGGGCGGGAACCTTGCCCATGGGATTGACGGCAAGGAACTCCAGCGTGCGCTGCGATCCCTTGTGAATGTCGATCAGCACCCGCTCATAGGGCACACCGGTCTCTTCCATCAGCCACAGCGTGGTGAATGAGCGCGTGCGCGGCGACCAGTAAAGTTTCATCATGGAACGCGCCTCCTGGAAAAGGTTTTTCCATTTGTGGGGAGATTCGCGGCATGGCGCAAGCGCGTCAGCTCAAAAGAAAACCCCGCGACAGTGTCGCGGGGCTTTGTGTTGTTAAAGGCAGTCTGCGTCAGGGTTTGATGTCGAAGCGATCGGCGTTCATCACTTTGGTCCATGCCGCAACGAAGTCCTTCACGAACTTCTCCTTTGCGTCCTTGGAGCCATAGACTTCCGCGAAGGCGCGGAGCTGCGAGTGCGAGCCGAAAATCAGGTCGGCGCGCGTCGCGGTCCACTTCAAGGCCTTGGTCTTGCGATCCTTGCCTTCGTACAGATTGTCGCCGGCCGGCGACCACTCCGTGCCCATGTCGAGCAGGTTGACGAAGAAGTCGTTGGTCAGTGTGCCGACTTTCTTGGTGAAGACGCCATGCTTCGAGCCTTGGGCATTGGCGCCGAGGACACGCAGGCCGCCGATGAGAACGGTCATTTCCGGTCCGTTCAACCGCAGCAGCGCGGCGCGATCCACCAGCGCTTCTTCAACCTTCATGAACTGCGTCTTCTTGCCGTTGACGTAGTTACGGAAAGCGTCCGCGCGTGGCTCGAGCGGGGCGAACGAATCGACATCCGTCTGAGCCTGCGAGGCGTCCGCGCGTCCGCTGGCAAAAGGCACCTTCACGTTGACGCCGGCGGCTTTCGCAGCCTTCTCGACCGCAGCCGAACCGCCGAGGACGATCAGGTCGGCGAGCGAGACCTTGCCCTTGAACGATTGCTGAATCGCTTCGAGCTTCTTGAGCACCTTGGCGAGTTCAGGCGGGTTATTGGCGTCCCAATCCTTCTGTGGGCTGAGGCGAATGCGTGCGCCATTGGCGCCGCCGCGCTTGTCGGAGCCACGGAACGTGGATGCCGAAGCCCATGCGGTCGAGATCAACTGCTGAACCGTCAGGCCGGAGGCAAGAATCTTGGCCTTGAGATTCGCGACCTCCTTGTCAGTGAGTTTCTTGCCGGCCGGAACGGGGTCCTGCCAGATCAGCACTTCCTTCGGCACAAGCGGGCCGAGGTAACGCGCGCGCGGACCCATGTCGCGATGCGTGAGCTTGAACCACGCGCGAGCGAAAGCGTCGGCGAACTCCTTCGGGTTCTCGTAGAAGCGGCGGGAGATCTTTTCGTAGATCGGATCGAAGCGCAGCGAGAGATCCGTCGTCAGCATCGTCGGGCGATGCTTCTTCGATTTGTCGAAAGCATCCGGCACGTCCTCTGCGGCATTCTTCGCAACCCATTGCTTGGCGCCGCCAGGGCTCTTCGTCAGCTCCCACTCGTGCTCGAACAGGTTCTTGAAGAACAGGTTGCTCCACTTGGTCGGCTCTTGCGTCCATGTGACTTCAAGGCCGCTGCCGATCGAGTCAGCGCCGATACCGGTGCCGTGCTTGCTCTTCCAGCCGAGGCCCTGATCTTCCAGTGCGCCGGATTCAGGGTCCGGGCCGACAAGTGACGGATCGCCCGCGCCATGGGTTTTGCCGAAGGTGTGACCGCCGGCGATCAGCGCGACGGTTTCCTCGTCGTTCATCGCCATGCGGAAGAAGGTTTCGCGGATGTCCTTCGCCGCGGCGACCGGATCGGGATTTCCGTTCGGCCCTTCCGGGTTCACGTAGATCAGGCCCATCTGCACGGCGCCGAGCGGCTCAGAGAGCTGACGCTCGCCGCTGTAGCGTTCGTCGCCGAGCCAGGTACCTTCCGGACCCCAAAAGAGCTCTTCAGGCTCCCACACATCCGTGCGGCCACCAGCGAAGCCGAACGTCTTGAAGCCCATCGATTCCAGCGCGGCGTTCCCGGCGAGGATCATCAGATCAGCCCAAGATATCTTCTTGCCGTATTTCTGCTTGATCGGCCACAACAGGCGGCGCGTCTTGTCGAGGTTGACGTTGTCGGGCCACGAATTCAGAGGGGCGAAACGTTGCTGGCCTGCCCCTGCGCCGCCGCGGCCGTCTGTGATGCGATACGTGCCTGCCGAGTGCCAGGCCATGCGGATCATGGTGCCGCCGTAGTGCCCGAAGTCTGCCGGCCACCATTCCTGCGAATCCGTCATCAGCGCCTTGAGGTCTCTCATGACGGCTTTCAGATCAAGCGTCTTGAATTCCTTGGCGTAGTCGAAACCCTTGTCCATCGGATCAGAGAGGTTCGAATTGCGATGGAGCATTTCGATGCTGAGACCTTCGGGCCACCAATCCCGGTTGGAATGACCTCCACTGCCGCCCGAGAAAGGGCATTTGCCCGAGCCCTTATCGTCAGTCTTTGCGTCCATATCCTCGTCTCCGCTTTTTATTTGGTGATTCTGTTTCGATCGTTCGGTCTGTTGCCCACCGTCAAATGCACTTGAGATGCGATGATCGGTCTCGAAGTTGCGTCGATCATGAGTGTCGCTGGCGCAACTCGACGGGGCACATTGAGAACCCTACACCCTGACTTTGGAAGAATTCAAACATCAGGTCTAGTCGAATTTTCTTTAGATCACG
The DNA here is from genome assembly GCA_017308595.1 of Afipia sp. Taxonomy (GTDB): domain Bacteria; phylum Pseudomonadota; class Alphaproteobacteria; order Rhizobiales; family Xanthobacteraceae; genus Afipia. The sequence continues at coordinate 270,070 of JAFKER010000009.1, forward strand.
ATCAGTAATTCTAATCACAGGTGAGCAAGGTCGGCTCCAAATTATTGACGCATCATTCCGGCGCCCTTGAACGCGCGTATGACAAAGGGGCGGCTCGGAAGCCGCCCCTTTGTTCGATAGCCGCGGATTGTTCAGACGCCGAGCGTGCCCGCCTTCGCGGCGGCATAGCGCTCGGATACCTTCGCCCAGTTGACGGTGTTCCACCACGCCTTGAGGTAATCGGGGCGGCGGTTCTGGTAGTTCAGATAGTAGGCGTGCTCCCACACGTCGTTGCCGATCAGGGCGCGCTTGCCGTCCATCAGGGGTGAATCCTGATTGGGGCGCGTCTCGATGGAGAGCTTGCCGCTTTTGTCCACGATGACGAACACCCAGCCGGAGCCGAACTGGCGTCCACCTGCGGCATTGAAATCGGTCTGGAATTTTTCGAGGCCGCCGAGATCGCGGTCGATCGCGGCGAGCACGTCGCCTTCGGGCTTGCCGCCCTTCGGCCCCATGATCTGCCAGAACATGGTGTGATTGGCGTGGCCGCCGAGATTGTTGCGCACGCCGGTGCGAATTGCCTCCGGCACATTACCCAGATTGCCGAGCACATCGGTCACCGGCGTCGTCGCCAGTTGCGGGTTGTCCTTTGCAAAGGTGTTCATGTTGGCGACGTAAGCGGCGTGGTGCTTGCCGTGATGAATTTCCATGGTCTTCGCATCGATGTGGGGCTCGAACGCGTTGACGGGATATGTGAGCGGCGGCAGCGTGAAGGGGCCGGTGGCTGCTGCAGTTGCTGCGGGTGCCGGTGCAGCGGCCTGCGCGAAAACAGTGCGGGGCGCGGCCGTGGCGGCCGCAAGTCCGGCGGCTGCGGTCATGAGATGGCGTCGCGAGATCGATGACATGAAAGTCTCCCTGATGTGGCGGAGGCGGTGCGATTCAACGCTGCAGCCGCTGTGCCGTTGCAGAACTACGTGGCGCATGCCCACCGGGTTTTGCCTCAAACAAATGAAAAGGGGCGGCAAATTGCCGCCCCTTAGGATCGTCACACGTAATTGTGAGAGGACTTACTCAGCGGCAGAGACGCCTTCAGCCTTCTGCTTGGCTTCGAGATCCTCGCCGGTTTCCTGATCGACAGCCTTCATCGACAGGCGGACCTTGCCGCGATCGTCGAGACCGAGCAGCTTGACCTTGACCTTGTCGCCTTCCTTGACGACGTCGGAGGTCTTCTGCACGCGGTTGGCGGCGAGCTGGCTGATGTGAACCAGACCGTCCTTCGGTCCGAAGAAGTTCACGAACGCGCCGAACTCCATCACCTTGACCACGGTGCCGTCGTAGATCTGGCCGACTTCCGGATCGGAGGCGATCGACTTGATCCACTTGATCGCCGCGCGGATCGATTCGCCGTTGGCGGATGCGACCTTCACGGTGCCGTCGTCCTCGATGTTGACCTTGGCGCCGGTCTTTTCGACGATCTCGCGGATGACCTTGCCGCCGGTGCCGATCACTTCGCGGATTTTGTCGGTCGGGATCTGCAGCACTTCGATGCGCGGCGCATGTTCGCCGAGCTCGGCGCGGGCGTTGGTGAGCGCCTTCGCCATTTCGCCGAGGATGTGGATACGGCCGTCCTTCGCCTGCGCGAGGGCCTGCTTCATGATCGTCTCGGTAATGCCGGCGATCTTGATGTCCATCTGCAGCGAGGTGATGCCGTTCTCGGTGCCCGCGACCTTGAAGTCCATGTCGCCGAGATGATCCTCGTCGCCGAGAATGTCGGAGAGAACCGCGAAGCGCTCACCCTCAAGGATGAGGCCCATCGCGATGCCCGCCGTCGGACGCTTCAGCGGAACGCCCGCATCCATCAGCGCCAGCGATGCGCCGCAGACCGACGCCATCGACGAGGAGCCGTTCGACTCGGTAATTTCCGAGACGACGCGCAGCGTGTACGGGAATTCGTGATGTGCGGGCAGAACCGGATGAATCGCGCGCCAGGCGAGCTTGCCGTGGCCGATTTCGCGGCGCTTGGTGCCGCCGAGACGGCCGGTCTCACCCACCGAGTAGGGAGGGAAGTTGTAATGGAGCAGGAAGCGCTCCTTGTACGTTCCCGACAGCGAGTCGATGTACTGCTCGTCTTCGCCGGTGCCGAGCGTGGTGACGACCATCGCCTGGGTTTCACCGCGGGTGAACAGCGCCGAACCGTGAGCGCGCGGCAGCACGCCGACTTCGGCGACGATCGGACGAACCGTGCTCAGGTCGCGGCCGTCGATGCGCTTGCCGGTGTCCAGAATGTTCCAGCGCACGATCTTGGCTTCGACTTCCTTGAACACGTCGAGGACGCGCAGCTTCTCAAAGCGCGGCTCAACGCCTTCCTGGAAGAACTGATCAAGCAGCTTCTGCTTGACGGCGCCGACGGCGGCATAGCGATCCTGCTTGACCGGGATGCTGTAGGCCTTGCGCAGGTCCTGCTCGACGATGCCGAGGATTTCCTTTTCCAGAGCTTCGTTGACAGTCGCGACAACGTCGCGCGGCTCCTTGGCGGCCTTCTCCGCCAGTTCGATGATCGCCTTGATCACCGGCTGGAAGTGCTTGTGGCCGAACATCACGGCGCCGAGCATGATGTCTTCGTTCAGTTCCTTGGCTTCCGATTCCACCATCAGCACGGCGGTGGCGGTGCCGGCGACCACGAGATCGAGATTGGTGTCGGCCATCTCGTCGAGGGTCGGGTTGAGCACGTATTCGTCGTTGATGAAGCCAACGCGGGCTGCGCCGATCGGTCCCATGAACGGCACGCCCGAAATCGTGAGCGCGGCGGAGGAGGCGACCAGTGCCAGAATATCGGGATCGTTCTCCATGTCATGCGACAGGACCGTCACGATGACCTGGGTTTCGTTGCGCCAGCCGTCCGCGAACAGCGGGCGAATCGGACGGTCGATCAGGCGGGAAACCAGTGTTTCCTTCTCGGTCGGACGGCCTTCGCGCTTGAAGTAGCCGCCGGGAATGCGGCCGGCTGCGTAGGTCTTTTCCTGATAGTCGACCGTGAGCGGCAGGAAGTCGACGCCTTCGCGCGGCGCCTTGGCGCCGACCACGGTGGCGAGCACGATGGTTTCGCCGTAGGTCGCGATCACCGCGCCGTCAGCCTGACGCGCGATCTTGCCGGTTTCGAGTTTGAGTGGACGTCCACCCCAGTCGATCTCAACCGAATGAGCTTTAAACATTGTCTTCGTCTTTCATGGGTTCACGAAAGAACGGACGCCTGAAACACAAAAACCATGCGCAAGATTGCGGGACGCTGATTGCGCGAATGTGCGTCAGCGTCCGGCGATCCTGCCATGGTCTTTGAATTTCGAATGGCGTCCATCCTTTCGATGGTACGGGCATGTTACCCGTTATCGCCCAGCCGCCGGATTGCTGCTGGACACGCCGCGTGGACTTTTCCTTAAATCCACGCGTTGGAAACACATGACGCATCGGGAAACACCCGTGTCATGCAAAAACGCGCGCAAGAATGCGCGCGTGAATTTGTTAGCGGCGGATGTTGTGCTTCTCGAGAAGCGACTTGTAACGCGCTTCGTCCTTCCGCTTCACATAGTCGAGAAGCGAACGGCGCGTGGACACCAGCTTCAGAAGGCCGCGGCGGGAATGGTTATCCTTGCCATGGGTCTTGAAGTGCTCGGTGAGGTTGGCGATGCGTTCCGACAGGATCGCGACCTGAACCTCAGGCGAACCGGTATCACCGGCCTTGGTTGCATTCTTCTTGATGACTTCCGCTTTGCGTTCTGCGGCAATCGACATCGTCAAACACCTTCTTTGCGAACGGAACTGGCAGTCAGTCCGTTCAGGTTGAACACGCGCTTGGGGATGAGTTCGCCGTTGCCAAGTTCGGCGAGGGCCAGAAGCCTCCCGCCGACGGTGACATAGACTGTGCCGTTTGAAATTGGCGCATCCCGTCCGCGCAACAAAACCGCCTGGCCCCGGTGGAGCCTTGCGGCATCCGCCCGTGTGACGGCCAGTGCCGGGATGTCGTCCAGCGCGGTCTCAACGGGCAAAAGCGCGTCGGCGAGGCTGCCCTCGCCAGACGCGGCTCTATCGCACAAAGCCTCCAGTTCTGCCAGCGGAATCATGTCCGCCTCGGTGAACGGCCCGCACAGGGTACGGCGCAGCGCGCAGATGTGGCCGTAGCAGCCGAGCAGGCGGCCCATGTCGCGGGCCAGCGAGCGCACATAGGTGCCCTTGCCGCATTCGGCCTCGAACACGGTGCGATCGCTACCTTGTTGTTCCACAACGATTAATTCGTGAATCTCGACCGGGCGGGCGGCCAGTTCCACGGCCTCGCCG
>JAFKER010000009.1:274450-275276 GCA_017308595.1 Afipia sp.
CACGGTGAAGCGGTAACGTTTGCGGCCGTCCATGACGAATGGAACCGTCTTGGTGGCTTCACCGAGAGCGATGGGCAGGCCGCCGGACGCCAGCGGATCGAGAGTGCCGGCATGGCCGGCGCGCTTGGCGTTGAACAGGCGCTTGAGCACCGCGACCGCGTGGGTCGAGGTCATGCCCACCGGTTTGTCGAGGCACACCCAGCCGTGGACGTCGCGGCGCTCGCGCTTCGGCTGTCCGCCTTGGCGTTGCTGCGGCTTGCCGCCCTGCTGCGGGCGCGGATCGTTGTGTCGCACGCGCGCCGGCGCATCGGAAAATTTATTTTCGGCCGGCGGGTTCGAATCGCCGATCTGCGGCGCGAGCGCGCCGTCCGGGGTGGTCACAGTCATCAATCCTGGTCCGACTCTGTCTTGAGGTCTCTTTGAACCGCGGGTGTTCTCAGTAATTTCTCGATCCGTTCCGCTTCGTCGAATCGTTCGTCAACGCGGAAGCGAAGATCAGGAGCAAATTTTAAGTTAACGCGATGGGCCACCTCGCCGCGCAGGAACTTCTTGTTGCGATCCAGCGCGGCGATCACCGGTTCGATGTCGCGGCCGCCGAGCGGCATGATGTAGACGGTGGCGAGCTTGAGGTCCGGCGACATGCGCACTTCGGGCACGGTGATGATGTGACCGCTCAGCGTGTCGTCGTGCACGCCGCCCTGCGAGAGGATGTCGGCGATCGCATGCCGGATCAGTTCGCCGACGCGCAACTGGCGTTGCGAGGCGCCAGGCGCGGATGATGACGTTTTGCCGCGCTGATGACGGGGCATGAGTTGGATTCCTGATA
>JAFKER010000001.1 GCA_017308595.1 Afipia sp.
TGAGGAAATCACTCGCGACATTCCGAACGTCTCGGAAGAAGCGCTGAAGAACCTCGACGAAGCCGGCATCGTGTACATCGGCGCCGAAGTCCGCGCCGGCGACATCCTCTGCGGCAAGATCACGCCGAAGGGCGAAAGCCCGATGACGCCGGAAGAAAAGCTTCTGCGCGCCATCTTCGGCGAAAAGGCCTCCGACGTTCGCGATACCTCGCTGCGCGTGCCTCCGGGCGTGCAGGGCACGATCGTGGAAGTCCGCGTGTTCAACCGTCACGGCGTCGACAAGGACGAGCGTGCGCTGGCGATCGAGCGGGAAGAGATCGAGCGTCTTGCCAAGGACCGCGACGACGAACAGGCAATCCTCGACCGTAACGTCTACGGCCGTCTGGCTGACCTGCTTGAAAACCGTCAGGGCATTGCTGGCCCGAAGGGCTTCAAGAAGGACACCAAGATCACCCGTGCGGTGCTCGAAGAGTATCCGAAGTCTCAGTGGTGGCAGTTCGCCTCGCCGAACGACAAGCTGATGGCTGAAATCGAAGCCATGCATAAGCAGTATGACGAATCGAAGAAGGGCCTTGAACAGCGCTTCCTCGACAAGGTCGAAAAGCTGCAGCGTGGTGACGAACTGCCTCCGGGCGTGATGAAGATGGTCAAGGTCTTCGTCGCGGTGAAGCGCAAGATTCAGCCGGGCGACAAGATGGCCGGCCGTCACGGCAACAAGGGCGTGGTGTCGAAGATCGTTCCGATCGAAGACATGCCGTTCCTCGAGGACGGCACCCATGCGGACATCGTGCTGAACCCGCTGGGCGTGCCTTCGCGCATGAACGTCGGTCAGATTCTCGAAACGCACCTTGGCTGGGCCTGCGCAGGTCTCGGCAAGCGGATCGGGCAGGCGGTCGACGCCTACTACGGTCATGGCAAGTCGGACATCAAGCCGCTGAAGTCGACGCTGAAGGAAGTCTACGGTGACGATGAGGTCATCAAGACGCTGAACGACCAGGAACTGATGGAGCTCGGCCGCAACTTGCGCGCCGGCGTTCCGATCGCGACTCCTGTGTTCGACGGCGCCAAGGAAGCCGACATTGAGCAGATGCTCGAACTGGCAGGACAGAACAAGTCGGGTCAGTCGACGGTGTACGATGGACGAACGGGCGATCAGTTCGATCGCAACGTGACGGTGGGCTACATTTACATGCTCAAGCTGCACCATCTCGTGGACGACAAGATCCACGCGCGTTCGATCGGCCCGTACTCGCTCGTCACCCAGCAGCCGCTGGGCGGCAAGGCGCAGTTCGGCGGACAGCGTTTCGGCGAAATGGAAGTGTGGGCGCTCGAGGCTTACGGCGCGGCGTACACGCTCCAGGAAATGCTGACCGTGAAGTCGGACGACGTGGCAGGCCGTACCAAGGTGTACGAGGCCATCGTTCGCGGCGACGACACGTTCGAAGCGGGTATTCCGGAGTCGTTCAACGTGCTGGTCAAGGAAATGCGCTCGCTCGGCCTCAACGTCGATCTGCACAATTCCAAGATGGGCCCGGCACCGACGTCCGAGGCGGCCGAGTAATCAGGAATTCATGTCCGGCTCTCGCAGCCGGGCATCCGCGCTTTGCTGAACGTCGGCGAGGCGCGATCAGGAAGTTTCGAATTTGCTGCCGGTGACGATCGGCACGCGAGGAGAAGACGATGAACCAAGAAATTATGAATCTCTTCAATCCGACGACTCCGGCTCAGGTCTTCGACCAGATCCGGATTTCGATCGCATCGCCTGAGAAGATTCTGTCGTGGTCCTACGGCGAGATCAAGAAGCCGGAAACCATCAACTACCGCACTTTCAAGCCGGAGCGTGACGGCCTGTTCTGCGCGCGCATCTTCGGGCCGATCAAGGACTACGAATGTCTTTGCGGCAAGTACAAGCGCATGAAGTACAAGGGCATCATCTGCGAAAAGTGCTCGGTCGAAGTTACGTTGTCGCGCGTCCGTCGCGAGCGCATGGGCCATATCGAGCTCGCAGCTCCTGTCGCGCACATCTGGTTCCTGAAGTCGCTGCCGTCGCGCATCGGCCTTCTGCTCGACATGACGCTGAAGGATCTCGAGCGCATTCTCTATTTCGAATACTACGTCGTTCTCGAGCCCGGTCTGACCGCGCTCAAGGACCGTCAGTTGCTGTCGGAAGAAGAGTATCTGCGCGCGCAGGACGAGTACGGCCAGGACAGCTTCACCGCCATGATCGGCGCCGAAGCGATCCGCGAACTCCTGAAGGGTCTCGAGCTTGAGAAGCTCGAAGGCCAGCTTCGTGCCGAAATGCAGGAAACCGAATCCGACATCAAGCACAAGAAGCTCGCCAAGCGCCTGAAGATCGTCGAAGCGTTCCGCGTGTCCGGTAACAAGCCGGAGTGGATGATCATGACCGTGGTGCCGGTGATTCCGCCGGACCTGCGTCCGCTGGTGCCGCTCGACGGCGGCCGCTTTGCGACCTCCGACCTCAACGACCTGTATCGCCGCGTCATCAACCGCAACAACCGCCTGAAGCGGCTGATGGAGCTGCGTGCGCCGGACATCATCATCCGCAACGAAAAGCGCATGCTGCAGGAAGCTGTGGACGCGCTGTTCGACAACGGCCGCCGCGGCCGCGTCATCACCGGCGCCAACAAGCGTCCTCTGAAGTCGCTCGCCGACATGCTCAAGGGCAAGCAGGGCCGCTTCCGTCAGAACCTGCTCGGCAAGCGCGTCGACTACTCGGGCCGTTCGGTCATCGTGGTCGGTCCGGAGCTGCGCCTGCATCAGTGCGGCCTGCCGAAGAAGATGGCGCTCGAACTGTTCAAGCCGTTCATCTACTCGCGGCTCGACGCGAAGGGCCTGTCCACCACCGTCAAGCAGGCGAAGAAGCTCGTTGAGAAGGAGCGTCCCGAGGTTTGGGACATCCTCGACGAGGTTATTCGCGAGCATCCGGTGCTGCTGAACCGCGCGCCAACGCTGCATCGTCTCGGCATTCAGGCATTCGAGCCTGTGCTGATCGAAGGCAAGGCGATCCAGCTTCACCCGCTGGTTTGCGCCGCGTTCAACGCCGACTTCGACGGCGACCAGATGGCCGTGCACGTTCCGCTGTCGCTCGAAGCGCAGCTGGAAGCGCGCGTGCTGATGATGTCGACCAACAACATCCTGCACCCGGCGAACGGTCAGCCGATCATCGTGCCGTCGCAGGACATCGTGCTCGGCCTGTATTACCTCTCGATCATGCGCGAGGGTCTTCAGGGCGAGGGCAAGGTCTACCGCGACATGGCGGAGATCGAACACGCGTTGTTCTCGAAGGTCATCCACCTCCACACCAAGATCAAGTACCGGTGGACGGGTGTCGACGAGGAAGGCAAGACGATCTCGAAGATCTACGACACCACCGCCGGCCGCGTCATGTTGGGTCAGGTGCTGCCGAAGCACGGCAAGGTGCCGTTCGACACCATCAACAAGCTGATGACCAAGCGCGAAATTTCGGGCGTGATCGATCAGGTGTATCGTCACTGCGGTCAGAAGGAGACGGTGATCTTCTGCGATCGCATCATGGCGCTCGGCTTCTACAACGCTTTCAAGGCGGGCATTTCGTTCGGCAAGGACGACATGGTCGTGCCGGGCGGCAAGTGGAAGATCGTCGACGACACCAAGACGATGGCGAAGGATTTCGAGCAGCAGTACAACGACGGCCTGATCACTCAGGGCGAGAAGTACAACAAGGTGGTCGATGCCTGGGCGAAAGCCTCGGAGAAGATCGCCGAGCAGATGATGAAGGAAATTTCGTCCGTCAAGAAGAACGCGAAGGGCGAAGATTCCCAGATCAACTCGATCTACATGATGGCTCACTCGGGTGCGCGTGGTTCGCCGGCCCAGATGCGTCAGCTCGCCGG
>JAFKER010000021.1 GCA_017308595.1 Afipia sp.
CCAGCCGTGCCAGAACATCAAGACGGTTCAGCTCGCGCTTGCTCATCAACACTATGCCCATCGAAATGACAGCCTCCAAGGTCCCCAAAGGGACCAGAAACTGACATTTGAACTTTGCTCAGTGCTGACATTTTAGCTTTGCTGCTACACGACCGATTCGCGTATGAGATGTTATGGAATGCGCCGGCTGGTATCCTACCCGCTAAATTTTCGGGGCTTCATCGATCAACCCACATTCGTAGGCAAGACTGAGAGCGGTTTGAAGTCTGTCCGCAGTTGGCACAGGAAGCGAGCCATAGGTTACGCCTGGCGCTAAGGCCCACCCCCCATCTTCAAGAACCACTTTCAGGCGAAGAATTGACTTTCCCCTCGCGCGCGCATCCGCCAGTCCTCGACCAACAGACCAGTATACGTGTTGAGCCAGAATCCAGCTCTCAAAAATATGCTTCATAAACTCAGCAGGCTTCATGTAGAACCGTTGCGCACATTCCGTTCGGGCCCGCGATATCGGCAATCGATCGGGCCTCTCGACCACTTGACCCTGCTCTAATTCAGTTAACATGCAGAACGCTAGCGCTTGCGTGATAGCCACCGCCAGCGGTTCCCATCGTTCTTCCTGATGAGCACTTTCAAGCTGTTCGATAAGCTCAACCGGACCTGTAGACGGGTCGTAATGCTTTTGAAGCCATTTGGCGGTTGTTCTAACCGATGGGCTGATTTTTGTATGCTTCAGAAACTTGCTGACGAGTTTCGAGGTTGGCGCAGCACTGTCCTGAAGCTGAGCTATCGCCCAAAACAGCATCGATTCCAAACAAAATCGAAAAAGTTGGCGAACCTGCACCCTACGCCAATTCATTATTGTTATTTGATGTTCGGTTGAATTCTTTAATCGCGGCGGCCCGCCTGACATTCGCCTCCGCACCTGTCCAACATCCGCGCCATGAGAAGATTTCGAAGCCGCAATTACCAACTTCATTCCAAGTTGGCGTGCCTTCGGGCTCCTTGCTCCGAGCAATGCTTCTTCAAAAGCTTTCTGCTCAGCTTTCGAATATTTCTCAATCGCCCAAGCCTTACCCCACTTAGTTGCTTCCGCCTTAGTTACAGTGACCTTGCCGAGTTTACTGAACGCCGGATGATCTAGGTCGGCTGCGATCGTCTTCTCGAACGCACTCAAAGCTGGCTGAATATACTCGTCGGCAATCATCAGCTTGGAATCTTCAGGATGCGAATGTAACCAACCCATAGATTTGAGCGCGGGGCCGTAGTTGATAGCAGCCAAGAATGCGGTCGAATCTTCGCGCGCTTCTCGCCTCTTCTTCCAAGCTTCCCCTGCAAAAGTATAGAGATCTACCTTCAGCAGCGGCCTCAGAACGTCTCGGCCAGGTAAATCCGCGGCTGGATTTTTAAGAAACTGCGACCATCCATAGATCACCTCAATGCGGTCGACGAAATCTCTAAGAAGATCGACCTCTATACGTTTCTTTCCGGATTGTTGAGCAATCTGCGTCGCGCGTCGCCAAGCCCACGCAACAACCACAAATGGTCGTATGTGGCGCGCAACGTTGTTTAAACCCGGCAACACTTCGTCCATTAAATCGAAGTTGATTTGCCGCAATCCAAGCGGATCCACACCACCTAGTATGATAGTAGGCATTGGCGCAATGCCTGGACCCGTTGCCCGTGCAGCTTGCTGCTTCAATTCATCAAGTATCCGCGCTGTCATGTGTTAGATCTCCGCGCAAACTAAGACTAAGTTGCAGCAACTCTTCGCCATCGCAATCGATTTACTCCGCAAATTTCCTAGCTGGTCTATTGGCAGACCTATCGAGCACCTAGGGCAGGCCATTGTTCCTTTGGAAACCACCTGAAACTCGTCTCGGTTCTCGGGAAACTCAATTGCTCTCGCCAAAATTTTCCATTCTTCCGGACAGCTACGCAAATCGGGATAATCCATTGTCGGCGAATTCTTCTCGATAGCCTTGAGATAGAATTGTACCTGCTCGGTCATCGTTCTAACGCTTTTGATTTTTTCCCATTGGCCGACAAAATCAAAATCCGCGGCCAACGCGGCTTGAAACCCGCCAACCTCGCTCATGTCAGGGCACGGCCCCTCAATTGAGAAACCCATACGCAGCAATTGCAAACGAGCTCTCCTCACTCCTTCGATAGAACTGTCTTCGCTGTTTAGAATTTGTACTATAGCGGCCACGTTCTCCGGCTTTTCCAAATGCACGGAGAATTTGACGTATGCATGAACCAATGCCCTTAGCCACTCGGTGACATCTCGTGCATCTGGTTCTAAACGTCTGCAGATGTACTGCGCCATATCAAACGCGACGGTGTAAAAGCGCTGGATGTGCTCTTCAGATAGAAAGACAGCAAAGAGCCGATGGAAAACGACCAGCGACTTCCCTATTGCGGGATCATTCGGACGTTTTCGTTCCTTTTTCTCCCTCTCGTCATCTTCATCCTCCTCGAGCGAGTCGCTGTCGTGCTTGAAGGGAGATCGCGGTTGTCGGAAGGAAGCAATCAGCGCGTCTACAAATCGCGTCCATGAGGCACTTTGATTATTCCCCAGCGCGTGCGGCGAATGACGATCAATATCCAATGATGAACGCAAATCATCGATATGAATTGTCCGGTTGGGCTCTACCTTATCGGGACGTGCTGTTACCGCGCACTTTTGCGACAATAGATTTCTGCTTAGGACGTTCGGGTCTTCGCAAATCCAGCTCATAATTGCAGCGAGATCCGAAGGTGTTTCATTTCCGGCAAGAAGCGCAATCAATCGGGAAGCAAGGGATCCAGACCGCCGCGAGATTTCTGAAAAGGCCGTGACGGAGATAAACCCCTCAACTCTGGTAGTCTCAGTCTCAATCGCAAGTACGCATCTTTGGCCCTGCAGTATCTTCAGCTCCAGTCCCTTAACGTGGATTGAGAATTGCGACTGATCGTTGAGTTGGACACTTCCCAACTTCTGCGCGCCATCCGAGGTCACCAAAAGCGCTTCGGCTCGGCCCTTCAAGGCTGGATGAAGCACCTGTCCGTAGACAGTATCACTGTCCAGCGTTGCCCGAAGTACCCCGCACGCCTCTTCATTGTCATCATTCTCATCATCCGACATCAGCGACTCTTCGGGCGGCTCCGCTGGGGAGAACTTCCACCCGACCACTTTGCCCGTTTCAATCCTGACAAGGCACGCTTCTACGTTTTGCCCTTCGCCAAGGGCTGCATTCGTTGCATTAGCGCTGCCTGAGATGATAATGCGGCCTCGATTGCAGACGATCTCGAAGACTTTGGCATGTAGTAATCGCCGATCGCCCTCTATGTTAAATGCGTCGATGCATACTGGATCAACAAGCCCCTTCGAGTTTCTGGGCCAGTTCGAGCCGAAGGAGCCTCGCACTATTCCGCCTGGATGCGAATGGACATAAGCGCGATCCGTCCTTAATGCCGCGCAAATGCCGTCTAACGCCTCACCTCCTTGCCAATACGGCGACGCTATGATTACGCGCTTTGCGCCCCCAAGTTCTTCAGCAAATTCCGAAATCTGATCGAGAATCGATCGCTGAAGACTATGGATAAGCCGAATTTTTCCGCTACCAGATACTCCGGTAACGCTCTCCCTGAGACTAGCTGCCGTTTCCAAACACTGAGATCGCGCACCGTGGCGAACGCGAGGAGCGTTGGCCAGTGATGCGAAGAATTCGGAAGCATCCCGAATAGCCTCTGCTGCAAATCCTGAATGGAGGTGCTCGAAGACTTCAAAATTACCTCCCCAACCTCCGAAAGTCAGGTTCCCAGAGCCAACAAGCAGATGGCACTCATGTTGCCCGATGAGAACACTAAGCTTGGGATGAAAAACTCCCGAAGAAACCGAAATTGGCTCAATGTCGTATTCTCGCCCCACACGACGTGCGCCGTGCTCGCTCAAAGCACCCCGCACTCCATCAACATCTGAAAGAATAACCGCGCCTCGCGCGCCGCCTCTTATCAACTGATCGAGAACTATGGCTTCAAAAAAGGAAAGGCTCAAAGAGTAGGTCGTAAACACAGCGCTTCGCCAAGGATGCGCGCCAATAAGGTCAAGCGACGTTGGCATAAATACCTCGATGAAATCTTGCCTCTGATCAAAAATTCTTCACACAAAAAACGACTGCTTCCGCACGTCTTGTTTCCACATCCACCAAAACTTCCTCGACCGAGGGCAGCCAACCAGCAAGATGCTCGCTGAACCGGCACTAAGGGTTTATCGTTGATTCAAAAAGATCGTTCCGATCTTCCTCCGTTGCATTCGGTGGCATAAGCGCGTCCCGCATCAACCGACGCTTCCGCTCGAGCAGCTCGTGAAGATTTTGGTCAAAGGATGGTCGATCAGAGGGGAGTAGTGCTATCGGAATGTGTACCTGCACTTCCCGCATCTGACCTATCCGCAACACTCGTCCCGTACATTGGTCTTCGACCGCGGGATTCCACCATCTCGACAGATGGATCACGTGGTTGGCGTGAGTAAGGGTCAAGCCTACACCTCCGGCTCGAGGCGAAAGAATCATAACGTCGAACTCTTCTGGCCCAACTTGAAATCGATCCACCCGTGCTTGGCGAGCGAGACCGCTGACCCCGCCGTTTATGACCATTGGCGGAGCCCGAAGGGAATAGCGTCGTTGGATGACCCCGACTAAACGAGCTTGCATGTGTAGATCGTCGAGAAATATCAGCGCGCGTTCTCGGCGCTCCGCAATTCCATCAAGAGCATTGAATGCAAGTCGCATTCGCGCGGAGGCTTGTATAAACTCAGCATCGGGTGTTTGGGCATTGCTCGAGTGATGAAGTGAAACTGAGCGTAGAAACTGCAGCACCTCAAGAACCTTTCCCGGCTTGTTAATTCGGCGCGCGCTTTCGATTGCTGCTTCATAGGCAGCCAATTGATCACCAAACATTGCAAGCTTGTGAACTCGCTGCACCGGTCTTGGCAGATCGGGAAGCTGATCTTCCTTTAACCTGCGCAACAACAGCGGAGGACGCTTTCCATGCCAAGAGTCTAAGCTAGACTTAAGAAGTTGGAGCCGCTCAAAGCTTGGCTCCCTCTCATATGAGAAGCTGAAAGATTTTAGATCGCCCAGGCACGCTGGATGTACGGCATCAGTAATGCACCAAAGATCAGCGAGTCGATTCTCGACAGGCGTTCCAGTCAGCGCCACGCGAAAATCCCCGTTCATCGCTTTAGCTGCGTCTGTTATCCGAACACCAGGCGTTTTAATCTTTTGAGCTTCGTCAAACAGAATAGCCGCAAATCGCACCTGACCGAAGTCGCGGTCGTAATCTCTGAGAGTTTCATAGGTCGTTAGGACCCAATCCGCATCGCGGAGTCGATCGAGATTGATGCTAGGCCGTCCGTCGATCGAGTTATAGCGAGCTTCGCTGAGACCCTTTCCGTAAGCTTGGACGCATTGCCCAAGGCCAGGTTTTGAAAGGTGCCTCTCATGTTCTGCTCGCCAATTCTCAAGCAGGCCTGTGGGTGCCACAATCAGCAATGGCGCGCGTTCGATGAACTTCGCGGCCATGCCCTCCCGAAGCCACGCAAAAAATGCAAGGCCCTGAATCGTCTTCCCTAATCCCATATCATCGGCAAGAAGAACACCGGGACGCCCCATCCTCCATGCTTTTTGCAGCCACTCCAGCCCCTCTACTTGGTGTTGTTTGAGTTTGGTAACGAGGCATGCGGGCTGCATCAGTGGGGGCGAATCGCGTCCCGAAACTAACGCCTCCGCTTCTACTTCGTTTTCATTATCGACGATTATCAGTCGTTCCTGCTCGGTCGGAGCGCGCTGATGATCGTCCCGATTTCTGGGCGCGCGGGCATTTTCAAGAGACTGAATAGCAGCAAGAGTTTCATGAGATGCCGGAATGCTGACCGTCTTCTCACCCACCTTTAATGGCACATCTCTGCGGCCCGCGCCGATAGCATCTTCAACGCGCGCCCTGAGAGCATCTGCCTCTTCGGGAGATAACGGAATTGTTTCTTCGCCGACCAGAATTCCAGCGGCCTCAGCTATCCCTACGCGCTGATTTGAGGAATCGCCAATTAGCCCTTCCGGTCCAAACCAATTCGTCGTGCCCAGCTTGATCCAAGGCAACACACGAGGTTGCCACAGTCCAAGCCCAATCACTCTGTCCGCATAGTTGGATGTTTCTCGAAAAACAGATTCGAGAACAGTTTCATCTGCGTCCGAACCAAGCGCGTCCCGAAAAAATGCCCTAGGGTTCGCAATGAGCGCTCGCTTTGCGGCTGTCGGAGAAGATTGAACTCTGCGAACCTCGGATAAGGCACGACGAACCGCCGGCGACAGGACAACATACTTACCTGCACCAAGTGCATATACAGGGCGCGAGTCCCCAAAGCGATTGAATAAATCATCTCCAAAAGCAGCCTGCTCATCCGGGGCTAGGAGTAAGTCGTCGGGATGGCCTCCCGCACGATGCAGAATAGGAACCAATTTCGCATCTCGCCCATCTCCTTTCAGATCGAGAGAAAAGGCATCCGCCACCGCTATCGTCATCTCGCCTAACAATCCGTCGGTTTCGGCAAGACCGCTTGTAACTGCAGGCGGAAGGACCTCGCGCAGCGCTGCCATTGACGTTAAACGGCCGGCAAGATCGTCCACTGAGGCAGCATTTAGCTCGTCAACCGCTTCCGCAATCTCAAAAACGGCATCCGGCAATCGGTGCCATTCTTCACCAATTTTAAGCCAGGCCCCAGTACGTAGCGCCCCAACTACAGGCTGCCCCGTCAACCGTCTCCAACTCAATCTGACGCGAAACTCCGGACGATTGAACGCGCCGGCTGTATCCAGATGAAGGACGACGTCCGTAAGAATTGGAAGGCCAAAAGCCTTCGCTTCGCTGATACTCAAGCCTGCGATCGCCCTGTGCTCGACGAGAAGCGTACTTTCCGCGGCGATGGCAGCGCCGGCAGCAATTAGACGTTGAGCGAGATCAACCCCCTTTAACAGCGACGCGGGCGCCTCCACTGACCAGAGATCCATGGGAACTGAACCACTCGGCCCCGATATCTCTATCTCAGTGGCCTCAGGTCCGACTAAATATTTAAAACTGTAACTCATCTCGGCATCCAATCGGACGGTGAGAGTGCAATCTGCGTGCGTCTAGCCAACAATTCAGCGGCACTGCCCTGCCATAAATTTCGATCAGATCCGACATGTCTTAGCCCTTTGCCGTCTGAAGCGCCGTTAGACCCAAATCGAGGGTTGGGAGGGAAGGGAAGTCCTTTCTCAGTGAGTTCCTTTCGCGTGTAGAGCTTCTTTCCCAAACGCGGCGCAGTTTTCCAATCCTCCGGCCAAGCTCGCAGCTTGCCGTTGTGACTCCATTCGCAAAAAATTGTATTTTTGATCCGGAGAAGGAGAATCGCTTGATTCCCGTATGCACCGTCGAGACGCGCGTATGCACCCTTTAAGTCTTCAACTGCCCGCGCTGAAGTATGGATTTGGCTTCCCAATCCGAGCCATGCCTCAATCGTTGCGTCCTTGTCCAAGCACGCAGACCAAAACGCCTCTCTATAACGCCAGTGAGAATCCAACGCGTGGTCCGAAATTAAAGCAAAGAACGCTTTCAACGATGCGCGAGTGAGCCATCGCCTCATCAGGTTTGTGGCCTCTTCGCCTGCTTCTTGCCAGCGCTGAGGTTGCAATCGAGGGTCTTCAAGATGCCTCAACAGAAAATCCTGAATTTGAAGGCGCACTGCATCTTCCGGATCAGGACCATCATCAAGCCAGACGCGCAATAAGCCACGCGCCATCTCTCCGCGCGCTTTTGGATCCCCAAACCTTAGTTTGCCTTCAAGGGTTAGCGGCGCCAGCAAGCGCTGGACAAGCTGCTTTGCTCCAGCTCTCCTAAGAACCGAAGGTGCGCGCAAAACAATCCCGCGTTGCACCTCACGAAAGTAACCGCCCGCTGCCCTTAGAGGGTCATCAAACCCTGTTGCAGCCAAAACTTCATTGGGCAGCTCGGGGCCGTCAATCAACCATGCCGCAAGATTTCCTGGGCCCAATCGTCCGTCAAAGAAATCAATTGAGGCATCAGCAGTTCGCCAGCGCTGCATGCGAACAGTCGGTTTAACGGTAAGAAGCCGCCTTAACTCAAGTCCAACTTGTTGAAGACCAGGCTCGTCCTTTGAAAAACTTCGTAGCCACACTTCTATCAATCCGCGGAGGGTAGCATTCGAGTTCTGCGCTTGCTTCCAAATGGCCTCTAGAAGTCCCGGAAGGCCAACAAGCGGCTCCCGTCCATCCCATAACAACCAGACTGCGTCGCGCAGATCTCGCCGCGTCGGCTGGCCTCCCTCCGAAAAAATTTTGACAAGCCTGAGTCGAGCGGCATCTAGTGCGGAACCTTCTGGAGGACGGACGGCAGAATCCGATGCGTCCAGTAATTGAACTGCCTCGGAGCTAAATGAAGGATTTGGAAGCTTTACCGCCCTCCGAGGAAGCGTCAGTGAAAATGCATCCAACCGATCCAGGGCTTGGCGTGCATGGGTCATTGTCCAGAGCCCAATGCTTGCTGAATTTGTTCACGGAGCCGCTGAAATTCATTTGAGGTTCGAGAGGACAATACAAAGCGAAGATCGATACGCCGATTTTTCTTATAGTCTTCTTTGGAGGTGCCCAAAGCTTCGGGCAGCGGACGCCTTGGGCCGTATCCGGAGAATCCTAATAGGGATTGCTGACTAGAGTTTTTTAGCTCGCCGAGAGACGGCCGCGCCAATCGAAGTTCCTTGAAGACATTTAGTGCACGCTCGGTTGACAGTCGATCGTTGCGCACTTCGGAACTGTCAGCCGTCCTTACGATTTTCGGCGGGGGCGCAGGCGCTGGCGACGAAAAGAAGCCCCCCGTTTGGGCAGGCGACGCCTGTTGCTGCACCGTCGTTGAAAACGCCTGTCGATCCGTATGCCCCTCGACAAGCACGGTTTCCAAAATCGGAGCCGACGCTTTGTCGCAATCTTGCCCCGCAACTCCTTCTATGTAGCAGGGCAGTATTCCCGCTAAAACCTCAGCGAGGGTGCGAAGTTTAGGGACATTCTGCTTCTGGATTGTCGATTCGCCTGTATTAAACAGCAGATCTTCCGGAAGCCGAAGTATGCCCGAGTTGACATCGACAGAAACCGCAACCCCTTTTGTCGCGAGCGATTGCTTCATTGAGGTGAGTAATTGTGATCGCGCCAGAAAGCGATCCTGGATATCGCGCTCAAGTTGAGCGACAGCGTCAACTAATAGGTTTCTAAGACGGAGATTCTCGTCTTCTTTAATTCTTGTTCTTCGTTCAGCAGCTTCGGTTAATGCGCGTTGTTTGATGAGTTCTTCAATTTTAACTCTCTGTTCTTGCTCTGCATCCTTAAAATTCAATGCGAACACCGTAAGTAGCAACAGAAATATAAACAGAATGCCAACCATCATATCGCTGATCGACGCAAAATAGCCTTCTCCCGCCCCTTCATCTTGCGCGTCGGTTAGCGCCACCAGAATTCTCCAAAGTCAATCTGTAGGAACTGCAGTATCGACACGAATTCGCCGCTCGCTTTAAGGAGCCCGCGCGCGTCGCCTAGTTTATTTTTGATGGTTCAAAATCTTCCAAACTGTCCTGCAATCCTTTGACGAGGTTGCCAAGCTGAGTTGCAGCCTTCGCAAGATTTTGATCGGTCTCTCCTACAAACCTTCCGATCTCTTGAGTGAACCCTTGTAGGCCGTTCTGAAGCCCTGTTAGGGTTTTGGCCAACTCACGATCAATTCCCTCGAAGCGTTGAGAGGCCGCGCCCAGACTCTCGATTAGACGGCCAGCTGCAGCGTGTGTGACTTCCAACCTTTGAGCGACTCCGGCCACTTGCTCCGTTGCTCGCCCTATGTTTTGGGCAACTTGATTCAGTGGGTCGATCGCATTTCTCGCGGCTTGTCCAGCAAGCTTCATATCGCTGGCGGTCGCTGCAAGTGGCGTGGCCGCTTCCTGAGTTAATCGCTCAAGCTCCGACATCCGAGATATCAAAGCGTCCGTGGCCGAGGCGAGCCCAGACACACGACTGGCCAAATTCTCCGAAACACCAGCAATGCGATTAGCCGCCTCTTCAGCACCTCGTCCCCACGCCTCGCCCGAATGATCGGCTGCGGAGTCGAGAACACCGGCAACTCGCGTCGCGGTCGCCTCAAAAGTCGCGGCCGCCGTACCCACTCTTTCGGCTAGAGCCTCCAGCGCCTCAGACCCCGCCGTGCGGCTGGATTCAGAGAGCAATCGCAACTGCTCCACAACGCCTTCAAGCTGCTCAGATAGTCGGACAGAACTATTTGTCGCGGCAGCAGCCAAACTTTCGGCTACAGCACCCGCCGCTTCCTCAAATAATTTTGCTGCGGACTCAATCCGCTCTGACATTTCGCGACCAGCGTTGGTTCCTGCTGTACTCGTCTGATCGACCATCTTACGAAGGCCTTCAGTAAGGCCTGACATTTGATCGGTGATCCGGGCCAGCGCGGACTCAGCCCCTTCGCCCATCCGGGTGGCCATAGCATCTGCAGACTGAGCCATGCGCACGGCGGCATCCGCTAGCCCAGTCTGGAGTCCTTCAAGACGAGAGCTTAATCCGGCCAAACTTTCAGCGACCTCTTGCATGCGGTCGCCCGTGCCGCCCTGAAGCCGCTGAACAAACGTATCCAACATCGCCTTTAGAGCCTCTTCATTTCTCGAACCAATGCCTTCAGCCAACCGCTGCATAGCCTCAGTAAGTGGCGCGATATGCTCACCTAGTCTTTCGTTGAATGCGCTATCGACAGCTGCGCCTAGGCTCACCGCAAGATCCGTTGAAAAGGTCTCGAGTTGAACCGATTGCTTTCTGAGGATGGCATTGGCTTCCTGTTGAAGCGCGGCAGGGGTCAGCAATGGCACTCGCGTTTCTAGCGCGATCAAGAAGCCATCGATCGATCGATCGATCTTCTTCAGCTGACCCTTGCGAAATAATGCATATAGGATCGAAAGCAAAAGCCCGATGAGCGATGTGATGAACTTGAACGAAGCGGTGTCCAACAGGATTCGCAACGCAGAATTTCGACCCGCTTGGTCCGCCCCACCAATAATTCCGCCGGCGGTGCCAAGTGCTGCAGATAGTCCAAGAAACGTGAAAAGAAGACCCGCACCGACTAAGAGGTTCGGCAATGCCGCGTGATACCGCGCGTCAACTCCCACGGCGGGCACGCGAAGCAGACTGGCATCGAACCAACCTCCCGCTCGGGTTGTCGCTCTGACAGGTCGGTTCTCTTCCACCGGCAGCACGAGTGAACCTTCATACTCGCGCCAACGTGGTCCAAGGACAGGATCAGCAGATAAACCGGACGAGATCACTTCGTATTTTTGCGCAAACTCACTCGGATTAGCTGCTTGCTCGATGAGCTGTTGCGCCTTAGTGAGAGCGGCTACAAGTTTTTGTGCGCCGCGGGATAGAGACCAGCCGGACACCACGGCCCAAGCTACAAGGGCAATTCCCACGCTAACGACTGTCTCCGGGTGAGAAATGACCCCAGCGACGACCTGCATATCCATTGAAGCTGCCCCAACCCCTCCAGTTCTAGGTAGCGCTGACCTTCCTAGAAACGTGTGATATTTAACACCACAACCATGATGATATCAATTTTCAGCGGCGAGCAATTATTCGAAATGCGGGAGTGCCCCAGTGTGCGCCTGGCCGATGGCAGGGAGGCCGCACTTTGGCGCGGGTTGGCTTACCCTCTCTCAATGCCAGATTGCCGCATCGACATAACAGGCGAAGCTTTTCCCGCCCTTGAGCACGAAATTGGAAAGTCAGTCGATTCTGTTTCGTCCCCTTTCGGAATTATCGAAGGCGTCGATGAAGCGTATATCGTCTTTTCCGGCTCGATCGCGACCTGCGAAAGCACAGCAACGAGCTTAAAAGGTCATGGATACGAAGTAATTCGGACAGGGAGATACCTTGGTGATCCGATCGATGGAATTGTGGGGGACTGGTTCGTTCGAGTATCCAAGCCTAAAGGCGAACTCACCACTCTAACTTCGCTTCTGACCAAACTATTAGGAAACGCTAGACCAAACGCTTTCGACCAAAACGGGGTAGGAGAGCAACGTGCTCGGTTGATAGCTGCAGAGCTCGCAGCAACCAAAGCTCGCGAAGCGACGCTGCGCGCTGAACTGGCTCGGTCTAAACTTGATCTCGCGGAAGTTGGTAACGCGCAGGTAGAAAATGAAGCCCTTCGGATAGCTTTGGAGGAAGAACGACGGTTACGCGAAGAAGCTGATTCAGCGGCCCTCGCAGCTATTTCAGTCTCCGAGCAGCCCCCGGCGGCTCGCCCTGCTTTTGCCCCGGGCAAACTGGGAAGCGAGATCGAAGTGGTGTTTGATGCACTGCTCCCGGACATACATCTGGTTCGCGACAGCTTAATCGTCATTGTCGCGGAATTTTTGAACCGCAAAGCGCTCTATCGAGCACTCGCCGATCTGAAATGGGTAAATGGTCGGCTGCCGCCCGCTTGGAAAAAGCTTCAGGGTCTTGAAAACTGGTGGGAGCGACACATAAGCAACGGCCAGGATGACGCTGGGAGGATCTACGCGCGGCCACCCTTAAACGAGAGCCGTTGGGAAGTGCTGATATCTCATAAGGGTGAGCAATCGCGGGACATCGCGTGGCTCGATCGCCAATAATCTCGCCATCTTGGCAAATTGCGGCACGCGGCCACTAGCTGATAGGAGACTTAGGCTAGGCTCCATTCAATCTTACCAACTTTCTTAGTCAGCGAGCGCATGCTCTACGGTGTTGACATCATTCGCCGGTGTCGTCAGCCCGGAAATCGAATGAAGTTTGCTCATTATGTTGCGGTATCGAGATCCTGCTTCTGCTCGCAGGCGTGAATCCGAACTCTGATGCGATTCGCATCATGATTTCAGCCTGGCGATTGGCGATAGCGATGTAGGGCGATTGCATTGGATAACCCGATGGCGATTTGACCATCGTTCCAAATTTTTGAATCGCTTCGGTTGCCTCTGCCCATAGCGCGTACGCTCCGCAGTAGGTCGCGAGCGCCGCGCGATCCAAGCTTGTAATCATATTCAACTTCGATAAATCGCCGACCAGTCGATCCCATTCGCGCTGCGCGCTAGGCCCGAGTTCCGCGGGACACGCCGGTACTTCGGGCTCTGGCCGTGGTTCATGCTTGTTGAGAGCGCGTTTGCCTGGATTGCCCGTCAAAGCCTTGATCCTTGTTGGCTTCGGAATACGACCGCGCATCACTGAACCTCGCTGGCGACGCTGGACGGATCGACGCTCGCGATAGCAGCCGCCTGCTCGACCAGATCGAAGGTTTGGCCGTCCCGCAGGCGATGCGCCTTTTCGCCGGTAAAGGCCTGCCATCGTCGGATCACAACATCAACGAAAAGCGGATCGATCTCGATGCCGTAGCAAACGCGCCCCGTCGATTGCGCCGCGATCAGAGTCGTTCCGCTGCCCAGGAACGGCTCATAGACGGCCTGACCCGGGTCGCTATTGTTCAGCATCGGTCGGCGCATGCATTCCACCGGCTTCTGGGTGGAGTGTTTGGTCTCAGCGTCCTGCCCGCCGGTCGGAATCGTCCAAAGTGTGGTTTGCTTGCGATCGCCGGTCCAGTTGCCCTTCTTGCGAACCGCGTACCAGCAAGGCTCATGTTGCCAGTGGTAATCGCCGCGGCTCATAACCAAACGCTCTTTCGCCCAAACGATCTGAGACCTGATTGTAAACCCGGTCTTCGTTAGACTCTCCGCGACGGTGCCTGCATGCAACGCCCCGTGCCAGACATAGGCGATCTGCCCCGGAAAAAGCGTCCATGCTGCTGCCCAATCCGCTCGCTCATCGTTTTGGATCTTGCCGCGCTTCTCGGACTTGTTGACTCCGATCCGATGCCGCCACTCCGGATCATAAGCGACGCCGTAAGGCGGGTCGGTAACCATCAACTGCGGCTCAACGCCCGCCAGTAAGCTTGTTACGAGCGAAGGATCGGTGCTGTCCCCGCACGCTATTCGATGAGGGCCGAGACACCAGATTTCTCCGGGAGCCGAGACTGCGACCTCGACGACCATCGGCGTCTCATCTTCATCAACAAGGCCGGTACTAACGCTCTTCAATGCGGACGCCAATTCTGCCTTGTCAAAACCCAGAAGAGACAGATCAGCGCCCATCGCCGACAACTCGGTAAGCTCCAGCTTAAGCATCTCCGGATCCCACCCCGCGTTCAGCGCGATGCGATTGTCAGCCAGTACAAGCTGACGTCTTTGCGTTTCCGATAAGCCGCTTAAGACGATCACGGGGACGTCACCCAACCCAAGCTGACGGGCTGCGGCCAACCGTCCATGCCCCGCAATCACGTCTCCCTCTGCCCCGACAAGGATGGGATTTGCAAACCCGAAAGCTCTAATGCTGCCGGCGATTTCCGCGACCTGCGCTGCGCTATGGGTGCGCGCATTTCTCGCGAATGGGATAAGCTTACCGACTGGCCAATACTCAACCTGCAGTCGGCCGCGATCCGAATCTGAAATCACATCACCGTCGTTCACGTCGATCCCCCTGACCATCAGCTACCCCCCCCCCCCCCGAATTTCGCGGCGAATTTTCAAAACAGCAGCTCTTGTATTCGTTGCGGTTTTCGCGATTACTCGATCTCAGTTCAGATACCCGTGGTCCTCAAAGAACGTTTCTAGAATTTGGCCGAAGTGCACATGGCTTACCCACCGGCCCCGATCGAAACGCGTCCGACTTTTGATCGACCGTGGGCTTTTTGTATTTAATTCGAGCATTTTGCGTATGAAGGTAGGCCGCCGGTGTGCGCATCGATGCCATCTGACTTTCAACCCGCCCCCGTGTTTAGTCTCCGAGTTTAGGCTCGCTCTTTAGTTGAGTTTAGGCTCTCAAAATCCGAGGTGACTGGTGAACCCTCGCGGTCCGAAATACCCGTCCCGCTACATCACTAGAAGGAACCGGGCTTACTCGCCGTGCTTCGTCGGTTGCTTTATGAGCGCCGCGTAACGCCTTCGAAGCTCCGAAAGATGTGCGCTGGTTAGTGCGTTCTTTCGCAATAGAAAGCAGAGATGACTCACCTCGTCTTCGAAGGCGCACATGATTTCCCAGCCGCTCATGCCTAAGCGACGCGCTAGCTCAACTTGAGTGGCCTGATCGACCTCCGAGGTTGCCGAAACGACGGACCTCGCCTGCTTGCGTTCTTGGCGAGCCAGCGGAGCTAGCCCCACGCCAGGAACATGAGTTCGTGTATCTATATAGTGGTTCTGGTAGTGGTCATTTGCGTTGCCACCATTGTCATAACCTGTCGTGACGCTTCGGGTTTGCGCCATCGCTTTTGAGCGCTGGTCGCCACCACATGCAAGCCAATATCTATGTGGCAGGCGCGCCTTTCCTTTGAAGTTTCGCTCTACCCGCACCAATTGTTTGTCTGCTAGTTCCGGCAGCCTGCGATGCACCGTACGAGGCGAAACTGACGCCATTGCAGCGATGGTCGCTACTTTTGGGAAACAGGAACCGTCGTTCTTGCTCGCGAAAGTCGAGAGCGCCACCAATACAAGTTTGGACACTGGAGACAGGTCCTGCTTACAAGCCCATAGGACAGCGTGGAAGCTCATGGCGCGCTCCTGAGGATTTGGCCCCCTTTTGCACCCCGAACGACATTACTACTGATCCATGAGATGAGATCGCAGCGGCGATATCGGATAGCACGTCCGGCTTGAATATATGCCGGTCCGCACCCCTTAGTCCGCCACGCCTGAAGCGTTCTTACCGAAAGGCTTAGGAATTTGGCCGCGTGCACTTCCATAAGAAGAGCTTCGTTATCGCCGGACTGCGTCCCTTGCATGTACTTGATCCCGTATCGATTACAACGAGATCAAAAATGGCAAGAAGGGAGCGCGTTTGCACCGGACAACAGCGGACACGAAGGAACAATAGAGGACAATAAGCGGCCTAAAATCGACTCTTTGCTTCCCTAAAGTACCTATCGATTGTTTTATCGCTCGGCACAACAAGTCTGTTTTGGCGCTGCCAGTTCGTAATTTGCTGATTGCGCTTTCCGGCCATTATGCCCTTCGGAACTCCGTTCGGCCAAATTGCCCGCACCGCCTGCTCGATACTTTCGCGCTGAGCCGATCTTCTCTTGGGGACCGCCAATTCTCTTGCGGTTTGACTAGCAATAGATGAGTGCGAAGCAAAATCAGGTGCTGCGATATTATCGGAAGTTCCGAAATTTATACCGAGCGTGATGCCCGTCCAGCGCGTAATTGGCTTACCTTCATCGGCCTCGCAGAGATCACTGTTACGGACATGGACGAGCAATCCGTCCCGCGTCCATTGCGTCCTGCTGATTTTCGCAGAAACACCTGTCTGGGCGAATGTGCCCAATGCCTCTACGTCACCTCTGACCAAAGAGCGTCTCAAAGCCGACCATCGATTCGCCAAAGCCTTGGCTGCGGCAAGTACTTGAATCGACGGCTTCCGAAGCGGCGTCTCCGGTCCGAAAGCAGGAGCTTGGCATAGCGACGCTGCGAGATCATCAGCGGATGCGTCCAGCGGCCAGTGAAAATCTGCGAAAAAACCCGGAGCCTGCCCCTCCCTGAAAACACTCTCGTGCCCTTCATTCCGCATAACACGTTCGCCCAACGCGACGACCTCGGGGTCGTCGAGAACGAAACGTCGAAAAGCCTCGGCAAGACTTAAGCCATTCAGTCGATTTGCAGCGTCAGGAGCGTAAATAAGCGGAAACACTCGCACATTATAGATCTTGGCCTTCGCTCCATATCGCTCACGCACTATCGAGTTTTCTGTTCGCGGCCAGACTAGACTTTTCCAAGCGAGCGAATGAATTGTACTCGGCTGCGTTGCAGGCCCTTCACGCGAGCCTGTGGCGACAAACCGTTCGGCCTCTAAAAGCTTCCATAAGTTATCTCTAACTTTCTTGAAAGCAACGTTGGCTGCAATCCGGCGACGCTCAATCTCTCGGGGTGATCTCGTAATAAATGCCGCTGGTCCAGCGGGCATAGGAGTGCTTGCCTTAGTCCATTCAGCTTTAGCCGCGATCCATTCGTCCCATTGATTAGGGAGAGCTGCACGCTCGATCGCCTCAGCAATAGACCATCCTCGAGACGCGTCCGACTGCACGGTCATTAGCACACCTAAACTGCGAGGCCTGCGAGCCGCAATTATACGATATTTGACGCGCCTCCCCCAACCTGCAGAACTTAGCCTGTGGATACCTGCCTATCCCCGGAGTAGTGAGCTGACTAAGCGGTCCGAATCAGCTGTACGGCGCACCCTACGTGGCATTTGCGTCGAGTAACGGACGAACTGTCGTGATCGTGGATTTCGTTTGTGCGATACCGATTGCGATTGTTCACGCTCGTCTTCGTGGATCTCTCGGATGGTCTGGATTTGTGGGCGATCGGCGATCAGTTTGATTGCCGCCATGACCTCGCAAAACCCTCATCTTTCAGAAGTTGCCGAAATCCTGGCCGCTGGCCTCATGCGTCTTGAGGCGCGGAAGTCCAGTCAAATGTCCAGGCAGTTCGGAGAAAGTTCGCTTCACTTCACCCTCGACCAGAGCGGTGATGCGACCGACGTTTCTCCCGAGGTCGCAGCATGAAAGATAATGTTCTTGCCCAATTGGCGGGGCTCAAATCCGCCCCCACGCCGGCCCTGAAGGCCCGCTGGCGCGAGCTGTTTGACACCGAGCCGCCACCCTACAACCGGCGTTTCCTGGAGAGCCGCCTTGCCTATCGCATTCAGGAATTGGCTTACGGCGGTTTAAGCAATGACACGCTGGACCGGCTGCGGGCCATGGCCAAGCAATATGACGGCAAGGCGGAACGGAAGGTGGGACGCGGCCATCGACCCATCACCGGCACCAAGCTGATCCGAGAATGGCAGGGAGTTGAGCACTGCGTCACGGTACGTGCGGAGGATTTTGAGTATATGGGACGGCCCTTTGCGTCGCTTTCTTCAATCGCCCGAGTGATCACCGGCACGAAATGGAACGGCTGGGTCTTCTTCGGCCTCAAGACTCCGGGGCGGTCATGAGCAAGCCGCGACAATCACGGAACGGCACAACAGTCGTCGGCCCATCCGCGCGGGAGCGAGTCCCTTCAAACGGATCTGGTGGCCCGGCCATTCGGAAGCTGCGCTGCGCGGTTTATACTCGCAAGTCCACCGAAGAAGGTCTCGAGATGGAGTTCAACTCTTTGGACGCGCAGCGCGAGGCCTGTGAGGCTTATGTCGCGAGCCAGCGCGCAGAAGGTTGGGTTTTGGTCAACAACCGCTATGACGACGGCGGGTTCTCTGGTGGCACGCTGGAACGCCCCGCCCTGAAGCGGCTACTTGCGGACATCGAAGCCGGTCTGGTCGATGTCGTAGTGGTTTATAAGATCGATCGCCTGTCCCGATCGCTGCTCGACTTCTCAAGGCTGGTTGAGGTGTTCGACCGGCAGAACGTGACGTTCGTCTCGGTCACTCAGTCCTTCAACACCACTACCTCAATGGGCCGACTGACCCTTAACGTTCTTCTGTCCTTCGCCCAATTCGAACGCGAGGTGATCGGCGAGCGCATCCGAGACAAGTTCGCCGCCTCTCGCAAGAAGGGCATGTGGATGGGTGGTTGGGCGCCCCTTGGCTATGAGGTTAAGGACAGAAAACTGGTGATCAACGAGCGGGACGCTCAGCGGGTCCGGGCAATCTTCAAACGGTTCGTTCAGTTGAAGTCCGCAACACTGGTGGCAAAGGAACTGGTCGCTGAGCGTGCAACCAACCGCTACGGCCACCTGCTAGATAAAAAGGTCCTCTACAAGCTCATCAACAATCGAACCTATATCGGAGAGGCCGTTCACAAGGGCGTCTCGTATCCGGGTGAGCACCAACCGATCATTGAGCGCAGCCTATGGGATCAAGCCCACTCGATCCTGAAGGAAAGTCCGCGTAAGCGCGCCGCGGCCGTTCGAGGACGAACGCCTGCTTTGTTGAGGGGCATGCTGTTCGGCTCCGCAGGCGAAGCTATGACACCCACTCACACCCGCAAGTCCGGCAGGCTCTATCGATACTATGTCAGCCAATCCGCGATGAAGGGAACCGGCGCCCCCGCGGTTAGACAGGTTCCCGCCGCCGAGATCGAGAAGATCGTTGTCGACCAGGTCCGGGCCCTCCTTCTGACACCAGAGATGATCGTCCAAACTTGGAAGGCGGCCCGCAAAACCTCAAAGAACTTGACCGAGAACGATGTCCGAACCGCTTTGACAGACTTCGAATCGTTATGGGCTGAACTATTCCCTGCCGAGCAGGCACGCCTCATCCAGCTGCTTGTTGATCGCGTACAGATACAATCCGACGGGATCGATATTCGGCTTCGCGTAGACGGAATGACATCGTTGTTTGGAGAACTCAGCGGCCAAACGAATATGGATGGAGATAAGGCCGCATGACGCCGAAACTGAACATCTCCACCACATCCGCTTCACGGCCAACCTTGAGTAAAGATGGTCGGACGCTTACGATTCATATACCGGTGACCTTTCGCGTGCAGGGCGGCCGCAAGCAGATCGTTACACCGCCAGATGCAACACCGTGGATGCGGCCGGCAGCACGCGTCGACAACACGATGGTCAAAGCACTCGTCCGCGCCCACCGTTGGCGAGATATGCTCGAAAAGGGAAAGTACACGACGATACGGGAACTCGCTAAGGCCGAGACAATAAATGAATCATACCTTTGTCGGGTCCTTCGGCTTGCTCTTCTATCGCCGCAGATTGTCGAATCTATCCTGTCTGGACAGCAACCCGCGTGGCTCGAGCTGGAAGACCTGCTCAAGCCGATGCCGAGCATATGGTCGACGCAAATCGCATCTTGGGAAAGGTCGTAAGATCATCCCATCGGTTCGCACATTACTCCTGCGGAATCTCGCTCTGATCAAGAGTTGATAGGATGCTCGCTATTACGGCGCATCGATTCGTTTCATAGCCCTTCGATTCCGCAGGCCATCAAAAACTCCGCGGTACCGTCGTAGAATGAGGACGGCCGGGTCGCGTCCCCCGCGTCGCCAGGCGGCACATAAATGACGAATCCTTGCCGCGCTCGGGTGAGTAGAACGCGATAGGCGTTCGTCAAGTAAATCTTGCGATTCTCATCTTTGACGTTCTGCCACTTCGTACCGGTGAAACGATGGTAACTCCAACGGCCATCGATCGCGCGCAGATCAGCGTCCCAACACACTCCAACCCAATCCAACTCCAAGCCCTGGATATCGAATTCCGTCGCAGGATCTTCGAGATAGAATGATGACCGAACATCGTCTTTGCCGTTTAAGAACCAATGTGTTGCATCAATCTTTTCGCGCACATTGATTCCGTGGGGTTTCAATCGAGAAGCGCCAGACGAAGCAACAAGACCTATTCGTTCGGTTCCTCTGGCTTGTTCGCGGAGCCATCGACGGGCCGCCGGCAGGTCACGTGTGATCCGAATAGAATACGTATTCTTGATCTGATTATGTAGTTTCTTTGCTTCTGCAATTTCGCCCGCCACAACTGCGCCGACAAATTCTGAGAGTTTTTCAGCTCGAAACGACCTCACCGAAACCGCCAGATGTAAGTGATCAAATTCTCTCACCTCTGATCCCTTCAATACGGCATGCAGGTCTTTGCCCCAGCGATAATCACGATGTGTAAGTTGTTTTGAGACGAAGACCTTCCACTGAGGAAAATGCGTTTTTAACGCATCAAACCATTCCGTCAGTCCAGCTTCTCCCGCATTGATCTCCTGACCGCCGCCAATGAGGCAAACCACCGTGCACCAGCCACTGTGCCGGTCCATCACGCTGATTAAGAACTCCGGCTCCGACATCGCGAAGTCAGAAAGCCCCTTCTTTCGACTCATAAAATTCGCGAGATGGCTTCGATCCCACGCCCTTTGCGCTTCATCGAATACAGCAACGCGCTCTGGCGGCGCTGCCGGAATACGCAAGCTCTCGTCGCGAAAGTGCATGATGTTCTGAATGAAGCCTTTAACTCTTCGGGCAGCCTCTGCCTTAGTTACCTGCCCTTCTTTTCCCTTCGACTGATCATGTTGATCTCTAGCGAGCGCCTCGCGAAGCACATCGACCAAAGGTCCGTTTCCAGAAAGGAAAACAGCGTTCTCGTCTTTGTGCGCTTCAGCACGCTGCGTCACAAGATTAAGACCTGCAAGTGTTTTACCAGCGCCTGGCACGCCTGTCACAAAACAGATTGCCTTGTGACCGCAAGCTTTCGCATCTTCGATAATTGTTGCGAGGCACGTTGCGGTTTGGTTCAGATTTATCGCGCTCGCGTCGGATCGGGTAATTTCATCGACGCGATGGCCACGATACAGCGCTTGCGCAGCTTCGATGATCGTTGGCGTGGGCTTGTATCCGCTTTTAGACCAGACAACCGGGTCGATAATTCTACGTGGAATAGCCGAGGTAGCAATTGATTGGATTAACTTAGCGAGACCTAATCCGTTTGTTACAATTGGCTCTGCTACTTTGTCAGCGGACCAAACTATCTTGCCCTCAACAGCGTTAGCACCCGTCGCCAAAACGATTGGAACGACGTACTCTTCGTGACTTCCAGCATGGAAGTTTTTCAGGTCAAGCGCGTAATCGACGACCTGGTCCTTGGCGGCGCGATCGAACCGCTCGGAGCCAACCTTGAATTCTAATACAAAGATGCATCCATCGTAGACGATGATATTATCTGCTCTCTTGCCCATTCTGGGGATTGCAAACTCAAATGCAATCCAGCCTTCATTCAAGTTCGCTAACTCTCGCTGCAAAAGTCGGATTTGACCGATCCACGCATTGATTTGAAGACCGTCAACATTCTGAGAGCATTCTGCCAAATGACCGGAAATCGCGTGAGGGTTTTCATCGACAAATTTTTGAATATCAGCAGAGTAATATGCAGGCAGCATCAATCATCCTGTCATTTCGTAAAACACTATCGGCGCCTTGGGCCGCATGAGCCAAGCACTTTCCGTATGAAGTTTAGTTTCCCTTGCTGCGCTATGAAGGCTTGATGGCAGCCATCGCAGCAAGCAACTTGACTCTGATTGCGCCCAGCGTCGGCAAAGATCCACTCCATAATGCGCGTCGATATGCTCTTTCTCGCAACCTTCTCGGGGCCCTTGAAGTGGCCAACCAGCGCATTACGGAAGCAGGAGCTATTACCCGCCATGTTGGCCATGACAGCAATCTGCTCGTGCTTGTGCCGCAACGCGGCAGCGGCTGCCTCATCGGTCAGTCTAGCCCCGTTGATAGCTCGCTGCGCCATATATCGCAGCAATCCGATATCTTCCCTCGCCTCCCCTTCCTCCTGTAGCAGGACAGCGACAGACGGCGCGCCGTCACGACCGGCACGGCCGAATTCTTGAAGGTAGTCTTCGATCGAGGCGGGATGCTGCCAATGAACCACCATGCGCACATTCGGTACGTCGAGACCCATGCCGAAGGCACTCGTGCAGATAATCCGATCGACCACAGGACGGCTGTCCCCGATGAAACGCTTGAGTAGTTGCTCGCGCTCCCAGCCATTACGCAGTTGCGAATGATAAAATGGGGTTTCCAATCCCTCGCTAGCAAGATGGGCCTGCAGGGCCTCCCCAATCTTACGGGTGGGCACGAAAATCATCAGCTTTCCGTCGGCAGGTAACGAAAGGCGACACAGAGCTGCGATGATCGCCGGCCTTTTCTTGACGGACGCCTGCCAACGCAGAAGTGCAATGTTGGGCCTATCGACGCCACGAACGAACACTTGCGCTTTGGGAATACCGAGGGAATGAAGAATGCGCTGCTGCATCTCCGTGCCGGCGGTCGCCGTGAATGCTAGAACCGGAGGAAACCCCAGCGCTTCTCTCACTTCCTTGAGCCGACCATATTCTGGCCGAAAGTCTCGACCCCATTGATCAACGCAATGAGCCTCATCAATGACCAGAAAACTTGGTCGTATTGCTCGCAGACCCCGTTGCTCAACTTTGCTTTGCACAAAGAACCGCTCGGGAGCCGTATACAGCAGCTTAAAGACGCCGCATGAGAGCAGTTGATATCGAAGACGTTTCTCATCCGCGTCGAGATCACTATTGATGAAGGTCGCCGGAATTTTGCGCCGTAGCAGCGAAGAGACCTGCTCTCCCATCAGGGCCTTTAGCGGCGATATGACAACGCTAACACCTTGTCTCAACACAGCAGGCATCTGAAAGCAAAGGGTCTTGCCGAAGCCTGTGGGGCTGACAACCAGCAATGACTGTCCCGTCAATGCCGCCTGGATAATCGCCATCTGGCCTTCTTTGAAGCGGTCGAGGCCGAAGAGCCGCAGCACAGGACCAAAGGCCTGGCTTTCGGCGACCACCTCTCCTTCTCGGCCTAGCCAACTTGCTAATCGGATAGCCCAGCGCTCTATAGCGCGTCGGGCAAGTCTGCCCGCGAGTTTTGGATGGTGCGCTGCGTGGCACCCGTCGCAGAGGGTGACCAGATTTGATGGGTCGTCAGTACCCCCCGCGGACCGCGGCAGCAGATGATGGACGTCAAAATCTGCGCTTTTAGGGGCTATACCGCACTCCACGCATTTGAAGCCATCCCGCTGAATAACCTGCGCGCGAACAAGCTTCCACTCGGTTGGTCCGGTTAACATCAACAGACCTGCGCGGTGCTTGCCGGCCCGCGCGCCCGCAAAATTTGCCGTAGCCCTTGGAAAGGTCCGTCGCGCAGTTCAATATGATCGGCGTCCCACATATCTATTGTGCTTCATTACAGGCCATTAGTTCGATGACTGTATCAAACTCTGAACTCGACGCCATGGTGTGGCGCTTGACGTCGAGACGACCGGTCTAGACACGAGCAATGATGAAATTATCGAATTGGGAATGGTGAAGTTCGCCTACCTTCCGTCCGGTGAAATCACCCATATCACTGGAATTTTCGAGGCGTTTAATGAGCCCTCCGTATCGATACCATCCGAGATCGTGGAGCTAACTGGGATTACGGACGAACTCGTCGCGGGACATAAGATTTCGGCGGATGATGTTGATAGCTTTGTCGCAGACGCAGCCATCATCATCGCTCACAATGCGGCTTTCGACCGGCAGTTTAGCGAGCGCTACTGGTCGACCTTTGAGCACAAAAACTGGGCCTGCTCGGCAACCCAAGTGGAATGGCGTAAGCTGGGCTTTGAAGGATCCCGATTAACATACCTCCTAGCGGGATGCGGCTACTTTCATCATTCACATCGCGCAGCGGATGATTGCAAAGCGCTGCTGGAAATTTTGTCAATGAAGCCCAATGGGGGTGAGAGCACGGCACTTGCGTTACTGCTTGAATCCGCTCGCAAGCCGACAATCCGTATATGGGCCGAGCAATCTCCTTTCGACCTTCGTGACACGCTGAAGAAGCGCAAGTATCGCTGGAATGACGGGTCCGACGGCCGGCCCAAAGCTTGGTATGTTGATGCCGCGGAAGCCAAGCAGACCGATGAGCTCAATTTTTTGCGCGATGAGATCTATCAGTGTGACGTCGACCTTCTCATCAATCGGATCACCGCTGCCCAAAGGTTCTCGAAGCGGGTCTGACGCTCGATATTCATAGAAATCGACTCGCCTATTGAGTATTATGGAAGCTTGGCTCGTTGCGATGCAAACTCATCTTTCTAACGCGCTTTCTGCAATTTATTTTCGGTTGAGCTCGTCAGCTATCGCATGCTCCTTCAGGGCCTTGATGATCTGTTCTTCCGTAAACCTGCTTTTACGCATCGTCTGTCTCCTCGGCGGAGAACGGAAATCCTAACTTAGAATCGCGGGCATTTCAGGCGGGAGGATCCGTAGACCTGCTCAATTTGGGTATCAAAAGGCAAAATCTCAGTTTGCAAACTTTAAGGTCGTTCACCACAATCGATCGATCCAATACCATTTTTGCTTCGCGGTAAATCGCGAGGAAGCATCTCATAAGACAAGCGAGGGCAACTATGACGTTCGCAGTCGGCTCGCATCCGGGGACCGCTTGGCACAAATGTGACTTTCAGTGCCACACGCCACGAGATCGATCTTGGTCTGGCTCGACTGATTTGCCTGGTGGCACAGAGGCGCTTGAAGCCGCCAGACACGCATGGGCAGAGTCCTTTATTGCTGCATCTGATGCAGCAAAGCTTAGTGCCGTCGCCATATCAGACCATCATGACATATGTCTGTCGCGATATGTTGTTGAGGCGGCGACTCGACTTGGCTCAAATGTAAAAGTATTTCCTGCAATAGAGGTGACCTGCGCCGACAACGCACAGTGTCTAGTCATATTCGATCCGTCGGCTAACGATGAAACGCAAAAACTTGCACTGGCTGCAGCCGGAAACATTTTGGTCTCTGACGAGACTGAGCCAAAGACTTGCAACATCCTTCCTGCAAGGGAGACAGTTGCTGGCTTCGTAGATAAGGTTCAAAGCGAGCAGCATCTCAAAGACGTTTGCGTTGTCGTCCCTCACTTCAGCACTGCCGATGCGCACAAAAGCTTAAACGAGCCCGGTCACCATCCCCGCTTTGCCAATCTTCCCGTCGACGGCGTTTATATCGAACATCCGTACAACGGCCTGGATACCACCACCCTTGAAAAGGTTCAGGGCAAGATACCGGATTGGGGTAAGCGACGTAGAGCAATAGTTGCTACAGGCGATAATAGGTCGGCAACTTGGGACAGGCTGGGCGTACACAATTGCTGGATTAAGCTTGGTGAGCATTCGATTGAGGCGTTTCGGCAAGCGATGCTCGCTGACGAAGCTCGCATTGTTTTTGAACCGCCTATTACGCCTACCGAGTATCTGGTCGAGCTTCGTGTAAAAAGCGGCCTAACCGGTCCGCTACCCGTAACCATTGTTTTCAATAACGGCTTCAACGCCTTTATCGGTGGTCGCGGCTCAGGAAAGAGTGCATTTCTCGAATACCTCCGCTTCGGATTAGGCCGCACAGACCGAGATCTCAACACGTTGACAGATGCCAATGACCGTGAAGCCAAGCTGATCGACGAGACTCTCGCTGGCGACGGTTTTGTTGAGGTTGTGCTTGAGCGCGAGGGTGTCCGTGAAACTTGGAAAAGAACGACGGGTAATCATGAAACTATTGTGGCCACTACAGGGACTGGGACTATCGACTTAACGACGAGTGCAGCGCGTGAGCGCTTCCGCTCCCGGGCATTTCGTCAAAAGGGGCTCTCGAGTACCATGAACGACCCTGCCACGGCTTCGGAGCAAATTACTAGTATTGCGGCTGCGGAAGAGCTTGATCAACAGCGCAACGTTGAGCGATTGATCAAGAATGCGCAGCGCGACGTAAGGACCGCGCTCTCAAACCTGGCAAGCTTATGGCAGGCTCGGTTAGAATCAAAGCAGGCAAAGGATCGCGTTGACGATCTTAGGCAGCGATTGGCCGCGCTGACCGCGAGATTGGAGGCCGAAGGTGCCTCGGCGGAAGCGCTAGCAACATTGGAAGAGGCGCCGAAGTATTCCCGTGTTGGCGAGTCGATCAACAGAGTCCGAGAGCAAGCTGAAGATGGTATTCAGCAATTGACTGCGATGGAAGGCTCAATCCTGGGAGTCGATTTCGACGGATTTGAAGGCGCGGAGGACTTTGCAGAAGTTGCAGCGTTAAAACAAACAATTGAGCAATCTAGGAAGATAATCTCGACGGAAATTGAGAGGGCAAAAGCTGCGCTCACCGATTTATTGACTCGTCAAGCCGAGGCAGACTTGTCGTTCAAGGCGCGCTACGAAGCTTTTTCGGTCAAATATGACACTGCTGTGGAAGAACAGAGCAAGCATGCGAGCCTAATCGACGAAGTAACCCGCCTTACAAAAGAATTGCAAACGGCGGAATCTATCCAGGCAAAAGCTAAGGATTCAGCAGGGGGCAAAGCCGTTTCGGAGAAAGCCTACGACGACGCAATCGTCAAGCTTGATGAACTTCTCGAACAACGACGGGCAATTCTGAAGTCTGCTGCGGACAAGGTAGCGGATAAATCTAGTAACTTGCTAAGAGCACGAGTTCGAAAGGACCAAATGCCCGACGAGTATCTTTCGGGTTTGCTTAAGCTCTTTGAGGCGTCGTTCACACAGCAAGCTGAGGAAGGCTGCAGCAGCTGGGTTACTGCGGTGCTTGCTGACGAGGAAGGTGGTGGCTGGTCGGGACTTAGAAAGTCTTTTTTGGAGCTATACGAATCCAAGATCATGGCCGGATCACCTCCAGAAGCAAGTGATGGCCTTCTCGCGAGCATTCAGTCTGTCATTTTTAAGGGCGCACGCTCGCTAACCGAACGCCAACGAAAGAAGATTTACCTCAATCTAAATGATGCTGTCGTGGCGGGAATAGTTTCTGCAGCTCCGAAGGATGCAATAAACATGTCCTACATGGATGATGGCAGGGCTATTGACTTCAAAATGGCGTCACCTGGACAACAGGCATCTGCTTTGCTCGAGCTTCTGCTCAAGCAATCCGCTGGCACGTTAATCATTGACCAGCCAGAAGACGATCTAGACAACCGCGTCATCATGCGGATCGTGGAATTACTTAGAAAGTCCAAATCAAACCGCCAGCTCATTTTTTCAACCCATAATTCCAATATCGTTGTGAATGGCGACGCCGACAAAGTGATTGCTTTAATCTCCTCAGAGCCATCTTCGAATCCAAATGTGAATACTCCTAGGGTGCGCCTTGACTGTGATGGCGCGATTGAAACGCCATCAATAAGATCTGCTATTACCTCAATCATGGAAGGTGGTCGTGACGCATTCGACTTACGGAGCCGTAAATATGGATTTGAGTTTAACTGAATTGTGGCCTTATTCTTCGACCAACGCTTTACGCTTGCGCCTCGCTCGCAAAGAACAATCCTTACAGGGCAAGTGAGGAAAATTATTATTCATTGCATCTAACTGGCGAAGGACGTCGCTAAAGAAGGAATGTACCCGACATGAGCGATCTCGAGATTGTTTGCCCGAATTGTAGCCACGAAATCAAACTAACGGAATCGTTGGCTGCGCCGCTCATTGAGGAGACCAGAAAGAGATTTCAGCAGCAGCTAGAAACCAAGGAGGCGGAGTTCTCACAAAAAGAATTAGCGCTCCGTCAACAGCAGGAAGACGTTGCGCGAGCGAAGGATTCATTCGAAGACCAAGTAGCAGCGCGAATCACGGCTGAGCGCGCCCAGATTGCCGCGAGTGAAGCCAAGAAAGCCCGCGAGGCTGCCGCTGCAGATTTGGAAGCGAAAAGCAAGCAGCTTGCTGAGTTGGAGCAGACACTGGCCACGAACAATCAGAAGCTGACCGAAGCCCAGCAGGCCCAAGCGGACGTCCTCCGAAAACAGCGCGAACTTGATGATCAACGTCGCGAGCTGGAGTTAACGATTGAAAAGCGCGTGCAGGCCTCGCAGGCGGAGATTTTGAGCAAA
The DNA here is from genome assembly GCA_017308595.1 of Afipia sp. Taxonomy (GTDB): domain Bacteria; phylum Pseudomonadota; class Alphaproteobacteria; order Rhizobiales; family Xanthobacteraceae; genus Afipia. The sequence goes on from JAFKER010000021.1 coordinate 28,525, forward strand.
GCGAAACTCGAGGTGGAGGACGCGCTCAAGTTGAAGTTGTCTGAGAAAGATCATCAGCTTCTCGCCATGACTAAGCAAATTGAAGATCTCAAGCGTCGAGCCGAACAAAGTTCGCAGCAAGCGCAGGGTGAAGCGCTTGAACTAGAGTTGGAAGCCCTGCTTCGCACTAAATTTCCAGCCGACATTATTGAACCCGTCGCCAAAGGTGAAATCGGCGGCGATGTCATTCAAAGAGTGAATGCAGCCCTCGGCGACAGTGCTGGCATTATTCTGTGGGAATTCAAACGGACTAAGAACTGGAGCGACAGCTGGCTGAGTAAATTGCGTGACGACCAGCGCGCAGCCAAAGCGGACTTCGCGCTCATTATTTCGCAGGTGCTTCCCAAGAACGTTGAAACATTCGACCTCATTGATGGAGTCTGGGTCGCTCACTCGCGCTGCGCCATACCCGTGGCCATCTCGCTTCGCCAAACGCTTCTGGCTGTCGCCAGCACGCGCAACACGCAACAGGGCCAACAGACTAAAATGGAACAGGTTTATCAGTATCTCACCGGCCCAAGCTTCCGGCGACGTATTGAAGCAGCAATCGAGAAATTTGGTGACATGAAGGACGACCTTGACCGGGAGCGCAAGTTCATGGCGAAGCAATGGGCAAAGCGCGAAGGCCAAATTACTAGCGTCGTCGAAACGACAGCGGGTATGTATGGAGACCTACAGGGTATCGCCGGTAAGGCACTTCCTGAAATTCACAGCTTTGATGCCCCTCTACTCGAGGCGCCGAAATAGAGCATACGGCACCCAACGACTCGTCGTAGAGGGTTAGGCTCGTAGATTCCGCTCGGTCTCGAGCCACTTTGAAGTCGCTCCGAATTTCCGTTAGTGCGAAGGTCTAGGAAATACGGTCTCTGGCGCCGAAAGAGCTGACATATTTGCCGATGAAGTACGGTCATAAAGTTAAAAGCCCGGCGGGATAGGGATTCGAATTCGAGTCGTCAGCCCAAGCGTGAGACCTAGCGTCGGGATTCTGGCAGCATTTTCAGTTCTAGGTTTTGGAAGTGTCTTGGACAACCAAAGCGCAAATCGAACCGCGTTCAAACGTCGCGTTCAAAAACCGCACATGATCTGAGGTTTACAAACCGTACCAAACCCAAGTCAGTACTAAGCTTCGGAGAAAATCGCGTTCTCCGGGCCCATATCAGCCCAAAAAAGGCGTTCGGAAGACCACTCTGATTGGCAAAAATGCTGTAATTACAGGGGTATTATTAGCCTGTTCGATCTGGGCTGATCTTGATTCTTGCGGAGAGAGCGGGATTCGAACCCGCGATACGGTTTCCCGTATACACACTTTCCAGGCGTGCGCCTTCAACCACTCGGCCACCTCTCCGTGGCGCCTGTCATGACGGGGCACGGGCCGATTTGCAAGAGAGCGCGGGCGCTGGTGCGAAATTTTCCGTAAATATCTGAGATTTTCGCGCTAATTGGCCACAGGACGGGGCGCAAAGTGCACCGGCTCACGCAGTCTCCCCCCACCGGGCACCACGGATCCGCCGGCAAGCCGCAGAGGCCGGATCACCGATGGCGACAGACTTGGCCCCACGGTGGCCCGCGTCGCCTCGAGCGCGTCGATAAATCCGGCAAACCAGTTGTGAATGGTGCCAGCACGCAACTTGTCCATCATCGCCTCCCACCGCAGACGACGCTCTGCCGATGGCATCGACAGCGCCATGGCAATCGTCCGTGCCATGCTGTCGATGTCGTGCGGATTGACCAGAAGAGCTGTATCCAGCTCGTTCGCGGCGCCGGCAAACTTTGACAGCACCAGAACGCCAGGGTCGATCGGATTCTGCGCCGCGACGTATTCTTTGGCGACCAGATTCATGCCGTCATGCAACGGGGTCACCACACCGACCTGCGCTGCACGATAAAACCCGGCCAACACGGTCTGGCTGAAGCCCTTGCTGAGATAACGGATCGGCGTCCAGTCCACCTCACCGTGGCGGCCGTTGACCTCTGTCACCTGCTTGGACAGTTCGTCCTGCAGGTTGCTGTAAGCTTCAATCCCGCCGCGTGACGGCGTCGCGATCTGCAGCAAAGAGACTGAACGTTTCAACGACGGCTGGATCTCAAACAGGCGGTCGAATGCGCTGATACGATTGACGAGACCCTTGGAGTAATCGACGCGATCAACACCGATCGCTAGACGCTCACCATGCAGGCTTTTGCGAAGGCGGGAGACATCCGGATGCGACGCAGCGCGCTGAGCTTGCGCCGCGAATCCGTCGACATCAATACCAATCGGAAACACTGCAATGCGCGATGAACCAAACCGGGACGTGACTATCCCGTCATCGACATCGAGACCGATCTCGGCGCGCAGATAATCCGCAAAATTCTCGCAATCATCCTCGGTCTGGAAGCCGATCAGGTCATAGGCCAGCATCGACTCGACCAGATTGCGATGATGCGGCACGCCGGCAATGACACGGCGCGACGGCCATGGCGTATGCAGGAAAAATCCAAGCGGATTGCGGACACCGAGATCGCGCATCTCTGCGCCCAGAGTCAGGAAATGATAATCCTGAATCCAGAACGCTGCGCTCGGCTTGTTGAAGCGCATCAGCGCACGCGCCATGAACGCGTTGACTTCGCGATAAGATTGATAGTCGTCCTGCGAAACCTTGATCAGATCATTACGAGAATGCAGCGCGGGCCACAGGGCGGAATTCGCAAACCCTTCGTAATACCCGCCATAGTGCGCCGCCGGCAAATCAAGCAGCGCAAGCGCACCAGCACCAAGCGATTCGATCTCAGCAAATGAATCCTTTGAAACATTGTCGCGAACGCGACCAGAAGAGCCGACCCAGATCGCGCCAGATTTCTCAACCACCGGCAACAAAGCTGCTGCCAGTCCACCGGTCATAGGCTCGTTTGCTTTAGCCCGAGCGACACGGTTGGAAACGACGACTAGATCCACAGGGTGCCCCTCCTTAGTTTCGCGGACGCAAAACTAACACCTGTTCATCAATATGGTTCCTCGCCACCCTCTCGACGGATTGATGTCAAACTTGGGCGCACAAAGTGGAACCGGGTTCCAATGCGCCGAAAGGTTGGCCGATTAAATCCGATCTGCATAGTCTTGACACATCTCTAATTGCGAAACGCGAACCTATGCAGATTACCTCTTGCTTGAGTCGTATCGCGATACAATTTGGAACTCGGCACGCGGCGTGAGTTCAACTCGCAACCGGCGAACACAATCAGCTGCGCCAATAGCGATCTTCCCAGTTTCGCGACAACTTCATGCCGGTGAGAATCAATCCCGCCATTGAATAGGTCTGCGGAAAATTTCCGAACAGCGCGCCGGTTTTCGGATCGACATCCTCAGACAAAAGGCCATAGCGATTTCGGTGCGCGAGCGCGTCGGCGAACGCTTCGCGCGCTTCCTCGCGCCGCCCTTGCTGCCACCAGGCATCGATCAGCCAGAACCGGCAGATCAGGAACGCCGTCGCAGGCAAACCGAAATCGTCTTCCGCGGCATAGCGCATCATATGCTTTTCGCGCAGAAGTTCGCGCTCCATCGCAGCTACCGTTTTGATGAAGCGTGGATCATCGACTTCGCAGACGCCAAGATCCGGCAGAAGCAAAACACTTGCGTCGAGATCATCTGAACCGAAGGCCGCGGTGAAAGCCTCGCGCTTTGGATTCCACGCCTTGTCGAGAAGCTCTTTGTGGATTGGATCGGCGACCGAATTCCAGTAAGCCGCGCGATCATGCAGTCCGAGGCGCGCCGCGATGGACGCGAGCCGATTCACACCCGCCCAGCACATCGCCGCGGAGTGGGTGTGAACGCGCTGACGCCCGCGATATTCCCAGATGCCGGCATCGGGCTTGAGCGCAACCTGAGCGGCCTTCTCTCCGAGATCCTCGAGCAGCCGAAACAGCTTCTCGCCACCGGGCGTGGGCAGACGACGATCGAAAAACAGCGGCAATGCTGCAAGGATCACGCTGCCATACGTATCATGCTGGCTCTGCTCGACAGCGGCGTTACCGATTCGTACGGGCCCGTCGCTACGATAGCCCTTGAGATCGTCCGCGATCCATTCGTCAAGCGGAAGGTTCGGCACGACGCTATAGACCGGTTTGAGCGGACCATCCGCATTGGCCGCGATTGACAGAGTAAAGCCGATGAAATCTTCCATCGTTTGAGTCGCGCCCACGCGGTTAAGTGCCTTCACGACAAAGTAGGCATCTCGCAGCCAGCAAAAGCGATAGTCCCATGTGCGCCCCGACCCCGGCGCTTCCGGTATCGACGTGGTGTGAGCAGCGATGATCCCGCCGGTCTCCTCGAAATTCGACAGCTTGAGCGTGATCGCTGCGCGAATGATCGCTTCCTGATAGTCATAGGAAATATAGAGGCGACGCACCCAGTGCAGCCAGTATGCCTTGGTCTGCTCCGCAAACGACGTCGCTGTAGCGGCGAGATCACCGGGATAGGGCTCATCATGGCCGAACACCATGTGCACGGGCCGTGTCAGCACGAACGGCGTCTCATGCTCGATCATGGCGATCGGCGCATCCGTGGTGACGCGAACCGTCGATTCCTCCTCAACGTAGCGAATATGATTGCTGCCGAGTGAGCTTCGCTTCAGCGGTTTCCCATAGGAATGGGTCGGACGGACGCGAATGGTGATGCGCGGCAAGCCCGCAATCGGCTCGATGATACGAAAAAGCTGCGGCGGCCGGAACATACGGCCGTACTGCCGGAAGCGTGGCGCGAAGTCCGTGATGCGGATCGCATTGCCCTTGGCATCGGACATAACCGTTTCGACCAGAGCGGTGTTGCGGATATAATCAGACTTGTATTCGACCATGCCGTCGAGCACGACGTCGCTGAATCCCTTCTCTTCGTCACCGGCAAGCAGCCGGGAGAATACCGGATCGGCATCGAAGCGCGGGAAGCACCACCACACGAGCCGCGACGTCGGATCGACCAGCGCCGCTGTCTTGCAGTTGCCGATCACAGCAAGATCGAGCCCGTGATCGATCTTGCTGCCTGTTTCCGCCTGTGTTGCAGTGATCGCCTTGGGAATGTTCATTGCGCAGCCATCGCCTCTTCGTCCAGTAGATGTGCCAGCCACGCGCGAACGTCTTTCGGAGCCTTGAATTGCCCATTGACGCCGTGAGCGCGGCGGCCCACCGAGAATGACACACCGTGAAACGCCGGCATGATGGCGAACACGGATTCGTCGGTGACATCATCACCAATGAATATCGGATTGCGCCCGGAGAAAGGCGCGTGGTTCATCAATTCGCGAACGCCCGTCGCTTTGGTGAAACCAGCCGGCTTGATCTCGCAAACAAATTTGCCAGGAAGAACCTCGATGGGCGCCTGCGGCAAGTCAGCACGAATTGCCGACACAGCCTCGTAAATGGTTCTCTCGAACTGCGGCGCCAGCCGATAATGCAAAGCAATCGAATAGCCCTTGTCTTCATAGAGAATGCCGGGGCTAAGTTGCGAAACCGCAATGAACCTCCGCTTCAGATCATTGTCCATCGGAGGCGCGCGCGACGCGACAGCCTCGCTTTCAACAGACAAGCGCATCTCCGCGCCATGGCCACCGACGGCAGGAAACTGCAGCGGTGCGAAAATCACATCAATGTCGGTCAGCGACCGCCCGCTCACCAGCGCCAGCGCGCCGTCCAGCCGGTCATGCAGCATCTGCAGAATCACGCCCAATTTTGGCGGCACCACAACATCGCGGGGAGTCGGCGCAAGTTCGAGCAATGTGCCATCGATATCGAGCAGCAGCGCTGTCTGATCCATGTCGGGCACAATCCCGGCTGGAGCGGGCAACATATCGCCCGCCGATTTTGCCGGAGAATTTTCAGTCATACGACGATCCATTGTTACTCCTGCGCGGCGAGCGGCCGCGCAACCTCCTCAAGTGACTTACACTCGGCGTCGATACAGTGACGCCATGCGATCAATGCCGCAGCAATCATCAGCACCGATCCAAGCAGATAGCCGGCGAACACGCTATCGCGCGAGCCAGTGTCAATCAGCACACCAAACAGTGCGGGACCGGCGATACCGCCGATACCGGTACCGATCGCATAAAACAGCGCGATGGCAAGAGCGCGAACCTCCAGCGGAAATGTCTCGCTCACCGTGAGATACGCCGCGCTGGCCGCAGGCGACGCAAAGAAGAAGATCACCATCCAGGCGATCGTCTGGGTTTGCGCGCTAAGCAGACCGATCGAAAACAGGTAACCTGACACAGCCAGCAGAATGCCAGACACACTATAGGTGAATGCGATCATGCTGCGCCGGCCAAGCGTGTCGAACAGCGATCCGAGCAATAATGGCCCGAGAAAATTCCCAGCAGCGAAGGGCAGAATGTACCAGCCGACATTTGCCGCCGGGATAGCGAAGAAATCTGTCAAAACCAAAGCATAGGTGAAGAAAATCGCGTTGTAGAAAAATGCCTGCGCCACCATCAGAGACAGGCCGACCATCGAACGGGTGCGATACGTCCGGAACAGCGTGGTGACTACTTCTCGAATCGGCGTGTGCGTTCGCATCGTCAGTTTGATACGGGGAAACTGAGAACCACGGGCGGCGGGGGCAACTGACTTTTCAATCTCGGCGACGATTCTCCTCGCCCGCTCAGGCTGACCATGAATCATCAGCCAGCGCGGGCTTTCCGGAATCCAGAATCGCATAACGAATACGATCAGGCCGAGGCCGGCACCGGTCAGAAACGCCAGACGCCAACCCTTTTCGGGATCGATGATAGCCGGATCGAGCAGCACAATCGCGCTGATTGCGCCGATCGCCGCACCAATCCAGAAACTGCCATTGACAATCAAGTCCGTGCGGCCGCGATAGCGCGCCGGCACAAGCTCCTGAATAGTGGAGTTGATCGCAGTGTATTCACCGCCGATACCCGCCCCGGTCAAAAACCTGAACACGGCGAAGCTCGCGAGATTCCAGGAGAACGCCGTGGCGGCAGTTGCCGTGAGATAGACGGCCAGAGTGACGAAGAACAATTTCTTGCGCCCGATCCTGTCTGTCAGCCATCCAAAACCAATCGCCCCAAGAACCGCTCCGGCAATATAAGCACTGGTTGCGATCCCAATGTCGGTGTTGCTGAACTTGAGAACGGGACTGTCTTTCAGCGCACCGGACAACGCGCCTGCGAGTGTCACTTCAAGACCGTCGAGAATCCACGTGATACCGAGCGCCGCAATAACGCGGCTATGGAAACCACTCCATGGCAAGGAATCCAGGCGAGCGGGAATATCCGTCTCGATCGCTTGATGAGCACTTACGGCTGAAGCTAGGCCGATCCGGGATAAATTCTTTGCCGGGGACATCTGGATGTTTGTCAAAGCTGACATCCCGCCGTCCTTCTCGGTTCCACTTTTGCCCTCTCGATGGACGCCGCAACCGGCAAACGGAAGATCGTTGGCCGCACCAAATGCCTTGCATCACAGTTGCAAGCAGTGCTGCCCCTGAAGTCCGGAACGCAATGGAAACGGAAGGGCTTGGAACTGAAGTCCCACGCCAATCCGTTAAACGGCGGGTACATCCGCCGCCGTCTCAGTTAGTCAACGCAAAAGGGGAATTCTGGTTCCATATGGGCAAGAGCAGCCTGCTGAGGCATCTCTTTCTAACCGGACGCAAGCTGCAGCTCCGGCTCGGTCATGGTTTGCGGTCAATCGTTCTGCCCGGAATCGTTTCGCAAACCTTGCGGTGTGACAACGATGACCGCGTCATTGGTTAGATGCGCTCCAGCATACCCACTGCTGTGAGCGGGTAACTGATGGTCCCCCGAGACACCAATTCAAGTTCAAGACTTTTGCTCCGATAGGCATTGAAGAGGGCACTTTAATCGCCAGAGCGAAGATAGAAGCAGATGACCTTGCGAACCCGGCCGGAATCGATCAGACGCGCCGATCCGTGATGGCCATTGCCTGAATTGTTGGCGACGATAGTGAGTTCTCTCACCCCTTGATCGTGCAGCCCTTCGAGAAGTCTGTCGGCAGAGCCAACCGCACCAAATCCGGGCACCAGTACCGCCGCGCCATTTTTAACATCAGTGACAGCAGCCCCCGCGACTTCACGCGCTTGTCGACTACACTGTACGTCCTTGTTCTTGCTCCATTTTCTGCCCTTATCAATCAAACCAGGCAGAAACACCGCACCGGGCAAACCTCGCATCGGCATTGTGGGGATGCAGAAAATGGCGCTCCTTCGCATTTGCGAAAAAACGCGGCACGACGCGCGGCACAAGAGCTCGTCGCTGCGGCTGAACTTCACACCTAGATGATCTTGCGATGACACCCGCGACTAAAATCGACGTTGCAAAGTTTTGCGCGCCGGTTGTTAATTAGAACAATTACAAAAATCGATTTCTGGAATCACTAGGGAGGTGCTTGTGTCGACAATCAAATTAACGGTCAACGGCAAGGCGGTGTCCGCCGATGTCGAGGATCGCACGCTGCTGGTCCACTTGCTGCGCGATCATCTTGGTCTCACTGGGACCCATGTCGGATGTGACACCAGTCAGTGCGGCGCCTGTATCGTTCATATCGACGGACGCGCGGTAAAATCCTGCACCACTTTGGTCGGCCAGGCCAACGGCGCCAATGTCACCACCATCGAGGGTATCTCAAAGGGTGACGAACTGCATCCGATGCAAGCGGCGTTTCGTGACAATCATGGTCTCCAGTGCGGCTACTGCACCCCGGGCATGATCATGTCGGCGATCGATATCGTCCATCGCCACCAGGGAAATCTGGATGAAGCCACCGTGCGCCACGAACTGGAAGGCAATATCTGCCGCTGCACGGGATACCATAACATCGTCAAATCGGTACTCGACGCCGCCGGACGCATGAAGGTTTCTGCCGCCGCGGAATAATCCGCGACGACCATTTCCATCGGCCGAAACGTTGCCCGCACTGTCCGTGCGACCAAGGCGACCATTATGAAAAGGGTCAGGATCTATGAGTGAAGGTATTGGCGCGCGCGTGACGCGCAAGGAAGACAAGCGTTTCATCACCGGCAAGGGTAAATATACCGACGACGTCCGCCTTCATGGCATGACCTACGCGTCATTCGTCCGCAGCCCCCATGCCCACGCAAAAATCAAAAGCATTAATGTCGACGCTGCCAAGGCCATGCCTGGCGTGGTGGATGTACTGACCGGCCAGCAGATCGTCGATGACAAGATCGGCAACCTGATCTGCGGCTGGATGATCCATTCCAAGGACGGCTCGCCGATGAAGATGGGCGCCTGGCCGGCCATGGCGCCGGAAATCGTCCGCTTTGTCGGAAATGCCGTTGCTGTCGTTGTTGCTGAAACGCGCAATCAGGCGCGCGACGCCGCGGAAGCTGTCGAAGTGACCTACGAAGAGCTGCCTGCTGCCGCGGACATCCGATCGGCGATCGCATCCGGCGCACCGCAGCTTCACCCCGAAGCGCCCGGCAATGTCATCTATGACTGGAGCATCGGCGACGAAGCCGCCACCAATGATGCCTTCAGCAAAGCCGCCAACGTGGTGGCCATGGACATCACCAACAATCGTCTGGTGCCGAACGCCATGGAGCCGCGCTCCGCGGTTGCGGAATACGATTCCGCCGAGGAGCATTTTACGCTCTACACGACGTCACAAAATCCACACGTCGCGCGCCTTGTTCTGTCCGCCTTCTATAACGTCGCACCGGAAAACAAGCTGCGCGTGATCGCCCCCGACGTCGGCGGTGGCTTCGGCTCGAAGATTTTCATCTATCCGGAGGAAATGGTGGCGCTGTGGGCTTCCAAGCGCACCGGCCGGCCGGTGAAATGGACCGCTGATCGCACCGAAGCATTTCTCACGGACGCTCACGGACGCGACCATCTCACCAAGGCCGAAATGGCCTTCGACAAGGACAACAAGATCACTGGCCTGCGGGTGAAGACCCACGCCAATCTCGGCGCCTACATGTCGCTGTTCTCGTCTTCGGTCCCGACCTATCTCTACGCCACGTTGCTGTCGGGCCAGTACAACATCCCGAACATCTATGCCGAGGTGATCAGCGTTTACACCAATACCACGCCGGTCGATGCTTATCGCGGCGCTGGCCGCCCGGAAGCCTCCTTCGTGATGGAACGGATGATGGAAACCGCGGCGCGGCAGCTCAAGGTCGATCCGGCCGAACTGCGGCGCAAGAACTTCATTACCAGCTTCCCGCACCAGACGCCGGTGATCATGGCCTATGACGCGGGCGACTTTAATGCCTCACTCGACGCAGCGCTGAAAGCCATCGACTACGCCGGCTTCCCCGCGCGGAAAGAAAAGGCGAAGAAAGAGGGCAAGCTGCGCGGCATCGGCTTCTCTTGCTACATCGAAGCTTGCGGCATCGCGCCTTCAAAAGCCGTCGGCAGTCTCGGCGCCGGCGTCGGCCTGTGGGAATCCTGCGAGGTGCGGGTCAATCCGGTCGGCACCGTTGAAATCCTGACCGGCTCGCACAGCCACGGCCAGGGTCACGAAACCACGTTCGCCCAAGTCGTCGCCGACCGGCTCGGTATTCCGATCGGTCAGGTCTCGATCGTCCACGGCGACACCGACAAGGTGCAGTTCGGCATGGGCACCTATGGCTCACGCTCCGGCGCGGTCGGCATGTCAGCCATTGTCAAAGCGATGGAAAAGGTCGAAGCCAAGGCGAAGAAAATCGTCGCGCATCAGCTTGAGGCCTCGGAAAACGACATCGTCATCGAGAACGGCGAGTTCAAGGTGACCGGCACCGACAAGGCCATAGCGTTGCCGATGGTCGCGCTCGCAGCCTATACCGCGCACAACCTGCCGGACGGCATGGAGCCGGGCCTGAAGGAAACCGCGTTCTACGATCCCAGCAACTTCACCTTCCCCGCAGGCGCTTATGTTTGCGAGGTCGATGTCGACCCCGGGACCGGCAAGACCGACATTATCAACTTCGTCGCCGCGGATGACTTCGGACGCCTGATCAATCCGATGATCGTCGAAGGTCAAGTCCACGGCGGCATCGCCCAAGGTGTCGGGCAGGCCCTGCTGGAAGGCGCGGTTTACGACAAGAGCGGCCAGCTCATCACGGCGTCCTTCATGGATTATGCCATGCCGCGCGCCGACGACCTCCCCTCGTTCAATATCTCTCACACCATGACGCCATGTCCGAGCAATCCTCTCGGCATCAAGGGGTGCGGTGAAGCCGGTGCTATCGGCTCGACGCCGGCGGTGATCAACGCGATCACCGACGCCATCGGCACCAACAACCTCGAAATGCCGGCCTCGCCGTCGCGGGTATGGCATGCGATTCATCAACAGCAGGCCGCAGAGTAAGGAGGCACGACCATGCACGAGACAAATTATCATCGCGCCTCCAGCGTCGAAAACGCGCTCGATCTGTTCAAAAAGGGATCGGACGCGAAGTATCTTGCCGGCGGCCAGACTTTGCTCCCGGTGATGAAGCAGCGCCTAGCGCAACCGTCGGATGTCATCGACCTCGCGCGCATTCCTGGAATGTCTGGCGTATCGGCCAATGCCGATGCGCTCGTCATCAAGGCAGCCACGACCTACTACGACATCATGACAAGCGCAGATGCGAAGAAGGCCATTCCCGCCATCGTGCATCTGACCTCGGTGCTCGGCGATCCCGCTGTGCGCTATCGCGGGACCATCGGCGGCTCGATTGCCAACAACGATCCGGCAGCGGATTTCCCTGCCGCCCTCGTGGCGCTCGATGCGACGGTGAAAACCAACAAGCGCAGTATCAAGGCCGACGATTTCTTCCAGGGCCTGTTCACGACGGCGCTGGAAGACGGCGAGATCATCACCGAGGTCTCATTCCCGATCCCGGCAAAGGCGGCCTACGAGAAGATGCGCCATCCGGCATCGCGTTTTGCGCTGACCGGCGTGTTCGTCGCCAAGACGAAATCGGGAGATGTTCGTGTCGCCGCAACCGGTGCTTCGCAGAACGGCGTGATGCGCGTTCCGGCCATCGAAGCCGCGCTTAAGGCGAACTGGTCCGCCAGTGCTCTCGACGGCGTTAAAATCTCCGCCGACGGGCTAATGGAAGATATCCACGGATCGGCGCCGTATCGCGCCAACCTGATTAAGGTGATGGCGCAGCGCGCTGTTGCGGCTGCGGGTTAACAAGACCCAAAGCAAAAAGGCCGCCCCTCGGGGCGGCCTTTCTGTTTTTAAGAACTAGTCGACGATCTGAACCACGCGGTGGGTGCGCGGATCGACCAGGACCGTGCGGTCATTCACCACCGTGTAGCGATAATCGCGAACGCCGTATTCCGGCGGAACGTCGTAGTACGTCACACCTTCCGACGGAAGAACCACGCCGACCGCGAGTTCATTCTGATAGCGATAGGACGGACGCCGCTGCTCGACCACGTAGCTGCGGAAGCGCGGACGCTGATCCACGCCGAGCACGCCCGCTACACCGCCGACAACTCCGCCGACCGTGCCGCCCACGACTGCGCCGACCGGCCCGCCAATACGCTCGCCCTCACGAGCGCCGCGTTCGATGCCGCCCGGAACGCCCTGTGCCGAGGCGACGGCCGGAATCAACGCGCTCGCAGAAATCATCGCTAAAGCAACCACTGTTCTCTTCATGTCCCAAACTCCCGGTTAAAATTCTCGGGAAGCACAAGTAACCGGCAGCCGAATTGTTCCTCATTGTCGGGGAAGATCGCGGAATGGCCTTATTCCGATGGCAGCAGGAGTACTTATTGATGGCTCTTTGGCCTGAACTGCCCTAAAGCATATCAAATTTATCCTCACGCCGATGCCTCAGTCAGGTCACGCCCTTCGGGAGCGCATGACCGATGCGCCTCGGCTGTTCTGGCGATTCCGCCAATCAAGGTCCGACGTTCGTGAAATCCCTGCCTGCAAGCCCGCCGCTCGCCCGCGCTCTGGCCGAGCGCAACTATCATGATGCAACACCTGTCCAGAACGCTGTGCTCGCGCCGGAAGCCATTGGCCGCGACCTCCTGGTGTCGGCGCAAACCGGCTCGGGCAAGACCGTCGCTTATGGGCTTGCAATCGCCAATGACATGATGGGCGAGGCCGAGCGCCTGCCGCGTGCCGCATCGCCGCTGGCGCTGATCGTCGCACCGACCCGCGAACTCGCGCTGCAGGTTCATCGCGAACTGGAATGGCTTTACGCCTATGCCGGCGCGCGCGTCGTGTCCTGTGTCGGGGGCATGGACCCGCAGCGCGAAAAGCGCGAACTGGAAGCCGGTGCACACATCGTGGTCGGCACGCCGGGACGCCTTTGCGATCACATCCGCCGCAAGCGTCTCGACGTCACCGAGCTGAAAGCTGTTGTACTTGATGAAGCCGACGAGATGCTCGATCTCGGCTTTCGCGAGGACATGGAATTTATCCTCGAGACGACACCCGAGACACGACGAACGCTGCTGTTCTCGGCGACACTGCCGCGCACCATTATTACAATGGCCAAGCAGTATCAGCAGGACGCATTCCGTGTCGAAGTCGCCGGCAGTGATGGTGGCCATGCCGATATCGAATATCGCGCCATCCGCATTGCGCCCGGCGATGTCGAACACGCCGTGGTCAATGTCCTGCGGTTCTTTGAGTCCCCAACGACCATCGTGTTCTGCAACACGCGCAGCGCCGTCAATCACCTCCAGGCCGCGCTGCTTGAGCGCGGATTCTCCGTAGTCGCGTTGTCGGGTGAGCTCACCCAGAACGAGCGCACGAAAGCGCTGCAGTCTTTGCGTGACGGTCGCGCGCGGGTTTGCGTCGCCACCGACGTCGCCGCACGCGGCATCGATCTGCCCAATCTCGGCCTCGTAATTCACGCCGACCTGCCGAACGATCCCGAAGTGCTTCAACATCGTTCGGGCCGCACCGGACGCGCCGGCAAGAAGGGTGTCAGTGTTCTTCTGGTCGTGCCGGCACGGCGGCGGCGCGCGGAATTCCTGCTGGATCTGGCAGGCGTCGATGCGGTATGGGCGACGGCTCCGACGGTCGAGGAAATTCGCGCGCTCGATCAGCAACGCATGCTGCAAGACACCTTGTTCAGCGAACAAGCCACCGACGACGATCTTGTGTTGGCCCGGGCGCTGCTGACCGAACGCTCCGCCGAAGAAATCGCGGCAGCATTGGCGCGGCTCTATCGCTCACGCCTCCCCTCGCCCGAAGACATTCTCGATCCTGGACAAGGACGCTCGCGAGATAATCGTGGCGAGCGGCGCGACAGCCGCGAACCACGCAGCGATGATCGCGCGCCACGCGCAAAATCGAAGTTACGCACCGAGATGCCGGAAGGCAGCAAGTGGTTCCGCGCTGCCATTGGCCGCAACAAGAACGCTGAAGCGCGCTGGCTGCTGCCGATGATTTGCCGCCGGGGCGGAATCGGCAAGCAGGATATCGGCGCCATCCGCATTTTCGACAGCAGCACAGAGTTCGAAATCTCGGCGAACGCAGTTGATGAATTCACTGCCAAGATCAAGCGCCCGGACAAGGAAGACAATATCCGTATCGAAGCGTTGCCCAACGGTCCGCAGGGTGACAGCGCTACATTTGAAAAACGTCCCCGCAAGGACAAGAATTTCAACGCCAAACCGCGCCGCGATGACAAACCACGATTTGAGGAAAAGCTGCGCTTCGACAAACCGAAGCACAGCGGAAAGCCGCGGCGGGACGATGCCCGCCGCTTCGACGACGCACCCGCGCACGGCAAAAACTCAAAACCCGACAAGAAGCCAGACCGCAAGGACTGGCCAGATGTCGAAAAGCCCGGCTCAGCCAAGAAGCCGAAAAAGAAAAAGCACCGCAAAGGCAACTGACCACTGCGGGTGCGGCATCTTTAAGCCAGAAAAATCAATAATGTACGGGAAATCTGGCGGAGAGGGAGGGATTCGAACCCCCGATAGGCTTGCACCTATGCCGCATTTCGAGTGCGGTGCATTCAACCACTCTGCCACCTCTCCAGGCGCCAAGACGGCGATGGCTCGCCGGGTTGCGGGCGAGTTCTATGCGAGGATGCCGATTCAGACAAGGCGCAGAACGCGGTTTCGGGTCCAGAATAACCAGAACGGCGGTCTGCCGGGCGGATTTTAAGACGTTGACCCATCCGTGCGCAGGTAAATCACACATCGCCTCATTCCAGCGGAGTTGCCCAGAAGCTGCCACGCCGGCATGTCCGCCGTTTCCGGCAGCCTTCTCCGATCTCACGTTACAATGCCGTCCGTGCGGTTGGCGGCTGACTAGGGGCCTGCGGCAACAAATCAGATGAATGCACGAATACCTTCCTGACCATCCGGCATGCCTGCTTTCACGCCGATTTCGCAGCGAACAGCGCAGCAGCTTTTTCACGGCCGCGAAACATCAGTAGTTCGAAAAGTTCGCGCGTGTGAGGCAATGAATGGATCGCCTGACACAGATTTCTTTCGCGCCAATCAAGACGCCTTTTTCTCCTTGGTCTTCTTCTCTTTCGCATCAGCCTTGTCCGCCTTCCTGCGATTGGTGAACCGCGCGTTGCCCAAACCCGTGCCGATTGTCAGAACGCCCCAGCGCTCGTAATCCTGCATGAAGGGAATCTCGCTCAAGCCCTGTACCACGCCGTCATTGTGCATCAGCACTGCGGTGTCGTGATCGCCAATGCTGGGGATCAGGTCGACAAGACTCGCAGGCAAGTTGAATTTGCTGCTTTCCCAATTCCCCGGAAGGTTCTGCGCACCTTTTTCAATTGACCCATCAGCGTCGATGGCACCGGGACACGAGACGCCGATAAACGGCGCGAGTTTCAAGCCTTCTGCTTCAGCGTCCTTGAGCAGCCCCTTCAACATTCCTGCAAGTTTCTTGACCGCACCCTCGCGTGTCGGCTCGTCGTCGGCATGACGCCAGAGTTCGGATTTCCAGACCGACGCTTTCGACAGGTCCGGTGTTTTCTTCTGGCGTGTTTCAACGACGCCGCAGCGGATATTGGTGCCGCCGATATCAACGGTAAGAATGCTGTCATGGCCTTCGAAAATCCATGACGGCGCCAGATGCGCGCATCCGATCAGCGCCGCCTCGTCGGGATGAAAGCGGATCGGGATCAGGCTGACCTTTGCGCCGTCGGCCTTGAGGATGATGTCAGCCCGGGCGATCGCCAGTTCGCCGATCCGGCTTTGCCGGAAGCCGCCTCCGACAATAATCGCTTCGGTCTTGTCCCAGGCCTTGGTCTTGAGAAATCGCCCGGTCACATAGGCCAGTTCCTGCGCGAATTCCTCAATGGCGCTATGGATCAGCGCCGAGGCTTCGACATCGTCGCCAACGAGAAGGCCATCCAGCGTTTTCTTGCTGATATCTTCAGTCGATTTGGCACCGAGCGGATCCTCACCATTTTTCTTCAATGGTTTCCGCCACTTATCCAAGATTTCCTGAAATGCGCCTTTACTGGCGCGATCTCCCAGAAAGCCGTCATCGTCTTTAAGCTCGATATTGTAGCTATCGATGTCCACCGACGGCAGCCGGGCCGCCCCATGCTTGCCGATGCCAGCGGTTGCTAACGTGTCCTCAGCCATCCAAATCGCCCCTTCAACAGTTGCGCTGGATAACGGCCAGGGAACCAGTTTGTTTCGAGCAGTAACCACCTCGCTCCCAAAGGGTCGGAAAACGCAAGAAAATCGGGTCAAATCGCGCAGAAACGGCCCATTTTCAGGCCACTTTTTCTTGACTCGCCAGTCACCCCGGCTATAACACCCGCAACCCGGCGCGGGATTTTCTCGCGCCGTTTGTTTTTGCGCGGCCGCGGCCTCGACGCTGTAGCGACGCAAGCAATTGAACCCTTATCGACTGAACAAGAAGCCGGGCCGGATTCATCCGAGCGCCGGAATCGAACACGAAGGATAAAAACGATGTTCGCAGTCATCAAAACCGGCGGCCGGCAGTTCCGCGTCGTTCCGGATGATGTGCTCGAGATTGGCAAGATCGCCGGCGATGTCGGTACGATCGTGCAGCTTGGTGAAGTGATGGTAGTGGGCGGCGACACGCCGGTCCTCGGATTCCCGTTTGTTTCGGGCGCATCCGTGGCCGCCGAAGTGCTGGACCACAAGCGCGGCCCGAAGGTGATTTCCTTCAAGAAGCGCCGCCGCAAGAATTCGAAGCGCAAGCGCGGCTATCGCGATGAAATCACGGTGATCCGCGTCACCGAGATTCTGACCGACGGCAAGGCCCCGAGCGTTGGCCCGCGCCCGAAGAAGGAAAAGAAGGTCGAAGCGCCATCCGCTGAGGGTGATGCTCCCGCCAAGGCAGCGAAGAAGGCTCCGGCCAAGAAGGCAGCTTCCAAGGCTGCTGCAAAGGCCCCCGCCAAGAAAGCCGCGCCGAAGGCGAAGGCCGACAAGAAGTGAAATGATTCCGTCAAGGAATCGGTCTATACACTAGACGCAAGTTTGGAGACGGAGCGATGGCTCACAAAAAAGCAGGCGGTTCTTCGCGCAACGGACGCGACTCGGCAGGCAAACGCCTCGGTGTGAAGGCGTTCGGCGGCGAGCACGTGATTCCGGGCAACATCATTGCGCGTCAGCGCGGCACTACCTGGCATCCCGGCCTGAACGTCGGCATGGGCACGGACCACACCCTTTTCGCCAAGGTCGAAGGCCGCGTCGAATTCCGCGCGAAAGCCAACGGCCGCACCTTCGTCTCGGTTATTCCGATGGCGGAAGCGGCTGAATAAACGGTAGACACATCGCGTCTGCCGGGTCTCGTTGAACCGGCAGAGCGCCAGAAGGCTCGAAAGGGGAGACGGGTAAACCGGCCTCCCCTTTTCGTTTGCGCTCGTTGGGGGACGAGCACATCAAGGAGCCTGATCATGCTGCTGGAAAAGCCAACATCGATCTTACTGGAATCAAGAGCCGTCGTCCTCGAGACTGATCGGCTGGTCCTTCGTCAGCCGACACTCGCGGACGTAAAAGCCATTGCGCATGTCGTTGGCGACAAGCGTGTGGCCATTAATCTCCGCCGCGTGCCACATCCCTACACCGCCGAGGACGCCATCAGCTTCGTCACGACCGTCGCCGCCACCATCGACACGGTGTTTCTTGTCGAGCGCGAGCGCGAGGTGATCGGTTTGGTCGGCGTGAGCTGGGAAGACGAGAACGCGCCGGAACTCGGCTATTGCTTCGGTATCGAACACTGGGGCAAGGGCTATGCGACGGAAGCAGCGCGCGCTGTCATCGACTATGCTTTCGAGGAATTCGCCATCGGCCAGTTGCTGGCCGGAGCGCGGGTGCTGAACCCGGCCTCGCGTCATGTGCTGGAGAAGTGCGGCTTCCAGTGGACCGGCGTCGAACTGCACCGTTTCCTCGCGCTTGGATCGTCGACACCGGTCGACCGCTTCAAGCTGGAACGCGGCGTGTGGTCGTCCATCAAGAGCTGGCACAACGCCGCGCGGCGATGAGCATTCGCCTGTCGCGTCACGTTGCGCGTATCTTGCCCGGGGTGTTAAGCTGGCGCATCCAGCCTGCGACAAGCTAGACCACCGTCGGCGGGTTGGGCTCCGGCTCGCGGCGCGTGACCTTCTGCTCGCGAATGAAGATGTAAATCCCTGCGCAGGCGACGATCCCCGCCCCCAGCATGGTGTTCGATGACGGCACGTCACCGAACACCAGAAACCCGAGCACGATTGCCCACACGATCATGGTGTACTGGAACGGCGCCACCACGCTGGCCGGTGCCAGAATCAGCGAACGGTTGAGACAGAGTACCGCGGCAACATTGACAACGCCGCTCAGCAGCAACGCCGCCACCAGAATCCACGTCGGCTGCACAAAGACAAAAGCCGATACAATGCCACCGAAAACAAACGATCCCACCACTTGAGTGGCCGCCAGAAAGATATTCGATGTGCCGCGCACATAACGCGTCACGATCATGAAGATCGACTGGCACAAACATCCCGCCAAGGCGATCAGCGCCGGCCACGAAATCGCAGCACCGGTCGGGCGTAACGCAATCAGAACGCCGACAAAGCCAGCCGCAACCGCACTCCATCGCCGCCAGCCAACATGTTCGCGTAAAAAGATCGCGGAAAAAGCCGTGACGAAAATCGGCGCCGCCAGATAGCAGGTCGTCGCGTCCGCCAGCGGGATGTACTTGATCGCGGTGAAAAACAGCATGCCGTCCGAAACCGACAGCATCATGCGCAGCACCTGCAGTCCCGGCCTTGGCACATTGCGCGCAGCGGCAAAATTATCGCGCGCCAGAAAAGGCAGCAGCGTCGCAATCGCGCCGAACCCGCGGATGAAAAAGAGCTGTGCCGGCGGATAAGCCGCCACCATCATCTTGCTGAAGACATTCACCAGCGAAAAGATCGTCATCGCTGCCAGCATGAACAGGATGCCCGACAGCGTGGCGGACAATGGGCTCTTGCGGCGCTGAAATTTAAGCGGAGAATTCATCGGCAATGGCGGAGAATAAGTGGGACGAGGGTGCAACAAAATAAGGACCGCGCAACCGGCACGCAGTGCAATCAACCCTGACTAGAAAACAACCCGCCGCCGCACAATCGCCAGAAACGCAGCCGGTTTTGCGCGGCTATGCTCGAAGCTCCGTCCTGGCACCGGCTTGAGGCTTAGCCCGGCGGCGGAACGACCACCGGCTCTTCGCGAATGAGATCTCGCTCCCGCAAAAAGATGTAGAGGCCGGCGAGAATGATGACCGCCGCACCGACAAGCATCGCGACCGACGGCACGTCGCCGAACACGACATAGCCAAAAATCACAGCCCAGATAATCATGGTGTATTGATAGGGCGTTACGACGCTGGCCGGCGCCAGCTTGAGCGAACGGTTCACGCACATCGCTGCTCCAATGGAAATGCAGCCCGCCACCACGAACAGCCCGAAATCTGGCAGGCTTGGCGTGATCCAGCCGAACGGCGCCACCACGATACCGAACAACAGTGTTCCACAGAATTGAGCCGTGGTCAGAACCACATCCGGCGTACCGCGCAACGAACGTGTAATGATCATCAGCGCCGCAAACGACGCGCTGCCCGCCAGCGCGATCATCGCAGGCCAGCTGAAGGCCTGCGTCGAGGGCCTCAAAGCGATCATGACGCCGACGAAGCCAACCATGATGGCGCTCCAGCGCCGCCAGCCGACCTTCTCGCCAAGAAAGAGCGCGGAAGCCGCGGTGACGAAAATCGGCGCCGCGAGATAGTAGGTGATGACATCGGCGAGCGGGAGATAGACCGACGCGGCGAAGAACGCGGCGACCTCGACCGTCGACAGGGTCACTCTGACAAGCTGCAGACCGGGCCGCTGGATGGTGCGGAACGCGGCGCGGTTTTGCCAGATCGCCGGTGACAGCAGCACAAGGCTGGCCGCAGCGCGCAGCAACAGGAGCTGACCGACGGAATAGGTCGCGACGATGAACTTCCCCAGCGCATCGCCGAATGAGAACATCCAGATGGCGATCAACATCAGCGCGATCCCGGCGAGTGCCGCAGAACGGTTTCCGGCGTCAGCGGAGATTTTCGAAAGCATGGTCATGGGATGTCGCCGGATAGCGTTAATTCGTCAAAAAAGAGCGCGGATGACGTCGTTTAGAAGGCGGATGGCGGTTCGGCAACCGTTACAAACGCAGCCTTTATCGCCATATCCTGCATGAATGGGTTGCCGCTCGCCCACCCATGGCGCATACACTGGCCTGACAGAAAAGCGCGATCTGCCCGGAAAAGCCGGGCTTTTGCCGGTCGCGGCGCAGCGGACACCCGATGAAATTTCTCGACGAAGCCAAAGTCTACATCCGCTCCGGCGACGGCGGTAACGGCTGCGTGGCATTTCGCCGCGAGAAGTTCATCGAATTCGGCGGCCCTTCCGGCGGCAATGGCGGGCGCGGCGGCGATGTCATCATCGAGGTCGCGGACGGGCTCAACACCCTGATCGACTACCGCTACCAGCAGCACTTCAAGGCCCAAAAGGGCGGCAACGGCATGGGCTCCGACCGCCACGGCGCGGGCGGCAAAGACATCGTGCTCAAGGTACCGCTTGGCACGCAGATTTTCGACGAAGACCGCGAGACCCTGATCCACGACTTCACCAAGGTCGGTGAAAAGTTCGTATTGGCGACCGGCGGCAATGGCGGCTTTGGCAACGCGCATTTCAAGTCATCGACCAACCGCGCGCCGCGCAACGCCAATCCCGGTCAACCCGGCGAGGAACGCTGGATCTGGCTGCGGCTGAAACTGATTGCGGACGCGGGCCTCGTTGGTTTGCCCAATGCAGGCAAATCGACATTCCTGTCGGTGGTCAGCGCAGCAAAACCGAAGATCGCCGATTATCCCTTCACGACGCTGCATCCGCAGCTCGGTGTGGTGCGCACCGACGGACGCGAATTCGTTCTGGCCGACATTCCGGGCCTGATCGAAGGCGCGCATGAAGGCGCGGGCCTTGGCGATCGATTCCTCGGCCATGTCGAACGCTGCCGCGTGCTGTTGCATCTCGTCGACGCAACATCCGAACATGCAGGCAAGGACTACAAGACCATTCGCGCCGAACTCGAAGCCTATGATCCAGAGCTCGCCGAGAAGACCGAGATCGTCGCGCTGAGCAAGATCGATGCGGTCTCGCCCGAACATCTGAAGGACCAGAAGGCCCGGCTGAAACGCGCGGCGAAGAAGACACCGCTGCTGGTATCAAGCGTTTCGCACGACGGTGTGCCTGAAGCGTTGCGCGCGCTTTTATCGCTGATCGGAGAAGCCCCGGTGTCTGCGAACGCGAAAAAGGCGACAGAATCGCCACCGGATGCGGAGCCGGAACAGCCATCGGGCTGGTCACCGCTCAGCCGCTAAACCTTTCATCCGCTTTTCATCAAGACCACTTCGCGCTGATACAATGTCGAATCCCACGCTCAAAAATTTCCGACGCATCGTCGTCAAAGTCGGATCGTCGCTGTTGATCGATTCCGCAGCCGGAGAAGTCCGCGCCAGTTGGCTTGCCGCGCTGGCCGCCGATATCGCCAAGCTCCACAAGGCAGGCAAGGACGTGCTTGTCGTCTCGTCCGGTTCGATCGCGTTGGGGCGAAGCCGCCTTAAATTGCCGAGCGGCACGCTGAAACTTGAAGAGAGCCAGGCCGCGGCCGCTGTCGGTCAGATCGAACTGGCACGCATCTGGTCCGGCGTACTCGGCGGTCATGGCATCGGCGCAGGACAAATTCTCGTCACACTGCAGGACACCGAAGAGCGCCGCCGCTATCTCAACGCACGCTCGACCATCGCGAAACTTCTTGAGTGGCGCGCGGTGCCGGTGATCAACGAGAACGACACCGTCGCCACCAATGAAATCCGTTACGGCGACAACGACCGTCTCGCCGCGCGCGTCGCCACCATGACCAGCTCGGATCTTCTGATCCTGCTGTCGGACATCAACGGCCTCTACACCGCGCCGCCATCTGCCAATCCGAACGCGAAACTCATTCCCGTTGTCGAAGCCGTCACCGCCGATATCGAGGCGATGGCAGGAGCGGCAGAATCCGAACTGTCGCGCGGCGGCATGCGCACCAAGATTGAAGCCGCGAAGATCGCGACCAGCGCAGGGACACACATGCTGATCGCGTCGGGCAAGATCGAACATCCGTTGCAGGCCATCGCCGACGGCGGCCCTTGCACCTGGTTTCTCACGCCCGCCAATCCCGTCACCGCGCGCAAGCGATGGATTGCAGGCTCACTGGAGCCGAAGGGCACACTCACCATCGACGCGGGCGCTGTCGCAGCGCTCCGCGCCGGCAAAAGCCTGCTGCCTGCCGGTGTGATCCGGGTGGACGGTCATTTCGCGCGCGGCGACGCCGTGATCGTACGCGGGCCTGACACCCATGAGATCGGCCGCGGCCTTGTGGCCTATGACGCGGACCATGCCGAGCAAATCAAGGGGCACTCGTCCTCGGATGCTGCGCAAATCCTCGGGATCAGCGGCCGGGCCGAAATGATCCATCGCGACGACCTTGTGGTCGGCGGCCCGCGCGGCGGCACCGACAGCGCGAAATAACACGCTCATCCATCATTCCGGACGGAGCGCGAAGCGCCGATCCGGAATCTCTATTGTTCAAGCGACACCGAGATTCCGGGTCCGCGCCAAGGGCGCGTCCCGGAATGACAATTCCGCCAATGGCCTACCCTCCGGCCTCGGCCATCGGCCCATCCGCTCCTCAATGTTTTGGCAGCCATGTTCCCGGCGCCTCGCCCGGCCAAAATTTCTGTGCTAGAGCATAGCCTTACGAAAATTGAACCTTACGTAATCCGACATGTCCGCTCCGCTCAAAGCCCACGATAACAGCTCAGACTTTGCCGCCTCCGATCTGACCGGGCTGATGACCGAACTCGGCGCCGGCGCGCGCCGCGCCGCGCGCGTGCTGGCGCTGGCCTCAAGCCAGCAGAAGGACACAGCGCTGTCCGCCATGGCGGCCTCCATCCGCACTCATGCGGATCAGATTCTGGCCGCCAATGCCGAAGATGTCGCTGAGGCGAAAGCGGGCGGCATGAGCAGCGCCTTTGTCGACCGGCTCGCATTGACGCCAGCACGCATCGAGGCGATGGCGGATGGTCTCGATGTCGTGCGAGCGATTCCCGATCCAGTCGGCAAGGTCACCGAAACCTGGACGCGCCCCAATGGCATGACCATCGAGCGCGTACGCGTGCCGCTCGGCGTTGTCGGCGTGATTTTCGAAAGCCGTCCCAATGTCGCGGCAGATGCCGGCGCGCTGTGTCTCAAGTCCGGCAATGCCGTGATCCTGCGCGGCGGTTCGGACAGCTTCCGTTCGTGCCGCGCGATCCATCGATGCCTGATCGAGGGCTTGCGCAAGGCCGGGCTGCCTGAAGAATCCATCGCACTGGTGCCGACCCGTGACCGCGCAGCAGTGGGCCTGATGCTCGGGGGCCTCAATGGCGCCATCGACATCATCGTGCCGCGCGGCGGCAAGGGTCTCGTTGCGCGCGTGCAGGATGAAGCGCGCGTTCCGGTTTTTGCCCATCTCGACGGCGTCAATCATGTCTATGTCGACAAGGCTGCATCGCTTGATATGGCCAAGACCATCGTACTCAACGCCAAGATGCGCCGCACCGGTGTCTGCGGCGCGGCGGAAACGCTGCTGGTCGACAAGGCTGCGGCAGATACACAGCTCAAGCCGCTGGTGACCATGCTCCTCGATGCCGGTTGCGAAGTGCGCGGCGGCGACGATATTCGCAAGGTCGATGCACGCGTGAAACCTGTCACCGAAGACGACTGGGGAACCGAATACGAAGACGCGATCATTTCGGCGAAAGTCGTCAACGGCGTCGACGATGCACTGGCGCATATCGCGCGCTACGGCTCGCATCACACCGACGCCATCGTCACCGAAGACGCCGGCGTAGCGCAGAAATTCCTCAACGAAGTGGACTCGGCCATCGTGCTGCATAACGCGTCGACGCAGTTTGCCGATGGCGGCGAATTCGGATTCGGCGCGGAAATCGGAATCGCCACAGGCAAATTCCATGCGCGCGGCCCCGTCGGCGCCGAGCAATTGACCAGCTTCAAATACCGTGTGCACGGCACCGGACAGACGCGTCCGTGAACGACTCGTTCGTGAGCGAACCAAACCTGCCTCGTCCCTTGCCGATTCATACCGATGGCATGCGGATCGGCCTGCTCGGCGGATCGTTCAATCCGCCGCACGAAGCTCATCGCGCCATCAGCCTGTTCGCCCTGAAGCGCCTGAAGCTCGACCGTATCTGGTGGCTGGTGTCGCCCGGCAATCCGCTCAAGAACAATGGCGCGCTGCATGCTCTGCGCGAACGCATGACCGCAGCCGAGAAGGTCGCGAACGATCCACGCATCGATATCAGTTGTCTCGAAACCGTCATCGGCACCCGCTACACTGCGGATACGATTTCCTACTTGCGGCGCCGCTGTTCCGGCGTGCGCTTTGTCTGGATCATGGGCGCTGACAATCTGGCTCAGTTCAACCGCTGGGAGCGCTGGCAGACCATCGCCAGCATGGTGCCGATTGCGGTGGTTGACCGCCCGCCCGACAGTTTTCGCGCACTCTCCTCCATCGCCGCACAAACGCTGATGCCCTATCGCATCGATGAACGAAATGCGGGCACGCTGGCGAGCCGCCGCGCACCGGCCTGGACATTCCTGACCGGCCTGAAATCAACTCTGTCCTCGACACGTCTGCGGAACCCGGACGGAAGCTGGAAGGACGATGGCGCGCAATGACGTTTTCCGGCAACAGCACCGCGCAAATCATCGCAGCCGCGTCTGGAACATTGAAACCATTAACCCCACATGCATATGATCACAGCGGGCGCCAAGATTCGGCGCTCGCGATACAGTGAAAGGAATGGTCCCTGACCACATCTGTATTGTCCAAAACCGCCTCGTCTAAGCCTCGTGCCAAAGCGATGCCTGTGTCCGCCGACCCGGTTCCCGCCCTCAAGGCGAGGCCTGATGCCGACGAAACACTCAGCCTGATCCTCTCCCGCCTCGACGATATGAAAGCGGAAGAAACGGTCACCATCGACCTTCGCGGCAAATCCTCCATTACCGACTACATGATCGTGACGTCAGGGCGGGCCAACCGCCATGTCGGCGCGATCGCGGAGAATGTCGCCAAGAGCCTCAAGGAAAACGGCGCCCCGGCCCCTCATATCGAGGGACTGCCCAATTGCGACTGGGTGCTGATCGACTCCGGCGATGTGATCGTTCATGTGTTCAGGCCGGAAGTTCGCGAGTTCTACAATCTTGAAAAGATGTGGGACTCCGACAAGCCGGTGAAGAAGGCACGTTAAGGGCGCGGAAGCGGTGCGTGTTCATGCGTTAGCGCGCATGCTAGTTTGCGCGCCATGCGCATTGTCGTTATCGCCATTGGCCGCCTGAAACAGGGTCCGGAACGGGAGCTTGCCGAACGCTACCGGGAGCGCTTCGACGATATCGGCCGCAAGCTCGGTTTTCGCAGCCTTGAGATTCATGAAATTCCGGAAAGCCGGGCGCGTGACGCCGCCGGGCGCATGGCGGATGAAGCCGCCGCGATCTCAGCGCTGATTCCTGACAAATCGTCCATCATTGCCCTCGACGAGCGCGGCGAAACCATCGACAGCGCCACCTTTGCGCGGCATCTTGGACGCTGGCGCGACGAATCGGTTCCGACTGCTGTTTTTCTGATTGGCGGGGCGGACGGACTTTCGCCTGAATTACGGCGCAAGGTGAAACTGAGCGTTGCGTTTGGCAAGGCGACGTGGCCGCATCAGATGGTGCGGGTCATGCTGCTGGAACAGGTTTACCGGGCCGCGACGATTTTATCCGGCCATCCGTACCATCGCGCGTAGGACATGCCTTCCGAAAATGCAGTCTTCGGTTTTCGAAAAGCTTCGTGCCCATTTCAGGATCTCGAAAGATCGAACTGCCCGTGGTTAAAGCGACGGATTCCAACGCGACAAGGTCTGCGATGACGATGCGGCGTATGACGCGCGGCGCGGCGTTGCCGCTGTCCGCGATGCTCGCTGCGTTGCATGTCGCAGGGATTGAATCCGCCACCGCGCAAACCGCAACCAAACAGGTTGCTGCCCCCGATCCCGAAGCGATCAAGCAGCGTACACAGGAACTGGAAGCCGCCCGCGAACAGCAGAAGAAAGCTGCGGAGCTTGAGCAGAAGCTCAAGGCGGAGATCGCGGCCATTGGCCAGGATCGCACCAAACTCAATCAGCAACTGATCGGCATTGCCGCACAAGTGCGCGATGTCGAAGTCAAGATGGCCGATACCGAAGGCCGGCTGCGCCCGCTCGATGCGCGCGAATTGCAGATTCGCGCCGCGCTCGAATCGCGCCGCGATGAAATCGCCGAAGTGCTGGCGGCTCTGCAGCGTGCCGGACGCCGTGCGCCTCCAGCATTGTTTGTAAGGCCGGAAGATGCATTGCAATCGCTGCGCACGGCGATGCTGCTCGGCGCTGTCGTCCCCGACATGCGCGCGCGCGCCGCCAAGCTCGCCAGCGACCTCGGTGAACTTGTCAGCCTGCGCAAGAATATCGCCGAAGAACGAGACCGGCTGGCCGCCGACCGCGACACGCTCAATGAAGACCGCACCCGCCTCGCGGCACTGGTGCAGGAACGGCAAAGAAAGCAGACCGACACCGAGAAGGATATGGAGTCGGAGCGGCAGCGCGCCATCGCACTCTCCAAACAGACGGAAAGTCTTCAGGACCTGATTGCCAAAATGGAGCAGGACGTGAAGGCCGCAGCCAAAGCTGCTGCGGCTGCCGAATTAAAGGGCACTCCGAACCCGCCTAACGGCAAACCCAATCTCGCTGCCCTGAAGAATCCGGCCAGACTCAGCCCGGCAGTAGCGTTCGGCTCCGCAAGGGGGCTTTTGCCAATTCCGGTTAACGGCACCCGGATTCGGGGTTTTGGCGGTTCCGATGGCGCCGGAGGCCAGGAAAAGGGCATTTCCATTGCCACCAGGCCGGGAGCTCAGGTCACAACACCTTGTGATGGTTGGGTTGTTTACTCAGGCCCATTCCGGAGCTACGGACAACTCTTGATCCTCAATGCTGGCGGCGGGTATCATGTCCTTATCGCCGGGATGGAACGTATTTCGGTCACGATCGGGCAGTTTGTTCTAACAGGAGAACCGGTCGCGACCATGGGGACCACGTCTCAGGTCGCGTCAATTCTGGCAGCCTCGTCTAGCCAGCCTGTGCTCTATATCGAGTTCCGTAAGGACGGCACTCCAATCGATTCTGGTCCATGGTGGGCCGCAAGTGAAGGCCAAAAGGTTCGCGGATGATGCGCAAGACTTCCCTGGTTCTCCTCAGCGCCGCAGCAGGCGCCGCGGCTACTCTTTTCCTCACCCAGCCACGTACCGCGCTGGTCGGATCGACGGCACGCGCAGCCTCGTCTGATACCTATCGCCAGCTCAATCTGTTTGGCGATGTGTTCGAACGCGTTCGCAGCGACTATGTCGAAAAGCCGGACGACAGCAAACTGGTCGAGACAGCGATCAGCGGCATGCTCACCGGCCTCGATCCGCATTCCAGCTACATGGATGCGAAAAGCTTCCGCGACATGCAGGTGCAGACGCGCGGTGAGTTCGGCGGTCTTGGCATCGAAGTCACGATGGAAGACGGTCTGATCAAGGTGGTCTCGCCCATCGACGAAACTCCGGCTTCGAAAGCCGGCATCATGGCCAACGACATCATCACCAATCTCGATGACGAAGCCGTGCAGGGCCTGACCCTGAATCAGGCCGTCGAGAAAATGCGCGGCCCGGTCAACACCAAGATCAAGCTCAAGATCATCCGCAAGGGTCAGGACAAGCCGCTCGAGATCACGCTCACGCGCGACAACATCCGCGTCCGCTCGGTGCGTGCGCGCGTGGAGAGCGATGACATCGCCTACATCCGCATCACGACCTTCAACGAGCAGACCACCGAAGGCCTGAAGCGCGAGATGGCGAACCTGACCAACCAGATCGGCCCGGACAAGATCAAGGGTTACATCCTCGACCTGCGCAACAATCCGGGCGGCCTGCTTGAGGAAGCCGTGTCGGTCTCCGACGCATTCCTCGATCGCGGCGAAATCGTCTCCACCCGCGGCCGCAACGCCGAGGAAACCCAGCGGCGCACCGCCAAGCCCGGCGATCTCGCCAAGGGCAAGCCGGTGATCGTACTGATCAACGGCGGCTCGGCCTCCGCGTCGGAAATCGTCGCGGGCGCATTGCAGGATCACAAGCGCGCCACGCTGCTCGGCACCCGCTCGTTCGGCAAGGGATCGGTCCAGACGATCATCCCGCTCGGCTCCGGCAACGGCGCGCTTCGCCTGACCACGGCGCGTTACTTCACGCCGTCGGGCAAGTCGATTCAGGCCAAGGGCATTATCCCGGACATCGAGGTTCTGCAGGATGTGCCGGATGACCTGAAGGCCAAGACCGACACCAAGGGTGAAGCTTCGCTGCGTGGCCACCTCAAGGCTGAAGGTCAGGAAGAAACCGGCTCGCAGTCTTACGTGCCGCCGGATGCCAAGGACGACAAGGCACTCAAGATGGCCGCCGATCTCCTCCACGGCATCAAGCAGACCACATCGGCACCGGCGCCGACCGACAAGGCCACCAACAAGGCCGCGAACTGAGATCGGGAATACACTCGACGGATCAGGGCGGCCCTCGGGCCGCCCTTTTTCTTGGCGCGCCTTGGGTGCGGCGTCATGCGAACGGGAACCTCAAGGCCGCGGCGCCCGGCCCCGCCGGGCCGTGATAGGATTCGCGGATTGATTCGCGAGGTTCATGCGCCGTGACAACCGACGATCTGAGCGCACCGCTTGGACAGGATCGACCGCGCAAGCGGCGATACAAACTCCCGTTTAGCGCACCGCAGGCGATTGCGGGGCTGTCCGGGCTGTTCCTTGTGACCTTTCTTGGCTTCGCAATCTTCACCCACAATCCGATGGGCGGCGAGCCGCTGGCGAGGGTGGCCTATGATCCCGCCACCCTTCCGGGCGAACAGGCGGCTAAACCTGCCGGCTCCGTGCCTGCGGCCCCTAGAGAGGCTGCGGCGCCCGCCAGCACACCTGCGGCGGGCCAGCAGACCATCACCATCATCGATGGCTCCAGCGGCACACGACAGGACGTCATCGTCGGTGCGGGAACTGCCGATCCTTCCTCAAAAGTGGAAACCCAAACCGCATTGATGGCCGGCATCAATCCAAAACTGCTGGAGCCGTCGCGCTATGGCATGATCCCGGTCGCCGCCGACGGTTTGAAGTCGTTTCGCGCTTACGCCGCAGGCAGCGATGCCGACCGTGCCGGCATGGCGAAGAAGTCCGTGATCGCCATCGTCGTCACGGGCCTCGGGGTGGGTGCGGCAAAAACCACAGACGCGATTACCAAGCTTCCCGGGGCTGTAACCCTTGCATTTACGCCCTATGGTTCGGATCCCGGCAAGCTGGTTGAACGGGCCCGCGCCCAGAAGCACGAGGTGCTGTTACAGGTTCCGATGGAGCCGTTCGACTATCCGGACAATGACCCGGGCCCGCAGACGCTGCTCACCACGCTTTCTGCAGAACAGAACGCTGACCGGCTTGCATGGCATATGAGCCGATTCCAGGGCTACGTCGGCATCGCCAATTTCATGGGTGCCCGTTTTGTCGCGACTGACGCCGCGATGCAGCCCCTCGTTAAAGAAGCGGCCCGGCGCGGCCTCGCCTGGCTCGATGACGGCACGGCGCCGCGCAGCGTGGCAGGCGTGATCGCGGAGGGCCAGGCGATGCCATTCGCGAGGGCCGACGTCAGCATCGATACCGTGCCGACACCCGCCGAAATCGACCGGGCGCTGGCGCGGCTGGAAACGCTGGCAAAAGAGCGCGGAACCGCTGTGGGTGTCGCATCCGCACTGCCGATTTCCATCGAACGGATTGGAAGCTGGGCAAAGCAGCTTGAGGCCCGCGGCCTCACGCTGGTGCCGTTGACAACGGCGATGCTGAAACCAAAATCAAGCTAGACGCACCTGGAAGGCGGAACCGGCTTCCCGGCGCGGCGTATGTGAATAGAGCGCGGCTGGCGCTTGGGCGGGTCGGGAATCAAAGGCTTTATCAGGATGGCGCGTTACGACGATCTGCCCTACCGGACTTGTGTCGGGATTACCCTGATCAACCCCGAGGGACTTGTGTTCATCGGCCGCCGTGTGGGCGGGCCTGAACATGTCGATCAAACTCATGTCTGGCAAATGCCGCAAGGCGGCGTCGATTCCGGCGAAGATACCTGGGCCGCAGCCAAGCGCGAGCTCTATGAAGAAACCAATGCACGATCGGTCGAAAAGCTAGGCGAGGTTTCAGACTGGCTCACTTACGACATCCCGCGCACCGTTGCAGGCCGCGCCTGGAAAGGCCGCTTCCGCGGACAGAAGCAGAAGTGGTACGCGATGCGTTTCACCGGCAAGGACAGCGAGATCAATGTCGCCTCTCCTGCCGGGCATAAAGCGGAGTTCATCGACTGGCGCTGGGAGCCGATGAAGAATCTCCCCGAGCTCATCGTGCCATTCAAGCGCCCGGTCTATGAGCGCGTCGTCCGGGAATTCACGAAATTCGCAGGAAAATAATCTGCGCTCCGAATGCAAAAAGCCCCGCAATCGCGGGGCTTTTTCAATTCAGGGCGAGCGTTCCAGTCAATGCATCGCCGTCGAAACGATGTACTGCTGAATCACCTTGAAGTGGTCGAGGCGTTCGATGGCGCGATCGAGAGCGTCGCCTTCTTCTTCCTTCAAACCTTCTTCCATTTCGGAGATCTTGCCCGCGAAAGCTTCGCGGTCGAGATCCTGCAGAGAGGTCGCGGTGTCGGCGAGAACCGTCAGACCCTTGTCGGAGATTTCCGCAAGGCCGCCGAGCACGATGATCTTCTCGTGCTTACCGCCGACCGTCACCGTCATGATGCCGGGACGAATGGTCGCCACCAGCGGCGCATGTCCGGCCATCACACCGAGATCGCCATCGACGCCGGGAATATCGACCTGCTCGACTTCACCCGAGAAGGCGATCTTTTCCGGAGAAACCAGATCGAAGTGAAAGGTGTTGGCCATCGTGATTACGCCGCTTCCGCTGCGAGCTTCTTGCCCTTCTCGACGGCTTCTTCGATGGTGCCGACCATGTAGAAGGCCGCTTCCGGCAGGTGATCGTACTTGCCTTCCACCAGGCCCTTGAAGCCCTTGATGGTGTCGGCGAGGTCGACGAACTTGCCCGGCGAGCCGGTGAAGATTTCAGCGACGTGGAACGGCTGCGACATGAAGCGTTCGACCTTGCGGGCGCGCGCCACGGTCAGCTTGTCCTCTTCGGACAGTTCGTCCATGCCGAGAATCGCGATGATGTCCTGCAGAGCCTTGTAGCGCTGAAGCACCTGCTGAACCTGACGCGCGACGGCGTAGTGTTCCTCGCCGACGACCAGCGGCGAGAGCATGCGCGAGGTCGAGTCGAGCGGGTCCACCGCCGGATAGATGCCCTTTTCAGCGATCGAGCGCGACAGCGTGGTGGTCGCGTCCAAGTGGGCGAACGAGGTCGCAGGCGCCGGGTCGGTCAAGTCGTCGGCCGGCACGTAAATCGCCTGCACCGAGGTGATCGAACCCTTGGTCGTGGTGGTGATGCGCTCCTGCAGCGCGCCCATATCGGTCGCGAGCGTCGGCTGATAACCCACCGCCGAAGGAATACGGCCGAGCAACGCCGACACTTCCGAACCCGCCTGGGTAAAGCGGAAGATGTTGTCGACGAAGAACAGCACGTCCTGGCCCTTGTCGCGGAAGTCTTCCGCGATGGTCAGACCGGTGAGCGCGACGCGGGCGCGGGCGCCCGGCGGTTCGTTCATCTGGCCGAACACGAGAGCGCACTTCGAGCCTTCGCCGCCGCCCTTCTTGTTGACGTTGGATTCGATGAACTCGTGATAGAGGTCGTTGCCCTCGCGGGTACGCTCG
>JAFKER010000022.1 GCA_017308595.1 Afipia sp.
AGCCAGCAACTCAGCCCCAAAATCCTCCCGCAGAGGACGGCGCCGCTCCGATACGATGGTCGGCGCGGCGCCGTCTCCTGTCCCCTGACAGGCCGCCCTATGATATTTCTACTTTGCACAAATCGTGACATCTCAACTTGGTTGCAACACCGATCAGAAACCAAGAGTGCGGCACTGGCCCGACCAAGTCAGCGGCAGGGTCTTTGGAATCCGCGCCAGCGTGAGCGTTCGCGGCTGCTCGCCGGCCAGAATTGCCTCTGTAATAGCCGGCGCCAGAAACGCATAGCGGAGCTCCTGCCGCACGACTTTCGGATGGAGCTTGACCGACGCTGCCAGTGCTTCGACGCTGTCAAACCTGCCACTTTGCAGGTCTCGCAACCACGCGTGAGCACGCACGATCGCCTGCAAAAGTTTTGGATCTGGCTGACCGATGTTGACTGAGGACGGCGCAAGCGCGGGAGCGTTTTTCACCGGAGCCTGCCATGCGACCTCGATCGCATCCTTGTCGTCTGGCCCCAGGCGGATTGTGATTGTCTTGGGGCGCACAACGACGCCGGCAACGGAATCCACGACATACCGTCTGAACTGGTCGTCAGCGGTCTGTGACTCGAGGGCGAAACGTTCCCGGACTGCGTTGATGACAGTGCCTTCGATGAGTGATGCCGAAATGCGAGCGACCGAACCAGCCTGAGCTTTTCTGCCGCGCATAAGGGCTCGTGAAATGTAGAACCGGTAACGAATGCCGTTCTTGACCGTGAAACTCGGACTCATGTGATTGCCGCGATCATCGCAGAGTTTGCCGGCGAGAAGAGCTCCGCTGGTTGACCGACGGATTTGGGTGGTGACGCGGTTCTCGGCGAGCTGGGCCTGCACCTGATCGAAGGTCTTCTGGTCGAGGATTGGTTTGTGTTCAGCCGCATACCATTTGCCGCCATGATGGACCTCGCCAAGGTACACGCGGTTTTTCAAGACATGGGCGAGGGGACCATAGGTGAAGGGGATGCCGCCGCGATATTTCGGCACTTTGGTGTCGCGTCGTTTGGTGACGATGCCGCGGCGATCAAGATCCTGCACCAGCAGGCTGAAGGACTTTAGCTCCAAATACTGCTTGAAGATAATGCGAACGGTGTCGGCTTCCTTCAGATTAACGACAAGCTTCTTGTCTTTGGCCATATAGCCGAGCGGAACCGTACCGCCAGTCCATTTGCCTTTACGACGAGAGGCGGCGACCTTGTCCCGAACGCGTTCGGACGCCAGCTCCCGCTCGAACTGTGCGAACGACAACAGGACATTCAGTGTCAGTCGCCCCATAGAGGAGGTGGTGTTGAACTGCTGGGTCACCGCGACAAAGGAAATTGCTTTGCGGTCGAAAGTCTCGACCAGTTTGGCGAAATCGGCGAGCGATCGGGTGAGGCGGTCGATCTTATAAACGACGATCACGTCGATCAGACCGGACTCGATGTCCGACAGAAGCTGCTTGAGAGCAGGGCGGTCGAGGTTGCCCCCGGAGAAGGCTGGATCGTCATAAGGTTGGGGCAGGACACGCCAGCCTTGCGAGGCCTGACTCTTGATATAGGCCTCACAAGCTTCGCGCTGGGCATCGAGAGAGTTGAACTCAAGCTCAAGTCCATGTTCGGTGGATTTGCGAGTATAGATAGCGCAGCGAATCGATTTGACATTATTTACGGCCACGGCGGACTTCTTTCGAGGCGGTTTTCGTCGCCGCCACTTTGGTGGCGTTTTTTGTTGTTGTCCGCAGTCCGAAGAATTTTGGTCCATTCCAGCGGGTGCCGGTGATCCGATTGGCAATTTCCGAGAGGCTGGTGA
Organism: Afipia sp.; assembly: GCA_017308595.1. GTDB lineage: Bacteria > Pseudomonadota > Alphaproteobacteria > Rhizobiales > Xanthobacteraceae > Afipia. The sequence goes on from JAFKER010000022.1 coordinate 1,828, forward strand.
AGATCTCGCCCTGGTAGGCGAAGCCCTTGGCTAGCACTGTGACCCTGTGCGTCTGTTCGTTCCAAACTCGCACCAGTTCGGAGCCGGGTTTGATCCTCTGTGGCACCTCAAGACGTCCGGTCTTGCCGGAAGCCATCGATCGTATGAGCTGTCCGAGCATTTTCTTGGCTTCTCGGGAAAGGCCACCACCGTAAGCCCTTTCCTGAACTCTCTGGGCGATGCTCCGCCGTAATAAGTCCGGCCCGAACGCTGAAGGCGGCTTGGACCGGAACAACTCGCGGTATCGGACTCGTAAGATCACGATCGGCAGTGCGCCGAGCTTATCAAGCTCGGCCTCCACATCCGGATCAACTGATCGTCCGTTCACGCCAGGGCGGGCGTCCATTACTTCGACGCCGTGGTTCTGCCAATCCGATAGCGGCGCTCGCCATCAACCTTCTCTGAGGCAAGGCTGAGCTTCAGCTTCTTGCGGACGACGCCGGCAAAGAAGCCCCGGACCGAGTGCTGTTGCCAAGTGGTGGCTTTCATGATGGCTGCAATGGTGGTTCCGCCTGGCTGACTCAGCATCGCCAGCACGGTGTTCTGTTTCGACAATTCGGGTGCGGGATGTGAGGTTTTTGGACTACGAGATGACGGCGGGGCAACCGCTGGGGTCTTCTTTGTACCGCCAACCGCGGTGGGCTTGAGCTTTCTTGCAGAGCTCTTTGCTCTTGATTTCGGTTTGATCGATGTGGCTTTGGCCATCTGGTCCTCCATGGGTAAGCGACAGCATCCTGTGCTGCCACGACCGCAAGCCCGTCAGTGTCGACGGGCAGGGGAGTCTTCGGGCTGGAGAACTCCTATTCGCTCGACAAGCGGTCGAGCAGGGAAGCTGCATCCTGCAACCGGTGCGTTTCATAAAATATCTGCTCGAGATCCATTGAGACCCTCACTCCCTCGCTGACGCTGCCGGCCAGCGCGCAGGCTTCGGCAGCCTTGGCAATTCGCGCAGCGTCGCCAAGGCGAGTGCCGATCTCGGTAAGGATCAGGCCAATCGCCTGTTCTGTAATTTTGCGATCCATCATTCTGTCTCCGATTTTATGGCGACAGTGACGCTCCGAATGGCAGGGAAGTCGAGCTCCAAGGCGAGCAATCTTGTGGCGATGTTCGCCCGGTTTGGATCACAAGATGCTCGGGCCGGGGATATTCAGCCGTTCAGCCGCGTTTCCGGGGCGAACTGGGGGCCTTTCCGGCGAGGAAGTCCCGCAGCAACTTGATCGGATCTGCGCCAAGGGCCCCTGCGATGGCTATAAACTCGATCACGTCGAGCCGCCGATCGCCGCCCTCATACTTGGCGATGAAGGACTGCGGCATATCGAGGCGTTCGGCGAGGGTATGCTGGCGGATTCCGGCCTTTTCCCGTGTAGCCACGAGAAGGCCGATCAGACGCTCATAGTCTTTGGATTTAAGGGTTTTTTGCATGTGCCGCCAAGGCCGTGAATCGGCGGCAAGTAATCTGATCCCGAAAATGAATTATCCCAAAATAGGATTATATTAACCGGCCGTGCCGATAGTGGTCGCGGCAGCCGAAGGTGCTGTGGACTTCGGCTCTAAGGGAAGCGATGTGCTGACCCGCCCACGCCGGGTTGTTCATTCTTCGGCGGGAGGGCACATCGAAAGCTAAACGGGAGTTGTCCCATGAATATTGCGGTTAAAGCGGCCTTGGGCTGCGCGCTTGGATTTATTGTTGTCGGAGCTCTGGTCGGTGGCGGGAAGAACGCCCCTCCGCCGGCTCCGAGCGCGCCGCTTCCATCTGATCAGGCCCGCTTTATTGAGGCCGTCACAAAAGCCCGCTCTCAGTTTATGGCGGCTGCAAATGAACTGGCTGCGGGAGGTCTTCGTAATGGTAGACAGCAGGCGGTGTGCAATGCTCTCCAGGGCAATTACGTGTCGGGCTGGATCGCAAAGGTCGCGGATCAATCAACAAATGGGGATGGCAAAGGTGTGGTTACTCTCGAGCTTGCCCCGAACTTGCAAGTCTCGACCTGGAACAACGCGGTATCGGATTTTTCGGACAAGACCTTGATCGATCCTGACACCAACCTGTTCAAATCTCTGGCTGCAATGAAGAGAGGTGACACCGTTCGATTTTCGGGCGATTTCTTCCCATCAAAGGTCGATTGCGTGAAGGAAATGAGTGTGACCTTGGCAGGATCAATGAGGAGTCCGGTCTTTACCATGCGCTTCTCCTCGATCCGAAAGATCTAAGCGAGCAACCACACCTCATGTTGGGAGGTGGCGCCACGATGTTACCCGACCCACGACATTGTCGTATCGTATCCACCCTTGTATGAGAGCGCCTGACTGAGGCTATCGACCTGATCGTCGTGCTTGCCCTGCGGGAAGGTCAAAAGCTCGGCTTCGAGCTCTGCGAGAAACGATGCCCTCTTCGGAAACAGCACCAGACCGCCTTCAAACTTAGCCTGATGCACAAACAGGCGACCAATCTTGTCACGCTCGATCGGAACAGGTTTGACCGTGAAGATGCCGCTCTGTTTAAGCTCTTGGGCCAAGGCGATTCCTGTCGAGGCATCTTCCACCAGAATTTTGAGCGGGTCATATCGCTGCGCGAGGGCAATCGCCGTGGCGCGCAGTTGGGGATACTCGTAGCGCCCCCGTGTCACGTCGATCAGATAGAAGTGCTTGTCGACCAAAAGCCAGGTGGTGCAGACCGACCAGTCGTTCTGGCTGCCGACCTTCGCAGCAGTGTCCCAGCTCTGAATGACCTTGGTCCGGTAGGTGCGCTCTGGCAGTTGATCGTAGTATTGAAACCATTCGCGGCGAATCATTGCACCGCCGTCCGGTACCGGTGACTGTTGATACTGAGCGCTAAAGATGGCGGACCCCATCTGTATGCGAAGCTTTTCCAGCGTGGAAATCGTCTCGTATCGGGGATGGAGAGCCTCGCCGGCGCGGCGTGCGTAATGCTGCCCATCGCCGATTTCGATCTTTTCGTCGGTTTCGGCTATGGCCGGCAGGCTCAGGACCTTCCAGTCAGGGGAATTTTCGAAGAGAAAGCCTGTGAGGTCATGGAGATGGACCCGTTGCATCACCAGAATGATGACACCGCTGGCCTTGTTATCCAGCCGGGAGAGCAGGGTGTTCGTGAACCACTGATTGAGCGAATTCCTCAAGACGTCTGACTGTGCGTCGACAGGCTTCTGCGGGTCATCGAGAATGATCATGTCACCCCCGAGACCTGTCAACGTCGCCGACACCGAGGTTGATCGGCGAAAGCCCCGCTTTGTGGTGAAGACATCTGAATCGGCCACGCGCGCGACCCGCATGCCGGGAAAAGTCCTTTGGTACCAGTCTGAGGCGACGATCGCGCGGAAGTCCGCAGCATGCTTGGCCGACAGATCATTACTGTAGCTCACCCCAAAGATCTTCATGCGAGGACTATGTCCAAGCAGGAACGCCGGCAAGATTACCGACACCGTCAGTGACTTCAGGTAGCGGGGCGGCATGTTGATGATGAGGCGGTTGATCTCCCCCCTCTGAACGCGCTGCAATTGATGGGCAATCGCTTTGATGTGCCAATTCTCAAGGTAAAGCGCTCCAGGATTAAGCATCAGAAAGCAGCGATGCAGGAAGCTCTCGAAATCGTTGCGCATAACCGAATAAAACAGCTCTCTCTCGTTCATTCGGTTACTCCTTCTCGCTGAGCTTCGACCGGAATTTACGAAGGTAAGCATCCAGCACCGCTTTATCGTCCGGATTGATCTCGGACTCGGTGCTAGCCGTTGATGCTATGGCCGCCAGCCGGTTCAGAACGAACGCGGCGCTCTTGGTATTGCCCTTCAGCGAATCCTCGGCCAGCCTATGAAAGATCCCCTCCATAATTGTGATCTTCCGGGTCTTGCCATTCTGACGGACTTCAATTTTGCGATTGAGGAGTTCGAGCAGGATGGTTGCCTCGCTTTTGGCCCCTACAGGACGGCCTTTAGGGTTCCCGCTTTTGCCCGGCCTGAATTGGTAGGCCTTGGGAGGCCTGCCGTAGCCGACGTCTTCGTCCCGGATGCGGACACGCTTCCTGATGTAGCGGCGTGGCTTGTCGTCTGAGCCTGGCGCGTTTTGATCTGAGCTCATGATGCCCTCACATACCGGCGAGGGCGGGATCGCTTAGCTGCGACTTCCTCGAAGGTCTGGCCAGTGGATTCGAGGATGGCATCGCGCTTGGTGAAATCCTGCCAGCGCCGGATGGCGACATCGACGTAGTACGGATCGATCTCGATTCCGTAGGCCTTCCGGCCCACTTTTTCCGCGGCGAGGATGGTTGTGCCGGAGCCCATAAACGGGTCGAGAACAATGTCGCCGCGGCGCGAACAATCGCGTATCGCGTCCGCCACCAGGGCGACTGGCTTCACCGTGGGATGAACCGTCAACTCCGCGAACCTGTCCTTGCGGAACGAGTTCACGCCAGCGTATTGCCAGACATTGGAGCGCGATCGGCCATGTTTGCCGAGCTCGATGTTGTTCTGATGGCGTGCGGTCCCGTTCTTGAACACCAGGATCAGTTCATGCTGGGAACGATAAAAGCTGCCTTGACCGGCATTGGACTTCACCCAGGCAATGATGTTCTTGAGCTCCGTGAAGGCCTGTTCACCGGCGGCAAGACACTCCGCAAGGTGTTTCCAGTCCATACAGCAAAAGACTATCGCGCCATCCTCGGTGTAACGGGCGACGACAAGCATCCATCGAGCAAGAAACTCGGTGAACTCAGCGCGGGACATTTCGCCGGACGCGACCGCGAATTCGCGGTGTTTTCTTCTTCCGCGCCCCTGCACTGAGCTAATTCGGACGTTGTAGGGCGGATCCGTAAAGACCATAAAAGCACGGGTGCTGTCCATGAGTGTTTTGACGTGTTCCGCGTTTCTGGAGTCTCCGCATAGGAGACGATGGTTTCCGAGCTCCCACAAATCGCCAACGCGGCTTACTGCGCGCGTCTCCACCTCGGGGATGATATCGGCGGGTTCGAGCTCAGTATCGATTTGGTTGGCAAAAATGGCATCAAGCTCGGCAGCTTCAAAGCCAGTGAACTCAAGTGACAGGCCCTCCTCGGCGAGAAGAGGAGCTAGTGCTTGGAGCTCAACCGCAAGCGCTGCCTGATCGAACTCAGATTTGCTCGAGATTTTGTTGTCAAAGAGAATGAAAGCTCTGCGCTGGGCTTCCGAAAGATGGGATGCAATGATCGCGGGTATTGTTGGAAGGTCCAACTGTTTCGCGGCCAGCACGCGGGCATGGCCCGTCAAGATCACATACTGTTCATCAGCTATGACCGGAACAAGAAAGCCGGTCTTTTCGATGTGGTTCGCTAGTTCAGTAATTTGCTTCTTGGAATGCTTGCGAACGTTGGAGGGATTAGGGCGAAGCTTGGTCGGTGGCAATTGTTGGATATCGCTGATTGGCATGATGCTCCTCAAAAAATAGGAGCCATCCATATACAGCAGCGATTATCGCTCGCAGCAACTCACTAACCACACTAGATAAATCAACAGGTTATGAAGCCTTCCAATGCTTCAAATCGAGCATGCCGGATTTCTTGAGAGCCTTTCGGATCGTTTCTCTGGAAAGCGACGTGGGATAAGGTGCGTACCAATGGCCTCGGTCGCCTTTCTTAAAATAGCAAATATCGTAAGGCGCTTGGCCGCTTGCATGGATCCTGGCCAATTCATCATTGATATAAACGTAGAGGGCTTCAATCGACGGAATCTTTTTGGCGATAGCCAGATACTCGGCAAACGTTCTGTTTATCCGGCACTCTCCCTGCCACTGAAAGGCAAGGTTGAGTGCGATATTTTCCTTCGAGGTAAGAAATGGGCTCATTGCTATGATCTCGCGAGACCATTTTGAAGTTTAGATTTCAGCATATTTGGGCCATTGCTTCGGCTCAAGCTATTTTCAATGAAAATGCCACAACGAGCGATTGTGAAATTTTTCAGGTCATTGAGCTACAAGACGGATGCCTCGATCAGCGGTGACCTGCACCCCTGAAACGTCCCCGATTTTGAGTTAGGATTTCTGTTCTCCATTGAGGAGACAGACGATGCGTAAAAGCAGGTTTACGGAAGAGCAGATCATCAAGGCCTTGAAAGAGCATGCGGCGGGGGCTACGGCGAGCGACCTGTGCCGGAAGCACGGCATCAGCGATGCGACCTTCTACAAGTGGCGTTCGCGCTACGGCGGCATGGAAATCTCCGAAGCGCGGAAGCTGAAGGCGCTGGAGGAGGAGAACCGCAAGCTAAAAAAGTTACTGGCAGAGTCGATGCTGGACGTGTCGACGCTGAAGGAGATGCTCGGAAAAAACTTCTGACGCCCAGTTTGCGGAGACGTGCTGTGACCTGGGCGGTCAGTGAGAAGAGCTACTCGCAGCGGCGGGCCTGCAATCTGGTCGGGTTGCAGCCGAAGATTTATCGCTATGCGTCGACACGATCCGACGACGCAGCGTTGCGGATCAAGTTGAAGGAACTAGCCTCGCAACGACGGCGGTTCGGGTATCGCCGCCTGGGCTTGCTACTGGCTCGGCAAGGCATCCGGATCAATCACAAGAAGCTCTATCGGCTCTACAGGGAAGAACGGCTGTCGGTGCGCAAACGCGGCGGCCGTAAACGGGCGCTCGGCACGCGGGCACCGATGACAATGCCCCAGGATCAGAACCTGCGCTGGTCGCTCGACTTCGTCATGGACACGCTTGCCAGCGGTCGGCGCTTCCGTATCCTGACTTTGGTCGACGACTTCACCCGGGAATGCCTCGGGCTGGTCATCGACACATCGCTGACCGCCCGGCGGGTGCTGCGCGAACTCGATCAGATCATCGAGAGCCGAGGTTGCCCCCGGATGATCGTGAGCGACAACGGCACCGAGTTTACGTCGAACGCTGTATTGGCCTGGCAGGAAGAGCTTGGCATCGACTGGCACTACATCGCACCGGGCAAACCGATGCAGAATGGCTTTGTCGAGAGCTTCAACGGTCGCCTGCGCGACGAGTGCCTCAACGAACACCTGTTCGCCAACCTCAACGAAGCCCGGCAGATCATCGAAGACTGGAGGATCGACTACAACACCAACCGACCGCATACGAGCCTCAACGGGCTCACACCAACCGAGTTTGCCAACCGTTCAAACAGGGACGAAAACCAGAACAGAGTCTACTTATAAACGAGGGCAATCAGGGGGGCAGGTCACTGATTCCGCTTTTTCAGCGCGGCTATGTCTGGAATTTGACGGATCAAATTCAACCGCTATGGGTCGACATCATCGATCGAGTAGATGCTTTGGTCGAGCATCGCGAGAATTCCGAGAAAGTTGGTGGTCCGAATAAGCTAAAGCAACTACGCAAACACTTCTTAGGCGCTATCGTCGTGGGAAGTCCGATACATTCGAATCCCGACACAATCCCCACAAGCGAAGTCATAGATGGGCAGCAGCGTATTACAACGCTCCAGATCATGCTTCTCGCACTTCGGGATGTATTGAAGCCCCACAAAGACGACGCGCTTGACGACGATGTTGGGACGCTAACTTACAACAAAGGCAAGTATCTTTTAAAAGTAGATCATCTGAAAGTACGGCCCACCAATGCGGGTCGCGAAGTAATGCAAATCATCGAAAGCGCAGGTAACGCAAAAGAGGTTTCCAAGCGATTCCCAGTAAAAAACGAAAAGAAGGAGAGGCTAGAGCGGCCTCTCATGGCGCAAGCCTATTTGTTCTTTTTCGCGATCTTAGAATGTCATCTGAGAGGGAAGCGGTTTGACGATCCTATGCCTGATACAGATTTTGGCGATGACAATACCGTTTCCCGAGCCATCGTTCATTCGATAGGTAAGGACGACGTTGTAAAAATCCCGTTCGTTGAGTTGGCGCCGGATCTGACATTTGCCCAGCGCCTGCGCGACGCGCGACAGCGCGGTGCGAATGGCCTTTCTCACATTCCTGCCGTTCCTCCCGCGTTTCGCTGTTGCCTTCGAGGATGTCCGACCAGATTGCCGGGAATCCGCGGTCATCCGATCGCCAGATCCTATCCATGCCAAGCCCGGAGCATGCATTAGGATCGATGCCAAAAAGACGGCAATAAGAGGCGCTTGCCGATCTTAGTTCACCGCCGACCTCTATCTCGGCAACGGCGCACGACAGATCCAGGGCGTTTCTCAGCCCGATGGCCTCTACCTCCGACTGCGATGCGCGAGCTAACTCCAGTACAAACGGTTCTTTTGCCTGGCCTGCGTTGATCGGCATGAAGGTGCTGTCAACCCAGACAACATCCTTGGCGCCGAGGTGAGGAGCCCGCGACTGTATCGTCTGGCCGCTGGGGAGGCCGCTCCAAAGCCGGCGAAAAGCCTCGCGGTGGCTTATCTGCAGCAGCGACGCCCTTTCCTGCCCCGCGATGCCGTCGCGCGGCAGCTCAAAAATGGCGAGAAACTGCACGTTGGCTTCTCGGACGATGCCGCTGGCGTCTATCAAAGCCGCCGGAGGAGCGGCACCGTCAATGAAAGATGAAAAATCCACTGGGCACAAAACTTTTTTCTGTTCCGTTTACCCCTAGCGCGGAGACCCTAAGAACATATTTAGAAATAGATACCGCAGATCAAACGATAACCAGCGTGACTTCATCGCGCAGTGGTAAGAGCGTGGTTGCCCATCGCGGATGCCTACAACGAGCGTTCCGAACCGTGCAGGCCTTGCAGTAGGCAAATCTCAAAGGAACTATCTTGATCAGCAGCGACGTGTTGACGCATCGCCGGCTACGCCCACGGGTTCCGGCGCTGGTCAAACCTTGTCCAACTTCGGCGTTAGCCGCGCTTGGGCGGCCATACAGAACGCCTTTAATCCGGCGGGTTTTTCGAGGGCATGAGCGGCGAGGCTGTCGATCTGAGCCAATCCTGCCTGCTCGACAAACACGTGTTAAGCAAATCTGATCGCGAGCCCACGGCCAGCATACCGAACCGGCCCCCGAGCCACGACTAGTTAGCCGTTGAATGGGGCAGTTCGGCACTATGCTGATGTCCCGTTCTTGCGGCTGATCCACGACGGAAATGATCGAGACATCCCGACATGTCCATCGAAGTCGCGCCACCTAGGAGGGCGAACCGCGTCGCGTCCGCTCATGGCGCAAAGCGGACACAAGCGGTGCAGCCAAGTTCACAAGATCTGCCTTTCTCTAACATCGTTTTGAACGACTGCTTCGAGTTAAAGCCGACCAACGTTCTTGGCACCGTTGTTCTCCCGGGTGTTGTGCTGCGATCATGAGTTTGATCCCGCCAATCCTTGGCCCATCTGATTGCCCCTACATAGAATGTCGAGCCCAAACGAGCGCCCTGATCCGCATCTGCTACAGACTCCGATTGCAGGGTTTCCAGCCCGGTGCAGATACTACAACGGCGGCCAACTCAGACCCGTGACCTGCCGTTTAGGTTGGTTAGCTACCGATCGTTCAAGTTCTGGCGTCCAAAGCCCAAGTTCTTCAAGGACCGATTGCGTCTTATCCGTTGTATCAACGACCGTCGCAATCTTTTCGGCCTTGGACAGCAGCGGCACGACCGGGACGCTGTCCGGACGAAGGTCTGGATGGCGGCTTGTGTTTTGTTTGTGGGAAAGTGCCTCGACAGGGTCCAGCACAGGTGTGACGCATGCGTCCTTGTTCGCGAAGAGCTCCGTCCATTCATCGCGGGACCGAGTTTCGAAGAGTTTCTCGAACCTTTCGGTCATTGAAGACCACGTGTTTCGATCGAGATGGTTCGGAAGCGGGTCTCCGATACCCAAACCTGCCCATAAATTTTCGAAGAAGCGTTGCTCCAGAGCGCCCACGGCAAGAAACTTCCCGTCGGCACATCGATAGCAGCGATAGAAAGGTGCGTTTCCTGCGACAAGTCCGTCGCCTGGGGCTTGCAGAACGGGGTGTCCCCAATCTGGATAGTGCATGGCCATCAGGGAGATACAGCCATCGACCATCGCGGCGTCGATATACTGCCCGGCTTGAGTACGCTCGCGCATGATCAGGGCCTGGAGTATCCCCAGCGTCGCGAAAAGGCTGCCGCCAGCAAAATCAGCGAGGAGGTTCAGGGGAAACGATGGGACGCCGCCGCTAGGCCCGAACGCTCCTATGGCACCGGAGACGGCGGCATAATTCAAATCGTGGCCTGCCTCTTGTGCCATGGGGCCGGATTGTCCGTAACCGGTAATCGCACAATACACCAATCGCGGGTTGATCTGTTGAAGGGCATCGTATCCCAAGCCGAGGCGGTCCATGACGCCCGGGCGATAGCCTTCGATCAAAACGTCGGACTGTCGCACGAGGCCTTGAAAAGCGGACTTTCCTTCGGCGGATTTCAAGTCGATCTCGATGAAACGCTTCCCGCGCGCCAGTGCGGCAATGGGAAGGCTTCCAGCTCCTCCGCCGACAACGATCACTTCTGCGCCCATGTCGGCGAGAAGCATGGTGGAGTAGGGACCCGGAGCCAGCCGGGTCAGGTCGATAACGCGAATGCCGTCCAATGGGCGGCCAGCGGGTTTTTTGCTCGATTCAGTTGCCATGATGCATTTCTCACAAAGCGCGTCGGCACGGCGCAGCAGCATTCCGCCGGTGCGCCGTGCCTGATGAAATCTCGTTCACTTCTGAAGCAGGGTATTATTTCGAACGCTCGGCGTTCCGATCATAGACATCCTTGGCGATGATCAATTTCTGGATCTCGTTGGCGCCTTCGTAGATCTGCGTGATCTTTGCGTCGCGGAGCATTCGTTCGATGGGGAAGTCATTCATGTAGCCAGCACCGCCGTGCATTTGCAGTGCATCGACCGTGGACTTCATCGCGGTGTCGCTGCAGAACAGCTTTGCCATCGAAGCCAGTTTACGTGCGTCCGGGTATCCTTCGTCGATGGCTTCCGCGGCGCTGTAAAGGAGCGTCCGTCCTGCCTCGATAGCAGTCGCCATATCTGCGATCATGGCGCGCAACATCTGGAATTTCGACAGCATCTGGCCGAACTGCTGGCGCTCGGAGGTGTAGTTGACCGCTTGGTCGAGCGCGCCCTGGGCGATGCCGAGAGCCTGAGCTCCGATCAGGGCTCGGGTCCAGGTGAGGGACTCGCTGATGTAGTCATAACCCTTGGTTTCGTCGCCGATGGCCCGGAATGCAGAAATACGGCAATTCTCGAAATGCAGATCGGCGGTCGGGCTGCCCTTAATCCCGAGCTTGCTTTCCTTCTTGCCGACGGAGAAGCCGGGATCGTCCTTATGAACGGAGAACAGGCCGAACGTCTTCTCTCCGGTGCGGGCGAGCACGGTGTACCAGTCGGAGCGTCCGGCATTACTGATGTAGCGCTTCTGGCCGTTGATGACCCAGTCGTTGCCGTCGCGCTTCGCTGTCGTCTTCAAAGCGAACAGATCGGAACCGCAATGCGGTTCGGTCAAACAGATCGAAGCGACGGTGCCGCCAGCCATCGCAGGCTTGATCACCGTCTCGAGCAATTCCTTATTGCCGTGTTTGGCGACCGGCACGAGACCGGCCCAGATCACCATCAGCGTCAACGAGGATGATGCGCAGACCCGCGCGATTTCCTCGAGCGCAATGCATTGCGCGAGGACATCGCCGTCCTGACCGCCGACGGTCTCGCTGAATGCCAAGCCGACGAGCCCGAGCTGTTTGAAGGCTTCGAGCGATTGTTCCGGAAACGTTACTTCCCGATCATACGCCGCTGCGTGGGGCTCGATCTTGTCGAGAGCCAGACGCCGAAGGTTGGAACGGAATTCTTGGTAATCGTGCGCATTGCTCATTTTCGTTTCCTCAAAGCCAATCAGTTGGGTTCTTTTTCAAATGAAATTTACATACTGTTCAGTCAGTATGCAATGTTCTGATGAAGGGGCGGCGAAGCGGTATTTGCGTAAATCTCAGCGATGCTGCGCGCTCATGTGCGCGCGCAGGATCAGCACGTCATCGCAATTCCGGGGGCAGGAGGGTTGCAGGAAGATCCTGATAGCAGACGGGACGCAGGAACCGTTCGATTGCGAGGCTGCCCACAGACGTGCTGCGCCCGTCCGATGTCGCCGGATAAGGACCGCCATGGACCATAGCCGCTCCGACTTCCACGCCGGTCCCGAAACCGTTCACAAGGATCCGGCCCGCCAGACACTCAAGTTGCGGCAGCATCTTTGCGGCGAGCTCCTGATCTTCGCCCTCGATGTGCAAAGCGACGGTGAGTTGGCCTTCGAGCGATGCGATCACCGTTTCGACCTCGCTCCAATCCGTTGCTTCGACGATCAACGACGTTGGACCGAACACTTCGGCATGCAGTGCCGGGTTGCTGAGGAACGACTTTGCCGTGGTCCGGAAGAGCTGGGCGGAAGCGCGTCCCGCTTCCACGGAACCGCTGGCGGACACGCGCGTAACACCCTTCTGCGACGCCAAGGCTTCGCCGCCCTCGCGGTAGCTTTCGAGGATGGATGAGGTGAGCATCGGTGTCGGGGGGAATTGGGCGATGGACGCAGCGGCACTCGCGATAAAGCGTTCCAGCGCGGCGCCTTTGATCGCGATGACGAGACCGGGATTCGTGCAGAACTGTCCGCAACCCAATGTGAGCGCACTGGCGAACGCGCCGCCGATGGATTCGCCGTTGGTTTCGAGCGCACGCGGGAAAAGCAACACGGGATTGATGGAACTCATTTCCGCGAAGACCGGGCTCGGTTGACGCTTGGCGGCGGCGATTTTCATCAACGCAGTCCCGCCGCGCCGAGAGCCTGTAAAGCCGACAGCCCTGATTTTTTCGTGCGCAACCAGTGCTTCGCCCACCACCTGACCAGAGCCGGACAGGAGGGCGAACAGGCCGGGGGGCAAGCCCAATTCGGCAATCGCATTCTGGACCGCTTGTCCAACCAGTTCGGACGTTCCGAGATGCGCCGAATGAGCCTTGACGATCACCGGGCAACCGGCCGCGAGAGCCGAAGCGGTGTCGCCGCCGGCGACCGAGAACGCCAGCGGGAAATTGCTGGCTCCGAAAACAGCCACCGGGCCAAGCGGCACGTTTCGCAATCGCAAGTCGGGGCGCGGCGCAGGCTTGCGATCCGGCTGTGCGGTCTCAATTCGAACGTTCAAGAATGATTTTTGGCGCACAACATCGGCGAACATCCGCAACTGCCCAACCGTACGCCCGCGCTCGCCTTCGATGCGCCCTTGCGGAAGACCCGTCTCCGCCATGCATCGAGTAACGAGTTCGTCGCCGAGTTTGAGGATATTCTCCGCTATCGCGTCAAGAAGGCGCGCTCGGCGTTGCAGATCGATCTCGCGAAATGCGAAGAAGGCCTCATCTGCATGTTTGACCGCAAGCTCCAGTTCCGGGATTGAAGCTGTGCTGAACTCACCAGGCAGAATTTCGCCGGTGGAAGCGTTCCGAGCGTGCAGGGGGCCTCCGGTCCCTCGAACGCGCTTCCCGCCAATGAAAAGTTCGCCTGTAATGGTCACTGTCTTACTCCAAATGAAATGGCGATTCCGTCGTTTGCCGAATACGGTGGGCGCCGTCGCGTCGTGCGCGAGCATCCGCGGCAACCTTCACTCGAACCCGCAATCGCTATCTGGCCACTTACTATCCGTATGGTATGTTGTCAACGTGGGCAGAGGATGTTAAGGTGGATGGCGGGCTTGAAGGTCGCAAGCGCCGGATTCCACGCAAGTTCTGCCATTCAATCCCGGCGGAGTTGTTTCTGTTTCCGTCGATCCGCGATCGTGCGGGTGGGCGATGTCGCCCGTCCGCGGCGCGGTTGCTCGTCAGAGTGGCTGACCGAGCGGCCGCAACACTTGCGGGCTTCAATCCGCACGGACTACTGTATCGAACGATTTTTTGATGGTGACGCTTCGCATCGTTAACCGAGACAATCACAGGACCAAAGTGCCAGCTCTACTGAAAGCAACAGCCAGCAAGCGACCGAAAGCGGCGGCCACTCCGGTGGTTCGCGGCACGAAGACCAAAAAGCGGTCATCAAAGTCGCCCAAACCCGCGACGAATCTGGAGCTCCGCGAAGACAGCATCCGTCGCCTTTCGGAGGCTTCCTTCGCACTGTTCGTCGCAAAAGGTTATCACGCGACATCGCTTGACGAGATCGCGAGGGCCGCGGGTCTCACCAAGGGGTCGATCTATTTTTACTTCAACAGCAAGCAGCGGCTTTTGCTCGGTTTGCTGGAAGACGCGCGCGAGGCCGTTGTCTCGCCGCTTCTGGATCACGTCCATAAAATCGAGGGCTCGGCGACGGACAAGATTGCGGGCTTCTTCCGATTCAGTTCGCTGAATGGAATAGAGCAGCCCCAGAAGCTGCTCTGCCTCATCAAGACGTCAATCGAATTCCGCGATCGTGACGATGCGATCAGCAAGCGGATCGTCGAGATATACGACGAGATTTACTCCGCGCTCGAAACCATCCTGGAAGCGGGCAAGAAGCGGGGCGAAATTGCTTCTACGTCCACGAAGGAACTCGCGTCGATGATTGTCGCAACGAACGACGGAATGATGCTGGAATGGCATCGTCGAGGTGCGAATATCGACGGGCGAAAGTTGGTCCGGACGGTATGGACGACCTTCCTGCACGGCATCGAGCCATCCAACTGATCTGAACAGCGGATTTGTATCCGCGGCGTTGATGACGCCGCGGATACATCGGGAAGTCGCTTAATCCGATTGCATACTATCCGGACAGTATGTTAACTGCGGACTTCATGGTTTCGTGCGCTGCGGCGCGAGATGCGTCTGAACGCCTCGGCGTACGCACGAATTGCCTTCAAAAGGAGAAGAAGATGGGCCTGATTACCTACCTGACTCGTATCCAGTTCGAGGTCGGGGCGAGTGGACTCATTCCGGAAGAGCTCAAGCTGTTGGGCGTCTCGCGGCCGTTGATCGTGACGGACAAGGGTATCGTCGCAGTCGGGTTGCTCGATACGTTTATGAAGGCCGCTCGGCTGGATGGAACGACGGCGGTGTTCGACGGCACGCCCGAAAACCCCACGGAAGCCGCGGTCCTGGCCGCACGGGACCAGTTCAAAGCCGGAAATTGCGACTCGATCATCGCGTTCGGCGGCGGCTCGTCGCTCGATCTTGCAAAGGCGGCGGCTCTGCTGGTCACTCATCCGGAACCGCTCGCGCAATACGCGGCGATCCTAGGAGGAATTGCCAAGATCTCGGCCGATCAGCCGCCCGTGATCGCCGTGCCCACAACTGCCGGCACCGGGAGCGAGGTCGGTCGCGCGGCACTCATCACGCTTTCGGATGGACGCAAGCTGGGCTTCATCTCTCCGCATCTCATTCCGAACATTGCTGTTTGCGATCCGGAACTGACGTTGGGCCTGCCTCCGTTTCTCACGGCGGCGACCGGTATGGATGCCGTCACGCATTGCATCGAGACCTATCTCAGCCCTAAGGACAATCCACCCGCCGAAGCGATCGCATTGGACGGTTTGCGACGGGCGATGGGCTTCCTGAAGATCGCCGTCAAGGACGGTAAGAACATCGAAGCCCGAAGCGAGATGATGATGGCGGCGTTGGAAGGGGGAATGACCTTTCAGAAGGGACTCGGCGGCGTTCACTCGATGTCCCATGCGCTCGGCGGACATAAGACGAAGAAGCTGCACCACGGTTGCCTGAACGCCGTCATTCTTCCGCATCTTCTTCGTTTCAATGCATCCGCATGCGAGCGGAAGTACGAAGCGTTGCGCGCAGCAATGGGGCTCTCTGCCGGAGCGGATCTTTCGCAGGCCATCGTGGACCTCAACGCCGATCTCGGCCTGCCTGCGTCGCTCACCGAAATGGGGCTTACACCGGATGATTGCGAACCATTGGTCAAATGGGCTTTCGAGGATCATTCCACCGCGACGAATGGGCGTCCGCTTACCGAAGACGACCTGCGCCAGTTGTTCACGAGCAGTCTGAAGCCATACGCCGGTTAAAAGCTCGTCGTCGCACTTGCGGACGATGTTTGCATGGACACCTCCTGATAGTAGCGGCCGCAAACGCCGCTGCTATCTCGCCGAGCCGCGGATCCTTCCGCCATGTATGTGTCGAGAGTGCTGTCGCGAGGATGGCCTCCATCCCTTCTGCCCCCGACGAGGCGTCCGAGCGGCAGAGCGGGCCAGTCGCTTTCAGTCCTTGTAAAAGTCCCGTAGCCGGACATTCGCGCGATTGCGGTCCCAGGTATCGGGGCCCACGCCGCTTTCGCTCAGTGCTCGCTTCCTGACCTTGTTGGTGGGCGTCCGTGGAAGAGCCTCCATGATCTCGATGTAGCGAGGGATCATGAAATGAGGAAGCTTCGTGGTCAGGAATGCTATCAGGTCGATGGGTGCGAAGGACTTTTCGCAAGACACGCACAGCTTGATGTCGTCATCGTTCGTGAATTCGGACGGCACGCCAACGGCGGCGGCCTCGCGGATGTGCGCGAAGCCGAGTGCCGCGGTCTCGATGTCGTATGCTGAGATATTCTCGGATCGTCTCCGGATACGCTCCTTGAGCCGATCTACGAAGAACATGTTGCCGTTCTCGTCGAGGTAACCCAGATCGCCCGTGTGGAACCATAGATTTCGCCAGGCGCGAACGGTCTCGTCAGGCATTCCCAGATAGCCCTGCATGATCGTCGAAGGATGGCGAGGGCGGACGACGATCTCGCCTGCCTGGTTCGCCGGGCATGTCGCGTCGGTGTCGGGGTCAACGATCTGCAGATCGTAATAGTCGGTCAGCACCCGTCCGCAAGACCGCGGCACCCTCGGTGCGTCAAGTGATGTCCATGTCGGGCAACCGATTTCGGTCATGCCCCACATGTCAACGGTTTTCAGATCGAAGCGGGCTTCGAACGCGTCAGCCAGATGGGCCGGCATCGGGCAGCACATCAATCTCCTCAGATTGTGCTTGGCGTCCAGCGGCGTCGATGGCTCGCCGAAGATCATTTCGATCATTGGACCATGTGCGATGCTGATTGTCGCATCATAACGGCGAATGGCGGCGAGCCACGATTCGGCTTTGAAGCCGTCATCGAGCACGATCCTTCCGCCAGCCATGAATGTTGCGAGGACCCCCATGTATTTTCCGGCAATGTGGTTGAGGGGATGCGCTCCATAAAAGACGTCGTCGTGGGTGATCCTCATGACGTCGATGACTTGGCGCGCCATCATGCACAACTGGCCGTTCGGCATCATGGCGCCTTTCGCGGGACCGGTCGTTCCACTGGTGAACATGATCGATCCGATATTCGCGGTCGCCACGGACATCTCCGGAATTTCGGATGTTCCTGTCGCCATGACATGGTCGTAACCGACCGCGTCGTGGTGCCCCGAAGCAGCGGGCGCAAGAGGTGATCCAACGACGACCAATCCGCGCAAGCTGGTGATCGCTGAAGCGGCTTCGAGCAGATGAGGAAGCAATTCGACACTGACGATGGCAACGGTCGGCTGCGCCGTTCGGAGGATGTGCTGCAACGGCTCACCGCGTAGCGTCGGGTTGATCGGCACCTCGGTGGCGCCGAGCAATGCGCAAGCCATCCATGCGTGAAGATGCGGACCGCTCTCGGGGCACAGGATCGCCACCGCGCCTTCAGTCGTGATCCCCATAGCCTTGAACGCGTTTGCAAGCTTCGCCGCGGATCCGATGAAGGACCCGTATGTTTCGAATTCGTTGCCGCACTGCGAAAGAAACGGCCTGCCGCTGCATGTTGAGAGACGCTCCAGGGCGACCTGACGGATCGTCCAGTTGTTCACTGCACCATTTGGCATGCGCGTCTCCTTCGCTTCTTCACGCTTCATAGATCAAACCCCTTGCCGTCGTCGAGTGGGCCATAGTACATACTGTCCGGATAGTAGGTAAGTTGCAGGGAAACGACGATGCAGGAACGGTCTGTCGCGCTCGCAGGTATCACGGTGATTGAGCTTGGTATGGTGATGCAGGTGCCGCTTGCCGGGCAGATGCTGGCGGATTTCGGCGCGACGGTCATCAAAGTCGAACGACCGGGATCGGGCGACATTCTGCGAACTCTCGATCCCGTCGCGAACGAGCAGGGCGTGATGAGTTGCTATTACGCCGCGCTCTGCCGGAACAAATACACGGTCTGCATCGACATCAAACAGCCCGACGGACAGGCTGCGTTGTTGAAGCTGATCGATCAAGCGGATGTGTTGATCCATAACTTCCGGCCGGGCGTGATGGAGCGGCTGGGTCTCGGATATGAAGAGTTGGCCAAGCGCAATCCGAGGCTGATATTTGCTGGTGGATATGCGTTCGGCCAACACGGGCCGATGTCGAAGCTGCCTGGGCAGGACATGCTGGCACAGGCATTCAGCGGCTTCACCATGAGCGGCCGCGATCCTGACGAGGAACCGAAACTAAACAACACGCCTGTGATGGACTATTCGGCGGCGCTTTCGCTGACCCAAGGGATTTTGGCGGCGGTGATTGAGCGTGGGCGTTCCGGCAAGGGGCAGGCGGTATCGACGTCGTTGCTCGAGGTTGCTGTCGGAATGCAGACGCTGGAAATCGCCAGTCAGACAATGCATGGCACGGACACGAGCTGGTTGCGGCAATCGATGGTGTTTCGCGCGAAGGACGGTTGGATCGTCGTGCTTACGCTATTCCGCGACAATCCTCTTCGGCTGCTGTGCGATGCTTTCGGTGTTTCGGACATGAGCGAGAGCGAGCAATTCCGAACCGTCGAGTTGCAGATCGCCAGCAAGGCGAGCATCCACGAAAGGTTTGCGCCGCTCTTTGCGCAAGAGAGCGTGGCCGAGGTAACCAAGCGCCTCGCACGCGTAGATATTCTGTATTCGCCGATCAATCGTCTCCCCGACACTCTCAGCCATCCGCAAATCGAGGCGAATGGTTCAATCTGGTCAATCGACGTTCCGGGTCACGGAGAACTGAAAGTCGCAGGCAGTGCCGTCAAACTCTCGCGGACGCCTGCAACCTATCGCCGCGCCCCGGCATGGATGGGGGCAGACAACGAAGAAGTGCTTCAGTCATTCGGCTTCAGTGAAGACGAAATCAACGCATTGAAAAAATCAGAAGCGCTCAAGAGCGATCCGCGCTCGGATAGCGTTGGCGCGACGAAATAGGGAGTTCTCCATGAGCACATCAGCGCACACTTCAGTCTCGCCGTCTTGGGATGCGGCGATCGAACGGATGCTTGGACGTATCGATCAGACGCTCGCAATGAATCTCGACGGGTTTCCAAATGTCGGCGATCCGGAAACTGGCGGTTGGACGACATCGCCGGACGGATTCTGGACCGGTGGCTTTTGGATCGGCATGCTGTGGTTGGCGGGCAAATATACTGGTGACGCCCGCTATAACGCCGCTGCTGAATCCTGGCTTCGGCGCCTCGAAAGCCGCGTCGAGAGCCGTACCGTGTTCCGCGGCCTGTTATTCTATCCGGCTGCGGTCATGGGGGCTGAAACGGCTGCGCATGACCGTAGTCGCGAGATCGCAGTGGACGCCGCCGTTTCACTCGGACAACAATTCATTGATGGCGTGGGCATCATTCCGCTCGGAAACGAAGCGGAGGAGGCACACAGCGTCGGCGACTACGACGCCAATATCGATGGCCTCATCGCGTCGCCATTGATGTTCTGGGCGGCTCGCGCCGGTTCTCGTGACGACCTGTATGCGAAGGCGTTGTCTCATGCACTGAAGAGCGCCGAGTTTTTCGTGCAAGCGGACGCTTCGGTGATCCAGTCTGCGACGTTCGACCCCGGGACAGGGCGCGTATCGCGTCGCTACACCCATAAAGGAATTGCGGAAGACTCGATTTGGACGCGCGCACAGGCGTGGGCAATGCTCGGCTATACGCTGTCCGCGAAGAACGCCCCCAATGAGCAAAAACTGCTCGGCTACGCATCGGCGACGGCGGAATGGTGGATGAAGAACGTTCCAGCCGATTACGTCGCATACTGGGATTTTTCGGCTCCGGTAACTTCAGCAACCTGGCGCGATACGTCGGGGACCGCGATCGCCGCTTCGGCCCTCTTGGGGCTGGGACAGCTTGTTCGTGGGGAGGACGGACTCCGCTTCCGAAACCACGCCGAGAGCACGGTGCGCGCGCTTGTGGACAGACATCTCACACCTGTGGGCAACGCGGATCGCCGTCCTCAGGGAATCCTCGGGGATGGCTGTTTCGACGTCCGCCACAACAACGCCCTCTCGAATGAACTGATCTGGGGCGACTACTTCCTTTTCGAAAGCCTTGGTCGTCTCGCGGGACGACTCGACGGAATCGGCGCTTGAGCCGATCGCGACGGCTATGGCCGTGCGGACTCAATCATACTCAACAAAATGAGGGGAAACGACCAATGTTGATGCAATCTTACGTCAAGAAACTGATGTGTACGCTCGCAGTAACGATGATGCCAATCACATCATACGCGCAGACTGCGGTGAAAGTGGGTGTCCTTAACGACAAGTCTGGCCTTTATGCAGATCTGAGCGGCGAGGGCTCGATCGTCGCTGCACAGATGGCGGTCGAAGACTTCAAGGCTGCGGAGAAAGGGCTGAACGTTCAGATCGTGTCGGCGGATCACCAGAATAAGCCGGACGTCGGTACGTCGCTTGCTCGGAAATGGTACGATCAGGACGGTGTCGATATGATCATCGACGTGCCGACGTCCTCCGTCGCTCTCGCGGTCAGTTTGCTGACGAAGGACAAGAACAAGGTATTCATCGTTTCAGGCGGCGGCTCTTCCGATCTGACAGGAACGGCTTGCACGCCCAATACGATCCATTGGGCTTACGACACTTGGGCGACGGGCAACGGAACCGGAAGTGCGATGGTCAAGCAAGGCGGCGATACTTGGTATTTCATTACGGCAGACTACGCATTCGGCCATGCCCTCCAACGGGACACCGCAGCCACCGTCGAAAAGGCAGGCGGCAAGGTGCTAGGGCAGGCACGCCATCCGTTGTCGACGTCGGATTTCTCCTCCTTCCTGCTCCAGGCGCAAAGCTCGAAAGCCAAAGTCATCGGTCTTGCGAATGCCGGCGCCGACACGGTCAATGCGATCAAGCAGGCAGCTGAATTTGGCATCACGCAAGGCGGCCAGAAGTTGGCGGGACTGTTGGTCTTTATCAATGACGTTCACGCCCTCGGGCTCAAGACGACGCAGGGACTCGTTGTCACCGAATCCTTCTATTGGGACTTGAACGACGACACGCGCGCGTTCTCGAAGCGCTTCGCTGCACGGTTCAAGGGCAAGATGCCAACCATGGCGCAGGCTGGCGTCTATTCCGGAATGATCCATTATCTGAAGGCCGTCGACGCCACCAAGGACGCGAAGGACGGCGCAAGAATCGTGAAAAAGATGAAAGAAATGCCGACCGACGATCCGGCGTTCGGGAAAGGCAGCATTCGCGTCGATGGCCGCAAGATCCATCCGATGTATCTGTTCGAGGCCAAGAAGCCGGAAGAATCGAAGGGCGAGTGGGATCTCTACAAGCTACTCGCGACAATTCCCGCAGATCAGGCATTCCGTCCGCTTGACCAGGGCGGCTGCCCGCTGGTCACCCAGAAATAAGTCATCTGCGACGAGACGAGCGGGCATCGGCATTAGTCGGTGCCTGTTCGTGATCCGCGAAACCCCATAAACATGTCCGCGATGTATTCCAATCGATCGTGGTTTTGGAGTGCGCTTGCTTGACTAACGATTTCATCCTCGAAACCCACGGGCTGACCAAACAATTTGCGGGATTCTACGCCGTTCGCGACGTCAATCTCCAGGTCCGCAAGGGTACCATCCACGCTCTGATCGGCCCTAACGGCGCTGGCAAGACCACGTGCTTCAATCTGCTCACCAAGTTTCTGCAGCCGACCGAAGGCCAGATTCTCTACAAGGGCAGGGATATCAGCGCGGCGGCACCGGCGGAGATCGCGCGCCTCGGCCTCGTGCGCTCGTTCCAGATCTCGGCGGTGTTTCCGCATCTGACCGCGCTGGAGAATGTGCGTGTCGCGCTGCAGCGTCAGCACGGATCGTCGTTCGATTTCTGGCGCTCGAAGTCAGTGCTCGACAAATATAACCGCCGTGCTGCCGAACTGCTCGAAGACGTCGGCCTGTCCGAATTCGCCAACACACCCGCGGTCGAAATGGCATATGGCCGTAAGCGCGCGCTGGAGATCGCGACCACGCTGGCGCTCGATCCGGAAATGATGCTGCTGGACGAGCCGATGGCCGGTATGGGCCATGAGGACATCGACAAGATCGCCGCGCTGATCAAGCGCATCTCGGCGAAATACACCATCCTGATGGTCGAACATAATCTTAGCGTCGTCTCGACGCTGTCCGACAAGATCACTGTTTTGACGCGCGGCAAAATCCTGGCGGAAGGCAATTATGCCGACCTCACCAAGGACGAACGCGTGAAGGAAGCTTACCTGGGAGCCGGTCATGGCTGAGACACTCACGGCCGCACCGGCATCCTCTTCCGCAAACGCAAAGACCGTTCTCGAAGTCCGCGACCTGCAGGCGTGGTACGGCGAATCGCACATTCTTCACGGCGTCAATTTCGACGTGAAGCAGGGCGAGGTGGTGACGCTGCTCGGCCGCAATGGCGCCGGCAAGACCACGACGCTGAAGTCCATTATGGGCATCATCGGCAAGCGCACCGGCTCGGTGAAGTTCGAAGGCAACGAGATCATCAAGGCCTCGTCGGACAAGATCGCCAAGCAGGGCATCGCCTTCTGCCCTGTGTGTACCGAAAACCTAAACCCGGACGTAGTGGTGATGCAGTCCGCCAAGGATGGGATGCGATTTGATACTTCCGGTCGGCTGAACTGGGCGAGAGACCGGCGCATCTTTGTCTAAAGATCGATGCGTCCTGATGTCGTTGTAGTAGCGAGCGTAGGAACGCAGAATCTGGCGCAGATGCGCCTCGCCCAAGACAATGATGTGGTCCACACACTCACGCCGGATCGATCCGATCAGCCGTTCGGCAAAGCCGTTTTGCCAGGGCGAGACTGGTGCGGTGGGCTTGTCCCGGATGCCCATGGCGCGCAATCGGCGTGTGACGATCGCGCCATAGATCCGGTCGCGGTCGCGGATGAGGTAGCGCGGAGCCTCGTCCCAAGGAAAGGCCTCGGCTAGCTGGCGTGCAATCCATTCAGCTGTCGGGTTCGTTGTGACGTTGATCCAGACGAGGTCTCTGCGGTCGAGCCGAACGATGACGAAGGCATAGAGCAGGTCGAAGCCAACGGTCGGAACAACGAACAAGTCCATGGCGGCGATGTCTGGGGCATGATTGCGCAGAAAGGTGCGCCATCCTTGACTGGGCGGCCCCCGTCGCTTGATCATGTACTTAGCGACGCTTGACTGCGCGACCTCAAACCCGAGCTTGAGCAGTTCGCCGTGGATACGCGGCGCTCCCCAAAGCGGGTTCTCGACGCTCATCCGCCGGATCAACGCGCGCAGGTCCGTCTCAATCTGCGGTCGCCCTCCCAATGATCGTGACTTCCACCGCCAGTAGCAGCGAAAGCCAGCCCGATGCCAACGCACCAGCGTCTCGGGCCGGATGATCGTGAGGACGTGCAGGATCGACGGGAACCATCGATACAGCTGGATAAAGAACCAACGATCGTTGTTCGTCAGTCGTGGCCGAACGCGCATCTTGCGCCGCAAAACGATCAACTGATGTCGAAGCACCGCGTTCTCAGCTTCAAGCCGCAACTTCGACTTGAATGGCGAGGCCAGGACGGCCAGAGCAAAACAGAGCAGCCCGATCATTCCGCCAGTTTAAGCGTTTCCATCACGTCATCAACTCGGATAGGGTTTTCGGTACACACAGGTGACGATACTTTTGTCCGAGCAGAATGCGAAACTGGCAACCGCGATAGCGGACAGGCTTTATGTCCTTCAGGTCGGCCGCGTGCAGATGAGCCGGACGACTGAAAATCTCTTGCAGGATCCGGATTTCGTGGAGAGATTTCTGAGCTTGTCGTAAGCGCAGGATCTGATCGCGGAGAAACCGAGAGTCCTTTGGGCTTTAGTGTTGCGGCGGTTTATAAGCCGCGGCCTCTTTCAGTTCTCGTGTTTCGTTTAATCCAACAGAAAACCCCGGTCAGTTTATCTGGCCGGGGTTTTCGTATGTATGCGGTACGTCGGCTTGGATGAAGCGAAGTGTTCGTCCGCAGGAGGACTACTTCACATCGCTTCTTGTTGGCCTACCAGGACGTGGCGATATATTTTGCCTCGGTGAACTCCAGCAGGCCGTGGTGGGCGCCTTCGCGTCCGAGACCGCTCTGCTTGGTGCCACCGAATGGAGCCGCCGGATCCGACACAAGGCCGCGATTCAGCGCGACCATGCCGGCATCTAGTTGCTCGGAAACCCGCAGACCTCTCGCCAGATTCTGAGTGTAGACGTAGCTGACCAGTCCGTATTCGGTGTCGTTGGCGAGTGCGATGACCTCATCTTCCGTCTTGAAGCTGACGAGTGCCGCAACCGGTCCGAATATCTCATCGTGAAGAAGTTCGGAATTCGGCGCGACATCGGTCAGCACGGTGGGAGGATAAAAATAACCCTTGCGGTCGAGCTTCTTGCCGCCGGTCAGCACCTTCGCACCGCGCGCGACGGCATCATCGACAAACCTCACGACTTTCTGAAGGCTCGGCGCGTTGACGAGAGGCCCGCACTGCGTGCCCGGCAACCAGCCGTCGTCGACATTCATCGCACCCATCTTCGCCGACAATTTTTTGGCAAACGCGTCGTAGATGGATTCATGGATATAGAAGCGGTTGGCGGCGGTACAGGCCTCTCCACCATTACGCATCTTGGCGATCATGGCTCCTTCGATTGCAGCATCGATATCCGCATCTTCGAAGACGATGAATGGGGCATTTCCACCAAGTTCCATCGAGCAGTTGATGACGCAGTCCGACGCTTCGCGCAACAGCCTGCGGCCGACACCAGTTGAGCCGGTGAAGGAAAGTTTGCGCACCCGCGGATCATGAAGCATCGCGCTGATAACCGGTCCGGGCGAAGATGTCGTGATCACATTGACGACGCCGTCCGGCACGCCGGCTTCTGCGAGAATTTCGACCATCGCAAACGCGGTCAGCGGGGTTTCCGTTGCTGGCTTCAAGATGCAGGTACATCCGGCAGCCAACGCTGGGCCGATCTTGCGGGTCGCCATAGCCGCCGGGAAATTCCACGGCGTGACAAGAACAGAGATGCCGACCGGCTGATACTGCACCATGATGCGGTTCGCGCCGCCGGGCGCGATGGAAATGTCGCCATTGATGCGCACGGCTTCTTCCGCATACCAGCGGAAGAATTCGGCGGCGTAATTGACCTCACCCTTCGCGTCGGCGAGGGCTTTTCCGTTCTCGATCGAGATCAGTTCAGCCAGCCAGTCGGCTTTTGCCATCATCAGGTTGTAAGCCTTGAGCAGAATTTCGGCGCGCTTGCGCGGCGCAGTTTTTGCCCAACCCTTGGCGGCTGCGGCTGCCGCATCGACAGCCGAAATGCCGTCTTCAACAGTTGCGTCAGCGATGGTCGCCAGTCGCTCTTCAGTTGAGGGATTGAAGACGTCGATCCGCTTTCCGGAGCTTGGCTTGATCCATTTTCCGCCGATGAACAGATCAGACGGGATCGAATGCGTGTCGATTTTGGACGATTTGATTGCGGTGACTGAGTTCATATCATGCACTCCTTGATTAAGCGTCGGAAGACATCAGATGTCCGCCGAAGGCAGCTTTGACGATGATGGCAAGCTTCTCGACATCGAGTGGTTTGGGGTTGTTCTTGACCAGGCGCTGGGCAGTGAAGGACTGTTCGGCTGTCCAGTCCAGCTTGTCGGAAGGTAACCCTAGCTCGGCGAGTGTTTTTGGAAGCCCGATTTCGGCAAACAGGGCTGCAACCTTCTCGATTGCTGCGACAGACAGTTGATCGTCCGACTTCCCTGCGCGCTGGATGCCCATCGCCAGGGCGATCTGAGCGAACTCGGGCACACACGCCGAGCGGTTAAAGTCCATGACGTACGGCATCAAAAGTGCAACGCCCGTTCCGTGCGGTGTGTGCGTCAGCGCTCCCACTGGATACTGAATGGCATGCGCGGCGGCTGTGCCGGCTGTGCCGAATGCAAGGCCCGCCGACAGGGCTCCGAGCATCAGGTCATCGCGGGCGGCTTCGTCGTCACCTTGACGGCAGGCACGAGCGAGGCTCCGGGAAATGAGCTCGATCGCAAAAAGAGCGTGATGATCGGACAACAGGTTCTTGCCGATGAAGACGTGCTCGTGGACCAGTTGAGGTGTGGCGGGACGGCGAATGGCCGTAAAAGCTTCGATCGCGTGCGTCAGCGCGTCGGATCCGGAAATCGCCGTCAGTCCCGGGGGGCAGGTGTAGGTCAGTTCGGGATCGCAGATTGCGGTGTGCGAGATGATGTGGGGACTTGCGATGCCGACCTTCATGGTTCGCTCAGGATCTCCGAGAACCGCCACCGGCGTCACTTCTGAGCCGGTACCTGATGTCGTCGGAATCGAAATGAGCGGAAGTACGGGGCCGGGGACTTTGAACTCGCCATAGTAGTCGCGAATGTTTCCCCCATGGGTCAGCATGACGGCGGCAGCCTTGGCGATATCCATGCAGGACCCACCGCCGATTCCGATGACAATGTCAGGCCCGAACTTTTTTCCCGAGGCGACGCAATCGTCGAGGCAGCTCAAGGGCAATTCCGCGATGGTCTGATCGTAAATGTGTACGGCGACGCCGTTGCTCTTGAGGTCATCCATCATGGCGATGAAGTCGCGCTCGGCACTGAGGCGTGTGTCCGTACAAATGAACGCGCGGGACCCAAGAGATTTGGCGGCTTTTCCAAGCGAGCCGCGCTGGCCTTTACCGAAAATGATGTTGCGCGGTGTTCTGAGAGCGCCGAAGTGTGTCATGCCGCTTTTCCTTATTGAGAAGATCGATTCTATCTTTTCGAAAGTGCGAGAAGGTCGTTCCAGACGCCGTCGGCGACGGGAATACCGTTGCGCAACCGCTCCTCCCGAACGGCGAGTGAGCGATCGCCGGGGATCGCAACGAACTCAAAACCGTTGGCGGGGGCGTCTTCACGGATTGCCTGCAGATAGGCGCCGATGGTTGCGGCCATTGAGCCGCTAACTGCCGCATCGACAGCAATAAAGACATCGCCTTTGTTACAGACTGCGGTTGAATCGAGCGTCCCGCGAACATCGCGCCCGATCGCTGATGCGGTCAGGCTCGCGACCAGAACTTCAAATGCGAGGCCCAGCGCATATCCTTTTGCCGCGCCAAACGGTGCTATCGATCCGTCACGGGCGGCCATGGCATCGGTCGTCGGATTGCCTTGCGCATCCAGCGCCCAATTAGCCGGGATCGGCTTATTGCGATGGGCGTAGTCGTGGATTTGCCCCATCGACACCAGACTTGTCGCCATATCGAGTACAAACGGGCGAGGGGAGGCGGGTACGCCGATCGCAATGGGGTTTGTCCCCAGCATGGCGCGGCGTCCGCCCCATGCATGGACAAGCGCTTCGCTCGTTGACAGTGCAAGCAGCGTCAATCCTTTTGAAGCCACCCGCTCCGCGTACCAGGCCATCATCCCGAGATGATTGTTATTGGCGATGGCGGCTATTGAAATTCCTGTGGTGTGCGCTTTTTCGACAATTGCATCGAGCGCGGAGCATGCCACAACTGGGCCGAGGCCGTTCTGACCGTCCACCTCCAGAAAAGCATCGCCTCTCCAC
Organism: Afipia sp.; assembly: GCA_017308595.1. Lineage (GTDB taxonomy): Bacteria > Pseudomonadota > Alphaproteobacteria > Rhizobiales > Xanthobacteraceae > Afipia. Next base: position 29,559 of record JAFKER010000022.1, read on the forward strand.
GAGTGTTTTCCTGTTGTGATGGGGTCTGCGACCTTATTGCCGATCCTTTCGACGATCCTGGCGAGGCGGAGCAATCCATGAGACGGGCGGCCGCGAAGCTCTGCCTCGAGTAGAAGGTCTGTCTGCAGTTCGGCGTGGGGTTCCGGCACGCCGGCGCGCTTCAGCACCGCCTCTGAAAGTGCGCGTAATTGGTCTACATCTATGATCAAGATCAAATCCTATACGATATTTGATTTTGTTTCGGCCGGTTTATGCTATTGATTGATAGGGAGCAAGAGGGAATCGGGATGCCGAAGAGCAAGATGCAAACGATTGACCCGCAGGCGGTCGATATCGCCCCGCCCGCCCGGGCGCTGGTTCGTCCATCGGCTTTGGTGGATGAAGCTTACGAGGCGATCCTCGATCGTATCATGCGTCTGAAGATTCAGCCCGGATCAAAGATCACGGTCGATAGCCTTGCGCGCGAGCTGGGAGTTTCCCAAACGCCGATCCGCGAGGCGCTGAGCCGGCTGGAGGCGGAAGGGCTGGTGCTGAAAACTCATCTGGTCGGATACAGCGCGGCCGAGCAGCTCAAGCGAAAGCAGGTCGAAGATCTGTTCGAACTGCGATTGTGGCTTGAGCCCGCGGCCACTGCAAAAGCAGCTTCTCAAATATCGGCAAAGCAATATGAGCAGCTTCAAAAGCTCGAAACTGATATGGTCGCGTTACGCGACAATGAGTTTCCGGCATACGGCCAGTTCGCACGGAAAGATGCCGAGTTTCATGCTCAGATCGCTGCTGCAAGTGACAATGACCTTCTCGCAGATGCGTTATCTAAGCTGCATACACACGTCCACATCTTCAGGCTCGTGTTTCATACGCGTGTAACGTCGGAGGCAATTGCTGAACACGCGGATATATTGCGTGCTTTAAAGACCGGAGACTCCCGCAAGAGTGAGACGGCAATGAGGTCTCATATCATGGCGTCTCGCAACCGGATTCTGTCGCTACTCCAACGGGCCGACTAAACGCAGCTGACCTTCAGCAAAGCGAAGACTTCCGGGTGTTGTCGCTGCCATCACCGCCAGCACGGGTTATGGTCTTAACGGTACCGCCGGCTTTGATGTCATCAAAGCCGGATGATCGTTGCGATAGCGTTCCGGTTCTTACTTTGCGAGCGAGCAAGCGCCGTCACTCAGTGGACGGAAAGCCTTTTCGCCGGGGATTACCGAAATCACCTTGTAGTAGTCGTAAGGCTTCTTCGATTCCTCGGGCTTCTTCACTTCGACCAGATACATGTCGTGAATGACCCGTCCATCCGTGCGGATCGAGGTTTTGCCGAACAGCGGATCGTCGAACGTGCCTGCTGCGCGCATGGCCGAGACGACAGCGGCGCCATCCTTCGCGCTGCCTGATTTGGCAACGGCATTCAGATAAGCGAGCGTCGCCGAATAGCTGCCGGCCTGGCTCATTGACGGTATCTTGCCGTTCATGCGCTTGGCGAAGCGCTCGCCGAAAGTTCGCGTTTTGTCGTTGATATCCCAATAGAAGGCGGTGATGAGTTGCAGGCCGTTTGACGATTTCAATCCAAGTGCGTGGATATCGTTGATAAACACGATGAGGCCGACCATTTTTTGTCCTCCGGCGACAAGGCCGAATTCTCCCGCCGTCTTGATGGCGTTGATGGTGTCGGTGCCGCCGTTTGCCAGGCCGATGATCTGCGCTTTCGAGTTCTGTGCCTGAAGCAGGAACGAAGAGAAATCGGTCGTATTGAGCGGATGCCGGGCCGAACCGAGAATAGTGCCGCCGTTCGCTTTCACGACATCCGAAGCCTCACGCTCCATCGTCGTTCCGAATGTGTAGTCAGCTGTGAGGAAGTACCAGCTTTTTCCGCCGCTCTTCACGACGGCTTCCGCTGTTCCGTGAGAGTTCGACCATGTGTCCCAGACCCAGTGCAGGGTATTGGGTGTGCACGCCTTCCCGGTGATGTCCGATGTGCCCGCGGTGGTCGCGATCATCACCTTGTTTTTCTCTTTGGCGATTCCGGCTACGGCCAACGCTACGCCACTCGTGGGAACATCGATAATGAGATCGACACCCTCCGTGTCGAACCAACGGCGGGCGATCGTCGCGGCATTATCGGGTTTATTCTGCGGATCGGCAGAGACCACGTCGACAGGGATGGTTTTATTCGCCGCGCGAAAATCCTCGACCGCCATTTTGACCGCTTCGAGTGACCCTGGGCCGGAAAAGTCGGCATAGGGTCCGGTCATGTCGCTCATCACGCCAATCCTGACCGGCGTCTGCGCTGCTGCACTGCCGCCAGTCAGCGCCAGAGCGATGGCCAGCGAACTCAGCGAATTAATAGTCCTGTTCATGATCGTTTCCCCCTCTGTTTTGATCTTTGAGCGAAGGAACTTCGCTTATAAGGCAATATATTGTCTTATAATATATGGCAAGATATTGTTATAATAGCCCATAAGCCTTTCATGGGAGATGGAAACTCCCATAGAGATCGTTGCACTTGGCATATTATGTCAATATATTGACATATCAGCGAGGCTGCGGCATATGCATTTGGCGGGCGGCAACAGGAGTGGGAGCAAAGCATGCGCGGGCTTGATTCAAAGGTTATCGTCGTAACCGGTGGAGGTGGCGGCATTGGCGGTGCCACATGTCGGCGGTTTGCAGCCGAAGGCGCGACCGTCGCGGTTTTCGATATCAATGCTGCCGCAGCTGAGCGTACGGTCGCCGCGATCAACGCAGAAGGTGGCAAGGCATCCGCCTTCGCTTGCGACATCACGGATCATGAGGGTGTTCGGTCCGCGGTTGCGAAGGTCAATGCGTCGCTCGGGTCGATTGACGTCCTTGTCAACAACGCCGGATGGGATGCCTTCAAGCCGTTTCTCAAGACCACGCCCGCTGATTGGCAGAAGCTGATCGCTATCAATCTGACCGGCGCACTGAACATGCATCACGTAATTCTGCCGCAGATGGCTGAGCGCCACAGCGGCCGGGTGGTGAACGTCGCGTCCGATGCCGCCAGGGTCGGATCGTCGGGAGAGGCGGTTTATGCGGCTTGCAAGGCAGGCCTTCTCGCACTGTCGAAAACGCTCGCGCGTGAACATGCGCGCGACGGCATCACTTTCAACGTCGTCTGTCCGGGGCCGACCGATACGCAGCTGTTGGGGGATGTCCTTAATACGTCCAGCAATCCTGAAAAGCTGCAGGAAGCATTTCGCCGTGCGATTCCACTGGGCCGTATCGGTGCTCCGGACGATCTGCCGGGAGCGATCTGCTTCTTTGCCAGCGATGACGCGGCATTCATCACCGGCCAGGTGTTGAGTGTGTCGGGTGGCTTGACAATGGCAGGCTAACGGGATCCGTCATCATGAGTTACGATCTGACCGAAGATCAACTGGCCTTTCAGGAGATGGCGCGGCGCTATGCCCGTGAAAAGCTCGCGCCCGGATATCAGCGCCGTGAAGTGGAAGGCTGTATCGATCGCGCGCTGGTGCGTGAAATGGGCGAGCTCGGACTGATAGCTCCGGAAATCCCGGAGGAGTTGGGAGGACTCGGCGCCCCGAGCCTGACCAGCGGGCTGATCGCTGAAGCTATCGGTTATGCCGATGTCAATGCGGCCTATATCCAGATCCTCGGCTCGCTCAATGGCAAGATCATTGCCTCGCATGCATCGTCCGAGCTTGCAGGGCAGTGGCTACCGCGCCTTGTTTCCGGAGACGCTATCGTGGCGATCGGGCTGACCGAGCCTCGCGGTGGATCGGATGCCGCCAATCTGGTCCTGAACGCGCGCCGCGACGGCAACCGCTATATACTGAAAGGCGAGAAGTCCTCGATCAGCATGGCCGATCAGGCCGACGCTGTCGTGCTGTTCGCACGGACCGGAACAGCGGAAAGTGGCGCGCGCGGAGTCAGCGCTTTTCTCGTGCCCATGACGACGCCTGGCGTCACGACGCTGCGTTACAATGATCTCGGCAGCAAGGCGATCGGCCGAAGCTCGATTTTCTTCGACGATGTCGTGATCCCGGCCGAGAACCGGCTGGCGGATGAAGGTGCCGGATTCGTGCAGGTGATGCAGGGCTTCGATTTCAGCCGGGCGTTGATCGGCCTGCAAGTGCTGGGATCGGCGCAAGCGTCGCTCGACGAAAGCTGGGCCTATGTCCAGGAACGCAAGGCTTTCGGCGCGCCGCTGTCGAAAAATCAGGGCGTAGTCTTTCCGCTCGCTGAAGCCGAGACGATGATCGAGGCGATCCGTCAGCTCTGCTATCGCACACTCGCGCTCAAGGATGCGGGCAAGCCGCATACTGCCGAGGCGGCGATGTGCAAGTGGCTCGCTCCGAAGACGGCGGTCGATGTGATCCACCAGTGCCTGCTGACGCACGGCCATTATGGCTGGTCGCTCGATCTGCCGCATCAGCAACGATTGCGCGATGTCATGGGTCTCGAAATCGGGGACGGCACCGCGCAGATCATGAAACTCATTATCGCACGTGAAAAACTCAAGAGCGCTGCAAACTGAACGACAGCGCATGAGTCAGGGAGGGAACAAGCGATGGAATTCGATGCAGTATTGATACCCCCGCGCCGCGCGGCCATGCTCGAACAAGGATTTTGGCACGACCGCACAATTAACGACGATCTGGATGCGTGTGTCGCATCCTGTCCCGACAAGCTCGCTTTGACGGCGGTGTCACTGGAAAGCGGCGCGGTCACCCGTTTCACCTATCGCGAAATGGCGCTGATGGCGGATCGGATCGCCGTCGGCTTATCGCGGCTGGGCGTAGGCCGCAATGATGTCGTCTCCATGCAATTGCCAAACTGGTGGCAATTCACGCTGACTTATCTGGCGTGCTCGCGCATCGGTGCAGTGCTCAATCCGCTGATGCATATTTTCCGGGAGCGCGAACTCTCCTTCATGCTGAAACATGGCGACAGCAAAGTCGTTATCGTGCCGAAGCGGTTTCGCGACTTTGACCACGAGGAGATGATTGCCGGCCTCAAGCCGGATTTGCCCGCGCTCCAGCATATCATTGTTGTGGGAGGAACCGGTGACAACAGCTTCGAGAAGCTGCTTAGCGGGCCGAAGTGGGAAGAAGCGCCCGATGCCAGGGAAATCCTGACGCGGCATCGTCCGGGACCGGACGACATCATGCAACTCATCTACACCTCAGGGACGACCGGCGAACCGAAGGGTGTGATGCATTCGGCCAACACGACAATGGCCAACATCATTCCTTATGCGGAGCGGATGCGGCTCGGGGCGGAAGATGTCATCCTGATGGCGTCACCGATGGCGCATCAGACCGGCTTTATGTACGGACTGATGATGCCGCTCATGTTGCGTGCCAGCGCGGTGCTGCAGGATATTTGGGATCCGAAAAAAGCGGTCGAATTGATCCGCGGCGAAGGCGTGACCTTCACGATGGCGTCCACTCCGTTCCTGACCGATCTGGCGAAAGGTGTCGCGGAGAGTGGTCAGGGTGTGCCCTCACTTCGCACGTTTCTGTGCGCGGGCGCACCAATTCCGGGTCCGCTGGTGGAGAATGCGCGGAAAGTGCTCGGTGCCAAGATCGTGTCTGCCTGGGGCATGACCGAAAATGGCGCCGTGACGCTGATTGCACTCGACGATGATGATGAACGCGCCTTCAGTACGTCAGGCTGCCCATTGCCGGGCGTGGAGATTCGTGTCGTGGGTGCCGACGAGAAAAATCTTCCGAATGGAACGGAAGGCAGGCTTCTGGTGCGGTCCTGCTCAAATTTTGGTGGTTACCTTCGGCGGCCTCATCTCAACAACACGGATCGTCAGGACTGGTTCGATACCGGCGATCTCGCTGAGATCGACGATCGCGGCTACGTCCGGATTACCGGCCGATCGAAAGACGTGATCATCAGGGGCGGTGAGAACATTCCCGTCGTGGAGATCGAGACGCTTCTCTACAAGCATCCTGCCATCAATCAGGTCGCCATCGTGGCCTATCCGGACGAGCGGCTTGGCGAACGTGGTTGCGCGGTCGTCGTGCCGAAACCCGGACAAGCGATCGATCTCGTCGCGATGGTTGATTTTCTCAAGTCGCACAAGGTCGCGCTCCAATATATCCCCGAGCGCTTGTTGATGCTTGAGCAGATGCCGGCAACACCGTCCGGGAAAATCCAGAAATTCAAGCTGCGCGAGATCGTCAAACAGGCGGCGGGATAACCGGTGCAATGTTTCGATGCTCTCGCATTCATGAATGGAGAAGACCATGACATATGAAGACATCATTTACGAAGAACGTCCCAAGGGCGTCGCTCGGATCACGATCAATCGTCCGGGAAGCTACAACGCCTTTCGCGGTCAGACGGTTGAGGAATTGATCCACGCCTTTCAGCGCGCAGGATGGGACAAGTCGATCGGCGTGATCGTTCTGACCGGCGCAGGCGACAAGGCGTTCTGTACCGGCGGCGATCAGGGCGCGCATGACGGACAATACGATGGCCGTGGCACCATTGGCCTGCCGATCGACGAATTCCAGAGTGTCATTCGTGATATGCCGAAGCCCGTGATCGCACGGGTCAACGGCTTTGCGATTGGTGGCGGCAATGTGCTGGCGACGATCTGCGATCTGACCATCGCTTCCGACAAGGCGCAGTTCGGGCAGGTCGGCCCGAAGGTTGGCTCGGTTGATCCCGGATTTGGAACTGCCTATCTCGCTCGCGTGGTCGGCGAGAAGAAAGCACGCGAAATCTGGTATCTCAATCGGCGCTATACGGCCGCGCAGGCGGTCGAAATGGGACTGGCAAACATCGCCGTTCCGCATGACCAACTCGATGCCGAGGTGGATCGCTGGTGCGAAGAACTTCTGGAACGCAGCCCGACGGCTCTTGCTCTCGCAAAGCGCTCTTTCAACGCGGATACAGAGTCGATCCGGGGCATCGCCAGCATGGGTATGGCCGCGCTCAGCCTCTACTACGATACGGAAGAGTCGAAGGAGGGCGGCCGGGCCTTCCGCGAAAAACGCAAGCCGGAGTTCCGCAAGTTCAGTCGTTGATTGATCCGGAACGCGAGGGAGCCGCGCAACAGGGATGAATATCGTGACCACACAGGCCAAGCGTGCGACATTCCAGTGGGATGATCCGTTCCTGCTTGACGATCAACTGACCGAAGACGAGCGGATGATCCGCGACACGGCGCGCGCGTACGCTCAGGACAAGCTGCTGCCGCGCGTGACGCAAGCCTATATCGAAGAGAAGACCGATCGCGAGATCTTCAACGAAATGGGCGAGCTTGGTCTGATCGGCGTCACGCTGCCGGAAGAATACGGCTGTGCCAATGCGAGCTATGTGGCCTATGGCCTGATCGCGCGCGAAATCGAACGCGTCGATTCCGGTTATCGTTCCATGAACAGCGTGCAGTCGTCGCTGGTGATGTATCCGATCTATGCCTACGGTGACGAGACCCAGCGCAAGACA
>JAFKER010000023.1 GCA_017308595.1 Afipia sp.
CCGTTGTCGCGGAAGTACTCGCCCATGGTGCAGCCGGTGAACGGCGCGAGGTACTGCATCGGAGCCGGGTCCGACGCGGTCGCGGCGACGACGATGGAGTATTCCAGCGCGCCCTGCTCTTCGAGCACCTTCACGAACTGCGCGACGGTCGAACGCTTCTGACCGACAGCGACGTAAACGCAGTAGAGCTTCTGGCTCTCGGGGCTGCCCGCGACGTTGAGCGGCTTCTGGTTCAGAATGGTGTCGAGCGCAATCGCGGTCTTGCCGGTCTGGCGGTCACCGATGATCAGCTCGCGCTGGCCACGGCCGACCGGAATGAGCGCGTCGACCGCCTTGAGGCCGGTCGCCATCGGCTCGTTCACCGACTTGCGCGGAATGATGCCGGGCGCCTTGACGTCAACGCGCTTGCGTTCGGTCGCCTGGATCGGACCCTTGCCGTCGATCGGGTTGCCGAGCGCGTCGACAACGCGGCCGAGAAGCCCCTTGCCGACCGGCGCGTCCACGATGGCGCGGGTGCGCTTGACGGTCTGACCTTCCTTAATTTCGCGGTCAGCACCGAAAATAACGATACCGACGTTGTCGCTTTCGAGGTTCAGCGCCATGCCGCGCGTGCCGTTCTCGAACTCGACCATTTCGCCGGCCTGAACGTTGTCGAGGCCATAGACGCGGGCAATGCCGTCGCCGACCGAGAGAACCTGACCGACTTCAGAGACCTCGGCTTCCTGGCCGAAATTCTTGATCTGGTCCTTGAGGATTGCGGAAATTTCCGCGGCGCGGATGTCCATCAGCCTGCCTCTTTCATCGCGTGCTTGATCGAATTGAGTTTGGTGCGAAGCGAGCTGTCGGCCATGCGGCTGCCGAGCTTGACGACAAGCCCGCCGATGATCGACGGATCGATCTTCACGTTGAGATCAACGTCCTTGCCCGACACTGATTTCAGTGCGGCCTTGAGAGCGTCGAGATTGGCGTCGCTGAGCGGTTCAGCGACGGTGACTTCTGCGGTGGCTTCGCCCTTGAACTGAGCGACCAGCGCACGGAAAGCCCGGATCACATCGGCGACGGCGAACAGCCGGCGATTCTTGGTCAGGACCTTCAGGAAATTCGCGGCGATGCCGCCGATACCGGCCTTGGCGAGAACGGCTTCGAGGGCCTTGGCCTGCGCATCGGCTGTAAAGACCGGGCTGCGCACGAGCCGGAGGAAATCCGGACTCTCAGTCAGAAGGGCGGAAAACTTGTCGAGGTCCGCCTTAACGGAATCGACGGATTTCTGGTCGCGCGCCAGTTCAAACAGGGCCGTCGCATAGCGACCGGACACGCCAGATACGGAAGGATCTTCAGTTGCCACAAAAATCTCTTCTAGCTGTCGAATGCCCAAGAAAAAGACCATCGCTGCGAGATCGGCGTCAGGGACGACACCAAGCGATCCAAGTCCTTGGAATTCAAGCGGGACTTCGATTTCTGGCCGGAGCAATGGACCCTGCAGCCTAAAATCGCGGTTTTGCTATCATAGGGCGCGCGCAGGTGCAACATGACCGCGATTGCGAACGCGTTTTTGCTGATGCCGGTTTGTCGCAGATAGCGGCCGACGATTCGGAAGCGAGCATCCACCTAAATCCGCGCGCAACGGCACCGAGCGATCAGGGCATAAATTCGGCCTGAGATTATCGCCAGAGCGGGCCGCGCTCGGGGTCAGCGCGCGGCACTCAGGACCCGATCTGGGCAAGGCCGGGAGCAAGCCAATTCGCACCAAGCTGGAACGGACACCGCAAAAAGGCGGCAAAATCACCTCTAGTTGCCCGCTGACCGCATACAGCATTGCAATTTTTGCATGAACGAAACCAATTGGGCGATTTTGCGTTTACTTGGCGAAGCCGTTAGTTGCGGCAACTATTCAGTATAATGAAGTATATTATATCGACGAAAACTTGGACTGACGATCTATCTCAAATAGAATTAGTCTTCCTTCATTTTATGAACGAATATGCGGCGGCACCTGGAACGATATTGGCTGCCGCGCTTATGCCTCATTATGGAAACATCCATCCGGCCGCGTAAACGCTGGCTCGATTTAGCCAGTCGTTGGATGGATATACCAAATTGAGGGACAACTATATGATCGCCGCTATCAAGCGCGTGCCGGGGCAACCCGTGAAGAATCGGAATGCCTCTGTCGCATTGATCGCCGTCGGCATGCTGGCGCTGGGCGCCACCGCAAGCGAAGCCGGCCACCGCAAATCCTGGCGCGATGCCAATGCCTCCATCGGCTCGTCCAGCCGCAGCTTCTCCGGAAAGGCTTCGTTCTACGGCAATGAGTCCGGCAGCCGCACCGCATCGGGCCAGCGCTTCAATCAGGAGGCCATGACGGCCGCCCACCGGACCCTCCCGTTCGGAACCCGCGTCAAGGTCACCCATGCCGGCCGCAGCGTCGTCGTCACCATCAACGACCGTGGCCCGTTCATCAGAGGCCGCGTTCTCGATCTCTCGAAGGGCGCAGCCCGCGCAGTTGGCCTGACCGGCCGCGGCGTCGGCCATGTGGTCGCAGAAGTTCAGTAAGCGTAGCGTTTGTGTTGCGTACAGTTGAGTAGCGCTACGTTGAGTTGAAGAGGCCGGCGCCAGTTGCGCCGGCCTTTTTCATGGTGAGTTCGTCTTCAAAGAAAACTCTGCGGGTCGATATCGACTTCGAGTTTGAGATTGCCCTTGGTCTTGGGTCCGGCGGCCAGCCAGCCCCGCATATAGGCCGACAGATCGATGCCGCGGACTGACTTCACCAGAATACGAAAACGATAACGGCCCTTGATCACCGCAAGCGGCGCTTCGGCAGGCCCAAGCACCTGCACGCGCTCATCCAGCGGCGCGGCCGCGACGAGCTTGCGCGCGAAACTCTCCGCAGTCGGGCGATCACCCGCCGAAATAATCAGCGATGCGAGACGACCAAACGGCGGATAGAGCGCGCGTTCGCGCGCTTCGATTTCGCTGGCATAGAACGCTTCGCGATCGGAGGCGACCAGTGCCTTCATCACCGGATGTTCCGGCTGATGCGTTTGCAGATAGCCAACACCGCGTCCCTGCTCCCGGCCCGCACGGCCGATCACCTGATTGAGCAACTGGAATGTGCGCTCGGCGGCGCGCGGATCGCCGTTGCCGAGCCCGAGATCGGCATCGACCACGCCGACGAGATTGAGCCGTGGGAAATTGTGCCCCTTTGCCACAAGCTGCGTGCCGATAATGATGTCGACACGGCCTTCCGCGATCTCGTTCAATTCTGATCGCATGGTCTCGATATCGGTGATGAGATCGCTCGACAGCACCATCGTCCGCGCCTCGGGGAAAAGACCCGCAGCTTCTTCCTGCAAACGCTCGACACCGGGGCCGATCGCAGCCAGCGATTCCTCCGCGCCGCAATGGGGGCACTGATGCGGGCGCGGCATCGAGAACCCGCAATGATGACAGACCAGCCTCTGGCGAAAGCGATGATCCACCAGCCATGCATCGCAAATGGTGCAGGCAAAGCGATGCCCGCAGGCGCGGCATAACGTGAGCGGCGCATAGCCACGACGATTGAGAAACAGCAACGCCTGTTCCTTGCGCTCGATCGCAATCTTGATCTCTTCCGCGAGGCGGGGAGAAATGAAGCGTCCACGCTGCGGGCCTTCCCGCTTGAGATCGATCGCCTCGATCTGCGGCATGTGCTGACCGCCGAACCGTGAGGGCAGCGCGACACGGCGATAACGTCCCTTGCGCGCATTGACTTCGGATTCGACCGACGGCGTTGCCGAACACAGGACCACCGGAATTTTCGCAATCGAACCGCGCACCACGGCCATGTCGCGCGCGTGGTAATGCGCGCCTTCATCCTGCTTGTAGGCCTGATCGTGTTCTTCATCGACAATGATGAGGCCGAGATCGGCATAAGGCAGAAACAGCGCCGACCGGGCGCCGACAACAACAGGCGCATCACCGGCAGCAACCGCAGCCCAGTTTCGTGCGCGGGTGCGCGGCGTCAGCTCCGAATGCCACTCGATTGGCCGCACGCCGAAACGCGATGCAAAGCGATCCAGAAACTGACCCGTCAGTGCAATCTCCGGCATCAGAATCATGGTCTGGCGCCCGCGCTTGATATTCTCCGCCACCGCTTCGAAATAAACTTCCGTCTTGCCTGAGCCTGTCACGCCATCGAGCAGCGCGACCTGAAACTCATTCTTCGCAACGAGGTCCTTCATCGCGTCGGCCGCGATACGTTGTTCAGGCGAAAAATCCGGCTCGGCGAAGAACGGATCGGGCGGCGGCGGCGCAAGATCACGCGGCATCGCCTCGGCGGCGAGGGTGCCTTCATCCACGAGGCCGTCGATGACGCCGGGACTGACACCCGCTTCGCGTGCGACCTCCGATTTTGCGTGAAGCAATCTATCCGACAACGCCTCGATCACGCGATGCCGCGCCGAGGTCATGCGCTGCGGCGGCGCGCCGACCAACCGCACACCCATGCGAACGCGCTCAGGCCCGAGATGCTCGCCCATGCGCAATGTCATGCGCAGCACCATGCCGCGCGCCGACAGCGTGTAGTTGGCAACCCAATCGACGAAGCTGCGCAGTTCGGGCTTCAGCGGCGGCACGTCGAGCTTATCGCCGGCGTCTTTGAGGCGATTATGCAGCCTCGGGTCGGGATCGGGATTATCGGCCCAGACCACCGCCGTGACCTCGCGGGGCCCGAGCGGCACGCTCACCACATCCCCGGGGTTCAGCTCGACGCCATCCGGAACACGATAGGAATAGGTCTGGTTCAGGGCCACCGGGACAAGGACGTCGACAACTCGTCTTGCCATGGTGAGAGAGACCCGGATTAAGAGGGAGATAAGGAAAAGGGTGCGATAAACCGATTCCTGTCAAGGACGGGCGCACCCGAGACATATGATGGTCAAAGCCGCTGTTGCAACCGAAGCCGAGCCGGATGGCGGGCAGCTTACCTGCGCCGCGCCGGATCTCTTGGCCGAAATCATGCAATGGCAGTCGCATCTGCGCGCCGAGCGCCGGCTCTCCCCGAAAACGCTCGAAGCCTATTCGCGCGACCTGCGTCAGTGCCTCGTATTCCTGAGCGAGCATTGGGGCGGCCTTGTCACCCTAAAGCAATTTTCAGCCATTGAAGCAACGGATGTGCGCGCCTTCATGTCGTTCCGGCGCGCGGACGACATCGGCGGACGTTCGTTGATGCGGGCGCTGGCGGGATTGCGCTCGTTCGGCAGGTTCCTGGAACGCGAAGGCAAGGGCAAGCTCGGTGCACTCTCTGCGATCCGGGCGCCCAAGATCGGCAAGAGCTTACCCAAGCCCATCCAGATGACCGCGGCAAAGCAGATGACCGATGCGGATATTCGCGCTGGCGAAAACCGCGAACCATGGATCTGGGCGCGGGACGCCGCCGTGATGGCACTTCTTTACGGATCGGGCCTTCGTATTTCCGAAGCCCTCGGCCTCAAGCGGCGCGATGTGCCGCTACCCGGCAAGGGCGATGTGATCACAGTGACCGGCAAGGGCAACAAGACGCGCATGGTGCCTGTGCTGCAGAATGTCCTGTCGCTTGTGCAGGACTACATCACCGCCTGCCCGCACACGATTGCGCCGGAAGATCCCGTCTTTGTCGGCGCGCGCGGCGGCCCACTGTCACCGCGTATCATCCAGTTGACCATGGAGCGGCTGCGCGGCGCGCTCGGCCTGCCCGACAGCGCAACACCTCATGCGTTGCGGCACTCCTTCGCCACCCATCTCCTGACCCGTGGCGGAGACCTGCGCGCCATTCAGGAATTGCTCGGTCATTCATCTTTGTCGACCACGCAAATCTACACCGGCGTCGATGCCGACCGGCTGCTTGACGTCTACAAGACGGCCCATCCCCGCGCATGACATAAATAAGTCGTGTCTTGCCGTAGCCTCACCTCTTGCGTGCGGGCGGCAGTTCGGTCAATCGTGGCGCACGTTTTGACCCGGGGGGATTTCGATATGGGCGCACATGAAAGCATGGAGCATGCGGAGCACGCCGAGCACGCTTCCGGCTCGAACAAAAGCATCGCATTGCTGATCGCGGTGATCGCGCTGTTCCTGGCGTTTTCAGAAACCCTCGGCAAAGGCGCCCAGACCGAATCCATCAGCAAGAACGTCGAGGCATCGAACCTCTGGGCCTTCTTCCAGGCCAAGAGCATCCGGCGGACCACGGTGCAGGCTGTGTCCGAGCACGCCAAGCTCAGCCTTGGCGCGGCAACCGACGAAGCGCAGAAGGCGGCGCTGGCCAAGCAGATCGATGACTGGACCAAGACGGCCGCGCGTTATCGTTCCGAACCGGAAACCGGTGAAGGCTCCGAGCAGCTGGCGGCCCGCGCCAAGGAAGCCGAGCACGCCCGCGATCTCGCCATGGCGCGCTATCACCACTATGAGGTGGCGTCGGCCGCATTTCAGATCGGGATCGTGCTGGCCTCCGCGACCATCATCACCGGCATGATCGCACTGGCATGGGTGTCAGGAGCGCTGGCGCTGGCAGGCCTTGCCTTCACGGCGATTGGCCTGTTCGCTCCCCATGCCGTGCATCTGATGTAGATTGCAGCGGCGCCTAGCGCGCCGCATGCATCCGCCGCCGCAAACGCCGGATGAAGCCCGGTGACGCCCGGCGGCGAAGGCGCTTCATCCACTGCAAAACCTGAATCTTGAGCGGCGCGACAACCGCCAGCGCCCGCGCGCGAAGATTAAGGACGAACTCGTAAAGCGCGCGAAACCAGCCCATCTGCAGCAGCTTGTCACGCGTGACATCGAACACGAACGCGACAATGCCGACGCCGAGAATTTTCTGAAAAACAATCAATGCGGTGGCGCCTACAAAATACTTGTGCGCCAGTAGCCACGCTGCAACGAAATTCAACGGAAAGAGAATGATAACCGGCACTGCGAATACGATCAGCGTGAGTGCCGGCGACAGATGTTCAACCCGGTCCGCAAGCCACGCCTTCAGGCGTGGCAACGGGATCAGCGCAACGACACGCGCGATGATCGGCTCGACGCGGTCCCATAGCCACGCTTCGAGCAGGAATATCAGCGCGAGCAGGACCCAGAGCGGGCGAAGCAACCGGCGCATGGCGGACTCTCATCCAGCATGACCGGCTGAATGCCGGCCTGCCGCTACATATGTATAGCGCGTTTTGCCACCGCAAGCGCGGCTTCCTTGACCGCCTCCGAACGCGTCGGATGCGCATGACAGGTGCGAGCCAGATCTTCCGCAGATCCGCCGAACTCCATCAACACGCAGCCTTCGTGGATCATTTCGCCGGCTTCCGCACCGATGATATGGACGCCGTAAACGCGATCCGTCTTCGCGTCGGCGAGGATTTTCACGAAACCATCGGTGGTCTGATTGACCTTGGTGCGACCGTTTGCGGTGAATGGAAACTTGCCGACATTGTAGGCGATGCCGGCCTGCTTGAGCTCTTCCTCGGTCTTGCCCACAGAGGCGACTTCCGGGAACGTGTAGATCACCGACGGAATGACATCGTAGTTGGTATGTCCGGCCTGGCCGGCGAGAATTTCCGCGACCGCGATGCCTTCGTCCTCGGCCTTGTGCGCCAGCATCGGGCCTGCAATCACGTCGCCAATGGCATAGATGCCCTTGACGTTGGTGGCGAAGTGGCCATCGGTCTTTACACGGCCACGCTGATCGAGTTCGACGCCTGCTTCCTTCAGACCAAGACCTTCGACGTAAGGCACGCGCCCGATCGCCACCAGCACGACATCGGTTTCGATGGTCTCGGCAGCACCGCCTGCCGCCGGCTCGATCGTCGCCTTGAGCTTCTTGCCCGATGTATCAACCGCAGTCACTTTGGTGCCGAGCTTGAAAGTCATGCCCTGCTTTTCAAGGATGCGCTGGAACGAACGCGCGACCTCGCCGTCCATTCCGGGCAGAATGCGGTCCAGGAATTCAACCACGGTGACTTCCGCGCCGAGGCGGCGCCAGACAGAACCAAGCTCCAGACCAATCACGCCGGCGCCGATCACCAGCATCTTCTCCGGCACCTTCTCGAGAGACAGCGCCCCGGTGGACGACACGATCCGCTTCTCGTCGATCTCGACGCCCTTGAGCTTGGCCACTTCGGAGCCGGTGGCGATCACGATGTTCTTGGTTTCGAGAACCTGGGTCTTGCCGTCGGCGCCCTTCACCTCGACCTTGCCGGCGCCGAGAATCTTGCCAGTCCCGACATAGGGATCAATCTTGTTCTTCTTGAACAGGAACGACACACCCTTGACGTTGCCGTCCACGCCATCGTCCTTGAACTTCAACATGGTCGGCAGATCGAGCTTCGGCTTACCGACGACGACGCCCATCTTGGGCAGCATATGCGAGGCTTCCTCGAAACGCTCGGAGGCCTGCAGCAGCGCCTTGGACGGAATACAGCCGATATTCAGGCAGGTGCCGCCGAAGGTCGGCCACTTCTCGACCACGGCAACCTTCATACCGAGCTGCGCCGCGCGAATCGCACAAACGTAGCCGCCGGGACCAGTGCCGATAACGATGAGATCATAAGAAGCCATGGAAACTATCCTGTACGCACAGAGAGATGAGAATTAGCGACCGCCCGAAACATCGATGATGGTGCCGGTGACGTAGGATGCGTCGTCCGACATCAGCCAGACGACGGCATTGGCGATTTCGTCCGCGGTGCCGACGCGTTTCATCGGAACCATGTGTGCCAGCCGGTGCGCACGATCAGGCTCCCCGCCGCTGGCGTGAATTTCAGTGTCGATCAGACCGGGGCGAATGCCGACAACGCGGATGCCTTCAGTGCTGACTTCGCGAGCGAGACCAACCGTAAAGGTGTCGATCGCACCTTTCGATGCGGCATAGTCGGCATATTGCGCCGGAGAACCCAGCGTCGCAGCAACCGACGACAGATTGACGATGACGCCGCCGGTGCCGCCATGCTTGCTCGACATCCGCTTCACGGCTTCGCGCGCGCACAGAATGCTGCCGACGACATTGATATTCATCATGCGTGCGAGTCGTTCAGCCGACATCTCGTCAACGCGGGCGGTCGCATCGACCACGCCGGCATTGTTGACCAGAGCGCCGAGCTTTCCGAACGCATCCGCCTGCTTGAACAAGTTGAGAATGTCGGCCTCGATGCCGACATCGCATTTCACCGCAATGGCCTTGCCGTTGCTGGCCTCGATCGCTCCGACGACGTCGTCGGCCGCCGCCTTGTTGCTGGCATAGCCGACCACGACCTTGTAGCCCCGCTTGGCCGCAGCCAGCGAAGTGGCCCGGCCGATGCCGCGGCTTCCCCCGGTGACAATCGCGACGCTATCCATTCAAACCTCTTCGCAGAGCTCCGCGTTCGGCAAGTGAGCGAGAGGCGGCACAGAAAGCGCCGCCGGTAACGGTCAGAGATCAAGCACGAGGCGCGCGGGATCTTCCAGGTTCTCCTTGACGCGGACGAGGAAGGTCACCGCTTCCTTGCCGTCGATCACGCGGTGATCGTAGGACACTGCCAGATACATCATCGGGCGGATTTCGACCTTGCCGCCGATGGCAACCGGCCGCTCCTGAATCTTGTGCATGCCGAGAATGCCGGATTGCGGCGCGTTCAGGATCGGCGTCGACATCAGCGAGCCGTAAACACCACCGTTCGAAATGGTGAAGGTGCCGCCCTGCATTTCCTCGATCTTGAGCTGGCCGTCGCGCGCACGCTTGCCGAACTCCGCGATATTTTTCTCGATCTCGGCGATCGACTTGTGATCGCAATCGCGCACCACCGGCACGACAAGACCCTTGTCGGTGCCGACCGCGACACCGATGTGATAATAGTTCTTGTAGATCAGGTCTGAGCCGTCGATCTCGGCGTTGACCGCGGGCACATCCTTCAGCGCCTGCACAACAGCCTTGGCAAAGAAACCCATGAAGCCGAGCTTGACGCCATGCTTCTTTTCGAACGCGTCCTTGTAATGCGCACGCAGCGCCATGAGGTTGGTCATGTCGACCTCATTAAAGGTCGTCAGCATGGCTGCGGTGTTCTGCACGTCCTTGAGGCGGCGCGCGATGGTCTGGCGCAGGCGCGTCATCTTCACGCGCTCTTCACGCGCGGCATCGTCGGCAGGTGACGTTGCGCGGACCTGCACGGCGGCAGCCGGCTGATTCAGCGGCGTCGCCAGCGAAGCAGCCTTCTCGATCGCCGCGAGCATGTCGCCCTTGGTCACGCGGCCATCCTTGCCGGAACCCGGCACGGTGGAGGCATCAACGCCGGACTCCGCCGACAGCTTGCGCACCGAAGGCGCCTGCGGTGCATCGGCCGGCGGCGACTTCTGGGCGGGCGCAGGTGTGGCGGCGGTTGGCGCGGCAGCCTTCGGCGGCTCCGCGGCCTTGGCCGGCGCGGCAGCGGGTTTCGAACCGCCAGCGCCTTCCGTAATCTGACCAAGCAACGCGCCGACCGCGACTGTCTCGCCGTCCTTGGCAACAATCTCATTGAGCGTCCCCGCGAAAGGCGCAGGAACCTCGATCGTCACCTTGTCGGTTTCGAGTTCAACCAAGGGCTCATCGACAGCGACGGCATCGCCCGCCTTCTTGAACCAGCGGCCGATGGTGGCCTCGGTGACGGATTCACCCAATGTCGGAACGCGAATTTCAGCCATTTCTTTTCCCCTTGCGTTGTGAGCGGCCAGACCTGCCGTCAACGCCTCAATCAAATCGAACTGGAAGGAAATGCCCGCAAGGTGCGGGCATCCAATTGGTTAGCCGAGAGCTTCGTCGAGCAACGCCTTCAATTGCTGGAGATGCTTCGACATCAGGCCGGTTGCGGTGGCGGCTGCAGCCGCGCGGCCCGCATAGCGCGGACGCTTGTGCGACGAGCCGACCTGGTTCAGCACCCACTCGAGATAAGGCTCGATAAAGTGCCATGCACCCATATTGCGCGGCTCTTCCTGGCACCAGACCACTTCCGCGTTCTTGAAGCGTTCAAGCACCTGAACCAGCGTCTTGAGCGGCACAGGATAAAGCTGCTCGATGCGCAGCAGGTAGATGTCATCGACGCCGCGCTTCTCGCGATCCTCCAGCAGGTCGTAATAGACCTTGCCCGAGCAGATCACCACGCGCCGGATCTTGCCATCTTCGACCAGCTTGATCTCACCACCGCTCTCCGCGTCATCGAGCAGGATGCGATGGAACGACGTATCCGTCCCGAACTCGTCCAGCTTCGATACCGCGCGCTTGTTACGGAGCAGCGACTTCGGCGTCATCAGGATCAGCGGCTTGCGGAACTCGCGCTTAAGCTGACGTCGCAGGGCATGGAAATAGTTGGCCGGAGTGGTCAGGTTGGCGACCTGCATGTTGTCTTCGGCACACATCTGC
The DNA here is from genome assembly GCA_017308595.1 of Afipia sp. Taxonomy (GTDB): domain Bacteria; phylum Pseudomonadota; class Alphaproteobacteria; order Rhizobiales; family Xanthobacteraceae; genus Afipia. Next base: position 11,372 of record JAFKER010000023.1, read on the forward strand.
AGGAAACGTTCAAGGCGCGCAGAAGAGTGCTCCGGTCCCTGCCCTTCATAACCGTGAGGCAGCAGGCAGACGAGGCCGGACATGCGCAGCCACTTACGCTCGGCCGATGAAATGAACTGGTCGAACACGACCTGGGCGCCGTTGGCGAAATCGCCGAACTGCGCTTCCCACATCGTCAACGCGTTCGGTTCGGCGAGCGAGTAGCCGTACTCGAAGCCGAGCACCGCTTCTTCGGACAGCAGCGAGTTGATCACCTCGTAATGACCCTGCTTGTCGCCGAGGTGGTTGAACGGCGTGTAGCGGCTTTCGTCTTCCTGATCGAACAGCACCGAATGACGCTGCGAGAAGGTGCCGCGCTCGGAATCCTGACCCGAAAGACGGACGCGATGGCCTTCCTTCAGCAGCGTGCTGAATGCAAGCGCTTCGGCGGTCGCCCAGTCGACGCCTTCGCCGTTCTCGACCGCCTTCATGCGGGCATCGAGAAAACGCTGCACGGTCCGGTGAACGCGGAAGCCGTCCGGCACCTTGGTGATCTTGCGGCCGATCTCCTTGAGTTCATCGATCGCCACGCCGGTGTTGCCACGGCGCGGATCCTCGCCGACCTCCGCCGACTTGAAACCGGCCCACTTGCCGTCGAGCCAGTCGGCCTTGTTCGGCTTATAACCCGATCCGGCCTCAAGCTCCGCATCCAGACGCGCGCGCCAATCGGCCTTGGCCTTATCGACTTCGCCTTCGGTTACGATGTTGTCGGCAATCAACCGCTTTGCGTAAAGGTCGAGCGTCGAGGGGTGCGTCGCGATCTTCTTGTACATCACCGGATTGGTGAACGCCGGCTCGTCGCCTTCGTTGTGGCCGTGGCGGCGATAGCAGAACATGTCGATCACGACAGGCTTGTGGAACTTCTGCCGGAACTCGATCGCGATCTTGGCCGCGAACACCACGGCTTCCGGATCGTCACCGTTCACATGGAAGATCGGTGCATCGATCATCTTCGCCACATCGGACGGATACGGCGACGAACGCGAATAGCGCGGATAGGTGGTGAAACCGATCTGGTTATTGACGATGAAGTGGATCGAACCGCCGGTGCGGTAACCCTTCAGGTCCGAGAGCGCGAAACATTCCGCGACAACGCCCTGACCCGCGAAGGCGGCGTCGCCGTGCATCAGAAGCGGCAGCACGGAAATGCGGTTATCCGGCGCATCACCGTTCTGGTCTTCCTTCGCGCGTGCCTTGCCGAGCACCACCGGATCGACGATTTCAAGATGCGAGGGGTTTGCGGTCAGCGACAGATGGATCTTGTTGCCGTCGAACTCGCGATCGGACGAAGCACCGAGATGGTACTTCACGTCGCCTGAGCCTTCGACTTCGTCAGGGTTTGCCGAGCCGCCCTTGAATTCGTGGAACAGCGCGCGATGCGGCTTGCCCATCACCTGGGTCAGCACGTTGAGGCGGCCACGATGCGGCATGCCCACCACGATGTCGCGCACGCCGAGATTGCCGCCACGCTTGATGATCTGTTCGAGCGCCGGGATCAGCGATTCGCCGCCGTCGAGACCGAAACGCTTGGTGCCGGTGAACTTGATGTCGCAAAACTTCTCAAAGCCTTCGGCTTCGATCAGCTTCATGAGGATCGCGCGGCGGCCTTCGCGGGTGAAGCTGATTTCCTTGTCCGGACCTTCGATGCGCTCCTGAATCCAGCTCTTCTGCGCCGGATTGGAAATGTGCATGAACTCGACGCCGAGCGTCTGGCAATAGGTGCGCTGGCAGATCGCCACGATCTCGCGCAGCGTCGCGGTCTCAAGACCAAGCACATGGTCGAGGAAAATCTTGCGGTCGAAGTCCGCATCGGTGAATCCATACGACCGCGGATCGAGCTCTTCGTGATCCTTCTGGCCTTCGATGCCGAGCGGGTCGAGATTGGCGTGGAAATGGCCGCGCATGCGATAGGCACGGATCAGCATCAGCGCCCGAACCGAATCGCGCGTCGCCTGCTGCACATCGGCAGATGAGAGATTGCTGCCCGACGCCTGCGCCTTGGCGGCGATCTTGTTGCCGACAACCTTCTCGACTTGCGCCCAGTTTCCGTCGAGCGCGGAGGTCAGATCGTCGCTCGGCGTGGCAGGCCAGTTGGCCTTTTCCCAGGACGGACCTTCCGCGTTCTTGGCGACGTCCGCCGGCTGATCCTTCAGCGATTTGAAGAAATCAACCCAATCCGGATCGACCGAGGACGGATCCTTCTCGTACTGCGCATACAGCTGGTCGATATAGGTGGCGTTGGCGCCGTCGAGAAACGAAGTAAGGGCGAAATTGGCGTTCGCGTCCTGGCGAGACATGAGGTCGTCCTGAGGTTTATCGCACGGAGAAATCGAGACAAAATCGCTCGATTTGATTGCGGCATCGAAATGTGCCGGACCTTTTACCCTATTTAGGGCAAAACTTCGCGCGGAAAAGAACCAAGGACTGAACTAGGCCTTCAACCTTTCGAGAAGTGTGGTGCCAAGGCGTGCAGGCGACGGGGAAACGGTGATTCCTGCCGCTTCCATCGCAGCGATCTTGGATTCCGCATCGCCTTTGCCGCCAGACACGATCGCACCGGCATGGCCCATGCGGCGGCCCGGAGGTGCCGTGCGGCCAGCGATGAACCCGACCATCGGCTTCTTGCGGCCGCGCTTGGCCTCATCCTTGAGGAACTGCGCCGCGTCCTCTTCAGCCGATCCGCCGATCTCGCCGATCATGATGATCGATTTGGTCTTCTCGTCCGCAAGGAACAGTTCGAGCACGTCGATGAATTCGGTGCCCTTGACCGGATCGCCGCCGATGCCGACCGCCGAGGTCTGGCCGAGGCCGACCTGCGTGGTCTGAAACACCGCTTCATAGGTCAGAGTGCCGGAGCGCGAGACGATACCCACATTGCCCGGCTTGAAGATATTCGCCGGCATGATGCCGATCTTGGATTCACCGGCGGTGACGACGCCGGGGCAGTTCGGCCCGATCAGGCGCGACTTGGAACCGGAGAGCGAGCGCTTCACCCGCACCATGTCCAGCACAGGAATGCCTTCGGTGATGCAGATGATCAGCGGCACTTCCGCGTCGATCGCTTCGCAGATGGCGTCGGCCGCGCCCGGCGGCGGCACGTAGATCACCGACGCGTCGGCGCCGGTTTTGTCGCGCGCTTCCTGCACGGTATCGAACACCGGCAGGCCGAGATGCGTGGTGCCGCCTTTGCCCGGAGAGGTGCCACCGACCATCTTGGTGCCGTAGTCGATCGCGCCTTGCGAATGGAAGGTGCCGTTCTTGCCGGTGAAGCCCTGGCAGATGACCTTGGTGTTCTTGTCGATCAGGACGGACATCGGCTTACTTTCCCTTCACGGCGTTGACGATCTTCTGCGCGGCATCGTCGAGATCGTCGGCGGGCAGAACATTGAGACCGGATTCACGGATGATCTTCTTGCCTTCCTCCACATTGGTGCCTTCAAGGCGCACAACGAGAGGAACCTGCAGGCCGACCGCCTTCACTGCGGCGATCACGCCGCGCGCGATGACATCGCACTTCATGATGCCGCCGAAGATGTTGACCAGAATACCCTTCACGTTCGGATCAGCGGTGATGATCTTGAACGCCGCCGTGACCTTCTCTTCCGATGCGCCGCCGCCGACGTCGAGGAAGTTGGCCGGGCTTTCGCCGTAGAGCTTGATGATGTCGAGGGTGGCCATCGCCAGACCCGCGCCGTTCACCATGCAACCGATGGTGCCGTCGAGCGCGATATAGGCGAGATCGTACTTGGAGGCCTCGATCTCCTTGGCGTCCTCTTCCGTGGTGTCGCGCAGCGCGACAATGTCCGGATGACGGTAGAGCGAGTTGGAATCGAACGACATCTTGGCGTCGAGGCACTTCAATTCGCCCTGCTTGGAGACGATCAGCGGATTGATCTCCAGCATCTCCATGTCCTTGGCGAGGAACGCCGTGTAGAGCTGCGCTACCAGCTTTTCAGCCTGCTTGGCGAGGTCGCCCTTGAGACCGAGCGCCTGTGCGACGGTGCGGCCATGGTGACCCATGATGCCTGTCGCAGGATCGACGGAGAACGTCACGATCTTTTCGGGGGTGTCATGCGCGACCTTCTCGATGTCCATGCCGCCTTCGGTGGACACGACGAAGGACACCCAGGACGATTCACGATCGACCAGCAGCGAGAGATAGAATTCCTTTTCGATGTCCGATCCGTCTTCGAGGTAGAGGCGGTTGACCTGCTTGCCAGCAGGACCTGTCTGCTCGGTGACCAGCGTGGCCCCGAGCATCTGGGTGACGAACTGTTTGGTTTCTTCAATCGACTTGGCGAGGCGGACACCGCCCTTGTCGCCGGCCGAGGCTTCCTTGAACTTGCCCTTGCCACGGCCACCGGCATGGATCTGGCTCTTCACCACCCACAACGGGCCGCCGAGTTCCCTGGCTGCGGCTTCCGCATCGGACGCCTTGAGGATCGGCACGCCGCGCGACACCGGCACGCCGAATTCCTTCAGCACCGCCTTGGCCTGATATTCGTGGATGTTCATGGATTGCCCCAGAGATCGAAGAGAACGAGGAAGGAAACTTCAGTACCGATCCGGAAACGCAAATTCCCGGATCGGATATGACGATAACGACGCGGCGGCGTTACTTGCCGAGCAGATCCGGCGCGATCTTCTTGCAGGCATCGACCAGACCCTGCACGGCGCCGACCGACTTGTCGAAGCCTTCGCGGTCCTTGCCGGCCAGTTCGATCTCGACAATACGCTCGACACCCTTCGCGCCGATGACAACCGGCACGCCGACATACATGTCCTTCACGCCGTATTCGCCGTTGAGATAGGCGGCGCAGGGCAGCACGCGCTTCTTGTCGCGCAGGTAGCTCTCCGCCATCGCGATGGCCGATGCCGCCGGTGCATAGAAGGCCGAACCGGTTTTGAGCAGGTTGACGATCTCGGCGCCGCCGTTGCGGGTGCGGTCGACGATTTCGTCGATGCGGGCCTGCGACGTCCAGCCCATCTTCACAAGGTCAGGCAGCGGAATGCCGGCAACGGTCGAATACTTGGTCAGCGGCACCATGGTGTCGCCATGGCCGCCGAGCACGAAGGCGGTGACGTCTTCCACCGAAACATTGAATTCGTCGGCGAGGAAGTAACGGAAGCGCGCGGAGTCGAGCACGCCGGCCATGCCGACCACCTTCTTCGGCGGCAGGCCGCAGGCCTTCTGCAGCGCCCAGACCATCGCGTCGAGCGGGTTGGTGATGCAGATCACGAACGCGTCGGGAGCGTACTTCTTGATGCCCGCGCCGACCTGCTCCATCACCTTCAGATTGATGCTGAGAAGGTCATCGCGGCTCATGCCCGGCTTGCGCGGCACGCCCGCGGTGACGATCACCACGCTGGCGCCTTCGATCGCTTCATAGGAGTTTGCGCCGGTGAACTTGGCGTCAAAGCCGTCGACCGGCGATGACTGTGCGATGTCGAGCGACTTGCCCTGCGGGATGCCCTCGGCGATGTCGAACATCACCACGTCACCCAGTTCTTTCAGACCGACCAGGTGCGCCAGTGTGCCGCCAATCTGACCTGAACCAATCAAAGCAATCTTGTCACGCGCCATGGGAAATCTATCCTTTGGATGTCGACGGAGAGGATGGGAAAACTCTGGACGGCTGGTTAGACCTTTCGCGGCAAGCGTTCAAGTCGCCGTTCGCTCAATCGCACGACAGCGCCTCATGCGCGGGCAGCACCGGTTGCTTTCGTGTCGGACTTTCGCCAGGGAAGAAGCCGAAACATAAAGCGAACTCTCTTTAGGTCTCGACCAGACCGGTCGTCGAGCCGCTGGCGGCAGAATCGCTGCGCCCGTGAGGCAGCGCCAGATAGGATTCCGAGCCCATTTCGACGAGCCGCGAGGAGGTTCGTTTGAACTCGTTGGCCTCGACGCCATCGGTGGCACTGTAAAGCGAGAGCGGATCGGTTTCTGCCGAGGCCATCAGCTTCACCGCATTGTCGTACAGCGTGTCGATCAGCGTGATGAAGCGCTTGGCTGCGTTGCGGTCCTCATATTTCATCGCCGGAATCCGGTCGATCATCAGGGTGTGATAATCGTGCGCCAGCCGCAGATAGTCCGACGCGCCAAGCGGTTTTTCGCACAGCTCCGCGAACGTAAAGCGCGCGACTCCGTGCGCAGAATGCGGAACGTGCAGCACGCGTCCCTTGACCGTGATGTCGCGGGGACGATCCTCGGCGCCGCCGGTCAGCTTGGTCCAGGCCTTGTCCAACGCGGACTCGGCCGCAGCGTCGGCCGGAACCAGCCACATCTTGATGCCGGCCAGTTTCTCCATCCGGAAATCGGTGCGCGCGTCCAGCCGCAGCACGTCCATCCGCTCCTTGAGCTGACCGATGAACGGCAGAAAGAGCGCACGATTGAGACCGCCTTTATAGAGGTCGTCGGGATCGACGTTGGACGTCGCAACCACAACCGTTCCAAGCTCGAACAGGCGGCCGAACAGACGGCCAAGGATCATGGCGTCGGCAATATCGGTGACATGAAATTCGTCGAAGCACAGCAGCCACGCATCCTCGAAAATCGACGCCGCTGTCAGTTTCACAGGATCGGTATCGGCAATCTCCTGCCGCGCGATCTTCTGGCGAAAGCCGTGAATCCGCTCGTGAACATCGGCCATGAATTCATGGAAATGGGCGCGGCGCTTGTGAACCACAGGACTGTCGTTGAAAAACAGGTCCATCAACATGGTCTTGCCGCGTCCGACCTCGCCATAAATGTAGAGCCCGCGCGGAGCCGTCGCATCCTTGTCGGCGAACAGGCGCTGCAGCAGCCCGCCACGTCCCGGCCGGTATCGCGCAAGGCGGGCTTCCAGCCCGGAATAGGCTTCGACAGCCTGAGCCTGCGCCGGATCGGCCTCGATCGTGCCTGCGGCAACGAGCGCCTGATAGTGCCGACGGAACGAGGCTGGGGTAAGAGCATTCATGGCCGCTAACGGCCAGAACGACACGGAAATTGCAAGACTACAAAGGTGCCGGGAGCTCTCTATGCGCTCAGCGCATAGGCATCCTCGACCACATACGGCCCGCCGCCCACCGATGCGCGTGACGAGAACAACACGAACCGGGAGGCCATGAAGCTTCGGGTCGGGAAGTAGCCCCGCACCGACAAATAGTCCGCCACGTCCTGATTGGAGGCATCCCGCAGCCGGGCGAGCGTGACATGGGGGATGAATTTGCGGCCTTCCGGATCGAAGCCGAACCGCTGCATCAGCCGTTCAAGCTCCGCCTGCAGTTCCATCAACGGGCGGCTTGGTACAACCGATGCCACCACAGCCCGCGGTTTCTTGCCGCCAAAACTGGACAGACCCTGCAACGCGACTTCAAACGGCTTGCGGTTGATACGCTCCAGCGTCGAGGCGATTTCATTGGCCGCGGGGCCGTCGATATCGCCGATGAAGCGCAGTGTGACGTGATAATTTTCGGGATCGATCCAGCGGGCACCCGGCAGGCCCCCACGCAAGCTGGAGAGCGTCTGGCCGATATCCGGGGGAATTTCCAACCCGGTGAACAAGCGAGGCATCACGAATCTCCTCGATGCTGGAGAGGATCACGAGATAACGAATCACCCTGATATCGTTTGTACCGCAGCCACATGACAGTGCGAAGCGGCGATCGCGCAGGCGGTGATTAACCTCATTAAGGCTTGCTCAATTGCACCGCACGATCCTTCAGAAACGCCTCAACCGTGGGCAGAATCCGCTCCACGACAACATCGACGCCCTCGGCGGTCGGATGCAGGCCGTCGGGCTGGGTGAGCTTCGCCACGGTGGCGACGCCGTCGAGAAAGAACGGATACAGCGGCACTTTGTGCTTCTCGGCGAGCTCCGGATAAATCCTGTTGAACTTCGCCGTGTAGTCCGCGCCGTAGTTCGGCGGCGCATACATGCCGCACAATAAAACAGCGATGTTGCGCGCTTTCAGTTTGGTAAGAATGTCATCAAGCGCGCCCCGGGCCACGTTCGGATCGACCCCGCGCAGCGCATCATTGGCACCAAGCTCGACGATCACGGCCTCGGTGCCCGGCGGGATCGACCATTCAAGCCGAGCGAGGCCGCCGGTTGTGGTGTCACCGGAGACGCCCGCGTTATGAATCTCTGTGGCGATGCCCTTTGCGGCGAGCGCCTTCTGCAGGCGAACCGGAAACGCCGACGGGGCCGGCAGGCCATAACCGGCGGTAAGGGAATCGCCCAGAACGGCCATCTTGATCGGCTTCACATCTGCGACATTTGCGGTTTGAGCCGAAACCGGCCCCGACATCGCCATCATTGCCCCCGCTGCTGCGACGAAGAACACGCCGAGAAGCCTCTCGACCGCACGGCCGAAGCCCCCATATGAAAGACCCATGGACAGTCTCATTGAACCCTCTAAGCGTGCCGGTCTCGGACCGGACACCATTTCCATCTCGAACGTCAATCTGTCGCTGGGCTCAGGCGCCGCGCGCGTTCACATCCTGAAAAACGTCGACCTGCGCGTCGCATCCGGTGAAGCCGTCGGCTTGGTCGGCGCATCAGGTTCGGGCAAATCCACGCTGCTGATGGTGATGGCGGGGCTTGAACGTCCTGACAGTGGAGAGGTGGTGGTCAATGGTGTGGCATTCAATGCCCTTGATGAAGACGGACTCGCACGCTTCCGTGGCCGGCATGTCGGCATTGTATTCCAGTCGTTTCATCTGATCCCGACCATGACCGCGCTCGAGAATGTCGCCGTACCGCTCGAACTCGCAGGCCGCGCAGATGCAACTGAGCGGGCGGCGCGCGAGCTTGCCGGTGTCGGACTCGGCGAGCGGCTGCATCACTATCCTTCGCAACTGTCCGGCGGCGAACAGCAGCGCGTTGCGCTTGCGCGTGCGATGGCCTCAGATCCTGCGATCCTCGTGGCGGACGAGCCGACCGGCAATCTTGACGAGTCCACCGGCAAGCAGATTGTCGATCTCTTGTTCGCAAAGCATCTTGAACGCGGCATGACGCTGGTGCTTGTGACGCACGATGCATCATTGGCGCAGCGCTGCGACCGCGTGGTGCGCCTGCGCTCGGGCCGCATCGATGGCCCCGCGACTGACCGGCACTGGATCGAGACCGCCTCCCGATGAGCGAGACCGCAGACGTTTCCCGCCGCGGCACGCTCTCGCTGGCGATCCGCTATGCCCTGCGCGAATTGCGCAGCGGCCTGCGCGGCTTCTATGTGTTCATCGCCTGCATCGCGCTCGGCGTCATGGCCATCGCCGGGGTCGGCTCGGTGGCGGGCAGCCTCAGTGCGGGACTGGAAAGTCAGGGCCGTATCCTGCTCGGCGGCGACGCGTCTTTCGCACTGATCCAGCGCGAAGCGACCGCGCAAGAGCGCGCCTTCCTCGAAGCAAACGGCAAGGTGTCCGCCACCGCCATCATGCGCGGCATGGCGCGCGCGCCGAGCGGCGAGTTCGCCCTCGTCGATCTGAAATCGGTGGACGGCAATTATCCAATGCTCGGTACGGTTTCGCTCGAACCGAAGATGCCGATTCCGGATTTGCTCGCACAGCGCGACGGCGTGTTCGGCGCGGGTGCCGATGCCGTTCTATTGGCACGTCTTGGCCTCAAGATCGGCGACCGCATCACGGTCGGCAATGCACCTTTCGAAATCCGCAGCACCGTCGTCTCCGAACCCGACAAGCTCGCGGGCGGCGTCGGCCTTGGGCCGCGGCTCCTGATCAGCGAGGGCGCGCTGCGCGCCACCGGCCTGCTGCAACCCGGAACGCTGGTGCGCTGGACCTATCGCCTGCTGTTGCCGGACGCCGCGATCAACGATCGCGCCACGCAGCCCGTCGTCGATGCCGCGCAAAAGGCACTCCCCGAAGCGGGCTGGGAAGTCCGCACCCGCAGCAATGCCTCGCCGCAGCTTGAACGGAACATCACGCGCTTCACGCAATTCCTCACACTCGTCGGCCTCGCTGCATTGTTGGTCGGCGGTGTCGGCGTCGCCAACGCCATCAAGAGTCACCTCGACGAGCGCCGCGATGTCATCGCGACCTTCAAAGCCCTCGGCGCCACGGGCCGCGAAGTCTTCACGATCTATCTGACGCAGGTCATGGCGCTGGCTACGCTCGGATCGCTGATCGGCCTGGCCATCGGCGCAGCCCTGCCCTTCCTCATCGTCGGCCTGTTCGGCAAAATCCTGCCTCTGCCGGTGGAGGCCGCCTTCCATGCGGGTGAGCTGGCGCTGTCGTTTGTCTACGGCCTGCTGACGGCGTTGGCTTTCGGGCTCTGGCCGCTTGGCCGCGTCCATGATGTGCCGGTGGCGGCACTGTTCCGTGAAGAGGTCGCTTCCGAATTTCACTGGCCGCGCCGCCGCTATCTTGTCCTGATGGGCGCAGTCATCGCGTTGCTCGCAACTGTTGCGATCGGCCTTGCCTATGACAAGCGCGTCGCCGCCGTCTTCGTTGTATCGTCGGTCGGCGTTTTTGCCGTGCTTCGTTTGGTCGCCGCGATGCTGATGGGGATTGCAAGCCGCCTGCCTCGGCCACGCTTTACGATGCTGCGACTGGCTATCGCCAACATTCACCGCCCCGGCGCGTTGACCCCCTCGGTGGTGATGTCGCTCGGCCTCGGCCTCGCCGTTCTCGTGACCATCACTCAGATCGACGGCAATCTGCGGCGGCAGTTCATGGCGGCGCTGCCCGAGCACGCGCCGTCGTTCTTCTTTATCGACATTCCCGCCGCCGAAGCGCCGCGATTCAGCGAATTCCTGCAGAAGGCCGCGCCAGCCGCCCATGTCGAAACCGTGCCCATGCTGCGCGGGCGCATTGTCGCCGCCAAAGGCATCAAGGCGGAAGATCTCAAGCCGTCGAACGATTCGGCCTGGGTCCTGCAAAGCGACCGCGGTCTCACCTATACCGGCGAGATTCCGCGCGGCTCGAAGGTGGTCGAGGGGACCTGGTGGGATGCCGGTTACAACGGCCCACCGCTGGTGTCGCTGGAGAAGAAGATCGCCGACGGGCTCGGGGTGAAGGTTGGGGACGACCTCACCGTGAATGTGCTGGGCCGCGACATCACCGCAAAGATCAGCAATCTGCGCACCGTGGATTGGCAAAGCCTCGGCATCAACTTCGTGCTGGTGTTCTCGCCGACAACGTTCGCCGGCGCGCCGCATACCGACATCGCCACGCTATCGGAGTCGCGATCCGACGCTGCCACCGATGCCAGGCTCATCAAGGACATCGCCGCCGCCTTCCCGATGGTGACCAGCGTCCGGGTCCGAGAGGCGCTCGATTCGATCGGCAAGGTCGTGACCAACCTTGTGCTCGCGATCCGGGGCGCCAGCTCGATCACCCTGATTTCCGCGATCCTGGTGCTCGGCGGCGCACTCGCGGCCGGTCACAGGCACCGGGTCTATGACGCGGTGATCCTCAAGACCCTGGGCGCCACCCGGGCGCGACTGCTCGGCGCCTATGCTCTGGAGTACCTGCTCATAGGGCTCGCAACGGCGGTGTTCGGGGTCGCAGCCGGATCGATTGCGGCCTGGCAGATCGTGACCCGGCTGATGACACTGAGCTTCGTCTGGCAGTCGGGCAGTGCCGCCGTTGTGGTGCTGGCAGCGCTCGCTGTGACGGTCGGACTGGGGCTTGCCGGAACATTACTTGCGCTTAACCAAAAACCCGCTTCCGTACTGCGAAACTTATGACAATTTGTAGCAGCGGATAGCGGGTTTTGCGACAAACAGCCGCGCGGGCGAGGTTGCGCCGAATGTGTTAGTTTCCCACATACCGAGCGGGTTCAGAATCCGGCTTGATACCATCCAGGGATGGCTTCAAAACAGGTTCTGGGAAAAGCTTATAGCTGGCGGCGCAGACCCTTCGCTATCGCCAGTCAACCACGGGGTTTCGACAATGTCGGACTTGGACCGCAATTATACGTCACCTTTCGGCCGGGCCGCCGGGCGCGTTGACGCCGCGACTGTCGATGCCGGCCTGCGCTCGTACATGCTCAAGATCTACAACTACATGGCGATCGGCCTGGCCATCACCGGCCTTGCCGCACTCGGCGTGTATATGGGCGCAGTCACGCCCGACGCTTCCGCTGCGGCCGGCCGCATCGGCAAGCAGTACCTGACGTCGTTCGGCGTCGCGATGTTCGTGAGCCCGCTGAAGTGGGTCTTCATCCTCGCGCCGCTGGTGATGGTGTTCGCCATCTCGTTCGGCATCAACCGTCTCAGGCCCGCAACCGCCCAGCTCCTTTTCTGGGTGTTCGCGGCACTGATGGGCATCTCGCTGTCGTCGATCTTCCTGGTGTACACGCACACCTCGATCGTGCGGGTGTTCTTCATCACGGCGGCCACGTTCGGTGCGCTGAGCCTCTATGGCTACACCACCAAGCGTGACATGACCGGCATGGGATCGTTCCTGATGATGGGCCTGTTCGGCATCATCCTCGCGAGCGTGGTGAACCTGTTCCTCGCCAGCTCCATGCTGCAGTTCATCGTTTCGGTCGTCGGCGTGCTGGTGTTCGCGGGCCTCACCGCCTGGGATACCCAGCGCCTGAAGAACGATTACATCTACGGCTATGCCGCTCAGGGTGGAGATATTGCCGAGAAAGCCGCTATCACCGGCGCGCTCTCGCTCTACCTGAACTTTATCAACCTGTTCACGCTGCTGCTGCAGCTTCTTGGACAGCGCGACTAGACCTGATCGTGGCTGATCGGTGAACTCTCGGAAGCCCCGGCCAAAAGCCGGGGCTTTTGTTTTGCGGCGATTCGCTGATAGGACTGCAGACTTCCCCGCTCCGGCACCGCTTTCTGCGATCCGACATGCCCCAGGTTTTCATCAGGCCGGCCGCCGTCACTGACCTCCCCGTCATCACCGCGATTTACCGGGAAGCTGTTCTGCATGGCACCGCGACATTCGAACTCGATCCGCCCGATCTCTCCGAGATGACGCGGCGCTTTGAGGCGCTGACGAAAGGCGGCTTCCCCTATTTGGTAGCGGTCATGGAAGATGTCGTGGTCGGCTATGCTTATGCAGGGCCCTACCGGCCTCGCCCTGCCTATCGCTTCACAGTCGAGAACTCGGTCTATCTCGACCCCGGCGCACAAGGGCAGCGTATCGGAACGCGGCTGATGCAGGACTTGATCGCGGCTTGCGAGGCGCGCGGCTATCGCCAGATGATCGCGGTGATCGGTGATTCCGCCAATGCAGCATCGATCGGCGTCCACGCGCGAGCCGGATTTGAAATGATCGGCACGCACCCTGGCGTCGGATTCAAGTTCGGACGCTGGCTCGATACGGTGATGATGCAGCGAACTCTCGGCGAAGGCGGCGGATCTCTTCCGAACCTTCAGACCTAAACCAGCGCGAGTTTGCGGTCGATCACCAGCAACACGCGATCGAGATCGTGGCCGCGGCGCAGAATCTGCCCGCTGGCGCCGACCACGCTATAGGCACCCTGCTTGCGCGCGAGACGCGGATCTTTCTCGATGCGATAGAGGGGAACTTCCGACGCGCGGCGGAAGATCGAAAACACCGCGCGGTCTTTCAAGAAATCAATGGCGTAATCCCGCCACTCGCCGTCAGCCACCATACGCCCGTAAAGGTTGAGAATGCGGTTAAGCTCGAGACGGTTGAATGTCACGCTCTGGGGCGGAAGCGGTGCGGTGCTGCGCTCCGGCCCCCGGCTCTCGCTTGGATCGATGTCGCCCGACACTGAGCTCATCGGCGCCTCCTGTCACATACCGGACATGATCGCCCCGTCCGACGATGCCTGCAAGCAAGATTTCAATCGCTTACACGGCGACAGCTCCACGGCGGACCCATCACGCGGACGTTAGGCAAATCATAATGCCGCCCGATTTCGGTCAATTCACCGCCCTTGTGGACTGCAATGAAGGGATACTGCGTTGACCCGGTCCTTTCGGCACCGGATTCCTCAGCCCCCAGCCCCCCGGGGTCGTCAGGATCGGGTCTAGTTCTTTGCAGTGATTCAGAATCCCCATCCTTCGGGCCAGCGCAAGCTGGCCTTTTTTATTGGAACTTCCTGAGGGACGTATTGTGTCTCGGGTCCGGACGCGCATGTTAGCGGCCGCCGGATAACGCCCGCGCTTTCGTCTAAATTTTCAGACTCAGTTCAGCGAGGTAAAGGCGGCACCGAGCATCGCGCCCGGCTTGTCGCGATTGCCATCCTGAACGTAAACGGCCGCCGCATCGACGCCGTCGCGCGTGATGTTCTCGAGCGGCACGTTCCAGCTTCCGGCCTTGCCGTTCCAGTCTCCGACCTTCAGCACATTGCGTACCACGTTGTGATACGTGATCTGCTGCCCGCGATTTTCGCCGCGCGAGATGGTGATCGGCACCTGCTTCGATACGGCGCAAATCCAGATCTCGCCGCTCTTGCCGCTACCGTCCGCCACCGACACTTTGATCTGGCCGCTGCCCTGCGTCATCGTAACCGGCACCGACATCACGCCATCGACCTTCTGCGTCCGGTTCGCGGCATTCTCGATCCCGGCACGGTCGCTGCCGAGAACATCTGTGGTGCCGTTCACGACGGCCTGCGGCGTGTAGACGCCCCGATTGCCGCGCATCTGTGAGTAAGCCTTCTGACGCGCGCTGAACCGCGAATCGGCAAGCGTGTCCTTCCAGCCGAGATAATCCCAGTAATCAATCGGGAAACTGAGGGCGATAACAGACCTGTCCTGCGCGAGTTCGCCGAGAATCTTGTCCGCCGGTGGACAGGAAGAACAGCCCTGCGATGTAAACAGTTCGACCACCGCGCGCGGATCGGCGCAGACCGGCGTCACGACAGTGAAGATCGCACAGACACCAAGAGTCCGCGACAGACGCGACACCATCGTGCCGGCTGTCGCTGTTTTCGATCCCGGCAAATCAGACATTCCGTCAGTCCCTCGAATGCATGATGCCCCATCAGTCAGAAGGCGGCCCATTGATAGGCCGCCCTCTAGATGGTCGCTAGTCACGTCGCGGTGAGCCCGTTCACGGATGCGTTTTTTTGATCTGGATCAAGCGGCCAGTTTGCGCAGCACGTAATGGAGGATACCGCCGTTCCGGTAGTATTCGAGCTCATCAAGGGTATCGATACGGCAAAGCAGCGGCACCTGCTGCAGCGCGCCGTCGGCGGACACGATTTCGGCTGTCAGCTTCTGGCGCGGCTTCAGCTCGCCCTGCAGACCGCGAATCGTAACCTTCTCGTCGCCCTTGAGGCCGAGCGACTGCCACGATGTGCCGTCTTCAAACGTCAGCGGCAACACGCCCATGCCGACGAGGTTCGAACGATGGATGCGCTCGAAGCTCTGGGTGATCACGGCGCGCACGCCAAGGAGGCGCGTGCCTTTCGCAGCCCAATCGCGCGACGAGCCGTTACCGTATTCGGCACCGGCGAACACCACGAGCGGAACCTGCTCCTGCTGATATTTCATCGCCGCGTCGTAGATCGACATCTGCTCGCCGTCGGGCCAATGCTTGGTGTTGCCGCCTTCCGGAATGTTTCCGTCGGAGCCCTTGAGCATGAAGTTCTTGATGCGGATGTTGGCGAAGGTGCCGCGCATCATCACTTCGTGGTTGCCGCGGCGCGTGCCGTACTGGTTGAAGTCCGCCGGGCGCACCTGATGCTCGGAGAGATACTTGCCGGCGGGCGAGGTCAGCTTGATCGAACCGGCCGGAGAAATATGGTCGGTGGTGATCTTGTCGCCGAACAGCGCAAGGACGCGCGCTTCCACGATATCGGTCGTGGGCTCCGGCTCCATCTTCATGCCTTCGAAGTACGGCGGGTTCTGCACGTAGGTCGAGCTCATGTTCCACTTGTAGGTGTCGCTCGCCACCGTCTTGATCTTGCGCCAGTTGGTGTCGCCCTTGAACACGTCGGCATACTTCTTCTTGAAGATTGTCGAGGTGACATACTTCTTGATGAGGGCGTTGATCTCCTTCGCCGTCGGCCAGATGTCCTTCAGGTAAACCGGCTTGCCGTCCTTGCCGGTACCGATCGGCTCGATATCGAGATTCTTCGTGACCGTGCCGGCCAGCGCATGAGCGACAACCAGCGGCGGCGAGGCGAGATAGTTCGCCTGCACGTCAGGAGAGACACGGCCCTCGAAGTTGCGGTTGCCCGAAAGCACGGCTGCGGCAACGATGCCGTTGTCGTTGATCGACTTCGAAATCTCTTCCGGCAGCGGGCCGGAATTGCCGATGCAGGTGGTGCAGCCGAAACCGACGAGGTTGAAGCCAACCTTGTCGAGATCCTTCTGCAGGCCGGAATCCGCGAGATAACCGGCAACCACCTGGCTTCCCGGTGCCAGCGAGGTCTTCACCCATGGCTTCGCCTTGAGACCCTTTGCAGCAGCCTTGCGCGCCAGAAGGCCCGCAGCGATCAGCACGCTCGGATTGGAGGTATTTGTGCAGGAGGTGATCGCGGCGATCACTACGTCGCCGTGGCCGAGATCCTCCTTGCGGCCCTCGACCGGAAAGCGCGCATTGTGATCCGTCGGCTTCTTGTATTCGACGGTGAGCGCATCGTCGAACAAGCTGGCAACCGTCGGCAGCGCGACGCGGCCTTCCGGACGCTTCGGACCTGCGAGCGAGGGCACAACGTCGCCGAGATCGAGCGTCAGCAACTCGGTGAACACCGGATCGGGCGACTTGGAGGTGCGGAACAGGCCCTGCGCCTTGGCATACTTTTCAACGAGCGCAACACGCGCCGATGCACGGCCCGAGGTCTTGAGATAATCCAGCGCGGCCTTGTCGACCGGGAAGAAGCCGCAAGTCGCGCCGTATTCAGGCGCCATGTTGGCAATGGTGGCCTTGTCGGCGACCGAGAGATGATCGAGCCCTGCGCCGAAGAACTCGACGAACTTGCCGACCACGCCGAGCTTGCGCAGCATCTGCGTCACGGTCAGCACGAGATCGGTCGCGGTCACGCCTTCCTTCAGCTGGCCCTTGAGCTTGAAGCCGACCACGTCCGGCAGCAGCATCGACAGCGGCTGGCCGAGCATGCAGGCTTCCGCCTCGATGCCGCCGACGCCCCAGCCTAGCACAGCAAGGCCGTTGACCATGGTGGTGTGCGAGTCAGTGCCGACCAGCGAATCCGGATAGGCGACTTCGAAGGTGGCGGTCTTCTTGCCGACAGTGAGCTTCTCTTTACGGGTCCAGACGGTCTGAGACAGATATTCGAGATTGACCTGATGGCAGATACCGGTGCCGGGAGGCACCACGGAGAAATTCGAGAACGCCTTCTGGCCCCACTTCAGGAACTCGTATCGCTCCTGGTTCTGCTTGTATTCTTCCGCGACGTTCTTGCCGAACGCCTTGTTGTCACCGAAGAAGTTCACGATCACCGAGTGGTCGATGACGAGATCGACCGGCACCAGCGGGTTGATCTTCTCGGCGTCGCCGCCGAGCGTCTTCATCGCGTTGCGCATGGCGGCCAGATCGACCACCGCAGGCACGCCGGTGAAGTCCTGCATCAGCACGCGCGCGGGACGGAACGCGATTTCGTGCTGGAGCGTCTTTTTGCTCGCCCATTT
Source organism: Afipia sp. (assembly GCA_017308595.1). GTDB lineage: Bacteria > Pseudomonadota > Alphaproteobacteria > Rhizobiales > Xanthobacteraceae > Afipia. The sequence continues at coordinate 28,940 of JAFKER010000023.1, forward strand.
CGAGAACGCGACGATGTCCGCCTTGGTGACGGTGCGATCGTCCTCGTTGCGAAGCATGTTCTCAAGCAGCACCTTCATCGAGTAAGGCAGCTTCGAAATGCCCTTGAGGCCGTTCTTTTCAGCGGCAGGCAGGCTGTAATAAACGTAAGTCTTGGCGCCGACCTTGAGGGTTTTCTGGCATTTGAAGCTGTCGAGCGAGGGCATGTGAACGTTCCCAGTTCAGAAGTTGGAGATACCCGGCAAAGGTATCGGAACACCGTCAATAGCGAAGGAATTCAGGGCTGAACCGTGCTGTTTCCGGCGGCTGATTGTGTGCTGCACCAAGTTCCGGTTTTATAGAATCTTTCCAGTCTGTCCACCACACCTCCTATGGATTGTCTCCCTCCCATGCACGTCACGACTGGAACCGCAGCACCCGATCGCAATCCCTGGGCAACTTCCTCATGAGGCTTGCGGGACAGAACCTGGAATGCGTCAGGAGCGGGCGGAATATCTTCTCTGCGCTCGATTTTGCCGTCCCGGCGGGGCAAGCGTTGGCGGTCACCGGCATCAATGGAGCCGGAAAGTCGTCGCTGCTGCGCCTGATCGCAGGCCTGCTGCCCGCCGCCGGGGGCTCCGTCACGCTGGAAGGCGGCGAACCTGAACTGACCTTGCCCGAACAGGCACATTACCTCGGCCACCGCGATGCGCTCAAACCCGCCCTGACGGTGCTGGAGAATCTTGATTTCTGGCGGGATTTCCTGGGCGGCCAGGCCATTGATGGAGCAGCCAGCCTTGAGGCCGTCGGTCTGGGCCACGCCGCGCATCTGCCTGCTGCTTTCCTGTCGGCTGGCCAGCGCCGCCGCCTGTCGATCGCCCGCCTGATCGCGGTCAATCGTCCGGTCTGGCTGCTGGACGAACCGACATCGGCGCTCGACACGTCGGGGCAAGCGATGATCGCCGGCCTTATGAATGCGCATTTGCGCAGCGGCGGAATCATTCTCGCCGCGACCCATGGGCCGCTCGGAATATCAGCGCAGGAATTGCGGATCGGAGATGCCGCATGACCGCCCTCGCCGCTCTCATCCGCCGCGACATCGGCGTCGGCCTGCGCGCTGGCGGCGGCGCGCTGATCGGCGTGCTTTTCTTTGTCTCTGTCGTGGTGGTGATGCCATTTGCGCTCGGGCCTGATCTTGCGTTGCTCAAGCGTATCGGTCCCGCGATCCTTTGGTTAGGCGCGATGCTCGCGAGCCTGTTGACGCTGGATCGTCTGTTCACCGCGGATCAGGACGACGGCTCGCTCGATCTGATTGCGATGAGCCGCACGCCGCTGGAACTGACTTGTGCAGCGAAGGCGCTGGCGCACTGGATCGCGGCCGGCGTGCCGCTGATCATTGCAACGCCGCTGATCGGTATCCTGCTCAATCTCGACGCGAGCGCGACATTTGCTGTCGCCCTGACATTGCTGGTCGGCACACCGGCGCTGACATTTACGGGCATGATCGGCGCGGCGCTCGCCGTGACGTTGCGGCGGGGCGGATTGCTGCTGGCCGTGGTGGTGCTGCCGCTGTCGATTCCGATCCTGATTTTCGGCGTCGCCGCTTCGAATGCAGCCCTCAGCGAACAGGCCTCATTCGGAACGCCATTCTCCATTCTTTGCGCGCTCTCGCTTTTCACCCTTGTGATCGGGCCGTTTGCAGCTGCAGCCAGTCTTCGGCAAGGGCTCGATTGATGCGACATTGCGCCCGATCAACTTTTGCAGAAAGGCGGCATCGTAAAGTCCGCGCGCATTGCGTCCCGCCTCCGCGGCCATTATCAGGACCATCATGAGCCTTATCGATCTTGCCAATCCGACACGGTTCCTTGCGCTGGCAGAGCGCGTGCTGCCGTGGCTTGCCGCGGTCACTGCGGGGCTGCTGGCGCTCGGCTTGTATCTGTCGGCGATGGCGCCCGATGACTACCAGCAGGGCGCGACCGTGAAGATCATGTTCATTCACGTTCCCAATGCGTGGTTGTCGATGTTCGTGTGGGGCACCATGAGCGTGGCCGCGCTCGGCACGCTGGTGTGGCGGCATCCGCTGGCGGACGTCGCCGCGAAAGCAGCTGCGCCACTTGGCGCCGCCTTTACGTTTCTCGCGCTGGTGACAGGATCGCTGTGGGGCCGCCCGATGTGGGGCACCTATTGGGAATGGGATGCGCGGCTCACATCGGTACTGATCCTGTTCTTGATGTATCTCGGCATCATGGCGCTATGGCGCGCTGTTGAAGATCCCTCACGCGCGGCGCGTGCAGCTGCGATCCTCACGCTGGTCGGCGCGATCAACATCCCGATCATCAAGTTTTCGGTCGACTGGTGGAACACGCTGCATCAGGGCGCGTCGGTGATCCGCGCTGGCGGTCCGACCATGGACCGTGCATTCCTGATTCCGCTGCTCGTCATGGCCGTGGCGTTTTCGCTGCTGTTCCTGACTTTGCACATTGCGGCGATGCGTAACGAGATTTTACGGCGGCGGGTGCGCAGTCTGCAGATGATGCAAGCCAGCAGACAGGCGGCCTGATCGCCATGACGCTTGCATCGCTCGGTCCCTACGCTTCTTTCATCGTCACGTCGTACCTGCTCGTCGGCCTCGTGGTCGCGGGCTTGGCCGTATGGATCAGGCTGGACTACAAAAGGCAGAAGCAGATTTTGCGCGATCTCGAAGCCCGCGGCGTGACCCGGCGCTCGGCGCAGCCGCCCGGCACATCATCATGAACAACGACAACACACGCCGCTCGTCGGGACGTTCCTGGCTTGTCGCACTGCCGCTGATTGCCTTCGCCGGGCTCGCCGGTTTGTTCTGGTTTCGACTCGGCTCGGGCGACCCGGCCCGCATTCCCTCTGCCCTGATCGGCCGCCCCGCGCCGCAGACCTCTCTCCCTCCGCTGGAAGGACTGCTTGCCAACGGTACGCAAGTCCCGGGGCTCGATCCTGCAGCGTTCAAGGGACAAATCAGCGTCGTCAATGTCTGGGCGTCGTGGTGTGTGCCGTGCCACGATGAAGCGCCGCTGCTGGTGAAGCTGGCGCAGGACAAGCGCATCCGCCTGATCGGCATCAACTACAAGGACTCACCCGACAACGCCCGCCGTTTCCTTGGCCGCTACGGCAATCCGTTCACCGCAGTCGGCACCGACGCCAACGGCCGGGCTTCGATCGAATGGGGTGTCTATGGCGTGCCGGAAACCTTCGTGATCGGCCGTGACGGCACGATCGCCTACAAGCTGATCGGCCCGATCACGCCGGAAAACATCGATCGGGTTCTGAGAGCCGAGATCGAAAAGGCGCTGGGCAAACCCTGATCGCCGGCCCCTAATGGCTTGAAAATAATTCTGCACTTTTATCTGCCGTTCATTTTCGAGCCATGGCGCAGCCACGAATTCGAACATACGCTAAGGGCGTTGCAATCACTGTCCTGGAGGGACACCCATGCGTTATGTGAAACTTGCTTCATTGACTGCCGCGACCCTTGCTCTCGGCCTGCTCGCATCGTCGCCGTCGTTCTCGCAGGCGACCCAGCCAGCGACCGGCGGCAAGATGGCGCCTCCGCCCGCCGCCACGACGGCACCTAAGGCCGACTCGAAAATGGCGCCCGCGCCGAAGGCCGAGACCAAGGCGGCTCCGAAGGCCGATCTGCTCGACATCAACTCTGCAACCGCCGATCAATTGAAGGCTCTCAAGGGCATCGGCGATGCCTACTCGGCGGCGATCATCAAGGGCCGCCCCTACAAGGGCAAGGATGAACTGGTGCAGAAGAAGATCGTTCCGGAAAAGACCTACGCCGAGATCAAAGACAAAATCATCGCGAAGCAGAAGTAATTCTGCCTACCGACATGACAAAACGCACCGGCAACCATGCCGGTGCGTTTTTTCTTTGGTCACTGCGAGCGGCGCGAAGCCATCCATTCCAGATTGAGGAACCTGGAATGCTTCGTCGCCAGTGTGCATCAAGGACGCGCGCAAGCATGCTGACGGCTCATCTAGCTTTTTGTGATATCGCCACGCTCCGTATCACTCGCTTCGCCGGTCGCAGGCTCTATCCCGTAGCGTTTGATCAGCGATGTCTGAAGCATCGCGAAGATCGCAGTAATCGGAATCACGCCGAAGGCCTTGAACGAAACCCAGAAGTCGGTGCTCTGGGTGCGCCAGACGATTTCATTCAGGACAGCCATGCCGGCGAAGAACCACATCCAGCGGATGGTCAGGAGCCTCCAGCCTTCCGGCGTCAGATTGAACATCTGGTCGAACATGATGGCGATAAAAGAGCGGCCCATCAGCAGGCCTATACCAAGCGTCACCGCGAACAGCGCATAGATGATGGTCGGCTTGATCTTGATGAACAGCTCATCATGGAAGAACAGCGTCAATCCACCGAACACCAGCACGATCACCGCGGTGACAATGGCCATTAGCGGCACATGCTTCGTGACGACATAGGACGCGATGATCGCCGCGACGATGGCGACCATGAACGCTCCGGTCGCCACGAACAGTCCGAACTTCGCGTTCGCGCCGAAGAAAATAATCAGAGGCCCGAGTTCGGTCGCAAGCTTGAACAGCGGATGCGGCGCGGGTTTTTCCGAGGCGGCCATGGTCAGTTATCCTGTCCTGCAATCGCGCGGGCAAAGTCGCGCGCGGTGAACGGCGCGAGATCGTCGATCCCTTCGCCGACGCCGATGAAATGCACCGGCAGCTTGTACTTCTCCGACAGCGCAACAAGGATGCCGCCGCGCGCAGTGCCGTCGAGCTTGGTCATCACCAGGCCCGTGACACCAGCCGTCTTGTGAAATGCATCGACCTGCGACAGCGCATTCTGCCCAACGGTCGCATCGAGCACGAGCAACACCGCATGAGGTGCGGTCGCATCGACCTTGCCGATCACGCGACGCACCTTCTCAAGTTCGACCATCAGCTCGGTCTTGTTCTGCAGACGCCCTGCGGTGTCGATCAGCAGAACATCAATGTTCTGCGCCTTCGCAGCTTCCACCGCCTCGAATGCAAGACTCGCCGAATCCGAGCCTTGCGCTTTCGCAATCACCGGCACCTTGTTGCGATCACCCCAGACTTTCAACTGCTCAATGGCGGCCGCGCGGAAGGTATCGCCTGCGGCCAGCATTACCTTGCGGCCTTCGGCGGTAAGTTTCGCAGTGAGCTTGCCGATGGTCGTTGTCTTGCCAGAGCCGTTGACGCCGACCACGAGAATAACGAACGGCTTGTGCGATGTATCGATCTCAAGCGGCTTAGCGACGGGCGCGAGCACCTTCTCGACCTCGGCGCCGACAATGTTAGTCACATCCTCCGCCGACACATCCTTGTCGTAGCGGCCCTTGCCGACCGCTTCTGCGATGCGCGCGGCCACTTCGGTTCCAAGATCGGCGCGCAGCAACACATCCTCGATGTCCTCGAGCATGGCGCGATCGAGCTTGCGCTTTGTCACCAGCGCGGCGACGGCACCGCCGATCGAACTCGACGTGCGCTTGAGACCGGCGGAAAGGCGCTTCCACCAGCTTTGTTTGGGTTGATCGTTCGAACTGTCGGTCATATGCAGAATGTCAACTTGTGGATGGGTGTGTTACCCGGTTCAGGCTGTAAACGAAAGCAGCGCTTTCAGTTGGGAAAGTAACCCTTTCAATCATGGATACGCCGCAACCGACACCAGAGGAAATGCTGGCCCGCGTGCTTCACCGCGACGGCCTGATGCTGGTGATCGACAAGCCGGCCGGAATCGCCGTGCACAAGGGGCCGAAAGGCGGCCCCAATCTGGAAGCCTCGTTCGACGCCCTGCGCTACGGTTTGCCGCGCCCGCCCGTGCTAGCGCACCGGCTCGATCGCGACACATCCGGTTGTCTCGTGCTGGGACGTCACCGCAAGGCGACTGCGTCGCTCGGCCTGCTGTTCAAACACGGCAAAATCGACAAAACCTATTGGGCCGTGGTCGAAGGCGGACCGGAAACGAACGAAGGCGAGATCGATATTCCGCTGGGACGTTTGGACGCAGAGCGCGGCTGGTGGCAGAAGCCGGACCCGAACGGCCTGCCCTCGAAGACAGTGTGGAAGGTTTTGGGACGCGGCACGGATTCAGGCGGCGCAAAGCTGACGTGGCTCGCCATGGAACCGATCACCGGACGCACGCACCAGCTGCGCGTGCATTCGTCGGCAAGCGGCTGGCCGATTGTCGGCGATAATATCTATGGCAACGGCCCGCGCTTCGGTGAGCCGTCGCTGCATCTGCACGCGCGCGAGATCGTCATCCCGCTATCGAAGAACAAACCGCCGGTGCGCGTGGTCGCACCCGCGCCGTCACATCTGCATGAGCGTTTGAAAGCATGTGGATGGACGGGGGAGGACGCGACGATCGAGCCTGCGATAGGTTCTGCAGTCTGAACCAATTTCGATGTGTCATTGCCGGGCTTGACCCGGCAATCCATCGCCTACGAAAAAGAATCTTCTTAAGTGATGGATGCGCGGGTCATAGGCGAGCGAAAGCGACGCCGTTCTTCGAACGGCTATGCCCGCGCATGACGACCAGTGTTTGTAGTCGCTACGGTGCGTCACCTCACACCAAACAAAAAGGGCTCCGGAAAATCCGGAGCCCTTCGTTCTTTCAGCAACCGCGAGACGCGGCAGCGATCTTACTTGTCGCGCTTCTTGAGCGCATTGCCGAGAATGTCGCCCAGCGTCGCGCCCGAATCGGACGAACCGTACTGCGCGATGGCTTCCTTCTCTTCAGCAACTTCAAGCGCCTTGATCGAGACCTGCACCTTGCGGGCCTTCTTGTCGAACTGGATGACGCGGGCGTCGACCTTTTCGCCAACGGCGAAACGCTCGGCGCGCTGGTCGCCGCGATCGCGGGCCAGTTCAGAACGCTTAATGAAGGTGGTGAAGTCGGTGCCGGTGATCTGAACTTCGATACCGGCTTCCTTTACCTCGAGGATTTCGCAGGTCACGACGGCGCCCTTCTTGACGTCGCCTGGTTCTGCGAACGGATCGCCCTCGAGCTGCTTCACGCCGAGCGAGATGCGCTCCTTCTCGACATCCACGTCGAGCACCACGGCCTTGACCATGTCGCCCTTCTTGAAGTTGTCGATGACCTGCTCGCCCGGCTGTTTCCAGTCGAGGTCGGACAGATGCACCATGCCGTCGACGTCGCCTTCGAGGCCCAGGAACAATCCGAATTCGGTCTTGTTCTTGACTTCGCCTTCCACGGTCGCGCCGACCGGGAACTTCTCGACGAACACTTCCCACGGATTGCGCATGGTCTGCTTGAGACCGAGCGAGATGCGGCGCTTGGCCGAATCCACTTCGAGCACCTGCACTTCGACTTCCTGCGAGGTCGAAACGATCTTGCCGGTGTGCATG
>JAFKER010000024.1 GCA_017308595.1 Afipia sp.
AAGAAGACCCGCACCAACAAGTCGACCAACAAGTTCATTCTCATCAGCCGCCACAAGCGGAAGAAGTAAGGATCGCCGGACATGGTTCGTTCAGTCTGGAAAGGCCCGTTCGTTGAAGGCTCTCTGCTCAAGAAGGCAGATGCCGCGCGTTCGTCCGGCCGTCACGACGTTATCAAGATCTGGAGCCGCCGCTCGACGATCCTCCCGCAGTTCGTGGGACTCACCTTCGGCGTCTACAACGGTCAGAAGCATGTTCCGGTCGCAGTGAACGAGGAAATGGTTGGTCACAAGTTCGGTGAATTCTCGCCGACGCGTACCTTCCACGGCCATTCGGGCGACAAGAAAGCCAAGAAGTAAGGGCTTGAGGACTTAGTCATGAGCAAACCAAAGCGCGAACGGGTTCTCCCGGACAACGAGGCCAAGGCGGTAGCCCGCATGCTTCGCGTCTCGCCGCAGAAGCTGAACCTTGTTGCGCAGTTGATCCGCGGCAAGAAGGCATCGTCTGCGCTCGCCGACCTGCAGTTCTCGCGCAAGCGGATTGCCGGCGACGTCAAGAAGTGCCTGGAGTCCGCGATCGCGAATGCCGAAAACAACCATGATCTCGATGTCGACGCGCTCGTCGTCGCCGAGGCGCATGTTGGCAACGGCATCGTGATGAAGCGTTTCGCACCGCGCGGCCGTGGCCGTTCGGGTCGTGTATTTAAGCCGTTCTCGCAGCTGACGATCGTCGTTCGTCAGGTCGAGGCCGAGGCGAGCGCCTAAGGGCGGGAGAAGACGATGGGTCAGAAGATCAATCCAATCGGGCTGCGTCTGGGCATTAACCGGACTTGGGATTCCCGTTGGTTCGCCGGCAAGAACGAGTATGCGAAGCTCCTCCACGAGGACATCCGTATCCGCGAAGTGCTGATGAAGGAACTGAAGCAGGCCGCTGTCGCGCGCATCGTGATCGAGCGCCCGCACAAGAAGTGCCGCGTGTCGATCCACTCGGCGCGTCCGGGTGTCGTGATCGGCAAGAAGGGCGCCGACATCGACAAGCTGAAGAAGAAGGTTTCGGAGATCACCGACTCCGACGTGGTGATCAACATCATCGAAATCCGCAAGCCGGAACTCGATGCGACCCTCGTTGCAGAGTCGATCGCGCAGCAGCTCGAGCGCCGTGTTGCGTTCCGCCGCGCCATGAAGCGCGCCGTTCAGTCGGCGATGCGTCTGGGTGCGGAAGGCATTCGTATCAACTGCTCGGGCCGTCTTGGCGGCGCTGAAATCGCCCGCATGGAATGGTATCGCGAGGGCCGCGTGCCGCTGCATACGCTGCGCGCTGACGTGGACTACGGTGTCGCCACCGCGTTCACCACGTTCGGCACCTGCGGCGTCAAGGTCTGGATCTTCAAGGGTGAAATCCTCGAGCACGATCCGATGGCCCAGGACAAGCGTATGGCCGAAGGCGACAGCGGGCGTCCGTCCCGTCGCGATGCGGCCTGATTGAAATTCGAAGAAGGTTTGAGGGCGTAAGCCATGATGCAACCAAAGAAGACAAAGTTCCGAAAGGCGCATAAGGGCCGTATCCACGGCGTCGCCTCGTCGGGCGCGACGTTGTCTTTCGGCCAGTTCGGCCTGAAGGCGATGGCGCCGGAGCGCATCACCGCGCGCCAGATCGAAGCGGCTCGCCGCGCGCTGACCCGCCATATGAAGCGTGCCGGCCGCGTCTGGATCCGCGTGTTTCCGGATGTGCCGGTCTCGAAGAAGCCTGCCGAAGTCCGCATGGGCTCGGGCAAGGGTGCGCCTGAATTGTGGGTGGCGCGCGTGAAGCCGGGCCGCATCATGTTCGAGATCGACGGCGTGACGCATCAGATCGCTAAGGAAGCTCTGGAGCTCGCCGCCGCCAAGCTGCCGATCAAGACGCGCTTCGTTGCGCGCATTGCGGAGTAAGGACCATGGCCGAACTCAAGATCGAAGACATTCGCGCGATGAGCCCCGATCAGATGGACGAAGCCGTCCTCAATCTGAAGAAGGAGCGGTTCAATCTGCGCTTCCAGCGCGCCACCGGGCAGCTCGAGAACACCTCGCGTCTGCGTGAAGCTCGCCGCGATATCGCACGTATCAAGACTGTTGCCGCGCAGAAGCGCGACGGCAAAAAGAAGTAAGGGGCGAAAGATGCCGAAGCGTACTCTCCAGGGCGTCGTCGTCAGCGACAAGCAGGACAAGACCGTTGTCGTGCGTGTCGACCGCCGCTTCACCCATCCGATCTACAAGAAGACCATTCGCCGGTCCAAGAACTACCATGCGCACGACGAGAACAACCAGTTCAAGGCGGGCGACACGGTCTGGATCGAAGAAAGCAAACCACTCTCGAAGTTGAAGCGCTGGACGGTTGTTCAGAGCGACGCAAAGAAAACAGCTTAAGCGCAAATAGCGCATCAGAAAGAGGACGAGGTGCATCAATGATTCAGATGCAGACCAACCTCGACGTGGCCGATAATTCCGGCGCGCGCCGTGTCATGTGCATCAAGGTTCTTGGAGGTTCCAAGCGCCGCTATGCAACGGTGGGCGACATCATCGTCGTCTCGATCAAGGAAGCCATTCCACGCGGTAAGGTGAAGAAGGGCGACGTCATGAAGGCGGTCGTCGTTCGTGTCGCCAAGGACATCCGCCGTGCCGACGGTTCTGTTATCCGTTTCGACCGCAACGCGGCCGTGCTGATCAACAACCAGTCCGAGCCGGTCGGAACCCGTATTTTCGGGCCGGTGCCGCGCGAACTGCGTGCCAAGAACCACATGAAGATCATCTCGCTTGCGCCGGAGGTGCTGTAATGGCTGCCAAGATTCGCAAGGGTGACAAGGTCATCGTTCTGTCGGGCCGCGACAAGGGCCGGACCGGCGAAGTGTTCGAGGTGCGTCCCACCGAGAGCAAGGCGCTGGTGCGTGGCGTCAACCTGGTGAAGCGTCACCAGAAGCAGAGCCAGACCCAGGAAGGCGGCATCATCACCAAGGAGTCGCCGATCCACCTGTCGAACATTGCGCTCGTCGGTAAGGACGGCAAGCCGACCCGCGTCGGCTTCAAGGTCCAGAAGGACGGCACCAAGGTGCGCGTTGAGAAGCGCTCGGGAGCAGAGATCAATGGCTGAGACCGCATACGTTCCGCGCCTGCGCGCGCAGTTTGACAAAGAGATCCGCGGCAAGCTGGTGGAGCAGTTCGGCTACACCAACGCTCTGCAGGTTCCGGTTCTCGAGAAGGTCGTGCTCAACATGGGCATCGGCGAAGCCGTCAACGACCGCAAGAAGGTCGAACTGGCTGCTGCCGATCTCGCGCTGATCGCAGGCCAGAAGCCGGTCGTCACGCATTCCCGCAAGGCGATCGCGACCTTCAAGCTGCGTGAAGGCCAGGCCATCGGTGCCAAGGTGACGCTGCGCAAGTCCAAGATGTACGACTTCATCGATCGTCTTGTGAACATCGCGCTGCCTCGCGTCCGCGACTTCCGCGGCCTCAATCCGAAGAGCTTCGACGGCATGGGCAACTATTCGCTCGGCCTCAAGGAGCACATCGTGTTCCCGGAAATCGACTACGACAAGTCGGGCGAAACCTGGGGCATGGACATCACGATCTGCACCACCGCTGCCACGGACGACGAGGCGCGGGCGTTGCTGAACGCATTCAATTTTCCGTTCCGGCAGTGAGCCGCTGAATTAGTCAGCGTCTCAAACGCGGAAAGGTATGGAGACTACTCGATGGCTAAGAAGAGTTCTGTCGAAAAGAATAACCGGCGTCAGAAGATGACGAAGAACGCTGCCGCCAAGCGCGCCCGCCTGAAGGCGATTATCGCCGACAAGCAGAAGCCGATGGAAGAGCGTTTCGCGGCGACGATCAAGCTCGCCGAAATGCCGCGCAACTCGTCGGCGACCCGCATCCGCAACCGCTGCGAAGTCAGTGGCCGTTCGCGCGCGGTGTATCGCAAGAACAAGATGAGCCGCATCGCGCTCCGTGAATTCGGGTCGAAGGGCCTGATTCCGGGTCTCGTGAAGTCGAGCTGGTAAGGGGAGGCGGAGACATGTCAACGCACGATCCGATCAGCGATCTCATCACCCGCATTCGCAATGCGCAGATGCGCAACAAGTCCAAGGTTTCGACCCCGGGCTCGAAGATGCGCGCCAACGTTCTCGAAGTGCTGAAGTCCGAGGGTTACATCCGCGGCTATGCAGCGGTCGAGCATGCCAGCGGCCACAACGAGCTGGAAATCGAACTGAAGTATTTTGACGGCGAGCCGGTCATCAAGGAGATCGAGCGCGTGTCGAAGCCGGGCCGCCGGGTCTACGCGTCGGTGAAGAACCTGCCGCGCGTCCGCAACGGTCTTGGCATTTCGGTTCTGTCGACGCCGAAGGGAATCATGGCTGACCACGACGCGCGTGACGCGAACGTGGGCGGCGAAGTTCTCTTCACGGTGTTCTAAGGAAGGAAGATCAATGTCACGCGTAGGCAAAAGGCCCGTCGCGATCGCCTCCGGCGTCACCGCGAATGTTGAAGGCCAGACCGTCAAGATGAAGGGCCCGAAGGGCGCGCTTCAGTTTGTCGTGCATGACGATGTTTCGGTCGAGATGAAGGACGGCGCGATCACCGTTGCGCCGCGCTTCGAGACCAAGCGCGCGCGTTCGCTTTACGGCACCGCTCGCGCTCAGATCGCGAATCTGGTCGAAGGCGTCACCAAGGGCTTCGAGAAGAAGCTGGAAATCACCGGCGTCGGTTATCGCGCCGCGCTTCAGGGCAAGAACCTGCAGCTCGCGCTCGGCTACAGCCACGACGTGATCTACGCGATTCCGGAAGGGATCCAGATCACCGTGCCGAAGCCGACCGAAATCACCATTGCCGGCAACGACAGCCAGCGCGTCGGCCAGGTCGCGGCCGAGATCCGCAGCTACCGTCCGCCGGAGCCGTACAAGGGCAAGGGCGTGAAGTACGCCGATGAATTCATCTTCCGCAAGGAAGGCAAGAAGAAGTAACGGAGCCGGTCATGTCGAAACTCAAGGTCACGAATGCCCGGCGCAAGCAGCGCGTTCGTCTCGCGCTGCGCCGGACCGCGAATGGACGTCCGCGCCTGTCGGTGTTTCGTTCGTCGAAGCACATCTATGCTCAGGTCATCGACGACGTGAAGGGCGAGACGCTCGCCTCCGCTTCGTCGCTGGAGAAGGCCATGCGCGACACCGGCAAGACCGGCGCGGACATCGACGCGGCGAAGGCCGTGGGCAAACTGCTCGCCGAACGCGCCGTGAAGAACGGCGTCAAGGAAGTCGTGTTCGACCGTGGCGGCTATCTCTATCACGGCCGCGTCAAGGCGCTCGGCGATGCCGCGCGCGAGAGCGGCTTGAGCTTCTGATTTTTTGAACACAAGGGCAGGGGCACTGGGCTCCTCAAGGATTGGATAAGACAATGGCAGCTGAACGCGAACGCGGTGGACGCGAACGGGGCGGTCGGGATCGGGAAGAGCGCGACAGCGAGTTCGTCGACAAGCTCGTCCACATCAATCGTGTGGCGAAGGTCGTCAAGGGCGGCAAGCGCTTCGGTTTCGCGGCTCTGGTCGTCATCGGCGATCAGAAGGGCCGGGTCGGTTTCGGCCACGGCAAGGCGCGCGAAGTGCCGGAAGCGATCCGCAAGGCCACCGAGTCGGCCAAGCGCAACCTGACGCGCGTTGCTCTGCGCGAAGGCCGGACGCTGCATCACGATATTGCTGGCCGTCATGGCGCCGGCCGCGTTTATCTGCGCGCCGCTCCTGCCGGTACCGGCATCATCGCGGGCGGCCCGATGCGCGCCGTTTTCGAAACCCTGGGTATCCAGGACGTGGTGGCGAAGTCGATCGGCTCGTCGAATCCTTACAACATGGTTCGCGCAACTTTCGACGCGCTGAAGCATCAGGATTCGCCGCGTTCGGTTGCCAACCGCCGCAACATCAAGGTTTCCACGTTGCAGTCCCGCCGTGTCGGCGGCGACGCGGAAGCTGTCGCGGAGTAATTGGGGCGTGATCCGGAAAAGCGGTTTTCCGGTTTTCCGATAGGATCATGCCAGTCTGAAAAGACGTTTTGGAGTTAAGACCATGGCCAAGGCCGCAACGAAAACCATCAAGGTCGAGCAGACCGGTAGCCCGATCCGCCGTCAGGCCGCGCAGCGCGCGACCCTGATCGGCCTGCGTCTCAACAAGATCGGCCGTGTCTCCGAGTTGCAGGATTCGCCTGCGGTTCGCGGCATGATCGACAGGGTCAAGCACCTCGTTCGCGTTGTCGACGAGAAGTAAGGAAGCAAGCGATGAAGCTCAATGAGATCGCCGACAACAGCGGCTCGCGCAAGAAGCGCATGCGCGTTGGCCGTGGCATTGGCTCCGGCAAGGGCAAGCAGGCAGGTCGTGGCGGCAAGGGCCAGACCGCGCGTTCGGGCGTCCGCATCAAGGGCTTTGAAGGCGGCCAGATGCCATTGCATCGCCGTCTGCCGAAGCGCGGCTTCAACAACATCTTCGCGCTCGACCTGACGGAGGTTAATCTCGACCGTCTGCAGGAAGCCATCGATGCCAAGAAGCTCGATGCCGGTGCGACGGTGAACGCGGAATCGCTGGTGAAGTCCGGTATCCTGCGCCGTTCAAAGGATGGCGTGCGTCTCCTGGGCCGCGGCGAACTCAAGGCCAAGCTGACTGTCGAAGTGCATGGCGCCACCAAGTCTGCCATTGCGGCAGTCGAGAAGGCCGGCGGTTCGGTGAAGATCCTGGCACCGGCGAAAGACGCCGCTGCGCAGAAAGCTGCTGCCAAGAAGCCGAACAGGAAGGCCTCGTAAAATTCCGTCACGCCCGGCCTTGTGCCAGGCATCCTCGCCTTTACCTCTTTGAAGTCTCAAAGGAAGGCGGGGAGGGCCGGGAATTAGCCTGGCCTGACGCGTTGAAGGAACCGGGATCGAAAATGGCCTCTGCAGCGGAACAACTTGCGGCAAACCTCAACTTCTCGGCATTTGCAAAGGCTGACGAGCTCAAGAAGCGCATCTGGTTTACACTGGGTGCGCTGCTTGTTTATCGGCTGGGCACCTACGTGCCGTTGCCGGGCATCGACCCGAATATCTGGAGCCAGATCTTCAAGTCGCAGGCCGGCGGTATTCTCGGCATGTTCAACATGTTCGCCGGCGGCGGCATCAACCGCATGGCGATTTTTGCGCTCAACATCATGCCGTACATCTCGGCATCGATCATTCTTCAGTTGCTGACCACCGTGTCGCCGCAGCTCGAAGCCCTCAAGAAGGAGGGCGAGTCGGGCCGCAAGGTCATCAACCAGTACACCCGCTATCTCACCGTCGTGCTGGCGATGTTCCAGGCTTACGGCATTGCCGTCGGCCTCGAAGGCGCGGGTAATGTCGTCGCCGAACCCGGCCTGTTCTTCCGCCTCTCCACCACGATCACGCTGGTTGGCGGCACCATGTTCCTGATGTGGCTCGGCGAGCAGATCACCTCGCGCGGCATCGGTAACGGCATTTCGCTGATCATCATGGCCGGCATCGTGGCCGAACTGCCGTCGGCGATCGCGGGCACCCTCGAACTCGGCCGCCAGGGCGCGCTGTCGACAGTGCTCATCCTCGCGATCATCATCATGGCCATTGCGGTCATCATGCTGATCGTGTTCGTCGAGCGCGCGCAGCGCCGTCTGCTGATCCAGTATCCGAAGCGTCAGGTCGGCAACAAGATGTTCGAGGGCCAGTCCTCGCATCTGCCGCTCAAGCTCAACACTGCGGGCGTTATCCCGCCGATCTTCGCATCGTCGCTGCTGCTGCTGCCGACCACGATCGCGCAGTTCAACGCGGGCAAGGGACCGGAATGGTTCCAGTGGCTGACCACGCAGCTTGCGCATGGCCGTCCGCTGTTTCTCGTTCTTTATCTCGGGATGATCGTGTTCTTCGCGTTCTTCTATACCGCGATCGTGTTCAACCCGACCGAGACCGCCGACAATCTCAAGAAGCATGGCGGCTTCATTCCGGGCATCCGTCCGGGTGAGCGCACCGCCGAATACATCGACTACGTGCTGTCGCGCATCACGGTCATCGGCGCGATCTATCTGGCGATCGTCTGTCTGGTTCCTGAAATCCTGATCTCTTACGCGTCCGTGCCGTTCTATCTCGGCGGAACGTCGCTGCTGATCGTCGTCAGCGTCACGATGGATACGGTCGCTCAGGTGCAGGGCTATCTGCTGGCGCACCAGTATGAAGGCTTGATTCGCAAATCGAAACTGAAGGGCCGCCGTAAATGAGGTTGATTCTTCTCGGGCCGCCGGGGGCGGGCAAGGGAACGCAGGCGCAACGACTGGTTCACAAGCACGGTATCGTTCAGCTCTCCACCGGAGAGATGCTGCGTGCCGCTGTTGCAGCCGGAACGCCGATCGGCCTCAAGGCGAAGGACATCATGGCCAGCGGCGCGCTGGTCCCTGATGAAGTCGTGGTCGGGATTATCGCCGACCGCATCGAGGAAGATGACGCGAAGAAGGGCTTCATCCTCGACGGCTTCCCGCGCACCGTGCCGCAAGCCGCTGCGCTCGACGAGTTGCTCAAGAAGAAACATCTCAAGCTCGACGCTGTCGTCGAACTGCGCGTGAACGAGAGCGCGCTGCTGGAGCGTGTCGAAACCCGTGTCGCGCAGATGCGCGAGCGCGGAGAGGAAGTCCGCCTCGACGATACGCCGGAAGTGCTCTCAAAGCGCCTGGCGAGCTACCGCGCCCAGACCGAGCCGCTGGTCCATTACTACTCGGAGAAGCGCAAGCTCATTACTGTCGACGGCATGATGTCCATCGAGCAGGTGACCGGCGCGATCAACCGCGTTCTGGCTGCTCTGGAAGCCGATTCGGCCGCCAAGGCGGAGAAGAAGGCCGCTACCCGGAAGCCCGCCAAGGCAAAAAAGGCCGCCGGCGAGGCCAAGAAATCCAAGAAGGCGCCCGAGGGAACCAAAAAGGCGGCCAAGAAAGCCGCCAAGAAGGTGACCAAAAAGACCGCTAAGGCGACCGCCCGGAAGGCCAAAAAGGCCTCAAAACCAGCCGGGAAGGCCGCCAAGGGGGCGGCGAAGGGCCGGAAAAAGACCGCAGCGAAGGCCAAAAGCCAGGCGGCGGGAACCCGGACTGCAAAGACCCGGAAAGTGGCCAAAAAGACCACGAAAAAGACCGCTAAAGCCGTCAAACGGTTGACGAAACGGCGCTGAATACATTAATAAGCCCGCATCCAGTCGGATAGTTCAGACGATGCCGGGCCCCGAAAGAAAAATGGGGAGGGCGTCGTGTTCGCGTTTGTGAACACCCGCCCGACGCAAAAGACCTAAACAAGACAAGCCGGTCCGTGATGGACGGCGACAGGAGCGAAGACCGTGGCCCGTATTGCAGGCGTCAACATTCCGACCAACAAGCGCGTCCTGATCGCGCTTCAGTACATTCATGGCATCGGCCAGAAGAATGCCGCGACCATCGTCGAGCAGCTCAAGATTCCGGCCGAGCGCCGCGTCTCGCAGCTCACCGACGCGGAAGTCCTTCAGATTCGCGAAATGATCGACCGCGACTTCCTCGTGGAAGGCGACCTTCGCCGTGAAGTCGGCATGAACATCAAGCGCCTGATGGACCTCGGCTGCTATCGCGGCCTGCGTCATCGCCGCGGTCTGCCGGTGCGCGGTCAGCGCACCCACACCAATGCGCGCACGCGCAAGGGTCCGGCCAAAGCCATCGCCGGCAAGAAGAAGTAACTTTCGTTTTTCACCGACCGATCCGGCTGTCGCGAGGTGGCCGGATGATCACCTGAAATTCCCCAGCGTCTGGAATCACGGACGCGTTTGAAGGAAGAGAAGAGACCCAATGGCTAAAGATGCTACCCGCGTACGTCGCCGTGAACGCAAGAACATCGCATCCGGTATCGCGCACGTAAATTCGTCGTTCAACAACACCACCATCACCATCACTGACGCACAGGGCAACACCATTGCCTGGTCGTCGGCCGGAACGATGGGCTTCAAGGGATCGCGCAAGTCGACTCCGTATGCGGCGCAGGTTGCTGCCGAGGACGTGTCGAAGAAGGCGCAGGAACACGGCATGCGCACGCTCGAAGTCGAAGTCGCAGGTCCGGGTTCGGGCCGTGAATCGGCGCTGCGCGCGCTGCAGGCCGCGGGCTTCACCGTCACCTCGATCCGCGACGTGACGACGATCCCGCACAATGGTTGCCGCCCGCGCAAGCGTCGGCGCGTCTGATTGTTTGGACTGCCGCGGGCGATCTTCGCCCGCGTTGTTTTTGAGATGCGATGACGCGGCCATTGTTTGTTTAATAATGGTGCCCGCGCCGCAAAACCTCCAACGCCAGAAATTTTGATGGCATGGGTGAACAAGTGACGATCCAGAAAAATTGGCAAGAACTCATTCGTCCGAACAAGCTCAATGTGACGCCCGGTTCGGACCCGACCCGTTTCGCTACCGTCATCGCTGAACCTCTTGAGCGCGGCTTCGGCCAGACGCTCGGCAACGCGCTGCGCCGCGTTCTGCTGTCGTCGCTGCAGGGCGCCGCCGTGCAGTCGGTCCACATTGACGGCGTGCTGCACGAGTTCTCCTCGATCGCCGGTGTGCGCGAGGACGTGACCGACATCGTGCTGAACGTGAAGGACATCTCGATCAAGATGCAGGGCGAAGGCCCCAAGCGCATGGTCGTGAAGAAGTCCGGCCCCGGCGTTGTCACCGCCGGCGACATTCAGACCGTCGGCGATGTCGTCGTGCTGAATCCCGAACTGCAGATCTGCACCCTCGACGAAGGCGCGGAAATCCGCATGGAGTTCACCGTGAACTCCGGCAAGGGCTACGTCGCCGCCGAGCGTAACCGTCCGGAAGACGCGCCGATCGGCCTGATCCCGGTGGACAGCCTGTTCTCGCCGGTGCGCAAGGTGTCCTACAAGGTTGAGAACACCCGCGAAGGCCAGATCCTCGACTACGACAAGCTGACGCTGACGATTGAAACCAACGGCGCGATCTCGCCGGACGACGCACTCGCTTATTCTGCGCGCATCCTGCAGGACCAGCTCAATGTGTTCGTGAACTTCGAGGAGCCCCGCAAGGAGGTTGCCGCCGAGATCATTCCGGATCTCGCGTTCAACCCGGCATTCCTCAAGAAGGTGGACGAACTCGAACTGTCGGTGCGTTCGGCAAACTGCCTGAAGAACGACAACATCGTCTACATCGGCGATCTCGTGCAGAAGTCGGAAGCGGAAATGCTCCGTACCCCGAACTTCGGCCGCAAGTCGCTGAACGAAATCAAGGAAGTGCTGGCCCAGATGGGTCTGCACCTCGGCATGGAAGTGCCCGGTTGGCCGCCCGAGAACATCGACGAGCTGGCCAAGCGCTTCGAAGACCACTACTGAGCCCGTCATTCCGGGGCGCGCGCAGCGCGAACCTGGAATCCGGAAATTGTCTGCTCGAGATTCCGGATCGTCGCGGGCGCGACATCCGGAATGACGAGATCACCGGGCGAACGCAGGCAGCCCACCTGAGCAACATGTCCGACGAACCGTCGCGGCAACTGAAATAGAGGACTATCATCATGCGTCACGGCAAGGTTCATCGGAAGCTCAATCGCACCGCAGAGCATCGCAAGGCGATGTTCGCAAATATGTGCGCCGCGCTGATCAAGCACGAGCAGATCGTCACCACGCTGCCGAAGGCGAAGGAGCTTCGCCCGATCGTCGAGAAGCTGGTTACCCTCGGCAAGAAGGGCGGCCTCGCGCTGCGCCGTCAGGCGATCGGCGAGATGCGCGACCACGATCAGGTCAAGAAGCTGTTTGACGTCCTGGCGCCTCGCTACAAGGACCGTCAGGGTGGTTATACCCGCATCATCAAGGCCGGCTTCCGCTATGGCGACAACGCGCCGATGGCCGTGATCGAGTTCGTCGACCGCGATGTCGATGCCAAGGGCCAGGATTCGGGCCCGGTGCAGGAAACCGCTTCGTCGGAAGCAGCATAAATTCACTGTCAGGTCATTCCGGACGCCGCATGGCGGCGATCCGGAAAGCCTAGCGGCAGTTTCTGGATCCGGGTTCGCGCGAAGAGCGCAGCCCGGAATGACAGTTCAAGCGGCGCCCTGGGCGCCGCTTTTTTGTTGCCGGATGTTTCCTGCAGAGACACGATGCCATGAACCCGCGGACACGGACGGATACTGTCCGGTGAGCGCTGCTGCACCTACCTCAAACGGACAGGAGCAACACACATGAAAATCGATCTTTCAGGAACGACCGCTGTCATCACCGGCTCAACCGGCGGCATCGGACTGGCCATCGCCCGTGGCCTCGCCGGCAGCGGGGCGAGCGTCGTGGTCAACGGCAGGAGCCAGGTCAAGGCGGACGCAGCAGCCGAGGCCATTATCAAAGCGGTGCCGGGAGCCAAGGTACGCGGCGTCGCCGCCGACGTGTCCACGGCCGAGGGCTGCGCGAAGCTGGTTGCGGCCGTGCCGGATACGGACATTCTCATCAACAATGCGGGCATCTTCGAGCCGAAGGATTTTTTCGAAATTCCGGATGCGGACTGGACCCGTTTCTTCGAGGTCAATGTCATGTCGGGCGTGCGTCTGTCGCGCGCCTACATGCCGGGAATGCTCAAGCGCAACTGGGGCCGCATCGTTTTCATCTCGTCGGAATCCGGGATCAACATTCCGAGCGAGATGATTCACTACGGCATGTCCAAAACCGCGCAGCTCTCTGTTGCGCGCGGCTTGGCCGAACTGACCAAGGGCACCAACGTGACCGTTAATTCGGTACTGCCGGGCCCAACCATGTCGGAGGGGGTCGAGACCTTTGTGAAGGATCTGGCGAAGCAGAACGGCCAATCGGTGGACGAGGCGGCCTCCCAGTTCGTCAAGCAGCACCGGGGCACATCGCTGATCCAGCGATTCGCGACGGTGGACGAGATCGCCAACATGGTGGTCTATGCCTCTTCGCGGGAGGCATCCGCCACCAATGGCGCGGCGCTGCGCGCCGAAGGCGGAATCATTCAGACGATCGCCTGACGCGAAAATAGAAGCGGCATCCCATTTTGACCGCGTCTCGGGAAGAATTTTCTTCCGAGACGTCGTGTCGCATGTCCGAACGGCGGGAACGTGCCGGTTGTCACACGTCTGTAACGCAGGTGTCGCATTTGTACGGTCATGCTCATGGCTGCAATGCAGCATGCCCGTTCGTCTTGTTCGCGATCACTTGCTCGTTAAATCGAACGTGCCTGGTGCAGCTTTCAATGATCGGCTGACCTATCGTGTGGACTGCACTTTTGAACGACAGACCTCTTGATCTCTCGCCCCCGCGTTTCGAGCCCCGCGGGTGGATACAATGGCCTGACAACGAGGATTACAGCCTGCAGTTCATGCGCGTGCTCGGATCGGCGCAGGAGGGCGGGAGTACGGTTTCCGAATGTTTCCTCGCCGCAAGCCGTATTCTGCCCGGCGACGACGAAAGCTGGTATCGCGCATGGACGACCGTGGCCGACGCCAACAAGGCGCGGGGCGATGTTGCGTTCGAGGCAGGGCATATCCATTCGGCGCTTAGCAACTGGTTGCGCGCGTCGAATTATTACCGGACCTCGGAAGTCTTTCTGAAGCTGGATGATAGCCGCCGTGCCGATGCGCTCGAGCGGATGCGGACCTGTTCCTATCTGGTCGTTTCGCATCAACCGTCCGGCGGAGAGCTGGTTCGCATTCCCTGTTTCGACAACGGGTTTGTGGAAGCCTATTTTCTCCGCGCGCCGGGTGCGTCCGCGAAAACTCCCGTGGTGATCTGCGTCGGCGGAGCCGGGCACTTCAAGGATGAACACCTCCATACGCTGATGCGGCAGGCACATGCCCGCGGCCTGTCGCTGTTGCTTGTCGATCTGCCGGGGCAGGGAGCTGCACCGCGGATCAGGGGGCTTGTGCGTTACGAGATCGAAACCGCAATCAGCTGCTGCGTCGATTACCTGATTGCGCGCGGAGACATTGACGAGGCGCGGATCGCGATTTTCGGCGACGGGTTGGGCGCGGCTTACGCGTCACGCGCCGCAAGTCTCGACGAGCGGTTTGCAGCGGCGGTTTGCGATGCCGGGATATGGGACATGCACCAGAACGCGACTGCAACGCAGTGGATGTCGGGGCACGACCGGCGTGATGTCATTGCTGACGAAATTCAGAGGCTGCGCCGCCACGGTGGCCTGACCAGCATCAAGTGCCCGGTGCTGATGACATTTGGCGAGCACGACTGGCTCGACACCCGCCATGCGGCCGCTCTCTGTGACGCGTTAAAGGCCGGAGGTGCGGACGTGGCGCTGAAGGTTTTCGCGGCCGCCGAAACCGCTGCCGCGCATGGGCAATCGGACAATCCGACCCTCGGCAACGAATTCGTGTTTGATTGGATCGCAAGCCGGCTGGTGGTCGTACAAGCCTCGGAGAATGCGTAAGCGTCAGCTGTTTGCGGCAATGGTCTGCGCGGCTTTTGCCAGACGTTCTTTGATGGTCGCGAGCTTGTCGGTGAGATCGCGGAAGGTCTGCGTCGAGAAATCCGAGAAGACGAGATTGTCGGCGACCACCTGTTGCGAATAAAGATTCGCGATCTGCTTGTGCGCCTTGTCGGTCAGCGACATCAGCACGACGCGCGCATCTTCTTTCGACGCGACACGGCGCATGAAGCCGTGCTTCTCAAGGCTCTTGGTCTGTGTGGTTACGAAGGAGGGATCGACATGCAGCTTTGTCGAAACTTCCCGGACCGAAATTCCCTTGCCTTGATCGAGATCGTTGACCGCCATCAGGATCAGCCATTGCGGGCAGGTGATGTCCAACATGCGCGCCCAGTTGGAACGGATTTCTTCAAGATGTGTGTTGATTGAAATGACGTCCCAGATGAATTGGCGGACAAGGGCATCGTCCGGTCCCATAGGACGCGGGTCGAGCGCGTTGCTGCGTGGGCTTGCAGTATGACGTTGAGATGAAATTTTCTTGGCGGGAAGTCTGCCAGCCATTTAATGCCGCCTTTTCGAGAGAATGCGCAAAAATATGTCAGCGGCCACGGCTTTGCAATCGGCGCTTTTGTCATCCCACTGACATGATGTTGCGGGGAAAGCACATGAACGCGGCCAAATAAAAGCATGAGTAAATCAATTATTGTAATCAACTGACCGCTGCAGGCATTGTCGCCTTGTCAGCCGGACGCATCGGCTGACTCGCTGGCTGTCCTTCCAGAAAGAAAGACAGGGCCGCCGGCGGCAAGCGGGGATCAGGGGCTGATTTGGGGTGGCGAAAGCCACGGGAAGCGGACCTTTCCTCAGTTGATCAATTTTGGAGGTTTTATGAGCAAGATTAAGAGCCTTATCCTTGGCTCGGCAGCCGCGCTGGTTGCTGCCACGGGTGCACAGGCGGCTGATCTTCCCGTCAAGGCGAAAGCGGTCCAGTACGTGAAGATCTGCTCCCTGTATGGAGCTGGTTTCTACTACATCCCGGGCACCGACACCTGCATCAAGCTGGGCGGCTACGTTCAGCTCGACGGGACCATCAACGGCACCGCGCATCATCAGCCGGCATGGAACAACAGCGGTAACACCGGCCTGCAGAATCGCGCGTCGGACAATTTCGTTACCCGCACCCGCACCAGCCTGAACATCGACACCCGCACCGCCACCGAATACGGCGTTGTCCGCACCTACTGGTCGAGCAACTTCCAGCACACCTCGGGTGACGGTCCGTCGTCCGGCGTTCTGACCATGGACTTCGGCTTCATCCAGTTCGCGGGCTTCACCCTCGGTAAGGCTGTCTCGGCTTTCCAGACTCCTTGGGGTGGTTCGCCGGTTGGCCTCAACACGTCCAACCTGATCGGCGGTTACGACAACTCCACCGGTATCAACCAGATCGCCTACACTTGGCAGTTCGGTAACGGCATCTCCGCCCAGGTCGGCATTGAAGACAACCGCGTCATCAACCGCGCTCCGATCTTCAACGGCGCCGTTGCTTCGACCGCAACCAACTTCTTCACGGGTGCGTACACCAACGCAGCGGGCGGCAACGTGTCCCCGGATTTCGTTGGTAACATCCGCGTCGATCAGGCTGCGTTCACCGCCCAGTTGTCGGCTGGTTTGCACAACATCCATGCAGGCTACTACGGCGCGACCGAACCCACCGGTCATCCGAGCGATGCATGGGGCTTCGCGATCGCTGGCGGCATTCAGCTGAAGAACCTGCCGACCGGCCCAGGCGACAAGCTGTCGCTGGAAGCCACGTATACGGATGGCGCTCCGAAGTATGTGATCGGTGGCACCACCGGCAATAACTTCGATGCGTTCAACAACAGCGGCACTTCGAGCCCGGCGTTCTACCAGACGTTCGCATCGCTCGCGCTGTTCGACGGCGTTTACACCACCAACGGCTCGATCGAGAAGACCAAGGTCTGGGGCTTCCGCGGTGGTTACGAGCATAACTGGTCGCCAAACTGGCAGACCAGCCTGTTCGGCAGCTACACGCATGTCGACTACAACGCGAACGCAACGGCCATCTTCTGCACCAACACTGCTGCATTCTACGCAGCAGGCAGCAGCTGCAACCCGGATTTCAACATCTGGCAGGTCGGTTCGCGCACGGCATGGACCCCGGTCAAGAACCTGACCTTCTCGGGCGAAATCATGTACACGACGCTCGACCAGAGCAACACCGGTGGCACCACTGCGCAGGCAGCTGGCGCGGCTGGCCTCTTCAAGCCGGCAGGCGCATACGAGTTCAAGGATCAGGGCATCCTGTCCGGCAACTTCCGCGTCCGCCGCACCTGGTAATCGCAGCGCGATAACTTGAACAATGAACCCCGGCAGGAAACTGCCGGGGTTTTCTTTAGAAGCTTTACAGAGTGAACGTCCGAACGGTTTCGCTGCACAGGAAACACGCATCGGAGCAAACCGAGGTGAGTGAAATCGGGTACCCACACGCAATCGTGAGAGGAGCCATGCGCGCTAATTGTTTGACTAAATAAGGTATCTCGGGCACTATGCTGTTATAGCTTGGCGGCGGCGCCGCACCTTCCGATTGCGGATACACACCAGTTTTTCTCAGAGAATCTCCCGACCTCCGGCAATGCCCTGCCGGAGGTTTTTAGTTGGGATGTCCTGAACGGCGATTGCCGTTACCAGCCTTCCAGCACGAGCTTGCCGGTCGAGCGGCCGCCTTCGAGCAGGGCGTGAGCCTGCTTCAGATTTACCGCGTTGATCTTGCCGAGCACCTTGTCCAGCGTGGTGCGCAATACGCCGTTGTCGATCAGGTTCGCGACATCGTCGAGCAGGTTGTGCTGCGCGATCATGTCGTCGGTCTGGAACGATGATCGGGTGAACATCGATTCCCAGTGCAGCGACGCGGCCTTACCCTTGAGCAAATTGACATTGAGCGAGGTGGGATCGTCGATCAGCCCGAGCTTGCCTTGCGGCGCGATGATGTCCGCAAGCGCCGCGAAGTGCTGATCTGTATTGGTGAGCGCCGCAATCAGCGCAACGGGCGGGACCTTCAACGCGTCGATCTGCTCCTTCATCGGCTTGGAATGATCGATGACATGATGCGCGCCGAGGTCGAGGCACCATTTGCGGGATTCAGGACGTGACGCGGTGGCGACCACAGTGAGGCCGGTCAGCCGCCGCGCGAGCTGGATCAGGATCGAGCCGACTCCGCCGGCGCCGCCAACAATCAGCAACGTGCGCGGATCGGCGCTCTTGCCCGGCGCGACACCGAGACGATCGAATAGCAATTCCCAGGCCGTGATCGAGGTGAGGGGAAGCGCGGCGGATTGCGCGAAGGACAATGTCTTCGGCTTGTGGCCGACGATCCGCTCGTCCACCAGATGAAACTCGGAGTTGGTGCCCTGGCGCTGGATCGATCCTGCGTACCAGACTTCATCGCCGGGCTTGAATAGCGTGACGTCCGGACCGACGGCATCCACGACACCAGAGGCGTCAAAGCCGAGGATTTTGACATCGCCTTCTTTCGGCTCGGCGCGTTTGCGAACCTTATAATCCACCGGATTGGCGGAAATCGCTTTCACCGCGACGCGGATATCGCGCCCGCGAGGCTCCGGCTTATCGGCCTCAAAGTCGAACAGCGCATCCGGCGCATCGATCGGCAGCGATTTCCTGTAACCCACAGCTTTCATTAGTCTTGCTCCATCTGGACCATTGTGGTCTGCACGACCTAACTGTCCTCGTCAGCCCATGTTTGCAAGTACTGTCATTTCAGGGATATAGTCACCGTTCGGATACTAATGGATATCATCCCATGAAACGACAGGATTTCGGCTGCGCCCCGGGATGTTCGGTGGAGGTCACGCTCGATCTGATCGACGGCAAGTGGAAAGGGGTCATCCTCTACCACCTGCAGGAGGGGCGGCTGCGCTTTGGCGAACTGCGCAAACGGCTGCCACGGATCACCCAGCGGATGCTGACCAAGCAGCTTCGCGCCCTTGAGGAGGATGACCTGATCATCCGCAAGGTGTATGCGGAGGTTCCGCCGCGGGTGGACTATGAGTTGTCCGAAACGGGACAGCGGCTCCGCCCGGTGATCGATGCGCTCAAGGTGTGGGGTGACGACAATCGCGCCCGGCTTGATGCGGCATCTCAGGCGAAAGCCGCGGGAGCAGGGAAGGCCAGATCAAAAACCGAAACGACCTCGCGTTCGTCGCGAGAACCGCAACCCGCTTGAGCACCATTCAGACTTACCTTTGGCATCAGGATTGTTTTTCATGACTCTTGTCCGTGCGCTTTCCGCGCTTTTCGCTTCTATCGTTCTCGCTGCGCCTGCACTGGCGCAGGATCGTGTGGTTCCAGGGTCTCAGACCCAGCTTCGGATGTCCTATGCGCCGATCGTTCAGCGCGTGCAGCCCGCAGTGGTGAACGTCTACGCAGCGAAGGCGGTGCCGCGTAATCCGCTGCTGGACGATCCGATGTTCCGCCGCTTCTTCGGCGTTCCCGGCAATCAGCCGGAGCAGATGCAGCGCTCGCTCGGCTCGGGCGTGATGGTCGATGCATCGGGCCTCGTGGTCACCAACAACCACGTCATCGAAGGCGCGGATCAGGTGAAGGTCTCGTTGTCCGACAAGCGGGAGTTCGAAGCCGAGATCGTGCTGAAAGACAGCCGTACCGATCTTGCGGTGCTGCGCCTGAAGGATGTGAAAGAGAAATTCCCGACTCTCGACTTCGCCAATTCCGACGATGCGCTGGTGGGCGACGTGGTGATCGCCATCGGCAATCCGTTCGGCGTCGGGCAGACCGTGACCCACGGCATCATCTCGGCGCTGGCGCGCACGCAGGTTGGCATCACCGACTATCAGTTCTTCATTCAGACCGACGCGGCGATCAATCCCGGCAACTCGGGCGGTGCGCTGGTGGATATGACCGGCAAGCTGGTTGGCGTGAACACCGCGATCTTCTCGCGCTCCGGCGGCTCGCAGGGCATCGGCTTCGCCATTCCCGCGAACATGGTGCGTGTTGTGGTCGCTTCCGCGAAGGGCGGCGGCAATGCGGTGAAGCGCCCTTGGCTTGGCGCGCGCCTGCAGGCGGTGACGCCGGAGATCGCCGAAACGCTCGGACTGAAGCGTCCGACCGGGGCGCTGGTCGCCAACGTGACGAGTGGAAGTCCATCGGCAAAGGCAGGCCTCAAGTTGTCGGATCTGATCTTGTCGATTGACGGCCAGGTCATCGACGATCCGAACGCGTTCGATTACCGCTTCGCGACCCGTCCGCTCGGGGGCACGGCGCAGGTCGACGTGCTGCGCGGCGGCAAGCCGGTCAAGCTGAGCATCGCGCTGGAAACCGCACCGGACACTGGCCGCGACGAGATTGTTATCAAGGCCCGTTCGCCGTTCCAGGGTGCGAAGGTCGCCAACATTTCGCCCGCGCTGGCGGATGAACTGAAGCTCGACTCCAGCATCGAAGGCATCGTGGTCACCGACTTGCCCGAAAATGCGATTGCCGCGAATGTCGGATTCAAGAAGGGCGATGTGATCGTGGTCGTGAACGGCCAGAAGATCGGCCACACCCGCGATCTCGACAAGCTCGCAGCCGAAGGCTCGCGGCTCTGGCGCATCACGGTAATCCGTGGCGGCCAGCAGTTGAACGTCGTGCTGGGTGGATGAGTCCGAAGCGACCACAATCGTCTCCGAATCTCTTCGCCGCAGCCGGTCTGGAGCAGGATGCACCGCGTCCGCTGCCGGAAAAGCTGCGGCCGAGAACGCTCGGCGATGTGGTCGGGCAGGATCACATCCTCGGGCCTGATGGCGCGCTCACGCGCATGCTGGAAACACGCACGCTGGGCTCGCTGATCTTCTGGGGGCCGCCCGGCACCGGCAAGACGACCGTGGCGCGATTGCTGGCGGATGCCACCGAACTTCAGTTCGAGCAGATTTCCGCGGTCTTCTCCGGCGTCGCTGACCTGAAGAAGGTCTTCGATGCCGCACGCGCCCGCCGCGAGATGGGCAAGGGCACGCTGCTGTTCGTCGACGAGGTGCATCGTTTCAATCGCGCGCAGCAGGATTCCTTTCTGCCGGTCATGGAAGACGGAACCGTGGTGCTGGTCGGCGCCACCACGGAAAACCCATCGTTTGAACTGAATGCGGCGCTCCTGTCGCGTGCGCGCGTGCTGGTGTTCCAGTCGCTCGATCCGGATGCCGTGGAGAAACTTTATGCGCGCGCGGAAGACGTGCAGGGCAAAAAGCTGCCGCTGGATGCGGAAGCCCGCGCCGCGCTGGTGCGTATGGCCGATGGCGATGGCCGCGCTGCGCTGACACTGGCGGAGGAAGTCTGGCGTGCCGCGCGCGCCGATGAGGTTTTCAATGCCGCGCAGTTACAGGACATCCTGCAGCGCCGCGCGCCGATCTACGACAAGTCCGCGGATGGTCACTACAACCTGATCTCGGCGCTGCATAAGTCCGTCCGCGGATCCGATCCGGATGCGGCGCTGTATTATCTCGCGCGGATGCTGGATGCGGGCGAGGACCCGCTGTTCCTTGCGCGGCGCGTGGTGCGGATGGCGGTAGAGGATATCGGTCTCGCCGATCCGCAGGCGTTGGTGATCTGCAATGCCGCCAAGGATGCCTATGATTTTCTTGGCAGCCCCGAAGGCGAACTCGCCATCGCGCAGGCGGTGATCTATATCGCGACCGCGCCGAAATCCAACGCCGGTTACATGGCTTACAAGTCCGCGATGCGCACGGCGAAGGAGGGCGGCTCGCTGCTGCCGCCGAAGCATATTCTTAATTCGCCGACCAAGCTGATGCAGGCTGAAGGCTACGGTTCCGGCTATCAGTACGACCACGACATGCCCGATGCTTTTTCGGGGCAGGACTACTTTCCGGAAGCGCTCGGTCGCCAGACGCTCTACGATCCGCCGGATCGTGGCTTTGAGCGCGAGATTCGCAAGCGGCTCGATTACTGGGCCAAGCTGAGAAAAGACAGATCATCATGAGCCGCCGCTTCAGAAAACCTCTGGAAAAGAAATCCGTGCGCGACGACCGCAAGGGCGACAAGCGCGGTCCCGCAAAGCGTGGCTCGGGGAAATCTGCATCGGGCAAGCCGGGGCCCGGCAAGCCATCATTTGGTACGCGAACCTCAGAAAAGCGCGGTCCGGCCTCCGCCGGAAAATTCGCGTCGCGCCCCCCGGCGCGTGAAGCGCGACCGGAGCCGGTGCGCGAGGAAAAGGCCGCGCCGCCGCCGTTGCCGACCAAGGTGCAGACCGTCGTCGTCACGGCCGATGAAAACAACATGCGCGTGGACCGATTTCTCGAGCATCGTTTTCCCGGCCTGTCATTCTCCCACATCCAGCGCGTCGTTCGCAAAGGCGAGTTGCGCGTGAACGGCAAGCGCGCCGACAGCAAGGACCGGCTCGAAGAAGGACAGAGCGTCCGCATTCCGCCGCTGAAGATCGATGCGCCGAAGGCCGGTGGCGAGCTGTCCGAGGCCGCGACCAAGACGCTCGAAGAATTGCGCAAGATGATTCTGTTCGAGGACGACGACCTGATGGTGCTCAACAAGCCTGCGGGTCTTGCCGTGCAGGGCGGTTCGGGCATGACGAAGCATGTCGATCAGATGCTGGAGGTGATGCGCGACGCCAAGGGCCAGAAGCCGCGTCTCGTTCATCGTCTCGACCGTGAAACGTCCGGCTGCCTGTTGATCGCCAAGACGCGTTTTGCAGCGAGTGCGCTCACCGGCTCGTTCCGCCATCGCTCCGCGCGCAAAATCTACTGGGCGCTGGTGGCGGGTGTGCCGAAGCCGAAGCAGGGCCGCATCTCGACGTATCTGGCGAAGGAAGAGAGCGAGGAAGATTCCATCATGCGCGTCGCGGCCCATGGCGACGAGGGTGCGGCCCATGCGGTGACATACTATGCGGTGGTCGAGGCCTCGGCGCAGAAGCTGGCCTGGGTGTCGCTGAAGCCGGTCACGGGGCGCACACATCAATTGCGCGCGCATATGGCGCATATCGATCACGCGATCGTGGGCGATCCGAAGTACTTCAACAAGGAAAACTGGCAGTTGCCTGGCGGCATCCAGAAGCGGCTGCATCTTCTGGCGCGCCGCATTGTGATCCCGCATCCGCGCGGCGGTTTCATCGATGTGACCGCGCCGCTGCCGCCGCATATGCAGCAGTCATGGAACCTGCTCGGCCTTGAGGGTGACCGGTTCGATCCGATCGAAAACGCCCCGGAAGAGTGATCACGTACGAGCGACGCTCTTGCCGCCGCAGCGCGGGATGCCGATATGTTGGTGATGCACAAGACAGCTTTTGCAATGGCTCTCGCGCTCTTCGCTGTTCTCGCGGGCAGCGCCCGCGCGCAAATCTATCCACCGGGCGGCATTAACAATCAGCCGGTGATTCCGTTTCCGACCGCGCCGCCTGCACCGCCACCGCCGCCGATTGTGGTGCCGAAGGTTCCGCAGATGAATTCGCCGCCGCCGTTCGCGTTGCAGAACACCACGCCGGGCCGCGTCACGCAGGACACGCCACCGGAACCTGTCCTCAGGCGTGAGCGCCGTCGCTCGTTCAGCGACCGTGTGGCGCGTTGTCTTGATGACGGCGCGGCATGGGGCATGAATCCAAATCAGCGCGCGGCATATTCGCGCCAATGTGCAAATCAGTAGGGCCAGTGAATGCGCGAACTGTTCGATGACATTGAAGGCAAGTTGTCGCCGGACCCGCGCGAGGCCTCGCAGAAGTCATCGCGCACGCCGCTGCGCAAGAAGTTCTATACCAGCGCGGGTGTGGCCGAAGGCCCGGACGGTTTCGGGATCACGCTCGACGGCAAGCAGGTCCGCACGCCCGGCAAGAATTTACTCGCTGCGCCGACGCGCGATCTGGCTGAAGCCATTGCAGCGGAGTGGGATGCGCAGGGCGAGAACATCGATCCGATGTCGATGCCGCTGACGCGTCTGGCCAACAGCGTGATCGATGGCGTCGCTGGAAATGTTCAGGCTGTTGCCGACGACGCCGCGAAGTATCTCGAAACGGATCTGTTGTATTATCGCGCCGGTTTTCCTGAAGCCTTGGTCGCACGGCAGGCCGAACACTGGGACCCGGTGCTGCGGTGGGCTGCGGATACGCTTGGCGCACATTTCATTCTCGGCGAGGGTGTGGTGCATGTGTGCCAGCCGGAAACCGCCGTTGCTGCGGCGCGCGGAGTGCTGCCGTCGGAGGCCTGGCCGGTCGGTGCGTTTCATCTGGTGACAACGATGACAGGGTCGGCGCTGCTCGCGCTGGCGCTCAAGAATGGCGTGCTCGATGGTGCGCAGGTCTGGGCCGCCGCGCATGTGGACGAGGACTGGAACAGCGAGAAATGGGGCGCGGACGAAGAGGTCGCGGCCCGCCGCGCGTCGAAGTTCAGGGATTTCGAGGCAGCTGTGCGGGTGCTGAAGGCGCTCGGCTGACCCTTTCGGTTAACAACACGTTTACGACGCCAGGTTTAAGGTCCTCGCCAGAGGATTTCCCCCCATGTCGATTGCCATCAATCCCGTATTCCCGGTCGTTGCCGCCCAGCCCGCGGCGGTGGTTGCCCTGCAGCCGGGGACGGTGATTGACGCCACAGTGCTGAAGCAGCTCGATGCCAATCTGGTCCGCATCGCGATTGCGAACCTGACCATCGAAGTGCTGTCCGAGGTGCCGTTGCAGCCCGGCCAGAAGCTGCAGCTTGCGGTGTCGCAGACGCCGCAGGGCGTGCGGCTGCAGATCGTGCCGGGCGAGGGTGCGCCATCGTCTGCAAGCGGAACGGCGGCCGGAACCGACAGCATCAATGTGCCGAAGGCGGATGCGCCGGTGCAGGCCGCCGCAGCGGGGCGCGTGCTGACAAATCTCGAAGCGCTCGCCGTTTCGGCGGCGGTGCAGAGCGCCGCCGCGCGGCAGGGCAGCCTGTCGCCGCTGTTTGCGAATCTCGGCGTCGCGATGACATCGCCTGCCGTGCCGCAGACATTGCAGCAGGCAGCGGCGCAACTGCTTGCGCAGCGGACGCCGCTGACTGAAAATCTCACCGGCGATGCGCTGAAAACAGCGTTCCAGAAGTCCGGCCTTTTTCTGGAGCAAGGCCTCGCGTCATCGCAAGGCGCGAACGGTCCCGATCTGAAGGCCGCGCTGATTGTGTTTCGCCAAACCGTTTCATCATGGCTTGGCAATATGTCCGCGCCGGAAACCGCGGCGCAGCCGCAGCCAGCCAGCGTGCCGCAGACCGGCGCGCCGCCGCTTGCGCCGGAGATGGACGGTGACATCCTGCTGCCGCAAGCCGCAGCACGCATCGCCGAGGATGCCGCCGAGCTTGATGGCAAAGTCCGCGTTTATGCTCCCAACGAGCCGCTTCCGACGGCCGTGAACCGGGCCGCGGCGGCCAGCGCCGGACTGACGGCGTTGCAGGAGGTGCTTCAAGGCTTTCCGAAGGGCGTCCAGGACGAAGTCGCAAAGCTCCTTCATGCCGAAGCACAGTCAGGCGTATCCCGTATGCCCGCCGATGGCGACGAGATTGCGCGCACCAATGTTCCGCCGCCGCCGTTTCGCGGGTCCGAACCGAGTGCGCAGTCTGTTGCGCTGCCGTCGCTCGTTCCTGACGATGCGCCTGCGACCATGGCGCACCGCCTGATCGAAAACACGGATGCTGCGCTCGCGCGGCAGACGCTGCTGCAGGCGGCCTCGCTGCCGGTGGATACACCGGGCCTGCGCAACGACCCCGCCGTGCCGCGCTGGAATTTTGAAATCCCGTTCGCGACTCCGCAGGGCACGGCCGTCGCGCAGTTCGAGATTTCGCGCGATGGCGCAGGCAATGAGACCGAAGCCGCGAGCCGGGTCTGGCGCGCGCGTTTCTCGCTTGATGTCGAGCCGAGCGGGCCTGTCCATGCGCTGGTGTCGCTCAGCAACGGGCGAACATCGGTGCGGATGTGCGCCGAGCGGCCCGCGACCGCTGCGCAACTGCGCATCAATGCCCCGCAACTGTCCCATGCGCTACGCGAAGCTGCGCTTGAGCCCGGTGACATCGTGATCGGCGAGGGCGCGCCGCCGAAAGCCGCGCCGCCGCCGGCTGGCCATTTTCTGGATCGTGCATTGTGAGTATCGACGTCAAAAGCCGCCTCGCTGTCGCCCTTCATTACGACAAGAAGGGCGCGCCGCGCGTTGTCGCCAAGGGCAAGGGTACGGTCGGCGAGAAGATCATCGAGATCGCCAGAGAAAATGACATTCCCATTCAGGAAAATGAAGTGCTCGCGGGAGCGCTTTCCAATGTCGAACTCGGCGACGAGATTCCCGCCGAACTTTACAAGGGCGTCGCGGAAGTCCTGATTTTCGTCATGCGCCTGACGGGACGGCTGCGCTAACCGCACTTCGGCCATGATCGCCGACAATGTTGCGCGCTCCGTCAAATCAGGAGCCGCTCTTGCTCTCCCGCCGTCATGTCCTCTCGCTCGCCGCCAGCGCCGCCATCGTTCCGGTTCGCGTCTTCGCGGATGTCATTCCGCGCTATGAGGTTCGCAAAAGCCTGCAGCAGCATTTCGGCGACAGCGGGACAGCCGGTGCTTTCACGGCTTTCCGCGTCGATGATCAGCATGTCATCGCCAGTGACAATAGCCGTGTCAGGCAAGCAATCCTTCCCGCGTCGACCTACAAGATTCCGAACTCGGTGATTGCGCTGGAAACCGGCGTGGTCGGCGACCCGGACAAGGATGTGTTCAAATGGGACGGCGTGACGCGCAGCATTCCCGAATGGAACAAGGATCACACGTTGCGAACGGCCATCGCGGTGTCCGCCGTGCCTGTCTATCAGGAGATCGCGCGGCGGATCGGCCAGGAGCGGATGCAGAAGTATGTCGATGCGTTCGAATACGGCAACCGCAACATCGGCGGCGGCATCGATCGCTTCTGGCTAACGGGCGATCTGCGCATCTCGCCGCTGGAGCAGATCGCATTCGTGGACAAGCTGCGCCGCCGCGCGCTGCCGGTGTCGAAACGTGCGCAGGATTTGACAGCGGATATTCTGCCGGTGACGAAAGTTGGCGACAGCATCATCCGCGCCAAGACCGGTCTGACCGGCGTCACCGACAAAAGCATGAATGAAGGTAAGGGGATTGCGGTGGGCTGGCTGGTCGGCTGGGCCGAGAAAGGCGGCACGCAGACGGTGTTCGCGCTCAATCTCGATGTGGCGGAGCCGAAGCATTCGGCGGCGCGGATGAAAATTGCTCAACTGTGTCTGGCGGACATAGGAGCCATTTGACGCAAGGCGCCCCGTTTCGCGGCTGTCCGAAACCCGCTAGGCTTCCCTCAACAACATAAGGGAGCGCTCGCATGTCGTCCTCAGCCGCCGCAAAAATGTCATCCGCTTCGTCATGGCGCGATCTCGCCGAGCGTTACAACGCGGCGTGGAATGCGCACGACGTTGCAGCCATCATGGCCTTCCATGTCGACGACACCAGCTATCAGCGTCACGGCAATCCGAAGGTGTACAAAGGCAAGGATGTTGTGGCCGAGCAGTTCGGCAAGGACATTTCCGGATTGCCGGGCATCAAGTTCGAGCCGGTGTCGCTCCATGGCAGCGACGATCACTTCGTGTCGGAATCGATCATCACCGCGACCAAGCCGGACGGCACGCCCGTCGTCATGGAACTGGTCGATGTCATCACGCTGGGCGACGGCAAGGTGGTGCACAAGTCGAGCTACTTTGTGCCGAGCCGTCCGCCGAAGGCGTGAAGAAGGCCCGATAGTCTTGGGGGATGAGAAACAATCGAGTGCTCGTGGACGGTGTAGGACCGCAGCTCTTTTGCTATCTGTTGTGCACGCCCTTTCGGTTGCAGGAATGGCATATCAAATCCGTTCGGTGGAAGACTACACATTTGCTCTCGTAAATTTCTCTGTCTGGTTGTCTCCTGCCATTGTTCTTGTTCTATTTAGAGACGTCTGTGCTCTCGTCGCCACTTACGCAGCTTTCATTTTAGCTATCTTTTCCGGGCGAGTTTATTTCGCGGTACAGTTCTATGCGTTCCGAACGAATTCAGTCGGGCATGGCGATTGGGCATGGTGGCTGGCCACAATCGTAGGAATGATCTCAGTCGCCGTTTTGGTGGTTGGGCTGGTCATTTTTGCGATAAAGTATATCGGCGGCTTGAAAGGGCAGTCACAGACGGATGACGTCGTGTAGTACGGAATCCGGGCCGAGAGGATTCAGCTCCTGCCCGTGACCTGTGCGGCCAGCACGGCCTTGGTCGCGGCGAGATCGACCAGCGGATAGGTGTCGAACCGGGCGGGGATAATGTCCGCCCATTCGTTCAAGATCCGGTGCAGCACCTCGTTACTTTCGACATCGAAGATCGCCACCGCGCCGCGTCCGACACGCGGATAAATCTGTTTGCAGATTCCTTTTGCCTGATACGTTTCCATCCACGGCCAGAAGCCTTGCCGTGCTTTGGCGACATCCGACGGTCGCTCGGGCCGCGGTTCGGAAATGACGAGAAACAGCATGGCCTGATCTTTCTGGGCGCGTGACGCCAAGCATGATCCTATCTGGTCAGCAGCCGCTCAACCAGCGTTTCGGCAAAGGCTTCATCGGCGGGCGAGCCGAACAGCGCGCGGACATAAAGCGGCGCGAGCAGGTGATCCAGCACGTCGGATGTCGACGGCGTTTTCTCCTTACGCTCGCGGGCGCGCGCCAGCATGGTGGAGATCTGCTTGCTGCGCGGTGTGAGCACCGCGGAGCGGGCCGACTCGTCGGTGCCTGCGGGCATCATGGTTGCGACCAGCGCGCGGAAGAACGACGAGCCTTCGCGGCTGGCGAGGCCGGCGGCGATCGAGCGGCCCCAGGCGATCAGGTCGCCGCGCAGCGATCCGGTGTCGGGCAGGGGCCGTTCGCGCATCAGGTCTTCCACCGCCACTTCCAGCACCAGGAGGCGCACGTCGCCCCAGCGGCGATAGAGGCTCGTGGCCGCGACCCCGGCGCGCTCGGCGATGTCGGTCATGGCGATGTTGCCGTATCCGCGCTCTGCGATCAGGGCGGCGACGGCCTCGAACACCGCTTCCTTGGTCCGGGCGGTCCGTCCGCCGGGCCGGGTTGTCCCCGTCATAGGCCTTCCTTAATGCAAATTAATTTGCGTTAGTAGTTTTCACATGCCATTGTAGCGGGCGCCGATAAACAATTTGGAGGACCCCATGGATCGCAGGACACTTTTGGAACTCGGCGTATCGCTGGCCACCTTGGCCACCAGCACCTTTGCCGCCGCACAGACCCCGCCGCCCGCCGCCGCCCCGAAGCCCCCGGCGGCCAAGCCGCCGCTGTTTGCAGACGATGTCCAGTTCTGGTTCGAGACCCAGCGGATTTTCGGAAATGCGGAGTATGGCGGCGCGCTGTTCGGCGAAGTTCTGGCGACGTCGTCCCGAATCAAGGCCGGGGACTACGACAGCTGGTATGACGAATGGAACGCGACCGCGGACAAGGTCGCCAAGGAGGGTGCCGATCAGCTCGCGCGTGGCCGCCGCGTCAGCGCCCGCGACAGCTTCCTGCGTGCCAGCACTTACTATTTCGCGTCCGAGTTCTTCCTCCACGCCAATCCGAAGGACCCGCGCGTCATGCGCGCCTACAAGCTTTCGGTGGAGACGTACAAGCAGAGCGCGGCGCTGCACGACCAGCCCATCAAGCATGTCGAGATCCCTTACGAGAACACCACGCTGCCGGGCTATCTCCATCTTGTCGATGACTCGGGCCGTCCGCGCCCGACGCTGATCATGCACACCGGCTTCGACGGTTCGGTGGAAGAGATGCATTTCTCGGGCGCGCGTGCGGGTGTCGAACGCGGCTACAACGTTCTGGCCTTCGACGGGCCGGGCCAATACGGGCCGCTGCATCGTGAAGGCCTGGTGTTCCGCCCTGACTGGGAGAAGGTCATCACGCCGGTGGTCGACTTCGCGCTGAAGCAGCCGGGGGTCGATCCGAAAAAGATCGCGTATATGGGCATCAGCCTTGGCGGCGTGCTTGCGCCGCGTGCGGCCGCCTTCGAAAAGCGTATCGCGGCGCTGGTCGCCAACGATGGTCTCTACGACTACGGCGCAGTTCACCGCGCGGCCGCCCGCGTCCCGGCGGACAAGTCCGACGCCTTCGATGCATCGCTGCGCGCCGAGCATGCGCCGGAGGTCGATCGCGCGCTTGAAGCCGCGATGAAGGCCTCGCCGACCTCGCGCTGGGCCATCACCCACGGCATGTATTGTACGGGCGCCAAGACGCCGCGCGGTTACTTCGCCAAGGCGCTTGAGTTCAATGTGAAGGACGGCATCGCTGAAAAGATCAGCTGCCCGACGCTGGTGCTGGATCCGGAAGACGACCTGTTCTTCAAGGGCCAGCCGCAGCAGCTGTTCGATCACCTGACCTGCCGCAAGACCATGATCCACTTCTCAAACGCCGAAGGCGCGGGCGCGCATTGTCAGGTCGGCGCGAGCCGCTTGTCCAACGCCCGGATCTTCGACTGGCTGGACGAAACGTTGGCGTGATTGGTTGTCGCTGATGAACTGTCGAATGCGGCCACTGGCACCTGTCTGATGTGTCAGTGGCTGCGGTAATCCAGGCTCTAGCTCACAAAGCATTCGCTGCGAGAGGCAATTCCCGGATCGAGAGGTTGTCCTTCCTCACGGTAACGGAATCGGATCGGTATCGTGAGCGGGACGCCTGACCTCGTCATCAGTTCGAGTGGAGGTGTCGGAAACGGAGCAGCGCGCCGGATAATTTCGAGTGCCTCCCTGTTCAGGTCTTCGAAGCAGGTTGGCTTATGGATTTTGCTGCTGAGCAGGTTGCCTGACATATCGATCAGGAAGGTGACCAGTACGTCTCCACGCTCCCCGCGTGCTTTGGCCTCCGCCGGAAAGGTTCTATGTTTTTCGATGTGAGACTTCATCTTGGCAAACCACGCTCGCGCAGTAGTGCTGTATTCGGCGTGACAGGGGGAAAAATTGAGCAAAAGAAGAGCGAAGGCTGCGAGAAATCGGGACATCCTGAAAATTTCCTGCAATCAAGTTGGCGGGAGCTGATCCTTCCCGATCCGTCCCAGATGCGTGAATGAAAATCCAGCGTCGTATTTCAGGCCGTAGCCAAGGGCGCGGTCGAAGCCGATATGCGCGCACCAGATCAGCGACAGGTGCATCGCCAGCGCGGAGGACGTGACCATCGCAAAGATGCCGAGCAGCATCGGCAGGATGGCCGCATGGGTGATGTTGTAAGCCACGGCGCCGACGCGCGGGCCGCGCAGGTAGCCGAGGAAACTCAGGTCCGGCACCACCAGCAGAAGCGCGAACATCGCCCACGAGCCTTCAAAGTAGCTGTAGAAAACCATGCAGGCGACGGCCAGCGCGAGGCCCTCCAGCCGCAGCAGGGTGCGCACCCCGCCGGTGGCGCCGCCTGAAGCCTGTGTGGTCGTGGTGTCGGTCATGCCAGCGAATCCCTTGTCAGGAGCGCCTTTTAGCACGGGCCGCAGGCCAGCCAGACCCGCCATTTTCGGGGTGGGAGAGCCATTTTCCCCCGCCCAAACTGCGTGCTAGAACGCTGCCCACCACGGGTCATGCGCGGCGCCTGCCGCCTAAGTTGGGACGGAATTTCCATGAAGCACATCCTCGAAGCACTCGACGAACGCCGCGCCGGAGCCAAGAAGGGCGGCGGCGACAAGCGCATCGAGGCGCAGCACGCCCGCGGCAAGCTGACCGCCCGCGAGCGCATCGAGCTTCTGCTGGATAAAGGCTCGTTCGAGGAATTCGACATGTTTGTCGAGCACCGCTCGGTCGAGTTCGGCATGGAGAAGAACAAGATCCCCGGTGACGGAGTGGTCACCGGCTGGGGCACGGTGAACGGCCGCAAGACGTTTGTGTTCGCCAAGGACTTCACCGTGTTCGGCGGCTCGCTGTCCGAGACTCATGCGCTGAAAATCACCAAGCTGCAGGACATGGCGCTGAAGGCGCGTGCGCCGATCGTCGGCCTCTACGACGCAGGCGGCGCGCGCATTCAGGAAGGCGTCGCGGCGCTGGCGGGTTATTCTTACGTGTTCCGCCGCAATGTGCAGGCCTCGGGTGTGATCCCGCAGATCAGCGTCATCATGGGCCCGTGCGCGGGCGGCGACGTCTATTCGCCGGCGATGACCGACTTCATCTTCATGGTGAAGAACACCAGCTACATGTTCGTCACCGGCCCCGACGTCGTGAAGACCGTGACCAACGAAGTCGTCACGGCGGAAGAACTCGGCGGCGCGAGCGTGCATGCCACGCGCTCCTCGATCGCCGACGGCGCATTCGACAATGACGTCACCACGCTCCTGCAGATGCGCCGGCTGCTGGACTTCCTGCCCAGCAACAACACCGCGGGCGTGCCGGAATGGCCGAGCTTCGATGACATCGAGCGCACGGAAGACTCGCTGGATACGCTGGTGCCGGAAAATCCGAACCAGCCTTACGATATCAAGGAACTGATCCTGAAGGTGGTGGACGAGGGCGACTTCTTCGAACTCGCCGATACGTTCGCGAAGAACATCGTCACCGGCTTCGGCCGCATCGCGGGCAAGACGGTGGGCTTTGTCGCCAACCAGCCGATGGTGCTGGCGGGCGTGCTCGACAGCGACGCCTCGCGCAAGGCCGCGCGCTTTGTCCGCTTCTGCGATGCCTTCAACATTCCGATCGTGACCTTCGTAGACGTGCCGGGCTTCTTACCCGGAACCGCGCAGGAATACGGCGGCCTGATCAAGCATGGCGCGAAACTGTTGTTCGCCTATAGCCAGTGCACCGTGCCACTGGTCACGGTCATCACGCGCAAGGCTTACGGCGGCGCGTTCGACGTGATGGCCTCGAAGGAAATCGGCGCGGACATGAACTACGCCTGGCCGACGGCGCAGATCGCGGTGATGGGCGCGAAGGGCGCGGTGGAGATCATCTTCCGTCAGGACATTGGCGACGCGGACAAGATCGCCGCGCGCACCAAGGAATACGAAGACCGCTTCCTGTCACCGTTTGTCGCCGCCGAGCGCGGCTATATCGACGACGTGATCATGCCGCACTCGACCCGCAAGCGCATCGCCCGCGCGCTCGCCATGCTGAAGGACAAGCACGTCGACGTGCCGATGAAGAAGCACGACAACATTCCGTTGTGAGAGTATCGCGGCAATGTAACCCATCGCTTGCGTCATAGTATATCCCCGTGCTTGGATGCGCGTTAAACGAGCATTCGGGCGGGGGCTCTATGGTCGGTGTTTTTAGGAAGACAGAAATCGAACCAATTGACGGGACTCCTGTCAAACGGATGTTTTGGTCGATAATAAGCGATTACAATTTAGAAACAGCCTTGGCTGAGCTTATTGATAACGCGCTTGATGTTTGGTTGCGCAACGGAAGTATAGGCATTCCAAAAATTGAATTGATGCTTGATGCGGATCGCCAACTCATCACTGTGACTGACAATGCAGGGGGAGTTGGACATGAGGATCTCAAGCTTCTTGTGGCTCCAGGCGGGAGCAAGAACGACCCAAATGCAGAGAGAATCGGAATATTTGGCGTAGGAAGTAAACGCGCGGGAATAGCTCTTGGAGAGCAAGTTGAAATAAGGACGAGGCGAGAGCAAGAGCGCAGTCTGGAATTGGATATTACAAAAGAGTGGCTCGAGTCCGATGATTGGGAGCTTGCTGCTTATGAAATTCCGGAAATCCCTCCTAGTACAACGCGTATAGACATTTCCCGATTGCGTCGTCC
Organism: Afipia sp.; assembly: GCA_017308595.1. Taxonomy (GTDB): domain Bacteria; phylum Pseudomonadota; class Alphaproteobacteria; order Rhizobiales; family Xanthobacteraceae; genus Afipia. Next base: position 33,205 of record JAFKER010000024.1, read on the forward strand.
TTTTGCGAAAACTGACATTGGTAATGACCTGCCCCCCTGATTGCCCTCGTTTATAAGTAGACTCTGTTCTGGTTTTCGCCCCTGCTGGAGCGGTTGGCGAACTCGGTCGGTGTAAGCCCTTTGAGGCTCGTGTGGGGTCGGTTTGTGTTGTAGTCGATCCTCCAGTGCTCGATGATCTGCCGGGCCTCGTTGAGGTTGGCGAACAGGTGTTCGTTGAGGCACTCGTCTCGCAGGCGGCCATTAAAGCTCTCGACGAAGCCGTTCTGCATCGGTTTGCCCGGCGCGATATAGTGCCACTCGATGCCGAACTCCTCCT
>JAFKER010000004.1 GCA_017308595.1 Afipia sp.
GTGATTTCCTCAGGTCCGAGCTTGGTATCGCGGGCCATGACTTCGAATTCCTCGATGTGGATCGAGGTGAAGACGTCGTCCTTCACGATCCGCTCGGAAAGCAGGATCGAGTCTTCGAAGTTGTAGCCATTCCACGGCATGAACGCGACGAGCACGTTGCGGCCAAGCGCGAGCTCGCCGAGATCGGTTGACGGACCGTCGGCAATGATGTCGCCCTTGCGCACCTGATCGCCCACCTTCACCAGCGGACGCTGGTTGATGCAGGTCGACTGGTTCGAACGCTGGTACTTCATCAGACGGTAGATATCGACGCCCGACTTGGTCGGATCGAGATCTTCGGTCGCGCGGATAACGATACGGGTCGCGTCGATCTGGTCGATCACGCCGGTGCGGCGGGCCGCAATCGCGGCGCCCGAGTCGCGCGCCACGACGCCTTCCATGCCGGTGCCGACGAACGGCGCTTCGGCGCGCACCAGAGGCACGGCCTGACGCTGCATGTTCGAGCCCATCAGCGCGCGGTTGGCGTCGTCGTTCTCGAGGAACGGGATCAGCGCCGCGGCGACCGAAACGAGCTGCTTCGGCGACACGTCCATGTAATCGACGCGATCCGGCGAAAGCTGCAGAACTTCGCCGGCGTGACGGCAGATCACGAGGTCGTCGGTGAAACGGCCCTTGTTATCGAGCGGCACGTTGGCCTGCGCGACATAGTGACGGCCCTCTTCCATCGCGGAGAGATAGACCACGTCATCGGTGACGCGGCCGTCCTTGACCTTGCGGTAAGGCGTTTCCACGAAGCCGTACTTGTTCACGCGCGCGAAGGTCGCGAGCGAGTTGATCAGACCGATGTTCGGGCCTTCCGGCGTCTCGATCGGGCAGATACGGCCATAGTGCGTCGGATGCACGTCGCGGACTTCAAAGCCCGCGCGCTCGCGGGTCAGACCGCCCGGTCCAAGCGCCGAGAGACGGCGCTTGTGGGTGATTTCCGACAGCGGGTTGGTCTGGTCCATGAACTGCGAGAGCTGCGACGAGCCGAAGAACTCGCGCACGGCTGCGGCGGCAGGCTTCGCGTTGATCAGGTCCTGCGGCATGACGGTGTCGATATCGACGCTCGACATGCGCTCCTTGATCGCGCGCTCCATGCGCAGCAGACCGATGCGGTACTGGTTTTCCATCAACTCACCGACCGAGCGCACACGGCGGTTGCCGAGATGGTCGATGTCGTCGATTTCACCCTTGCCGTCACGCAGGTCGACCAGCGTCTTGATGACCGCTAGGATGTCTTCCTTGCGCAGGGTGCGCATGGTGTCCGGCGCGTCGAGTTCGAGACGCATGTTCATCTTCACGCGGCCGACGGCCGAGAGGTCGTAGCGTTCCGCGTCGAAGAACAGCGACTGGAACATGGCCTGCGCCGAGTCGATCGTCGGCGGCTCACCCGGACGCATCACGCGGTAGATGTCGAACAGCGCGTCTTCACGCGTCATGTTCTTGTCGGCGGAAAGCGTGTTGCGGATGTAAGGACCGATGTTGACGTGGTCGATATCGAGGATCGGCAGTTCCTTGTAGCCCTGCTCGTTCAGCGCCTTCAGCAGCTTCTCGGTGATTTCCTCACCGGCTTCAGCGTGAATTTCGCCGGTCTTCGGGTTGACGAGATCTTCAGCGAGATAGTTGCCGACCAGTTCCTCGTCGGACAGACGCAGGGCCTTGAGCCCCTTCTCGGCGAGCTGGCGGGCGGCACGAACGGTCAGCTTCTTGCCGGCTTCGAGAACCACCTTGCCGGTGTCGGCATCGATCAGGTCGTTGATGGTCGAGTAGCCGCGGAAACGGCTGGCGTCGAACGGCACGCGCCAGCCTTCCTTGGCGCGCTTGTAAAGAATCTTCTTGTAGAAGGTCGACAGGATTTCCTCGCCGTCGAGACCGAGGGCGAACATCAGCGACGTCACCGGAATCTTGCGGCGGCGGTCGATACGCGCAAACACGATGTCCTTGGCGTCGAACTCGATGTCGAGCCACGAGCCGCGATACGGAATCACGCGCGCTGCGAACAGCAGCTTGCCCGACGAATGGGTCTTGCCCTTGTCATGGTCGAAGAACACGCCCGGCGAACGATGCATCTGCGAAACGATGACGCGTTCGGTGCCGTTCACCACGAAGGTGCCGTTCATCGTCATGAGCGGGATATCGCCCATGTAGACGTCCTGCTCCTTGATGTCCTTGACGGACTTGGCGCCGGTTTCTTCGTCGATATCGAACACGATGAGGCGCAGCGTCACCTTGAGCGGCGCAGCGAAGGTCATGCCACGCTGGCGACACTCGTCGACGTCGTACTTCGGCTGTTCGAATTCGTAGCGGACGAACTCGAGCTGCGAGGTGCCCGAAAAGTCGTTGATCGGGAAAACCGAGCGGAACACGGCCTGCAGGCCTTCATCGAGCCGCCCGCCGGCAGGCTCATCGACCATCAGGAACTGGTCGTAGGACGCCTTCTGAACCTCGATGAGGTTCGGCATCTCGGCGACTTCCTTGATGTGTCCGAAGAACTTACGAACGCGTTTGCGACCAGTGAAAGTTTGCTGCGTCTGCGCCATCGTGGCCTCTCATTTTCGCCGCCCAACCTTCCCAACATGGGTCCGCTGACGGCATCTTCCGGAGTGCGATGGGCACCGCCCCCGGGTTGAATTTCAAATCGTCCAAGCAATCGTCCAGACAAACTGCCTGGTCTTGCGGCGTCCGAGCCTCAGGTCACGGGACAACCCGGTCCGAATCTCAAGACGCAAAATGACGCGCGGAGCGCTGCTGGCGCCCTGCCCGTCAAAAAACTCTACGGCCTGTTAAAGCCCGAAATATCTCGTCTCCCGACGTCCCGCCTTGAACTCGTTCCGGGTTTCAAAGGGCGATCCGTCCTTTCGTGCCTCCGCCCATATAGGCGGCAATCGCGGCAATTCGAGGGGTCAACCATCGAACCGTCACACATTAGTGTGTCCGGCCGGTCCCAAGGGACCGGCCAGACGTATCGACTTACTTGAGTTCGACCTTGGCGCCAGCCTTCTCGAGCTGAGCCTTGATCTTCTCGGCTTCGTCCTTGGCAACGCCTTCCTTGAGGGGCTTCGGCGCGCCTTCGACGAGGTCCTTGGCTTCCTTGAGGCCCAGGCCGGTGATGGCGCGGACTTCCTTGATGAC
>JAFKER010000025.1 GCA_017308595.1 Afipia sp.
AAACAGCAACTCCGGGAACGGCATGCCGAGGCCGTTCACACGTCATTACTTCCATCGCTGCTACCGCCTAGAGTGTTGGAAAGCCGCTGGCTGAGCTTGGAATACAAGTTCAGAATGGGCTAGCTCAGTCGTCAGCAAGTGTTCGCCGTTGATCTGCCCCCTTTGAAGTGGTCCTCCCTGAAGTATGATTTTCGGATGGAGGATAAGATCAATGGCAAGGAAGAGGCATACGGCTGAAGAGATCGTTGCGAAGCTGCGGCAGGTTGATGTGCTGATGGCACAGGGCCGGCAGGTAGCAGACGCAGTCCGAGCGATAGGCGTGACGGAAGTAACGTACTATCGATGGCGAAACGAGTACGGTGGCCTGAAGGGCGATCAGGTGAAGCGACTCAAAGAGCTGGAGACTGAGAACAATCGTCTCCGGCGAGCGGTGTCGGATCTGACGCTGGACAAGCTGATCCTGGCGGAGGCCGCAAAGGGAAACTTCTAAGCCCCTCCCGACGCCGTGCTTGCGTCGATCATGTAACAGCCGAGCTTGGCATCTCCGAGAGACGGGCGTGCCGGGCTTTGGGTCAACACCGATCGACGCAGCGCAAGACTCCAACGACACCCGATGACGAGGCGGCTTTGACTGCCGACATCATCGAGCTTGCCCGCCAATATGGCCGCTACGGATATCGCCGAATTACGGCGTTGCTTCGCAGAGCCGGCTGGATGGTGAACAAGAAGCGTGTTGAGCGGATCTGGCGATGCGAGGGGCTGAAGGTCCCCCTAAAACAACCTAAACGCGGGCGTCTCTGGTTCAACGACGGCTCATGCATCCGTCTGCGGCCGGAGCGACCCAACCATGTCTGGTCCTATGACTTCGTCGCCGACCGCACCCACGACGGCAAGGCGTTCCGGATGTTGTGCATCATCGACGAGTTCAGCCGTGAGAGCCTGGCCATCCGTGTCGCGCGGAAGCTCAAAGCAACTGACGTCATCGAAGCGCTCTGCGAGCTGTTCGTCTCGCGGGGCATCCCTGCGCACATACGTTCGGACAATGGCCCTGAGTTCGTCGCCGAGGCGCTGCGGGATTGGATCGCCACCGTCGGAGCCAGGACTGCTTATATCGAGCCGGGCAGTCCGTGGGAGAATGGCTATTGCGAGAGCTTCAACGGCAAGCTGCGCGATGAACTGCTCAACGGCGAAATCTTCTACACATTGAAGGAGGCCCAGATCGTGATCGAAAACTGGCGACGTCACTACAACACGGTGCGTCCACACTCATCGCTTGGATATCGACCACCGGCACCCGAAGCCATCGTCTGGCCAGCACCAAAGGAGGTAGTCAAAATGCAATCCCTAAACTAACATTCCGATCGGACCACTCAGTGGGGGCCGGTCAATGTCGTTATGGCGAATGAATATCAGGTCGGATGGATATCGCGGCTCATCAAGTACATGCGGGACCACGGGTTGACTCGTGTTGATGTTGATCCTGACTATCAGGCGAAATGGTCGCAAACCGTGAAGGATGTTATCCAGGGAACGGTGCTTGTCAGCGCCGACAGTTGGTACGTCGGCACGAACGTACCAGGCAAGGCCAAGGGCATCTTGGCCTATGCGGGAGGTATGGTGAACTACAAGCAAGCCTGCGATGCAGCGGCAGAGCGGAAGTACGAGGGATTCGTATTTTCCTGACGGCCTGCATTCGCGACACTAATGAATGCGGTTCACTGGTGGTTACGAATTGGGGCGGTCAGCATGATCGCTGCGTGTGCCAGTTTTCCAATCAACGTATTTGAATAACCGTCGTGCTGATAACGAAATGCGCGATGGCGTCGGGGGATATAAATGGATTTGGGTATCAAGGGACGTGTTGCGCTGATCACAGGTGGCGCAAGGGGATTAGGACTCGCCGAAGCCGAAGCATTAGCTACAGAAGGTGTCTCCATAGCTGTTAACGATGTTGATTGTGACGCAGCTGACCAAGCGGTTTCGCGTTTGAAGGAATTAGGCGTCAATGCGGCTGCGTTTATCGGCGATGCGGCCGATGAGGCTGTGGTCGTCAATTTGACGAAGCAGGTTGTTGGCGAACTCGGGCGTCTCGATATTCTGGTCAACAATGCCGGCATCGGCGCGCGTCCTTCGTATCGCGTCCAAGATATGCCAGCGGACGCCTGGGATCGAATGGTTCATATCCATATGCGAAGCACGTTCTTATGGACGCGCGAGGCGATACCCGCCATGAGGTCGCAGGGATGGGGGCGCATCATCAACACGTCATCGATGAACTATACGGGTGGCGGGCGAGCGGGTGTGTCCCACTATGTAGCCGCCAAGGCTGGTATCGCCGGTTTCACGCGGACGGTGGCCAAGGAGGTTGGCTCCTTTGGGATCACCTCTAACGCCATTGCGCCGGGATACGTGGAAACCGATCTCATTGGCGGCTTCACTTCAGAAATGCTCGCGGTCGTACGGGAGCAAAACCCGCTGCGGAGGCTATGCTCACCGCGTGAGATCGGGAGCGCCGTCGCGTTTCTGGCCTCGAGCAATAGTGGATTCATCAACGGCGAGTTGCTTTGTATCGATGGCGGACGGCGCGAATTTTATTGGGGCTAGCAGCATGCGTGGCGCAGTCTCGGAGAAACCGGGCGAACCCCTCGAAATCCGCGAATTGAGGCTCGCCAATCTCGCCTCAGACGATGTGATCGTACGCATACAAGCGACCAGCCTCTGTCATACAGACCTGGAAGCGGTTGACGGGCACCTCGATACGCCACTGCCATTCGTTCCCGGTCACGAAGCAGCGGGGATAGTGGAATGGACCGGATCATCCGTTTATCGGCTGTCAGTGGGTGATCATGTCGCTCTTTCCTGGAATCCGCATTGCGGGCATTGCTATTTCTGTTCCCATGAGCAGTTCATACTGTGCGAGCAGTATCGAGCGAATGGGGTCCGTTCGATGCACTTTGACGGTAAGGCGCGGATTTTCGACGGCAAACAGCCCGTTCATCAGTTGATGTACGCCGGCACTTTTGCGGAACTGGCAGTTGTCACTGAAGACTGCGCTGTCAGGATCCCGAAGAGCATGCCTTTCCACGTTGCCTGTCTGATCGGTTGTGGAGTAGCGACCGGGATTGGAGCGGTCAGCAATATAGCACGGGTTCAGCCTCGCAGCAGCGTTACCATCATCGGATGCGGTGCGGTCGGACTCTCGGCTATCCAAGGCGCACGTCTTGCCCAGGCGGAGACGATCATCGCGATTGATAGAGATGTGCGGAAGCTTCATATGGCGAAACGCCTTGGAGCCACGCACACTCTCCCTGTAGATGAGAACCTGATCCAGTCCCATGCCGCTCTCACGTGTGGGCGTGGCGCGGACTATGTTTTCGAAGCAGCCGGCAATGAAAGAGGATTCCAGACCAGCTTGGAGATCGTAAGGCCAGGAGGGCAGGTGGTCTGGCTCGGTAAGGTCGCACAGCAGCAGCTGGTAAGTTTTCGTTGGGGGTCGCTGATGGGTGAAAAGAATATCGTACGATCAAGTTATGGTGGAAGCCGGGCGCAGGAGTTCTTCCCTTCGCTTGCAGAAAAATACTTGAGCGGTGACCTTCTGTTGGATGATTACGTGACTAGCCGCATCTCTCTTGGTGAAGTCAACGCCGCTCTCGATCGGTTGCGAAAAGGACTCGATATTCGATCGGTTATCGAATTCTAATGTTTGAGTCCTTCCCGCAGTTTGTGGAGCCGGGATGGGGGCTATTTTCCTTATCCCGGCCACACAGCACGGTCAGAACGTGTTGACCTCACCCGACCCACCGTATGCCGACCATCCGCCGTCTACGAATAGCTCTGCGCCGGTGATGTAGGAGGCCCAGTCGGAAAGCAAAAATGCGGCTGCCTGAGCAATTTCTTCAGGTCGCGCCATGCGTCCCAATGGTGTTCTGTTCACGATGCGCATCACGTCAGTTGCACCGCTATTGATGATACCTTGAGCCATCGGTGTGAGAACATATCCCGGGCCAATCGCATTGACACGAATTCCCGATTTGCCCCACTCCGTTGCGAAAGACCGGGCGAGATGGCCGACGGCGGCCTTGGATGTGCCGTAGGCACTGCGCCGTGGCTGCCCGTTATAGCCTGCGATGGATGTTACAACGACCATAGCGCCCGAACCCTGAACTTCCATGTGCCGTGCGGCGAGGCTGCAGACAAGCTGGGTTCCGCGCACATTCACGTCCATCACACGTTGCCAGATATTAATGTCCTGCTCTGTCGCTTTGCCGATATGATGGATGCCCGCACAGTGGAAAAGCCCATCCAGGCCGCCAAGCTCGGCAACTGTTTCGCTGATTAGCCTTTCCGCCTGATCAGGGACAGAGACGTCAGCGGCGACATGGGCCCGGGCTCCAGTTTCTGCGGCGGCTTCCACTATTGCATCGGCTTTGACGTCCGAAAGACAAACGTTTGCTCCGAGATCGGTAAAGATTTTACAAGCAGCTTTTCCGATGCCGCTTGCGCCGCCGGTAACGAGTATTCGCTTTCCGGACAGTCCGAATGATGGTCCTGATGAAATTCCTTGCATGTCCTTGAATCCCTTTGCAGAACAAGTCCGTCTCTGACGGATTGCCCTGTCCGTTTTCTGGCGTGAACTGATTTGCCACGCCCTCCCAGGCAATCATAAGCCTTGCGATGGCGGTTCGGCCTAATTTCGGTTGATGTTGATCGTCAGCGAAGGTGAATGACTGGGATGACAGACGTGGCGGGGGCGTCTTCTTCCCTTCATCAGTTTTTCTGAAGTCAGGAGTCAGGCGATCTTGCTACCCTTTCATCTTTTGCTTCCCTACCTTGTACCTCAGATCACAAGCGCCGAAGAGACCGCTCTGAACCTGAAGTCAGGCCAGGAGCGGCCGAGAGAGCATCATGGTCCGGGTGGAAATTCCGATCTGGGGAGAGAAATATGCGCGATATTAAATTTTCCGCGAACCGCAGGCGTGCAATTAAGGCCGCTGGCGCGACCGCAGCTTTGGGCGTTTACGGTTTATTGGGTGCGCCGGCGATCGCGCAGACCACTCCGTTGCGAATAGGAATTCTTGCTCCTCGCGGAGGTATGGCTGGAACGGCCGGGGAGGGGGGAATTCGCGCTGTCGAGTGGTCTGTGGAGCAGCTGAATGCGGCCGACGGAATCGGAGGCCGGAAGGTCGAGCTCGTCTTTCAGGAAGAAACGACGCCAAAGGAAACCATCGACCGTTATCGAAAGCTGGTGTTGCAGGACAAGGTCGATGCCGTCCACGGCATAATCTCCTCCGCTGTGAGTCTCGCACTGGCGCCTGCAGCTGAGCAGTCGAAGATGCTGACGATGTTGTGGGATGGCACGACACAGGACGGCGTCAAGGAGATGATGCCCAATCCGCAGTATGTTTTCCGCTCCATCGACAATGAAGTCGATGCCGTAATGGCGTCGCTGCTCGCGATCCGGCATTTCAAAGGCAAATTTGCACGGATCGCTGGTATCAATCCCGACTATACGTACGGCCGTAACACCTGGACAACATTTACCGCGCTTCTCAAGAAGTTCGGTATTGAGCACACCGTTGTTGCCGAGCAATGGATAAAGCCCGGAACGATGGATCTAACATCCAACGTGGCGGCTTTGAAGGCGGCGGCGCCGGATTTGATCTTCACTTCGATGGTATTTGCCGATTTGCCTGTGTTCATGCGTCAGGCCCACAATATGGGACTAACGGATGGCGTAAAGTTTGTCATGCCGGCGGCGGGGTGGCAGCAAACCTCGCTCAAGAAGGAGTTCACGCCTGAGAACATCGTATTCGGTCACAGCACATTGTACTTCGCCAACCCGGCAGCTTCCCCACTGCAAAAAAGCTTTGTGAAGTGGTACTTTGATAAATACACAGACTATCCCCATTGGGAATGTGACCGCGCGTACTACTGCCTTCATCTGTATAAGGCAGCCGTCGAGAAGGCGATGGCGGCGAAGTCCGGATCGTGGCCGACGTCCCTTGAGATCGCGGAGGCCATGCCTGGTCTCACGGTGGAATCACTAGGTGGTCCTGCCTCCATGCGGCGCGATCACATTTCCGATCAGATCATTTTCCAGGGTCTTACGACTCATAAAAATGATTATGATTTCGTCACGCTCGCCACGACCGAGTCGATGTCGACGAAGGAAATTCAGAAGCCGCCCGGCGCGGATTTCTGGGAATGGCTGCAGACAGCTGACCTAAAAATCTAGTCGCGTACAGAGAAGGGGCGCCGACCGCATGTCGTGGCGGCGATATCATCTATGGCTACAGCGGCTAGCATACTAATCGCAGGGCTCTTTCACGGAGCCGCGCTTTTCTTGCTGACATCCGGACTGCAACTCAGTTTCGGTGTTCAAAGAATCGTCAATCTCGCATGCGGCTCGATATATGCCCTAGGTGCGTATCTGGGCGTATCCGTGACCACATGGGCGCTGGCGCAGGGGCTTCCGGTCCCGCTGTTTCCCCTTGTTTTGTTGGCGTCCGGGCTGGTGGCGGGATTGATAGGATTGCCACTGGAGCGTGTTTTGAGCACGATTTATCGTCGTCCTGAGTCATTCCAGTTGCTTTTGACTTTCTCGCTCATCCTGATTTTCCAGGATGTGCTTCGCTTCTTTTGGGGTGCGTATCCTCGCCAACTGCCGAACGTATCGATGGTCTACGGTTCGATCAACGTGGGTGGCGTGCAGATGCCTATGTACAATCTCTTTGTCATTCTTGCCGCCGTCGTTATCGGTGTGGGTCTGACGTGGTTCTTGAGTCATACGACTTCGGGGAAAGTATTGCGTGCTACCGCCGAGAATCGCGAGACGAGCGCCGCAATGGGAGTGAACGTTCGGCTGGTATATTTGCTGGTCTTCACATTAGGGACAACATTAAGCACGGTCGGTGGAGCGCTTGTTGTGCCGACGGCCGCGGCATCGCTACAAATGGGCGTCGAACTGGTCGTCGATGCATTTGCGGTCATAGTCATTGGCGGTCTCGGCAGCATGAAAGGCGCCGCAGTAGGTGCGGTTATCGTTGGTCTGATCCGCGCCGCAGCACTCTTCATCTATCCTGAAGTCGATATCCTGGCGACCTACGCGGTCGTGCTGATCGTTTTGATCTGGTGGCCGACCGGCCTATTTGGAAAGGCGTTGTAATGAAGCAAACCGCATCAGCGCTGGATATGTCGGTGGAATCGGACGGTACCCGCAGTCGATCCGGAATCACCGTGAAGGTGATGTTGTTTGTCGCCGTCGTGGCGCTTGCCGCGGCGCCTCACGTTACGAATATCTATTACGTCAGCCTCGGTATCCCGTTCATGGCATACGCAGTTGCCTTGCTCGGGTTCAACCTGCTGTTTGGATATGGCGGCCAATTGTCTTTCGGTCACGCGCTGTTTCTGGCCATCGGCGCATATTCGTCTGCTTTGGCAGTTCGGCTCACCGGCAACGCGGCATTCGAATTGATGCTGCTGTTCGCCGTGGCGGCTGCGTTAGCGATCTCCATCCCGTTGGCATGGATCGCAAGCCGGTTCTCCGGCATTTTTTTCGGCATGCTGACGCTTTCGTTTGGCATGCTATTCTATTCGTTCCTCAACAAATTTTATGATTTGACGGGCGGGGACAGCGGAATGAATGTTCCGCAGCCATCGCTTCTTGGCATCGACTTCTCGCAAGTTGACAAGATGGGATTTCTGACAGGCCCGTTCTACTATTATTGCCTGGCTTTGCTGATCGTGAGTGCGTGGATTATGTGGCGTATAGTCCGATCGCCTTACGGGCTACATCTTCAGGCCTCACGCGATAATGAAGTGAAAGCAAGTTATCTCGGAGTGAAGGTTCGCCAAGTACGCGCGGTCGCCTTTGTCATCTCCGCGATCTATGGTTCCGTTGGGGGTGCGATGCTTGCGATAAGCACCGGGCTCGCCGATCCCGAACTATCGTACTGGCAGCAATCCGGTCATCTCGTTTTCATGGCGATTCTTGGTGGCTATCAGGAGCTCATAGGACCTATCGCAGGAGCTTTGATATTCATTCTGCTTCAGGACGAGTTACAGGCTGCCACCCAGTATTGGCGATTTTTTCTGGGCGTCGTGCTGGCGCTGCTCGTGATCGGAATGCCGGGAGGTCTTTTGGGTACTGCGAAGCAGATTCTGGCCAGATGGAGGCGTTGATGTCCAGTGACCATCTGCTCGTCGCGCAGAACATCTCCAAATCGTACGGGAGTTTCGTCGCCATGCAGGGCGTCGATCTCAATCTGGCTAACGGCGAGTTTGTGTCCGTGGTCGGACCAAATGGTGCTGGCAAGACGACGCTCGTCAATGTTCTCACTGGATTGCATTCACCCACGGAGGGGAGCGTGCGATTTATGGGGCGCGACATAGCGGGACTTAGTCCCGTAGATCTTTCGACGCGAGGTCTCGCGCGCGCGTTTCAGCTGGTGAGCGTATTTCCCGATCTCACCGTAAGGCAAGCGCTCACCGTCGCATCCTGCTCACGTCTTGGTTTGCGATGGAAAATGTTCGCGGACGCTTCGCGCTATCGTGAAGTGCGAGAAGCCGTCGCGGCGATTGCCGCAGCATTTCGACTGACAGATTCGCTTGAAAGTTCTGCAAATTCGTTGCCGCATGGCAAGCGTAAGTTGCTTGACGTTGCTAGCGCTTTTGCATTGCGTCCGAAAGTAATTCTGCTGGACGAGCCAACGGCTGGCGTTTCAACGGCTGACAAGCATGGTGTGATGGAAACTTTGTTGTCTGCTGCGAGCCAGATGGGAATTGGTGCAATTCTCCTGATTGAGCATGATATGGATCTCGTGCGGCGTTATTCGTCCCGGATCATTGCCATGCAGGGCGGACGAAAGATCGCTGATCTACCTACTGAGAAGTTCTTTGCTGATGAAGCCGTTCTCTCTGTCGTGATCGGCAAGGAGGCACATGCATGACGCTTCAAATCGAGGGGCTGAATGTATCGATCATGAGAAACCGCGTACTGCACGGTGTCTCACTGCGTGTGTCTCCTGGAGAGTTGGTGTGTCTTGTCGGGCGCAATGGCGCGGGGAAGACTACCACGTTCAGGGCGATCATGGGATTCGAAGCGATCGGAGGTGGGCAAATCTTGTGGCGCGGTAAAGATTTGAACAAGCTCGCGACGCACCGCATTGCTGCGGCCGGACTAGGCTACACGCCGGAGGGTAGCGATGTGTTCGGAGATCTGACCGTTGAGGATAATATCGCGTTGCCGACCTGGACACGCAAATCAACCAAATCGGCGGATGAGCGGATCGAAGCGGCCTACGCGATATTTCCGAAGCTGAGATCATATGCGCACCGGGGAGGGCAGCAGCTATCCGGGGGGGAGCGCAAAATGGTTTCAATCGCCCGCGCACTTGCGCTGGATCCCGAGCTTCTTTTACTGGATGAAGCATTTGAAGGTCTTTCGCCCGCGATCTTGCCTACCATCAGCAATGGCCTGCGAAGCATTCTTGACCAGGGTCGCTCCGTATTGCTCGCTGAGTCGAACTTTTACCACCTGCCTCGTTTTGCGGACCGGCTCTACGTGATCGAACGTGGAGCGATTATTTTCGAGGGGACGCGGGAGCAAGTGGAGGCCGATGGGGCAACTATGAAAGTGATAAAGGGAGTTGAGTAGCCGGATGGAACATCCACCGCAGCCCACTCTTGACTCGTTGGCAGAGATCGACCGGTTACTCGCACCAAATGTTGTGCCGGTTATTGAAGCCATCCGTGCCGCGAACCAGTCAACGATGGATCCGGCGACTTTGCCACTCGCCGAGGCTCGTGCCCGGTATGAGGACGTTCAAAGGGGATGGCGGCCGACGCTTCCCTCCGACGTCGCTATCGAACGCTTTTCTATCCCGTGCGCACCGTCGGATCTGTCCGCGGTAAGGATAGTTCCGGCTCAGACCAGAGAGTTGGTGGGCCAAATGCTCTATCTGCACGGCGGCGGATGGGTGTTCGGATCGATAGATACTCATCTTTCTCCCATGGCTCACCTCGCCGCGCGAACCGGATTGGAAGTGATTGGAATCAACTATCGGCTTGCTCCCGAATTTCCGTTTCCGGATGCTTTGAACGATTCCCTGGCGGCATGGCGCTCACTATCTTCGACGTGGCCGGGCGCGCCTTCGCTGCGATTTATCGGGGGCGATTCTGTGGGAGCGAACCTCGCGGTAGGGCTGATGCTCAGCTTGCGAAACGCCGGATCGACGCTGCCGGACGCGGCCCTGCTATTTTACGGTGCCTATGCGGCCGACGAGGAGACGCTGTCTCATCGCACATTCGGCGATGGAAGCTACGGACTCTCCAGCAGCCGCATGGCATGGTTTCGGAAGCTGTATCTCGAGCGTTCGCTCCCGCCAGTTGCGGTCACCGATCCCCTTGTGGCTCCGCTGCACGCGGATCTTCGAGGTTTGCCTCCTCTCTTTGTGTTGTCCGCGCAGTGTGATGTTCTGTGCACCGAAGGCGATCTGTTTGCACAACGAGCGAAAGAAGCTGGTGTCTCGGTCCAGGATTCGATTCAGCCGGGTCTTATCCACGGCTTCCTTCAGATGGTGGGAATCGTACCTGAGGTCATGACTGCTATAGATGAGGCAGCTGCATTTGTGCGTTCGCAGCGGCGAGCGCCTAGTCATTCCGGTTGACGCGCGTGAGCGATCTTGCTGAGGCGTTACTCACGGTCTCTGCTGTTCAACCTTTGCGGCATCCGCCTTTTCAGCTCGGATGGGTCGACGCACCGCATTACTCGGTCAGCCTTGGTGACTTCCCGCTGGATTCCGGCGGTGTTATCGAGGATTTCTCGATATCTTTTGCCGTGCACGGTGATTCGCGCGACGACCGGCTGCCGATCGCACTTGCATTATGTGCGATTGGAAGCACGCACCATAGAATGGATTTTATGATTGGCACCGGGCAGGCACTCGACCCCTCCCGTCTGCGCATACTTGCTATTGACGCAATCGGAAATGGTCTGACGACGTCACCCTCCACATCGCGTAGCCAGCCCGGATATTTGTTCCCGCAATTTACAATTGGCGACATGGTGCGCAGCCAAGCGTCTCTGGTGAAGCGGCTGGGTATTGAAAAACTTGATCTCGTTGCCGGTGCATCGATGGGCGGTATGCAATCGCTCGCTTGGGGTGTCATGTATCCGGAGGCTATGCGTCGGATCGTGGCTCTGACCCCTATGGCGAAAACGACACCCTGGGCCCGCCTCGTAAATCTATTGGCGCGCTCGACATTGGAGCGGGGGATGTGCCACGAATTGGGTGGCGAGCCGGCCACCGATCCCTGGTATGATTGGGTACCTCTCATGCTCGCCCTGTCGATGCGCACTCCGAGTCAATTCGATGCCGAGATTCTGGATTTCTGTCGAAGCCCGGGAAAATCTGATCCCTGCCCATGGCTTGACCTCCGAAGATCTTGGTGGCGATCCCAGGGCTTCGAGTCGATAGACTGGATCTATCAGTCAAGAGCTTACGACCTTCATGATGTGGGGAAACTGGGTTCATTCAACGGAGACACGGTCGCTGCCCTGAACTCAGTGCGTGCCCCGACCTTTATAGCTGCGCCGTCGTTGGATCTTTATAATCCAGCAGATGCAGCGGTTTGGGCGTCGCGCCATATTCCGGAATGCCATTACATGGAGATCAACAGCGTGTATGGCCACATGGCCGCGAGTGGCCTTGATCAAAGCGCATCTCGTGCTTTGAATGATGCTGTCGCCAGATTCATAGCGTAGAATCTCGCGCGATAGAGCGCCCATAGAACGAGGCGTGAAAGTTTCAAGGGTGGAGGATCTGAATGGATATCCGTCTCATACACTATTTTATGAGTGTCTATGAGGAGCGCAGCTTTGTTAAGGCTGCTGAGCGCATGCATGTCGTGCCATCGGCCCTAAGCATGCAGATTCGCAATCTCGAAGAAGAACTGGGCACGTCCGTATTCGACCGGACAAAAAAGGGCGTTGAGGCGACTGTAGCTGGGCGGCGATTCTATGAACTTTGTCAGCCGATAGCTCGTACCCTGGCTTTCGCAAAGCAGGAGATGCGCGACCTGGTTCAGGGCAATAGCGTATCCGGTTCACTTCGCGTGGGGATGCCTTCGGCAACCAGCTTCGGGATCCTTGGCGACTTGCTGCAAGAATTCACAAGTTTGTATCCTAACGTTGATCTGACCGTCGTTGAAGCATTTAGCCGCTATGTCACCGAACAAGTACAATCCGGCTTTCTCGATGTCGCGCTGGGTGCGCTGCCTGTCGATCATAGCGGATTAGCCTGTAGGCCAGCTTATCGAGATCACTTTGTGCTGATCTCGGGACGACCTATCAACGGTCCCCAATTCAGTCCCATTGATCTGTCGGCAATGAAAGAACTCAAACTTGTCGTGCCGTCAGAGCGTCATTTAATGGGCGCAACCCTGCTTGACTACATCACTGGTGGTCAAATCGTTGCAAGCCGCGTCATGAAGGTGGACGGGTTTGTGGGAACTATCGAGAGTATCAGGCGCTCAGATTGGGGCGCAGTATGTCAGGCTATCGGTGTCATGCAGTACCTGGACAGAAAGGATCTATTTATTTATCCGATCTTTAAGCCAGTCATGCATCTTGAGTCGTATTTCTTACATCATCCTAGTCGCCCACTGACGTTAGCGGCGCGCTGCTTTGTCGAAATGCTCGAACGAAGATTGCTCGATGTATGTACCGCATGGGAGAGGATTTATTGTTGGAAATAAAACGGCGCTAAGTCTCGTTTGTTTTCCTTCACAAGCCGTCTTTCACCATAGGCTCTGTACTACGAAGACGAATCTCAGAGGCTGCGCAGAAACTCGTGTCGGCGTAAGCTTGATGCGAAAACAGCAACTCCGGGAACGGCATGCCGAGGCCGTTCACACGTCATTACTTCCATCGCTGCTACCGCCTAGAGTGTTGGAAAGCCGCTGGCTGAGCTTGGAATACAAGTTCAGAATGGGCTAGCTCAGTCGTCAGCAAGTGTTCGCCGTAAGTGTTCGCCGTCATCACCCTTGAGACAAAATGAGGCTTCACGAAGAGAGGGTTTCTAATTCATCGTAGCCGCAAGGAGCGAGGAGGAAGCAGAAGTCCTTACTCGGCAAAGCGCCCGCAATGCAGGCACTGACTTTAAACTTCGGACCTGGCGTAAACCTTCCCGCTCCAGCAGAGGTCAAGTTACCAGACAGAAATGGAAAGGAATTTGCGGAAGGCGGTTGCGTGACGTGTCATGGGCTTCACCGTGTCGTTGCTGCGAAGCGATCGCCGCAGGAGTGGAGAAGTGTCGTTCATCGGATGGTTTTTCTGGGTTCCGCACTCCCGGACGATGACGTTGCCGCTGCGATGGATTACTTAAACGTCAATTACGGTTCCCCAGAGGCCACTTCTCTAGGGCAGAGGCCTTAATGACGCGCCGCTAGCGTGAACATGCACGGCCTATATCAGTGATCTAATGTATGTTCGCGAGGGGCTGCATTGAGCGCGGGCTAGATCATAGGCCGCCACCGTCGGGCGTGCCTACTCGGATTTCAGGAATACCGTACGTTCACGCAGAATATCAGCCGCGTTTCGATTTATCAGACGCTTGTCGCGGCAGCTCGGTGCCGTGGAAAATGCGCTATTAGGCTATATAGCATATCCCTGTTAGCGTCCGCACTTTCCCTGATGTCTTGAAGATATTTCCCTGTTAGTTCCGTAAGCGATTGTTCAAGAAGTACCTGCGGCGCAGTCGTTTTACTTGGAATTTTGGCTTGTCAAAATCAGTGATTGCAAATTTTCCTTGTAAAATTCCCTGTTTGCAGGGAATTGACGCAGAGACTGGTGCTATTAGCACTGTATCGCCAGCCATCCAGTGCGTGATGCAGAGAATTTCTCTGTTAGTTGCGAAAAAGGGCCGCCAATGGCGGGCTTTTCACGCGGGAGCATTCTCTACAGAGACCGTTTTTCCGTCAACCTGACTGAAATTGGCCAGTATTCTCCGACCGTCTAACAAAATATTCCCGTTTTAAGGGGCCTATGCCAGAGACAGGTTCGACAGCACTGCGTGCTGGCCAGAACGGCGGTAAGTTTTCGTCTCAGATGCACCCAATATGCCGTAATGTTCGCTTTTGACCCAAGCAGACATTCGCGAGACGGAAATTCTTTCCCGATATTATGGGAAAGATATCAATCCGCGGCTCCAAACAGCCTGGAGCTAATCAGCGGCTGATAAGATTTCTAGCAAAGCAGATCAGTCTGGAGCCAAGCGCACAGTCGATCGCGGCAGTTCGTCAGTTTAAGAACCCTGAAGGTCACAGATTCAAATCCTGTTCGCGCTGCCAATCCCTTGCCGCCGACGAAATGCCGCCTAAATACTGACGTGCGACGCGAATATTGCTCGCGCGCCCAACAACCCATTTCAAAAAAAATCCATTCCCGGCGGGATCCTTTGACCAACACCCCTGAACAAAAGCCAGCATCCACAGAACTGACCGGCGGCGCGGGCTTCACTTTTGAAGACACGGTCGTCGCTTATTATCTCGCGCACCTGCTCCGTCACGAACGCGCCGCAGGCCAATCAGGCATCGTCACCAGTGTGGCCGTCCAGCAGCGCGGCCAAGGCAACCCAATGGATGACCTTGTCGTTGGCTTCGACGATGCGGGCTGGGCGCGATCCCTCGGGCTCCAGATCAAGCGCGCGATTACGATCAGCGGTGCAACCTCCAATGAGGATTTCCGTGACATCGTTGATGCCGCGTCCAAGACGCAGACCACCGCATACTTTACTAAGGGGGTGGACCTCTGCGGCTTCGTTGTCGAACACGTCACGCCGGACACCCTGCGTACCCTGAAACGGCTGATTGACTGGGCGAAGGACAGTCCGACCAGCGCTGAATTTGTCGCGCGGTTCACGCCTTCCGGGACAGCGGCCAACGCAGAATCCACCTTACGAAGCAGCCTTCGGTCAGTCATCGGCGCGATGAACGATGATGAAGAACTGGCCTTTTATCAGAATTTCACCGCCATGCAGATTAGCGGCCTTGAAGAAAATGGCGCGCTTCGCACGGACATCGTGAATCGTCTAAATGACCTGGTCGTCGATAACAAAGACGGCACGGGTCTTTTGCTGTTTGACCGCTTGTGCCGCATCGCCCGCGACGGCGCTGCCACCGGAAAGCGTTGGACGCGACCCATCTTGCTGGAACAGCTTCGCAGCGCCGTTCGGCTGAAGGTCATTCCCTACTTCGCGAGTGACGTTGATCGTCTCAACGCCTATTCGCGGGACTCTCTCAACGTCGTTCAGGAAGACGTGGACGGCTTCCATGTTGATCGCGCCGACCTCCAGCAAACCATCGCCGACAAACTTGAGAAACATCGCGTCGTCTCGATTGGCGGTTTGCCCGGCTGCGGCAAATCAGCCGTTCTGAAGCGCTTCGCCCAGGGGGGCTCTGCTGTGGGCCCAATTTTATTTATCAAAAATGATCGCATCGACGCGAGCAATTGGATCGCGTTTGCGACGCGCCTTGGCTTGTCGCATGCCGAACCCGTTCCTTTACTGCAAGAAATTGATTCGGCTGGAACGCCGATCCTCTTCATTGATGGCATTGATCGCATTCGTCCCGATCATCAGGAAGTCATCAAGGACCTCGTGAACAAGATCGCGACCGAGCCAAGCCTTGCTCACTGGAAGGTGCTGGTGAGCTCGCGTGACCAAGGACTCGAAGCGTTTCGCGCATGGTTTCCGACCGCCCTATATTCCGAGACTGGAATTGGCGACGTGATGGTCGGTCCTTTCAACGATGACGAGGCAGAGCAGCTTGCGACGTCAAAGCCAAATCTTAGGAGCCTGCTTTTTGGAAATGACGCCTTGCGGAATATCGCGCGCCGGCCATTTTTTGCGGCGGTGTTAGCGCGTTCAATTCCTGCGGGCACCGAGCCTCAAACCGAGATTGAGCTTATCGACGCATGGTGGGCTCGAGCAGGGCACGACGCGCACGCGATGAATATTCCACAAAGGCGCCGGGCGCTCATCGACATTGCGAAGAACGGCGTCGGCAACCTCGGCAAGAGCATTCCGGCAAAAGATCTCGACAACTCGACGCACTCGCAGATCGCACCGCTCACAGCCGATCACATTATCCGCGAAGAACAAGGCGGATCACTGTACGCCTTCTCGCACGATATCTTTTTCGAGTGGGCGTTCCTTCGGTTTCTGATCGATCTTGGCGATGACTGGATGAAAGCGCTTGAAGATGCTGGCGAGCCCCCGTTGCTCGGACGCGTCGTTGGATTGATGGCCCAGCAGGCGGTCAAGGAAAGAGGGAAATGGACCAACGGATACCGCGCCCTTGAGAAGAAGAATTTGCGACGGCAATGGCTGCGCGAGTGGCTTACCGCGCCGCCTTTCACGCCTGCCTTTTCTGGAGCAAAGGACGAGTTTTCGGAACTCTTGAAGGTCGACAATTATGCCCTGCTAGAAAAAGTGCTGGTCTGGTTTCAGGCGCAGCACACGATCCCCAGCCCATTTTTCCTTGGCCAGATCAGGGATCCAGTTGAAGGCATCGACAATCTGGCAATCGCCGACCTGCTTGGCTGGCCGTCCGATTTCCGTGCGTGGGGAAGATTGATCGACTGGATTCTCGCGGAGGCGAAGAATATTCCGGTTCGGCTCATCCCGACGATACTTGAAGTCTTCGGCGTTTGGCAAAACGCGCTTTCGCATACCAAGAATACGCGTTCGAAAGCGATGCTTACCTTGGCCGAGGAATGGCTGCTTCGCTTCGAAGACGGCAGGCTTCGGGACGCGGGCGACGAAAGCGTCTATCCGTTTGGCCGGGAGGAAGGCAAACGCGTTGGGACGGCGCTGCGAATGATCCTGCTGCGTTCCGCGCACAGCTATCCTGATTTTGCCAAAGCGATATTTCAGCGCGCTATCGCTGACAAGGATAGGCGTCGAAATATTTACAGCGACCTGATGAACTTCGCGCCCATCATGTCGCAGGTTGCTCCCGACCTTCTGGCCGATCTGGCTGAAGCCCAGCTTATGGAAGAGCTCCCGCTTGATGAATACAACCGGAAACGGAAACAGGAAGAAGACTACTACAAGCGCCTGAATGAAGTTCGCGCCATCCCCGAAGGAGACCGCACCCGCGATCAGCAGCGTATGGTGGATCACGTTCACTTTCCAATCGGCGGTGATCGCTATGATGAGAATGATGTCGGCATCCAGCAGTACAACAACTACTATCAGCCGCCGTCGGCACTCCACGAACCGTTCAAGAGCTTGTTGGAGAACAACCCAGCAGTTGGACTGCGTTTGATCCGAAATCTGTCGAACTATGCGACCGAAGGTTGGAAGCAGCTTCACGTTATGCGGAAACGCGAGCTGGGCACGCCAATCCCGGTGTCCATCGAGTTTCCATGGGGCAAGCAGGAATTTTGGGGTGATTGGCGCGTCTATAGCTGGGGCCAAGGCCAGCTCGCGCCGACCGCGCTCGAATGCGCTTTTCTGGCGCTCACCTATTGGGCGTTCAAACAAGTCGATGGGAGCAGGCCCACCAGCGATGTCATCAAGGATTTCGTTGAGGGAAACAAGTGCCTTGCGGTTCTTGGCATCGCGCTCGACCTCACACTTGAATCGTGGGCGACGACCGAGACGACGCTTCCGCTCGCAGCGTGCCAGCGCATCTGGGCTTTCGACCGGGCGCGACATTCGCAGGAGTCCTCGAAAAATATTGACCTATTGGGTTACGGCTTCCTGTCCCGCCTGCACGGCGAACAGGCCGCCGCCAAAACCTATCTGGACGAACGTAAATATCGCAAACGGAATGTCATCCAGCTTGCGATGGTCTTTGCTCTGAACGAAGACGAGGCCCTTCGCAATAAATTCAAAGGCGCACTCGCTCAATTCCCGAACGATCTTCCGTACGAGAAAGAGGAGGACAAGATCGATCAAGGCACTACCAACTACCTCAAGGAAGACGCCGAGGGTTGGGCGGGTCTTGGTGACCAAGCAAATTACAAGCAAAGCCCATACGACGAGAATCGCTTTGCAATCACGTACGACCGTCCGAACCCTCTCACGCCCGCACAGGAAAAGAGGCTGGAGAAGAGCACGAAGGTGCTTCAGGGGTTCAGCATCGCCGGTTGGGCTGGCCAATCGTTAAACACCAACAAGCTCGAAGAGGGGATGACGCTCGACGACGCCGTCTCGCATGTTAAAGGCTTCGACACCGGCGCAGCTTTCGATTTTCGAGACGATATGGCATCGTCGTTGCCGTCGGTGGCGGCCAGTGTAGCGGCGTGCGTCATTCGTTTTAGCCCCCCGGAGAGCGCGGACCGACCGTGGGCTTGGGGTGTGCTGGCTCGCATCGAGACCATGCTGGAAAATCCGGAGAAATACGGAGGATCGCTTATTGGTTGGCATCCGAAACGGCGGCTGGCAGCTGCCTTGTTTCATGACCGTCGATCAGAGGCGCCTCGTGCGGACAGTGTCGAGCGGCTCTTGAAGCTTACGCTTCACCCGCTCAACGTGGTGAGTGAGCTCGCATTCGAAGCGCTATTCGCAGACAAGGACGAACACGTTCGCTGGGTCGCTGGGCAGCTTGCGATGAGTCTTTGCATCGTTCACAGCGGCGAGTTCAAAGGCAACGTCTGGGATCATTCAAAGAACGACCAGATGCGCGCCGATAGCCTTGCAGGCGCGTTGGCCGCCCTCAAAAACAATGCACCGGGCGCGATGCCCAAGCTTCCACCAGCATGGACCAAAGGAGGGACGCACCGTGGCCGAGGAATGCCAGATGACTATTGGCATATTCCCGACCCGTTCTTTGAATCGCAAATGGCTGCGAAGCTGTTCAAGAATATGCCGCTCGAAGCGTGGATGGCGTCTGATACCTATCGCCCGCATACAGAGGCGCTTCTTTTCGATCTCACCGACTGGACGAAGGAAAGCCTTCTTCCGTCATGGCGCGACGAAAAGAAGAAAAACCGAAATGATGACCGGCGCTCAGACCTGCACGAATGGACGGCGGCCTTTGGCGATATTCTGGCACGGACCGCGCCATTTGTTACGCTCGACGTAGCTCGCAAAAAGCTCATTGCGCCTTTCCTCGAAGAAAACGAGGAGGCGTTGTCTGTACTCGCCAGCTTTGCTGATCGCACGGTCTGCCGTCACGTATTCGATGCGGCGGTCATTCCTGCAAACACAATCCCGTTGCTGGACGACTGCGTGACGCGACTGATCAATGACAGCGTGTTCACGCCAAATGGTTGGCATGCCGGAGAAGTGCATGGCTTCCCCATGCCGGAATTGATCAAGGCGTTGCTCTTCGTCGGGTTTGAAGAGAAGTGCCCCGGTTCTGCACGATTTGCGAATGGCAATTGGGCGGAGATCGCGACCATCATGCCGATTATTGATCGGGTAGTCCGGAACATCGGCTGGTCTCAATACGTCATGGGTCGGTATATCGAGCTGCACAAGCGGGCCGGTCAATCGTTCCCGGTTGCCGACTTCGGTAGCCAAGTGAACGCCGCCCTTGGAGGAATCGATTATTCCGAGGAAGGTTGGACTGGAACAGACTTGGCGGCGAGATTGGCTGCCATTGTTCAGCGTCAGGCGGACTGGAATTTCCGCCTGAAAAGCGACGACGCTCAGGCGCTTCTCAAAATCCTCGATGCGCTGATTGACCTCGGGGATCGCCGAAGTGCGGCCTTAGAGCAGACCGAGGCTTTCAAGAGCGTGAAAGGGTCGAGTTCGACAGGCACATGATTGGCAAACGGCTGCTTGAATTTGATAGCCAAACGGGCTCATAACCTAATCTATTCGCGGGTGAGAATTCCATAACATCGGATGTCCGAATCTGATCAGAACCCCAAGGTGCGGCATTGTCCGGCCCAGGTCAGGGGCAGGGTCTTTGGAATCCGCGCAAGCGTAAGTGTTGACGGCTGATTTCCAGTCAAAATCGCTTCGGTAATGGACGGTACCAGAAACGCATAGCGCAGCTCCTGCCGTACGACTTTCGGATGGAGTTTGACCGACGCTGCCAGCGCCTCGACGCTGTCAAACTTGCTCAACTGTAGAGCCCGCAGCCATGTATGCGCGCGGACGATCGCCTGCAACAACTTTGGATCTGGTTGATCGGTATCGGTTGAGGGGGGTGGAAGCGCCGGAGCACTCTTCACCGGGGCTTGCCATGGAATCTCGATCACTTCCGAACTGTCCGGTTGCAAACTTATCGTGATCTTCTTGGTATGAAGGACAACCTCAGTAACGGAATCCACGACATGACGTCTAAGCTGGTCGTCAGAGGTCTGTGCGTCGGGTGCGAGGCGGTCCCGGATGCTGTTGATGACGATATTTTCGATGAGCTGCGCCGAAATCCGAGGGACCGAGCCCGCTTGAGCCCTTCGGCCGCGCATAAGGGCGCGTGAGACGTAGAACCGGTATCGAACGCCGTTCTTGACCGAGAAACTCGGGCTCATTCGGTTACCGCGATCGTCACGGAGTTTGCCGGTGAGAAGCGCTCCGCTGGCTGATTGACGGGTTTTGTTCGTCACGCGGTTATCGGCGAGAACAGCCTGCACCTGATCGAAGGTTTTCTGATCGAGGATCGGTTTGTGTTCGGCGGGATACCACTTGCCACCATGATGTACCTCACCGAGATAAATGCGGTTCTTCAGGACGTGAGCGAGGGGGCCGTAGGTGAACGGGATGCCGCCGCGATATTTCGGCACTTTGGTGTCGCGTCGTTTGGTGACAATGCCGCGTCGGTCTAAATCCTGAACTAGCTGACTGAAGGATTTGAGGGCGAGATACTGCTTGAAGATGGTGTGGACGGTTTCGGCTTCCTTCGGGCTGATGACGAGCTTCTTGTCTTTGGCCTCGTAGCCGAGGGGGACAGTGCCACCGGTCCATTTGCCCTTGCGACGGGAGGCGGCAACTTTGTCCCGAACCCGCTCGGATGCTAACTCGCGTTCGAACTGGGCGAAAGAGAGCAGCACATTCAGTGTGAGCCGCCCCATGGAAGAGGTGGTGTTGAACTGCTGGGTGACAGCTACGAAGGAGATGGATTTGCGGTCAAAGGTTTCGACCAGCTTGGCGAAGTCAGCGAGGGAACGCGTCAGGCGATCGATCTTGTAAACAACAATCACATCAATCAGCCCGGACTCGATGTCGGCCAGAAGCTGCTTCAAGGCAGGGCGATCGAGATTGCCGCCGGAGAACGCCGGATCGTCATAAGGCTGGGCCAAGACGCGCCAGCCCTGCGAGGCCTGACTCTTTATATAGGCCTCACAAGCCTCACGCTGGGCGTCGAGAGAATTGAATTCAAGCTCAAGCCCATGCTCCGTGGATTTGCGCGTGTAGATGGCGCAGCGAACCGGCTTGACGTTATTGGTGGCCACGGCGAGCTCCCTTTGAGACCTTTTTTGCCTCGATCGTCTTGTTCGACTCTTTGCTCGTCGTCCGCAGTCCAAAAAACTTCGGACCATTCCACCGCGTGCCGGTGATCCGATTGGCGATCTCCGACAGGCTAGTGAAAACCTCGCCTTGGTAGCCAAAACCCTTGGCGAGCACCGTGACCCTATGGGTCTGTTCGTTCCAAATCCTCACCAGTTCAGAGCCGGGTTTGATCCGCTGCGGCACCTCAAGACGCCCCGTCTTTCCGGCGACTATCGACCGGATTAACTGGTCGAGCAGCTTCTTTGTCTCGCGGGAGAGACCGCCATAGGCCGTTTCCTGAATCCGCTGGGCGATACTCCGCCGCAGCAGATCCGGCCCGAAGGCGGGAGGTGGATCGGCCCGCAATAGCTCACGATAGCGGACCCGCAAGGCGGCGACCGGCAGGGAGCCGAGCCTATCAAGCTCGGCTTCCACATCCGCATCGATCGGCCGCCCGTTCACCGTGGGGCGGGTCTCCATCATCTGGACCCCGCAGCCTTGCCAATCCGATAGCGGCGTTCGCCATCAACCTTGTCGGAGATGAGATCAAGCTTCAGCCTCTTACGGATTACCCCCGTTAGAAAGCCGCGCACCGAATGCTGCTGCCAGCCGGTCGCCTTCATGATGTCGGCAATGGCCGTGCCGCCTGGTGCGCGAAGCATCGTAAGCACGGTGGTCAGTTTCGAAGACGCTCGGATGGGTTTCGGGACTGAGGCTTGGGGAAGAGGGTGTTTCGATGGTGCTGGACGCTCCGTAGCTTCGCGGCTGCGCGATGTTGTTGGTTTTACACCATTCCGTACGCTTGGTTGTTTTGCCCGCGGCGAACGGGCTTTTTTTACAACCTTGAAAGGCCGACGTGCGGCTACTGCTGGTCTACGCTTTGCGCTGGATCTGGTGTTCTTGGATTTCTGGATGCTCATGGAGGCTCCTTTGGGATAAGCGCAACATCAGCGTTGCACTGACCCGACCCGCCGACCGCAGCGCGGGGCGGGCAGGAGCCGATCGGGAGATTCGAAACTAAGCGGTCTCGGCGAGCAAGCTGCGCTTGATCGCAAGAGCTGCCCTGAACAGATCCTGCGCTTCGTGCGCCAAACCCTCGAAGTCCATCAGGATCTGTACCGAGTGGCTTACATTGCCGGCACGGGCGCAGATTTCGGCAGCCTGTGCGATGCTGTGGGCTTCTTCCAGCTTGGCCCGGACTTCCGATACGAGCGCTGCGACGACGTGATTTTCGGGGATATCGGTCATGAGAGGCTCCTTTATGAACCATCACACATGCTTCGTTTGCCGCTGAAGTCGAGCAGATTGTGAGCAATCTTATGGCTCTTATCGAATCGATTGCATCATAAGATGATCGTCCAGAACGATCCCTGATGCGTCGTGAGTTGCTAAGCAAAACATTTGTAAAATCATTAGGCGAAAATGATGGGTCGGAGAAATCCCCAAAAACCGCTGACGGCCAAGCAACAAGCTCTCGATCGGCGCAGAGCTGCCGCCCATGCTGCCCAGAAGGAGAAGATGTTAATCGCGGCGGCTCAGGTCTTTTGCGAAAGAGGATTTGAAGCGTCCAGTATGGATCAGATCGCCGCGCGCGTAGGACTTAAGAAGCCTCGCCTCTATTTTCATTTTAAGAAGAGAGAGATACTGAAGGCGTGCATTGAAAGAGCTATTCGTGAATGGCACAACGTCATAGCGGAGATCGGAGATGGTTCGAATGGCGAAGTGACACTTAAGTCGATCATTGAGCGATACGCTGATGTTGCCTTCAGCGACTTTGGCTTCTGTGCGATTTTTGTCGGGACAAGTTCTCTTATGTCAGATGAGGCATCCTCCCTTCAAAATAAGAGAGCCGCTATCGAGATTGAGTTCAAATGCCTGCTTGCCCAGAAAAGCCAAGGGACGGCTGGGTCGTCTACGAACACGGAGCTCCATTGGCTAATCGCGTCCAGTCTGGTTCATGGAATCGCGCTGCTGAAGTTGCCCCAGGTTGGCAAGTGCAAGGCATTGTCCCGGGCGCTCGGTGCCGTGCCCGTCTTTAATGGCGAAATCTGACAAGCGTCGCGTTCAGTGCTGCACCAAAGATTATAGGTATTTTATTACCATAAAGCGGTATTTAGAGACTGTTTCTCGTCAAAACGCTCCGCAACACTTTGGATACTGATTGGTACGTAGTTGCGCAGAACCTATGCGATCCCTTTTCCCTGCGCAGAGGCTCTTAATGCATCTGGGGTCGTATGCATTCTTGGCGGCCTGCTGCTCCGGGATTTACGGAGCCTCAAATGGTTCAGAACTTTAAGACGAAGATTGTCCCGATCTCCCGCATCCAGGTTTCTCCTTCGCGTTTGCGTCGTAACAATAGCGCAGCGGTGCATGAGGTGGTTCACCTGATCCGTAAATATGGTCAGCCGCGTCCGCTGATCGTCGATTCGGATTACCGTCTTCGTTCGGACACGGTGTCGTATCTTGCGCTGAAGGCAGAGCGCTATGACGTCGTTAAGGTGCTTCAGGTCACGGTTACGTCCCCTGCAGTTGTTCGTGCTGTCGGTCGCCTGCTTGTTTGCGCTGAGGTCATCAACCGCCAAGCGGAAGGATTCAATGCAGCGCTGGCATCTTTGCTGGCATCTCTCGAGCGCATCGAAGAGCTTGATGTTCCGGAATTTGTGCGTGAGCTGCTGCCAGTCATGATTACAGGTACCGGTGAGCTGCCGGATCGCGGTTCGCCGTCCAAAGGTTCGGACGCAGACGACTGCACCCCGTTCAAAATTTAATGGGTGCAATATGAGCGATAAGAATTCACTCGAGATCGTTTATCTCAAAGCGACGGCTATCAAGCCGTCGCCCCATGCGGCCCGTCAGCATAGCGCCGCGCAACGCCGGAAGCTGAAAAACATCCTGCGGCAGTTCGGCCAAGTTGTGCCACTTCCGCTGGACGCGACAACAGGCACGCTCATCGATGGTCATGCCGTGTTCGATGCTCTGGTCGAGCTTGGCCACGACGAAATCGCTGTCGTGGTCGTTGAAAACCGCTCCGAGGCGGAAATCCGCGCCCTGCGTCTCGCCTTGAACCGGGTTGCCCAGGATGCAGTCTGGGACGATGCAAAGCTGCGCGGCGAGTTCGAGTACCTGATCAGCGTTGGCTTCGAGCTTGATCTCAGCGGCTTTGAGGCGGTGGAGATCGACATGGCTTTGTCGATTGATATGCCGACGGCCAATACCGTTGAGGAAGAAACCCTCGACGACCTTGCACCGGCGGTTGGTCCGTCAGCGGCAAAGCTTAGCGATGTGTTTCGCCTCGGCGATCACCTGATCGGTTGTGGTGATGCTCGCGACGCGGCTTTCATCCGCGACCTTGTTCGCACCAAGACCGTCGCCTGCGTGTTCACCGATCCGCCTTACAACGTCCCGATCGACGGCTTTGTATCGGGCCTCGGCAAGACGCGTCATCGCGAATTTGCGATGGGCGTCGGCGAAATGTCGCGCGAAGAGTTCGTGGCCTTCCTGAGCGCGACGGTTGCGGCGATCAAGCCGGTCCTTGTTGACGGTGCGATTCTTTATCTTTGCATGGACTGGCGCCATGGCATTGAGCTTTGCGAGGCTGCCGCGCTGAACGGCCTTCAGCAGAAAAACCTTTGTATCTTCGTGAAATCGAGCCCAGGGATGGGCTCGTTCTACCGCTCTCAACATGAACTGGTTTACGTCTTCAAGCACGGTGAAGGCCCGCATCAGAACCATTTCGGCCTTGGGGCACATGGCCGCAACCGCTCAAATGTCTGGCAATATCGCAGCGTCAACGTCTTCGGCAAGGATCGGATGAGCCTCTTGCGTATTCATCCCACAGTGAAGCCAGTGGCGATGATCGCCGACGCCCTGCGCGACGTGACTCGTCGCGGCGAAGTCGTTCTCGACGTTTTTCTGGGGTCTGGATCGACACTGATCGCTGCGGAAGAAACCGGCCGCGTCTGCATTGGGGTTGAGCTTGACCCGGGCTATGTCGACGCGGCCATCCGCCGCTGGCAGAAGCGTACTGGAAAGGACGCCGTTCATGTCGTTACCGGCGAGGTCTTCGACACGATCTATGAACGCGCAGTCTCGGTGGCTGTTGGCGACGCCACATCGACAAATAAAGCGGCTTCCGATGCGTTGACGGATATTCCTGCCCTTGAAGGCATGGCGAGCGTGAACTCACCTGACATCGGTGTCACCTGGATGGAGGCCGGCGATGTCTGAGGCAGAAGAAGAAAAGGTCGGATACGGCAAGCCGCCGACCAAGACCCGCTTCAAGCCCGGGCAGTCCGGGAATCCGAGAGGGCGGCCAAAAAGCTCCGTGAATCTGAAAACGGATCTGCGCAGCGAGCTTTCGGAGCGCATTCATATCAGAGAAGGTGAGCGCAGCCTTAAAGTGTCCAAACAGCGCGCCATGCTGAAGGCACTTGTTGCCAAGGCGCTTAAGGGCGATGCGCGCGCTGCCAATGTTGTCCTGACGTTGGTCGGCCGTCTGTTCGAGCCTGAGGCAGCCGCAGAAGAGGTGCCCGCGCTGACATCCGATGATGAAGCGATTCTCGCGCGCTTTCTTGCGCGGCGTCTGGCCGAGTAGCGAATGCAGATCACCTCGGCCGGTGCCGATTGGCACCGGCTGCCTTCTTTAGCTGCGATCTTTAAGAGTGATACATGCCTTCTGATTTTCGAATTTATCGCGCCGTGATGAAAGCCGACCTCCAGGCCTTTCTGGAGGGCGCTTTTCCGATCGTCGATAATCGCTGGCCGCTCGAGGTTGCGCCTTACCTGGAGTACCTTGTCAATGAACTGGCAGGTGTTGCCGAGGGCCGAGAGACCCGCCTGATCGTCAATCTGCCGCCGCGTCACCTGAAGTCCGTGCTGACGTCCATCGTGTTCGTCGCCTGGCTTCTGGGCCGTAATCCGAAACAGCGCATTGCGGTGATTTCCCACAGCCAGGCCCTGGCTTCAGATCTGGCGTCGAAAACGCTGCAACTGATCAATTCTGAATTTTATCGGCGGTCTTTTCCGACTCTGGAACTGCGGGATAACGGCCGCAAGGCGATGGACTTCGTGACGACTGAAGGAGGCGGGCGTTATGCCGCTTCGTTCGAGACCGGCATCACGGGCCGCGGCTTCGACATTATCATTATCGATGACCCGATCTCGGCCCACCATGTCAAGTCGGACAAGGAGCGTCAGAACGTCAACGAGAACTTTGACACGATGATCGTGTCGCGCCTCGACGATCAGATCCATGGCGCCATGATCGTGGTCGGCCAGCGCATGCATGAGGACGACCTGTCTGGCAATCTGCTTCAGAAAGGGGGCTGGAAGCATGTCTGCTTGCCTCTGGTCGCCGAGGACGCTGCGTCCTACACCTTTGGCAACTCAAGATGGGACCGCACGCCCGGCGAACCGCTGCTGGCAAAGCAGTGGTCACCTGAGGTCATCAAGCGTAAGCGGGAGGAGGTTGGTGCATCGATCTTCGCGGCGCAATATCAGCAAAACCCGGCAGCAGCGTTCGGAGAACTGATTCAGCCGGGTCAGATTCAGCATTTTACCGATCTTCCGGCAGATGCCCGTCGAATCGTCCTGAGCTGGGACACGGCTGTTAAAACCGGGTCGGATCACAGCTATACGGCGTGTCTTGTGATTGCACGCGACGCGCGCCGCCACTATGTCATCGACGTGCTGCGCGCACGCCTTGACCCGGTTCAGATGCGTGACGCGGCGTTGAGCCTGATTACCACCTATAAGCCCTCAAAGATCCTGATCGAGGACGCGAGTTCCGGAAGCGGCCTTGCCAGCATGCTGTCCGAGCGAGGCTATCATGCCGAGCTGCGCCCGACCGGTGGTCGCGGCAAGGAAGAGCGGCTTGAAAGCCAGCTGCATATGTTTGCCCAGCATCGGGTGCTGATCAAAAGGAACGAATCCTGGACGGTTGAGCTTGAGAGCGAACTGCTGCGTTTCCCGTTTGGCAAGCACAACGACCAGGTCGACGCCCTGACACAGTATCTGGCATGGGTTGCTGAAAGTCCCATGGTTAATCCAGTGGTGATGGGGGCCGGCGGCAAGGACGCGCGTATCGAGCGGGCGCTTTCCCGGCGTCCTTGGCCTGTGGCCAAGGGCGATAATCCGCTCCGGCCACGCGGCAAACCCATGCGCTGGCGGTAGTGGCGGTCAGAGGAATGTCGCGGGGCGGTTCCATGCGTGCGTTGGGGCCCCCGTTGGTTATCAGAACGGCAGCATCGGTGCTTCGAGATAGATCTGCTTCTTCTCGGCATCGGCGAAGGACATGTTGAAGTACACCGGTTTTCGTCCGAAGTTGGTAAAGACGTCGGCGACGCAAACGCGGTGACGGACCTTATTGTTCTCGTCGAGCAGGTCCTTTCCGACGACGGACATGTCACCGATCTTGAGCAGCTTCAGGCCGAGTGCGGCTTGCGGCGCATTCTTGAAGGCATCCTGCAGCATGTCGCGGGTGGTATTGCTGTTGCATTCGGGGATGTTGCTGGGGCCGCCATAGCCGCCTGTCGCCAGCCGCAGCGTCACGATGACGACCCCGAACAGGGCTGCGAAGGCGATACCGGTCATAAGGTTTGATTTTGAGAATGACGTTGTCATAGGTGGCTTCCTTTATGGGTGATTTTGAGGAGGGCAGGTGATGGGCATGCGGCCTCGTTCGCTGCCGCCTTTTGAAGGACGTGCGTCGAGTCTTCGTGAGGTGCTTGGTTATTTCTTCAGGGCGACATACGCAGATGACAGGGGGGCGGCGCGGAGGGATGCCGTCAACCGCTGGTTCTGTTCGTGCTGATCGATGAAGGTGATTTCGAAAGCGGTGATGAAATCGCTGTCGAACATTGGATCGTAACGATCGATCACCGCGGCATGTCGCTTATCCAGCCGGTCGAGCGTGAATGCGATCGGGGTCGTCGAGAGAGGCTGCTCAGATGCGGAGCCAATCCCGTCAGTAGCCGCGGGCACCGTGAACTTCGATGTTATCCCGATCGTCCTGACAGTGATGTCACGAATAGGGGCGTCGGTCCCATTACACAGATAAACCGGCATGATGCGCAGGCTTCGGAAGTCCGGAAAGTACAGGGTTAGATCCGGCGGCGCCTTCTCTGGTGTCAGGGTGACATAGCCGCGCTCACGTGAGGGCTCTGGCGCAAACGCCACCGGAATGCTGGAAATCCGAGGAGAAAACTCCGCGCCGCTACCGATGGCTTCTGTGCGCGCAATCAGCAGCGTGGCGCCGGACTGTTTGCAGTCCTCCATAGCTTGCCGCAATTGCGGGCGGGAGAAACCGTCAGTCTCGGGTTCAATATATTCGGCCTGAACGATGGCCTGACGGCCTTTGATCCAGGTTTTGATGGTCTCGCGTTGTTCTTGCAGTGCAATATCGGAGTAGGCCGGTTCGCTTGGTCGGACGCGGTAATAGGCAATAACCTTCATGCAGAATCCCAGTTAACGGCACGGACAGCCCGTGCCCCTTAGATTCAAGTGAGGCCCCGAGGAATTGCAGGGTTTTGCAAAGAAATGCTGAGTGTCTCCCGAAAGCCGCATTTTGAGGCCGGACACTGCAACATCAGAAGAAATCCCGGGCGGATCGGGTATTGCCGATCGCCCGAATCTTGAGGGTTGGCTGATATTCTCGCAGACGCTTGGCGTCCCGTTCCCAGCGCCCGTCGCGCTGATCGCCATCGAAGCCGAATACAATGAGCCGGGGATCAGGATCTATCTGGGCCCGGACCTTGCCTGAGGCGATGGCGGCGATCAGGGGGGTGAGCTCGAGCGGAAGCCTGCTGCCCGGAACAGCGGCGCGAGCCGCAGCCCGCATGGCTTGAATACGGATCAGCGCCTGGCAGACGGCGACGTAGCGCTGTCGCAGTGCCTCTTCATGTCGCCTGAGGGTCGCTTGGTATCGAATGATCTGAGCCAGAACGGCAGGTTCACCTTTGGCCCTCAGCGCAGGATTGCTGAAATGCTTCGCCTCATGAAAGACGATGACCGGATTCCCGCCGCGGTTTTCGACGGTCACGACGTCCAGACGGTCTTGGGACCGGTCAATTGACGAGGCGTCTGTCGAAGGGACATCAGTGTCCGGCAGACTTTCATCAACTGAAGAACTTGCCCGCAGCAGCGACAGTTCGACGTCGATGACCTTTGAGCTGCCCATGATCAGGGGATGCAACCCGCTTTTTTCAGCGCCGGCCAGATCGGTGGCCGAGCGGATCATGTCCGATAATGTCGATGGACCGGCGTATTGGGACCAACCGATATCGGAAGGTTCAAAGCGTCCGTCTTCATGAAGCTGGGCCAGTACCTGCTGTTGGCGGATTAGGTATTTGGTGTGGGTCCATGGAAGGATCCGTCCATCGCCGCCGTCGTCGATCCGGAAGATCGAGGCGCCACGATGATAGACGTTGAGTGAGTTCGCTCGCACCGCGATGAACACATCGTCCCGCAGAAGGACATCGCGCCACCATGACGGTTTTTGAGCAAGTGCGTCGAGTGCATCGAGGAAGGCCTTACTCACGCCGTGGCCAGATGACGTCTGTTGGATGGTCATGTTGGAACGTCCCACCATTCGCCATCGTTTTTGAGACTGACGGCTTGGAAATGTGCCGGAAACTGCTCCGGCTCGTAGGTATGGATCGGCACGAGCATCTTTGGCTGGATAGCCTCGGCCAATCGCTTCAGATCGGGAATGCTGGCATGGCCGGATGTATGGGCGTGGTCGAGGGGGATTCCTCGTGTCTTAAGTTCGGCAAGGAGGGCAAGGCCGCGCTCCTGTTTGAGATAACCGTCCCATTGCGACCAGATGGCGCGTGCACCGGAGAGGCAATTGGCATGATCGAGGTTGCGCAGCATTGCCGGTCGGAAGAGCATCGCTGCCCGAGGCGCCAGATCCTCAAGTCGCTCCACGAAAATACGGTTGGTCTTGTGAGGATCAAGCAAGTCAAAGCGGCCGCTGCGCTTGATCTGGATGCGCTGATACTGGGGTACGTACACCGCGACATTCTGCCAATCCGACTGGGGAATGTTGGCGTTCTCTGTCGCACGAAGAATCTCGGCGGCATAAAGATCGATGATCAGCGTTCGCCCGGTGCGCTTGCAGGCCCGATACAGGCTGACCATGCGATCGATGTTTTGTGCCGAGGCTGCGACCAGCGCCAGACCGTCTGTTGCCTGAAACAGGTCAACTAGGCGCTGCTCCACGTCTGTCTCGGTCGGAAAGACGTGGTCGGGGCTCAGGCGACCAAAGCTCGACCCTTCCATCAGAATCACGTCGATGGATCGTGGAGGGTCGGCCACAAGGCGTTCGAACAGTGCCGCTTTGCGGCCATGAGCCCGGATATCGCCGGAATAGAACAGGCGTTGGCCGTCAGCTTCCACCTCAAGGGCGTAGGCATCATAAGCGGAATGGTCGACCAGATGTGGCGTTATCCGAAACGGGCCAAACTGGAGCGGCGTGCCGCTTGTGAACTCGATTGGCTTCGTTGGCACATACGGCTTGGGGACGAACGGCGCTGCGGCCTTCAGAATGCGGTGTGTTGCTGCGCCAAGCGCGACCGGCAACTCAGGACCGGCGAGGTGGGCCAGCCCCCAGTGGTCGATATGACCATGAGACAGAATCAGAGCTAGCAAATCCTCGCCGCCAGCGAGTCCGTCTATTGACGGATGAATGCTGACCTCGTCCGCGTCGCCATCCAGTGGCAATCCCAGATCCAATAGAATCCGGCCACCGCCTGCCGCCAGTTCGACACAGGTCCCGCCGATTTCGTTCGTCCCGCGATGAATACGAATGCGCACAATTGCCCCAAATCTCTAATAGGGACATTATAGTGCGTGTTTTAATGAGCCGCCAAGCCGTTTGTTTCGCTTATGAAAGCGACAGCGCTCGTGGCCTGGAATGTCCGAAAATTGCGGGTGAAGCGCGGCCTGTCGCAGGAGGCGCTGGCGGTTGATGCCGGTGTGGACCGTTCCTACGTCGGACGAATCGAGCGTGGGGTTGAAAATCCGACCGCCGAGACTTTGGAGAGATTGGCTGGTGCCCTAGAGGTCCCAGTCGCTGATTTGCTGATTGTCCCAAAAGCAAACGAGAAGCCGCCGGCTACGCTTCGGAAGGGGCGGAAAAAACGGTAACCTAGCCTTCGCTTGGCCAGTCCTAGTAGAATCTGCCGGAGAGTCCATCAGCATTCAAAGGGGCCGCCTTATATGTCCTTGACTGTTGGCGAAATGGATCTGCACGTCCAATTGATTGCTGATGAAAATCAGATTGTTATTCATCCTACTTTGAAGAGGTTGAGCCGCTCGTACTCGGTACGAGTGAGCGAAGAAATCTATATTGCGCCAATCAAATCAGTGTTGAGCTACGCGGTCGCGCTGCATGAACTTGGCCATGTGCTGGGACCACATCAGAACAGTCTTCGTGTATTGGTGCGCGAAAGAGCTGCCTGGAGGTGGGCGAAGAGGAACGCGCTGGTTTGGTCACCTCGGATGCAGGAGCATGCCAAGACATCAATCCACTGGTATGAAAAGAACTATCGCGACATTGATAAGCGTCAGCGTTCATACTTGGCAATTGATGATAATTCGGGTTAAGCGCTGCAACTAAGCGTTCAAGCCCAAGCGAAGGTGAGATTCGCGGAATGAGCGATTATGGAAAATCTGCTTCGTCATCGAGCAAGACTTAATAATCTGCGATGCCGAGGCTGGAAGTTTTCATGGTAGCTATCATTGATCGTGATGAAAGGGGCGACGCTGACAGCGCAGTGTGAATGCCTCGGAGGTGCGGTGTTGGATTCAAGATTTCGTATCGCTTGAGATGCCATTGCTGTTGAATGCAGTATTGCCAGTGGGCGGCAAGTAGCTCAGGTTGCGGCCGACAGGCTCATCCGCCGCATCAGAACCCCTCCGTGTTCCTTGCGTTCAGAATAACAGTTGGTGAGATAAGGCGACACGTCGCGCGTACCCGCTACGACCGATGCGCCCACACATTCATGTCCGCCATCTGCATCGCAGCCACCGTCATTTTCTGGCTCTGATCAATGAGTCCTGATCCTAGAGGCTGTTATGAATCTGCGTGGAGTTGTACGGCGTTTTTGAGCATGATGCAGACGAATGCGATGAGGTGGATATCGACGAGGGTCGACGCGCATCGCTCGTAATCTCTGGCGAGGCGGCGGAAACGCGTTGCCCATGCAAAGGTGCGTTCGACTACCCAGCGCCTCGGCAACAGGACAAAGCCGCGCTTGGCTTGCGGCAGTTTGACAACGCTCAGTTCGATGCCGTGGGCGCTGGCGGCTGCCGCGGCACGTTCGCCTGTGTAGCCTTGATCGACGAAAGCGATTTCGACACTCTCGTCCGTCGCGGCCTGGATGTCCTTGGCCATCTGGCCGATCGCGTCCCGATCTCCGACGCTCGCAGGCGTGACGTGGAGCGCGAGTATGTGGCCGAGCATATCGACGGCCAGATGCAACTTGGACCTCTTTTTGCGCTTGGCGCCATCGTAACCGGCGCGGGCTCCGCTCTCGGGCGTGGAACGTAATGTCCGGCTGTCGATGATCGTCGTCCTCGGCTGCGCTGCATGCCCGGCCGATAGGCGCAGCAGCGCCCGCAAATCCTCCGCGAGTGCCTCAAAGCATCCCGCACGAAGCCAGCGTTGCGCCTGCTGATAAACAATCTCCCATGGCGGCAAGTCGTTGGGCATCCATCGCCATGCCGCGCCTGTCTTCACGATGTAACGCAGCCTGTTGAAGACCTCACGAAGCGGATAGCTCCGTTGTCCGACATTCTCCGGCAGCAACGTCAGGTAGGGCACCACCAATGCCCACTCATCATCCGATACATCGGACGGATACGGCTTGCGTGATTCGCTCATCACCCAAGCCTCGATGGTGCCGTTAATCAGTCCCTAACAGCCTCTAGATGACGGTATTTCTAGTAAATTCCTCAATATAATCCAGTAGTTTATCGGATGCCGCGGCTGCTGATCTTGCATTCCCACTGCAAATTTGTTCAGCCAAATTCGCATGCAGCACGGCGGTCTCGACCAAGCTTGCATGTCGTTTGTGGTATTTCATCCAAAATCGCCTGGATAGCCCGTGCATTAACGCCATGGATTTGGAAGCAAACTCATTTTGAGCTGCTTCATATTCCAATTCGGTGAGCCGGTTGTCCCAGCGACTAAATATTGTCTCATCGGCGTCGGTGAGTTGCCGCAGGTTTGCGCCGATGCTCGCGAATTCCTTCCGTTGTTCTGGGGTGGCCCGCTCGGCAGATAGGCGTGCAAGCAAACGTTCAGTCTCTCTTCTCATTTCGAGAAGACCAAGCTGCTTGTGAACATTCAGTTCGCTGACCAGAACGCCCCTTCGTGGAAGAATTAAAACCAGGCCTTCACGTTCCAGACGTCGCAATGCCTCGCGAATCGGCGTTCTGCCCATGCTGAGTTGGCTGGCGAGGGCCTGCTCGGACAGCGTTGCTCCTGGCTGCAGTTGCAGAGTAATGATCAATTCTTCCAGCGCGCGATAAGCGCGGTCAGCGAGGCTGAGATTCAAATTCTTGTTGTCGGGAACAAGCAGTTCTTTTCGTCGGCGAGCAACACGTTTGCGGGGCATTCGATCAAGGCTCTCGATTGGGATCGATTAAGCTGAACATACATCATTGATATTCATACCTGATTCCAACGACGCGCACCCGCAAAACCAACTATAGAACGCGGATTCTCTGCAAACGGCTTGACATTCGTCAACCTTTCGATATGTCATGTCGACATCTGAAATTTCAGATGTCGACAATGAGGTTTGTCGAGAGAGTCCGGCCGGCAAGGAGGGGAAACGTCATGGAGCTGCAGGTATCAGCGATGTCTGATAGGCAACGCATGTTTCGTGCGACCTATCGCCAGCAAATTGCCACTTGGTACAATGGTTGGCTTCATGTCGCGGTGATTTTTATCGCCGGCTTCTCCGTCGTTTACGTGTGCGCGTCCAATCTGCGCGATGTCGCGTGGTGGATGTGGGGCACCATTCCGGCCGTTTTTCTGATCTATCAATTGGCGGAATACTGGGCTCATCGCGTATGGCTTCATCGGCCAATGCGGAACGGCGCGCTTCGCGAGCTATACAATCGCCACACGCTGCAGCATCATCAGTTCTTCACGGACCGCGAGATGCGTTTTGCTGACCATCTCGACTGGCGTGTGACCTTCTTCCCGCCGTTCACCATGGCGACGATGCTTCTTATTGCTCTGCCGAGTGCCGTGATCTGTGGCCTGCTCGTCTCGCCAAACGTCGGTTGGCTCGTGATGGCGAGCGTGATTGGCAGCTACATGTGGTACGAATTGATCCATTTCTGTTGCCACGTCGGCGACAATTGGTTCCTGGTCAATTGTCCGATCATCAACACTGCTCGCAGGCATCACAAAGCGCATCATGATCATTCCATCATGATGGAAGTTAATATGGGCATCGGGACGCCGATCTTCGACTGGGTCTATGGGACATCCGATCTCGATCGTGGATTTTTCGGGCACGTCTTTAATGGAAATAGCTGGAAGTACGTCAAATCCAACCTGCGAAAAACAGCAAAAACGCCGTCGCTGAAGTTACAGAGCTAGCCGGGTGACCAGCAAGTTGGCGGTTCTCGCTTCGCGTGGGATTCAAGTTGGGATGTGCTGTTGATGGACGCCGTACTTTCAGTCGCCCGAGCAGTGGAGCCGGATCTTGGTTCGCTTGGATGGTTCGTCATTCTTTGGCTGGCCTGTTGCATCTGCGGATTGATCCTTTCCGGTATGCTGCCCCTTGGGATGCGGGCAACCAATCTTGCAACTTTTGGCGGAGCGAGCCTCGTTATCGGAAACGTGATCCTGCTCCTTTTGCTCTTTGTCGGAGCGGCTTTGTTCGCTGTGTCGGCTCTTCGCATATCAAGCATCGTTCTTGTGGCGAGCTGGATATTCCTTTTTGTTCCCGCTGTTGTCGATGCGCTTCCGGAGCGATGGACCGATAGTTACGGCGGGCTGATGGTTTTGCTCGGCGTTCAAACAGTAGCTCTGACGATGCTCTATCGATCCGGCCATTTTGCAATTGCGCTGTCCAGTATCTGAGCGAGGAATAGAGTCGTGATTACAAAAGTAAAGACCGTTATCTCACTTCTTATTCTTCTGGTTGCCGTCGGTGTCGCTGCTTACGACTATCACGTCGAACTGTTGGCTCCTGCTGTTGTGGCGTTCGGGACTGGGCTGTTCGTGGTCTTTGCCATCTGGGTGTTCCCCGATGTCAAACGAAAAAGCTGATTTGATCGACTGGAATCGACACGCTGCAGAATGGCGCAAGTGACGCCCCTCCATGGAGAAAACGCATCAATGACGTTGAAGGGAAAAACCTTTCTTATTTCGGGAGCCGCGAGCGGTCTTGGTGAGAGCACGGCCCGTCTTATGGCGAGCCTCGGAGCCAACGTGGTTATCGGCGATATCCTCGATAACGAGGCGTTACGAGTCGCGGAGTCGATCATTTCGGATGGCGGGTCCGCGTCAACCTTTCACCTTGATGTAAGGAACGAGCCCGACTGGATCGATGCGGTAAATTTCGCGGCGTCCCGCTATGGCGCTCTCAGTGGCCTGGTCAGCAACGCCGGAATCAGCGGAATGATTCCGGACGTCATGGATACGGAGTATTTTGACCGTCTGTTGGCGATCCACGCTCGCGGCACATTCCTCGGCATCAAACATTCAGCCCCGGCAATTGCCCGCACTGGTGGTGGTTCAATCGTTGCCATCTCATCCATCGCAGGACGGGTCGGTACGGAACACGTCCATATGGGATATAATGCTGCAAAGGCAGCAATCCTTCTTCTCGTGAAGTCTGCGGCCGGATATTATGCAAAGGACAATATACGTTCGAATGCAGTTATTCCCGGGTGGATGCCGCCCATGCGTACCTCGGTGTCGTCCGCCGACCCGGAGTTGCGTCCGAAACTGCTGAAGTCGGTCCCCCTGGGTCGCACAGGTCTCTTTCCCGAAGTCGCTGAAGCTGTCGCTTTTCTGTCCTCCGATGCCGCTTCCTACATCAACGGTGTAGAGCTGCCGGTTGATGGCGGATTTCTGGCGTATCGGGCGTTTTCGTAAGGCTGCAGGGGGCGCTGGCAGTGGTGCGAAATAGAAAGCGCGTGTTTTGGGCCGGTGCAGCGGCTACAGGGGCGTCGACATGAGTGTTTTTGCGGGAACGAGATCGATCAGCGGAGTTTTGGTTACTATCGACGGACGGCCGCTGGATCGGGCCCTTCAGGTCAAGACCTATGGCAGCGGTTTCTTTGAATGGAGTTATGAAGGCGATGGGCCGTTGCAATTGGCCTTGGCAATCCTGGTCCAATACTACGGCGATCAACAGCAAGCCTTGTCGATGACCGAGAGATTTATGAAAGCAATAGTAGCGAATCTCGACAACGACTGGGAGTTGACTAGCGAGGACATTCGATCTGCCTTGCTGCAACTCAATCCCATGCCAACTGATGTGTCGATGCGGTGAAGTATAGAGCGACCGAATAGAAGCAACTCGTATCTCAGTGCGTTGAGATCTGGTGCGACCGATTTGAGCGGGCGTGCAGCTCTGGCATTTGTCTGGTTAAGCGGATCATGGCGGAGAGATTCAAGAGAAGAACTACAAGAGCGCTAAAGCGCCGAGATGGTCTAAGGGGGACGCTCATTGTCGGATTTTACTAAGCCAACTATGGCTGGCTTGAATGTCAGCCATTTGTCGTTGTCGTTCGGTGGTTTGAGGGCGCTGACGGACGTGTCGTTCTCGGTCGCGCCAGGATCGATCACGGCGGTGATCGGGCCGAACGGCGCCGGCAAGACCTCGCTGTTCAACTGCATTTCCGGGTTCTATCGCCCGTCCGCCGGCGCCATCGAATTCGGTGGCGAGGACATCAGCAAACTGCATCCGCCGGAACGCGCCAGGATCGGCCTCGCCCGCACCTTCCAGAACATCGCGCTGTTTCGCGGCATGACCGTGCTCGACAACATCAAGCTCGGCCGTCACGCCCACATGCAGACCAGCGTCTTCGATGCGCTGTGGTACTTCGGCCGCGCGCGCCGCGAGGAGCTTGAGTTGCGCTCTGAGGTGGAGCGGCGCGTGCTCGATTTTCTAGAGATGGAGCACATCCGAAACCAGCCGGTAGCCTCGCTGTCCTATGGCCTGCGCAAGCGTGTCGAACTGGCGCGCGCGCTCGCCATGAAACCGCGCATTCTGATGCTCGATGAACCTGTCGCAGGCATGAACCGCGAGGAGACCGAGGATATGGCGCGGTTCATTCTT
Source organism: Afipia sp. (assembly GCA_017308595.1). Taxonomy (GTDB): domain Bacteria; phylum Pseudomonadota; class Alphaproteobacteria; order Rhizobiales; family Xanthobacteraceae; genus Afipia. Next base: position 37,763 of record JAFKER010000025.1, read on the forward strand.
GAAGTGAAGGAGGAGTGGGGCGTCACTATTCTGATGGTCGAGCACGACATGGGTCTGGTGATGGATATCTCCGACCATGTGGTGGTGCTGAATTTCGGGCAGGTGATCGCCTCCGGAAAGCCAGTGGAAATCCAGAACAATCCGGATGTGGTCGCGGCCTATCTTGGATCTGGCGATGTTGGTGATCTGTCTCGACGAATCGCGGGCGAGAGAGCGGCGTGATGGATTGGCTGTTTCTCACTGAAGTGGTTTTGTCGGGACTCGGCTCGGGTGCGTTGCTGGCACTGACTGGAATTGCGTTTGTGCTGATCTACAAGGCCACCAAGGTCATTAATCTTGCCGTCGGCGAGATGCTGATGCTGTGCGCCTATTTCTTCTTTGGCTTGACGACTGCGCTCGCGTTACCGGTCTGGCTGGCGATTGTCTTGACGGTCATCGGTGGCGGTATTCTCGGCGGCGTGATCGAGCGCACTTTCATTCGCCCGCTGCTGGGTGAAAATCCGATCTCGGTGTTCATGGTGACGGTCGGCCTCAGCTCGGTGTTGATCGGCTTTGTCGAACTCATCTGGGGGGGCGATCCTCGAACCTTGCAGAATTTTCTTCCGACGAAACCGGTGTTCATTGGCGATGCTTATGTCTCTCCCAAAATAGTGGTGTGCTTCATTGTGGCGTCGTTGCTCATAACCGGCTTCCTCGTGACCTTCCGCCGGTGGCGCGGAGGCGTTGCGCTTCGCGCGACGGCAACTGACCAGGGGGCGGCATTTTCCTGCGGCATCAATGTGCCGGCGGTGTTCTCGGTGTCGTGGATCGTCTCGGGCATGGCAACTGCAGGCGCGGGTATCCTGATCGGATCCATCGGAGGCATTTCGCCAGGCATGGGCGTTTTCGGATTGACGGTCCTCGTCGCTGTTATCGTCGGCGGACTTGACTCGATTGCCGGAGTACTTGTGGCGGGTCTTGCCATCGGCGTTATCGAAGCGCTGGTCGGAACGTATCTCGGCGGTGAATTCAAAATGTTCGTTACTTTTGTCACCTTGCTTGTTGCCATGATGATCCGTCCCTACGGATTGTTCGGCACCGTTGAAATCGAGCGTCTCTGATGCGTATCGGCGACGCCCACCAAACCTACGCCCAGGCCGAGGCGCTGTTCACCAGCTTCCAGCAAAGGATGTTGGTTGCGCTGTTCGCCGGGTTGGTGCTGTTTCCATTTTTCGCTGATGAATATTGGATCTATCTGTCCTGTCTGGTTGCGATCCATATCGTCAGCACCACGGGCCTCAACATCCTTACCGGCTATACGGGTCTCATAAGCGTTGGGCAGGCCGCTTTTATGTCGGTGGGAGCCTATACAGTCGCTATCCTCGAGATCCACGTGGGGACACCGTTTATTTTCAATTTGATTGCGGCTGGCGCGGTGTCGGCAGGTGTCGGCGCAATCTTCGGAGTTCCAAGTCTTCGCGTAAAAGGACTTTACCTCGCTATCGCGACCATCGCGGCATCGTTTATTCTACATTTTATATACGTGAATGGTCCTGCCGTCCTTGGCGGCACGCAGGGGTTGAGCATGCCGCCCGCGCGATTGCTCGGGTACGAGTTCTCACGCCCGTTTGAGCTATACTGGCTGTTCATGCCGCTGACGGTGCTGTCGGTGGTCGCGGCCGCCAACCTGTTCCGCACCCGCATCGGCCGCGCCTTCATCGCCATCCGCGACCGCGACATCTCGGCCGAGGTGCTGGGCATTCCGCTGCTGAAATACAAGCTGCTGTCGTTCGCGCTGTCGTCGTTCTATGCCGGCGTGGCGGGCGGCATGTGGGCCTACTTCTTCCGGGTGGTGACGCCGGAGAGCTTTCCGCTGATCTATTCGGTGTTCTTTCTCGCCGCGGTGATCGTCGGCGGCATGGGCACCATCCTTGGCGGCATCCTCGGCGCGATTTTCATGACGGTGATCCCCGAGCTTCTTAAGCTCTTGGTCTCCTACATGACCTTCATTCCGGATGCGACGGCGCAACTGTCGCCGATCCGGACCATCGTTTTCGGCGCGCTCATCATCGGATTCCTGCTGTTCGAGCCGCACGGCCTCGCCGAAATCTGGCGTCATATCCGGCGCTTCTTTCATCTATGGCCATTCAAAAAATGAAACATGCAGGGAGAAACGACATGAGAATGTTGCCAGCGCGCCGCAAGGTGCTGTCTTTCGCCGCCGCGGGCTGCCTCGCGCTCGGCCTCAACGCGCCTGCGCGCGCCGCCGATGACATCGTCATCGGCGCATCGATACCGATGACCGGCGTGTTCGCCTTCGCCGGCGTCGGGATCAACAACGCGCTTCAGGATTATGTGAAGATCGTCAACGACGCCGGCGGCATCAGCGGCCGCAAGCTCAAATACGTCGCGGAAGATACTGCTTATGCGGTCGATAAATCAATCGCTGCATTTAACCGCATCACGGCCAGTAACAAGGTAAATCTCTACTACGGAGATTCCACGGGGTTTGCCAAGACCATTAACCCCGAGCTGACCCGGCGCGGTGACATCCTTATGGCCGGTACATCTTTCGCCACTGAATTGAACGATCCGAAGAACTTCCCGTATCAATTCATTCCCGGTCCCGATTATTCACAAATGATCGGTATCCTGCTCGAATACATCGCCAAGACGACACCTGGCGCGAAGATCGCGCTGGTCAATTCCGATACCGAATTCGGCCGCGATCCGATCGCGCCGACCGAGAAGCGGGCGGCGGAACTGGGCCTCAAGATCGTGGAGAAGATCGTCACGCCGCCGACCAGCGTCGACGTCTCCACCGAGGTGCTGAAGCTGCGTCGCGCCAATCCCGACTACACCATTTTCCATGGCTACGTTCTGGCGCCGCTGCCGGAGTTCATGGCGCAGATGAAGCAGCTCGGCCTCAAGAGCCGCTTTATGGGCACCTTCTGGTCGATGGACAACGCCATTTGGGCCAACTCAGCAGCGGTCGCTGACGGCTATATGGGTGTGATGCCGTATCGCTATTATTTCGACACCGAGGGCAAGTCGCCGATGATGGAGAAGATCCGGCAGATGCGCCCTGAGTACCAGACGATATACTATACCCAGGGCTTCCTCACCGCGATGTTGCTAACCGAAGCCGCCAAGCGCACGCTTGACGCCAAGAAGGAACTCACTGCCGCCAACATGAAAGCCGCGCTCAATTCGATCAAGGATTTCGACACCGGCGGCATCTTTGGCGTGCCGATTTCAATCTCTGCGAACAGCGTTCCGGTCGGTCGCGTCTATCAATATGACGGCGCGAGCAAGAGGATGAAGGCGGTGTCCGACTGGATCAAGATCGAGAAGTAACGACGATGGCCGGCGAAGCGCTCCTGTCCGTGAACAATATCGAGGTCGTCTATAACAGGACGGTCCAGGTGCTTCGCGGCCTGTCGTTGACGGTCGAAAAGGGAGCGGTGGTCGCGTTGCTGGGCTCGAACGGCGCCGGCAAATCGACCACCCTCAAGGCCGTCTCCAACCTCCTCGAACTCGAGGACGGCCGGGTGACGGCGGGCGACATCCTGTTCAAGGGCGGCGCCATCTCGCGCTTGGCTCCGCATCAACTGGTGCGGAGCGGACTTTTCCACGTCATGGAAGGCCGGCGGATTTTCGAGGACCTGACGGTGGAGGAAAATCTCACCGCCGCGACCTATGCCACGGCGGGGCGCGCGGGTGGCAAGACGCCGTTCGATCTGGTCTACACCTATTTTCCACGGCTGTTCGAGCGCCGCACCGGCCGCGCCGGCTATCTCTCCGGCGGCGAGCAGCAGATGCTCGCCATCGGCCGCGCGCTGATCGCGCAGCCGGAACTGATGCTGCTGGACGAGCCCTCGCTCGGCCTGTCGCCCAGGCTGGTCGAGGAGATCTTCACCATCATCGCGCGCATCAACCGCGAGCAGGGCGTCTCGATGTTGCTGGTGGAGCAGAACGCGGCGGTGGCGTTCGCGGTCTCGACCTATGGCTACATCATGGAGTCCGGCAAGATCGTCACCGACGGGCCGACCGAGCAGTTGATCCGCGATCAGGATGTCCGCGAGTTCTATCTCGGCGTCGGCGCTGCGAACGCCGAGGCCAGGGGTTTCCGCGGCATCAAGCACTACAAGCGCCGCAAGCGCTGGCTGTCCTGAGTTTTGACGAGGCTGGCATGATCCCCGACAGGTTCCCCGAAGCGACACTGCCGCAGATGCTGCGCGACAATGCGCGCCGCCATCCAGACCGGATCGCGATCCGGCAGAAGGAATTCGGCATCTGGAATCCCTGCACCTGGCGGTGGTATTTCGAGCGCGCCCGCGATGTTGGCCTCGGCTTCCGCGCGCTCGGGCTCAGCGCGGGCGGCCACGTCGCCATCCTCTCCGAGAACCGCATCGAGTGGGTGCTGGCGCAACTCGGCGCCAATGTCGTCGATGGCATCGCGGTCGGCGTCTATCCCACCAGCCCCTCCAACGAGGTGGCCTATGTGGTGGCGCATTCCGAAGCCGAGGTCATCGTCTGCGAGGATCAGGAGCAGGTCGACAAGGTGCTGGAGCGGCGCGACGAACTGCCGAAGCTGCGGCGCATCGTGGTGATCGAGACCAAAGGCATCAGGGATTATCCGCCGGATCAGGTGATGTCGTTCGAGGCACTGGAGGCGCTCGGCGCGAGTGAGGCGCGCGCGCAGGCCGCGCTCGTGGACGGGATCGTCGATCGCCAGCAGCTCTCGCAGATCGCGCTGATCATCTACACCTCCGGCTCCACCGGCAAGCCGAAGGGCGCGATGCTGAGCTACGGCAATATCCGCGCCCAGGCCATGGCGGCGACCGACAAGCTCGACCTCGTTTCCTCGGACAGCATGCTGTCCTATCTGCCGCTGTGCCACGTCGCCGAGCAGATGACCACGGTGATGGTGCCGGTCTATCTCGGCTCGCTGGTCAATTTCGGCGAGTCGATCCGCACCGTGCAGGAAGATCTGCGCGAAGTCGCGCCCAGCATGTTCCTCGGCGTGCCGCGCATCTGGGAGAAGCTGCACGCCTCGATCCATATCAAGCTGATGGAGGCTGGATCCATCCGCCGCGCGCTGTTCGCGCGCGCCTATGCCGCGTGCGAGGGATTCGCCGAGAAGAATCCGGCGGACCGCACAATGGCGGAACGCATCAGGTTCGCGTTGTCCTACTGGCTGATCTTCCGCGCCCTGCTGAATTTCATCGGCCTGCGCAAGACGCGGATCGCCATGACCGGGGCTGCGCCCATTTCGCCGGCCATCGTGCATTTCTTCCGCGCCATCGGCGTGCCGCTGGTCGAAGTCTACGGGCTGACCGAATCGTCGGGCATCGCGCTCGGGCAGGTACTGGCCGACCGGCGCGTCGGCACCGTCGGCGGCGGCGTCGCGCGCATGGAGGTGAAGCTCGGCCCCTCGAACGAATTGCTCATTCGCGGCGACACCGTGTTCGCCGGATATTATCGCAACGACGAGGCGACGAAGGCGGCGATCCGCGACGGCTGGCTGCACACCGGCGACGTCGCGGAGTTCGCGGACGGCCATTTCCGCATCGTCGATCGCCTCAAGGACATCATGATCACGGCGGGTGGCAAGAATCTCAGCCCGTCGGAGATCGAGAACACCGTCAAGGCCAGTCCCTTCATCAAGGAATGCATCGTCATCGCCGAGGCGCGTAAGTACGTCTCGGCGCTGATCCAGATCGACTACGACCTCGCCGGAAAGTGGGCCGAGGAGCAGGGCATCGCCTACACCAATTTCAGGAACCTGACGGAGAACGCCGGCCTGCGCGATCTGATCCAGTCGGAGATCGACGCCGCCAACCGCCAGTTGGCGCAGGTCTCGCAGATCCGGCGCTTTCACCTCCTCACCAAGGAACTCGACCACGACGATGACGAGGTGACGGCGACGATGAAGGTGCGCCGCGCTAACGTGCAGCAGAAGTACAGCGCAGAAATTGAGGGCCTCTATACTTGAGATGATCTAGGCTCAGGACTCATTGATTAGAGCCAGAAGATGACGGTTGCAGCGATGCAGATGGCGGACATGAAGGTGTGGGCACATCGATCGTAGCGAGTGTGGATGCGCCGCCAGTCCTTGAGCCTGCCGAACATGTTTTCGATCTTGTGCCGCTGACGATAGAGTTTGCGGTCATGTTCGATCGGGTTTTTGCGGTTCGACTTCGACGGGATGCAGGTCATGATGCCGCGTTCGGCGAGAGCGCGGCGGAACCAATCAGCATCGTATCCCTTGTCGGCGAGTAACTGCCTGGCGGGCGGCAGCGCGTCGATCATCAGGGCCGCGCCCTTGTAATCACTCATCTGGCCTTCGCTGAGCAGCATGACGACGGGGCGCCCCTGACCGTCGCAGACGGCATGCAGCTTTGAGTTCAGCCCGCCTTTCGTGCGCCCGATACGTCGGGGAACAGGCCCTTTTTTAAAAGGCTGGCAGCGGTGCGATGCGCCTTCAGATGCGTCGCGTCGATCATCAGGCGAGATGGCTTGCCCGCCTTGCGCGCCAGTTCGGCGAAGATCTTGTTGAACACGCCAAGGCGGCTCCAGCGCACGAACCGGTTATAGATGGTCTTGTGCGGACCATAGCCGGGTGGCGCATCGCGCCAGCGCAGACCGTTTCTGATGACGAAGATGATGCCGCTGATCACCCGCCGGTCGTTCACCCTGGCAATCCCGTGCGACAATAGGAAATACGGTTCGATCCGGCGCATCTGCGCTTCCGAAAGCAGCAACAGATCACCCATGGCGACGCCTCCCAGCATCACCATTGAATCAAGCCGTCAGCCACCGCGCAACAGATTTAATGGGTCCTGAGCCTAGGTCAGATGAGGGCGAGGCGGTCATTATCCATGACCCACCACGGCAACAGCGAAACGAGCAACGAGCGGGGGCGTGATCGTATTGCGGAATTGATCAACAACCGGTCCATCGCGACGGTCACCCTGTTCAAGAGGATTAAACTTCCTGATCCTGTCAGGTGTTTCCCTGTTAGTTTGTGTAGGGAATTCCGGCGCAAATGCTGTAAATAGCTTCCTTTCGGTCGATCGAACCATCGGAATGGACCTGGTTGGTATGATTTTCCCTCTAAAACTCCCTGTTTGCAGGGGAATTGCCAAGAGACCGGCGCTATCAGCACTGCGTCGCCAGCCATCCAGTGCGCTATTGAGAGAATTTCTCTGTTCGTTGCGGAAAAGGGCCGCCAATGGCGGGCTTTTCATGCAGTGCCATTCTCCGCAGAGATAGATTTTGCGTGAGCGCGTCGGAAATCGACTGGCATTCTCTGGACGTCTAATAAGATATTCCCGTTTTCAGAGTACGGAAATCAGAGACGGGTTCGATAGCACTGTGTGCTAGCCATAAAGGCGATAAATCTCATTCCCAACCGTGCTTACGTGTAACAACTGGCCGGGTTTACGATATGTATGCCTTTGACCCAGAGCGGGCGCTCGAACTCTCAGTCTTCAAATGACTACCCCCAAGGCGTAGTCCGGTGTTCAGTAACGACATGCAGAACCTGTATTCAGCAGCTACGTGCCGGATAGACAAGGAAGTTAAAGTCGAGCCCTAAGTTTAAGCGCGTTAACCACCCGGTAACTTTTGCCGACCGACGGACGAGTAGAAATGTAAAGTGCAACCCCAAGGCGCATCAAGCGCCATTGGGGTTGCGTCGTGTCTGAGCTTAGCGAGACGTCCGCGAAGCGTGCATTTACACCTGCGGCTTTTGTAGAACGCTGGTCCGGCCTTGAAGGTGGGCAGGAGCGCTCGAATTATTCTATGTTTCTGCGAGAGTTAAGCGAAGTTATTGGCGCGCCGATCCCAGATCCCGCGTCCGCTTCTCATGAGTTTAATGACTACGTTTTTGAGCGCGTTGTAGAGCGCAAACGTCCCGACGGAACAACTGAACGCGGACGGATAGATCTATACAAGCGCAACTGCTTCATCCTTGAGGCGAAGCAGAGCCGTCAGAAAGGTGCGAAGAAAGCTGTAATTGAGGGGCAGGCTGACCTCTTTGCTGACCCGAAAGTGCAATTCACTCATCGCGACGCGATAGATCATTTGATGATCAATGCTCGGCGGCAAGCGGAAGGCTATGCTCAGGCGTTGCCAAAAGATCATGCTTATCCTCCGTTCCTACTGACTTGCGACGTCGGAAGAACCATTGAGATCTACGCAGACTTCTCTGGGCATGGAAGACATTACACTCAATTCCCAGATGCCCGAAATTTTCGCATAGAACTTCCGCAATTGGTCGACCCTGAAGTGAGGGAGCGCTTACGTCGCATTTGGGTGGAGCCTTTTTCGCTAGATCCAGCAGTACAAACTGCAAAGGTTACGCGCGAAATTGCAGGAACGCTCGCCGAAGTTTCGAAGGCACTCGAAGGCCGCGGCTTTTCTCAAACAGAAGTGGCAGTCTTTCTGATGCGCTGCCTTTTCACAATGTTTGTGGAGGACGTCCAGCTCATCAGAAAGGATAGTTTCAAAGAGCTGCTGTCGCGCTGCGTGGCGAAGCCTGATTTGTTTCCCCATGAGATGAACGATCTATGGAAGCACATGGATGTCGGTGATTACTCTCCGGCCGTCGGAGAAAAGCTGCTTCGCTTTAATGGAAAACTTTTTAAGAAAGCTCAGGCTTTGCCGCTTCAAAAAGGAGAAATAGTGCTGCTTCGGCAAGCGGCCGATGCTGATTGGCGAGATCTAGAGCCGGCAATTTTTGGCTCGCTTTTTGAACAGGCTTTAAATGCCGACGAACGAAAGCGGCTTGGAGCGCATTATACTCCCCGTGCGCATGTAGAACGTCTGGTAAATGCAACCATCATCGATCCGTTGACACAAGATTGGCTAGCAGCTCAAGCAGCGGCTGAGCGTGCACTCAGGTCAGGATCGAAATCCAATGCTGTTCGAGAAGTTGGGGATTTTCTAAAAGCACTGTCTAGTGTCCGCGTTCTAGATCCAGCTTGCGGCACAGGAAACTTTCTGTATGTGGCGCTTCGTTTGATGAAGCAGCTCGAGGGCGAGGTTTTAAAGCAGCTCCAAGATATTGATGGAGAAGATGCTTTAAAGAAATATGTTGGTGTTTCGGTAAAGCCGGATCAATTTTTAGGAATGGAGGTCAATCGCAGAGCTATTGAGATTGCTGAGTTGGTCTTGTGGATCGGTTATCTGCAATGGCATCTCCGTACGCGTCCCGAGCGACCTGCTGAACCCGTACTCGGCAATAGCGATCATATCATCAATCGCAACGCGCTTCTTGCTTGGGAAGGATATCCATCGGCACCTTCGCGAATTGCCAAAAGCAGAGAGAAATCATCTTACTTCAGCGCAGGGGTTAAAATATCGGACTGGCCGAGTGCAGATTTTATCGTGGGTAATCCTCCGTTCATCGGAGGCAAGGACATTCGCGAGCGCCTTGGTGGCGACTACGCAGAAGCGCTTTGGAAAACCTACTCCCACATAAATCCGTCGGCGGATTACGTGATGTATTGGTGGGATCGAGCGGCGGATATTCTGACCCGCAGGGGGTCTCGTCTGCGTCGGTTTGGGTTTGTTACCACAAACTCTATTGTTCAGGTGTTCCAACGCCGTGTTGTTGAACAGCACATCAAAGCGGCGCAGCCGATCTCCATCATACTCGCAATTCCAGATCATCCTTGGACGAAGGCAGGTAAGGATTCCGCGGCAGTTAGAATAGCTATGACGATCGCAGAGGCTGGAGCGCACGAAGGAGTCTTGCGCGAGGTCGTGCGAGAGGATCGAATAGACACCGACGAGCCATTGGTTGTATTTGCAGAACAAAAAGGGTTGATAAACGCCGATTTGACAATCGGCGCGGATCTGACGCGTGCAAGGGCACTGCTCGGGAACGGTGCTTTATGTTCACCAGGTGTAAAGCTTCACGGGGACGGCTTCTTGGTCACTCGAGAGGAAGCTAAACGTCTTGGTTTTGGCCGCCGCCCAGGTTTGGCGAAGTGTGTTCGGGAGTACCGCAATGGTCGCGACCTAACTGGGCGCTCTCGCGACATGTTGGTAATCGATTTATTTGGGTTAAACGCGAAAGAGGTTCGCTCCCAATATCCCGAAGTGTACCAACATTTGTTGGAAACCGTGAAGCCTCATCGCGATAAGAACAACCGTGCATCTTATCGTGATAACTGGTGGCTTTTTGGGGAGCCGCGCAAGGACATACGCCCCGCGTTATCAAAATTGCATCGTTATATTGCAACGGTAGAGACGGCGAAGCATCGCGTCTTTCAATTTCTTGATGCCTCCATCCTCCCCGACAATATGGTAGTCGCAATCGCTTCAGACGAAGCCTATCATCTTGGAGTGCTATCGTCCCGTATTCATGCAGTGTGGGCACTCCGCGCAGGTGGTTGGCTGGGAATAGGCAACGATCCCCGATACTCGAAGTCGAGATGTTTTGATCCATTCCCGTTTCCCAATACTTCTGCGGCAGTAAAGCGCAAGATCTCGAAGCTCGCAGAAGAACTTGACGCAATGCGAAAACGCGTCCTCTCGGATAATCCGGATATCACGCTCACGTCTCTCTATAACGTGCTAGAGGAAACTAAGAATGGAGCCTCGGTCGGCGAGAAGAGCACGCAAATAAAGGAGCGTGGTCACGTTCTCATTCTCAAGGATTTGCACGCACAAATCGACGGTCTGACTTTTGAAGCATACGGTTGGCCGAGCCATCTCGCGGAATCTGAAATCTTGGCCAATTTGTCGGTGCTCAATGACGAGCGTGCTTCTGAAGAAGCGCGAGGGCTAATCCGATGGCTTCGTCCGGATTACCAAATTGAAAAATTTGGAGCACTCGCGCACCGGGCAGACAAGGTTCAAGAGATTGCGGTTGCAGCAAAGCCTCGCCCTAAGCATTCCTTTCCGGAGGCGCCAAAAGATCAAGCAGGGCAAATCTTGCAATTGCTCCGGCGAAGCGCAAAACCCCTTACTCCCGAAGAAATCGCTGCCTCCTTCACAGAAGGAGAGACCATTCTGGTCGATGTTAAAGACATTCTTCAGTCCTTTAGCCGACTGGGTGACGCTAATTCCTTCGATAATGGGAGGAGTTTCCTTGCTCAACCGGCTTGAGCGGCCAAGCTCTTTCATGAAAGCGATAACAAATGTCGTTTGCGTTGAGTAAGATCTCGAAGGACCAAGATGCCAAAGGCGGATCAGGCTCATGCCTAATCCTCCGGGGCTCTAGCAAAAGAGGATACCTCCCTAGTTGAGGAAATTGATGGCGGACGGCGGTGCATCATGGCGACCTTGCAAGAGATGATATTGGCGAAATTCATTGCGAAAATGTCAGATGACAAATCACTGAGCGAAGAAAAGATCCGTGCCCTGCACGATCTCTTGAAAAGGGACGCGAAAATTCGGGCGGATGACCTTGTCAGAATCTTTGCGAACGAGGGTGGCGAGCTTGCATGATCAAGATCATTGCGGCCCACATTGAGGAAGTTCGCGGTATTCGGAAGCTCGATATCAAGCTCGACCAAGCGACGTTCGCCGTTTCTGGGCCGAACGGGTCGGGTAAAAGCGGCGTCATTGACGCTATCGAGTTCGCGCTTACTGGCCAGATCGGCCGATTGACGGGGCCTGGCACTAAGGACCTGTCCGTGAATGAACATGGGCCGCATGTCGATAAGGCGAGGTTTCCGGAAGCAGCCTTCGTGAAGCTGGAGGTATATTTCCCTGCTCTTAAGAAGACCGCGACGATAAAGCGCAAAGTATCATCGCCCAAGAAGCCTGAGATCACGCCGAAAGACTCTGACATCAAGGCGGCCTTCGACGATATTGCGGCACACCCGGAAATCACGCTATCGCGCCGCGAAATCCTCCGCTTTATTCTTGTCGAGCCGACGAAGCGGTCGGAGGAAGTCCAGACCATTTTGAAGCTTGACGACATCGGGCAGACGCGTAGCGCGCTTAACGCCGCCCATAACCGCCTTCAAACGGCGTTAAAGACCGCGGAAGCCCAATCCGCTTCGAGCCGGGATACGCTGGCGCGCCACCTCAATATAGCGGAGTTCAAATACGAAGAGATTCTGACGGCGGTGAACCTCCGCAGGACGACCCTGAAACTTCCCGTGATTAGCAAGCTGGAGGCGGACACGCGGCTCGACGAAAGATTGGTCGAGGCTGGCAGGGCGGCGGAATTCAACAAGCATTCTGCGCTTCGCGATTTGGCGGCGCTTGCCGATGCGGCGGCAAAAGCGGCCGATGCGGGCAAGCCTTGGGCCGACGCAATTCTCGCAAATTTGTCTCGGTTGGAATCTGACCCTTCGCTTTTACAGGCTCTTCATCACCGCGCTTTGATTGAACAAGGACTCGATCTCGTCGACGGCCCACTCTGCCCGTTATGCGACCATGAATGGCCGGATAAGGAGCATCTGCTGACGCATCTAGCGACCAAGCTCGTAAAGTCCGAAGAAGCGACCAAATTGCAGGCTGCCTTGCTGGCGGCGGGAAGCGATCTCGCGCGAGAAACCGCAAGATTGAGAGAGGCGCTTGTCTCAGGATATCGGATCGCAGTCGCTCAGAACGACGCTGCTTCAAAATCAGCAATCGAGGCGTGGGGGAAGGAGCTCGAAGGGCTGCGACCAGCGCTTGGGACAGTGGACGGGCTGTTGGGGCTGAAGCTCCGCCTATCTTCGGGCTGGGCTGCTGTTCCGGAGGATTTTCCAAAGGTCTTGGCCAGTCTCGTCGGTACCGTGGAAGCGAAGCCGGATCAGACAGCCACCCTGGATGCGCAGACGTTTCTTTCGACGGCGCAGCTTCGCCTCGAGGACTATCGCGCAGCACTGCGCCAGCGGCAGCGCGCCGAAATCGCGAGCACGACGGCAAAAGCGGCCTACGACGCTTATTGCAAAGTAATGGAAGCCGAGCTCGATGCGCTGTATCAGGATGTTCAGGAGGATTTCGGTACTTTTTACCGTCTGATCAATGAGGGCGATGAGGAGAAGTTTACGGCAAAGCTGACGCCCAGCGCGGGTAAGCTGGATTTCTCGGTGAATTTCTACGAGCGTGGGCTTTTCCCTCCGGCCGCGTTTCACAGTGAGGGGCATCAGGACGGCATGGGTGTCTGCCTCTACCTTGCCCTGATGAAGCGCCTCCTAGGGGGAAATTTTACGCTTGCCCTATTGGATGACGTGGTGATGTCGGTGGATTCCGGGCACCGTTACCAGTTCTGCAAGCTTCTGAAGACGCATTTTCCGAATACGCAGTTTGTCATCACGACGCATGATCGCCTGTGGGCGGAACAGATGCGATCGGCTGGTCTTGTTACAACCAAAACGGCACTCTCGTTTCACGGCTGGACGGTCGAGACCGGCCCACTTGTGGAATCGAATGCGGAAGTTTGGGACGACATCGCCGCGTCACTGGCGAAGAACAAGGTACCTGAAGCGGCGGCAAACCTGAGGCGTCATCTCGAATATGCAGCGCGCCGCCTTGCCGACAACCTTGGGGCAAGCACGATATTCAAATCAGACGGTAATTACGAGCTTGGCGAACTTTTGCCCAGCGTCCTCGTGCGGTTGCGGGAGCTATGTGGCAAAGCTGCCGATGTGGCGCAATCATGGGGCAATACCACAGAAAAGGACGCGGCGCTCGACCGTAAGAAACTGTTGTCGTCGTGCAATGGCGCAGTGAATGTGGAGCAGTGGGCGGTTAATAAAGCCGTTCACTACAACGAATGGGCGAATTTCGGGCGCAAGGATTTCGAGCCAGTGGTCGCGGCGTTCCGCGAGCTGCTCGGCTGCTTCCAATGCGAAAAATGCGAGACGTGGCTTTACACTATGCCGCGCGGCACGCCGGATGCCGTGCGCTGTTCGTGCAACAGCGTGAACTTGAACCTCAAACCGAAGAGTAAATAGGCCGCGTCCGATTTCCGAGTATCCTAGACGGACGGAGGCGCCAAGCGCCAACGATACGTGACCCCTCTCCATCGTTGTCAGCCCACATTCGATCAGCAATCGTCTCCTTCTAGCGCAAAACGAACCGTTAAATTCCATAACACCGGATGTGCGAAATCCGATGTAGCAGCAAAGCTAAAATGTCAGCACTGAGCAAAGTTCAAATGTCAGTTTCTGGTCCCTTTGGGGACCTTGGAGGCTGTCATTTCGATGGGCATAGTGTTGATGAGCAAGCGCGAGCTGAACCGTCTTGATGTTCTGGCACGGCTGG